>CAWEOB010000001.1:0-485279 GCA_963810635.1 uncultured Actinomycetes bacterium
GATCAACGCGACGGAGCAGGGGCTTCGAACTCTCACTGACTATCCGAGGTGGTCGTCGGAGGGACGGACGGGAGGCGTATCTCGAGTTCTGCCGCCGGTGTGCGGCGAACCGCGACAGTTATGGCCTTGCGCCTCAAGAGCTCGACGCGGCGCTCTTGGCCGCCTTCCTATCTGAGGGCACAGTCCCCTCCATGGGGCTGGGCTCGTTGCCGACACGTTTCGGTTCTTGCTCGATCTCCGGAGCAACAACTCCGGAGGTTGGATGGCGGAGAACAAGGATCGGTACCGACCCTCTTCGGGAACCGTTCCGGCGGCTGCTCGAGACAGTCGCCTCGAACTACGTGGCTCAGCTTGATCCCAAGATGAAGACCGAAGTCAAGCTCGGTACGGTGCTCGCCGATTCGGAAGCGCTTTCCCGCCGAGTCCGGCGAGTACTACGACTACTACTGGGGGGCTTTCACGCGGTTCAAGAAGCAGGAGGACGCGCAGCTTTTCGCGATCGTCCGTCCTGAGCACTTCCAGTTCGGACTCGGTCTGCAATCCGCCTCGACGGAACTCCGCTCGACGTTCTCGGCGAATTCGAGAGCGAGCGCAGCTATTCTCGATGGACGCCGGCCCCATCTTGGCGACCTCCGTTTCTCGACCGACGAGATGGGGACAGGGTCGACCAGCGAACCAGATGGAAGTCGAAGCCGCAACTCCTCGAGTGGGCCATGCCGCCAAGGCCGTCGTCTATCGGGAGGTTGGACCACGGACCCTTTCGCCTTTTCACCGGAACTTACGGAGGTCGTGGGGGACGGACCTTTGAGGTCGTGTACCCGCTCGCGGCCGCGGCCTGGGGATCCCAGCTCGAGGAGGGGGAGGACGGTACCGCGAGAGCGACGGGGGCTTGGAGACCGAGACATACGCACTCGAACAATTCGTCGCCGACACGCATCTGCCCGAGGAGACGGTGCTCGACTGGATCGAGCTACTCCGGGGCCCGAAGAAGCAAGCCCTCTTCTACGGTCCGCCGGGTTCGGGAAGACCTACGTCGCCGAGGGGTCGGCAATACCTGGCGCAGCCTGGCGAGGTCCTTACGGTGCAGTTCCATCCGTCCTATTCATACGAGGACTTCATCGAGGGCCTGCGCCCAGTGACCGATGGGGCGACACGGATGCGGTTCGAGGTTCGACCAGGCACCTTCCAGCAGTTCTGCGATCGAGCTCGCCGGAACTCTCGATGCCACGCTACGTTCTCGTCATCGACGAGATCAACCGAGCGGACCTCGGATCGACGCTTGGCGAGCTGATGTTGCTCCTCGAGTACCGCGGCAAGGTGGTCGAGCTCCCCTACTCGCAGCGCGCTTCTCGATCCCCGGCAACGTCGATCGTCCTCGGAACGATGAACACAGCCGACAGGAGCCTGGCGCTGGTCGACTTCGCGCTTCGCCGCCGATTCCACGCTATCTACGTCCCGCCAACTCGAAGGTCCTCGCAAGGATGGCTCCTGGGGACAACCGAAGGAGACGAGACCCTCACGCTGCGGTTCTTCGATCTGGTGCAGTCGAAGATGACCACAGACGGACTTCGCGCCCGGGCATTCCTACTGGATGGTCGATGACAGTCTCGCCGCAGGCCTCCTCCGCGTCTGGGAGTACGAGCTGAAGCCCTACCTGAAGGAGTTCTGGTTCGAGAACCCGGATCAGCTCCGTCAGCTCGAGGACGAGGTGACCGAGCTCCTCGCGGAAGGCGTCGAGGGTGATTCACTTCGTGAGTACGCGCGCACGCGGGTTGAACTGGAAGGGCGACCTGCGCTACGTGCTCGCTCTGATCAAGGCGAGCGGCGCTCCAGACGAGCCGAAGGTCTTCGAGTTGCTCACGCCGGCGACCGATGCCTACGTTTACGAGGTCCGTCCTGGGGTTCGTCGGTCGCCTTGGCCTTCCGAGCGGCCAGGTGTTCGACATCGCGAGCCGGTTCGACTTCAGGGATCTCGTGAGTCTGATCCGTTTTTCGGGTAGCTCGCCGCTTCGAATCGACGCGTTCCGGGCGGAGGAGGGCGAAGCGCCATTCATCATCGACCTCATCGCCTTGGCATTCGCGCGGGAGGTCGAGAAGCTGACCGTCGGGGACGGCCTCGCGAAGGGGTATGTGAAGCGGAGATTCACCCGACCTCCCTACCCCGGCACACTCGATGTTGCGCATTGGATCGGGTGCCAAGGAGCGCGCAGCGACCGCTTGACGACAACGGCCCAGCGCCTGACAACGAGCATCCGCGTGAATGAGATCATCGCGGCTACGCTGGATGCGTTATCGACGGTGCCTCTCAGCCTGACCGCTCGATCAGGTTTGACTCGACTGGTCCCAGCGTTCCGAGGCGTGGACCGGAAACCCGTGTCCTGGTTGGACGCTGCGAGCGTCAGCCTCACGCGCCTCACTTCTCGGTACACGGATGCGCTGGCGCTCGCGGTCACACTTTCTCCGAGCGCGAGCGCTTGGGCTCGAGGGTTCCGGCCTCGCCGGCGCGAGCATCCTCTTCTCGATGCCCAAGGTCTGGGAAGCGTGCGTCGCTACCTGGGCTGAGCGCTCCTGGGGACCCAGCTATCGGACCGTCGCCGGCTTTCCGTTCCTTGTCACGACCGGAGGAGAGATGACCGCTGTCGCGGATGTACTGGTTCTTCGGGGCGAGACACCGGTGGCTTTGTACGACGCCAAGTACAAGGGCATCGACAAGGCCCCGTCGTCCGCTGACGTGTACCAGATGGTCACCTACTGCGAGAGGCTCGGCTTGGATTCGGCCACGCTCGCTTATCCCACAGTCCCGACGTTCAGGGAGTATCAGGTGGGGTCAACCTTCGTGCGAGTGGCCGGGCTCCGCGATGTGGTCGATCAAATTGCAGGGCAGAGTGGGCCAGCCTCTAGCCGCGCACTTGGACCCGTTTGATGGTCCGGCACTTCCAATCATCCAGGAGAGGCCAAACGCCCGAAACCACCACTTTCATCAACGGGCGCTCTGTTCGGATTCGGCCTCCAACTCGCCCTGCGTTCGAACCCCGGGCGGCGTGCTTCGTGGTCGAGGTCAGGCGGTCGATGATGTCCGCGAGCGCGGCAGCTTCGAAACGGAGGAGTTGGTCAGCAGCAGGTCACGTTCCGTCTGATTACCAATCAGTAGCTAGCGGACGTCTTTGCGAGTCCCGATACGTAGACGCCATATCAACGGAAGCTTCCGGTCCCCGTCTCTTCCAGGGGCGCGCTCCAAGATGCCCAACGGTTACCGCTCACGCTGCCCGAGCGACCTTCTTGCGTGTCAGGGATAGCCGAACACTCTCCTCGAAGCTCCGCGAAGAGTTCCGCTGAGGTTCACTGGTATCCCACTTGGCGGGACTCACCTTCAGGCTGCCGAACTCCAGACCGCTCTGACAATCGGACGGGAGGGGCACATGGTCCGTCAGTCGCCAGCGAGGTGAGTGAGATCTGGGTCCCAGCTTCGTGCCAGGCGACGGTGATATCCGCTCCCTGCTCGTCCGGCGTTTCTACTTGAACCTTCTCCAGATGCAGCCGGAACACCCACGTGTCGTTGACAGCGGGAAGAAGCACGCCGGTGAGCCTCGTGACGTGCTGCGAGGTGAAAAGCGTGTCTAGGATCGGCTTCGCAAAGTTGTCGAGATCGAACGCCGGCCTTGCCAAATCCTCCTGAGTCATGCGGAAGATCACCTCGACGGAGAACTTCGTCTGGGCCGGCGGTGGCGGGAAAGGCGCTTGAGGGTAGGCGTCCGCACGGCGTCACGTATGGCCTCCCGCCACGCCGTGGATTCACGGCGCGCAGGGTGACCACGTACGTGAATGCGCCATGGGTTTGGGTACTCGTCCCTATCCTGATGCATCGTCCTGTGGCCTCCGCCGATGAACGCAGCCCGACGGCAGCGTCTACTGGAGCATGGCTTCAGTCGGCTAGCTTTGTCCGATCGAGCGGGAGGCGCCACTCCTTCGAGAAATGCCTGGATGAGTCTGGAGCCCCACTCCGTTGAGGGGACTTGTGCATCTACGTCGGGCACCGAGAGTACCCTTCTCAGAATCATTGCTCTGGGAGCAGCCGAGTGGAGAGGTTGAGCGTCACCGCATTTCTCGCCAACGTCATGCGGGAGTTGCAGACCCCGATTTCAGACGAGCTCCGTGAGCGGCTACTTGCTCTCGTCGAGAATCCTGCTTCCAATCAAGCCGAAGCAATCAAGCAGGCCATCCGGGAGAACGCCCGTGATTGAACGAGTTACTCGCGTCTCGATGACCGCCTTTCGGGGCGTGCCCGAAGAGATGACGATCGAACTCCCAGATGGTCGCAGTCTCGTGGGATTCGGCGATAACGGAACGGGCAAGAGCACGATTGCTGACGCCCTGGAGTGGTACTTCACAGGTCGAATCGAGCTCCTGCGCCACGAGGGACGCCAGCAGGCCCTGCGGAACCTAGCGGCTTCGCCGCAAACGTTGACTTCCGTCGTAGTCGAGACCACAGGTGAACTGGGCGGAACCATCGATCAAACAAACGATTCACCACCCCCATCAGTACTCCGAGCGGCCGCCCGCGAGACCTTCCTCTTGCGCGGCAGGACGCTGGTCGCCTTCGTCGAGAAGCCCAAAGCAGAGAAGTGGAAGGCACTGGCTCAGATCCTGGGCCTCGACGGCGTGGACCGGCTCCGTCTCGACCTCCAGCGAGCGCGCAATGACCTCCGAAACGAACTGGCAGTGGCCGAGCAAGATCTGCACGCTCAAGCCGCTACCCTGTCGGAACACGTCGACCCGACCTCCGAAGATGAGGTGCACGCAGCGATCAGCCGTCGCTGTATTGAAGCGGGCGTGGAACCCCCGGCCTCATTCGAGAGCGCCCTCGATCCGGGCTGGGCGCGCTCCGTACTGGGCGCACAAGACGGTGATGCGACCGTGGAAGTGGCGTCGCTCGCCTCCGAAGTCCACTCGATTCCCAACCTGGTCCACAACTCGAGGCAGTCGAGCATTGGAATGAGGCGGTTTCCGAAGACAGTCGCGAGGATCGTCTAAGGCTGGGGCTCTTCCGAGCTGCCGACGCGTACGTGTCAGGCATGGCGGCTTCGACGTCGTGTCCTCTTCGCGGGCAAGACATCTCGCAAGAACTACTCGCCACTCTGATCGAGAGGGCTCTGCAGTCTCTCCAGAAAGCCGCCGTCACGTTCGAGGAAGTCCGACAAGAGTTCTCCCAGATAGCGAGCTCGACCGACTCGGTTATGGACCGCGTCGCCCATGTAGCGCGAAGGGGTTCCACCTTAGGAATTGAATTCCCACCGGTGCCTGCCTCGCCGGGATTACTGGTCCGGCAGGCGGTGGAGCACCAAGAGCCCTTCGACGCTTCAGCTCTCGTTTCGTTCCACCGCGAGGTGGCAGACTGGCGTGAACGCGCGCGGGCATCGCTCGACAATGTTCTCCCAGTGAGGCCGGTAGGGAGGGAGGGCATGCTGATCGACATCGGGGCAATGGTTGCCGATGCCCGGAGTTGGCGAACCGCTCGAGAAGCTGAGGCGGTCGCCCGGCGATCAGCAGATTCAGCAGACCAACTGTTTGGCGCTTACCAGACCAGGCAGCGCGAGTACTTCGAGGCGATCCTCAGCCAGACTTCGGGGCGTGTCGCGTCCATCTATGAGTCTCTCCACCCCGGTGAGGGGCTTGGCCAGGTCCAGGTCGAGATGTGGACGGAAAGAGGCGTCGAACTAGCAATTGAGTTCCACGGCAGCCGGCAACGACCTCCACACGGTGTACTGAGCGAGTCTCACTTGAACTCCCTTGCAATCGCTCTCTTCCTCGCCATGGCCGAGTCATTCAATGAGGAGCTGGGCTTCCTCGTCCTCGACGACGTGGTCAACAGCTTCGATCTGGTACCACCGAGGCAATCTGGCCAACGTTCTGACAGACGAATTCGACACCTGGCAGCTCATTGTTCTCACGCATGATCATCAGTTCTATGAGCACATCAGACGCCGAGCACCAGGTTGGTCCACGCAGGAGTTCACCTCCTGGAGTTACGCGACGGGTCCGCGAACGACTCGATACCAGTCCGGTGACATGCTGGAGAAGGCCCGTCTCTGCTTGCCCGACGACGCTACGGGAGCAGCTCAGAAGGGGCGACGAGCATTGGAGGAGCTTCTTCAGGAAGCCTGCGAAGCATTGGAGGCACCTCTTCCTTTTCGCCGAGGGGTTCGAAACGAAATGCGAGAAGCGGGTGAACTGTTCAAAGGCATCCGTCGTGTGCTTCGGGACCATGCGAGAGACCTACTCTCGCGCGTTGAGCCGCTGCTCAGGGACTTGAAGCCGACCTGCAGGCAGCTCTAAACGTCGAGGCTCATGCCGGTCGCGGGCGCGCATCGTCGCAAGAGGTCGAAGCCGCCCTGAACCGGATCCAGGATCTCAGCTTCGTTTGGAGTTGCCCATCATGCGAAACTCGGATCTGGCACACAGGAACACCCGCGGCCGGCACGTCGATGCCGAGCCTCTCGATTCCCTCCGTGAAGGGATCGAGAAGTCGACTATCCCGTACGCTCGCAACGTGCCACCGACTGGTGTGCCCAGCCCGCGTCTTTTCCAATTGTCGAGGAGTTCGGCTATCCCGTTGCATCCAAGGACCAGAAGCAAGGGGTCCGCCCCCGCGTCTTTGCAGCTCGTGACGCCGAGCACGGCAGGGTCCAGTCGGCTCCTTGGCTGGAGTTGACCAAGGACTCACGAACTGTGATCGGCACGAGCGTCATCGTGTCGTTGCCGAAGATGTCGATCACCTTCACGGCGATGGTGTAGCGGCCCGGCTTCGTCGTAGGTGTGCGGCGCGGTCGTCAGTTCCAGGTCGCGGTTCTGGCGGGTGCGGAAGCTCTGCCATTCGTTCTCGAAGATGTAGGCGCCGGTCCAGCGTTCCTCGAAGTCCGGGAACTCGCCCAATTCACGCTGGCGCGGACTAAAGTCTGGCATTGCGGCGACCCTGCCGACGCTTGGCCCCGCGGGACCTTGATGATCTCCTTGCGGCTCTCGTAGTCGAAGTCCACCGCCCAGTAGTCCACCCAGTCCGTCCAGTGCTTGGTGAGCACGTCGCGGTGACGACGCCTTCCTTGTTCTTGCTGACCTTGATAGAGCTGCCCCTGTTCGCACACGACTTCGCTCTTGCCTTCCTTCAAGCTCGGCAATGCGGCATCCGACGCCCCTGCGAGTAGTAGACCGAGAAATCGGTCAGCTCCACGCCACGCGAGCTTGTTCTTCTCGTCAAGCGCGGCGTGACCTCGATGAAGCGACGTCGTGGAAGCCCACCTGGCCTCTCTCCACGGCGCGCTTGTCGAACACTTCGGCGGGAATGTCTTCGGCGCAAGGTCGATGCCCTTTGCCTCGCCTCGTCCAGCACGGCCGGGAACAGGCCCATCTCGAACTCGAACGCCAGCACGTCCACGCGCGACGCCCCGCGCTTGCGGCACTCCGGTGATGACCTCCTCGACGAACAGCCGCCCGACAGGCAGGTTGATCGGGCCAACGACGACGAGGCGGCCGCCCGGTCTTCCCGTGGAAGAAGCCGTCCTGCGCTGGCTGGCCCTCGTTTCCGCCGCCGGTCGTAGGCCTTGCAGGATCAGGTCGCGGAACTCCTGCTCCTTGCGGCGAGCGCCTCTCTCCTTCTTCTTGCCGGTGAGGTCGGTCCACCGACATTGAGATAGGCCTGCCGCTCGTAGCGGCCGAGGTTGAGCACCTCGAAGGCGCGGAACGGCTTCGTCCGCGGCCTTCAGCTCGCGCTGCACTCTCGATGAGCCGCTTTGCGCGTGGTGTGGATGGCGAACTTGCCGAGGTCGGTAGCGATCCATTTGCGACCGAGCTTCTCGGCGACCGCGGCCGTCGTGCCGCAGCCGCAGAAGAAGTCGGCCACCAGATCGCCTTCGTTGCTGCTGGCTCTGATGATGCGTCCGAGAAGCGCTTCGGGCTTTTGTGTCGGGTAGTCGACGCGCTCGCTAGATTTGGATCAAGTCCTGTCATGTCCGCACAGAGTCGACTGGCTGACCACGAACCTCAAAAACTATGTCATCCGGTCCGAGGATTTCGCAGCCATTCTTGTCGCGCCATTTGTTCAAGTAGCGCACAAAGCGACTATCCTGAATTGGCATTCTGGCGCCAGTGATTCACCACCTTTCATTTGGATAAGCTCCCCAGCGTTTGAAGTCGATCGTATCTTCGACTTCAGTCCATGGAATATTTGCATTGTAAGCGTAGCCTCCGCTGATTGCTGCATAAGAAGAGATCGTGTCGTTGCTTTGCGAAGTATCCAGTTGGTTCCGACCCTGAACGGTTTTCTCGTGCCAGACAATGTCGTTCACTAATCGAGTCGCGGCCAAACACTTCGTCCAGCGCTGACCGGATCAGCGCATTCACCCGCCAGTCGCAATGCACGTAGATGCTGCCATCTCGCGGCAGCAGGTCGCGCATCAGGATGAGGCGCTCGTAGATCATGGCGATGAAGCGAATCCGCTCCGCGGCCCCAGGTGTCGCGGTAGGCGATCTGTTCGAGGAGGTTCGGCTCCTTGTGGAAGGTCTCGCCGCCGATCTCGATGTCCATGCTGAGAAGTCCGCGCCGACGTCGAAGGGCGGGTCGATGTAGATGAGCTTCAGGCCGCCCGCTTCTTCGATCTGCGTCGGCGCAGCGCGCCCGCCTTGAGCGACGAGAGGATGAGCTTGTTGTCGCCCCAGATCAGCTTGTTCGTCCAGCCTTGAGCTGACGGCCGCGGATGTCGAACAGGTCCTCCTGCAGCTTCGTCTTCGTCGCGCGGCTCGTCGATGTGCTCAGCGTCTGGAAAGGCAGGACACGGCCGTGCACACCTCGCGCGTCTTGCCGTTCCAGACCAGCTCGACCTCGCGCTTGTCCTCGAACAGAAGGAAGCGGTATCTTCTCGGCAGCGGCTTTCCCTTGCTGATCAGCTTGATCAGGTCGCGCTTCTCGGCGTCGGAGAGTTCGTACGGCGTCTCTCTGCTGGGCGTGCCATGGTCAGCCCTCTGGTACTCCGTGAAAGCTGCGCGCGAGTCGCCGCGAACGACTGTCGGCGGGTGCTGCTCGAAGCTCTCCTGGTCGACATAGACGAAGCGGTAGCGCGATCCCGTCGTCGCCTGCGCTCGCCGCGGTCGCGTCGCCCACCACTGCCGCAGCCGCGCCATCTTCTGCGGCAGGTCGAGTTCCTCGCGTCCTTTGGTCTCGACGATCCAGACCGTGCCGTCCGTCGTCCGGACGATGAAGTCGGGCGTGTAGTTGGAGAGGTCGCCGTCGGCCTTCACGTAGTCGAGCTTGAAGCCGACGCGCCAGGTAGTTCTTGGCGAAGGCGGCCACGTCCGGCGCGTCTTCGAGGAACGCGGCGAACGCGAGCTCAAGCCGCCGGAGTGCGGCTCGCCGACGATCTGGTTGAACACGAGACTTCGTCGCCGCCAGGTACGGGCGCGGTTCGGTGCGGAACGGGCGCGTCTCGCGCAGGCGAATGCGGTCCTCGATGCGGGCGTGCCGCTGTCCTGAATCGTCAGCGCGTTGATGGCGGCCTTGAAGGAGTCGATAGAGGATCTTGCCGACCTCCGGCTCGGAGAGGTTGCGCAGCACCACCGGGTCTTCGAGATCCACGGGCGCGCCGTCGAACAGGTGCTCGCGCATGAAGGTCTTCACCTTGCCGTAGAGCGACGTCGTAGCCGCCGACGAGGCGCAGGTCCTTCAGCAACTGGCGCGCGAAGAAGGCGACGACGGAGCGGTAGTCCGCCGGGCCGGCGTCGCTCGATCTGGATCGGTGTGATGGATCTCGGCGTCGAGCATCGTCTTGAAGACGATCTCGCGCGTCTCCTCCGGCGTGAACGGCTTCAGCGGCAGGCGTTCGGGTTGCCGAACGCCGCCGGGTCGAGCTGCGTCGAGGTCCTTGAACTCGCGGTGGAAGCGGCGGGTGAGCCGCGGGATCGCGATGTCGAGCGCGTCGATGTCCTTGTCCGGGTTCTCGTCGTCGACCTCGACGACCAGCGAGTCCGTCGCGCGTTCGGCGCCGCCGCCCATCGGCACGCGCTCGAAGGTCGACGCCTTCGCTCTGGATGGATTCGACGAACTCCATGAAGGCAGGCGTGCCCATGACGGAGACGGTCTCCCGCGCGTCCGTGCCGAAATACATCCGGCGCAGGCCGCGCCCGAGCGTCTGCTCGGGCAGGATGTTGCTCTTGGCCGCATAGGCGCGCAGGCCGACGATGGTGGTGACGTTGCGCACGTCCCAGCCTTCCTTGAGCATCAGCACGGAGACGATGGCCTTGTAGGGCGAGTCCCACGCGTCGATCTCGTTCGACTGCTTGCGCAGCATCTCCAGCTCCTCCTTGTTCTTGCCGGACGCCGCTTCGGAGATTTCGCCGTTGTTCTTGGTGTGGATGACCAGCACCGCGCCCTGCAGCTCGGGGCAGATCTTCTCCAGATACGCGCCCACGTCGTCGCAGTTGCGGGTGTCGTCGACCATCACGAACAGGACGGCCTTCTTGCCGAGCTGCTCGTGCTCGGCGTAGCTCTTGCGCCATTCCTCGATGCCCAGCTGCAGGTAGTCGGCGTATTTCTCGGTGAAGATCGGCGCTCTTGTGCTCGTGCAGCTTGGCGCGGCTGGCGCGCGTCGGGCAGGACCGGATGCTTGACGACGTTCTGGTGGATGGCCTCGACCAGCGGGTAGTCGGACACGGTCTGCACGAAGATCGCGCCGTTGTCGTGGCGCGGCGTGGCGGTCACGTCCACTTGCAGCGCCAGGCGCCGGTCCTTCTGCAGCAGCCGGTGGTGGATGTCCTGGATGGACTTGAACCACGCCATCGCGGGTCGTGGATGTGGTGCGCCTCGTCGTTGAAGACGGCCAGTTCGTCGATGTCGCGGACGATCTCGCCGAGGTCGGTCTTGCTGTCGGTGGTCTTGCCGACCGGCTTTGGCCCGAACGGATGCGAGGAAGTAGTCGCGCAGGTCGTCGTCTTCGAGCGACGGGTCGCGCACGTCGCCGAGGAAGACGCGATGGATGTTGGTCAGGAAGATGTTGCCGGTCGTCGCGGACGACGCGCACGTCGTCCTGGATGTGCAGCGTGAGCTGGAAATCGTCGCGCCAGTTGCGGCCCGTCGTGGCCGTTGTCGGGCAGGACCGGGTCGTTGAAGAAGATGCGCAGGCCGTCGAAGTCGGCGCGCAGGCGGTCGAGCACGATGATGTTGGGCGCGATCACCAGGAAGTTGCGCGACAGCGCCGAGTCCGGTCTCGTAGAGCTTGTGGAAGAAGCTCCAGGCGATCAGCAGCGAGAGCACCTTGGTCTTGCCCGCGCCGGTCGCCATCTTCAGCGACGTAGCGCGGCCAGTCCTCGTCGAACATGCCGGCGGAGACCGCGCCGGAGGCGTCGAAGCGCAGCAGGTCGAACTTGTCCCGCGCGCTCCGGACGTCGTAGAGCCAGATGACGGTCTCGACCGCCTCGCGCTGGGCGAAGTAGTAGCGGAACGGCGAGAGCGAGCCGTCCGCGTTCTCGATCAGGTGCTCGGTCTCGAACCACCAGCGCAGCAGCGCCGGCTGGTCGCGGATGCGCCCGCGTAGTTCGCCGTCGCGCCAATTGGCCACGTCTTCCGCGGACCGCGCCACGAGCGGCGGCAGCAGCTTCTCGTAGGCGGTGCTGCGAAGCGTCTCGTCCGCCGGAAACCACCGCTGCTCCGGGATGAGCGGCGCGTACGGCGAGGTTGGGAAATCAGGGTGCAGACCCACAGTCCTAGTCCTCCTGCGCCAGCTCATCGCGCGAATGTATCCGAGGCCGACAGGTCGGCTCAACCTGGGCCGCCCGGGGATCTGCCCGGATCCAAGGGGCCTGGCGTCTTGGCATCCGCGGGCACGCAGTCGCTGGCCACAAGCGCCGGGGCCTGTGTCCTGGTGGGCTGTTTGAAAGAGCCACCAGTTGCCACGCCAGTGGAGGGTGCGGGCTGAGACGACTGGACGGAGCGTATTGCCACAGCAGAAGGCCAGCCCCCGCGCCGATACGATAGGGTCGCGGCATGACAACGACGCGGCACGGACCGCGCTCTCGCTGCCCGAAGCGGTCCAGGGCAGACCGGCGCGGGACCCGCACGTGGTCGGTGGCCGGGAAGACGTTCGCATGGGAGCGACCGTTCTCAAAGGCCGACCTCGAAGCGGTTCGGCGACGAGACGCCGCCCCGGGAGCCGATCCTGGCGGTCCGGGTCGACGACCTCGTCGAAAAGGAGGCGGTACTCGCCGCCGGTCGAGGGGCCTCTTCATAGTAGTCCTGGCAGCTCTCGACGGCTACGCCGCGGTGCTCGCCGAGCTCCGGACCGTCACGAAGCGGTCCCTGAAGGACGCCCCTCGTAGACGGCTGGCTGGCGTGCGCGCCGCGCGAACTGACGGCGAGGTATCCGGCCCTAGTATCCGTGCGTGAAACGCTGTCCCGCCTGCGGCGAGGAGAACGCCGACCGCGCTCGGTTCTGCCAGCGCTGCGCGACGCCGCTGCCCGAGGCGGACCAGGCCGCCGGCGAGATCCGCAAGGTCGTCACGGTCGTGTTCGCCGACGTGACCGGGTCGACCGCGCTCGGTGAGCGGCTCGACCCCGAGGCGCTCCGTCGCGTGATGTCGCGCTACTTCGACGCGGATGGCCGCCGAGGTCGAGGCCCACGAGGGGACCGTGGAGAAGTTCATCGGCGACGCCGTGATGGCCGTGTTCGGCATCCCGACGCTGCACGAGGACGACCCGCTCCGCGCCGTCCGGGCCGCGGCCGGCGATGCTCGACGCCCTCGCCGAGCTCAACGCCGAGCTCGAGCGCGACCACGGCGTCGGCTTCGCGGCCCGCATCGGGGTGAACACGGGCGAGGTCGTGGCGGGCGACCCGTCCGCCGGGCAGCGCCTGGTCACGGGCGACGCGGTGAACGTCGCCGCCCGGCTCGAGCAGGCCGCCGAGCCCGGGCGAGGTGCTCCTCGGCGCGTCGACCTACCACCTGTCAAGGACGCGGTCGAGGTCGAGCCCGTCGAACCGCTCGAGCTGAAGGGGAAGGCCGAGCCCGTCCCCGCCTACCGGCTCGTCGCGGTCCGCGGGTCCGACCGAGGGCCACGCCCGGCACCTCGACTCGCCGATGGTCGGGCGCGCGAAGGAGCTCGACCTCCTCGGACGCGCGCTGCGAGCGCGCCACCGCCGAGCGGACCGCGCACCTGTTCACGCTCCTCGGGCCGGCCGGCGTCGGGAAGTCGCGGCTCGTCCTCGAGTTCCTCGGCGGGCCGGCGGCCGACCGCCACCGTCGTGCGCGGCCGGTGCCTCTCCTACGGCGAGGGCATCACGTACTACCCGGTCGCCGAGGCGATCCAGGCGCGCCGCCGGCATCGAGCGCGCCGACGACGTCGCGACCGCGAAGCGCAAGCTCGCCGCCCTGCTCGAGGGCGCCGAGGACGGTCCGGCCGGATCGCGCGCGCTCGTGGCCGGGCTGCTCGCGTGGGACGAGCCGGGCACCACCGAGGACGGCGTTCTGGGCCGTGCGCAAGCTGTTCGAGCACCTCGCGCGGGACCGGCACCGCTCGTGGTCGTGTTCGACGACATCCACTGGGCCGAGCCGAGCTTCCTCGACCTGATCGAGCACCTCGCCGACTGGACGCGCGACGCCCCGGTCGCTGCTCGTCTGCGTGGCGCGGCCGGAGCTGCTCGACATCCGGCCGGGGTGGGCCGGCGGCAAGATGAACGCGACGTCGTTCCTGCTCGAGCCGCTCGACGGCGACGACGCGTCGCGGCTCGTCGACAACCTCCTCGGCCGGGCCGAGATCCCGCCGGCGGCGCGCGCCGACGGATCCTCGACGCGGCCGAGGGCAACCCGCTGTTCGTCGAGGAGATGCTCGGGATGCTGATCGACGACGGCCTCCTGCGGCCCGAGGACGGCACGTGGCGCGCCGTCGACGACCTCGCCGAGCTCACGGTGCCGCCCACGATCCAGCTGCTGCTCGCGGCCCGCATCGACCGGCTCGACGCCGAGGAGCGCGCCGTGATGGAGCGCGGCTCGGTCGAGGGCAAGGTGTTCCACGGCGGGGCGGTGGCGTCGCTCGCCCCCGACGCGCTCCGGCCGAGCGTCCCGACCCGGCTGCTGGCGCTCGCGCGCAAGGAGCTGATCCGCCCGGACCGCGCCGAGTTCGCCGGCGAGGACGCCTTCCGGTTCCGGCACCTCCTGATCCGCGACGCGGCCTACCAGGCGATGCCGAAGGAGCAGCGGGCCGAGCTGCACGAGCGGTTCGCGGCGTGGCTCGAGCGCGTGGCGGGCGATCGCCTCCCCGAGTACGAGGAGATCCTGGCCCACCACCTCGAGCAGGCGTACCGCTACCGGCTCGAGCTCGGGCCCGCGGACGAGCACGCCCGGGAGCTGGCGCACGCCGCGGCCGAGCGGCTCCTGTCCTCCGCCGATCGTGCCCTGCGCCGCGGGGACTTCGCGGCGGCGCGCACCCAGCTCGAGCGCGCCGCCGGCCTCCTGGAGGGCTCGGAGCGGGCCCGGGCGCTCGTGGAGCTCGCCTACACGAACGGGCACTTCCACGACTTCCGCGCCGTGCTCGCGATCGCCGACGAGGCGATCGCGGAGGCGGAGGCGTCGAACGACCGGGTCGCGGCGCTCCGCGCCCGGATCATGCAGGCGGACTCGATGGGGCAGGTGGACCCGACGTACACGCTCGCCCGGGTCACCCGCGAGGTCGCGGATGCGCTCGCGGAGCTCGAGGCGCTCGGGGACGAGAAGGGCATCGTGTGGGGGACGCTCTCGGCCGCCCGGGCGGCCTTCTTCGCGGGGCGATGCGACCATGCGGCGGAGCTCGTGGAGCGGTTGGTGGCGCGGGTGCCGTCGATCTCGGCCCGCGAGTCCCGCGAGGTGGCCACCCAGCTGCTCATCAGCGGCTACTTCGGGACCGCGAACCCCGATGAGCTCGCTCGGATCGCCGAGCGTGCGGCGGCGGTCCTGGCGATCGAGGGACCGCTGACCGAGCACATGCTCTCGATGAACGCCATCGCGCAGGCCTCGCTGCGTGGTGAGGTCGCGGAGACGCTCGCGGTCGCGCAGCGCATCGAGCTCCTGTGGAGCGAGATCGGGGTTCCCGATCTGGAGCTCACGTCGGACCAGGGGATCGGCGAGGCCATGCGGCGGATCGGGCGACCTGAGGAAGCCGAGCGCTGTTTCCGGTCGGGGGTGGAGGGCTTCGACCGGCTCGGCGAGACCGGGTTCAACTCGACGATGACGGCGCTCCTCGCGCATGCGCTCTGCGATCTCGAACGATGGGACGAGGCCGAGGCTCTGGTCGAGCGCAGCCGCGAGATGTCGGCGCCGGACGACTTCGCGTCGCAGGCGGAGTGGAGGAGCGCGCTCGCGCGGGTGCGGATCGCCGGCGGCCGCCCGGATGAGGCGCTGCCGCTCGTGGACGGGGCGATCGAGATCGTCGAGCCGACCGAGTACCTCGACATGAAGGCGGAGACCCGCGAGGTCCGTGGCCAGGTGCTCGACGCCCTCGGGCGGATCGACGAGGCCCGGGCGGAGCTCGAGACGGCCCGGCGTCTCTTCGAGCGGAAGGGCTCCGTGCCGGACGTCGCGCGGGTGGACCGGGAGCTCGCGGAGCTCGGCGGTCTGGCCTGACGACACCATGCCCGGCTACCCTGGCCGGGTGGCCACGTACGCGACGCCGGAGGAGGAGTGGCACGCCTTCCTCTCCGGCACGCACCCGCACCTCAGCGACCAGAGCCCCCTCCGCTTCCTCCCCTCGAACCCGCGCTGCAAGCTGTGCCAGGCACCCTTCGGGAGACCGGGGGCCACCATCCTGCGTCGGTTCGGGTACTCCCCGTGGCCGAAGAACCCGAAGATCTGCGGACGGTGCTTCACCGGGTTCGACCAGGTCGCGTCGCTGTGTCCCGCCTCGCCCGACGCGGAGGACGTCCGCGGTGCGGTCGTCGAGTTCTCGATGCTCTTCTCGGACATCCGCGGATCGAGCGAGCTCGCACGACGGATGTCGCCCCTGGAGTTCACACGGCTGATGGATCGCTTCTACAAGGTCACGAGCGAGGTGCTGATCGATCACGACGCGATCATCGAGAAGTTCGTGGGTGACGAGGTGGTCGGCCTGTTCATCCCGTTCCTCGCCGGGCCGGAGCACGCGGCGCGCGCGCTCGAGGCCGCCGCAGGCGCTCCGCTGTCGCGATCGGCGTCGGCGACGCCCGAAGGCCCGTGGGTGGCGACGGCACCGCCGTCCACACCGGGTCGGGCTTCGTCGGCATCGTCGGCACGCCGGAGGCGCGCGAGTTCACGGCGCTCGGCGATCCGATGAACGTCGCCGCGCACCTCGCCACGCAGGCGGCGGCGGGCGAGATCCTCGTGACGGATGCGACGGCCGCCGCTGCGTCGATGCCGGTCGACGGCCTCGAGCGCCGGCACGTCTCCCTGAAGGGTCACGAGGCAGACGTGTTCGTGCTGGCCGCCCCGGCGCCGCGCGGCGCCGCGGTCGGGTAGACCGCCGTGGGCGTCGTCGCACGGGCGCTCCGTAGGGACCTGGCATCCCGCCTCGCGGGATCGTCGTCGACCTCCGATGCGTAGACCCCGCGACCTCGTTGCGGTTCCCGAGGTACGGTCGCGAGATGGCGACGCTCGACGACGCGGCGCGGATCGCGCTCTCGCTGCCTGAGGTGATCGAGGCGGAGCGCCACGGGGATCGGACGTGGGCGGTGGCTGGGAAGACGTTCGCGTGGGAGCGGCCGTACTCGAAGGCGGACCTGAGGCGGTTCGGCGGCGCGACGCCGCCGCCGGGAACCGATCCTGGCGGTCCGGGTCGACGACCTCGTCGAGAAGGAGGCGGTGCTCGCCGCCGGCACCAGCGGCCTGTTCACGATCCCGCATTTCGACGGGTACGCCGCCGTGCTGATCGAGCTCCGATCCGTCACCGCGCGGGCGCTGAAGGAGGCCCTCGTCGACGGCTGGCTCGCGTGCGCACCGCGCGACCTGGCCGAGCGACACGCGCCCGATCTCTAGTGGCGCAGGTTCGCCGTCACGGATCCGCGCAGGGTCGGCGGAAGAACTTCGGGTGGAAGGTGACGACCGTCACGGTCGGCTCACGGGTGTGACGCTAGCATCGAACACATGTTCGAGATTGGGAGAGGTGAGCGGCCGTGAGCGAGCTGCGCTCCGCGATCGATGCCTTCGCGGGTGTCGCGCTCCCCGAGCTGCCCGATGCCCTTGCCGAGGAGGACTTCACCGAGCTCTGGCGCGCCTCGGAGCTCATCGAGCTCGAGAAGCTCCGGCGCCTGGCCGACCTGGAGCGCCGAGGTGTGTTCGCCCGCGATGGCCACCTGTCGGTGGCCGCGTGGTTGTCGGAGCGGTTCCGGGTCGCCCGCGGCGCGGCGGTCGGTGCCGCCAAGATCGCCAGGGCGTTGGAGGAGATGCCCGGCACCCGTGGAGCCATCGAGGCCGGCGACGTGTCGGTCTCGGCAGCCCGAGCGCTCGTGGCGTGCCCGAGATGCGGATCCGGAGGCTTTCGCACGCGATGAGGAGCTGCTCCTGGAGGCCGCCCGGATCCACCCGGTCGGTGAGCTCGGGCGGGTCACCGCCGTGTGGCGCCAGCGTGTCGAGCACGAGCGCGGCCTCGACCCGGTCGAGGCGGCTCGCGAGCGCAGGAGCCTGCATGCCTCCCGCACCTTCGAGGGGATGGTGCGCGTCGACGGCGATCTCGACCCCGAGACGGGCGAGACGCTGCTCACGGCCCTCGCCGCGGTGGTCGATGCCGGAGCGCGCGCCGACCGCGACGACCGTCGCACGCCCGCCCAGCGACGCGCCGATGCGCTCGGGGAGATCTGCCGGGGCTGGCTCGACCTCGGTGAGCGACCGACCGTGGCAGGTGAAAGGCCCCACGTGACCGTCACGGTCGATGTCGGGGCGCTCACCGCGGGCTCGGGTGACGCTCCCGGTGACCCCACCCTCGGGACCGGCGCGTTCGACCACACGGGTCCCGTCGCGGCCGAGGTCGTCCGGCGCCTCGCCTGCGATGCGTCGGTCATGCGGGTCGTGATGGCCGGAGCCTCCCAACCGCTCGACGTCGGCCGCAGGACCCCGGTCGTGTCCGCCGCGATCCGCCGAGCGGTCATCACCCGGGACCGGCGGTGCCGGTTCCCGGGCTGCGACCGGCCCCATACCTGGTGCGACGCACACCACATCAGGCACTGGGCCCACGGCGGACCCACGTCGGTAGCGAACCTGGTCCTGCTCTGCCGCCACCACCACCGGTCGATCCATCGCCGCGACGGCTTCCGGGTCGCGGTCGAGGACGGCGTGCCGGTGTTCCGACGATCCGACGGCAGCCTGCTCGACGACCGCGCCCCGCCATGAGGTTGGCCCACGCCCGGGCCATGCGCCGCGCCGCGTTCGATGGTCGCTCCGCCCCCGCTGATCGTGCGAGGATCGACCACGGAGGGCAGAGGCGTGGATCAACCCAATCAGATGGTAGGACCGGCGGCCGGAGCGCCGAGCGCCGTCCACCGGCGTCGTCGGCCGACGGGCGCCGCCCCCCCGCTGCCCAAGAAGATCGGGTCGACGGGCTGGATCCTGCTGATCCTCCTGCTGGCGGTGGTCGTCACCGGCTGCCTCTGGCTCCGCGTCGACCCCGGTCCGCTCGATCGGTTCGACGCGGCGATCACCGACGCGGTGATCTCGTTCCGCACCGGGTGGCTGAACGCCCTGGCCCGCCAGGCGCACACGGTCGGCTCCCGGGTGGGGTTCGCCGTGCTCGGCGTGGCGCTCGTGCTCACGACCGCGTGGTTCCGCCGCATCCGCCACCTCTTCATCTGGATGATCTCCCTCGGCATCGCCGGAGCCCTCCTGCAGGGGCTCGAGCTGCTCTCGCTGCGGACGCGGCCGTTCGGCGTGCGACCGCTCGCGGGCTGGGAGGGCTACGCCACGCCGTCGATCCCGATCGGCGCCCTCTCGATCCTCGCGATCGGCGTGGTGTTCATGCTCGTCGTCCCCGGCCGGCCCCGCTACTGGGCGAAGATCGCCGCGGCCGCCGCGATCGCGATCATGGGCCTGCTGCGGATCTACCTCGGCGTCGACCACTTCACCGACGTCATGTTCGGCGCCATCGTGGGCGTGACGATCCCGTTGATCGCGTTCCGCGCCTTCGCGCCCAACGACATCTTCCCCATCAGCTACGGCGCCCACGGCAAGGCGGCGCACCTCGACGTCTCCGGTCGCCGGGGTCAGGCGATCCGCACCGCGCTGCAGGACCAGCTCGGCTTCACCGTGCACGACATCAAGCCGGTCGGGCTGGA
This sequence comes from uncultured Actinomycetes bacterium, assembly GCA_963810635.1. GTDB lineage: Bacteria > Actinomycetota > UBA4738 > UBA4738 > HRBIN12 > AC-51. The sequence continues at coordinate 19,302 of CAWEOB010000001.1, forward strand.
GGGCTCGGGCGGCTCGACCCCGCTGAAGCTCACGGTGACCGACGAGGAGGGGCGCGAGCGGACGATCTTCGCGAAGCTCTACGCGAAGAGCCACGTCCGCGCGGACCGCTGGTACAAGCTCGGCCGCACGATCCTCTACGGCAGGCTCGAGGACGAGACGCCCTTCACCACCGTCCGCCGGTTCGTGGAGTACGAGGACTACACGCTCCGCATGCTCGGCGAGTACGGGTTCCCCACGCCTGCCGCGCTCGGCATCGTCGAGATCACGCCGGAACGCGAGTACCTGATCGCGATGGACTTCTTCGACGGCGCGGCCGAGATCGGCGACGCCGAGGCCGAGGTGAGCGAGCACGTGATCGACGAAGGGCTCGCCATGATCCGCCGGATGTGGGACGTGGGGCTCGCCCACCGCGACATCAAGCCGGCCAACCTCATGGTGCAGCGCGGCGAGCTGAAGCTGATCGACGTCTTCTTCGTGCAGGTCCGGCCCTCGCCCTGGCGCCAGGCCGTCGACCTCGGGAACATGATGCTGGTGCTCGCGCTCCGCAGCGATGCCCGGACCGTCTACGACGCCGCGCTCCGCTACTTCACCCCCGACGAGCTCGCCGAGGCGTTCGCGGCCACGCGCGGCGTCGCCAGCCCGACGCAGCTGCAGCAGCAGATGAAGCAGGACGGGCGCGACCTGCTCGCGGAGTTCCGGGCGATGGCCCCGCACCGCGACCCCATCTCGGTCCAGCGCTGGAGCGTCCGCCGGGTCGTGCTGATCCTCGTCGCGACCCTGGTGCTCGTGCTCGCCGTCGCGATGAGCGTCGGCCTGCTCTTCCCGTCGCGCGGCACCGTGACGACGCCCTCCTGCGGGACGGAACAGGCGATGCAGCTGATGGCGCAGGCGGTGCCGACCGCCACCCGGCTCCCGTGCGTCACCGACGAGCTGCCGGTGGGGTGGAGCGTCGGCAGCACCGAGATCGTCAAGGGGAAGGCGATCTTCGAGGTCGGCGTCAACGGCGGCTCGAGCTCACCCGTGACGGTGACCTTCACGGCGACCTGCCCGGCGCCGGTCGAGGGCACCGGGCAGATCGCGGTCGACGGCGGCTGCGTGACCTACCGCTCGTCCGTCGACGACCCGGACGTTCCCTCGTTCGCGCCGGACGACGGCCTCGCCTTCATGCCACGCGGGGATCTCGTGGCGGCGGTCGCCCGGAACGACGATCAGGTCCTGTGCGGCGCCCTGGCTCCTCCCTGCCCGTAGCCCTGGAGGAGACGTGACGACCGATCCCCACCTCGCCCGCGGCCGTGAGGCGCTGACCCGGCGCGACTGGGCCGGCGTCTACGACAGCTTCTGGGCGGCCGACCCGGCGGCGCTCACCGGCGCCGATCTGGAGGGGCTCGCCGACGCCGCGTGGTGGCGCTCGAAGCTCCCTGAGTCGCTCGAGATCCGGCGCCGTGCCTACGCCGCGTACGACGCCGAGGACGACGATGCGAGGGCCGGCGCCGCGGCGGCCCGACTCGCCATCGAACACTTCATCCGCGGGGAGACCTCGGTGGGTGGGGGGTTCCTGATGAAGGCGCACCGCCACGCCGCGGAACTCCCCGAAGGGCGGCGCGAGCACGGGTACCTCGCCATGATCGATGCGACGGTGGCCGCGTTCGCCGGCGACCTGGACGGCGCGATCCCCCTGATCCACGAAGCGCTCAGCGTCGGCCGCACGGCCGGGGACCCGGACCTGGTCGCCATGGCGATCCACACCGAGGGACTCATCCTGATCGACCAGGGGCACGTGAACGAGGGTCTCGCCCTCCTCGACGAGGCGATGGCCGCGATCGTCACCGGCGAGATCGACCCGTACTTCACGGGCATCATCTACTGCTCGCTGATCGGCGCGTGCCTGTCGTTGAGCGACCTCAGGCGCGCCGCCGAATGGAGCGACGCCGCGCGGGCCTGGTGCGACACGATCCCGCCGGACTCACCGTACCCCGGCGCGTGTCGCGCGAACCGGGCGGAGGTCGCGCGGCTGCGCGGAGCGTGGCCCGAGGCCGAAGCCGAGGCGGTCCTCGCCGCGGAGCAGTTGATGGTGATCGAGCCGCTGATCGCCGCGTCGGCCTTCCTCCAGGTGGCGGAGGTCCGCCGCCGCACCGGCGATCTCGCGGGCGCCGACGCTGCCTACACCCGGGCCCACGAGCTGGGCGAGGATCCGCAGCCGGGCCTCGCGCTGCTCCGGCTCGCCCAGGGGAAGACCGAGGCGGCTCGATCCGCGGTCGAGGCCGCCCTGGAAGGGGAACCTCGGCCCGTGCAGCGGAGCCGGTTGCTCGCGGCCCTGGTCGAGATCGCGCTCGCCGACGGGGACGTCGAGGCGGCACGCACGGCCGCACGCGGGCTGGAGGCGATCGCGGAGGAGACGGGCACGCCCGCCTTCGCGGCGTCGGCGGCGACCGCCGCCGGCGCCGTCGCGCTGGCCGAGGACGACGTGGCGACGGCCCTCGCCCAGCTGCGCACCGCGGTGGCCGCGTGGCAGGACCTGCGTCTCCCCTACGAGGCGGCGCGGGCCCGGGTCCTCTACGCCCGTGCGCTGCGGGCGAGCGGCGATGAGGACGGCGCAGCGATGGAGCTCCGCGCGGCGTTGGCCGTGTTCGAGGGGCTCGGCGCTTCGCCCGACGCGGCGTCGGCCAGGGGTCTGCTCGACGCGCCGGGTGTGCTCCCGGCCGGGCTCACGCCCCGCGAGGCCGAGGTCCTGCGTCTGGTGGCATCGGGGAAGACGAACCGCGACATCGCGGTCGAGCTCGTGATCAGCGAGCACACGGTCTCGCGGCATCTGCAGAACATGTACGCGAAGCTGGGCGTGTCCTCCCGGTCGGCGGCGACCGCGTTCGCGTTCGAACACGGCCTCACCTAGACGTGGTGCGAACGCACCACGGGTCGATCGGACCAGGTTGGTACATCCCTTCGATGCGCCCCGATGCCCTCCCCTCCTAGCGTCCTCGGTATCCGACGACGCAGGAGGGACGACATGGTTACGGAACGGATGGAGACGGAACGGATCGAGACGGTCGTGATCGGGGCCGGCCAGGCCGGGCTCACGGTGGGCTACCGTCTGCAGCGAGCGGGGCGGTCGTTCGTGATCCTGGAGGGGATGGATCGGGTCGGCGACGTCTGGCGGCAGCGCTACGACTCGCTGCACCTCTTCACGCCCGCGTGGGCGATCGGTCTGCCCGGCATGCCGTTCCGGTCGAGGGGCCCGAAGCCGCCGACGAAGGATGCGATGGCCGACTATCTCGAGGCCTACGCGGCCCGGTTCGAGCTCCCCGTCCGGACCGGCACGCGGGTCGAGCGGGTGGAGCGCGACGGTGACCGCTATCTGGTGACCACCTCCGCGGGCCGGTTCGAGGCGGCCAACGTCATCGTGGCCTCGGGCGCGCACCGGGATCCCATGGTGCCGGCGTTCGCGCCCGGTCTCGACCCCGGCATCGTGCAGCTGCACTCGAGCGAGTACCGGAACCCGTCGCAGCTCCGCGATGGCGGCGTGCTGGTGGTGGGGGCCGGCAACTCGGGAGCCGACATCTCGCTCGAGGTCTCGGCGACGCACCCGACGTGGATCTCGGGCCCCGAGCGCGGCCACATCCCGGTCGACATCGACACGTGGGTGTCGCGCCACATCGCGTTCCACGTCGTGCGGTTCATCGGCATGCACGTGCTGACGCTCCGGACGCCGATCGGACGGAAGGCCGCCGCGAAGAGCCGGTCGCAGGGGGACCCGCTGGTGCGCGTGAAGCCGAAGCAGCTCACCGCCGCGGGCATCGAGCGGGTCGCGAAGACCGTCGGCGTCCGGGCAGGCGCCCCGCTCCTGGAGGACGGCCGCGTGCTGGATCAGGTGCGGAACGTCGTCTGGGCGATCGGCTTCCGGCACGACCTGTCGTGGATCGACCTCCCGATCTTCGGCGAGGACGGTACTCCGATGCACGAGCGCGGCGTGGTGACGAGCGAGCCGGGGATGTACTTCGTCGGGCTCCCGTTCCAGTTCGCGGCGGCCTCGGACGTGTTGCCCGGTGTGGACCGCGACGCGCGGTACGTGGTGAAGCAGCTCCTGAGGCGGACCGCGGCTGTGCGGTGATCCGCGGGTGACGGTCGCCGCCTGACGCTTCCTACAGGCGCGGGATGACGGCGACCACATCGACCTCGATGAGCGCCTCGGGGAGCAGGAGTTCGGCGACCCGGACCGCGGTGCTCGCCGGTGGCTCGTCCGGCAGGTAGGTGGCGCGTACCTCGCGGCTCCCCTCGAGCCCCTCGAGCGTCGTGAGGAACGTCTGGATCTTGACGACGTCGGCGAAGGTGGCGCCGTTGGCCTCGAGGACGAGGGCGAGGTTCCGGAAGACCTGCTTGGTCTGCGCCGCCAGGTCGCCGGGCCCGACCAAGGCGCCATATTCGTCGAGCGCGAGCTGCCCGGACACGTGGATCCAGACCGCATCGCCCGTCTCCACCCGCACGGCGTGCGAGTAGCTGCCGATCGGCGGTGCGACGGTCTCGGGGTTCACGCGACTCGTGCGCACGATCGAGGGGCCCGCCTACCGTCCCGGCCACCGGTCGAGCGGCGGCAACCAGCCCCAGGTCCGGAAGGGGGCCCGCCCTGCGAACGCCGCGAACATGGCGGCTCGACCGGGCGCGGCGTCGTCGGACGGCGTCCAGAACACGACGCTGGGCATGTCGTCCACGCAGGTCGTGTCGACCCGCCGCCACGGATGGTCGAAGAAGGCGTCCGCGATCGAGCGGGGGCACTCCTGCCACCCGTACCAGTTCACGAGCGACCCGTGGCCGATCCCGGGAACCTGGACCAAGGTCGAGCTCGGCAGGTGCGCGGCGGCCGCGTCGACCGGAGGGTTCGAGATCGCGGAGTCCCACTCCCCCTGGAACAGCAAGGCGGGGATGTCGCTCGTCACGTAGGCACCCATCCACGCGGGCGCCCGACCAGCGTCCCACGTCTGACAGAACCGGCGCTCGGACCGAGCCTCCTCCTCGGCGATCGAGGCCCACGCCGGGAACCGCATCGCCGCGACCCGCATCGCCGCGGGGGTCTGGAACGCCCAGTACTCACGGCATCGGTACGAGTTCGTCAGCCCCTCGGCGAGCACGTCGGCGAGGGGGAACGGCGGGCCGATCGTGAAGCTGTAGAGGACCCCGATGCCCGATCGCACGATGTCGTCCACGAACGCGGGGTTCGTGTCGAGGAAGGCCGGATCGCCGAGGGCGTAGCCCACGTCGAGGAGCAGCGTGTCACCGTCGATCGTGAGCTCGACGCTGCCACCCCCCTCCACCGGGACCTCGACGGTCTGCGGATGAGCGCGGAGCCGTCCCACGAGCCGCAGGAAACGCCGCTCCAGGTTCGGGAAGGCGGCACGGCAGTCCGGCTGCGCGCGGCAGCCATCGAACGTCAACCGGAGCATGCGGCGCGGCGCCTCGACCCACCACCAGGGCGTCACGCTCGGCCGCACCAGGTTGGTCACCGGTGCGTCGAGGACGATCGCGCGGATGCCGCGCTCGTCGACGCGCATCAGCTGGAAGGCGGGCTCTCCACCGGCGGAGAAAGCCACCACGTTCCACCGGGGGAGGCCGAGCGCGAGACGCAGATCCCGCAGGTCGAGCGCGATGTCGAACGAACCGAAGTGGCGGAGCGCGGCGATCCTCGCGAGGCGGTCGTGGCACGCCGCGCTCGCCCGGAGGCCCTGCTGCTCGGTGGGACCCTCGGGCCACGTCGCCAGGTCGAGCGCGTCGAACTCGGGACACGCGAGGAAGGGGTCGGACGAGCGCTCCCCCCGGTAGTCCACGAGGATCAGGTCACGGTGCTCCACGTACGGCGCGTCGTCGAAGTAGTTGAGCACGCTGAACGGATCGATCCCCGGGAAGCCCGGGCCGCCCATGAGGAGGACGACCGGATCCGGCCGGCTCGGTTCGGGTGCGCGGACGATCGCGAACGCCACCTCGACCGTCCGACCGCCGCCCGGGTACCCACGGATCTCCGGGACGAGCAGGTCGCCGCAATCGACGTGGCGGTCGGTCGGGAGCTCGATGGGGCACGCGCCCCAGACGATCGGGCGTCGCGGTGTGCTCGGCTGCCGCTGAGCGGCGGCTGACGGGAACGAGGCCGTCGCGAGTGCGAAGATCGCCATGGCGACGATCGCACACCGCCGCAGGCCACCGGTGGTCCGTGACGCCATCCTGCCCTCCCGTGCCGGACGCCGTGACCTGGGATGACAGCATCCGGACGCCGGCCGCGTCAAGCTGCGTCCGCACCAGGGCAAGGCCGTCGCCGCTACGCCGAGCGGGACCCGTTCGAGATCCGCGCCGAGTCGCGCGTTCTCTCGGAAGCCCTCGATCGCGTGCTCGTCGCGCCGGCGATGGTAGGTCTCCCACGCCTCTGCCTCCGGCGACCGGCCCGCGAGCACGTCGCCGACCGCCTCAGCCAGGAAGGCCGCGTGCACCGACGCGTTGTCCATCCCCTCCCCCGTCCACGGGTCGAGGTACATCGACGCGTCGCCCACGAGCGCCCACCCCGGCCCGGCCGGCACGCGGATCTCGGACGGGCGAGGCCCGCAGGCCCAGAGCCGGCCTTCCCAGGTCGCCCGCGCGGCACGCTCCGCGAGGAAAGGATGCGCCGCGAGCCGCTCGTGGAAGACGGACTCCGCGTCGGTCCGCATCCGTGCATAGTCACCCAGGTTGACCGAGACCGCGACGCATGCCACTCCCTCGTCGCTCGGGAAGACGTAGATGAGTTCATCGTCGCCGAGGGAGAATTCCGGGCCGTCGGGGTCGCCCTCGGGAGCAGCCCAGCCCGCCGCGTACCGGTAGTACATCGCTCGGTACGCGGGCACGGCCTCCTGGATGGGCGCCTCGACCGCTCGCGCGATCCGCGACCCGTGCCCATCTGCCCCGACCACGACGCGTGCGTGCACATCCTGGCTGTCGCCATCACCCTCGATGGTGCCGCCGACGATCCGGTCACCGTCGCGGATGAGCGTCGTGTGCGGCGTCGCCTCCCGTACCTCGACCGATGGCTCGCGGCGCGCCCGCTCCACGAGGATCGCGTCGAGCGTCTCGCGCCGGACCGAGAGGTTGTAGCCGACGTCGCCCGGATCCTGCGGCGGATCGATCGTCGCCTCGCCCGTCAGCGCATCGGCGTTGTACTCGCGCGTGAGCTTCGGAGAGCCGTGCTTCAAGACCTCGTCGACCACGCCGAGCGTCTGCAGCACACCTGCGCAGCCCGACCCGCGGAAGAAGTGGGTCGAGAGCGTGCCGCTCGGGAAGGTGGCGCGGTCGACGACGAGGACGCTCCAGCCCTGCTCGCCGAGGAGCGCAGCGAGGACCGACCCTGCGACGCGCGCGCCCACGATGAGGACGTCGACCTCGATCGAGGCGGAAGCGTCCGCGCCCTGAGCGCTCTGCCGGACGGCCACCGCTCCCGATGTGCCCGTCAGCCGGGGGTGCCCTCGCCGGGCGCGAAGGCAGGGCCGTGGCCCGGCACGATCCGGACGAGACCAGGCAGCGAGAGGACGCGGGCCCGCTGACGATGCAACAGCGCTGCGTCAGGTGCGTACGGATCCTCGGGCGGCCCCTCGGCCGTCCACCAGAGGTGCGTCGCCACCACCAGGCCATCGTCCGTGTCGATCAGGGTCGAGATGTCCTGCGGCGAGTGCCCCGGCGTCTCCATGAGCCGGACACCTGGCACGAGCTCGAACCCTTCGGCCGGCCGGGAGATCCACAGGTCATCGCGGTACCAGGCCCAGTGGTCGTGCAGCCGTGCGTTCGGGAACAGGGCCACGTTCAGCGTGTGGTCGGGATGGTGATGGGAGATGACGACGTCCGTGACATCCCCGGGGCCTACGCCGAGCGCCGCGAGCGGATCGAGGATCGCCGCTCGTCCCGGAACGAGCCCCGGATCGATCACCACCAGCACGTCTCCGGCGCGGACGAAGCTCACGGTGGAGCCCACGCGATCGTCGTCGTCCGACAGGTACCCGTCGCTCAGGACGTGGAACACGGCCATCCGCCCTACCCTATCCTCTGGCCATGCCCACCAGCGTGCTCGTCCTCGGTGCCGGCTTCGGGGGCCTCGAGCTCTCGACCCGGTTGTCCGAGGTCCTCGGCGACGAGGTCGACATCACCCTGATCGACCGGGCCGACGCCTTCGTGTTCGGCTTCGCCAAGCTCGCGGTGATGTTCGGCCAGCGGACGCCCGATGCCGTCCGGCTGCACTACGGCGACCTCACCACGCCGCGGGTCCGGTTCCGCCAGGAGACCATCACCGCGATCGACCCCGCGGCGCGCCGCGTCGACGACCGATCTCGACGCCTACGAGGCCGACGTCGTGGTCGTGGCCCTCGGCGCCGGCTACGACGTCGCGGCCACGCCCGGCCTCGCCGAGGCCGGCAACGAGTTCTACTCGGTGGCCGGCGCCGAGGCGCTCCGCGACGTGCTCCCGGGGTTCCGCGCGGGCACGGCGATCGTGGGCGTGTGCGGCCCGTCGTTCAAGTGCCCGCCGGCGCCGAGCGAGGCCGCGCTCTTGCTCGACGGGTACCTCCGCGAGCGCGGCGTGCGCGACGACGTGCACGATCCAGGTCGTGATCCCGTTCGGCACGCCGGTCCCGCCTTCGCCGGAGACGTCGGCGGCGATCCTGGCGACCTTCGCCGTTCGCGGCATCGACTTCATCCCGGAGCGTCGCGTGGTGTCGCTCGACCCGGCGACGCGCGAGGCCGTCCTCGACGACGGACCGGCGACTGCCCTTCGACCTGTTCCTCGGCATCCCGGTGCACCGGGTCCCGTCGGTGGTCGAGCGCGTCCGGCCTCGCGGAGGACGGGTGGATCCCCGTCGACCCGCGGCACGCTCGCCACCCGGTTCGCCGACGTCTACGCGGTGGGCGACGTCACGAGCGTCGGCACGCCGAAGGCGGGCGTGTTCGCCGAGGGCGCGGCGCGGGTGGTGGCCGACCAGCTGATCGCGCAGGTCCGGGGCGCAGCCCGAGCCGCCCGGCTACGACGGCACCGGCTCGTGCTACATCGAGTTCGGCGACGACCGGGTGGCGCGCGTCGACGTGGACTTCTTCTCGACCCCCGGCCATCCGACGGGCTCGTTCACGCCGCCGTCGCTCGAGACCGCCGAGGAGAAGGTCGCGTTCGGGTCGAGCCGCGCGCGCGCGCTGGTTCGGCGTAGGGACCGCGCGCGTTACGAGGCCCGGTCGACCCGACCGCCCCTCGAGCCGGTCGAGGAACGGCGCCTGCGCGCCTTTGATCTTGGTGTGGGCCGTCTGGGATGTCGAACCACTCGACGCGATCGATCTCGGGGAAGGTCTTCAGATCGTGCCCGACCGCGGCGGCCATTCCATCTCGAAGGTGTTGCACACCGCCGTCGCCGGGTCGAGGTCACCCTCGGCCGCCCACGCGTCACGCACCTTGCCGGACTTCTGGCGGATCTCGCCGAGCTCGACCAGCGGACCGTCCGGCCACCGGATGACCCGTCTCCTCCTCGAACTCACGCCGAGCGACCGTCTAGGAGCTCCTCGCCGGCATCCGCCTCCCCCTTGAGCACGGTCCACTCGATCCGTCGTCCTTCCCGGCGAAGTACGGACCGCCCGGATGACCGAGGAGGACCTCGAGGGTGCCGTCGCGCGTGCGCCAGAGGAGGATCCCGGCGCTCACGTTCGATCGGGGCATCGCCGCGAGCATAGGACCCGCCGGCCGGCCCCTTCCGTCCCCCGACCAGCCCATCCCGCCTCATGTGAACCGGCACGTGACGACGCTCACGGCGCCGGCTCCTCGAGGATCGCGCACCGCCGTGAACGGCACCGGCTACCGTGAAGCGACATGACCGAGCGCGAACGCCTCGTCCTCGAGCCGATCGCCGACGCGCCCGAGGTCGGCCGGTGGCTGTCGGCGCTCGACGACGGCCGCACCGACACGATCCGGGAGCTCCGCGAGGTGACCGAGGCCATGCTCGACGCGAAGCCGCCGGGCGCGCCGAACAGCATCGGGACGCTCCTGTACCACGTCGCGCTCGTCGAGCTCGACTGGCTGATCGTTGATGCTCTGGGTCCGGAAGCGGGTGTGCCGTGGCCGGAGGACCTCGTGCCGTACGCCGATCGCGATGGCGAGGGCACCCTCACCGTGGTCCGCGGCGAGTCGCTGGAGGTCCACCTCGTGCGCCTCGCCGCCGTGCGGGCGCTCGTCCACGAGCACATCGGGCCGATGACCGTGGAAGACTTCCACCGGCCTCGCGCGCGGGAGCGCTTCGACGTCTCCCCGGCGTGGATCGTGCACCACCTGCTCCAGCACGAGGCCGAGCACCGGGCCCACATCGCCTGGGTGCGCGATGCACTCCTCGGGCGCTTCGACGCCCCGGGCTAGCTCGACGCCGGCTGGGTCGCTCCTTGCCAGATCATCCTCAGGGCCTGCTGCGCACCCACCACGGACGGCGTCATCCGACCGGGTCGGGTGCTCGGGCGTCAGGCATTGGTTGAGCCAGATCCCCTCGAGCATGCTGCGCATCGCGGTGGCAAGGTCCATGCTCGTCCACGGCGGGCGCACCTCGAGCGCGAAGTGCGCGAGCGCCGGGAGGATCGCCTCGCGCTCGAGACGGGCCGTCGAACCCCGGAACTCCTTCATGCTCGGCTCGGCGATGTACTCGCTCCAGATCCGTACGGCACCTGGCCGAGCCACAGGACCCAGCCCGCCGCGTACCCCTCGACCTCGATCTCGTGCATCGGTCCGCGTCCGGCCTCGAAAGCAGCGACGGCCTCGACCCACGCGCCGGCATCATCGAACGCGAGCGGATCGGGTCGATCCGACATCATCGAGCGCTGCCGGATCCTCGAGTGCGAGCGACATCGCTTCGAGCTGGAACTCGCGCTGGCTCTTGAACACGTTCGTGATGGCGCCACGGCTTCGGCCGTCGTCCAGGCTGGCGACGCGCTCGGCGCTGAGCCGCGCGAAGGGCCCGATCGCTTTCCTCTGCTGGTCGTCCTCGCGGTCGAGCCGGCGGGCGTCCTCCTCGATCTGCTCCAGGATCACCCTCTCCGCCAGCTGGATGTAGCGCTTCTTGGCCTCCTCGCGAGAGAGACCGGAGCGTCGGACCCGACCCATCGGAAGAACCTCCTTGACATACGGACGGTACGTATGTAACTGTGCCGCCTATACGTACGGACAGTCCGTACGTGGCGCGAGCAGGATACCGGACGGGGGAGCCTGCGTGGTAGCCCATCCGGATCCGAGGAAGGGGCGACCGATGCTCCACATCGCGATGGCCCTCGGAGCAGCCCTGATGTTCACGGTCGGCGGGATCTTCATGAAGCCCTCCGAAGGCCTCACCCGCCCGTGGCCCACGGTGGCCGTCCTCGGACTCTTCACGATCGGCGCACTCCTCCTCACCCTCTCGGTCGCGGCCCGCGGCGAGCTCGGCGCGGCCTACCTCTTCGTGCTCGGCCTCGAGACCGTCCTCGCCTTCTCGTTCGGGATGTTCATCTTCGGCGAGCGAGCGAGCGCCGGTCGTATCCTCGGCCTGGTGTTGCTCCTTGCGGGGATGATCCTCATCGAGCGCGGCGCCTCCGGAGCCGACTCGGCCGAGCCCGTCGAGCACGAACGGCATGTCTCGATCGCCGCGGAGTGACCTCCTCCGATCCGGTCGCGGGTAGTCTCACGCGACCCACCGAGCGGATCACGGAGGACATCACGTGCCGGACTTCGAAGGTTCCGAAGCGACGCATCTACTACGAGCAGATCGGCGACGGCCCCGACATCGTGTGGGTCGCCGGCGGGGGCGGCCTGGCCGCCGACTGGGTGCCGTACCAGCTGCCGTTCTTCCGCAACGACTACCGGAACACGATCTTCGACAACCGCGGCATCGGCGCGACGACCACCACCGTCCCGATGCCCTGGCCCCTCGAGTCGTTCGCGCGCGACACCGCCGAGCTGATCGAGGCGCGTCTGCACGCCGCCGGTGGCTCTCATCGGCATCTCGTTCGGCGCGGCGATCGTGCAGCAGGTGGCGCTCGACCGGCCCGAGCTCCTCCGGTGCGCCATCGTCATGGGCACCGGCGCGTGGAGCACCGACTGGGGCTGGGACTACCAGAAGGCCGAGATCGACTTCCGCAAGGAGGGGGGCTCGCTCGACGGCATGATGGCCGTCACCCACTACGCCGCCACGATGTACCCCGCACGCGTCCTCGGCGACCGCGAGCTCTGGCCCAGGCTCCGCGCCGAGCTGCTCGCCTGGATCGAGACCGGCGAGAACGAGGTCTCCCTGATCCCGCAGTGGGAGGCCTGCCTCCTCTACGACCAGCGCGACCGGCTCCCGTCCTGCACGGTGCCGATGCACGTGCTCGCGTTCGAGGAGGACGTGCAGGCGCCGCCGCAGGACGCCGAGGAGCTCGTCGAGCTCACGCCCACCGCCGAGCTGCACCTCTTCGAGGGCATGGGGCACTGCTCGATCTACGGCCACACGCACGACGAGCTGAACGCGTTCATCCGCGACCTCGTCGATCGGTATCAGTAACGGCTGCGCCGGCTCAGCAACGCGGTGATGATCCACCCGATGATGCCGAGGAAGAAGCCGAGCAGGAACCCGGCGCCGGCGCGACCCTTCCGCGACCCGATCCAGGCGCCGATCCCGCCGCCGATGACGGCCCAGATGATGAAGTAGAGGACGAACCCGTTGTCTTCCACGCGCGCCCCTCTCGGTTGCGTTCGGGCGCCACTCTAGACCGAGGCGGGTGTCGCCGCGAGCAACCCTGCCGATCAGGATCGACCCGCGGCCCGTGCCAGCCGGACCGCTTCGGCCGCGCCGGCGGTCCACGGCTCGCCGTGACCGGGCAGGAGCAGGTCGGCATCGAGCGACCCCAACGCATCGAGCGACCGGAGCGCCTGGGCCGAGTCGCGGTTCAGACCGTCGGGGGCGATCTGCGGCCCGACCCGGCCCGTGAGCGGGTTGCGGGTCGTGAACGCGTCGCCCGTCATCACGAGCCGCCGCTCCTCGAGGAAGATCGCGCAACATCCCGCGGTGTGCCCGGGCACGTGGACGACCCGCGGCTGGCCCGGCACGTCCACCGTCTCGCCATCACCGAACGTCGACACCTCGAGGATCGGCACGATCTTCAGCCCCTTGCGACGCATCAAGCCGAACAGCGTCCGGTACGCCTCGGGTCGCAGCAGGTACCGGCCGACGCCGGACTCGTTCTTCCCGCCCTTCCCGGTCTTCGCCATCTCGGCATCCTCGCCGTGGATCCAGACCCGCGCGGCGGCTTCGGTCCGCGCACGCTCCGCGAACCCGGTGTGATCGCTGTGCGCGTGGGTGAGCAGCACCGCCTCCACATCGTCGAGCGTGCGGCCGATCGAGCCCACGGCCCGCAGGAGCTCGTCCCAGTCCCCGGGCGCTCCGGCGTCCACGACCGTCAGCTTCCCGCCGTCCTCGACCAGGTAGAAGTTGACGACGCCCTGCGTGAGCCGGTGGATGCCCTCGGCGACCTGCACGCGCCCATCGTAGCCACGGCGTACGATGCCGTTCGCCACCGCATGCATCCCCTCCTCGACGACCTCGACGAGCCCGACCGGCGCCTGCTGCGGCGGCGCGCGATGCCGGCTTTCACACCACCGATGCTGGCCACCCTGGCGAAGAGCGCCTTCTCCGACCCGGCGTGGGTCTTCGAGGCCAAGCTCGATGGCCAGCGCTCGCTCCTGTGGCGGAAGGGATCGGCGGTGCGGCTCCTCACGAGGAACGAGAAGGACCGCACCTCGCACTACCCCGACCTCCGCGACGCGATCCTCGCCCAGGACACCGCACCCCTGATCGCCGACGGCGAGATCGTGGCCTTCGACGGCGACGTCACGTCGTTCTCGCGGCTCCAGGCCCGGATGCAGAACGCGCGGCCCAACCCCGCGCAGGTCGCCGCCGTCCCCGTGTCCTTCTACCTCTTCGATCTCATCTGGTTCGACGGCTACGACCTGTCCGCCCTCCCGCTCCTCGCGAGGAAGACGGTCCTGCGCCGCGCGATCGCCTTCGACGACCCGATCCGCTTCTCCGAGCACCTCGACGAGGACGGCGAGGTCGCCTTCCGCGCCGCGTGCGAGAAAGGGTGGGAAGGCCTCCTCGCGAAGCGGGCGGCGGCGCCCTACACGCACGGGCGCTCGAAGGACTGGCTGAAGTTCAAATGCGTGAACGAGCAGGAGTTCATCATCATCGGGTGGACCGACCCCAGGGGTGCTCGATCCGGCCTCGGTGCGCTGCTCGTCGCTTATCACGACGACGGCGAGCTGCGGTTCGGCGGCAAGGTCGGCACCGGCTTCGATGAGCGCGAGCTCGCCCGGCTGACGCAGCGTCTCGCCCCGCTCGAACGACCCGACCCGCCGGTCACCGACACGAAGGGCCTGATCAAGAAGGGCGTGCACTGGGCTCGGCCCGAGCTCGTCGCCGAGGTCGGATTCAGCGAATGGACCCCCGACGGGAAGCTCCGCCATCCCCGCTACCTGGGGCTCCGGGACGACAAACGGCCGGAGCAGGTCATCCGCGAGCGGAGCGGGTAGGGAACGATCGATGGCGCCCCGACAGGTCGAGGTCTCCCGCCCCGACAAGCTGCTCTGGCCGGAGCCCGGCATCACGAAGCGCGGGTACGTCGACTACCTGGGCGCCGTCGCCGACCGCATGCTCCCGTGGGTCCACGACCGCCCGCTCACGCTGGTCCGGGCCCCCGACGGCGTCGACGGGCAGCGCTACTTCCAGAAGGACACGCCCTCGTACGCGCCGGGCTGGATCCGCCGCGTCACGATCCCCGCGCCGAGCGCGAAACGCGACGTCGCCTACACGGTGTGCAACGACGCGGCGACGCTCGCGTGGCTCGGGAACCAGGCGGCGCTGGAGTTCCACGCCGCGCCCGTCCGCAGGGACCAGCTCGAGCGACCCGACCTGCTCGTCGTCGACCTGGATCCACCCGGTGACGCGTTCGACGCCGCGGTCGAGGTCGCGCTCCTCGTCCTCGAGGTCCTCGACGACCTCGGTCTCCACACCCTCGTCAAGACGACCGGCGGCAAGGGCCTGCACCTCGTGGTCCCCATCGTGCGGAGCGTGACGCCCGAGCAGCACCGAGCTGCCGCTGCACGACTCACCGAGATCGTCGCTGGTCGCCGCCCCGACCTCGTCACGGACGAGTTCCGGAAGGCCAAGCGCGGCGGTCGCGTGATGCTCGATCCCTCGCGCAACGGCGCCGGCGCCACGATCGTGGCGCCGTACTCACCTCGCATGCGGACCGATGCCCCCGTGTCGTTCCCCGTCACCGTTGACGAGCTGCGCCGGATCTCCCCGACCGACTTCACGGTGCGGACCGTCCCGGATCTCCTGGCCACCGCCCCCGGCCCCGGTGCGTGGGCCGCCGCTGCGACCGCCCGGCGTCAACGCCTCCCTTCGACGCTCCTCCGAGACTGAGGGCAGCCGTGGAACGCCTGCGCCGCGTGTTCGCCCTCAGACCGGGCGAAGGCCGTCCGGCGGGCCTCGCCGTCATCGTCGCCTTCTGCACCTCCGCCGGGCTGATGATCGCGCAGAGCGGCATCGAGGGGCTCTTCTTCGCGCGCGGCGGCGTGGAGCAGCTGCCGGTCCTCTACCTCGCGCTCGGCGGAACCATGGTGGCGGTCATGGTCGGGATCGGCGTCCTCGTGACGCGCGTCGGCCGGGGACGAGCGTGTCTCCTGCTCCCGCTCGCGACCGCGCTGCTCGCGTCGATCGGCCGGCTCATCCTCGCCACGGATGTCTCGTGGATCTACCCCGTGCTCTGGCTGCTGCAGGGTGCTTCGTTCTTCGTCCTGGGTCTCGCCGTGTGGGGACTCGCGGGGATCGTGGCGGACACACGGCAAGCGAAGCGCTTCTTCCCGCTGATCGGCGCCGCCGGCGTCCTCGGGCAGGTGGTCGGTGGACTGGTCACGCGACCGCTCGCCGGTTCCCTCGGGACGGCCAACCTCCTCTGGGTCTGGGTCGCGACCCTCCTCGCGGCCGCGTGGTTCGGACGCAAGCTCGTGGCCGGCGCGGAGGCGGTCCGCATCGGACGCCGCGGCGATCGCGAGGACGATCCGATCGAGCAGCTCCGCGAAGGGTTCCGATACGTCCGCCGGTCCGCGCTGCTCCGGTGGATGTCGGTCGGCGCCGTCCTGTTCTCGCTGCTGTACTTCTCCCTGTACCTCCCGTTCTCCCGCGCCGCCGTGGGGCGCTACCCCGACGCCGATGCCCTGGCCGGCTTCTTCGGGATCTTCTATGCCCTCGCGACCGCGGTCGCCTTCCTGCTCTCGATCGCCGTGACCAACCGCTTGTTCGCGCGGTTCGGAGTGCCGAGGCTGATGCTCGTCCTCCCGGTCGTGTACGTGGCGGCCTTCGGGGTGCTCGCGATCACCCCGACGTTCGCCCTCCTCCTCGTCTTCCGCTTCGTGCAGGTGGCGTGGATCCAAGGAGGCGCGTCCAGCGCGTGGGAATCGGTCACGAACGTCGTGCCGGTCGAGCGACGGGACCAGGCCCGTGCGTTCATCTACGGCGGCCCGACCCAGGTGGGCACGATCGTGGCGGGGCTCGTGGCGCTCGTGGGCGAGCGGGCCCTGTCGCCGTCGTTCCTGTTCGGCGTGGGGTTCGTCGTCGCGGTCCTCACGGTCGTGGCGATGGCGCGCGTGCGCCGCGCGTACGTCAGCGAGCTCGTCCAGGCGCTCCGCGAGGGCCGACCGCGCATCTTCGACACGACCGGACGGAACGATCCGTTCGGTCTCGCGCGGCTGGACGCCTCGGCGCTCGACGTCGCGGTGGCCGGGATGGCCGATTCCAGGATCCGCGCGTGCGCACGGTGTGCGCCGACAGCTTGGGCGACCTGGTCGGTGACGGTGCGAGTGCCGCGCTCCGCGCGGCACTCGCGGACGAGGACCCCGAGGTGCGGGCGAGCGCGCTCCGCGCGCTCGCCCGCACCCCCTCGACCGCGGCCCTCCCCGACGTGCTCGCTCGTTCCCGCGACCCCGACGCCACCGTCCGCGCAGCCGCCCTGGGCGCGGCGCGGGCGCTCGGCCCTGCCGACCCGAGCGTGCGCGACGCAGCTCGCTCCTCGCTGCACGACCCCGATCCGCTCGTCCGGGCGGAGGCGGCCGGACTCCTCGCCGCCGGCGGCGTCGACCCGGAGGCGCGCGCCGAGGTCGCCGAGCTCGCGGGCGCTCCGGACCCCGATGTCCGCGCCGCGGCCCTCCGGGCGATGCGCGGCCTCGACGATGCCGACGCGATGGATGTCGCGCTCCGAGGCCTCGACGATCCCATCGACGGCGTCCGCGCGGCGGCCGCCGCGACCCTGGGAGCTGTCGGCGCCCCGGCCGTGGCATCGGTGGTCGGGGTGCTCTCCACGGGCGGCCGCACCGACGGAGCGCTCGGGGCCCTCGAGCTGCTCCCGGTGGAAGGTCGCGAGCGAGACGACGTCCGCCGGTTCGCCGTCGACCGGGTCGGCGAGGCCGTCGAGCGCTACCGCACGGCGTCGGACATCGACGATACCGGCGACGAGCGACTCGGCCTGCTCAAGGACTCGCTCCTTTACCGGTCGCAGCTCGACGCGCTCGCCGGCCTCCGCGCGGCGGCGCTCCTCGGCGACCGTGGTGCGATGGCCGTCGCCCTGGAGAACGTCTCGGTGACCGACCCCCTGCAGCGCGCGAACGCGCTCGAGGTGATCGAGAGCGTCGGCGAACGAGCCGTCGTGGCGCCGCTGCTCTCGATGTGGGAAGCACCCGACAGCCGGACCGACCCCGACCCTCACCTCGAGAACCTCAGGAACGACCCCGACGACTGGATCCGGGCGTGCGCCGACCTCGCGACCGCCCCGAACGGAGGAGCATCGATGACGAAGACGCTGGACGCGATCCCGCTCATGGAACGTGTGTTGTTCCTCCGGAAGGTCCCGCTGTTCGCCGAGCTGCCGCCGGCCGACCTCCAACCGGTCGCCCGCATCGCGGAGGAGCACACCTTCGCCGACGGCGAGCCCCTCGCGCAGCAAGGCGAGCCCGGCGACGTGATGCACATCATCGTCAGCGGGGAGGTCGCCGTGGTGGTCGGGGGCGACGGCGGCGACCGGGACGTGGCGATCCGGTCCCCGGGGGACGTCGTGGGTGAGATGGCGGTGCTCACGAGCCAGCCGCGGATGGCGAGCCTCGTCGCTCGGGGACCGGTCCGGGTCCTCACGATCGAGCGGCGCGGCTTCGAGTCGATCCTCCGGGAGCGACCCGGCACGGCGCTGGGGGTGATCCGGGTGCTGTGCGGTCGCCTGGCGGAATCGGCGACCGACGGGGGGCCGTCAGCCGCCTAGCGACCCCCGCCGCGCCACTCGATGCTCACGACCCGCACCGGTTGGGCGAGGCCCTTCAGCGACACCGTCCGCTCGTTCGAGACGGGGAACGGGATCGGCTCGGTCTCGAGCGTCTCGCAGGTGATGACGATCTCCCCACCGTCGGCGAGCGCGCCCACCCTCGCGGCTTCGTGGACACCGATCCCGGCGTAGTCGTCCGCCACGACGCTGGCCTCCCCGGCATGCAGACCGATCCGGACCGGCGGCGCGAAGCCGTGCTCGCGGCGATGCTCGGCGAGGCGCCGCTGGATCGCCACGGCACAGGTCGACGCGCTGGTCGCGTCCGTGAACGTCGTGAAGAAGCCGTCGCCCGTGGAGTGCACGACCTCCCCGCCGTGCGACTCGACCAACGACCGGAGCGTGTCGTTGTGCCACCGCATGACGTCTTCCCACGCGGCGTCCCCCATCGTCTCGAGGAGGTTCGTCGACCCGACCACGTCCGTGAACAGGAAGGTCCGCGCGACGCGCCGCCCCGCGCCGCCCGCGTCCCACGCCCGGAGCATCTCGTCGCATCGCTCGATCTCCAGCCGGGCACCGAGGCGCTCGAAGGCAGACCTCGCCGCGCGGAGCTCCAGGGTCGAGGACGATGCGTCACCGTCGGCCCGGTAGGCGATGGCCAGCCAGCGGCGCGCCTGGGCCGTCTCGAACGGCAGGTCGCCGTCGGTCCAGTGGCGCACGGCCCTCCGCAGCTCGGTGATCGCGCCCTGCACATCCTCCTCGTGCGTGAGGACCGCCCCGAGCGCCTGATGGGCGCTCGCATGCAGGGCGGGGGCCTCGTACCGCGACGCGATGGAGACCAGCTCCTCCGCGGCCTCACGGGCGTCCGCGACGTCGTGCGCGGCGAGCGAGATCTCGACCCGCGCCGGGAGCAAGCGCGCCCGGGTGAGCGGCATGGCCTCGTCGGCGAGCACGGCGGCGACCGAAGCGCGAGCCGCATCGGTCCGCTTCCGAGCCAGGAGCAGCATCGCCATCCCGGGTTGCGGCTCGTGGCCGAGCTGGTGCGCCTGTCCGAACGCCTCCTCGGCGGCGTCGAGGTCCCCGATCCGCAGCCGGACCTCGCCGATCTCGTGGAAGCCCGCACCGGCGGACGGCAGCATGCCGAAGGCCATGAGCTCCTCGGTGGAACGGCGTGCCTCGCCCTCGGCGTCCGAGAACGCGCCGCGCAGGCGCATGATCTCCGCCCGATGGACCCGGCAGATCCACGGGAACCCCGGGACGGACTGCCGCTCGCACCACCGCGTGGCAGCCTCCGTCCAGTCGCTCGCCCGCGAGTACTCGGCGAGGTCCCGGCACACGTCGATCGTGATGCAGTAGACGATGCCGGTCGTGATCGGCGAGAGGTCGCCGCCGACCGCAGCCACCGTCGCCTCGTCGATCAGGGCGAGCCCCTCCTCCACGTTCGCCTGCGCGATGAACACCCTCCCCTGCATCATCAGCGCGAAGGCCTGGAGATCGCGGTCCCCGAAGCGGGTGGCGATGTCGAGGACCGAGGAGGCCCGTCGCAGCGCATCCTCGGAGGAGCCGTTCCCCTCGCCGCTCCGCAGGAGGGCGAGCTCGAGGTACCCGTGCTCCACGCTCTCCGGCAGGCCGTCGAGCAGCCGGACGGCCCGCTGACGCCACCCGTTCGAGAGGCCCGGCTGCAGTCGATCGAAGTACGCATCGGCGACGTGGAGGGCGACGTACGCGGCTCGTTGGGGGTTGCCCTCGCTCACGTGTGCCGCATAGGCCGCCTCCATGGCATCGAGGCTCTCCTGGGGATGGGCGGTCCACCAGCCGGCTTCCGCGAACCGCTCGAAGTCATGGCCCGTCAGGCCACCACCGCCTGCGGCCTCCTCGTACCCCTCGTAGGCCTCCTGCCAGGCGTGTTCCTCAACCGCCTCGCGGGCACGCTCGAGCGTTGCGCTGTCCGTCACGATGGGTCCCTTCCGACCCCGGCATGTTGCCACGTCGCGAGCCGATCGCGGAACTGGCTCGTGCGGAACGCGGGGTGACTGCGGCACGCGCGCTACCGGCCACCCGCGCCTCCTCGCTATCCTCCACCCCGAGCCCGATCGAGGAGAACCCACCATGGTCAGCGAGACCGCGATCCGTTACGACGAGAAGGAATGGCGTCCCCGTCCCACCCTGTCCGGCGCTCAGTACACGAGCCCCTCCGTGTTCGACGAGGAGCGCGAGCGCATCTGGTGGGGCGACTGGGTGTGCATCGGCCGCGAAGAAGAGCTCCCGAACCCGGGCGACTACATCGTCCGCGACCTGACGGGTGAGTCCGTCTTCATCGCCCGCAACGCCGAAGGCGAGCTGCACGGCTTCTACAACGTCTGCAGCCACCGCGGCACGAAGTTCCTGGACGACGAGCCGGCGGCCGGGCACATCCGCAAGGCGTTCGTGTGTCCGTACCACGCGTGGGCCTACGACCTGAACGGCAAGCTCGTCGGCACGCCCAACGTGAAGGAGGACGAGCGGTTCGACCGGTCGCAGCATCCGCTGCACGGGTTCCACGTCGAGACCCACTCCGGGTTCATCTTCGTGAACCTGACCCGCGGTGAGCCACAGCCGCTCCTCGAGCAGATGGGTGAGGGCGCCGAGAGCCTCCTGATGTTCGAGCGCTTCAAACTCGGCGAGCTCCGGGTCGGCGTGCGTCTCGTGTACGAGGTCGAGGCGAACTGGAAGATCGTGGTCGAGAACTACAACGAGTGCCTGCACTGCCCGCAGGTCCACCCGGAGCTCGTCCAGGTGGTCCCGCTCTTCCGCTTCGGCGAGGTCTGGGACGAGGAGACGCGCGACGACGGCAACTGGATGCGCGAGGGTGCCACGAGCTTCTCGGTCACCGGCGAGTCGGAGCTGCCGAAGTTCCCCGACCTCCAGCCCGAGGACTACGTCATGTACTACGGGGCGTACCAGTTCCCGAACCTGATGCTGAACCTCCACCCGGACTGCGTCATGTACTACCTCGGCTACCCGAAGGGTCCGAACCACACGACCGTGGTCTCGGAGTTCCTCTTCCGGCCCGAGACGATCGCGGACCCGGCCGTCTTCAAGCCCGAGCCGGTGGTCGAGCTCTGGGACTCGATCTCCAAGCAGGACTGGGAGGTCTGCCAGCGCGCGCAGACGGGTGTTGGCTCGCGCGCGTTCACCACCGGGATCTACCCGCGACAGGACCGGTTCCTGTACGACTTCAACGAGCGCTACCGCAAGCAGATGGGCCTGCCCCTTCTGGGCTAGTCGGGCGAGCTACAGGTACCGCGCGCTCGCCATCGCGAGCACGGACAGCACGAGGAACGCCAGGCTCACGCGCGCGAAGTTCTTCATCCGTCCCTGGATCGTGGCCATCTCGGCACCGACCTCCGGCGTCGGAGGCGCTCCCGACGCCGCGACCTGCTGTCCGAGCGCCAGCAGCCGCTGCACGTTCGGCCGCGTGCCGAAGACGCCGAACGCGAGTGCCACCAACGCTGCGAGCGCTCCCACGGTCAGCGTGGCCCCGAACGAGGAGCCGATCCAGTCGCCGAAGCTCCCGTAGTCCTGCCAGTCGCTCCAGTACAGGACGAGCCCGGCCACGACCGTGATCGACGCGAGCAGGATGAACCGATCGACCAGGTGCCGCTTGCCCAAGAGCTCGCCCATCAGCGGCGCACCGGCGGGCGCGATCGCCGCGGCACTCGGCTGGAGGAAGACGACGGTGAAGAAGACCGATCCCACCCACGCCACCCCCGCGAGGATGTGCACGATCCGGAACAGCGCCATGAACGTGTCGCTCGCCAGCACCGCAGCCTCCTGTCAGTCGGACTTCGGCGATACCTCGTAGATCCTGATCTCTCGGCTCACGCCCTGCAGGTCGTGGAGATCGACCGAGGTTCCCACGACGATATCGGCCACCTCCGTCAACGTCCGTTCGGTCACGAGGATCCTGGCCCGCCTCCGCCGCGTCGGCCAGGCGCGACGCGAGGTTCACCTCGTTGCCGAGCACCGTGTAGTCGATCCGCGTCGGTGAGCCGATGTCCCCGACGGTGACCCATCCGGTCGAGATCCGAACCCGATCCGCAGCGGCTCGCGGTACCGAGCGATCCAGCTCCTCCTCGAGCTCAGCCATCCGCTCGCGCATCGCGAACGCCATCCGGACCGCGCGCGCCGCGTCGATCCGGCTGGGGGATCGGGTCGCCGAAGAACACCATGATCGCGTCGCCCACGACCTTGTCGAGCGTTCCCCCATGTTCGAACACGATCTCGGTCATCTCCGTCACGTAGTGGTTCAACTCTTCGACCAGCTCCTCAGGCTCCATCCGTTCCGAGATGGCCGTGAACCCGCGGATGTCCGAGAAGAACGTCGTGAGGAACTTCCGGCGGGGGGCGAGCGTCACGTCGCGTTCGCCGCTCACGATCGACTCGGCCACGCTCGGCGAGAGGTAACGCTTCAGGCGTGAGACCCGCTCGAGCTCCTGCACCTTCGCCTCCACCGTCTCCTGGAGCTGAGCGTTCAGGGTATGGAGGTTCTGGTACAGGCTGGAGAGCTGCTCCGTGGTGCGATTGAGGTTCTTCGTCAGGTTCCCGAACTCGTCCCGGTTGGGGACGTCGACGCGGGTTCCGAAGTCGCCGCCCGCGATCCTCTCGAGCGCCCCGTCGACCCGCCGGACCGGCCGGATCAGCGACCACGACAGCACCGCCCCGAGGATCAGTGCGACCACCAAGCTTGCGCCCGAGAAGGATGCGACCGCGATCGTGAGGAACTTCCGGTGCGTGGCGAACGATGCGGTCTCCTGCTCCACGAGCCGCTGGGAATCGGCGATCAGGACGTTCAGCGAGTCCTCCAGCTCGTGCGAGATGGCGTGCTCCTGCGCGATATGCAACTCCAGGGCGGCGTCCATGGCGCGCGCCTCGTACAGGGTCGTCACCTGCTGGCTCGAGACCGCGTACTCCTCGTTGGCGGCGGCGAGGTGGTCGAAGAGATCCGGGTCCGGTGTCACGGCGTACGTGCGGATGCTCGCGAGATCGCTCGCGAACCGTTCCTTGGCCGCGTAGATCTTGTCCGTCCACGACGGGTCATCCGTCAGCAGCGCCATCGCGCGGTAGTGGCTCTGCGCGGTCACGCTGTAGATCATCCGCTGTGCCTGGTGCGTCTGATCGCTCAGCGATGTGAGCGTGTCCACCTTGATCGTTGATCCGGCCGAGCACCACGATGCTCAGCACCCCCATGGAGAGCAAGAGCACAGCGATGATCAGGAAACCCGCCAGGAGCTTGGCATGCACGGTCGCACGGATGCGGGCGACCGCATCGACCAACGGTCGCACGACCGCAGGGAGCGGTCCGAGATCGTCGCCGACGGAACCGGCGACGTGCTGCTCGGTGGACGGTACGGCGTCGGGTGTCGACATGGTCCCCCCTCGTTCCAGGCGGCGAAGCGCGCCGGGTGGTCAATCTAGGGTGTCCACCGGGTCGGGCGCCAGAGGATGTCACGGGGCGACGTGCCCCTAGACTCGCGTCGCCGTGGCCGACGATCTCCCCTTCGAAGGACTGGACTTCCTCTACACGCCCAGCCGCGACGTCGCGGCAGACCTCGCGTACTTCAGCACCGTCCTCGGTGGCCGCGTCATCTTCGCGATCGAGGCGATGGGGACCAGGGTGGCGGCCATCGCGCTCGCCGGTGACGGCCCGCTCCTCCTGCTCACCGACCACGTCGAGGGCGAGCGACCCATCCTGGTGTACCGGGTCGGCGACCTACGGGCCACGCTCACCGCGCTGGAGGATCGAGGGTGGGAGCGGGAGGGCACGTTCGAGATCCCGCACGGGCCCTGCTGTTCCTTCCGCACGCCGGAGGGTCACCGGCTCGCGTTGTACCAGCTCACGCGCCCCGAAGCGGCCGCCCACTTCGAGGGCCGCCGGGACTTCTGAGGAGGCCTGCCGGCCGCGCGCGGCCTGCTCGCGCGACCCGCTGTTACGGTGTCCCGACCGCCCGGGGACGGCCCGGGATGGCGGAGGACCCACGCAGGTGCCCGGGGACGGAGGCGGTGTGACCGACGAGCGCTCGGACGCGTTGGTGCTCTTCGGGATCACCGGGCGACCTCGCCTACCAGAAGATCGTCCCGGCGCTGCAGTCCATGGTGCAGCGCGGCGACCTCGCCGTCCCCGTGGTCGGCGTCGCGCGCTCCGGGTGGGGCCGCGACCGATTGATCGAGCGGATGCGCGCGAGCCTCGACGATCACGGCGGCGTGGACCGGGAGGCGTTCGACCGGCTCGTCGGCTTCCTCCGCTACGTCGACGGTGACTACACCGACCCGGTCACGTTCGACCGGCTCCGGGAGGCCCTCGGCGACGCGGAGCGTCCCCTCCACTACCTCGCGAATCCCGCCGAGCCTCCTCGAGACGGTCGTGCAGAACCTCGCGCGCGCGAGCTGCGCCCGGACACGCACGGATCGTGGTCGAGAAGCCGTTCGGCCGTGACCTCGCCTCGGCCCAGGAGCTGAACCGGGTGATCCGATCGTCTTCCGAGGACGCCGACTTCGATCGATCACTTCCTCGGCAAGGAGCCGGTCATGAACCTCGCGTACTTCCGGTTCTCGAACAGCTTCCTGGAGCCCATCTGGAACCGGGAGCACGTGCACAGCGTGCAGACCACGATGGCGGAGCGGTTCGGGCTGCGCAAGCGGGGTCGCTTCTACGAGCAGGTCGGCGCGACCCGCGACGTCCTCCAGAACCATCTGCTGCAGGTGCTGGCGATCGTGGCGATGAGCCCGCCCAGCGCGCTCGACCGCGAGGTGCTGCTGAACGAGCGCGTCCGGCTGCTGGAGGCGATCCGCCCGCTCGACCCCGCCGAGGTCGTCCGCGGACAGTTCGAGGGCTATCGCGAGCTCGACGGCGTCGACCCGGCCTCCCGCGTGGAGACGTACGTGGCGGCGCGCTTCCACGTGGAGACCTGGCGGTGGGCCGGCGTCCCCTTCTATGTCCGAGCCGGCAAGCGGCTGGCGGTGACCGCCACCGAGGTCCTCGTGGAGCTCAAGCGCCCACCGATCGACGTGCTCGGCGAGGGCGACGTTCATCGACCCGAACCACGTGGTGTTCGGACTGGGGCCCGACGTGAGCATCTCGCTCGGGGCGCGGACCAAGGTCCCGGGCGACCGGCTCGTGGGCGAGGACGTCGAGCTGATCGCCCACCGCGAGCCCGGCGTGAACGTGAGCCCGTACGAGCGACTCCTCATCGACGCGATGAACGGCGACGCGGAGCTCTTCTCCCGCCAGGACATCGTCGAGGCGTCCTGGCGCATCGTCGATCCCGTGCTCGACGACGCCACGCCGCTCCACCTGTATCCCCAGGGCTCCTGGGGCCCGGAAGAGGCGGAACACCTCATCGCGGGCGACGGTGGATGGCATGCGCCGGGCCGCCGCGACCGGAAGGCGATTCCTGCGCCGCCGATTCCCGGGCTGACGCCCGTGCGCTAGTCCTCGTCGGCGCGGCGGAGCTTCTTCGTGCGGCCTCGTCGCTTCTTCTCGGCGATCCGCCGCTCCACCGCTGCGCGGCTCGGCGTCGTCGGCTTCCGCTTCCTGGGGGGCGGGGCCGTGGCCGTGCGCAGGATCTCGGCCATCCGCTCCCGCGCCGCCTCGCGGTTGCGGAGCTGCGACCGCTCCTCCTGGGAGGACACGGTGAGCACGCCGTCGACGAGCCTCCCGGCCAACCGCTCCAGGGCGCGAGCGCGTTGGACGGGTCCGAGCGCGGTCGTGGTGGTGAGATCGAGGCTGAGCTCCACGCGCGAGTCGGCGGTGTTCACCGACTGCCCGCCCGGACCCGACGACCGGCTGAACCGCCACCGGAGCTCCCGCTCGGGCACGACGATCGAGCGGCTGACCCGGAGCGGACCCATGGCCGCAGTATCCCCGGCACATCCGTGGGCGGCGGCTAGCATCGGCGTGATGACCGAGCGGATCGACGTCGTCGTCATCGGAGCGGGACAGGCCGGCCTCGCCACCAGCCACGAGCTCACGAGAGCGGGTGTCGAGCACATGGTGCTCGATCGCGGCTCGATTCGGACAGACGTGGCGCGGCCACTGGGACAGCTTCTGTCTGGTGACGCCGAACTGGACCGTCCAGCTGCCCGGTGGCGTCTACGACGGCGACGACCCCGACGGCTACCTGCCTCGCGACGAGATCTCGGCGTTCCTCGAGCGGTACGCGGCATCGTTCGATGCACCCGTCCGAGGTGGCATCGAGGTCGACGGACTCGGAACGAGCGACGGTGGCTTCCGCCTCCGCACGTCGAGCGGCGACATCACGGCGCGCTCGGTCGTCGTCGCGACCGGGGCTTACCAACGGCCGTACCGTCCCTCGGAGGCGTCCGAGCTGCCCGGATCTGCCGCGGTTGGCACACGTGGCTACACGAACCCGGAGGCGCTCCCCCC
This sequence comes from uncultured Actinomycetes bacterium, assembly GCA_963810635.1. GTDB lineage: Bacteria > Actinomycetota > UBA4738 > UBA4738 > HRBIN12 > AC-51. The sequence goes on from CAWEOB010000001.1 coordinate 46,055, forward strand.
CGGGGCCGTACTCGATCATCGGGTCGGGGCAGTCGGGCTGCCAGATCGCGGAGGAGCTCGAACGGGGCCGGGCGCGACGTCTACCTCGCGTGTGGACGCGCGCCGTGGATCCCCCGCCGCATCGGTCCCCACGACGTGGTGTGGTGGGTGATCGAGACCGGCTTCATGGATCGAACGCGTGGGTGACCTGCCCGTTCCCGCGGCGACGGCTCGAACGCCAATCTCCTCGGCACCGGACGCGACGGTGGCCACACGCTGAACCTCCGGACGCTCCGAGCGCAGGGGGTCACGCTCCTCGGACGGTTCGTCGGCGCGCGCGGCCGCGTCGCGCGCTTCGCACCCGACCTCGCGGAGAGCCAGGCGTGGGGGGACGAGCGCTACCGCGAGGTGATGGATCTCGTCCGAGGGCTCGTGGTCCGCCGCGCGCTCCCCATGCCGGACCTCCCCGACCCCGAGCCGTTCGACGGGCGGGCACCCGAGGAGCTCGACCTCACCGGGTTCGGCGCGGTGGTGTTCGCCGGCGGCTTCCGCCCCGACTACGGCTGGATCGAGGTTCCGGGCGTCGTGGACGATCTCGGGTTCCGCGGCACGTCGACGGCCAGAGCACCGCTTCGCCGGGGCTGTGGTTCGTGGGCGTCTCACTTCCTCCGGAAGCGGAAGTCGTCGCTGCTGTACGGCGTGGGTGAGGACGCCGCGATCGTCGCCGGCGGCGTCGCCGCCCGACTCGGCGCCGAGGGCGTGTCTCCGACGGGTCCTGCGGCTCGAGAGGGCTGAAGGAGAAGGAGCGGATGGGCAGCTACGTGCTGGGTTTCCAGGAGATCGACCAGACGCAGGTCGCGGTCGTTGGCGGCAAGGGCGCGCACCTCGGGGAGCTTTCGCGGATCGAAGGCATCCGCGTGCCGGCCGGGCTTCTGCGTGACGACGGACGCCTTCCGGCGGATCATGGCGGAAGCGCCGTCGATCGACGAACGGCTCGATCGGCTGTCGCGCCTGAACCCGGACGACCGGGAGGCGATCCGCACGCTCAGCGCGGAGATCCGCCGGACCCTCGAAGGGATCGCCATCCCTGACGATCTGGCGGCGGCGATCACCCGAGCGCTCGCCCGGCTCGGCGAGCGAGCCGCCTATGCCGTCCGATCGAGCGCGACGGCAGAGGACCTGCCGACGGCCTCCTTCGCAGGTCAGCAGGACACGTACCTGAACGTCGTGGGGCCGGCGGCGATCCTCCAGCACGTCAGCCGGTGCTGGGCATCGCTGTTCACCGAGCGGGCCGTGACCTACCGCCTGCGGAACGGCTTCGACCATCGCAAGGTCCACATGGCCGTGATCGTGCAGCAGATGGTCTTCCCGTCTGCGTCCGGCGTCCTCTTCACGGCCGACCCCGTCACGTCCAACCGGAAGGTCGCCTCCGTGGAGGCCAGCTTCGGCCTCGGTGAGGCCCTGGTCTCAGGCCTGGTGAACGCGGACGCCTACAAGGTGCGGGACGGCGAGGTCGTCGCCAAGGCGATCGCCACCAAGCAGCTCGCCATCTACGCCTCGCCGGCTGGCGGGACGCAGCAACAGGCGATCGAGCCGGCGCGCCAGGAGCAGCCGGCGCTGACGGATGCGCAGGTCGTGCGGCTCGCGCAGCTGGGACGGCGGATCGAAGCGCACTTCGGCCGCCCCCAGGACATCGAGTGGTGTCTGGTCGACGATGGCTTCCAGATCGTCCAGAGCCGGCCGATCACCACGCTGTTCCCCATCCCCGCGGCCGACGACCGAGAGAACCACGTCTACGTCTCCGTCGGTCATCAGCAGATGATGACCGACGCCATGAAGCCCCTGGGGCTCGCCTTCTGGCAGATGACGACCCCGCGGCCGATGGCCGAGGCCGGCGGACGGCTGTTCGTCGACGTCACGCAGATACCTGGCCTCGCCCTCGAGCCGCGCCAACCTCCTCGAGCTCATGGGGAAGTCCGATCCGCTGATCAGGGACGCGATGCAGGCCATCCTCGAACGCGACGGCTTCATCCGGTCGCACCCGGATGAGGGTCCCGCCTGGACGCCCCCTGGCGGCGCGCCCGCCCCGATCGAGACCGATCCGGCCATCGTCGCCGAGCTGATCGGGCGCAACCAGGCTTCCATCGCGGCCGTGAAGCGCGACATCCGCACGAAGTCCGGATCGGCGCTGCTCGACTTCATCCTGACCGACATCCAGGAGCTGAGGCAGATCCTGTTCGATCCGCAGAGCCATCAGGTGTTCATGGCGGCGATCGAGGCCACCTGGTGGCTCAACGAGCAGCTGCAGGCGTGGCTGGGCGAGAAGAACGCGGCCGACACGCTCACGCGATCCGTCCCCGACAACGTCACGTCGGAGATGGGGCTCGCGCTCCTGGACGTCGCGGACGTCGATCCGCCCGCATCCGGACGTGGTGGCCTTCCTGCAGCACGTCGAGGGCGAGGGCTTCCTGGACGAGATGACCGGGCTCGCGGGCGGGCAAGAAGCGCGCGACGCCATCCTCGCCTGGCTCGACACGTACGGGATGCGCTGCGTGGGCGAGATCGACATCACGAGGCCGCGCTTCCGCGAGCGCCCCTCCTCGCTCCTGCCCCTGATCCTCGGCAACGTCAGGAACTTCGAGCCGGGGGCCAGCGAGCGGCGCTTCGAGCAAGGGCGGCAGGAGGCCTGGAACAAGGAACAGGAACTCCTGGAGCGCTTGCGGGCCTTGCCCGACGGGGAGCGGAAGGCCGAGGAGACCAAGCGCATGATCGACCGGGTCCGGACCTTCATCGGGTACCGCGAGTATCCCAAGTACGGCATGGTCAGCCGCTACTTCGTCTACAAACAGGCCTTGCTGGAAGAAGCCGAGCGCCTCGTGCGGGCCCACGTGCTCGGTGAGAAGGAAGACATCTTCTACCTCACCTTCCAGGAGCTCCACGACGTCGTGCGCACCAACCACGTGGATGACCAGCTCATCCGCCAGCGCAAGGACGCGTTCCGATCGTATCGAGCGCTCACGCCACCCCGGGTGCTCACGTCGGATGGCGAGGGCATCACCGGCGCGTACCGACGCGACGATCTGCCGGCCGGCGCGCTCGTCGGTCTGGCGGTTTCCGCCGGGACCATCGAGGGGCGGGCCCGCGTCATCCTCGACATGGCGGACGCCGATGTCGAGGCGGGCGACATCCTGGTCACCGCCTACACGGACCCCAGCTGGACGCCTCTGTTCGTCGCGATCAAGGGCCTGGTGACCGAAGTGGGCGGCATGATGACCCACGGCGCGGTGATCGCGCGGGAGTACGGCTTGCCGGCCGTCGTCGGGGTAGAAGACGCCACGCGGCTGATCCTGGACGGGCAGCGGATCCGCGTGCATGGGACGGATGGGTACGTCGAGATCCTGCCCTTGCAGGGCGCAGAACGTCGGCTCTGAAGCTGCCCTCGCTCACCCGCGCGCCTCGATGCTCGACGCGCCGCTGCTCTCGGAACGCGTCACCGTGGGCGAGCCCCCGTACCGGATGCTCGATGCCCCCGACGCCCCGGCGGAGAGGGCCCCGGTCACGGTGACCTCGGCCGTCGATGCACCGGACGCGTCGATCTCGAGGTCCTCGATCGAGAGGTCGGGCGCCGTCAGCAGACTGGCGCCGCTCAGGGTGACGTCGAGCTCCGACGCGGACCCGGAGAGGGTCGCCAGGGACGCGCCCGAGAGCTCCCACCGGCCCTGGTCGACCTGGACCGCACCCGAGAGCTGGCTCGCGCCCGAGATCGGTGAGAGCCAGGGTGCCGGCCTCGAGCGGATCGCTCAGCGTGACGATGGACGCACCCGCGATCCCGAGCTCCTCGAGCCCGGTGACCGTGACGTCGGCCTCGAGCGTCGCATCCACCACGTCCGTGTCCGGGTCAAGGCCGATCGTCGACACATCGTCCAGCACGGCGACGTCGAGGACGTCATCGAGGTTGTCGTCGATCCGCACGGTCGCGGACGGCGTGTCCCCCACCGTCACGTTCACCACGAAGGAGTCCCCGACCTCGAGGATCGAGAACGGTGCCAGCTCGAACGTGTGCGTCACCACGTTGCCCGAGCCTTCCGTGGTGTCGCACGCGGTCCCACCGAGCAGCACCAGCGCTCCCACGACGGTGCTGACGACGACCTTCCGCATCGGCGACCTACAGTCGGATCGACCGTCGCCTCACCCGGATCAACGAGTTGATCGCGACGAACGACGTGCCCGTGCTGGACCGCGGCCGCCGTCGGCATCGGAAGCTGCGTGGCGATCGGGGTGCAGTGCCAGGTCCAGGCGTTGCAGCGGTTCACCGTGCCGCCGGCCGGCGGACCGAACGGACCCTCGAACACCATGAAGCTGTTCTCGTCGATCTCCACGACGTACGCGTTGCCGTGCCGGTCGAACGACAGGTCGCACGATCGACGTGAAGCCGCGCGCGACCACGGTGCACTTCGGGCTGCTCCCGCAGTGGACGTGGCGCGCGCCGGGCTCGATGCGCCAGATCCGCGAGTGGTTCCGCGGCCCCGGGAAGCCCTTCAGCTCGCTGACGTAGTACGCGCCGTCGGGACCGACGGCCACGCTCGTGGCGACCGGCTGCGCGGGGACTTGGGCCGGCAGATCGCAGATGTCCACGGGACCGGCCGGGCACCCGGCGAGGCGCTTCGCGTTCGCGGTGGGCACGATCTCCTCGGGGAGGGTCGCCACCCAATCCACGCGCCCGTGCCGATCGACGATCAACACCGAGTTGCCCCCCGCATCGCTCACGAGGACGCGGAAGCCGCGAAGCCTCGCCACGCTGAAGGGGTTCGAGTCGACCTCGCCACCGTCGGGGTTCACCGCGGCTTCGAAGGCACCCAGGTCGGCTCGCGGGGTCACGTGACCGTGATCGAGCCGAATAGAGGGTCGACTCGGGCCCGCCGGTGATCGCGTGCATCTTGAAGCGCCCCACGGGAGCAACGTCGGTCACACCGGGCAGCTCAGCGAACAGCGAGCCGACCCCGCCCTGGACCTTCACCACCCCCGCGCCGGCGTCGGCGACCGCGAGCCCGTCGCCCGGGGACGGGCGCCATGCCGAAGTTCGGCCCGGTGAACGCGTAGTCCGTGATCGGATGCGCCTGTGCGGTGCCCGGGAGCAGCAGGAACGCGGCGACCGTGACGAGCGCGAGGCGGAACGGCGTGAAGCGAGAACGACGCATGACCCCTCCCCTTGAAGGTCGTGACACCCCTTCCTATCGCTCCCTTCCGTCGCCGGTCAAGTCGGGGCAGAGGACGGGCGCGCCTCGATGTACGCCACCTGGGTACCGTGGTGGGACCAACCCGGGAAGGATCCGTCGATGTCGGACTGGAACACCAGCATCATCGACGAGTTCCGCGCGAACGGAGGCGAGGTCGGCGGCCCGTTCGAGGGCGCACCGCTCCTGCTGCTCCACGCGACCGGGCGCAAGACGGGCCAGGAGCGGGTGAACCCGCTGATGTACCTGCCCGACGGGGACCGATGGGTCGTGTTCGCCTCGAAGGCAGGCCACCCGCACGACCCGCACTGGCTGCTCGAACCTCGAAGCGAACCCGGCGGCCTCGATCGAGGTCGGGACCGACACCATCCCGGTGGAGGCGGTCGTGTTCCGTGAAGGCCCCGAGCGCGACTCCCTCTACGCCCGACAGGTCGCGGTCCGCCCACAGTTCGGCGAGTACGCCGAGAAGACCCAGGGATCCCGCACGATCCCGGTGGTCGTGCTCGAGCGTGCCGGCTGACCGGGACCGGTCAGCGCTTCCGCGCCACCCAGATTCTCTTCGATGGGCCATCGCCGCGACCACTCGGCGGTGGCGAGCACGAACCCTTCCGGCGTGACCGCGTCGTCCGGCGCTCGGAGCTCCACCAGATCGACCACCTCGAAACCCGAGCCTCGGAGCAGGCGGATCATCTCCCCGTGGGGGATCGCGAACTCGATGCCGTCCCCGTCCTCCCAGTCGAACCGGTGCATCCCGAAATGCGGCCGTTGCAGGGTCTCGCTCGCCGGCGCGTCCTCCACCTCCGGGAACGTCAGCATCGAGACGTAGGAATGGCACAGGAACGCGAGCGAGCCGCCCGGCCGCACCAGGCGCGCGGCCTCGGGGACTCCACCGGTACGGGTCGCACCAGATCGCGGCGCCGTACTCGGAGATGGCCAGGTCGAAGGTGGCGTCGCGGAACGGAGCCCGCTCCGCATCGGCGTGGACCAGCGGGAAGCGGACCCCGAACTCCTCCTGGAACCCGGCCGCGGTGGCGAGCTGGCGGCCCGAGTTGTCCAGCCCGACGGGCCTGGCTCCTCGGCGTCCCAGCCATGCGGAGATGTAGCCGGTACCACATCCGAGCTCGACGACGTCGATCCCGTCGACGTCGGGAAGGAGGTGCATCGTCCGCTCGGGCAGGGACCAGATCCCCCACGAGATCTCCTCGGCGGCCCAAGCGTTACGGCCCCGCTCGACCCAGTTCTCCGCGTCCGCGTCCCAACTCGCTCGGTTGGCCAACACGTGGTCGTCGGACACCTAGGCCTCCTCCCAACCCTGGCGGCAGGCCTTGCAGAACCGCGTTCCGACCGGATCGTCGTTCCCGCACGTTGGACAGGCTCGCATCGCGAGGAGTCTAGGTCCCTGGGGTACACTGGTCAGGAACCACGCCGCGAGTCTCCCTCGAGACACGCGCGACGACGTCTCGCGAACCTTCGCACGCCTCGCCCCTCTGCATGCGGGCGCTCCCTGCGGCGGCGCCTGTCTTCGACGCGCCGGGCGCACCGACCCACAGGAAGCAGAGGAACGACACGTGCACGACGCCATGACCGCGCGGGAACTCACCGCGCCCAGCCCCACCTTCACCGAGCTCGGTGCCTCCGAGCCCGTCGCCCAGGCCCTCCGGATGCGAGGCATCGATGCCCCGTTCCCCATCCAGGAGGTCGTCGATCCCCGACGCGCTCGCGGGCCGGGACGTGTTGGCCCGATCGAAGACCGGCTCCGGGAAGACCCTCGCGTTCGCGGTCCCGCTCGTGGAGCGGATCACGGCGAGCGGCCGGAGCCCGTCGGCGCTGATCCTGACGCCGACGCGGGAGCTCGCGAGCCAGGTCACCGAGGAGTTCCGCGCGATCGCCGACGTCCAGCACCTCCAGGTCGCGGCCGTCTACGGCGGCGTCGGCATCGGCCCGCAGGCCAAGCGCGCACGCCGGGCCGACATCGTGGTCGCGACGCCGGGACGACTCCTCGACCTCGTGGCACGCAAGCTCCTCCGGCTCGACCGCGTCAGGGCCTGCGTGCTGGATGAGGCCGACCGGATGCTCGACATGGGGTTCCTCCCCGACGTGTCCCGGATCCTGGAGATGCTGCATCCCGACCGGCAGACCATGCTCTTCTCGGCCACGCTCGACGGCGAGGTCGGCCGTCTCGCCGGACGCTTCACCCGCGACCCCGTGGTCCACGAGACGGGCGAGGCGGGTCCCGACATCACGCAGGCGCTGCATCGCTTCATCGGCGTGGAGCATCCGAGGAAGACCGACGCCCTGATCCGTGAGCTGGCCGGCGACCGTGGCCTGACGTTGATCTTCGTGCGGACCCAGCGCGGTGCCGATCGGCTCGCGCGGAACCTCCGCAAGGCCGGGTTCCGGGCCGGGGAGCTCCACGGCGGCATGTCGCAGCCGCAGCGCGAGCGCGCGCTCGGCCGGTTCGCCTCCGGCGCCAACGACGTCCTCGTCGCCACAGATGTGGCCGCGCGAGGGCTCGACCTGGAGGACATCACCCACGTGGTCAACTTCGATGCGCCGGCGGACGAGAAGGCGTACGTTCACCGGGTCGGCCGCACCGCGCGAGCCGGCCGCGGCGGCGAGGGCCTGACCTTCGTTACCCCGGATCGAGCGGTTCGAGGTCGGACGCATGGCGAAGAAGCTCGACCTGCACGCGCAGTACGTCGAGGCGGGGCTCCCCGCCCCGGGCACGAGGGAGGGCCGGATGCCGGACGACCGGAAGGGACGCACCGGGAGCACACCGAGGAACAACCAGGGACGAGGCCGGCGCAGCGGCGGCTCCAACGCCAACCGGGGTCGTTGAGATGGCCTCCGGGGCCACCGGGACCCGTCCGTCCGACGCTCGACCCGAACGACCGGAATGCCCGAGGTGCGGCTCCCCGCACACGCAGCCTTTCACGCATGCCGGGCCGGGCGCTCGGCTGAACATGAAGTGCGTCGACTGCGGCCACCTGTTCCGTGAGGACCCGCCGCGCCGCTAGCGCAAGGCCCGGAACGTAGGGCCAGAAAGTGAGAAACCGCCGGAACCCGAGGGCCCCAGCGGTTTCTCGAGCCGGAAGATACGGGCCGGGCGCCGCTCGCGTCAAGCTCGAGCGCCCGTTCTTGTCACTCTTTCTCCCGCGCCATCCCCGGGGTGGATCGCCGGCCAAGGTCAACGCCACAGGGCCGGCCGGTACCGGGACCGATGGTCGCCGGATGACCTGCGCTGCGGTGATAGCTAAGGGGTAGCAGGCGAAGGAGGGCCTCGTGGCGAGGCACGGCCGGGGCGACGGGCAGCTTCATCGGGCGATGGTGGCGAGCACCGTCGGGACCTCGCTCGAGTGGTACGACTTCTTCCTCTACGGCACGTGCGCCGCGCTCGTGTTCCCCGACCTGTTCTTCCCGTCCGCTTCGAACTACGCGGGCACGATCGCGGCCTTCGCCACCTTCGCCGTCGGGTTCCTGGCCCGCCCGGTGGGCGCGGCGATCTTCGGCCACTACGGGGACCGGATCGGGCGGCGGAACACCTTGATCGCCACGCTCGTGCTGATGGGGATCGCGAGCGTGGCGATCGGTGTGCTCCCGACGGCGGCGACGATCGGCGCGTGGGCGGCGATCCTGCTCGTGGTCTTCCGGATCGTGCAGGGCATCGGCGTCGGCGGCGAGTGGGGCGGATCCGTGCTGCTGGCGATGGAGTGGAGCCGCTCCGGCCGCCGTGGCTTCGTGGGCTCGTGGCCGCAGTTGGGCGTCCCCATCGGGCTGCTCCTGTCCTCGGGTGTCATCGCGGTGACGATGCGCGTCACCGGCGACGCGTTCGACACGTGGGGATGGCGCATCCCGTTCCTGCTCTCCTTCCTCCTCGTGCTCATCGGCCTGGCGATCAGGCTGAAGGTGGAGGAATCGCCGGAGTTCCGCCGCCTCGTCGACAGCGGCAGGGTGGCACGCCGACCCGTGTCCGACGTGATCCACCGGCACCCACGTGAGATCCTCCTCACGGCCTTGATGCGGCTCGCCGAACAGATCCCCTTCTACCTGTTCACGGCGTTCGTCCTGTCGTACGGCACCGATCAGCTGGGGATGTCGCGACGGCTGCTCGTCGCTGGCACGCTGGCGGCGGCCACCCTCGCCTTGTTCACGGTGCCGTTCTTCGGCTGGCTCTCCGACCGCGTGGGTCGCAAGCGGCTCTACGTAACGGGCGCCGCCCTCACGTTCGCCATCGCCGTGCCGTACGTCGCCCTCCTCGGCACCGCCGTGCCCGTGGTCGTCTTCGCGACCATCGCGCTCTCGCTGATCCCGCACGACATGATGTACGGCCCGCAGGCGGCGCTCATCGCCGAGGCGTTCGAGCCCGAGGTCCGTTACAGCGGCGCCTCCCTCGGGTACCAGCTGGCCTCGGTGATCGCGGGCGGTCCCGCGCCACTCATCGCCGCCTGGCTGCTCCACACGTTCGGCACCGGGTATGCGATCGCGGCGTACATCATGGTGTCGGCGGCGATCACGATCGCGGCCACGCTCCTGCTCCGCGAGGGCGCCGGGCGCGACGCCGGCTACTCCTCGCCGGTCGTGCGCTGGGAGAGCGCGGCGCCCTCGTACACCGGGATCGGCTCCTGACCCGGGACGTCGGGGACGGGCGGCCATCCACGGGTGGTCACGGGTCCCGACAGCCCGACGAGGTCGTCCGGACGCACGGGCGCGCGGTTCAGCTCCCGGCCCGTGGCATCACGGATCGCGGCCACGATCGCGGCCGTCGCCACGATCGTCGCCGACTCCCCCACGCCCTTCACGCCGTACGGGACGCCGGGCTCCGGCTCTTCGACGATGGCCGTGTCGATCGGCGGCACGTCGAGGATCGTTGGCAACAGGTAGTCGGTGAACGACGGGTTCCGGATGACCCCGTCCTCCACCAGGATCTCCTCGAGCACCGCGAGCCCCAGCCCCATCGCGGCCCCGCCCTCGCTCTGACCCTCCACCAGCTGCGGGTTCAGGGCGCGACCCACGTCCACCGCGGAGGCGAGATGCACCACCCGGACGAGCCCCAGGTCCTCGTCGACCTCCACCACGGCCCGCTGGGCCGCGAACGCGAACAGGGCGTGGATGGTCCCATGCCCGCAGCTCGTCCATCGGGGTCGTGGGCGGGTGGCGGTAGATCCGCGTGATCGAGATCGGCTCGTCGAGGAAGCCGAGCAAGGACCCGGCGGACCGCCCGCCGAGCACGCAGCTGCCCATCGTCGATCGTCACCGCGCCGCCGGATCCCTCGGCGCCGTGCGTGTGGGAGCGCCTCCGCAGCTCGTCGAGCACGCCTCGACACGCGAGCTGCAGCGCGCCGCTCACCATGAGCGTCTGACGCGACGCCGAGGTCGAGCCCGCCGAGTCCAGCTCGGTGTCGGCGGTGTGCAGCACGACCTCCTCGATCCCGAGCTCGGTCCGCACGACCTGGGTCATGACGGCGCCGAGGCCCTGCCCCACCTCCACGGCTGCGGTCCGCACCTCGGCCACCGGTCCATCGACCCCCGCGCGCAGGACCACCTGCGCCTCGTGGAAGTCGTCGAACCCCTCGCTGTAGCCGATGTTCTTGTAGCCGAGCGCGAACCCCACGCCGCGCTTCAACCCTTCGCCGCGGCTCACGTTGCCGGCTCCGCCCGGCAACGTGATCGGGTCGCGACCGTCCCCTTCGACGGGAGGCACGGCGATCGACGCGCACGCGTCGATCACCTCCCGCACCGGCGCGCTCCCACGCAGCACCTGCTCGGTCGGCAGCACCGAGCCGGTGCTCAACGCGTTGCGGCGCCGGAGCTCGACCGGATCGATCCCGAGCTCGGCCGCGATCTTGTCCATCTGGGCCTCGACGGCGAAGCAGACCTGGGGGGCACCGAACCCGCGCATCGCACCACACGGGGGATTGTTCGTGTAGACGGCCGTCCCTTCGAGCAGCGCGTTCGGCACCTCGTACGGGCCGGCGGCGAAGGTGGTGGCGTTCCCGATCACGGCGGGCGACGACGACGAGTACGCGCCCCCGTCCATCAGGATGCGCGCCCGGACCGACACCAACGTGCCGTCCCGCGACGCGCCGTGCCGGATCCAGATCCTCGACGGATGGCGGTGGACGTGACCGGAGAACGACTCCTCGCGCCCGTAGGTCATCTTCACGGGTCGGTTGGTTCGCAGCGCGAGCATGCTGGCGTGGATCTGGACGGTGAGGTCCTCGCGCGCGCCGAAGGCCCCGCCCATGCCGGCCAGGTAGATGCGGACCTTGTCCTCGGGGAGGGCCAAGCAGGGTGCGATCTGCAGCCGGTCGACGTGGAGCCACTGCGTCGACACGTAGAGGTCGATCCCACCGTCCTCGGCGGGGACCGCGAGCCCGCCCTCGGGGCCGAGCGGGGCCTGGTCCTGCCACCCGGTCTCGTAGTAGCCCTCGATCCAGACGTCAGCCTCGGCCGACGGATCACCGTGCTCGATGCGGACGTGGCGCACGACGTTGCCCCACGGGTGGACCTGCGGCGCACCGGGTTCCAACGCCGCCTCCATGTCGGTGAGGGGCTCGAGCACGTCGTACGTCACCTCGATCCGATCGAGCGCTCGGCGCGCGAGCTCGGGGGACTCCGCGGCGACGATGGCGAGCGGCTCGCCCGCGTACCGGATCACATCGGCCGCGAGCACGGGCTGGTCGCGGAACTCCAGCCCGAACGTGGGGGCGCCCGGCACGTCCTCGGCGGTCAGCGCGGCGTGCACACCCGGGAGCGTCAACGCGGCGGCCAGGTCGATCGACCGGATCCGCGCCGAGGGATGGGGGCTCCGCAGCGTCGCCCCGATCAGCATCCGGTCGTCCCACAGGTCGCTCCCGTACGCGAACGCGCCCCGCGCCTTGGGGACGCCGTCGGGCCGCCGGATCGACTCTCCGATGCCCCCGGCGATCCGCGAGCGCGACCTCCCCCCGGGTGTCCGTCGCTCATCCCCGTGCCCCCTGGGATGCGGCCAGCCTGACGGCGTCGAGGATCTTCGCGTAGCCGGTGCAGCGGCAGATGTTGCCCGCGAGGGCCTCCCGGACCGTGAGCTCATCCGGATCCGGGTCTCGTTCGAGCAGGTCGGTCACGGCGACGATCAAGCCCGGCGTGCAGAAACCGCACTGCACGGCCCCCGCGGCGACGAACGCCTCCTGCACCGGGTGGAGCCGGTCACCGTCGGCGAGTCCTTCGATCGTGCGGACGTCACGACCCTCGGCCTGCGCGGCGAGCACGAGGCAGGCGCACACCAGCTCGCCGTCGAACCACACGGAACACGAGCCGCACTCCCCCTGCTCGCAGGCGTTCTTCGAACCGGGCAGCCCGAGGGAGTCGCGGAGCATCGTGAGCAGGCTGGCCCCCGACCAGACGTCCGCTTCGTGGACCTCGCCGTTCACCGTGGTCCGCACGCGCATCAGGCCGCGGCCTCCCCTGCCCCGGTCGCCCACGCGAGGGCCCGTCGCGCCAGCACCGCGACCGCGTGACGCCGGTAGGCGGCCGACCCGCGCACGTCGTCGATGGGACGCGCCGCATCCGCGACGAGCTCGCCGAACCGGGCGACCGTGGCCGCGTCGAGCGCCACGGCACCGTCGGACCAGAACCCGGCCTCGGTGAGCACCCCGGCGGCGAACGCTTCGGCGTCGGGCGCCCGCAGCACGGTCGGACCGACCGACCCGAGGGCGACCCGCATCGAGCGGGTCGGCCGGTCCACCTGGAGGCACAGGCTCGCGACCGCGATCACCATCGCGTTGCGGGTACCGATCTTCGAGAACGACCCGGGTCCGTCGAGCGATCGCCACCGGGCGCCCAGGATCAGCTCGTCGTCGTCCAGCGCCGTGTGCTTGGGCCCGAGCAGGAAGGCGTCCCACGGGACCGAGCGCCGACCGCGGGCGCTCGCGAGCTCGACCTCGGCGTCGCACGATCGCGAGGACCGGCAGCGCGTCGCCGGCGGGCGATCCCGTGCCCAGGTTGCCGCCGACGGTGCCGCGGGCGCGGATCTGAGGTGATCCCACGGTGCGCGACGCTTGGACGAGTGGGCGGATCTCCGGCAGCTCGCGCATGATGCGCGCGAACGGGACGCCGGCACCGAGGAACACCTCGTCACCCTCACGCCTGATCTCCTGCAGCTCCGCCAAGCGTGTGAGGTCGATCATGGCGGGAGGCCGGAGCCTGTCGAAGTTCAGCGCCACCATCAGGTCGGTGCCGCCCGCGATCGGGACGGCTTCGGGGTGGGCCGCCTTCGTCTCTAGGGCCTCGACCAGGGTGGTGGGCAGGACGAACTCCATCGCTGCCGATGATAGGCGGCGGCCGGAGGATCGCGGTGGATAGGCTTCATCCAACCACCGGCCCGGGAGACACGGATGACGCACCTGGGGTTGCAGCTGCCGAGCTTCACGTTCCCGGACGTGCCGAACGACCGGCTCTTCGAGAGGATCGCGGCGATCGCGAGCGCGGCCGAAGAGTCGGGGTTCGACTCGTTCTGGGTGATGGACCACTACCACCAGATCGCGAACATCGGTCCGCCCACCGACCCGATGCTCGAGGCGTACACCGTGCTCGCCGGGGTCGCGGCGCGCACCTCCACGATCCGTCTCGGCGCCATGGTGACCGGGGTGGTGTACCGGAACCCGGCCTTCCTCGCGAAGGTCGTCACGACCCTCGACATCGTGTCATCGGGACGCGCGATCCTGGGGATCGGAGCGGCGTGGAACGAGGAGGAGGCACTCGCGTACGGGTACGAGTGGCCGCCCACCCGGGAGCGGTTCCAGCGTCTCGAGGACGCCCTGCGGATCTGCCGCTCCATGTTCACTCAACCCGAGACGACGTTCCGCGGGACGATCCATCACGTGGACGGTGCCCTGAACCTCCCGCAGCCGGTGCGGGCGGGCGGACCGGCGATCCTGGTCGGTGGCGGTGGCGAGCGGAGGACGCTCGCGCTCACCGCGCGCTACGCCGACATGTGGAACGGGTTCGGCGACGCGGCCACGATCCGCCACAAGCTGGACGTGCTCGCCGGCCACTGCGCGGCGATCGGACGCGATCCGGCCGAGATCGTGACGACCCGCCTCGGAACGGCGCTGGTGGCGTCCACCATGGACGAGGCGCGAGACCGGCGTGACGCGTGGCAGGCCGAGAAGGGCATCGACGACGAGGCCGTCGCCATGCGCCTCACCTGGGGCGATCCCGACACGGTCCAGACCCAAGCGCAGGCCCTCCTCGATGCCGGCCTCGACGGCCTCCTCTTCAACATGCCGGCGGGCTCCAGCCCGGACGAGGTCGACATGCTCGGGCGATTCCTGGCTCCGCTGAGGACCTAGCCCCTCCTCGCCGCGCCCATGACGACCCGCGTCCACCACCAGCGGAGGGACCGCTTCCGGGGGTTCGGCTACTTCTCTCGGCTCGGACCCGCGATCATCACGGGAGCGGCCGATGACGATCCTCGGGGATCGGCACGTACTCGCAGGTCGGGGCGATGTTCGGGTACGGCCTCCTGTGGATGGCGGTCGTCACCCTCCCGCTCGCCGCCGCGGTGCAGGAGCTCGCCGCTCGCCCTGCTCGCCATGGTCGCGGCCCCGGTCGCCTACGTCCTGGCCTGACGCCGACAGCGGATGGTCAGGCCCGGGTCGCCGTCAACACGTAGTCGTCGGCGTCATCGTCCCAATCCAGCGTGACGTAGCTCTTCGTCGCCGCAGCTCGACAGAACTGGAGGAAGCCGCCGTAGCCGTACTTCTTCTCGCTGAACCCGGGCTGGACCTTGCGGAGCTTGTTCTTCAGACCCGAGAGCTGCGGCGCTCCGCCGTTCGCCTGCTGCTCGGCCACCACCGAACGGAGCAGCTCGAACGCCTCGGTCTCCTCGCCCTGCGACGGCAAGGAGACCTCGGGGTCGCCCTTGGCCGATCCCTCGGTGAGCTCGATCACGTTGCGCTCGGCCAGGTACCGCAGCAGCTCGCCGAACGCACGGAAGCCGTAGTCGGCCTCGCTGAACGTGGGGTCCTTGCGGAGTAGGGCGCGCTTCACG
Organism: uncultured Actinomycetes bacterium; assembly: GCA_963810635.1. Classification (GTDB taxonomy): domain Bacteria; phylum Actinomycetota; class UBA4738; order UBA4738; family HRBIN12; genus AC-51. Next base: position 61,301 of record CAWEOB010000001.1, read on the forward strand.
GCCGAGGCCAGCACGGCCCCGCCGGCCGAACGCTCGAGGCCCGCGACGGTCTGGGCGATCAAGATGGCGACCTCGTCGACATCGCGCGGCGCCGCCGTCTCGGCGGCCGTCTCCTCGGCTGGCTCCTCCTGCGCGGCCGGCGCCGTTCCCTCCCGCCCGCCGCCGCTTTCGCGGCGGCGGCGTCGCCGGGGCGCCGGCACGTCCACTCCCTCGAGCGCGTCGTAGAACAGGAACTCGTCACAGGCCGGCGGCAGGAGCGCCGACGTCGAGCCCTTGATGCCCACGCCGATGACCCGCTTGTTCAGCTCGCGGAGCTTGTGGACGAGCGGGGTGAAGTCGCTGTCACCGGTCCCGATCACGAAGGTGGTCACGTAGTCGCGCTCGAAGGCCATCTCCAGCGCATCCACCGTGAGCTTGAGATCGGCGGCGTTCTTCCTCGAGGCGCCCATCCGTTGCGGCATCTCGATCAGCTCCACGTGGGCCCGGGTGAGCATCCGGCGGTCCTCATCGAACGAGGACCAGTCCGCGTACGCCTTGCGCGCGATCACGCGGCCCCGTTCGGCGAGCGCGTCCAAGACGGGACGCAGGTCGAACGTGTGCCCGCCGAGGGTGTCCCGAGCCCCGATGGCGAGGTTCTCGTAGTCCAGGAACAGGGCGATCCGTTCTTCTTCGGCATCCACGGGCCAGAGCCTAGCCGTCCGGGCTTCCCGCGGAACGCGGGCACGACCCCTCGCCGCCCACTACCGGTGGGGTAGGTGCATGGCGTAAACTGGCGAGATGAGCGATGACGGTGTGTACCGGACAGGCTCGGGAACCATCTTCCGGATCTCCAAGGACAACGACGGTCACCTGTCCGTCCACACGCTGAAGTCCGACGGCTGGGAGTCGGCGCCGATCGGCATGGCGGGGCTCCGGGTCGCGCGGGACACCCGCCGCCTTACGCAGCGGCAGGTCGACGCCCTCCCTCGCTGAGGGCCTCATGTCCCGAGGCGGTCCCCGAGCTCGTCCGTGATCGCGGGCCGGGACCCGAAGACCAGCAGGAACAGCGCCTCGCGCGCGAGTCGCTGCGCATGGTGGTCGGTCACGATCGAGCGGGCTCCCTGGGCGACGACCAGGGAGGCTGCGGCACGCCACGCGAGCTCTGCCGCAACCGCGCGAGCCGCGGGGAGCTCACCGGGACCGGCGGCGTCGAGACCGGACCGCGCCGCTGCGAGCTCGGCGTCGAGGGCGGTCGGACCAAGGAGGTCGAGCGCCCGTGAGGCCACGCCGAGCGCGAGCGAGCCGTTCGGCCGCAGCCCAGCCGCATCCATCGCCACGACCTCGGTGTGCGGCTCGACGTTCACGAACCGCTCCGCGGGGACCGCGTGCCCGGTGAAGCGGAGCGTCACCGTGCCGCTCGCGTTCGCCGCGACGAGCCGAAGCGGCTCGACCTCGAGCGTGGGACCCGCGACCGCGTCGACGAGGAGGCGCACGACGTCGTCCGCCCGGCGGGCGGCGACCGACACGACGTCGATGCGGCCCCAGCCGCTCACCCATGGCGCCGTACCGTCGAGCACGAACCCGCCGCTCGCCGACGGCTCCGCCGTCAGCAGCGGCGGGCCCGGCCGCTCGCCGACGTGCGCGATCCCCGCGCGCCGCTCGCCCCGGGCGAGCGGCGCCAACCACTCGTCGCGGAGCCCCGGCGTGCGTGACGCAGCCACACCGCGCAACGCGTTGTGGTGCTGCAGCCACACGAAGGTGGTCGTGAGGCAACCGCCGGCCAGGATCTCGATCACGTGGTTGGCATCGGCCCGGTCCAGCTCCCAACCACCCACGTCGCGCGGCGCCGCCATGCCGTAGAAGCCCTCCTCCGCCAGGAGGTCGAGGAGATCGACGGGCAGGAGGTCGGCGGCGTCGGTCTCGAGCGCGCGCGCGAAGAGCACGTCGTCGGCGATCGCGCGCGCCCGCTCCAGGATCGCCTCGTCCACGGCGCGGACGATAGCGGATCGCGGTCCCGCTCCCCCTCGGGCTACCGGGTTCGCGGACCGCGACGCGCCTGGATACCCTGGGTCGGTGCGGCCCGACCCGGACTTCGAAGCCATCGTCACGCCGAGGCTGCGTCTCCGGCGATCGGCACCGGGCGATGCCGAGGAGATCTCGGTGTATCGGAGCGATCCGGACGTTCACATCCATCAAGGGTGGGATCGCACCGACCCCGAGGGCGTCCGAGCCGAGATCGACGAGATGGCGGGCCGGGCGCCGGGTGAGCCCGGCGGCTGGGTGCAGCTGTCGGTCGAGGAACACGCCGGCCGGCTCGTCGGCGACGTCGGATTGAGCCCGGTGGACGGCGAGCCGGCGACCGCCAAGATCGGGTACACGATCGCCCCGGAGTTCCAGGGACGCGGGTACGGGACGGAAGCCGTGGGAGCCTTGGTCGACTACGCCTTCGACGTGCTCGGCGCCGACACCGTCCGCGCGTACGCCGACGCCGACAACCTTCCCTCGATCCGCGTGATGGAGAAGGTCGGGATGCGCTTCGTCGAGCGGTTCGAAGGACATGACGCGAGCGGCAGCTGGTTCGCCGTCCGGTACGAACGGCAGAAGCCGGCCTAGCGGAGCGGCCCGCCGGAGCCGGGTCCATCGCCCCTCAGCGCAACCCCGCACCACCCTTACGCTGGAGGGGACCTGGAGGTGGACAGCATGAAGCATCGGTCGGCTCCTTCCGCTCCTTCCCGTGATGGCCCTCGCGATGGCGCTGGCGCCGCCGGCGCACGCGGCGCTCCACACGACCTGGCACGTCGACAGCCCGGCGACCATGGAGGCCGTCGCAACGGGACCTCAGGGCTCGCTCGTGGCCGTCGGCGCCCGGCCCGTCGGGGCCCACGGATCGGCGGCGGTCGTGAAGAGGTTCACCCGAGACGGCGACCTCGTCTGGAGCCGTGTGTGGCCCCCTGCCGCGCACCCGAACGCCAACGCCCAGGCGACGGCGGTGACCGTGACGTCCGGCGGCCGGATCTACGTCGCCGGCGTCAGGTCCAGCTACCGGGTCACCGGCGCCTGGTTCGTGCTCGCCTACGGTCCCGGCGGCCGGTTGCTCCACGTCCGACGAGGTCCCAACATCCCCGACAGCTTCGCGAGCATCGGAGGCATCGAGACCCGCGGAGATCGTGTGCTCCTCGCCGGCACGAACCAGGGATGCTGCGAAGCCTTCATCTACCAGGGGTGGGTGGAGACCTTCCGGCCGAACCTGACGAGACTCTGGGGCACCGATCTCGGTGAGCAGCACCCCGCGTCGGATCTCGCCCTTGGATCCGGGGTCAGGCCTACGTCGCGGGCTGGCGCGGTTGCCCGTTGGGAGCCCGTGCCGGTCCCGATCCCCGCCGTGGTGACGCTGACGCTCACGAAGCTCGACCTCGATGGGGACGTGCTCTGGACGCGGGACACGGGCGTCACCATCTCCGAACCTTCGGGGTCGGTGGCGGCCCGAGGCGGCCGCGTGATGGTGACCGCGCCGCACCGGAGCCGTGCGTGGTTGGGTCGTTTCGCTCCCGACGGTGGCCTCGTCTGGGCACGCACGTACGGTGCACGGATGCCGACCTGGCAGCAGGTGTCGATCGTGGTCGATGGGTCGAGTGGAACGTGGGTCGTGGGGATGCGCCGTGACGCCACCGACCAGCGGGCCGATGCGTTCGTGCGCCGCTTCCGGCCCGACGGGACCGTCGCGGACACCCTGATGATCGAGGACACCATCCCCGCGGACGCGACGCTGCACGGGGCGGGGATCGCCGTGGTCGGTTGGAGCACGGTCGAGGAACGAGGGGTCCTCTGGCAGATCGACGGCTGAGGGAGTGCGACGGTCAGACGGGCTCGAAGACCGCCCTCGACGGCGGGCGCTCGCTCTTGAGCCTCGCCGCCACGCGCTCGGCCTCGCGCATCACCCGCAGCACGTTGCGACCGGCGATCTTCATCAGGTCCTCGTCGCCGTAGCCGCGATCGGCCAGCTCGGCGAACAGGGCTGGGTAGCACGACACGTCGTCGAGGCCGGCGGGCATCCCGTTCGCGCCGTCGAAGTCGCTCCCGATCCCGATCGCGTCGATCCCCGCCACCTCGCGGACGTGATCGATGTGATCGGCGACGTCGCCCACCGTGGCCGGGACCTCGCCGAGCGAGTCGGTGTACGCGTCGACGGCCGCGCGCCTCGCCTCCGGGTCATCGGCGTGCTCGGCCCGCAACGTCGCGATGTGCTCCCACTCGGCGGCGTTCTCCTCCGCACCCTCGACGGTGAGGAACGAGGGGACGAACGTGACCATCACCACGCCGCCGGTCCGGCCGGTCTCCTCGAGCACGTCGTCGGGCACGTTGCGGCTCACCTCGCTGAGCGCGCGGGCCGACGAGTGCGAGAACAGCACGGGCGCCTCGGAGATCCCGATGGCCTGACGCATCACGTCGTCGGAGACATGCGAGAGGTCCACGAGCACGCCGCACCGGTTCAGCTCGCGGACGACCTCTTCCCCGAACCTGGTGAGGCCTCCATGCGGATGCTCGCCGGTCGCCGAGTCCGCCCAATCGGTGTCCGTGACGTGGGTGAGCGTCAGGTAGCCGGCTCCCAGCCGTGTGAGGATCCGGAGCGTGCCGAGGGAGTTCCCGATCGAATGCCCGCCCTCGACGCCCATCAGACAGGCGACCCTGCCGGCGCCGGCGATCCGCTCCACGTCGTCGGCCGTGCGGGCAGGGGCCAGGCGAGCGGGGTGCTCTCGCACCAGCTCGTAGAGGGCGTCGATCTGCTCCAGCGTCTGCGTGACCGCGTCGGCCGCCGGGCAGATCGGAGCGCACGTAGACCGACCAGAACTGGCCGCCGACCTTCCCGGCCTCGAGCCGAGGTAGATCGGTGTGCAGGGTGGGACACGAACCGGCGACGTCGAGATCGGCGCCGCCCTGCCGCGCCTCGCGGAGGGCCCAGAGCAGATCGTTGTGACCATCGATCAACGGCGCGGCGCGCAGCACCTCCCCGATGCGATCGCCGTCGATCATGCCGGCACCTACATCACGGCGCCGCGCTCGAAGTGCAGGAGGTGGCCGATCCTCGTGCCGCCGTCACGCCACGCCACCGTGTACTCCCCGGGCCCCTGGTTCGGGTAGTTCCCCTGCCAGCGGATCCTCCACTCGAAGAGCCCGTGCTCGATGCGGTGCGGCCGCACGCTCTGGCACACACGCGTCTCCTTGCGGACGCACGCCGTGGCTTCACCGAAGTAGTTGGCGAAGGCACTGATCCTGAACGAGATGACCCCGTTGTCCTTCCTCACGACCGACGTGCAGTAGTCCCCGGTCGGGCTGCAGTAGCCGTCGAGCTGGGTGGCGGCGCTCGCCGATGGGGCGAGCGGCACGAGCGCGACGAGCGCCAGCGCCGCCAGGACGATGACCTTCTGGATCCTCGCATCCGGTAACCCTCTCCCTCCGTCGGTTGGTCACCCGAGTACAACACGGCAGGCAGGACAGGTCCACGAACCGATGCGACGGGCGAGCGACCCTACCGGACGATCCAGCCGTCCACCGCGATGGCCGTGCCCCCGCCGCTCGCGCCTCGCTCGCCCGCGCACCACCAGCCGCACCACGTGCGAGGCATCGGCGAGCCCCGTCACCGTGCGCTGCACACCGTAGGTCGTGGCGGGGGCCGAGAGGTCGAGCGTCCGCACCAAGACACCGTCGATCCAGAGCTCGGCGCGCCCCATCGACGGACCCCGAACGGTCCGCAGGGTCACGCCGGTACCGGTGAAACGGAGCGTGGCCGCGGCCCCTGCGACACCGCTCGTCGCGAGCGTCCCGCCCGATGCCGATGCGTCCACGACGGTCGCCCAGGTCGAGGGAGAGGGTCTCGGGTTCCCGTGGAGCTCGCCGCCCGCACGGATCGCGTCCACGCCGACCCGGGTGCCCGTGGCCTTCGGTCGGGCGGTCCCGAGCACGGTCACCGTGAGCACGTGCGGGCCGGGACCGAGACCGTCGAGCCGATGGCCCGGCCGAGGCCCGGACCTGCGTGCGTACCCATCGATCGTGTCGACGGGGACCCCGTCGATCGAGAGCCGTGCGCGCCCGAACGCCGGGCCTCCCATCGTGAACAGCGTCACGGCGCCACCCGTGAACGCGAGCGACGCCGTGGCTCCCTTCCGGTGTTCCCAGCGGTAGGAGCCTCCGATGGCCCCGGGATCGGTGCGCGTCCCCCAGGCGAAGGCCGTCCCCGCACCGTCCTGTTCGAGCTGCTGCGTCGCATCGAAACGAGCGGTCACGCTCCGCGGCCCGTCCACGGTCAACGTGCAGGTGTGGACCGGGCCGGCGCAGGCGCCACCCCACGACACGAAACCCGAGGCCGAGTCGGGGGTTGCCGTGAGCGTCACGTCCTCGCCGGCCGGGAACACGGATGAGCACGACGGCCCCGGGCACTCGAGACCCGTGGGCGTCGAGACGACGGCCCCGAGGCCGGTGCCGGTCAGCTCCACGTCGACGGGGTACCCGAACACCGCGGCCGCGGTGCGGGTGCCGAGAACGTTGACGTCGCAGGTCGGGGACGTCCCCGCCGATGCGCAGGCGCCGGTCCAGCCGAGCAACGTCGCATCGGGGCCCGGCGTGGCGGTGAGCGTGAGGTCGTCGCCGGGGTTCGCGAGCCGGGAGCAGTCCGACGCACCGCCGCCGCAGTCGATCCGATCCCCCGTGACGGTCCCGCCCGCGGTCGACGTCACCGTGAGGGACGCGATCTCGCCCGCCACCAGGTCGGACCCGTTGAAGCGGTCGCGATCGACGTTCGGATCGATGCCCGCCACGTGACCCGTGTTGGTCCACTGCCAGAAGGTCCACCCGGCGCCGCCCCAATCATCCGCAGGGACGGCCGGCGACGAGACGCCCCAGTGCGCGATCCAGAGCGGGTACCCCTGGTTCGCGAACCAGAGGGTGTCCCCCATGTTGACGCGCCAGAAGTTCGGGCTGGCGTAGAGCATCGGGCGGACCCCCAGCTGGTTGCGGACGCGGACGACCCAGCCGCGCACCCAGTCCACGAGGTCGGGAGGCGCGAGCCCGCCCGTCTCCTCGATGTCGAGGACCGGCAGCACGTCGCCGGGAGCGTTCCGCGCCACGTCCAGGAAGTGGTCGGCTTCCGCACGCGCGTCGCCCGGCGTCGCACTGGGTGTGGCGCGGTGGTACGAGCCCACCGACAGCCCGGCGGTGGTCGCTCCGGTCAGGTTGGTCACGTACGTGGGATCGATGAAGTCGGTCGATCGCGTGGCCCGCATGATCACGAAGCGCACCTTCGTGGTCGCGACCCGCGGCCAATCCACGACCTCCTGCCACTGAGAGACGTCCACGCCCGCGACGCGGGCGGGGACGGCTCGGGCGGCGCGGTGCGCGGGCGCCGGGCTCGCCGCGGCGGCCGGCTGCGCCGGCCCCGCGGCGAGCCCGACCCCGACCACGGTCAGCAGCACGCGGCGGAGCACCCACGACGGATCCCGGCGTCGTCTCACGTCAACGAGGGTACGGCGGATCAGCCGCCGGCCGCCACGTGCTAGGCGAGCGCGAGCTGCTCGATGCGCTCGCGTTCCGCCGCGGTGAGGACGCGGCCGCCGGCTGCGGCGTTCTCCTTCGCGTGCGTCACGTCGGCCGTGGCGGGGATCGCGACGCGGATCCGCTCGTCGGACAGGCACCAGCGCAGGAGCGCCTCGGCCCACGAGCCCACCCCGAGCTCCTCGAGCGCTTCCGCTCGCGGCTCGCGACGCAGCAGGGAGCCCTCCCCGAAGGGCCGCATCGCGATCACGCCGATCCCGAGCTCCTGCGCGAGCGGCAGGATCTCGCGTTCCGCCTCACGCTCGCGCGGGTTCCAAGGCACCTGGACGGCACCGATGCGGCCGGTCCGCATCACATCGGCCACCTGATCGAACGCACCCGCCTGGTAGTGGGTCACGCCCAAGATCCCGATCCGGCCGGCGTCGCGCTCGACCTCCATCCAATCGAGATGGTCGCGCCACGCGACGAGGTTGTGCACCTGCAGGATGTCGACGCGGCCCTCGTAGTAGCCGAGCTGCGCCGCGAACTGCCGCCGGCCGTCGGCCGGTGACGATGTCCAGACCTTCGTGGCCACGATGGCCTCGGGCCGCCGCGGCCCGAGCGCGCGCCCGAGCACGGCCTCCGCCCGTCCGTACATCGGTGAGGAGTCCACGAGCCGCCCACCGGCGTCGAAGGTGGCCTCCACGACCTCGCGGGCCTCACGCTCCCGGTGTTGTGGCAGGTCGAGCACCTGCCACGTCCCGAGCCCCACCACGGGGACCTCGAGGCCCGTGGTGCCAAACGGTCTTGTCAACATCACGCAGGAAGGATGTCACCCCCGCGTGGCAACGCCCGCCCGAACCTCTCCCTACGCAGGACGCGTGACCGTGGGGCTCGGATCGCGACGCTTCGGTCGGGGCGGCCGGATTCGAACCGGCGACCTCGTGCTCCCAAAGCACGCGCGCTAACCAAGCTGCGCTACGCCCCGCGACGCTTCAGCATAGGTCACGACCGATGGCCGATGACCGCCTCGCATGGCAGGGGTATGGTCCGCGCCATGGCGAGTGGCCTCGGACGACCGTCTCCCACCTACTACATCGCCATCGTCGTGCTCGTCGCCAGCCTCGCGATCGGCTCGGTCTTGTTCTTCCTCCTGGTCTCCCGCCCGGCCGGGGAGACGCTCCGTTTCGACGTCGCGAACGCGGCCCCTGAGGACTGCCCGGCGGGAACGGGCGCACCCGTGTGCTACCGGTTCAACGTCACGAACGCGGGCGAGGCACAAGGCACGGCGCTGTGCACGACCGGCGCGCCCGCCGGGACCGAGGCCCTGTTCGCGAACGACCAGCCGAGCGTGGTGATCCCGCTCGAGGCCGGTGAGACGCGGGGGCTGCTCGTGAAGGTCTCACCGATCGACACGGCCACCGTCGGACAACCCACGATGTCCTGCGCTCCCGCGTAGCTCCACCTCGAACGCGCCTTCCCCGACGATCCGCACCCCGCCGGCCACGAAGACCTCCCAGGTCCCCGACCCGCCCGTGACGTCCACGTGCAGGAACGACGGCCGGCCGACCATCTCACCCTGCGCGACCGTCGCCGAACCCGGCATGCCGGCGAGGCGGTGCTCCGCCAGGTAGGCACCGAGGGGGCCTGCCGCGGACCCTGTCGCGGGGTCCTCACCGATGCCGTCGTCCTTGTCGAACATCCGAGCCACGATGTCCCTCTCGCCGCGGATGCAGAAGAGGTAGAGGGACTCGGCGCCGGCCGCGACCGCGACGTCGTGGCATCGCCCGCCGTCGCGCACCGCACGACGGAGCGCAGCTTCGTCACGCACCGGCACCATCAGGTGGAAGATCCCGGTGCTCACGGGAACGACCGGGAGGTCGTCCACGAGCGCGCCGGGATCGAGGCCGGCCGCTCGCGCGACGGCGGTGCGGTCCGTCACCTCCTGCCCGAAGACGGTGGGGAGCTGGTGCATCCGGGCGGCGTGTCCGCCGAGGTCCACCTCGACCGGCACCTCGCCCGCGCCGCAGCGCTGGATCAGCGAGGTCCCCGTCCGGCCGAGCGTCGCCAGCGTGAACGCGGTCCCGAGCGTGGGGTGACCGGCGAACGGCAGCTCCTCGACCGGCGTGAAGATGCGGACGTCGTAGCCGTCGTCGCGCGCGCCCGTCACGAAGGTGGTCTCGGAGAAGGCGATCTCCCGCGCCAGCGTGAGCATCGTGTCGGCGTCGAGCCCGGGCGGCGCTTCGGGCACCACGCAGAGCTGGTTCCCCGCGAACGGGACGTCGGTGAACACGTCGAGCAGATGGAACGGGACGCGCACGGCCGGGAGTCTACGGACGGCTATGCTGACCGGGCACGCGGGTGTAGCTCAATGGCAGAGTTCCAGCCTTCCAAGCTGGCTATGCGGGTTCGATTCCCGTCACCCGCTCCGCTATGCGGCCTGGGGGTGAGGGCCGACGATGCCTTCGCCGTCACGCTCGAGACGACGAACTCGGCCTCGTCCGGCAGGACCGCGGCGGCGAGCGCGAGCCACCCGCGGTGCATCGGGCAGAGAGGGATCGTCTGCCAGGCCCTTCGATCTCGACGATCCGATCGCCGACGAGCGGCGAGAACCCGGTCGTCTCGATGTCGACGACCGCGAACAGCGGAGCGTTCTCGGTCACGGCGTCACTGAGCCTATGCGCCGACGGTCTGCCGGCAACGAGTTCGTGCTACTCCTCTGGCTTCACGCCGACGCGCCACGCGGCCTGGCCCACCGTGAACCCGCGACGTTCACGATCGATCCGGAGCATCTCTGGGAGGCGACGACCTAGGAAGACCGTCGAGAACAGCGGGACTTGTGGATACGTTGACAAGAGAGTAGACCCTTCTGGTGATTCGGCGGATGTTCTCGACTGCCGCGGAGACATCGATGACGGCGGACGTGGCGGTGCCCGCGCACGCCTCCGGCCACGAGCAGACCCCTCGCTCCCTACCGGACATCCGTCTCTACCTCGCTGTCGCTATGAGTCTCCTCCTGCTGCTCGGCCCCGCACCCCCCGCGTTCGCGGTGGCGGGGCACCTAGACACGACGTTCGGCGGGGACGGCAAGGTCACAACGGCCTTCGGCAGGGAGAAGCCTGGGCCGTCGCTCTCCAGACCGACGGGAAGATCTCGTGGCGGGGCGCCTGGGTCCGGTGGCTCCGACTCGAAGTTCGGCCTCATCCGCTACAACATCGATGGAACCCTCGACGCCACCTTCGGCTGGGGACGGCAAGGTCAAGACCGATTTCACGCGTTTCGGCGACTCCGCGTACGCCCTCGCGATCCAGACCGACGGGAAGATCGTCGCGGCAGGGGCCTCCGGAGAAGGGGCCACGTAATGGGAAGTTCGCCCTTGCGCGGTACAACACGGACGGAGAGCCTGGACCACCACGTTCGGCGGTGACGGCAGAGCCACCACGGACTTCACGCAGCACGCCGACTACGCCTATGGCGTCGCCCTCCAGTCCGACGGGAGGATCGTCGCGGCGGGAGTTCCGGAGATGGTGGGGCCAACCCGCGGTTCGCCTCATCCGCTACAACATCGACGGAACCTTGGACGCCACCTTCGGCGGAGACGGCAAGGTCAAGACCGATTTCACGCGCGGGTTCGACGGAGCCTACGCCTCGCCATCCAGGCCGACGGGAAGATCGTGGCAGCGGGATAAGCCGGCTTCGGTGCCAGACGAGAAGTTCGCGCTTGCCCGCTACAACGCCCATGGGGTAGCTCGACCAGAGCTTCAGCGGCAACGGGAAGGTCACAACAGATTTCAATCGTTTTGATGACTACGCGACCGCCGTCGCGATCCAGGCCGACGGGAAGATCGTGGCGGCGGGAGCTTCGTCAAGGGACGTGTACCGATTCGCCCTGGCTCGATACAACACGAACGGGACCCTGGACACGACGTTCAGCGCGGACGGCAAAGTCACCACGAACTTCTCCGCTAGCGTGGACGAAGCTCACGCCGTCGCGATCCAGGCCGACGGGAAGATCGTGGCGGCGGGACACTCGAACGGCGAAAGGAACGGGACGTTCGCGCTTGCCCGCTACACCGCCCACGGAACCCTAGATCCGACCTTCGGCGGGGACGGCAAGGTCACTACGGATTTCACCCCTCTGTTCGACGTCGTGTTTGGCGTTGGGATCCAGGACGACGGGAAGTCATCGCGGCTGGAGTCTCCGGGCTGTTCCGCCCTTCCTTCAAGGTTGCCTTGGCACGGTATTGGCAAGCCTAGGCTCATCGGTGCCGTCGCTCACGCTCGGCGCGGGCAGCACGCGGCTGTTCGAGGGCGTCCCGCCGCTGAGACTCGAGCAGGTGAGGTCGCGGCCAGCGAGACTGGTCACGCACGTGACCTACCGCGTGCTGTCCTGAGCCAGAGGACTTCTGCTCATCCGTCGAGATCGAACTCGTACAGGATGTGGCCGTCGCTCACGATGCGCCTCCCGCCTTCTCGTACAGGCCCTGGCGGCGACGTTGTCCTCGTCCGTCAGGACCCAGATCAGGCGGCATCCCCGTTCCCGCCCCGAGCAGCTTCAGCTCGTCGAGCATCGCCGCACCGGCTCCGCGTCGCCGGAACCGCTCGATGACGCCGATCTCGTTCAGGAACAGCTCCGGACCGCGCTTGTCGGGATGGAAGACCTCGGTGGCGGACACGAAGCCGGCCGGCTGCGCATCCACGTAGGCGACCACGAGGTGGTGACGCTCGTCGGCGAGGAAGACACGGGCCGACTCCAGGTGGATGGGATCGTCGAAGGCTTCCGCGAACCGCGCGACCTCCTCGACCTCGTCGAGGCTCACCCGTCGCACCACGACGCCATCCATCGGATCGAACCGTACCCCCTCGCACGTGAGCGCTCCGGACGCGAGGCGGGGGCGGAGGCCCGCCGATCGCGACCTCCGCCCCCGGGCGGCCTTCCCTCGCACGTGCCGTCTACTGCTTGAGGCCGTCCTCCAGGTCCATGGGGGCACCGGTCTCCAGGAGCGACTTGAGGTCGCTGAGGACCCAGGCCCAGCCGCCACCGGCCCCGGTCTCCTCGGCCTGACCCCCCACGATCAGCGCCAGCTTCGGGGCGCCCTCGAGCTCGTGGGTCACGGTGAGCTTGGAGACGCCGCCCTCGGCCCTCGGCGATCTCGAAGCTGATCCGTGTGAAGCCCTCGTCGGCCGTGTCGGGATCCATCAGCATCCGCCAGGTCTGGACCAGCCGGTGCGGTGGGTCGACCTCGATCACCTCGCCGTCGACGACGACGTCGGGGAGCGGGATCCCCATCGCCTCCGCTCCGCGCTTCATCGGCTCGCTCGGGTACGACCGGTACGCACCGCCCGGTTGCAGGTCGTAGTCGGCCCGGTTCGTGTAGCCGTACCGCTCGGTCCACTCGGGGTCGGTGATCGCGTCCCAGATCCGCTGCGGGCTCGCCTTGATGTAGACGCGGTAGACCTGCGTGGTCACCGCTGTCTCCGTGGGAGCAGTCATGCCATCTCCTCCTTCTCCAGCTCGTGCTTCAGGTCGGCGAGCGCCGACACCTGACGCTCCGTGTACTTGTCGATCCACCGGTCGTGGATCAGACCGGATCGGCACCGGGTTCAGGAAGTGCAGCTTCTCTCGACCCTGGCGCCGTGAGACCACGAGGCCCGCGTCCTCGAGCACGCGCAGGTGCTTCATGACACCGAAGCGCGTCATCTCCAGCTCGGACTCGAGCTCCGTGAGCGTGCGGCCGTCACGCACGAAGAGCCGGTCGAGCAGGAAGCGACGCGTCGGGTCGGCCAGCGCCTTGAAGACTCGGTCGTCGTCGGTCACGTTCTGCAGGATAGGTGACTAAACAGTCACATGTCAATGGCCGAACTCGAGGACGTGCGACCAGGACGTGTGACCAGGGAAGAGGGAAGGGCGCCGGAGCCGAAGGCTCCGGCGCCCTCCCTGCGAGCTGCCGCGTCAGGAGGTCGGCGCGGGTGGCGGCGGCGGCGCAGCCGGCGGCGCCATGGGCGCGGCGCCGGGCGCCGACGGACCCGTGTAGCGGCTGTCGCCGAACCCGAGGATCAGCCAGAAGATCCACGAGAGGAAGATCAGACCCAGGGCGAACCCCACCCCGTGACCGAAGCTCTTCGACAGATCAACCAGCAGGACGATCCAGATCACGAAGTTCACGATCGGGATGAAGAACAGGATCAGCCACCAGCCGGGCCGGCCCACGATCTTCAACATGATGTAGATGTTGTAGAAGGGGATGATGACCTTCCACCCTTCCTGGCCGGCCTTCTCGAACACCTTCCATCCAGCGATGATGTACACGACCCAGAAGGTCAGGATGAAGACCCACCAGATCCCGAGGTTCGCGCTGCTTGTGTCGGTCGTCGTCTGCGCCAACAGACCCACGGTGTCCCCCTTTCCAGAAGATCCGCGTGGACGCTACACCGCTGCAGGCGATATGTGTGGGACGGGCTGCGCACACTGAATAGCTTCGAGGCGCTCCTCTTCCCGATCCTGCATCGTTTCGGCGCTCCTCGGCTAGCATCGAGCTCGTGAACGGAGCCCTCTGGCAGCCCATGATCCCCCGGAACGGGATGACCATCGCCGCCGTGTCCGAGATGCTCCTGATCCCCATCCCGACGATCCGTTCCTGGGAGCGCCGTTACGGGTTCCCCACCCCGACCCGGACGCCGGGCCGACACCGCAGGTACTCGCTCACCGAGGTGGAGCAGCTGCGAGCGCTCCGCGACGAGATCACCCGAGGACACGCGGCGCGCGAGGCCGTCGCGCTCGTGCGAGCGCGGCTCCCCGAAGGTCAGGAGCGGAGCCGTCATCTGGAGGGCTTCATCGAGGCGGCGATGCGGTTCGACACGAACGGCATCCGTGAAGAGCTCGACGCCTCGGGACAGGAGCTCGGGATCGAGGGTGCCATCGCGTCCGTCGTCCTGCCGGCGATGCACGAGGTCGGGACGCGCTGGAAGGCCGGCACCTGCGAGGTCGGCAACGAGCACATCGCCACCGACGGCGTGCGAACCTGGCTCTCACGCGTCTCCTCCAACGCTCCTCCCCCGTGGCGCGGACCGCTCGTCCTCGCCTGCGGTCCCACGGACCTGCACAGCGTCGGGTTGGAGGCGTTCGCGACCGTCCTCGTCCGTCGCGGGTGGTCCGTCCGCAACCTCGGGGCGATGACGCCGATCGCATCGCTCGTCACCGCGGTCCGAGCCAGTGGAGCGCGCGGAGCGGTCATCGTCGCTCAGCGAAACGTCACGCGCCGTGCCGCCGTGGAGTCGATCGCGGCCGCCGACGCTCAACCGGGCGTCCGTGCGTTCTACGCGGGGGGCGCGTTCGACGTTGCGGCGAACCGTCGGGGAATGCCCGGGATCTACCTGGGCAACGATGTGCTCGCCGGGGCGGACGTCATCGGAGCCGAGCTCGAAACGCAGGCGTCGACGATGGGAGCTGGGTAGCTCGTCCGACGGAGCGAACCCCTTGCAGGTGGAGCACGAGGGGTAGCATCGCTGCGGCGCCGGTAGCTCAGCTGGACAGAGCGGGGGACTTCTAATCCCCAGGTCGCGGGTTCGAATCCTGCCCGGCGCGCCTTCCGGGTGATGCTGGACATCCCATCGACACGAGATCGGCGTGAGCGACGTTCGGATCAACTTCGGCCCCAGCCACTGTGAGACACTGCCGCTCTCGCGCCTTCCGCGAACCCGAGACCGGGTGCGCTGCGCGAGATGGCGCGCAACATCGCGTGGGGGGAGAGCTCGATCGTGGCGCACACGACGCTGGGCCAGGTTGACGTGAAGCCACGCCCGCTCGGTACACGCGATCTTGCCATCTGGGCAGCGACCTTGCTCGCGTTCCCCGTGGCCGGGATCGCGGCGAAAGCGATCGTCGGCCCGGTCGACGCGGTGTGGACCGCTGTGCTCGCGGGGGCGGTCGCGGGCGCCGTGATCGGGACCGCTCAGTGGCTCGCCCTGCGGCGGATCGGCGCCGATGTTCGATGGATCGCTGCGACCGCAGCCGGTCTGGCGGTCGGCCTCGGGCTCGCCTACGCCGTGTTCGGGTACGGCACGACGGTTGCGGATCTCGCGGTCGTCGGCGCCGTGACGGGTCTCGGCATCGGGGCGGCGCAGTGGTGGCTGCTCCGCAACCTCGTCGCTGGAAGCATCGTCTGGATCCCGGCGACCGCCGTCGCCTGGGCGCTGGGGTGGACCGTGACGACCGCGATCGGCGTCGACCCCGATGACCGGTGGGCCGTGCCGGGGCTATCCGGAGCGACGACGATCACCGTGCTCCTGGGCGGCGTCCTGTGGGCTCTCGCGCGCTCCGGTGGGCGCGACCGCTCGTCCGCATGAGCATCGACGTCGCCGCCGGGGTTCTCCTGATCATCTCGCCGCTCTGGTTCAACACGACGTTCACCCTGCTGAGCAAGCGCTTCGACTACCCCGACATCCTGCGGCGCCCGACGGGTGAGATCCTCGAACGGTTCCGCGCCGGCGGGTCCTCGCTGATCCTCCTGTGGTGGGCGTTCATGCTGTCCGGACTCCTGTTCATCGCGGCGGCGGTCCTGCTCGGTCAGGCCCTCGGCTACCCAGGCATCGTGCCGCTGGCGGTGACGATCGGTGTGCTCGCGGGCCTGATACAGATGCTCGGCCTCCTGCGATGGGTGTACCTCGTTCCGGCGCTCGCCCGCGCCGACGCCGATCCGACCCTCGGACCCGAGCAGCGAGCGGCGAACGCTGCCGTGTTCCGTGCGTTCCACCAGTACCTCGGCGTCGGTGTCGGCGAGCACCTCGGCTACCTCCTCACCGGGGTCTGGTCGATGCTGATCGGGATCGCGGTCATCCAGGGATCAGCGTTGCCCACATGGCTGGGCTGGCCCGGGATCGTCATCGGAGCCGGGCTCGCCGTCAGCTCGGCGGAGTTCCTCGGTCCGAACGAGGAGCGGGGGTGGGCCTTCGCCGGAGCCGCGGTCCCGTTCCTGTACATCGCGTGGTCGCTCTGGCTCCTCGCCATGGGCGTCGCTCTGATCGTCTGATCCAACCCGAAGGAGGACCGCGATGGTCGACGGAGAGAACCCCTTCCCCATGGATGTCATCGATCCTTCGCGGCCGTTGAACTTCCGGCCGCAGGGCTACCTCGTCGTGATCCTGGCAGGTCTCGAGGAAGCTCAGCGTGCGCAGACGGCGCTCGTCGATGCCGGCTTCGACCTCGCCGACATCAAGCTCTACACCGCGGAGGAGATCCTCGCGAACTACGAGGCCTATGCGTCGGCGCGAGGCTTGACGGCCAAGGTCCTCGGGGCCGTGGTGGACGATGCCGAGGGCCGGGATCTCTACCTCGCGTATGCACGCGAGGGTCGGAGCGCGATGTGGTTGCGGGTCCCCGACGACAGCAACGTGCGTAAGGCGCTCACGGTCCTCGCCGATCACGACTACCTCCACGCGCGCCACTACGGGAACGAGACGCAGACCGACTTCCACATCTCTTGAGGGAGAAGCGTGATCCGGCTCAGGGTTGGATCGCGAACTGCGCCCAGAGAGGGCGGTGATCGGACAGGTAGTAGCGGATGTACGCCAGGAACTCCTCGCGGGTCCTCGTCTCCCACAACGTCCTGAACACGGCACCGTCGAAGTCGAAGACGCCGGCCTCGACGAAGGCGTCTTTCGTCTCGCCCGGGAAGAAGGCCACCTGGTCGTAATGCGAGTCCGAGGCGATGGACGACCCGATCTGCGTCGAATGCTCGGGCAACACCAGTCCGCGTGCGGTCAGCGCTTCGTAGATCGGGTCGCCCGCCTCGACCTTCGGGAGGTTGAAGTCGCCGAGCGGGATGATGTCGTGGGTGAAGGCATACGGGCTCGTGCGCCGGTTATCCGCCCACCTCGCCACGGCATAGGTCTCGAGACTCCGACGTTCCTTCGACGCGGTGCTGTCCGATCCGAAGTACAGGTGGACGTTCACCAGGGAGAAGCTGAACGACCCGGATCGGAAGGTGGCGAGGTAGGGGTTCCGGTCGAATCCACCGAACGCCTGCTCGATCCCGGGGAGCGTGACGTAGCGGTAGTCGCTCGGTGGGAAGGCGACCTCGCCGATCTCATCGAGGAGCTCGACCTTCGTCGCGTCGTACACGAACGTCATGCGTTCCTTGTTGCCCCCCGCGTCGGAGAACAGGAGCCGGTAGTCCTCCGACAGGTGCAGCTTGATCGCATCGAGGCCGCTCCGATCGTCGTTCACCTCCTGGAGGGCGATGACATCGAACCAACCGAGGATCTCCGCGATCAACCGGTAGTCGTTCTCGCGTCGCTCCTGCACGCCGAGGTTCGCGATGTTCCAGGTGGCGAGGAGGAGGCGGTCGTCCGCCTTGGCCGGGATCGCGCGTCCCGGCTGCTCCTCCTCCCACGCCCGGAGCGCGCCGAGCTGCGTCTCGAGGACGTAGTCATAGGAGAACGCGGGCTTCGGGAAGGGCGGCATCGTCGGCTCCTCGATCGCCGGGTCCTACCATCATCCCCACGTGACGCCTCAGGGTCCACCCGGGTCCGCATGCCGGGTGCACGGATACCTCCGGCTTCGCGCCCTTGCTGTACGTCTCCCGGCGCAGTTGACCCGGGCGCCGCCCGCAACGGAGATTCTTCAGCGTCCCGCAGCCGCGTGGCCAGGCGCGAGCGGATGGGACGTGCGGATCCGCCTCATCCACCCGACCGGAAGGGGTTCGTGATGGACTTGGTGATCGTGCAGGTCGTGATCGGCCTGTCGTTCCTGTTCTTCCTCCTGAGCATCGTGGCGTCAGCGGTGAACGAAGGGATCGCGGGCATCTTCGGGCTCCGGGCGCGAACGCTCGAGCAGGGCATCAGCGATCTCCTCACGGGCTCGGCGCACCCATCGGGCCAGGACCTCGAGATCGTCGAGAGCTTCTACGACCACGCACTGATCAACGGATACGGCAAGGGTCGGAGCAAGCCGTCGTACCTCGCGTCGCGGTCGTTCAGGAACGTGCTCTTCGACATCACGGGGCTCTTGGGGACGGCCGAGCCCACGGACGATCCGCTGCGGGCGGAGGCGCTCAAGCGAGGCGTCGAGGAGAAGATCGGCGCGATACCGAACGAACACCTCCGGACGTCACTGACGGCGATCTGGCGTTCCGTCGACCGAGATGCCGAGGAGTTCCGCGCGGGGGTCGAGCGGTGGTTCGACCGCGGCATGGAACGTGTCTCGGGGTGGTACAAGCGCCGCGCTCAGATCATCGTCTTCGTCGTCGGACTCATCGTCACCGTCGCGATCAACGCCAGCACGTTGACGGCCGCCGACCGGCTCTGGAAGGACGACGGGTTCCGCGAAGGTCTCATCGCCCAGGTCGAACAGCAACCAAGCGCGATCGACGGCTCCGAGGCGCTCGACCGACTCGAGCAACTGCGCTTCCCCATCGGATGGGAAGACTCGAATCGCCCCGACGACATCAGCAGCTGGATGCTCGCGCTCCTCGGCTGGCTCCTGACCGGCGCGGCCATCACCCTGGGCGCGCCGTTCTGGTTCGATCTCCTCGGCAAGGTCAGCAACCTCCGAGCAGCAGGCGTCAAGCCGGCGAGCGTGATCGGGCCTTCGCCCTCCAAGAGCGAGGTGAGCACCGTGACGCTCGACATCAGGACCGACCGGCCGCCCGCGTGAGGGCGCGGACCCGCTCGAAGGATCCTCGGACACCACCGGGTATCGTCGGGTGCGACCGGTTATGACCGACCATCCCACGAGCGGAGCTTCCGCGTTCTCGGACCCGGCGTTCCATGCCACCACGGATCGCTTGACCCACACCTCCCTCAGCGAGGGGAACAGCATCACGCTCATGCCGCGAGGGGACCGGTCGTTCGCGAAGCGCTGGCAGCTGATCGAGGAGGCGGAGCACACCATCCACCTGGTGACGTTCTCGCTGATCAAGGACGACACCTCCCGGCGGCTCGCCTCCGTCGTCGCGGACAAGGTCCGGCAGGGCGTCGAGGTGAAGATGGTGTGCGACGATGCCGCCCTTTCCACGACCCGGTCCCGACCCATCGTGGAGGATCTCCGGAAGGCGGGCGCCGAGGTCATCACCTACGAACCGGTGTTCCGCAACCTGAACATCGACCGTCGACACGGCAGGCCGATCCGACAGCTCCTCAATCGCGCTCGCCGCGGGTTCAAGAGACGGTTCCACGAGAAGTTCCTCGTCGTCGACGGGACCGAGGCGGTGCTCGGCGGGATGAACTGGGGCACCAAGTACGCGATCGGAGGCGCCGACCCTGCGGGCTGGCGGGACACAGATTGCGCGCTCAGCGGACCGATCGTCGCCGACGTGCAGCGGCGCTTCCTCGGCTCGATCGCCTTCTATCGAGCCATGGAGGAGGACCGGCAACGCGGCGGCCGATCCGATGTCGACCTTCGCACCCCTGTCGAACGGGCGGCTGATGCGGCGCGGATCGTCGAGGAGCGACCTGACTGCTTCCCTCCTCTCGCCGCGACCGGCGACGCTCGCCTCCGCTACGTCGGGCACAAGCCGTACGACGAGGAGGCCCTCCCGCTCACGAACGCCTTCGTGCAGGCGATCGGGGCTGCGCGGCACACGATCCTGTGGGGTTGTCACGGCGTCCGTCCGCCGCGGATCCTTGCCGAGTCCCTCGCTGAGGCGGCGGCCCGCGGCGTGGAGGTCCATCTCATCACGAACTCCCGGGCCTCATCCCGGTCGCTGATGGGACGAGGGTTGCTCGGTTGGATGTACTGGGAATGCAGCAACCACTTCCGTTGGCTCGTCGAACGCGGGATCCATGTGCACCTGTGGCAGCCGCAGGGTGCGTTCCATTCGAAGAACCTCCTCATCGATGACGAGCTCTGCGCGATCGGGTCCTACAACGTGGCGAACGGCTCAGCGTTCCACCACACCGAGAGCGCGATCCTCGCCTACGGGGGGGACCTGCCGGATGAGGTCCGACTGCAGTTCGAGATCGACTTCCGCGATTGCCGCGAGTTGACCCTCGAGGAGACCCGTCGCCCGCGGTCCTGGGCCGACCCTGCCCGCCGCGCCCTGCACGAACGCAACCTGCTCGTGGATCGCTCGCTCTGGCCGCCGGCGCTCGCCGCCGACCTGGATGCCGGGCGATACACGTGGAAGTACGGCATCCCTCCCGAGTGGTGACGCCATCAGTTGAACAGGCCGAGCGCGGCGTTGACGATGCCGGCGACCGCCGAATCGAGGACCCCGCCCGGCCCGCGCCGGTTGGCTGCGCGGGTGCCGATACCAGCGCCCTCCATCAGCCGCCGGAGGTCCTCGACGTACCCGGGCGTCGAGAAGGGAACCTGCATCCGGTCCGCCGCATGGCCATGCGTGGCCCTCCAATACTCCGTGAGGATCTGCGCCTGGCTCTCTTTCTTGAACACCGTGAGGCGATCCGCACGAGCGACCCCATCCGGACCCCCGTAGTCGTAGGGGTCCCGACCGAAACGCCGCCCGATCTGTTCGACCAGGCCGCCGAGGAGCTGCAGCTGGCCCGTCTGGTGCTCCCACACGTGTCCCAGCTCGTGGATGAGGGTCGACTCGTGGGGCAGGTCCGACGCGGTCCGGGGTCGCTTGAATCGGATGACGTTGTTGCACGTCCACGCCATGCCACTCGGCCCGATCACCGCCCGGCTGGTCTCGACCCGCACCCGGGAGAAGTCGATCGACGCGCCGTAGAACCCCTGTGCTCCGTCGAGCCACGCGTCGAGCGGACAGATGGCCACGTCGAAGGCGAGCGACGCGGGTCCGCTCATCGCCGTGACCGTGAAGGTTCCGCCGGTGTCGAAGCGTGTGCTGAAGCGGCGTCCGGTCCCGGTCGATGGGTCTCCCCCGCCCGACCAGCGGACATCGTCGTCGACGTGCTCGGGATCCGGGGACACCTCGAAGACGAACGGCTCGCCCGGCAACCCGGCCTCTCGCGTGGCCTTGCCCTGCATCGAGGTACAGCCCTCCTCGCTCGGATCGATGGTAGCGCGACGCCGGGTTCGGCCGAGGTCATCTGGACATGCCCGTCGCTGTAGATCGAACGATCTACAGATGTCCAACGGCATATCGTCGGCACTCGGTCGGGATCAGGTCGGCCGCCCATCGGTGCCCCGATCCCGGCGTTTGCACGCCACACGGGCGAGGCTGATACTCACGGGACCGCGATGGAACGCCGAGGGATCGTCTCCGGAACACTCATCGAGCTCGCCGAAGCCTTGGACCGGCGGTTCGGATGGGCACGCCTCCCCAAACCCCTCGGCATCCTCACCCTCATCGGGCTCCGCACGCGACTGCGTGACGAGAACCTCTTCGACACGGGCGGGCCCGCGAACGACGAGCCGGGCGACCCCGATGTTCCCGAACCAACCGACTCCTACCTCACCGCTCGAACGACCGACGGAACGTACAACGACCTGCACTACCCACGGATGGGCAGCATCCGGAGCCGGTTCGGTCGGAACGTGCCGATCGACAGCACCTACCCGGAGACCGCGCCGCGCATCCTCGACCCCAATCCGCGTGATGTGAGCCGCGAGCTGTTGACGCGTGACACGTTCATCCCGGCCACGACGCTCAACCTCCTGGCGGGGGCGTGGTTGCAGTTCGAGGTGCACGACTGGTTCAGCCATGGGAAGAACGCGCCGGAGGATCCTGGGAGGTGCCGCTCGAGGAGGATGACCCGTGGCCGGAGCATCCGATGCGGATCCCGCGCACGAGCCCGGATCCGACGTACTCGCCGTCGAGCGGGCAGCCCCCCACCTACGTCACCGCGGACTCGCATTGGTGGGACGGGTCGCAGATCTACGGGAGCGATCCCGCGTTCGCCGCCATGCTCCGGTCGGGCCAGGACGGCAAGATCCGGATCGACGACCACGGGCTCCTCCCCCAGGACCTCGAGGCGTTCGTCGATCCGTCGGGCGTCGGGGGGAACTTCTGGGTGGGCCTCGGCCTCCTCCACACGCTGTTCTCGCTCGAGCACAACGCCATCTGCGATCGTCTGCGCGCCGAGTATCGGCACTGGTCTGACGAGCAGATCTTCCAGCGCGCCCGCCTCGTCAACGCGGCGCTGATGGCGAAGATCCACACCGTCGAATGGACCCCCGCGATCATCGCCCATCCCACCACGCAGCTCGCCATGAACGCGAACTGGTGGGGACTCGTCGGCGAGCGCGTCACGTCTCGGTTCGGCCGGCTCGGATCCAGCGAGGTCCTCAGCGGCATCCCCGGCTCACCCACCGACCACCATGGCGTGCCGTACTCCCTCACGGAGGAGTTCGTGGCCGTCTACCGGATGCATCCCCTGCTCCCCGACGACTACACCTTCCGGTCTCTCGCCACGGACGAGATCGTCCAGGAGCTGACCTTCCCCGAGATCGGCGCGATGCAGACCCGCTCACGACTCGAAGAGATCGGGGTGGACAACGCGCTCTATTCGTTCGGACGCTCGCATCCGGGCGCGATCACGCTCCACAACTACCCTCGGTCGCTCCAGCATTTCGACCGCCCGGACGGGACCCTGATCGACCTGGCGGCCACCGACATCATGCGGATCCGCGAACGGGGCGTGCCCCGCTACAACGAGTTCCGGCGGCGGTTCCACAAAGAGCCCGTCGCGTCGTTCGAAGAGCTCACGGGGGACCGGCAACGAGCGGACGAGCTCCGGCGTGTCTACGACGGCGACCTCGAGCGCGTCGATCTCATGGTCGGCCTGTACGCCGAGCCCCTCCCTCCTGGGTTCGGGTTCAGCGACACCGCGTTCCGCGTCTTCATCCTCATGGCCTCGCGTCGCCTGAAGAGTGACCGGTTCTTCACGATCGACTACCGCCCCGACGTGTACACGCCCGCCGGCTTCGAATGGGTCAACCGGAACACGATGAGGAGCGTGCTGCTCCGGCATTTCCCCTCGCTCGAACCGGCGCTCGCGGGCGTGCAGAATGCCTTCGTGCCGTGGAACAGCGTGGGAGGAACGTGATGGCGCGACGAGACGCGGCCCGGATCGCGCTCGGCACCATCCGATCGCTCAACGGCCTCGCTGCGCTGTTCGCGCCCCGGAGCATGGTCCGCCGGCTCGGCGCCGATCCCGACACGAACGGCGCCGCCATCTACGTGTTCCGCATGTTCGGCATCCGGACCACGCTCTTGGGGGCCGAGCTCTTCGTGCTGGAGGGGGATCGCCGCCAGGAGGCGCTGCAACGGGGTGTGCTGATCCATGCCAGCGATGCCACAGCGGCGCTGATCGCGGGCGCCCGCCATCAGCTCCCGCGCAAGGTCGCCACGCTCGTCTTCGTCATCTCGTCGGTGAACACGGTCCTCGCCATCGTCGCCCTCGGGAAGCGAGACCCGGTCGGAACGATCCCGCTCGATCCGCTGGCATCCTCGGGATGAACGAGCGCGCGGGCTGAGCGATTTGCGCCGGCGGCCGCTCGGCGGCTACGGGGCGAGACCAGCGAGGAACCGGAGCGCCCGGATCCCCGGCAGGAACAGATAGGCACCGCCGCGGATCGACACGAATTCCGGCACCTCGGTCAACCGTGTGCGCAGCGGCGAGCGTTGGATCGTGAAGGATCGCCCCGTGAGCGTGGGAACGCCGATCAGAGGGTCGGGGTCCTCGTAGAGACCGTCGAACGTCGGGTTGTTGATCCAGGTGTGCTGGATGAACTCGAACTGGCGAGCGATGTTGGTATTGAGGCAGAGGAAGTAGAGCCCCCGCTCGTCCTCCGCCCCGTCCTCGCCCTCGAGTGCCGTTCGGGGGTCGATCCGCGTCCCGTAGCTCCTGCCTCGGCGGAGGATCCGATGCCGCTTGTTGACCGCGACCGAGCCCCGGCTGCCAGGATCGGGATCCAAGGAGTCTCGCGGGTTCGCCCGCCGGACGTGCGACCCGATCGGACACCGGTCACCGAAGGGGTCGGCGCCGTGGTACGCGAAGTCGTTCTCGTTGGACAGATCCTCGTCGTCCGCGTCCGGCGACCGCACGAGCGGGGCACCCGAGGGCCACCTTCCGACCAGCTTCGCGGCCAGGGCGACGCGGGACGCCGGATCATCGGCGCCGCCTGAGCCCGCCATCTGATCGGCGTAGCGCCAGAACCGGTGCACGTACTGACGGAGCTGCCGCAGGACCATGTACGTCCCGTTCCGTCCGAAGTCGCGGTACCGGGTGTCGGCGGGGTGCACCGGCAGCAGGCTTGCCGGATCCGCGGACCCCTCCACGAGAGGGCTCGAGGCGCGCAGGCCGTACTCGTTCCGATACCCGAGCACGAACTCCCCGGCCCGCACGGTATCCGCCCAGGGCCCGGTCTTCGACAAGCCCTCGATGATCGGCTGCGAGATGCCGTCGTGGAATCCGAAGTGCTCGAGCCCATCGAGATCGTGCGTGCGGAGCGTCGTCAGCCTCCGCAAACCTCCCGCCGAGAGCCGTTCGACATGGTCCTCGCGGATCGCCCGGAGCGCGCCGGCGTCACCCGCGTACAGCAACAGGACGACGTCGACCTGAGGGGTGCCGGGGCCGCCCCAGACCCATCGCTCCGGCGCGTTGCCATCGATATCGCCGAGCAGCCGGCGCCGATGCGGCGAGGTCATCCCTCCGATGAATTCCGTCGAGAACCCTCCGGGTCCGGACGGCTCGAGGCCGAGCGCAGACAGACCGTGATGGGAGAAGGCGACCTGGATCGCGTGGTCTCGTGGGCGGGACGTCGCGGGCGTGACCGCGTCGATGAGAGAGCCCAGCCACGCCCGCGCCGCTCGCGGGTCTTCGATGCCCGCGAGCACGAAGCCGGCCGACGGCAGGGTCCCGTAGCCGCGTGCCACCAGTCCCTGGATGTCCTCGAGCTCCAGGGCGGTCGGGTTGCTCGTCACAGACGGCGGAGCCACGCCACGGCCTCCTCGGATGTCATGTCTCCGTACAGACCGGCCCGGATCCGGGCGTTGTTCTCGACGTTGGCGGCCGTGAGATCCGGATACGCCGAGTACCAGACCGGCGTGAGCACCTGATGGACGCGGAGGTAACGCTTGAAGGCTTCCTCGTCGTGCGCACCATCTCGGATCAGCCAGCTGGTCCTCGGATACCCGTTGCCGTTGCTGAACACGGCGTTGAGACCCCACGCCACCTTGTCGATGAAGTCGTCCATGTAGCTCTCCTGGCTCCCGTCGTAGTTGCTCGCGAAGAAGAGGCGACGCTTCCCGTCCAGGAACACCCATCGAGCGAAATGGATCGTCTCGATGCCGGAGAGTCGGCCGCGGTTGTACACGTGCCGCACGGCGTAGCTGACCGCACCGAGCACCGCCTCGAACGTCAGCCTGCGGAACGTGCCGAGCTTCATGAAGCCCACCGCGGTGAAGGGGTTCTGCACCACGTGGTCCTCCATGGCGGTCAGCGCCTCGACACGCTCCGGATCGGGCTGCGCCTGCTCCGGGACATCGGATCGTTCGTGGATGCGGAGGAGCACCGCCCAGATGGGGAGCACGACGACGAGCAGGGGAAGGAACACGAGCAGGAGGAGCGGCAGGAGGACGGCGTGCGCACCTTCCCTCACCCGCCACCCGAGCTCGGGAGGCGCGGCCGGCTGCCTCGCCCACGCCAGAGACTCCTCGCCGGAGACGAAATCCGTGATGGCTGCTCGGACCTCGGGTGCCGACGCTCGCGATCGATCCAGATCCGATCGGTCGAGGAACCCCTCGATGGCCCGCCGCAGTTCCGCTTCCTGATGGATCTGCTCGACCGATCGACCCACCGTGTTCGTGTAGGCGGCCGCCGCCGGCATCCGCCGATCCTCGAGGAACGAGACGCGGGTGGCTCGCGTCGCGGTGTCCGCGGGCGGGTACCCTTCGCAGTGACCGAAGATGGCGTCCACGGCGGTCCCGAACGCGTCGACGAGAGCGGGCAGGAACGGGGCATCGGGTGCGTCGATGTCGCTCAGGAACACCAACCTCGCCGGGATCGGCGCGCCCTCGAGATCGACGGCCTCGCCGAGGACGAACATGCGCGCGAAGTGGAGAGCGGGCAGCCGGTCGAACGGCAACGTGTTCGGCTCCTCCGCCATGTCTTGGAGGAGCCCGTGGAGCGTCGCCGCGTGACCGTCGACGATCGTGGCGATGATGGTCACGGCGACCTGGTGTGGCACGAGCTCGACCTACTCCGTCGGGAAGGTGAGGGCGAAGTTGATCAGCTTGGCCCGACCCCAGAACACGATGCCGAGGAACACCCCAGGCGACACCTCACGGATCTCGTCCCTGATCTTCCTGGCGACGAAGGAGGTCTGCGAGTAGTCGAGGACGATGCACTCCTTCCGATCGAACCAGCTGGGCGCCTTGTACACCTTCGCTCGGATCGCCTGAACACCCAACGGTGACACCTCGTTCCGGAGCTCACCCCGGACGGGGTCGAACACCTTCCCCTTCCACGCGAGGCGGTGGGCGATCGCCGAGATGAGCGAGGAGATCGTCCGACCGAGCCGGAACAGGACCGTGCCCTGTCCCTCGCCGACGGGGATCTCCCCGGCCGTGTGTTGACGGAAGAGGTCATCGAGTTGCTTCCTCGACATCCCTATCATCTGTTCTGCGGTGACGGCCATGCGGACACCCTTTCCCACGGAGGAGTCCAATGGTGACGCCGTGGGCCACCCACCGCAACACGCGAGAGGTCTCCTTGCGGCCGCGACGTGGCTCCGACATGATGCGAGCGCCGCGAGACCGCACGGATCGGAACGGGAAGCCGGCCCCGTCGAGGAGGCGCGATGGACCCCCAAGGACTGTTCACCTTCCTCGTCCTCCGACCGCTCAGCGATCTCTTCCTCTGGCTCTGGCGCTTGGAGCGACGGCTGGAGTTCCTCTATCGGCCCGAGTTCGATCGGTGGGCGAGGCCCCCACTGTTCGCACTGGCACAACAGCTGCAGAACGCCCTCCGTCGGAACGAGCACCTCCGGCTGGCGGAGGAGAAGGTGCTCCCCAACGAAGAGCGCTACACCCGCGAGATCATCGAGGAGATCTCGCGGTTCACGCGAGAGAACTGGCTCCCCGGCTCGGCGCAGCGCTTCGGGAACACGAAGACGTTCGGCGTGGTGCGCGGCGAGTTCACCGTGCTCCCCGACCTCCCGTCGCACCTCGCTCGAGGCATGTTCGCGGCCCCGCGCACGTATCCGGCGTGGATCCGCTTCTCGGGGCCGGGCCCGTACGCGCCACCTGACCTCGAGGATCTCGGCCAGTGCTCGGTCGCGATCAAGGTCATGGGCGTCGACGGCCCGAAGCTCATGGAGGACGAGCACGCAACCCAGGACCTGATCATGGTGTCCCCCGCCAGCTTCGTCACCCCCGACATCCGGGAGAACGCGGACCTGCAGCGGTGGGTTCGAGCGAAGGCGCCGATGGGCTACTTCCTGAACCCGTTCAGCCGGCATCCGCTCCATATGGTGATGCAGCTCCTGTACTCCCCGATGCAGGCCAGCCCGCTCGAGGTCCAGTACTACAGCAACGTCCCCTTCCTCTTGGGCGAGGGCCAAGCCGTGCAGTACTCCCTCCGCCCTCGCTCGGCCGGCCGGAGCCAGATCCCCGTGCGTCCGTCGGAGAACTATCTCCGGGACGCCATGAACAGGACGCTCCGGAGGGGTGCGTGGAGCTTCGACTTCATGGTGCAGGTGCAAACCGACGCTCATCGCATGCCGATCGAGGATGCGACGGTCAAGTGGCCGGAGGAGCTCTCTCCCTACATCCCGGTCGCCCGGCTGAGGCTCCCGCCGCAACGGTTCGACTCGGACGCACAGCTCGCGTTCGCCGACCGACTCCGCTACAACCCGTGGCACAGCCTCCCCGAGCACAAACCCCTGGGGAACTCGAACCGGGCACGCAGGCAGATGTACGGGGAGCTCGCACGGCTCCGCCAAGCTATGAACCAGGTCGAGCACGTCGAACCGACGGGCGACGAGCTGTTCGACGGGTAGAACCGTTCCTCAGTGAGCGGGGAACTCGACGTCCTGGAAGCGCATGACGTCGATCCACGCATCGCCCTCCGTGCGCAGCTCGGCCTCGATCCTGGACGCGATCTCGCGGACCCGCTCGAGGGTCGTCGCTCGCACCAGGTCGTCGCGGAGCTCGACCAGGCGGTGATGCATGAGACGGAAGCGGTCTGCTTGCCGCGAGTGCTGCTCGAGGGCCGCGATGCCGGTGAGCGCGCCCGCGAGGGCCGGAAGGCCGATCGAGAGGATCGCGACGGCTCGCGAGGGGGCGCCGTCCCACCATTCGGATGCATGGAGGGCGGCCGCGGCGATCGCGGCGGCGAACAGGGCGGCACTCGTCACCGCGAGCGATCGGAACGCGGTGCCGTGGCTCGAGCTCCGGCGTCGGTAGTAGTCGACCTGGGGATCCACCCAGGCGAGCCGGAGCAGGTCCTTCACACCCTCGACCGTTCGGTCGCCTGCAGGGATCTGCGGCCGCGATCGCCAGATCTCGCGGATCACCCGCGAGAGCCACTCCTGCTCGTTGCCGCGGTACCCGCCCTCCGGCTGGGTTTCCATGACGCGCCCGGTTCCGAGGAACGCGAGGAACGCCGCCGAGCGCAGCCGTTCGGCCAGGAACCGCGACGTGATCCACCGGCCATGGAGCCGTTGGCGCACGAGCAACCACAGCGCCAGGGCGGCCACCATGAGGACCACCTCGAGATAGGCGAACGGTCGTTCGATGTCTTCGTCGAGCACGACGACGGACACCGCAACGGCGAACGTCGCGAACGCTGACAGGAGGAAGATCATCCGGCTGAACGCCAGGAAGCGGCCGCGATAGGTATCCGCGATCGCATCGGCGCGCCGGAACACGGGCTCGGCCCACGAGCGGAACGGCGCGAAGTGAGGTTCCGAATCCCCTGCGGCCGACGTCGGCAGCAGGCCCCCCGAGCGGGCGGCCGCCGGGGGGAGCCGGATCCGGTTGTACCGCTCGACCTCTTGGAACAGCGCGAACGTGTCCGGCAGCCGCTCCTCGGTGATCTCCGAGGGCGCGTCGGCATCGATCACGAACGCCGGCATCTCCCGCCGGCGTGCGAGCTCCAGGACTCTCCCCGGTGCCACCGATCCCGCGCGAGGGCTGATGATCCCAGATGGCGATGAGGACATCACAGCTCTCCACGACGTAGACGCCTGCCCGCTCGTACGCCTCGTTCCGGTCCGAGCCGCCGACGACCCAGACGCGTGCCGCTCGTTCGAGCAGCTCGTGGAACCGCCGGCGCGACGCATCCGTACCGAAATCCTGCTCGTAGTCGGGTTCGGGGAGCGGCAGGGGTACCTCGAGGATCGCGCCGGGCAGCCGGAGGACGTGTTCCGCGACGATCCGGTCGGCGCCCTCACCGAGCGGCGAGACCACCTCGAACGAGACGGACGTCACCGGCGTGGACGGGAGCAGGCGTTGCAGACGCGAGATGATCTCATCGACCGCTGCTGCGATGGCCGGCTCGTCGGAGAGCACCCGATGTCCGGTGACGCCGATACGGATCCTCAGCGGCGCGTATCCCGCCAGCTCCGCCATCGCACCGGCAGCATACGCCGGGCGCCGTCGCATCCGCCAACGGCAGCAGGTTTGCGCTCGAAGACATCCGGGCGTACGTTCGGTCGACCCGCGAGGAGAAGGAACGGCTCACGCATGAGTGTCCCGAACGACCCGCCGGCCGGGGCCACACCCGATCCGACCAGCGATCACGACGGCCTGGAAGGCGTGATCCGCAGTCTCGACATGTCCGAGCACCGGAAGGAATGGATGCGGGCCCGGTGGCTCTCGCAGGTTCGCTGGTTCGATCGGCGAGCGGAGGCGGCGAACAGGAAGCACAGCATCCTCCGCGTCATCGCCATCACCGGGGGCGTGCTCGTCCCCGGTCTCGTGTCGGTCGGTTCGGGCGTCGGCTCCGACGATCTCTCGGCGTGGGCCCAGCCGCTCGCGTTCGTCGTGAGCCTCATGGTCGCGGCGGCGGTGGGTCTCGATAGCTTCTACCACTTCGGAGAACGGTGGCGGCACTACCGAAAGACCGCGGAGATGCTGAAGACGGAGGGTTGGCTCTTCATCGAAGGCGCCGGCCGGTACCGGAAGGAACAGCATCGGAGGAACTTCCACGACCTCTTCTTCCCCGTGTTCGCCACCAAGGTCGAGGAGATGATCCAACACGACGTCGAGGTGTACCTGACCCAGATCGTGCAGGAGAAGCGCGAGGACCGCGACGAGGAAGAGCAGGAGATGAAACGCGTCGCGGAGACCGATCGCTCCGAGGCCGATCAGGAGGGCCAGGCGGCGCCGTCATCCGAGTCGGCGGCGGTGACGACGGAGTCGGAGTAGGGCCCGCGTCGGTCAGGAACTCAGGCGGTCCTGGTGCCACTCACGGTGAACCTCGCTTCGAAGTCGCCCACACAGGTCCACGTGATCACCAACCATCCCTCGAACTCCGAGCCGTCGCCAGGAACGTTCAACAAGATCTCCCGCTGCGTAGGTTGGTCGGTCGGAGGATCGCAGTTCTCCACAGGGTTGCCCTCAACGATTCCCGCGTAGCCTCCGTCACCGGTCTGAGAGATCGGCTCGTCTTCGATACCTCGCCGATCTGGGATGGTCAGAGCCACGCTCGAGCCGTCCGCAACGAAGATCCGAATCCATCGACTCCCATCCGTTCCCCGTGGTCCCGAATGACGGATGCCCCTCCCCCCACAGCTCGTTGCCATCGCCGCGTTCACCGGTCATGCAAGTGAGATTCACGGTGACGTCGTACGTCCCCGACAGCGGGGCACCGGACGATGGCGGCAGCGACGGCGGATCCGGCGGGCATGTTCCAGACGCGCCAGTTCCGCTCGGCGTGCCGGTCGGAACGCTCGTGTCCGGCCCACCGGTCGGACTCGTCGTTTCGGGTCCCCCGCGTGAGGCGAGCCAGCCACCGACACCGACGAGCAGCATCACCGCCACGACCACCGCCGCGATGGTCGGAACCCGCCCGATGCGCGTCTTCGAACCGCCATCGTCGACAGCCGTGACCCGTGGGGTGCCGTCCTCTGGTGGCCCACCCTCGTCCGAGACGACCGGGGGCGGTGCTTCCTCCTTCGGTGCCTCCTCCTTCGGCGCTTCCGCCGAAGGCTCTTCCGTCACCGACGGCGCCGCCTCATCGGCCGACGCTTCCTCCTCCGGCGGCGCTTCGGCCGCCGCCTCGACCACCTCGTCCAGCGCCAGCACGAGCCGGCTCACGTCATAGTGCCACCGCTCGTTGCTCAGTTCGATCGCCTGCCGGCGCGCGAGCGGTTGGAGCTCCACCGGCAGGGACGCCGCGGACGGTGGCGACGCACCCTCGACCAAGACCGGGATGACGATGACGCCGCGGCGGATCGCGGCGGCCACCTCCAGCCGGACGAAGTCCGTCGGGTCCTCCAACCGGCGCCGGCCCTCGGCGCTCGTGATCGACTCCCACTGCCGTCCGATCAGGACGATGCACGCGAGGGAATCGGAGAGCGCGCGCTCGATGTCCTCCGCGAAGTCGTGGCCGGGACGGATCGTGTCGATGTCCATGAAGACACGGTCGGGCCCGTACTGGGCAACGAGCCGGTCGTAGAGCCGCCCGGCGTACCCGGAGGAGTCGTCCCGTCGGTAGCTGATGAAGATGCCGGTTGGCACGACGAACTCTCCCCCGGACGGCGAGCCCCCGTCGTACACCCCGTGAGGGGCAGGGTCAACTCATGCGCGCCGTTTGCGGAACAGGACCTCCCCGGCGACGACCCGAGCCATGTGCGCCAGGAGCCCGCCCACTTGGAGGCGGTCCTTCCACGGCAACGTTCCCAACGTGCGCGTGCTCCACCCCGTCTTCCAGCCCTTCTGGTAGCGCTGGGCGACGGCCTCGCGCGCGTGCTGCGCCCGGGACGGCTCGACCCCGAGCGCCTCGAGCCCCTCGAGCCAGACCTGCATGCTCCGGTAGCCCAGGTCGAAGTCGCTCCACCGGAGCCGCTCGTTCAGGAAACCGCCGAAGTGCAGGAGGAACTCGCCGGCGAGCAGCTCCTCCATCGGCTGGTCGGCAGCCTCCGGCAGCAACATCGGGGACACCACCTCGATCCGAGCGGGCTCCTTGCCCGAGAGGCCGGTCGCGATCGCCAGGACGCGTCGGAACAGCTCCACCGCGTCGAGATCCTTCTCCGCATGGTCGCGGGCTTCCTCCCGTGCCTCGTCGGAGGGATCGATCGCATCGGCCTCGTTCCGATCGATGGCTGCCTTCTCCGCCGTGATGGCCTCCAGGACCTGCGACAACGTCGAGACCCAGGCATCGTTCTGCTCTCGGAGCAGCGGCGTGACGGCGTTGCGGAGGTGCTCGGACCAGATGATGCGGGAGTTCGTCTTCTCCGCATGCCGGAGGTCGTCGTAGATGCCTCGGGATCGCTGGAGCTTGTCGCAGCGGAGGAAGGTCGCGGTCCAGTCGGGCCGCTCCGACGGAACCGTCCAGGCCGTGTCGATCGAGGGCTTCTCCGGGTGCGGATGGATGAGGAGGTGGACCCGGCGGCCCTCGCCGTCGACGTCGATCGTGTTCGCGATGTCGAAGGTCCGACCCAAGGGCTCGTTGTCGATCGTTCCCCCGTCCGTGTACCAGAGCCACCCCGACCAATCGGGCGGGAGGTTCGTGATCTTGCTGTGGTCCAGGAGCGCCAGATCCTCCGGGCGGCTCTTCCGGTTGAGTGCCTTGGGCGGGAAGCCGAACGTGTTCGCACCCGACGCCAGGGCGAAGTCGACGACCGAGGCATCCTTGGGCTCCGTGTAGGCGGACACGGGCATATCCGGATGGAGCGTGAACTCTCCCCAGTCGAGGAACGTCGTGGCTTCGATCGGAGGGCCCTGGAGCCGGCCCATGCGGAAGTTCAGCCCCCGGAGGCAGCCGAGGGCCATGTGGATCACGATCGGCGTGTCCTGCCGAGGGAACCCCCGGTAACGAGGCGCCGGGTCCAGCAGCTGGAGGGCTGCCCGACGCATCGCCTCGATCGTCAACGGCGCGTGCTTGTCCCGGGTGCGCATCGCGGCCAGCGAGTCCTGCCGCACCCATGCCTCGGACATGACGTGGACGGGATCAAGGCCATCCAGGAGGCAGCGCGCCGTGAGCATCGCGGTGATGGAACCTGCCGACGCGCCCCCGATCGCGTCGATCCGGAGGGCCGGCTCGGGGCCCGTGCCGAGCTCCTGGGCGGCGAGCACCAGAGCGGCGAGCGCTCCCCCTTCGTACGCTCCCAACGACACCGCACCCGAGATCGTGAGTCCGATCCGGATCCCCTGGTCCATGTGGATCAACCTCCTGGCTGCCTCGGCGATATCGGTCCCAGCGCGCTATCAGAGTGGGCGTTCCGCCCACCATGCGCAACGCGCGAGGCAGCGTGCCGAACCCGGGCGAACCTTGCGCGTGCCCCTCAGGGTCGCCGGGACGCCACCAGGTCGGTGAGCGATGCGGCTCCCGGCTCAGCCCGGAGCCACGTCTCCATCGCTGCGCGCACCCCGGCCCATTCGTGGTCGAGCATCGAGAACCACGCGGTGTCGCGGTTGCGGCCCTTCACGATCATGTGCTGCCGGAAGACCCCTTCGAACGTGAAGCCGAGCCGTTCCGCGGCCGCGCGCGAC
This sequence comes from uncultured Actinomycetes bacterium, assembly GCA_963810635.1. Taxonomy (GTDB): domain Bacteria; phylum Actinomycetota; class UBA4738; order UBA4738; family HRBIN12; genus AC-51. Next base: position 95,386 of record CAWEOB010000001.1, read on the forward strand.
CGCGCGTTCAGGGCGTCGCACTTCCATTCCACGCGACGGTTCCCGAGCTCGTCGAACGAGCGCCGGAGCATGAGGTAAACGGTCTCCGTGTTCACGCCCGTGCGCTGCACCGCCGGGACGTACCAGATGTGGCCGAGCTCCAAGCGACGCGCCCCGACATCCACGTTGAGGAAGCTCACCACACCGACCGGCTCCCCTCGCTGATCGATCACGGTGAAGAACAGCGGGTCCTGCGACGGCTCGAGGCTCTCCAGCCACGCTCTCATCGAGGCCTCATCGGGGAAGGGGCCGTACGGCAGGTAGGTCCAGACGGCGTCCTCGACCTGGGCGGTGCCGTGGGACGCTGCGTACAGCCCCTGCGCATGCGCTCGCGCGTCCACCGGGACCAGCGACACGAACCCTCCCTGCAGCGGCGTCCGGGGTGGGAGGGCGGCGGGCTCGCCGCTCACCGCGGCGCCGACCGGGAGCCGCTGGTCGCCCTTCGCCTCCCCCATGGATCGCATGCTACGGCCGCGTCGGGCACCGCCGGTACCATCGGGCGGTGATCTCGTTCACGGCCTGGGCCATCGACATCCTCACCCGGAGCGACACGGCCGCGCGTCGGTTCAACCCCGACGCGCGCGTGCGACTCCTGCGCGACGGAGGCACCGGCGTCCGGTTCGAGCTCACGGATGCCCCCGGGGCGACCGACACCGTGATCGACGACCTCGGGTTCACGTTGTTCGTCGAAGTGGGCCTCGAAGGCACGGTCGATGTGGTCGAGCCCCACGACCGCTTGATCCTGCGACCGCCGGGAGACCCGGAGCGAAGCGTCCGCGGCGACCCGGGCTGAGACCTACAGCTTCGGGTAGACGTACCCGTAGCCCTGGACCCCGAAGGCCTTCGTGGAGCTCGAGTACCAACGCTGTCCCCGAGGCAGCTCACACCGCTCGCCGCACCGGCCGCACGTGAAGGCCGTCTGCCAGCGCTTCGGCACCGACTGCTTGTACGAGCAGTCCTGACAGGTCTCGAACACGATCTCTGCGAAGCACGAGAAGCACATGTACTTGATCGAATCGTTCGCCACGTGGTTCGGCATCATGCAGTCGGGACAGGTGAGGTATGCCACGGACTCAGGCATCGGACGCGAACGCGCGGACCTGAAGGAGCATGCGGTCCGAGACTGCCCTACCTTCGGCCACGACCGTGACGTGGCCGACCTTGCGCCCCGGACGAGGCTCTTTCCCGTAGAGGTGCACGTGGGCGCCCGAGACGTCGCCTAGCCCGGTCGGGTCATACGGCCCCCCCAGAAGGTTCACCATGACCGAGGTAGCCCGGGCCTCGGTGGGCCCGAGCAGGAGCCCCCCGATCGCCCGCAGATGGTTCTCGAACTGGCTGGTCACGGCGCCTTCGATGGTCCAGTGGCCCGAGTTGTGCACGCGGGGGGCGAACTCGTTGCCCAGGAGGCCGTCGCCAGTGTCGAAGAGCTCGATCGCGAGCACACCGACGTGGTCGAGCCGGTCCATGAGGGCGGCGGCGTGGCGCTCGGCCCCGGCTCGAGCCTCCGGCGAGACGTCCGGGGCGGGGGCGAGCGATTCCCGGAGGATGCCGTCCCGGTGGACGTTCTGGATCAACGGCCAGAATCGGATCTCGCCGTCGCGCGCCCGGACGCCCAGGATCGAGAGCTCCCGCTCGAAGGGCACGAACGACTCGAGGATCGAGGGCACAGCACCCACCGCGTGCCACGCATCCTCGACGACGTCGTGGCTCTCCACGACGGCTTGCCCCTTGCCGTCGTACCCGAGACGGCGCGTCTTCAACACGGCGGGGAGCCCGATGACGTCGAGCGCGGCTTCCAGGGAGGCCAGGTCGTCGACCGGCGCGAACGCAGGGACCGGCAGACCGATCTCGGCGAACAACGTCTTCTCCGCCAGCCGGTCCTGCGCGGTCTCGAGCGATGCGGCGGGAGGCAGGACGACCGCCCCGCGCTCCTGCAGGAACCGGACGCTCTCGACCGGGACGTTCTCGAACTCGTAGGTCACGACGTCGGCGCGCCGCGACAGCTCCGTCAACGCCTCGGGGTCGTCGTAGGCGCCCACGATCGCGGGCGCGACCTGCGCGGCCGGCGACGCCCGAGCCGGGTCGAGCGTCGTGCAGGCGATCCCCAGGTCGTGGCCGGCCAGCGCGAGCATCCGGCCGAGCTGGCCGCCCCCGATGATCCCGATCCGCATCCCGCGTCAGTCGGTGGCGGGATCGGGATGTGCGAGGACGTTCGAGGTCTGTGCCTCCCGGAACTTCAGGAGGCGCTCGCGGACGTCCGCGTCCCCGAGCGCCACGATGGCCGCCGCGAGCAGCCCGGCGTTGACCGCGCCGCTCCTGCCGATCGCGAGGGTGCCGACCGGCACGCCGGCCGGCATCTGTGCGATCGACAGGAGCGAGTCCATGCCTCGGAGCGCCTTCGATTCCACCGGGACGCCGAGCACCGGGAGGTGGGTGTGCGCCGCCGTCATGCCGGGGAGGTGTGCGGCGCCGCCGGCGCCGGCGATCACGACCCGGAGGCCGCGATCCGCAGCGCCCTTCGCGTACTCGGTGAGCAGCTCGGGGGTGCGGTGAGCCGACACCACGCGGGTCTCATACGCGACACCGAGCTCCTCGAGCACGTCGCAGGCATGCGACATGGTGTCCCAATCCGACCGGGACCCCATGATCACACCGACGACCGGGGTAGCCATGCGGGCAGTCTCGCACACGGCCGTGGCGCCCGGCCCGACTCCGTCCCCCCGACGCTCGCGGTATGCCCCGTTGCTCCGATACGCCTAGGATGCAACTCATGCCGTACTTCTTCGCCTACGGCGACCGGATGAGCGAAGAGAAGATGCTCTCCGATCTGCCCGGCGCCCGCCTCGCCGGCGCCGCCCACGTCGACGGCTACCGCCTGGCCTTCAACGTCATGAGCCGGTCGTGGGGCGGCGGGGCTGCCAACGCGGTGTTCGACCCCGGGAGCCACCTCTGGGGGGTCCTGTGGGAGGTCGGCGACGATGACTTCGCGCGGCTCGATTCGTTCCGGGGTCCCAACGACACCCCGCACCGGGTCGTCGACATCCTGGCGCACGGGTCCGACGGCCCCGTGCAGGCCCGCACGTTCGTGGTCGACTCGGACGCGGGCTACATCCGCCCGACCGACCGCTACCTCCAGATGCTCCGATCGGTCGTCACGCAGCACGACCTCCCGTTCGAGGCGCTCGACGCGATCGACCGCGCCGACCAGCACCCGCAGGGTCCCGCCCCCACGATCTGAGACGGTCAGTCAGGTGGCTCGTCTGAGCGGAAGCCCTTCCGCATCCTGCTCGAACAGGCCGGGCTCGTCGTTCTCGGATCCACCCGCCTTGAACGGGTGGTCTTTCGCGGTCGATGACGCCGGGGTCGTCAGCCCGGTCTCGACGACGTCGTAGCGGTGTCCCCACTCCTTGACGGCCGACTGGATCACGCCGGCCGCCGGCAGGGCGAGGAACGCCATCAGGAGCCCGCCGAGCGCCGCGCCGATCAGGGCTGCGGCGAACGCGACCGCCGGGTGCAGCGACATCGTCTTCGCGGTGATGCGGGGACTCAGGCAGTAGTTCTCGATCTGCTGGTAGACGAGGATGTACGCGAGCGACGCGAAGCCCGCCGTGGTCGACGTCAGGAAGGCGACCAGCACCGGGGCGGCACCACCGATGTAGGTGCCGACGATCGGGATGAACGCCGCGACGACGCCTTCGAACACGGCGAGGGGCGCCGCGAAGGGCACCTCCACGACGCGGAGCGTCACGTACATCCCCACGCCGTTGATGAACGCGAGCAGGAGCCGAGAGTAGAAGTACCCGCCGGTGTGTTGGATCGCGCGGTCCCAGATGAACAGGACGTGCTCCTGTCGGTCGGGTGGCAACAGCGAGCAGATCGCTCGCCGCACCTTCGGTCCCTCAGCCACGAGGTAGAACGTGAACAGCGCGATCGTCGCCCACTGGAAGAGCGCCCCCACGAGCGAGGAGGTGAACGCCAGCAAGCCCGCCGGCGATGTTCGCAGCGTACTTGCCCACGTCCTTGGCGTTCGTCTGGATCTGGCTGACGACCTCGTCCTGCGAGATCTTGATCCCGAAGACGTCGAGCCACCGGGCGAGCCGGGCGACGAGCTCCGGCGCGTTGTCGACGAGCTGGTTGAACCCCGACACGATGGCCGGCACGATCAGGGCGACGATCAGCACGAAGGACGCGAGCAGCGCCAGGAACAGCACGCCGGTCGCCCAGCCACGCCGCCAACCCTTGCTCGCGAGGTAGCCGACCGCCGGCTCGAGCGCGAACGAGAGGAAGAGCGAGATCATCAGCGTGGTGAGCAGACCGCTGAGCTTGTTCAGCAGGTACTGCCCACGCGATACACGATCACGACCGCGGCGGACGAGGGCGACGATCAGCCGCTTGCTGCCGAAGGTGATCGCGGCCGGCACCCAGGCCGGCATCTCCTGATGCAGCTCGTCGGCGTCGGCGCGGCCGACCGTGTCGTCCGTCGCGGCCGCCTCGGTCCGGCCCTCGTGCTCGGTCACGGCAGGAGGCTACCTCCGGACCCCGACCCGTTCACGCAAGCGGTGTCAGACGCGTTCGGTGATGACCGCGGCCATCTCCTCGAAGTTATCGACGTAGCGCTGGACATCCGCGTCGCTGTGGACGATCGAGGCGGTCCAGCTCTCCCACTTCGATCCTGGGCTCTTGAACACGCCCCGGTTGAGCTGCCAGAGCCACGCGAGCTGGGGGATCCGGTCGTCGATCGCCCAGAGGTCGCGGTACTCGCGGATCGGGGTCTTCGACCAATCGATGGACCCCTTCGCGCCGAGGAGCTTCATGGACGCCGGGAGGTGGTACCCGTCGATCACCCGCTGGCAGCCGGCGAACACGTCGTTCACGCGGTCGAGCTCGCGGTAGGCGTCCGGGGTGAGGACCTCGAGCAGGTTGACCTTGGCCGCCGCCATCGTGAGCGGGTTGCCGTTGAACGTGCCCACCTGCTCGAGCGAGCCGTCGATCACCATCGCCATCGCTTCCTCGGTACCGCCGATGGCCCCACAGGGCAGGCCGGCGCCGAGCGCTTTCGCCAGGCAGATGAGATCGGGCGTCACACCGAAGGCGCCGACCGCGCCGCCCCAGTGGACGGTGAAGCCCGTCTTGACCTCGTCGAATGCGAGCAGCGCCCCGTGACGGTGGCACGTGTCCTTGAGCGCCTCGAGGTAGCCGGGCTCCGGGAGCACGACGCCGCAGTTCGACATCACCGGCTCCACCACCATGCCGGCGATCTTCCCCTCGTGGTCCCGGAACGCCTGCTCGGCCGCCGCCGCGTCGTTGAAGGGAACGACCACGACCTGCTCGGCGACGCCGTCCGGGAGCCCCACGGTCTGGGGCACGGGCACGGGGTGATCACGCGGCCCCGCCTTGTCGGGCGGTGGGAACACGGAGACCATCAGCGAGTCGTGGTGTCCGTGGTAGCTGCCCTCGATCTTCATGATCAGGTTGCGCCCCGTGGTGGCCCGCATGATCCGGACGGCATCGAGGGTGGTCTCGGTGCCGGAGTTGCCGAACCGCCAGTACGGGAGCCGGTAGCGCTCGGCGAGGTTCTCCGCCACGGGCAACGCGTCCTCGGTGGGCTGCGCGAAATGGGTCCCGAGCGCGACGCGCTTCCGGACCGCCTCCACGATCTTCGGATGGGCGTGCCCCATGACCATCACGCCGTACCCGTTGTGGTAGTCGACGTACTCGTTGCCGTCGATGTCCCACACCTTCGAACCGAGGCCCCGGTCGACGTAGATCGGGTGCGGCGGCCACATCTGCCACGACGACGACACCCCGCCCGGGAGGTGGGTCCTCGCCTCCTCGCGGTACGCCAAGCTCCGCGCGTGCTTGCGGTCGAGCGCGTCGACCTCGCGCTGCGTCAGCTCCTCGACCAGCTCGAGGTCGATGTCCACCACGTCGGTCGCGCTCACCGGTGCCTCCTCCGCACGGACGGGTCGGGAGCCATCGAGCCTACCCCGAGGGGGGTCGAACCTGAGAATCGCACGCTTCCCCGATCCCCAGGCGGTTGCCAGATTCCTGCAAGGAGGCAGCCCTAGCGTGCTCGGCACGGGACACCTGCCGTCGGGGGACGGCACCCGGGGCCAAGGAGGGCCGACATGGCGGAGATGGGAGCGAAGGTCGAGCATCGCGATTTCGCGGACCCCGACGAGCTGCGGTCGTTCGACCACGGCCGTGCGGAGATCCTGAACACCGAGGGCGGCACGATCGGCCGGCTGGTGTTCGAACCGGGCTGGCGCTGGTCGAAGGACGTGAAGCCGATCGCGGGCACCGACCTGTGTGAGGCGCCGCACTTCCAGTACCACGTGGCCGGGACGCTCCGGATCAAGATGGCGGACGGGACCGAGTTCGACGCCACACCGGGCGAGCTGACGTACCTGCCGTCGGGTCACGACGCGTGGGTGGTCGGCGACGAGCCGGTCATCACCGTCGACTGGTACGGGGCGTCGAACTACGCGAAAAGCTAGCCGGCCGCGAGATCCCGCAGGCGCGGGAGCGCGGCCAGGTAGCCGGCCTGCTCGAGGGCGGCGGCCGTCGCGGCAGCGACGGCCGCCGCCCGGTCGTCCCCGCGGGCGCAGGCCAGCTCGGCCTGCGCCCAGCTCGCCTCGTACCCGCTGAGTGGCGTGCCCGTCGAGGCGGCGAGCGCGACGAGCCGCTCGGCCTCCTCCGACGGTCCGCGCACCGCCAGCAGGCCCATCGCGAGGCGCGCCGCGGCCCACGCGGTGAACAACGGCATGCCGTCGGCGGCATCCAGGGCACGGCGGAACGCGGCGACCGCGTCGTCGGCCGCGCCTGCTGCCATCGCGGCGATGCCGAGGGCCCGCAAGGCTGCGGCGGTCCACTCCCGGTGGCCGATCCCTTCGGCGATCGCGAGCGCCTCTTCGGCGCTCGCGATCGCGTCCACCCCCCGGCCGAGGCCCGCCAGGGCCTCGGCCCGGTGCCACGCCGCGTAGCTCATCCCCTCGGCGTGACCGAGCGATCGCGCGAGGTCGTAGGCCTCCTCCGTGTCGGCGAGCCCTTCGTCCGGACGGGCGAGGAAGACCAGCGCGTGGCCGCGGGTGGAGCGGGGGGTCCCGACCCGGAACAGCTCGCCCGCCGAGGAGAAGAGCTTCGCCACCCGGTCGAACGCCGCCTCGGCGCCGCGGATGTCGCCCTCGAGGAAGATGGCCATGGCACGGCCGTCCATGATCCCCGCGGCGCCCGCCGTGTCCCCGAGATCCTCGAAGATGGCCAGCGCCGCGTCGGACCGCTCTCGTGACCGGTCGATCCGCCCGAGGTTCATGTCCACGATCGCTCCGATCGCGAGCGCCTGCGCCGTCGCACCTCGGTCGTCCCGCGCCGCGTCCAGAGCGAGCCCGATCAGGTCGCTCGCCCGCTCGTAGTCCTCGGATCCACTCTCGAGCAGAGCCATCCTCGCCAGCCGCCGAGCGCGCTCGGGGCCGCCGCTCGTGAACGCGAGAGCCGAGCGGAGGTCGTCACGGGCACCCACGAGGTCCCCGCTCCGAGCCCGAGCTTCCGCGCGGTCGGCCGCCAGCCGCGCCCGTGTCTCCGGAGGCGGCCGGAGCTCCATCCCCGCCGTGGCCAGATCCTCGGCCTCCCCGTTCGCGAATCGCCCGAGCGCTTCCGCGGTCGCGTCGGCGTAGGCGGCGGCGGCTCCGGGATCGGACGCCGCAGCGAGTTGCGGCGCGACCTCCGCGGCGGGAGCCCCCTGGTCGCGGAGGACCCGGGCGACCCACGCGTGAGCCCGGGCGCGCTCCGCATCCGACCTCCCCTCCACCACGACCTCGCCGATCGTGTCGTGCGTGAACCACCATCCGCGCTCCCCCGTGGTCACGAGCCCTGCCCGGGCCAGCGAGAGCAGCGCGTCGAGGGTCGTGGCCTCGTCGAGCGCTGCGGCGCCACCGAGGGTCCGCGCGGAGGCCTCCCGTCCGAAGACCGCGAGCGCGGTCAGGACGGCCCGCGGGACCGCGTCGAGACCGCGGAGCCGCTGCTCGAGGGCGCGACGTCCCCCCTTCCGCACGCCCTCCACCACCTCGACGACGGGCGCTCGACCCGAAGCGCGCCACCGCCCGCGCGCGTCCGAGCGGACGAGCCCGCGCTCGCGCAGCTCGCCGAGGGCTTCGAGCACGCTGAGCGGGACGCCGTCGGTCTCGGCGGCGAGGATCCGTGCGAGCGGACGGTTCGCAACGAGCGACTCGATCGCCGACCTCGAGAGCGCACCGAGCTCGACCGTCGTGCCGCCGGTGCGAGCCAGGTCCTCGAGGGAGGCGGCGATCCTCGACGGGAGGATCTCGTCGCTGCGGGAGGCGATCACCAGGCGGAGGGCAGGCAGGCGGCCCCGCACCACGCCGAGGAGCCGCGCGCTCGATGCGTCCGTCCATTGAGCGTCGTCGATCATCACGGCGGCCGGCGCGACGACGCCGAGCAGCTCCACCGCCCCTTCGGTGGTGAGGGCGGCCCGGCTCCGAGCATCGACCGCGGTCGCGCCCGCCGGTCGCAGCTCGGCCACCTCGGGGACGACGTCGGCGAGTGCGCGAGCCGCCCGTTCGGGCAGTCCCCGTGCGGCGAGCGCATCCAGTCCCAGCGCCTCGCGCACCACGGACCGGAGGAGCGACCACGGCTCCTTCCGCTCGGCGATGAAGGCGGTCGCCCGCAGCACCGGCAGGGTGCTCCGGGCGGCAGCCTCGTCGAGCAGTCGGGTCTTCCCGGAACCGCTCGGGCCCGAGATCATGACCGGTGCCGGCGCCTCGCAGGACCTCACGCAGCTCGTCATCCCGGCCGACGAAGGGGAGCGGGTGTGCCCCGGATGGCGGCCCGGGCCTCGACGTCTCCGCCGGCGAGGCCCGGACCACGACCTCGTCGCCCCGGAGGATCGCGGCCTGCAGCTCCTCGACCTCCGGCGACGGGTCCAGGCCGAGCTCCTCCGCGAGGCGCTCGCGGAAGCCGGCGATCGAGGCGAGCGCGCGAGCGCGGTCGGCCGCGGCGAGCCCGCTCGCGAGCAGCACCTGGCCGCGCTCCCGCAACGGGTCGCGGGCCACCGCGCGACCCGCCATGTCGACCGCCGTGGCGTCGTCGCCCAGCTCGAGCGCCGCCTCGGCGGCGCCCTCGAGCACCTCCAGGTACGCCCGCGCGATGGCGGCGCGCGGCTCCTGCGCCCACTCCTCGTAGGCGTCCTCCGGCAGCGGCTCGCCACCCCAGCGATCCGCCGCCGCCAGGAAGTCGGCCAGGGCTTGCCGGGGGCGGCCCGCGGCCGCGTGCGCGCGGCCACGCTCCGCCCCCCGCTGCACGTCGACCGCGTCCACCCGGCACCGGGCGTCGTCCACGAGCGCGTAGCCGCCTTCGCCGGTCACGATCAGCTCGGGAACGCCGAGCCCCTTGCGAACACGAGCCACGAGCACCTCGAGGTTCGCGCCCGGATCCGCCGGGGCGCGTTCGGGCCAGAGGGCCTCGGCGAACACGTCCTTCGAGAGGTGCTCACCCGCATGGACCGAGAGGATCCGCAGCAGCCGCTTCGAGAGCCGGCCGACGAACCGGGACGGTGGATCTCCTCACCCCCCGCCAGGACGACGAACCGGCCCAGCAGTCGGATGTCGCGGCTCGGCTCGGCGCTCATGCGGCGATGCTCCCCCAGCCTGCTGGCGCCCTGCAAGGTCGTGGACCTACGCTCACGCCATGACGAACCGAGCTAGGAGGATCCCATGACCGACGCGTACTTCGAGGCTCACCGGGCCTTGCACGATCGCTTCGACACGCGGCGCTTGGCCGATCGGATGGAGGAGGCGCTCTGTACCGACACGATCGGCGACCACGCGCGGGGATTCATCGAGGCCCGCGACATGTTCTTCCTCTCGACCGTGGATCCTGAGGGGCGACCCACGGTGACCTACCGTGGCGGCGACCCGGGGTTCGTCAAGGTGGTTGACGAACGCACCATCGCGTTCCCGAACTACAACGGCAACGGCATGTACCTGTCGATGGGCAACATCGGATCCAACCCGAACGTCGGGATGCTCTTCGTCGACTGGCAGAAGGGGAACCGTCTGCGCTTCCACGGCGAGGCCAGCCTCCACTTCGATGACCCGCTCCTGCCGAGCTACCACGAGGCGCAGTTCATGGTGCGCGTCCGGGCTCGGCAGATCTTCACGAACTGCCCGCGCTACGTGCATCGGATGCAGTCGGTCGAACGGAGCGCCTTCGTGCCCCGGGCGACGACCGGGGTCGCGGGTGACGACCGCACCACGCGTTCGAACTACAACGGCAACGGCATGACCGGTCGATGGCAACATCAGATTACCAACCCGAACGTCGGGATGCTCGCGCAGAACGCTCGGAACCGCTGCGATCGCCGCGGCGCGGCGACTGCACTTCGGACGACCCGCTCATGGTCGCGTACCACGGAGGCGCAGCTCATGGTGCGCGTCCGGGCCGAGCGACTGCACCACGCCCGCGCTCGTGGAGACGATGCAGTGGGTGGAACGGAGCGCCTGCGTGCCCCGCGAGGACTGCACCACGCCCGTCCCGAGGTCTTGCCCCAAGACGACCCCGCCCGCGACCCGAACGCCACCATCCTGTAGCCCACCCCGATACGGCAGCCGGACTCAGGCCGTCATGGCTGCGGCGAACTCCTCGAAGTTCGCCACGTAGCGCTCGGCGTCGTCCTCCGTGTGCGCGACCGAGAGCGTCCACGTCTCCTGCTTCGTCCACGGCGACTTGAACACCCCGCGGTTCTGCTGGAAGAGCCACGCGAGGTAGCTGATCCGCTCGTCGATGCCGACGGCGTCGCGGTACTCCCGCACGGGACGGTCCGAGTAGATCACCGACCCCTTGGCGCCCAGCCCGGTGACGTGACACGGGAGCTCGTAGCGTTCGATCACGGACCGCAGACCGTCCTTCATGGCCTTGTCCACGCGCTCGAACCCTTCGTACACCTCGGGCACGAGGACCTCGGTCAGTGCGGCGTGGCTCGCGGCCATGGTGAGCGGGTTGCCGTTGAAGGTGCCGGCGATGTCGTACTCGTTGCGGATCGACCGGCCCGAACAGATCCTCGGTGGCGCCGAGCGCACCGCAGGGTGTCCCACCGCCGATCGCCTTCGCGAGGCAGATCACATCGGGGACCACCCCGAACGCCTCGGTGGCGCCGCCGTACGCCAGGGTGGCGCCGGTCTTCACCTCGTCGAAGGCCAGGAACGCGTCGTGCTCGTGGCAGAGGTCCTTGAGACCTTGCAGGTAACCCTGCTCCGGAAGGATCACGCCGCAGTTCATCATCGCCGGCTCGATGATGAGGCCGGCGATCTTGCCCGGGTTCTCATCGAACGCGCGACGCGCCTCGGTGAGGTCGTTGAACGGCACCACGCGGACGAGGTCGGCGAACGCCTGCGGAATCCCCAGTGCCTGCGGCACGGTCACCGGGTGCTCGCGCGGACCGATCAACGAGCGGTCGGGCCCGACGCTGAACATGATCGAGTCGTGGTGACCGTGATACGTGCCCTCGATCTTCACGATCATGTCGCGGCCGGTGTTGGCCCGCATCAGTCGGATCGCTTCGAGCGTGGTCTCGGTCCCTGAGTTCATGAAGCGCCACAGCGGGAGACCGAAACGATCGGCGAGGTTCTCGCCGATCCCGTCGAGGTGCTTCGTGGGCTGCGCGAAGTGGGTGCCGCGACGGGCTTGCCGCTCGATGGCCTCCACGATCGCCGGGTGGGCGTGGCCGACCACCATGGCGCCGTAGCCGAGGTGGAAGTCGAGGTACTCGTTGCCGTCGATGTCCCACAGCCGGTTGCCCAGTCCGTGGTCGACGTAGATGGCGTGCGGGGGCGAGTCCTGCCAGCTCGAGGCGACGCCTCCCGCGACGTGGCGATCGGCCACCTCGCGGTAGTCGATGGATGCGCGGTGCTTCGGCTCGAGCGTCGCCTCCTCCTCGGCGATCAGCTGGTCGACCCGTTCCAGGTCGAACTCGGTCACTGCCACGGGACTCGCCTCCTGTCGGTGCGGCCGCGCACGGCGATGACGCCGCGGTTCGTTTGAACGGCCGTTCAAATATTCTCCCCGACGGGCCCCTCGGCGGTCAAGCGTCCGTCGACGGCCGGCTGGTTCCGCGGATCGTCACGAGGGCGTCGGGAGACCCTCGATCCGCGAGCCCGCCTCGAACCGTCGTCGTTCCCCCGCAAGGATCATCGTGACGCCACCCTCCCCCGACGCATGCCACGCGCCCCCGTCCCAGAGCGCGGCCGTGCGCTCATCCACGCCGAGGAGGACGACGTCGTCGCGTTCGGACGCGCTGTCCACCCATCGATGGCCGAACGTGTCGAAGTGCGGCAGGAACGCCACCCCGGCGAGTAGGCCGAGCGCGGGTGCGTATCGCCGTCGGTCGTCGCCCGGCATCCGCTGGCGCACGAGCGTCCACTCGCAGAGCGCCATCGCTCCGGCCGACGAGCCTGCGAGCGCCGCACCCCCGCGCCATGCCTCGACGATCGCGTCCCAGAGCGGCGTCCCCGCGAGCGTCTTCGGCACCAGTCCGGGGTCGCCGCCGACCAGGTAGAAGAACCGACCTGCCCTCGCGCGCTCGGCGTTGGCCGCGGAGGTGGCGTCGGAACGCCTGCGGGCCGGCAGTTCCTCGACCTCGAGACCGAGGCTCCTGAACCAGCGGACCGCGTTCGCGACCGCGAGGTCCGGCCTCTGGCGGGCCGCCGCGGTGGCGAGGACGTAGGCGGCGCCACCCTTCGCCTCACCCGCCAGGACCTCGTCCTGCGGCTCGTTCCCCGGCTGCAGCTCGGCGCCACCCACGAGCGCGAGCGGTCCCGATGCGTCGGTCGTTGGCGGCATCCGTCATCGATCGTAGCGGGCCCGCCCGTTCACGAGGTGCTGCGATGGATGGGGCGGACGCCCGCCCGCCCCATCCACCCGGCGAGGAAGGTCCTAATCCGGACCCTGGGGGCTCATCCCTGGGCCCAGGACCTGGAAGAAGATGAAGGCGTTCGTATCCAGGTCCGGCGTGCAATGTCCGTCCTCCTGGCACGCCTCCACCGCCTCGATGCTCTTCATCGACGCGATCGTGTTCCAGGCGTGGAGATCCTTGACACCGATGAAGACCAGGGGCCACCACGTGGACTGGAAGGACTCGTCCTCCTCGAGGACGATGCTGTGCCGCGGGAGCAGGGCGTTGCTCGAGCCCCAGCCCGCGATCCGCGACAGATCGATCCTGTGCGGATGATCGATGCAGCGGCCCGCGAACGGGCAATGCAGCGTCCCGCCCGGCGGGTGGAACCCCAACGGAACCAGCTCGTAGATCTCGCTCACGACGGGTCCGCTCGGAGGCGCCGTCATGGCTCCTTCGCCGGCCTCGCATCGCGAGAAGGCGGAACTCGATGGTGGCTCGGCGCAGAAGAACGTGTGCGAGTACCCGAGCTGCACCGTCTCACCACCGAGCCAGGCATCGGTGAAACCGATGTCGAGACAGTGGGGACCTCCGTCCCGGCACGGGAGCGTGGCCGGTGGCGGGGTTGCCGCCGCCGAGCCGAAGGTCAGGGCGGCCACCAAACCGAGCGAAGCGAACGAGATCGCACCCATCCAGGTCAGACCGATGCGACGGCGTATGGACATGCTGATCCCCCTTTCGAGGACGTGGGCTGCTCGAACGTTGCGTGGAGCCGTGGCGAGGCCGGGTCGCGTCCACCTCCTCCCCCGCGACCCCGTCGCCGGCTCCGGCGACACGGACCGGGCCCCGCGCTGCGAGGTGCGGTCCGTGCAAGGTCTACGGGCGGGCGGGTGCCCAGGTTCATCGCACCGGAGGTCCGCCTCGTGAACGAGCGGCGGCGAGCGCGTTGGTACGCTGGACGCTGCGCATGGCGGCCGTAGCTCAGGCGGTTAGAGCACCGGGTTGTGGTCCCGGGGGTCGCGGGTTCGAGTCCCGTCGGTCGCCCTCCAGAACGAGGCAGAGCTGCGGATCGTTAGACTGCGCCGGGCCTCTAGCTCAATCCGGCAGAGCAACGGACTCTTAATCCGCAGGTTCGGGGTTCAAGTCCCCGGGGGCCCACCACAGAGGTGTTCGCCGAGCGGGTGATGCCGCCCCTCCACCCTGAGACACAGCCGGAGGTTCAGGCGGTGCCGATCTGCTGCATGTAGACCTTCGCCCCGCACGCAGAGAAGAGCTCGCGCGCCCGGGCGCGGCTCGCGTCAGGGTCGACGCCGAGGTGGGCCAGGTCGAGGAGGACGCGCGCTTCGTCGATCGGCCGGGTCAGCTCCGCGAACCGCTCTACCGCGGCGCGCAACTTCGCCGGGTCCTCCTCGGCGACGCCTTCCGCCCACCACAAGAATGCCTCGGCGTTCGGGCGGTCGCGGGAGACACGGCGGAGCGTGTCGAGATGCGGCTCCGCCTCCGAGGCTCGATCTCGACGGACGAGTGCCCGCACGGTCTCGGAGAGCAGCTCGTCGACCATCCCGCTCTGCACGTCGTCGCCGAGGATCTCGAGCCCCTCGAGGTACCAGCGCAACTCCTCCTCGTCGTCGCCGCGCGCCCGCGACACCCACCCGAGAGGCAGGTACTCGAACGGGACGACCTGGCTCTCCTGGCGCGGGTCGAGCAGGCGCATCCGCCTCCTTCACGCCCCGCTCGGCGTCGTCGAGGTCCCCCCGGAAGAAGGCGGCCTGTGCCTCCGTGACGAACCCGGACGCGAGCGCGTACCGGTTCGACATGCGCCCGGCCGATCTCGAAGCACATCTCGGCGGCCTGCTCCATCTCGTCGACACGACCCTGGTCGAATGCGTAGTTGGCGACGTTGCCCCACATCCACGCCTCGTGATCGCGACGTCCGGAACGCTTGGACAGCTCGATGCCCCCCTTCAAGATGCGTCGTCCCCGCTCGTAGTCGGGCGCGAAGTCCATCAGGACGGAGGCCATCGAGTTGTGCGCCCGCAGCAGGAGCTCGAGGTTCCCGGCTCGGTTCGCGAGCTCCCAGCCCTTCTCCGAGAGCGCGATCCCCTCCCGGACACGCCCGACGTGCAGCAGCACGATCCCGAGCGAGATCGCCGCGTGCCCCTGCACGACGGGCGCGTCGACGCGGGCCGCCATCTCCATCGCTCGTCGGAGCGGCGCCTCGGCCTCGGCCGGCGAGCCGCGCCGCCGGAACAGGTTCCCGCGGATCTCCAGAGCGCGGGCGAGGTCCGCGCTCTCGTCGAGTTGGTCCAGGGCGGTGACACCCCGATCGACCCAGGGCCCGGCCTCGTCGAGGCGGGCTACCGTGAGCAGCGAGTAGCCGATCGCCACCTGCATCCGCCCGACATCGACATCCCGGCCGAGCGCTTCGTATCGCGCCATCGCGTCGCGGTACGCGTCGATGACCTCGTCGACCGACTCCAGGCCGTCGGCGGCCACGGCCGCGGCCTCGGAGATCCTCGCGAGCCGCTCGGGATCGGCGCTGCTCCGCTCACCCAGCTTGAGGCCGACCTCGTACCAACGGTGCGCCGCCTCCAGCTGCCACAGATCCCACGCGCGCTGGCCGGCCTCGATCGACCAATGGACCGCCACGGCGTCGAGCCCGGGCTCGGGCACCTCGCCGAGCTCGTCGCGGTATCCGATGGCTCGTAGATAGTGGGCGGCGACGACCTCGGCGAGCTCTCGGCTGCGCTCGCCCGCGCTCTCTTCGGCCCACCGCGCGACGTCGACGTGCTTCCGAGCCCGGAGCAGCTTCGGCAGCGACTCGTACGCGACGTCGCGGATGAGGACGTGACGGAACCCGAACTCGAGCTCGCCTGAGAACACCGGCGGCTCGCGCTGCGTGACGATCTCCTTCACCCGGAGCCGGCCGATCGCGTCGCGAACGTCGGCGGGACTCCGCTCCGAGAGCGCCGTGACGGCGCCGAGCCAGAAGATGCGGCCGGCGACGGCGGCGTCCTGCACGAGCGTCTTCTCCTCGGCGGGGAGCGTGTCGAGCCGAGCGGCGATCAGCGCCTGGATCGAGCGAGGGACCTCGACCTCGTCGACCGGTTGGGCGAGCTCCCAGCGGGAGGCCTCGGTCGCGCGGAGCACGCCGCGGTCGATCAGCATCCGAACGATCTCCTCCGCGTAGAGCGGGTTGCCCTCGCTGCGCTCGGCGACGAGCCGCTTCACCGTCGGCGGCAGGTCCGAGGACAGGAGGTCCTCGACCATCGCCTCGCACTCGGTCTCGGAGAGCGGATCGAGGTAGATCGCCGCGTAGTTCCGCTTGCCGCCGCCCCAGCCCGGCCGGATCTCGAGCAGCTCGGGCCGCGCGAGCGTGAGGACCAGGATCGGCCCGCTCGCCCAGTCGGCGAGGTGGTCGACGAAGTCGAGGAGCCCGGCGTCGGCCCAGTGCAGGTCCTCGAGCGCGAGGACGAGGGGGTAGCGCGCGGCCATCCGCTCGAGGAACCGCCGCCAGGCGTCGAACAGGTCCTCGCGGGCCAGGCGCTGCTCGGTGCGGCCGCCGACGAGCGCGCGGACGTGCGGCGCGACGTCGAGGTCGCCGAACAGCTCTTCCACCGCGCGGTCGACCTTCTCGGCGACGACCTCCGGCGGGTCGTCCTCGAGGATCTCGCACTGCGCCTTCACCGCCTCGGCGAGGGCGGAATACGAGACGTTCCCGTACGCGAGCGAGCGCCCGCGCCGCCAGTACAGGAACTGCGGGAGCCCCTCCACGTACTTCGTGAACTCCCACGCCAGGCGCGACTTCCCGACGCCGGCGTTGCCGAGGACCGTGACGAGGGCCGGCCGCCCCTCGGACTCGACGCGCTGCAGCGTCTGCTTCAGGACCGCGAGCTCCTCGTCACGGCCGACGAGGCGCGCCTCGAGTCCGAGCGGCGGCCGCTCGCCGCGGCGGCGGGCCCGCACGCCGGAGGGCGTCCCAGGCCGGGACGGGCCCGGACTTGCCCTTGAGGTCGAGCGGTGCCAGGTCCCGGTAGTCGATGACCTCCTTCGTGCTGGCGAACACCGCCGGCCCGACGACCACGTGACCTGGCTCGGCCGAGGACTGGAGCCGGGCGGCCGTGTTCACGGCGTCACCGGTGAGCATCCGGTCGCGAGCCCCGCTGGCCCGCTCGAGGTCGACGAGCACCTCGCCCGCTTCGACCCCGATCCGCATCTCGAGCTCGGGCCGCCCCTCGGCGGCGAACGAGCGGTTCAGCGCGGACAGGACCGCCTGCATCTCGAGCCCGGCACGCACGGCGCGCTCCGGGTCGTCCTCATGAGACGAGGGGACCCCGAACACGGCGAGCACTGCGTCGCCCACGAACTTCTCGATCAGTCCGCCGAAACGCTCGATCTCGGCCGAGAGCCGGTCGAAGGCCCGCCCGACGAGCGCCTGGACGACCTCAGGGTCCTCCCGTTCCGCGAGCGCGGTCGACCCCACGATATCGGCGAACAGCGCCGTCGCGAACTTCCGCTCATGCCGGGACGTGGTGGCTTGCAGCGGCGACGAACAGTTGAGGCAGAACCGCGCGCGATCCGGGTTCTCCTCACGGCACGATGGACAGACACGCACCTGCCCGAGTCTAGGGTCTCGTCCGGGGTCCTCAACGGCGCTCGTCGTCGGCAGTCCGCCGCCTACCGCTTCGGCGGCAATGAGCGGGCGTACGTCACACCGAGTGACACCCACCGGGTGAGCTGCCGCTTGGTCCGGACATCTTCGAGGTCGATCCGCAGCCACCCCCGCATGCTTCGGCCACGCATCTCCATGGGGCGAGCGTTCGTGGTGGCGACGAGCGTATCCGAGCGCGCCGGGTCCACGCGGACCAGCACACCTCCTTGGCCGCTCGCCGCGACGGCCATGTTGCCCCCGATGAGGAAGGCGAGCCCGCCGAACATCTTCGTCTCGGTCAGACCGGCTTCGCCACCGAGCTGCTCGCGGATGCGATCGGCGAGTTCCTGGTCGTACGCCACGAGGAGGATGGTACGCCGCCGAGCGAGACCGACCTGGATCGCGCGGGTAGCATGAGGGAGTGACCGGGATCGACCTGCCCGAGGCCGCGAGACAGCTCATCGAGAGCGACGCCGTCGCCCACGTCGTGACGCTCGACGAGGACGGCGGGCCGCAGGTCACCGCCGCCTGGGTCGGACTCGAGGGTGACGAGATCGTACTCGCGACCATCCCGGAGCAGCGGAAGCTGCGGAACCTGCGTCGTGATCCTCGCGTCGTGCTCTCGATCCCGTCGACCACCACGAACGCGTGGGGGTTGCTCGAGTACCTGGTGGTGTACGGGACGGCGCGGGTGACCGAAGGTGGCGCGGCCGAGCTCCTCCAGCGCTTGGCGCATACCTACCTCGGTCCCGACGTGGTCTTCCCGGGGATGCCCGATCCCCCGCCCGGGTACATCACGAGGATCGCGCCCGAACGCCTCGGCGGCGTCGGCCCGTGGAACCCGCCGAGGGGCTGAACGCTCTCAGTCGGGGAGCAGCGGCACCGACAGACCTTGGTCGCGTCCCAGCAGCACCGCGCGCGTGATCGCCCGTGACCCGAACCGGTCACGCAACGCGTCCAAGGCGCCGTCGAGAGCGCCCGCGGGCCGATCTCCGAACGGCAACGCCAGCTGGATGGCACCGTCGTCGTGCAGATCGCTGAGGGTCAGCCCGATCAGCGTGATCCCCTGACGCCGGATCATCGGCATAGCCGTCGCGAGCAGCCCTCGAGCGACGACGAGGATCGTCTCGGTCCCCGCGGTCGCCTCCGGGAGCGTGTGCGAGCGGGTCGCACGCGAGAAGTCGTCGAACCGGAGCCGGAGCACCACGGTGCGACACACCCGGTGAGCCGCGCGCAGCCGACGCGCGAGGCGGTCGACGAGCGCGACGAGGTCGGCGTCGAGGGTTTCCGGCGCCCGGGGCCGTCGCCCGAGCGCCCGCTGAGTCCCGATGGAGTGCCGCCGCCTGCCCACCTGGACCCGCCGAGGGTCGCGGTTGTGGGCGAGCGCGTGGAGGTGCCGTCCGGACGCCGGTCCGAGCATCCGCACGAGTTGCGCCTCCCCGAGCCGGGCAACCTGCTCCACGGTCGTGAGGCCCTGGCCGCGCAGCTTGGTGGCCGTGACCGGACCGACGCCCCACAGGGCCTCGACCGGGAGGGGGTGCAGGAAGTCCAGTTCGCCGTCGGGCGGCACGACCAGCAAGCCATCCGGCTTCGCGACGCCGCTGGCCACCTTGGCGAGGAACTTGGTCCTCGCGACGCCGACGGTGATGGGGAGGCCGACCCGTTCCCGGACCGCGGCGCGCAGCCGCACCGCAATCTCGAAGGGCGTGCCCGAGGATCCTCTTCAGCCCGCCGACATCGAGGAACGCCTCGTCGATCGAGATCGCCTCGACGAAAGGCGTCGTGTCGTCGAAGACCCGACGCAGGGCCTTGCTCGCCTCGCTGTAGGCGTCCATCCGTGGACGGACGACGATCGCCTGCGGACAGAGCCGGCGTGCCTGCGCACCGCCCATGGGCGTTCGGATGCCGAACGCCTTCGCCTCGTAGCTGGCCGCGAGCACGACGCCGGCGCCCACGATGACCGGGCGCCCACGCAGGGTCGGGTCGTCCCGCTGTTCGACCGACGCGTAGAAGGAGTCGACGTCGGCGTGCAGGATCGTGGCCTCGCTCGGCACGAACGTATGTTCGCATCCGCCACCGACGCGGGCTTACGCAGATCCACGGCCGAGCTGCCCTCGAGGCGGCAGGGATCGACCTGCCCTGAGTTGAGCTCCTCTAGAGACCCGGCGGCAAGGCGTGGCAGCGGATCCAGAACACCTTGTGCTTGGTGTCGGCGCCCTGCGATCCCTCCGCGTGGACGATGAGCTTCACGTGGAACCCTTGCTGGTGCTGCTGCTCGGGTGGCCCGTTCGCCACGAGCCAGTCCACGACCTCGTCGGTCTTGAACCAGGATCCGTGCGTCGAGATCCCTACCGCCCCCGGCCGGGTCCTCGCCGATGAAGACCGATTTGGTGAAGTCGATGCCGGTCCCCGGGGTCGGCGGCTTCAGACGCAGCGTCGCGGTCGCCTCCATGTCTCCTTCGTCGTATCCGAAGAACTTGATCTGGAACCAACAGCCCACGTGGGGCTCGTTGTTCGGGAGCTCGGAGAACGGGAGACCGTCGACCTTCACGGTGCCGTTGTTCCCCGGCGGGTTCGGCCTCGCCGACGATGTGCCGGCCAGCAGGCCCATCAGAACGACAGCCGATATCGATACGAGCGCGACGCGTGATCGAAGCATGGTCCCTCCCTCGAGGCAGAACCGGAGTCGACCTCTCTTCAAACGTACTCCGCCCGCGCTCGGCGCTCATCCCTCCATCGGTCCGGCTGACCACCCCGACGAACGTCGCGCGACCAAGGGCGCGTGGTGCTGAGATGGACTGAGCCCCACGGAGACCGCGGCTCCGTGGGGCTCAGATGGTTGGGCGATTCGCGGGACCTTGATATCGCCCGTGTGACTACTCGCCCCCGCCATCGCCCGGGGGGAACACCCCGTCGTGGCAACGGATCCAGAACACCTTGTGCTTGGTGTCGGCGCCCTGCGACCCCTCGGCATGGACGGTGAGCTTGACGTGGAACCCCTGGATGGGGTGCATGTCGGCCAGGGTCATCCCGTTCTCGTTGACGAGCCAGTTCCGCACACCGTCCGAGTCGTCCCACTGCTTGTTGCCCTCGGTCGTGTACCAGATCGAGCCGTCCAGGTCCCGGCCTCCGCCGGCCGCGTCCTCACCGATGAACGCCGTCCGGGTCCACGGCACGCTCTGGCCCGGCGGCAACGTCGGCGGCTGCAGCTCGAGGGTCGCGGTCGCGCTCAGCGACCCCGCGTCGTAGCCATAGAAGTCCAGCTGAAACCAGCACCCCACGTGCGGCTCGTTATTCGGATCATCCGGAGCTCCCCATGTTCCGTCGAACGGGAGCCCGTCGACCTTCCAGGTGCCGTTGTTCCCCGGCGGGTTCGGCTTCGCCGAAGCCGGCCCGACGAGGAGTCCTTGCACGACCAGTGCTGCGAGCACCGCCATGAGCAGGCGTCTGCGCATCGAGTCACCCTCCCTCCGAAGCTGGGGCCCTCCGCCCCAGGTACGCCGACGCTAGCGGGAGGCTCTGGGTCGGCCAATCGCCCGTTCGGCTCTTCGCGCTACATCGAATGGCTGAACCGATGCGAGCTGCGGCAAGGGAGTAAGGGTTCGCTCCCGGAGAGTGAAGGGCTCAGCGCCGGCGCCGGCGCCGCGCCTCGCAGTGCAGGAAGAAGTCGCCCGTCGGCTCCGCCGTGGCATCCCAACCGAGCTCCGAGAGACGGGAGACGAGCTGTCCCGGGCGATGGAGCACCTTCCAGACGCGGAACGCGCGGCCATCGGACAACTTGCGGACGACCGACCGCGGATCGGGACCGGAGTGCTCCGGATCGAGGTCGGCGGCAGCCCGGCTCGCGAGATTGTCGATGAAGAACACGCGCCCACCGGGGGCCAAGGCCTCGTCGACGAGCTGCCAGAAGTGGCGGAACCGCTCCATGGGGACATGCGAGAGCCAGAACGAGAAGAACACGACGTCGTAGATCCGATCCGGCTTCCAGTCGAACATGTCAGCTTGGATGTGGATGACGCCGTCTCCCACGCGTTCCCGGTTGCGCTCGAGGACCTCCTCCGCGGCGTCCACGGCCGTGAGCTCGTCCGCGTGTCGCGCGAGACGCTCGGTCCACTGGCCCGTCCCACAGGCCAACTCCAGGACACGGCCTGTCGGGTTGAAACGCTCGAGGGCGGCCTCGAGCGCCTCGATCTCCGCGAACCACTTGGCCTTCTCCCGGACGTCTCGATCGAACCGCCCTCGGCGGAGGGCCCAGTCGTCGTACTCGGGCGCGCGAGCCTTGTAGTAGAGGACCTGCTCATCGAGTCGAGCCTGCAGATCGTCGACCATCGGGCGCCCCCTTCCTCCGGCGAACGGACAGCGGCCGGATGATGAACAGTAGCGGAACCGGCGCAGGGAAGGGCGGCCACGAGCCTCAGCTCGGACGCGGCCTTGACGGCTACGTCGCCACGGGTCTATGGTGGAGGCGGTCCCGAGCGATCGAAGGGAAGCCGCAAGGCGGAACAGAGATCGACTCGGGGCCACTCTCTTTTCCCCTCCCGGATCCTCCGCGTCCATCCCCTCCGCCACGCAGGACCCAGGTCCCGAGCTGCCCCGGGCACCCGCCTCTGCCGAGCCTCCCAGCCAGGTCGGATGATGGAGGTGGATCGTTCCTTCTCCACGATCGGGGGCGACGGAGATGGCCTCACGAGACATGCTCGAGCCGGCGTCGGGACGGGTCCCCCTCGAAGCGAGGACGCTCCCGATCCCCCTGGTGTCGGTCGACCTGGTCGGCGATCTGGTGGTTCCTGAAGACCCCATCGGGTTGGTGGCGTTCGCACACGGCAGCGGGAGCAGCCGATCCAGCCCCCGGAACCGGGCGGTCGCGCAGACCTTGAACCGAGCCCGGCTCGCGACACTCCTGTTCGATCTGCTGACGCTCGACGAGGAGGCCGACCGCACGCTGGTCTTCGACATCGAGCTCCTGGCCCGCCGCCTGGTCGAAGCCACGCGATGGCTCCGGCGCCAGCCGCCGGTCCGTGAGTTGCGGATCGGGTACTTCGGGGCGAGCACCGGAGCCGCGGCCGCGCTCCTGGCCGCTGCCGAGCTCGGCGACCTCGTCGGCGCGGTCGTGTCCCGGGGAGGCAGACCGGACCTGGTGGGGCGAGGTCTCGGCGCCGTGCGCGCCCCAACCTTGCTCATCGTCGGCGGGCAGGACCTGCAGGTGGTCGAGTTGAACCGGCGGGCTCAGGCGCTGCTCACCTGCGAGTCGGCCCTCGAGATCGTCCCGGGCGCCACCCATCTGTTCGAGGAGCCCGGTGCCCTCGATGCCGTCGCTCGGGTGGCCGAGGCCTGGTTCGTCGGCCACATCGCGCCGGCACGCCGGATGCCGGGCGGCGAGGAGGGAGCGGGGTGACGCACCTGGAGAAGCGCACGGACCGGAGGGTCTTCGGCCGGAGGCTCCGGCCCCAACCCGGCGCTGGGGGATCCTGCCCAACCGCGTTCACCTTCGCCGCGGCATCCGGCGGAAGGGGCATCTGCCTCCGCACCGTCGTCACGTGCCGTGACGCCCCGGCCATCCATGGCTCCGCAAGGCCCTCTCAGCCATTCGGCCCTTGTGCGAACGTATGAGCCGACGGTAGCGTCCTCGGTCCGGAGTTCTGTAGGGAGGGAACCATGCGAACGCGGGTCGTGGTGCTGTGCCTGCTCGCGGCAGCGTCGCTGGCCGGCGCCATCGTGTCGACCGACGTGGGTGCTGCGGTTCCTGGCGTCCCCGCGTACGACCGCCTCGTGTTCGCCAGCACCCGCAACGGCGGCTACGACCTCTGGTCGGTCAACCTGGATGGCTCCGGTCTCGTCCGGATCACCACGACCGGCGGCGGCGAGCGCCCGAGCAACCAGGCGTACTCCCCGGATGGCACCAAGCTCGTCTTCATGCGCGCGCAGGCCAACCCGGATATCTACAGCTCGAACGCGGACGGCTCGGACTTCCGCCGGCTCACGGACGCCTTCGATGAGGACTGCTGCCCCGTCTGGTCCTTCGATGGCGCCTCGATCGCGTTCGAATCGCAGCGCACGGGCATCTTCGAGATCTTCCGCATGAACGCCGACGGCACGAACGAGGTCAACCTGACCAACAACTTCACCTACGACGGGACCCCGTCCTGGTCGCCCTCCGGACGCATCACGTACCGGAGCAACATCGACCGCGGCAACGACATCTACTCCATGGCGTTCGACGGCACGGGACGGACGCGCCTCACGACGTTCACGCGGATGAACCGGACGCCAGCCTGGTCCCCGGATGGCGGCAGCATCGCGTTCGTCAGCAACCGGACCGGTAACGACGAGATCTGGTTGATGAACGCCGACGGGAGCGACGAGCGGCAGATCACGTTCGCCTCGGGGCAGGACCTCAACCCGTCGTGGTCACCGGATGGGACGCGGATCGCGTTCTCGAGCACGCGGACGGGCAACGCGGAGATCTGGGTGATGAACGCCGACGGTTCGAACCCCGTCAGGGTCACCAACCATGTGGCCTCCGACATCCTTCCGTCGTGGTACCCGGTGATGTGCACCGTGTGGGGTGGGCCCGGTGACGACGTCGTCACCGGCACCGAGGGCAACGACGTCCTGTGTGGGTTCGGCGGGAACGACACGCTCAACGGCCTCGGCGGGAACGACACGCTCATCGGAGGCTTCGGGAACGACACCGAGGTCGGCGGTGAGGGCGACGACCGCTTCGATCAGGGTCCCGCCGCCGAAGGCGCCGACACGCTCACCGGCGGTGCGGGCATCGACACGGTCAGCTACCTGCATCGAGCGACGGCGGTCAACGTGTCGCTGAACTCGATCGCGGGCGATGGCTCGGCCGGTGAGAACGACAACGTCTCCGGTGACATCGAGAACGCCGTGGGTGGGATCGGTGGCGACACGCTCACCGCGAACGGGGTGCCCAACACGCTGATCGGGGGGACGGGCAACGACATCCTCGTCGGCGGCGGGGGCGTCGACCTCCTGCAAGGTCTGGACGGCAACGACAACCTCAACGCGCAGGACGGGATCGTGGGCGACACGGTCGACGGCGGGGTCGGCACCGACACCTGCACGAGCGACGTCGGCGACATCCGGATCGGCTGTCCGTAGCGGCCGTCAGGCCGCGTCCAAGAGCGTCGCCAGGATCCGCTCCAAGGCCCACGCGAGGTCCTCCTGGGTGATCACCAGGGGCGGCGCGAGACGGATCGTGGTCTCGTGCGTGTCTTTCGCGAGCACACCGCGCTCGATCAGGCGCTCGCACACCGTTCGGGCGGTGCCCGATCCAGGTCGCAGCTCGATCCCGACCCACAGGCCCCGGCCCCGCACCTCGGCGACGGTGGGGATCGCTGCGTCACGGAGCGCCTCGATCAACCATCCACCGAGCTCGGCCGATCGCCGCTGATACTCGCCGGTGCGGAGCATGTCGATGACCTCGATGCCGATGGCGCACGCCAACGGGTTCCCGCCGAAGGTCGAGCCATGCTCCCCGGGCTTGAAGACACCCAGCACGTCGCGATCCGCGGCCACCGCCGACAGCGGGACGATCCCGCCGCCGAGGGCCTTGCCCAGGATGAAGACGTCGGGCACCACGGCCTCGTGCTCGACCGCGAAGGTGGTCCCCGTGCGACCGAGCCCGCATTGGATCTCGTCGGCCATCAGGAGCACGCCGCGCTCGCTGCAGAGCTCGCGTGCCGCGCCGAGATAGCCGTCGGGCGGAACGATCACCCCCGCCTCGCCCTGGATCGGCTCGACGAGGAACGCCACCGTGTCGTCGTCGATCGCCGCTCGGAGCGCTTCCACGTCCCCGTACGGGACGCTCTCGAAGCCCGGCGTGAACGGTCCGAAGCCCTCCTGCGCGGACGGGTCGGTCGAGAAGCTCACGATGGTCACGGTCCGGCCGTGGAAGTTCCCGTCGGCCACCACGATCTTGGCCCGGCCGGGCGCCACGCCTTTCACGTCGTAGCCCCAGCGACGCGCCGTCTTGATCGCCGTCTCCACGGCCTCGGCTCCCGTGTTCATGGTGAGGACCAGGTCCTTGCCGGTCAGCTCCGCGAGGTCGCGGCAGAACACCGGGAAGCGGTCGTTGTGGAACGCGCGGCTGGTGAGCGTCAGCCGCTCGAGCTGTTCGTGCGCCGCTGCGACCAGCCGAGGATGACGATGACCGAAGTTGAGCGCCGAGTACGCCGCGAGCATGTCCAGGTAACGGTTGCCGTCGACATCGGTCACCCAGGCGCCCTCGCCCTCCGCGATCACGACAGGCAGCGGGTGGTAGTTGCGTGCCGCATGACGCTCGACGAGCGCGATCAGATCCTCCGTGCGGGTCGTGGCGGACTGCTCCGTGCTCATGCGTCCTCCGGTCCGGGTGGCGGAACGGGCCCCATGCTACGGCCGGATCAGGACCGGCGTGCCGAGCGGCACATCCCGGAGCTCCAGCATCTGGCTGTTCAGGACACGGACGCACCCGTGGGAGATGTCGCGACCCAGATGGCTCGGGTCGATGGTGCCGTGGATCGCCATGCGCCCGCCGCCCGGCCACTCCGTGATGACCTCCGAGAAGCCCGAGAGTCCGAGCGCGAACGCACCGTACGCGCCGGCGGGGTTCTCGTAGGCGACCTGCGCCCATACGAAGAAGCGACCGGGCGTGGTCGGTGTTGACGGTGCGCCGGTCGCCACGCGGAAACGGGCGAGCAGATGCCTCCCCTCCCAACGTTCGAGGACGTGGTCGGAGAGATCGACCACGATCCGCTGATCGACACTGCCCACGCGGACGGCAGCAGCCCGCAGCCAGCCCCGGCTGCCGTTGGGGCGTTCGGGGAGCCGGACCTGCAGCCAGGTGACCCCATCTCGGGAACGACGACCCACGACGGGCAGCTCGAGACGCTGCCCCCAGTCGTTGCGGGCCGCCAAGGTGCGTGTGCGGGCCTGAGCGCCGGGACGGGGGTGGACGTGGAAGACGCGGGTGACCGACCGGACCACCTGCGTACCGGTCGTGCCGTGCGCGGCCGTCGTCGTGGGCGGGAGGTGGATCGGCTCGTCGGAGACGAGCCGATCCACCGGGCGCAGGCTCGGCTCGACCGTGGTGGTCGGCTGCGAACCGCAGCCGACCACAATCACGAGCAGGACCACGAGGAGGGATCGCCGGGGGGGAGGCATGCATCGCCATGGTGCCCGGATCGGTGGGGTCCGCGCTAGCCCCCTGGGACGAAGTCTCGAGGGCGACGCAGTCCGTCACGAGCTCGTCCGACGGCTCTTCCCACCGATCCGGGAGCGTGCCACACTCGACGCCGACATGGACGAGGCGGCGCCCGGTGCGCCCGCTCGGTTGCGCGCCCGCGACCTCGCCTCGTCGACGCCCGCAACGCGCAACCGCTACGTCGACCTGATCCGGGTCGTGTCGATCTTCGTCGTCGTGCTCGGACACTGGCTCATGGCCGTGCTCGGGTATCGCGACGGCGCCTTCACCGGCGAGAACCTGCTCGAGCTCAACCCGGACCTCCAGTGGCTCACCTGGATCTTCCAGGTGATGCCGTTGTTCTTCATCGTCGGGGGGTTCTCGAACGCACCTTCGTGGATCTCGGCGCGGGCACGAGGGACCTCGTACGCGGACTGGCTCCGCGGGCGCTGCGGACGCTTGCTCCGACCGGCGATCTGGTTCGTCGCCTTCTGGACGATCCTGCCGTTCGCCGCGGTGGCGGTCGGACTCCTCCCGTCCGGCATGGCGCGGATCGGAGGCGAGGAGGTCGCCCTGCCGCTGTGGTTCCTCGGCGTGTACATCCTGGCGGTGGCCGCGATCCCGCCGTTGCTCGCCGCGCACGAGCGGTACGGCGTGCGGCTGCTCATCGCCCTCGCCTTCGCGGCGCTCCTGATCGACAACCTCCACTTCGGGCTCGAGGTCCCCGTCGTCGGTGCCCTCAACTACGCCTTCGTCTGGCTCGCCATCATCGAGCTGGGGTTCCTCTGGCGAGACGGCGTCCTGGGGAGGCGCTCGTGGATCCCGTGGGCGATGGCCGGCGGTGGGCTCGCGGTCCTGGGGATCCTCGTCGGGTTCTTCGACTTCCCCATCTCCATGATCGGGCTCACCCATGCACCACGTTCGAACGTGCAGCCCCCGACCACGGCACTCCTCGCCCTCGCGGTCTGGCAGTGCGGTGCTGTGCTGATCTTCGAGGACGCAGCGAACCGGTGGCTGGAGCGACCTCGCGTGTGGGTCGCGGTCGTGGCGGCCAACTCGATGGTGATGACCTTCTACCTCTGGAACATGAGCGCGGTCGTGCTGGCAGCGGTGCTCGTGTTCCCCACCGGCGTGGCCCCGCAACCCGAGGCTCTCAGCACCGCATGGTGGCTGCTCCGACCCGCGTGGATCCTGCTGTGCGTCCTCTGCCTGCTGCCGTTCCTCCTGGGGTTCCGATGGGCCGAGCGGCCCGCTTCGCCGCCTCCGCCGGGCCTCCGTGGAGTTCCCGGGGCGGCGCTGGCGGTGATCGGCGCTGCGACGGCGGCTGCGGGGCTGGCGGTGCTGGCGGCGAACGCCTTCCCTGTCCCCCATGAGGACCTCCTGATCCCCGCCGTCGGGGTGGCGCTGGTCGCCGTGGCGACGCTAGCGCTGCACGTCGACCCGGTGGCGCCGCTTCGAGACGGCTGACGGGCCGAGTCGCGCACCGCAAGGTGCGGCATGATGGGCTCGCGCGAGAGTGGCGGAACCTGGCAGACGCGCCGGACTTAGGATCCGGTGGCCGAGAGGCCGTGGGAGTTCGAATCTCCCCTCTCGCACCCCTTCTGCCCCACGCACGTCGGTGCTGGATCCTGCGGCAAGTCCTCCGTGGCCTAAACGGTCCTCGGCCCATCACGCCCTAAGAAGCAGCATCAACCGCAACGGTGCACAAGGGGGCGATGGTGAGCACTCTCCGAGGAAGACTGATGATCGCGTTCGTTGTGTCTGCGCTGGCCGCATGCAGCCTTGACACTGACCGGCCGGTCGCGCCGACCTCGGCGAACGGTGCGTCCGAAGCGTCCGGTTCGCTGCGACCGGAGGGGCGGATCCTCTTCCTACGCGAAACGGAAAGCTTCGTGTCTCGAGCCGACGGCTCCGGGGAGCAGCCGTTCCTCCCCGGCAAGGAGATCGCCATCCGGAGCGTCTCGCCCGACGGTACCCAACTCGCCTTCATCGCAGCCAACGCCGAGGGCATGATCGTGGGCGGAACCGTGGACACACACGGCAACAACCTCCGGCTCTTCGACAGTCCCGATACGTCGCTGAACCTCGCCTGTGGATGGTGGGGACCCGACGATCGGATCGACGTGCGAAGGATGGGATGACAAGGATCCTTCGAGAAGCGGCATCTACTCCGTTCGGGCCTCAGACGGAGGGGGCCTCCGGCGGCTCACCCGAGACCGCGATTACCCCTGCGCCTACTCCCCCGACGGCACCTCTCTGGCCTTCATCCGGGTGACCAAGGACATCGGCACCGATCAAGAGACGGGGAACCTGATGCTGATGGAGGCCGACGGGGGGGATCCCCGGGTCCTGGTGAAGGGCGTCGGCGAGTCAGGGCTCGCATGTGATTGGTCCCCAAACGGGAAGTCGATCATCGCCGGGAGGTCGGATGGCTCCATCGTTCTGGTGACTCCTGAGGGCGAGCAGACACCGTTCACAGCCGAGGGGATCGATGGCTACTCGGAAGGATTCGTATGGTCGTCGGATGGGTCGCGGATCTTGTTCTCGATGAACCGCGACGGGCAGTTCGACGTCTACACGGTTGCTTCGGACGGTTCCGACCTCACTCGCATCACCGACTCCGCGAGCTACGAGTCCGGGTCGGCCTGGTTGCCGTGAGCGACCACCCTGTCGGATCGATCGTGCGTCTCCCGCTCGCATGAGACAAGATGCGGCGGTGGGCTCACCCTCGTCTGCCTCGGATGAGACGTCGCGGGCCGAGCCTGCAGACGAGGTGGAGCGTGTCTGGCGCGAGCAGGGTCCGAAGCTTTGGCGTTCTCTCACCGCCTTCACCGGCGACGCGGAGCTGGCGAGCGATGCGATGGCCGAAGCGTTCGCACAGGCTCTCGGGAGGGGGGAGGGCGTTCGTCATCCCGATCGATGGATCTGGCGATCGGCATTCCTGATCGCGAAGGGGGAGCTGAAGCAGCGCCGGTTGCGTGAAGCGGCCGAGATCCATCTCGTCATCGAGACGAGGATGCCCGATCCGGTGGCGGATCTCGTGGCCGCGCTCAGGACCCTGAGTCCCAACCAGCGGATGGCAGCGATCCTGGTCCTGTACGCCGACCTTCCCTCCCGCGACGCGGCCCGGGTGATCGGTTGTTCCATGACGACGGTGCGTGTCCACGTCAGCCAGGCACGACGTCGGCTCCGCTCACTCCTGGAGGACCCGGATGACTGACCTGCGCGATCGATTCCGCGACCTGGATCGACTGGATGTGCCCGATGTCTACGCGCGGGCCCGCTCTCTCGGCCCCAAGCCGGCGGCGGAGCACCCGACCTCGCGCGGTCGTCGATTCGCGACCGCGGTGTTCGCCTTGGCGCTCGCCGCCGCGGCGTTGTTGTTCGTGGTGCGAGCACTCGATCCGGCTCCGGCGCCGACTCCTGCCACGCCCGAGCCGACCATCTCGTCTCCGGTTCCACCCAGGGAAACGGAAAGCCGGATCTTGTTCCTTCACGATGGAGAGGGCTTCGTCATCAAGATCGACGGCACGGCCAAGAAGCGCTTCGCATCGCGGGAGAGTCTCGACGTGGCTACCACCCTCTCGCCCGACGGCTCCCACCTCGCCTTCGCCGCCGTCAACGAGCAAGGTCTGATCGTCGGAGGAAGCGTAGGGGTCGACGGAACGGGCTACCGGGTCTTCGACAGCCCCGATGCGACGCTGAACCTCGCGTGTGCATGGTGGGGGCCTCAGGTTGGATCGCGTGTGAGGGCTGGGACGATACCGACCCGTCGCGAGACGGCATCTACACGGTGCGCTCCTCGGATGGAGGAGGACTGAAGCGCCTGACGCACAGGCGCGACTACCCCTGCTCTTACTCGCCCGATGGCACCGAGCTGGCGTTCGTCCGCGTGACGCAGAACATCGGAACGCGGACGGAGGCCGGGAAGCTCATGGTGATGGACGCCGACGGTGGCGACGCACAGAGCCTGGTCGAAGGGGTCGGAGAGTCCGGACTGGCATGCGACTGGTCTCCTGATGGGAGCAAGATCATCGCAGGGAGATCCGACGGGTCGATCGTTCTCGTGACACCCGACGGCGAGCAGACACCGTTCACAGCCGTGGGGCTCGACGGCTACTCGGAAGGATTCGTGTGGTCATCGGATGGGTCGCGGATCTTGTTCTCGATGAACCGCGACGGGCAGTTCGATGTGTACTCGATCGCGGCCGACGGATCCGATCTCACCCGCATCACTGACTCCGAAGGCGATGAGTTCGGCCTGGCTTGGCTGCCATGATCGCTGCTCGCTTCTGAGGAACCACCTGCGAACCAGGATGCACCTTCGGGTCGGATCCCCGTCCACGATGTGCTGATGTAGGACGACATCTGGGGGCACGGAGCGAAGCCACACGACAGGGGACGACCTCGCGGATCGCCAGTCGTGCGTGACCGGAGCAACCTCAGGATCCCGTGTCCGGACAGGCGTGGGAGTTCGAATCTCCCCTCTCGCGCTCCTCTGGATCTGCGGTTCTTCGCTCCGAGGATCCCCGTGCAGATCGACAGGATGGGAGGGCCGAGCCGATGGCGTCGATGTCGCGGATATCGTTCGTGTGCGGCTAGGTGGCCGAGTCGAACCGGAGTGACTGCACGATCTGATCCTGCTCATCGCGCTGCGCCTGCGTCGTGTTGGGCGAGTAGCTGGCGTCGACCACCAGCCGCTGCCCGTTGACGTCGAGGACCCACAGCCGGTCGACCTGGCCGGCCATCTGCTGCCAGCGCTTGGCGCCTCCATCTCATCTGCTTCGGCAGGCGGATCGTCTCACGGCGTGGTCTGTGAGAGGCGCTGCTGGAACCGCTGAAGGCTGCCGTCGAGATCCGCGAGGCGCACCCGGAGCAGCTCGGGCTCGACGCCCCGGGCTTCGACCTGAGCCTGCAGCGACCCCCGCAGGTTCCCGAGCGATCGCTGCACTTCCCCGACCTCTGGCGACATGTCACGCATCGCCGGTTCCAGGGCGAGCGCATCGAACTCGCCGATCACGCGGTCGAGGTTCGCTGAGACCTCGCTCATCAGCCTGGGTCGATCGACGTCCAAGCTCATCGGGAGCACCGCGGCCTCGTCGTGCAGCGCCATGGCGATCGCGTAGGCATCGAGCCCTCGTCGGCGTACGTCTGCCGCGGCTGCCCGCTTCGACCGCAGACGGAGGACGTACGCAGCGATCGCGGCTACCACAGCCAGCGCGAGGACGATCCACGGCCAGACAGGCGTCGAGGACGTCGCCGCCGGCACAGGAGAGGTCGTTGCAGCTGGGCCTTGCGTGGCGGACCCGGTGGCGCTCGACTGGCTCGTCGACGTCGTGGTCTCCGTCGGTGCGCTCGTCGTCGTGAACGTCGAGGTGGAGGTGCGCGACGGGAATCGGCTGTTCGTCGGTGCCTCGCTGGTAGGGGCGCTCGTCGTGCGCGACACGACCGGCGTGCGCGAGGGGAGCGTCGGGAGGCCTATCGATCGAGAGGCGCTCGGGAGGTTCGAGCCGCCCCCGCACGCAACGAGGAACAGCAGCGCGATCGGAAGGAACACGATCGAGGTCGGGCGTATCCGGTCCGTGTCCGTGGCGTCCCCCTTCCACCTCGTGACGATCAATCTAAGCAGAGTTGCCGGAAGTGGATCGGTGACCGGATGGACGGCCAACGGATCCGGATGGGTGCGGTGCGGTGGTGGAGGTCCGCTCCGCTCGTTCCTTGAATCCGTGCAGCATCTTGCGTTCCATGACCAGGCTGCCGGGTTCCATGACCGCGGTGTTCACCACGCGTCCGATCGGTCCGGCGTCCGGCGTCGCTATCCGGTTGCGGCTCAGCAGCCGGGTTCGGCCGTCCGTTTCGACGAGCGTGAACGACCATACCCAGTGGCCATCGTCCGAGCGGAAGACCACCGAGCGCTCCGGGTCGATGGACGCCACCCGGACGACCGGACCCTTCGTTCCGAGCGGGAGGGCGTCGCCGACCTCGAGGTGCTGGAACTCAGAGAGGATGCGATCGGTGCTGTGCATATCGAGTCCCAGGAGGTTCTCGATCCAGTCGTACGTGTAGGCACCGCCGCGCCCAGGACCGAACTGCAGCAGCCACGGCCAGATCGCTGCCGCCGGTGCGTCGATCGTGATCGCACGGGTCGACAGGATGTCAGGCGCGGCAAGTAGATCGTCACCAGGCAGGTCGGCCGCCGCCTCCTCGTCGGTCGCCCCCCACCGCAGGCAGCGCTCCCGTCCGAATCGTGGATAAGCGACGAGCGAGACGGCCGCGGCGACAACACCCACCAACGAGGCTGTCACGAGCGTTCGTCGAATGCTCATGAATCTCCCCTCGATCGGTTAGCCCGCGGTGAGGACCGACGCCTGACAAACCGTACCGGTGACGACGAGCGCTGCCACGATGAGCAGACGGCGCGGTTCGTCTTTGCGGTACGTCGCCGACAGCACCTTGGTGAGATCTAGCTCGGCGGCCAGGACCGTGATCGGGTTACTTGACCCGGAATCTCACCAAAGGGTTCAACCCCGTCCAGTTGCACGCGTCGAGCGAGAACTCGTCTGGGACGGTTGCATCGGTGCTGCAGTCGCCCCCCGTCTGCTGATCGATGAAGACCCCATCGGGGTAGACATCCGTGCCACGGCCCGGCAGACCTGCCCCCGCTCCGATGTTCAAGGAATCATCAGGGCATCCCCCGGATGCGCTCTGACACGGCCTCGTTCCATGAGGCTGGTTCCCGGACGTGCTGGTGTTATAGGAGATGCCGTACACCAGCTCATCCGGGAGGTGCGTACCCGGGAACTCGAACACGATCTTGAGCGCCTTCCCGTTGTAGCAGGTGTCGTCCTTGGATGAATACCATCTGGTCGGGTTCGCGCCGCAGTCCGTCGCGTTGGCTGATGGCCGGAATGGGATCGAGAAGAGTCGTTTCCGGCTGATGATCACCGCACCTGGGAGGTTCGGGTCCGCCGCGTTCGCTCGGTACAGCGTCAAGGTGATGTATTGATTGAACGTCGCCCCTGGAGTCGTCACGCAACCAGCGGTCCAACTTCCCGTTTCACACGCCCACGAGCTCAGGATGACCGACACCTTCTCGAGCTTCCGCTTGCCTGGAGCCAGCCGGATCTGATCACCGAACGCGTCGGTCTGGGTCGCCTCGAGACCGACACCCGCCACATTCCCGGGAAGCTGACCTGGAACGCTGTTGAACACCTTGTCGTCCGCGGCCTGAGCGGGAACGACCACCGCTCCGATCGCGATCGAAACCATGGCGAGGCACAGCACGAGCTTTCTCATTGTCCCCTCCCTCGTCTTCCGTCACTACGTACCACGATGACCCTCGAGGCAGGAAGGGTCACACGGGCGACTTCCCTACGGCGATAGCCCGACGGAGCCAGAGAGTCTGCAAGTTCGGGGGCCAAGCACTCGCCGTGAGGACCACGACCTTCAGCCCTCACCAGGGCCGCTTGCTGCCACTGTTGCTGCTACTCGCTGGCCACAACGGCAGGGACGGCGTGGGACCACACAGAGACGGTCGGAGTGCGCTGACCTGCGAAAACAGGACGACGCCGGGCGATGCGGGACCGCTGGGACGTGCGTACGCGGACCTCCATCCGGTGGCCGAGAGGCCGTGGGAGTTCGGTATCTCCCCTCTCGCACCCGTTCTGACCCGCGGTTCAGTGCGGAGCGCGTCTCCTGGAAGCTCGCCGAGATAGCGCTCAAGCTTGGATCAGGGAACGACGTCTTCGTTCCGACCCGTCGCGAACAGGTGCCACGTCCCCGGCACGCCTTTGAGCTCGTGGGGTCCTCGATCGATGGATCGGATATCGGATCCGACCAGGAGATCCTTCACGGTGCTCGAGACCAGGACCTCCCCCGGATCCGCACACGCGGCGACCCGCGACGCGATGTGCACCGCGAGCCCCCCGAGATCCGCACCACGCACCTCGACCTCTCCTGTGTGCACGCCGGCGCGGATCTGCAACCCGAGGGACGGCACCGCATCCGCCGCTGCGAGCGCGCATCGGACGGCGGACACGGGCCGATCGAATGATGCGAAGAACCCATCCCCCGTCGTCGCTACCTCGCGTCCCCCGAAACGCTGGAGCTCGGAACGCAGAAGTGCGTGATGCTGATCGAGGAGGTCCCGCCACCGACGATCGCCCAGCTCGGCTGCGAGGCTCGTCGAGCCGACGATGTCGGTGAACAGCAGCGTGGTGAGCACCCGATCGGGGTCGGCGCCGGTCCGCGTACCCGTGAGGAACTCCTCGACCTCATCGAGCAGCTCGTCGATACCCTCCGAGATCGCCAGATGGTCGGTGCCGGGGAGTTCGACGTATCGGGCGCCGGGTATGGCGGCCGCGGCCCGCCGGGAATCCTCCGGCGGAACGATCCGGTTGCCCCTTCGATTCAGCACGAGCGTCGGCGTGCGGATCGACGGCAGGACCTCGCCCACGTCGGCCTCCATCGTCTGACGGTAGTAATGGCCGAACGCGCCGGGCCGCACCGAGTAACGCTGCAGCCGTGCCAGCTGCTGCGCGAAGGCGGCGTCGTCCACGCGACTCGGAGCGAGGAACTCGACGCCGCTGTCGTCGGCGACGGCGCTCGCCTCGATCAGTTCGATCACCTCGTCGATCGATCCCATCGGGAGCCCGGCGGCGAGCGTGTGAGCCGGCGTGAGGGTGAACAGCACGAGCGTGCGGCACAGCTCCGGGTACCGCGCAGCGAGCATCGCGGCGATGATCGTGCCGTCGTTGAGCCCGATCACCGATGCCTCCTCGGACCCTGCCGCGTCAAGTACCGCGAGCGCGTCCCCGACTTGCGTCTCCAGATCTGGGAGTTGGTCGAGTGGGACCGGATCCGAAAGCCCCGTGCCGCGCCGATCGAAGTGGATGAGCCGCCCGAAGGAACTCAGCCGCCGCAGGAACCGCGCGAAGTCGGGGAAGTCCCAGACCGCCTCGACGTGATGCACCCACGTGTCGATGAGGAGGACGTCCAGAGACCCTTCCCCGATCGTCTGGTAGGCGAGATGGACGTCGCCGTTCCTCGCGTACCGGGTCTGACGCTCGGTCACGACGGTTTCCACCGTCGATAGATGGGCATCTCATCGTCCGAGTACTCCGTGGCCACCGCCTCCTCGATCGAGCACGTGTGATGGACGAGCCCGTAGGGGGTCTGGCCGGGGCGCGCCATCACCGCCGGGTGCGTTGCGGTGATCTGTTCGAGCCATCCGCGCGCCATGAACTCACCGTAGTCGCCGGCGTGATCCTCCCAGGGCTGCGCCGTGTGCAACGCGTAGCGCGCGTCGCGCGCCACCTCGCGGATCTTCGGGCTCGTGTCTCGGAACGAGACGCACAACGGCCCGGCCCCGACCCAGGGAGGGACCGGGTGCATGCGCGGTCCGCCATCGAGCCGGAGGGTCGACTGGTAGACGATCTCCCCCCCATCCGCTCCCAGGCGAAGGCGGCCAGATCCGGCTCAGCGTTCGCGAACTCACCCCAGGTGGCCACGACCGACGAGCCTACTGCCGTGCCCGACCTGACTGATCGCCGGCCCCGGAATGCGAGAGCCGGCATGAAGAGCCGCAAGGCCAGATCGGTCGCGAGGCGGGAGTAGGTCGGGGATCATCCCTCCGCGCCGAGCCAGCGGAAACCCAGCGCCCCGCTCGGGCATCGATGGACCGTATCCTCGACCTCCTCGGCGCTCGCCGCCTCGGGTCGGACCCACGGGCGGGCGCCAGGGTCGAAGACCTCGGGTGAGCTGCGGAAGCACTCCCCCGCGTGGATGCATCGGCGCGGCGCCCACGTGACCTCCACCCGCTCCGTCCGATAGGACCGGGCCACACCTTCCTGCATGCGGGCGGCCGCCGCGCCATCCATGCAGGCGACGGTAGCACGCCGCTCTCAGGGCATGGCGCGTCGAGGTATGGGCGTGACGAACGCGCGGCTCGGCGGACGTAAGCTCGTGAGACACGAGGGAGGCGGGTCGGCGCCATGGCGTTCCACGGGTGGGAGGCAGAGGCTCTCGAGTTCTTCGAAGGCCTGGAGGTCGAGAACTCGAAGCCCTACTGGGAGCGGAACAAGGTCGTGTACCAGGAGCTCGTCCGCGCCCCGATGGAGGAGCTGCTCGGGGAGCTCGAGCCCGCGTGGGGTGAGGGGCGCATCTTCCGTCCCTATCGTGACATCCGGTTCAGCCGCGACAAGTCGCCCTACAAGACCAACATCGCCGCCAGGATCGGCGCCGTCGGATACGTGCAGCTCGACGCCCAAGGACTGGCAGCCGGGAGTGGCATGTGGGAGTTGTCGTCCGACCAGCTCGAGCGATACCGGCAGGCGGTGGTCGACGACGGGACCGGCTCGGAGCTCGAGGAGCTGGTGGCTCGAGCGAGGGAAGACGACCTCCAGGTCATGAGCCACGGCGAGCTGAAGACGGCGCCCAAGGGGTACCCGAAAGACCATCCACGCATCGAGTTGCTCCGCCACAAGGGTCTCGCCACGTGGAAACAGTGGCCCGCGGGCCCGTGGCTGGGGACCAAGCGAGCGAAGGACCGGATCGTCGACTTCTTCGAGCGGTCGCGTCCGATCGGCGACTGGCTCCGGATGAACGTCGCCGAGGTCCACGGGTCAGGGTCGCCCGCTGAGCGACCTCGACGCGGCACCGACCTCCTCGCCCGCTACGACGCGCAACTGCGGGCAGGATTCCGGACCCCCTTCCTGACGGTGTCCGCGTCGAGCGCGACGGACCACTGCTCCGTTTCATCGGCTGGGCGCACGGTGGGGGCATCGCGTATCGCGACCTCGGTGGTCTCGAGGGAGCCGAACTCGACGAGCTGATCGCGCGACAGGTGCGCGTGTTCGCCGACCGCGACGAGCCGTTCGAATGGAAGCTCCATGGGCACGATCGACCTGCAGACCTGAGCCAGCGGCTCATCGCGCAGGGCTTCGTGCCCGAGGAACGGGAGACGGTCGTGATCGCACCGGTCGCGGAGATCGCAGGAGAGGTGCTCCTCCCCGACGGCGTCTCGCTGCGAGAGGTGAGCGAGCGGACCGATCTGGACGCGATCGGAGCCATGGAGGAAGCGATCTGGCACGACGATCGGGCCGGTTGGCTCGCCGGCAGCCTCGAAGCTGAGCAGGTCGCCGACGCCCACGCGATCACCATCGTCGTCGCCGAGACGGCCGGCGGGTTCGTCTGTGCGGGATGGGTGCGCTTCGTCTCGGGAACGGACTTCGCGACGCTGTGGGGCGGAGGCACGCTCCCAGCGTGGCGACGCCGCGGCATCTACCGCGCGCTCGTCGTCTACCGTGCCAACCTCGCCGCAGCCCGCGGGTTCCGCTACCTGCAGGTGGACGCTTCCTCGGAGAGCCGGCCGATCCTCGAGCGGCTCGGCTTCCTCGCCGTCACGACCACGACGCCTTTCGTTTGGACGCCACCCGCCGCTCCCTAGCCGCGACCCCTCGTACCCGGAACGACACGGACGGCGCCGAGCGGGAGCGGTGAGCTATCGTTCGCCCTGGGTGGGGATCGGGCGACCGAGCGCGAGCGTTGAAGGAGAGCGATGCAAGCACGTCCCGCGCTCGTGGCGGTCAAGGCGATCCACACGCTCGCCTGGTTCTCCATCGAGGCCTGCATGGTGTACCTGCTCTACGCCGGGTTCGCGAAGCGGACCGACCGGAGGGCAGCGATCGCAGCGGGCGTGGTGGGCGGCGAGTGCTTGATCTTCGCCGCGAACGGGTTCCGATGTCCGCTGACCGACGTGGCCGAGTCACTGGGGGCCGACGCCGGTTCCGTGACCGACATCTACCTTCCGCGCTGGTTCGCTCACAACCTGCCCGCGATCCACGTGCCGCTGATCCTCCTCGCGACGTTCCTGCATGGGAGGAACATCGCTCGACAGCGTTCGGCGGTCGCCTAGGAACCTGAGCTCGTCGAGCCGGACGTGAGGCTCGTCGGAAGGGCCCCATGCACCCCAGCGAGCGACGCCATCGCGTGATCGAGGCCGGCCCGGAACGTCGCTTCGTCGCGAACGTCGGCCACGGCGACGTGCCACTGCGCCGCTCCGTCGAGGACGGCGACGAGGACGCGCTCGGGTGCGACCGGTAGGTCCGGCACCCGAGCGCCTGACGCGATCATCGCGTCGGCCGTCGATCGCCATCGATCACGGAGGACGTCCTCGGTGACGGGCGGGAACACGAACACGATCCTGTCCATGTGACCGCCGGGGTCAGCTGCGCCACTTCCCAGTGGAGACCTTCGGTCGCTCCGATGATCACCACGATGGCCCGCGCCGCTGCCATCCGCTCGGCGACCCCCTGACGCCACACGTCGTCGGCGAGATGATCCCGCGCAGCACCGAGCGACTGGAGCGACCGGCCGGGCCGACCGATGGCGACGACGGGACCGTACGGGGCAACCTGCCACGCGATCGTCTCCTCGAAGGGGTCCGACCCCCGTACGGCGAACAGCTCCAGGAAGGGCCGCCGCGCCGAGACGACGGCCGGCAGCTTCAAGGCGTCGTCCTCGAACGATCGCAGGTAGAGGATGGGCGCCCGCCGATCCGAGCCCGCAGACGTTCGGCGCTCGTCCTGGCCCAGGTGCGCGCCAGACGAACGACGAAGCCGCCCAGGACGAGGAGACCCACCCCCGCGATGAGGATGGCGAGGTCCAGCAGCACGGGCTCGACCCCGACCCTTTCCGAACGCTGGAGATCGCTGAGCGATGGCCCGAAGGCCAGCCCGGCCAGCCCCTCGGTGACGGCGGCGAGCCCGATCACGAGCAGTGCCAGCGCCACGAGGCCGCCGAGCACACCGGCAGCCGAAGGCCGCAGCTCGGCGGCGAACGCATCGTCCTCACGGGTACGACGGAGCTCGGAACGTGCCCACCACGCCGTGAACAGGATCCCGCCGAGGACACCGGCCGCGAGGACGGTCACCGACAGAACGAGCGGCGACCGCAGGACGCCGGTGACCCCGAGGATGCCGACGACGATGGCGTTCAACGCCGCGAGGTCGACCAGTGCCAGAACGAGTCCGCGTCGTCGGAGCGTGACCGCGTCCCGGCTGACGTCGGATACCTGACCGGCTCCCACCGTCGGGGGCCGGCCGGCCGGTCCTCGCCGCCGGCTGCGGCGCCTCCCTCGCGCTGCAGAGAACTGCCCCACCGCCAAGGCGCCGCCGCAGATGACGGTCGTGAACATGACCGTGACGGCGATCGATCGTGCTGACGAAGGGAAGAAGTACGGCGCCGTCTCCCCGTCCGGGAGGAGGTCGGCTTGGAGCTTCGCCAGCTGGACGAGTTCCTGAGACGTCACGGCCTGGTCGAGACCGGACGACACGGTGATGAGGAGCGCCAGGTAGTTCCCCTTCCTGAACGCGATGCCGAGGCCGTCACCTCCCTCGATCGGCAGCCGGAAGCCGACCGCGTCGGGGAGGCCATCGAGATCGAGCGTGGTGACGAGCCGGTCGGCCGGGAGGTCGGCCATGCCTGCGAGCTCGGCGGCCGCGAAGATCGCGTACGGCTGTACCTCGAGCGACACGAAGACGGCCGGCTGGCCCCCCATCGAGAGGACCCGCATGCGGGCGGGAGCGCGGCTCAGCAGATCGACGACGGCTTGATTGCGCGCCTCGGACCGGAGGTCGCCGAGATCGACCTGCTCGTCGACCGTGACCAGGACCTCGAGTCCGGATCCTCGGGCGGTGTGAGGAGGAGTCGATCCAAGGCATCGGCGGGCCCTGTGTCGGTTCCCGGCGCCTCGGACGGTTGCCCGGCAGCGTCCTGTTGCCGCCGCGCCACATCGAGCGCAAAGGCGACGGCATCCGCGCGGGAGGCGTCCGTGAACAGGATGAGGGTGAACACCGAGCCCCCTGCGACCATCACGATGGTGACCTCTGCTTGATCGGATCCTGGATGGATCGCCCCTCCGCGATGGCGAGATCCGAGGTTGCGAACGGATCTCCGCCGTAGCTTGCCGCCGCGATCGCGACGAAGGAACGCGGATCCACACCGGTCGGGATGGAGGCGGCCGAGATGGCCAGGAAGTCTTCGGATGCGTCCTCGTCGGACGCGAAGCAGACGATGGCACCCACGACGGTGCCCCCGACGTCCGGGCACGCCGCCGGCGACCACCCCGGACCGACGTCGTCGAGCAACACGTCGTCGCCGACGGTCGACGAGGTCTGGCTCGCCATCGCGGCGGGGGCGAGGGTCAGCAGGGCGAACACCCCCATCGCGACGTAGGGACGACCTCGCTTCCGGCCATCGAGTCGCATCGGAGCATCATGCCCTCGCCGCGGCGAGAACGGGTCCACCGTTCGGCCTACCGCCGACCGACCTGCCTCGTCCGGCAAGCCGCTACGGTGACCAGGAGACCGGGAGCACGCCATCCCCCTCGAGCACGGTGCTGACATCCGTCCCGTCGGTGCGCATCACGTAGAGGGAGAGCCCGGTGAAGATCTCCTCACCGGATCGATTGCTCTCCTGCTCGGCTCGCGTGGCGTCCCGGTCGCTGGCGAAGGCGATCCATGCCCCATCGGGAGACCAGACGGGGAAGAGGTCGAGACCGCCCCAGTCCGTGAGCCGCCGCACGTTCGAGCCGTTCGCATCCATCACATAGACGTCCAGCTCGTAGTCGTTGTCGCCCATGAAGAAGACGATGCGTCCACCATCCGGTGACCACAGCGCCCGGTGCGGTCCGGGAACCTCGTCGGAGAGCCGGACGAGACCCGATCCGTCGGGCCGGACCGTGTAGAGGTGGAAAGGGCTCTCGTTCCCGGGGAAGCCGGAGATGAGGAGTCGCTCCCCGTCCGGCGACCAGGACACCGACTCCCAGTGTCCGTCCAGCGCCTCGGGCTCCCCGCTCCCGTCTGCGTTCACGATCAGGATCGTCCGACGCGCGACGCCGTCCTCCACGACCCTTCCCGAGTACGCGATCCGCGAGCCGTCGGGAGACCACGACACGTCGATCAGGTCGGGACCGGCAGCCCCCGTATCCTCCTCGTTCACGATCGTCAGGGGATCGCTCCCGTCCGCGTTCGCGACGACGAGGGCGTACCTCGGACCGCGTTCCTCCACCAGGTACGCGATCCGGTCGCCGTCCGGTGACCAGGCGGCCGCCAGCACGGATCCATCCTCCGGGGAGAGCGCCGAGATGTCGCCGTTCACCGTGTCGAGCCCGAACAAGCCCCGCCCGTTCCCTTGGGTGCCCAGGAAGGCGATCCGTCCCGCCGGGGACCCGGCCGGGACGCCGCCACGCTCGGCCGGCCGGAGCTGCCACACGAGGACGGCGGCGAGGAGCGCGATGGCCGCGGCGACCGCCATCGCTCGGACACGACGGCCCCTGCCTCGCCTCGCGGCAGCGCCATGGACCCGTTCGAGCCGTTGCTGAGGGTCGACGTTCACGTGGCGAGCGGCGCGCTCGAGACGGTCGCGGAGCTGCGGATCTGCGGTCACGACGGATCCTCCTTCCGCGCCAGGCCGAGGTTCTCTCGGAGCGCCTGGCGCCCGCGCATCAGATGCACGCGTGCGGTGCTGGCCGCCATCCCGAGGACGTTCGCGGCCTCCGCTTGATCCATGTCGGCGTAGTCGACCAGGACGACGCAGGCACGTTGCCGTGGTGACAACGCTCCGAGTGCCCCGATCATCTCGAACCAATCATCGGAGGCATCGGTCGGGCTCGAGCCTCCTGGGTCGTGCGGGCTGCGGAGCCCATACAGGAACACGCGGCCGTGCTTGCGCAGATGCGACCGGGCCAGGTTGATCGCCACCTTGTAGACGAAGTTCCTGGCGTGATCATCCGAGTCCATATCGCTCCACCGTTCCAACGTGCGTGTGAACGCCTCTTGCGCGAGGTCCTGGCCGATGCCCGCATCCCTCGTGACGAGCGCGGCCGCCCTCGCGACCTTCTCGAAGTAGGCATGGAAGAAAGGGTCGAAGTCCATCCGCGGCTCGACCGCACGTTCCTCGAGCGCCATCTCGATCTCCATCTGACCTAGGTACGCCTGAGCGGTCGCGATCGTTTACAGGTGAAGCGTGGCCACGATCATGGCGGCTCCGATGTGCCGAGCGTGGAGTGTCTCGAGCAGCATGGGCGATGATCTCAGGAATCGCGACAGTTCGGCTCCGGCCTGTGCATACTCGATGCAGGACACGAACCCGTCAGTGATGGGAGTGAGATCGCACGGGTCCGCCTCCTCCGAAACCGTCCCACGGTCCTCTCGGGCTTCGTGAGCCGATACTCAGGAGCGCTTTCCAGCTCTCGATCCGCTCACCGTTCGCCTCGGCCGCTCCGGGACATCGAGCCGAAGGAGACACACTGATGCAAGCCCTACGCGTTGCGAACTACAAGATCATCGACGGCACCTTCCCCGAGCTCGCTGAGAAGGCGAAGAGCGGCATGCTCGACACCTTCAAGTCCCAGCCCGGGTTCATCCGCTACGGTCTCGCCGACACGGGCGACCGGACCTGCGTGTCCATCAGCCTGTGGGAGACCCACGCCCAGGCCGAGGCTGCAGCGCCGGTGGCCGCCACGTGGGTGCGCGAGCACCTCGCGGACCGCGTCGAGCTTCGCTCGAACGACGTCGGCGACCTCGCCTTCTTCGAAGGCGTGCGCACCAACGCCTGACGGATCCGCAAGAGAAGAGGGGCCCACGATCGTGGGCCCCTCTTCTCTTCCCGCACCTCAGGAGCCGGACTTCTTCGCACCCCCACGTGGAGCGAACTCGTTGCAGGTGTCCGATGCTCGGATGAGACCACGGACGTACTTGCAGGTCCCCACCGACGTCCGCGGGAACATGAACTCGCAGACGTCGCACCGCACCTCGGGGCGCGGCGCCGGACCGTACCCCGCTGCTTCCTTCGAGAGTCCCCAGGTACGAGGCATCCAGACCCCTCCCTCCACACGCGGCCGTGATGCCGCGCGGACATCCTAGGACCCGCCGCGGTCGTTCGGAGCGTCCCCCAGGGTGCGAGCGATGGGCTCCGGAGGGGCGACATCGTCCTCGTGACGGATCCGCTCCCGCGCGTCGGCGAACCACACCGATTCGAGGGCGATCAGCGCGACGAGGACGAACGCCAGCGTTCCGAGAGCACCGAGGGCCGGGATCTCCGCCGCGAGGGGGACCAGCAGGACGATGACGACCGCGGCAACGATCCTCTGGAGCTTCACGACCTGGGTGGCTCGACGGGTGAACGCCACGTGCGCGAGCAGGTACAGCGCGACGCCCAGATAGAGGGCGCAGAGGGGAAGGAGGTCGAGCGGCTCGCTGAGCGTGTGGTCGCTGGCGTCCCCCACGTACTCCAGCACCGTCTCGAGTCCCAGCGCCATCAGGACGATGCCCGCGATCAACGGGAGATGCAGGTAGCTGTAGGCGTCGCGAGCCAGCCGTGCTCGCTCCTCTCCTTCGCTCCGCCGGAGCGCCCGCTCGGCGAGGATCGCCACGACGTCGAAGTACGCCCACCAGATGCATCCGGCGACCGTCAGTCCGAGCACGGACGCCGCGACGACCGGCCACGAGATCGGCAGCCGGGCGACGCCGACCCCGATCGCGACGATCGACTCACCGAGCGCGATGATGATGATGAGGCCGTGCCGTTCGGCGAAGTGACTCGCCGAGTACAGGCGCCAGCCGGAGGCGCCCGCGAGGATCGTCCCGACGTAGTCGACGACCAGCGCGGCCACCCAGGCGAGCGTCTGCGCCGAACCATCGAGCTGGGACGCCACGAGGAGCAGCGCCGTGCTTCCGAGCACGGACGGCGAGAACCTCCACACCTGTCGCCGGAGCACCGGATCGTCGCCCGATGCCAGCAGGAAGATCGCCAGGTGGAGAAGCCGGACGGCGAGGTACGCGAAGGCGATGACCACCGGGCCGTCCAAGCCTCCCGGGAGATCATCGAACGCCTCGGGCACGCTCAAGGCCAGCACGAACATCGCTGCCATCGCCCCGAACATCGCCACGCGCCCGAGGCCTTCGTCGGCTCGGACCACGTTGCCGAGCCACGCGTACCCCACCCAGCACCACCAGAGCAGGGCGAGGATCGAACATGCCGCGCACCAGGCCGCGAGAGGTCGAATCGTGGGAGATGAGCGCGGTGACCTGGGTGATGGCGAACAC
This sequence comes from uncultured Actinomycetes bacterium, assembly GCA_963810635.1. Taxonomy (GTDB): domain Bacteria; phylum Actinomycetota; class UBA4738; order UBA4738; family HRBIN12; genus AC-51. The sequence goes on from CAWEOB010000001.1 coordinate 140,274, forward strand.
GAACACCAGGTCGAAGAACAGCTCGATAGGCGTGACGCGAGCTTCCTCCGAGACCGACACGATGCGCGGATGCCGCCCGTGGTTCACGGCAGGCATCGTCTCAAACGCCGCTCTGACGGTCCTCCCTCAGGCGAGACGTGAGCTGAACCCGTCGAGATCCCTAGTGCGTCTTCTCCGAGTTGTCGGCGAGGGAGAAGCAGCCGGGGTCGTTCGGGAAATCCGCGAAGCCGTCGTTGTCGTTGTCGACCCCATCGGAGCACTGCGTGTTCGCATGGTTCGACTCCAGATTGTCGGCCGCGGAGGAGCAGCCTGGATCGCTGGGGAAGTCGATGAAGCCGTCCGCGTCGTTGTCCGCGCCGTCCGAGCACTGCGGCGGCGGATCGAACTCCGTGTTGTCGGACGGCGAGGTGCAGCCGGGATCGGGCCCGAGGTCGATCAACCCATCGCCGTCGTTGTCGATGCCGTCCGAGCACTGCGCCCGCGTCTTCGCGGCATGCGCGGCGCCCGAGGCAGTCAGCGTCGGCGCGACGAACGCCGCGATGGTGAGGGATGCGATGAGGAAGATACGCAGTCGCCGAACAGCCATGTCGTTCCGAGCCCTTTCCGAAGACGTCCGTTGTCCCTGGTAGATACGCCCGACGAGGAGGGGTGGTCACGCTGCACGCACGGTAGGAAACCTACGCCGCGACGGTTCGACGGGTCGTCCGCGGAAGGGATGGTGATCGGGGGTTCCTGCCCGACCTTCGATACCATCTGCGGGGATGCCTCTCCGGAATCGGGTCACGCCGCTCGGCGACCTCGTGGCAGACCCAGCCCGCGGACTGGTCCACGGCAACCGTGGGTGCCTCCACGACGCGCACGGGAACATCCGCCGGCGATACGCCGGCAAGCGCTGGATCGCCTGCCGGCTCCGGTTCCGTGGATGGCGGCGACACCCCCTGATGCAGCCCGGCCGATACACAGAACTGTTCTTCCTGGACGAAGCGACCGCGCTCGCGGCGGGGCACCGGCCCTGCGCGCTCTGCCGTCGCCAGGACTACGTCCGCTTCGTCGAGATCTGGCTCGAGCTGCATCCCGCTCAGCTCGGTGCCGATGCGATCGACGCGCAGCTCCACGTCGAGCGCGTGGATCCCACGACGCGTGGACAGCGCCACCACCACGCCTCGTACGACGAGCTTCCCTATGGCACCTTCGTGCTCGTCGACGAGGCTCCCCACCTGGTGCTCGGCGACCGCCTCCTGCGATGGAGCCCGGCCGGCTACGCACCGCCCCGACGGCGGCCCGTGCATGGGACGGCGGTGGTGGTCACGCCTCCTTCGCTGGTCTCCATGTTGCGGTACGAACGGGAACCGTTGGTTCCCTTCGTTCACCCGTCCGCGGGCCCGTAACTCGCTCCCTCCTAGCAGGCCGGGCCGTTCCTTCGGATCCGCCCGTCCGGTCGTCATCGGATCCCCATGACTTTCCAAGCCTTCTCACAGGTTGGCGACGGACACTCGCGCCATGACACGGCCATCGCTGCCAGATCCGCCCGCTCCCAACCATGCACGAGCCCGCGCGCGACGCGGCGCTGCACGGACCCGGGGCACCCGAACGGTGTCACGGATAACACGCTGGGCCATCGCCGGATCCGTGGCCCTCACGGGAGCCGTGTCGGCGGTGGCAGCAACGACCTTCTCTGGACACCGTGCCGACGCGAGCGTCGCGGGGGCCTCCGGGACCGCGACGCAGCAGGGACCGGGGGCAGTCGTGGCCCTCCCGCCCGCGGATCGCGGCGGCGCGCCCGCTCCTCCCCTCCAGCCCCCGATCGCCGCCCCCGGGCCGGCCCAAGTGGGTTCCGGAGGCTCCTGATGCTCGGACCGGGCTCGATCACGTTCGAGGCGCTCGGCACGAGCGCCTCGGTCGTGACCGCCGACGCCGGCCGGCTCCCGGCGGCCGTCGACGCGGTCCGCCGGGAGGTATCCGAGATCGATCTCGCGTGCAGTCGGTTCCGTGACGACTCGGACCTCGCTCGGCTCCACCGGGCTCGCGGACGGTGGACGTCCGTAGGTCCTCTGCTCTTCGAGGCGATCGAGGTCGCCCTCGGCGCGGCGCTCGCCACGGGCGGTATGGTCGATCCCACGGTCGGCGAGGCCGTGATCCGTTCGGGCTACGACCGCGACTTCCGAGACCTCGTCCGGGACGGTCCGGCGTTCGAGCCGGTGCCCTGCCCAGGGTGGCACGTCGTAGGGATCGACCCTGCTCGTTGGGCGGTGTACCTGCCCAGCGGGGTCTCGCTCGACCTCGGTGCGACGGCGAAGGCGCTGGCCGCCGATCGCGCAGCGTCGAGCGCTGCGAGCTCGGCGGGCTGCGGTGTGCTCGTGTCGCTTGGCGGGGATCTCGCTGCGATGGGCGACGCACCCCCGGGCGGGTGGACCGTCTCGATCGCGGACGATCACGGCGGCCCTGCGAACCCGGGCGACACCGTGGCGATCTCGGGAGGCGGGCTCGCGACCTCGAGCACGACCGTGCGACGGTGGCAACGGGCCGGCACCGCCGTGCATCACGTCATCGATCCCCGGACGGGTGGACCGGCGTCGGAGGTCTGGCGGACGGTCTCGGTCGCCTCCGCGGATTGCGTCGGTGCGAACACCGCCACCACCGCGGCCCTCGTGCTCGGCGATGAAGCGGTCGGCTGGCTGCGCGACCGCGGGCTTCCCGCCCGCCTGGTACGCCGTGACGGCAGTGCCATCCGTGTCTGCGACTGGCCCGAGGAACAGGCAGCATGATCGCCGTCACCTCACCTGCCGCTCTGTGGTACCTGACCCGAGGGACCGGGGTCGTCTCGATGCTCCTGCTGACCGCGGTGGTCGTCGTGGGCATCGCGAACGTCGGACGGTGGACCGCGGGCGACACCCCCCGGTTCGTGATCCAGCGGATCCACAGGAACCTGTCGCTCATGGTGCTGGTGTTCATCGCGCTGCACGTGGTCACCGCGGTGCTCGACGCGTTCGCCCCCATCCGCTGGCTCGACGCCGTCGTTCCTTTCGGCTCGGCCTATCGGGCGATCTGGCTCGGCCTCGGGGCGCTGGCGTTCGACGTCCTGCTCGCGGTCGCGATCACGAGCCTCGTGCGAGCGCGCCTCGGGTATCGAGCCTGGCGAGCGGTCCACTGGACCGCGTACGGCACCTGGGTCGCCGTCGTCCTGCACGCCGCCGGTGCCGGGAGCGACGCGGGTCAACCGTGGATGCTGGCCCTCGTGGGACTCTCCACCGTCGCCGTCCTCGCCGCGGTCGGTTGGCGGGTCGCGGCGGGATGGACGGGGTGGGATCCTGCGCGCGTCCTCCTCGTGGCGGGCGCGGTCCTCGTCCCGCCGGCGCTCGCCCTGTGGATGATCGTCGGCCCTCTCCGTCCCGGATGGGCCGCCCGTGCCGGAACACCCGCCGAGCTCCTCACCACGAACGTCGCCCAGGCACCGGCCACCGTGGCCAGGCTGGTGCTGCCCTCGCAGGCCTCGTTCTCCGGCTCGGCGACGGTCGACGGCGCGACCCTGACGACCGTGGCCAGGACGAGCGACGCCGACCCGTTGTCGCTCCGCATCGTGCTCGACGGGCAGAGCTCCGACGCCGGCTTCCTCGTGAACTCCGGGAGCGTGCGCCTCGCTCCGCCGGAAGGCGCCGCCGCGTACCGGGGAGCGCTCCTCGGCCTGGACGAGGGCACCCTCACCGCACGGCTCTCCGACGGCCACGGCGACGTGATCGACGTCCAGGTCGCCATGTCGGTCGGACCGTCGGGCGACGTGGCCGGGCAACTCGTGATCGGTGCGGTCCAGAGCGGAGGTTTCGCGTGACCTCGCTCCCGCCTCCTCCGACCCTCTCCGCTTCCTCGGATCGGCTGGCCGCGCATCTGCGGTCCAGGCGAGCGGTCTCGCTGGAGGAGCACCGAGCATCCTTCCCCGCGCCGCCCTCACCCACGAGAGCCCGCCACGATCTCATCGACCTGGCGGATGGAGCGGGGCTCCGCGGGCGCGGCGGTGCCGCCTTCCCGACGGCGATCAAGATGCGTGCCGTGGCGAGCGGACGTCGCCGCCCCCTCGTCGTGGTCAACGGGAGCGAGAGCGAGCCCGCCAGCAGGAAGGACGCCGCCTTGCTGACCTCGGCCCCCCACCTCGTGCTGGACGGCGCAGCCGTCGCCGCCGCGGCGGTCGGCGCCGACGAAGCGATCGTCGGGGTCAAGGCAACCGCGGTCACGGCGCGGCGCGCGATCGAGCTCGCGATCAGGGAACGCGTTCGATCGGAACAATCGGGTCTGCGGATCACGGCGGTCGATGTCCCGGCGACGTACGTCGCCGGCGAAGAGCGTTCGCTCGTGCACCTGCTCGACGGCGGGCAGGCGACCCCGACGGCGGGACCGAGACCCTTCGAGCGTGGGGTCCGTGGCCGTCCCACGCTCGTCGACAACGTGGAGACGCTCGCACACCTCGCACTCATCGCTCGTTCGGGTGCAGCGTGGTTCCGAGCGATCGGGACACCCGAGATGCCGGGGTCGATGCTGATCACCGTGTCGGGTGGGGTCGCACGTCCGGGGATCTACGAGATCCCCGTCGGAGCTCCACTGACCGATCTGCTCCGCACGGCCGGAGGAACACCGGGAGGGGTCGCGAGCGTGCTCGTCGGCGGGTACTCGGGAGCCTGGCTCGAGCCCGCCCGACTCGACACCGTCACCCTCGACCCGGCCGGCCTGGCCGCGGCCGGCGGGATCCTCGGTGCGGGCGTGGTCGCGGTGCTCCCGGCGCAGGCGTGCGGCTGGAGCGAGACGTCGGCCGTGGTCGGATGGCTCGCGGGGCAGACCGCAGGGCAGTGCGGACCGTGCGTGCACGGACTCGCCGCGATCGCCGGCGCCACGCAGCAGGTGAAGGCGGGGCGCGGCGGCGAGGCAGCCCTCGCGCGGCTGACCCGCTGGTCGGGCCAGGTCAAGGGGCGAGGTGCCTGTCGGTTCCCCGACGGCGCCGTTCGACTCCTCGAGAGCGCGCTCGAGGTGTTCCACGATGACGTCCGTGCCCACCTGCGGGGAGCGCCGTGCGCCGGATCGCGATCGACCCCGCTGCTCCCGATCCCAGGGGTCAGGAGAGCGGCATGAATCCAAGGCGCAGACTGCGCGTTGACCCGATCGCCTGTACGGGGCACGGGATCTGTGCCGAGCTGTTCCCCGAGGTCATCGAGCTCGACGATTGGGGGTACCCCATCATCGACGAGAGCCCGATCCCACGTGAGCTCCTTCCGCTCGCCCGTCGCGTGCTGGATGCGTGCCCGGCTCTCGCTCTCCATCTCGAGACGACTCGACCCGAACAAGCTCCACCGGCGCGCACCACGTCCGCTGGCGCACCCTGACGGCGACGACCTCACAGCTCCGCGAGGACGCTCGCGACCCACGCCTCGAACCGCGAGCGATCGTGGCCCTCGAGATCGTTCCGGTGAGGGAGATCGATCGTGGCGTCGGCCGCATCGCGGAGGTCCCAATACGGGTGGCGATCGTCCGGATCGCCGCCGACCGCGCGATAGGCCTCCAGGAACCGACGCTCGCTGGCCGGACCGACCTCCTCGACGAGGTTGAGCCGCATCCGAGCGAGATCGATCCCTGGAGGGCCCCAGGCTGCGGTCGGCCAATCGATGACGGCGACGACGCGATCGTCCTCCACGAGCGTGTTGCCCTGGTGATAGTCACGATGGATGAAGCACTCGCGGGTCGCCGGCGCTCCGGCTTCGAGCACCTCGAGCACGCGCTCCCACAACCTTGGCCGGCTGGTCCAACGTGGAGGTCGGAGCTCGATGCCGTCAGCGACCGCATAGGGGATGTAGTCGGGGAGCGCTTCGGGACGGCTCTGAGCGAACGCATGGATCCGCACCAGGGTCTCTGCAGCCGACCGCAGATAGCCGTCGACGTCGCGTGGATCCGCCGGCTCGCCCGGCACCCACGATTCCAGCACCGCGGGGACATCGCAGACGGTCCCCGCGAGATCGGCGCCGTAGAGATGCGGCGCCGGGATGTCCGAGCCCTCGAGCAGCTCGAGAGCTCGCACCTCGTTCGCCGGGTCGTAGCACGGGTCGACACCGAGGTGGTCGGGGTCCGTGTAGCGACGGAGGACGAGTCGATGCTCGGCACCGTCCACCGCTTCGACCAGCACGTCGTGCATCTCGACCGACCACTCGGGCATCTCGCGGACGGATCGCACCCGAGAGCCCGGACCGACCGTCGCCTCGACCCAACCCAGGACGGATGTCGACAGACCGGCCATCGATCACGAGCCCGAACCGCGCCGGACGCTAGGCGGAGTGGTAGCCGACGACCTTCACCTTCCACACGACGGCGAAGGCGTACTCCCCCTCGATGAACACGCGCATGACGATCCGGTGCCGACCGACCGCCATCGGACGGACGATGTAGAAGACGCCCTTGCTGACCGACTTCGACGGGCCCGGCACCGCGCCCCAGATGTTGTCCTCCGGGAAGTCGATGATCTCGCCGGGGGTCACGAACGTCCAACGACGCGGCTGCCGCACGAGCTCGCCGTCGATCCGCAACGTGGTGCGGAAGGCCGGCGGCGCGAAATCGATGTCGTAGTTCTCGATCGCGCAGGTCCGCAACTCGTGGAACGTGTCCCCTAGTCCTTCGGCGGTGGAGCACTCCCAGCCCGGGCCACCGAACGCGAACGCTTGTCCGGCGCGTGCTCTGCATCCGTCGCCCGAACCGAACGGCCCACCGAACACGACAGGGCCTCGTGACGCGCAGTTCCTCGGAGCCTCAGGGTCGATGGCGGGGTTCACCGGTGTCGGGATCGAGTTCCACCACACCTGGTAGCCGCTGAACCACTCCGGGTACGTCATCCCGTACGGTCGGGACAGCGGCGGGAAGACCCTGTCACCGAGGTGGGGGTGTGCCGAGACCGATGTGGCCGGCACCACCAGCAAGGCGAGGCAGACGACGCCGAGCAACGCTCTCTTCATGACCCATCCTCCTCGCGGGCACGAAGGGCATCGACCTGGCTGTCACGGGTCTCGCGGGACCGGGACCCCTGTTCGTGGCGAGCCTACGTGGAGGTCGCGACGAAGCGCAAGCCGTAGCATCCTCCCGGCGACACACCCCAGACAGGGAGCCAGCGACGATGGATGAGGCAACGCGAGCCGGCGACGACGCGGGGAACCCTCGTTCCGACGCGTCGCGGCCCGAACGTCGCTGGCCGATGGCGCTTGCGGTGCTCGGAGCGATCGCCCTCCAAGTGGGGGTGCCGCACCGGGGACGCCTCCAAGGGTGGTGGGTCTTCCCGATTCTCGAAACGATCCTGCTCGTGGTCGTCATCGTCCGCGACCCCGGAAGGATCGACCGTCGCACCCGAGCCGCGCGACGGTCCACCATCGCGCTCATCGCGGTCATGACCATCGGCACGATGGCGGGGGTCACCCTCCTCATCTACGACATCTTGACGTTCGGGAACCCAGGAACCGATCAAGGGATCAACGCCACGGACCTCCTGGGGCGCGGCGCCGCCATCTGGTTCACCAACGTGATCGTGTTCAGCCTCTGGTACTGGGAGCTGGACCGTGGCGGGCCTGCGGAACGAGCCGCCGGCTCCGGCGTTCCTCCGAGCTTCGCGTTCCCGGAGAACGCCATGCCGGAGTTCGCGCAGGCCGGCTGGCAGCCGAGGTACCCGGACTACCTCTATCTCGCCTTCACCAACGCCACCGCGTTCAGCCCGACGGATACCCTGCCGGTCAAGACGTGGGCGAAGATGACCATGCTCGTACAGTCCGCGGTGTCGTTGGTGACCGCGATCCTGGTCATCGCCTGGTCGATCAACGATCTCGGCTAGGGCCCTGATGGCGGACGAGCAGCGGCCGCGCTGGCAGACGTTCATCGAGATCGCCGAGGTCGCCGTGCTCGCCATCGTGGCCATCGCGACGGCGTGGAGCGGCTACCAAGCAACACAGTGGGGCGGCCGGCAAGCGGTCCTCTACGGGCAGGCGTCGAGCACCCGGTTCCAGGCGGATGCTGCCTCCACCCTCGGGGGCCAACAGCTCGTGGCGGACTCGGCCATCTTCACCGCGTGGCTCGAAGCCCGGCAGGCCAGCGATGAGGACCTCGAAGCCCTGCTCGTCCGGCGGTTCAGCCCCGACTACCGGGAGGCCTTCCACGCGTGGCTGGGAACGGATCCTTTCGAGGATCCTCGGCGCCGCCGGGGCCGGGCTACATGCCCGGCTTCACGAACCCGAACCTCGAAGAGGCGAAGAGGCTGAACGCCCAGGCATCGGCCGCCTTCGCAGAAGGCACGGACGCGCGCGAGACCGCGAACAAGTACGTCCGCGGCACGGTCCTGTTCGCCTCGGTGCTGTTCTTCGTCGCGATCGCGCAGCGTTTCACGATCCGCGGCGTGCGGCTCGGAGCCAACGCGCTCGCGCTGGTGCTCCTGCTCTACACGCTCTCCACGCTGGTGACGCTCCCGAGGTTCTAGCGCCGTCACTCCATCACGATCACGAGCTTGCCCAACGTGTGCTCGATCGGTGAGGCCGGCGAGCGCTCGGGCAGCGTCCGCGAGCGGATAGGTCCGCCGGACCGCGGGTCGGAGGCGCCCGTCGACCACCATCGAAGCCAGCTCAGCCAAGTGCGAGGGATCGCTGCCGACGTTCGCGACGCTCACTCCCCCGATCTCGGTGACCTCACCAGCACCGCCGAGAGCCGATGCGGCTCGCCCTCCCTCGCGGACGAGGGCCGCGAGGTCCGCGAACACGCTCGGATCACGGTTGACGAGATCGATCAAGCCGTCGACACCGTGCGGGTAGCGGTCGCGAACGTCGGCTGCGAGGTCGCCCGTGTAGTCAACCGTCTCCGCCGCACCCAGCTCGGTGACGAACCCTTCATCCCCGGGCCTGACCGATGCGATCACGTGCGCGCCGCGAGCAGCCGCCAATTGGACCGCGAAGGTCCCCACGCCGCCGGTGGCCCCCACCACGACGATCGTCGCGCCCTCGGCGGGATCGAGCACGGTGATCGCGGTCATCGCCGTGGTGCCGGCGACCCCGAGCGTCGCGGCCGCGGCGTCGTCGAGCCCGTCCTGCGTGCGGGCGATCGAGGGGGCCTGCGGTGTGGCCAGCTCACCGAACGTTCCGTCGTGGATCACGCCCTTCATGCCGAGCGTGCCGAACACGCGGTCACCCGGCGCGAATCCCTCGACCCCTTCACCGACACCCTCCACCACCCCGGCGACATCCATCCCTAGGACGGCCGGGAACACGTACTCCATGTACTCCTGCATCGCCCCCAGGGCCACGAAGGCGTCGTACGGGTTCACGGAGGCCGCGCGGACGCGGACGAGCACCTCGCCCGGTCCGACCTCCGGTGCCGGCACCTCGATCACCGCCGGTGGGTCGCCGAAGGACGTCACGGCGAATGCCTGCATCGATGCTGCATCGGACATGACGGGTCCTCCTCGGTCGAGAGATGTCGCGCTCGTCCCGACGCTGGACGGCGGCGAGGTATTCCCACGTGGCCTAGGTGCGATCCGCGGATAGTTTCGCCAGTGCCGCCGTCCGGCTGCGAACACCGAGCTTGTCGTACACGTGTTCGAGGTGTTTGCGAACGGTGGCCCGCTCGATCCAGAGCCTCCCGGCGATCTCCGTGTTGGAGAGGCCGTCGGCCACACAGCGCATCACCTCGCGTTCCCGAGAGGTGAGCAGCTCGAGACACGAGGGTGACTCACGGAGGAGGAGGGTCGAACCGTCTGCCAGTGCTTCGATGCGGAGGGCCCTGTCGTCGCTCGGGATGTCGAAGTGGGGCTCGCGGGCATCCTCGAACCAACCCGCGATCTCATCCGACAGGTGCTCTGAGGTCGTGCCGAAGTATCGCTGCAGCAACCGCTCAGCCGGAGGCGAGGCAAACTCGATCACATGGTTCGACGAGATGAAGAGCACGCCTTGCCCATCATCTCGTTCGAGAGCAGCCAGGGCCGCTTGCAGGTGCCGGCGTGCCTTCGCCCTCCGCCACAGCTCGCCGAGATGCGGCCGCAGCAACCACGCGAGACGGCGGTCTCGCTCATCGAAAGTCCGCTTACACCGGTCGAAGGCGAAGCCCCCCCATCGGGGACCCTCTACGGAGATCCACATCCGATCGGTGATCCCCCAGCGGTCGAACTCATCGCCCCAATCGGACGCAGCCTCATCGATCCCCGAACGAGCGACCTCCTCGGACGCTATGAAGACGGCTGTCCCACACGAGTAGCTCGCCCGGTAACAGGGATCGGAAAGGAACTCGTTCCATCCGTCGTCGTCCATCTCGTCGGATACTCCCTCGGCATCGACCTCCGCGCTGCACGGGGTGTACGCGATCTCGATCCGCTGGGCGACGTCCATCTCCTCGTACCGCCCGAACTCACATCCGACGACGTCCACCAACCGATCCACGAGCGTCTGGGTGAACGGTGCCGGTCCCTCTTCGGCCTGGGCATCCTCGAGGAACCCCAGCACCGCTGCCAGGTCTGCAGCGCTGGTCGCCGTCATTGCGTCCTGAAGATACGCGCAAAGGCGAATGGACTCAACCGGACGTCTGCGCGACCCTCGCCGGAAAGCGGGGCGGTCAGCCAACGCCTGAAGAAGAGGTCGACCCGAGCTAAGCGGATGCGCCCCGCCGCGCGTTCATGGTCCACGGAACGAGGAGGGAGATGTCATGTCTATCCGGAAGCCCGTTCATCGGCGCGTTGTCGGCCTGCTGGCCGCAGCCGCGACCCTTGTGGCTCTCGCGGCCGTGCCCCCCGCGGGAGCCGACGCCACGGCAACGGTGAGCTCAACCGTGCGCGACTGGAACCTGTACGCGGTGAACGCCCTGACCGCGGCCGGATTCTCCGCTCCTTGCGCCGCAGAGTCGCCCACGGTGGGCTCCATCCACATGGCGATGGTGCAAGGCGCCGTCTACGACGCGGTCAACGCGATCGACCGCGGGTACCGCCCGTACCTGTCGGGGCTCCCGAAGGTCTCGGCCTCTGCTTCGATGGATGCGGCGATCGCGACCGCGGCGCACGATGTGCTGCTCGGGCTGGCGCCGGTCGCACCCGTACCGTCCCTGTGCGACGCGATCCGAGCTCAGCTCGAGACGGCGTACGGGGCGACGCTCGCCTCGATCACTGACGGTCCGTCGAAGACCGACGGGATCGCGATCGGAGCCGCGGCGGCGGCGGCGATGCTCGCCCAGAGGGCGAACGACGGCCGGTTCGGCGCTCCTGGATTCACGGTCCCCGCGAACCCCGGGCCGGGCCAATGGCGGCCCGAGCTGCCGGCGTTCGTGAACGACCCCTTCGGCTGGGTCCGCAACGTTCGGCCGTTCACCCTCCAGAACGCGGCCCAGGTGCTCACGCGCGGGCCGAACGCACTCACGAGCACGAAGTACGCGAAGGAGTTCAATGAGGTGAAGGCGATCGGGTCGGCCTCAAGCGCCACGCGGACGCCGGAGCAGACCACGCTCGCGTTCTTCTACACCGAGAACGTGGTCCCGCTCTGGAACCGGACGTTCCGTTCGATCGTAGATACGCAGGGGCTCTCGCTGCCCCAGCAGGCCCGCCTCTTCGCGATGCTGAACATGGCGGGGGCCGACGCATTCATCGGCTGCTGGAACGACAAGGAGACCCGGAGCTTCTGGCGTCCCATCACCGCGATCCGGCTGGCCGACACCGATGGGAACCCGGCCACCTCACCGGACACCGGCTGGACGCCACTGTTCCCGACGCCGCCGTATCCGGATCGACCCGTCGGGGTTCAACTGCTACACCGGCGCCGTCATGCACGCGGCACGCCACTTCTTCGGCAGCGACCTGATGACCTTCTCGGTCCACAGCAACGCGGTCGGTGCGGGACCCGATCGGACCTACCACCGCTTCACCGATGTGCTGCACGACACGATCGATGCGCGCGTCTTCCTCGGCATCCATTTCCGGACGCCGGACGTGCAGGGCGCTGGACTCGGGAAGGAGGTCGCCGACTGGCTCGCGGGCCACTTCTTCCGGCGCACGGGTCACTGATCGTCCCGACCCTGGAGCGGCGGAGGGGCGCGCACAGCGCTCCGCCCCTTCACGTGGTCGACCGAGCTCGCCACTCCCGCTCGAGGATCGCGTAGACCAGCTCGCTCTGCCACTCGCCCTTCACGAACTCGTTCTCGACGAAGTGGGCCTCCAGCCGCATCCCCAGCTTCTCGAGGACGCGGGCCGAGGCGAGATTCCGCGGCTCCACCCGGCCGATCACACGATGCAACCCGAGCCCGTCGAACGCGAGTGCGAGCATGGCCCGTCCCGCCTCCGTCGCGAAGCCGCTGCCGTGGTGATCCGGATGGACGATGTAGCCGATCTCACCCTCGCGCTGCTCCTCGTTCACGACTGACAGGATGATGTCACCGACGAACGCCCCCGTGTCTCGGCGCACGACCGCCAACGCCAGGTGATCGCCTTCCGCATCGATGCTGGTTGCCTGCATCTTCCGCTCGAGCGCGGCTCGCACCTCTTCCTCGGTCCGCACGTCCCAGAGGAGGTACTCCACGACGTCCGGGCGCGATTGGTACGAGAACAGCGCCTCGAAGTCGTCCTCGGTGAACGGTCGCAGGAGGAGCCGCTCGGTTTCCACGGTCCCATCGAGCTCGAAGGAATCCACGATCACGCCTCGCTCTCTGCGCCGGCCATGGTGAGCGATCCTACGTGGTCGACGCAGAGCATGTCGTTCGTCGAACCGGCATCCGGTGATCTGCCCCGCGCGTCGGTGATAGCGTCCGGCCATGCCCATCTACGTCCGCTACCTGGTCCCCGATGTCACGATCGCGAAGGCGTTCTACGTCGACTTCCTGGGCTTCGAGGTCGAGCAGGACTGGGGCGACCCGTTCGTGATGCTGTCGCGTGGCGAGCTCCGTGTCTGGCTGAGCGGTCCCGCGAGTTCCGCCGCGCGTCCCATGCCGGACGGCCGCGAGCCTTCCCCCGGTGGTTGGAACCGTTTCGTGCTCGAGGTGGACGACCTCGATGCGGAGGTCGCCCGGCTCCGCGAGGCGGGCGCGACGTTCCGCAACGACGTGGTCCGCGGCCCCGGAGGGGCCCAGATCCTCCTCGAGGATCCCGCCGGCAACCCGATCGAGCTCTTCCAACCGCGCGAGGACCCGGACTGACGTGCAGCTGACCGCCGTCGTCGCCGGAGCCTTGCTCATCGGCCTGGTGCTCTGGGAGACGTTCGAGACCTTGGTGCTGCCTCGGCGCGTCGCCCGGCGGCTGCGCGTGACCCGTGGGTATTACCGTGCGTTCTGGGGCGCGTGGTCGGCGGTGGGACGACGGCACCCGGGGCCGACACGCGAGAACTACCTGAGCGTCTTCGCTCCCCTGTCGTTGCTGATCCTGTTCGTCCTGTGGGCCGGCGCGGTGATCGTCGGGTTCGCGCTCATCCAGTGGGGTCTCGATACGCCGATCGAGCCGGGTATCGACGTGGGCTTCGCGACCGACCTCTACATGAGCGCCACGACGTTCGTGACCCTCGGCTTGGGGGACGTCGCTCCCGCGTCGGCGGCCGGTCGTGCGATCACGGCCGTCGAGGCCGGGGCGGGCTTCGCGTTCCTCGCGCTGTCGATCTCGTACCTGCCGGTGCTCTACCAGGCGTTCTCGCGGCGTGAGGTCGCGATCTCCATGCTCGATCAATGGGCGGGCTCACCGCCCACGGCCGTCGAGCTGCTCCGGCGCGCCGCGAAGTACGGCGACCTCGCATCGGTGAACGACCTCCTCGCCGAGTGGGAGCGATGGTCGGCCGAGCTGCTCGAGAGTCACCTCTCGTATCCGATCTTGGCCTACTTCCGGTCGCAGCACGACGAGCAGTCCTGGCTCGCCGCGCTGACCTCCGTCCTCGACGCGTCGGCCGTCGTGCTCTCGGGCGTCGATGGGGTCTCGTCCTGGCAGGCCCGCCGGACCTTCGCGATCTCGCGGCACGCGGTCGTCGACCTCACGCAGGTCTTCCGGCTCCCACCTGAACCGCCGGGCCGGGACCGCCTCACCGGTGACGGGATGCCGCGGGTCCGGCAGCTCCTCGAAGCCGCCGGCATCGGGCTCGAGCCACATGCCGAAGGGCGCATCGCCGCCTACCGGGAGATGTACGAGCCGTACGTGCACGCCATGTCGCACCGGCTCGAGATGCCGCTCCCGTCGTTCGTACCCGCGGCGGGAGCGTTGGACGACTGGCAGCGATCGGCGTGGTCGGAGCCGGGTTAGATCCTCACCGAGCCACCATCACGACGTGGCGAGCACGCTCTCCGCGATGGCAGGGATGACCTTCTCCCCGTAGGCCTCGCAGCGTCTCGTCCTTGGCGTCGTGCTGCAGGTAGACGGCGAACTGGTCCACGCCCGAGCGCCCGCAGCTCCTCGAGCCGCCGCACGTGCTCCTCCACCGGGCCGAGGATGCAGAAGCGGTCGACGATATCGTCGGGCACGAAGGCCGTGTGGGTGTTCCCCGCCTGTCCGTGCTCGTTGTAGTCGTAGCCCTCGCGACCCTTGATGTAGTCGGTCAGCGCCGCCGGGACCTCCGAGGTCCTCGCCGTAGCGGGCGACGATGTCGGCCACGTGGTTGCCGACCATGCCGCCGAACCACCGGCACTGGTCGCGCGCGTGACGCGAGGTCGTCCGTGACGTACGCAGGCGCCGCCACGCAGATCGTGAGCGCGCCGGGGTCGCGGCCGGCGGCCTCGGCGGCTGCGCCGCACCGCGCCGATCGTCCACGCCGCGATGTCGGGATCGGCGAGCTGCAGGATGAACCCGTCGCCGACCTCGCCGATCAGCGCGAGCGCCTTCGGCCCGTACCCGGCCACCCAGACCTCGGCCCTGCTCCTGGTCGGCCCAGGGGAACCGCAGCGTCGAGCCCCGGTACTCGACCTCGCGGCCGTTCGCGAGCTCGCGGATCACGTGGACGGCCTCGCGCGAGCGCCACGAGCGTCGACGGCTTGCCGTTGATCACGCGCACCGCCGAGTCGCCGCGGCCGATCCCGATCACGGTGCGGTTGCCGAACATCTCGTTCAGCGTGGCGAAGAGGCTGGCCGTCACGGTCCAGTCGCGCGTCAGCGGGTTCGTGACCATCGGGACCGACGATGACGTTGCGGGTCTCGGCGAGGATCCGCGTGTAGATCGGGAACGGCTCCTCCCACAGGAGGTGGCTGTCGAACGTCCACACGTGGGTGAAGCCGTACGTCTCCGCCTGCTTCGCCAGGTCCACCACCCGGGCGCTGGGCGGGGTCGTCTGCAGCACCACGCCGATGTCCATGTGCTTCCCTCCGGTTCAATGCAGGTACTGCGACAGCCCACGTTCGATGAACCTGCCGTGTCCCTTGCGTCCCGTGTAGGTGTCGTTCTCGATCACGACGGTGCCGCGGGACAGGACCGTGTCGACCTTGCCGTCGATCACGAAGCCCTCGTACGCCGAGTAGTCCATGTTCATGTGGTGCTTGTCGTTGATGCCGATCGTGGTCGGGCGGTTCGGGTCCCACACGACGACGTCGGCGTCGGCGCCCGGGCGCGATGATCCCCTTGCGCGGGTACATGCCGAACATCCGCGCCGGCGTCGTGCAGCAGGTCTCGACCCACCGCTCCAGGGTGAGCTCGCCCGTCACGACGCCCTGGTAGATCAGCTCCATCCGGTGCTCGACCCCGCCGATCCCGTTCGGGATCTTCGAGAAGTCGCCCAGGCCCAGCTCCTTCTGGTCCTTGATGCAGAACGGGCAGTGGTCGGTGCTGACCACGGCGAGCTCGTTCGTGCGCAGACCCCGCCACAGGCTCGTCCTGATGGTGGTGCTCGTCGTTCGGCGAGCGCAGCGGGGTCGAGCAGACCCACTTGGCGCCCTCGAACCCGGGCCGTGGCGAGCGTCTCCTCGAGCGTCAGCCACAGGTACTGCGGGCAGGTCTCGGCGAAGACGTTGCGCCCGTCGTGCCGCGCGGCGGCGATCTCCTCCGAGCGCGTCGCCGGCGGACATGTGCACGACGTAGAGCGGCACGTTGCCGGCGACCTTCGCCAGCATGATCGCGCGATGGGTGGCCTCGGCCTCCAACGGCGACGGCCGGGTGTAGCAGTGGTACCGGGGGTCGGTGTCGCCGCGAGCCGAGCGCCTGCGCCACGAGCACGTCGATCGCGATGCCGTTCTCGGCGTGCATCATGATCATGGCGCCGCACTCCGCGGCCGTCTGCATGGCCCGCAGGATCTGCCCGTCGTCGCTGTAGAGGACGCCGGGGTACGCCATGAAGAGCTTGAAGCTCGTGACGCCCTCGTGCTCGGTGAGGTACTTCATGGCCTTCAGCGAGCCCGTCGTCGACGCCGCCGATGATCTGGTGGAAGGCGTAGTCGATCGCGCATTCGCCGTCGGCCTTGCGGTGCCACTCGGCCAGGCCGGCCTGCACGTCCTCGCCGGTGCGCTGCAGGGCGAAGTCGACGATCGTCGTGACGCCGCCCCACGCGGCGGCGCGGGTGCCGGTCTCGAACGTGTCGGAGGCGAACGTGCCGCCGAAGGGCAGCTCCATGTGGGTGTGGACGTCGATGCCGCCGGGGATCACGTACTTGCCGGTCGGCGTCGATGACCTGGTCCGCCCCCGGCTCGTGCGTCGGCGAAGAAGCCGGGCGCGCCCACGGCGGCGATCGTCTCGCCGTCGATCAGGACGTCCTGCTCGCGCGACGCCGGTGGACGAGATGACCGTTGCCGTTCTCGATCAGCGTGCGTGCCATCGGCGACCTCCTCCGGGACGTCAGCGGGCTACGATCTCGTCGTAGGCGTCGGGCCGCCGGTCGCGATAGAACGCCCAGCGGTCGCGGACCTGGCGGATCGTGTCCAGGTCGAGGTCGCGGACGATCAGCTCCGGCTTGTACGCGTCGCCCGACCTCGCCCGACGAACCGTCCCTCGGGATCGACGAAGTAGCTCTGCCCGTAGAAGTCGTTCTCGCCGAGCGGCTCGATGCCCGACCCGGTTGATCGCGCCCACGTAGTACATGTTCGCCACGGCCGCCGCCGGCTGCTCGAGGCGCCACAGGTACTCGCTCAGACCCCGGTGCGTGGCCGAGGGGTTGAAGACGATCTCGGCGCCGCGGAGGCCGAGGATCCGCCAGCCCTCGGGGAAGTGGCGGTCGTAGCAGATGTAGACGCCGACCTTGCCGACGGCGGTCTCGAAGACCGGGTAGCCGCCGGTGCCCGGGCGCGAAGTAGAACTTCTCCCAGAACCCCTGGACCTGCGGGATGTGCTGCTTGCGGTACTTGCCCGAGGTAGGTCCCGTCGGCGTCGATGACCGCGGCGGTGTTGTGGTACAGGCCCGGCTGCACGATCTCGTACATGGGCAGCACGATCACCATGCCGAGCTCCTTCGCGACGCTCTGGAAACGCGCCGTGGTCGGGCCGTCGGGGATCGGCTCGGTGTAGTCGTAGTACTGAGCGTCCTGCACCTGGCAGAAGTACGGCCCGTAGAACAGCTCCTGGAAGCACATGACCTGCGCGCCCTGCGCGGCGGCCTCGCGGGCCGCCTCCTCGTGCTTGTCGGTCATGGCCTCTTTGCTGCCGGCCCAGTCGGTCTGGAGCAGGGCGGCTTTCACGATCCTCGACATCGTGCGACCCCTTCGTCGGTGAACGGCGAGGTGCTGCTCGGACCCGGCCATGGTAGCCATGCGGAGGCGAGGGCGCGACCAGGGCCGGCCCCCCTAGACTCGCCCGATGGCGCTGCGCATCGGGATCCAGCTCCCCGAGGTCGAGCGGGACGTGCGGTGGAGGGAGTACGCGTCCATGGCTCGCGCGGCCGAGACGACGGGCTTCGACTCGATCTGGGTCGGCGACCATCACCTGTATCGCGGCGACGGCCGACCCGAGCGTGGCCCCTGGGAGGCGTGGACCCTCCTCGCCGCGCTGGCGGCCGTCACCCACGGCGTGCGGTTAGGGCCGCTGGTGGCGTGTCTCGGCTTCCACGAGCCGGCGATCCTGGCGAAGATGGCCGTCACGGTCGACGAGGTGAGCGGCGGACGCCTCGTCCTCGGGGTCGGCGCCGGCTGGAACCGGACCGAGTTCGAGGCGTTCGGGATCTCCTTCGACCATCGTGCCTCGCGGTTCGAGGAGGCGTTCGAGATCGTGCGGCGGCTCGTGGCCGGCGAACGGGTCACGTTCGACGGGCGTTGGCATCGGACGGACGATGCCGTGCTCCTGCCGACGCCGGCGCGGCGGCCCGCGCTCATGGTCGGGTCCACGGGCCCCCGCGTGCTGGCTGCCACGCTCCCCTCCGTGGACGTGTGGAACACCTGGTACGACTGGTTCGGCAACTCGCCCGAGGGGTTCCGTGAGGCGCAAGCCGGCATCGATGCGGCGTGCGCACGGGTCGATCGCGATCCGGCCACCCTCGAGCGGAGCGCGTGCGTGCTCGTCCGGCTCGGTCCGGACGCAGAGCGTCCGGACGAGCCGGGCGTCGCCCCCCTGGAAGGATCCGCCGGAGACGCTCGCTGCCGGCCTCCGCGCCTTCGCGGAGGCCGGCGCCGACGAGGTGATCGTGGTCTGCGACCCCATCACCGAAGCGTCGATCACGCACCTCGGACCGGTCCTCGCGATGGTCCGAGGCTGACGCGGCGCCTCGCGTCAGGTCGGAGGTGGCTCCGTGCGGCCGGTCGCGAGACCTTCCCGCAGCGCCGTGAGCTCCACCCGGAGGTCGGCGAGCTCCTGCTGGACGGTCCGGGTCCCCTCCCCTTCCGCCTCGCCTGCGCCCGTCGTGTCCTCCTCCTCGTCGGGCGACGTGACCAACACGCTCGCCAAGATGCTCGCGAGCGCCCCGATGATGCCGACGCCGGCGAACATCACGAACACCGCGGTCAGCCGTCCACCCATGGTCACCGGGTACTGGTCGCCGTACCCGACCGTCGTGATCGTCACCACCGCCCACCACAGGGCGTCCCCGCCCGTGGTGATGTTCGCGTCGGGCGCCTTGCTTTCGAACTGGAGGACGAGGACGCTCGCCACGGTCAAGACGATCATCGCAGCCATGATCGTGATGAAGGCCGCGTATTCACCCCGGTGCGTGACGACGTCCTGGATCAGCTCCTTCTTCTTCTTGCCCTTCAGCAACCGCATGATCCGAGCGAGGCGGCTCAATCGCGCCAATCTGAGGAGCGCGGTGAACCGGAACAAGCCGAAGGTCGGGATCGACCCCAGCAGGTCCAACCACCCGCGCTCGCCGATGAAGTACGAACGCTTCGGGGACGCTTTCGAGATCCTCCACGTGAAGTCGATGAGGAAGACGACGCAGATCAGGTTGTCGTAGACGGTCAGCAGCTTGAGCGTCGCGTCGCTCAACGGCAGGAGGAGGACCACCATGACCACCAGGGAGAGGACGGTGAGGACCAGGATGAAGAGGTCGTACGCGTTGCTCTTCTTCGCGGCCGCGGGCACGGGATCGGTCATCGCGGACAGGCTAGCCCTCGTCACCTGGTGAACCGTGGAGGCATGCCGACTTCCGTCCGCACGCGGTCCGGTTCGTCGTCAGACGACGTGCAGCGTCGGTGCCTCGACGGCGGTCACCGTCCCTGGAAGCTCCACGACGAAGCGCGCGCCCCCTCCCGGGCGATCCTCCACGTGCGCGCTCCCGCCGTGCAGCTCCGCGAACCGGCGGACGAGCGAGAGCCCGATGCCCACCCCACCGCGTGATTCCGCTCCCTGGCGGAACGGTTCGAAGATCTCGTCCTTGATCTCGTCCGGGACGCCGGGCCCCTCATCCTCCACGTGCAGGACCACGCCGTCGGGCCGCTCGAGCACCTCGATGTGGATCGGGGTCCCCTGCGGTGTGTGGCGCCCCGCGTTCCCCAGCAGGTTCTCGACGATCCGTTCGACCTTGGCGGCGTCGACCTCGACCAGGACGGGGTCACCTTCGACCCGCACCGGGTGGCCGGCGAGCGCCGGGACGTCGGCCGCTGCGCGCCGAGCCAGGTCCGCCACGTCGGTGGCGTCCCGATCCGGCTTCAGCTGGCCCCGGCGCAGACGGTCGAGGTCCAGGAGGTCGTCGACGAGCCGGGTCGCCTTCGCTCCCGCCTGCTCGATCACGCGGTAGAGATCCTCCAGCTCCTCGTCGGTGAGCACGAGCTGATCGGACCGCCGGATCGTCTGCATCGCCCCGAGGATGCCGGCGAGCGGGCCCTTCAGGTCGTGCGAGACGGCGTGGAGCAAGGTGTCCTTCATCTCGTTGCGCTGCTGCAGGTCATCGGAGCGCTCGGTCTCGAAGGCGAGCTGCATGCCCTGCTGCTTGACGGCCGACCGGAGGATCGACAGGAGCCACACGACGAAGACGAAGACGCCGAACCACACGACGGCGTTCCAGGACGGCACCAAGCCGTTGCTGAGGCCGACGGTCACGTCGGCGGCCTGGGCGGCGATCGTGGCGAAGCCCGCGATCATCAGCCCCCAGGGGCGCCCGACGTTCCAGGTGACCAGGAGGATCGGCATCAGGTAGAACGGCGCGAGCGAGAATCCCCACCCGGTCATGTAGTCGATCAACCCGACCACGACCACGAAGATCACGCTCAGGGCGACCACGGCCCACGCCGGGGCACCCGAGAAGAACCCGTCCAAGGGTGATGCGCGCGGCTTCTTCTTCCGGCCACGCTTCCCGCGCCCCGCGCGCTCATCCGTCTGGCGAAGACCCATCGATGCAGTACTCGGCGGACCCCTCGCCTACCTTGAGTCGAGTAGTCGGGTGGCTCCGAGCGGGATCCCGGCGGGCGAGAGCCCAGGTCAGTCCGGGAGACGGCGGAGGGCTCGGAGCGCGCGTCCTCGATGGCTGATGCGGTCTTTGTCGGCGGGTTCGAGCTCGGCCATGGTCCGATCCCACCCCTCGGGGACGAAGATGGGGTCGTACCCGAAGCCCCCGCTCCCCCGGGGTGTCGTGAGGATCGTTCCCTCGCAGGTTCCCTCGGCGTGGATCACCCGTCCCTCAGGGGTGGCGAGGACCGCGAGGCAGCGGTACCGCGCGGTCCGTCCGCCGGACGGGATGCCGCGGACGGCTCGGATCAACTCCGCCAGGTTCCGCTCGTCGGTGGCCCCCGCCCCCGCGTACCGAGCGCTGCGGACGCCGGGCGCCCCGCCGAGCGCGTCGACCTCGATCCCGGAGTCATCGGCCAGGGCCGGGAGACCTGCGGCGGCCGCGACCGCCACGGCCTTCAACGTCGCGTTCTCCAGGTACGTGGCGCCGGTCTCCTCGACCTCGGGGAAAGCGTCCGGATCGTGGTTCTCGACCGTGAACCACCGCACGGGCCAGTCGGCCGCGATGCGGGTGATCTCCCTGATCTTGTGCGCGTTGCGGGTGGCGAGCGCGAGAGCGGGCGGGAGCTCCACGGCCTCAGGCGCCGAGCGCTTCGTCCTGGATCTTCGTGAGCCGGGCGATACCCCCGGCCGCCAGGTCGAGCATCGCGTCCAGCTGTGCCCGGGTGAACGGCTCACCTTCGGCGGTCCCCTGCACCTCCACCAGATCACCGGCGCCGGTCATCACCACGTTGAAGTCGACCTCGGCACCAGCATCCTCCTCGTAGCAGAGATCGAGCAGCGGCTCACCCGCGACGAGGCCGACCGAGACGGCGGCCACGCGATCGCGCAGGAGATCGTCCTCGACGAGTCCTTGCTCCGCGAGCCCCCGGATCGCGAGCGCGAGCGCGAGGTATCCGCCCGTGATAGATGCCGTCCGCGTGCCCGCGTCGGCCTGGAGGACGTCACAGTCGACCGTGATCACCCGCTCGCCCAGGCGGCGGAGGTCCGTGACGCTCCGCAACGCACGGCCGATGAGCCGCTGGATCTCCTGCGTGCGCCCGCCCGGCCGTCCGCGGGTCACCTCGCGCTGCGAGCGCTCGGCGGTGGCCGCGGGCAGCATCGAGTACTCGCCCGTCACCCAGCCTTTCCCGGTGCCGCGGAGCCAGCGCGGAGGATCGTCGGCAACGCTCGCGGCGCACAGCACCCGGGTACGTCCCATGGAGAGCAGCACCGAGCCGGCCGCCCACTCCTGGTAGCCGAGCTCGTAGGTGACGGGCCGGAGCTCGTCGGGGGCGCGTCCATCCGGACGCGTCACCCGCCGACCTCCCACGACGATCCCGGTGTCGCGACGTCGACGCGGCCGCGGAACACCGCGGCCGCCTCGTCGCGCGACCGCCCGCCGTCCAGCGAAGGCAGCAGGTGCGTGAGCACCAGGCTGCCGACGTCGGCCTTCGCGGCGTGCTCCGCGGCTTGCGCCGCGCTCAGATGGAAGTAGGTGAGATCCTCGCCGTTCTGGTAGCTGGCCTCGCACAGGAACAGGTCGGCGCCCCGGGCGAGCTCGACGGCCGCGTCGCACGGGCCGGTGTCGCCGGTGTACGCGAGCGTCGCGCCGCCCGCCTCGATCCGATACCCGAGCGACCGCACGCCGATGTGCGTCATCTCGTACGGCGTGATCCGGAACGGGCCGACCTCGAACGACGTTCCGTCGTGCGCCTCCGTGAAGGCGAACGCCTCCCCCATCACGTTGCGTCCGTTCTCCGACACCAGGAGGCTGGCGAGATCCGTGAACCCCTCGGGCGAGAAGAAGGGCAGGTTCGGTTCGCCCATCCCGCCGTAGTGGCGCGCGTAGAACGCCGGGATGATGTCGATGAAGTGGTCGGCGTGACCGTGCGAGATGGCGATGGCTCCCACCTCCTCGACCCCCACGTGCTCCTGCAGCTTCGCGAAGGTCCCCGTGCCGGCGTCGAGCCACAGGTTGAAGCCGTCGTGGGAGACCAGGTACCCACAGCACTCACCACCGGGCCCCGGCCAGGTGCCCTGAGCGCCCAACACCATCAGCCTCACGCGCGCACCTCGGCATCCAGGTGCACCGCGTCAACGTGATCGAGCTCGTGGCCGAGGAACA
Source organism: uncultured Actinomycetes bacterium (assembly GCA_963810635.1). GTDB lineage: Bacteria > Actinomycetota > UBA4738 > UBA4738 > HRBIN12 > AC-51. The sequence goes on from CAWEOB010000001.1 coordinate 163,165, forward strand.
GCTCGGCCAGCCGGCGGAACGGGGCCACCTTGCCTGTGGTCAGGAAGCCGTGACGGGGCGGCTCGGCGTCGGTCCGGAGCCGGTCGCCGCGCACGAGCTCGGCGTAGACATCCTTCCCGGTCTCCTCGGCCGAGGAGACCAGCACGACGTCGGGCCCCATCTCCATCTGGAGGAGCCCCGACAGCAACGGGTAGTGCGTGCAGCCAAGGATCAGCGTGTCCACTCCCTCGTCCTTCAGCGGTGCAAGATACCCTCGCGCGGCCCTCCGTAGCTCGTCGGAGGTGGTATCGCCCCGCTCGACGTGCTCCACGAAGACCGGGCACGTGGCCGCGTGCAGCGTTGCCGCGGACCCGATGGCTCGTTGATAGGCCCCGGTCGCGAGGGTGGCCTCCGTGCCGATCACGCCGACGACACCGCTGCGCGTGGCCCGGATCGCGGCTCGTACGCCGGGGTTCACCACGCCCACGACCGGCACACCATGTTCCGAGGCGATGTCGCCGATCGCGCTCACCTCGATCGAGTTGCAGGCAACCACGAGCATCTTGACGCCGCGGTCCGCGAGGTAGCGCGCGATGGCAAGGGCGAAGCCCCGGATCTCCACCGACGGACTTCGGCCCGTAGGGGAAATGAGCCGCGTCGCCGACGTACAGGAGCGACTCGTTCGGGAGCTGGTCGAGGATGGCGCGAGCCACGGTGAGACCACCGACCCCTGAGTCGAACACCCCGATGGGGCGACTATCCGGCATCCGTTACCACCACAACGACTCCTCGACGCCCTTCTCCGCGGCGGCCACATCATCCGCCCAGGCCTGGGTGGACAGGTACTTCCAGCCGCCGTCCGCCAGCAAGCAGACCACATCGCCCTCCTCGAGGTCCTGGGCGATCCGTTGCGCCACGTGCACGACCGCACCCGAAGAGATCCCCGAGAAGATCCCTTCCCTGGCCGTGAGCTCACGTGTCGCTCGCAACGAGTCGGTCGAATCGACCAGGAACTTCCGGTCGATCTGCGCCGGGTCGAAGATCGGCGGCACGAATCCCTCCTCGAGCGATCGGAGCCCGTAGACGAGGTCACCGAGCTCCGGCTCGGCCGCGATCACCTGGATCGAGGCGTCGTGGGCATGCAGCGCTCGCCCCACGCCGGTGAGCGTTCCCCCGGTGCCCATGCCTGCCACGAAATGGCTCACATCCGGCAGGTCGCGAAGGATCTCCACGGCCGTGCCCTCCTCGTGAGCCTTCGGGTTCGCCGGGTTGCCGTACTGGAAGGGCATGAAGTAGCGCTCATCCCGCGCGAGCGCCCGGGCAACCTCGATCGATCCGTTCGTACCCTTCCGACCGTCGCTGAACACGATCTCGGCGCCGAACAAGCGTAGGAGCCCGATGCGCTCCTCGCTCGCGTTGTCGGGGATCACGACCGTGAGGGCATAGCCCTTCCGGCGCGCGACCATGGCGAGCGCGATGCCGGTGTTGCCCGAGGTCGGCTCGAGGATGGTCTTGTCGGGCGTGAGCTCGCCGCTCGCTTCCGCGTCCTCGATCATCCGGAGTGCGATCCGGTCCTTGGTGGAGCCGGTCGGGTTGCTCCCCTCGAGCTTGGCCCACAGGCGGACACGCGGCTTCGGAGACATGCGAGAGATGCCGACCAACGGGGTGTCGCCGATCGCATCCAGGATGGAGTCGTAGCGGGCCACGGCGCCGATCATCCTACCGGCGCACGATCGCGGGTCATGCGGTCGGGAGGCGTTCGCGCCCGCCCTGGAACCTGCGCTCCGCGATCCGCCGGCCCACCTCGGCGGCGATCACGATCCCGACGGAGGCCACCAGGACGAGCGACGACACCGCCAGCAGCTGCGGCAGCTGGCTCGGCACCCGCAGCTGTGAGAAGAGGTACACGGGCCAGGTCGACTGGGTTCCGGCCAGGAAGGACGCGATCGCGTACTCGTCGAAGGACAACGTGAATGCGATGACGTACGCCGAGACGAGGGCCGGCATCAGCAAGCGTGAGGGTCACGCGGCGGAAGGCCTGCCACGGGCTGGCACCGAGGTCCCGCGCGGCATCGTCCAGGTCGAGGCCGAGCCGTTCGAGCAAGGGGAGGATGGTGAGGATCGTGTACGGGAGCGACACCACCACGTGCCCGATCACGACGGCGTGGAGTCCGAGACCGATGTACTGGCCCGTCGCCGATGCGAGGAACCGGTCCACCACCGTGAAGATCACGAGCAGCGCGATCCCGAACACCAGATAGGGCACGACGAGCGGCGAGAAGACGAGCGCCGAGACGGCCGACTTGCCGAGGAACCGCCGTCGCACGAGGGCGAACGAGACCAGGACGCCCAGGACGACCGCGATGGCGCTCGACACGGCGGCAACCATGAAGCTCCGCTGCAAGGAGACGACGAGCGTCGGGTTCGAGAGGAACCGGTGGTACCACTCGGTCGTGAACCCCTCGAGGGGGAAGCTCGGGCCCCCATCGTTGAAGGAGAACACCGTCAACAGGACGATCGGGAGATAGAGGAAGACGACCAGCAGACAGAAGAATGCGATCAACAGCCGTCGGGCGGCGGGCGAGGTGGCGATCTCCATCAGCCGGCCACCTCTCGGACCCTCAGGTACCGCCCGAACACCGCCATCAGGATCGCGATGACCCCGAGCAGGAACAATGCGAGCACCGACCCCGTCTCCCAGTCGAGCCCTCGCGTGAAGGCGTCTTGGATCGCGTTGCCGTACATGTAGCCGCTCGGACCTCCGACCAGCAGCGGCGTCACGAACTCGCCGATGGTGGGGATGAACACGAACAGGAAGGCGGCGAAGATCCCCGGCAGGCTCAGCCGGAGGGTGACGCGCAGGAAGGTCGACCACCGGCTCGCGCCCAGATCGCTCGACGCCTCGAGCAGACTCCGGTCGAGGTTGTCGAGGCTCACGAAGATGGGGAGGGCCACGAAGGGGACCCACACGTACGCCAGGACGAGCATCACCGTGAACTGGCTGTAGATCAACCAGGTGACCGGGTCGTCGGGCTCCCGGAGCCCCGTCCAGAAGAGGAACGAGTTCACGACACCGGCATCTCCGAGGATGACCTTCCATGCCAGGACGCGGAGCAGGTAGCTCGTCAGGAACGGCGCGATGATCACCAAGAGCAGGACGTACTTGCGCTTATGGACGCAGAGCGCCAGGAAATAGCCCGTGGGGTACGCCAGGAGGACCACCACGACCGAGACCGTGAGCGACATCCGGATCGACTTCAAGAACAGGTTGAGGTAGACGGAATCACCGGTCAGGAACCGCCGCCATCCGTCGAGCGTCGCCACGCCCGTGTCGTTGGGGAAGAGCTTGACCGCGCCGACGCTCTCCGCGGCGACGAACGCCACCGGCACCACGAAGAAGAGGAGCAGCCACAGCATCGGGGCGCCGAGCGATCGCCGCCGTCACCCGGCGATCGTGCCGACGCCAGACCTTCTCGGTCGACTCGGGCGCATCCTCGAGCGTGGTCGCCACGGGCACCGGCGCGGGGAGCGCCCCTCAGGCCGCCTGAACCTCGGTCCAGTACTGCTGATAGACATCGCGCCGGGGGATCCACTGCTCCGGGTGCGAGTTGGGCTCCTGGAGCACCGTCGGATCGTCGAGTCCGAGGGCTCCACGGACGCCGTCGGGAACCACCGACAGATCCGCCTGCGTGTTCGTGTGACCGTAGTAGTAGTAGCCGAGGAGGAACTCCGCAGCGTCCGTGCTCGCCCAGGAGTTGACGTACTCGTGCGCGTGCCGGTAGTTCTCGGAATCCGCGAACAGGCCGAACCCGCAGACCCAGGAGATCCGCCCCTCCTTGGGCTGCATGTACGCGTAGTTCATGCCCTCGGCATCCGCGTACCCCACCGTGTCCGGCCAGGAGTACCCGGCCCACACCTCTTCCTTCTGGAAGGCCAACCAGAAGTCGTACGACTGGTTCCAGTAGAAGCGAACGAGTCCCTTCTTGGAGATGAGGAAGTCACGGACCTCGGCGAGCTCGTCATCGGTCATGTCCCACGGGTCGGGCATCTCGAGGAAGTAGCCCGCCACGACCATCATGTTGAGCGTGTCGATCCACGAGATCTTGTCCTTGTAGCGCTCATCGAACAGCACGCCGAACGTCTCGTCGCTCGCATCCACGTGATCAGCGTTGACGAGCGGCGCGATGAAGCCCCAGTCCATGGGCACGAAGTACTGCTGGCCATCGAACTGCCCGGCTTCCATGAGTTTCGGGTTGAGCTGCGTGTAGTTGGCGATGAGCGAGGTGTCCCAGGGCTGGAGGACCCCGAGGTCGACCCAATCCTTGTACCGGTAGCCGCACGGATGCACGACGTCGTAGCGAGCGCCCGCGACCACGTCCGTGTAACCCGTGTCGTCGTTCTCGTACAGGATGAACTCGGGGGTATCACCGGTGGCGGCCGCATAGTCGGCCCAGAGGTACCGCTTCTCCTTGCCGGGGTAGTAATCGCCGTTCCCGTACCCCGACCAATCGAAGACCTGCAGACCCCCCGGCTCCGCGGAGATCGGCGGGATGCTCGCCGAGTTCGATCCCGGCCCCGCAGCGGTCTCCGCGTTCTTGCAGGCGGCCAGGACGCCACCGGCGCCGAGGGCGACGCCCGAGTACCCCGCGTACCTGAGGAAATCGCGTCGCCCGATGCCGCGCGTGGAGCGCCTGTCCACCATGCCGGATCCTCCCCCTTCGGTCACGAAACTCCCGAGACGGTCCGTATCATCGGGCAGGAGTGGACCGGGAGCAAGGCATCAGCGTTCGGGGGCAACGAACCAGATGAGACGGACCCTGATGATCGCGGTGATCGTCGCGACCGCGCTCACATCCTGTGCGAGCGACCTCGACGTGGGAGCCGTCCCGACGCGGGCGGGGTCCCCGCCGCCCGCGTTGCCGGCCGCGGCGCTCCCGACCATGACGGTAACGGGCGAGATGGCATCGATCGACGCCGAGGTCGTCGCGGCCGAGGCGACCCACCCGGACGACCTCCAGGCCCTCCTGGAGGAGTCGGGTTTCGCGGGTGGGGTGCAGCGCTCCTTCGGTGGCGGGCGGGGTGCTTTCGCCCGCGTCCTGGCCCGGGGCCTCGCGTTCACCGATGTCGAAGGAGCGACCGCCTACCTCGACTGGTTCGGGGAACTCGGAGGCGTGGAGCTCATCAACGCCGACCCGATCGCGCCGACGAACCTCCCATCGGGGGCGGTGGCGTTCCGGCACCTCCCGGACGGCTGCTGTCACAACGATGTCCCCGTGTTCATGGCCGCGTGGCGCCGCGGCTCGTCCGTCCTCTATGTGAGCGGCGCGGGTCGCCGCGCGAACGCCGCAGCGTTGGTCGACCTGGTGCGCGTCTACGACGAGGAGACCTGAACGTGATGTCCGACCTCCCGGGCGAGCCGGTCGACCACATGAACGCGCTGCTCCGGCTGCTCCTGCCGTTCGCGAGGAGCTCGATCACGACCGATGGGACCTTGGAGCCGCTCGGCGCCTGCATGGCGACCGACGGCGAGCTGGAGACCGCCCAGGCCGACGGGGACCCGTCGGATGCCGTGGAGGAGATCCGGGCCGGGTTCCGCCGACGTGCCGCCGACGGAGGGCTCGTGGCAGCCGGCATCTGCACCGCGGTGGCCCTCGACGAGGAAGGGTGGCCGGGGGGTGTGAGCGTCCAGCTCGAGCATCGCAACGCGGAGCCGTTCACGCTCGTCCACCCGTACCGACGGGAGGACGACGTCACGACGTGGGGTGAGGCGTTCCGGGATCCCCGGGAGAGCGCAGCATCTGGACGGCGGCCCGCTGATCGCCGCGATCCGATCGGTCAGAGCCCGGTGCCCTCGTCCGGCGATGTCGGGGGCTTGCGCGAGCGGTTCCAGATGATCCAGGCCACGACGCCGATCGCGGCGGCCAGGAGGAGCAACCACCACCAGCCGCTCCCGTCCTCGCTCGCAGGCGCCGGTGAAGGTGAGACGGAGCTGGTGGAGGAAGTCACCGTCGGCGAGAGGGTCGGCGACGCCGACGTACTCGACGTCGTGGGGGTCGAGGATGCGGTTGGCGTCGGCGACGGCTCCGAAGATGGCTCTTCGGTCGGCGAGGACGTCGATGAGCTCGAGGAAGAGGCTTCCTCCGAGGACGACGTCGGCTCCGACGGCTCAGGCTCTTCGGACGGCGTGGGTTCGTCGGTGGGCGCGGGGGCTTCGGACGGCGTGGGTTCGTCTGTCGGCGTGGGCTCGTCCGTGGGTCGGGGCGAGATCGAGATGGTGGGAAGCGTGACGGAGCGGCTGACCGTGGGAAGGCCGCTGAACGTGGGGAGATCCGTGGGCCGATCTCCCGAGCACGCCACCAGGATCAGGGCCAGGAGCCCGAGCCCGACCGTCGGGTGCCAGGGCTTCATCCGCGAGGACGACCGAACCCTCATTCAGGTAGCCAACCACAAGAACCGACGTCTTCACGTCAACGAACGGGAGATCGTCGGTCTCAGCCGCCCGCAACCGCCGGCAGGATCGAGACCGTATCCCCTTCGCTGACCTCGGTCTCGAGCGAGCCCAGGTACCGCACGTCCTCGTCGTTCACGTACACGTTGATGAAGCGGTGGAGACCGCCGTCGTCCGCCACCACGTTCTTCGTGATGCCCGGGTACTTGGACTCGAGGTCGTTCAGGACGTCGCGGAGCGTGGCGCCATCGGCGCCGACCCGCGCTTCGCCCGCCGCATGCTTGCGGAGGATGGTCGGGAGCTTGACGGTGACGGACATGTCGGTGGGATCTCCTTCGGTCTCACGCGGGTCGGGCCGGCACGCCGCAGAACGCTTCGTAGTCGACCAGGTCGGTGATGGTGGGCTCCTTGCCGCACACGGGGCAGTCGGCGTCCCACCGGATCTTCACTTCCTGGAAGCTCATGTGCAGGGCGTCGTACAGGAGGAGACGGCCTTCCAGCGTCTCGCCCTCGCCGGTGATCAGCTTGATCGCCTCGGTCGCCTGGATCGCACCGATCACCCCGGGCAAGACGCCGAAGACGCCACCTTCCGCGCAGCTCGGCACGGTCCCGGGCGGTGGCGGCGACGGGAACAGGCACCGGTAGCACGGCGTCTCCTTGCCCGGCATGAACACGGTGGCCTGACCTTCGAACTGATAGATCGAGCCGTACGCGAGCGGTTTGCGCAGGAACTGCGTGGCGTCGTTCACCAGGTAGCGAACGGGGAAGTTGTCGGTGCCGTCGACCACCACGTCATAGGGCTCCATGATCTCCATCACGTTGTCGGAGAAGAGCAGCGTGTCGTGCCCGATCACGTCGATCGTGGGGTTGATCGCGCGGAGGTGCTCGACGGCGGACTCGACCTTGGGGCGCCCGACATCGGCATCGGTGTGGAGGATCTGGCGCTGGAGGTTGGACACGTCGACGGTGTCGAAGTCGACCACACCGAGCGTGCCGATCCCCGCCGCGGCGAGATACATCGCGATCGGTGACCCGAGGCCACCAGCGCCGATCACGAGGACGGAGCTGTCGAGGAGCTTGCGCTGCCCCTTCCCACCGATGTTGGGCAGGATGATGTGGCGCGCGTACCGCTGGACCTGCTCCTCGTTGAACATCGGCGTGCTCACGTGATGGTCAGCTCCTCTTCGGTGACCTCTCCGTCAGCGATACGGAAGGACCGCATCACCGGCTGGGTGCGGTCGGCGAGCGACAAGAGGACGTAGTGGGCTTCGGGGTAGAACGCGAGCTTCACGTCCGTCTCGCTCGGGTAGGCCTCGGAGTGCGTGTGGGAATGGAAGATCGCCCACAGGTCCCAGCCCTTCTGGTCGAGCTCCTCGAACACCTGGAGCTGCTCCTTGCCATCCAGCCGATAGGTGGCGGGACTCGCGTCCGCGTTCCGCATGGGGAACACGCGCACGGGAGCGCCGTCCTCGGCCGCGATGAGTCCGCAGGCCTCGTTCGGGAACTCCCGGAGCCCCTGCGCCACGATCTCATCGACGAACACGCGGTCCAGCTCAGCCATATCTCGTCTCCGGGTCGCCCAGCTCGGATCTTGGACGCGGCTCGCCGCGTCTGTTGCAGGTGCAAATGCTACCAATGGGGTCGGCTATTCCTAGGCCGGAGCTGAGCCGCTGGTGCCACCGAGCGACGAGCCGGTCACCTCGATGCGTCCCGCTTCGCCCTCGAGCACCTCGCCGATGCGGTGGGCGGGAACGGCCCTCGCAGCGAGCGCCGCGACCATAGCCTCCGGATCCCGGGTGGCGATGAGCAACCCCCCGCTCGTCTGTGCGTCTGCGAGGAGGAGCTGCTCGGGTTCGGGCAGTTCCGTCACCAGGTGGGAGCGCACGTGGGCGTGGTTCCGGCGGGAACCCCCGGGCATCACGCCCGCGCGTGCCAGGTCGAGGACGCGCGGATCGAGGAGCGGCACGGCGTCGGCCTCCAGCCGGGCCGCCACGCCCGACGCCACCAGCATGCGGTGCAGGTGCCCGAGCAGACCGAACCCGGTGACGTCGGTGGCGGCGTCGGCTCCGGCCTCGCGCATCGCCGACGATGCATCGCGGTTCGGGGTCGTCATCAGGTCGACCGCCGTCTGAACCAGATCCGTTGGCGCGGTGCCCTGCTTGAGCGCGGTCGCCACGACCCCGAGCCCGATCGGCTTCGTGAGGATCAGCGCGTCCCCGCTCACGGCGGTCGAGTTCCGCAGGATGCGGTCGGGCTCCACGAGCCCGAGGACGACCATGCCGTACTTCGGCTCCGGATCCGTGATCGAGTGACCGCCGAGGACGGCGACGCCGTTATCGGTGGCCACGTCGATGCCGCCCTGCAGGACGCGTCCGAGCATGTCGAGCGGGAGGTCGTCGACCGGCCAGTTCACGATGTTGAGCGCCAGGAACGGCGTGCCGCCCATGGCGTAGACGTCCGACAGGGCGTTCGTCGCGGCGATCCGGCCCCAGTCGTACGGGTCGTCCACGATCGGCGTGAAGAAGTCGAGCGTGGCGATGAGCGCGTCACCGTTGGGGAGGCGGACGACGGCAGCGTCGTCGCCGGTCTCGGCGGCGACGAGGACGTCGTCCGCCGGCACGGGGAGCGTCAGCCCGCCCAGCACCGAGCGCAGGTCGTCGGGGCCGAGCTTGCAGCCGCATCCGGCACCGTGACTGAAGCTCGTGAGCCTTGCGTTCTGGAGCATCACGTAAGGATATGCTGCGCGCCATGTCCCTTCCCCCTCCTCCCGCGTCGGGCGAGAGCGGCGGACGCGGTCCGGAGACACCCCTTCCCGATAGACCGACTCCCGGCCCCGCCACGAAGCGTGGTACCTGGATCGCCGTTGTCGTGGTGGTCGCGATCCTCGTCGCGATCGTGGCGGCCGGGGTGGTCGCGGTGGTCGCCGGCGGCGGGCCCGATGCCGCGTCGTCGCCGGCTTCGTCGCTTCCGTCACCGACCGAGAGCGGGCGGGCGTCCGCTTCGCCGACCGACGCCGAGACGCCGGATGCCCTTCCGGACTCCATCGACGGGTCCGATCGCCTCACGGGCTCGATCGCCGATGCGTACGAGGATCTCATGCGGAGCGTCGAAGGGGGGGACCTCGCGATCGCGTACGGCGTCTACGGCACCGAGACACGCCCGCGCTTCGTGATGGCCCACCTCACGGAGTCGCTCCCGCTCGACGAGTTCCCCGGCGAGTCACTGCTGGAGCTCATCTCCGAAACGGGGCAGCTCGAGCTCACCGGGCAGGTCCACACCGGCGAGGAAGGTGGCGTCGCCGCCGCCTGCTCGGCCGTGGAGGTTCCGGGGGTCTCCTTCCTCTGTCTCCTGAACTCCGAGACCGGCTATTTCATGCTGATGGGGCTCGAGCCGGCATCGGGCGACGAGATGCTCACGTTCGCGTACGAGGCTGGTTCCTGATCCCACTCAATCCAGCTCGGTGCCGATGGCGTGGAAGCCACCGTCCACGTGGATCAGCTCGCCGGTGATCCCTTTCGAGAGGTCGGAGAAGAGGAACGCCACCGTGTCACCGACGGGGGTCGGATCCTGGACGTCCCACCCGAGCGGCGCTCGCCGTCCCCACTGGCCCGTGATCCGGTCGAACCCCGGGATCCCCTTGCCCGCGATGGTCTTGATGGGTCCGGCGCTCACCGTGTTGACGCGGATCCCCTTCGGGCCGAGGTCGCGTGCCAGGTACCTCGTCACCGACTCGAGACCGGCTTTCGCCACGCCCATCCAGTCGTAGACCGGCCAGGCAACCGTGGCGTCGAAGTCGAGCGACACGACCGACGCGCTCCCGGCGGCCTCGAGCAACGGCTGCAGTCCGACCGACAGCGCCTTCAACGAGTAGGCGCTGGTCTGGAACGCCGTGGCCACGCTCTCCCAAGGCGTCTGCAAGAAGTTGCCACCCAAGGCGTCCGGCGGCGCGAACGCGATCGCATGGAGGAACCCGTCGAGCGAGCCCCACCGGCCCTGGAGTTCGGTGCGGACCGCCTCGATCTGCGCCTCGTCGTTCACGTCGAGCTCGAGCACATCGGGAGGATCGGGCAACCGCTTGGCCACCTTCTGGGTCAGGCTCACCCCACGTCCGAAGTTCGACAGGACGATCGATGCCCCCTGCTCCTGGGCGGAGCGGGCCGCCGCGAACGCGATCGACTGTGGGGTCAGCACGCCGGTGATGAGCAATCTCTTCCCGTCCAGCAGCACCTGGTCTCCTCGCTCCCTGAGGGGGTCGCTCACTATCCCGTGACGATCTCGAACGTGACGTTCCCGTCGTCGTCGACCTGCGTGACACGCACCGTCCACTCGACGCCCTCCCCGGCGGCGGTGCACTCGAAGGTGGCGCCGGCTTCGACCGCGATGTCGGCGGGGCACGTCACCTCCGACACGGGGGGTCCGCCCCCATCCTGCAGCTCCGCCACGATCTGCTCCTCGAGACCCTCCGTGTCGAGCGAACGGGTGCACGCCGCTCCGGTGAGGGCGACCATGGCAACGAGGAGCAAGACGCGTGCGCGCACCGTACCTCCGGGCCGGGAACGCCCGAGCGTAGCGGCGGCCGCGACGCCGGGTCAACGAGGACCGCTAGCATCGGCATCCATGGACCTCGGATTGGACGGCAGGGTCGCGCTCGTGACCGCCGCGTCGCGGGGACTGGGGCGCGGCGCCGCCCGGGCGCTGGCCGAGGAGGGTGCCCGGGTCGCGATCTGCGCCCGCGATCCCGAGCGCTTGGCCGCTACCGCCGAGTCTTTGCCCGGCGAGACGCTCGCGATCCCCGCCGACATGGCGGATCCGGAGACGCCGGCGCGACTGGTCGAGGCCGCGGTGGAACGGTTCGGCCGCCTCGACATCGTCGTCGGCAACGCCGGGGGTCCTCCCCCCGCCCGTGCTCTGGAGGTCGACGGCACGGCGCTGCACGCGGCCGTGGACGCGAACCTCCTCTCGTCGATCCGGCTCGTCCGGTCGGCGCTCCCGCACCTGCGCGCGGCGGGATGGGGACGGATCGCCCTCATCACCTCGGCCGCCGTGAAGCAGCCGATCCCCGCGCTCGCGTATTCGAACACCGTGCGGACCGGTCTCTGGGCGTGGGCGAAGACCGCCGCCCAGGATCTCATCGACGACGGCATCACCCTGAACCTGGTCTGCCCGGGTCTCCACGACACCGACCGGGTCCGCGAGCTCGGGATGACGGGGCGCATGGGCGATCCCGAGGACTTCGGGCGGGTCGTCGCTTTCCTGTGCTCCGAGCCCGCCGGCTTCGTGTCGGGCGCCGCCCTCCAGGTCGACGGCGCCGGTACCCTGGGCCTCCTGTGAACCCAGGAGGATCCGTGTGACCGAGAACGACCGCGTCGATGCCCTCGTGGCCCGCGCTTGGGACAACCTGCTCGAGATCGAGCCGCTGATTGGGACCATGGTCGGCGACGGACGTCACGACGATCGTCTCGGCGATCCGAGCGAAGCCGGGCGCGACCACCAAGAAGAGGTGTTCCGAAGAGCGCAAGCTGACGCTGCGTCGATCGATCGGTCGAGCCTCGACGACGACCATGCGGCGACCCTCGACATCCTCGACGCCATCAGCGCACGCTTCCTGGCCAAGCTCGAGAACCGCATCGATCGCCTCGAGGTCGCGAACCATCTCTTCGGCCCTGCAGCGTTGCTCGGCGAGGTCGCGTCCATCCAGCAGGCCGACACGCCCGAGCGCTTGGACCGGTACGAGGGCCGTCTCCGTGCCTTCCCCGCGTTCCTCGAGGCCTCCGAAGACATCGCTCGGGAGGCGGTCGAGACAGGCGTCGTGGCGCCCCGCGTCGTGGCCGAGCGCGCGATCGGGCAGCTCGACCGCGTTCTGGCGCTCGACGCGGAGAACTCACCCGCGCTCATGCCCGTCGGTGAGGATCCGGAGGCCCGCGAGCGGATCGCCGGCGTCGTCCGCGACGTCGTGAACCCGGCGCACAGCCGCTTCCGCGACGTGCTTCGTCACGAGCTCCTCCCGGTCGCGACCGAAACGATCGGGCTCTCCGACCTCCCGGGCGGGGACGGGATGTACGCGGCCGAGATCGCTCGGATGGACCTCGCTTCCGCTCGACCCCGAGGCCGTCCACCGGCTCGGACTCGAGCGCCTCGCGGCGATCCAGGAGGAGCGGTCGGCCGTCGCCGCCGGGCTCGGGTTCGCCTCGCCGGCGGCGGCGATCGCCGACAGGACGGCCCGCGGCGAGAACACGGCGTCGTCCCCCGAGGAGCTGGTGGCCATGGCCGAGGATCAGGTCCGCCGGAGCTGGGAGGCCTCTCCCGCCTTCTTCGGACGGTTGCCCAAGGTCAACTGTCAGGTGAGGCGTGTGGAAGCCTTCCGCGAGGCCGACTCGCCCTTCGCGTTCTACAACCAGGCCACGGAGGACGGCTCCCGTCCGGGGATCTACTACATCAACGCCTTCGGCCTGGACGACCGCGCGCTGCATCACGTGGCGAGCGTGACCTACCACGAGGCGAATCCCGGTCATCACTTCCAGATCGCCATCGAACAGGAGATGAATGATCGGCCGTTGCTGCGCCGGTTCGGGACGATCCTCGCCGGAGCGGCGTTCGTGGAGGGCTGGGGGCTCTACGCGGAGCGCCTCGCCGACACGATGGGCCTGTACCTCGACGAGTGGGAGCGGATGGGCATGCTCGAGAACCAGGCCCACCGGGCGGCTCGCCTCGTGACCGACACCGGGATCCACGCGCTCGGCTGGACCCGGGATGCGGCGATCGCGACCCTCGAGGAGAGCGGCCAGACCCACGTCGACTCGGTCATCGAGGTCGACCGCTACATCGGTATGCCCGCGCAGGCCCTCTGCTACATGATCGGCATGATCGAGATGGAGAAGGCGCGGGACGCGGAGCGGGCTCGACGCCGCGCCGACTTCTCGCTCCAGGGGTTCCACGACCACGTGCTCGACCTCGGGCAGCTCCCCCTGCCGTCGTTCCGCCGGGTGTTCGGCACCAGCTGAACGGGCCGCGCGAGCGTGCCGCTCAGGCCGCAGCGCGCCAGGCGTCGCGGAGCTTGACCCTCGCTCCGGTCCGCAGGATCGCACCGGCGTAGAGCCGGCCCGACAACGGGATCAGGAGCAGCGTGCCGCCGATCAGCAGGACCAGCGCGAGAGCGATCTGCCACGGTTCCGCCGCGCCGAGCGAGATCCGCACGGGCATCGCGAGCGCCGACGATGTCGGGAGGATCGAGGCAACCACCGAGAGGGTGCTGTCGGGGTTCTCGAGGGCGCCCACCGAGATGAAGAACGAGACGAGGATGACCAGGTTGATCGGCGTGAGCGCGTTCTGGAGCTCCTCCATCCGGGACACGAGTGACCCCGCCACTGCGAACACGCCCGCGTAGAACGCGAAGCCCAGCACGAACCACCCGATCACCAGCGCCGCCGTGCTGATGGCTTCACCGGGCACCTCGATGGCACCCGTCACGAGCGCGAGCACGATGGCGAACACCGCGATGCAGACCAATTGACCGAGACCGAGCAGGCCGATGCCGACGATCTTGCCGGCCATCAGCTGCCGGGGCCGGATGGCCGACAGGAGGATCTCGACCACCCGCGAGGACTTCTCCTCGATCACCCCGGTCGCGATCCAGACCCCGTACCCGAAGAGCTGGCCGTACAGGATGATCACGCCGATCAACGCGTAGCCGCCGTTCTCATCACGGTTCGGACTCACGGGTTCCAGCGTTCGGGTGTCCACCGGCGACTGGTCGGCGATCGCTGCCTGCTCATCGGCCGGCACGTCGAACCGTTCGAACACGCTCTGCAGCCTGCTCGTGATCGCCGCGGCCTGGACGATCTGCCGGAGTTGGCTGGGCACGCTCGTCTCGACGATGAGCTCGTCCCCCGCGACGACCGCATCGACCTCGCCGTCTCGCACCGCGGCCTCGGCCGTGGCGAGGTCGTCGTAGGTCGTGACGGTGATCTGCACCGGCGGCTTGAGGCCGGCCCCCACAGCGGCCGCCTGGTCAGCGAGCTCCTCCCCCTGGATCCGCCGAGGTCGTACGACGGCGTGGAGCCCTCGTTGTTCGCACGGATGAAGATGAGGATCGACAAGACCGCCAGCGTGATGACGGTCGAGATCACGAACCCACGATCGCGCAGGCGCACCCAGAAGTCGCGGCGTGCCACCAGCCGCCACGTGCCCCGGTCGGTGGGGCGCGGGTCGCTCACGCGAGCACCACCTCACGGAAGAGCTCCGCGAGCGTGGGCCGGACACGGCTGAAGTGCACGACGTCGCCGGCGCCCCGCGCCAGGTCCAGGATCCGCTGTTCGTCGACGTCGTCGGCGAGCGTGAGCACGACCGCACCGTTCGACCGACCGGCGAGCTCGACCCCGGGGATCACCTCGTACCACCCGTCGGGGGCCCGCAGGACCTCGACGCTGACCTGCCGGCGCTCGCGGGACGCCCGGAGCGCGTCGATGGTCCCCGCCTGCACCACCCGACCGTGATGGATCAGCACCACCTCGTCGCAGACGCGCTCGACCAGGTCGAGCTGGTGGCTCGAGAACACCACGGGGACGCCGCCTTCCCGGGCTTCGCGTTGGAGCACGCCTACGAGGACGTCCACGCCGACCGGGTCCAAGCCCGAGAAGGGCTCGTCCAGGACGAGGCACGCGGGCCGGTGGACGAGGGCGGCCGCCAACTGCGCCCGCTGTTGGTTGCCGAGCGAGAGCGACTCGACGCGATCGCGCGCCCGGTCGGCGATCCCGAGCACCTCGAGGATCTCGTTGGCCCGACACGTCGCCTCCGCGCGAGGCATCCCGTGGAGCATGGCGAGATAGACGAGCTGCTCCTGAACCCGCATCTTCGGGTACAGGCCGCGCTCCTCCGGCATGTACCCGAACCGGCGTCGTTCCACGCTGTCGAGGGGCCGGTCGTTCCACCGGACGTCGCCTGCGTCCGGCTCCAGCACACCGAGCGCGATCCGCATCGTCGTGGTCTTCCCGGAACCGTTCGGCCCGACGAACCCCACGATGCGGCCGTCTCCGACATCGAACGACACGCCGTCGAGCGCGACGACGTCGTCGAAGCGACGATGCAGGTCGATCAGTTCGAGCACGGGCTCCGACAGGATAGGTCAGCGTCGGTTCCGGACCCGGCAACCGATCCGATGTGCGGACCCCGTCTCGAAGGCCTACGCTGCGGGACGTCGGACGACCGACCTGGGGAAGAGGGGATGTTCGACATCGATGACACCGATGCGCTGTTCGGTGGCGCGATCGGTGCGGTGAGCGCGTCCGACCGGTTGGACGACGCCCTCTCCGCGCTCGCGTCGGTGTTCTCCCCGTCCATCGCGGTCTCGCGGATCAGCGTGCGGACCTACGACGCTGTCGACGAGATCCTCGTCGTCGACGGACTCTGGACACTCGCTCCGACCGACGTCGGCGTCGGAACACGGCTGCCGGCACGCTCGACCTCGTTCCCCGAGGTCGAGCGGGCCGGCCGTGCGGTCGTGGCCAGGTGGCGCGAGCCGACCGCGGCGAGCGACACCTCGCTGCTCGACCGCGTGATCCGCGACGAAGGCCACCGCTCGTGGGTCGTGATCCCGCTCCGCCGGGAACGACTCCTCGCCGGTCTGCTCACGATCTGCACCGCGGAGCCGGATGCGTTCGGGGCCTCCGACCTGCCGTTCTTCGATGCGCTCGGTGAGGCCGTGGCGGACCGGCTCCTGGCGCTGGCCGCCGAGGCTCGCGGACCTAGTTCGACACCCCGATAGCGACCCCGATGTGCTCACGGGCGATCGCCTCGTGGAGCACGACGTCCGCGAGGTCCTCGCGCGCGATCTCCCAGGTGGGAGCCCGATGCTCGACCTCGACCTCCACGTGACCGGTCGGGGGGCCATCGGTGATGCCGGGAGCGACGACCCCCACCCAGTCGAGCGAGCCGTTGCGGAGCAGCTCGAGGTTCCGGCGGTGCTCGTCGGTGACGTGGGCGAACTCCGGAGCGACCTTCTTCAGCAGGACCCCCACGGTCAGGAGCACGACCACGCGTGAGGGACCGGTGCGCTCCAGGACCTCCGCCACGGAACGGAAGGCGTCCGACAAGGCGGTCGGGGCCGCGTCAGGCGCGACGCCGAGCGTCGAGATGGCGCTCTCCTGGCCCGCCGCGGCGCGCTCGACGGCGGCGCCGTCGAGCGCGTCGCCCAGTTCGATCCGCAGACCCGCGGGAACCGGGTCGAAGGCGTCGGGTCGCCGCACGAAGGCGGTCACCTCGTGACCGCCGTCGAGCGCCTTGCCCACCACGACCCGGCCCGTGCGACCGGCGGCGCCGAACACGACGATCTTCATGTCACCCGTCCCGGACGACGGGCAGACCCTCCGCGCGCCAGGCGCCCATGCCGCCCACGACGGTGGCGGCATCGTCGCGCCCCATCGACACGAGCAGGCTCGCGATGACCGACGACCTGAAGCCGCCCCCGCAGATCACCGCCAGAGGACGACCGTCCGGCGGCGGCAACGATCCCACCCCGGCGGGCACGTCCGCGCCGGTCATGAAGGTCGCGCCCTCGATGTGACCGTGGGCCCACTCGTCGGGCTGTCGCACGTCGAGCACGCGGACAGAGCCCTCCTGCCGCTTCTCGGCCACCTGCCGCACCGAGAGCTGGGCCGCGCTCGCCACGTCCATCCCCGTGGTGCGCCAGCCCTGCATCCCGCCGACGAGCCAGCCGGCCGGCGGCGCGTATCCGATCCTCAGGAGCTGCCAGGTGGCTTCCCAGGAGATCTTCGGCTCGGTCGAGCACCAGCAGCGTCTCGGCGCCGTCGGGAAGGACCGTGCCGGCCCAGGTCGCGAACGACCCTTCGATCGCCACGTGGAGCGCTCCCGGCACGTGGCCGCCCGCGAACGCCTCCGTCCGACGTGTATCGAGGACCACCGCGCCGCCGTCGCGGAGCTTGGCGAACAGGTCCACGGTGAGCGCGGGTGGTTCGGCGACCATGCCGAGCACCTCGGGTCCCGCCATGTTCTGCGCTCGCATCCGTCTCCAGTACGGCGGCACACCCGGGAGCGCCGCGAGGCCGAACACCTCGTCGACGGGACGCCCCTCGAGGGCCCGCGCGATCACCGGGTTGGTTCGCCGCTCGTAGCCGATGGTCGTGGAGAGCCGCGAGCCGATGGCGCCGCCGCACAACGAACCGGCCACGTGCGTGGGATAGACCTCGACGTGGTCGGGCAAGGTGAGGATCCGCTCCTGGAGCGTGCGCAGGAGCGACTCCGCGCTCTCACGCGTGGCCTCATCGCCACCGAGGAGGTCGGGCCGGGCCACGTCGTGCACCAGGAGTGCCCCGCCGGAGAAGAGGACGGCGGGCTCGTCGCTCACCGAACGGTCGCGGACGAGGAGGCTGACGTGCTCGGGCGTGTGACCGGGAGTGTGGAGGACCTCGAGCGAGACCTCCCCCATCTCGAGCACCTCGCCGTGCGCGAGCGGACGGTGGTGGTAGCCGTACGTTCCGGTGCCCGGCGCCAGCGCTTGGACGCTCGGAACACCGGCGACCAGCTCGCTGATCCCCGACAGGTAGTCGTTGTGCCCATGCGTGTCGAGCACGTAGGCGATCCGCATCCCCCGGTCGCGGGCTTCGTGCAGGTACGCGGCGATGTCTCGCCGTGGGTCGAGGACGAGCGCCTCACCGGTCCGCTCGTCGCCGACGAGGTACGACGCGTGGCCGAGGCCCTCGAGGTGGAACTGCCGCAGATGCACGACCCGACCTTACCGAACGTCCGCGGAACACGAGCCTCTGCATCTCGAGGGCGCCGCGCCGGTCCGTGTGCCGTATGTCGCCTGTCGCCGGTAGGGTTGGAAGGGTGAGTCGATCGATCATCCGGACCGAGGGGCTCCGGAAGCGGTTCGGTGAGGTCGAGGCCCTCAAGGGCGTCGACCTCCTCGTGGAACGGGGCACCGTGTTCGGCCTCCTCGGCCCGAACGGTGCCGGCAAGACCACGTCCGTCCGCATCCTGACCACCCTGCTGCTCCCCGACGAAGGCATCGCCCAGGTCGACGGACTCGACGTCGTGCGCGACGCCGAGGTGCTCCGTTCCAAGATCGGCCTCGCCGGGCAATTCGCTGCCGTCGACGAGAACCTCACCGGTTTCGAGAACCTCGAGATGGTCGGGCGCCTCTATCACCTGCCACGGGCGGAGGCCCGCCGTCGCGCGGGCGAGGTCCTCGAGCGCTTCCGTCTCTCCGACGCAGCCGACCGGGCGGCCAAGACCTACTCCGGGGGCATGCGGCGCCGTCTCGATGTGGGCGCCAGCTTGGTGGGTCGCCCCGACGTCCTGTTCCTCGACGAGCCCACCACCGGTCTCGACCCCCGCAGCCGGATGGACCTGTGGGCGTTGATCCGCGAGCTGCAGCAGGAAGGCATGACCTTGTTGCTCTGCACCCAGTACCTGGAGGAGGCCGACCACCTCTCGGATCGGATCGCCG
Source organism: uncultured Actinomycetes bacterium (assembly GCA_963810635.1). GTDB lineage: Bacteria > Actinomycetota > UBA4738 > UBA4738 > HRBIN12 > AC-51. Next base: position 182,055 of record CAWEOB010000001.1, read on the forward strand.
TGATCGACGTCGGCACGGTGATCGCTGAGGGGACGTCCGATGAGCTCAAGGACAAGGTCGGCGGTCAGGTCCTCGAGGTCGCCGTCCAGGACGGGACCTCGGTGCGTGACGTGTCGGCCTCGCTGGGTGGGATCGGCAACGGTGAGCCCCTGGTCGATGAGGAGGCGCGCCGGATCCGGATCCAGGTCGGTTCCGATGGACACACGGCGTTGATGGAGACGGTGCGCAGGCTGGCCGACGCCCGGATCGACCTGTCGGACATCGGCCTGCACCGCCCGACGCTCGATGACGTGTTCCTCTCACTCACCGGTCACACCGCTGAGGACGGCTCGGGGGCCGAGGACGAGGCCGCCCCCACGGGGCGGGGCAAGCGTCGCCGCGAGAAGGCGAAGGAGAACGCGTGAGCATCGCGGTCCAGCATCGGATGGATCTGCCGGCCCGGGTGGCCCGCGCCATCGGCGACGGTTTGATCGCGGCTCGGCGCAACGTCGTGGTGGTCTGGCGGGTCCCCACCGTGCTCGTCTTCGAGCTCGTGCAGCCCATCATGTTCGTGGTCCTGTTCGTCTACGTCTTCGGTGGCAACATCGTGAACCTGGGCGGGAACGCCTACGTGGACTTCCTGATGCCGGGCATCATCATCCAGAACGCCATCTTCGGCTCGACCACCACGGCGATCGGGATCGCGGACGACCTCAAGAAGGGGATGATCGACCGGTTCCGGTCCCTGCCCATGGCACGCTCAGCGGTGCTGGCAGGCCGGACCACGGCCGATGTGATGAAGAACTTCATCCTGGTCGTGCTCGTGATCGCCGTGGGCTACCTGGTGGGGTTCAACTTCCAGAACGGCCTCGTGGGGGCCCTCGCGTTGGTGATCCTCACCCTGGCCGTCGGGTTCGCGTTCTCGTGGATCTCGGCGACCGTCGGCCTGTGGCTGAAGGAGGTCGAGGCCGTTCAAGCCGCTACGTTCACGTGGATCTTCCCGGTGGTGTTCATCTCGTCCGCCCTGGTGCCGATCCGCGGCATGGCCCCGGTCTTCAAGTGGATCGCCGAGCACAACCCGGTGACCTATTGGGCCAACCTGGCTCGCTATTTCGCGCTCGGGCCGAAGGGGCTGATCGGACAGACCCCCGATTCCCTCGAGGCCCTGATCTTCAAGTCCGCCATCTGGTGGGTCGTGATCCTGGCGATCTTCGTGCCGCTCTCGATCCGCCTGTACCGCAAACTGAACTGACCCGGGAACAGTCCCGGCTCGCTCCGCGTTCACCGTCTGAAGCGCCTGGATGTGACCTGAGGGGGGATACGTGCTCGGTTTCGAAGGTGACAACGCTCGCGAGAAGGTCATCGTCCTGCTCACCATGTGCTTCGCGCTGGCCATGGCCATGCTCGACAACACGGTCGTCAACGTGGCGCTCCCCACCCTCAACCAGGAGCTCGGAGCCGGGGTCTCGGGTCTGCAGTGGATCGTCGACGGCTACGTGCTCGCCTTCGCGTCGCTCCTGCTCACCGGCGGGATCCTCGGCGACAAGTACGGCCGCAAGAAGATGTTCCAGATCGGGCTGGCCATCTTCACGTTCAGCTCGCTGCTCTGCGGACTGTCACAGACCACCGGCCAGCTGATCGCCGCCCGTGTCCTGCAGGGCGTCGGCGGGGCACTGCTGATGCCGGGGACGCTCTCCATCATCACGGTCACGTTCCCTCCGCGTGAGCGCGCCAAGGCCATCGGGCTGTGGGCGGGGGTCTCGGGACTCGCGCTCGCGCTCGGACCGACCTTGGGGGGCTACCTCGTCGAGCACCAGGGATGGCAGTCGGTGTTCTTCATCAACGTGCCGATCGGCATCATCGCCTTCGCGGTGGCGGCGTGGGTCGTGAAGGAGTCACGTTCGGACCAGGCCCGCTACCTCGACGTGCCCGGCCTCATCATGGGATCGCTGACGTTGTTCCTCGCCACCTTCGGTCTCATCGAAGCCAACCAGCGCGGGTGGACCGACCCACTGATCGTCGCCTCGCTGACCGGAGCTGCCGTCCTGTTGGTGGCCTTCCTGATGTGGGAGCGGCGCAGCCCGCACCCCATGATGCCCCTCGACTACTTCAAGATCCCCGCGTTCTCGGCCGGCAACACGGTGGCGTTCTGCGTGTCCCTCGGCATGTTCGCCTCGTTCTTCTTCCTGTCCTTGTACATGCAGGGGATCCACGGCTACACGCCGTTCCAGGCGGGCGTCCGATTCTTGCCACTGACCCTCGCCATCGTCGTCACCGCGCCGCTCGCCGGCCGGTACGCCTCGCAGCACGGGTCGCGGGCACCTATGACGTATGGACTGCTCCTGGCCGGAGGGGGCCTGTTGCTGCTCGGCCTCACCCTCCAGGCCGATACCTCGTACCTCTACATGCTCCCCATCTTCGCCGTGATGGGGCACGGGATGGGTGCGACCATGGCGCCCATGACGGCCGCCGTGATGAACGCGGTCGGCCCGCAGCGGGCAGGGCTCGGCTCTGCCATGACCAACACCAGCCGGGAGGTCGGCGGCGTCCTCGGGATCGCCCTCCTCGGAACCATCCTCACGACCCGGTTGAAGTCGGCGTTCGTGCCGGCCATCACGGATCTCGGACTGTCGCCCTCGCAGACGGCTGCCATCGGCACCGCGGCAGGACACGGAGAGGTGGAACGGTCGCTGTTGCAGGGTCTGTCACCGGAACAGCAGGCGGGCATCGGCCAGGCGTTCTCCGCTGCGTTCATGGACGGCTTCCACGTGGCCCTCGTGATCGGCGGGCTCGTCCTGATGGCAGGCGCGCTCGTGGCCTACCACTTCATCCCGGGGCGGGAGACCATCGAGCAGCATCACGCCGACGCCGAAGCGCTGGCCGTGGCGCACTGAGGCCGGCCCCCGTGCGCGGGTCCAACGTCAGCCCGGCTTGACCACCATATCGGCCACCACGAGCACCAGGACCAGCAGGTCGATACGGGAGATGATCAAGATCCGGTGGATCCCGGCCTGGATTCCAGGGTCCTCGGGCGGGCGCTCAGCGACGAGCTTGCCGAGCCTGCCGGCTTCCGGTCCCAGGAAGAACGCGCCCGTGACGAACGTCGCCGCGTACCCGATCAGACCGAGCCACACCCACGTGGTGGTGAAGTCGAGTGGACTGAGCCACACGAGGGTCACGCCGGACACGATCACGAGGATCGACATCGGCATGATGTAGGTCAACGCGATCTTCTCGAGTTGCTTCGAGAAGCCCGCCAACTGGACGAAGTCCTGCTGCGAGATCAGCCGGCTCGCGTACACCTGCGCGTAGGCTCCGGCGCCGACCCACGCGATGGCGGCGAGCACATGGATCAGTTTGAGTGCGTCGTACCCCGCTTCCGACAGCGCGATCACCTGGTGCACCGCGGGCCTCCTCCCTACGCAGCATCCGTCCTCGTCCGACAGCGCCGCCAGCCTATCCTCGGCGCGCTCACGCGACCGGGGCGCCCGCGTCGTACCGCCAGAACCCAGGGGCGAACCACCGGAGCACCCCGATCCCGGCGATCGTGAGCAGGCCACCGCTCACGAGCGAGAACGGGATGCTCGTGAGCGAGGCGACCACGCCCGACTCGACATCGCCGAGCGACGGACCCGTGGCCCACACTGCCATGCCGATGCCGTCGAGCCGGCCGCGGTAACGATCCTCGACGGCCGCCTGCAGGATCGTCATGCGGAAGATGCCGCTCACCATGTCGCCGGCGCCCGCGACGGCGAGCATGGTGAGCGACAGCCAGAGGGTTCCTGAGAAGCCGAACACCACGATGGCGGCTCCCCAGACCACGATCGACAGCATGACGGCGCGACCCTGGCGCCGGACGTGCTTCGCACGCCCGGACACCAGGGTCGCCAGGAAGGCGCCCGCCGCCGGTGCCGCGTAGAGCAGACCCAACACGTACCCCTGCCGTTCCGGCCCCCCGAGATCCAAAGCGATCGCCGGCAACAACGCCATCGGGAAGCCGAAGATCATCGCGTTCAGATCCGCGAGGAAGACCGCCTGGACGTTGCGCTTGCCCTTCAGGAAGCGGAAGCCGTCCTTGATCGCCGCCCAGCTGATCTCGGTCTCCTCGTGGGTCGGCGGGGAGGGACGCATCCGCCAGAGCATCGCGATCACCACCAGGAAGGTGGCCGCGTCGAAGACGTACGCCCCGGTCGGTCCGATCGTCGCCAGCAGGACGCCGGCCACGACCGGCGCGATCAGCCCGTCGAGGGTGCCGAAGCCTGCCTCGAGGGCGTTCGTGGAGGGCAGGAGCTCCGGCTCCACCAGCCGGGCGGGCCAGGTGGACAGGTTCGGGCGGTTGAACGTGTACAGCCCGGCCGCGAGGAACGTGAAGAGGTAGAGCGGCCACAGCAAGGGCTCGTCGAGCGACGCGTTCACCGCCATGAAGAGCGAGAGCACCGCCAGCACCGCGTGGGTGCTCAGTGCGAGCTTGCGGCGGTCAACCGCGTCGGCGACGGCGCCGCCCACGATCGGGAACACGAAGACGGGCACCAACGCCGCCAAGCCGAGGAGCCCCACCGCCAGGGTCGACCCCGTGATGACAAAGACCTGGAAGGGCACCACGACCGCGACGATCTCGTCCCCGAAATCCGAAACGGAACGGCCGAAGAAGAGCAGGCGGAAGTCACGCGAGATCCTCAGCGGTGTGAGGTCGACGAGATGCGCGCGGGCGCGAGCGACGATGCCGCGTGGCGGTGGACCCTCGTCATCCTCGTCCGGGTCGTGAACCGGTGGTGGCGGTTCGTGTTCGGCCATGGCGGCCGACCACGCTACCGCAGCAGTCGGGACAGCCGGCGATCGGCCAGGAGCTTCCCGCCGGTCTGGCAGTCGGGGCAATACGTGACCTCGTAATCCTCGTACGAGACCCGCCGCAGGTCAGCGCCGCACCGCGGACAGGGTTCTCCATAACGGTTGTGCACCGTGAAGTGGTCACCGAGCTTCGTCGGGAGCCCACCGGTGCGTTGCCGTTCGGCTTCGAGGGCATCGTCGACGATCCGGTGGACCGCGCCGACCAGGATCTCGCGCTGCTCGGGGTCGAGCTTCGCGAGCTGGGCGGTGGGAGAGAGCTTCGCCTCGTGCAGCACGTCGTCGCTGTAGCCGCGGCCCAGCCCGGCGATCGTCCGCTGGTCCCGCAGGACGGTGTGGATACGCCGGTTGTCGGTCGCCGTCCGGAGCAGGTGGTCGGCCTCCGAGGTGAGGACATCGGGACCGAGCTTGGCGAGCGGTCCGTCGTCGCCGCCGGCGAGCACCCACCATCCGGCCTTTCGCTGCGTGCCGAACTCCTTCACGAGCAGCGCCGGCCGATCCGCGAACCGGATCCGAACGACCGCGCCCCGGGGCTTCGTCGTCTTGGGGGACGGCTCGACGTCCAGGCGGCCGCCCTGCGACAGGTGGATCAGCAGACGCCGGGCATCCTCGAAACCGATCACGACGTACTTCCCGCGGTTCGTGACCCCCGAGGCCACGGCGCCGCTGAGCTCTTCGGGACGCGGCGCATACGTCTTCAAAGATGAGAACTGCAGGATGTCCGCTCGGTCGAACGCGGCACCCGCCACGACCTCATCGAGGCGCTCGGCGAGCGCACGGATCTCCGGGAGCTCGGGCACGGATGGTCACCCGGCGATCGCGGTCGCGGCCTCGCGGATGATGTCCACGCACTCGAGCGTGCGGTCGCGATGGGTCCGGTGGCTCAAGATGGCGGCTCGCAGCGTGTAGCGACCGTCGACCACCGTGCTCGACAGGAACACGCGCTTCGTCGCGTTGATCCGCGCCAGGAGCTCACGGTTGGCCCCCTCGTCGCCGTCACGGAGCCGGAACGGCGTGATGGTGAGCTGCGTGGACCACGGGAGCTCCAGCCTCGGCTCCTCGCGCAGGAGCCCGTCGAGCTCCTCGGAGAGGTCGAGCTTCTCGTCGAGCGCCTCGCGGAACCGCTGGACCCCGTGCAGGACGAGAGGGAACCACACGCGCAACCCGCGCATGTCGCGCGAGAGCTCCGGCGTCAACTCGGCGTAGTTCGGGAGGTCGCCGGACGGTGGGAGGTCCTGGAGGTACGCGGCACCCTCGAAGTGCGCCGCGCGGAGCGGTTCGCGGTCACGGACGACGAGCCCGCCGGTCCCGTAGGGCAGGAACATCCCCTTGTGCGGATCGAGGGTGATGCTGTCGGCGCGTTCGATCCCGCGGAACCTCTCACGACCCCGCGCGGTGAGCTGGAAGAACCCGCCGTAGGCGGCATCGACGTGCATCCAGAGGCCCTCCGCCCTCGCGATGTCCGCGACCTGCTCGATCGGATCGACGGCGCCGGTGTTCGTGGTCCCGGCCGCAGGCACCACGAGGAACGGCCGGAGCCCGCTCGCACGGTCCTGCCGGATCATCGACCGCAGGGCCTCGGGGTCCATCCGGAGCTCGCGATCCGTGGGGACCAGGCGGAGCCCCCGACGAGGCAGACCGGCGATCGCGGCCGCCTTCGTGACGCTCGCGTGCGCCTGCCCGGTCACGTAGTACGTGCCGTCCAGGAACCCTTCGCCGAGCTTCTCGTGGCGCGCGGTAACCACGGCCGACAGGTTCGCGATCGAACCGCCCGTGGTGAGCACCCCCTGCGCGGTCTCCGGGAGGTCGAAGATCGAGCACAGCCAGTCCGTCACGTTCTCCTCGAGCTGGACCATGGCGGGGCTCTGTTGCCACATGCCGGTGTACCGGTTGAGCCCCTGGGCGAGGAACTCGGCCAGGGCCGCCGTGTACAACCCGCCACCGGGGATGTACGCGAGGAAGCCGGGGCCGCTGTATTCGAAGGTGTGGTGCGCGGCCTCGAGGGCGTCGTCGACGAGCGCACGCACGTCGGCCACGCCCTCGAGGGGCGGGGCCGACCGCAGCCGTTTCGCGACGTCGAGCGCCTCGTCGATCGCCTGGGCGGGCGCCTCTTCGAGGCCCCCGATCCAAGCGATCAGCTCGCCCACGACCAGCTCTCCCATCGCCCGCATCTCGGCGGGCGATGGGTCGAACGGATAGCCGCCCGGCTCGATCACGCCAGCCCCGTCGACCCGTCCACCATCGGGCGCTGCACGGGTGGCGTCACGTTGCCGTTCCCTGGCCCATCCGCTGCGTCACCTGCTCGAGGAGCGCTTCGGAGGCGGCGGCGACCTCGTCGACCGCGGCGTCGAACGCCGCGCGGTGCTTCGCGGACGGTTCCCGGAAGCCGCTCACCTTGCGGACGTACTGCAGGGCCGCCTCGTGGATCTCATCGGTCGTGGCGACGTCGGTCCCGTCACGGAGTCGCTTGATGCTTCGACACATGACGGCGAGCCTACCGCGGCCCGACGTCGGCGGCCGGGCTCACCGTCCGACGAGCTCGCGCACCCGCTCTGCGGCGGCGAGCGCACGCATCACCTCGGCCTCGGTCGGCGCTTCGCGCGGCGGCGCGTAGCGCGCGCGCTCGAACGTCCGCACGACCAGCTCGGCGTGCGCGACGACCTCGCCCGCGAGGGCCGGATCGCCCTCCACCACCACCAAGAGCTCCGAGGGTGTCTCGGCGGGCGCCCGCGGATGGCCCGAACGTGCCAGGGCCTCGACGAGATCCTCGAACGCACGGCCTGCGTCGTCCGCCGGGCCCGTGGAACGGGCCCGGCGGAGACGGCGGTACAGGAGGGCGATCGCGGCGCCGAGCGCCGCGATCGCCACCACGACGAGCCACGCGTCCCACACGGCGCCGGCGGCGGCCGCGATGCCGCGGCTCGCCGCGCCGATGGCCTGCTTCATGGACTCGGGCACCCGTTGGCCGATCGTCCGCGCGAGGGCCGCGAGGGCCTCCCCGCCGAGGAACCTGGCCCCCGCCGACGGCTCCGCAGGTGGGACACCGAACGTGGGGTCGTACGGCAACCATCCCGCCTGCGGGTACCAGACCTCCACCCAGGCGTGAGCGTCGGACTGCCGCACCTCGAAGTACCCCGTGAGCGGGTTCCGCTCCCCCGGTCCGTAGCCGACCACGAGCCGGGTAGGGACGCCGACGCTCCGGAGGAGCACCGCCATGGCGCTTGCGATGTGCTCGCAGAACCCTCGCTTCGTCTCGAACAGGAAGTGATCCACCGCGTCGACGCCATCGGGCTCGCGTGGCACGTCGAGGTCGTACCGCGTGTTGGCCCGGAGCCACGCCTCCACCGCGTGCACCGCATCGACCTCCGACGGCGCGCCGGCCACGATCGAGTGCGCGAGCTGCCTGACGCGCGATGGCGTGCTGTCGGGCACCCGCAGGTACGGGGCCAGTCGCCGGGACGCCGGGTCCGGCTCCGGCAACTGTCGCAGGAGCGACGGCGGGAGCACCGGCACGTTCGAGACCACGGAGTACACGAGTCCCTCGTCGAGCAGGATCGGCGAGCGGATCGCGCCGTACCGATCCAGCCGGAGACCTCCCGAAGGGAAGTAGACCTTCGTCGCGTGGGCGGCCGCGAACACCACGTTGGGCTGCGCCGTCTCGATGTAGAAGGTCTGGATGACCTCGTTCGTGAGTCCCCACGGGAGCTGGGCGTCCACCCCGATCGAGGGCACGTCGTAGCCATCGTCCTCCGCTCGCGGCAGGGTCTCCTGCTCGTCGTTCGATGCGGTCCACACCAACCCGTCGAAGAGGTCGAACGCTTCGGCGCGGTAGAGCGAGGCCTGGTCCGCTCGCACGCGGAACACGACCTCGTCCGAGAGCTGCCCCCGGGCCCGCAGGTCCATCGCCGAGCTGAAGCCCGGGTAGGCATCGGGCGCGAAGTCGACCACGCCGTCGGTGCCGGCGGACGGGAGCCCCGGGTTGCGGATCTCGTCGGGCGACGCATCGGACGGCACGCCGCCGCCGAGGGAGAACGGCGGCGTGCGCACGAGCGCGGCGGGGAGCCGCGGCATCGCCATGAAGATCGCGACGCCGAGGATGAGCGCCGCCATGCCGGCCGTAGCGAGCGATCGACCCACGGGCGCGCGCGACGGGCGCTCGGGCACGATCCGCCGGATCGACAGGGGCGCGGTCACCTGGTCCGGTCGGGGGCGGGCCGACAGCCAGAGCCACGTGGCGGCGAGGCAGGCCCAGGTGACGATGACCCAGACGTACGTGGTGGTCAGGGAGAGGGCTCCTGCCGCCGCCACGAGGGTGAGGCTCGACACCATCGAGAAGGCCAGATCCTGCGGCGTGGCACATCGAAGGCGTGGAGCACCTGGACCCACAGGAACAAGGAGGCCAGCGGCACCCGTGCTTGGTCAACGTTGTTGACCAAACGGACCGACGAGAGGAACTGGCCGAGCGCCGCGAGGAGCGCCACCGAGAGCACGACCTTGACCGCGAGGTTGCTGGTGGCCCGGCGCCGGTACGAGAAGAGGTAGCCGAGGGGCGCGAGCAGGAGGGCTGCGACCGCGGAGAGCGGATCGACCGCCGCCTGCAGGACGACCGCCAGGATTCCAGCTTCCACCGCGAGCGCCACGACGACGCGGATCGCCACGGAATCTTCGGGTGGCGCGCTCGGCGGCCGGCGCAGCGCGAACCTCACGGGGCGCCCACCCGTGTGGGGACGCCGCCACCGGTGCCGAGGCTCAGGGCCAGATCGCCGTCCACGCGCCACGGCCGGACGTCGACCCCGGCTGCGTCGAGCGCCGCAACGAACGCGTCGAGCTCACGGTCGGCGCGTGACACCCCGACCGGTACGACGACCAACCGCGAGACCATCCGGCCCAGCCGCGTGAGATTCGTGACCAACCCCTCCCGCCGCTCACCTCTCCACACGGGCATGACGACGAGGACGCTCTCCACGCCGCGCAGCTCGTCATGCTGGAGACCGTCCAGGACAGAGTCGAGGGGGGGTCCGCCACCCTCGAGTCGCGCGAGCCACCGGAACGCCTCCCGCGTGTCGGCGCGGAGCAGGACGTCGACCTCACCGCCGGGGAGGCCGGCGATCGAATCGAGCTCCTGTTCCGTGCGCGGATGCTGCCTCGAGGACGGATGCCGCCACGGAGCAGCAACGGTCGAGCGGGGTCCACGCGTCACCCGCATCGCGCTCGGCGTCGACCACGATCGCCAGCCGGCGCGTCCGCTCCTCTTCGAACTCACGCACCATCACCTGCCCGTGACGGGCGGTGAGCCCCCAGTGGACGTGCCGCATCGAGTCACCGGACCGGTACTCGCGGACCCCCAGGTACTCGGGGCCGGTGCCGCGTCGCGGCCAACGATGGGCCGCCGGCTCGGTGGTGCGTACCGGCTCCACGAACGACAGGGGACCGAGCGGGATCGTCGCGGGCAGCACCAAGGTCTCGCCAGGCGGGTCGAGGGGGAGGCGTCGGCGCCGTTCGGCGACGCCGAACGGCGCCGACGACCGCACCTCGACCCACGTGGTCCGGGCCGGCCCGCGCCGGCCCGGCACCCGGACCGTCGTGGCGTCGATCCGCTCCTTGGGGCGGATCGACGCCACGAACACCTGGACCCGCTCGAGGTGCGGGTCCACGACCCGCACCGACCACCGGACCCCCCGGGCGCGGTTCGCCAATCGGACGTCGACGAAGGCCTCGGTGCCCTGGTCGGCCTCTTCGGGTGCCTGTATCGACGCCCGGAGCCCACGGAGCCCGACCAACGGGAGCACGAGGCCAGCGAGGAGCGCCCCCATCAGGAGTGCCGACAGGACGTACAGCCATCCGGCCTGGATGTTGGTGGCGATCGCGAACAGGACGAGCGCGCCGACCAGGAGTCCGGCCGCGCGCTTGCGCGGACGCATCGGCTCAGCCCTTCCGGGGGACGTGCAGCGGCACGGGGATCTCGTCCAGAACGCGACGCACGACCTCGTGCACCACCGCGCCCCCACCCCGCGCCTGCTTCGGGACGATCCGGTGCTCCAGGACCGCCGGTACGAGCGCCTTCACATCGTCAGGCAGGACGAAGTCCCGGCCCTCGGCCACGGCTCGGGCCTGTGCGCATCGGACGACCCAGACGCTCGAGCGGGGCGACGCGCCGAGCTCGACCTCGGGGGCGTTGCGGGTGGCGCCGACGATGCTGACGGCGTAGCCGAGCACCGCCTCGTCCACGTGGACCTCGCGGACGGCGTGCTGGCACCTCGCCACCTCGTCGGGCTTCAGCACGGCTTCGAGGTCGAGCAGGGGATGCCGTTCCATCTGACGGCGCACCAGATCGGTCGACCCGTCCGCGTCCGGATACCCGACCCGCACCGCGAGCGCGAACCGGTCCAGCTGTCCCTCGGGCAAGGGGTACGTGCCGTGCTGCTCGATCGGGTTCTCCGTTGCGATCACGACGAAAGGTTCGGGAAGGCGGTGGGTCACGCCCTCCACCGTCACCTGTCGCTCTTCCATGGGTTCCAGCAGCGCCGATTGCGTGCGCGGCGTGGTCCGGTTGATCTCGTCCACCAGCACCACGTTCGCGAAGAGGGGTCCGGGCACGAACCGGAAGCCCCCCTGAGCCTGGTCGTAGATGCTCACGCCGGTCAGATCGCTCGGCAGGAGGTCGGGCGTGGCTTGGATCCGGTTGAAGTCGCCGCCGATCGACACCGCGAGCGCCCGAGCGAGCGTCGTCTTGCCCACCCCGGGCACCCCTTCGAGCAGGAGGTTGCCATCGGCGAACAGGCAGACCGCGGCGAGCTCCACGGCCTCGTCGTTCCCGGCGATGACGCGCCCGACGTTCTCGACCAGCCGACGGAACGCCGCGGTCGCCTCGCTGAAGGCATGCTGCGGCTCGATCACGTTCCAGGCTTCGTCGCCCGAGGGCACCGCCTTGAGCAGGGACGCTGCCGGCTACGGCTTGCGCGCGGCCAGCGCGCTGATCGCCTCGAGCACGCACCGGTGCGCGAGCGCCGCGGTCACATCGGCGGTGTCGTACGGAGGCGAAACCTCGACCACGTCCATGCCCACGACCTCCACCTGGCTGACGATCTGCCGGACAGCCCGGAGCAGCTCCCGCGGCAGCATGCCGCCCGGTTCGGGGGTCCCGGTCCCCGGGGCGCTCCCCGGGTCGACGACATCGATGTCGATCGACAGGTAGATGCAGTCGGGCCCGTCCAGCGCCTCGACGATCGCCTCGGCGATCACGGCCTCGCTCCCCCGCTCCTCGATCTCGGTCATCCGGTGCCACCGCAGGCCGTGTGCGCGCATCCAGTCGAAGGTCGCCTCCTCGGGCCAGTACCCGCGGAGGCCGACCTGCACGAAGTTCCTCCCCTCGACCCAGCCCTGCTCGATCAGATTGCGCATCGGTGTGCCGTGGCTGATGAGCGAGCCGTAGACCTCGAGAGAGGTGTCCGCGTGCGCGTCGAAGTGCAGGAGCCCGACCTTCCGAGGGTGGACGGCACGCGCCACCGCGGCACACGAGGGGTAGGTGATCGAGTGGTCGCCGCCCAGCACGATCGGGATGGCGCCCGTGCGTGCGACCCGCCAGACCTTCTCGTGCACGACGCGCAGCGCGCGCTCGAGGCGCGACGGCATGATCGGCGCGTCGCCCGCATCGACCGCCTTCACCTTGTCGAACAACGAGGTCTGGAGCTGGATCGACCAGAGATCGCCGGCGTGGTAGCTGGCCTGCCGGATCGCTCGCGGACCGAAGCGCGCACCGGCCCGGTTCGAGGCGCCGTCGTCGACCGGCGCCCCGATGATCGCGACCTCTGCTCCGAAGGTCGCGAGCTCGTCGTCGTCCGTGATGAGCGGGAGCTTCTGGAACGAGGTCGAGCCGACGTAGCTCGGCAGGTAGAAGTCGGGCGCCTCGTCGTACTCGATGTCACCGAGCAGCATCTCGGACGGATCGGGAAGGCGGAACTCACGCGGGTCGGTCATCGCGCGAAGCTTGCCACACGCTCGCGTCGGCGGCGTGGTCTTACTTCTTCAGATCCTTGAGCAACTGCTTCGCCGCGTTCGCGCCCGGACCGCCGGTGATCCCGCCGCCGGGATGCGCGCCGGAACCGGCCAGGTAGAGACGATCCACCGCGAACCGGTACCGCGCTTCCTGGTTGAGGGGCCGCCAGGCGAACCATTGATCCAGACCCGGTGCGGCGTGGAAGACGTCGCCGCCGGTGAGCCCATACCCGGTCTCGACGTCCTCGGGGGTCGTCACGGTCCGCGCCTCGACGAGCGAGGAGAGCCCCGGCGCGTACTGTTCCAGGGTCTTCAACACGATGTCGCCGAGCGACTCACGCTCCGACACCCAGGTCGAGTCTCGGAGGCTCCGCGGCGCCGCTTGGACGAGCACGCTCATCACGTGCTTGCCCTCGGGCGCCAGTGACGGGTCGCCGATCGACGGGATGGTGGCCTCGAGCATCGGGGAATCGGCCAGGACCCCGTACTTCGCCGCGTCCATCGCACGCTCCACGTCGTCGATGGACGGGCCGATCACGATCCGGCCGCCCAGCCGCTCGGCATCGGCTCCCGGGAAGACGGGCAGACCGCCCAGGGCGAGGTCGACCTTCGCGGTCGCCCCCGGCTGCCGGATGTTCTCGCCTCGCCACACCAAGGTGGGACCGAGCACCTCGGGATCGACGAGCCGGAGCGTCCGCTTCGGATCGGCGGCCGAGACCACCACGTCGGCCGGCAGCTCGCTGCCGTCCGACAGCACGACCCCCGTGGCGCGATCGCCACGCGTGGCGATCGCGACCACCTCCGCCCCGGTCCGGATCGTGGCGCCGAAGGTCTGGGCGGCGGCGGCGAGCGCGCTCGCGAGCGCGCCGGTGCCGCCACGGGCGAACGTCGACTGCCCCGCCGCTCCGCCGTCGTTGCCGGCCGCATCGTTCAGGAACACGGCCGCTGTCCCCGACGCCCAGGGGCCGTTGCTCGTGTACAGGACACCTCGCGTGGCGAGCGGACCACGGACCGCCTCGGACGCGAACACCTCGCCGACGAGGTCCGCGACAGCCATCGGCAGCGTGCGGATCGCCTCCCGGCCGGTCTTGGCGCCCAGGTCGCGGAACGCCTTCCCGAGCTTCAGCCCGGCGATCGCGTCGGCGATCGACGGCGAGCGCACGTCGGGCGGGGTCGCCACGTTCACGTACGCGAGGAAGCTGGCGATGGCGCGCACCTTCCGGTCGAAGGCGGGATACGCCTCGCCGTCGGCCGCCGACCGATCACGGAGCTCTGCGCCCGTCCGAGCCGCGTCGGCCCAGAACGTGACAGAGGTCCCGTCGGGCTGGGGTGCGAACGCGCGGACAGCGGGCTCGATGGGCTCGTAGCCGTGACGGTCGAGCTCGAGATCGCGGACGACCGTGGGCCGCAGACGCCCGACCGTGTGGGCGAGCCCGGGAGCCGTGAAGCCGTCGGCCAGCGGCACGGGACGGAGGATGCCGCCGACCTCGTCGGCACGCTCAACCACGGTCACGTGACGTCCAGCTTTCGCGAGGTACGCCGCCGCGACCAGCCCGTTGTGGCCGGCGCCGATGACGACGATCCGCTCCTTGGACATCAGGCCGCCCGCCGGCCCTTCTTCTTCTCCTTCAGGTACTCGAGCGCGGCCAGGCGCCCGTTCGCGCCCATGATGCCGCCGCCGGGATGCGTGGCGGAGCCGCACATCCAGAGGTCCTTCACCGGGGTCCGGTAGCGGGCCCAGCCCGCCACCGGCCGGTTGAAGAAGAGCTGCTCCAGCGAGAGCTCGCCCTGGAAGATGTTGCCCTCGGTGAGCCCGGTCCAGTCCTCGATGTCCTTCGGCGACAGCACGAGCCGGTGGAGGATCTTCGAGCGGATGTCGGGGAACCGCTCCTCGAGCGTGTCGATGACCGTCTCCGCGAAGTCGTCGCGCATCCGGTCGTCCCACTCCTTGCCCGGCTCGAGCTTGTACGGCGCGTACTGCACGAAGCACGACATCACGTGCTTGCCGGGGGGCGCCATCGACGGGTCGACGAGCGTCGGGATGATGCAGTCGATGTACGGGCGGCGGCTGAACCGTCCGTACTTGGCGTCGTCGTAGGCCCGCTCCATGTAGTCGAGCGAGGGACTGAACGAGATGGCGCCCCGGAGCCACGGCCCGACCCCGGGCTTGCAGGCGAGCTCGGGCAGGCCGTCGAGCGCCAGGTTCACCTTGCCGCTCGAACCGCGGAACTTGTACCGGCGCACCTCGGCCTCGAAGTCCGGATCGAGCGTGCCGGACTCGAGCAGCTTCAGGAAGGTCAGGTTCGCGTCCACGGACGACATCACGACGCCCGCCTCGATCTCCTCACCGGTCCCGAGCGCCACGCCCACCGCGCGGCCGCCCTTCACGATCACGTTCGACACCGGTGCCTCGGTCCGGATCTCCACGCCCAGCCCGAGCGCCGCGTCCGCGATCGCGTACGAGATGCCGCCGGTGCCGCCCCGCGGGATCCCCCACGCGCGGAACGCGCCGTCGATCTCACCCATGTAGTGATGCAGGAGCACGTACGCGGTGCCCGGCGAACGCGGTCCCTGGAAGGTCCCGATGATCCCCGAGGCGCTCATCGTTGCCTTCAGCGGCTCGGTCTCGAACCACTGCTCGAGGAACTCTGCGGCGCTCATGGTCATCAGCTGGATGAAGCAGGTCTGGAGCCGCTCGGGGAAGTCGCTTGAAGTCCTTCGCGAGGCCGGTGAGCGGGAGCCAGTCGAGCGGGCTGATCTTCCCCGGGTCCGGCGGGACGATCGACAGGATCGGCTTGATGAACCGGGCCATCTCGGCCATGAGCATCGAGTACTCGCCGTAGGCCTCGGCGTCGTTCAGCGACCACCGGCGCAGCTCGCGGACCGTCTTGCCGTGGTCGTTCACGCGCCAGAGGTAGTCGTCGTCGAGCGGTGTGATGGTGCCGTCGAGCGGAGAGATCTCCAACCCGTGCTTCGGGAGCTCCAGCTCACGGATGATCTCGGGCCGGAGCAGCGAGACGACGTACGACATGGCGGAGAAGCGGAACCCCGGGAAGTGCTCGACGGTGGTCGCGGCGCCGCCGAGGATCGGGTTCTTCTCGAGGACCAGCACGGACTGACCGGCCTTCGCGAGATAGGCGGCCGTCGTGAGGCCGTTGTGACCCCCGCCGATCACGACGGCGTCGTACCGCCTGGCCATCGACCCTCCTCCTGGACGCAGACCCCGCGGCACCCGGACGAACCGCGCCGCACGCCGGCAGCGACGCCCCATCGGCGCCGGTCCGCATGGTAAACGGGCACCTCCGGACCCGACCCGCGCACCCTGACCTCAGGTCAGGTGTCAGGTGCCGCCCACGGAGTGCCCTGGCTACGCTACGCCGCGATGACGGTCGGCACCGCGTTCTATCAGCGACAGCAGGAGCTCAACACGAAGCTCGCCTGGGGTGAGTGGTCGGGCTACCACGCCCCCGCGGTCTACGCGGACTTCCACGACATCGAGTACAACGCGGTGCGCGAAGCGGCGGGCGTGATCGATACGTCGCCCCTGTACAAGTACGTCGTGCGGGGTCCCGACGCGGGCCGGCTCATGGACCGCGTGATGACCCGCGACATCGCGAAGCTCCGTGTCGACCGCGTCTTCTACACACCGTGGTGCGACGAGGACGGCAAGCTCATCGATGACGGGACCATCGCCAGGATCGCCGACGACGCTTACCGCGTCACCGCGGCCGACCAGACCCGGCGGTGGTTCCTGATGAACGCCACGGGCCTCGACGTCGAGATCGACGACGTGACCGACACCCTTGCGGCGCTGGCGCTCCAGGGGTTGCTGTCCCGCGAGGTCCTGCACAAGGCCACGGGTGAGGACTGGTCCGATGTCCCGTACTTCGGTCGCCGGATGACAACGATCGCGGGCATCGAGGTGGACGTGACACGCACGGGCTACACGGGCGACCGTGGTTTCGAGCTCTGGATCCCGGTCGACGGCGCGCTCGCCGTGTGGGATGCGGTGTTCGCGGCCGGTGCCGACTACGGGATCCACCCGGTCGGGATCCGCGCGTTGGACGTCTGCCGCGTGGAGGCCGGGCTGATCCTCGCTGAGGTGGAGTTCTCGAGCGCCCGCCACGTGACGGCACCCGAGCTCAAGTACTCACCGTTCGAGGTGGGCCTCGGCCGCCTCGTCGCGTTCGACAAGGCGGCACCGTTCGTCGGCAAGCGGGCCTTGCTCGCCGAGCGTTCGGCGGGTGGACCGGCGCGCCGCCTCGTCGGCCTCGAGCTCGATTGGAGCGGAATCGAGGGCCTCTACGCGAAGCACGACCTCGCCCCCGGTGTGTCCCCGCTCGTCCACCGCGATCCGGTGCCTGTGTTCAAGGAGGGCAGGCAGGTCGGCCGCGCCACCTCGATCACCTGGGGACCTACGATCAAGAAGATGGTCGGCTTCGGGAGCGTCGACAAGGGCTTGAGCGCGCCCGGCACCCGGGTCAGCGTGGAGTGGAGCGTCGAGGGTGAGCGCGGGAAGGTCGGGGCCACGGTGGTGCCGACCCCGTTCCTCGACCTCGAGCGCAAGCGCACCTGACCAGCACCGGAACTCCACACGGCGCTTGGCTGTCTCGACGCTCCGTTCTGCCACCATAGGAACGGCGTGAACACCACCCGCATCCCTCGCACCCTCGTCGTCTTCGTGCTGGCCGGAGGCTTGGCCACGCTCGTCGTGACGTTCTCCGGGAGCCTCGTGGTGGGCCTCGCGACGGGTCTCGCTGTGTGGCTCATCGCGATGCTCCTGATCTGGTCGGTGGACCGCCGCGGCACGCTGGGCGGCGCCCACGACGCCTCCCGTCGGCGCTTCCTCCTGGGCGCCAGCCTGGGCGGTCTCGCTCTCGTTGCCGGAGGAGCGGCCCTCGGGCGCACGCTCGCCAAGCTCGCCCGGCCCGATGCGATCGCGGCCCAGGACGCGGGCGCGACGCGGCTCGGCGCCGAGTACATGGAGCTGGTCAGGCGCGCCTACCGCAAGGGGCGTTCTGCCGAGCTACAGCTGGTGGTTGCCCCGTTCAACAGCGCGAACTACCCGCCGGAGTCGCGCTCCCTGTTGCCGAAGGACCCGAGGACCAGCCACGCGGCCCCGTGGATGTACCTGGAGCGGATCCCGCTCGTCGTCTACGGTCCCGGCGTCGTCGAGCCCGGCGACAACGATGATCGCGTCACGCTCGCCGACCTGGCGCCGACCACCGCCGAGCTCATCGGCTTCGACACCTGGCCGGCCGATCGCGCCGGCCGGGCCCTGCCGGGCCTTGGGACCACCGGCGTGACTCCGAAGGTCGTCGTGACGTTCGTGATCGACGGCGGCGGTTGGAACGTCCTCGACCACTGGCCCGACGACTGGCCCACGCTCAAGCGCCTGATGGGCGAAGGCATGCACTACCGGGACGCGATCACCGGCTCGTTCCCCGCGGTCACGGCGGCGGCGCACGCCACGATCGGCACCGGAACCTTCCCGAACGAGCACGGGATCACGGGCCACAACATCCGCGACGGTGCGAACCCGCGGAAGGCCTACCGCGATCGTGGCCTCGCGGATCCCACCGACATCCTGGTCCCGACCCTGGCGGACCTCTGGCACGACGAGACCGGCGCGTGGGTCGGTGAGGTCGGCTACCAGGTCTGGCACCTGGGGATGCTCGGACGCGGAGGGACCCAACGACCGGCGGGCGACCTCCCGGTCGCGATCTACTTCGATGAGGACGATGAGTTCGGCGGCGGCTGGGTGCCGCACAACCCCGAGCTGTACCGGATGCCGGCGCGGTGGCCCGGTCTCGAGGTGTTCGAGGCGCGGGTGGCGGCCGACGACTCGTCGATCTCGGACGAGGAGTACGCGCGATGGGGGAACCCGTACTGCTGCGCGCCGCCGATCGCGGGCTACCAGACCGACCTGCTCGAGCTCACGCTCGACTCGGAGCCCGTGGGCGCCGACGCCACCGGCTTGCTGTACACCACGTACAAGGCCCCGGACTACACCGGTCACGTCTACGGGATGTTCTCCGAGCAGACCGCCCTCATGCTCCACGCGGTCGACGACGAGCTGGCGCGGATGGTGGACATCCTCGAGGAGTGCTACCCCGGCGAGTACGTGCTCATCATCACGGCTGATCACGGACAATGCCCGCTCCCCGATGCGGCCGGGGGCGTGCGCCTGGATCCGATCCAGCTCGAGAGCGTGATCGAGCAGGAGTTCGGCGCGGGGATCGCCGACGCGGTCCAGAACGTCTACCCGAGCGAGGTCTACCTGGATGTCCCCGGGCTCCGAGACGCCGACGCAACCCCTGATGACGTGGCCGCGTTCCTCGAAGGGCTGACGTACCGGCAGAACCTCGGTCCGTACGTGCCCGAAGACGCGATCCAGCAGGATCTGCTCGACCGGCGGGAGTTCGCAGCGGTGTTCTCCACCACGTGGCTCGATGAGCTCGGCGACACGAGCGCGTACGGCGACACCGAGTACGCCGGGGCGGACGTGGACCCGGGCGTTCCGCCCGCGTCCGTCATCGGCTGACCGGCCCATGCCATCATCCGCGCCATGGCGCTGGCGCTGACCACCGACGAACGCGCGCTCCTCGACGAACCGTCGTCCGCCACCGCGATGCGCATCCTCGTCGAGATGGCCGAGGTGATGGGTGCCCGGCACCTCGTGCCGATCACCCGTGCCCACATCGATAGTTGCCTGTACCACGGGCTCGCCGGGGTGGACTTCGCCGAGCGCTTGGCGGCCGAGGGCGCGCGGGTCCGGGTCCCGGCCACCCTCAACGTGGCGGCCCTCGACCTGCTGCACCCGGGGCTGGTCCGGCTGGATGTCGCCACCGCCGAGCTCGCGAAGCGCCAGATGGACGCCTACGTCGCGATGGGATGCCGGCCCACCTGGACGTGCGCGCCCTATCAGCTCGCCGACCGGCCGGCACCCGGGGAACAGATCGCCTGGGCGGAGTCGAACGCGATCGTGTTCGCGAACTCCGTGTTGGGCGCGCGGACCGAGCGGTACGGCGACTTCCTCGACATCTGCTGCGCGATCGCCGGGAGGGCGCCGTCCGTCGGGATGCACACCGACGGGGGGCGGCGCGCGCGGCTCGTCGTCGACGCGTCGGCCGTGCCGCCGCGCCTCCTGCGGGAGACGGCCGGCGCGGCTGCGCTCGGCCATCTCCTCGGGAAGCGAGCGGGCACGGCGGTGGCAGCGATCGTCGGCCTGCCGGCGGAGATCGGCGAAGACGCGCTGAAGGCGCTCGGGGCCGCCGGCGCCTCATCGGGTCCGTCGCCCTGTTCCATGCCGTGGGGGTCACGCCGGAAGCGCCGACCTTGGAGGCCGCCACCGGCGGGGGCACCGACCTCCCCCAGGTCACCGTTGCGCTCGCCGACCTCCGCCGGGCCCGGGACGAGCTCTCCACGGTCGCGGGCGGCGCCGTCGGCGCCGTCGGTGCCGTCACGCTTGGCACGCCGCACGCGTCCGCCGCGGAGCTCGCCCGACTCGTCGATCTGGTTGAGGGTTCGCCGCCGACGATCCCCTTCTACGTGAACCTGGGCCGCGACACGCTCGCGGGTGCCGGTGCGGATGCCGCCGAGCGACTCACGGCGGCCGGGGTCCAGTTGGTCACCGACACGTGCGCCTACCTCGCCCCGGTGATCCACGACGTCGAGGGAGCGCTGATGACCGACTCGGCGAAGGCCGCCTGGTACGCGCCTGCCAACCTGGGCGTCGAGACGGTCTTCGGGACGACCGACGAGTGCGTCCGCACGGCGGCCGTGGGCGCCCTGTGGCGCGACCGGGAGCTGTGGGGCGATGCCTGATCTCGACGTGCTCGTCGGCGGCACCGCCGAGGGCGACGTCCTGACGCTGGACGAGCCGCTCAGCCTGTGGGGCGGTCTCGACCCCTCGACCGGCGACGTGATCGACGTTCGACACCCGCAACGAGGCGCCCGGGTCGCCGGGCGTATCCTCCTCCTCCCGGGAGGCCGTGGGTCCAGCTCGAGCTCCACGATCCTCGCCGAAGCGATCCGTGCGGGGACCGCGCCCGCGGCCATCGTCCTGGGGGAACCGGACCCCATCCTGGCGCTCGGGGCGATCGTGGGCCGCGAGCTCTATCGGATCACCGTGCCCGTCGTGGTGGCCAACCCTGCCACCTACGCGGTGGTGACGGCCTGGGAGCGGGTCCGCGTCGACAGGAACACCATCGAGCAGGTGAAGGATCGGCCCAGCCCGTGACGCCGGGTCACCACCCTCGTTGACCGCCTCCGCGCGGCGCAACTAGCGTCCCACCCGTCCCGCGACCGTGGAGGCACCCCCAGGATGCACGTCCGATGACCACGACCATCTACGACGCGATCGTGGTGGGAGGAGGCCACAACGGCCTGACCGCTGCCGCGTACCTGGCGCGCGGCGGTCTCCGCACGCTGGTCCTGGAACGGCGGGACATGGTGGGGGGGGCCTGCGTCACGGAGGAGATCGCGCCCGGGTGCCGAGCCTCGACGACGTCGTACATCGCGTCGATGCTGCGTCCGGAGGTGATCCGCGACCTCCGTCTCGCCAAGCACGGGTTGCGCATGGTTCCGTGCGAGCCGGGGCTCCAGGCGGCGTTCGAGGACGGCACGGTCCTCCCCTGGTGGACCGATCACGCACGCACCGTCCAGGAGTGGTCCACGATCAGCCCCACCGACGCCAAGACGTTCGACCGGGTCGACCGTCGGCTGAAGCAGCTGGTCCGGTACCTCCAGCCGTTCTTCCTCGAAGCGCCGCCGAACGTCCATGCGCGCGGCCTCGAGAAGCTCCGTGAGGGCTGGAGGGTCGGCCGGCGCGTCCGGAAGATCCAGGGCGACGAGATCACGGACCTCGTGGAGTTCCTCACCGGGTCGCTCGGCGACTTCCTCGACCGGCACTTCGAGCACGACAAGATCAAACGGATGTACCTGGCCAACAACGTCTACGGGATGCACTCGCCCCCCTACCGGCCGGGGACCGCCATCGGCTTGCTGTTCCACCTGCTTTCCGGAGGCAGCGACGACGTCCAGGGCTGGTTCGGGCACGTGATCGGCGGCATGGGCTCGATCACGCAGGCCATGGCCGCTGCCGCCCGGGAGTACGGTGCGGAGATCAGGGTCGAGACGCCGGTCTCCAAGATCCTGGTCACCGGCGGGCAGGCCAGCGGGGTCGTGCTCGAGGACGGGACCGAGCTCCGATCCCGCGTGGTGGTGTCGAACGCCGACCCCAAGCGCACGTTCCTCGGGCTGATGGACGAGGGCGACCTCCCGGGCGACTTCCGGCGCGCGGTGGCCGACATCAAGATGGCCGGCCCCTGCGCCAAGGTGAACCTCGTGCTGTCGGAGGAGCCTCGCTGGACGGGGATGCCCGCCGGCGCCGACGCCAACCGCCGCTCCTTCGCCACGCTCGTCCCCACCCTGGAGGCGGCGGAGCGGATGTACGACGTGGCGAAGTGGGGTGAGATCCCCGACGAGCTCTGGGTGGATTGCGTGGTCGCCTCGAACGTCGACGACTCGCTCGCCCCGCCCGGCGTCCACATCATGACCTGCTTCGTGCAGTACGTGCCGTACGAGCTGCGCCACGGGTCGTGGGACGAGGAACGCGACGTCCTCGGCGCGCGGGTCCTCGAGCAGATCGGGCGCTACGCGACGAACGTCCCCGGAGCGGTGCAGGCGATGCAGGTCGTGACGCCGCTCGACCTCGAACGCACCTACGGACTGACCGAGGGCAACATCTTCCACGGGGACCTCAACATCCAGCAGCTGTTCTTCATGCGGCCGGTACCGGGGTGGTCCGACGCCACCACGCCGGTCCGGGGGCTCTACCTGTGCGGTGCCGGGGTCCACCCGGGGGGTGGCGTGACGGGTGCACCCGGGTACATCGCCTCGCACCGCGTCCTGCGCGATGCGAAGAGGGCGCGTCCGTGAGCCTGCGGCTCCCCTGCACGCACTGCGGCGACCGACCGTTCACGGAGTTCACGTTCGGCGGTGAGGTCCGCCCGGTCGACGCTCCGGATCCGGACGCGGACTTCGCCCGCGTCTTCCTGCGCGAGAACGTCGCCGGGATCCAGGAGGAACGCTGGTTCCATGCGATGGGCTGCCGTCGATGGCTCACCCTGCATCGCGACACCGTGACGAACCGGATCGTCGGCTGATGGGGGCGATCGACTTCGAAGGGAAGCCCGTCGCGGTCGAGGACGGCGACTCCGTGGGCTCCGCGCTCTTCCGTGCGGGGGTCCGGACCTTCACGAGGTCGCTGAAGTCGCACCGCCGGCGCGGCCTGTACTGCGTCACGGGCGACTGCGCGAACTGCCTGGTGACCGTCGATGGCGTGCCGGGCGAGCGTGCATGCGTCACCGACGCGCGCGACGGGATGCACGTGGAACGGGAGACCGGCTGGCCGTCGACCGATCACGACGCGCTGGCTGTCGCCGACCACCTCCACTGGGCGATGCCCGTCGGCTTCTACTACAAGACGTTCGTCCGACCACGGGCTGCATGGGAGGCTGCGGAGAAGGTCGATCCGTCGCGCGACCGGAACGGGGCGGCTGCCGCTCGACCGGCAGGTCGAGCCGAAGCCGACCCGGTACGCGCGCGCCGAGGTGCTCGTGATCGGTGGGGGGCCGGCGGGGTTGGCGGCCGCGGCCGAGGCCGCGGCCGCCGGTGGCCGGGTCCTGCTCGCGGACGAGGGTGTGCCCGGCGCGATGCTCGCGCCGGGTCCCACCCTCGACGCGGTCCACCGGCTCGCGGGGGACGTCCACCGGGCGGGGGTGGAGGTCCTCGTCCGGCACGCCGCGATCGGGATCTACGAAGGGCCGAGCGTCCCCCTGCTCGGCCCGCAGGAGCTCGTCGAGGTCGAGGCCGATCGGGTCATCGTCGCCACGGGTGCCGTCGAGGCACACGCCGTCTTCCCCGGCAACGACCTCCCGGGCGTGTGGCTCGCACGCGGGGCCGTGCGCCTCGCCGCCGTCCACGGCGTGTCGCTGGGCGAGCACGCCGTCGTGGTGGCCAACGTGGATGAAGGCGTTGCCCACGCCGAGATGCTGCGCGCCACCGGCATGGAGGTGAGCCTCGTCCACGGCGACGTCCACGAAGCGCGCGGGACGCGGCAGGTTGGCTCGGTGACCGTGGCGACACCCGAGGGCCGCCGCGCCCTCGCGTGCGACGCCCTGATCCTCGCCCTGGGCTTGTCACCGCGCGACGCGCTGCTCCGGATGTCCGCCGAGCCCGACGTCGTCGGTGCGGGCGACGTCGCCGCCCCGGGGTGCACCCTGGACGACGCCGTCGAGAGCGGCCGGCGCGCGGCGCGCGGCGAGGCTCTCGACCCCGCGCCCGCGAGACCGTGGCCCGAGCTCGGCCGGGGAGGCTACGTCTGCCCCTGCGAGGACGCGGCGGTGCGCGACCTCGACGATGCTTGGGCAGAGGGATGGACCTCGTCGGAGATCCTGAAGCGCTACACCACGTCGACGATGGGCCCGTGCCAGGGCGCGCTCTGCTCGCAGCACCTTGCGGCGTTCGCGGCCGCGAAGGGGGCGGTCCATGCCGCGACGGGACGGACCACGGCCCGTCCGCCGGTGCGCGGTCCACGCCTCGAGGAGCTGGCCGGTGGCGTCCACGAGGTGATCGACCGGCGCACGGCGTTGCACGAACGGCACCTGGCCGCGGGGGCGCGCATGGATCGCTCGGGATCCTGGCTCCGCCCGGGCACCTACGGCGACGTCGCCGAGGAGATCCGTGCGGTCCGGGAACGGGTCTCCGTCATGGACGTCTCCACGTTGGGGACCTTCCTCGTGGCCGGGCGCGACGCCCGCGTGCTGCTCGACCGCGTGTTCCCGCTCGACGTGGCGGGCGTCGCGCCCGGGCGCGCGCGCTACCTGCTCGGCCTCGACGAGGCCGGGTACGTGATGGACGACGGCCTGCTCGCGGCGCTCCCGGACGGCCGCTACTACCTCACGACGACGTCGGGGGGGTCCGACCGCATGGAAGCGTGGCTCCGCGAGTGGATCGACCGGCTCGAGCTGCATGTGCATCTCGTGAACCAGACGGACCAGATCGGGGCGATCAACGTCGCGGGCCCGCACGCTCGCGACCTCCTCGCCGAGCTGAGCGACGACGATCTGTCCCGCGCCGCGATCCCCTACCCGGGGCTCGCGGACATCACCGTGGCCGGCATCCCGTGTCGCGCCGTGGCGTCCGGGTTCGTGGGCGAGCTCTCCTTCGAGGTGCACCATGACCGGGGCCGGAGCGAAGAGCTGTGGGATGCCCTCCTCGCAGCGGGGTCCCCGTGGGACCTCCGTCCGCACGGTCTGGATGCGCTCGATGTGCTCCGCCTTGAGAAGGGTCACGTGTACCTGGGACAGGACACACTCCCCGACGACCATCCGGCCAAGCTCGGCCTGGCATGGGCCGTGGCGAACGAGAAGCCGCGGTTCGTCGGCAAGGCGGCGCTCGAGCGGATGGACGCTCTCCCGCTCGAGCGGCGGCTCGTCGGCCTCCGCTTCGACGGCGCCCCGCTCCGCGGGGCGCCGCTGACGGCGGACGGACGGATCGTGGGCCGGGTCACGTCGTGCACCGACTCGGCGGCGGTCGGGGCACCGATCGGGCTGGGGTGGATCCGTGCCGTCGACGGCATGTTCCCTTCGTCGCTCCGGAGCGGCGACGTGCTCGCGAGCGTGGCGCCGACGCCCTTCTGGGACCCGGAAGGGGTGCGCCTCCGTGCCTGAGCTCCGGGCGGCGAACGTCGACGTCGTGCTGTGTCAGGCGGCGCCGGCGACCCTCGAGCAGCTCGTCCCGCCCGGCCACGGCGCACGCCCGCTCCGCACGGCACCCGACGAGATCCTGTTCGTCAGTCGGGCCGGCGTCGGCCACGATGTCCTGCGCGAGGTGACCGACCGGGTCGCCGCCGTGGAGCCCGACGCCCTCGTCCTGGACGTCGGCGACGGATGGTCGGCGTGGGACCTGTCGGGGGCCGACGCGGCACATGGGTTCTCGTACCTCTCCGCACTCGAGCTCCCGGAGGGCGACGGGTTCGTCCAGGGCGACGTCGCCCACGTCGCGGCCAAGGTGTGGGTCGCTCGGCACGGCATCACGATCCTCGTCCCCGCTTCGTGGAGCGCGTACCTGCGGGAACGGGCGGTGCGGGACGCGGGAGCGATCGAGGTCGCCACCTCGTGACCGGCCTCTTCCGCCACCGAACGTTCCTGCAGCCACGCGAGCTGGCTCCCTCGTACGACGTGGCGATCGTCGGCGGCGGTGTGAACGGTCTGTCGCTCGCCTACAACCTCGCCGCTCGGCAGGGCATCCGGAAGGTGGCCGTCTTCGAACGCGGCTACCTCGGGAGCGGCGGGAGCGGCCGGAACACGCAGGTGATCCGCGCCAACTACAACACGCCGGAGACCGTGCCGCTGTACAAGGAGAGCCTCGCGATCTGGCGGACGCTGAGCCAGGAGCTCGACTTCAACCTGCTGTTCTCGACGATCGGCGAGCTCGACCTCTGCCACACGCGGGATTCCCTCGAGGTCGAGCGCGACAAGTCCCTGCTGAACCGTGCGTACGGCGTGCAGACCGACATCTTGACCCCGGACGAGATCCACAGGATGAACCCGCACGTCGACCTCACGGGCGGCGGCGAGGCATCCGTGCTCGGCGCCTCGTTCCATCCGCCCGGGTCCACCGCGCGGCACGACGCGGTCGTGTGGGGGTACGCGGCGGCGGCGGCACGGCGCGGCGTCGACATCCACGAGCACACCGAGGTGACGGGGATCGACGTCGTGGACGGCGAGTGCCGCGGCGTGCGCACCGACCGGGGACCCGTCGCGGCGGGCACGGTCGTGAACGCGGCGGCGGGGTACGCCGGACGCGTCGGGGCGCTCGCCGGCCTGCGGCTGCCGATCGTCACCCACGCGCTCCAGGCGTTGGTGACCGAGCCCTACCGGCACGTCCTCGACACCCACCTCAGCTCGATGGACCTGTACATCTACCTCTCGCAGACCGCGCGTGGGGAGATCCTGGTGGGCGCCGAGAGTCGCTCCCGTATCCCACGTACTCGACACGGTCGACCTTCGGGTTCCTGGCCGAGGCCGCGAAGCGCTCCACGCAGATCTTCCCCGTGATCGCGAAGGCGCGCGCGATGCGCCAATGGACCGGCCTCTGCGACATGACCCCCGACTCGTCCCCCCTCCTCGGCGGGTCCGAGGTGCCGCGGTTCCTCCTGATGGCCGGGATGGGGACCTGGGGCTTCAAGGGATCCCCGATCTTCGGACGGCTCATGTCTGAGCTGATCTCGACGGGCCGCACCCCCGAGCTGCTGGCGCCGTTCGCGCCGGATCGGTTCCGGCTGGACCGCATGGTCCCGGACGCCGCGAGCGCCGGGACCCACTGATCCGCCGGAACGCGGCTGAACCGGGGGGGTCGCCCATCCGTACTCCCACCGTTACCGTGGCAGGCATGCGAACCACGTCGGATTCCTCGGACACCGCGTTGATGGCCGCCTTCGCGGCGCGCGACGACGGGGCGACCGGTGTGCTCTACGACCGGTTCGCCTCGCGGATCTACGGGCTCGGCATCGTCATGCTCGGGAGCGACCGGGATGCACAGGACCTCGTCCAGGACACCTTCGTGAAGCTCTACCGAAACGCGGGCCGGTTCGACCCCGGGCGGGGTCGGCTCGAGACCTGGGTGCTCCTGAACGCGCGCTCGCTCGCCATCGACTCCCTCCGCCGGCGGGTGACCGAGACCCGCACGCTGGCCTCCCAGGGCATCCCCCGCGAAGACGACCCCGAGCCCGGGCCCGAGGACCGTGCCGTGGTGGCCGACCTCGCCGGCCGGGCCAGGCGTGCGATGCAGCGGCTCTCGCCCGAACAACGGTCGGCCGTCGAGCTCGCCTACTTCGGGGGAAGGACGACCGCGGAGGTCGCCGCGCTCGAGGGCATCCCCCAGGGGACCGCGAAGACACGGCTCCGCGCGGCGCTCCTCCGCCTGCGCGACGAGATGACACGGGAGACGACCGATGACGTGTGAGGAGGTCCGCGAGCTCCTGCCGGAGCATCTGCTCGGGATCTTGGAGGTCGAGCACGACGCCGACGTCGAACGCCACCTGCGGGGCTGCGGCCCGTGCCGGCAGGAGCTCGCCCGGCTGGAGGATGGGCTCGCCGCGCTGGCGCAAGCCACCCACGACGAGGAACCTCCCCCGGAGCTCCGTGAGCGGGTGCTCGCGAACCTCCGGGAGGAACGGGAGCAGGCCGAACGTGTCGTCGGGGCCGCCCCCGGCCGCTCGTGGAGGCGAGGGCTCGGCATCGCCGCCGGCGTGGCGCTCCTGCTCGCGCTCGGATCGCTCGCGTGGGGTCTCGGCCAGGCCGACCGCGCGGACCGCCTGGTGGCCGACGCGAACAGCTACCGGGGGCTGCTTGAGACGCTCGGCGGGAAGGATTTCTACGTGGGCACGATCCACCCGGCGAGCGATCAGGACGTGGGCGGACAGAGTCCTCCTCTACGAGGGCGACCGCGACGGAGGGTGGAGCTCGTGGGGCGTCCTGTTCGTGCACGCCCCGGGGCGCGATGGCGCGGCGACCGCGACGCTGCTCTCGGAGGATGGACATACGCTCGAGCTCCCCCGGGTGGAGTTCGAGGATGGGGAGGCCGCCGCGTGGATCGTGGTCTCGGAGGATCTCAGCCGGTTCGATCGGTTGACGATCACCACCGCCGACGGCTCGCTCCTCGCCACCGCGACCATCACCGAGGCCTGACCGACCCGCTGAACCGGTCCGCGACCTCACCCGTAGACCCGGCAACATCCAACGGGAGGGAACCTTCATGCGCAGACCCAGCTCCACGGTCGTGGCCGGGATCGTGGCCGTGCTCCTCCTGGCCGCTGCGTGCTCGAGCGACGACAGCAGCTCGTCGCCAGCCGGCGGCGGTTCGCCGTCCACTTCGTCATCCGGAGCCGAGGAGGCCACCGACGTCAGCGGGATGAGCGAGGTCGACATGGAGGTGGACAGCTTCTACTTCGAACCCGCCACCCTGCAGGGGACGGGGGGCGAGTCGCTCTCGATCCATCTCGAGAACGAGAGCGATGCGACCCACACGTTCACGATCGACGACCAGGACGTGGACGTGGAGCTCGGAGCGGGTGAGAGCGCGGATGTGGACGTCACCTTCTCGGACACGGGCTCGGTGGAGTTCTACTGCCGGTTCCACGTGGGCAGCGGCATGAAGGGCGAGCTCACGGTCGCCTGACCCTCAGCGCCACACGGCCGGGAGGCGAGGAACGACGACCTCTTCCGCCCCGAGCCACGCGGCGAGTTCCTTGATCGCCCGACGCACGGCCGGCCCGTCGGCCGGCCGTGCGTCCGATTGCGCGTGCACGGCGTGTACGCGCAACACCCCCGCCGCCCGGTCGAACGCAGGGTCGAGCCGCCCCACCAGACGGTCGCCGCACAGGATGGGCAGGACGAAGTAGCCGAACTCGCGCTTCGCCTTCGGAACGTAGATCTCGATCCGGTACCGCATGCCGAAGAGCCGTTCGGTGCGGTCGCGGTCCGAGATCAGGTCGTCGAACGGCGACAGCAACGTGCTCCGGCCACGGAAGGGGCGATCGAGGAGATCGCCGTGCGCATAGAGGGGGCCGGGCAGCCCGTCGACCTCCACGGGCACCGCGACGCCCTCCGCGACGAGGTCGCGGAGGGCGCGCTCCCACCCCGGAGCTCGCTGCGTGAACAGCCGGCCGAACGCGGCCGGCGTGTCCACGCCGCGAGCTCGCAACTGCCGGTCGATCAACGTCCGCGCGAGCGCACGGGCCGGCACCGGGCGGACGTTCGCGAGGGTACGAGCGCGCTGCCAGATCCCACAGGCGTTGGTTCCCGTCGCGCCCGACGATCGCGATCTCACCCTTGTCCCAGAGGAGGTCGAGCAGCATGCCCACGTGCCGCGGACGGTCGTCGTTCCAGCCGCCGGTGCGCCACGGAACGACGGCGCGATCCTCGAGATCGCGGGAACGGAGCGGTCCGCGACGCCGGAGCTCCGCCAGCACGTGCTTGCGGAACGAGTCGTTCGCGGCCAGCCACTCGCGCACGTACTCGTGTCGCGCCAGACCGGTCTTCGGCGGATAGTCCCGCATCGACGCGCGGTGGATGGGGTAGTCCTCCATCGGCACGATGTGCACCCAGTACTCGAAGAGCGCACGCTCTCGGTAGAGCAGCCGATCGAGGTCGTCGACACGGAAGCGTGCGCCGAGACGGCTCCACAGGACCAGATGCTCGGTTCGGGCCACCACCGCGGTCGGGTCCTCCTGGACCATCCCCAGGCCTCGAACGACCTCCTCGATCGACCGCGGACGTGGCGCGTCGAGGAGCTGCCCCATGACGGAGAGCTGCCGCGCGCGACGGCGCGAGAGGTGGACCGGGTGCGGCGAAGGAGCCATGCGGTCGGCGATCCTACGGCACCTTCGAGGGCTGACACACAGCCCTTGCATCACAAGAGATATCGTGGAGGTGGCGGGAATCGAACCCGCGTCTCCGAACGACCTTCTGGGTCTTCTCCGGGCGCAGCCGGTGGCGAGATCTCACCTCGAGGCTCCCACCGGCAGAGGACCTCTCGGCCAGCCCGGGTGCGATGTCCCCCATCGGCCCCCAGGCAGAGCCGATGCGGTGAGCCTGCTCAGTGACGCCCGGCCCCCGACCGCAGGCCCACGGGGCGGGCGGCTACCTAACCGTGGTTAGGCAGCGAGCGCGT
Source organism: uncultured Actinomycetes bacterium (assembly GCA_963810635.1). Taxonomy (GTDB): domain Bacteria; phylum Actinomycetota; class UBA4738; order UBA4738; family HRBIN12; genus AC-51. The sequence goes on from CAWEOB010000001.1 coordinate 212,616, forward strand.
ACTCTTCGTTGGCGCTTGTGTTGGTCCGGCGTTTTACGTGACATCCGGGATCACGGCCCGCTTCTCCCAGACGGTCGATCCGCCCGGATCGAAGCCAGTACACCCCCTCTGTGGTTGTGCCCCCGAGTATACGGCGGGTGTCCGGTCCGGCTCGAGCGAGCTCAGTGCAGCTCCGCGCCGAGCTCGCGGGTCACCTCGACGATCAGGTCCACGTGCTCCTCGCGGTTCCGCCAGCTCACCGGTGCGGGCCGGAACGCCACCTTCCCGTCGTAGACGGTCGAGCCGAAGAATACGCGCCCGTCCTCGAGGACGGCATCGGCGATCCGGCCGTTCAGATCGTCGAGCTCCTTCTCGTCGTCCATCCCCTCGGGGTGGTAGCGGAAGCACACGATGTTGAGCGGGACGTCGGCGAGGCGCTCCAGGTCGGGTGCCGCATCCACCTGCGCCGCCAGGTGCTGCGCCAGGTCGAGATGCCGTTCCACGATCCCCCGGTACCCCTCACGGCCGTACGCACGGAGCGTGGCCCAGATCGGGAGCGCGCGGGCTCGTCGCGACATCTCCGGGCCGAGGTAGGCCCAGGTGGGCCGCGGGTCCGCCGGATCCTCGAGGTAGGCCGCCGAGGAGGTGAAGACGGCCGGGAGCAGCGCCGCGTCCTTCACGAAGACGAACCCCGACTCGTACGGGACGTTCAGCCACTTGTGCCCGTCCGCGACCACCGAGTCGGCCTCCTCGACCCCGTCGACGAGGTGCTCCGTGCGCGGCGACACGGCGGCGAACAGGCCGAACGCGCCGTCCACATGGAACCAGGCGCCGTGCTCGCGCGCGAGCTCCCCCATTGACGCGATGGGGTCGAAGTCCCCGGTGTTCACCTCGCCGGCGCTGCCCACCACGATCGATGGCTTCCCCCGCCGCGCCCGGAGCGCCGCCTCGAGCGCTGCCAGGTCGACCCTGCCGGCCCCGTCGCGCGCGAACCGACGGATCGCCTTCCGGCCCATCCCGAGCATGGAGAGCGCCTTCACGTCGCTCGGATGCAGGTACCCCGATGCGAAGACCGGGATCGGCGGCAGAAAGGCGAGGCCCTCCTCCTCCGGGTCGACGTCGAGCTCGAGGGCGGCCCAGCGCCGGGCACAGGCGAGGGCGGTGAAGTTCGCCATGGTCGCGCCGGTGGTCAGCACGCCCCCCATGGACGCCGACAACCCGAAGAGCTCCTTCAGCCATCCGAGCGCGACGCGCTCGAGCTGCGCGCCGAGAGGGGTCGCCACCCAGGCTCCGGCGTTCTGATCGAGCACGGTCGCGAACCAATCGGCGCCGAGCGCCGCCGGCGTGGTGCCGCCGTTCACGAAGTGGAAGAAGCGGGCACCCGCCGACCGCACGCTCCCGTCGAAGCCGTCCGCGAGCTCCGCCAGCGCCTCCGAGGATCCGATGCCGTCGTCGGGCAGTGGGCCACCGAAGCGGAGCGCCACGTCGTCGGCGTGGCGCTCACGGACGGGCCGTTCATCGATGCCCCGGAGGTACCGCTCCGCCTCGGCGGCGGCGAAGGCGATGACCTCCGGCAGCTCCTCGGGACGCGGTTCGGTCATGCCGGCAGGCTACCGCCACCGGTGCTGAACGCTCCGGTCCTACCTGCGGCGGGCGGCGGCCTGTTCCATCTCACGCTCGGCCTCGCGCTTGGCGATCGCCTGACGCTTCTCGTGCCGGCGCTTGCCGCGCGCCACCGCGAGCTCCACCTTCGCGACACCATGCGTGAAGTAGACCCGCAGCGGGACCAAGGAGTACCCCCGCTCCTGGGTGGCTTCGGCGAGCTCCTGGATCTGGCGACGGTGCAACAGCAGCTTCCGGGGGCGGAGGGGTTCGTGGGTCTTCACGTTCCCCTGCTCGTAGGGAGGGATGTGCATGCCTTCGAGCCACACCTCGTTCCCCTTCACGCGCGCGAAGGCATCCACGAGCGAGGCGCGGCCGCCGCGCAGCGACTTGACCTCGTCGCCGGTGAGCACGATGCCGCATTCGTAGTGGTCGACGATCTCGTAGTCGTGACGTGCCTTGCGGTTGGAGGCGACGATCTGTTCGCCGTCGTCCTTCCGCTGCTTCCCCGACCCGACCGACCGCTGGCTCGTCCCCTGGCCGCGCATGGCGGCGACCCTACACGTCGAGGAAGCGGCGCATCCCGACGGTGCCTGCGATGATCGCGATGATCGCGGCGGCCACGAGGATCCACGGTGCGATCGTCATCACATCGGAGTTGCGCACGAGCGGCAGGAACGCGACCTCTCCGCGGAGGCGGTCGATCGCGATCACCTTCAAGCCGAACAGGAACACCACCGCGAAGATCGCCCCGATCAGCGACTCGATCAAGCCCTCGATGAGGAACGGAGCGCGGATCCGCCAGTTGGTGGCGCCCACCAGGCGCATGATGCCGATCTCCTTGCGCCGCGCGAACATCCCCATCCGCAACGTGTTGGCGACGAGGAGGACCGCCGAGGCCAGCATGACGACCGCCACGAAGAGCATGCCGTAGCGCAGCACGCCCTTGATCGTGTTGAGCCGTTCCAGGAGAGTGCTGTAGTCACGCACCTGCCGCACGCCCGGCTGTGTGCACACGATCTGCCCGGTCTGCTCATCGGGCGCGCACCCCATGGCCGCGGCCACCTGCGAGTACTGCGCCGTGTCGACGAGCTTGACGCGGAGCGACGCCGGGATGGTTTCAGGGTCCGTGTTCTCCACCAGGGTCTGCTGCTCCCGGAACAGCTCGACGAACCGCTGGTAAGCCTCTTCCTTCGTCTCGAACTCGACACTCTCGACGGCCGAAAGGTCCTGGAGCGTGGATTGCAGGTGCGCGACGGTGTCTTCCTTCACCGGGTCGGTGAGATAGATCGTGACCTCGACGTTGCGCGTGATGTCCTCGATGACGATGTCGAGCTGTTTGCCGATCAAGAGCGCCAGCCCGAACAGGAACAGCGCGATGAAGGCCGTGGAGATGGCCGCGAACGCCACGACGCCGTTCCGACGCAGGCCGGCGGCCGTCTCACGGAAGTAGTACTCGAGCCGCATGCTACGCGTACACCCCGCGGGACTGGTCCCGGACGAGCTTGCCACCCTCGAGCTGGATCACACGCTTGCGCATGGCGTCCACGATCGCCTGGTCGTGGGTGGCCATGAGCACGGTCGTGCCGATCTTGTTCACCTTGTCGAGCAGCCGCATGATGTCGACGCTCGTGTTGGGGTCGAGGTTGCCCGTCGGCTCGTCCGCGAGCAGGACCAGCGGTCGGTTCACGCAGGCGCGGGCGATCGACACCCGCTGTTGCTCGCCGCCGGAGAGTTCGTCCGGGTAACTGTTGAGCTTCTCGCCCAGCCCCACGTACTCCAGGATCTCGGGGACCCGGGAGTCGATCACGTGCTTCGGCTTGCCGATCACCTCGAGCGCGAAGGCCACGTTCTCGAACACGGTCTTGTCCTGCAGGAGCTTGAAGTCCTGGAAGACCGTTCCGATGTTGCGCCGGAGCTTCGGCACTCCGCTCCAGCCGGAGAGCCGTTGGAGGTTCTTCCCGGCGACGTACACCTTGCCGGCCGTCGGCTCCTCCTCCTTCAGCAGGAGCCGTAAGGACGTGGACTTCCCCGACCCCGACGGACCGACGAGGAAGACGAACTCGCCCTTCTCGATCTCGATCGAGACGTCATCGAGGGCGGCGACGCCCTTCGGATACACCTTGGAGACAGACTGAAGACTGATCATATGGTCGCTCGGAAAGGGTCGGGGAAGACGCGGACCACCCTATCAGAGGTCTCCCGCAGGACCGATGAAGCACGGTCGTTAGGCTGTGGCGATGTCGTGGCGCCGGATCGCGGTGGCGTGGGGTGGACCGTTGCTGATCGTGGCCCTCGTTTCGTTCGCGCTGCGCGGCTTCGTGTTCGACGACCGGCTGACCAACGAGCACCCCGACCTGCTCGCGTTCTGGCTCCCCCGGTGGGCGTTCCTCGGGCGCTCGCTGCGGGAGCTGCAGATCCCGATGTGGAACCCCTTCGAGATGCAGGGATACCGCTTCGCGGCCGACCCGCAGAGCGGCTGGCTCTACGCGGCGCCCTCGACGCTGTTCACGCTGCTGTCCCCCGGAACCGCGATGAGGATCATGGTCGTGCTGAACCCGATGCTGGCGGGGCTGGGTGCGTACGCGTTCCTCCGGGTGGATGGGCTCGGACGGATCGCTGCCACCACGGGCGGCGTGTCGCTCGCCGGCGTCATGGCCGCGAGCGAGATCGCGCTCGCGATGCCCTTCGCGGGCGCCATCGCGTGGACGACCGTCCTCCTGGTGGGCGCCGCGGGCTTCCTGCGCGCGACGCGCTGGTCGCGCCGGATCGCCTGGATGGCGCTCGCCGGGTTCGCATGGTCCCAGGTGGCGGGCGCGCATCTGTCGCACGGCCTGGCGGTGGCAACGGCCCTGACCGTCGCGTACGTGATCGCTCGTTCCTGGGGAGGTGGCAGGGCGGCCGCCGGGCGAGCGGCGCTGCTGCTGGCGATCGTGCCCCTCTGCGCGCTCGCGGTCCTCGTCCCACGCCTGCGGTTCATCGACGCCTCGTCGCTCGGCAACGGGTACGACCGCCTCGGGGTCGAGGTCCACGACGTCGCGCGGGATGAGGAGGAGCCGATCCAGCCCGGCGGGGTGTGGGCCGGGTGGCCGCTCGCCTTCGGGGCGGCCCCCGGAGCGTACGCCGGCGCCGTCGCGCTGCTCGCAGCGCCCCTGGCGCTCCGCGCACGACGACGCCGGCGACTGGTGGTGGCCTTCGCGGGGGTCCTGGGAGCCACCTGGATCCTGCTCCTGCCGCTCGTGCTCGGGACGGCGTGGATCCGTGACCTGCTCCTGCGGATCCCGTACGGCGACGTCGTGCTCCACAACCCCGGGCGCCTGCGCTACGTGGCGGTCATCGCGCTCCCGGTGCTCGCGGCGGCGGGGATCCAGGGACTCCGGGACGAACCGCTCCCGGTCCAGCGTCTGGCCCTGTGGCTCGCCGCGGGTGCGCTCCTGTGGCTCGGGATCCCCATCGTGGCCGGCGGGAACCTCACCCTCTGGATCGTGTTCGCCGTCGCGCTGATCCCGGCCGTGGTCGCCCTGTGGCTCTCGACCCGCACGACGCAGTGGGGCGTGATCGCGGTCGGGGTGCTCACGGTGGAGCTCGCCGCTGGCGCGCTCCTGGCGGGCCGCGTCACCGGCGACGAGCTCCGCACCGGGCTGGAAGGGGATGCCGGCGTGCCGCCCACCTTCCAGCCGCTGCGGTGGCCCGACGCCGACCTTGACACCTTCCTGACCCCGACCCCCTTCGTCGAGCTGATCGGCGACGACCGCTACCTGACGTGGGTGCCGCCCGCGGCCGCCTACGAGAAGGGCTACCTCTTCGCCCAGGAACCCGTCGATTGGCCCGCGCTCGCGAACGAGCGCGGAACGCTCTTCGGCATCCGCGACTCGCTCGGGTACAACCCGGTCCAGCTCCCGCGCTACTGGGCATGGATGCGGGCGGCCAACCCCCTCCCTCTCGCCTACAACGCGGCGGCCCTGGCCCGGCCCACGCCGAACGACCTCGAGCAGCTCGGCGTGCGGTTCCTCGTCGTCCCGCAGGGCGTGCCGCCACCGGTTCCCGGCACCGTGGTCGCCACGGCCGACGGCTACGACCTCGTCGACGTTGCGGCAGGTCGTGAGGCTGCGCCGGCCGTCGTCCGTTCGAGCTGGGTCGAGGTGGCGAGCACCACGGAGGCGCTCGAGCTCGTCACGTCGCCCACGTGGACGCCCAGCCAGGTCGTCCTCGAGAGCGATCCCGGCCTCGGCGCGGTCGCGACGCCGCCCCGAACGGGGACGGTCGACGTGACCTCGTCCTCGGCCACGCGCCTGGCGATGACCGTCGAGACGGGGTCCCCATCGATCGTGGTGGTGCGCACGGCGTACGACCCGGGATGGACGGCGACGGTCGACGGCACACCGGTCGACGTGCTACCGGCCGACGGGTTCCTCATGGGGATCCCGGTCACCGACGGTGAGCACGCGATCGCGCTCACGTACCGGGACGGCGACATCCTGCTCGGGCTGCTCCTCTCCACGATCGTCTGGCTCGGGCTCTTGGCCGGGTTCGTGGCGGCCTCGATCAAGGAGCGGAGGCTGCAGCCGACGCAGGAACTGCCGCTCGACCCAGATGCCGCCTCCCGAAGACCATCGCCAGGCCGTACAGCAGCGCGACGAGGAGCAGCAGGTTCCGGTACCCCGTCATGATCGCCGCATACTCCAGGACGCCCCCCAACATCGCCCCGAGCAGGTTGGCGCCGAACGCGACGGTGGATGCCCCGACACCGCGGAACCGCTGGGCGAAGATCAGGTTCGCCACGAACACCGGTGCGAACGCGACCGCGACCCCAGCCAGGAACCGCGGCGCGGGGGCGAGCGGGAGCAGGTCGCCGGGTTGGATCACCCAGGCGACCCCCAGGCACACCAGCAGGAGCCCGTAGAGCACGAGCGGTGACGGCAGCCTTCCCCGCCGGGCCAGCTCGATCGCGCCGAGGACCGCGAGCAGGATGCCCGCGAAGACCAGCGAGTTCACGAACCACGTGGTCCCGAACAGGAGCGCGAACTGCACGACGGCCTTCGTCTCCAGCAACAGGAAGGCGGCGCCCATGCAGAACAGATCCACGTACGGGCGCATCGCCGTGATCGGGCCTCCCGATGCCCACCGGATGACCACGAGCGACATGAGAACGATCGCCGACAGCCACCACAGGTACATCGAAGGGATCGTCCTGCCCTGCACGTACGGGAACGGATGATCGTCCGTCGCCGGCTCGGGTGCGTCGGCGGCCGCCGGATAGGTCACGTCGCACACGGCATCGCCGGGCTCGAGGCCGATGGTCAACACGGCCTGGGAACGGCTCCCGCCCCCGGGGTCGCCTTCGTCGTAGCAGGGCTCGTGGCCCCACACCTCGTTCATCGTGTTCGCGTAGCGAGCGAACACATCGGGCCGGTAGTAGTTGTACATCGCGAAGATCCCGCCGGGTGCCAGGTGGTCGCGCACCCCTTCCATGGCCTCGCGGGTGAAGAGGTAGCTCTCGAGGCGGAGCGCCCCCTGACCGCTCACGAGCGTCAGCGAATCGGGCAGGGCGAAGAGGATCAGGTCGTACGCACGATCGCTCCGCTCCAAGAAGGCACGGCCGTCATCGATGTGCACGGACACGCGCGGATCCTGATACGGGTGGGCAGGGTGCCGATCACGGCCGGTCTCCTGGAGGACCGGGTCGATCTCGACGGCATCGACCGACGACGCTCCCTGCGACAAGGCGTACGCCACGTCGTTGCCGCTGCCCGCGCCCACGATCAGGACGTCGCCGACGGGGCGGCCGGCGAGGTGCGTGTAGGGGTGGGCGTAGAACTCCTGCGCCAGTCGCTCGACGGGCCAGATCGACTGGTGGGGCAAGGAGTTGGCGCGGATCCCGATGCGGCCGTCGGAGGCCACCGGATAGACGGTCACGCGGTAGTAGGGCGACCACGTGTCGAGCGAGGCCAGCGACCCGAGCCCGAACACGACGATCAGTGCGACCGAGCCGCCCACGCGACGCGGGTGCTCGCGGAGGCTCGGGCGGCCGGTGGCGAGCAGGAGGAACGACACCGCCAGCACGATGCCCCACGACAACGGGCCGAGCCGCAGGAAGGACATCGTGGAGAACGCGATGATCCCGATGAGGCTGCCCATGATGTCGAGCCGGTACGCCTCCAAGGGTTCGAACCGCTCGAACCTCCTCGCCACCTCCTCGGCGACCAGCGCCATCGCGAACGCGGCGCCGAGGAAGAGCAGCGGGAGGATCACCCACGACGGCGGAGCCGGCAGATCGAACGACGTATGGATGTTCCGCTCGGGGTCGATCCCTTTGACCACCCGCAGGACGAACACGAAGAGGGCGTAGCCCGCGAGGGCGAGCGGCGCCCACATGTGCAGCGGGCGCGCGGCCCGTGCACGCAGGAAGCCGACGCCGATACCCAGGAAGCTCGCGAGCAGGATGAAGTTCGTGAAGTACGCGACGTAGATCTGGTAGGCGGCGACCCAGCGGATCAGCGCGAGCTCGGCGAACAACATCGCGAAGCTGGCCAGGATCAGACCGGCCCGTTGGCCGAGGACGCCCGTACGGGACTCGTGGGTGGGTTCCAGCGTCGTCGTGTCGACGGTCACGGGGGCGGAGCCTACCCGACCGACGCTCGTCCCCCGAGGGGGCGTGACCCTCTCAGTCTCGTCCGGAGGCGCGCCGACGGAGCTCCGCCTCGATGAACCGGTCGAGGTCACCGTCGAGCACGCGCTGCGGGTCACCCACCTCCACGTCCGTCCGGTGGTCCTTCACCATCTGGTACGGAGCGAGCACGTACGAGCGGATCTGGGAGCCGAAGTCCACGGCCTTGCGCTCCCCGCGGATCTCGTTCATCTCTTCCTCGCGCTTGCGTCGCTCGAGCTCCGCGAGGCGCGCCTTGAGGATGCCGAGCGCGGTGGCCTTGTTCTGCAGCTGCGACCGTTCGTTCTGGCAGGCGACGACGATCCCCGTGGGGAGGTGGGTGATCCGCACGGCCGAGTCGGTCGTGTTCACGCCCTGGCCGCCCGGTCCGCTCGATCGGTAGACGTCGATGCGGAGGTCCTGTTCGTCGATCTCGACCTCCTCGGCCTCATCCTCGTCGAGCGCAGGGATCACATCGAACGAGGCGAACGACGTGTGCCGCCGCTTCTGCGCGTCGAAGGGGCTGATCCGCACGAGGCGGTGCACCCCGCGCTCCGCCGAGAGCAGACCGTACGTGTTCGTGCCGCGGACGGTGAAGGTGGCCGACTTGATCCCCGCTTCCTCGCCGTAGTGCACCTCGTCGACCTCGGCGTCGTAGCCGTTGCGCTCGGCCCAGCGTGTGTACATCCGTAGGAGCATGGACGCCCAGTCCATGGACTCGGTCCCGCCGGCGCCCGCCTGGACGGTGGCGATGGCATCGTGCGAGTCGTACGGAGCCGACAGGAGCGCGGCCAGCTCGACGGTCTCGAGCTGAGCTTCGAGGGTGTCGAGCGCTCGCCCCAGTTCGGTGGCCATCTCGGCATCGTCGGCCTCGTCGAGGAGCTCGTCCATGGCGACGGCGTCCCCGAGCTGCCGCTCGAGGTCCCGGAACCGCTCGAGCTCGTCGTTCAGTCGAGCGAGCTTCGAGGTGACCTGCCGAGCGCGCGCCGGATCGTCCCAGAGCCCGGGGTCCGCCGCCTGCTCCTGGAGCGCTCCCGCCTGTGCCTCCTTGCCGCCGATGTCAAAGGAACCCCCTGGCGGCGTGGACCCGCTCGGCGAGCTTCTGCAGACGCTCCGCGTGGTCACTCATGGCGGACCGGATTGTCCCAGGCACAGGATCGGGGTGACCGTCGTCACGCGGGAGCCGTGTGCCCCGGCACGGACAGCAGCAGCCATCCCCCGTAGCGTCGCTGGCAGAGGACCGGACCATCCGGCCCCCGGCACGAGGAGGACCGTGATGAGCGTGCAGAGCCAGACGATCACACAACCGACACGTCGGATCCCCGTCCTGGCCGTTATGGCGGCCATCCTCGCGTTCTCGGTCGGCATCGCCCTCGGCGCGAGCCTCGCCGGCGGTGACACCGCGGCCACCCACCGGCAGACGACCATCGTCGTGCCGGCCTCGAACCCGAACGACGCCGGCGCCGCCCGTCTGGAGACGCGCAAGGACACGGTGGGCGCTCGGCCCGTCCCGATCGTCGAGCCGGTCGAGGGCCAGGCCCCTGATCTCCGGACCGAGAGCCGCGAGCGAGCCTCCGACCTCGAGGCTGCGCTGCTCAGGAACCAGGTGCGACGAGGCTGAACGCACCTCCGTGAGCATGCCAGGGCCGGCGCGCGATCCGCGCGCCGGCCCTGCGTTCTGCGTCGGTCGACCCTCGCGGACCCTGCGTTCCGCAGGGTCCGCGCCTCCACGTCACGCCGACACGGCACCGTGGTGATCGACGTCACGACGAGACGGTATGCGGCGGCACTGATGCGGATCGGACACCCGCGTACGGTCCATCCACGAGGACCGGAGCGACCGGCCCCGAGGAACGAAGGAGGAGAACGATGAGCGTGCGGACCGAGACCTTCGGGCACGAAACTCCGCGTGTCCCGCTCGTGAGCATCGTCGCCGCCGTCCTGGCGTTCGCGGTCGGGATCACGCTCGGCGCGATCGTGATGGATCGCGACTCCGCGGTTCCGTCGGGCGGCTCGGGAGCAGCCGTCGGATCACGCGGATGGGACCAGGGCATGCTCGATGCCGCGGCACAGCGGGCAGGCGCCTACGACACGGTCGGCATCCGTCCCTGGGACGATGCGATGCTCACCGCTGCGGCACAGCGGGCAGGCGCCAACGACACGATCGGCATCCGTCCCTGGGACGATGCGATGCTCACCGCTGCGGCACAGCGCAACGGCGCGTTCGCCCACGGATCGGACCACGCGAGGATGGACGCTGGCGCGTTGTTGTCCTGGCTGAGCGAGTCGCCGCCGGTGGGCCAGCAGACGGGCGGGACCGACGACGAGTGGATCCCGATGCGGAACCAGGAACCGTAGGCCCGGCGGGACGCGGCGGGACGCGGACGGGAGGGCGGCGCGCCGAGGGCGCGTCGCCCTCTTCGATGCCCCGGGACGATCGCTACACGGTGGCGCCGTGGCACTTCTTGTACTTCCGCCCGCTGCCGCAGGGGCAGGGGGCGTTACGAGGCACCTTGTCACTGACCGCCTGCTGGGGATTGCCGGTCTGCACCCCGCCCCCGATACCGCCCGTGGCACCGCTGGATCGGGAGGCCGTGGCGTCGTCGCCGGCTCCGCCGGCGCCGGCCGCCACGGCCTCCCGGTTCTCCTGGACCCGCTGGACGCGCGGAGCCGCTTGCTGCTCCTCGCGTCGCACCAGCTCGACCCGGTAGATGTACTTGACGAAGTCCTCCTGGATCGAGGCGGTCAAGCCTTCGAACATGTCGAACGCCTCACGCCGGTACTCCGTGATGGGATCCTTCTGCGCGTACGCCCGCAGATGGATCCCCTCCTGGAGGTAGTCCATCTCGTAGAGATGCTCGCGCCACTTCGTGTCGATGATGTTGAGCAACACCATCCGCTCCAGCTGGCGCATCACCTCGGGGCCGACCGATGCCTCCTTCGCTTCGTACGACGCGAGGGCATCCTCGACGAACCGCTCCCGCAGGATCTCCGTATCGGTCTCCTCCGCGATGTCCGTGAGCGAAGGGGACACGGGGTACACCTCGCCGAGGGCGGCCATGAGTCCATCGCGATCCCACTCCTCCGGGAAGACATCGGCGGGACACCAGATCTCCACGGTGTCCTCCACCACCTCCTGGACGAAGTCGAGCGCCTGCTCCTTGAGGTCTTGGCCCTCGAGGATCTTCCGCCGCTCGGCGTAGATCACCTCGCGCTGACCGTTCATGACCTCGTCGTACTTCAGGACGTTCTTGCGTCGCTCGTAGTTGAGCTCCTCGATCTGCTTCTGGGCGTTCTCGACGGCGCGCGAGACCATCTTCGCCTCGATCGCTTCGTCGTCGGGCCAGTTGAGCTTGTTCATGATGGACGCGACGCGATCGCTCGCGAACATGCGCATCAGGTCGTCCTCGAGGGAGAGGTAGAAGAGGGACTCACCCGGATCGCCCTGACGACCGGATCGGCCACGGAGCTGGTTGTCGATCCGACGCGATTCGTGCCGCTCGGTGCCCAACACGTAGAGCCCGCCGATCTCCACGACCTCGTCATGCTCCGCGTCGGTCTGCGCCTTGAGCTTCGTGAAGATCGGCTCGTACTCGGCCTCGTAGGCGGCTCGCTCCTCCGCGTCCATCTCGAAGAGGAGGTACCGGTCGTTGTCGAAGTCGCGCCCGGCCATCTCTTGGCGCCCGAGGTATTCCGGGTTGCCGCCGAGCAGGATGTCGACACCGCGGCCCGCCATGTTCGTCGCCACCGTCACCGATCCCTTGCGACCGGCCTGGGCCACGACCATGGCCTCCTTCTCATGGTTCTTGGCGTTCAGCACGTGGTGCGCGATCCCGCGCCGGCTGAGCACCCCCGAGAGACGCTCGGACTTCTCGATCGAGACGGTGCCGACCAGGATGGGCTGCCCACTCTCGTTGCGCTGCAAGATGTCATCGGCCACCGCGTTCCATTTGGCGTCCTCGGACTTGAAGATGAGGTCCTGCTCGTCGTCGCGGACCATGGGCCGGTTCGTGGGGATCTCCACGACGCTGATCTTGTAGGTCTCCTCGAACTCCGTGAGCTGCGTCTTCGCGGTGCCCGTCATGCCCGAGAGCTTGTCGTACATCTTGAAGTAGTTCTGGATCGTGATGGTGGCGAGGGTCTGGTTCTCCTCCTTGATCCGCACGCCCTCCTTCGCCTCGATCGCCTGGTGCAAGCCTTCGGAGTAGCGGCGGCCCTCGAGGACGCGGCCCGTGAACTCGTCGACGATCTTCACCTCGCCGTCTTGGACGACGTACTGCACGTCGCGCGTGTACAGCTCCTTGGCACGCAGCGCGTTGTTCAGGTGGTGCACGAGCGTGGTGTTCTCGTGGTCGTAGAGGTTGTCGAGGGCCAAGATCTCCTCGACCTTGCCCACGCCGATCTCGGTCACGGCAACCTGGTGCTTCGCCTCGTCGACCTCGTAGTCGTCGTCACGCGTGAGTCGCGGCGCCACCCGCGCGAACGTCTGGTACCACTTGGCGCTGTCGGCCACCATGCCGCTGATGATCAGCGGCGTCCGAGCCTCATCGATCAGGATCGAGTCCACCTCGTCCACGATCGCGAAGTGGTGCCCACGCTGGACGCACGCCTCGATCCGCATCGCCATGTTGTCGCGGAGGTAGTCGAAGCCGAACTCGTTGTTGGTGCCGTACGTGATGTCGGCGGCGTACGCCGGGCGGCGCTGCTCGGGGGTCATGGACGCCTGGATGAGACCGACGCCGAGTCCCAGGAACCGGTAGATGCCACCCATCCACTCGGAGTCGCGCTTGGCGAGGTAGTCGTTGACGGTCACCAGGTGCACGCCCTGCCCGTCGAGCGCGTTCAGGTAGGCGGGCAGCGTGGCCACGAGCGTCTTGCCCTCACCGGTCTTCATCTCGGCGATGTTGCCCTGATGCAGGGCGCCGCCCCCCATGAGCTGCACGTCGTAGTGACGTTGGCCGATCGTCCTGCGTGCGCCCTCACGGACCACGGCGAACGACTCGGGGAGCAGGTCGTCCAGGTCCTCCCCCGCCTCCCGGCGCTGCCGGAACTCGGCGGTCTTGCCGCGGAGCTCGTCGTCCGTGAGCTCCTCGATCTCGGGCTCGTACGTGTTCACCAGGCGGGCCAGCTCGTGGAGCGCCTTGAGCTTGCGGCCTTCGCCGAGGTTGCTGATCTTGTCGAGAACCGGCACAGCGGGTCCTTCCCGGGGAGAACGGTGGGTCTTCTTATCCTAGCTGCGGGTGCCGCTACGGCCCCGGATCGCGGCCCGGCCGTCAGAGGGAGCGCTCGAGCTCCCCCAGCCGTGCGACGAGCCGGGAGTTCTCTGCGTAGTCGACCGGGCAGGCGATGAGGCTCACCGACTCGTCGTCGAGCGCCTTGCGGAGCGTCGGCAGGAGCTCCCCCGCGGAGGCGATCCGATAGCCCTTGGCGCCGAAGCTCTCGGCCAGCCGGACGAAGTCGGGGTTGTCGAACGACACCGATGCACGGCGCCCGAACTGGAGGTCCTGCTTCCAGCCGATCAGACCGTAGCCGTCGTCGACCCAGACCAGGACCACGACGTGGATCCCCTCCCGGACCGCCGTCTCCATCTCACCCACGCTCATCATGAACGCCCCATCCCCCGTGGCGGCGAGCACCTTCCGCTCCGGGTGCACGAGCTTGGCGGCGATCGCTCCCGGGAGCGAGAACGCCATGGTGGCCAAGCCGTTCGAGATGAGGCAGGTGGTGGGCTCGTAGGTGGGGTACAGGCGGGCCATCCACATCTTGGCGGCACCCGTGTCGCAGAGCACGATGTCCTCACGGCCCATCGCCTCTCGGATGTCATGGACGACGCGAGCGGGCACGAGGGGGAAGGACTCGTTCTCCGCCCCACGGGTCAGCTCCTCACGCTGGAGGAACCTGATCGGTGGCACGTCCCGGCGGATCCTGTGGATGGAGCTCGAGGAAGCGATCGCATCGAGCGACTCGCCGATCGACCCCTGCAGACCCACCGCCAAGGTGTAGTGCGCGTCCACCTCGGCCACCGTCCGATGGACGTGGATGATCTGCTTGTCACCGCTCGGGTTCCACCGCGACGGCGAGTACTCCACGAGGTCGTAGCCCACGGCGACCACCGCGTCGGCGCGATCGAAGCCGAAGTTCGCGTAGTCCTTCACCATGAACCCGATGGTGCCCAGCGCGTTGGGGTGATCGTCCGGGAAGACGCCCTTCCCCAGGAACGTGGTGGCGACCGGGATGTTCAGGCGCTCGCTGAAGCGGAGCAACGACGCCATCGCGTCGTCACGCGCGACGCCGGCGCCCGCGAGCACCACGGGCTGCTCCGCTTCCTCGAGCACGTGCGCGGCCCGGTGGACCTGGTCCTCGGACGGCGACGGATCACGCGGGATGTTCACGGGCAGAGGCGAAGCATCGGTGTCGCGCTCGGCGACGTCTTCGGGCACGACGATGAAGGTGGCGCCGGGTCGTTCGGTCTGGGCCTGCTTGAATGCCTTGCGGACCATCTCCGGGGCTGCATCGCGGAGGGTCACCATGTCGCCCCACTTCGTCACCGGGCGGTAGAGCGCGACGAGGTCCACCACCTGATGCGACTCCTTGTAGATCCGGTCGAGACCGGCTTGCGCCATCAGGGCGACGAGCGGATGCGAGTCGAGCTGCGCGTTCGCGATCCCGAGCATCAGGTTGATGGCGCCCGGCCCGAGCGTGGCCAGACACACACCTGCCTTCCCCGTGATCGCCCCGTAGGTGTCGGCCATGAAGGCCGCACCGCGCTCGTCGCGCGTGGTGATGAACCGGATCGACGAGTCGGCGAGCGCGTCGATGAGGTGCAGGTTCTCCTCGCCGGGGAGACCGAACACGTACTCGACGCCCTCGTTCTCGAGGCACTCCACGAGGAGGCGGGACACGGTCCTCACGGGGGTGGTCACGGGGACAGCCTAGCGACCGCACATGGAGCGGGAGCGGGGAGTGGGTCCGCCGGGGCCGCTATCCGGCAGCGTCGAGGACTCTGTCGCGTGAGCTGGGCGTGGGCCGTGTGCTGGCCGAGGTGCTCGAACGCGTGGACCAACGCCCATGCGGCCGTGACCGGTTCGTCCGCGTCGGCATCGGACCGCCACGGGGCCGTGCCGGTTCGGGAAGGATCGAACGGCTCCTCGGTCTCTAGGAGCGCCCGGCAGTCGGCCGCCAGCCCATCCATCGCGGTCAGGAAGCCGGTTGAGTCGTCGACGACCGTCCGGAACTCGGCCGGCCGGTCGCGGACGGGAGGCTCCACCCCGATGGCGAGGCTCAGCCACGACCGGGTGCTGTGGAGCGCGTGCGTCACGATGACGGCGATGGTGTTCGTGCCTTCACCAGCCGGAGGGCGGTTCAGGAGCTCGGGAGAGGCACCCTCGGCCGCGGCGCGGAGTCCTGCCAGGGTCTCCTCGAAGATCGCACGCGCAGCCGTGAAGACGGGATCGGCCACGGTCAGGTGATCTCGATCATCTTCTCGCGGACGGCGTAGACGACCGCCTCCATGCGGGAATGCAGATGCAGCTTCTCCAGGATGTTGCGGATGTGGTTCTTCACCGTGTTCTCGGAGATGAAGAGCTGCTTCGCGATGTCGCGGTTGTTCAGCCCCTGCGCGACGAGACGGAGAACCTCCATCTCGCGGTCGGTCAGGCGCGGCGCCGGCATGGACGGTCGCTCCTCCGCACCCTTCGAGATGGCGGCGAACTCGGTGAGGAGCTTGGAAGCCATGCTGGGTGAGATCCGGGACTGACCGGCCCAGACGCCTCGGATGGCGTCGGCGACCTCTTCGATCGGGATCTCCTTCAGCAGGTAGCCGCTGGCGCCCGCCTTGATGGCGTCGTAGAGATCCGTCTCCTCGTCGCTGATCGTGAGCATGAGGATCTTGACGTGCGGCATCAGCTCCTTGATCTCCGCGGTGGCCTCGATCCCGGATCGCTTCGGCATGCGCACGTCCATCAGGACGATGTCGGGCATGACCTCGGTCGCCTTCTGGACGGCCTCCTCGCCGTCGGAGGCCTCCCCCACGAGCTCGATGTCCGGCTCGCCGCCGAGCACCATCTCGAGTCCACGGCGGAACAGTGCATGGTCGTCCACGACCATGACGCGGAGCTTCTCGTTGCCGCCCTCGTCGTTCGTCACGTGCGGCGCCCCTTCGGAGTGCGCTCCATCAGAACCTCGGCCGGATCACTCCTCGGCTGGAGTTTCGGTCTCCGCGGATTCTAGACGACGCCGATGGGGCCACCGACGACGTTTGGAGTGATGATCGCGGAGCTGACGCTCGAGCTTCTCGCGAACGCGATCGAGGGCTGTAGGCACGTCATCGGCTTCCGCGTGGGCACGGAACGTCTTGCGGGGGATGTGGACGGCGGCTTCGACGCGCTTCACGCCGTCGTACGTGGGGTGATGCTCGCCGATCAGCTCGAGATGGATGGCGGTGACGCGAGGCTCCATGCGCTCGATGGGAGCCATCTTATGCTCGGCAGCTCGGCGGATCTCATCGGTGAGGTCGAGGTCGCGGCCCGTGAACGTCAGGTTCATCACTCGCCGCGGCCCCCGTTCGTCGCTCGCCTGCCGTCGGATGGGCTCCCGTCCGGCTGACCTGGTCTTTGACCCCACACCCGCCTGCAGGGGCCTTCGCCCGGTCGTCTGGACGTCCGTGACGACCGAACTCCCGCCCTCTCGCGACCCGAGGGCCGCGGCAGGACTTACATCTAAACCGCGCCATGCTCGGCGACCAACGGTCGCCTTACGTGGGTCGTTTCGCCCGCGACTGGCATCGACTACCGGGGAACATCCCCGGGCAACCACAGACCCGAACGAGAGCCCACCCGAGGATAGGCGTGCGCCGCGGATCCGTGCAAGGTGGTGGTTCCGGCCGCCCCGCGGGCCGGTTGGCCGCGGACGGGATGGAAGGCGCGTGCGGCCGCCACCACGTGGACCCGGCGCGCACCCGCCGTGGCCAGCGCCTCGGCGCATGCCGCCGCGGTCGCCCCCGTCGTGAGGACGTCGTCCACCACCAGCACGGTGGCCGGAGCAGCGCGCGCCGGTTCGAAGGCGCCGTGCATGGCGGTACGGCGTTCCTCGCCGGACCGCCGGGCCTGCGGACCCGAGGCGACCCGGCGACGCACGAGCCGGACCGCCGGCACGCGGCGCAGCCTCGCCACCGCGACGGCCAGGGCTCGAGCCTGGTCGTACCCCCGCTCGGCCCGCCGGCGGCGGGCCAGCGGGACCCAGGTGATCGCGTCCACCGACGGCAGGCCGGGCGTCTCGACCATCGCCGCCGCCAGCGCGGCGGCGACGTCGCGCCACCCCTGGTACTTGAGCCGGTGGACCGCCTCGCGAGCTGGACCTTCGTAGAGGAAGGGCGCGCGTGCCGATGCGACGGAGGGCGGCGGACAGTCCCGGCAACGAGGCACCGCGAGGGTGCACGGGCGGCCACACCGTTCGCACCACGGGGGCTCGAGGACGATCAACGCGTCCCGGCACACGTCGCAGAACGGCCAGGGCCCTGCCCCGCAACCTGCGCAGCGACGAGGGAAGACGACGTCGAGAGCACGGTGCATCACCACGTCGGCGACCCTAGAGGCCGCCACCGACACGCCTACGGGAGCGCGACCACCACCGGGTCGTGACCACGGACCTCGATGGACATCCGTTCCTGCTGGCGGAGCACGGGGTAGCCCACGATGCGGCCCGCTCCCAGGTCTCCGTCGTGCTCCACGTCGAGGACAGGATGTGGCCCGCCATCCACCGACAGCTTCACGGCCGGTGGCGAGCCAGCTCCGTACGCGATGCGCACGCTGTCACCCATGCAGTCCAAGGAGATGAGCAGGACCTCGCCGGCCTTCTCGTCCAACCGCACCGAGCCCCTGCGCACGGTCGACCGCGGCCACGCCACCACGAACCTCGACCCTGGCCGGATCACTTCGGGGACGCCGTCGATCTGCACGTCGCACGTGAGCTGGTACCACCCCGGACCCAGCTCCATGGTGGGCACCTCGAAGGGAACGAAGGTGTCGAGCGTGGGCGCGACCTCGATGACGGCGGCCGTGATCGGCACCGGCTCGACCGCGCGCCCGGCGCACTCGGCCAAGGTGGCGCTGTCGATCCGGACCTGGTGCGGCATGCCGTCGGCGCCACGCAGGACGAACGCGCCCTTGATGCTCGCGGGGAACCGCTCGAAGACGGCCCGGAACGCCACCGGATCGGCCACGGCGCGCCCCTACGCCCACCCCACCGAACGGGGAGTGCCGAACGTCACGTGCCCTGCTCCCAGGAGTGCAGGTAGCGATCCTGCGCCTCGGTGAGGGTGTCGATCTCGACCCCCATGGCCCGGAGCTTCAGCCTGGCCACCTCCCGATCGATCTCTTCCGGAACCGGGTACACGCGCTTCTCCAAGGTCGCATGGTTCTTCACGATCCACTCGACGCAGAGCGCCTGGTTCGCGAACGACATGTCCATCACGGCGGCCGGATGGCCTTCCGCGGCGGCGAGGTTCACGAGACGGCCCTCGCCCAGGAGGTTGAGCTTCCGGCCGTCGGCCAGCGTGTACTCATCGACGAACTCACGGATCCGGCGCACGCCACCGGTGGCGAGCTCGCGGAGCGCCCCCTTGTCGATCTCCACGTCGAAGTGCCCGCTGTTCGCCAGGATGGTGCCGTCCTTCATCAGCTCCATGTGCTCGCGTCCGATCACGGTGGTGTCCCCGGTCACGGTGATGAACAGGTCGCCGATCCTGGCCGCGTCGCGGAGCGGCATCACGCGGAACCCCTCCATCACCGCCTCGAGCGCAGCCGTGGGATCCACCTCGGTGACGATGACGTGCGCACCCATGCCTTTGGCGCGTGACGACACACCCCGGCCGCACATGCCGTAGCCGCACACGACGACGGTCCGGCCCGCGAGCAGACGGTTGGTGGACCGCATGATCGCGTCGATCGTCGACTGGCCGGTTCCGAAACGGTTGTCGAAGAGGTGCTTCGTGTCGGCGTCGTTCACGCTGACGATCGGGTATGCGAGGGCGCCGTCACCCGCCATGGCGCGCAGACGGATGACCCCGGTCGTCGTCTCTTCGGTTCCGCCGAGCACATGGCTCACCTGATCGGCCCGCTGCGTGTGGAGCACGTTCACGAGGTCGGCACCGTCGTCCATGGTGATCTGGGGCTGGACGTCGAGGACCGCGTTCAGGTGCTTGTAGTACGTGTCGTTGTCCTCCCCCTTGATCGCGAAGGTCTCGACCCCACTCTGCTCGGTCAACGACGCCGCGACGTCATCCTGGGTGGAGAGGGGGTTGGACGCCGCGAGCAGGACCTGGGCGCCACCCGCCGCCAGCGTCTCCATGAGGTTCGCCGTCTCGGTGGTCACGTGCAGGCACCCGGCGATCCGGATGCCCTCGAGGGGACGCTCCTTCTCGAACCGCTCCCGGATCTGGGCGAGGACCTGCATCTCCCCGGCCGCCCACTCGATCCGCTCACGGCCGAAGGGGGCGAGGGTGGGGTCTTTGATGTGCGGCATCTCTGTTCGGCTCCTTCACGGTCCGTCGGTCGGGAGGCGAGGGAACAGATCCACGAGGAGCCTCCCGACGGCGATCGCGGTGTCGTTGGAGACCCGGATCACCTCCTCGTGCGTCACGTGTTCGCCGAAGGCGTTCGTCAGGCTACACAGACCGAGGACGCGCATGCCCAGGGCGTGGGCGGGCAGGGCCTCGGGCACCATCGACATCCCGACCACCGTGGCCCCGAGCGTCTGCAACATGGCGACCTCGGTCGGGGTCTCGAACGCCGGACCACTCATGGCGGCGTACACGCCCCGCACCGCCCGGATCCCGAGCTCGTCCGCCGAACGGAGCGCGAGTCGGTGGAGCTCGGCATCGTAGATCTCCTGGGTGTTCACGAAGGCGGGCATCCCGTCCGGATACCGCCATCCCCGCAGGGGCGCCACCCCCATCATGTTCAGGTGGTCGCGCAGGACCACGATGGTTCCGGCTGATCGCCCGGGCTCGAGCCCTCCCACGGCAGCCGTGAGCACCATGGTGCGAGCACCCAGCTCGAAGGCCAACCGCGGCAGCAAGGCCGGAACGTCCATCCCGTGACCTTCGTAGAAATGGACACGCCCGCTGAACGCCACGACCGGTACGCCCGCGAGTCGGCCGACGATCAGCCTGCCGGCATGTCCGGGCACACCCGGAGGCGGGAACCCCGGCAGATCCGTGAACGCGAAGGAAGCCTCCTCGACGAGTCCGTCCCCCAGAGCGGGGCCGAGACCAGAGCCGAGAACGACCCCGACCGTCGGGACCAGGTCCGTGGCCGCGCGCACCACGCCGGCTCCGCGGACGGCCAGGTCGTCGCCGGGACCGGGAACGCCCGTGCTCACGGGCTCGCCAGTGCGGCCTTCAGCCGCACGATCGCGTCGACCGGCGTCGGGTCGATCCCCCGGCGGAGCCCCACGTAGCAGCTGGCGAAGTCACCGATCGTGATGAGCGACAGGAGGGTCGCGAGCGAGCCACGACCCGTGACCTCGATCTCGCGGACCTCGAGACCGGCATCGCGCACGATGTCGGCGGAGAGCGCGAACCGAGCCGCCAGCTCCTCATGCTCGCCGTCGTGACGGAGCGCCACCACGGCGCACGTTCGTCCGTACGGCTCGACCCATCCCACGACCTCGTTGTGATCGAGCTCGGACATGGCCGAGTGCCAGGCGGGGACCTTGCCGTTCTCGTTCATCTGCGTCTTCCACCGCATGGCAGCCAACGCGCCGATGCCCTCGGCGCCCCAGATGACCGGAACACGGTCTCGCAGCCACACGGCGACCTGCTTGGCGAGGTTCTCCGATGTCGAGACGTCGGGACCCAGCTGCCCCGCGAGGGCGTCGGTGGCTCCGCCGGCCTCCGACACCTCGGCCGCGAGCCGCGGGAGCAGTCCGGCGGTCTCGAGCGCGCCCAGCATGGCGAACGTGAGATGTCCGAGTGCGGCCCGCGGTTGGAAGCCGGGTGGGACGGGAACCGTGGACAGGCCTCGCGCGGCGCACGTCTCGCCGAGGGTGCCTCCCCCCGTGATCGCGAGGATGCGACACCCGCGCTCCACCGCCTCCCGGAAGGCCGCCAACGTCTCCGAGGTGTCGCCCGAGTACGAGGACACGATCACCAGCGTGTGCGGCCCCGCGTGAGCCGGGAGGAGCGGCGAGCGGTTCACGTCGACCGGCACGGTGAGGCGTTCACGGAAGGCCTGCCGCAGCACATCCCCCGCCACCGCCGACCCACCCATGCCGCAGAAGACGACCGAGGTCGATCCCTTCGAGATCCGGGGGTCGGTCCACGCCGCGGCCCGCTTCGTAGGACACGAGGACGTGGGTCGGGAGGGCGCCGACGGCTCCCAGCATGTCTGAGGCGTCGACCGCCCGGAGGGCGGCCCCGTCATCGAGATCGATCACTTCTTGCCGGCTCCCGGGGCCGCCGGCTTCTCAGCTTCGTCGATCAGCATCACGGGGATGCCGTCGCGGACGGGGTAGCGGTATCCGCAGGTCCGGCAGACGATGACCTGCTGATCCTCGTGGTAGTCGATCTCACCGCGGTCATTGGGGCACACCAGGATCCTCAGCAGCTCGGCGTCCACGGTCACGCGGGTCCTCCTCTGATCAGTTCGAGCATCCTCGCCGTCTCCTGCGCCAGGAGCTCGGGTGTCCGTGCCTCGACGTTCAACCGCAGGAACGGCTCGGTGTTCGAGGGTCGGACGTTGCACCACCAATCGTCGTACTCCACCGTCAGCCCGTCGAGACGGTCTTGACGCCCGTCGTTCAACGCCGCCGCGATCTCCTCGATCGTGGCCAGGGGGTCATCCACCCGCGAGTTGATCTCCCCCGAATCCGCGTACTTCCGGTAGGGAGCCAGCAGCGCGGACAGCGGCACCTCCGCGGCCGAGAGCTCGCCGAGGACCACGACCGCCGCGATGAGTCCAG
Source organism: uncultured Actinomycetes bacterium (assembly GCA_963810635.1). Lineage (GTDB taxonomy): Bacteria > Actinomycetota > UBA4738 > UBA4738 > HRBIN12 > AC-51. Next base: position 234,802 of record CAWEOB010000001.1, read on the forward strand.
AGTCCGCCCGGTAGTTCTCCCGGAAGTAGTAGTGCCCCGAGTGTTCTCCGCCGAAGATGGCTCCGGTCTCGGCCATGACCTGCTTGATGAACGAGTGCCCGACCCGTGTGCGAACGGGCACGCCTCCATGGGCGCGGATCGTCTCCGGGACGATCCACGAGCAGATCAGGTTGTGAACGATCTTCGCCCCGGGTTCGCGCTGCAACATGGCCGCGGCCACGAGCGCCGTGAGGAGCGAACCACTCACATCCTCCGCCAGCTCGTCGATGAGGAAGACCCGGTCCGCGTCGCCGTCGAACGCGAGACCGATATCGGCGCCAACATCCCTCACCGCGGCCTTGAGATCCTTCTGGTTCTCCGGATCGAGCGGATCGGCCGGGTGGTTCGGGAACGTCCCGTCCAACTCTGGATAGAGATGCGTGAGCTTGACGGGCAACCGTTCGAACACCGCGGGAACGACGAGTCCCCCCATGCCGTTGGCGGTATCGGCCGCGACCGAGAGCGGGCGCACCGAGGAGGCGTCCACGAACGAGAGCACATGCTCGACGTACTCGTCGAGCATGTCGCGGGCCTCCACCGCACCGGGAGCGGCCACCGGCGGCCGCTCGCCCTGCTCGACGATCGCGCGGATCTCCACGAGCCCGGTGTCCTCACCAACGGGCTTGGCGCCGGGCAGACAGAACTTCAGCCCGTTGTACTGCTTCGGGTTGTGACTCGCCGTGAGCATGACGCCCGGGAGATCGAGCCGCCCGGACGCGAAGTAGAGCAGGTCCGTGGATGCCAAGCCGAGATCGACGATGTCCACACCTCGCGAGGTGGCACCGTCGGAGAACGCGGCGGCGAGCTCGGGTGAGGAGAGCCGACAGTCGCGCCCGAGCACCACCTGAGGTGCATGGGCCCAGTCTGCGAACGCCGCACCGATCAGCCGTACGAGCTCGCCATCGAGCTGATCGGGGACCACACCACGGACGTCGTAGGCCTTGAAGAGCGCGTCGAGATCAGAGGTCGGCACGGAGCCGCCATCCTACCGGAGCAGGATGGGCGGCCGGCCGGGGGGAGCGGCGCTGGAGGCGTCCGTCTGCACGGACGATCGGTGCGGGACCTATCGCCGGACAGCTATTTCTGCACGACCAGATCGAGCACCGAGGAGAGCGGGACGAGCTCACCATCACGGAACCACCACTTCGCTTCGCAGAGGTGGCAGGTGGAGAAGGTGAGGTCGCGCTCGCTCACGTTCATGGAGATCGCGATGAGATCACCCTGGCGGCAGTTGGGGCAGGAACCGTCGTTGTGAGGCATGCGCAGAGTTTCGACGACGCAGCGCCGCGGGGCCATAGCACCCTGCCATCAACCTGGTCTCTGCCCCCCGAGTGCAGATCCACCCCCCGCGCGTCCTACGACACACCTCGATGGGGGACGCCATCCGGCCGACTCAGACGGCGATCGGCCGAGCCTCGAGGTGCGCCTCCCGCGGCTCCCGGACATCGAGCAGCGTCCAGCCGACCGGCGGGGTCATGCGGCTCACGTGGTCACGGCACAGGTCCAACAGGTTCGGATCGCGTTCTTCGAGGAGATGATCGACACGGACCTGTCGCTCGGCGTAGCTCAACGAAACGGTGGCCACCGGCTCGTGGCCGCATCGCATCTTCGCGCACGATCGCATGCCGGCAGGCTAGATCACACGGATGTGATTTCCAACCACCCGCAGGGCACTCAGGCGATCAGATGTCCGCGTCGCCGGGGGTGTCCCAGTAGCTCGCGTTCGCGGGCCGATGTCCCACCACGATCACGTGGGCGCCGACAGGGATCCGCTCGAAGAGATCCTCCACATCTTCGTTGTGCATCCGGATGCACCCATGCGAGGCGTAGCGACCGATCGAGCTCGGATCCGTGGTCCCGTGGATCCTGATCAGGCCGGGCGCGTCGATGTAGATCGCTCGGGTACCCATGGGATTGCCGGGGCCACCCGGGACCACGGCCGGGAGATCGGCGCCCCACGAATCGAGCGCCGGGTTGTACCAGGTGGGGTTCTCCCGCTTGTCCCAGATCGTCCACACCCCGGTGGGGGTGACGTAGCCGGGCTTCGCGGTGGCAACCGCGTACCGCCGCTCGACGTGGAAGCCGTCGTAGAGCTCCAGCTGGTTCCGGTCGACCCACACGACGATGGTGGGGCCGAGCGTCGCAGCTGTCCTCCGTGGCGCGACCGAGCGCGTCGGGAGGTCGACCGTGGGGAGACCCTCTTCGATCGCAGCCGCGATCGCGGCGGTGGCGTGAGGCTTGGCGAGCTTCACACCCGCTCGCGCCTTCACGAAGCGGAGGTCCGTGGCGGCTCGATCGAGGTCCATGCGTGCCGCCGTCGGCTCCACGGCCACGGACCTCGCGATCGTGGCCACGAGCCGCTCGATCGGGTGCGGCCGGGTCGAGTACGTGACGGCGAGGGCCTCTCCCACCGGCTCCCCGTGGAACCGGTGCCAGAACCGATCGAACGGACCCATCGAATCTCCGACCGCGAGTGCGGCGTCCACGGCCGACGCGACATCGGCACGGCGGCCGAGCTCGAACCCGGTCATCTCCCACCGGGCGTCACCGACCGTGATCACGATCGTGCGATCGAGGTGAGAACGGACCTCCGCCGTCACGGCGACGAGCGCTTCCGAACGCGTCATCCCGCCGACGTCCACCTGAGCGACCGTGACGCCCGGAAGGATCGTGTCGGCACGAGCCTGCTCGTAGCGATAGGCCGCGAGCGAGACACCCCCGGCCAGCACGAGGAGCACGCCGACGCTGACCGCAACGATCAGTGCGGCACGCATCCTGCGACGACGGACGTGACGACCCTTGGCCATGGGGGTAGATGGGACCTCCGGAGAGGTTCGCAGATGATACCGCTGCTGCCCGTGGCGGCCTGGGATGCCGCTCAGCCGGCGAGCGCCCAGGCGGGTACGGGGACCCCCATCGCGAGCCCGTAGAGCGACAGGCCGTCCTTCCCTCCCGAGGTGGATGCGCCGAGAGCGACCACGGGATCGTCGGCCGCGACCACGATGGACGCGCGGGGGCTCTGCAGCAGGAACGCTGCCGGCGCGGCGTACACGGAACCCGCCGGGACGGTGGCATGGAGGGTGAGGGCGTCCGCGGTGTCCTCGGCGTCCGAAGGCAGCAGCGTGAGTTCGATGGCCACGTCGGCGACGCCGTCATTCACCACGACGAGACCTGGGTGTGAAGGGACGTTCGCGACCGTGGGCGGCACGACCCACGTCCTCGCCGGCGCCACGGCGCCACCGGTCGCCGCGTCGTCGGCGGTCCGCCCTTCGGATCGGAGCGCAGCCACGAACGGGCCACCTTCCGTCGCGGACACCTGGAGCGACGACGGCCCCGTGGCGCCGATCGGGGTCACGAGGGCGGAACCACCGCTCTGGGGCACCTCCAGCGACCCGGCGGACACCTCCGCGGGGTCGTCGGTCAACAGGGAGGTGGCGAACGTCAGGACCTCGTCGTCATTCGGTTCCAGCGTCGCGAGGGTCGACTGACCCGAGCTCCCAGCCGTGGGGAGCACCCAGGAGGTGGCGGGCTCGGGGGTGCCCGTGATGGATCGGACGCCGCCCCCGTCGGTGACCGAGACGATGGCGACGCCGAGCCGCCCGACCTTGGCATCCACCTCGACGCCCACCGCCGGCTCCCCGAGCACCCGTGTGTCGAGTCGGTAGGCGGCGCTCCGACGCCCCGGCAACGCGATGCCGGTCAGATCACGGTCCCGCAGAGGTGGCGACGACGAGAAGAGCGCGATGTCGAAGACCGCCTCCTCCGCGTGTGGGTTCGTGACCACGAGCCACGAGCGGGTGCCCCGCTCCGAGGACGCGCCCGTCGCGAACCACGTGGCGGCCGACGAAGCCAGGCACGGCTCGGTCCCGATGCCGGCGATCGGATCCGGGGCACGCACGACCCAACCCGCGGCGACCCAGCCGCCGAAGTACTCCACGTAGGTAGCCGAACCCGGCTCACGTGCCGGCACCTCGACCAGGATCTCGCCACCCGCAGGGACGCTGATGTCCTCGAGCACCTCCGGTCGATCCTCACCCAGGACCGAGACGCGCGCGTCCACGGGTTCCGGTGCCGGGGTTCGCCAAGGTGACGGTTCCCGTCCAACCCTTGCCTCCCCCGTGGGGACAGATCCAGACTCCCGATCGCGCCGTGCCCGTCGCAGTCCCGGGAGCTGCCGGGCCGAGGTTGGCGGCGGCGATGCCGCCGGCGATCACGACCGCGGCAACCAGCGATCGCCAGGGATCCGAGCCCTCGCTTCATCGCCGCACCGGCTTCCGCGTGATCCACAGGGCCGCCGCCCAGAGGACGAGGAGCAGCCAGCTCTCGATCGTGCGAGGGAGCTGAGCCCCGTAGATGACCTGGACGCTCGCCTGCCCTTCCACCGGGAAGTCGGTCGCCCAACCGAACGAGACCTGGGGCCGCTCGATCCGACCCCTCGAGCTCCCACGATCCATCGAACTCGGTGGAGATGACGGCGAGGTTGCCGCCGCCCGAGGGACCGAGCCAGCCTCCCTCCACCTCTGCGAGGGGCGATCCGGGGACGGTTCGGTAGCGCTGGATCTCGCTCGGGTCGCTCGACGCCACGATCGCCTCGGTCTGTGCATCCGCCTGCAGGACGGTGGCCGGGGGAAGGTTCACCGCATTGTGGAAGATGACGAGGTCCGTCGCGGGCTTGTGGTCGAGATCGACCTGTCGATCGAGCGCCACCCGCGTCGCCTCGGGCAGGGCGTCCGAGCCGGCGACGACGAAGAGGACCCCGAAGGGCGCCAGGAGGGCGCCGGCATGCGACGTGGTGCCGGAGAGCAGCTCGACGAGCGCTCTCTCGAGCGCCTCCTGACCTCGACCGACGAGCGGCCGACCCAGGTCCAGCGCCGAGGTTCCGTCCCCGATCCGTGATGCCGTAGGCGACCGTGGCATCACCGACCTCGACCACGCCCTCCGGGTCGCCACCCGGCGTCGGGAACGGCGCGCCGTCGTCCGCGCCGAGCCAGAGGATGCGGTACGACCCGGGGGCCGACGAATCCACCAGGAACCAGGCGGCGGGGAAACGATCCTCGCCGCCGACACCCCAGGTACCCGTCGCTGACGCGATCGCTTGGAAGAGCAGGCCGGTGGCGAGGACGATCGTGAGCGCCCCGGTGCCGATCTGCCGGAACCCGAACGCCTCCCGGTCCAAGCCCGATGCCACCGACGCGATGCCCACCGCGACGAGGAGCGCCTCGGCGATCGCGGCCACGGCCGCGTACACCGGTCCATCGGCGAGTCCATCCGGTAGGTAGCCGGCGACCGAGAGCCAGGAGAGGGCCATGCCGGCGACGGCGGCGATGGCCGCTCGGATCGCGAGACCGCGCAGCGACGGAGCGGCGAGGGCCAGACCGAGGACGGCCGCGAGCGGGAGGAACAGCGCCGCCCACCATCCACCGGGGGCCTCCCCGAGGGCGAGCCGCAGCAACAGCCACGGGTCCGTCGTGCCGATCTGCGACCGGAGCGCCGCTCCCTCGCCGGTCGCGATGGTGGGCACGAACGAGAACAGGAGGATCGCGGCCCCCGCGATCGCCGCGAGGTTGAGCAGGAGTCCGCGACCGCGTCCCTTCCGGGTCACGAGCTCGATCAGGAGCAGGAGGGCGACCGCGAGCAGGAGTCCCGGGATCGAACGCGACACCCACCGCGATGGTCACGGCGAGACCGGCAACGAAACGCCACCTCCCGTCGGACGGATCCGAGCCCGAGAACGCCGCCTCGAGCCGCTCCACGATCGGAGGGAGCACGACCACCACACCGAGGAGCGCGATCCGTCCCTCCGAATACGCCCACAGGACGAGCGCCGAGGACACATACGCCGCTGCGGCGGCCACGGAGGCGCCGGGACGCCCCGTGAGGCGGACCGCCGCCCGGTAGCACAGGACCGCAGCCAGGATCAAGGAGCCGGCGAGGATCACCTTCTGCGCGAGCGCCGTGCTGCCGATCGACAGCCAGGAGGCGCCGGCGAGCGCGCCGAGGACGGGACTCGCGGCGAGGGTTCCCCCCAACCCGGTGGTCCGGAACGCCGAGACGAGCTCGCTCGTGAATCCCGACGGCGCGGAGGGGAAGGCAGGGAGCACGCCACCCACGAGGGCGGACGATCCGATCAATCCTCGGACGATCAACACCCAGGCGATGGCTCCGAAGAACGACCCCACCAGGACCGGATGAGCCGATAGGAGCGAGGCGGTGCGGTGCCGCAGCCGGAGCCGGGCGGAAGCCTCTTCCTCCTCGCTCAGGTCACGCTGCTCCTCCAGGATGCGCTCGGCGGTCTGGAACCACCGAGGAATCCGCAGCCCGGCAGATTCGTGGAACCGTCGGAGCGCTCGATCTTTGACCTGTCGAGCCTTCTGGACGCGGCGGCGGCGGCGGAGCGTGCTGGGCAGGTGCGCGATGTTCCACCCGATGGCCGAGAGGAGGTCGTAGGCCTCCTCGAAGCGGCGAGACAGGGTGAGGAAGATGAGGCGGATCAGCGAGAGGGCCGCGTCCAGCGGGAGGACCCACAGGAGGGACGCCCAGCCGTAGTTCTTCAGAACGGAGGCGAGCGCCGCTCGATCCTCCTCGTAGCGCCGACTCTTGCCGGTTTCCTCCTCGCCGCTGTTTGCCTCGGTGCGCTGCCGGGCGCGGGCGAGGGGCGTCATCAAGACCCGCCATCCGGCGATCCGCGCTCTCCAGCCGAAGTCGATATCGGCGTGATCGTCACCGAGTCGCTCGTCGAACAAACCGACCTGTTGCCAAACGTCGCGAGCCACGAGGACCACACCGGTGTCCACGGTGAGCACGTCCAGGACGCGATCGAACTGCCCTTGGTCGATCTCGCCGGCCTGCAGCGGTGTGTACGCGTGGCCGAAACGGTCTGCGGACCGACCCACGTCACGCAGCTCACGCGGGTGCTCCCAATCCACCACCTTGGCACCCACGACGCCGACACGCTCGACTCCCGCCAACTGCGTCGCTTCGACGAGTCGCTCGATCGCCTCGGGATCGAGCGCCACATCGTCGCGCAGCAGCAGGACGAAGTCGGCCTCCGCAGCGACGGGAAGTCGGACGGCTCCGTCGAAGGCACGTGCGGAACCGAGTCCCGCCTCGTGACGAACCACACGCCCCGCGCCGAGCGCGTGGACCAAGAGATCGTGCGAGTCGTCCGAAGAACCGTCGTCGACGGCCACGATGCCCATCCGCTCGTACGTCTGTGACGAGAGCGCCTGCAGCGTTTCGCGCAGCCATCCGGCGGCGTCCCTGACGACGAGGACGACGAGAACCGAGGGCGTGCGCTCGGGTGCGGGGGCGGTGGTCGGTGCGGGGGCTGCGGTCATGCGAAGCGCTTCCAGCGCGGCGGGGAGCCTAGCACCTGGGTCGTGTCGGACACGGAACGGGGGGCCTCGAAGGCCCCCCGATCACGTGCGGTTCGAAGGATCAGCGCTTCTTCGCGCTGGACCGACGCGCGGTCGTCTTCCTCCGCGTTGCAGGCTTGCGCGCCGCCGTCTTCTTGCGGGCAGCCGGCTTGCGAGCGGCGGGCTTCCTGCGGGCCGCGGGCTTGCGGGCCGCCGTCTTCTTCCGTGCGGCACCGACCTTCTTCCGGGCGGCCGTCTTCTTCCGTGCCACGGTCTTCCGCGCCGCGGTCTTCTTGCGAGCCGCGGTCTTCCGTGCGGCACCGACCTTCTTCCGTGCGGCCGTCTTCTTCCGTGCCACGGTCTTCCGTGCGGCCGTCTTCTTCCGTGCCACGGTCTTCCGTGCGGCCGTCTTCTTCCGTGCCACGGTCTTCCGTGCGGCCGTCTTCTTCCGTGCCACGGTCTTCCGCGCCGCGGTCTTCTTGCGACCGACCGACTTCTTCGCCGCCGACTTCTTCGCCGCAGGCCTGCGTGTGGTCCTCTTGGCTGAGGACTTCCTTGCAACCGCCATGGAACCCCCTTTCGAGATGCCTTCGCTGGTGAGTCTCACGACGCCATGCGCTTCAGGCGCCGCCGCTCTCGTTCGCTCATGCCGCCCCACACGCCGTAACGCTCGTCGCGGCGGAGGGCGTAGTTGAGGCATTCGATCCGAACGGAGCACTCGCTGCAGATCCGCTTCGCCTCCCTCGATGAACCTCCCTTCTCGGGGAAGAAGATCTCCGGATCATGATCGCGACACCGTGCTCGCTCTTGCCAAGGGATGTAGTGGTGCACTCCTCGCTCCCCTTCGAATCACACGCGTGTGATTCTGAGGGAAGAACGCCCTCGGTGACAAGGGGCACACCGAAGAAGTTCCCTGCCTCATCCCCCATCGCTCTACCCCCATCGTGTCGCGCGAGATGGCCCGTGGCAAGCGTTCGAGGCACGAAAAGCACTGGTCAACGTGGTTGACGGAAGCGGTCAATCTAGCTGACGGAAGGGCGGTTCCCGGCCGGGATCACCCGTTCATACGTGGTGGTTCTGATCGCCGGGATCCTTCCGATGGCGCGGATCGCATCGTCGAAACCGTCCGGCGTCATCTCGATCCCCCACTCCGAACCGGCCATCCGGCTGATCGTTTCCTCCATCAGGGTGCCGCCGAAATCGTTGGCGCCCGCGGTGAGGATCCGCTGGCACGCGTCCACGCCGAGCTTGACCCAGGACACCTGGAGGTTGGGGATAACTCGGTCGAGCATGACGCGCGCGACCGCGTGCATGCGGATGCTGTCCTCGGGTGTTGGTCCCGGCCGCGCTTTGCCGGCGAGGTAGATCGGCGCATTCCGATAGACGAACGGCAGGGGCACGAATTCGGTGAAGCCACCGGTCTCGTGCTGGATGGCGGCGAGCCTCCGCAGGTGCGCCACGCGATGCGGCGGCGCGTCGACATGCCCGAACATGATGGTGCTCGAGCTCCGGATGCCAAGGCCATGGGCCGTCCGCACGATCTCCTCCCACGTGTCGGCCGGGAGCTTGCCCTTCGTGAGCGTCCACCGGACCTCGTCGTCGAGGATCTCCGCAGCGGTGCCGGGGATCGTGCCCAGGCCGCGAGCCCGCGCTTCCTGCAGGAACTCCCGGAACGAGATGCCGAGCTTCGTCGCGCCGTTCATGATCTCCATGGGACTGAAGGCGTGGATGTGGATCCCGGGGACCCTGGCCTTCACGGCGTCGAGCAGGTCGAAGTAGAAGGAGCCGGGGAGGTCGGGATGGATCCCGCCCTGCATGCAGACCTCCGTCGCGCCCCGATCCCATGCCTCCTCGGCCCGGTCGGCCACCTCCCCGAGCGTCAACGTGTAGGACTCCGGATCGACCTCACGCTGGGCGAAGGCGCAGAACCGGCAGCCGACGTAGCACACGTTGGTGAAGTTGATGTTGCGGTTGATCACGTAGGTCATCTCCGGGCCGACACTGTCGGCCCGGAGATCGTCGGCCACGCGGCAGAGCACATCCAGTGCCGGGCCCTCGGCCCGGAACAGGGCCAACGCCTGCGCGTCGGTGATCGATCGTCCGGCCTCCGCGGTCACGAGCGCGGAGCGGATCTCGGCGTCGAGTCGCTCGGGCTCGGGCGGCGCGGCGTACCACGCTCGCGTGACCTGGTTGTCGGCGATCTCGAACGACCCGTAGACGCGGTCGGCGTCGGGGCGGAGCCCTGCGCCAGCTTCCTTCGCGAAGGTGAGGGCGATCGTGCGGGGCCGCCATCGCACATCGGGATCCTGCCACGGGATCGGCGACGGTTGCATGCCTTCGACGGCCAACCCGTCATCGCCGAGGAGCGCCTGGACGGGAGCTCGCATCTTCGCCGCCACCCAGGTCTCGGGGGCGGCGGCGTATCGCGGGTAGATCGCGAGGCGCTCGCGCAGGACCTTGCCGCGAGAGGCCGTTGTCGCTGCGAGCGCCGCCACCTGCGGCCACGGCCGCTCGGGGTTCACGTGATCCGGCGTGATCGGCGAGACACCTCCCCAATCGTTGATCCCCGCATCCAGCAGCCGCCCCCGTTGCGACTCGTCGGAGAGGTTGGGGGGTGCTTGCACGCTCACATGCGGTCCGAGCAGGATCCGCGTCGCCGCGGCGGCGGCGAGGAACGTCTCCTCCCCAGGTTCCGGTGTCCCCTGCATGGCGGTGCGGGGCTTCGCCCGGAAGTTCTGGACGATCACCTCCTGGACGTGCCCGTACCGACGGTGGAGCTCGCGGATGGCCATCACCGAACCCGCGCGCTCACGCTCGGTCTCGCCGATGCCCACCAGGATGCCGGTGGTGAAGGGGACGCCGAGCCTTCCGGCGTCCTCGATCGTGCGCAAACGGACCGACGGAACCTTGTCCGGGGAACCGAAGTGCGGCCCGCCCCGTTCCGAGAGGCGCTCCGACGACGTCTCGAGCATGAGGCCCATGGAGGCGCTCACGTGCTTGAGCCGCGCGAGCTCCTCGTACGACATGATCCCCGGATTCAGGTGCGGCAGGAGCCCGGTGGACTCGACCACCTGGATGGCCATGGCGCGCACGTAGTCGAGGGTCGAGCCGTACCCGCGCTCCCCCAGCCACTCGCGAGCGACGTCGTACCGGTCCTCTGGACGGTCGCCCAAGGTGAAGAGCGCTTCCTTGCAACCCGCCCGGCGGCCTGCCTCGGCGATCGCGACGACCTCCTCGGGTGTGAGGAACGGGGACCCGAGCCGCGCGGGCGGCTTCGCGAAGGTGCAGTAGTGGCAGTGGTCGCGACAGAGCATCGTCAACGGGATGAAGACCTTGCGGGAGTAGGTGATCGCCTCGGGCCAGCCGAGGTCGCGGAGCCGTGCCGCCAGGGCCATCAGCTCGTGGAGATCGGGGCCGCGGGCCGTGAACAACGCTTCGGCCTCGTCGAGGGACAACGCCTTCCCTCGCTCCGCGCGGACCAGGGCCCGGCTGAGGCGCGCGGCGGTCCCATCGGCCATCGCGCGCGAGCCTACTACCCTTACCCGTCATGCACGTCGTCGCGCTCGCGGGCGGGATCGGAGCCGGCAAGTTCCTCCGGGGCCTGGTGCGGTGCATCCCGCCGCAGGGTCTGACCGTCATCGTGAACGTCGCCGACGACGTCGTCATCCACGGGCTCCACGTGTCGCCCGATCCGGATTCGGTCACGTACTGGCTCGGCGACATCTTCGACCGGGAGCGCGGGTGGGGCCGCCGCGACGAGACCTTCCGCGCCACCGACGAGCTGCGCGCCCTCGGCGCCGAGGATGCGTGGTTCGGCCTCGGCGATCTGGACCTCGCCACGCACCTGTACCGGACCGCGCTCCTGGGCGCCGGGATACCGCTCTCGGAGGTCACCGCCAAGATCACCCGGCGGTTCGGCATCGCCGCTGCCCTCGTGCCGGCTTCGGACGACCGCCTCGAGACGAGGATCGAGTGCGTCGACCACGAGACCGGGGCCCCGTTGGATCTCCACTTCCAGGAGTACTGGGTCAAGCGGCGAGCCGCGGATCCGGTGAAGGCGGTGCGCTACGAAGGGGCTGCGGCGGCCGCGCCGGCGCCCGGTGTGCTCGACGCGATCGGTGCGGCCGATGTCGTCGTGTTCTGTCCTTCGAACCCCGTCGTCTCGATCGGGCCGATCCTCGCGGTGCCGGGGATCCGTGACGCCGTCGCTGCACGCCGCGAGCGGACGGTGGGGGTGAGCGGGATCGTCGCCGGCGGTCCCGTCTCAGGGATGGCCGACAAGCTGATGCCGGCGGCCGGGATCGAGGTCACGGCCGCCGGCGTCGCCGAGCACTACCACGACGTGCTGTCGGCCTGGGTGATCGACGAGCGGGATCGGGCGCTCGCCCCCCGGATCCAAGCAACCGGGCTCCGCGTCGCCGTGACCGACACGATCATGCTCGACGACGGACGCGCGGAGCTCGTCGCGCGCGCGGCCCTCGAGCTGGTGGGCGTCACCGCGTGACGGTTCAGATCTTCCCCGTCGAGGGGCTCCCCGAGGTGACGACCGGCGACGACCTGGCGGGGATCCTCGCCGATGGGCTCCGCGATCTGGGCGCCGCGGACGGGGACGTGGTCGTGGTGACCCAGAAGATCGTGTCGAAGGCCGAGGGCAGGCTCGTGCCGGACGCGGAGCGTGACCGATGGATCGAGCGGGAGACGGCTCGGGTGGTCGCTCGTCGCGACGACCTCGTGATCGCCGAAACACGCCATGGCTTCGTGTGCGCGAACGCCGGCGTCGACGTGTCGAACGTGGCCGCGGGGTTCGCCGCCCTGCTCCCCGAGGACCCCGACGGGTCGGCCGAGACGCTCCGCGCCGCGCTCCGCGACCTCCTGGGCGTGGACCTCCTGCCGGTGATCATCACCGACACCTTCGGACGGCCCTGGCGGGAAGGGCTCGTGGATGTGGCGATCGGCGTCGCGGGCATGCCGGCGCTGCTCGACCTCCGCGGGGGGGTCGACCACGCAGGCCGCGAGCTGGAAGCGACCGTGGTGGCCGTGGCCGACCAGGTAGCAGCCGCGGCGGGCACGGTCATGGGGAAAGCGGCCGGCGTCCCCGCGGCGCTCGTCCGCGGGGTCACGGCGCCCGGCGAGCCGGGGCGCGCGCATGATCTCGTGCGCGCGCCCGGGACGGATCTGTTCCGGGAATCACCGCTGCAAGCGCTCCACGCCCGCAGGACCATCCGTGCGTTCGGGCCCGGCGAGGTCCCGCGATCCGCGATCGGAGAGGCCATCCGCGCGGCCTGCACCGCGCCGGCACCGCACCACACGCGACCCTGGCGCTTCGTCGTGCTCGACCGGCCGCCCTCGAAGCGCGCCCTGCTGGCGGCGATCGCCGCGGCCTGGCGCGCCGACCTCCGCGGGGACGGCACGCCGGAGGACGTGATCGAGCGACGTATCGCCCGAAGCGACGACGTCCTCGGGCGCGCCCCTGCTCTGATCGTGCCCTTCGTGCGCCCCCGCGGCGCGCACCCGTACGAGGACGACGAACGAGCCGGCGCGGAACGAGAGATGTTCCTGCTCTCGGGTGGCGCGGCGATCCAGAACCTGCTCCTCGCGCTGCACGCTCAGAACCTCGCCTCGTGCTGGATCAGCTCGACGTTGTTCTGCCAGGAGGAGACGCGGGCCGTCCTCGGCATGGCCGAGGACTGGCACGCGCTCGGCACCGTGGCGTGTGGCCCGATGCCGGAGGGCGGGGCCTCACGGCCCCGCCCTCCGGTCGACCTCGCCGATCTCGTGCGGTGGGTCTGAGCTCGCTAGGCGAGCAGCCCCCGCACGAAGTAGCCGACGAACAGGATCGACACGAGGTAGGTGAGGAAGTGGACCTCACGTCCCTTGCCCTGCATCAGCTTGATCAAGGAGTAGGACACGAATCCGGCGGCGACGCCGTTCGTGATCGAATACGTGAACGGCATCAGCGTGATGGTGAGCAACGCCGGGATGCCCATCGCCGGATCGCGCCAGTCGATGTCGCCGACGCTCTTCATCATGAAGTACCCGACGATGATCAACGCCGGCGCGGTGGCCTCCGGCGGCACGATCCCCGCGATCGGCGAGAAGAACATCGCGAGCAGGAACAAGACGCCGACGACGACCGACGTGAGGCCGGTCCTGCCCCCGTCGCCGATCCCGGCACCCGACTCGATGTACGTCGTGTTCGAGGATGAGGAGGTCGCACCACCCACGGCGGCGGCGATCCCGTCGACCAGCAGCACGCGCTTGATGCCGGGCAGCTGGCCCTTCTCGTCGAGGAGTCCTGCTTCCTTGCCCAGCCCGACCGCGGTGCCCATCGTGTCGAAGAAGTCCGACAGCATGACCGACATGATCGCCGCGATCGCCGTCCAGAAGCTGAGCGTGGCGAACACGTCGAAGTTGAAGTTGCCTACGAGGGCGAAGTCCGGCGAGGCGACGATGTCGCTGGGGAACTGCGCGATCCCCGGCGCGACGGCGTCCCAGATGTGCTCGTTCCCCCAGCCGATGTTGAGGACCATGGCGACGAGGGTGCCGAACGCGATGCCGATCAGGATCGCGCCGCGCACGTTGCGCGCCACCAGGGCAGCGGTGAGCGCCAGGGTGACGAGGAAGACGAGGATCCGCAGCGTCGTCAGATCCGGCGTGATCGTCACGACCGTGCCGGTGCCCGCGACGACGACCCCGCCGTTCACGAACCCGATGATCGCCAAGAACAAGCCGATCCCGATGCCGATCGCGAGCTTCAGGTCCATCGGGATCGCGTCCATGATCATCTGCCGCAGCCCCGTGAGGACCAGGAGCGAGATGACGATGCCCTCGATCACGATGACGCCCATCGCGGCTGGCCAGGTGAGCCCCAACGAGCCGACGAGCGTGAACGCGACGAACGCGTTCAGGCCGAGTCCGGCGGCGATCGCGAACGGAACCTTGCCGGCGATCTCCATCGCCAGGGTCATCACACCGGCGGCGAGCGCCGTGACGGTGAGGACCTGCGCGAACCCGAGGGTGGTGCCCTCGTTGTCGGTCACCGCGCCCAGGATGGCCGGGTTCAGGAACAGGATGTAGGCCATCGTGAGCCAGGTGGTGAGGCCGGCCAGGATCTCCGTCCGCACGCTCGAGCCTCGCTCGGAGATCTTGAAGTACCGATCCAGCGAGCTCGGCGGGGATTCGGGCACCTGCACGACGCTGCTCGACTCGGTTCGTGCCACAGCACCACCCCTTCCAGCAGGCCGGCTCGGGCCGCCGGCAGGTGAACGGGGAAGGCACCCGCGAGGATAGGAACCTCGGGGGCCGGTTGCAATCCATCGGATGGCCATCCCCGACGCACGCGGATCCGTCGGATACCCTGGTGGTTCCCACCCCGGACGAGGAGCACCACCGTGTCGACGAAGAGCCGCGGCGACGGCCGGCCGAGCGCCGGCCCTGACCATCGACCGACGAAGGCGGAACGCAAGGAGCAGGCGAGGCTGGAGCGCGAGGAGATCCAGCGGCGGATGGCCTCGAAGCATCGCACCCGGACGGCGACGATCCTGATCGCGGTGGGTGTCACCGGGTTGCTCGCCCTGCTGCTGTTCGTGGTGGTGCCGATGCGAGCCAACAGCGGGCCCTTGCCGGGCATGCTCACGACGGTTGGGCCCTGGTCGAACAACGTGGACGAGCTGGGGGGGCGACTGGACCGGCTCGACCTTCCGGGTCTCAGTGAGGTCGTGAACCACAAGCACGCCCAGCTCACGATCGTCGTGGATGGACAACCGATCACCGTGCCCGCCAACGTCGGGATCGACGAAGCGACCGGCGTGTTCGCGCCCCTGCACACGCACGACGACACCGGGGTCGTCCACGTCGAGGCCGACGAGGCCGACTTCGTCGGGACGCTCGGCGAGTTCTTCGACGTCTGGGGCGTGCGGTTCACCTCCGAGTGCCTCGGCGGCTCCTGCACCGAGGGTGACGCGGCGCTGCGGGTCTTCGTGGACGGCGAGGGGTTCGCCGGCGACCCGCGGAACATCCCGCTCGATGACCAGACGACGATCGCCGTCACCTTCGGAACCGAGGATCAACTGCCGGCGGAGCTCCAGGCGGCCAGCACCGGCTCCGGATGATGGCCTCGAAGAAGCGTCGGCGTCGGCCCGCACGCCCGGCCAGCGACGTGGGGGCGGCTCCCAAGGGTGGAGCGAACGCGGCTCGTCGTGAACGGAAGGACGAGGCCCGCGCCGCCCGGGAGGCTCTGCGACGCAAACAGACGCGGAAGGCCACGCTGCGCCGCGCGGGGATCTTCGCGGGCGCCGGCCTGGTCGGCATCGGCGTGTTCCTGTTCCTCACCCGCGTGGCGGCGCCATCGGCGCTCGCCCAGGACGTCGTCGACACAGCGGCCACCGCCGGCTGCTCCGAGCTCACCTCTCCGGCGACCGACGCACCCGGGGGGCTCCACCTCGAGGCGGGTCAGTCGTACGAGTACCCGGAGCTGCCGGCGACCTCGGGCTACCACGACCCGTCGCCGCTGCCGGGGACCCCACGCGTGCTCGATGCGCCGGTCCAGGAGACCCAGGCCGTCCACACCCTCGAACATGGCTCCGTCATCGCCTACTACCGGGCACCCGGCGACGGGGGGGTGTCCCAGGACGTGATCGATGCGCTCACACCCGTCGCGAACGACAACCCCGCGACCTATCTGATCCCTCACGCGGAGCTCCCGGACGGCACGGGACTCGCGCTCACAGCGTGGAACAAGCTCTTGACCTGTCCGGCGACCGTCACCGCAGACCAGGCGGTCATCCTCATGCAGGGGTTCGTGGACTCGTTCGCGTGCACGTCGAACGCCCCGGAAGGTGGCAACGGGGACGGCTGCTGATCCTCGGGATCAGTCCAAGGTGACGGCGCAGGCCAGAGCCGGCTGACACACGATCCGACCGAATTCGAACCGCGCCTTGACGCCGCCTTGCGCGGTCGGCTTCACCGATGTGCGAGGGAACCCCAGCGCTCCACCCGGGCCGCCGTTGTCGAGGTAGGTCGTGAGCACGTCGCCCCAGAGGGCCTTGGCACCGAGACCAGGCTTCACGTAGATCCGTCCGCTCTCGAAGTCGACGCGCTTGCACCCCGCGCAGAGGGCGCGTTCCCTCCCCATGGCTCGCGCGCCGCCGAGCGGAAGGCCGAGCACGCCCAGCGCGGCGTCGAGGCGCCGGTACTCGGCGTCGACCACCCCGCGGAGCCAGACCGTGATGTCCTCGCCGTCGTTGAGGTAGAGCCCGCCGTCATCGAAGAACTGCTGCTCGCCGCCGGGGACCGCTCGCTGGCGCGATGCCGGCAATCCCGGCCTGCACATGAGACCGTCGTAGCGCTCCCGGATCTCGCCCACGATGTTCCGGTCGGAGTTGATCCATACCCTCCCGTCGGGGAGTCCGAGCGCTGCCCGGAGCTCGCTCCCGGTGACGGAGGCATCGCCGGAGCTTCCGTTCGCGACCGCCGTGATGATCCGACCCGAGACGCCACGCTCGACGTCTGTGAACGACCGGATGGTCCCGATCCCGCCCGTGTAGGGGGACAGGCGCGACGTGACCGACGAGGCGCTGAAGGACCGCGACCAATCGGTCCACGGGTTGGCCGTGGTCGACTCACCGGGGTCGCAGACGCCTGACAGCCACCGGATGGCATACGCGGGGTTCCCTCCGTGCCAGACGTCTTCGACGTTCTCCGAGTGACCGCCGTCGCTGGCGGCGTAGAAGGCTTGGATCACGCCCCCCTGGTACATGACGACGTCGCCCTCGGTGCCATCCACCGCGGCGACCCACCGATCCCCGTCGATGCCGCTCTCCTTCGAGTAGCCCACGTAGACCTGATCGTTCGCCGTGTCCCCGATGTGGCAGTTGCAGCTGGGGCGCAGACCCGAGCGTCGCATCCCGAACACCGCGTACGTCCGGGCGGCGATCGCTTGGGCACGGAGCGACTGCATGGGCCACGAGGACGGCACCTCGCCCAACCCGTACAGGTACTGATCGATGCTGAGACGGGCGATCGCACGCTCCAGGCATGGACCGCCCCCGCAGTGGTACAGGTTGAATTCGACCGTGCCCCTGCCGTACGTCCGCCCCTCCGCTTCCTGGATCTTGACGCGCGCACCTGTGTCGGCGTACGTCAGGATGAGGGGCACGGTCGGACTTCCCCATCGCTGCCCGCCGGCTTGCTCGCCATCGGCATCGCGGACCGCGTAGACGCGGCGTTTGGCGGCCACGGTCCAGGTCTCGCCACCGCGGATGGTGCCGACCAGCTGACCCTCCCGGGCCTTGCCCTCCCATATCCGCACGCGTCCGCCTTGGGCCGTGAGGTGCATGACCGACCGGCTCGAGGTGAGCTCCACCCGGATCCTCGGGGGCATCGGCTGGTTCCGCCGCACCGAGGCTCCGCGGTAGAAGTGCTCGAGGATCCGCGCGTCGCGCCACCCCATCTGGGCGAGCCCGTACGCGCCCCACTGCGACATCCCGAGCCCGTGACCGTAGCCGGAGCCGAAGAACCTGAACGTGGTGGCCGCGCTCGCACCTCCACCGGGACCGGGCACGAGGGAGGACACCACGAGTGTGGCGCAGACAGCGAAGATGGCTCGACGACGCATGGGGTGTGCTCTCATCCCCCGGCCCGGACGGAGCCGGCAACCTAGCACATCGGTTCTCGGCGCCTGCCGATCAAGGATCCGCTCCCCCGCCACCGCCGAGCCGGCGGTCAGCTCGCCCCGGCGGTGGTGTCGGTGGGGACCTTCGCATCCTCCAGGCGGATGCCGTCGGGGACCGCGGCCCCGGCGCCCAGCACGCAGTCCACGACGGTCGCCCGAGCGCCGACGTGGGCGCCGGGGCCGAGGATCGAGCGCAGGACGCGGGCGGCGTCGCCGACGGAGGACCCGGGGAGCAGGACGCTGTCGTCGACCTGGGCGTCGGCCGCCACGCGCGCCCCCGGACCCACGGCGACCCACCGCCCGAGGTGCGCGCGCACCTCCACGTCGGCGTCGGGAGCGATCCAGGGCGCGGTGTACCCGACCCCGCGGACCTTGCCCTCCAGGAGATCGAAGTGGGCCTGCAGGTACTTCTCGGGCGTGCCGAGATCCATCCAGTACGCAGGTGCGGGGAAGCCCACCACAGCGTGGCCGTCGGCGATCACCTGCGGGAAGATCTCGCGCTCGATCGAGATCTGACGGTCCGAGGTCCATGCGCCGAGAACAGCCGGATCGATCAGGTACGTGCCCGCGTTGACCTCGCCCGGGACGGGGTCGGCCGGCTTCTCGCGGAACGCGAGGACACGGGCGCGCTCGTCGGTCTCCACCAGGCCGAACGCACGCGCATCGTCGACGTGGTGGAGCGCGATGGTGACGGCTGCGGATCGCTCCCGGTGGAACGCGGCCATCGCCGTCAGGTCGAGGTCGGTCAGGATGTCCCCGTTCAGCGCGAAGAACGGCTCGGGCCCCAACGCCGCGAGCGCGTGCACGATCGCCCCACCCGTTCCGAGCGGCTGCTCCTCGACGATCCAGGTGATCGCGGGGTCGCCGGCGCGTGACTCGATGAAGGGATGGAACGTCGCCTCCAGGTAGGGCGACGACAGGACGACCTCGTGCACGCCGTGGCGTTCGAGGTGATCGAGCACGTGGTCCAACCCGGGCCGGTCCACGAGCGGGAGCAACGGCTTCGGGGTGGTCTCGGTGAGCGGACGCATCCGCGTCCCCTCGCCACCGACCAGGATGACGGCCTTCATCGGATCCCCCTCAGGCGTGCGGCGTCTGCGCCACGAGGACGATCCCGATCACGATGAACACGACACCCACCCACCGGAGCACGGGGACGGTCTCGTGCAGCACGAGCGCCGAGAACGCCACGATCAGGACATAGCCGAGCGCCGCGAACGGGTACGCGAACGACAGCGACGCCTTCGACAGGGCGAACAGCCATGCCACCGCGGAGATCGCGAACAGGGCCAGGCCGGCCCACACCATCGGCGAGGCGGCGAGACCCTTGAAGCCCTCGGCCCCGAACCGAAGCTCGCCGCCCTGGGCATCGGTGACCCGGTCCACGCCGGACTTCAAAGTGATCTGGGCGACGGCAGCCAGCGTCACCGAGAACAGGATCAGACCGATCAGCATCCGTCGACCGCCTTCCTTGCGAGAGCGTTCCTGTGCTGCGACCGCGCCGTCCTGCGGCCCGGGGAGCCCGGTGGGCTCGATCGACAGCTCCTCCACGTCGACCCGGACCGGCATGTAGCTCTGGTCGCGACGTCCCTCGAGCTGCTGGACCTCGAACGAGTACCGCTGATCCTGGAGGTGGTAGACGCGCTGGTTGTCGCGCGAATGGACGCCGACGGTCACCCAGTACTTCCCGCCCGTGAACGGCACGGGACCGATCGCGAAGCGCAGGCGTCGCTTCCCCTCGAACGCGCCGAGATCCACGCCGGCACGGACGGTATCGCTTCCGAAGATGAAGTTGTTCGCCGCATCGTGGAAGGCGAACGACACGACCGGATCGAGCACCGGCTCGTTGGCCTTGAGGTCCACCTGGAGCGTTAGCATCTCCCCCGGGTGGAGCGCGCCGTCGAGCGGATCGTCGGCTCGGATGAGCTGCGCGGCCAAGATCTCGACCTCCTTCGACCCTTCCTCGTGCGCGAACTCGAGGTCGTGGCTCAAGATCGTCAGGCGCATGGCGCGGACAACGTCGTGGGGGTCGCCCATGGTGGCGACCACCCCGTGGTCGAGCATCACCGCGCGGTCGCAGAGCTGCCGCACCTGGTCGAGCGCGTGGGTCACGAGCACGATGGTGCGCCCTTCGCGCTGGAACGTGCGGACGCGGTCGAGGCACCGGCTCTGGAACGCCTCGTCGCCCACCGCCAGGACCTCGTCGATCAGCAGGATCTCCGGGTCGACGTGGACGGCGACCGCGAACCCCAACCGCACGAGCATCCCTGAGGAATAGAACTTCACCTGCATCTCCATGAAATCGCCGAGCTCCGCGAACCGGACGATGTCGTCGTAGACCCGATCGGTGTCCCGCCGCGACAGGCCGAGGAACGACGCGTTCAGGTAGACGTTCTCTCGCCCCGTGAGCTCCTGGTGGAACCCCGCTCCGAGCTCGAGGAGCGCGGCGATCCGGCCGCGTTGGCGGACGAGCCCCTGGGTCGGCCGGAGGATCCCGGCGATCACCTTGAGGAGCGTGCTCTTGCCCGAGCCGTTGTGCCCGATCAGCGCGAGGGTCTCGCCGGTCTCGACCGCGAACGAGACATCGCGGAGCGCCCAGAAGTCATCGGTGCGGGTCCGGCCCGACAGGATCCGAGCCTTGAGCGAGGTCGGCTTCTCGCGGACGAGCTTGAAGCGTTTCGACACGTCCACGACGTCGATCGCCGCGGCCACGCTCACAGCTCCTCGGCGAAGTCGCCGGACAGACCGAAGAAGGAGCGCCACGTGAGGTACAGGAGGAGGACGCCCGCCGCGATCGCGCCGCAGAGCCCCAGCGCCAGCTCACCGCTGGAGAAGGTCGGCAGCACCTGGTCGGCGCCCGGCGAGTGGTACAGGGCGCCCTGGAACCCGAAGACCACCCACACCATCGGGTTGAGCAGGTAGAGGTGCCACAGACTCACGCCGACGAACGACCAGTCGCGGAGCTTCGCTTCCACCTGCCCACCCGCGTAGACGATCGGCGTCATCCAGAACCAGACGAGCAGACCGATCCCGACCAGATGTTGGACGTCGCGGTACCGCACGTTCATGGCCGAGACCCAGAGCACGATCGCAACGCTGAACACGAGGAGCGCGACGAACGCCAGCGGGTAGAGCAACAGCTGCCCGAGCTCGAAGCCGTAGAAGACCAGGAGGAAGACGAAGAAGACCGCCGACTGCAGGACGAAGTCCACGAGCGCGACGCCCACGGTGGCCAGGGGGAGGATCTCGCGCGGGAAGTACACCTTCTTGACCAATGCCGCGTTCCCGAGCACCGACTGGGCGCCGCCGCTCAACGACGCGGAGAAGAGGTTCCACGCCAGGAGACCGGAGAGCAGGAAGACCGGATAGTCCGTGATCCCGGCGCCCAACACCTCCGAGACGAACGTGAAGACGACCAGGAACACGACGGGGTTCAACAGCGACCACACGGCGCCCAGGACCGACGCCGTGTACTTGACCTTCAGTTCCTTGCGGACCAGGTTCAGGACGATCTCGCGATACGACCAGAGCTCACGGATGCGCGAGACCGGCCGCAGGCGCGGCGGCTCGGACGTGCGTTCCGTGAAACCGGAGGTGGACGCGATGGAGTGCTCCCTGGACGGCGCTCGAGCGGGCGAACCCGCAGGTCAGCGCGAGTCTAGCAAGGGGATGCGTCCACCCCGGGCAACGGCTGTGACGATCGTTCGGAGTTCGACTGGTCCTTCCCGGCCGCTCCATCGAGCACCGCGTCGAACCGCGGCAGCGCGCTGCGGTCGCTGAAGGTCTCCTCGAACGCCCGCCGCGCGTGGCGGGCCATCCCGGCCGCGACGCCCGGGTCGTCGTGCAGACGGCGGATCGCGGCGACGAGCCCGTCGACGTCGTCGTGACGCAGTGAGAACCCGCACCCGTAGGTCGCGATCGCCTCGTCGACGGTGGAACCGACGGGCCCGGCGTAGACGATGGGCAACCCCATCGCGAGGCTGCCGTTCATCTTGCACGGGCTCATGATGCCGAGCGACCGATCGTCGAGAGAGATCAACGAGCATGCCGCGCCGGCGAGCACGCCCGGCGTCTCGTCCTTCGGCACGTAGTCGCGGAACGCCACGTTGCGCACGCCGCGTCGGCGCGCCGCTTCGGCCAGCTCCGGGAAGCGGACACCCCCGCCGACGAACAGGAAGGTGACGTCCGTGTCCGCCAGCCGCGAGGCGGCATCGACGATGGTCTCCGTCCGGTGGCCGTAGCCCAGGTTCCCGAGGTGGAGCACGATGAACCGCTCCGCGAGGTCGAGGTCCGCGTAGGCACCCCATCGCTCGGGCGCGGCGTCCGCCGGGAAGAGCGACAGCGGTTCCCAGGTGGGGATCACCGACCCGGTCGGCCGGCCGCCGTGGGCATAGCCCGACAGCACACGCTGCAGCATCACCGGATCCACGGCGACGACGTGGTCGACCGATCGGAAGAGCCACCGCTCGATCCCGCGCAGCACGCGCGACGCGACCCCCCCGCGCCGGATCGTGCCGTACACCTCAGCGGCGTCGGGGTAGACGTCGTGCGACCAGAGGACCACCCGGGCTCGCGGATGCAGGAGCCGGTGCACGACCCCCGCTACCAGGATGTAGGGCGGCGTCGTGAGCACGACGACGACGTCCTGACGAGGCAGGGTGGCGAGGCGCACGGTGGCACCGATCAGGAACGACAGATAGTCACCCAAGCGACGAGACGTGTTCGCCTTGCCGAGCGCCGGGGTCCACAGACGGATGACCTTCGGCGAGCGTCGAGCTCGCCGTGGCGGCTCCGCGCGATCGCCCTCCGCGGATCCACCGAGGTATGTCCCTCGGCCGCACACCACGGTCACCTGGTCCCCGAGCTCCGCCCGATGCTCGGCGACCGACGCCGCGAGATGCGCCGACGGCGCCAGGTCAGGCGGGTAGAACAGGTTGACGAACGACACACGCATGCAGCGCCTCCGTCCCAACGGGCTGGACGCGCTGCGCCCGAGTGTCCTCGACCGGATCCTCGGGCCGGGAGCTCTCGGGGACGCGCCGCTGGGGATCGGGGCTAGAGTACCAACGTGCTTCGGCCCGGTGATGCAGCGCGATCGTGAACCGCGGTCCGTCGCGCCTCCACGTCGCCGTCACCGTCGAGCAGTCGTGGCACGTCGTTCCCGGTGGGATCGCGACCTCGACCGTGGAGCTGCTCCGCGCCCTGGTCGCGAGGGGCGATCTGGACCTCGTGGGCGTCGCCGCCCGGCACCGACATCCTCCCGCCCCGAGCTTCGTCCCTCCCGTCCCCGTGCGCCATCTCCCGATCCCGCGCCGGGTGCTCTACGAGACCTGGCAGCTGCTCGGGTACCCGCCGGTCGAACGGGCGACGGGACCTGTCGACGTCGTGCACGACGCCGGGTACGTCGTCCCCCCCACGCGCGCGCCGCTGGTCGCGACCGTGCACGACCTGTTCTTCCTGGATCACCCGGAGCACTACACGTGGCATTCTCGCCTCGTGCTCCGGCGAGGTCTCGAGCGCGCCCGCCGACGGGCTCGCCTCGTGATGTGTCCGTCGCGAGCGACGATGGCCGCCTGCGTGGAAGCCGGGATCGAGCCCGAGCGCCTCCGGCTCGTGCCCTGGGGGGTCCGCACCCTCACGCCGACCGCGGACCAGCGGGAGCAGGTACGACGACGCTACGCGCTCGACCGCCCCTACGTGCTGTTCTGCGGAACGCTCGAGCCGCGCAAGAACATCGGACGCGTGCTCCAGGCGTTCGGAACGCTCGACCGCGCCGACGTGGAGCTCGTCCTCGCCGGACCGCAGGGATGGAAGGAAGACCTCGAGGCGGATCTCGAGCGCCTCCACGGACGCGCGCGACTGCTCGGGTTCGTCCCTCGTGACGATCTCTCCGCCGTGTACGCGGGCGCCGCGGTCGTGGCGTATCCGAGCCTTGCCGAAGGCTTCGGTCTCCCCGTCCTGGAGGCGATGGCCCAGGGTGCGCCCGTGGTGACGTCGGCGGGGACGGCGACCGAGGAGGTCGCCGGCGACGCCGCACTGCTCGTGGACCCGCTCGATGTCGGCGGCATCGCCGCCGCCATCGAGCAGCTCCTCACCGACCGGGAGCTCGCGGCCGCGCTCGGCGCGGCCGCGAAGGAACGCGCCGCCACCTTCACGTGGGAGCGCTCGGCCGACCTCGCCGCCGCCGTCTACGCGGAGGCCGCATCGTGACCGGACCCGGGACCCGTCCGCGGATCGGGATCAACCTGTTGTGGCTGCTCCCCGACGCCGCCGGGGGGGCGGAGGAGTACGCCGTCCGGGTGTTGCGCGCGCTCGAGGACGTCGCCGGCGACGCACTCGAGCTCACCCTCTTCGTCAACCGGCAGTTCCCGGCCGCGCATCCCGAGCTGGTCGCGGGCTTCGCGACCGCGGTCGCGCCCGTCGACGGACGGTCGCGCCCGCTCCGGATCGTGGCGGAGTCCACGTGGCTCGCCCGCGAGGCGAGCCGCCGTGACCTCCACGTCGTGCACCATCTGAACAACGTGGTGCCCTTGATCCGGACACGCACGAGCATCCTCACGATCCACGATCTCCGACCGCTGACCATGCCGGACTCGCTCGGTGCGGCCCACGGCGCCTACCTCCGTTCGCGGTTCGCGCCCTCCGTCCGGCATGCAGCCGTCGTCACGACCCCCTCCGCGTTCGTTCGCGGCACGGTGATCGATCTCCTCGATGCGGACCCCGAACGGGTGCTCGTCGTCAGCGCCCCGGTGCTTCCCGCGGGATCCGTGGAGGCAGAGCCGGCCGGTGTCGACGGTCCTTCTTTCATCTACCCGGCCATCACGAACCCCCACAAGAACCACGCCACCTTGCTCGAGGCGTTCGCCGGCGTCGCGGCCACCCATCCGGAGGCGCGCCTCGTGCTCACCGGGAGCCGGGGACCGGCCGAGGAGGACGTCGCCGCGACCACCGCTCGCCTCGGGCTCCACGATCGGGTCCACCGGATGGGGCGGGTCCCCGCCGGCCACCTCGACGCCCTACTCCGGGCCGCGATCGCGCTCGTGTATCCGTCGCGGTACGAGGGGTTCGGCCTGCCCCTCGCCGAAGCCATGGCGGTCGGCTGCCCAGTGATCGCGTCGAACGCGACCGCGCTTCCCGAAGTGGCGGGAGGCGCCGGCGTCTTGGTGGATCCCGACGATGTGGAGGGGTGGACCGCCTCCATGCTGCGCGTGCTGGAGGACGATGGCTTCCGATCCAGCCTGATCGAGGCCGGTCGCGAACGTGTCCGGGCCTTCACCCCGTACGAGACGGCGCGGCGGCAGGTGGATGCCTATCGGCTGGCTCTCGGCACCGGCCCCGTAGACCGATCACCGGCGGACCCCGACTAAGACGCGGCGGCGGGGCAGTCGTTCGGCGCCGGCGTCTCGCCGCCGCCCTGTTCGGGAGGTGTCGGGTCGTAGCCAACGGGCACCACGACGGCGACCGGGGCGCCGTGCAGCCGGTCCGACTCGAGCAGGCGTGCACCGGGGAGGTATGCGCTGACGACCTGGGCGTAGGCGTCCTCGCCCGGCCGGAACACGATCACGGCACCGTCGCCCCGGAGGGCGTTCGACGGCGCCTCGGCCGCGTCCCAGATCCCGGGCGACACGTCGAATCCCGCCTGCGCCAAGATGCCGAGCGTTTCCTCGGCCGCGCCGCCCGCGTCCGCATCGATCACCGCCACGGTGGTGTTCGCCTCCGAAGGAGGCGTGTTGATCAGCTGGGTACCGACGCCGCTGATCGGCCTCCCCTCGTTGATCGCATCGAAGAGCCGCTGTGCCGATGGGTCCATCTCGACGACGGACTTCGTTCCCTCCCACCCGGCCACACCCGGGACCGCACGGAACTCGACCGCCCCCGTGCTCAGGCCCTGGAGCTGTCCGACCAGGTACACGAGGTCGCCCGGAAGGAAGGCCTGATCGCGTCGGAGACTCGACAGGATCGGCGAGATCAGGCCGGGTGCCCGCGCTAACTGGCTCGGCTGGAGCATCTGGTTGATCAGCGAACGCAGGAACTGCTGTTGGCGTCCGATCCTCGCGAAGTCGGGGATCGCGTCGCACGGGAGGTGCCGCGAGCGCACGTACGCGAGCGCCTGCGTCCCATCGAGCCGCTGGCATCCCGGCTCCACATCGAGCCCCGCGTTCAGATCGACGACGCGGCCCACGGAGTCGTCGTAGATCTCGGATCTCTTCCCCCTCGGGGGAGGTGGCGGTCAGCCAACCCGGCGTGTTCACGTTGTACGACGGGATGCAGATGTCGACGCCGCCGAGGGTCTCGACCATGCCCTGGAACCCGTTCAGATCCACGTACAGGTAGTGATCGATCGGGATCCCCGTCAGGTCGGTGACGGTCTGGGCTATCAACTGAGGCCCGCCGCCCTCGAGCCCGCCCTCGAACGCTGCGTTGATCTTGTCGTAGCCCTTCCCGGGGATCTTCACCCAGAGATCGCGTGGGAACGACAGCACGATCGCCTTCTCCAGGTCGGGGTCGGTGTGCACCAACATGATCGTGTCCGCACGGTTCGTCCCACCGATGCTCTCGTCGGTTCCGAACCGTTCCTGCTCCTCAGGGGTGAGCCCGGCGCGGGAGTCGGACCCGAGCAACAGGTAGTTGCAGGGTCCGTCGGAACACTCCCCGGTCGGCAGCGGCGATGCGGTGCCGGTCGGAGCCGTGCCGGTGAACGCATCGCCCGGCGTGAGACCTTCACCGCGAGCTTGCACCCAGCGGATCGCTCCCGCCGCCGTGACCAGTCCCACCAGCAATGACACCGACGCCGTGATCGCGATCAGGACGCGCAGGAACACGTGCGAGGACGGACGGTCGGTGGACATACCGTCTCTGAGCTTAGTGGGGGCCGCCCCGCGATCGGTCCGCAGCCTGTGGCCTTCCCGTGACACCGGTGTGGCAGGCTGCCTCAGGGAGCCCGGTCCAGAGCCCGGTGGAGGGCGGCGGCCGTCTCGCGCGCGCTCTTCTCCCACGTGAAGGCCGAGACGCGCGCCGTGCCCGCAGCGCGCAGCACGTTGCGCAGGTCCTCGTCGCTCAGGAGCTCTTCGAGCCCCTTCGCCAGGGCGGCAGGATCCCTGGATCGACCAGGACCGCGGCGTCGCCCGCGACCTCGGGCATGGACGACGTAGACGACGTCAACACGGGGACGTTCGCGGCGAACCCTTCGAGGATGGGGAAGCCGAACCCCTCGAGCAACGAGGGGTAGGCGAGCGTATCTCGGCGCCGGACAGGAGGGCGTGCCGATCCTCATCGGACACGTAGCCGGTCCGGATCACCCGGGCTCGGACGGCCTCGGGGAGATCCGCGATCGCCCCGTCGATCCTCTCGCCATAGCCCTGGGCCCACGGCACGGCACCCCCCACGACGACGAGGGCGGCACGGTCGTCCTGGAGCAGTCCGAACGCCCGGATCAACCCCTCGAGATTCTTCCGGGGCTCGAGGCCGCCGACGAACAGGATGTACGGGCCGTCGATGCCGAACCGCCGACGGACGTCGTCGACCTCGACCGGCGACACGGGACGGAGCGCGTCCGCGTCGGTCCCGTGGTGGATCGCGCTCACCTTCGCGGCCTCCACATCGTGGCGCCCGAGCAGATCACCGCGGACGGCTTCGCTCGGGACGATGATCCCCGCCGCGCGCTCCAACCACCGCTCGAACCGCACCCGCCAGCGCTCATGGTGGTGGGGAGCCGTTTCGGGCATCACCTCGAACGCCAGATCGTGGACCACGAGCACGACGTCCCGTGAGGCAGTGGGAGGGGGCACGAAGTTGGTCGCCAGGAAGAGGTCGAAACCCCCCGTGAGCCACTCGACCCGCGGGAGCCGGAGCCTCGACGTCACGGGCCCGAAGAGTCGGGTGGGGATGCGCGTCGCTCGCTCGGCGAGATTCGACCCGCGTTCGCCCAGCTTCCGTGGTTCCGACCCGACGCCCCGCACATCGAGGTACCAGGCGACGTAGCGGGTCTCGGGGTCGACCCGCGGGAGATGGCGGGTCAGGGCGCGTGCGTAGTGGCCGACGCCCGTGCGACGGGCGTCGACGGCCGCGCGCGCGTCGATCACGATCCGCGTCACCCGCGGAGGGTAATCGGGTGGCGCGCGGAGCGCGCGCCACCCGTGACGGCCGGCGGACGCTCGGCATACGGTTCCCACATGGCTCTGCCCGTCATCCGCCTCGTCTCCGCGTGCGAATGGTTCCCGACACGTGCGTGGACGGACGAGCATCCTCGGAGACCCCTCGCGAGGGGGGAGGTCGGCCATGGTGACGTCTGAGCGCTCGGACGCCGAGGATCTGGTGCTGATCGATGGGATCGAACAGGGTGACGAGGAGGCGTTCCGAGGGTTGTTCGGCCGCTACGGCCCGACGGCGAAGGCCCTCGCCCTCCGCGTGGTCCGGCAGGCCGACCTCGCAGAGGAGATCGTGCAGGAAGCCTTCCTGGCGGTGTGGCGTCACCCCGAGCGGTTCGAGCGTCATCGGGGCTCGGTCCGCGCGTGGCTGATGGGGATGGTGCATCACCGAGCGGTGGACGCCGTGCGCCGTGAGGAGGCGCAACGCCGCCGCGCGGACGACATGGTGGCCACGGCGAGGGAGGAGGTCGCCGACCATTCGGACGACGTCGTCGACCGGTTGAGCCTGCCGAGCGAACGACGGCTCGTCCGCGACGCCCTCTCCGACCTGCCGAACGAGCAGCGCGAGGTGCTCGAGCTGATGTACTTCGACGGTCTGTCACAGAGCCGGATCGCGGAACGCACCGGCCTGCCGCTCGGCACGGTGAAGTCACGCGCGCTCCTCGCCATGCGCCGGCTCCGCCTCGCCCTGGGGGAGATGGAGCGATGAGCGCACGCGATCACACGCAGATCGAAGAGCTCCTCGCGGTGCGAGCGCTCGGTGGGCTCGATCCGGAGGAAGCCGCGGCGCTCGATGACCTGATGGCCGCGCACGGACCGGACTGCGCCGACTGCGACCGGCTCCGGATCGGCTTCGACGAGACCGCGGCGATGCTCGCGTTCTCCCTCGAGCCCGTCGATGTCACGCCCGATGCCGCGGACCGCATGCTGGCGGTGGCGAAGGCGGATCCGCCGCAGCCGGCCGCTCCCACTCTCGCCCCTTCCACAGCGCCCCGGCCGGAGAACCCGGCCGACGAGCTCGAGGAGCGCCGGGCGCGCACGGGTCCTGCCCGGGGCTGGCGAGCGGTGGTCGGGGTCGCAGCCGCGTTCGTCCTGCTCGTCGGGGGGGTGGCCCTCATCCGAACCACGGGCTCGCAAGACGTGTCGACCAACTGGGCCCAGACGGTGAAGACCTTCGAAGGCGACGGCGAGCTCGCCATGGCCTACATCCCCGGGACCTCGGGCGTGGCGTTCTGGGGCGAAGGGCTCCCCGACCCGGGACCCGGCAACACGTACGAGATCTGGATGATCGACGACGAGACCCCGATCTCGGGCGGGTGCGTCACCCCGGTCGACGGCAGGCTGGCGGCCTTCGTCGATGCGGACATCGGCACGGCGGAACAGATGGCCGTGACCATCGAGCCCGCGTCGTGCCCGGGGGCTCCCACGAGCGATCCGATCCAGACGCTGACGTTGGTCTGAGCGGCTCCGCTTCCTATCGAACCCTTAACCCGCCCTTGGACGAGGGCTGACCGGACTCCTTCTAGGTTCTGAGGCCCAGGAACCCGGCTCGGGGATCCAGAAGGAGGCCACGATGAAGAAGCGATCCGCGATGCTCATGGCGGCAGGTCTCGTCATCGCCCTGGCGGTGGCCGGGGCGGCCTTCTCGCTCGGCGCCACGGGACCGGCGAGCGCCGGCACCCCGGCGACGGCCCAGCGCGACCAGCCCCGGGTGCGGACCGTGACGAAGGTCGTGACGGTGCACCGGAACGGAGAATCCGGTGATCGTGTCGGGCGGCGGCTCGACGGCATCGGGTCCTTCGGCCACTCGGAGCTCGGACGATCCCTCCCAGGACGCGCAGAGCGACGACCACGAAGACACCTTCCAGGACGACCACGGTGAGGACGACGGCGAGGAGAGCGGCGACCACGGCGAGGACGACCACGAGGGGGACGGGGAGTTCGAAGTCGATGACTGAGCGTTCCCCCCGGCCGACGCGCTGGACCAAGGGAGAGATCCGCACGCTGGCGTGGGTCGCGGGAGCGGCGGCGTTCATGACGAGCGGCGCCGCCCTCGCGGTCTCCCCCTTCCCCGCGGCCGATCACGCTGCGCCCGACCACCGCGGCCAGGCCTCCCCACGCCGCGTGATCGAGCGCCGCGTGATCCGGCGTGTGGTGATCGTGCACCCCGTCCTGACGCCCTCGGGAGAAACGTCATCGGGTGGCTCCGGCCCCGTGTACGTGACACAGCCGGGCGGCGGGGCGGGCGGGGGCTCGTCGGGCGGATCATCCGGCGGGGCGCCCGCCAACCCTCCTCCCCCGCCGCCCACCTCGTCCGGAGCGTCGTGATCATGTACGCGGGACATTCGTTCGGCACGATGGGAACCACCGTGAGGGTCCTGGGACCACCATGGCACGCCGACTTCGGGGCCGCCTGTCGCCGCATCGAGGGGCGGTTCGGGGTGGAGGAGCAACGCTTCTCCCGGTTCCGCCGAGACTCGGAGCTCTCTCGGATGAACCGCGCCGGAGGCGGTGAGGTCTCTCCCCCGTTCGCGACCGTGCTCCGGCTCGCCCTCGATGCGGCCGCCGTGACGGACGGCCTGTTCGATCCCACCGTGCACGACGCCCTCGTCGCAGCCGGCTACGCCGACGACTTCGACCAGGTGCTCGCGGGTGCGCGTGGGCGCCTCCATCCCGCCGTACCCTGCGGTCGATGGACCGACATCGAGCTCGAGGGCCGCACCCTCAGCTTGCCGGATGCGGTCCACCTCGATCTGGGCGGGATAGCGAAGGGCTGGACCGCCGACCGCGCGGCTGAGGAGGCGATCGCCACCGGCCTGCCATGGGTGCTGGTCAATGCCGGCGGCGACCTCCGGGTCGCCGGGGAAGCACCGGACATCGAGGTCGGCATCGAGGATCCGGAAGATCCCGGGGTCGATGCTGCTCACGATCGGGATGTCCCAGGGCGGACTGGCTACCTCGTCGGTGGCGAAGCGGACGTGGGCGCCCGGCGAACACCACATCATCGATCCGCGCTCCGGCCGACCCTCCGACACCGACCTCCTCCAGGCCACCGCATGGGCGCCGACCTGCGCGGATGCCGAGGTCCGGGCAACCACGATGATCCTCCGCGGCGCCGCCGCTGAGCCCCCTCTCCACAGCGTGCTCGTGACCGGCGGCGGCGACGTGCTGGTCTCGCTCGCGGGGGTCGCAGCGTGATCCTCTGGGTCCTGATCCGTGCAGCCGGGATCGGCGCCTACGTCGCACTCTTCCTCTCGGTGGCCTGGGGGCTCGTCTCGTCGACGGGCGTCATCACGAAGCGGATGTCGAAGCCCTCGTCGAATCGCTTCCATGCCTCGGTCGCCTTGGTGGGGCTCGCCTTGCTCGCCGTGCACATGGTCTTGCTCCTGCTCCACGACTTCGTGCCCTTCCACGCACTCGATCTGCTCGTGCCGATGCGGTCGACGTTCCGGCCGGTCGCCGTCACGCTCGGGGTGGTCGCGATGTACGCGGCGGTGATCGTGACCGTGTCCAGCTGGCTGCGCGGGAACTTCCCGACCAAGACGTGGCGCGCCCTCCACCTGCTGGCGATACCCGCGTTCATCCTCGCCCTGCTCCACGGCGTCTTCGCCGGGACGGATACGAACAGGCCGTGGATGGTGATCCTCTACGCGAGCACGGCGCTGGTGACGCTGTTCCTGGTGATCGTGCGGGGACTCACGGTTGGCTACCGCCAGCCTCGCGCCACCGACACCGGCGCCCGCACGATCGAGGAGACCTCCGCGGCTGCCTGAGACGAGGTCCAGGGCGCTCGTGGCGACCTGCCCGTCCGCACGGCGGTTGCTACGCTCCGAACGTGGCGCCACCCGAAGCGGGTCCCGCGGAACGCGACCGGTCCCAGATGTTGATCGAAGCCGGCATGGCGCTCGCGTCCGCCCTCGATCTCGATGCGATCCTGCAGCGCATCGTGCGCCTCGCTGCCGACATCACCGGCGCGCGCTACGCCGCCCTCGGCGTGCTGGGCAACGACGGCACGATCGAGCGATTCATCACCGAGGGGCTGACGGAGGACGAGCGGGCGGCCATCGGCGACCCTCCCACGGGCCACGGCATCCTCGGCCTGCTGATCGAGGACGCTCGGCCGGTGCGGATCGACGACGTCATGACCCACGACCGCGGCTACGGCTTCCCGCCCAACCATCCACCGATGCACTCCTTCCTCGGGGCACCGATGCAGGCGCTCGGTCGCGTCTACGGCAACATCTATCTGACCGAGAAGCAGGGGGCCGACACCTTCGATGAGAGCGATGAGGCCGCCCTGATCGTGCTGGCGACCCAGGCCGGCGTCGCCATCGAGAACGCGCGGCTCTACCAGGAGATGGGCATCGCGCAGACCGAGCTCCGTCGGCTCGAGGTCCTCGAGGAACGTGAGCGGATCGCGAAGGAGCTGCACGACGGCGTGATCCAAGCCCTGTTCGCGGTGGGGATGGAGCTCCAGGGGGCCGCGGCGCTCGCGCAGGATGACGGCCTGGCCGGCCGCCTCGAGAGCGCGGTGGAGGATATCGACCGGGTGATCCGCGATCTCCGCAACTACATCTTCGGACTCCGACCCGGCATCCTGGCCGACCGGCAGCTGGATCAAGCGCTGCGCGACCTCTGCATCGAGTTCGAGCAGAGAACGGGGGTGGTCGCCGTGGCCGACATCGACAGCACCGTGGCCGCCGAGCTGGCGTCGGCGGCCGGCGAGATCATCCAGGTGACGAGGGAGGCACTCTCCAACGTCGGACGTCACGCTGCGGCCACCACGTGCCGGGTCTCGCTCCGGCGGGCCGCGGGCGGAGGGATGGCCGTCCTCGAGGTCGACGATGACGGGGTCGGGTTCGACCCCGAGCTGGCCGAGCGAGGGATGGGCCTGGAGAACCTCCGAGGTCGCGTCGGAGCGATGGGCGGCGAGCTCTCGATCCGGTCTGTGGACGGCGAGGGCACGACGCTCACCGCCCACCTGCCCACCCCGTGAAGGTGGGTCGCGGGCGCGATCGCGCCCGCGACCTCACCCCGCGACCCTCACTGCACGATCAGGGCGGTGACCATCCCGAACATGCCCTCGGGCCCCTCCACGTGCGGCAGGATGTGGCAGTGGTACGCCCACACGCCCGGGTAGTCGGCTTCGATCATGATCTGGAAGCGCTGGCCGGGCGCGATCGCGAGCGTGTCCACGAAGGCCGGGTCCGCGATCGTTGCCCCATCCTGGGCGACCACCCAGAAGTGGTACCCGTGGAGGTGCATCGGGTGGATCATCGACCCGTCGTTCGCCACGTTCAGGAGCACCCAGTCACCCTGCTTCGCGATCACGGGCAGCGTGGCGGGGAAGGACTTCGCGTTCAACGTGTACCCGAGCGGCCCGTCGGCCAGGAAGATGGTCGCCTGGACATCGGGCTCATGGCCCATGTAGCGCAGGCCCGTCGTCGGCTCCACGATCAGCGACCCGAACAGACCCTTCCCGACCTGCTCCGTGGAGTTGAAGTGCGAGTGGTACACGTACATCCCGGGCGGATCGACGATGGGGAACCGGTAGGTCCAGTGCTCGCCCGGCATGATGGGCGGCTGCGTGATGTAGGGCACCCCGTCCTCGCTGTTCGGCACGGTCAGCCCGTGGAAGTGCAAGGTGAACGGCTGCGACATCTGGTTCTGCACCTCGAACCGGACGTGGTCCCCGGGGTTGACGCGGATCTCGGGGCCCGGGATCTGGTCGTTGAACGCCATCGCATCGACGAACTGCCCGGGCGCAACCTCCCACTGCACCTCCGTGACGGTGATCTCGAAGACCTTCACGTCCCCGTCCATCACGGGCTCGAGCGGCTGGTTCCCCAGGCCCTCGGTGTTCGGACCGTCCTCGAGCTGCGCCACGAAGTCCTTCACGCCCTGTTCGTGGCCGGCCGCCATCTCCTCCGCGGTCATGTTCGCGTGGTCGACCGCGGGACTCTGGGCACCGGAGGCGGCCGCGTCACCGACGTGCAGCATGCCCACCATGCCGAGGTCCGCATGGCCCGCCACGGTGCAGAGGACGTCGTAGGTGCCCGCCTCCAGGGCATCGATCGAGAGCGTCGCCGACGAGCCCGGATCGATGAGGGCCGTCTGGAGGGTCTCGCCCCCGACGACCACGCCGAACGAGTGCGCCGCCTGACCCTCGTTGCTCACCGCGAACGAGAGCGCCGATGCGGCCGGGGCCTCCAGCATCGCGGGATCGATCGCGAAATCCGACAGTGTGACCGCGATCTCCGTCGCACCCCCGGCGGCCTGTTCTCCGGCCGCCGGCTCGCTCCCTCCGTCGCCTCCGGTGCACGCCGCCGCGACGACCGCGAGGACGACGGTCATGACGAGGGTCGGCGGGAGGACACCCCCACGGATCCGTTGCACGTTGACGCTCCTTCCGGTCCGTTCCAGCGGGCTCGCCCGAACGAGCGGGCCACGTGGGAACGGAGTCTGGAGCTCGAAGGCGCGAGGACCCCGTGCCGACGGTCCCGTCTCCGCGGGGACGAAGGGCCCTCGGGTTCGGGCCAGCCCCCCGGCACACTCTCTCCATGTTCGCGCGTTACTTCGTGGAGCTACCGTTGCCCGCCGATCAGGTCGAGGCCGCACTCGCACGGTCGCCGCAGGCCTGGCTCCCGGGGCTCGCCAGCGACGCGAACCATCGTGGCGACACCCTCCTCGCACAGGTCGGGTTCGGCGAGGACGTCCGGTTCGCGAGACGGGTCGAGATCGACTTCGCAGAGACGATCCGGATGCCGGCCAAGACCATCTTGCCGCTGCATTGGAAGGCGTCCGGGGCGCCCGGGCTCTTCCCCGCGCTCGACGCCGACCTCGAGATCGCGCCGCTGGGTCCCGACCGCACGCAGCTCGCGATGAGCGCCCGCTACGTCCCGCCGCTCGGCGCGCTCGGTCGCGCGATCGACCGGACGGTGCTGTTCCGGGTGGCGGAAGCCACCCTGAAGGACTTCCTCGACGGTGTGCGGTCGGCGATCCTCGACCGAGCCGAGGAGGCGGAGGTCGACCACGGGCTGGTCTGACGGCTCGACCGAACGCTCTGTGCTCCCGGGATAGGATGCCGCTGTGCCGTCGAAGACCTCGGAACCGAAACAGCCGCCGCTCCGCGTCATGCTCGTGGATGACCACGAGATCGTGCGGGACGGGATCCGCGCGATGTTGGCTCCTGAGGACGACATCGTCGTGACCGCCCAAGCCGGCTCGGTCCGTGAAGCGGTCGACGAGGCCGAACGGACACGCCCCGACGTGGTGGTCATGGACGTCCGGCTCATCGATGGCAGCGGCATCGAAGCGACCCGCGAGATCCGCGCCAAGCTCCCGAACACGCGCGTGCTGATGCTGACGTCGTTCGCCGATGACGAAGCCTTGTTCGCGTCGATCATGGCGGGCGCTTCGGGGTACGTGCTGAAGCAGGTCAGGTCCGGGGAACTGCTCCGCGCGATCAGAGCGGTGGGGGCCGGCGATTCACTCCTCGATCCGAGCGTCACGAGCGCGGTCTTGGATCGGCTCCGCCGCGGCAAGCACCTCATGAAGGACGAGAAGCTCGCCCGGCTCTCCCCGCAGGAGGAGCGGGATCCTTGAGTTGGTGGCCGACGGGCGCACCAACAAGGAGATCGGGGATGAGCTCCACCTCGCGGAGAAGACAGTGAAGAACTACGTGTCGAGCATCCTGTCCAAGCTCGAAGTGGCGAGGCGGGCCGAGGCGGCGGCGTACCTCGCGCGGCACACCACGACGCCGGGTTCCGTGGAGTAGCCGACCCGACGACTGCGCTCAACCGGCGAGAACGTCACGAAGGACGAGCCGCAGGACACCGCCCGACCGCAGGAACTCGACCTCGGCGGCACCGTCGACCCGGAGCACAGCCGAGAACGAGACCACGCTTCCGTCCTCCCGTTCGGCATCCACCGTGACGTCTTGCCCGGGCGTCACACCGCTCGAGAGACCGCGGACCGCGTAGCGCTCCCGCCCCGTGAGGCCGAGCGACGCGGCGCTGTCCCCCGGTGCGAACTGGAGCGGCAGCACGCCCATGCCGACCAGATTGGATCGGTGGATCCGCTCGAAGCTCTCCGCGAGGACGAACCGGACCCCGAGCAACGCGGGTCCCTTCGCCGCCCAGTCACGGCTCGAACCGCTGCCGTACTCCTTGCCCGCCACGATCGCGAGCGGCACGCCTTCGTTCCGGTACCGCTCGGCCGCGTCGAAGACGCTCACCACCTCCCCGCTCGGGAGATGGGTCGTCCATGGACCCTCGGTGCCGGGTGCGAGCTCGTTCCGCAAGCGGATGTTGGCGAACGTGCCGCGCATCATGATCTCGTGGTTCCCGCGTCGCGCTCCGTAGGAGTTGAAGCTGCCCGGTTCGACGCCGCGGTCGATCAGATAGCGGCCCGCCGGTGAGTCCGCCTTGATCGAGCCGGCGGGTGAGATGTGGTCGGTGGTGATCGAGTCACCGACCTTCACGAGCACGCGCGCGCCGTCGATGTCGGCCGGCTCCTCGGCAGCGGCCCCCCCGAAGAACGGCGGTTCACGGACGTACGTGGACGACGGATCCCACGCGTACTCGGGACCGGTGGGCGTGGGCAATGTCGTCCAGCGGTCGTCGCCGTCCCATATCGCGCCGTACTCGCGCTCGAACTGCTCCTCCGAGACCCCCCGGGTCACCGCTGCCTCCACCTCGGTCGCGCTGGGCCAGAGGTCGTGGAGGAAGACCGGCCCCGTGTCGCCCTGGCCGATCGGCTCGGTGGTCAGATCCAGGTCGATCCGTCCGGCGAGCGCATACGCCACACACAGCGGCGGGGACGCGAGGTAGCTCGCGCGCACCTGGGGATGGATGCGTCCCTCGAAGTTCCGGTTGCCGGACAGGACCGCCACCACGTTCAGATCCCCTCCGTCGACTGCCGCCGCCACATGGTCCGGCAACGGCCCGGAGTTCCCGATGCAGGTGGTGCACCCGTAGCCGACGAGCGCGAACCCGAGCTTCTCGAGGTACGGCGTCAGACCCGCTCGGTCCAGGTAGTCCGTGACCACACGGGAGCCGGGCGCGAGCGACGTCTTCACCCACGCTTTGGTCTCGAGGCCGGCCTCGACCGCCTTCTTCGCCAGGAGCCCCGCCGCCATCATCACGTCGGGATTCGAGGTGTTCGTGCACGACGTGATCGCCGCGATGACCACGGAGCCGTGTCGCAGGTGGACGTCGTTCAAGGCCACGCTGGCCGGCACGGTGGGGTCGGGCGCGGGCTCGTCGGGTGGACCTTCGGGGTGCGCGCCTTCGTCGAGGAGACGCCCGACCTCGACGGATGTCGGATCCGGCTCGAGACCGTCGTGGAACGCCTCGCTGAAGGACCGCCAGACACCCGCGAGGGGCACGCGATCCTGCGGCCGCTTGGGACCGGCCACCGAGGGTTCGATCGATGAGAGATCCAGATCGAGCGTGTCGCTGAAGACGGGCTCCGGATCGCCGTCGCGGCGGAACAGGCCTTGGGCGCGGGCGTACCGGTCGACAAGGTCGACCTGGTCGCCCCGGCCCGTGAAGGTGAGGTAGCGCAGCGTCTGATCGTCCACGGGGAAGTACGCGGACGTGGCGCCGTACTCCGGGCACATGTTCGAGAGCGTCGCGCGATGGGCCACGGACAGCGTCGACAACCCATCGCCGAAGAACTCGACGAACGTACCTACCACGCCCCGGGTGCGGAGCATCTGCGTGAGGGTGAGCACCAGGTCCGTCGCCGTGGTCCCCGCAGGGAGCGCTCCCACCACGCGGATACCGAGCACGACCGGCTGGGGGAGGAACGTGGGCTGGCCGAGCATCGCCGCCTCGGCCTCGATCCCGCCGACACCCCACCCCAGGACCCCGAGTCCATTGATCATGGTGGTGTGGGAGTCGGTGCCGACGACCGTGTCGGGGAAGGCCACGCCCCGGCGCACCTCGACGACGCGCCCGAGGTGTTCCAGGTTCACCTGGTGGCAGATCCCTGCGCCAGGCGGCACCACCCTGAGGCCGTCGAACGCCTGCTGGGCCCACCGCAGCAGCTGGTAGCGCTCGCCGTTGCGGCGGTACTCCCAGTCGATGTTGGCCTCGTAGGCCTCGGCCGTTCTGAAGAGATCGACCTGGACCGAGTGGTCGATCACCAGGTCGACGGGGACGTGGGGGTTCACGCGCGTAGGATCCCGCCGGCGCGAGCCACGGCGCTCCGCATCGCCGCCAGGTCCACCACCGCGGGCACGCCCGTGAAGTCCTGCATGAGGACCCGGCCCGGCATGAACGCCACATCTCTCGCCGGTCCCGGCCACCCCGCCAGGGCGCGGACGTCGTCATCGTGGACGTCGCGGGAACCGGTCCGGCGCAGGAGGTTCTCGAGCAGGATCTTGACCGTGCGCGGGAGCGCCGAAACGTCGGGGATCCCCATCTCCGTGAGCGCGTCGAGGCGGTAGACGTCGACGGGCCCCGATCGTGTCTCGAGCGGGGCGCGCGCACCGGCCAGCTCACTGCTCATGGCTCCATCCTCCCACGCCGACCCGAGATGACCCGCGCTCAGGACCCTCCACGGACGTTCGGGGAACGACCTGCTAGCGTTGTCAAAACGTTTGGGCGCGCTCCTCCGCCTCTGCCGGGAAACCCCTTCCAGACCCTCCCGGCTCGCCCTCCAAGCGGGCAGAGGACGCGCCCGAACGTGCTTCCGACACCGGTTGCCGCGGTCTCGTCCCGGGCCCGGGTAGCATCCGCTCGGTGCCTTCCCCCACCCGAGCCCGCCTCATCCTCACGGCAACCGCGGTGCTCGCTCTCGGCCTGTCGTGCGGAGGGACCGGGGCGTCGACCGCCTTGCCCTCGACCCCAGCGACGAGCGGAACACCGACGACCCCCGTCGGCACCCCGACGTCGACCCCCGCGAGCCCCTCCCCGTCGCCGGCCCCCGACCTCCCTGCCGGCGTTCCGCCGTCCTTCGACGACGACGTGGCGAGCGGCGACGTCCCCCCTGCAGCCTTGATCCCGGCGGGTACGGACCTCGCTGGCTCCTGGTACGGAGCGACCTCGCTGGGCGAGGCCATCGTGGTCACGTGGCTCGTTCCCGGTATGGATCCTCTCCGGCTGGCCCACGGCCTCGCGGTGTGGCGGCGGTTCGACGACGACGGTCCACCCTGGCGCCCCGTCGCCGGCCAGACCTGGGGGAAGCGATCGGGGGTCCTCGGCGTGGACGTCCTTCCCGGCGACGTCACGGGCGATGGATCGGACGACGCTCTGGTCCTGGCCCAGACGGGAGGCAGCGGCGCCTGCGGTATCTACTCGGTGTTCGATCTCGCTGCCGGCGCGGAGATCTTCGAACGGGATGTGTGCGACACGACCATCGAGCCCGCCAGCCCTCCCGGGCTCATCGTGCGGGAGGCGGTCTTCCGAGCCGGCGATCCTCATTGTTGCCCCAGCGCCTTCCGGGAGACCGTGCTCACGTACGACGGGACGAGCGGTTGGGTCGTCACCTCGGAGACCGAGTCCCCGACCGGCTGACGCCCGCCCTCGAGCCACCCGCGACGCGACCCGCCCGGCCGAGGTGTCGCCGGCCGCGGCTACCATCCGTCCATGACGGGTCCGGCGGCACGCATCCACGTGGAGAGCTGGTCGCCCGAGTACGGCGCGCCGTTGGATCGCGACGAGACGTTCGCACCCGCGGAGGGCTCGGTCGACGACGCGGTCGAAACCACGGAGTGGTCACCTCGTCGTGGCGAGGACGACGGCGTCGATCGTGTCGCCTTCGTCGACGGCGTCCGGCGCGTCGACGCGCTCCTCACGCTCGACGACGCCGAGGAGGGACCCGTCCCCGGGATCTGCGGCACGTTCGCCGTCGGCGCCGTCACGTGGGATCGGAGGGCCCGGCGATCCGAGATCGGGCATGAGCGGGTCGAACGGTGGGCGGTCCTGGGTCGCGGGAGACCGGAGATCTTCCCGCACGTCGCCCTCGAACCCCCCTACGCCACCATGACCACCGAGGACGATGACCCCGCGGCATCGATCAGGGCCCTGCACTCCGGGATGCGGCGGGCCGAAGGGCAGGTGGCGAGCGACCTGGCGGGGGATCGGTTCGTGGTGGCCGACGGGCCTCTCAACGAACTGGCCCCGCAGCAGGTCGTGGGGTTCGTGAAGAGCCACCGGGTCACGTACCTGTCCCGCGAACGTGGGGCCGTGGTCGGAGCGCTCCGCAGGGGGGAGCGCACACCGTTGTTCAGCATCTCGGACTACCGGCGGTACTCGTGGTACCTGCGGCTCGCCGAGATCCCGGGTGGACACTCGTGGTCGGGCATCGCGAGATGCGAAGCATCGGGTGGACTGCCACTCGGCGATGTGATCCGCATCGCCGACCGCACGGCGGCCCTCCTGCCGCACGTGGCGAGCGAACCGCACATCGATCCGCGGGCTCCGCAGAACCTCGTGCCCATCGGAGCCCTGGAGCGCACGCTCCGTCACCGCATGGGCGACCGCGGACTCGTGGAGCGGGCGCTGCGGGCCGCGGTCGCGGAGCCGAGGGCGTCCTGATGGCGGACGACCGCGTGGGTCGCGTCCTCGGCTCCGAGCACACCACCACGGGTGAGTTCCGCGTCGTCCTCGAAGAGGACGAGTACCTGCAGCTCGACGACCTGGTCGTGGTCCGGACGCAGGTGCCGAAGGCGGGCGACGTCAGCACCTACGGCGTGGTGACGGAGTCGGAGGCGGTGTACGAGGGCGCGCAGTGGGAGTCGGACACCCATCGGATCGCGGAGCTCGGCATCATGCCCGGCGCCAAGGTGCGAACGGCACGCGTCGCAGTGACCCGTGTCGACCCGGAGATCTGGGTGTCCGCCGATCCCGGTGAGGAGGTCGTGCGGGCCACCGACGAGGCGCGCAGGAAGGCGCTCTACGCGGACGAGATGGAACGTCCGCTCGGCATCGGGCTGGGTCGCGATGGCTTGCCCGTCCATGTCGACCTCGACTTCTTCGATGGACGCAAGGGCGGCCACATGTCCATCAGTGGCATCAGCGGCGTGGCCACCAAGACGTCGTTCGCGTTGTTCTTCCTCCGCATGCTGACGGCGTCACCGCAGGTGGTCGGCGAGGGGGCCGCGAACCTGCGGGTGCTGGTCTTCAACGTGAAGGGCGAGGATCTGCTGTGGCTCGACATGCCGAACCGGGACTTCCCGGCCCACGAAGGCGCCCAGGAAGCCTGGGCGGTGCTCGGGGTCGACCCCGCGCCGTTCCCCAGCGTCCGGTTCTGGGCACCCCCTCGTCGGCAGAGCGGCGACGTCCTCGTGCCCGACACGGGAGGAAGGCTCACGGGGATCGAAGCCTTCTCGTGGACGCCGCGGGAGTTCGTGGACGAGGACCTGTTGGAGTTCTGCTTCACCGACGCGAACGACGCGAAGAACCAGATCCCGTTCATCCGCGAGCGCGTCCAGTTCCAGCTCCGGCGCTTCGCGGTGAACGTCGACGGCATGCCCGGCGCCGTCGCCTTGCGCGATCCGCGGGATGCGCCCGACGGACGCTCCTGGCGGGCGGGCGACTCCATCCCCGCCGCACAGGCCGACCACGTCGATCTCGGACCTGCCGTCGCTCGTCGAGGCGCTCGAGACCTACCTCGACCCGGAGGACGGTCACGAGCCAGACCCCGCCTGGACGGCCAAGGTGCAGCCGGGCACGGTCTCCGCGTTCCTGCGCCGCCTCCACGCCGCGGCATCGCGCGTGGGGCATCTGGTCCGCGCGGGTGACAGCCGGCGGATCGACCGGTCGGCAGCCTCGCTGACCGTCGTCGCTATCCAGACCCTCCACGAGCAGGCGCAACGGTTCGTGGTGGGCGCCTTGCTGAAGGAGACCTTCCGCGAGAAGGAGGAGACCGGTCGGCGGCTCCCCCTCTCCGTGATCGTCCTCGATGAGCTGAACAAGTACGCCCCGCGTGAAGGCTCGGGACCGCTGAAGGACATGCTGATCGACATCGCCCAGCGCGGGCGGTCGCTCGGGGTCTTGCTCGTCGGCGCGCAACAGACCGCCAGCCGGGTGGCGCCCGAGGTGCTCGAGAACGCCTCACTCCGTGTCAGCGGCCGGCTGGACGCCGCCGAGGCGGAGCGGGCCGAGTACGGCTGGATGTTGCCGTCCACCCGGGCGCGTGCCCGGCTCATGAAGCCGGGCACCATGGTCGTGGCACAGCCCGCCATCCCGGTCCCGCTCGTCGTGACCTTCCCGTTCCCGCCGTGGGCGACCAGGAAGGAGGAAGTGGCGGACGATGCCGGCGGCGACCCCTTCACCGGGCTCTAGGTCGCCTGGCGCAGCTCGACCCCTCATCGCATGCGGATCCTCCACACGTCGGACTGGCACGTGGGACGTCGCCTCGGGCGCCACGACCGCACCGACGAGTTCCGCGCCGTCCTCGCCGAGGTCGCCGCGATCGCCGACGAGCACAAGGTCGACCTCGTGCTCGTGTCAGGCGACGTCTTCGACCGACCGATGCCGCCGGTCGACGCGCTCTCGCTCGGTCTCGGCGGGCTCCTCACGCTGGCGCAGGGCCGCCCGGTGGTGGCGGTGGCGGGCAACCACGACTCACCCGACCTGTTCGACGCGTTGGCGCCGCTCCTGCGCCGCCAGGGTCGGGGAGTATCCACCTCGTCGGCTCGATCCGCCGGCCCGACGACGGAGGGGTCCTGGGACCCGACGTGTTGGGGGTTCCCGCCGTCGTGGCGTGCATGCCGTTCCTCCGCGAGGGTCGCGTCGTCGACTTCATGCGCGAGGCGGGCGAGTGGTACGGGCTCTACGCGGAGCGTGTGGCGGCCCTCGCGAGCGCCTACAACGCCGCGCTCGTGGAGCGGGCCGGCGGCGACCTGATCCCCATCCTCGTCGCGCACTTCATGGTGAACGGGGTGAAGGTCGATCGTGCAGCGCCCCGCGGCGAGCGCGAGCTCCACATGGGTGAGGCGTACACGGCGACCGCTCACGCGATCCCTCCCGGGCCCCAGTACGTGGCCATGGGCCACATCCACGCGCCGCAGCGGGTGCCGGGCTCGCCGGTCCCGGCCGAGTACGCGGGATCGGTGCTGGCGCTCGACTTCGGTGAAGCCGGCGAGCGCAAACGTGTGGTGATCGTCGATGCCGAGCCGGGTCGTCCGGCCGTCGTCACCTCGGTTCCGATCCTCAGCGGTCGACCGCTCGTGCGCGCCGTGGGCACGTGGGAGGACCTGGAGGCACGGGCCGAGGAGCTCGCCGAGAGCTACCTGGACCTCACCGTCAACGTCGGCGGCCCGGACCCCGACCTCGGACGCCGCGCCGCCCAGACGTTCCCGTACCTCGTGAACGTCCGGCCCGAACGGCCGGCGGGTGCGCGGAGCGAGCGCGCTGCCGGCGGACCACGCCCCACGGACGACGAGTTGTACGCGGCGTTCTGCCGTGACGTGGCCGGGGCAGAGTCCGTTCGGCGGAGCTCCTGTCGCTCTTCCGGCGCGTCCTGGAGGAGGTGACGGATGCGGCCCCGTGAGCTGACCCTCCAAGGCTTCCGCTCCTATCGCGAACGCAGCACCTTCGACCTCCGCGATCGCCGGTTGATCGGCGTGGTCGGCCCGATCGGCTCGGGGAAGTCCTCCCTCCTCGATGCCATCGCGTTCGCGCTCTACGGGAAGACACCCACGTTCGAGCGTGACACGCGATCGTTGATCCATCAGCTCTGCGACGTCGCCCACGTCGAATTCACCTTCGAGGTCGACGGACAGATCTGGCGCGTCCAGCGCGGGCTCCGGAGGAAAGGTCAGAGCGGTCACAAGCTCGAGCGACTGTCCGAGGACGCCCCCGACGCGGACGTCCTCGAGTCCGTCCAGCTTGATCGGCCGGTGCGAGAACGGGTCGAGCAGCTCCTCGGCATGGGCTTCGATGCGTTCCGCCGGTCGGTGCTCCTGGCGCAGAACCGGTTCGCCGAGTTCCTCCGAGCATCCGACGGGCAACGCAACGATGTACTGAAGGGGGTGTTCGGCTACGAGCGGTTCGACGCCGCGCAGACGGCGGCGAAGGATCGCGCGCGCGACGCGGAGGGCGAGCTCGCCGTCCTCGAGCTCGAGGGCGACCGACTCCGGCGAGCCGGGGAGGAGCGCGATGCTGCGGTCGAGGCGGCGGAGCGAGCGTCGGAGCGCCACGCCCGGCTCGATGCCGCCGCGTCGAAGGTGGAGGGCCACGTCGCCGCCCGAACGGCTGCGCAGCGGGCGGCCGCCGAGGCGGGGCAGCGGATCGATGCCCTGCGAGAGCTCACGGCGAGCCTGCCG
The DNA here is from genome assembly GCA_963810635.1 of uncultured Actinomycetes bacterium. Taxonomy (GTDB): domain Bacteria; phylum Actinomycetota; class UBA4738; order UBA4738; family HRBIN12; genus AC-51. Next base: position 279,295 of record CAWEOB010000001.1, read on the forward strand.
CCTGCGGACGAGCTCGCCACCGTGGTCCGGGTCGCCGAGGAAGGGGGACTCGAGCTCGAGCGTCTGCAGGCACGGGAGGCAGAGGCGGCGGAGGCGGCCGCAGCTGCGGAAGCCGAGCTCTCCCAGATCGCGGAACGGGTCGGCGACCGGGCATCGTTCACCGCCTTCGCCGAGCTGGTGGCGCGTCTCGATCATGAGGCCGTGGAGGCGGCGCGCGCCGCCGCCGAGGCGGCGCGCGCCGCCTCCACGAAGGACGGGTTGACGGCAGCCGCCCGGGAGGCTGCTATCGCCGCCGCAGCAGCCCGCGAGCTCGTCGCGACGACCGAGGCCGCTCTGGCCGAGGCCTCCGAGCACACCGCACAGGCGGACGCCGCGCTCCACGAGGCGCGCCACGCCGAGATGGCCCGGGAGCTGCGGCGGCATCTGCAGGCAGGTGCGCCGTGCCCCGTCTGCACCCAGGTGGTCGTGGCGCCACCGCGCGCGGCGGCGACGGCCAAGGTCGCGACCGCCGAGAAGACGCTCACACGCGCCCGCCGTGTGGAAGCCGAGGCACGGGCCGGGGTGGAAGAGGCGGGCCGGCGGGCGGCGATCGCGACCGAGCGCACCGCCTCCGCGTCGTCCGCCGCCGCGCAGGCCGAGCAACCCTTCGTCGAGGCCTCGGACCGGGCGCGGGCCGCGGAAGCCGCGCTCGCCGTCACGCGGAGCGAGCTCGTCGACCGATTGGGTGAGGGCGATCCTCGCGAGCTGCTCCTGGCTCGCGAAGCCGAGCTCGAGGCCGCCGAGTCGCACCTGCGCGATGCGGCGCGGCAGCTGACGGAGGCTCGCGCCGAGCTCGACGCGGAGCGCCGGACCGGGCTGGAGGCCGCGAGAGCGCTCGCGACGCTCGCCACGAAGGTCGCCGCCGCGTGGGGGTCGTTGGGAGAGCCGCACGACATGGCTCCCGACGCCGCGGGTGTCCGGCTCGCGTTCGTCGAGCTCGGAGACGCAGTGATCGCCAGGAACGAGGAGGCGGAGGCCGAGCGGAGCGCGTCCGAAGAGGAGGCCCGTCGTGCCGAGGCATCCCTCGTCGCCGAGCTCGACGCGCTCGGTCTGGCCGCGGACGCCGACTTCGACGCGGAGCGCCGGACCGCGGCCGCCGAGCGGGCTGCCGCGGACGAGCACGTGCGGTCGCTCGAGGCCACGCTGGCAGGGGCCGCCGACCTCGCCGGCCGGATCGCGGACGCGACCGCCCAGCGAGACCTCGCACGCCGCCTCGCCTCCGACCTCCAGCCCTCGCGCTTCCTCGCCTTCCTCCTCGCCGAAGAGCGAGCGGCCCTGGCAGTTCTCGGGTCGGTCCACCTGGAGGAGCTCACCGGCGGCGCCTACCGATTCACCGAGGACGACACCTTCCGGATCCTCGACATGAACGGAGGCGGAGCGGAGCGGAGCGCGGATTCCCTGTCCGGCGGCGAGACGTTCCTGGCCTCGCTCGCGCTCGCGCTCGCGCTCGCCGAGATGGTGACCCGAGGTGGCGGACGCCTCGACTCCTTCTTCCTGGACGAGGGATTCGGCAGCCTGGACCCCGAACACCTCGACCGGGCGATGGACGGGATCGGCCGGCTCGTTGCCGGCGACACGGACCGGCTGGTGGTCCTCGTGTCCCACGTCGAGCAGATGCGGGAGGTGCTCGAAGACCTCATCGTCCTGGACAAGGACGGGAGGACGGGGGACACGGTGGTCGTGTCGGGGGCGTCGCGCGACCGCTGACGCCGGCTCGTCGTACGTCGAAGGACCGAGCCGTTCGGCCGAGACGTAGGCCGTACGTTGGATGCACCGCGCCCCGCGTCGTGCCGATAACCACTCCCGTAGACCATTCATCATCGTTCTCCGGGGTGGGAAAGGCGAGGGCGCAATGATCGCTTCGCTCAAGGGGTATTCGAGGATCGCCCGGACCGTGCTCGTGATCATCGCGGGTCTGTTGATCATCGGGATCGTCGGTTCGTTCTGGATGGGCGTGCGCGCCACCAACGCAGCACGAGCGCAGGTCGTCCAACAAGCACAGACCATCGCCGATGGGTCGCTGAACCTCGCGTTCACTCCCACGGACGTCGTCGCACCGGTCTCCCCGGATCGCTCGTTCGAGCTCACCGAGCAGATGCAGGCGATCCTGATCGACCCGAGCGACTTCGAGGACGTGACCCTGCTCTCGCCCGAAGGCACCATCCTGTACTCCACGCAGCAGAGTCGCATCGGCAACGAGCTGCCCGGCGAGATCGAACGGATCAAGGACGCGCTGCGCGGAGCACCTCAGACCCGAGAGTCGGACGGAACGATCTCGATCATGCTGCCGTTGCGGTTCCGTTCCGGCGTGGGCGAGCCCGCGGTCGTCGAGCTCTCCCGGCCGATCACGCCGATCGCCAACGCCGCCGGACCGTGGCGCACCAATGCCGTCTTCCTCTTCGCGATGTTGATCCTGCTCGCGATCGCCACGTTCGGCGTCGCTCGGATGCTGGCGGTGGTGGCCCAAGGACAGGTGGAGGCCCGTCCGCAGCAGGTTGTCCGACAGCAGATGCCGGCTCGGACCCGTCAGCTGGACATCCAGCAGCCCGGGATGCGGGAGGAGGCCGAGGCCCGGCGGCGCGCGGAAGACCGGGCGCAAGCCGCCGAAGAGCGGCTCGCGGTCCTCCAGGATCAGTACCGGCGCGCGTTGGAGGAGCTCCAGCATTCGCAGAACGCCGCGCGCGATGCACAGCGACCGGTCGCGGACCAGCACCTCGAGGAGCGGGCCCTCCGGGCCGAGGCGGAGGTCCAGTCGGTCATGCGGCAGATGCAGACCCTCACCGCCAGCCGGGAGAAGCTCGCCGGGCAGCTCCGCGAGGCGCTCGCGGCGCCCACCGACGACGCGCAGGCGGCTCGGAGGTTGCACGAGGCGGAGATGGAGGTGCTCGGGCTCCGGGCCGAGCTCGAAGGCACGAAGGAGAAGCTCGTCGTCACGCGGCGCGAGATGGAGGAGCTGCAGACCGAGCTCGACGACACCACACCCGGTCACGGTCCCGACCTCGAGGAGCTCCAGCTCGACCTGATCCGCACGAAGAACGCCCTCGCGGCGGCCCAGAGCGAACTCGCGGGAGCGACACGCGGCGCCGATGACGCCCGCACCGAGCTCAGGGTGCTGCGGAACGAGGAAGCGCGCGCCACCATGCTGGAGGAAGAGCTCCGCTCCGCGAAGGCCGAGCTCGAGAGCCTCCGGGCGTCGCACCGAGCCGATCTCGTGGAGCGCGAGGCCGAGATCGAGGAGAAGGTTCGGGCAACCCGGGAAGAGTTCCAGCGACAGGTGGCGGAGATCGAGGAGTCCTACAAGGGGCAGATCGGTCAGCGCGAAGCGGATCTCGCCACGAGGATCGCACAGGCGGAGAGCACCGCTTCCGCGGCGACGCGTGAGCTCGAGGCGCTCCGCTCCGAGCTCGAGGCGTCGCGCTCGGAGGCCGGCGATCGCGAGCGCCGTCTGTTGGAAGCCATGAACGAGCTCTCGACCAAGAAGACCGAGGTCGCCACGATGCAGGCCGAGATCCAAGAGCGCTCCGCAGCGGTCAGCAACGCGCACAAGGAGACGGACGACATGCGCCGCTCGCTCGTGGCCTTGCAGGCGGACCTGACCGGCACCGACGAACGCGTCGAGAGCCTTCGGCTCGAGCTCGACACCGAGCGCGCACGCGCCGACGAAGCCGCCTCCTTCGTGGTCGCGGCCGATCGTGACCGCGCCGCCCTGAGCGAGCGTGTCGACGGATTCTGACCCGGACCCTCGAGGAGGCGACCGGCGAGAACGCCGAGCTCAACCGACGGCTGCAGGACTTCGAGGCGCGCCGGCAGCTCGAACTGGCCAGCGACGAGGGCCGGGCCGAGATCGACGACCTGCTCCGCGTCACGCAGGAGCGGTTGGCGGGTCAGACGGAGAAGCTGATCGCTGCGGAAGATCGCGTGAAGGAGCTCGAGGCGGAGGTCGTGGGGAGCCGCCAGCGCATGGAGATCCTCGAAGGTGACCTGCGCACTCATCAGATGTCCGAGGCACTGCGGGAGATGCGCACGCACGACGCACCCGACGACGAGCCGGCCGAGGGGAGCCTGCCCGTCATCGCCGACGGGCAGCTGGAGGATCGCCGCGCCTCGACGCCCTTCATCAAGGAGCTCTCCATCGATGCGCAGAAGAGCCTGACGCAGATCATGGGCATCACGCAGATCCTCAAGCACAAGCGCGACGAGAAGGAGCAGACCCAGCTCTTGAAGCAGCTCGCCGGCTACGCGAAGCGTCTCGACGGAACGGTGCACGACCTGTCGAACGCGGACAAGCTGGTGGACGGAACGATCGACCTCAAGGTGCGGAAGGTGGATCTCGAAGCCATCGTCAGCCGCGTCGTCTCGAGTTCGGATCTCAGCGAGGACCACGAGGTCCGCGTCTTGACCGAACCGGTCGCGCTCCGCATCGACCCGACCCGGACCGAGCAGATCCTGTCGACGCTCCTGCGGAACGCCGGCGAGCGTGCCGCCAACGGTCAGATGGTGGTCGTGCGGCTGAAGGCGCAAAACGGAGGCGCCTTGATGAGCGTCGAGGACCCGGAGCCCTCGTCCGACGCGTCGATGTCGCCGGTCGTGCGGCGTCTCGCCGACATCCAGGGGGGTTGGGCAAGGGTCGAGGACAGCAGCTCGGGTGGATCGGCCTTCCAGGTGTTCCTCCCCGACGCCGGCACCCGGCCGGCCGCCGCGGAGCCACAGCCGGTCGAGGACGATGTCGCGCCGTCCCTCCAGATCATGGTGGACGAGGTCGCCGCGGCTCCCGCGGCGACCTCGATGCCCGAGCCGGCAGATGACCCTTGGGAAACGGCGTCCGCCGAACAGATCCTGTCCCAAGAGCTCCGTCGGCTCGCCGAGCTCTCCGGCGGGGAGGATCGGAAGGGGCGCGGGCGCTAGCGCGCACCCGACGTCAGCGGTCGACGCGGCGGAGGACCAGAGCGTCGCCCTGACCGCCGCCGCCGCAGATGGCGGCGCCCCCGAGGTCAAGGCCTCGACGCTGCATCTCGCGCGCCAGCGTGAGGACGATCCTCGCTCCGCTGGCACCGATCGGATGGCCGAGCGCAACGGCGCCCCCGTTGACGTTCACGATCGCCTCGTCGATGCCGAGCATGCGCGTTGCGTGAACCGCGACACCTGCGAAGGCCTCGTTGATCTCCACGAGCCCCAGGTCCGAGGCGGCGCTGCCGGCCCTCTTGAGCGCCTTCTCGAGGGCCAGCGCCGGGACCGTGTGGAGCGAGGCGAAGCGGTCGGCGGACATGCCGTAGGCCACGATCTCCGCGATCGGGCGGAGATCGAGACGCGCGACCGCTCCCTCGCTCGCCACGACGACCGCGGCCGCCCCGTCGCTGATCTGTGACGCGTTGCCCGCGGTGACCGTGCCGCCCTCCGTGAAGGCCGGGGCCAGCTCCGCGAGCGCCGCGTCGGTCGTTCCCGCCCGGATCCCCTCATCGCGATCGAACGAGACGGGCTCGCCCTTCCGCTGCGAGACCTCGACCGTCACCACCTCGTCGGCGAGGACCCCGACTCCCAGGCGGCCGCCGCGCGCGCGTGCGAGCGCGCGGCCCACGCGTCTTGGGCGCCGCGGGTGACATCCAGCTCCCGGTTGATGGCATCGGTGCCCTCCCCCATGTGCTGGTCGTCGAACGCGCACCACAGGCCGTCGCGGATCATGGCATCGAGCAGCGGGCTGTGACCGAGCCGTGCTCCCTCACGGGCTCGCGGCACGAGGTACGGAGCGTTGGTCATGGACTCCATACCGCCGGCCACCGCGACCTCGAGCTCTCCCGCGCGGATCATCTGGTCCGCGGTGGCGATCGCGGTCATCCCGGACAGGCAGACCTTGTTGATGGTGACCGCCGGGATCTCTTTCGGGATCCCGGCACGGATCGCCGCCTGGCGAGCCGTGATCTGGCCTTGTCCGGCCTGCAGCACGTGGCCCATGAGCACGTAATCGACCTGGTCCGGTGCGACCGCGGCTCGGTCGAGGGCCGCGCGGATCGCGATGGCGCCGAGCTCGACCGCGGTGGATCCGGCGAGCGACCCGCGGAACTTCCCGATCGGCGTCCGCGCGCCGTCCACGACGAACGTCCTGGTCATGAGGTCAGTCTACGTCGGGCTCCAGCGCCGACACGGCCGCTCAGATGCGGTTCGCGAGCGCCTTCTCGATGACCTCGAGGATGTCCTCGCGGACGAGCTCGTCGCGCTCGATCAGCGCGTCTCGGAGCGCCTCGTGCACGTCGCGGTTCTCCTCGAGGACGGCACGGACGCGCTCCCGTTGGGCCTCGAGGATGTCCTCGACGCGCTGCTTCGTCTCCTTGTTCGACAGGACCTTGCTCACGATGTTCGACCGTGAGAGTGGACCGTCGGAGACCGCCTCGTAGCTGATGAGGGACCCCGCCATCCCGAACGCGCCGACCATCTGCGCCGCGAGCGAGGTCGCGTGCGCGAGGTCGGCGCCGGGACCCGTGCCGGACTCGCCGAAGCACATCTCCTCGGCCACCAGACCGCCGAGGGCGATCGCGATCCCGGCCTCGATCTCAGAGCGCGTCCGGGTGAAGCGCTCCTCCTCGTCACTATGGGCGAGCAGGCCGAGCGAGCCGCGGCGCTTGATGATGGACAGGACCTCGAGACGGCGCCCCTTCCCGAGGAGGTAGGCCACCGTCGCGTGTCCCGCCTCGTGCGTCGCCACCGCCTCTCGGTCCTGATCCGTGTACACGACCGGCTGCTTCATGCCGATCTCCTCCGTGAACTTCGCCTCCATCACATCGGAGAGGTTCATCTGCCTGCGGCCGTCACGGAGCGCGACCAGCAAGGCTTCGTCGAGCAGATGCTCGATCATCACCGGCGTGTAGCCGAACGACTCGTGGGCGATGCGCTCGCGCGCCTGGTCCTCGTCGAGCTGCTGGTGGTGCGCCTTCCGGGCGAGGAAGAAGTCGATCAGGTCGCGGCGGTCCTGCTTGGTCGGCAGGTCGAAGTACAGGCGACGATCGAATCGCCCCGGCCGCAGGAGCGCCGGGTCGAGGGAGTCACCGCGGTTCGTGGCCGCGATCAGGAGGATGTTGTGGTACTCGGGCTTCGGTCCGGGGAGCTGACGGTCGGGCGGCAGGTATCCGTTCACCCAGCCGGCGAGCTTGTTCCGGATCCGGATGCGCATGGGCGGCTGGTCGAAGGACTGCATCTGGATCAGCAGCTCGTTCACCATGCCCCCGGTGCCCGAGTTGACCATCGGGGCCACCATCCGGCCGGGGATCGTGGGATCGGGCATCGCCGGATCTCCGGTGAACGGGCGCATCGACTCGAGCGACCCGCGCGACATGCCGATCGCGTCGATCTCTTCGATGAAGCCGATCGCCCCGCCTTGCTTGCGCGCCACCTTGCGCAGCTGCTTGAAGAACGACCGGATCCGGAACGCCGTCATGCCGAACCACATCGATTGGAACGACGGCGCCGAGATGAACAGGAAGGGCACGCCGGCCTGCTTCGCCATCGCCTTCGCGAGGAACGTCTTGCCCGTGCCCGGGGGACCTTCGAACAACATCCCTCGGCGCGGCGTTCCGCCGAGCTCCTCACGGAACGTGGCATAGCCGAGGAACACGTCGAGGGTGCGGACCACTTCCTCGACCTGTGCGTCGAGACCCTTGAGGTCCGTGAGCCCGATCTCCACCTGCTCGGGGGCGATCAGCATGTGGGGCGACCTGCCGTTCATCAGCGGCATGGCGGCCATGAGGATGATCACGAAGAAGAGACCGATCACCGGCAGGAAGATGATGAAGTCGGGCCCGATATGGGGCCACCCGATCGAGTTGCCGGCCGCGTACCAGCGGTAGAGCAGGAAGTCCAGGATCAGGACGAACGCCACCGCTCGCAGGACCTTCTTCAAGCGGGTGCGCTCACGAGCGCGGAACACGTCGGCCCGGCCCTGTCGGACGAGGTGGGAGCCCTCCAGGATCGCTGCGGGGCTGTTGTGCTCCTTGTCGGTCACGGGGGCTCCGATCCGGCCTGGGGAGGCACCCGATGGCCTCGGATGCTTGCGAGCCACCGTACATCGGATGGCATCACCCGTGAATCGGTCCTTCGGTACCGACCGGGGGACCGGTCGTCCTCGAACGGGTGACCCCTTCCACCACGCACCCGGCCATGACCGAAGGTGCTGCTAGGGTGCCGTTCGCCGATGGCCAGGACCAAGAAACCACCGATCAGCCGAGAGGATCGGGGCGTGGTGGGCGCGGTGCTCCGCGAGCTCCGACGTGCCGCGGGCTTCCGCTCGGTGGAGGCGGCGGCAGGGGCGCCGAGGGCCCCGGCCAGCCGCCAGACCATCTACTCCTACGAGCGAGGCAGCCTCACGCCTTCGCTCGCCCAGTTCCTCGATCTGGTGGAGTTCTACGTGCTCGAGTCGTCGCCCCACGACGGCGGCAAGGGGGAATCGGACGTCCGAGCGATGGGCGTCGCCGCGGTCGCCCGGATCCTCACCGTGCCCGCGTATCAGGTCGGCAGGGCCTACGAGCTCATGGCGATCATGCAGCCGGAGCTCCCCGCATCGAGGGGAGGGCGGTGACGGTGGAGCTCACCGAGATCGACCACGTGGGGATCGCCGTCGAGGACCTGGAGACGGCGGTGGCCGAGTATCGCCGGCTCCTCGGTGTCGAGCCGACACATCGTGAACGCGTCGAGGATCAGGGGGTCGAGGAGGTGCTCTTCCCCGTGGGGCACTCGTCCATCCAGCTGCTGGGCGCGCTCGGACCCGACACGCCGGTGGGACGCTTCCTGACCACGCGCGGGCCCGGCCTGCACCACATCGCCTATCGGGTGGACGACGTCGCCGCGGCGCTCGAGCATCTGCGCGGCGAAGGCGCGCGACTCGTGGATGAGGCGCCCAGGCCGGGATCGCACGACACCTCCATCGCGTTCGTCCACCCGGCGGCGCTCGGCGGCGTGCTGATCGAGCTGGTGCAGACGGGTTGACGGCCCCGGCCCGTGCACGGCCGGCGATGAGCCCTAGGGGAGATCCGTGAGTCCTTCCGCGGGTGCGTTGATCAGCACGCTGACGTTCCCGTCCGGGAGCTTGCCATCGCCCATCAGCTGGTGGACCCGACCCGCCTGATCGTAGGGATACACGCCACCCAGCGTCGTGGTGACACGGCGGTCGAGCACGAGCTGGTTGAAGGCCGTCGCCTGCTCATCGTTGAACAGGTGGGACCCCTGGTAGCGCTTCTGCAGGTACCACAGGTAGCGGACGTCGATCACGGTGTCGTAGCCCGTGGTGCCGGCGCAGATCACGATCATGCCGCCGCGATCGCACACGAAGTTCGACGTGGGGATGGTGTCCTGGCCGGGATGCTCGAAGACGATCCGCGGGCTGGTCTTCTCGCCGAGCACATCCCAGATAGCCTCGCCGAACGCCTTGGCGCCGTCGAACCAGCCCTTCCAGTCGGGCGAGTCCCACGCGGGGGGGACCCCCCAGTGCGAGAAGTCCCGGCGGTTCACGTACCCATCGGCGCCGAGCGACCTGCAGTACTCGCCCTTCTCCGCCGAGCTGACGACCGCCACGGAGCGCCCACCCGCCTCCCGCACCAGCTGGATCGCGAGCGAGCCCAGGCCACCTGCTCCGCCCCACACCAGCACCACATCGCCGGGTTGCACCGTGTGCGGCGGCCATCCGTGGAGCATCCGGTAGGCGGTGGCACCGGTGAGGGTGGGGGCCGCAGCTTCCTCCCAGGTCAAGTGTGCGGCCTTCGGCAGGCATTGGTGGGCTTGCACCTTGGTGAACTGCGCGAACGAGCCCCAGCAGGTGTCGTACCCCCAGACCCGGAAGCTCGCCGCGAGACCGGGATCGTTGCCGCCGACCACCCACGGGTCGGCCGGGTCCCACTGGCCCGCGTGGACGACCACGTGGTCGCCCACCTGGAGGTCGGTGACCTCCGACCCGACCGCCCACACCACGCCGGCCGCGTCCGACCCCACGATGTGGAAGTCGGTCGGCTCGCCCCAGCGAGCCTGGGTCTTCGTGACGTCCACCGGGACGCCTCGCGCAGCCCACACGTTGTTGAAGTTCACGCCGCCCGCCATGACCATCACCAGGGCCTCGTCGGGACCGATTCCGGGCACGTCGATGACCTCGTCCTGGATCGCGGTTCCGGGCTCCCCGAACCGATCCGGGCGCACGAGCTGGGCGTGCATCCGAGCAGGGACATCGCCGACCGGCGGGATCTCGCCGATCTCGTACACGTCCTTGCCCATGCCGCGAACCCTAGCAAGCGAGGCCGGGGGCGGACCCCTAGGCTGATCGCGTGCGCATCGAGGACGTGGCAAGCACACTGGGCGACCCTGCGACCGCAGGTGTGATCCTCGATGTGGACGGGACCCTCGCACCCATCGTGCCGAGACCGGAGCTGTCGAGCGTCCCGGAGACGACCCGTGCGGCGCTCCGCGGCCTCGTTGAGCGATACAGGCTCGTCGCGGTCGTGTCGGGGCGGACCACGGAGGAGGCAACCGCGCTCGTCGACGTCGAAGGGGTGACGGTCGCGGGTCTGTATGGGCTCGTCGCGCCGCCGCTCCCCGAACGGGTGGTCGCGGCGGTCGACGCCGAGGCAGCGACGGTCGCGGGCGCGTGGGTCGAGCGGAAAGGGGCGTCCGTGGCGGTCCACGTTCGCCTGACGCCGGATCCGGACGCCGCGGAAGCGGAGCTGACGCCGCGATTGGAGGGTGTGGCGAAGGCCGAAGGGCTGGAGCTCCAGCTCGGGAAGCGCGTGATCGAGCTGGTCCCGGCCGGGCGACCGCGGAAGGGCGCCGCCGTCGAGCGGCTGATCCGCGACGCCGGGCTGGCCGCCGCCCTGTACGCGGGGGATGACCACGCGGACCTCGAGGCGTTCGATGCCCTCGCCGGCCTCGTGCGCACGAGCGGCCTCCGAGCCGTCCGCGTGGCGGTGCACGGCGACGAGACCCCCGACGCGGTGCTCGCCGCGGCGGACCTGATCGTGGAGGGCCCCGAGGGCATGGCGGCGCTGCTGTCGTCGCTCTAGATCTCGGCCGAGGGGCAGACGGCGACGCGGGGACACCAGGCGCACCAGGGGCCGGGCGTGAGCTCCGGCTCACGCCCGGCGAGCAGCGCCGCCGCGGATCGGGTCGTCTCGACGACCCGATCCGCCGCATGGAACAGCACGTCTTCGCTCACGTCCTCGTGCTGCCACGTGCCGCCCTCCAGGAAGAACGACGCCACGCGGTACGGCGGGACCCCGAACCGCAACGCGAGCACCAGCGCGTAGAACCGGTTGTCCTCCACGTACTCCGCGTACGCGCTCCCGGTCTTGAGGTCGATGACCATCCGCGTGGCCCTCGACGGCTCGAGCCGGTCGGGGACCCCCAGCAGGAGGTCGACCTTCCCGGAGAGCACGACCTCGCCACCGAGCAGCTCTGCCCGGACCGACAGCTCGGTGGCCGGCGCCAGCTCGCGACGGAGCTCTCGCAGCGACGGGAAGGAGCCTTCGAACAGGATGGTCCGCTTGACGACCTCCATGAGGATGTCGTCGCGCTCGGCGACATCGATCCCCTCCCAGTACTCGACGAACCGCTCTTCACGTTCCGCCGTGCGCACTGCCGCCATCTCCGCCGCGGCGTGAGGATCGACGCCGTCCCGAGAACCGACGATCACCTCGATGGCGCGATGCTGGAGCACCCCGGTGGCACTCGCTCGCGAATGAGCGAACGCCGGAGCCTCCCCGAGGAGCTTGGACGCGAGCGTTCCCTCGCACCGGGACCGGTCGTTCAGCTTCTCCTTGCCGAGCCACAGGGGGCCCGGGAGCTCGAGCCCGCGGACCGCCTCCTCGATGCGATCGCGGAGACGCTGCGCCAGATCGGCCGGGAAGACCGGCCGCTCTCCCGTGCCGATCAGCTGCTCGAGCGTCCGGCGCTGCGGGTCGGTCAGCTGCATGCGAGCATGCTAGGCGGAGACCCCGACATGCCCGAGACGCCGGACGACATCCTTCGAGCCCTCGCCGACCCCGAGCGCCTCTCGATCGCCGGGTTGCTGGCGAGACGACCGGCGGGGGCACACGAGATCGCCGACGATCTCGCCCTCCCGATCAAGAGGGTGCGTTCCCATCTGAACCGCCTCTCCGCCGCGGGCGTGATCCGGTTGGGCACCGACCGCCGCGCCTATCGTCTCGATCCCGGAACGCTCCGCTGGGCGGCCGAACAGGTCGGTCCGACGCGGGACGCGGGACTCCCTCTCGGAGCCGCCAACGACGGCGAGGGGGCCGTGCTCCGGACGTTCTTCCGTGACGGACGCCTCCTCGAGATGCCTATGAAGCGAGGGAAGCGCCGGATCGTGCTGGAACGGATCGCGGTCGAGTTCGAGCCGGGAATCTCCTACGACGAGCGCGAGGTCAACGCGATCGTCGCGAGGTTCTTCACGGACCATGCAGCCCTCCGCCGGTACCTGGTCGACGAGGGCTTCCTCGAGCGCGATCACGGCCGCTACTGGCGGGCCGGGGGTCGGGTGGAGCCGCCGCCGGCGCCCGTTGAGGGTGGGCACCGGAACGGGAGCCCGGAGGTGGACGATTCGGGCGAGGCTGATTAGGGTCCCATCCCGTGCGAACCCGCTTCGTCCGGCTCCTGCTCGTGGCTGTCGTGGTCTTCCCCGCCCTCCTCGCCTCCGCCCCCGCGGCCACGTCCGCGGAGCGACAGACGGGTCCCTGCAGCCTCTCCCGAGGGGCGGACGAGACCGTCCGGCAACTCGCGAAGCGCCATATCCGTTGCGCCGTCGATGAATTCGGCCCCGTGCCGGGTGGTGCGAGACGTGCGATCTGCATCGCGCGGCGTGAGAGTGGCCTGATCCCCACGGCTCGCTCGGCGACGAGCCAGTACCTCGGCCTCTACCAGCACGCCGCCGCCTACTGGCCCGATCGCTACGAGGCCTGGACGGAGCCCGGGTGGGGATTGCCCACGTCGGCGCTGCGCGGCCGAACGAACGCGATCGTCACCATCCGCATGGTCGCCGACATCGGACGCTGGACGCTCGCGGGTTGGCCCCGGCAGGATTGTTGACGCTCCAGCCGATGTCCCCAGAGATGACGCGCGCCGCCTAGACTCGGGCCATGGCGAAGACCGAGCCCAAGGGTGAGCCGACGTCCGTCCCTCCCCCGCAGCAGAGCGAGGATCGCACCGTCGAGGACCGGATCGCCGAGCTCCGACGGCGCCGCCGGGCGGCCTTGACCCCCGGTGGGCGCGACGCCACCCAGAAGCAGCACGACCGGGGGAAGCTGACCGCCCGCGAACGCCTCGACATCCTGATGGACCAAGGGTCCTTCGTGGAGACCGATCCCTTCGCGGTCCACCGGGCCCATGACTTCGGGATGGACCGGCGACGGCCACCGGGCGACGGCGTGGTCACCGGGTACGGAACGGTAGACGGTCGGAAGGTGTTCGTGGCGTCCCAGGACTTCGGCGTCTTCGGTGGGTCGATGGGCGAGGTCCACGCCCAGAAGGTGTGCAAGGTGATGGACCTGGCGCTCCAAACCGGTGCCCCGTTCATCCAGATCAACGACTCGGGCGGGGCGCGGATCCAGGAAGGCGCGGCCAGCCTCGCCGGCTACGGCTACATCTTCGAGCGGAACGTCCGGGCCTCGGGCGTCATCCCGCAGATCAGCGTGATCATGGGGCCGTGTGCCGGCGGCGCCGTGTACTCCCCCGCCATCACGGACTTCACCTTCATGGTGAAGGAGACCTCGCACATGTTCATCACGGGTCCGGACGTGATCAGGACCGTGACGGGCGAAGAGGTCACGTTCGAAGAGCTCGGCGGCGCCATGACCCACGCCGGGAAGTCGGGGGTGGCCGCGTTCGTGGCCGAGGACGACGAAGACTGCCTGCAGCGGGTCCGCTACCTGCTGAGCTTCCTGCCGTCGAACAACCTCGAGGACCCGCCCGCCTACGCGACGACCGACGACCCCGAACGCATGGATGAGGGACTCACGCACCTGGTGCCGGATCGCGCGCAGGAGCCGTACGACATGCACGAGGTGATCCGGCGGGTCGTCGACGACGGGGAGTTCCTCGAGGTCTTCCCCTACTGGGCCATGAACATCGTGACCGGTGTCGCGCGGCTCGACGGCCGGAGCGTCGGCGTGATCGCGAACCAGCCGAAGGTGCTCGCCGGCACGCTCGACATCGACGCCAGCGAGAAGGCGTCGCGCTTCGTGCGGTTCTGCGACGCGTTCAATATCCCGATCCTCACGTTCGTCGACGTCCCCGGGTTCCTGCCGGGGACCCAGCAGGAGTACGGGGGGATCATCCGCCACGGGGCGAAGCTCCTGTACGCCTACGCGGAGGCCACGGTCCCGAGGATGACCGTGATCACCCGCAAGGCGTACGGCGGCGCGTACCTCGTGATGAACTCCAAGCACCTCCGCGCCGATGTCTCTTTCGCGTGGCCCACGGCGGAGATCGCCGTGATGGGAGCCGAGGGAGCCGTCAACGTCGTGTTCCGCAAGGAGATCGAGAAGGCTGCCGATCCGGCCGCCAAACGGGCACAGCTGATCCACGACTACCGCGAGAAGTTCTCGACGCCGTACGCGGCGGCGGAGCGCGGGTTCATCGACGATGTGATCGAGCCGGCCGACACGCGCCCCCGGCTCATCAAGGCGTTGCGGATGCTGTCGACCAAGCGCGAGTCCGTGCCGGCGCGCAAGCACGGCAACATCCCCCTGTGACGGTGAGGTCTTAGGTGTTCAACAGCGACGGCGGCCGGGGTTTCGACCTCCCCGAGGGTCTGTCACCCGATGAGGAGCGCGCCATCATGATGGCGCTCGAGCGGTATTTCGTGGCGGAGAACCCGAAGCCCGCGCCCTGGGTGCTCCAAGGACGCATCGAGGCGACCGGCTTGGGAGCCTTGCAGGTGCGTCGGTTCGCGCGCGAACCCTGGCACGGCCAGTGGGTCGAGTTCGCCCGCAAAGGCGTCGCACCGATGCAGGGACGCGGAGACGTCCGCTGATGACCGACGACGACGTCGATCTCGGCGTCGTCCGACGAGCCCCAGGGGGCCCAGGGGGCCGACGAAGGCGCTGTCGTCGCCGAGGGAGCGCCGGCCACCGAGGGAGCGCCGGGCGACGATGCGGCTCCCGACGATGCGGCTCCCGACGATGCAGCTCCCGACGATGCGGCTCCCGACGATGCGGCTCCCGACGACGTCTCGCCGGAGACGCCCGTCGCCGAGCGCATCCCTGCCGGGATGGCGATCCTCGTGTCGGTTCCGTTCGAGATAGCGAAGAGGATCGAGTCGTTCCTGCAGACCCACGGGATCGCCTGCGAGGTCCAGAAGGTGGACGTGGGTCCTGCGGAGGCACCCCCCAAAGGCGCCAAGCCCAAGCTGAGCGCCGAGCCGTACGACAGCGGGATGCGTCACGCCGCCAAGAACCTCTTGAAGATCCGATCGACGCCGCCGAAGTTGCCGGATCTCGTCGCCGACCGCGACCCACGCCCGCTGTACGACGTCCTGGTCCGTGAAGAGGACCTCGCGAGCACGGCCGACCACGCGGCGGCGGCGGGCAGCGCCGAGACGCTGGAGATCGTCGAAGGCGTCGCCGGTGAGCTGGTGGTGCTCTGTCACCTCCCCTGGCAGGAAGCCTGGGCGCTCGCTGCTCGCCTGACGGACGAGGGGATCCCGGCCGTCGCGGTGCCGGATGCCGACGAGGACCGTGAGACGGCGCTCGACCGTCGGGTCGTGCCGGTGGCGGTTCGTCCCGAAGACCTCGACGCCGCCCGCGCAGCCCTGCAGCGGTGAGCGCACGGCACACCCCGGGTGCCTTGACCCCGGCCGAAGCGCAAGACGTGCTCCGCGCCGCGGGTGGCTCCTCGCCACGCTCCTGGGGCAACGGCCCCGGCGACCGCTACGGCCGACACGACCACGACCGACGCAAGGTCCTCGTCTGCCTCGCTGGCTCCATCGTCTTCCACACCGACGACGGCGACCTCGAGCTCACGGCCGGCGACCGGCTCGACCTGGATCCGGGGACCGCCCACGCCGCCACCGTCGGCCCCTTGGGATGCCGGTGCGTGGAGGCGTTCTGCCCTTGAGGCGGGTGGTCCGCTCGGCTCACCCGTACTCGTAGAAGCCGCGACCGGACTTGCGACCGAGCGTCCCGGCGGCCACCATCCGCTGCAGCCGCGGCGGCGGTGCGTACATGGGGTCACGGAACTCCGCGTACAGGACCTCGGCGATCAGCAGGACCGTGTCGAGCCCGATGAAGTCGGCCAGGCGGAGTGGACCCATCGGGTGGTTCATGCCGAGGGTCATCGACACATCGATGTCCTCGCGACTCGCGAACCCTTCGTCGCAGAGGCGGATCGCCGCGCACAGGTACGGGATGATGAGCCGGTTCACGATGAACCCGGCGTGGTCCTTCGCGACCACGACGGCCTTGCCGAGGCGCTCTCCGAACGCCCGAGCGAACGCGAGCGTGTCCTCGCTGGTCGACAGCGACGGCGTGACCTCGACCAGGCCCATCACCGGGGGCGGGTTGAAGAAGTGCATCCCGACCACGCGGTCGGCCCGACCGGTGGCCGCGCCGAGCGTTGCGATCGGGATCGACGACGTGTTCGACGCGACGATCACCTCGTCCCGCGTGACCTGATCGAGCGATCGCATGATCGAGAGCTTCGCGTCGAGGTCCTCGGTCGCCGCCTCGATCACGAGATCGACATCCGCGAGGGCTGCGACATCGGTGGCGCCGCGGATGCGTGCCAGGATCGAACCGCGGTCCGCCTCGGCCAGCTTCCCCCGTTCGACGGCCCGGCCCGTCGACGCCTCCACGCGCGCGCCGCCGCGCTCCAGCAGCTCCTGGGATGGCTCGACGACGGTGACGTCGATCCCCACGCGAGCGACCACCTCGGCGATGCCGGAGCCCATCAGGCCGTACCCGATCACGCCGACCCGATGCACATCCTGCGACTCCATCGCTCGGTCCCCGCCTCCCTGGGCTCGCCACCGTTCGCTCGTTCCCACCGTGGCGTCGGTGGACCGTACGATAGACGACATGTCGACCCGGCCCGCCGCGCGAGGAGCGCACCTGTTCGGTCTCGCCATGGGGGGCGTCCTCGCAGGTCACGCGCTCACCTACGGTGTGCTGGATCCATCGGAGCCCATCCGTCGGTCGGCGCTTCGGAGCACGGGCCACGGGTACCTGGCCACCGCCAACCGGCTGACGCTCTCCCTCACCGTGGCCATCGTCGCCGCCACGGTGCTCGCCCGTCTCCTGCGGGGCGCAGGCGCCGAGCGCGGGATCGGATGGCTCGCGGCACGACTCATCCCGGTCCAGATCATGGCGTTCGCTTCGTTGGAGATCGGCGAGCGCCTGCTCGCCGGCGCACCCCTGCACGATCTCGGTCGCGTCCTTCCCCTCGGCCTCGCGATCCAGGTGAGCCTGGCCATCCTGGCGGCGGCCGGCCTGCGGATCCTCTGGCGGGCGGCGGGGCGCGCCGCCGCGGTGCTCGGCGGAGCCGCAGCGTCCACGGCGCGCCGCTCATCGCTGATGCCCGCGGCGGCACCCACGGTGCACGTCCGCACCCTCATCCTCGGAGCGCGTCCACCCGCTCGAGCTCCCCCGCTCCCCGCCTGACCGGATCGCCGGCGCCCCTGTTGGGGGCATCGTCTCGTGGGATCGACCTCTCGTCGATGAACGGAAGGAGCTCCACCATGCAACGTCCTCATCGGGCGCGGTTGCGCGCCTGCCTGCTGGTCGCCGGCATCGCCGGCCTCGTCCTGCTGCCCGCCGCCGCTGCGTCCGCGCACGGTGATGAGGAGGTGGGCGACATGGTGTTCGTGATCGGGTTCGGCACGGAACCCGCCTACGCAGGCCAGCCGAACAGCGTGCAGCTGCTGCTGTCGCATAAGGGGGAGCCCGTCACCGACCTGAAGACGGGGAGCCTCGAGGTCGAGGTCTCGTTCGGTGGCGAGTCCACAACCCTGCCGCTCGAGCCGTACTTCGAGGTCGGCGAGTTCGGCACGCCGGGTGACTACCGCGCCTGGTTCGTCCCCTCTGAGCCGGGCGACTACACGTTCCACTTCACCGGGACGGTCGACGGCGAGGATGTCGACGTGGAGATGAGCTCGGGGCCGGACACCTTCGGTGCCGCCGTCCCGCTCGCCGACAGCGCCTTCCCTGCGGTGGACACACCCTCCACGCAGGAACTCGTCGATCGGATCGATCAGGAGGCGCAGCGGACCAAGGACGCTCAGGACGCCGCTGCAGCGGCCCAGGCGCAGATCGCCGCGGCCAACGATGAAGCCAACGCCGCGAGCACCACCGCGACCGTCGCGGTGATCCTCGGCGCGATCGGGGTGATCGCCGGGATCGCCGGGATCGCGATCGCACGGAAGAAG
The DNA here is from genome assembly GCA_963810635.1 of uncultured Actinomycetes bacterium. Lineage (GTDB taxonomy): Bacteria > Actinomycetota > UBA4738 > UBA4738 > HRBIN12 > AC-51. Next base: position 297,716 of record CAWEOB010000001.1, read on the forward strand.
GCATAGGCCCAAGGAGGCACGGTGCTCGCACACGCCGGGGCGGCCGACGAGTCCCTGGCCGTCGGCATGGTCTTCGCGGCCCTCTGGATCGGGTGGATCGGGTGGTCGCGGAGGAAGGGAACGGGATTCGACCGTCTCCCGGCGTGGGCGGGTCCGGCGCTCCTAGGCGTCGCCCTCGTGGTCTTCGCGGCGTCCGCCGTGATCCCGCGAGCGATATTCCCTCTCGCCACGCCCACGCCCACGCTGGGGGCAGGCGATGGAAGGATCTCGTCCACGGCGACCCTCGGCTTCGAGCGGCCACCGGACGGGATCACCGCCGACGGCGACGAGCTCGAAGTGGTGCTGAACCTCGAAGGTGGCCGGATCGTGAACCAGACCACCCAGAACCTCACACCCGACACCGGACACATCCACCTCAGCGTGGACGGCTCGCTCGTCTCCATGACCTTCGGGACGGTCCAGGTGCTCGATCTGCGTTCCTACGCGCCGGGAGAGCACACGCTCGAGGCCGAGTACGTCGCGGCCGATCATCTCCCCTTCGCGCCACGCGTCCGGGCCCGGGTGACATTCGACGTGGCGCCGGGGGCCTCCCCGTGAGGCGCGGACTCGCTGTCTCGGCGCTGCTGTTCGTCGCGCTGGCGTTCGGCGCCCACCCGGCCCACGCACATGCCGGCTACGAGTCGTCCGACCCGGCCGACGGTGCGGTGCTGGATGCTGCGCCGGCGACCGTCTCGATCACCTTCACGGAGCCACCCGACCCGGCGCTCTCGTCTGTGGAGGTCCTCGATGCCGGCGGCACCGACGTCGTGGTGGGTCCGGTGTCGGCAGCAGGACCGAGAACGCTCTCGGTGTCGCTCCCTGGGGATCTGCCCGACGGCGCGTACACGGTGTCCTGGCGGGTGGTGTCCTCCGCCGATGGTCATTCCACAGGAGGCACCTTCGCGTTCGGGATCGGAGCCGCGCCCCCCGCGAGCACGGGGTCCGACGATGAGGGAACCGTGTCGCCGACACCCCTGTCCATCGGGGCCAAGAGCGCGTTCTACGCCGGCACCATGCTCCTGCTCGCGGTCGCCGTCGTGGGGCTCGGCCGGTTCGGCGGCCGGCCGGCATCCCTGCACCTGGTCGCCCTCGTGGCGGCCGCCCTGGCGTTCGCGGGAGCCGCGCTCATGCTCGTTGCCGAGCAACGCATGCTGGATGTCCCGATGCAGGACCTCCTTCGGTCCGACACCGGCCGCCCCTACCTCTGGCTCCTCGGCGCCGTAACCATCGCCGCCGTGTTCGCCGGCATCGGGGCCGCGCGGACCCGGTGGCGCGACGCGCTGTGGGGCGCGGGGGCCGCGGCCGCGGCGGCCATGCTCGTGCGTGCCACCTCCGGTCACGCCGCGGCCGCGACGCCTCCGTGGTGGCAGGAGGGGCTCCAGTGGTTCCACTTCCTCGCCGCCGGCACCTGGATCGGCGGGCTCGTCCTGTTGCTCCTGTTGGTCCGCAGGGCGCCCGTCCCGCCGGTCGCCCAGGCCCGACGGTTCTCGTCGCTCGCGCTCGTGGCCGTGGCCGTCGTGGTGGCGACCGGGTTGCTGCGGTCGTGGAACGAGCTCGGCGGTGCGGGCTGGGTCCTCCACGCGTTCGAGACATGGTACGGGACGGTCCTGCTGATCAAGGTCGCCCTCGCGATCACGATCATCGGGCTCGGCGCCCTGAACCGCTACCGGACCCTCCCTCGACTCGACCGGAGCCCTCGGCCCCTCCGGCGCATCGTGGGAACGGAATGCATCGTGGCGCTCGGTGTCCTCGTCCTCACGGCCACCCTCACCGGCCTCGACCCGAACGCGAACGCCTCGGACCACGGGCCGGCCGCCCCGCCCTCGGTCACGGCCGAGGGGAGCGACTTCGCCACGACGACCCGCATCCGCCTCACCGCCACACCGGGGGACCCCGGCGCCAACCGTCTCGAAGCCCACGTGCTCGACTACGACGATGGGACCCGGCTGACCGTCGATCAGGTGACGCTCCACGTCCGATCGGTGACGAACCCGGGTGTGCCGGCGGCCGATGTCGAGCTGGAGGCGGAGGGGGAGGTCTGGACCGCGGAGACGGGAGCGCTCTCCCTCGCAGGTACGTGGACGGTCGACGCGGTCGTGCGCACCGGCAGCGACGCCGTCGAGGTGCCGCTGGTGCTCGTCACCGGACAGCGCGGCGCCGTCCGAACCACCCAGGCGCAGGCGGGTCTTCCCACCATCGTCACGACCACCGCGGCCGACGGCGTCGAGATCGAGACCTTCGTGGATCCCGGCGCCCAGGGTGCGAACCAGGTGCACGTCACGGTCTTCGCCGCCGACGGCACCGGGCTGCCGACCAGCCGGATCGTGGTCGTGGCCACGCCGGCGGGTGGCGCGCCGCAGCGGCTCTCCCAGACCCCGTTCGGCGACGGGCACGTCGTGGCGGACGCCCGGCTCGAAGCAGGCACCTGGACGTTCGACGTGGTGGCAACCGCATCCGACGGCCCTGTGTACCAGTCGACGTGGACCGAGACGATCGGAGGGTCGGCGTGAGTCGGACCGTCCGTGCCGCCACCGTCGCGGCGATCCTCGCCGTGGTCCTGGGGCCGGCCGGGTGCGGCTCCAGCACCGATCCCACCGGAACCGGCCCAGCCACGTCGACCGGCCCGCGTCCGTCCAGCTCCGGCGTCCTCACCATCGCCGAGCCGCGCGACGGGCAGATCGTGCGCGCCGACGAGGTCAACCTCTCCATCGACCTCGAGGGAGCCCATCTCGTGGACCTCACGACCACCGACGTTCGGCCGGACGAAGGGCACCTCCACCTCACGCTCGACGACCAACTCCTCTCCATGACCGCCGAGCCGGACCAGACCCTGACCGATCTCGAGCCCGGCCTCCACCTGCTGAAGGTGGAGTTCGTCGCGGCCGACCACATCCCCTTCGACCCGCGGGTGATCGCGACGGTCGCCTTCACGGTGCGATGAGCGTGTCCACGCCGGCCGCGGAGCGCCGCCTCGACGCCGTGCTCGTCGCGGCGCTCGTGGCCGCGGGGTGCGCCGCCATGCTGATGCGGCCGGCCCTGGCTCCCCTACCGCTCGCGTGGCGAGCGGCGGGCCTGGCGGGCATCGCGGCCGCGATCTTGGTGGTGAGCATCGCGGTGCCGGTTCCACCGGCACCGCGACACCTCCACCCCGCGTTGGTCGTCGGCCTGGGGTTCGTCGCGGTTGCGGTCGCGGCCCTCCGGGCGGGACCTGCCGTCCCGGTGCCGTGGGCCGGGATCGCTCTCCCGATCGCCCTGCTTGCCGCCGTGGCCGAGGAGGCACTGTTCCGTCGCGTGCTCCACGCGACACTCGCCCCGCGGGGAGCGCTCGTGGCCGTCGCGGGCGGCGCGGTCGTCTTCGCCGCGGTCCACGTCCCGCTGTACGGGTGGGCCGCGTTCCCGGTGGACCTCGGGGCGGGGCTCCTGTTGGGCTGGCAGCGTCACGCGGCCGGCACGTGGACGGCACCCGCCGCCACCCATGCCTTCGCGAACCTCCTGGCGGTCCTCGCGTGAGCGGCGCGCCGGATCTTCACGGCCGAGGCGCGACCGCCGGCCGTCGCGCGCTCGCTGCGGGTCTGCTCCTCACCATGACGTACGTGGCGCTCGCCGCCCTCTCGGGCCATCTCTCGCCGCTCGCCCGGCGTCCCGTGCTCGACGGCCTCGGGCCGTTGATGCCGTACCGATGGGTGAGCCCGCCACCCGAGGTCCCCGACAACGACCCGCCGTCCCCCGCCACGTTCGAGCTGCCCGTCCGCAACGGCCGGACCGTTCCCGACTCGGTGGTCACGCCCGATGCTCAGGTGACCATCTTCTTGGACCGGGGCGCCGTCATCACCGACCACGAGCGTGTCTCGCTCGACGTCACCCCCCTCGATCCGGCGACCCTCGCCCCGCTCCCGGCGGGGCTCTCGGCCTTCGGCAACGCGATCCACGTCGAGGCCTCCCAGGAGCCGGGAGGTGAGCCCGTGAGCGTCTTCCACGACGTGCTCACGATCCTCCTGTATCCGGAGACCACGTCGCTCCACGCCCTCACCCACGAGCTCCTGTACTCGGCCGACGGGAAGACGTGGGAGCGACTCGACTCCACCGAGTCGGTCGTGCAGCAGCAGGTGCAGGCGGAGATCCCCGGGGCCCGGGTATGTGGTGGTCGGGGGCGTACCGAAGGTGCTGACGTCGCCACGCCCCCCGGGTGTCGGCACCGGGGGTGCCGGCACCCTCGCCACCATCCTGCTGGTGGTGTCGGTCGCGTCGCTGCTGCTCGGGATCGGGATGCTCGTGCGGGCCCGGCGCGCCCAGGCCTCCGAGCCGGACTAGCCGCAGGCGTCCACGAGCAGCGGGTAGGGGTTGATCGCGTCCTCGATCACCGAGTACCCGTAGTAGCTCACGGGCCACCCCGATGGGATCACGTACGGGCGGAATTCGAAGTGGTCATGGGGTGTGGTTCCCCCCGCCAGACCCGTGCTGCTCACGAACCCGATGATGTCGCCGGCCTCCACCGGCCCCAGCCTCGCGATCGACAGGAGGTGCGCGTTGTAGGCGCGCCCGAACTTCCCTTCCACGTACACCGCGATGCCGCCGAGCGAGTTCGTGGAATCGTAGACAACGCCGTCGAACGGCGCATGGACCGGCGTACCCTCCGGCGCCACGATGTCGACACCTTTGTGGAGGTGGTACCCGCCCACGTAGCGCGGCGCCCCGAACCCGTCGCCGAACGCCCGCGGCTGTTCCACCGGACAGACCTCGAGGACACCCTTCCATTCGTCCGGGAGAGGGATCGCCGGATGGTTCGACGGCGGCGGCGGAAGCGACGCGACCCACTGGTCGTACTCCCGCTTGTCCGCAGCGACCTCCGCGAACGTGTCCTGGGCGGCCGCGAACGCCTGGTCGATGGCCAGCTGCAGCCGTTGCTTCTCGGCGAGGTCCGCCGCGATCTGCTTCTCGATCGCGCGCGCCTCGGCGACCTGATCCGCCTGCCGCGCCTCGAGGATCTCCAGCTCGGCCTCGTCGGCCTCGAGGTCGTTGCCGAGGTTCTCTACCTCGCGCGCCAGCTCGGCATCGGACTCCGCGATCGCGTCGACGAACTCGACCCGGTCGGACAGATCGGCGATCGACGTGGCGCCGAGGAGGAACTCGAGGTTGGAGCCCGGGCCCTCGATGTAGGCCTCGGCCGCTCGCTCGTTGAGGCGAGCCCGGATCCGGTCGTACTTCCGGCGCGCCGCGTCGATCCGGTCACGGGTCTCCGCCAGGTCGGCCTTCGTCTGCTCGAGCTGCCCCTCGAGCTCGTCGACCTTGAACGCGGCCTCGCTCAGCCGAGCGGCGATGACAGCGACCTGGGCCCGCATCGCCGCCACGTCGGCGGCCAGCTGATCACGCTTCGCCTTCGCGTTCCGGACGTCCTGCTGGGTGACCTGATCCGGCTCGCGCGCGGCGGCAACCGGCCCGAGCCATGCCAGGGCGATGAACGCGAAGGAAGCCGCGAGCACGCGGAGTCCGACGGGGAAGGATCGGTCCGTTCTCGTCATTGCGGAGTCACCTACCGTACCGGTTCGTAAGGGGGCACGACGACCCGGTCGGTCCGCACAGACTGCCTGGCCCACTACCCCCGTTCAACAACCCTCGGCCGTTCGGGGGGCAAACCTGAAGCGGCGGACGGTCAGTCCTTCGGCCGGATGCGATCCGGCTCGTCGAGCGCCTGGAGCCATCCGTTGTGCTGCAAGATATCGCGAGCATCCTCCAAGGCCCCGTCACCACCCGCCGGCGCGGCTCCGAACAGACGTCCGGTCCACCACACGACCGCAGCGTGCGGGTTGGGCACCAGGTCCGCGGGACCTTCGGCGCGGATGGCGCCCTCGGACTTCAGCCGCGCCGTGGCCACATCGGCCTCGGCGAGCGCGAGCGCGGCCTCGGCGATCAACAGTGCCGCCGCCGATCCCGGTTCCCCCTCGGCAGAGCGCAGGACGGGATCGTCGAGGACACCTCGCGCGGCCGCGGTCTCATCGCGCGACGCCAGCGTCCGGGCGAGCTCCGATCCCGTCCAGGTGATGAGCGCCTGCTCGCTCAGCTCCCTGCAGAGCGTGAACGCTTCCCGGAGATCGCGCGCCGCTTCGTCGAGACGCCCGGCGACCCGCGCCGTCGCACCCCGCTCGCCGAGCGCTCCCGCGAGCTCCCACCGAGCTCCGAGCTCGCGCAGGATCCGCACCGCGTGGTCCCCGTGCGTGCGAGCCTCCTCCAGCCGGAGCATCCGCCGCAGCGAGGACCCCACCGCCTGGTGCGCGATCGCCTCGCTGAACGCCTGGACGGAATCCTCGCCGATCGCGAGCGCCTCCTGCGCCAGAGCGAGCGCATCCTCTTCCTTGCCCCGGGGAGACGTCACGGCCGCCAACCCCACCAGCGCGCGGCATTCCACCCAGGCATCGTGATGCTCGGCCGACCGCGCCATCTCGAGCGCTTCCTGGAACATGTCGTGGGCCCGGTCGAGCTCGTTCCTCCAGAAGGGGACCCACGCGGCCATCAGCAGCGTGCGCGCCAGCGCGTGCGGGTTGTCGAGTCGGCGGGCGGCTTCCAGGGAGCGTTCGAAGGTGACCGAAGCCAAGGCGATGTCACCGCGGATCATGAGGGTGATCTCGGCCAGGAAGCGCGAGGCATGGGCGATCACCCGGTGATCGTCGGCGGCCGCCATCCCGAGCGCCTTGCGCAGCGAGTCCTCCGCTTGGTCGAACTCTCCCAGCCAGTAGCGCGCTTCGCCGAGCATCGCCACGATCCACGCCTCACGAGGTCCCCACGTGTCCTCGGGCCCGGCCAGGGCGAGCGCCCGCATGAACAGGTCGGCGGCCGTCCTCGATTCGATCCGTCGGCGTGAGATGTCGCCCGCCCGCATCAGCGCGTCGACGGCTCGTTCGGCGAGGGTGCGGTCGTTCGGGTCGAGATCGAGGGAAGCCCGGGCAGCTTGCTCGAGATGGAAGGCCACCGTTCGCGGATAGCGGTCGGCCACCTCGGGCTCCGACAGCTTGTTCGCCACGCGGAGATGGAGGCGCTGCCGTTCCCGTTTGGCGAGGGAATCGTAGGCGACGTCGCGGAGCACGTCCGACCGGAAGCGCCAGACATCAGGCTGATCCTCGTCCGGGAGCAGGAGCTCCTCGTCCCGTGCTTCCTCCAACCAGGCCTGCCGTGGCTCGGTCACGAGCGCTAGCTCGGCCTCGTCGAACCGGCCCTGCGGGAACACCGACGCCCGCCGGACCATCTCGCGTGCCCCCGGCGACAGGTGGTCGATCCGCGCCGCGATCACGGCCTGGACGGTCGCCGGGAGGAGACGGACGCTCGGCGCGGGTCCGCGCGGCGGCAGCGAGCGCTCTTCGCGGAGCAGCATGCCCGTGATCTCGATGATGAAGAACGGGTTCCCGCCGGCGTGCGCGGCGACACGATCGGCGTCGTCGGGCTCCAACCCGCCGGCCTCCTCCGCCAGTCGCGCCGCATGACCGGGAGCGAGCGGCTCCACCCACAGGGTCACCGCGTCGGCGATGCCACCGGCCCAGGTCGGTTCGCGCTCGATGAATTCCCAGCGCGCGACGCAGAGGACCAGGAGCGGCAGACGGCGCGCCTCCTTCACGAGCTGCTGGATGAGATCGAGGACCAGGGGATCAGCCTCTTGGAGGTCCTCCAGGACGAGGACGACGGGTCCCTGGGCGGCCAGTCCGGAGACCATGGCGAAGATGCCCCGACGGACCTCGGCCGCGTGGTACCGGCTGGACTCATCACCGTCGCCGTCCAGCCCGAGTGCCAGGCCGAGGCCATGGACCGCCCGATCCACCTCGTCCGGCTCGACCCACGACCCGACCGCCTGGCGCAGATCTTCCAGCACATCCGCCTCGTACGCTTCTCGATCGCGTCCGATCTGGCCGTACACCATCTGCGCGAGCGGCCAGAACGTGACCTCTTCCTCGAACGGGCTCGACCGACCCGTCAGGACCTGAACCCCCTCCGGCAGCTTCATCAGGAACTCCTCGACCACGCGGGACTTCCCGATGCCCGGCTCGCCGGTGAGCGTCACGAGGTGCGCGCGGCGCCGGTTCGCGACGCGCTCGAAGATGTCGGAGAGCAGGGACATCTCCCGGCGACGATCGACGAGCGGGATGTTCGACCGATCGCCCCGGGCCGCGGCACGGAGCGCCAGCACCGGCCGCCCGGTGATGGAGCCGTCGAGACCCTTCGCTTCGATCTGGCGTGGATCGCCGAATCCGACCTGGGGAGCCGCCAGCTGCACAGTGGTCTCTCCGGCGAGGATCTCGTCGGGCGCGGCCGCCTGCTGCAGGCGGGCGCCGATGTTCACGGCGGCGCCGATCACGATGTTGCGATCCGCCGACGTCCCCACCGCGACCTGTCCCGTGTTGACGCCGATCCGGACCCGGATCGGCGTCGGGAGGGCCAGCTCGCGTCCCAGCCGCCCCGCCCGGTCGCGCACGGCCACGGCCGTGCGGATCGCCCGGACGGCGTCGTCGTCGTGCGCGACCGGCGCCCCGAAGACGCCCAGGACCGCGTCGCCGATGAACGTCTCGGCGACGCCGCCCAGCCACGCCACCTCTTCGCTCACCATGCCGTGGAACGCGGCGAGGACCTCACGGAAGCGCTCCGGATCCAGCTGCGCTGCGAGCTCCGTGGAGCCGGCGAGATCGACGAACGCCACGGTCACGATGCGACGCTCCGAGGCCTCGGGGACCCGGACGGGGGCGCCGCAGTTGGGACAGAAGTTCGCCCCCGCCGGTAGCGGATGCCCGCACCGAGGGCAGATCTCCACGCTCACCTCGCGAAGCCTATCCGGAGGGGACCGCACGGCCGTGACGCCGTGTCCCTCAACCCGTGCGGCGGTGCGCGTACTCGATCAACTGCACCGGGTTCCCGTCCGGATCGCGGAAGGTCGCGAAGCGGGCGAAGCCCTCGACGTCGCCCACGAACGCGTCGAAGACCGCGCCCCGCTGCTCGAGGGTCCAGCGGGCCTCGTCCAGGTCCTCGACCCGGAGCACGACGGTACCGCTCCCCGGCACCTCATCGTCGGTCCCGTGCAGGGCGAACCGGATCGACCCCGCATCGAGCTCAGCCCACTCATCACCTTCGCGACGCACCAGCGAGAGCCCCACGACCTCCGTGTAGAACGTGAGGGCGCGGCCCATGTCTCGGGTCCAGTAGTAGACGTGGTCGAGCTCTCCGATCATCAGGGGCCGATGCTACTGCAGCCCTCTGTACCGACGTCGGGTACGGTTCGCGCGTGGGCGACAGGGGGCGTGCGCGGCAGGTCAGGAGGCTGGCATGGATCGGCCTCGCGCTCCTCGCCGTGGTGGTCTACGGCACCCTCGGATACATGGTCCTGTTCGGGTGGAGCTTCTTCGACGCCGTCTACATGACCATCATGACGATGACCACGGTCGGGTTCCGCGAGGTCCGTCCCTTGTCGACCGGTGGGCAGATCTTCACGCTGTCCGTGATCATCTTGGGGGTGGGCATCGCGTTGGTCGGCATCTCGTTGACCGCTGCGGTGATCGCGGAAGGCGAGCTCGGCGGATCCAGCAGGAGGAGACGGATGCAGAAACGTATCGATGAGCTCCACGATCACTTCATCGTGTGCGCGTACGGCCGGGTGGGACGGGCTGCGGTCCGCGAGCTCGAGGCCGCGGCTCTCCCCTTCCTCGTCGTGGACCCGAAGGAGGAGCTCCGCGAGCGGATGGACGACGACGGGGTCCTGTACCTGATCGGGGAGGCCTCGCTCGAACCCGTCCTCCGCCAGGCGGGCGTCGAACGTGCCCGCGGCATGATCTGCGCGGTGGACTCCGACGCGACGAATGTGTTCATCACGCTCACGGCGCGCTCGCTCAACCCCGGCCTGTTCATCGTGGCGCGCTCGTCGGAGCGCGGGTCCGCCGAACGGCTCGAGCGGGCCGGGGCGGACCGTGTGGTCTCGCCGTACGTGAGCAGTGGGCGTCACATGGTGCGGATGGCGCAGGATCCGAGCATCACGGATCCCTTCGACCTGAGCGGCGGGGTCGGCGGGTCGATCGACGTCGAGGAACGGACGATCTCCCCCGGATCCGCCCTCGCCGGCAAGGCGTTGGCCCAGGCTCCCGGGACCGTCCTGGCCGTCCGCCGGTCCGACGGCCGCGTCGAGGTGACGCCGTCCGCCGACCTGATCCTCACGGAGGGCGACGTGATCCTCCTGCTCCGAGACCGGCTGGACGGCTGACGAGGCGGTCGGTGGCCGTCGGGTCAGCTCTGCCCGAGGATCTTCGCCTTCTGGGCCTGGAACTCCTCCTCGGTGAGCACGCCGTCGGCACGGAGCTTGGCGAGCCGCTCGAGCTCGATCGTCGTGGACGGCGCGACCGGAGGCTGCGTGGGTGCGGGAGGTGGCGTGGGCGGCGCTGCGGGGGGAGGCGGGGCGGAGGCCTGGCTTGTCGGGGACGCCGGTGCCGCCTCGTGCCCGAGATACATCCGCTTCTTGTTCATCTCACCCTGGTGGTAGATGGTCTTCTGGACCTCTTCCGGGTGGCGGATGTTCCCGAACTCGTTGCGCCCGAACTCCGAGGCCGACGAGATGATCAGGGATCCTGCGCCGACGATGCGATCGATGATCCCCTGTTCGAACCGGACGTCGTTGATGGCCTCCAGCGGGATCTCCATGGACCGCTTGGCGATGAAACCTTCGCGGTGGATCACGCGATCCGAGGTGACCGCGAAGTTCGACGTGAACCACCAGACGAACCTGCGGACCGGGTAGATGAGCAGCAGTCCCAACCCGATCACGCCGATCGCGATGTCGAGCCACTCGATGTCGGTGGCCTGGTACGCCCAGACCATGACGACGAGGATGCCGATGGCGGCGAGCGTCGGCCAGAACAGTGCGATCCAGTGCGGACGGAGGTCGAGCACGAGGTGCTCGCCCTCGATGAGGAGACGTCTCGGGAATGCCATGGCGGGGACGGTATACCGGGTGGATGGCCCCAGCAACAGCCGACGGTCAGGCGCCCTCTTCGAGGTGGTGAACGTCGCCGAACGCCACCCGGGCCTCGCCCGTGTCGGTGGAGAGCCGGAGGCCACCGAAGTCGTCGACACCGGTCGCGCGGCCGGTCACCGTCGAGCCGTCGACGCGGGTCGCCGTCACCAGCAGCCCCATGGTGGCCGAGGCCGGCAGCCAGGTCACGCGGACCCGCTCCGGGAAGGACGGCTCATCCGCGTCGTACACGTCCTCGAACCGGACCAGGAACGCCGACAACAGGTCGCGGAGCGACGCCTCGCCGATTCCTCCGGCCCCGCTCACGCCGGGAGGAGCATCGAGGTTCACGCCCAGGCCCATGACGACCGACGCGAGGGCGTCGTCGGCGACGGTGGACTCCATGAGCACCCCACCCACCTTCTCCCCATGCAGGAGGATGTCGTTGGGCCACTTGCAGGTCACCCGGCGACCCGTCACTTCGCGGATGGCGCCCACCATGGATGCGCCGGCCAGGAGCGAGAGGAGACCCGCACGGTTCGGCGCGATGGAGGCGGGAGGGCGAAGCACCACCGAGACGAGGAGCGCCCGCTGGGGGACGTCCTCCCACGTCCGGTCCGCACGGCCGCGGCCGTCGGTCTGGTGCCCCGCGGACACGAGGCTCCACTCGGGAGCTCCCTCCTCGGCCATCTGCGCGGCGCTGGCGTTGGTGGAGGCGGTAACCTCCTCCGCACGCACCGGGGCCGTGACGCGGATCGCGGCCAGGGCCTGAAGGAGGTCGTCGCGTGTCAGCACACGTGATCCGGGAGCGGTGTCGGGTCCATCAGGAAGGCACCATACGCGAGTGACGCGGAAACCGAGGCTCCTGGTCGCCAACCGAGGCGAGATCGCCATCCGGATCCTGCGGACGGCCCGGGAGATGGGTATCCCCACCGTCGCCGTCTACTCCGACGCCGACCGCGACGCCCTCCACGTGGAGATGGCCGACGAGGCCTACCGGATCGGGCCGTCCCTCGCCTCCGCCTCGTACCTCTCGATCGACGCGATCATGGACGCGGCCGTCCGCTCCCGAGCGACCCTGGTCCATCCCGGATACGGCTTCCTCGCCGAGCGCGCGGCGTTCGCCCGCGCGGTCGAGGAGACCGGTCTCACGTTCGTCGGCCCCTCGGCCGACGCCATCGAGACCATGGGCGACAAGGCGGCCGCACGTCGGATCGCCGACGCGGCAGGGGTGCCGATCGTTCCCGGGACGCCCGAGCCGGTGGACATCGGCCAGGCGAAGAAGCAGGCACCGCGGATCGGCTTCCCGCTCCTGGTGAAGGCCGCCTTCGGCGGCGGCGGCAAAGGGATGCACGTCGTGCGCGACGCCGACCACCTGGAGGAAGCGCTCAAGCGAGCCTCGCGGGAGGCGCAGTCGTACTTCGGGCGGCCCGAGGTGTTCCTCGAACGCTACGTCGACCGGGCCCACCACGTGGAAGCACAGATCATCGGTGACGCGCGGGGCACAGTGCTCTTCCTGGGCGAGCGCGACTGCTCGGTGCAGCGCCGCCATCAGAAGCTGATCGAGGAGACACCGTCCCCGCTCGTGGATGAGGGGATCCGCGAACGGTTCGCCGACGCGGCGGTGGGTCTGGCGCGTGAGGCCGGGTACGTGAACGCGGGGACGATCGAATGCATCCTCGACGAGGACGGCTCCTTCTACTTCCTCGAGATGAACACGCGGCTGCAGGTCGAACACACCGTCACGGAGATGGTCACCGGACTCGATCTCGTGGCCCTGCAGATCGACGTGGCGCTCGGGAGCTCGTTGAAAGGACTCGAGGTCTCCGCGCGCGGGCATGCGATCCAGTGCCGGATCAACGCCGAGGATCCCGGCCGCAACTTCCTGCCGGGTCCGGGGAGGATCACGCACTACCACGAGCCGGGCGGCCCGTTCGTCCGGGTCGATTCCGCCGTGGTGCAGGGCCGCGAGGTCCCGGGCGACTACGACTCGATGTTCGCGAAGCTCATCGTCGCGGGCGCCGATCGCGAGCAGGCGCGGCATCGCATGCTGCGGGCGCTCGACGAGTTCATCGTCGAAGGGATCCCCACCACCATCCCGGTCCACCGATGGATCCTGGAATCCGAAGCGTTCCGTCGGTCCACCCATACGACCACCTGGCTCGAGCGTGCCCTCGCGGAGGCACGGTCCCCCTTCACCGCGGACCTCGAGCCGTCCGGTGCCGGCCCGCGCACGGGACGGGCGCGCGACATCCTGGTGGAGGTGGATGGTCGTCGCGTGCCGGTCCGCGTGTTCGACGAGCGGCGTGAGGTGGCTCCGAGGGCGCCGACCTCCCACAGCGGTCATCACGGCGAGCACGTCCACGGTGAGGTCCGCGCTCCGATGCAGGGCACGATCGTGAAGGTTCTCGTGGAGAAGGGTCAGGAGGTCCGGGCCGGCGACGTGGTCTGCATCCTGGAGGCGATGAAGATGGAGAACCACATCGCCATCACCCGCGAGGGCGAGGTCACCGAGCTCCCCATCCGGCCCGGCCAGGTGGTGGAGACGGGCCAGGTGCTCGCCGTCATCGACTGATCAGGGTGCGGCTCCGCGCCGAGCCGACTCAGGCCGGTGATCCCCAGGCATCCCGACCCACGATGCGGAAACCCGCGTCGTGGGTCTTGTAGCGGACGTTGATCGAGATCAACAACGGTGTGAGCGTCTCCGCGATCCGCGCCATCTGCAGCCCACCGCAGTCCACCCATCGCATGCCCGGGATGTCCTGGATGAGGGAGCCCACGATCTCCTTGGCCTCGGCGTCGTCGCCCATCACGAGCGCGTCGGACTCCACGGGCTTATCGAGGGCGCGAAGGGTAGCGGCGGCGATGGTGTGGAACGCGGCGACGAGCCGGACGTGCTTGGGCAGGAGCGTCTTCGCGAACTCGGCCGCCGAGCCGTGCCACGGTCGCAGCACGTGCGAGGCACGTCCTCCCACCGCGGTCATGAGCGGACTGGTGCAGTCGACGACCACTGTGTTCGCCTCGAGCGGATCCTTGATCGCGTCGTAGATCAGAGCTTGGCCCGCGAACGGGACCGTGACGAACACGACCGGCACACCGGGGACGGCCTCGGCGTTGACCGCCCCCTCGACCGTGGCATCCGGTCCCAGGATCGCTCGGGCCTCCTCGACCGACGCGGCGGCCTTCTCCGCCATGCGTGACCCGATCGTGACCCGGTGGCCGGCGGTGGCCAGACGCAAGGCCAAGCCGAACCCTTCCGCCCCGGTCCCACCGACGATAGCGACATCCATGCTGCTCGGGATCCTACCCGCGCCCCTCCCCCGGCGTGAACGGGCCGGGCGGGCGGCACGGCTACCCTGGCGCGGCGGTGGGCGAGACGATCACGTACCTCATCGAGCTGCTCGTGGGACTCGCGTGCCTCGGACTCGCGACGGTCGCTTGGCGCCGCGGCGGAGCCGCAGCGCAGACGGTGTCGATCGTCATCGGGGCGGCCGGGCTCGCGGCGGTCGCCGACGCCGCGATCCGCCTGGTTCAGTAGGTCGGGCGGTGCTCCCCGAAGACGCGGCGGAGGACGTCCGACACCTCGCCCAGGGTGGCGCGTGCGCGGAGCGCCTCCTTCATGGACGGGAGCAGGTTGGCCTCACCCCGGGCGACCTCCTCCACGTCGTGGAGCGTTGCGCCCACCTCGACCTGATCCCGTTGCGCCCGGAGCACTCGCACCCGCGCCACCTGGCGCGCGACGTCCTCCTCCGAGATCCGCTGGAGCTCCGGCGGCCGCTCGTCCTCGACCTGGAAACGGTTCACGCCCACCACCACGCGGGTCCGGTCCTCGATGCCCCGCTGGATCCGATAGGCGCTCTCGTGGATCTCGTCCTGATAGAAGCCGCGCTCGATCGCCTCGACGGCGCCGCCCATGGAATCGATCCGTTCGAGGTACCCCGTGGCGAGCTCCTCCAGGTCGTCCGTGAGCGTCTCCAGGAAGTACGAGCCCGCGAGGGGGTCCACGACCCCCGGCACCCCGGTCTCGTAGCCGATCACCTGCTGGGTGCGGAGCGCCAGCTTCGCACTCTCCTCGGTGGGCAACGCGAGGGCCTCGTCGAACGCGTTCGTATGCAGCGATTGCGTGCCGCCGAGCACGGCGGCGAGCGCCTCCAGCGACGTCCGCACGATGTTGTTCTCGGGCTGCTGTGCGGTGAGCGTTGCGCCGCCCGTCTGCGTGTGGAAGCGCAAGGCCAACGAACGGTCATCCTCGGCACCGAAGCGTTCGCGCATGATCCGCGCCCACAAGCGTCGCGCGGCTCGGAACTTGGCGATCTCCTCGAAGAAGTTCATGTGGCAGGCGAAGAAGAACGACAGGCGCGGGGCGAACCCGTCCACCTCGAGCCCGGCGTCGATGGCCGCCTGCACGTAGGCGATGCCGTTCGCCAGCGTGAAGGCGATCTCCTGGGCGGCCGTCGCTCCGGCCTCACGCATGTGGTAGCCGCTGATCGAGATCGTGTTCCACTGCGGGATCCGCTCGCCGCAGTAGGCGAAGAGGTCCGTGATCAGACGCATCGACGGCTTCGGCGGGTAGATGTACGTGCCGCGCGCCGCGTACTCCTTCAAGATGTCGTTTTGGACGGTCCCCTTGAGCGCCGCGGGCGCGATGCCGTGCTCCTCGGCGACGAGCTCGTAGAGCAGCAGGAGGATCGGCGCCGTCGCGTTGATCGTCATCGACGTCGACACGTGGTCGAGCGGGATCTGGTCGAACAACCGCCGCATGTCCTCCACCGAGTCGATCGCGACGCCGGTCTTGCCCACCTCACCCTCGGCGCGCGGATGGTCCGAGTCGAGGCCCATCTGGGTGGGGAGGTCGAAGGCGACCGAAAGGCCGGTTTGACCGTGCTCGAGCAGGTAGCGGAACCGACGGTTCGTATCCGCCGCGGTGCCCATGCCGGCGTACTGGCGCATGGTCCACAGGCGGCGCCGGTACATCGAGGGGTAGGGACCGCGCGTGAACGGGAACGCGCCGGGTTCACCGAGTCGGGTCGCCTCATCCCCGTCGGCGAGTGCCTCGGGGCCGTACACGGCTTCCAGCTCGACACCCGAGTCGGTGACGCGGCGATCGTCCACCATGGACGGAAGCCTAGCGGGGCCCGCGCGCGGACCTCCCACGCACGCGGTAGCGTGCGCACATGGACAACGTGGATCCGCGCATCGATGCGTACATGGAGGGTCGGTACCGCCGGTTCGACGAGCCGGTCGTTCTGGAGATGGAGGCCGAAGGACGCGAACGGGGCTTCCCCATCGTGGGTCGGAACGTCGGCGTGACCATCGAGGTGCTCGCGCTGAGCGTAGGCGCTCGCCGCGTCTTCGAGCTCGGCTCGGGCTTCGGCTATAGCGCCTACTGGTTCGCACGGGCGGTGGGGCCCGACGGGGAGATCCACTGCACCGACGGCGACGCCGCGAACGCCGAGACGGGTCAGGGGTACCTCGCGAGAGCCGGCTTCGGCGACCGGGTCACCTATCACGTGGGCGACGCGCTGACGTCGTTCGCGTCGGTCGACGGCGACTTCGACATCGTGTTCTGCGACATCGACAAGGAGGGCTACCCGGACGCATGGCGGGCCGCGTGCGACCGCATCCGGCCTGGAGGGCTCTACATCTGCGATAACACGCTCGGGACGCGTGACGTATCGGTCCTCGACGACCACCCGCGCGCGGCGTTCATCCGGACGCACAACCAATTGATCGCCGACGACGACCGCTACGTCTCGACGATCATCCCGACCCGCGAAGGGGTCCTGGTGGCGGTCCGGGTGTCGTGACCCCTTCGGAGGATCCCGGCTGGGGTCCGGCGCTCCGCCGTGTCATCCCCTTCTACGGTCTCACCGCGCGACCCGCTCAACAGGGCCAGGGGCTCACCGCGACCCGGATCCTGTACCTCGGTGTCGCCGCCGCGATCCCCCTGTATTGGGTCCTCTTCTCGTTCATCGCACCATGGGACGCGGGAGATGACGGGATCGGCCCGTACCTCGTCGTCGTCGTCGGGATCGCCTCGATCGCCGTCACCTCCCGTCTCATGCGGTGGAACCTCGATCCGTCCACTCCCGAGGCCCTCGCCGCCTCGTTCCGACGCCGGATGTATCTCGCGATCGCAACCGCCGAAGTCGCTTCACTGTTCTCCATCGCGGCGTCCTTCGTCGTGTCGAACAGCCTCTGGATCATGGGCGTCGGAGCGATCTTCTCGCTCGTCGGTCTGTGGATAGCAGCACCATCCAAGCGAAACCTCGCCACCGACCAGGAGCGTCTCCGCGAGCGGGGTTCTTCTCTCGACCTCGTGGCGGTCCTGAACGCCCAACTGCAACCGCCTCAAGCTGGTTCCAAGTAGACTCCGCGCGGCTCGCCGGAGGCCCGCGTCACGGAACTTCCTCGCACCGGCGATAGCCTGTAAGGACACGGCCAGCACGCGCGAAGGAGCGAGGTTCGTGGCGGTCAGGGCTCGGAAGTCGAAGAGCGACTACGGCTCCGTCTACAAGGGCCATGAGGGCCAGTGGTCGTGGATCCTGCACCGCATCAGTGGGGTCGCGGTCATCCTGTTCCTGTTCGCGCACATCGTGGACACGTCGCTGGTCGGCTGGGGTCCCGAGGCGTACAACCGGGTCACGTCCGCGTACGACAACCCCATCGTCCGACTGCTGGAGCTCGGCCTCGTGGCGGCCGTCCTCTACCACTCGCTCAACGGCCTCAAGATCACGCTGATCGACTTCTTCCCGAGTCTCGTGTCGCACATCAAGGTGATCGGACGGACCACCACGGCCGTGTTCGTCCTCGTCATGATCCCGGTCACGTGGATCATGCTCGACCAGACGCTCGACCTGTTGTTCGACCGGGCGGGCTGATGGCGACCACCACCGAGCGACCCGCCCCGGCCACCCCGCCACGCTCACCCCGCGTGCCCAAGATCGGACGCGACCGTCCCACCGGAGGACTCGAGCTCTGGCTGTGGCTCTTCATGCGGATCAGCGGGATCGTGCTGATCCTCTTGGCGGTCGGCCACGTGCTGATCATGCACGTCCCGGATGGCGGGGTTTCGCGGATCGACTTCGGCTTCGTCCAGACGCGCTGGCAGAGCCCCTTCTGGCGGACCTGGGACTGGATGCTCCTGTCGCTCGCGCTGGTCCACGGCGTGAACGGACTCCGGAACATCACGCTCGACTACGTGCGCCCGGCCGGGGTCCGGTTCGCGATCAACATGGTCTTCTACGTGCTCGCGTTCGCGCTGTTCGTGCTCGGAACCGTGGTCGTGTTCACGTTCGACCCGAACGCATGGCCGCCGGTGGGCTGACGTGACCATCACACACACGTTCGATGCCCTGGTGATCGGCGGTGGAGGCGCCGGGATGCGGGCGGCCATCGAGCTCTCGGATCAGGTCCGCACGGCGGTGATCTCGAAGCTCTACCCCACGCGCTCGCACACGGGCGCTGCGCAGGGCGGCGTCTGCGCCGCCCTCGGCAACACGGAGGAGGACCACCCGGAGTGGCATGCCTTCGACACGGTGAAAGGCGGCGACTACCTCACCGACCAGCCTGCGGCGCAGCTGATGTGCGAGGAAGCCGTCGACGCCATCTACCAGCTCGAGCGCTGGGGCCTGCCGTTCAACCGCACGCCCGATGGACGGATCGACCAGCGGCGGTTCGGCGGACACACCGCGAACCACGGAGAGCGGCCGGTGAGGAGGGCCTGCTACGCGGCTGATCGCACCGGGCACATGATCCTGCAGACCCTCTACCAGCAGTGCGTGAAACGCGACGTGAACTTCTTCAACGAGCTCTACTGCCTCGACCTCCTTCGCGCCGACGACGGCAGCACTGCCGGGATCGTCGCTTACGAGCTGGCGAGCGGCGAGCTCCACGTGTTCCGCGCGAAGTCGGTCGTGTTCACCACCGGTGGGTACGGTCGTATGTTCCGCGTGACCTCGAACGCGCACGCGCTCACGGGTGACGGGCCGGCCGTCGTGTGGCGGCGCGGCATCCCGCTCGAGGACATGGAGATGTTCCAGTTCCACCCCACCGGTTTGGCACGGCTCGGCGTGTTGCTGTCCGAGGCAGCGCGCGGCGAGGGTGGGATCGTCCTCAATAAGGACGGCGAGCGCTTCATGGAGCGCTACGCACCCACCATCAAGGACCTGGCCCCGCGCGACATGGTGAGCCGGGCGATCTACCAGGAGATCCGCGAGGGCCGCGGCGGCGGGCCGAACGGTGACTGGGCCTACCTCGACATCACCCACCTCGACCCGAAGGTGATCGAGGAGAAGCTCCCGGACATCACCGAGTTCGCCCGCATCTACCTGAAGGTGGAGCCCACCCAGGAGCCGGTCCCGATCCAGCCGACGGCGCACTACGCGATGGGCGGGATCCCCACGAACATCGACGGCGAGGTCGTGATCGGCGCCGACGAAACGGTCGTCCCCGGCCTCTTCGCGGCGGGCGAATGTGCCTGCGTGAGCGTCCACGGCGCGAACCGGCTGGGCACGAATTCGCTCCTCGACCTGGTCGTCTTCGGCCGGCGCGCCGGGGTGTCCGCCTTGGCCCACGCGAGGACCGCCGACCTCCCCGAGGTGCCCGCGGAGCCGGTCCGGGACACGCTCGCGATGCTCGACGGCATCCTCACCCGGAGCACCGGCGACAACGCCGCCGACATCCGCAAGGAGCTCCAAGACTCCATGTTCGACCTGGCCTTCGTCGTGCGGTCGGAGACTGGGTTGCAGAAGATGGGTGAGAGTCGTCCGAGGCCTTCGCGACCGGTACGATCGTGTCGCGATCTCGGACAAGGGTGCCGTGTACAACACCGATCTTCATGGAGACCGTCGAGCTCGGCTACCTGTTGGATTGTGCCGATGCGCTGGTGGCGGGGGCGCTCGTGCGGACCGAGAGCCGCGGCGCGCACTTCCGTGAGGATCACCCGCTCCGCGACGACGCGAACTGGTTGAAACACACGCTCGCCTACCGCGAGCCCGACGGCTCGATCCGCATGGAGTACAAACCCGTGAAGATGGGCCCCTACATCCCGATGGAGCGCAAGTACTGATGGCGACGGTCGCCGACACCCTCGAGAGCTCCGAGGCCCGTCGTGTGGGCCAGCCACGGACCACGATCACGCTCGAGCTCAAGATCCGCCGGTACAACCCCGAGGTCTCCGAGGACTCCTGGTGGGACGAGTTCACGGTGGACTGCGATCCGCTCGACCGCCTCGTCGAAGTGCTGCATCACGTGAAGTGGTACCTGGACGGCACGTTGTCCTTCCGGCGCTCGTGCGCACACGGGATCTGCGGATCCGACGCCATGCTGATCAACGGTCGGAACGCCTTGGCCTGCAAGCTGCTCGCTCAAGACGTGGCGCCGAAGGTCACCATCGAGCCGATCCGCGGTCTCCCCGTCCTGAAGGATCTCATCGTCGACATGGACGGCTTCTTCGAGGGCTACCGGTCCGTCCTGCCGTACCTCATCAACGACACAGGTGAACCCGAGAAGGAGCGTCGCCAGTCGGCGAAGGAGCGGGAGCGCTACGACGACACCACCAAGTGCATCCTGTGCGCCGCTTGCACGACGTCGTGCCCGGTGTTCTGGGGCGACGAGACCTACGTGGGACCGGCCGCCATCGTCAACGCGCACCGCTTCATCTTCGACTCCCGCGACGATGCCGGCCGCGAGCGGCTGAAGATCCTGTCGGAGAAGACCGGCGTCTTCCGGTGCCGCACGACGTTCAACTGCACCGACGCCTGCCCCCGTGGGATCGAAGTGACGAAAGCGATCCAGGAAGTGAAGCGCGCGATCCTGTTCGAGCGCTTCTAGCCGGCACGCCCCGCTAGGGTATCCCGCTGTGGCACATCGGGTGGCGCTGATCCCAGGTGACGGCATCGGACCGGAGGTGGCGGCCGCCGCGAGGCTCGTCCTCGACGCCGCCGACGTCGGGATCGAATGGCTCGAGCGGCCGGCCGGCACCGCCGCCCTCGAGACGCACGGCGAGCTGTTGCCCGACGACACGCTCGACGCGATCCGTTCGTGCCGGGTGGCGCTGAAAGGTCCGATCACCACGCCGGTCGGCACCGGGTTCCGTTCGATCAACGTCGCGCTCCGTCAGGAGTTGGATCTCTTCGCGGCGGTGCGACCGGCGCGGTCGCTCCCCGGTGTGGAGACACGTCACCACGACGTGGACCTCGTCGTGGTCCGCGAGAACACCGAAGACCTCTATCAGGGCATCGAGTTCGAACGGGGAAGCCCGCAGGCCACCGCCCTGAAGGAGCGCCTCGAGGAGCTGGGAGGCTTCGACGTCCGCGACGACGCGGGCATCACCTTGAAGCCCATCAGCGTCACCGGGACACGACGCATCGTTCGTTTCGCGTTCGAGTACGTCCGGACGAACGGTCGGCGGAAGATCACCGTCGGGCACAAGGCGAACGTGATGCGATACTCCGACGGCCTGTTCCTCCGCACGGCGGCCGAGGAATCAGCGGCGTATCCCGAGGTCGCCTGGGAAGACATCCAGATCGACCACCTCTCGGCTCACCTCGTGCGGCGCCCGACGGACTTCGACGTCCTGCTCCTCCCGAACCTCTACGGCGACATCCTGAGCGACCTCTGCGCAGGTCTCGTCGGCGGGCTCGGGCTGATCCCGGGGGCGAACATCGGCTGGGAGTTCGCCGTGTTCGAACCCGTCCACGGGAGCGCCCCGGACATCGCCGGTCGGGGTCTCGCGGACCCGATCGCGATGATCCTCTCCGGCGCGATGTTGCTCCGCCACCTGAACCGCACCGAGGCGGCCGAGAACGTGGAGTGGGCGGTCGACGAGGTCCTCCGCCGCGGCGAGGTCCGGACCCCCGACCTCGGAGGCAGCGCCTCCACGATGCAGGTCGCTGAAGAGATCGCGCTCGCCGTCACGGCGTGGGAACACGGGCCGAGCTGACCCGCGATCACGGACCGCTCGCCGGCGGCTCGCCGGCCTCGCCTCCGCCATCATGATGATGGTGCCCTTCGGGGCCCCGACCGAGGTCCCACTGTGGGAGTCGTCAGCAGCCCGGCTGACCGTGGTTCCCGCAGCACCCTCCGCGGACCAGTGCGAGGGAACGGTTCTTGAAGGTCAGACCCACCTTCGCCCAGAACCCGTAGCGGGGGTTGCGCCAGTTCGTGAAGAACGCCCTGGCGTGGGTGACCAGCTGATCTCGGAACGAACCCATGCGGTCATGCTACGGGCGCCAACGTGTCCGGACGTGCTTGGACCGGGACATCGAGGGTGGGAGACTCTGTGTCCGTGGAACCGCCTCCGAGGCTCGACGCCTCCCGTCCCACCTTCCTCCGTGTCGCCGGGTTCGTGCTCACGGTGTCCGGAGCGCTGGTCGCCGGCCTGAGCGCGCGCATGCTCTGGGTGACGGTCGGCATCCGTGGGGCCGAGGCCGTGAGCCCCGCGATCAGGGGAGCCGAGCTCGCCGACGGGCGGATCGTGCTGGCCACCGCCGTCGTGATGCTCACCGCGGTCCTGGTGAGCAGGCTCCTCCACACCCCTGCCTCCCGGAAGGCCGCTGCGGCCGTGGTGATCGTGGCGGCAATCGTGTGCATCGCGGTGGCCGGCGCGTTCCTGGTCACGGTGTCGTCCCGTTTCGAGCCGTTCGAGAACCGAGCCCTGGCGGAGGCGTTGCACGTGAGCGAGCGAGAGCTGGAGGCCATGCTCGAGGCCCAAGGGGTGGTGGGCTTCACCGACGTGGGCAGCGGTCCCTACGTCGCCCTCCTCGGCGGCGTCCTCGGTGTGGTGGGCGGCGTGCTCGTGCTGGCCTGGGCCTCACGCGCCGAGGCATCGAAACCGGCGCGAGAAGTCACGCAGGCACTCCACGCGCTCTTCTGACGTCCGCCCCGCTCGGGCGGAAGATCACGATGGCCGGATCAGAGGCCGGCGAGGTCGGCGCACTTCGACCTGATCCCCTCCGCCGCCTCGCGCAGCTTCCGCAACTCGTCATCGCTGAGCTCCAGCTCCACGATCTCCTCCACCCCGGCACGACCGAGTCGAGCCGGGACACCCAGGTAGACGCCGTCGATCCCGAATTGCCCACTCGTCCACGCGCACACCGGAAGGACCTCCTTGGTGTCGCGGACGATCGCCTTCACCATGGACACCACCGATGCGCTCGGTGCGTAGAACGCGGATCCCGGTCTTCAGGAGCGACACGACCTCGGCACCGCCGTCGCGGGTCCGTTGGAAGAGCCGCTCGAGCGTGGCGTCGTCGACCAGGCTCGGGAGCGGCTTCCCGTCGACGGTGGCGTGGTTCGGGAGCGCCACCATCGCGTCACCGTGCGACCCGAGGGTCATGGCCTCGACCGACGCGGGCGGCACGCCGAGCTCCTCGGCGATGAAGAACCGCAGCCGGGCTGAGTCGAGGACCCCGGCCATCCCCATCACGCGTTGCCTCGGGAACCCGCTCTCCTCCGCCGCGAGGAAGGTCATCTCGTCGAGGGGGTTGGACACGACGATCACGATCGCCTCCGGCGAGCCGGGCACCGCGTTCGCCACGACGTCGCGGATGATCGTGGCGTTCTTCGCGAGGAGGTCGATGCGGCTCATGCCGGGCTGACGCGGGAAGCCCGCCGTGATCACGACGATGTCGGAACCGGCGGTGTCCGCGTAGTCGTTCGTGCCGACGATGGCGGGCTCGTACCCCTCGATCGGCGCGGCCTCCTTCAGATCGAGGGCCAGACCCTGGGGCTTGTCCTCGATGATGTCGATCAGCACGACGGCGCCGAGCTGCTCCTCCAACAACCGCATCGCGCACGTCTGTCCGACGAACCCGCTGCCCACGACCGTGATCTTCATGCTCAGCTCCTCGAGGTCTCCGGGGCCCCAGGCTATCGGAGCGCCCGACCACGTCATCGGCTTCTCGCTCAGAGACGCGCGATGACGGCATCGGTCATGGCGAAGGTCCCCGCGGCCGGCCGGTCGTCGCCCGGTGCCCGCAGGTCGTACGTGATCGTCGTCCCTTCGGCGAGCACCTCCGCCACCGCGGCTTCGAGGCGGTCCCCGGCCTCGGTCTCACCGAGGTGCCGGAGCAGCATCGCCCCGGAGAGCATGAGGCCGACCGGGTCGGCCTGATTCGTTCCGGCCAGGTGCGGCGCCGTGCCGTGGGTCGCCTCGAACACGGCGAGCTCACGGTCGCCGTCGCCACCGAAGTGGGCGCCGGGCGAGACGCCCACACCGCCGACCAGCCCGGCGCCGAGCTCCGCGACCAGATCGCCGTACATGTTCGGCAGGACGAGCACGTCGAACCGGTCAGGCGCCTGGACCAGCTGCATGCAGAGGGCATCGATGATCCGATCGTCGAAGGCGATCGCCGGATGCTCACGGGCCACACGGCGCACGACCTCCAGGAAGAGCCCGTCCGAGAACTTCATGATGTTCGCCTTGTGGCCGGCGGTGACCCGTGCGCGGCCATGGGTCTCGGCCCAATCGAAGGCGAACCGCGCGATCCGCGCGCTCGCGAACACGGAGATCTCTTTGATCGAGATCCCGCTGTCCGGTCGCACCACGCGCCCCGTGGTCGCACCGATGAACGCGATCAGCTCGGCCACGGCGGACGTGCCCATCTCGAGCTCTTCGCCCGTGTACATATCCTCGGTGTTCTCGCGGACCACGACCAGATCGACGCTCTCGTAGAGCGAGGGCACACCCCGGAAGAGCCGGCACGGCCGCACGTTCGCGAAGAGGTCGAGGCCCTGGCGGAGGGTGAGGTTGGCGCTCCGGAGCCCGCTCGTGATGGGGGTCTCGATGGGCCCTTTCAGGGCGACCCGGGTGGCACGGATCGACGCGAGGGTAGTCGGTGGGAGCGGATCGCCGCTGCGGGCGAACGCGCCAGCCCCCATGTCCTGGCGCTCCCACTCCACCGCGACCCCCGTGGCTTCGATCGTCCGGCGGGCCGCCTCGATCACCTCGGGGCCGATGCCGTCGCCGGGGATCAAGGTGACGCGATGTCCCATCGCGGGACAGGGTAACGGGGCGGGCCGGCGGCCACGGCGGCCTTGGTCCGTCAGGAGCGAGCCGGATATCCTGGGTGCTCGCACCCGCTCGCATCGAGCGGATGTCCAGCGAGGAGCTGACCGTGAGCGAGAAGGGGATGCGCGAGGTCATCGCGGCCGAGACGAAGATCTCCAACATCGATGGTGAGCACGGCCGGCTGTGGTACGTGGGCTACGAGATCGCCGACCTCGCGACGAACGCATCATTCGAAGAGGTCGTCTACCTGCTCCACAACCTCGATCTCCCGACGCGGACCCAGCTGGACGACCTGGTCCGATTCCTCCGCGACGAGCGGGCGATGTCCCCGTTCCTGGCGAAGACCATGAGGACGCTGTCGCAGAACACGTCGCCCATGTCGATGCTCCGGACCGCGACCTCCGCGTCCTCGGCCTTCGATCCCGACGGTTGGGACGAGCGCCCCGACGCTCAGTACCGCAAGGCGATGCGGTTGGTCGCCGAGACCCCGAGCCTGATCGCCACCTATCACCGGATGCGGACCGGACAGGAACTGGTCCCGCCGCACCCCACGTTCACCCAGGCGGCCAACTTCCTCTGGATGCTGCACGGCGAAGAGCCCGACCAGGCCGACGCCGACGTCCTCGACACGACCTTCGTCCTGTACGCCGATCACACCATGAACGCCTCGACGTTCACGGCACGGATCGTCGCGTCGACGCTGTCGGACATGTTCTCGGCGATCACGGCGGCCATCGGCTCGCTGAAAGGTCCGCTCCACGGCGGCGCCAATGAGGGCGCCATGAAGCTCGCGGAGAGCGTCGGCAAGCCCGAGAACGCCGAGGCCGTGGTCCGTGAACACCTGGAGCGCAAGGAGAAGATCATGGGCTTCGGGCATGCCGTGTACCGCACCATGGATCCGCGGGCGGCCATCCTGAAGGAGTTGTGCCGCGAGGTCGGCGAGCGTCACGGCGAGCCCATCTGGTACGAGATCTTCTCGGCGCTCGAGGAGACCACCTTGGAGCAGAAGGGCTTGTACCCGAACGTCGACCTGTACGCGGCCGGCGTCTATCACGTGCTGGGGATCCCCACGGACCTCATGACGCCGGTCTTCGCCGCGGCTCGCATGGCGGGCTGGACGGCGCACGTCCGGGAGCAATACGCGAACAACCGCATCATCCGTCCCGGCAGCGAGTACGTCGGCCCCGGTGATCGCACCTACGTTCCGATCGACGGACGCGGCTGACCGGACACCGCCGCTTGTGCCCCTCCGTCTCGCGTGCGAGCATCGGCGCATCGTGAGCCGGAGGCCCTGACGATGGACGACGATCACCCCGTCGACGAGCCGACCCCGGACGACATGACCGGCGGCGTCGATCCGTCACCGCCCACCGAGCCGGTCGCTGCTCCCCTCCCGCCGCCGCCGCCCCTACCCGGACTCGGACCGACGGCCTCGTCGGTGGCGCAGCAAGGATCCAACGGACAGGCGGTCGCCTCGCTCGTCCTGGGGATCATCGGACTGGTGCTGTTCTGGACGGTGTGGCTCGGGTTGATCCTCGGCATCCTCGCGATCGTCTTCGGCGCGATGGGTCGTTCGAAGGCGAAGCAGGGCGCTCCGAACCGGAGCATGGCGACCGCGGGGCTGGTCCTCGGGATCGTCACCGTCGCCGCGAGCGTCTTGATCCTCGTCCTCTTCATCACGCTGGCGGACAACGCGGACACCGTGTTCAACCGGATCGAGTTCTGCATCGATCATCCGCACGATCCGATGTGCTAGACGTCGGTCGGTCGCGGGAACAGGCCTGCACCTTCCACCACGGCCCGGACGAGATCGTCGCGGCCGAGACCCATCAGGTGCACACCCGCCACATCGTCCATCTCCAGGAGCCTCCGCACGAGCTCGATCGTGATGGCCATGCCCTCGGCGCCTTCGGCGTCGGCCCCTGACCGACCGGCCGCCTCGAGCCGGCGGACCACGTCGGGCGGGACTCTGACCCCGGGCAACTCCTCGAGCGACCGCGCCTGTTTCGCGCTCCTGAGCGGCACCAGGCCCACCAGCGCCCGCGCCCGCTCGAAGACGCCCCGGGGCCGAAGGACGTCGGCCCACGCCGCGATCGCATCGATGTCGTACGCGATCTGGGTCCAGATCGCGTCGGCGCCGGCGTCGAGTTTGGCCTCGAGACGGGCCGGGTCGTAGGGATCTGCGAGGGGCATGTCCGCGACACCGATCAGGAAGCGAGGCGGGTCGACGACGTCCGCGTCCGCGGTACCCCTCCCCTCGTCGCGGAGTCGCCGCGCCAGCCGAACCAGGTCGTGCAGGGAGAGATCCCCCACCGTCGCCGCGTCGGGATGATCACCGACCGACAGCGGATCGCCCGTGAGGCACAGGAGGTTCCGCGCGCCCATCGCCCACCCCCCGAGGAGATCGGCGGTGAGCGCGAGGCGGTTGCGATCTCGGACCGTGAGTTGCAGCGTGGGTTCGAGACCGACGTCCGCCACCAACCGGACCCCCGCCACCGGCGACATCCGGGCGCTCGCGACCGGGTTGTCGGTGACGTTGACCGCGTCCACGTAGCCGACGAGGCCGCGTGCGGCGGCTGCGATGCGTCCGCCGGACGCAGCTAAGGGCGGCACGACCTCGCTCGTCACCACGAACGCTCCCGTGGCGAGCAGCCCGGCGAGCCTGCCGGTCGGTTCGCTCACGAACCGTACGCCTGCGCCTCGGCCGCCTGAACGGTGTTCACCAGGAGCATGGCGACCGTCATAGGGCCGACGCCCCCCGGGACGGGTGAGATGGCGCCTGCGACCTCGACGACCTCGTCGAAGGCCACGTCCCCCACCAATCCTTCGGGTGTTCGATGCACGCCCACATCGATGACCGTGGCACCGGGCCTCACCATGTCGCCGCGGATCATCTGCGGCACGCCGGCTGCCGCGACGACGATGTCCGCCGCCCGCGTATGTCCCGCGAGGTCCTTCGTCCTGACATGCGTGGAGGTGACGGTCGCGTTGCCGCGGATCGAATCCTGGGTGAGCATCACGCTGAGCGGGGCGCCGACGAGATCGCCGTAGCCGACGACGCAGACCTCGGCCCCTTCGATCGGGATGTCGCAACGGAGCATGAGCTCCACGATCCCGTACGGGGTGGCGGGGAGGTAGCAATGGCCTTCCCTCAGCATCATCCCGATGTTGAGCGGATGCAGGCCGTCCACATCCTTCTCCGGCGCGACCGTGCGCTGGATCTCGAGCTCATGCAGGTGCGACGGGAGCGGTTGCTGCACGATCAGGCCGTGGATCTCGGGATCCCGATTCAGACGGCGGATGGTGGCAAGGAGCTCGTGCTCGGTCACGTAGGCGGGCAGGTCGATCTGCTCGGAGCGGATCCCGACGTCGGCGCAGGCCTTGTGCTTCTGCCCCACGTAGATGCGGGATGCCTGGTCGTCGCCCACGAGGACGGCGGCGAGGCCGGGGGTGATGCCTCGCGTCGCGAGGTCGCGGACACGCTCGGCCACTTCCGAGCGGACCTGGGCGGCGACGGCTTTCCCGTCGAGGATCCTGGCGGTCACGGACATGGATGCTACCGCGGCGTCAGTGCCGGAAGTGGCGGACGCCGGTCAGCACGACCGCCATGGCGCGATCTTCCGCGACCTTCAAGACCTCTTCGTCGCCCTTCGATCCTCCGGGGTGGATCACGGCGGTGCACCCAGCGTCGGCGGCGACCTCGAGCGCATCGGGGAACGGGAAGAACGCGTCCGACGCGAGGACGGCACCCCGGGCCCGGTCCCCCGCCTTCCGCGTCGCGATCCAGGACGAATCGACGCGCGACATCTGACCCGCACCGACCCCGACCGTGGCGCCATCCTTCACGAGCACGATCGTGTTGGACTTCACCCGCCACGCGATGGTCCACGCGAGCTCGAGATCCGCCCACTCGCCGACCGTGGGTTCGCGGCTCGACACGACCTTCCAGTCGCCCCGCGTCTCCGTGACCGTGTCGGCGTCCTGCACCAGCGCGCCGCCCGGCAGGGTGCGGACATCGAGACCGAGGTGGGGGTGGGATGGCACCTGGACCGCCCGGAGGTTCGGGCGCTCCGCGAACGCGGCGAGCGCCTCCGGCGAGAAGGACCCTGCGGTCACGACCTCGGTGAAGACGTCGCGCATCGCCTCGGCAGCGTCCGCGTCGCACTCACCGTGGAACGCCACGACCCCACCGAACGCGCTGACGGTGTCGCACGCGAACGCGTCGCGGTAGGAGGCGGCGGGCCCCTCCTTCGCCGCGACGCCGCACGGGTTATTGTGCTTCACGATCACGCAGGCCCCGGGCGTGAGCGCATCCGCCAGATCCGACGCTGCCCATGCATCGAGCCAGTTGTTGAACGACATCTCCTTGCCCTGCAGCACCTCCGCCCCCCCCAGGATGCCGCCGCCAGCGACCGCACGGAAGAGCGCTCCGCGCTGGTGGGGGTTCTCGCCGTACCGGAGATCCTGCACCTTCTCCAGGGCCAGTCCGACGAATCCCGGCAACTCGGCCGGATCGGTCTGCTCTGCGGCGAACCAGCCGGCGACCGCGGCGTCGTAGGACGCCGTATGGGCGAACGCCTCCGAGGCGAGCGCGAAGCGGGTGGCTCGCGTGAGGCCGCCCTCCAAACGGATCTCGTCGAGCACCGACTCGTACCGGTCGGGGTTCACGACGACCCCGACCGACTCGAAGTTCTTCGCGGCCGCACGGACCATGGCCGGCCCTCCGATGTCGATCTTCTCGATGACGTCGTCGAGCTCCGCCCCGGACGCGACGGTCTCACGGAAAGGATAGAGGTTCACCACCACGAGATCGAACGGCGCGATCCCGTGCTCAGCCAGCTGCTCCACGTGGGAAGGCTTGCGGCGATCCGCCAGGATGCCGGCGTGGATCCGTGGATGGAGCGTCTTCACGCGTCCGTCGAGCAGCTCGGGGAAGCCGGTCACGTTCGCGACCTCGGTGACGTCGAGGTCGGCTCCTCGCAGGGCGGATGCGGTCCCGCCACTGGACACGAGCTCGACGTCGAGCGCACGCAGCGCGCGAGCGAGCTCGACCACCCCGGTCTTGTCGTACACGGCGAGCAACGCTCGCTTGACCTCACGGACCTCGCTCACGCTTCCTCCCGGATCCGGACCCGGCGGCCCTCGACGGACAGACGCCCCTCCAACATCGCTCGCACGGCCGCCAGCAGCACCCGATGCTCGGCGGCGTGGATCCGCTCCTCGAGCGAGTCCCAGTCGTCGTCGTCGTGGATCTCGACGGCCTCCTGGAGGACGATCGGCCCCGTGTCGGTGCCCTCGTCCACCAGGTGGACGGTGACCCCGGTGATCTTGACGCCATACGCGAGCGCGTCGGCGACGCCGTGCATCCCCGGGAACGACGGGAGGAGCGCCGGATGCACGTTCAGCCACCGTCCCTCGTAGTCATCGAGCACGGTGCGACCCAGCAAGCGCATCCAGCCTGCCGAGACCAGGACGTCGATGCCCCGCTCCTGGAGGGCGGCGAGGACCGCGGCGTCGAAGGCGCCGCGGTCCTCGAAGGTGGCCGGGTCGATCACGAGGGCCTCGACCTCGCGGGCTTCAGCGCGCTCCAGCGCGCGGACGCCCGCGCGATCCGAGATGACCAGACAGACGTGCGGGGCGATGGCCGGATCGTCCAGCAAGGCTTGCAGGTTCGTCCCGCCCCCCGATACCAGCACCGCGACCCGGCTCCCCATGGATGCACCCATGCTATCCGCCTCGCTCCGGTTGGCCCACGGTGTGCCGGCCGGTCCGCCACGGACCGTTGCCCCCGCACGAAGTCGGCCCGCTAAGCTTGGGCGACACCGAGCCGGAGGCAGACCGTGAAGAAGTGTCCATATTGCGCCGAGGAGATCCAGGACGAGGCCATCAAGTGCCGGTATTGCCACAGCGACCTGACCGTCTCGACCGACGAGGCCACGGGCCGGCAGGTCACGCCGTCCCCCGCGGTTCCTTCGGCCACGGCCGGTACCGCCGGTCCCGACGCGACGCCGGCCACTTCCGCCGCAGGGTGGGCCGCTCCCGCCACGTCGGCGACCTCCCTCCCCGAGCCCGCGGCGAGCGCCACCCCGAGCGCCACCCCGGGCTCCACCCCGGCGGGCGACCCGTCCTCCACCGTGCGCTACACGCACTCCGGATACCGCTACGTGCTCGGTTACGGGGTCGACTTCTTCGGGATCTGGGACCGCCAGGCGCCGAGCATCGCCACGGAGCGATTCCCCCGGAGCGACGAGGGATGGCGGCAGGCCTGGTTGCGGTTCGTGGCGCTCGAACCGAAGAACGTCGAGGTGCCCCAGGCCGGCCAGCCCGGCGCCCAACCGGCCAGCGGTGGCATCGACCCGAGCGAGACCGCGGCGGTCCAGTACACGCATTCGGGCACGCGCTACCTGCTGGGCTACGGACGAACCTTCTTCGGGATCTGGGACCGCCAGAACCCTCAGAGCGCCGTCGAGCGGTTCCCTCGGACCGACGATGGCTGGGCTGAGGCGTGGCGACGGTACACGCAGATCGAGAGCAACTACGCCGAGGTCGGGCTCGGCCAGGGCGGCCAAGCAGGCTAGGTCGTCGCGCGGGCTCGGCCGCGGACGGGCAACGCCGCGCCGATCGCACCGCCCGCGACGCCCCACCCAAGGGCAACCGCCGCCGTACGAGCCAGCGAGGCGCTGAGTGCCGGCGCGCCGCCGAGCGGACCCACGAACAACGGGATGACCACCCCCGCCGCCCAGACCGCGACGGTGCACACCAGCGCGAAGACCACGCCGCCCATCGCTCCTCGGATCGCCCGTTCGCCCGCTCGACCGACACGGACCCCCGCTTGCCGCCCGCCGAGCACCGCGGCGGCTGCCGGCACGAGGAGGAAGAGCACGAACCAACCCGGGAAGTCGACCCCGGGCTCCTCCCGGCCGGGCGCAGGACTCCGGGAGCACGTCGCCGTACCTTCCGAACACCTCGATGCCGGAAAGGGAGGCGCTCGCGGCCACCTCGTCGCCGATCGCGAGGTCGACCGGCGAACCCATCGTGATCGCGAGGATGAGCATCGACTGGTTGGGGAGCAGCAGCGCGTGATGGACCACGACCACGGCCCCCGGCTCGCCCCACGAGCCGATCGCGCGCCCGTAGGCACGGGTGGCTCCGGACTGCACGACGGCGAGGATCAAGAAGGCGACGAAGGCGAGGCCCAGACCCCACCAGAAGGCGGTGAAACCACCCCGCGCCGCGGCCTCGGAGCGCGGCGGAGGAGGTTTCGCCTCGCTCGGATCTCCGTGCAGGGACCGCTCCTCCCTCGCGACACTGACCGTGGCGAGCCCTCCCACGGCCCCGACGACACCACCCGCCACCAGCGGCAGCACGAACGCCCACGCGAGCACCGGCTCCAGGGCCGTGATCCCGAGACCCGGGAACCCGAGCCGGACGACCAGGGCGGCGATCGCCATCGGGACCGCGAAACCGGGTCCGACCGCGGACCCCGCCATCGCTGCCGCTCGGGGTTGCCGTTCGAGACCCCTCGCCTGCGCGGCGCCCGCCCGGAACGCGAGGATCACCACGGCGATCGTGAGCGCTCCCACGGCGAGCTCCATCGTGGCGGTCTCGAACACCCTCGGACCCCCACCCGGGGGACGGGCGCCGCGGACGACGGCATCGAACGGCACGCGAACGCTCGTCAGCGCGTACGCGAGGCCGACCTCGAACCATGACCACGGGCTGTACCTCCCGCTGATGGCGTACTCGAGCCAGGCGATCGCCTGCGAGGCGGCAGCCACGGGCAGGAAGACGAGGAGCGCACCGCGCCGGAGACCACCGAGGATCAGGGCCGGAGCCCGGGTGTCGGGCGGCGACCCTGTCGCGACGCCCCCCGGACCCGCCGGCGGGCTCATCATCCCAGCCGCTCCGCCACGATCCGAGCGACCTCGCTCGGCGTGCGTGCCACCTGGACACCGACCGCCTCGAGGGCGGCAGCCTTCGCAGCGGCGGTCCCCGCCGACCCCGTGACGATGGCGCCGGCATGGCCCATCCGCTTGCCGGGCGGCGCCTCGAAGCCGGCGATGTAGGCCACCACGGGCTTCTCGATGTGCTCGGCGATGTAGGCGGCCGCTCGTTCCTCGTCGTCGCCGCCGATCTCGCCGGTCATGATCATCAGGTCGGTGTCCGGATCGCCCTCGAAGAGCGAGAGCGCTTCGATGAAGCCGATGCCGTGGACCGGATCACCGCCCATCCCGATACAGGTCGACTGACCGATCCCCTCCGACGTGAGCTCGTGGACGATCTGGTACACGAGGGTCCCCGAGCGGCTGACGAAGCCGACGGGACCGGGCGTGCAGACCTCACCCGGGATGATGCCGACGTTGGCCTCACCGGGGCTGATCACGCCGGGGCAGTTCGGACCCACGAGGATGGTATCGGTCCCGCGCACGTAGGAATGGACCTCCGCCATGTCCCGAACGGGGATCCCCTCGGTGATGCACACGACGACGCTCACGCCTGCGTCGGCCGCCTCGAGGATGGCTTCGGCTGCGAAACGCGGCGGCACGAAGATCGATCGACGTGTTCGCACCGGTCGCAGCGACGCCCTCGGCCACCGTGTCGAACACGGGGATTCCTTCGACCTCCTGCCTGCCCTTGCCCGGCGTCACGCCGGCGACCACCGCGGTCCCGTAGTCGTAGTTCCGGAGGGTGTGGAAGGTTCCCTCGCTCCCCGTGATGCCCTGCACCAACAGGCGTGTATCCCGGCCGACGAGGACGCTCATGCGGCAGCGCCCGCCAGCCGTGCGGCTTCGGCCGCCGCCTCATCCATCGTGGGAACCGACACGACCCTCGGATGGTGCGCCGCCGCGATGATGCGACGGCCTTCCTCGGCGTTCGTGCCGTCGAGGCGAAGGACGATCGGGACGCTCGCCTCGACCCGGTCCAAGGCCCCGAGGACCCCCTTGGCCACCTCGTCGCACCGCGTGATCCCACCGAAGATGTTGATGAAGACGACCTTCACCGCGGGATCGGACAGGATCACCTCGAGGGACATCGCCATGGTGTCGGCGCTGGCGCCCCCACCGATGTCGAGGAAGTTGGCGGCCCGCGCGCCGGCTCGTGCCACGACGTCCAGCGTCGACATCACGAGGCCGGCCCCGTTCCCGATGATCCCGACCTCTCCCTCGAGCTTCACGTACTGCAGGCCAGCGTCGCGCGCCCGCTTCTCCACCGGATCGATCGGGAACTCCTGTTTCAGGTCGGCGAGATCCGGCTGGCGGACCAGAGCGTTGTCGTCGATCGTGACCTTCGCGTCCAGCGCCACGATCCGCCCGTCGGAGAGCAGGACGAGAGGGTTCACCTCCACGAGCGTCGCGTCGCGTTCCCAGAGCAGGTCGAAGAGCTTCCGCAGCACCTGTCCGGCTCCCTCGCGGGCCTGGGGCGGCAGGATCCCCGTGAGCTCGCGGACGTGGTAGGTCCGCAGACCCAGCATCGGATCGACGTGGACCCGGCGAAGGGCATCGGGCCGCTCGTGGGCCAGCGTCTCGATGTCGACGCCACCTTCGGCCGTCATCAGAGCCAGGTAGTCGCCGTTGGATCGATCCAGCACGATCGACGTGTAGTACTCCTGCTCGATCGGCAGGATCTCCTCGACCAGCACGCGATCGACGGGGTTGCCGGCGAAGCCGTCGCGCATCATGCGAGCGGCTTCGTCGGATGCATGCTGCGGCGAGTCGACCAGGACGACCCCCCCGCCCTTGCCACGCCCTCCGGCCTGCACCTGCACCTTCACGACCGAGCGGCCGCCGAACTCCTGGGTGAGCTCGGCGGCCTCGCCCGGGGTCCGGGCGATACGACCGAGCGGCGTCGGGATGCCATGGGCACGGAACAGGTCCTTGCCCATGTGCTCGTAGAGGTCCATCGGCTCCTCAGTTGGCCGCGGCCGGCTCGAGGCGTTCCCGGAGCCATCCCACGATCTCGCCCGTCGTCGCCCCGGGCGTGAAGATCTTCTCCACGCCCTCCGCCTCCAGCTTGGAGATGTCGTCGACGGGGATGATGCCGCCTCCGAACACCACGATGTCGGCGGCATCGCGCTCCCGCAACAACCGCACCACCTTGGGGAACAGCGTCATGTGAGCCCCCGAGTGCAGCGACAGCCCGACGGCGTCAGCATCCTCCTGGATGGCCGTCTCGACGATCTGCTCCGGTGTCTGGTGCAGGCCGGTGTAGACGACCTCGAAACCGGCATCCCGCAGGGCCCGGGCCACGATCTTGGCACCGCGATCGTGCCCATCGAGCCCCGGCTTGGCCACGATCACGCGGTGTTTGCCGGCCATCGTCGGCGAGTCTAGCGGAGCCCGGTTGCTGCCCCGAGCCCCCGCGGGCGAGGATGCTGAGATGGACGCGCCGGAGACCCGATACGCCAAGACCGCCGACGGTGTGCACATCGCGTACCAGGTCATCGGCGAGGGGCCTCTGGATCTCGTGTTCGTGATCGGGTGGACGTCGAACATCGAGGCCCTCTGGGAGGAGCCCGATCTCGCTCGGTTCCTGAACCGACTCGCATCGTTCTCGCGGCTCATCCTGTTCGACAAGCGCGGGGTCGGGCTCTCGGACAGGGTCCCCGACGACCGACTCCCGAGTCTCGAGACCAGGATGGATGACGTCCGCGCGGTGATGGACGCCGCCGGTTCCGAGCGAGCCGTCGTCTTCGGGGTATCGGAGGGAGGACCTATGGCGGTGCTGTTCGCCGCCACCTATCCCGAGCGGACGATCGGGTTGATCCTGTACGGAACCGTCGCCGACTACACAGCGCGCGAGCCGTCGGACCCGTTCGTCGACGACGCCGCCCGATACGAGACCTACATCGATGCGAACTGGGGCACGCTCGACCATGCGAGGAACGAGATCCGCACCTGGGCGGCTCCGGGGCACGAGGATGACGAGCGGCTCGTGACCTGGCTGGCCTCCTACCTCCGAAGGTCGGCGAGCCCCGGAGCGGCCATCGCGCTCTCCCGGATGAACCGAGCGATCAACGCGGGCCCGGCACTGTCCGCCATCCACGTCCCCACCCTCGTCATCGCGAAGACGGGTGATCTCGACTTCGCGATCGAGCAGGTGCGGGCCGAGGCGGCCCGGATCCCGGGGGCGAGGCTGGTGGAGTTCCCGGGCAGCGAGCACTTCTTCTGGGTCGGCGAGTACGACGGGATGCTCGACGAGATCGAGGGCTTCACCGCGGGGCTCGGCGCCGAAGAGGCGCAGCTCCAACGATCGCTCGCCACGGTGCTCTTCACCGACATCGTCGGCTCGACCGAGAAGGGCGCCGAACTCAGCGATCGAGGGTGGAAGGAGCTGGTCGAGGCTCACCACGCGCGCGTGCGGGGGCAGCTCGCCCGGTACCAGGGGACGGAGGTGGACACGGCCGGCGATGGCTTCTTCGCCACGTTCGACGGGCCGGCGCGCGCCGTCCGCTGTGCTTGTTCCATCGGCACCTCGGTCCGCTCGCTCGGGATCGAGGTTCGGGCCGGCGTTCACACGGGGGAGGTGGAGATCATCGACGGCAAGGTCGGGGGGTTGGCGGTGGTCATCGGAGCGCGGGTCGGCGCGAAGGCGGGTCCGTCCGAGGTCCTCGTGTCCCAGACCGTCAAGGTACCTGACCGCCGGCTCCGGGCTCGTCTACCAGGAGGCCGGCGAACACGAGCTGAAGGGTGTCCCCGACCGCTGGCGCTTGTACCGCGTGGTAACCGCGTGACGCACGGCGCTCCGTAGACTGCGTCCCATGGTGCGCAAGAGGGTGAGCTTCCGCCCCCCCGGGCTGAAACCGAGCACGAAGGTCGGCACGTTCGGTCCGTACCGGGGCCGGCTCGGCCTCGCGTGGGTGATCGCCCCTATCGTCGCGGGCGCTGTGATCCTCGTCGCCGGGTACTTCGCCCTCCGGTAGGCTCCGCGCCGTGCTCGAGGCCTACTGCTGGCCGCTCTCCACGGACCCCGGCGTCCCCGTCGCGCTCCACGTGTCCACGGACGCGGGCTCCGTCGAGGTGGAGGTCGCGCGTGAAGGCGCCGAGCGCGAGGTCGTGTGGCGCGGGGGTGGGGCGGCCGGCCACCACGCCGTGCCCGGCGACGCCAGCTCCCGAGGCTGCGGGTGGCCGGCCGCCCTCACCGTCCCGGTGGGAGCCGACTGGCGTTCCGGCTACTACGGCGTGACCGTGACCGCCGGCGCCGAGCGCGCCCACGCGTTCCTGGTCGTCCGCCCGGCGCCGGGCGCCAGTGCCCCCGCGATCCTGGTGCTCTCCACCGCCACGTGGAACGCCTACAACGACTGGGGTGGACCCTCGCTCTACACCGGTGGCACGAGGGTGTCGTTCGAACGCCCGCTCGCGAGGGGCTTCCTCGACAAGCCCGAGCCCGTCGAGCGCAAGATGCAGCGTGCACCCGACCGCGAGGCCATGCACTACATCGCGTGGGCGCGCGCACACGGCCTCTCCGACTGGAGCGGCGGCGCAGGGTGGTTCCAGTACGAACGGCCCTTCGTACGTTGGGCCGAGGCGAACGGCTACGGGGTCGACGTCGCGACGAGCCAGGATCTGGAAACGGACCCGGACATCCTGGACGGGCATCGCCTCGTCCTGTCGGTCGGCCACGACGAATACTGGTCCTGGGGCATGCGGGAGACCGTCGATGCGTTCACCGAGCGCGGTGGTCACGCCGCGATCCTGAGCGGCAACACCTGCTTCTGGCAGGTCCGGTTCGAGGACGACCACCGAGCGATGACCGGCTTCAAGTACCGCTCGGCCGAAGACCCCGTGCTCCGAACGCCCGACGAACGTCTCCTCACCGGGCCGTGGTCCGACCGTCGGGTCGGCTGGCCCGAGACCTCCACGATCGGGCTGACGTTCACCCGTGGCGGCTATTCGAGGTACGGGCTCGGCGTGCCGCGCGCCTCAGGCGGCTACACGGTGCACCGTCCGGACCATTGGATCTTCGAGGGGACGGGCCTCCGCTACGGCGACACGTTCGGTGCGGCGGACGCGATCGTCTCCTACGAGGTCGACGGCTGCGCCCTGACCATGGTGGACGGGCTCCCCGTCCCGACCCACGAGGACGGTGCTCCGGGGTCTCTCGAGGTCCTGGCGACCGCCCCCGCTCGGCTCTGGTCGCAGGACGAGCAACCGTCGCGGTACGCGCACGAGCCGGGCGAGCTCGAGCACACCGCGATGGCCTTGTTCGGCGAGGAGTGGCGCGACCATGTGCACCGGCTCGCTGCCAACCATGCGGTGTTCGGGGTCTTCGGAACACCCGGTGGCGGCACGGTGGTCAACGCGGGGGTCACGGATTGGGTCCACGGGCTCGTGGGAGGCGACCCGCACGTGATCAGCATCACCCGCACGATCCTCGACCGGCTCACGACCTGAGGACGCGTAGGCTGGCCCGGTGCGCTGGGATGCCTTCGACGCGGCATGCCCGAGGATCGCCCGGGTGGCCCGCGAGCGGTTCGAGCGGGACGAGCTCGTGATCCTCGGCACCATCCGTCCCGACGGCCGCCCCCGCATCAGCCCGTGCGAGCTCGACTTCGCCGCGGACCGGCTGCTCCTCGGCATCATGTGGCGGAGCCGCAAGGCGCTCGATCTCCGCCGCGATCCGCGCCTGGCCGTGCACAGCGTCCCGAGCGACCGTAGGAACCAGGGTGGCGACGTGAAGCTGAGCGGCACGGCGACCGAGGAGAACGATCCCGTGGTCCGCGAGGCCTACCGGGAGGCGATCCGCCGGCGGATCGATTGGGCCCCGGAGGAGCCCGCGTTCCACGTGTTCTCGTTCGAGGTCGACCAGGCAGCGTTCCTCCGCTTCGGCGACGACGCCGTCGCGTGGGTCTGGGACGAAGCGGCGGGGTTCCGCGAGCTCCCGAACCCGTTCCCTCCTGTGGACTGATCCACCTGCTCGGCGGGGGCCCTGCTCAGCCCACCTTCTTCAAGGGCGCGTACGCCAACAGGAGGCTCTTCTCCCCCACATCGGTGAACCGCACCCGTGCCTCGGTGTCCTCACCCCCGCCGCTCACGCTGATGACGACGCCCTCGCCGAAGCGCTCGTGCACCACGGTGTCCCCCGGCTTGACGGCCGGGACCTCTCGCTGGCTCACGCCGGGAACCTTCGGCGGGGTCCACCCTCGCTCGACCTGCACCTCGCCGGTCTTCCCCGGGAGGCCGACGACCGAATACCCGCCGCCGCGTCCTCCCCGGAGCTGACGCTCCCGCGCGCGCGAGCCCGACCGCGCCGGCATGGACCGGCTCGTTTCGGACTCACGGAGCTCGACGAGGTGCTTCGGGATCTCCCCCAGGAACCGGGACGGTGGGTTGAAGCTGCTCTGACCGAAGAGCGTCCTGCTCCATGCGTGCGTGAGGTAGAGGCGCTGCTGCGCCCGGGTCGATCCCACGTAGGCGAGCCGGCGCTCCTCCTCGAGCTCGTGCGTATCCGTCATCGATCGGAAGTGCGGGAACACGCCGTCTTCCATCCCCACGATGAACACGACGGGGAACTCCAGGCCTTTCGCGATGTGCAGGGTCATCAACGTGACGGAGGAGTCCTCCTCCTCGTATTCATCCTGCTCCCCCACCAGGGACACCTGCTCGAGGAACGCTGCGAGCCCGGCGTCGGGATCGCGTGCCGCCATCTCCATGGCCACACCAGCCAGCTCCTGGAGGTTCTCGATCCTCCCTTGCGCTTCGACGGTGCGGTCCTCTTCGAGCTCGGCCACGTATCCCGACTCCTGACCGGCCAGCTCCACCATCCGGGCCGTCCCCAACCCCTCCAGGTAGCGCGCATGGAGCGTGGTCATGATCGAGGAGAAGACCGCCACGGCGCCCTTCGCCCGTGCGTTCAGGACCGCGATCTCGTCCACGCGCCGTACCGCGTCGAGGATGTCGATCCCCTCGGTCTCGGCGAACGACTCGACCGCGGCCACGGTGGCGTCGCCGATGCCGCGCTTCGGCATGTTCACCACACGCCGGAACGAGATGAGAGTCCTGCGGGTTCAGCATCAGGCGGAGGTACCCCAGGACGTCCTTGATCTCCCGGCGCTGGTAGAACCGGACACCGCCGAAGACCCGGTACGGGGTCCCGACGCGCATGAACACGTCTTCGATCACGCGGGACTGCGCGTTCGTCCGGTAGAAGACGGCGACATCGCGCGCGCGGAACCCCTCTTCCATCCGCAGGCGTTCGACCTCGGAAGCGACGAAGAGGGCCTCCTCGTGTTCGTCGTTCGCCTTGAAGTTGACGACGAGCTCCCCGGCCGCCGCGTCCGTCCACAGCTCCTTGGGCTTGCGCTGGGTGTTGTTCTCGATCAGGGCGTTCGCCACGGCGAGGATGTTCCCGGTGGAGCGGTAGTTCTGTTCCATCAGGAAGACCGTGGCGTCGGGGTAGTCCCGTTCGAAGTCCAGGATGTTGCGGATCGTGGCGCCACGCCACGAGTACACGCCCTGGTCGGCGTCACCCACCACGCAGACGTTGCGGTACTTCGACGCGAGCTGGTTCACGAGCTCGTACTGGGCTCGGCTCGTGTCCTGGTAC
The DNA here is from genome assembly GCA_963810635.1 of uncultured Actinomycetes bacterium. GTDB lineage: Bacteria > Actinomycetota > UBA4738 > UBA4738 > HRBIN12 > AC-51. Next base: position 338,281 of record CAWEOB010000001.1, read on the forward strand.
TCGTCCACCAGGATGTAGCGGAACCGCTCCTGGTAGTGAGCGAGCACCTCCGCATGGTCCCGGAAGAGCTGCACGGTCTTCGTGATCAGGTCGTCGAAATCCAGCGCACCGGCGTCCTGCTTGCGCCGCTCGTACGCCGAGTACACCTTGGCGGCGACCTCCTCGTAGTGGTTCGACGCCATCTCGGCGAACCCGTCGGGGCCGATCACCTGGTCCTTGGCCTTCCCGATCGCCGCCGCCATCGCCTTGGCGGGGAACCGCTTCGGGTCCACGTTCAGGTCCTTGAGGATGCTCGCGATCAACCGCTCGGAATCCCCATCGTCGTAGATCGTGAAGCTCGACGGGATGCCGAGGTGCGTGTGCTCGCGGCGGAGGATCCTGGCGCACGCCGAATGGAACGTGAGGATCCACATACCGCCGGCGATGCCGGACCCGATCAGGCTCTCGACGCGCTCGGCCATCTCGCGCGACGCCTTGTTCGTGAAGGTGATCGCCAGGATCTCGTACGGCGAGACACCACGGTCGCGGATGAGATGGGCGATCCGATGCGTCAGCGCCCGGGTCTTCCCGCTGCCCGCCCCCGCCACGATCAGCAGCGGACCCTCGGTGTGCAGGACGGCCTCACGCTGGATGTCGTTCAGCCCCTCGAGGAGGGGGGAGGTCGTGCTCACGGACCCAGTGTAGGCGGGCCGTCGGACGCGGACCGGGGTTCCGCCGTACCGGAACACCGCGATAGCCTCCGGGCGATGGGCCCCGGTGGATCGACCATGCGAGAGGAACGGCGGGTCGTGACCGTGGTGTTCGCCGACGTCGCCGGCTCGACCGCCCTCGGGGAGCAGCTCGACCCGGAGGACGTGGTGGAGATCGTGGGCGGAGCGATCTCTCGGATCGTGGAGGTCGTCGAGGCATCCGGCGGGGTCGTGAAGGACCTCGCGGGAGACGGCGTCCTCGCCTTCTGGGGAGCCCCGGTGGCCCACGAGGACGACCCGGAGCGAGCGATCCGGGCAGGCCTGGAGATCCAGCGGACCGTCGGCGAGCACGCGTCTGAGGTCGCGGCCAACCATGGCGTGGCGAACTTCGGCGTTCGCGTCGGGATCGAGACCGGCACGGTGATCCTCGGGCCGGTGGGCGGTGGGAGCCGGGTCGAGTACGGCATCACCGGTGAAGCCGTGAACACGGCGGCCCGGCTCCAGACCCACGCGCCGATCGGCGGCGTCCTCGTCGGACCCGACACGCGCCGTGAAGCCGAGGATCGATTCACGTGGGGAACGGCCCAGATGCTGTCCGTGAAGGGCAAGAAGGACCCCGTCCGGGCCTCCCTCGTGTCCGCACCGTCCGCGCGGCCCCTGCCCGGCGAGCACGTGCGGATCGTGGGTCGCTCCCGCGAGCTCCGGATGCTGGACGAGCGCCTGGACGCGCTCGGGCGAGGCGCCGGCCAGGTCGTGCTCGTGGTGGGTGAGGCGGGGATCGGCAAGAGCCGGCTGCTCGCCGAGTTCCGCCTCGCAGCCGAAGCGCGAGCGATCCGGTGGATGGAGGGTCGATGCGTGCCGCTCGCCGAGAGCACACCGTTCGCCTGCATCCGCGATCTCCTCGAGAGGTGGCTGGGGTCCGCCGGGCCGGAAGCAGCCAGGCTCCTCACGAGCCGGCTCGATGCGCGTCTCGACCCGGCCACCGTCACCCACCTGACGGCACTGCTCGACGTGGACGAGGAGACGAGGCCGGTCAGATCGCCGGAGGCCGCGCGGCTCGGGACGCTGGAGGCGATCCAGGCAGCGATCGGGGTGATCGCGGAAGCCGGCCCCGTCGTGGTGGCGATGGAGGATCTCCACTGGAGCGACCCGAGCACGCTCGAGGTTCTCGCGCGGCTCCGCCGGATGGCGATGGACCGCCCGATCTGCCTCGTGGGGACGCTCCGCGCGGACGAAGAGCATGCGCTGGCCGGCATCCTCGACGACATCTCTCGCGAAGGCTCCGAGGTCACGACGCTCGAGCTCGCACCACTCGAACGCGACGATGAACGTGAGCTCCTCCAGCTCCTGTCGGACGTTGAGCTCTCCCCCGATGCTGAGGAGGCGATCCTCGTGGCGTCGGACGGCGTTCCCCTGTACCTCCGGGAGTTCGCGCGCTCGCTGGAGGAAGGAGGTGGAGCCCAGCCCCCTCCCACGCTCGATCGCTTGATCCTGGCACGGCTGGACCGCCTCGGTGAGGATGAGCGGGAGGTCGTGACGGCCGTCTCGGTGCTCGGTCGGACGATCGATCTGGCCCTCGCCGAGCTCGTGGCCACGCACCCCGATCTCGAACGGATCCTCGGCTCGCTGATCGAGCGGGGCATCCTCGAACGACACGCCGATGGGCTCAGCTTCTCCCACGCCCTCATCGGTGAGGTCGCCTACGGGACGTTGCTCCGCCGACGTCGCCGGGACCTCCACCGTCTGGTCGCGACCCGCCTCGAGGCTCACGAGGACGACGATGAGACGGTCGCAGCCCTTGCTTATCACTGGGAACAGGCAGGTGAGGATCCGACCGCCGCCCGGTATCACCTCGCCGCCGCTGACAGGGCAGAAGAGGTCTCTGCCCTCCGTGAGGCACTCGCGCACGTCGACGCCGCGTATCGCCTGGGGGAGGCGACCGACCCCCGAAGGCCCGACCAGGACGCCTTGATCCTCCGCCGTGCGAAGCTCCGGGCACGGACCGGCGCGACGGCCCTCGCACGCGAGGACGCCGAGCAGGCTCTCGCATCCGCTCGGGAGCGCAGGGACCGCCACGCCGAGGTGATGGCCCTGCAGGAGCTCGGGTTCATCCTGAGCGGGGCCGTCGACTACCGCGTCGCCACCCCGCTGTTCGACGAAGCGCTCAACCTCGCGGAGATCCTCGATGACCGGATCGAACAGGTCCGCGCGCACGCGCACCTGTCGATCGCCTGGACGAACCGGCTCCGGTTCGATCGCGGCCTCGCCCACGGTGAGCGGGCCGCCGAGCTCGCCGCATCGATCGGCGACGAGTCGGTGGAGGCCATCGCCTTGGATGCGCTCAAGCAGGTCGAGCTCGAGCTCGGTGACTTCGACAGCGCGGAGACGCACATCCTGCGGATCGTGGACTTCTGTGATCGGCGCGAGGAGTTATGGCCGCTCCAGATCGCGATGCTCGAGCTCGGCATGATCGCCCAGTGCAGAGGACGATCGGCTGATGCTCGCCGGCACTTCGAGCGGACGCTGGAGATCAACGATCGTCTCGGAGACCACGGCACCAGACCGCTGCTCCTCGCCCTGGTCGCGATGCACGATCGCCAGGCGGGTCGGTATCGGGACGCCCTCAGCGGCGGAGAGCTCGCTCTCCGTCTCGCCGAGGAACACGGTCATCAGGAGTGGATCGCATGGTCCGCCATCACGCTGGGCTCGACCTTCGCAGAGGTCGGCGACCCCGGGTCGGCGGCCCGGACGTTCGGGGAAGGCGCACGAGCCTCGGAGGCGGCGGGGGCTGACCTCGAGGCCGTGCGGTGTCTCGCAGGGCTCGGCCGTGCCCGGCTCGAGCTCCGAGACCTCGCCGCCGCAGGCGAGGCTTTCGAAGAGGCGACGCATATGTTCTCCAGGATCGTCGTTCCCGAAGGACGCGCGTTCGTGTTGGCCTGGGACGCCTACGCGGACGCGGCGGTCATCGAGGCGATGATGGAGGGACCCAGGAAGGCCAGGCGCTGGATCGACGAGGTCACCCGGGTCGCCGAGCGGAGCGGCTTCCTCGAGGCGCTCGCAGGCGGTCGCCTCGTGCAAGGCCGGATCGAACGGCTGATGGGCAACACGGATGCGGCCAGGTCGCTCCTGGAGGCGGCTCTCGCTGCGGCGACCGAGGCCGGCATCCCGGGCACGCAGTGGCGTGCCCACGCGGCGCTCGCATCGCTGCTGAGCGAGACCCGGGAGACGGATCGGCTCACGCCGACGCCGCGCGCGGCATCGTCGACGATCTGAAGGCCGCGCTCGACGACGATCGGTTGCAGCGGGCCCTGACCGCCGCGCTCGAGGGGGAGCTGCGAGGCGGGACCTGGGCATCAGGGTGACCCGCGCCATCACAGCGGGGGCACGTTCTGGCGGCTCCTGCGAACCCGACCGCACAGGTCCCGTCCCGCGGTACCGTGGACGCGATGGCGGAGGAGCCGCAACAGCGCTCGCGAGCTCGCAGCTGGCGGACCCCCGTCCGCTGGTTCGGCCTCGTGTGCCTGATGGGCTCGGCCTTCTTCGCAGGCTACGTGGCGTGGCTGCTCTGGGGGACGGGCCTGGAGACCGCCCGCGCGCAGGAAGACCTCCGCGCGGGGATCGGGACATCGTTCGTGCACCCCCTGCCCGTCGCCGAGGCGCCACCGAGCGGCACGCGAGCCCCGCTCGGCAGTGCCTACGCTGCGATCCAGATCCCCCGGATCGACCTCGACTTCATCGTGGTGGAAGGCACCGACCACGAGTCGTTGAAGAAGGGTGTCGGCCACTACCCGGACACCGCGGATCCATGGGACGAGCAGGGCCGGGTCGGGATCGCCGGGCACCGGACCACCTACCTGGCACCCTTCTTCGATCTCGAGGAGGTCCGCCCCGGTGACCGGATCACGCTCCTCACGGAGTACGGAACGTTCGACTACGAGGTCACGCGCAGCTTCGTGATCCCCTCCGAAGGTTCGGGCGTCGTCCTCGAACAGACCCAGAGGCCAACGCTGGTCCTCACGACCTGCAACCCGAAGTACTCGAGTTCAGAACGGCTCATCGTCGAGGCGAAACTCGTGGCCGCTCCCCCGAACGGCTCCTGACGGCGCGGACAGCCTCCATACGCGGGGTTGACCGGCGGGCGTCGAGAGGCAAGCATCGCTCCTGCCCGTCAACCGCGCAGCTTCGCACCAGACCGGAGGTGAACGATGGGCATCGAGGTGAACTCGCTACATCACGTGACGATCCGCGTCTCCGACCAGGGGGCGTCGCGCCGGTTCTACGAGGAGGTCCTGGGCTTCTCCTTCCTCGAGCTCCCCGTCGGCGGTGACGTCGTCGCGCCGTGGAAGGGATCGCCGGCCGACGGGGTGATGCTCGCGATGCAGGCGGGCCAGACCTTCGTCATCCTGGCCCCACCACTCGAGGGAACCGCAGACGGCGATCGCTTCGACGAGCGGCGCATCGGGGTCGACCATCTAGCGTTCGGCGTGGACGGCCGTGCGCAACTCGAGGAACTCGTCGGCTCGCTCGACGTCGCGGGTGTCGGGTCCGCGGGGATCGAGGTCGACCCCGTCCTCGGCAAGGAGTACGTGTGCTTCCGCGACCCGGACAACATCCAGTGGGAGTTCTACGTGACGGCCTGACGGCCACGCAGGTCGTCCGGCGGCCGCGCCGAGCGCGCTATTCCCACTCGATGGTGCCGGGGGGCTTCGACGTGATGTCGTAGGCCACCCGGTTCACGCCGGGGACCTCCCGGACGATCCGGGTGGCGATCGCATCGAGCACCTCGTGCGGAACGCGGGCCCAGTCCGCGGTCATCGCATCCTCGCTCGTCACGACGCGCACGATCACGGGGTTCTCGTACGTGCGGCCATCTCCCATCACACCCACGCTCTGGACGTCGGCGAGCAGCACGCAGAACGCCTGCCAGGTTTCGCGCTCCAACCCCGCACGCCGGACCTCCTCGCGGACGACCCGGTCGGCCCCCCGGACCTTCGTGAGGTTGTCCGTGGTCACCTCGCCCACGATCCGGACGGCGAGCCCCGGTCCCGGGAACGGCTGGCGTTGCACGATCTCCTCGGGCAAGCCGAGCTCCGAACCCACGCGGCGAACCTCGTCCTTGAAGAGGTCGCGGAGAGGCTCCACCAGCTCCAGATCCATGTCCTCGGGCAAGCCCCCGACGTTGTGGTGGCTCTTGATGTTGGCGGCGGTCTCGGAGCCGCTCTCGATCACATCCGGATAGAGCGTGCCCTGGACGAGGAACCGGGCGCCCGCATGCTCGCGTGCGACCTCCTCGAAGACCCGGATGAACTCCTCGCCGATCGCCTTGCGCTTGACCTCGGGATCGGTGACACCTGTTAGCTTGGCCAGGAATCGGTCCTCGGCCTTCACGTGGACGAGTGGGACCCGGAAGTGCCGTCCGAAGGTTTCCTCGACCTGCTCCGGTTCTCCCTCGCGGTTCAGCCCGTGATCGACGAAGACACAGGTCAGCTGGTCACCGATGGCCCGATGCACCAGCAGGGCAGCGACGCTCGAGTCCACACCGCCCGAGAGCGCGCAGAGGACCCGGGCGTCGCCGACCTGCGCCCGGACCCGTGCGACCTGCTCGTCGATGATGTTCGTGGGCGTCCAATCGGGAAGCAGGCCACACGCCTCGTACAGGAACCGCTTCATCACCGCCTGACCGCTGGCGGTATGCGTCACCTCCGGATGGAACTGCACGGCGAACCATCCGCGCTCGGGATCTTCCATGGCCGCGACGGGGATCCGGTCCGTGTGCGCCGTGACCCGGAAGCCGTCCGGCTCGCGCGTCACCGCGTCGCCGTGCGACATCCACACGGTCTCCTCGGCGGGCAGATCGCGGAGCAACATCCCGCCCGCTCGATCGACCCACAGCCGGGTGCCGCCGTACTCGCGCTGGCCGGTCGCAGCGACCTCGCCGCCGAGCGCTTGCGCCATCAGCTGATGGCCGTAGCAGATCCCGAGCACGGGCACGCCCAGCTCGAAGAGCCCTGGATCGACCTGCGGCCCGTTCGGCTCGTACACGCTCGCGGGGCCACCGGACAGGATGATGCCTGCCGGCCGCCGGGACGCCACCTCGGATGCGGAGAGATCGTGCCGGACGATCTCCGAGTAGACGTGCGCCTCTCGCACACGGCGAGCGATCAGTTGGGCGTACTGCGCACCGAGATCGACGACGAGGACCGGACGCGGGGCGTCGTGGCTCAATGCCCCATCCCGACGCGTTGCTGCGTCTGGTAGGTCTTGCCCTCGGTCTTGATCGACGGGGCGATGACGAGCTCGGCCTTCTGGAACTCTTTGATCGTCTGGTAACCCGTGGTCGCCATGGAGGTGGCGAGCGCGCCGAACAGGTTGAGCGTGCCGTCGTTCTCGTGCGCGGGGCCCACGAGGATCTCCTCGATCGAGGCTGCCTGCTGGGTCTTCACCCGGGCGCCTCGGGGCAACGTGGGATGGAACGTGGCCATCCCCCAGTGGTACCCACGGCCAGGTGCTTCGAACGCGCGTGTCATGGGCGAGCCGATCATCACCGCGTCCGCGCCACACGCGATGGCTTTCGCGATGTCGCCGCCGGTGCGCATGCCGCCGTCGGCGATCACGTGGCAGTAGCGGCCGGTCTCGTGCAGGTGCTCCCGTCGTGCCGCCGCGGCATCGGCGATCGCCGTCGCCTGCGGCACGCCGACCCCCAGCACCCCTCGTGTGGTGCAGGCGTTCCCTGGCCCGACGCCCACCAGGACGCCGACGGCACCGGTCCGCATCAGGTGCAGGGCCGTCTGGTAGCTCGCACACCCGCCCACGATCACGGGCAGGTCGAACCCGGAGATGAATCGCTTGAGGTTGAGGGGCTCGACCTTCGTGCTCACATGCTCGGCGGAGACGACCGTGCCCTGGATCGTGAGGACGTCGAGTCCGGCTTCCAAGACCAGTGGCGCGAACCGCTCGACGCGTTGCGGCGTCAGCGACGCGCAGGAGACCACGCCGCCCTCCTTGATCTCGCGCGATCCGGGCACCGATGAGCTCGTCCTTGATCGGCTCCAGGTACAGCTCCTGCATCCGGCGGGTGGCCTTCTCGTCCGCGAGCGAGGCGATCTCCTCGTAGATGGGGTCGGGGTCCTCGTACCGCGTCCACAGACCCTCGAGGTTGAGGCACGCCAGCCCACCGGCACGGCCGATCTCGACCGCGGTCACCGGCGACACCGCTGCGTCCATGGCGCTCGCCATCATGGGCAGCGCGAAGGTGTACGCATCGATCTCCCACCGGATGTCCACGTCCTCCGGGTCACGGGTCCGCCGCGACGGAACGATCGCGACCTCGTCGAACCCGTAGGCCTTGCGTGCGGTCTTGCCGATCCCGATCTCGAACTCCATCACCGCTCCCTCGTGGATCGATGTGCCGGATACGCCGTCGGAAACGCGAGACGCCCACCCGGATCCCCGGATGGGCGCCGTCGCTGCATGGGGTCAGCGTAGCAGAGGCCTCCGGCGTCTCCGGCGGTGGATGCATCCGGCGGCGTCGTGGGCGAACATGTCGCGATCGTTCCGCTCGCGACCATAGGAGAGCAGGCCGTGCACGAGGTCCCGGTCGTCCCCCGCTCCGAGGCTTCGTTCGCAGGTCTCGTCGAGGACGCGGAGCTCGAACGCTACGAGGAGCGGATGCTCCGTGCTCGTGCGCGGCTCGCCGGGCGCACGCTCTGGCACGTCAACTCGACCGCCGAGGGAGGTGGGGTCGCCGAGCTCCTCCGCTCATGCCTCGGGTATCTGCGGGCCGGCGGCATCGATGCTCGGTGGCTGGTGTTCCAGGCCGACCCGACCTTCTTCGAGATCACGAAGCGTATCCACAACCGACTGCACGGAGATCTCGGCGACGGTGGCCCCCTCGGGTCCGACGAGGCCGGCCACCTCGCCTCCGTCACCGCGGAGAACCTCGCAGCGATCCTCGAGCGCGTGGAGCCCGGCGACGCCGTCGTCGTGCACGACCCTCAGCCCCTCGGACTCGTTCCCGGGCTCGCCGCTCACGGCGCCACCGTCATCTGGACCTGCCACGTGGGTGTCGACGTCGCGAACGACGTCTGCCGGTCCGCCTGGGACTTCCTCCGCCCCCACCTGCAGGGTGCAGCCGCCGCGACGTTCACCCGGCGCGCCTACATCTGGGAAGGGCTGGATCACCTTCGGACGGAGCTCATCCCCCCGTGCATCGACGCGTTCACGCTCAAGAACATCGACCTCGCGCCCGGCCAGGGTGACGCGATCCTGGCGGCGGCGGGCGTGGCCGCTCCCGCGCGGGCGGGAACGCCGGCCTTCCGTCGCGACGACGGCGCCCGAGCCCGCATCGAGCACACGGCGGATCTGCTCGAGGAGGCCCCGGTTCCAGCCCGCGCGCCGCTCGTGGTCCAGGTCTCCCGGTGGGACCGCCTGAAGGACCCCCGCGGTGTGCTGGAAGCGTTCGTGGACGAAGGCGGCATCGACGAGGCCCACCTGCTGCTGGCGGGACCCGCACCGGCTTCGGTGAGCGACGACCCGGAGGCGGATCTGGTCCTGGAGGAGATGGAGGTCGCCTGGCGGGCCCTCCGCCCCGACCGGCGAGCCAGGGTCCACCTGGCCAACCTCCCCACGGAGGATGTCGAGGAGAACGCAATCATCGTGAACGCGTTGCAACGGCGAGCCGACGTCGTCGTGCAGAAGAGCCTGGCCGAAGGGTTCGGTCTCACGGTGACCGAGGCGATGTGGAAGCGGCGACCGGTCGTGGCCGGGCGCGTGGGCGGCATCCGGGACCAGGTGGACGACGGGGTCAGCGGGTCGCTCGTGGACCCGCGCGATCTGATGGCGTTCGGGAACGCCGTCCGGACGCTGCTCGTCGATCCGACAGCGGCCCGGAAGATGGGAGACGCCGCTCACGAGCGTGTGCGGACCCGCTACCTCGCTCCCCAATACCTGGGCAGCTACCTCGCGCTGATCGACGAGCTCATGGCCGGTTGAGCGCGGCCGCGCTCGGGGCGCCTCACGACCGGACGGCGGTCACGGCGCGCCGAGCCTGCGCCAGATGGAAGCGGTCGTGCCCCGCGATCATGCGGAAGGACAGGTCGTAGCTCTCGGGTCCGCGTTCGGCGTGCACCCCGACCCTCGTCCGTGCCGCCTCGGGGGTCCGCCGCCAGAGGGCGACGTTCGCCGCCCGCAGAGGCTCGAAGAGCCCGAGCAGCTCCTCGGCGTCGACGTCGCCTCCATGCAAACGGTCGACCCAGAGATCCTGGTCGTAGCCGAGCAGCGGTGGCTCGTCGTGCGCCAGGATCCACCGGTACCGCGCGCTCATGACGATCTCGGCGTCCACCGCGTGCCCCAAGCACTCCAGGACGGACCACTCGCGCGACTCCGGTCGCGTCGACGCCAACTCACCGACGTCGGCCAGGACATCGCGGTACGCCGCAGACGTGGACGCCTGCACCTCCGCCGGATCGTCGCCGCCGAGGAGCTCGAGGAGATGCTGTTGATAGCCCTGCGGGTCGGCGATGGGGTCGGGCGATGCGGTGCGTTCCACCGACGTCGCCTCAGTGTTCCTTCACGACGTGGCCCGTGTCGTGGACGCGGAGATCGGTCTGGCCTGAGTGCAACCGGTCGCCCTGCACCATGACCTCGTCGCTACCCAGATACGCCAGCTCCATGAGTCGCGTCAGCACGTGGCGGAGCGACTCCTCCGGCGTCTGCGACAGGGTGTCGACGAAGACTCTCCGGATCCTCGGGCGCCTCGTACGGGTCATCGACCCCGGTGAACCCGGTGATCTCACCCGCGAGGGCCTTCTTGTAGAGCCCCTTCGGGTCGCGGTGCGCCGCGATCTCGTCGACGGTGGCGTGCACGTAGACCTCGATGAACTCGCCGATCTGGGCGCGAACCGCGTCGCGCGTCTCCTTGTACGGGCTGATGGGGCAACAGATGGTGGCGACACCGTTGCGGGTGAGGAGCTCAGCCACGAACCCGATCCGCAGGATGTTGGTGTCGCGGTCTTCCTTGGAGAACCCGAGGCCCTTGCTCAGGTTCTGGCGGACCACATCGCCGTCGAGGATCTCGGTCTTCAGCCCCCGTGCCTGGAACTCGTGGAAGAGCATCTCGGCGATGGTGGACTTGCCGGATCCCGACAACCCGGTGAACCAGACCGTGAACCCCCTCTGCTCGGTCGGGAGAGGAGGGGCGGGCGTCTGGGTGGCCGTGGGGGATGCGGACTCCGTCACAGGAAGCTCCTTCCGGTGGCGCCGGGCAACGCCTCGGACGCCTCGATGCCGTACAGCGACAGGATGGTGGGACCGACGTCGACGAGGTTGAGGCCCTCGACCCGGCCGCTCGGCTGGCCCGGCGCTCCGGTCATCACGAAGATGCCGTCGCGATCGTGGTTGGCCCCGTCGGGCCCCGTATCGTTCTCATACGTATACAGGCTCGGGTTGCCCACGGAACCCACCGAGCGCCATCCGAGATCGCCGAAGTACACGATCAGATCGGGCGCAACGCCGCGGACCTCCGGATAGACATCCTGCGGTTTGTGGACCTTCGTGCCGAGCGGCTGCCCGTCGGGCCCGGGGGCGGCTTCGAGCTTCGTGATGAGCTCGTCGCGGACCTCCTCGTACCGAGACGGCTCCACCACGCCGCTGGGCTCACGACCCTTGACGTTCAGGAACAGCCGTCCGTAGTAGCCGCCGTCGCCCCAGGCCGTGGTGCGGCTCCAGTCGATGCTGGCGTCCTTGATCGGCGTCGGTCCGCTCACGGGCTCGGAGAGCGTCAGGTATCCCTCGCGAGCGAGCCAGTCGTTGAAGCACAGACCGCCCATCATGGGGCGTGCGCCGTGGTCGCTCATCACCATGGTGACCGCATCCTCGGGGACCAGCTCGAGGAACGCGGCGATCTCGTTGTCCAGGAACCGGTAGTAGTCCTGGAAGACGCCCTCGTACTTGTTCCCGGGCTCGTAGAGCGGGTGCTGCGGATCGAAGTACTGCCAGAAGACGTGGTGGAGCCGGTCGGGTGCGATGTCGCACAGCATGAAGAAGTCCCAGGGCTTGTTCTTGATCATGCGGCGCCCCACCTGGAAACGGCGCTCGGTCATCTTGAAGACCTGGTCGAGCGTGACGTCGAACCCTGCCTGTCGGAAGTTGGGGATGTCGAAGATGTAGTTGCCGGGGCCCCCGAGCTCTTCCTCGATCTCGGTCTCGAGCTCCTGCGGGTACGCCCACCGCTCGGCGCTCGGAGGCGTCAGGAAGCATCCGACCCGCCATCCGGGGAACTCCTTCGGCGGGGGGAAGCTGGGGGGCACACCGATCAGCACCGAACGCATGCCCTGCGCGCCGAGGGCGTCCCACACCGCCGGCGCCTTGATGGACCCCGAGTGCGCGATGGACAGCCCGTCGTAGGTGGCGTCCTTGCGGTTGCGGAAGCCATAGATGCCCAGCTGCCCGGGGACCTTGCCGGTGAGCGCGCAGGCCCACGCCGGCACCGTGATGGGAGGGGTGATGGACGCCAGATCGCCGTACATGCCCTCGCCCATCAGCTTGGCCAGGGTGGGCACCTCCGCGTTGAGGTCGTCGAAGAGGAGCTTCGGGGTGGCGCAATCCAAACCGATCACGACCACCCTGGGGCCTTGCTGCATGACGTGTGCTCCTTGGGGATCAGGTTCTGGGTCGCGGCCGGGCGCGCTGACGCGCGAGGGAAGCACCGCGGGTTGCCGTATCCTAGCAGCCGCTTCTGGGCCCCCACCTGGCCAGATGCACTCCCGACATGACGTTCCTGCGACGTGTGCTGACGCTCCAAGCCGCCCTGTGGGGGGTGGTCGGACTCGTGCTCCTGGCACTCCCCGGCGTGGTGGTGGACCACGTGTTCGATCGAGATCCCGGCGCGGAGGGAACGTGGCTCCGACTCGCCGGTGTGATGGCGATCGTCCTCGCGATGCTCATGCTGTTGATCTCGCGCCGGCTCCTCGAGGTGTGGTGGTGGGCCTGGGCGTTCGCGATCCTCGAGGCCGGTACGGCAACCGTCGCGGTGCTCGCCGCGGTGACGGGTGACGCCCCCGCCTGGCCGTGGTGGGCCCTCGCTGCTGCCAGCACCTTGTTCATGCTCCTCGATCTGTTCGGGATCGCTCGATCCGAGCGAGAGAAGCCCTTCGCCTGAGACAGGGTGCGGATCTAGGCGTCGGGACGGTCGGGTGAAGGCCCGGCAGCGATCCGGGCCAGGGCGAGTCGGTCCGCGGCGGCTGCTGTCGTTGATCCCGTCGCGCTCAGCTTCCTCGAAGACCGTCTCGAGCGTCTGTCCGATGCCGGCCAGCCGCGCCTGCATCCGTGCGTCGTCCCACCCGAGGGTCTCGTAGCCCGCCAACCAGATCACCCCACCGGCGTTCGCCACGTAGTCGGGCGCGTAAAGGATGCCGCGGGCGGCGAGACGGCCGGCATCGGCGGGTGTCTCGAGTTGGTTGTTCGCCGCGCCGGTCACGAGCCTGCAGCGGAGCTGCGGGATCGTGGCGGAGGACAGGATCGCGCCCGTGGCACAGGGGGCGAACACGTCGCACTCCGTGGCGACCGCATCGCGGGGGCCAACGACCTTGGCGCCCACGCGCTCGGCGGTGGTGGCCGCCCGCTCGGCGTCGACGTCGGCCACACACAGATCGGCATCGGCGTCGGCGAGGTGGCCCGCCAAGCGATCGCCGACCGCACCGCACCCCTGGATCACGATCCGCCTGCCGGCGAGATCGGCGGAGCCGAAGGCACGCCGGCACGCTGCCCTGAGGGCATGGAACACGCCGAGCGCGGTGCCACCCGCGGGATCGCCGGAGCCGCCGCGCGCGACGCTCCGGCCCAAGACGTGGTCGGTGACCTCACCGACCACGTCCATGTCCGACTCGCCCGTGTTCATGTCGGCCGCCGTCACGTACGTGCCTCGGAGGGCCTCCACGATGCTCGCGTAGCGCCGGAGGAGTCGGGCTCGGTCGGCGCTCCCTCGCGGGGGGACGTCGCTGACCGCGATGACGGCCTTGCCGCCCCCGTACGGAAGATCCGCGGCCGCTTGTTTGAGGGTCATGGCGCCCGACAGCCTGAGAACGTCCTGCAGGGCGTCCTCAGGCGCCGGGTAGGCCTTCAGCCGGGTCCCGCCCATGGCGGGACCTAGCGTCGTGGAGTGCACCGCGATCAGGTACCAGGCGCCCGTGACGTCGTCGAATCGCTCGACGACCTCCTCGCCGTCCCAGGACCGGAGCAGGTCCGCCCAACTCACGCGAGCAGTCTAGGCGGACCTGCGGTGGTTCCTTGATGGTGCGGCTCAGCCCTCGCAGTCAGTCACCGTATCGAGGGCGTCAGCCACGCACGAGTCCGTCCCGGCGTCACCGTTGGCGATGTCGTTGTTCTCGACGCCGTCCACGGCATCGAGGGTGTCGTCGCCGGCCCAGCCTCTGAGGATATCGTCGCCGCTGCCCCCGACGATGTTGTCCGCGTCCTCACCACCCGAAAGCAGGGGGTCGTTGCCCGACCCACCGTTGAGGCTGTCGGCACCGACGGAGCCGTAGGCATGATCCTTGCCCGCACCACCGAGGACCGTGTCGGCACCTTCCGCGCCGCGGAGCTCGTCGTTGCCGTCGCCACCCTCGACACGGTCGTCGCCGGCATCTCCGATCAGCTCGTCGGCACCCTTCCCGCCTTTGAGCACGTCGTCGCCGGCACCGCCGCGGATCTCGTCGCGGCCCTGGCCGCCGATGATCGTGTCGTCTCCCTGCTTGCCGATGATCGTGTCGTTCCCACCGAGACCGCAGATCACATCGGCGTCAGCCGTTCCTGTGAGGGTGTCCGCGCCGTTGGTTCCTGTGATGGTGCACGCGGGAACCGCCCCGGCGCTCTGGAGTCCCGCCAGGGGGACCACGGAAGCCACCACGGCCCCTGCGAGCAGGATCCGTCGTCCGATCTTCATCCGTCCCCCCGGTCTGCAGAGCCCTCGCTCCTCATGCTTCGCATCCTGTCACGGTGTCGTTCGGATCTGCCACACACGTGTCGGTACCGGCGCCGCCGCGAGCCGTGTCGTTGCCCTCGACCCCGTCCACCGCATCGATGGAGTCGTCGCCCGCCCAGCCCTTCAGGAGATCGTCGCCGCTGCCGCCCTTGAGCCGGTCGGCGTCCTGACCTCCAGCGAGCGTGTCCTTGCCTGCCGCTCCCAGCAGGACGTCTTCACCGACAGAGCCGAAACCACGATCCTTGCCAGCGCCGCCGGAGGATCCGGTCGTTGCCGGTGGCACCGCGGAGCTCATCGTTGCCCTTGCCGCCGAGGACCCGATCATCACCCGCGTCGCCGCGCACCTTGTCGGCACCCTTGCCACCCTTGAGAACGTCGGCCCCCTGGCCACCGCGGATGTCGTCGCGACCCCTCCCGCCGATGATCGTGTCGTCGCCCTGCTTGCCGACGATCGTGTCGTTGCCGCCCAGGCCGCAGATCACATCGGCGAGGTTGGTGCCGGTGAGTGTGTCTGCGCCTTCCGTCCCGGTGATGGTGCACGGGGCAGCTGCCCCGGCGCTCTGGAGCCCCACGATGGGAACCATCGAGGCCACCACAGCCCCGGCTAGCACGATCCGCCGTCCGATCTTCATCCGTTCCTCCCGCTCATCTGTTCCGATACCGCTCCTGATCGTTCCGCGGTCACGCTTCGCAGCCCGACACGATGTCGTTGAGATCCGCGGCACACGTATCCGTGTCGGCACCACCACGCGCCGCGTCGTTGCCCTCGACCCCATCGACGGCATTCAGGTCGTCGTCACCACTCCAGCCACGCAAGACGTCATCTCCGCTGCCGCCCGTGATGGAGTCGTTGCCCGAGCCACCCGCCAAAGAGTCTTTGCCGGATCCGCCGATGAGCGTGTCGTCGCCCACGGAGCCGAAGGCCCGCTCCTTGCCCGCCCCGCCGGCCAGGCGGTCGTCACCGTCGCCGCCGCGAAGCTCGTCGTTGCCCACGCCGCCCACGAGGCGATCGTCACCAGCGTCACCGAGGAGCGTGTCAGCCCCCTTGCCGCCCTTGAGGATGTCGGTGCCCTGACCACCGCGGATGTCATCGCGGCCCTTCCCGCCAAGGATCGTGTCGTCGCCCTGCTTGCCGATGATCGTGTCGTTCCCCCCCAGACCGCAGATCACGTCGGCGAGGTTGGTGCCGGTGAGGGTGTCCGCTCCATCGGTTCCGGTGATGGTGCACGCGGCTGCCCCGGCGCTCTGGATCCCTACGAAGGGGATCATCGAGGCCACCACGGCCCCGGCCAACAGGATCCGCCGTCCGATCTTCATTCCGTTCCTCCCGATCTCGGTCATCCGACCTACCCTTGTTGCGCTGTCGCGAGCCCCCACCCTACCCAACGCAGATGGCGGCCCGCATCCGACTTCCGGCGGGGTGACCGGTCCGACCCATGTCCCCCGACCCAACGGACGAGGGGCAGAGCCGAACAGGCCCTGCCCCTCTCAGGTTCCGTACCACGGTACCGCGTTGCGGCGGAGATCGACCGGCGCCCGGGGCGCCGGTCGTACCCGTCGTCAGTGCATGTGGCCGTGACCGCCTCCGGCGGCCGCGTCCTCATCCTCCTCGGGCTTCTCCACGACCGTGGACTCGGCCGTGAGGATGATGGCTGCGATCGAAGCCGCGTTCTGCAGCGCCGAGCGCGTCACCTTGGCCGGGTCGATGATCCCGGCCTTCATCATGTCGACCCACTCGCCCGAGGCGGCGTCGAACCCACGCCCGTCGCCCTCCGTCCGGGTCTGCTGCACGATGATGGCGCCCTCGTATCCCGCGTTCTGCGCGATGCGCCGGGTGGGCTCGGAGAGCGCGTTCTGCACGATCTTCGCGCCCGTCGCCTCGTCGTCGACCAGGTCGAGCTTGCCGAGGGCCTCCTCCGCGTGGATCAGGGTGACCCCGCCTCCCGGAACGATGCCTTCCTCGACCGCCGCCCGGGTCGCCGAGACGGCGTCCTCGATGCGGTGCTTCTTCTCCTTGAGCTCGACCTCGGTGGCCGCACCGACCTTGATGACGGCGACACCACCGGAGAGCTTGGCCAAACGCTCTTGGAGCTTCTCCTTGTCCCAGGACGAGTCGGTGTTCTCGATCTCGGCCTTGATCTGGTTGATCCGGCCGGCGACCGCATCGGCCGCGCCGGCACCCTCGACGATCGTGGTGTCGTCCTTCGTGACCACGATCTTGCGGGCTTGGCCCAGCAGGTCGAGCGTGACGTTCTCGAGCTTGAGGCCGACCTCCTCGGAGACGACCTCTCCACCGGTGATGATCGCCATGTCCTGGAGCATCGCCTTGCGGCGATCACCGAACCCGGGAGCCTTGACGCCCACCGCGTTGAACGTGCCGCGGATCTTGTTGACCACGAGGGTGGCCAGGGCTTCGCCCTCGACGTCCTCCGAGATCACGACCAGCGGCTTCCCCGCCTGCAGCACCTTCTCGAGCACCGGCAGGAGCTCTTGCGCGCTCGACACCTTCTTGTTGATCAAGAGGATGTACGGCTCCTCGAGCACGGCCTCCTGGCGCTCGGCGTCGGTCACGAAGTACGGCGAGATGAACCCCTTGTCGAACTGCATCCCCTCGGTGAACTCGAGCTCGATCCCGAAGGTGTTCGACTCTTCGACGGTGATGACGCCGTCCTTGCCGACCTTGTCCAGCGCCTCCGCGATGGTGGCGCCGATCTCCTTGTCGGCGGCCGAGATGGACGCGATCTGTGCGATCTCGTCCTTCGACTCGATCTCCTTGGCCTGCGTCGCGATGGCCTCGACCGCGGCCTCGACGGCCTTCTCGATGCCACGCTTCAGCGCCATCGGGTTGGCACCCGCGGCGACGTTCCGCATGCCACCCTTGACCATGGCGCGAGCCAGCACCGTCGCGGTGGTGGTGCCGTCACCGGCGACGTCGTTGGTCTTGGTCGCGACCTCCTTGGTGAGCTGAGCGCCCATGTTCTCCCACGGGTCCTCCAGCTCGATCTCCTTCGCGATCGTCACGCCGTCGTTCGTGATCGTGGGGGCTCCCCACTTCTTATCCAGCACGACGTTCTGGCCCTTGGGCCCGAGCGTGATCGCGACCGCGTCGGCGAGCTTGTCGACGCCGGCCTCGAGGCCCCGCCGCGCCTCCTCACCGAACTTCAGCAGCTTCGACGCCACTGGTTGCCTCCTCGTTCTCAGATCATCCTGGATCCGCGCAGGACGCGAGATCCGGGGTCGTGGCTAGGTCGTTACTTCTTCTTCTTCAGCACGGCCAGCACGTCGCGAGCCGACAGGACGAGGTAGTCCTCGCCATCGACCTTGACCTCGGTGCCGCCGTACTTCGAGTAGATGACGGTGTCGCCGACCTTGACGTCGAGCGCGACACGGCCGCTGCCGTCGTCGTTCCACCGACCCGGGCCCGCCGCCACGACCTCGCCCTCCTGGGGCTTCTCCTTCGCTGTGTCCGGGATCACGAGCCCTGAGCTCGTGGTCTCCTCGCCCTCGCTCGGCTGCACGACGATCCGATCCTCGAGCGGCTGGAGCTTGAAGTCCGCCATCTGCGACCTACCTCCTCTTTCTCGGTTCGTTCCTCCGACGCTGCCCGGAGAACTCGTCTCGGGGCCCCCTCTGGTGCGGCCGGAGGGGTTAGCACTCCCCGGCCGCGAGTGCTAACAGGATAGCCAGGAGAGTGCCAGAGGGTCAACGCTCACGGTGGATCGGCCCCGCTACAGGCCGGGGGCCTCGCCGGTCTTCGGGAGCTGCGGCATCGTCTCGCGGATCGACAGGACCAGGCCGAGGGCGACCAGGGCGGGGAGAGCGGTGAACACGAAGGCTGCGGAGAACCCGAAGGCGCTCGCGGACCATCCGGCCACGAGCGGGCCGAGCACGAACCCGAGATCCCCGGCGAACCGGAAGGCGGCCACCGCCGAGCCCTTCAGCTCCTCGGGTGTGATGTCCGAGAGCATCGGAGCGGGGGGCACGCCCGCGAAGCCGCTCGCGACCCCGAGCACCCCCATGGCCACCATGAACGCGAAGGCGCCGTCGGCCAGTCCGAACACCGCCGTGATCGCCCCGAGCCCGGCGAGCGCCGGGATCGAACACCGCACGCCGGCCTCGCCGGTCGGTCGCCCGGCCGGCCGGATAGAGGGAGACGAGCTCGGTCGCCGTCGCGACCGCGAGACCGAGCCCGACCCCGCTGATCGTGAGACCGATGCCTTCGGTGCCGAACAACGGGACCAGCGTCTGGAAGATCGCTCCGACCATCCACAGGTACACGCCGTTCACGACGAGCACCGTCACGAACGGGCGGTTCCACGGGAGCAGGCGGAGACCTCCCCGGCGGACCTCGTTCGCCGCTCTGACGGGGTCGTGGAGCGACCGCCAGAACAGCCATGCCGCGACGAAGCATGCGGCGGCGTAGATGTAGAGGGGACTGCTCAGCCCGAACCGGTGTGCGACGAGGCCTCCGAGCGGGCCACCGGCGATGAAGCCGAGGTTGAACGCGGCGTAGTAGACGCTCATCACACGGCCGATCCGTTCGGCCGGGATCGACCGCAGCAGGAACGAGAGCAGCGCGGCGAAGAACAGCGCCGACCCGACACCGCCGGCGGCGCGGAAGATCACGAGCGATGCGAACGTCGGCGCGAGCGCGGCTGCGATCGAGGTGACCCCCACCCACGCCGCCCCCAGCGTCGTCATGGCTCGCTCGCCGTATCGGTCGATGTACGTCCCGACGAACGGGTCGGCCACCAGGCGCGCCAGCGAGAACGACGAGATGAGCAAGCCGACGGCGCCGTAGCCCACGCCGAAGCTCCTCGCGTAGTTGGGCAGGACCGGCGACAGGATGCCGAACCCGAGCATGATGACGAAGGTGCCGAGCATCGCGGCGCGAACCTCGGGGATGCGGAGCACGTCACGGATCCGCAGCTCCCCGCCCGCGCTCACGCTCTCAGTCTAGGGAGGGCGGTGGACCGCTCCCGACATCGAACGACACGGCACCGGGCGGCTCGATAGCCTCGGGCCGTGATCCTCACGGGGGAACGGATCGTGCTGCGCCGGGGAGTGCCGGGCGACGTCGAGCGGCTCCTCGCGATCGTGCGTGAGCCAGAGATCGCGACCCGGTGGGGTCCGTTCACCCACCACGAGATCACGGAGCAGTTCGTCGGCGCCGACGCAGCGTTCGTGGTGACGCTCGGCGACGAGGTGATCGGCGCGATCCAGTTCGGTGAGGAGGAAGATCCGATGTACCGGCATGCCTCCGTCGACATCTTCCTGACGACGACCCGGCACGACCAAGGCCTCGGCAGGGACGCCATCCGGACCCTGGCCCGCTACCTCTTCGACGAACGGGGCCACCATCGCCTGTCGATCGACCCGGCGGCCGACAACGTCCGAGCGATCCGAGCCTACGAAGCGGTCGGCTTCCGCCGGGTCGGCGTGATGCGGGAGTACGAGCTCGGGAGCGACGGAACGTGGCACGACGGCGTGCTCATGGACCTGCTCGCCAGCGATCTCCGTTCCGGCTGACGGGAAGGCCCTGCCCGGCGGCCGGACGCTCCGTACACTCCCGTGGTGGACGGGAACACGGGGATCGGGGCCGTCGAAGCCGACCTCGTGGCTCACGTGTCGCTGCTGCACCGGGTCAGCGGGGACGAGGTCCACGAGGCCGCCGACGCCGTCTGGTTCCTGACGGGCGAGGGGGAGCCCCACGCCAACGGCGTGCTGCGAGCCGCGCTCCCCGACCGCGACCCGGGTCCGGCGATCGACCGATTGCTCGCACCTTTCCGCCGGCGACGGCTGCCGATGATGTGGTGGTTCTTCCCGGTGACAGACGGCGTCCCGCCGGCCGTGGATCGAGCGCTCCGCGGAGCCGGCCTGACCCTCCGGTCGGTACTCCCGGGGATGACCCTGGAGCTCGCCGGATACCGACCTCCGGGATCCCCCCGACGGCGTGACGATCGAGCGGGTCGCCGACGACGCGACGTTCGACGTGTGGGCGGACGTCGTGAGCCGCGCCTTCGGGGACCCGGCCTTCGCGCGGAGTGCCTCCGTGGGGGCGTTCCGTTCCCTCGGCTGGAGCGACGATGCCCCCTTCCGCCACTACCTCGCTCGCCTCGACGGATCGTGGGCGGGAGCCTCGACGCTCTCGGTGGGCGGCGGGGTGGCGGGCCTGGCGAACATCGCCGCGGTACCCGAAGCGCGCGGCCGGGGGGTCGGCACCGCCGCAGCCGCCGCCGCGCTCATGGACGCCCCGTCCCTCGGTCTCGGTGTCGCGGCACTGTCCGCGGTGCCGCTCGGGCGACCCGTGTACGAGAAGCTCGGGTTCCGAACGGTCGGGCACCACCTCACCTACGAGGGGCGGCCGTGATCGGCGCTCAGATGCCCTTGAGGAAGGCCACGGTCTCCGCCAGGCCGTCCTCGAGGTGGGTCCACGGCTTCCAGGCGAGCGAGGACGACGCTCGCGAGATGTCGAGCGAGATCCTGCGCAGCTCCCCGGGCGGCAGCGGCGCGTGGGACGGCTCCTCGTCGAACCCGATGATGTCGCCCAGTTGCTTGTAGAGGCCGTTCACACTGGTCTCCAGCCCCGTCCCGATGTTCACCAGCTTGCCCGAGCCGCGCTCCATGGCCTGGACGAATGCGTGGACGGTGTCGTCGACGAAGACGTAGTCGCGCGTCTGGTTGCCGTCGCCGAAGATCGTCGGGGTCTCGCCGGCGAGCATCTTCGACGCGAAGATCGCGATCACGCCTGCTTCCCCGTGCGGATCTTGACGGGGGCCGTACACGTTGCCGAGCGCCAGGGCGGTGAAGTCCAAGCCCCGGTAGCGCTGGAAGAAGCCCAGGTAGTCCAGGGCGATCTTCTTCGAGATCCCGTAGGGGCTCTGGGGGAACGACCCTTGAGCCGCCGTCTCCTTCGCCGGGAGACGCTTCGGTTCGCCGTAGAGCGTGCCGCCGCTCGCCGCGTAGATCACCTTCCGCGCACCCACGCTCGCCGCTGCCTCGAGCACGTTCAGGGTCCCCATCACGTTGATCCCGGCGTCGCGCACGGGATCCTCGAGCGACGGACGGACGCCCGCCTGTGCCGCGAGGTGGAACACCACGTCCGGCCGGTGGCGCTCGAAGAGCGCTGAGAGGCCTTCGGCCCGGACGTCCATGTTGAAGAACGTGTAGGCCTTCTTGCCGTAGCCGCGGGCCTCGCCGAGGTTCGCGATCCGACCTGACGTGAGATCGTCCACGGCGACCACGCGATCAATCTTCGGCCAGGAGCCGGTCGGCGAGGTTCGAGCCGATGAACCCGGCGCCCCCGGTCACCAGGACGGTCGTCATCCGGCCAAGGGTAGGTTCGGGTCGGCAGCGATGTCCAGCGACGACCGCTCGCCGCGCGCGAGCCGAGCGGCCCCGAGGCACGCGATCATGGCCGCGTTGTCGGTGCAGAGGGCGAGCGGCGGGATGCGGACGCCGAGGCCATTGGCCTCGCCGTCGGCCGCGAGCCGCTCGCGCAGCCGGGTGTTGGCGACCACACCTCCACCGAGCAGGACCGTGGAGACACCGGTCCTGCTCGCGGCCTCGATCGTCTTCTGCACCTGCACATCGACGATCGCCTCCTGGAAGCTGGCTGCGAGGTCGGGGAGATGGAGGTCACGGCCGGCAGCTCGCTCGGCCTTCACATGCCGGAGCACCGCCGTCTTCAGGCCGCTCATCGAGAAGTCCAGGTCCCCCGAGTCCTCCATGGCTCGGGGGAACCCGGATCGCGTCCGGGTTCCCGTCCTTCGCCATGGCGTCGAGGGCCGGGCCACCCGGGAACCCGAGTCCGAGCATCCTCGCAACCTTGTCGAAAGCTTCGCCCGCGGCGTCATCGAGCGTCTGCCCGAGCACGTCGTGATGATGCAGCTCGGGGACGTGGACGAGCATCGTGTGCCCCCCGCTCACGATCAACGCCACGAACGGCTCGTCGATCACACCCCCGCCGAGGAAGTTCGCCCAGTAGTGACCTTCCAAGTGGTTCACGCCGACGAGCGGGACGGCGGTGGCGAGCGACACGCCTTTCGCGGCAGCCATCCCCACGAGGAGCGCCCCTACGAGACCGGGGCCCACGGTCACGCCGACCCCGTCCAGGTCACCGAACCCCAGACCGGCCGCCTCGAGCGCCTCGTCCAGGAGGGGGTTCAGGGCCTCGACGTGTGCACGAGCGGCGACCTCGGGTACCACACCGCCGAACCGCTCGTGCAGGTGGACCTGCGAGGCGATCAGGCTCGAGCGTACGTGGAAACCGTCCTCCACGACCGCGACGGCCGTCTCGTCGCACGAGGTTTCGATACCGAGGGTGATCACCGCGGCGCGACACCCTCCGGCATGTCGGCCGCGATCGCCTCGAGCCGCGCTCGGAACGCGTCGGTGCGGATGTCGTCGGTCCACATGATCAAGGCATCCTCGTGCAGCTCCGCGTAGTAGTTGCGGCGGATCTCCACCGGATGGAATCCGAACCGCGAGTACAAGCGCTGGGCTCGCCAATTGGTGACCCGCACCTCCAACGAGACCGCGTTCCCCCCCATGGTGATGGCAGCGCCGATCTCCTCGTAGAGGAGCCGATGCGCGATGCCGTGGCCCTGCAGGAGAGGGTCGACCGCGATGTTCGTGATGTGCGCTTCGTCGCCGTAGCAGATCAGGCCCGCGTACCCGACCACCTCCCGATCGATCTTCGCGATCAGGTACGAGCGGTTCTGCGGCTCGGCCATCTCGGCGATGAAGAGGTTCGGGCTCCAGGGTCGCGAGTACGCCTGACGCTCGATGGCCATCACACCACGGAGGTGGCGACGGCGCATCGTTCCGACTCGAGCCTACGCGCCCCGAGCTCGGCGATCCCACGCGATCTTCAGGCATCAGATCTTCCTCAGGTACAGCGGAACGACGTCGTACAACCGGTCGTGCTCCTCGCGCAAGAGCCGCGGCACGGCGAGCTCCACCAGCGCCGCGGCGTCCGGATGCGCCGCCGAGGGAGAGGCGAACTCGAGCCGAGCCCCCAGCGTGCTCAGCACGTCCCGGTACAGGATGGCACCGTCGCCGACCGCGAGCACGTCGCCCGGGCGTGCCTCGAGATCGGCGACGAGGTGCTCGGGGCGGTGGACCTGGTGGTCGGTGATGCGGAGCACGCCGCCCGGGACGGGCTCGTAGAGCGAGCTGAAGACCTCGCCCCGGCGTCCGTCGATCACCGCGACGATGGAGCGGTGCGTGATCCGGACGCTGAACGCCAGGATGTCGAGGCTCGTGAGCCCCACGATCGGGGACCGCGTCACCTGGGCGAGCGTCTTCGCCGTCTCGACGCCGACCCGGAGCCCCGTGAACAGACCTGGGCCGACCCCGACCGCGTACCCCCCCACCTGGTCGAGCGTCAGGCCCGTCCAGGCGAGGAGCCGCTCGAGCGCGGGGCTCACCGACTCTTGGCGGGCCTTGCCCACCACCTCGATCCGACCGAGGATCTCCCGCTCCGTGCCGATGGCCACCGAGGTGTGGGGCGTGGACGTCTCGATCCCGACCACGATCACGGCTCGTTCCCCCAGGGCTCCAGGGCGTGCTCGAGCGCCTCCCATCGCGCATCCCACGACGCACCGGTCCCACCGAACGCGATGCGCCGCTCATCGGACACACCGGTGGCATCCGAGCCGGTGAGCTCGACCCGGAGCCGCTCGTCGTCCAGCAGATCCTCCACCGCGTCCCCCCACTCGACCAGGAGGACCCCCTCCCCTTCGATCAACTCATCGAGGGCGAGGTCCACCACGTCCTGCACGCGGTCCAGCCGGTAGACGTCGACGTGCGCGATCGGGATCCGGCCGCTCACGTACTCGCGCACGAGCGTGAAGGTGGGCGAGGCGACGTGCTCGGTGGCGCCGAGCCCGCGCGCGATCCCTTGGACCAGGGTGGTCTTGCCGGCGCCGAGCTCCCCGTGAGCACGAGCACGTCATGGGGCCGAAGGACGGTGGCGAGGGCCTCGCCGATTCCTCGGGTCTCGTCCGCCGTCGCGGCGCGGAGGGTGAGGTCCATGATCAGAAGAGCTCGAGCTGTTCGTCCTGCGGCTCGACGGCCGCCACGTCGACGATCGGCTGCGGGCGGCGATGCGCGGTCCGGCTCGGGCGACGATCCATCGAGGGTCCGACGTACCAGGAGGAAGTCTTCGCGGAGGATCCTGGAACTGTCGCGACCGCTCTCCCCCGCCGTGCAGGATCGCGGCCGGGTGGAACGTGGGGATCACGCGACGTCCGTGCCAGTCGTAGACGGCCCCGCGCATCGACGTGATCCCTCGGGTCGTGGTCAAGACGTACTTCGTGGCGAAGTTCCCCAGCGTGACGATCACGGTCGGCTGCACGAGCGAGATCGTCTCCACGAGCCACGGGGTGCACGCCTCGATCTCATCCGGGAGCGGGTCCCGGTTGCCCGGCGGCCTGCACCGCAGGACGTTGGCGATGTAGACGTCTGATCGCCGCAAGCCGATCTCCCCCAACATCCGCGTGAGCAGCTGCCCGGCGGCGCCGACGAATGGTTCGCCTTGGCGGTCCTCGTGGAGCCCCGGCGCTTCGCCGATGAACAGCAGGTCGGCATCGGGGTTCCCGACCCCGAAGACCACCTGGGTCCGCGTGTCGGCCAGGCGGCACTTCGTGCAGCTCGAGGCCTCGGCTGCGACCTCCGCAAGGGTCCGGCTCACGCTGCCCCCTCCTCCCGCGCCGGCGGCGACGTCCCGTCCGGCTTCGGCTTGGGCTGCCGGCGCGGCTTGGGGCGGTCGAGGCCGAACGTGGTGCGTGCGAACGCCCGGAGGACACGCTCGAGCTCGGCCGGGCGTTCCAGCATCGGGATGTGCCCCGAGCCGTCCAGGACCACGAGATGTCCGTCGGGCAGGGCGCCGGCGAGCTCGATCGCGGCCGCCGGCGGCGTGACGCGATCGAGCTCGCCGACCACGACCAGGGCCGGCACCTGGAGTTCCGCGGCAAGGCATGCCGCAAGAATCATCTCCATCAGCTCGGGGAGCGCGTCGGTCCACACCTCGGACGCGGTGCGGTTCGCAAGCCCTACGACATGATCCACCACGCGGTGTGGGGCATCGGGCCCGAACTGGGTGACCCGTGCCACCACCCCGCTCACGTCGACCGGGCTCGACAGCACGGCTCGGCGGAGCCGGTCCACCCGCTTGGCGGCTGCTCGCGTCGAGCCGAGCCGCGGACGCAGCAGCTCCGTGACCGATCCCATCGCGCCACGGAGGAGATCCGAGGACGCCCCGCCGATCAGCGCCACCCCCACGATCCGCGGACCGAAGAGCTCGGGCCGCTGCTCCGCCATGGCGAGGATCGCCATGGCGCCCATGGAATGGCCGACGACCAGCGCGGGCCGGTCGGGCGACGTGACGTCGAGCACGGCCGCGATGTCACGGCCCATGCTCCTGAGCGAGAGGTCACCGTGCGCGGCCGACGCGCTCGCGCCATGGGAGCGGTGATCGAAGGCGATCACCCGGAAGTCGCGGGCCAGCTCCGGCCACAGGTCGCACCACACCGACATGTCCAGGCTGAACCCGTGCGCGAGGAGGAGGACGGGCTTGGCGGGATCCCCCGCCGCCCGCACGGCGAGCTCGGTGCCGTCGAACGAGAGGATCGAGCCGAGGTCCTCCGGGGGGAGGTCGCCGATCGGAGCGGCGTCGGGGTGGCGCCGTTTCACGATGGCGTTCCCCACGATGCCCACGGCGAGCGCACCGGCCGCGATCCCCGACACGAGCGCCGTCCGCCGGTTCATCCGAGATGCTCCCGGGGGACCCGCTCGCCGATCCGCGTCACGATCTCATACGCGATGGTGTCGGCGTGCGACGCGAGCTCCCACGCCGTGATCGCCTCATCCGCCTGCGCGCCGATGAGGACGACGTCGTCGCCGGTGTCGACCTGGAGATCTCCGCAATCCACCATCAGCTGGTCCATCGTCACGTTGCCCGCGACCCTGCATCGCCGCCCTCGGATGAGGACGTCGGCCCGGGACGATGCCGAGCGAGGGTAGCCGTCCGCGTAGCCGACCGGCACCGTCGCCACCCACGCATCCTGCTCGAGACCGTAGCGATGCCCGTAGCTGACCCGTTCTCCCGCGGTGAGCCGTTTCGTCATCGTGACCTCGCTCGTCCACGAGAGCGCCGGCCGAAGTCCCCGGTGCTCTCCGACATCCGCGGCCGGCGGGATCCCGTAGAGCGCGATGCCGGGGCGGACGAGGTCGAGATGCGTCTCCGGATGACGGAGGAGCGCTCCGCTGTTCGCAGCGTGGAGGAGCCGGGGCGTCAGCCCGGCCGCTCGAACCGCGTCGACGACCGACAGGAACCGCTCCGTCTGGAGCTTCGTGGTGTCCGTGTCTTCTTCGCTCATCGCGAAGTGCGTCCACAGCCCGTCGAGCTCGAACCCGGCGTCGACGACCTTCCTGGCGAACGGGATGACGTCCTCCGGCGGCCACACCCCCACCCGATGCATGCCCGTGTCGACCTTGACGTGCACGGACGTGCCGGGGCCGCGAGCCACCGCGGCCAAGCGGCCGAGCGCCCCATCCGTGTAGAGGGTCGGCGTGAGGCGGGATGCCAGCGCGACCGCCTCCGACCCAGCGGGGAACTCCGAGAGGACCAAGATCGGTGCCTCGATGCCGGCGGCGCGCAGCGCCAGACCCTCTTCGACGAGCGCGACCCCCAGCGCGGTCGCACCCGCGTCCAGGACCGCCTCCGCGACCGGCACCGCGCCATGCCCGTACGCGTTCGCCTTCACGACCGCCATCAGCTCCGTCTCGGGCGGTCGCAGGATGCCGACGTTCGCGCGGATGGCGTTCAGGTCGACCTCGACCCGGGTGGGACGGTACCGGGTCTCGCCGCTCAGGCTCACGCCTGCTCCCGCACGGCAGCCGCGGCGGCCGGCAGCCGGTCGGCGACCTCACCGGCCACCGCCCCCTCACCCAGGTCACGACCCGCCACGATGCCCGCGAGACCGTGGAGGTAGACGGCTGCCCACGCGGCTTCGAAGGGGTCCAGGCCCCGTGCCAGGAGACCGCCGACGGCTCCGGTGAGGACGTCACCGGTCCCCGCGGTCGCCAGGAACGCCGAGCCGGTGGGATTGATGCGGGCCGTACCTCCGGGCCCGGCGATGACCGACCGGGTTCCCTTCACGACCGCGACCGCGCCGGTCCGCTCCGCCAAGCTACGGGCCGCCGTGAGCCGGTCCCCCGCGCCACCGAGCCGGGCGAGCTCGCCGAGGTGCGGCGTCAGCACCGCATCGGCCTTGCGATCCGCGAGCGCTTCGGCCTTCCCCGCGAACGCGTTCAGTCCGTCGGCATCGAGCACGAACGGGACGGGAGCTTCTCGCACCAGGTCTCGGATGAAGCCTTGCGTTCCCGCCTGGATGGACAGGCCGGGCCCGATCGCCATGGCGTCGGCGTCCGCGGCCCGCTCGAGGACGGCATCGAGCGCGGATGCCGCCACGGTCCCCTCCCGGGTCTCGGGGAGCGCCAGGAAGACGGTCTCCGTGAGCCCGGCCTGCACGGCGGGCAGGATCGAGCCGGGCACCGCCACGATCACGTAGCCGACCCCGAGCCGCTCGGCCCCACGAGCGATCAACCGGACCGCGCCCGTCATCGAACGCGATCCCGCCACGACCACGAGCACGCCACTCCCCTTCTTGTGCCCGTCGCTGGCGCGTGCCGGCAGGACCTGAGCGACGTCCTCCGGCTCGGTCAAGCCGGTCGCCACCGGCAGGAGCTCCTCCGGGAAGCCGATGTCGACCACCCGCACGTCGCCCGCGCGCTCGGCGCCCGGCATCGAGACGACGCCGACCTTGGCTGCCCCGAAGGTCACCGTGAGCTCGGCCCAGACCGCCTCGCCCTCGACGGCGCCGGTCGCACCGTCGACCCCACTCGGGATGTCCACGGCCACGACGGGGGGCTCGCCCGCGTTCAGCGCGCGGATGGCTCCCGCGTGGTCGCCTCCGGCGACCCCGTGGAAACCGGTCCCGAACACCGCGTCCACCGCCACGTCCGCACGGCCGAGCTCGCGCGCGAGCCCGGCCTCATCGAACACCCGGACCCGCACGGACGGCTGGTTCCTCAGGCGCTCGAGGTTGCCCGCCGACGGGTCACGGAGGTGCTCGGGCTCGGCCAGGAGGACCACGGCGATCCGCATGCCCCACCGAGCCAGGTGGCGCGCGGCCACGAACCCGTCGCCGCCGTTGTTCCCCTGGCCACAGACCACGACGGCGCGTCGTCCGTAGACGCCGCCGGCCAGATCCGCAACCGCTCGCGCCACGGCCCAGCCCGCACGCTCCATCAGCATGTCGGCCGTGGTCCCCCGCGCCTGGGTGGCCCGGTCCAGCTCGACAGCCTCCTGCGGGATGAGCACGGGCTTCACGTGTCGGTCACCGCCACCGCGAACGCGACCGCGCTCGTCCTCTCGTGGGTGAAGGTGATGAGGATCCGCGTCGATCCCCAGCAGATCGGCCCGATCCTTCGCGTTCCCGGTCAACGCGACCAGCGGCGCGCCGCTCGGGTGACGCGTCACGCTGATGTCGTGCCACCGCTTGCCGCGGTAGCCGCCGAGAGCCTTGATCACGGCTTCGCGAGCGGCGAAGCGGCCGGCGAAGGACTCCGCGGGGCGCGCTTTCGAGTCGCAGTACGCGATCTCCTCGGGCGTGAAGACACGTGTACGCAGCGTGGGATGCCGGGCGAGCGCCCGTTCCATCCGCGCGATCTCGCAGATGTCGACACCGAGGCCGACGATCTCCACGGTGACAGGCTAGCCCAGACCCGGCTGCGGCCGCGTCACGCGTCGACGTCCTCACCTGCGGGGTCGCCACCGCCGGCGGGCGGCGGCTGGGTCGCGTCCCCATCGGCTCCAGGGACGACCCCCGGCCGGCGCCCCCGCCGGCTCGCTAGCACGAGCGTCAGCCAGATGACCGCGATCGCGAGGAGCACGCCGAGGATCGGGAGGGACCAGCGGGGCACCGCGCGCCCGTCCGACGCGGTCGTCACGACCGGAGTCGGGGAGCTCGGCGGGGGTGCAGTCGTTCCAGTGGGCGGGCTCGGCGAGCCGGCGAGCCGCGTGAGCTGCGCCTCCGTCACCAGGGAACATCCGTCCGTCGTCCAGCGGCCACCGGACCGGGAGATCACGAGTGCGACGCGATCGCCCTCCGGGAACACGACCGCGCAGCTGCTCATGACACCGGTCCCGATCTGGGCCCAGACCTCGACGGTCGGCCCCAGCGCGCCCTTGTACACGCCGTCGACCTCGAAGACCTGCGTGGTGCCCTCGGCGTCCGTCGAGCTCTCGACGACGCGCCCGACGAACGCGGCCTCAGCGGTCTCCAGCTTCTCCGCTGCGGTGGACGCCACACAGCTGCACGCGAGACCTGGGCTCGCGGTCGCGATCAGCGCACCCGCAGCGACGGCGGCCGCGACGACGAGACGGATCGTCCGGGCGACCCTGCGCATGGATCGACGCTACTCGACGGTGACCGACTTCGCGAGGTTCCTCGGCTGGTCGACATCGCAGCCGCGGAGCGTGGCCACGTGATACGCGAGCAGCTGCAACGGCACGCTCACCACGACCGGCGACAGGAGCTCGGGTGTGTCGGGGACCTCGATGGTGTGATCGGCGAGGCGAGCCGCCTCGGTATCCCCTTCGGTGACGACCGCGATCACCGACGCGCCGCGCGCCTTCACCTCTTGGATGTTCGACAGCATCTTCGGGAAGACGTGGCAACGCGTCGCCACCGCCACGACCGGCACGCCGTCCTCGACGAGCGCGATCGGCCCATGCTTCAGCTCGCCGGCGGGATAGCCCTCGGCGTGCACGTAGGAGATCTCCTTCAGCTTGAGCGCACCCTCCAGGGCAGCCGGGTAGCCGGTGTGCCGGCCGATGAAGAGGACGTCGCTCGCCTCGCGGAGCTGCTCGGCGATCGCCGCGACCTGCGCGTCCAACAGCAAGGTCCGTTCCACCTTCGCGGGCAGCTCGTCCAGCTCCGCGAGCACATCCGCGATCTCCTCCGGGAACTTGGTCCCGCGGACCTGTGCCAGGTAGAGCGCCACGAGGTGCAACGCCACCATCTGCGTGGCGAACGTCTTCGTGGCGGCCACGCCGATCTCCGGTCCTGCGTGGGTGTAGAGGACGCCGTCGGCTTCGCGAGCCAGCGACGAGCCCACGGTGTTCGTCACCGCGATGACCTGGGAGCCCTGACGCCGGGCATGGCGTGCCGCCTCGAGCGTGTCGATCGTCTCGCCCGACTGCGACACAGCCAGGGTGAGGGTGTCGGGACCCAGGACCGGATCGCGGTACCGGAACTCGCTCGCGATCTCGATCTCGACCGGGAGCCGGGTCCAGTGCTCGATGGCGTACTTGGCCACCATCCCGGAGTGGAAGGCGGTGCCGCAGGCGACCACGAACACCTTCGAGACCTCGCGGAGGACGTCGTCCGGGATCCGCAGCTCATCGAGCGCCAGTCGGCCTTCGTGCGTGCGCCCGACGAGCGTGTCGCGGATCGCGGCCGGCTGTTCGTCGATCTCCTTCCGCATGAAGAAGTCGTACCCACCCTTCTGCGCCCGGCTCACGTCCCAATCGACCTCGATCGGTTCGAGCGGCATGGAGCGGCCGTCGAAGTCCAGGAGGGCCACACCGTCACGGGTGATGGACACGATCTGCCCCTCGGCCACCGGCACGATCGTGTGGCCACGGCCGAGCAGCGCCGGGATGTCGGAGGCGAGCACGGCCTCGCCGTCATGACCGATCCCGACGACCAGCGGGGACGACACCTTGACGCCGACGAGCTCACCCGGATGGTCGGCCGACAGCACGACGAGCGAATAGGCGCCTTCGAGCTCGGCCACGGCCAGCCGGACGGCCTCGGTGAGCGTCGGGGCCTCGCGGAGCTTCTCCTCGACGAGGTGCGCGACGGATTCCGTATCCGTCTCGGAGGCGAAGGTGTGGCCCTGCTTCTCCAGGTCCGTGCGCAACGCGTGGAAGTTCTCCACGATCCCGTTGTGGATCACCGCGACGCGGCCTGTGCAGTCGGTGTGGGGGTGGGCGTTGCGATCGGTCGGTGCGCCGTGGGTGGCCCACCGTGTGTGTCCCATCGCGGCGGTCGCGTGAGGCGGTGGATCCTCCGCCAGCGCTCGCTCGAGCTCCTCGAGCTTCCCGGAGCGCTTCCGGACGGTGAGGCCCCCGTCGAGAACGGCCACGCCCGCGGAGTCGTACCCGCGATACTCGAGCCGGCGGAGACCCTCCAGGACGATGGGGAGCGCCTCGTCGGGGCCCACGTAACCGACGATGCCGCACATGGAACGTCGAGCCTACCAGCGCGACCCGTTCAGGCTCGTTTCAGCCCAACGACGAACGCACCACGTCCGCGACCGATTCGGCATGGCGGCGAGCATCGACCTCCGACGACGCTTCGACCATCACGCGGATCAGAGGTTCGGTTCCGGATGGACGCACCAGGATGCGCCCGCCGGTCCCGAGATCGCGTTCGGCGGCGGCGACCGCTGCCTCGACCGCCGCCGCATCCGCCAGGGCGTCGCGGTCGCGGACCTCGACGTTCAGCATCACCTGCGGGAACCGCTGCATCGCCGCGGCCAAGGTGCGGACCGA
Organism: uncultured Actinomycetes bacterium; assembly: GCA_963810635.1. GTDB lineage: Bacteria > Actinomycetota > UBA4738 > UBA4738 > HRBIN12 > AC-51. Next base: position 370,577 of record CAWEOB010000001.1, read on the forward strand.
CACCCCCGACCGGGCGGCGAGCGAGAGGAAGCGCACGGCCGTCAGGAGCCCGTCGCCGGTGGTGGCATGTTCCCGGAAGATCACGTGGCCGCTCTGCTCACCGCCGAGCGCGGCGCCCAGCCGCTCCATCTCTTCGATCACGTACCGGTCGCCGACGCGAGCCTGCACGACGCGGATCCCCGCCTCCTCCATCGCCCGCAGGAAGCCCAGGTTCGACATCACGGTCATGACGACCACGTCGCCGGTGAGGTGGCCCCGGTCGCGCATGGCCAACGCGCAGGCCGCCACCACCTGGTCGCCGTCGATCACCGCCCCGGAGGCGTCGGCGAACAAGGCTCGGTCCGCATCGCCGTCCAGCGAGACCCCCGCGTCCGCCCCGAGCCGCACGACCTCCGCCGCCACGACCTCCGGGTGCAGGGCCCCACACCCTTCGTTGATGTTGCTCCCGTCGGGCTCGGCGTTGATCGCCGTCACGTCCGCCCCCAAACGCCGGAGGAGCTCGGGTGCCAGCTCGGAGGCAGCGCCGTTGGCGGCGTCGAGCACCACGCGCATCCCATCGAGCCGGGCCTCGGCGGAGGATGCGAGGTGCTCGAGGTAGTGCTCACGGCCCTCGGCGGCCGGCAGGATCGCTCCCGGGCCGGACCTCGAAAGCAGGGTCGACCGGCGCTCGCAGAACGGTCTCGATCTCGTCCTCCTGATCGTCCGGCAGCTTCATCCCGTTGGCCGCGAACAGCTTGATGCCGTTGTACTCGGGGGGGTTGTGCGACGCGGAGATGACGACGCCCGACGAAGCCTGGAGGTGCGTCGTCAGGAACGCGATCGCGGGCGTGGGCTCGACCCCGACCGGGATCACGTCGCCGCCGGTCTCGCGGATGCCGTCGCTGATCGCTTCCTCGAGCCACACCCCTGAGACTCGGGGATCGCGACCCACCACGAACGTGGGTTGCCGTTCACCGTGGCGAGCCAACACCGTGACGGCTGCGCGGCCGACCCCGTACGCGAGATCTCGGGTCAACTCCGTGCCAGCGACGCCGCGGATGCCATCGGTGCCGAACAACCGTCCCATCGGGTCAGGCTACCCGACGTCCCTCCCGTGAGAGACTGACGCCATGTCCGATCTGGTCCAGGTCTGGTCGAGCGGAGACTCGTTCGAAGCGGAGCTGATGCGTGGCCGTCTCGAGTCCGAAGGGATCTCGGTCCTGTTGAAGGGCGGCGGCGAGAACGAGGCGTACCCCGTGGGGCCCGCGTACCTCTTCGTCTCGACGGAGGACGAGCCCAGGGCCCGTGTCGTGATCGACGCGGTCAACTCCGGGGCGTACGCCATCACCGATGACGACGTGGGTGAGGCGGGCGGCGGCGAGGTCGCCGCCGACGCCGGGGCCGAGAGGGACGCCAGCGGCGAGGCGTGAACCACGCCTGGCCCCCGGCTCCCCGCCCCGCCGCTCAGCGGTTCCTGATCCGTTCGACCCCCTTGTAGTTCGCCAGCGCGTGGAACGAGTGCTCCACGCGCACCAGGTCGGCCTGGTCGCGCATCACCGCGTCGATCGGCTTGTAGGCATCCGGCGCCTCGTCCAGGAGCGCCTTCGCGTCGGACGCCTGCCACGCCCGGCCCTCCATGTGGTGCTGGAGGGCTTCGACGGTCAGGGTCTTGCGCGCCTTGGTCCGGCTCATCCGGCGCCCCGCGCCGTGCGAGCACGACGTGTACGACGCCTCGTTCCCGAGACCGACCACCAGGAACGATCGCTGTCCCATGGACCCCGGGATCAAGCCGCGCTCGCCCGTGCCTGCATGGATCGCGCCCTTCCGGGTGATCCAGAGCCACCGGCCATCGTGCTCTTCGAGCGCGGTGTAGTTGTGGTGGCAGTTGACCTCATCGACCGCCTCGACCTCGCGCTCCAGGACCGCCTCGAGCGTGCGATGGGTCGCCGCCAGCAGCTGCCGACGGTTCTCGCGTGCGTAGGCTTGGGACCAGCCGAGGTCACGGATGTACGCGTCGAACTCGGCCGACCCCTGCTGGAGCCAGGCGAGCTCCGGATCCTCCAGTTCGGTCCCGAGACCCTCGTGGAGTCGCTTCGCGGTCTTCGTGTGCAGCGTCGCCAGTTGGTTCCCGCCGCCGCGGCTGCCGGAATGCAGCAGGATCCAGACGCGTCCGGTCTCGTCGACGGCGATCTCCACGAAGTGGTTGCCGGAGCCGAGCGTGCCGAGCTGGTCCGCGGCGCGGCCCGGACGTTCCAGGGTCGGGGGCGGCGGGTTCTCCACGATCCACGACAGGGCGTCGTCGGACGCCCGGCCGTGCCACTTCCCGAGGCCCGCCGGGACGGTCTGGCTCATCCGCTCGACCCATCCGCCGAGGCCGGCGTCGGGAAGGTGCTCCTCCCCTAGGTCGAGGGCGCGAGCGGCCATCCCACAGCCGATGTCGACACCGACCGCCGACGGGATCACGGCCGATCCGGTGGCGATCACGGAGCCGATGGTGGCGCCCATCCCGAGGTGAGCGTCCGGCATCAAGGCGATGGGACCGGCCAAGATCGGGAGGCGCGCGGTGCGAGCAGCCTGCTCGCGGGTGAGGTCGTCGAGCTCGCTCGCCCAGGACAGGACGTTGGGTGCGATCTGGGTGGGCATGATGCTGATCCTCCTTCACGGTGCTCCTGGCCCGCAGGCCGGAGCGCCGGGGGATCAGCGCTTCGAGTACTGCGGAGCCTTGCGAGCCTTCTTCAGCCCGTACTTGCGGCGTTCCTTCTCACGCGCATCGCGCATGAGATAGCCCTCGGCTTTGAGCTGTGGTCGCAGTCCGGGGTCGAGCTCGATGAGCGCTCGAGCCACGCCGAGCCGGACCGCTCCGGCTTGGCCGGCGACCCCGCCGCCGCTGATGGTGGCAACCACGTCGAAGTCCTTGTCCTTGCCCACCAGCTGCAGCGGGGCGCGGGCGACCATGCGATGCACGCGGGTCGGGAAGTAGTCGTCGAGCGCCCGGCCGTTCACCGTGAACTCGCCGGAGCCCGGCGTGAGCCTGATGCGCGCCACGGCCTCCTTCCGGCGTCCGGTCGACAGCTTCTGGGCAATCACAGCCACGTGGTCGTCACTCCTCCGTCTCGGCGGCCTCAGCCGCGGGCTTCGTCTTCTTCGCCGTCGACTTCTTGGCGGCGGTGGTCTTCTTGGCGGTCGACTTCTTCGCGGCGGTCGTCTTCTTCGCCGTCGACTTCTTCGCGGTCGTCTTCTTCGCGTCGGTGGCCTTCTTCGCCGTCGACGTCTTCGCGGCCGTCGTCTTCTTCGCCGTCGTGCCCTCGTCGGTCGGCTTCACGGCCGGCGCCTCCTCGATCTCCTTCGGGGCGGCCGCCTTCGACCTGGCGGCCGGCTTCGGAGCCGGAGCTGCCGTGGGGACGGGGAGCCCTGCCCACGCGGGACGCTCGCCGACCGTGAGTGCGACCGGCTTCTGGGCGCCGTGCGGATGCTCGCCGCCCGGAACGACATGGAGCTTCTTGATCATCTGCCGGCCGAGCCGGTTCTTCGGCAGCATGCCGCGGACGGCCTTCTCCACCGCCTGCACCGGACGATCCACCAGGAACTCCGCGTACCGGACGCCCTTGATGCCGCCCGGATAGCCGGAGTGCCGATAGGCGACCTTGGTCTCGGCCTTGTTCCCCGTCAGCTCGACCTTGTCGGCATTGACCACGATCACGTGATCGCCGGTGTCCATGTGCGGCGCGAAGATCGGCTTGTGCTTGCCGCGCAACAGCGTCGCCACCTCGCTGGCGAGGCGGCCGAGGACCTGCCCGCTGGCGTCCACGACGTACCAGCGGCGCTCGATCTGGTCAGGCTTCGGAGAGTAGGTCTTCATCGGGGTGATCCTCATCGTGAAGATGTCGGCGCCGCACGAACTCGCGCCGCCGACCGGTCACCAAGGCTACCTGCGGGAACGCTGGCCCGTCAAAGGAACGATGCCCCGATGAACACGCACCCGTGGTAGCGCGTCAGGAAGGCTTGCGGGCGCGAACGATCGCGCCGTACATGCCGTCCGTGAGCTCGTGCGTGGCGTCGATGTGGACCTCGGTCAACCCGGCGCCGAGCAGCTGCTCCCCATACTCCGCGAACGTCAGAGCGCCTGCGATGCAGCCGACGAAGGACCCCCTCGCAGCTCGGTCCTCGGTCGTGAGGTGGTCGTCGGCGACCACGTCGCTGATGCCGATCCGCCCGCCGGGCCTCAGCACCCTCGCGATCTCGCGGATCACCGCCGGCTTGTCGGTCGACAGGTTGATGACGCAGTTCGAGATGACGACGTCGACGCTCGCGTCGGGCAGCGGGACGTCCTCGATCAGACCCTTCAGGAACTCGACGTTCGTCGCACCGGCCCTCGCTGCGTTGTCGCGCGCGAGGTGCAGCATCTCATCGGTCATGTCGAGGCCGAACACCGTGCCGGTGGGGCCGACCCGCTTGGCCGACAGGAGGACATCGATGCCGCCTCCCGACCCCAGGTCGAGCACCGTCTCCCCCTCGTGGAGCTCGGCGACCGCGGTGGGGTTCCCGCAGCCGAGACTCGCGAGCACGGCCTCCTCGGGGAGCTCGGAGCGCTGGAGGACGTCGTACAGCTGGGGGCCGAGGCCGTCCTCCGGCTCGCAGCAACCATCGCCGGCGCCATCCTCGGCGGCGCCGGCGCCGGACAGCACCGTCGTCGCGGCGCGCGCGTAGCGTTCACGGACCTGTTCACGGAGATCAGCCATCACGTCCTCCTCCCTTGGAACCGCAGGACGCCCGACAGCCGCCGGACGGCCTCGCGGTTGAGCGAGTAGTAGACCCAGACCCCGCGCTTCTCCCGGTCGAGCAACCCGGCCTCGTGCAGCTTCTTCAGGTGGAAGCTCACCGTGGGCTGCGAGAGCTCGAGCGGCCCCTCGAGGTCACAGCCGCACACGGCGTCGGCCTGCGTGGCGAGGAGGTTGAGGATCCGGACACGGGCCGGGTCGGCGAGCGCTTTGAACAACGTCGCGGTGGCCTCGGCCTCAGCCTCGCTGAGATCCGCGTCCGCCACCGGCGCGCAGCACGCGACCGCGGACGTCGGTTCCAAGAGGGCGATCCGCTGCGTCGTCATGAAGGTATATTGACAGTTATCGATGGATGCGTCAACGTATCGACGGTCATCGATGGATGAATCTCCGCACGGAGCCCGGGCGGAGAGACCTCGAGCGGAAGGAAGGAGGTGGAACTCGATGCTCGTCCACGACGGAGGCTGCTGCCCGCCAGGCTGCTGCTGAGACCGAACCGCGTGCGCCCGGAGGGTCACCCTCCGGGCCGCGTCGGTGCCCGGCGTCCGTACACGACGCGCTCGAGCGTGAGCCCTCGAGCGGGCGCCAGCTGGGTCGCCCCCGATCGGTCGCGGGCTCGGAGGATGCGGGCCACGTCCGAGGGCTGCGAACGTCCCTCCCCCACGGCGACGAGCGTGCCGACGATCGAGCGGACCATCTGGTGCAGGAACGCGTTCGCGCGGAGGCGGATCACGAGTAGATCCCCTCCGCGAGCGACGGTCACCCGCTCCAGCCGGCGTACGGTGGACCGATCGCGCCCGGGACGCCGGCAGAAGGACGCGAAGTCGTGCTCCCCCACGAGCGTCTGCGCGGCCGCCCGCATCCTCGGCACGGACAGGGGGCCCGGGCGATGCCAGACGAACCGGGCGGTGAACGGGTCGGGGACCTCCGCGAGGTCGATCCGATAGGCGTACTCGCGTGCGGTGGCGGAGAACCGGGCGTCGAACGCACGGGGAGCGAACGAGACCTCCCGGACGACGACCTCGGGTGCGAGCGCGGCGTTCAGTGCCGCCCGGAGACGGCCGGCAGGGAGCAGCGTCGCGGATGCGAACGAAGCGACCTGCCCGCGCGCGTGGACGCCGGCATCGGTGCGTCCGGCAACCTTGAGCGTCGGCCGCTCGCGCAGCACCCGTTCCAGGTACTGCTCGAGCTCCCCCTGGACCGTCCTGATCGACGGATCCCGCTGCCGCGCCCAGCCGCGGAAGCCCGATCCGTCGTAGGCCAGCAGCAGGCGGACGACGCGCGTGGTGGTGGTGGGCCGTCCCGCGGACGCAGGCGCCGCGACCCGGCCCACCCCGTTACTCCTTCTCGACGAGTTCGATCCGAGCCATGGGCGCGCCGTCTCCCTTGCGTGGACCCAGCTTGAGGATCCGCGTGTAACCGCCGTCGCGCTCTTCGAACCGAGGTGCGATGTCGTGGAACAGCCGTGCCACGACGTCGCGATCCGGCAGGTCCGCGAGCACGGCCCGGCGCGATGCCAGGTCGCCTTTCTTGGCCTTCGTGATCATCCGCTCCGCGTACGGGCGGAGCATCTTCGCCTTCGACTCCGTGGTGTCGATGGCCTCGTGGATGAAGAGCTGCTTGGCCAGCGTGGACAGCATCAGACGCTGGTGATCGGGGCCGGAGCCCAACCGAGGACCCTTCTTGGGTTGCGGCATCTACTCCTCCCGCAGACCCAGCCCCAGCTCTTCGAGCTTGGCCTTGACCTCGTCGATCGACTTCTGACCGAAGTTCCGGATATCCATGAGCTCGGACTCCGACTTCAGCACCAGATCGCCAACCGTGTTGATGCCCTCGCGCTTCAGGCAGTTGTAGGAGCGGACCGACAGGTTCAGTTCCTCGATCGTGATCTGGTAGTCGCTCGGAAGCTCTTCATCATCCGCGGGTCCGACCGAGACGCTCTGGGCCTCGGCGAGGTCGGAGAACAGCTGGACGAGCTCGAGCAGCGTGCCGCCGGCGGAGGCGAGCGCCTCCCGTGGGGTCACCGAGCCGTCCGTCTCCACGTCGAGCACCAAACGGTCGCGGTCGGTCATCTGCTCGACACGCGTGTTCTCGACGATGTACGACACCTTGCGCACCGGCGAGAAGATGGAGTCCACCGGATCACGCCGATCGGATCACGAGGCTTCTTGTTCTTGTCGGCCATCCGATAGCCGACACCTCGCTCGACCGTCATCTCCATCTCGAGCGAACCCCCACGGCCGATGGTGGCGATGTGCAGGTCGGCGTTCAAGATCTCGATGCCGGCCGGAGGCGCGATGTCACCGGCGGTGACCTCCGAGGGCCCCTTGGCCTTCAGGTAGACCGTGGTGGGCTCCTCGAGCTCGGAACGGACCACCAGCTCCTTCAGGTTCAAGATGACGTCGGTGACGTCCTCGGTGACCTTCGGGACGGTCGCGAACTCATGCAAAACGCCGTCGATGCGGACCGACGAGATGGCCGCGCCGGGGATCGACGACAGCAGGGTGCGGCGGAGGGAGTTCCCGACGGTGTAGCCGAACCCTGGCTCGAGCGGCTCGATGGTGAACCGCGAGCGGATCGGGGAAACGACCTCCTCAGCGATCTGAGGCCTTGCGACGATGAACACGCTGCATCACTCCTCGGCGGGGGATCATCCACTCCATCCCCGCCCTCTCGGTCTGCCCGGTCGCGCGGTCCGCGGCCGGGTTCCGCCGCGCTAGACGCGGCGGCGCTTGCGTGGCCGGCAGCCGTTGTGCGGCACCGGCGTGACATCTTGGATCCCGGCGATCTCCAACCCCGCGGCGGCCAGCGAACGGATCGCGGTCTCGCGGCCGGAGCCGGGGCCCTTCACGAACACGTCGACCTTCAGCACCCCGTGCTCCTGTGCGGCGCGCGCGGCCTTCTCGGCGGCCAGCTGCGCAGCGAACGGCGTGGACTTCCGGGAACCCTTGAAGCCCACGTTGCCGGCGCTCGCCCAGGACAGCGTGTTGCCCTGCAGGTCGGTGATGGTGACGATGGTGTTGTTGAACGTCGACTTGATGTGGGCCTGCCCGTGCAGGACGTTCTTCTTCTCGCGACGCTTGGTCTTCTTCGCCTTTGGCTTCGCCATCATGCTCCGTCCTCCACCCGACACCTACTTCTTCTTGGCGACCTTCTTCTTCCCGGCGATGGTCTTCTTCGGGCCCTTGCGGGTGCGCGCGTTGGTGTGCGTGCGCTGGCCTCGCACCGGCAGCGACCGGCGATGCCTGATGCCCTGGTAGCACCCGATCTCGATCTTGCGCTTGATGTCCTGCGCGACCTCGCGGCGGAGGTCACCCTCGACCTTGTAGTTGCGGTCGATGTATTCACGGATCTTGAGGACCTCGTCCTCGGAGAGATCGCGGACCTTCGTGCCGCCATCGATCCCGGCTCCTGCAACGATCTCGAACGCGCGCGTGGGGCCGATGCCGTAGATGTAGCGGAGCGCGATGTCGATCCGCTTGTCGCGGGGGAGATCGACGCCTGCGATACGAGCCATCTACGACACCCTTCCTCGGTCGTCCCTGGTCATCCCTGCCGCTGCTTGTGCCGCGGGTTCGAGCAGATGACGCGGATCGGTTCCACGCCGGCGGATCAGCACGACACCGATCGCAGATCTTCTTCACCGACGGGCGCACCTTCATCGCGTTCGTTCCTTCTCGACCTTCGATCGCCGACCGGCTCAGCGGTAGCGATACACCACACGACCCCGGGTGAGATCGTACGGCGAGAGCTCCACCTTGACCCGGTCTCCGGGCAGGATCCGGATGTAATGCATCCGCATCTTCCCAGAGATATGTGCGAGCACCTTGTGCCCGTTGTCCAACTCGACACGGAACATGGCGTTCGGGAGGGGTTCGACCACGGTCCCCTCGACCTCGATCACATCGTCCTTGGCCACGCTCCGTTGGACCCTCTTCTTGACGGCTTCCCCACTCGCGACGGGCGTGCGGAACACACCTTCGGGCGGGGCGGACCGTCAGTATAGGGGCAGGTCAGCGCCATCGTCACGCCGCGGGAGGGGCACCGCGATCGTCGCCCCCTGTTCCGGAGCCGTTCGGCGCTCGTTCGCCCGGCCTCGAGATGCTCGCAGGGTCCGCCGGGACCTCGCGAGAGGGCGGCGGCGTGGCCGCGGCCGACCGGCATCTTCACTCCCGAGCCTCCACCCCCGCTCGAGGTGCCCGGCGGACCCGCGGCCGCGCTCCCGGCCTCCCGCGGGCGGAACGGGAGGCTCACGGGGTGTCGTGGTGACCGTCGCGGGCCGTGAGCACCTCGTGGCCGTCGTCCGTCACCGCGATGGTGTGCTCGAAGTGCGCCGAGAGCGATCCATCGGCCGTGACCACGGTCCACCCGTCCGCCATGCCTCGCGTCTCGTCCCGCCCGAGGTTGAGCATGGGCTCGACCGCCACGACGAGCCCCGGGCGCATCACGGGCCCTCGGCCGGAAGGGCCCCAGTTCTGGATGAACGGGTCCTCGTGCATCGCCCGCCCGATGCCGTGGCCACCGTACTCCCGGACGACACCGAGCCCGGCTCGGTCCGCCACGGTTTCGATGGCGTTGCCGATGTCCGAGAGCTTCCCGCCCGGTCTGATGGTCTCGATCGCCGTCGCGAGCGCCTCCTCGGTGGAACGCACCAGACGCTCTGCGTCCTCGTTGGGCGCGGCACCGCCGACGAAGACGGTCACGGCTGAGTCGGCGTGGTAGCCCTCCCACATGGCCCCGAAGTCGAGCGAGAGGACGTCGCCCTCGCGCAGGACCCGGGTACGGGACGGGATCCCGTGCACGATCTCGTTGTTGAGGGACGCGCAGATGACACCCGGGAACGGGGTCTGGCCCCTCCCCCGGTACCCCTTGAAGGACGGCAGCGCTCCTTGCTCCGCGATGTACGACGCCGCGACGCGATCGAGGTCGAGGGTGGTCACGCCGGGCGCCACCGCGGCCATCACCCGTTCGATGGTTCCGGCCACGATGCGTCCCGCCCGCCGCATCAGCTCGAGCTCGTCGCGCGACTTCCGGATGATCACGATCCGCTCCTCAGCCCTTCGCTCTCACCGATCCGCTCAGACCGACCCGTCGAGCGCCGATCGCATCCGTTCCGTCACCGTTGCCATCGGTGCCTCGGCGTCCACGTCGCGGAGCAGACCCCGTTCGCCGTAGAAGCGTTCGAGGGGCTCCGTCTGCTCTCGGTAGATGGCGAGGCGACGCTTCACCGTCAGCTCGTCCTCGTCGCTCCGCTTCTCGAGGGGTGTGCCGTCCGCATCGCAGAGCCGGTCGTTGGCCGGAGGACTCCACTCTTCGTGGTACGTGCGCTTGCAGACAGGGCACGTGTAGCGACCGATGATCCGGCGGATGGCCGTGCCGTCGGAGATCGTGAATTTGACGACCGCGGTGAGCGGCGTCTCGCTCTCCGCCAGCGCGTCCTCGAGAGCCTGCGCTTGGGGAACCGTCCGCGGGAACCCATCCAGGATGAACCCCTTCGTGGCGTCGGGCTCCCGCAGCCGGTCGTTCACCATGCGGACCATCAGCGCGTCGGGCACGTACTCCCCCCGGTCCATGTACGTCCGGGCCTCGATCCCCAGCGTCGTCCCGCGCTGGACGTGCTCCCGCAGGATGTCACCGGTCGAGATCTCGGGAATTCCCAGCTGCTCGGACACGACCCTGGCCTGCGTCCCCTTGCCGGCGCCGGGCAGTCCGAGGAAGACGAAGCGCATCGGCGCGCTCCCCCTACCGGAGGAAGCCCTCGTAGTGGCGCATCATCAGCTGCGACTCGATCTGCTTCATGGTCTCGAGCGCCACACCCACCGCGATCAGGATCGACGTGCCGCCGAACGGGAACTGCTGGAGCCCCCAGACGGCCAGCACCACCGTGGGGATCAACGCGATGGCGGCCAGGAAGAGCGAACCGGGCAGAGTGATCCGAACGAGGATGTCGTTGAGGTAGTCCGCGGTGGGCTGCCCCGGACGGATGCCGGGGATGAACCCTCCCTGTTTGCGCAGGTTGTCCGCCGTTCGGACCGGGTCGAACTGGATCGCCGTGTAGAAGTACGCGAAGAACACGATCAACGTCGCCAGGATCAGCATGTATACGATGCTGCGCGGATTCTGGACGTAGTTCGTGACGAAGTCCTGCAGCCACTGCTGGCCGGCGAAGACGCTCGCGATGAGGACCGGGAAGTACATGATCGACGTGGCGAAGATGATGGGGATCACGCCGGCTTGGTTCACCTTCAGCGGCAGGTAGGTGCTGCCGCCCGACGTCATCTTGCGGCCCACGACCCGCTTCGCGTACTGCACGGGCACCCGCCGCTGACCCTGGTCCATGTAGACGACCGCCACCACGATGCCGACACCGATCAGGATGATGGCGATGAACTTCCCCGTGCCGCCGGCCCGGAGGATCGCACCGCCCTCGAACGGCAGCCGGGAGATGACGCTGGTGAAGATGAGGATGGACATGCCGTTGCCCACGCCTCGCTGGGTGATCAGCTCCCCCAGCCACATGATCATGGCCGTGCCGGCCGTCATGACCAGCACGATCAGGAGCACGTTCGCCGTGGTGAAGGTCCCGTCGGGGAAGATGCTCCGTGACAGACCCACCGCGCTCGGGTTGTTGAACAGGAACGCCAGCCCGGTGGCCTGCAGCAGCGCCAGGACCACGGTCACGTAGCGGGTCCATTGGTTGATCTTCTTCGTGCCCGGTCTCGCCCTGCTCCTGCCACTGCTGGAGCTTCGGGATCACCACGGTCAGCAGCTGCATGATGATGGAGCTGGTGATGTACGGCATGATCCCGAGCGCGAACACGGAGAAGCGGGTGAGCGCTCCACCGGAGAAGAGGCTGATGATGCCGACGAAGCCCGAGGATCCCTGTCGTTGGAGCTCCTCTTGGACGAAGCCGACGTCGACGACCGGGACCGGGACCCACGACCCGAACCGGAAGAGGGCGATGATGCCCAGCGTGAAGAGGATCTTCGCGCGGAGATCCGGGACCCGGAAAGAGTTGAGGAACGCCTTCAGCACGGCTCGGTAAGGGTATCTCGTCTCACGCGATCGACTCGGCGCGCCCGCCGGCTGCCTCGATCTTCGCCTTGGCGGTCTTGGAGAACGCGTGCGCCTTCACGACCAGCGGCTTGGTGATCTCGCCGCGGCCGAGCACCTTGACCTTGGAACCTTTGTGGACCAACCCATGTGCCACCAGGGCCTGGGGCGTGACCTCGCCGTCGAAGTAGGTCTCGAGCACCTCGACGTTGACCGGTGCGTACGCCACCCGGTTGGGGTTGGAGAACCCCTTCAACTTGGGGATCCGCCTGGCCAGGGGCATCTGACCGCCCTCGAAGTACGCCGGGACGTTCTTGCGGGCACCGGTTCCCTTCGTCCCTCGACCGGCGGTCTTGCCGCGTGCCCCCGCCCGGCCACGGCCGACCCGGGTGCGTTCCGTCTTGGCGCCCTCGGCGGGGCGGAGGTGATGGAGCTTCATGCCTCGTCCTTCCGGGTCGATCGACGCTTCGGCGCGTCTCCGGCGATCTCCTCGACGCTCACGAGGTGTCGCACCTTCGCGATCATCCCGCGGATCTCGGGCCGGTCATCCTTGATCACCGTGTGGTGCATCCGCCGCAGGCCGAGTCGGCGCACCGTGTCCTTCTGATCCTTCGGCCGGTCGATGGTGCTCCGGACCTGGGTGACCTTGAGCTGCGTCATCGACGGCCTCCACGCGGCGGCGTGTCGGTCTCCTGGATGCCGTATTGCTCCTGGAGCGCCTCAGCACGCGCGGCGTTGATACGAACGTCGGCGGCCTCGACCGCATCGAGCATGGGCTTGGGGGCGACGTCGTGGACGTCCCGCCCACGGAGCTTGGCGACATCGATCGGCTTGCGCAGGCCCTGCAGGCCGGCGACCGCCGCCTTCACGATGTTGATCTGGTTCGAGGAGCCCATGGACTTCGAGAGGATGTCCTTGATGCCCGCGCACTCGATGAGCGCCCGCACCGGTCCACCGGCGATGACACCGGTACCGGGGGCGGCAGGCTTCAGCAGCACCACGCCCGCGCCGGCCTCGCCGACGATCTCGTGGGGGATCGTGGTGCCCATCATGGGTACCTCGAACATCTTCCGCCGGGCCTCCTCCACGCCCTTGGCGATGGCGGCCGGCACCTCCTTCGCCTTGCCGTACCCGACGCCGACGCGCCCCGCGCCGTCACCGACCACGACGAGCGCAGCGAACGAGAACCGGCGGCCGCCCTTGACCACCTTGGCCACGCGGTTGATGGAGATGACCCGCTCTTCGTACGGGCTCTTCTCGTCGTTCCTTGCGTCGTAGCGTCGCATCAGATCAGCAGTCCTCCCTCGCGCGCACCGTCTGCGACCGCCGCGACGCGCCCGTGGAACCGGCGCCCGCCGCGGTCGAAGACCGCCCGCTCCACACCCGCCGCCTTCGCCCGGTCGGCGATCAGCTCACCGACGGCCTTCGCCTTGGCCATCGGGTCGTCGGCCGTCACCTCGGCATCGGACGCCGCCGCGATGGTGACCGCGGCGCGGTCATCGATCAGCTGGACGTAGATGTGCCGGTTCGACCGGTACACCGCCAGCCGAGGCCGCTCCGCCTCGCCGTGGATCTTCTTGCGCACCCGAGCGTGCCGGCGCAGGCGCGCTTCCCTCCTCGCCTTCGCTTCCATCACGCACCCGTACCCTTCGCGGCCTTGCCGGCCTTCTTGCGCACGATCTCGTTCTCGTACCGGATACCCTTGCCCTTGTAGGGCTCGGGCTTCCGGATCTTCCGGATCTTCGCGGCGACCTCGCCGACCTGCGCCTTGTCGTTGCCTCGCACCACGATGGAGGTGGCGGTCGGAACCTCGAACTCGATCCCGTCGGGCTGGGGGACCAGCACGGGGTGCGAATACCCGGCCTGGATCTCGATGTCCTTGCCCTTCAGGGCGGCCCGATAGCCCACGCCCACGATCGACAAGCGCTTCTCGAAGCCTTCCGTCACGCCCACCACCATGTTCGCGAGCAGGGTCCGCGTGAGACCGTGGAGCCCCCGGTTGAAGCCCTCGTCATCGGGGCGTTCGACACGCACCGACCCGTCCTCCTGCACGATCTTCATGTTCAGGTGCACGGACTGCGTGAGGACGCCGCGGGGCCCCTTCACCGTGACGACGTTGCCGTCGCCCACGGTGACGTCGACCCCGCTCGGGATCGTGATGGGTTGCTTGCCGATCCTGCTCATCGTTGACTCATCTCCGCATCACCAGACGTACGCGAGGAGCTCGCCGCCGATGCCCATGCGCGATGCTTCCTTGTCCGTCATCACACCTTGCGACGTGGACACGATCGCGATCCCGAGACCCCCCATGACCCGTGGTAGGTCGTGACGACCCCGGTAGATCCGGCGGCCCGGCGTGGAGACGCTTCGGATGCCGGAGATGGTGCGCTGCTTGCGCGCGCCGTACTTCAGCCGGATCCGGAACGCCTGGTGAACGCCTTCGCCCTCGCGGTCGTACCCCTCGAGGTAGCCCTCGTGGACCAAGATGTCCAGGATGGCCGCCGACAGCTTGGACACGGGGGCCTCGAGCTCGTCCTTGGAGGCCAGGTTCGCGTTGCGGATCCTGGTCAGCAGGTCCGCCACCGGATCGGTGACGTTGCTGGAGAAGCGCCTCTTCGTGCTCACCATGACGCCTTGGTCACCCCCGGAAGCTCACCGAGATGCGCCAGCTCACGGAAGCAGATCCGGCACAGCAGGAACCGCTTGTAGACCGCACGGGCGCGCCCGCACCGCTGACAGCGCGTGTACGCGCGCACGCGGTACTTCGGCTTCGACTGCTGCTTGTTGATGAGGGCCTTCTTCGCCATGCCTGTCCTCTCAGCTCGCCACCGGCTGCTCGACGGCGAGCGGGAAGCCCACCGCGAGCAACAGCGCGCGTCCGTGGTCGTCGTCGCGCGCGGTCGTGACGATGGTGATGTCCATCCCGCGCACCTTCTGCACCTTGTCGTAGTCGATCTCCGGGAAGATCAACTGCTCCGTGACACCGAGCGTGTAGTTGCCCGTCCCGTCGAAGGCGTCGGCATCGAGGCCCCGGAAGTCACGGATCCGCGGGAGCGCCAGCGAGATGAGCCTGTCGAGGAACTCCCACATCCGGTCGCCCCGGAGCGTGACCTTGACACCGATGGGCATCCCCTCGCGGAGCTTGAAGCCCGCGATGGACTTCCGTGCCTTCGTCACCACCGGCTTCTGACCCGTGATGACGGTGAGGTCGTCCACCGCGGCGTCGAGCAGCCGCGCGTCCTTCAGGGCATCCCCGACGCCCATGTTCACCACGACCTTCTCGAAGCGGGGCACCTCCATGACGTTCGCCAACCCCAGCTGCTCCTGCAGCTTCGGGGTCAGCTCCTCGCGGAACCGGACCTTCAAGCGCGGCGTGTACGTGTCGCCCGCCATCACAGCTCCGCCTCGCACTTCCTGCAGATCCGGACCTTCAGCCCGTCGTCGAGGACGCGGAACCCGACCCGCGTCGGAGCGCCGCAGCTCCCGCAGACGATCTGCACGTTCGAGATGTCGATGAAGGTCTCGACGTCGATGATCCCGCCCTGCTGGAGCTGCGTGCCTGCCGACGTCCGCCGCCCGGCCGTGCGCTGATGACGCTTGGCGAGCGCCACGCCGTCGACCATGATCCGCCGCTCGGCCGGCAGCACACGGACCACGCGGCCTTCCTTGCCGCGGTCCTTGCCCGCCATGACGCGGACCGTGTCGTCCTTCTTGATGTTCACACCTGGCACGTCACAACACCTCCGGCGCGAGCGAGATGATCTTCATGAACCGCTTCTCGCGCAACTCTCGCGCGACCGGCCCGAAGATACGGGTGCCGCGCGGGTTCTTCGCGTCCTGCGTCAGGATCACGACGGCGTTGTCGTCGAACCGGATGTAGGACCCGTCGGGACGCCGCCGCTCCTTCGCCGTGCGAACGACGACGGCCTTCACGACCTCGCCTTTCTTCACGGCGCCGTTCGGGAGCGCATCCTTCACGGTGGCGACGATGATGTCGCCGACCCCAGCGTACCGCCGTGCGGAGCCGCCGAGCACGCGGATACAGAGGACCTCCTTGGCCCCCGTGTTGTCCGCGACCCTACAGCGGGTCTCCTGTTGGATCACTTCGCACGCTCGACGATCTCGACCACCCGCCAGCGCTTGGACTTCGACAGGGGTCGGGTCTCGATGACGCGCACCGTGTCACCCACGTGCGCGTCGTTCTGCTCATCATGCGCGGCAAGCTTCGACGACCGGCGGACCGTCTTGCCGTACAAGGAATGACGGACCTTGCGGTCGATCCGCACCAGGACGGTCTTGTCCATGGCGTCGGACACGACCACGCCCGTGCGCACCTTGCGCTGGGGCCGGTCGGTCGCTTCCACCGGGGTCGTCTGTTGGTCGCTCACTGCGCCTCCTCGGCGTCTTCGGCGTCTGCTTCGACCGCCGCACCGGCGGCGTCTTCCAGGGCTTCCTCTTCGCGTTCGCGGCGCGCGGCTTCCTCCGCGGCGAGGGCGTCGAGATCACGCTCGATCTCCCGTTCGCGCAGGACGGTGGCCAAGCGCGCCACGTCGTGCCGCAGGTCCTTCAGGCGGGCGGTGTTGTCGAGCTGCCCGGTGGCCAGCTGGAAGCGCAGGTTGAAGAGCTCCTCTTTCGCGCTCTCCATCCGTACGAGGATCTCCTCGTCGGGGAGCTCACGGAGCTCGGCAGCCTTGCTCGGCATGGTTACTCACCCACCCGCGTGATGAACTTCGTCTTGATCGGCAGCTTGTGCTGCGCGCGGAGCATGGCCTCGCGCGCGAGCGGCTCGGACACGCCGGACAGCTCGAACATGACCCGACCCGGCTTGACGACGGCGACCCACCCCTCGGGGTTGCCTTTGCCCGAGCCCATGCGCGTCTCGGCCGGCTTCTTGGTCACCGGCTTGTCGGGGAAGATCGTGATCCACACCTTGCCGCCACGCTTGATGTGGCGGGTCATGGCGACGCGACCCGCTTCGATCTGCCGGTTGGTGATCCAGCCGGGCTCGAGCGCCACGATCCCGTAGTCGCCGTACTGGATCTCGGTGTGCCCTTTCGCCTTCCCCCGCATGTTGCCGCGATGGACCTTCCGATGCTTCACGCGCTTCGGTGCGAGCATCAGCCCTCACCGCCTTCGGCCGGCGTCAGGGGCTCGGCGCCTTCGGCCGGTGCCGCAGGAGCGGCAGCAGCTTCGAGGGCGCCGTCCGGCGCCTCCGCCGGCTGGACCGTCGGCGCGTCGACCGTCGGGGCCGATGCCGCCGGCGACACCTTCGCCTCAGCCGTGGGCGTGATGGCTCCGGTCACCTCGGCTCCGGCCACCTCGGCGGCCGGGGGTGCGGCGGCGGCAGACGCCTCTTCGTCCGGCGTCCGCTGCGGCGCGCGGTCGCCGCGCGCACGGGCGGTGGCTCGCGCCTTCGCGCGCTGGACCTCCTGCTCCCGGTACGGCACCTCGTCGCCGTGGTAGACCCACACCTTCACGCCGATGCGGCCGGTGGTGGTCTTGGCTTCCGCCGTGCCGTAGTCGACCTTCGCGCGCAACGTGTGGAGCGGCACCCGTCCTTCGCGGTACCACTCGCGACGTCCCATCTCGGAATTCACCCAGGCGGCCCGCGCAAGCGACACGCACACCGAGGGCGCCCGAGCGCATCGCGGTCTGGACCGCTCGGCGCATCGCCCGCCGGAACGCGACACGGCCCGCGAGCTGCTCGGCGACACCCTGTGCCAGCAAGGTGGCGTCTGTCTCGGGGCGGACCTCGCTGGAGGCCTGGTTCATGTCCTCGACCTTCACGTCGACCCGCTTCTTCGTGTAGCGCTCGATGTCCTTGCGCATGCGGTCGACCTCGGCACCCTTGCGGCCGATCACGATGCCGGGGCGGGCCGTCCGGATGAACACCCAGATCTGGTCGCCCTTGCGCTCGATGTCGATGGACGAGATGCCCGCACGCGTCAGCCGGCTCCGGATGTGCTTGCGGATCCAGATGTCCTCATGCAGCTGCTCGGCGTAGTCACGCCCTGCGTACCAATTGCTCTTCCAGGGGTAGATGACCCCGAGCCTGAACCCGTAGGGGTGGATCTTCTGGCCCACTACGCCACGCCTCCATCCTGTGGTTCCATCGTCTCGACCACGACCGTCACGTGCGACGTGCGCTTCCTGACCCGCGTGGCGCGACCGTAGGCACGCGGGCGGTAGCGCTTGAGCGTCGGGCCCTGATCGACCCACGCCCGCGAGATCACCAGGTTCTCGCGGATCACACCGGGGTTGGCCTCCGCGTTGGCGACCGCGGAGTTCACCAGCTTCTCGACGTCCTGCGAGGCGCCCAGCCCGGAGAACTTCAAGATCCGGGTTGCCTCCTCCACGTGCTGGCCGCGGATCATGTCCACCACGCGACGCATCTTGCGCGGTGACGTCCGCATGTACTTCATGGTGGCGCGCGCCTCAGGCATGGCTCACCGAGCCCCCGTCCGTCGCTCGTCCCTGGCATGGGACCGGAACGTGCGGGTGGGGGCGAACTCGCCGAGCTTGTGCCCGACCATCGCCTCCGACACGAACACCGGCACGTGCTTGCGACCGTCGTGGACGGCGATCGTGTGCCCGATCATGTCCGGCACGATCGTGGATCGGCGGGACCAGGTCTTGATGACCCGCTTCTCGCCCTTCTTGTTCATGTCGTCGACCTTGGCGGCGAGATGCTCGTCGACGAACGGACCCTTCTTCACCGAACGAGGCATCAGCCACGCCCCTTCCCACGGCGCCGGACGATGTACTTGTTCGACGCCTTGTTCTTCTTGCGCGTGCGGCCTTCCTTCTGTCCCCACGGCGAGCTCGGATGCCGCCCGCCCGAGGACTTCCCTTCGCCGCCACCGAGCGGGTGGTCGACCGGGTTCATGGCGACCCCGCGGACGGAGGGACGGCGGCGCTTCCACCGGCTGCGACCCGCCTTGCCCAAGCTGATCAGCTCGTGCTCCGCGTTCCCGACCGATCCCACGGTCGCCTTGCACGCGGCCGGGACCAGGCGCATCTCTCCCGACGGCAGGCGGAGGGTGGCCATGGCGCCCTCTTTCGCCATCAGTTGCACGCTGGCGCCGGCCGACCGCGCCATCTTGGCGCCCCCGCCGGGCTTCAGCTCGATGGCGTGCACCACCGTCCCGACCGGGATGTTGCGGAGCGGCAGGGCGTTACCGGCTCGGATCTCGGCGTCGGGACCCGAGACGAGCATGTCTCCTCGAGCCACGCCGTCGGGAGCCAGGATGTAACGCTTCTCGCCATCGACGTAGTGGAGCAACGCGATCCGCGCGCTCCGGTTGGGGTCGTACTCGATGTGCGCGACCTTGGCCGGGACCCCATCCTTGTTCCGCCGGAAATCCACGACGCGATAGCGACGCTTGGTGCCACCGCCCTGATGGCGCGTCGTGATCCGGCCGTGGGTGTTGCGTCCGGCCTTGTTCCTTCCCTTGGTGACGAGCGACTTCTCGGGCTTTGACCGGGTCAGCTCGTCGAAGGTCGACACGCTGGCGCCCCGGCGCCCCGGCGTGGTCGGCTTGTATTTGCGGACTCCCATCGCTTCCTACTTCCCTGTTTCGAAGATCTCGATCGCATCGCCCGCAGCGAGCGTGACGATGGCGCGCTTCTGATCGGGGCGCTTGCCTTTCGTGTACCCCCGGCGCTTGACCTTGCCGCGCCTCTTCAACGTGTTCACCGACATCACCCGCACGTCCCAGATGGCCTGGACGGCCTCCTTGATCTCGGTCTTGTTCGACCGCGGGTCCACGAGGAACGTGTACGTGTTCTGCTCGAGGCCCGCGTACGACTTCTCCGAGACGACCGGGCGGATCGATCACGTCCCGCGGCGACTTCATGCGACGTCACCGTCTTCCTCGGCTCCGTCGTCCGCCGGGTTGGAGGCGACCTCGGTGTCGTCGCCCGCGCCGCTCGATGCCGCCGGCACACCCTGGATGGCGTCGAGCGCCCCCGCCGTGAACAGGACGCGATCGGCACGCAGGAGGTCGTAGACGCCGAGCCCGCCCGCGTAGGCGATCTTCACGTTGGGCAGGTTCCGGAACGACAGCTCGACGGCGCCGGACTCGGTGGGTTCCCGCAGGATCACGAGGACCTTGCCGTCGAGATCGAGCGCCTGCAGGAGTTCGGCGGCCTGCTTCGTCTTCGGAGCTTCGAACGAGAGATCCTGGACCACCGCGAGCTTCCCGCTCTGCAGCGCATCGGTCAGCGCTGAGCGGAGCGCACCCTTGCGCATCTTCTTGTTGATGCGCATCGAATGGTCGCGCGGCACGGGTCCGTGAGCCACCCCACCACCCGCCCACTGCGGGGAGCGGATGGAGCCCTGCCGGGCCCGGCCGGTGCCCTTCTGACGCCACGGCTTGCGACCCCCGCCGGCAACCTCGCCGCGGGTCTTCGTGCTGTGCGTGCCGGCGCGGAGCCCGGCCAGTCCCGCGACGACCACCTGGTGCATGAGCGGCACGTTGATGGGCGACTCGAAGAACTCGGCGGGAAGCTCCCGCGATCCGGACTTCGCACCGGCGGCATCGAGGACGTCGATCGTGGCCATCGGTGTCACGCCCCCTTCCTCGTCGGCGCCTTGACCGCGCTGCGCACCATGACGAGCCCACCGTTGGGCCCCGGGACCGCGCCCTTCACGAGGAGCAGGCCGCGCTCGGGGTCGGATCGGACCACTTCCAGGTTGAGGACCGTCACGCGCGCGTTCCCGTGCTGCCCAGCCATCCGCATCCCCTTGAAGACCCGGGACGGCGTGGCGCACGCGCCGATCGCGCCGGGGGACCGGTGCTTGCCCTTGACCCCGTGACTCGCGCGCAGGCCGGAGAAGCCGTGGCGCTTCATCACGCCGCTGAACCCCTTCCCCTTGGACACACCGACCACGTCGACGGTGTCGCCGGCTTCGAACACGTCGGCCGTGACGGCCTGGCCGGGGGTGTAGCTGCCAGCGTCGTCCGTACGGAGCTCCACGAGGTGGCGAGCCGGTTCGGCGCCCGCCTTCTCGAAGTGCCCCTTGGTGGGTGAGTTGACGTGACGCTCGGGGAGCTGACCGTACGCGAGCTGCACGGCGTCGTAGCCGTCGACCTCGCGCGTGCGGATCTGCGCAACCACGCAGGGGCCGGCCTTGATCACCGTGACCGGTACGGCGCGCGTCTCGACGAAGAGCTGGGTCATGCCCACCTTCTCGCCCACGATCCCTCTGACGTCCGTCATGGTCTCCTCTTGGCCTCTCGTTCCGCGACGTGAGGTCGGTTCCCTTAGAGCTTGATCTCGATGTCGACACCGGCCGACAGGTTCAACCGCTGCAGCTCCTGCACCGTCTTCGACGTGGCGTCGACGATGTCGATGAGCCGCTTGTGCGTGAGCATCTGGAAGTGCTCACGCGAGTCCTTGTACTTGTGCGGCGAGCGGATCACCGTGTAGATGGCGCGCTCGGTGGGCAGCGGCACCGGCCCCACCACCTTCGCCCCCGTGCGCTGGACGTGCTCAACGATGTCGCGCGCGGCGACGTCCAGCATCCGGTGGTCGTAGGCCCGGAGCTTGATGCGGATCTTCGGTCCTGCCATCGAAGCGCCTTCTCTCTCTTCTCGCTCTGGTGTTACTTCAGGATCTTCGTGACACGCCCGGCACCCACGGTGCGGCCACCCTCACGGATGGCGAAACGCAGGGCCTCTTCCATGGCGATGGGGGCGATCAGCTCGATGGTCATCTCGACGTTGTCCCCGGGCATCACCATCTCGACGCCCTCGGGCAGGGCGGCGGAGCCGGTGACGTCGGTGGTGCGGAAGTAGAACTGGGGACGGTAGCCGTTGAAGAACGGGGTGTGGCGGCCACCCTCTTCCTTCGAGAGCACGTAGACCGAGGCCTCGAAGTTGGTGTGCGGGGTGACCGAGCCGGGCTTGGCGAGCACCTGGCCGCGCTCGACGTCTTCCTTGTCGATCCCGCGCAGCAGCACCCCCACGTTGTCCCCGGCCTGGACCTCGTCCAGGAGCTTGCGGAACATCTCGAGGTCGGTCGCGACCGTCTTGCGGGTCTCGGTGATCCCGACGATCTCGACCTCCCCCATCTTCTTGAGCACGCCGCGCTCGACCCTGCCCGTGACGACCGTGCCGCGCCCGGTGATCGAGAAGACGTCCTCGATCGCCATCAGGAAGGGCTTGTCGATGTCTCTGACGGGCTCCGGGATGTAGGAGTCGCAGGCGGCGAGCAGCTCGTCGATCTTGGCGTTCCAGGCCTCGTCGCCCTCGAGGGCCTTGAGGGCGGAGACCTGCACGACCGGGACGTCATCGCCGGGGAACTCGTAGGAGGACAGGAGCTCGCGCACCTCGAGCTCGACCAGGTCCAGCAGCTCAGGATCGTCGACCATGTCGCACTTGTTGAGGGCCACCACGATGTAGGGCACCCCCACCTGGCGGGCCAGCAGGACGTGCTCGCGGGTCTGGGGCATGGGGCCGTCGGCCGCCGAGACGACCAGGATGGCCCCGTCCATCTGGGCGGCGCCGGTGATCATGTTCTTGACGTAGTCGGCGTGCCCGGGGCAGTCCACGTGGGCGTAGTGGCGGTTGTCGGTCTGGTACTCGACGTGGGCGATCGCGATCGTGATGCCGCGCTCACGCTCCTCCGGGGCCTTGTCGATCTGGTCGAAGGGGGTGAAGTCGGCCAGACCCTTCTCCGACTGGCGCTTGGTGATCGCCGCCGTGAGGGTGGTCTTGCCGTGGTCGATGTGCCCGATCGTGCCGATGTTCACGTGGGGCTTCGTCCGCTCGAACTTCTGCTTGGCCATCGTTGCTTCCCCTTCTTCTTCCTCGCTCGGCGCTCGTGCTTGGCTTCTACTCGCCGGTCACCCGCGCGACGATCTCCTTCGAGATCTGCGACGGGACCTCGTGGTACGCGTGCAACTGCATGGGGCTGTGGGCGGCTCGGCCCTGCGTCCTCGATCGGAGGTCGGTGGCGTAGCCGAACAGCTCCGCCAGCGGCACGATCACGCGGACGACCTTCTGGCCGGCCCGGTCGTCGATGTTCTCGATGCGCCCACGCCGGGCGGTGACATCGCCCATCACCTCGCCCAGGAACTCCTCGGGCGTGGTCACCTCGAACTCCATCACGGGCTCGAGCAGCACCGGGGACGCCTTGCGCGCGGCCTCCTTCAGCGCCATGGAGCCGGCGATCTTGAACGCCATCTCCGACGAGTCCACCTCGTGGTAGGACCCGTCGATCAGCGTGGCGCGGACGTCCACCATGGGGTATCCCGCCAGCACGCCGCCGTCGAGGGCCTCCTGGATGCCCTGATCGACCGCGGGGATGTACTCGCGGGGGATGGAGCCGCCGGTGATCTTGTTGATGAACTCGTAGCCACCACCGGGGCCGGTGGGCTCCAGATCGATCTGGACGTGACCGTACTGACCGCGGCCACCCGTCTGACGGATGAAGCGCATGTCCACCTTGTGGACCGACTTCGTGATGGTCTCCCGGTAGGCCACCTGTGGCTTCCCGACGTTCGCGTCCACGCTGAACTCGCGGTGGAGGCGATCGACGATGATGTCCAGGTGCAGCTCGCCCATACCGGAGATGACGGTCTGACCGGTCTCATCGTCGAACCGCACCACGAAGGTCGGGTCCTCGTCCGAGAGCTTCGCGAGCCCGTTCCCCAGCTTGTCCTGATCGGCCTTGGTCTTGGGCTCGACCGCCACGCTGATCACGGGCGTGGGGAAGCTGATCGACTCGAGCACGACCGGATGATCGGGGTCGCAGATCGTGTCGCCGGTGGTGGAGTGCTTGAGACCGACCACGGCGACGATGTCTCCGGTGTAGGCCGCCTCCATGTCCTCACGGTGGTTCGCGTGCATCTGGAGGATGCGCCCGATCCGTTCCTTGCGATCCTTCGTGGAGTTGGAGACGTGCGTTCCCGCGTGGAGGACACCGCTGTAGACCCGCAGGTAGGTGAGCCGGCCGACGTAGGCGTCGGACATGATCTTGAACGCCAACGCCGAGAACGGCTCGCCGTCGTCGGGACGGCGCTCGACGTGCTCGTCCTCCTTGAACGGGAGGTGGCCCTCCACCGGCGGAACGTCGACCGGACTCGGGAGGAAGTCCACGACGGCGTCGAGCAGGAGTTGCACGCCCTTGTTCTTGAAGGCCGTGCCGCAGAGCACCGGGACGCCCAGACCGGCGAGCGTGGTCTTGCGGATGGCCCGGCGGAGCTCCTCCACGGTGGGCTCCTCCTCGTGGACGAACTTCTCCATGAGGTCCTCGTCGTGGTCGGCGAGCTTCTCGAACAGCTCGTGACGCGCGGCCTCGGCTGCTGCCTGGTACTCGGCGGGGATGGAGGTGTCCTTCCACTCCTCGCCCATGTCGCCCTCCCAGTAGTGGGCGTTCATGTTCACGAGATCGATGCAGCCGTGGAAGTCGGCTTCGGTGCCCCACGGGAGCTGGAGCACGAGCGGGTTGGCAGCCAGGCGATCGACCATCATCTCGACGGTCCGCTCGAAGTTGGCGCCCGTCCGGTCCATCTTGTTGACGAACGCGACGCGGGGGACGTGGTAACGGTCGGCCTGACGCCACACCGTCTCGGACTGCGGCTCCACCCCCGCGACGGAGTCGAATACCGCCACCGCCCCGTCGAGCACACGCAGGGACCGCTCGACCTCCACGGTGAAGTCGACGTGGCCGGGCGTGTCGATGATGTTGATCCAGTGGCCCTTCCACTGGCACGTGGTGGCCGCGGACGTGATCGTGATGCCGCGCTCGCGCTCCTGGGCCATCCAGTCCATGGTCGCCGTGCCTTCATGGACCTCGCCGATCTTGTACGCGCGACCGGTGTAGTAGAGGATCCGCTCGGTGGTGGTCGTCTTCCCCGCATCGATGTGCGCCATGATCCCGATGTTCCGGGTCCGGGCGAGGGGGTATTCACGGATATCCAACGCCTTCCCCCCCTTCTTCACGTCCTGCTGGGTCGTCGCCACCGCACTCGTCTCCATGGGAACCGCCACTAGACGATCCCCCTCTCACGGGAAACCCGCCCCGAAGGGCGGGTCCGGGAACATCCTTCGATCACCACCGGTAATGCGCGAACGCCTTGTTCGCTTCCGCCATCTTGTGCATGTCTTCGCGCCGCTTCACGGAGCCCCCGGCCCCGGTCGCCGCATCCATGATCTCGGCCACCAGCCGCTCGGCCATGGAGTTCTCACGACGCGCTCGGCTGAAGTTGACGAGCCACCGCATCGCGAGCGTGGTGCCCCGCTGCGGCTTGACCTCGATCGGTACCTGGTACGAGGCTCCCCCGACCCGACGGGACTTGACCTCCAGGAGAGGCCGGACGTTGTCGACCGCCTTCTTCAACGTGATGACCGGGTCGTTCGCCGTCTTCTGGCTGATCTGCTCGAGGGCGTCGTAGACGATGCGCTCCGCGGTCGTCTTCTTCCCGTTCAGGAGGATCTTGTTGATCAGCTGGGTGACCAGAGCGTTCTGGTACACGGGATCCGGCTGGATCTCGCGGCGTACGGCAGGGCCTTTGCGCGGCATGACTACTCGCCGCCCTTCTTCGCGCCGTAGCGGGAGCGCGCCTGCCGGCGACTCTTCACACCCGCGGTGTCCAGGGTGCCGCGCACGATCTTGTAGCGGACGCCGGGAAGGTCCTTCACGCGGCCGCCGCGCACGAGCACCAACGAGTGCTCCTGGAGGTTGTGGCCGACGCCGGGGATGTAGCACGTGACCTCGATACCCGTGGACAGTCGCACACGTGCGACCTTGCGCAGGGCCGAGTTGGGCTTCTTGGGAGTCATGGTGTAGACACGCGTGCAGACACCGCGCCGCTGGGGCGAACCCTTCAGCGCGGGGGCCTTCGTCTTCGTCTTCCGGACGTTGCGTCCGTTCCGGACCAGTTGCTCGATCGTAGGCATGGGCCTCTCGTCTGCACTCTTCCGTTGTCAAACACCGGAGCCCGGACGGGAACCGTCCAGACCCGCGAGCCCGATCCTCGCACGCGCGTGAGAGCCACGCGGGCCGTGCGGGAGTTCTGTTGCAGCGCCCGGCGGGCTCGCCGAACCCGGGCACGAACGCTAAGGCTATCGACCAGCGCGAGCGGTCGTCAACCACCGGCGCAGGCTGCGACCGGACGGCGTGCCTTCCGTCGGCGCGAGGTGCGTTCCTGCAGTGTAGCGGATGCGAACCTCGAACCGGGCTCGGGGGTAGTGCGGGACGCCTGCTAGCGTTCGTCCATGGACCTGGAGGCGATGCGGGCGGTCGCCCGCCGGGCCGCTCTGGTCGGAGGGGAGGCGGTCCGCGCCGGCGTCGCACCCCTCCAGGGGACCCCGAAGGGCCTCCCCGGCGATTGGGTCACCGAGGCCGACCTCGCGAGCGAGGCGGCCATCGCCGGCTTCCTGGCTGCCGAGACCCCGGGGATCCGGTTCCGCGGCGAGGAGTCCGGCGGACTCGAAGAGGGTCTCCGCTGGCTGGTCGATTCCCTCGACGGCACCACGAACTTCGTGCACGGCTTCTGGGCGGTCGGCGTCTCGGTGGCCCTCGTGGAGGACGACCGGCCCCTGGCCGGGGCGATCCACGCCCCCTTCATCGGTGAGACCTGGCACGCGGCGGAAGGAGCCGGGGCCGTGTGGGAGCGCTCCGACACCCCACCGGTCGCCTCACGCGTCAGCGACCGGCCGGCCGAACGAGCGGTCGTCGCGACCGGGTTCCCGTTCCGCCGCAAGGACCTCCTGCCGCGCTACCTCGCCGCCATGAGCGAGGCCCTCGAGACGTTCGAGGATCTGCGTCGTCCGGGTGCCGCG
Source organism: uncultured Actinomycetes bacterium (assembly GCA_963810635.1). GTDB lineage: Bacteria > Actinomycetota > UBA4738 > UBA4738 > HRBIN12 > AC-51. The sequence goes on from CAWEOB010000001.1 coordinate 397,180, forward strand.
TGCCTCGACCTCGCCTGGACGGCCTGCGGCGTGTTCGATGGCTTCTTCGAGCTCTCGCTCGCGTCGTGGGATGTCGCCGCCGGCGGGCTCCTGGTCCGGGAGTCGGGCGGTCTCGTCACGGATTGGGCAGGCTCTGGCGACTTCCTCGCGGGCGACATCGTCGCCGGCCCGCCGCAGGTCCACGCCCCCCTCTCGCGGATCGCCGCGTCCGGAGGCTGAGCCCGCGTGGGCCGCAGGAACCGAGCGCGCCTCGAACGGTGGGCCCAGCGCTCGATCGACCAGCACGGTCCCGCCGTCGCGGCGCTCATGGGCATGGACGGACCGCTCGCGCCGGTGACCGTCCGTGTGGCACCGGGCGGCGGCGCCCCGGGCTCGACCGATGGGCTCCGGATCACCCTGAGCGAGGCCTGGTTCCGGGCCCATCCCGACGACGAAGGCTGCGTGATCCACGAGCTCTCGCACGCCTACCTGCGCGCACCCGTGTACGACAGAACGACCGCCTGGCTCATCGAGGGGATCGCCGATCACATCCGCGACCAGCTGGACATGGAGATGCCGTGGACGTTCGCGCACTTCGAGGCCGGGAAGGCGGCGGCCGGGTATCAGACCACCGCGCACTTCCTCGCGTGGCTCGAGGAGCGTCGACCGGGGGCCGTGGCCGGCTTGTGCCGTCGGCTCGCCGACGGCACCTACGAAGAGGGGGCGTTCGCAGAGATCTGCGAACGCCCCCTGTCCGGGCTCATCTCGACCTACGAGGCCGAGATGAGCCAACGCTGAGGCCGGCCCGGCCTCACTCCTCCTCGGCGCCCACCCCGCCGAGCATCCGCTCGGCTTCCGCGCGGGTGATGCCCACGAGGGCGGGCTCCCCCGTCTCGGACGCGGTGGCGTCGGCCAGCTCGCGCTGCCGCTGCAACCAGTACTCGGGGATGGCTTCCGGCTTGATCGCCACCGAGATGTTGCGGTAGCGGTTCATACCGGTCCCGGCCGGGATCAACTTGCCGATGATCACGTTCTCCTTGAGACCGAGGAGCGGGTCCGACCGGCCGGCGATCGCGGCATCGGTCAGCACCCGGGTGGTCTCCTGGAAGGAGGCGGCCGAGAGCCAGGAGTCGGTGGCGAGCGACGCCTTCGTGATGCCGAGCAGCTGCGGACGGGCGGAGGCCGGGACGTTGCCGCCCTCGACCACCTCGGCGTTCCGCTCCTCGAACACGCGCCGGTTCACGAGATCGCCGGGAAGGAAGTCCGTGTCCCCGGGCTCGATGATCTGCACTTTGCGCAGCATCTGACGAGCGATCAGCTCGATGTGCTTGTCGTGGATGGTGACACCCTGCGAGCGGTAGACCTGCTGGACCTCGTCCACCAGGTGCTTCTGGAGCTCGAGGACGCCCTTCACCTTGAGGATGTCGTGCGGGTTCACCGATCCCTCGGTGAGCTGTTGCCCCACCTCGACCGTGTCGCCGCCGGACACGGCGAGCCGCGCCCGGGTGGAGACCGGGTACTCCACCATGTCGCCGTCCTCTGACGTGACCCGGATCCGACGGACGTGCTTGTCGTCGTCGTCCTCGATGGCAACCTCTCCGGACAGCTCGGTGATCTGCGCCTGCCCCTTCGGGGTCCGCGCTTCGAAGAGCTCCACCACACGGGGCAAACCGTGGGTGATGTCCTCACCCGCGATGCCCCCGGTGTGGAAGGTCCGCATGGTGAGCTGGGTACCGGGCTCGCCGATCGACTGCGCCGCGATGATGCCGACGGCCTCGCCGATGTCCACCGTGCGGCCCGAGGCCAGCGACCTGCCGTAGCACGCGGCGCAGACGCCGATCTCGGCCTCACAGGTGATCACGGAGCGGACACGGACCTCCTCGACGCCGGAATCCACGACGGTCTGAGCGAGCTCGTCGGAGAGCTCCTGACCGGCCGTGGCGACCTTCTTGCCGTCGGCCTTCACGTCTTCGGCCAGCACCCGCCCGAACAGGGACGTGTCGACGTGCGAGTGCTTCACGACGCTCCCGTCGAGCTTCCGCACGTTGACGATCACCGGCACGGAGCGATCCGTGGCGCAGTCCTCCTCGCGGATGATGACCTCCTGTGCCACGTCGACCAAGCGACGCGTGAGGTAACCCGAGTCGGCGGTCCGCAGGGCGGTGTCGGCCAGTCCCTTGCGGGCGCCGTGCGTGGAGATGAAGTACTCCAGCACCGAGAGACCCTCGCGGAAGTTCGACTTGATCGGCCGAGGGATGATCTCTCCCTTCGGGTTGGCCACCAGGCCACGCATGCCCGCCAGCTGGCGGATCTGCATGATGTTCCCCCGAGCTCCCGAGTTTGCCATCATGAAGATGGGGTTGGTCGGGGTGAACTGGGCCTCCATCGCGTCCTTGACCTCATCGGTCGCCTGGGTCCAGATCTCGATGAGCTCCTGACGCCGCTCGTCGTCGGTGATGATCCCCTTCCGGTACTGCGTCTCCACCTTCTGGGCGCGCTTCTCGTGCTCGTCCAGGATCTTCGCCTTCGAGTCCGGCGTGGTGACGTCCTCGATGCCGATGGTGACGCCGGCCCGCGTGGCGTAGTGGAAGCCGAGGTTCTTGAGATCGTCGAGGACCTGCTCGACGCGAGCACGGTCGTACCGGTGCACGACCTCGTCCACGAGCCTGCCCACATCGCCCTTCAGGACGTGGGTGTTCCGGTACTCGAAATCGAGCGGGAACACCGAGTTGAAGATGACCTGACCGATGGTGGTCCGCGCCACGGGCGCCTGACCCGACGCCGGATCGAACCCCTCCGGGAGCATGTCGTCCGGCAGAGCCTTGCCCGGCAAGCGCATGCGGATGGGATCGTGGATCGGATACCCGCGATCGAGCGCCAGGAGGGCTTCGGCCTCCGAGCCGAGCGTCGGGATCTCCTCGTTCTTCCGGTCCTCGTTCTGGATCAGCGTCAGGTAGTAGAGCCCGAGCACCATGTCCTGGGTGGGCGTGGCGATCGGCCGCCCGTGCGCCGGCGACAGGATGTTGTTGGTGGACAGCATCAGGATCCTGGCCTCGGCCTGCGCCTCGGCGGACAGCGGCACGTGGACAGCCATCTGGTCGCCGTCGAAGTCCGCGTTGAACGCGGTGCAGACGAGCGGGTGGATCTTGATGGCCTTGCCCTCCACGAGCACCGGCTCGAACGCCTGGATCCCGAGTCGGTGCAGCGTGGGCGCCCGGTTCAACAGGACCGGGTGCTCACGGATGACCTCCTCGAGCACGTCCCAGACCTGCGGACGGGCGCGCTCCACCATGCGCTTGGCGCTCTTGATGTTCTGGGCGAGCGCCTGGTCGACCAGCCGCTTCATGACGAACGGCTTGAAGAGCTCGAGCGCCATCTGCTTCGGAAGACCGCACTGGTGCAGCCGGAGCTCCGGACCGACCACGATGACCGAACGGCCCGAGTAGTCGACGCGCTTGCCCAACAGGTTCTGTCGGAACCGGCCCTGCTTGCCCTTCAGCATGTCCGACAGCGACTTCAGCGGCCGGTTGCCCGGACCCGTGACCGGGCGCCCACGACGGCCGTTGTCGAACAGAGCGTCGACGGCCTCCTGCAACATGCGCTTCTCGTTGTTGACGATGATCTCGGGCGCCTGGAGGTCGAGAAGCCGCTTCAGACGGTTATTCCGGTTGATCACCCGCCGGTAGAGGTCGTTCAGGTCCGACGTGGCGAACCGACCACCGTCGAGCTGGACCATGGGGCGGAAGATCCGGGGAGTCGACCGGGACGGCGTCGAGGACCATCCCTAGGGGTGTGGAGCGCCCCTCGGCGAAGTTGGTCACGATCTTCAGGCGCTTGATGGCCTTCAGCCGCCGCGTGCCCTTGCCGTTCTCGATCTGGTCGCGGAGCGACTCGGCCTCGGCCTCGACGTCCATGTCGGTAAGCAGACGCTTGATGGCTTCGGCGCCCATGCCTCCATCGAAGAAGTCGCCGAAGCGCTCGCGGAGACTGCGGTATACGTTGTCGTCAGCCACCAGCTGCTTCACGTGCAGACCCTTGAAGGCGGCGAGCACGTCGTCGAGGTGCTGAGTGTCGCGCGCGGCCATCTCGTGGATGCGCTCGACGTCACGCTGCGCCTCGCGCTTGGCCGCCGACAGCTGCGCGCCCTTGGCGCCCTCCGCCTCGAGCTCCTTCAGGCGATCCTCGAGCTCGTTGAGACGCTTCTTGACGTCGACGTCGCGCTCGGACTCGATGTCACGCTTCTCGGACTCGATCTCGGACTCGATCTCGGGCAGGCCGTCATGACGCCGCTCGTCATCGACCCGCGTGATCACGTAGGCGGCGAAGTAGATGATCCGCTCGAGGTCCTTGGGGGCAAGGTCGAGCAGGTAGCCGAGCCTGGACGGAACGCCCTTGAAGTACCAGATGTGGGTGACGGGAGCGGCGAGCTCGATGTGGCCCATGCGGTCGCGCCGCACCTTCGACCGCGTGATCTCGACTCCGCAGCGCTCGCAGATGATGCCTTTGAACCGGACGCGCTTGTACTTGCCGCAGTGGCATTCCCAGTCCCTCGTGGGACCGAAGATCCGCTCGCAGAACAGGCCGTCCTTCTCAGGCTTCAAGGTCCGGTAGTTGATGGTTTCGGGCTTCTTCACCTCGCCGTTGGACCACGCGCGGATCTGATCCGCGGTGGCAAGGCCGATCCGAAGCTCGTCGAAGAAGTTCACATCCAGCACGTTGGCCGTCGCCTCCTCAGCTGGTCGTCGCCATGATGGTCAACGTCCGCGTGTTCCCGTTTCAATCGAAGTCCGCCCCGGCCGGCTCGCGACGGCTGAGGTCGATGCCCAGCTCCTCGGCGGCCCGGAAGACGTCCTCGTCGGTTTCCCGCAACTCGATCTCTTCACCCGACGACGAGCGGACCTCGACGTTCAGGCAGAGCGACTGCATCTCCTTGATCAGGACCTTGAAGGACTCGGGGATCCCCGGCTCGGGGATGTTCTCGCCCTTGACGATGGCCTCGTAGACCTTGACGCGGCCCAGGACATCGTCGGACTTGATCGTGAGCAGCTCCTGGAGGGCGTAGGCGGCTCCGTAGGCCTCGAGCGCCCAGACCTCCATCTCGCCGAACCGCTGGCCGCCGAACTGCGCCTTCCCGCCCAACGGCTGCTGCGTGATCATGGAGTAGGGGCCGGTCGACCGAGCGTGGATCTTATCGTCGACCAGGTGGAGCAGCTTCAGGATGTAGGCCACCCCCACGGTGACGGGCTCCTCGTAGGGCTCGCCGGTCCGCCCGTCGAACAGCATGGCCTTGCCGACCTCATCGATCATGCGCTGGCCATCACGGTTCGGGTGGGTGCTGCGGAGCGCTTCGAGGATCTCGCCCTCGCGCGCTCCGTCGAACACCGGCGTCGCCACGTGGACGGGACCGACGTTGTCGATGCCGTCCTTCTTGAACCCGACCAGCGCTGCGTAGCCCAGATGGGCCTCGAGCACCTGCCCGAGGTTCATCCGTGACGGGACGCCGAGCGGGTTCAGGATGATGTCCACCGGGGTCCCGTCCTGGAGGAACGGCATGTCCTCCTCGGACAGGATGGTGGAGATCACGCCCTTGTTCCCGTGACGCCCGGCGAGCTTGTCGCCATCGGAGATCTTGCGCTTCTGCGCCACGTAGACACGGACGAGCTGGTTCACGCCCGGCGGCAACTCGTCGCCGTCGTCGCGGGTGAACACCCGCACGCCGATGACCTTGCCCTGCTCGCCGTGGGGGACCTTCAGGGACGTGTCTCGGACCTCGCGCGCCTTCTCACCGAAGATGGCGCGCAGCAGCCGCTCTTCGGGGGTGAGCTCCGTCTCGCCCTTCGGCGTGACCTTGCCCACCAGGTAGTCGCCCGGGTTGACCTCGGCCCCGATCCGCACGATGCCGCGCTCGTCGAGGTCTTTGAGGATCTCCTCCGACACGTTCGGGATGTCCCGGGTGATCTCCTCGGCGCCCAGCTTGGTGTCCCGGGCGTCGACCTCGTGCTCTTCGATGTGGATCGACGTCAGGACGTCGTCCTTGACCAGGCGCTCCGACAGGATGATGGCGTCCTCGTAGTTGTGGCCCTCCCAGGGCATGTACGCGACCACGAGGTTCTTGCCGAGCGCGATCTCGCCCGCCTCGGTGGAGGGACCATCGGCGATGACCTGGCCCTTCGCGACCTTGTCCCCGGCGCCGACGATGGGCTTCTGGTTGATGTTGGTTCCCTGGTTCGACCTGCGGAACTTGATGAGGTCGTACACGCGGAGATTGCCGCCGCGCTCCTTCACCACGATCTGCTCGGCAGACACGTCGTCCACCACGCCCGACTCCTCGGCGATCACGACGTCACCTGCGTCCACGGCAGCGCGGAACTCGACGCCGGTTCCCACGAGCGGCGACTCCGCCTGAAGCAGGGGCACGGCCTGTCGCTGCATGTTGGCGCCCATGAGGGCCCGGTTGGCGTCGTCGTGCTCCAGGAAGGGGATCAGTGCCGCGGCGACCGACACGAGCTGCTTCGGTGACACGTCCATGTAGTCGACTTCCGCCGGGACGACGGAGTCCACCTCGCCGCCCTTGCGGCGCACGAGGACCGAGTCTCCGAGCTTGCCCGTCTTGAGTTCGTACGGCGTGTTCGCCTGCGCGATGACGTGCCGATCCTCTTCGTCGGCGGACAGGTAGTCGATCTTCGTCGTGACCTTGCCTGCCTCCACGCGGCGATAGGGGGTCTCGATGAACCCGAACTGATTGATACGGCCGTAGCTGGAGAGCGACCCGATCAGGCCGATGTTGGGGCCTTCGGGGGTCTCGATGGGGCACATGCGCCCGTAGTGCGAGGGGTGGACGTCACGGACCTCGAACCCGGCACGCTCACGGGACAGACCGCCGGGGCCGAGCGCTGAGAGCCGGCGCTTGTGGGTGAGCCCGGCCAGCGTGTTGGTCTGGTCCATGAACTGCGACAGCTGCGACGTGCCGAAGAACTCCTTGATGGACGCCACGACCGGCCGGATGTTGATCAGCGTCTGCGGCGTGATCGCCTCGACGTCCTGCGTGGTCATGCGTTCCTTGACCACTCGCTCCATCCGGGACAGTCCGATGCGGATCTGGTTCTGGATGAGCTCGCCCACCGATCGAAGCCGACGGTTGCCGAAGTGGTCGATGTCGTCGGGGTCGTATCCCTCGACGCCGGCGTGCAGTCTCACCAGGTAGCCGACGGTCTTGAGCATGTCTTCGTACGTGAGGACACCCTTGTACTTGGGAGCCCCACCGACCTGCTCCTCCTTCTGCTGGGCCGAGAACACGCGGGCCTTGAACTGCTCGAACCCCTTGCGATCGGGATTGTCGAGTTCACCGAGCGCCTTGTGATGCGCACGCAGCTGCTTCGCGAGCTCGCCTTGGGCCGCTCCGAGCTTCTTGTCGACCTTGTGCCGACCGACCTTGGCCAGGTCGTACCGCTTCGGGTTGAAGAAGAGGTTCTCCAGCAGCGTCTTGGCGCTTTCCGCCGTGGGGGGCTCACCCGGACGGAGCTTGCGATAGATGTCCTCGAGCGCCTCTTCCTGGGTCTCGACATGATCCTTGTCCAGGGTGAGCTGCACCGAAGGCGCGTTGTCGAAGAGCGCGAGGATCTCGTCGGCGGTCCAACCGAGCGCCTTCAGCAGCACCGTGACGTTCTGCCGGCGCTTGCGATCGATGCGGACACCGACGGTGTCCTTCTTGTCCACGTCGAATTCCAGCCAGGCGCCCCGGCCGGGGATGATCTTCGCGATGTAGACGAACCGGTCGGAGGTCTTGTCGAGCTCGCGACTGAAGTAGACACCCGGGGAGCGAACCAGCTGGGACACCACGACACGCTCGGTGCCGTTGATGATGAAGGTCCCACGCTGGGTCATCATGGGGAAGTCCCCCATGAAGACCTCCTGCTCCTTGATCTCGCCGGTCACCTTGTTGACGAAGGTTGCTTCGACGAACAGGGGCCGGGCGAAGGTGATGTCTTTGTCTCTGCACTCCTCTTCGCTGAACTTCTGCTCACGGAACTCGTGGGTGCCGAAGTACAGCTGGAACTGCTCGGTGAAGTCCTCGATAGGGCTGACTTCGTCGAGAACCTCTCGGATGCCTTCGTTCAGGAGCCAATCGAAGGACTCCCGCTGGATGGCGACGAGATCAGGAAGCGGCAGGACCTCGTCGAGCTTGGAGAAACTGACACGGTTCCGGACAGGAACGAGCTGGTCAGGCAAACAGGATCCCTCCCAGGGTATTCAGGTGCGCACAGCAGAAGGGCGCGGTGGACGGCACGGCAAACGATGAGTGTATGGAAGTGGGCGCGCATCGTCAACCGAGCCGGGTGGGGTCCCGGCACGCGCCCTGGGAGGGTACGACCCGTAGGGAGGCCGGTCAACCCCTCCGATCATTCTCAGGCGAAGGCTGCAGCTCCCAGGGGTGCGACCCGATCCAGGCCTCCGGCGGACGTGATCATGTCGGCGAACGAACCCGCCAAACGCGTGGCTTGATCCTTGGACTCGATCCTGATCCCGCGATCCGTGAGGACGGCGAAGAAGGCTTCCATTGCCGCCCGCTCATCGCCCAGGAGCGACGCCTCGGAGACGTTGAGAGCACGTGCGAGCCGGTTCAGGGTCTGGATCGATGGCTCGACATGGCCGTTCTCGTATCGCGAAAGCCTGGCCTTGGGGATGCCAGAGAGCTCCTCGAGCTCCGACTGGCTCAACCCGGCCCCGAGTCTGGCTTCACGCAAACGGGTGCCGAAGTGCCGCTGTTGAGTCATTCCCTTCCCCCTTCGACTCGAGCCCTGCTGCGCTTGCCCAGGGAATCACACCGTAACACAGGGCGAAAAACGTGCGTTCCCCGGCAACCGGTATGTAAGGAAGCGGGCCTAACTGGACCCGCTTCCTCGTGACGAACCCTCGTATCTCCGCTTACTTGACCTCGACCGATCCTCCGGCGCCCTCGAGTTGCTCCTTCGCCTTGTCGGCCGCTTCCTTGGTCACCTTCTCCAGGACCGGCTTCGGCGCGCTGTCCACCAGATCCTTCGCTTCCTTCAAGCCGAGGCTCGTGAGGGCACGCACCTCCTTGATCACCTGGATCTTCTGCTCACCAGCACCGGTGAGGATGACATCGAACTCCGTCTGCTCCTCCTCGGCCCCAGCCGCTTCGCCACCGGGTCCGCCTGCTTGGGGGACCATGACCGGCGCCGCGGCAGCCTGGACGTCGAACGTCTCCTCGAACGTCTTGATGAACTCGGACAGCTCCAAGAGTGTCCACTCCTTGATGCCATCGAGAGCATCCTGTGGTGTCAGCTTGGCCATGGTCGATCACTCCTTCTCATCGGTCGGAACGTCGGTTGCTTCGGCGGCGGGCTCTTCGGCGGCGGGCTCTTCGGCGGCGGGCTCTTCGGCGGCGGGCTCTTCCGGCAGCTTCGCACGGTACGCCTCGAGGACCGAAAGGAACCTCGATTGCACCGTCACGAGCAAGGCCGCCGCTCGAGACATCTCGCTCTTCAGCAAGCCCGCGATCTTCGCGAGCATCACCTCGCGACTCTCGAGGTCGGCCAGGCCGTTCGCCGCATCAGCATCGAGCACCACGCCGTCGAGGTATCCACCCTTCACGACGAGGGCGGGGAACAGCTTGGATGCAGCCTTGAGCTTCTTGGCGGCCGCCACAGGATCCCCGTGGACGAACGCGACGGCGCTCGGCCCATCGAAGAACGATGTGAGCTCGTCCATCCCTGCGTCGCTCGCCGCGCGAGCCATCAGCGTGTTCTTGACCACGGCGAAGCTCGTGTCGGTCTCGCGGAGAGACCGGCGAAGCTCGCCGATCTCGGACACCGTCAAGCCACGGTAATCGGCGAGGAGCAAGGCAGCCGATCCCTGGATCCGCTCCTTCAGCTCCGCGACGCGTTCGATCTTCTCGGTATTGGGCATCGCGCCTCCTGACATGAAACAACGCGCCTCCGCAGACAGCGGAGACGCGCAGATGCGTGTCGTCTCGGTTCGCTGCCTCGGCAGGTGCCCGGTCCGGGATTACGCGCCTCAGCGCCCCTGCTGTCTACGGCGACCGCCAAGGTACAGGTCGGCACGACTGGACGACAACGGCACCCGGCCGATGCAGAGGACTTCCCCGGGAGAGAGAACAGAAGAGAGCGGTCCGAAGACCGCTCTCGTCCGTTCTCCCCCGAGCTCGGGGCTGATCAGCCGCAGATGGCGTACGCCGTGATGCTCCAGTTGCCGACGGCGCTATCGGTCTCCAGCGCGTCGACGGTCCACGTCGTCGCGGATGCCGGGTAGCTGGACGTGAGAGCGACGGCCCCTTGCGGGTTGTTGATGTAGCCGCCACCGCCGAGCACCTTCTCCCCCGCGTTGCACGAGGCGGTCACGGTCCGCGTGGAGCTCGAGCTGCTCGCCGACGTGTTGGTCCGGATCACCACGTTCGCGGTCGAGCCGGCCGGGCCTTGCGGTCCAGCGGGACCCTGGATGCCTTGAGGACCCTGGGGACCGGTCGCGCCGTTGGCCCCGTCGGTCCCATCCACGCCATCGGCCCCATCTTGGCCTGCGGGACCCTGGGGCCCCTGAGGGCCCGTGGGACCCTGCGGACCGGTGGCTCCATCGGCACCGGCCGGGCCCTGTGGACCCATCGGTCCCTCTGCACCGATCGGCCCCTGTGGCCCCATCGGGCCGATGGCGCCTTGGGGGCCGGTCGCGCCGTCGACCCCGTCGACGCCGTCCATCCCGTCGGTCCCATCGGTTCCGTTGAGACCATCGACACCGTTGAGACCGTCGACACCGTTGAGACCATCGAGGCCGTCAACGCCGTTGAGGCCGTCCACCCCGTCGGCGCCGTTGAGCCCGTTCAGACCGTTCACGCCGGGGATCCCTGCGGGCCCGTCGCCCCCGTCGCACCGGCGGCTCCGGTGGCGCCGGCGGCGCCCTTGGGCCCCTTCACGTTCCACGAGACGGTCGTCTCGTTGGACTTGCACTTGCTCGAGTTGGGGATGATGCGCACCGCGCGGGTCTGCTTGTTCACGCATCCCTTGATCTTCTTCGACGTGCCCGCTCCCGACGCGGCGCCGACGAAGAGGGCCGCCGCCAGCACCGAGAGCGTGACCACGAATGCCATGCGCCGAAGCACCTTGCGCCGTTCCTGCTGCACGTCTGCCTCCTTGAGTTCGTTCGGCCGATGCGCTCGGCGCACCGGTGTCATCCGAACACTCGTCGGTCACAAGGGGGACAGACTCAAGGTCGTTCGGGGGGTTTCCCGGATGGAAGGTAGGTCGAAGGTCCAGGGTCGCATCCGCCGGCCGGACCGCCGCGGACCCTGGACCTGCGGTTCCTACCCGTCGCTCGGTACCGGGCTGTCGTCCGTCTGGCGCGGCTTCGTCGGGTCGATGCGGACGCTCGGACCCATGGTGGACGAGAGGGCGAGCGACTTGATGTAGCGGCCCTTCGAGCTGGACGGCTTCACGCGGAGGATCTCCTCGACCACGGCGAGGTAGTTCCCCACCAGCTGATCCTCGGCGAAGGACTTCTTCCCGATCACGGCGTGGACGTTGCCCGTGCGGTCGGCGCGGTACTCGATCTTCCCACCCTTGATGTCGGCGACGGCCTTCGTGATGTCGTTCGTCACCGTGCCCGTCTTCGGGTTGGGCATCAACCCTCGCGGGCCGAGCACCCGGCCGGCCTTCCCGACCGCCGCCATCATGTCGGGGGTGGCGATCGCGGCGTCGAAGTCGATCTCGCCCTTCATCACGTCTTCGACGAGCTCCTCGCCGCCGACGACATCGGCCCCCGCTTCGCGCGCCTCGCGCGCCTTGTCGCCTTGCGCGAAGACCGCGACCCGCACCGACCTGCCGGTGCCGTGCGGCAACGAGACCGTGCCGCGGAGGGTTTGATCCTGCTTCCGCGTGTCCAGGCCGAGCCGGAACGCGATCTCGACGGTCTCATCGAACTTCGCGTCGGGGAGCCCCTTCAGGATCTTGATGGCATCGGCGGGCAGGTATTCGCGTTCCCGATCGAACCTGCCGATGGCGTCCCGGTAGCGCTTGCCCTCGGTGGGGGTCATCGCTCCACCTCCACGCCCATGCTTCGCGCGGTGCCGGCGACGATCGACATCGCAGCCTCGACGTCGTTGGCGTTGAGGTCAGGCATCTTCCGCTCCGCGATTTGGCGGACCTGGGTCGAGGACAGGCTGGCCACCTTCTCCCGGTTCGGAACGCCCGACCCCTTCTCGATACCGGCCGCCTGCTTGATCAGCTCCGACATGGGTGGCTGCTTCAGCACGAAGGTGAACGTCCGGTCCTCGTGGATCGTGAGCACCGCGGGGATCACCTGTCCGGCGAACTGCTGGGTCGCCTCGTTGTACTGCTTGCAGAACTCCATGATGTTGACGCCGTGCTGACCCAGGGCCGTGCCCACGGGTGGTGCCGGCGTCGCCTGGCCCGCTCGGATCTGCAACGTCACGAGCGCCATGATCTTCTTCTTGGGCGCCATCTCTTCGGTTCACCTCCTGCGGTACCAGCGGCCCGTTCGCCGAGCCTCCCGCGTCGTAGGGCTTCTGATCGTTCGGCTGCAGGGCTCCCTGTGGCTCCCGAGCCCTAGACCTTCGCAACCTGGTCGAAGGACAGCTCGACCGGGGTCTCCCGGTCGAAGATGTTGACGAGCACCTTGAGCTTCGCTTGCTCGGCGTTGATCTCGGCGATCGTTCCGTTGAAGTCGGCGAACGGGCCGGACGTGATCCTGACGACATCGTCGACCTCGAACCCGACCCTGATCTGTGGCTTCTGCTCCTCGGTCTTCACCACGAGGATCTTCTCCACCTCGCGCTTCGACAGGGGGGTGGGCTTCGAGCCCGTGCCGGCCGAGACGAAGCCCGTCACACCGGGCGTGTTCCTCACCACGTACCAGGAGTCGTTGTCGTAGTACATCTTCACGAGCAGGTAGCCGGGGAACACCTTCTTCTGCACCACTTGCTTCTTCCCCGACTTGATCTCCATGACGTCTTCCATGGGGATGTGGACCCGGAAGATCTTGTCCTCCATCTGCATGGTGTGGATCCTGGCCTCGAGGTTGGCCTTCACCTTGTTCTCGTAGCCCGCGTACGTGTGGACGACGTACCAGTCGCCGGGACCACGGAACGGATCTCGGCCCTCCCGTTCGCCATCGTCTCGGGCGCCGGTGTCGGCCGCGTCGGGCACCGCGGCGACCTCGGCAGGGGCCGCTGAGGTCCCGGCGTCGACCGGGAGATCGCCGTCCCCTTGAGCGGCCTCCGCCTGGAGGTGCTCGGCCTCGACGACGGCCTCTTCTTCGACCGCCGCCTCGGTGACCAGCTCGAGACCGATCTCGTCGGCGGTCACTTCGATGGCGGCCGTCTCGATGACGGCCTCCACCACGACCTCTTCGGCCGCCGCGTCGTCGCCGGCCGCCGACAGGAGCTCGGCCTCGTCGACGGCTTCGGACAGCACCGCGTCCGCGGCCTCGTCCGCCACCTCATGCACCTCGGCCGCGGCCTCGAGGGCGTCAGCCAACGGGGTGTCCGTCGCCAGGGCGGCGTCCGCGGCCTCGTCCGCCGCAGCGTCGATCTGGATGTCCTCGGTCTGATCACTCACGGTCGGAGGTCCCTTACTGGTCGAGCACGCGGAAGATCGCCTTCGCGAACGTGTAATCCAAGAGGAAGACATACGTGGTGAGGACGGCGATCGTCACCAGCACGACGATGGTGTAGGTGATCAGCTCCTTGCGCGTGGGCCAGTCGACCTTGCGGAGCTCCTGACGAACCTCACGCAGGAACTGGCGCACGGGCGTGCGCTTCTTGCGCTCCTGTTGAGCGGCGCGCTTCGTCGCCGCCGCGGGGGCGGCAGCGCGATCCGTGCCGGCGCGCTTCTGCTGACGCTCGGCACGCTCCTGCGCTCGCTTCATCTGTCGGTTCATGAGGAACTCCCCTTGCAGGCGCGGAGGGACTCGAACCCCCAACCGCCGGTTTTGGAGACCGGTGCTCTACCAGATTGAGCTACGCGCCTTCGCTCGCTTCCGGTCAGCCCGAGGTCGGGGACCTTCGGGTTCCCCAGTATAGGGGGGGGTTCCGGAACGCGGCAAAGGTCCTCCCTTCGGCTTCGCGAGGCTCCCCGAGGCCGCTCCGATACCCCCGGGATGGCCCCGATCAGCCTCGGATCTTCGGTCGGTTAGATACGTGAGTTGGCTCTTGACCGGACCTATGCTTCGGCGGACGACGACCACGTGCGGCCCCACCGAGCGGAGGCGTCTGTACATGACCTATTCGGGTTCGACCCGCGAGCCGGACGATGGCGGCCTCGTCCGGCGTGGGCTCTTCGCCCGTCGCGAACCTTCCCCGGCCGAACCGTTGATGACGCCGACCGAGTACCGGTTGGCGGAGACCGTCACGAACGCGGTCGAAGAGCGCCTGGAGGAAGGGCTCCGGGCGATCGAGGCGCAGGCGACCGCGTTGATGCGCGAGGTGGCCACCGAGGTCTGGCGCTCCTCATCCCGGGACGTGCGACCGGAGCAAGAGCGCATCGTCACGCTGCTATCGCGCGACCAAGCGATCCGGTCTCTCATCTCGTCGAGCGATGAGCGATTCCAGTCGCTCGCCGTTCGGACGGCCCGCCTCGAGGACCACCTCAGCGAGGTCGTGGACCACGGCCGCCAGACGCGCGAGTCCATGGAGACCTCGGCGGCCGCGATCCGCGAGATCGCGGCGTCGCCCGCCATCCACGGCGTGGAGACCGTCCGTTCGCAGCTCGAGCAGGTCGAGCTCCACATCGCCGAAGCGTTCGCCCACATGGATGAGCGCGATCGCCACCTCACCGAGACGGTGCTCCAACAGGTCCGCGACCACGGCGAGTTGATCGCCGGCGAGACCACCCGCGTGGTGGAAGCCATGCAGGGCTACGTGCAGAGCGGCGCCGAGGCCATGGGCCACCTGGCCCAGCGCATCGAGGAGCACGCGCAGGCGTTCGTGGCCCAAGACCTGCACGTGGATGAGACCGTGCGCGGCATCGTCGAGGAGCAGACCGCCGACCTGACGGGCCAGCTCGAGCTCGTCCAGGAGAAGGTCGGGATGCACGGCCGCGAGCAGGAGCAGCTCCGATCGCGGATCGAGGCGCTCGTGGAATCACGCGTCCGTGGGCTCGCCGAGCTGGTCCGCTCCGACTCCCACTCCCTCCACCGGTTGATCGAGGAGCGGATGTCGTCGATCGGTGTCATCGCCGCGGACGGCGATCCCGTCAGCGTCACCTTCGATGAGACCGCGGTGATCCGCACGGTCGACGAGCGCATGGCCGCGCTCGAGCGTGTGGTCGTGGAACGGATGGCATCGGTCGAGCGGACCGTCGGGGAGCAGGTGCTGGCGCTGTCGACCGCCACGAACGCGTCGATCGACCGCAACCTCGACCGGATGTCGGCCGCCGCCGGTGCCGTTGACGGGTTGGACGAGATGGTCGCCGAGACCCAGCAGGCGTTCGAGGACCGGCTCATGTCGCACGTGGACGACCGGATGACCGCGATCGCGCGACTGATCCGCTCCGACAACCAGGTTCTGGTGCAACGGCTCTCGGCGGTGGGGCGGGGCCGGGGTGCGGACGACGAGCCGGCGATGGACGCGGACCTGGCCCGTCAGCTCCTCCGAACCATCAAGGAACTCCAGGCCGGGACAGCCACCGACCTCACGGGCACGGTCGAGAACCGCTTCCAGACGATGTCTGATCAACTGCACCGGGAATCGCAATCGCAGGCGGAGACCATGCTGAAGGTGGCGGAGGTGCTCGGGGAGAAGATCGACCGACTGTCCCTGCGTGTGGACGAGGGAGTGGGCAACGACATCCAGATCGTGGTGGACCGGATGTCCGACGCGATCCGAGCCATGTCCACCGTGAACCGGCGTGACATCGCCTGAGCCGTCTCAGCCGAGGCTGACGGTCACCTCGCCTTTCTTGATGGGTCGCTCGGTCTGCCCGTCTCGCTCCAGCGTGACCCACATGTCCAACACCACGGTGTCCGTGACGTGGTCGATCTCCTTGATCCGCCCGGCAGCCGTGATCTCATCGCCCATCGAGACCGGCGCGCGGAACTGAGCCGAGATCCGCACGATCGCAGCCGGATCCCCGGCCCACGCCACCGCACAGGCGGCCATGTGACCCATGGTGAACATCCCGTGGGCGATGATGCCGGGGAAGCCGGCGTCGCGGGCGGCGGCGGCGTCCAGGTGGAGCGGGTTCCGATCCCCACCCGCCTCGGCGTACGCCGCGACATCGGCCGTCGTCACCACCCGCCGGAGCTCGGGGATGTGGTCGCCCGGTGTCAGATGGGCGGTGGTGCGCGACCGGCTCATGCGTCGGGACCCCGTTCGATCATGGTCGAGCGTGCGGTGACGACCGTCTCGCCGGCGTCGTCCACCAACTCCATCTCGATCGTGAGGAGACCGGTGGACCCGCGGACCCGGACCGACGCCAGCCGCGACCGGATCGCGAGCCGCTCACCTTCGATGAGCGGACGCTCGAAGACGTACTCCTGGGAGCCGTGGACCACGCGCGTGTAGTCCAGAGCGAGGACCGGATCCTTCACGATGGTGGGAAGGACCGTGAACTCCGCGGCGGTGACGAAGGTCGGTGGGACGCCCGCGGCTTGGCCGAAGACCTCCCGGAACGCGGCCACACGCTGGGGCTCCACCGTGAAGGAGACCTCGGGGTAGATCGTTCCTTCGGCCCTCGGGTCCATAAGGCCGGCACGCTACGGGGCGGCGGACCACAGCGTCATGTCCCTCCCGCGGGGGACAGCGAAATCCGTCGCTCGGCTACACGAAGTTGGGGTGCTCCCGGCCTACCATCCGGCCGTGGCGCACGGGAATGGGAGTGGGCTCGGCGCCGAGCACGGTGATCAGGCGATCACGGTCGTGATCGCGGACGATCACCGGAGCTTCGGGGAGGCGTTGCAGATCGCGCTGGACAAGGAGCGCGACCTCAGCGTCGTCGAGGTCGTGGGCTCCGGGGCCGACGCGGTCCGGTCCACCCTCGACCGGATCCCCGATGTCGTCCTCATGGACATGCGGATGCCGAACCTCGATGGGATCGAGGCGACGCGCAAGATCCGCGATGAGGGTGCGAAGAGCGCGGTCATCATCCTCACGGGCGACGGGGACGAGGTTTCGCTCGGCCGTGCGATCCAGGCGGGTGCCCGCGGCTACCTCCGGAAGACCTCTCCCGTGGCCGAGCTCGCCACGGCGATCCGGCGAGCGCATCGTGGCGAGCCGCTCCACCGCCCCGCCGAGGTGAACAAGGCCTTGCAGACGATGCGGGCTCGCTCGAAGGCGGATACGGAGCTCGCCCGCCGGATGGAGCGGCTCACGCCCCGCGAGCTGCAGATCCTGGAGCTCATGGCCGAGGGGTCCACGACGGATGCCATCGCCCAGGACCTGGGTATGAGCCGGCACACGCTCCGCACGCACACGCAGAACATCCTCACCAAGCTCGCGGTCCACTCGAAGACCGAAGCCGTGGTGGCCGCGATCCGGATGGGCAAGGTCACCCCTCCCGGCCTGGCCCTTCCGGACACCGGACACACCGTAGGCCGCCACGAGGGCGGCCTACGGTGTGTCGCTTCCGATCCTGACGTCCGCTAGCGCGACTCGCGATGCAGCGTGTGCGTGCGGCACCAACGGCAGTACTTCTTCATCTCGAGCCGCTCCCGGTCGTTCACCCGGTTCTTGACCGTGTTGTAGTTCCGCCGCTTGCACTCCGTGCACGCGAGCGTGATCTTCGGACGATTGCCTTCCTTCTTCGCCATGGGGGTGTCGTCCTCCTGTTACTTCAGGATCTTCGTGACACGCCCGGCACCCACGGTGCGGCCACCCTCACGGATGGCGAAACGCAAGGCCTCTTCCATGGCGATGGGGGCGATCAGCTCGATGGTCATCTCGACGTTGTCCCCGGGCATCACCATCTCGACGCCCTCGGGCAGGGCGGCGGAGCCGGTGACGTCGGTGGTGCGGAAGTAGAACTGGGGACGGTAGCCGTTGAAGAACGGGGTGTGGCGGCCACCCTCTTCCTTCGAGAGCACGTAGACCGAGGCCTCGAAGTTGGTGTGCGGGGTGACCGAGCCGGGCTTGGCGAGCACCTGGCCGCGCTCGACGTCTTCCTTGTCGATCCCGCGCAGCAGCACCCCCACGTTGTCCCCGGCCTGGACCTCGTCCAGGAGCTTGCGGAACATCTCGAGGTCGGTCGCGACCGTCTTGCGGGTCTCGGTGATCCGACGATCTCGACCTCCCCCATCTTCTTGAGCACGCCGCGCTCGACCCTGCCCGTGACGACCGTGCCGCGCCCGGTGATCGAGAAGACGTCCTCGATCGCCATCAGGAAGGGCTTGTCGATGTCTCTGACGGGCTCCGGGATGTAGGAGTCGCAGGCGGCGAGCAGCTCGTCGATCTTGGCGTTCCAGGCCTCGTCGCCCTCGAGGGCCTTGAGGGCGGAGACCTGCACGACCGGGACGTCATCGCCGGGGAACTCGTAGGAGGACAGGAGCTCGCGCACCTCGAGCTCGACCAGGTCCAGCAGCTCAGGATCGTCGACCATGTCGCACTTGTTGAGGGCCACCACGATGTAGGGCACCCCCACCTGGCGGGCCAGCAGGACGTGCTCGCGGGTCTGGGGCATGGGGCCGTCGGCCGCCGAGACGACCAGGATGGCCCCGTCCATCTGGGCGGCGCCGGTGATCATGTTCTTGACGTAGTCGGCGTGCCCGGGGCAGTCCACGTGGGCGTAGTGGCGGTTGTCGGTCTGGTACTCGACGTGGGCGATCGCGATCGTGATGCCGCGCTCACGCTCCTCCGGGGCCTTGTCGATCTGGTCGAAGGGGGTGAAGTCGGCCAGACCCTTCTCCGACTGGCGCTTGGTGATCGCCGCCGTGAGGGTGGTCTTGCCGTGGTCGATGTGCCCGATCGTGCCGATGTTCACGTGGGGCTTCGTCCGCTCGAACTTCTGCTTGGCCATCGTTGCTCCTTGGCGTGTGTCCCTCGATGCCGACGGGGGTGGTCCTGTCCGTAGCGGGGGCGGGGATCGAACCCGCGACCTAGCGATTATGAGCCGCTCGCTCTTCCACTGAGCTACCCCGCCGCCGCAGCCGGACAGTCTACCTGCGTCGACGGGCGACGCGTGGAGGGAGGCGGAGGCGGCGGACGCCGACCTATCATCCGTCGACGACGAGAGGGGGTTCCGATGACCGAGCGCGGTGGAGGCATCTACGTCTCGCGCATCGACGCGGACGAGTGGGAGCCGGACGACGACGTCGGCGGCTCCGTCCACATGCTCTTCGAGGACGGCGCAACGATGGGCGGCCTCTGGAAGAACGACCCCGATGCCGGAACCGCCGAAGGTCACGAGCTCCCGGCGCGGGAGACCATCGTGGTCCTGCAGGGCAGTGTCCGGATCGAGATCCGAGGTGGCCCCACGCTCGACCTCGGGGTGGGCGACATGGCTTCCATGCCGAAGGGAGCAGTGACGACCTGGCACCCGTCCCAGGACTTCAAGGAGGTCTGGATCTACTCGTGATCGATGTCGCCGTCATCGGGGCGGGTTTCGCGGGGCTGATCGCGGCGCGCGAGCTCGGGCGGCGCGGGCGGAGCGTCACGGTGGTCGAGGCGAGGGAACGCCTCGGGGGCCGGACCTGGCTCGCCCCCTTCGCCGGGGTCGACGTGGAGCTCGGGGGCACGTTCGTGCACTGGACCCAGCCGCACCTCTGGACGGAGATCACGAGGTACGGACTCGGCATCGAGGAGGTCCCCGCGGCGGACCGCACGTTCGCACGGACGGATGAAGGGGTCCGGGAGATCGCGCCCGACGAGTGGTTCAGGCAGATGAAGGCGATCGACCGGATCTGTCACGACGCGGCCGAGCTGCTCCCCAACCCGATGGTGATCCCCGACGGGGTTCTCGCTCAGGCCGCGGACCGGGAGTCGGTCGCCGAACGCATCGCGGCCACCGGGCTCCCGCCGGACGAACGAGCGATGGTGGAATCGCTCGGCGCGGGGCTGGCGAGCACGACGTGCGATCGCACGGGCTACCTCTGGGGCTACGCCAAGGCGTACGCGCTCGCCGGCTACAGCGCGGAAGGCGTCTTCGCGGCCAACGGTTCCTACACGATCTCCGGAGGAACGCGGGCGTTGGTCGAGGCGATCGCCGCCGACACCCCGGCCGCGGTCCGCCTCGGAACGGTGGTGACCGCGGTCACGCAGGAGGATGGCACGGTGACGTTGTCGACCGCCGACGGCGAGGACGTCACGGCGCTCGCGCTGGTGATGACCCTTCCCGTGAACGCGCTCGGGAGCGTGCGGTTCTCTCCGGAGCTCTCACCCGTCAAGCGAGAGGCGATGGAGACTGGGCTCTCGGGCCGCGGCGTGAAGCTCTGGGCCAAGCTCGCGCCCGGGTTCGGCTCGGTCAGCGCTTCCGCGCCGGGGTCGTATCCGCTCTCGTTCATCGAGAGCATCGCGGGAACACCCGACGGCGGCCAGGTCGTCGTCTGCTTCGGCCCGTCCGCAGAGGTCCTGCCGATGTCGGACCACGGAGCCGTGGCAGCCGCGATCGAGGGGATGCTGCCGGGCGCGCGCGTCGAGGAGATCGGCGGCCACGACTGGACCAACGATCCGTTCTCCCGCGAGACCTGGGCCACGTACGCGCCGGGCACGTACCTGCGCTGGATGCCGGAGCTCGCACGCATGGAGGGGAGGATCGCCTTCGCGGGCAGCGACATCGCCCTCGGCTGGGGCAGCTACATCGACGGGGCCATCGAGACAGGACTGAGGGCTGCCCGTGAGGTCGAGGCCGCGCTGCCCTGACAGGGCTCGACAGGGCTCGACAGCGGATGTGGAGCTGGAGAAGGGAATCGAACCCCTGACCTCCTCCTTACTATGGACACCCTATACGCACGGATTTCAGAGACCCGCACGTCAGCGCGCATCCGGCATCGGTGGTACGCGAACCGCACAGCGGGCGACTCCATGCCGTCGTGCAGGCCGTGGCGTTCGAGATGGGCGCTGCGTGGCGGGCATCGCGCAAGGCCGGTTGAGGTTTAGGGAACCCTGCGTTTCCGCTGTCGAGTGCGGACGGCACCTCTGGTCACCCGCACCAGGTGATCGCAGAACGTCAACAGTTCGAGGGCGCTCTGCCCGTCGTAAGGGGTGGGGCAGCCGTGTGCGCCCTCGGGTTCCTGACGCCAATCATCGAGCCCTCGAACATCCGCATGTAGCCGTACTGGCGGTCCTGGGCCGACTGCGACTTGAGGTCCTTGCTCAACTTCAATCGGGCATCTTCGGTGAGAACGCCTCGGTCATCATGGCTGCGACGTCGTCTGCGGAAAGCCTGGACAGGCGCTTCACAAGGTTGGTCAAGAACTTGAACGCCTCCTTAACCGCCTTGCGCGAAGTGCCCGTCGACGAAGAGCTTCCGCGTCACGGAACGAGACCATCGTCCGTGACAAGGTCGTCGAACTGCTGGGCCACGCCGGGCGCGGCGTGCGGGGTCGGGGACGGATGTTCCGCCTGCAGGGTGCAGGCAAGCTCAACCGCCCGCTTCGCGGCTTCGGGGGCACGCTACTTCCGTCCGTACAGGTGCTTCGCCATGCTGCCGAAGGTCTGGTCGACCTGCTCCGCCGACGCGTCCGGCGAGATGTGTCACGATCGCCTGAGGGTTCTTCTGACGGTCCGGCGGGACGCGCCTGTGCTTGGCTGATCCAAGCGCAGGGGAGGGCCCCCGATCTGTCGCCGTTTGCCACTCGTCACACGTCCGGAACGGGTGCAACCTGTTCGCGGGGACTGGGCGTCCTTATAGACATGAGTCGACTCGGGGCGCGGGAGGAATGGCAGGTGAGCGGTGCGGAACGCGGCCGTCTCGGTGAGCTCTACGCCCGTCACGCCGCCGAGGCCATCCGTCTCGCCTACCTGTTGACCGGCGACAGGCCACTGGCCGAGGACCTGGTCCAGGACGCCTTCGTGAAGCTCGCGGGCCGGCTGGTGCACCTTCGGGAGCCCGACGCCTTCGACGCCTACCTGCGCCGGACGGTCGTGAACCTCAGCCACTCGCACTTCCGCCGGAAGCGGACCGAGCGGGCCTATCTGGCGCGGGAGGCGTACCCGACCGCGGACCGGAATCGGTCGAGGGGCCCGACGTCGAGCGGCGTGACGAGCTGTGGCGCGATCTCCAGCGTGCTCCCGATCCGTCAGCGAACCGCGATCGTGCTTCGCATCTACGAGGACCTGCCCGAGCAGCGCGTGGCGGAGATCCTCGGATGTCGGCCGGGCACGGTGAGATCGTTGCTGTCCCGAGGGCTCTGGCGGAGCTGCGGATCCACGTCAGGAGCGATGGAGATGGATGACGATCTGACGAGACTCGAAGCGATGTTGCGCGCCAAGGCCGCAGAGGTGCCGTTCGTCCAGACGGCGCCTCCGTCGGTGGTCGCGCGCGCGCGGCGCCGGATGGCGGGCAACATCGGTGGCGCTCGTCGCCGCCGGGGCGCTGGTCGTGGTCGGCGCGTCGGCGGGCCTGGGAGTGTTCCGAGACTGCCGGCCGCGTCGTCCCCGGGTCGTCGCCCTCGACCGGCACGCTGTCGGCCACGTCCTGCACCTCGGCCGATCTTCGGGCGACGGCCGCGCTCGACGGGGCCGCCGGTTCGGTGGTCGGCTCGATCGAACTGACCAACGCCGGAGCCGGCACGTGCACGCTGTCGGGCCGTCCCCGTCTGACGCTCACGAGCCCCAGCCAAGGACCGCTGTCGCCGGACGTCGACGAGGTGCCGGCGCAGTGGCAGGTCGACGGGACGAAGGCTCCGGCGGGATGGCCGGTCGTGACGCTTCGACCCGATGCCGTCGCCTCGATCCGGGTGCGGTGGTCGAACGCGTGTCCGCAGCTCACGTCGCCCGTCGTTTGGCACGTCGATCTGGGCGACGGAGGCGGTGGACTCGACGTCACCGGCGCCGAGGCGATCCCGCCCTGCCTGGGATCGGGCGAGCCGTCGACCCTCGAGGTAGGCCCGTTTGAGCCCCGGATCGGTGGATGAGGACCCCGGACGGCGGGTCGGTGACGAACGCCCTTGTGAGGTCCCACGCGGGTGGGACCGGGGCGTCGAGCAAGGAGGTACCCATGAAACGGAGCCGCACGTCGATGATCGCCGGTGTCCTCGCGTTGGCACTCGCGCTGTGGGCCGTTCCGGCCGCCCTGGCCTCGCGCCACGCGACGCAAGGCGCTGCGGCCGACTGCGTTCGAGGTCAGCTCGGCGTCCGCGCGAACGGGACGAACGGCGCCGCCGGCACGATCTACGGCACCTGGGTGTTCACGAACCTCTCGACCACGACGTGTCGCCTGGACGGCTACCCGGACCTGCAGCTGTACGGCCGCAGCGGACGGCCTCATCCGCACGTCGTGCGCAAGAACCTTGCGCCCGGCCCGACCCAGGTGAGCCTCGCGCCCGGCGCGTCCGCCACGTTCCGCTCGAGCTACAGCGACGTGTCGTCGACCCCGAGCGCCCTGTCCGGTGTCGGCCGTCATGCAGGTCACGGCGCCGAACGCCACCGCGTCGCTGTTCATCCCGGCGCAGCTCGCACCGTGTCACGGGATCGTGAACGTCTCGGCGGTGTTCGCGGGCGTGGGCTCGCCCTGAGACGACGAGCCGGGCAGGGCTATCCCACGCGTGGAGGGTACGCCTCGCCAGGGCCCGTCCCCGGCGCATGCCGATCGAGACCGACGTGGAACGCTAGCCGTTCCGGTCGGACGGGCGGTCGCCCAGGCACCCGCCGGTGACGGGCCCGCATGCCAGTGGGGGAGGTACGTCTCCTCGGTCTCAGGGGTCCACGTCCATGTGTCGTCGAACGCCTGGGTCTGCGCCTGCGCATGTCCGCCCCATGGTCACGCGCGAACAGGATGTTGTAGGACCGGCTGGAGTTGAACGGCGGGTCCAGGTAGACGAAGTCAACCGACGCAGGCCCGATGTGCTGCTTGAGCACATCGAGGTTGTCGCCGTAGTAGAGCTTGTTCGTCCAGCCGTCCGGCACCGTCGCCTCCCGGTCGTTGCGCGCGCCCGACGTTACCCCGATGGGCTGACGTGCCCAGGCAACCAGAAGTCGGGATGTCGTTACCCATGGAAACCGACCCCGGAGAGGGTGGCCGCCTGAACCGCGCGCGGGAGGTGGGAGTGCGCGTCGGGCGATTCCCTTGGATAGAACCGATATACGTTCGCCGATCTTGAGCCGGAGAGGGGAATCGAACCCCTGACCTCCTCCTTACCATGGAGGCACTCTGCCGACTGAGCTACTCCGGCGGCTTGGGCGATGATAACAACGTGACTCGCGCGTTCTCCGTGGCGTTCCTGATCGTGGCCGCTGCTTGCGGTGGTGTCTCCTCCACCGCAGCCGGCAACGGCGCGCGACACCTGGTGGCGTTCGGTCCGGTGGGCGAACTGGGAGCTCTCAACGTCGACGTGGCGGATACGGATGCCGAGCGGGCCGAGGGCCTGATGGGCGTCGAGGAGCTCCCTCCCGACGACGGTATGGCGTTCGTCTTCGACGAGCCGACGGACACCAGCTTCTGGATGAAGGACACCGTGATCCCGCTCTCGATCGCGTTCGTCGACGCGGACGACACCATCGTCACGATCCTGGAGATGACCCCGTGCGAGGCTGACCCCTGTCCGACGTACGAGGCTGCCGCGCCATACGTCCTCGCGATCGAGGCCAACGGCGGTTGGTTCGACGGGCACGCGATCGCGGTCGGTGATGTGGCGACCCTGCGGGAGCAAGCCAACTCGTGAGCGACGCCGACTGTCTCCTCTGCAGCGCCGAACGGGTGACCGACTGGCACCTCGAGGACGACGACTGCTGGGTCGCCGACTGCCTCGTGTGCATGACCCCGATGGTCGTGTGGAGGACCCACGGCCTTCCCGACATCGACCTCGAGGCATCGCTCCTCGAGCGGCTCGGAGCGATCGCGGCAGCTCGGTACGGGGAGGACGGCTACTACATCGACGGTGAGCGGCGCCGGATCCCCGACCACTGGCACGCGCACGCTCGGCCGGCGGGTGGGTTCTTCGACCCGAGGAGCGAGCTGTTCGGACGCTTCTGAACCGCGATCGGCTGCCTCAACAGCCGAGCCGGCCCGGGTACCAGTGATCGACCCCCGAGGCGCAGGGGCTGACCGCGTCCCAGGAAGCCAGCGTGAGATCGTGCTGGCGCTCGTCGACGTAGGGACACGGATCGTCGATCACGGCGAGCGTGAGCTCGCCCCTCTTGAGATCCCAGGTGTAGATCCCTCGCGTCCGTGGGCAGTTAGCGTCGTTGAACAAGCTCAGGCGGTCGCCCTGCACCTCGTAGTGCCCGAGCGCTCGGAACCCGTTGATCTGGTGTTCCAAGAAGTACCGCCCCTCGTAGAAGAGCAGGGTCTGCACGCCGGCGTCGACGCTGTAGGGGACACAACGCAGACAGTGGACGGGCAGGCCGTAGCCGACCTCCGGGCCACCGGTGTCGTCCAGCGTGAGGATCCGGAGGTAGAAGCCGTCGATCGGGGTCGCTTCTCGGGGCGGCGCCGCCTTCAGGTAGTCGTACGGCTCGAGCTCGGGCGTGAGCTCGACCGGCTCCTCCGGGGGTCCTTCGCTGGGGACATCGCTCGACGTCGCGGTCGGAGTCGCCGTCGGGGCCGCGACATCGTCGTCGACGAGCGCCCCACCGACGGCTGCCCCGATCCCGATCGCGGCCAGCACACCGACGCAGACGATGGCCACGGTGCGTGTCGTCAGGTGGCGCTCCCTACGACCGTTCAGAACACACGGGTCCAGTCCTCCTTGACGCTCACGGTCGTCCACCCTTGCGCGAGGGCTCGGTCCAGTGCCTTCTCAACTCCGGCCGTGTAGGCGAACTCCCGGTCGGCGTCGTCGTGAGCGATGAGCACGACCCCCGGCACGGTCATTCACGAACCAGCATGGCCTGGGCTTGGCGCTCGAGGTCGAGATAAGGCTCGCCGCTCACGTCGACGGCGAGCCGCTTGATCGTGCCGCCGGTGAACCGATAGGGCGCCACGCCCGGATAGTCGTCGGTCACCGCTTCGCCACTGTCCCGTCCGACGCATAGGCCCTCGCCCGCGAGCGAGAAGAACCCCGGCTGGGTCTTGATCCGACCCTCGCCGACCTTCTGGTCGCCGTGGTACAGCGACAGGACTCCGGTGGCGACACCGGGCGGATCCTCACCGTCCTTGTCGAATGACGCCGAGAGGATCAGGTCTTCGCCGGTGGGCAGATCCACGGACCCGTCGATCTTCTGCTCCAGCATGCCGACGAAGTTGTAGACGTAGTGCAACCGACGATCCTTCACGTACAGGGCGTGCCCACCGAACCGCGCACCGTGGGCGAACAACACGCCTTCCGCGCCGGGCGCGGGGATGTCGACCAGGGCGCCGATCGTGTACGAGCGGTTGCGGATGTTGACGGACTGCGATTCCGGGACATCCGCCGTGTCAGGGAAGTAGACGTAGCGGTCGCGCGACGGCGAGAGCAGCGGCCGCGGCGTGAGGATGATCTCGAGCGCCGAGCGGTCGTCGAGCGGGAACGCGCCGTTCCGACCCGCCTCGGCGAACCAGAGGTTGACGAGCTCGCGCAACTTGTCGGGCTGCTCGGCCGCGAGATCGTGGAGCTCGGATCGGTCCACGTCGGTGTGGTACAGCTCCCAGTCGTCGGCGTTGAAGTCGCTCCAACCCGAGATCGTCGGATGCGTCGTGACGGCCTTCCACCCGTCGTGCCAGATCCCACGGGACCCGAGCATCGAGTAGAACTGTGTGCGCCGCGTCGACGCCGCGGAGGCGTCATCGAAGCTGTAGCGCATGCTCACACCGTCGAAGGGGACCTGCACATGCCCCTTGATGCGCTGGGGCGGCTCGACGCCGATGCAGTCGAGCACGGTCGGTACCAGGTCGATCGCGTGGTGGTACTGGGTGCGGAGCTCGCCCTTCGCCTTCATCCTCGCGGGCCACGAGATGATGCACGGGTCCGAGGTCCCGCCGTTGAACTCGTAGCGCTTCCACATCTTGAAGGGCGTGTTGAACGCCATCGCCCAGCCGTTCGCGTAGTGGTTGTAGGTCTTCGGGCCGCCGAGCTCGTCCAGCATCGCGAGGGCGGAGTCCAGGTCGTCGGGCATCCCGTTGAAGAGGCGGTTCTCGTTCACGGACCCGTTGGGACCGCCCTCGCCGCTGGCGCCGTTGTCGGAGACCAGGATCACGATGGTGTTCTCCCGCTCCCCCGAGAACTCCAGGAAGTCGAGGAGCCGTCCGATGTGGTGGTCCGCGTGGGCGAGGAATCCCGCGTAGACCTCCGCCATCCGCGAGAAGAGCTCCTTCTCGCCGTCCGAGAGCGTTTCCCACGGCTTCGTGACGTCCATCATCGGGAACGGCTTGCCGTCGGGCCCGGTGCGCGTCTCGGTCGTGCCGATGGGGTTGACGGCCGGGAGCGCGGTGTCGGGCGGGACGATGCCCAGATCCTTCTGGCGGGCGAGGGTCTGGTCGCGCAGCGCCTCGTAGCCCATGTCGAACCGGCCCTTGAACTTCTCGATCCACTCGTGCGGCGCGTGATGCGGGGCGTGGCAGGCTCCCGGCGCGAAGTAGAGGAAGAATGGCTTCTCCGGCGCGATCGCCTTGGCGTCCTTGATGAACTCGAGCGCTTTGTCGGTGATGTCTTCGGTGAAGTGGTAGCCCTCATCAGGCGTCGCCGGCGGATCCACGGGGTGGTTGTCGTACACGAGCTCCGGGTACCACTGGTTGGTCTCGGCGCCCAGGAACCCGTACCAACGTTCGAAGCCACGGCCGCTGGGCCAGTTCCGCCGCGTCGCGGCCAGGTTCATCTCGTCGGTCGGGCACAGGTGCCACTTGCCGACCATGTACGTGTTCCAGCCGAGCTCGCTGAGGATCTCCGGAAGCATGCCGTTCTCGGGAGGGATCGTGCCGCTCGCGTTCGGGAACCCGATCGCGGCTTCGGTGATGCAGGCCATCGAGTTGCGCGTGTGGTTGCGCCCGGTCAGCAAGCACGACCGCGTCGGCGAGCAGAGCGCCGTCGTGTGCCACTGCGTGTATCGCACACCGTCGTTCGCGATCCGGTCGATGTTGGGGGTCTCGATCGGACCCCCGTAGCTGCTCATCGCCGAGAAGCCGACGTCGTCGAGCACGATGTAGACGACGTTGGGAGAGCCTTCCGGCGCCTTCGCAGGTTCGAACGGAGACCAGTCCGGTTCCGAGTCGCGGATATCGACGTTGACCGTTCCTTGGAACCCCTTGCGGGCCATCGGATCCCCCTCGCCTTCGGTGCCGTCAGGTTTGGCAGCGAACCGCCATCCTTTCACAGGCCCGGTGAACGGGAGCCGGCGCTGACGGGTCACCCGCGCGAACTGCGATCGGTGAACGCTGATCGGGCGGGGTCGAGCAGGGGGCCACCTCGGTGCGCACTCGACCCTGCGTCGAGCCCGGTACGCCGGGGACTGGGCCCAGGTGAAGGAGGACGATTGACCCTGGAGGCGGCCGGGCACGGGGCTACGTTGTTGATGAGGCCTCCTCGAGGCATCCGACCTGGGATGACGACCAGGGGAGGCGGAGAGGAGGTTGGGGGATGGTTACCACCACCAAGCCGTACGTCGCCACCAACGGTTCCGTAGCGGCGCCGATCGAGACGAGGTCGGGATGGGTCACCTTCGCCGGCGTCGTCTTCCTGGTGGGAGCGTTCGCGAGCTTCATGTGGGGTCTCGCCGCGCTCGACGGGAGGGTGTTCCTGGACGAGACCGGGCTGCTGTACAGCACGCTCGAGACGTGGGGATGGATCGCCCTCGGCTGGAGCGCGGTCGTCGCGATCGGCGGGATCATCCTGCTGGCTCGCGTTCGTTCCGCACCGGCCGTGGGCATCGCGCTTGCAGCGATCAGCTGCTTGTTCTGGCTGTTCATGCTCCCGGTCTTCCCGCTCTACGCGATGACGGTCCTGTTCATCGACGTCTTCGTGATGTACGGGCTCGCCGTTCACGGGCTGCCGACGGAGTGAGGCAGCGCGGACGGAAACGCTGCGACCGACCCACGCTCGGCGCGGGTCGGTCGCAGTATCGAGCGGGAGTTCATCGCATCGCCCCGAAGGACCCAGGATCACGAGAGCCAACAGGCTTCTCGGCGAGGGGCCGACGCTCCCCGCTTCCTAGCCTCGAAGCAAAGAGGTGTGGAGATGGACACTCCGCGCGGAGGGCTAACGGTCCGCCGGGCTGCGCCAGCCCCAAGGAGATCAAGGCTTGGGATCACCTCGGAGGGACGAGTGGCCCCGCGTTGACGGCACGCCTCGTTTCAGACCAAGGGGCGCCGTGGCACCGCTTCCACTTCAGACCGCTACCACAGGTGCACGGGTCGTTCCGGCCGCGCTTCGCATCCTCGGACGCGTAGACACCCATCAGCTCCGACGGCGCCCTGCCCGCACGTAGGAGCGCGCTCATCTGCTGCATCGCCGGCGTCACGTGGTGGAAGAACCCTTCGTAGCTCGGACACAGGTAGTGCTGGCCCTCCTCGCCGTACGGAGAGGTGGCGAATCGATCCTTCGGGCATCCGCCGTTGCAGGCGAAGCGGACGTCGCAGTCCAGGCAGTACCGCGTGAGCGTGTCGAACTTGTCCTGACCGAACGTCCGCTGCTGGGGCGAGACGATCAGCTCGAGCATGTGCTTGTCGGTGATGTTGCCCAACAGGTAGTCGGGCTCCACGAAGTGATCGCACGAGTAGAGGTCGCCGGTGTGCTCGATGGCGAGCTGCAGCCCGCACGTCTCCGCGTGCACGCACATCCCTCCCGGCTCGCCGTGGAAGTTCGCCAGGGCCGTGTCGAACATCTGGACGTAGACGGTGCCGATGTCGCGACGGACCCACTCCTCGAAGACGTCGATCATGAACCGCCCGTACTGCTCGGGTCCCACCGAGCGATGGGTCACGGAGTTGCCCTCCTGCTTGTACAGCGGACGGCCCTTCACCCCGTCGCCCCACCCCGCCTCCGCCACGGAGAGGTTCTCCTCGGTCGCCCGTTCGATGATGGGGATGAACTGGATGAACGTGGCCCCGAGCTCGTCGCGGAAGAACGTGTAGACCTCACGGCCGTGATCGCCGTTGACGGCGTGGATCGTCGTCAGCACGTTCCAGTCCACCTCGTGGCGCTTGAGCACGTCGAGGCCGGCCGATCACCCGGTCGAAGGTTGGCTTGCCCCCCTTGTCGACGCGGTAGGCGTCGTGCATCTCCCGGGACCGTCGATCGAGATGCCGACGAGGAAGTCGTGTTCCTTCAGGAATGCGCCCCACTCGTCGTCGAGCAGCGTCCCATTCGTCTGCATCGTGTTGAGGACGTGCTGGCCGGGGTTGGCGTACGTACGTTCGAGCTCGATCGAGCGGCGGAAGAAGTCCAGGCCCATCATCGTGGGTTCGCCGCCCTGCCAGGCCACGACGACCTCGGGGGCGCGGGCGTGGGCTTCCATCAGTTGGCGGATGTAGGTCTCGTGGATCTCCTCCGCCATGCGGAAGCGGCTGCCGGGGTAGAGCATCTCCTTGGACAGGAAGAAGCAGTACTCGCAGTCCAGGTTGCAGATCGCACCGGTTGGCTTCGCCATGAGATGGAAGGCGAGCGGTGCACCGGGCATCGTCAGGACGGGGCCTGCGGCTTCGGGTTCGACGCTCATCGGTTGGAGGATGTCACCTTCCGGCGATCCCGATCATCGCCCGGCACTCCTATCTCGCGGCATCGAGGAGCTCGAGCACGAACACCGGGATCTGCCGGTCGGTCTTCGTCTGGTACGTCGCGTAGTCGGGCCAGGTCTCGACCGCCCGTTCCCACCAGATGGCCTTCTCGTCGCCCGTGACCTCGCGCGCGAGGTAGTCGCGTTTGATGGCGCCGTCCTGCAGCTCGACGTGCGGGTTCTCCTTGAGGTTGTGGTACCAGACCGGATGCTTCGGGGCGCCGCCGAGGGAGGCGACCACCGCGTAGACGCCATCGTGCTCGACGCGCATGAGGGCGGTCTTGCGGAGCTTGCCGGTCTTCGCGCCGACCGAGGTCAGCACGATCACCGGGCGGCCGCGGAGGTCGCCACCCTTCTCACCGTTCGTCGCCTCGTACAGCTCCGTCTGCTTGCGCGACCATGCCGACGTGCTGGGTTCGTAGTCCCCGGTGAGCGGCATGCCCCGCAGGATAGTCGCAGCTATGGATGATGGATGCCCGCTCGGACCGCCGAGACGTGCACCACCCCGTTGCACGCCTGGAGTTCGGCAGGGATGAAGAGTGGCGCGTTGGCATTCGGCGCGGTGATGCCGACGACGGCCGACGTCGGGCATCGATCCGAACCGAGATGACATCGCTGTAGCGGGAGTAGAAGGTGGCGGACGCGCCGGGAGCCAGCGTCACGTGGGTGGGCGTGGGCGGCAGGTTCCGCCGCACGTGGGTTGGGATGGGCCGTCCCGCACGACCGAAGAGCTGCATGCTCGGGTACCCGAACAGCTCGCAGGCGCTCCCGGATCGGTTCGTGAAGACCCAGGCGCCGTGATCGTGCCGGCGGCACCCTCGAAGCCGTTGTCCCGAACGCCGAGCTGTCCCCGCCTGCAGGTCGGCGGCGTGAGCTGAGCGGCGTGGAGGAGCGCGAACGCTGCAGGTGCGGCCGCCACGACGACCATCGCGGCGACGATACCGGTCAGCAGCTTGGTGCGGGTCCGTGTCATCGGACACCCCCTTACCTCGGTGCTCGGGCAGACCATCCGCGGGAGCTACTTCCACCCAATCACAGGGAGCGAGATATGTGGCGGAGATGGAACGGGTCGCTGACCTGCTCTCGATCCGTTCCGACCACGCCACCCGTCAGCCGCACATCCCACCCGGGTACTGGGTGCAGGCGAGCGCCGCCACCTCGCTCCACGTGAGCGCCCGGTCGTACAAGCGGATCCGTGCCACGGCTCCGCCCGAGAACTCGCTCTCGGTCGTCGAGTCGTCCCTGAAGAAGAGGAGGGTGTCGTTCGCGTCGATAACGGCGCGGCCGGCCACATCGCGGAAGGAGAACTGCCGGACCCCGTCGACGTACCCGACGACCCTCGAGGAACCGTCCCGCGTCAGTACGACCTGCGCGTACGTATCCAAGCCGATCGCCGCCAGTGGAGCGGGCGGTCTGGGGTAGAAGTTCAAGGCGCCGTCCAGGCTGTACAGCCCGCCATCGTCCGACCCGTCCTTGAGATCGATCGATCTTCCGATAGCCCGCGACGTGACAGAAGCGGAACAGGAGCTCGATGGTGAACTCCTCGCTGCCGATGACCCCGGACGTCGGGGTGAGCGAGAGGCCCCTTCCTCGATCGAACCTCAGAACGGAGCGCGTCTGCCCGAGCACGGCCTCGTGGGCGAAGCCGCTCGACCCTCGACCGATCTCGACGAGAGCGGGAGCGGCTCCCACCGAGCTCAAGAGCGAGTCCTCGAACCGATAGTCGGCCGTGACGGCAGCAGCAGCCGACTCGGCCTCGGTTGGCGCTACGATCCCGGCCCCCGGCTCATCCGGGCACGTTCCGGGCTCCGTCGGCGACGAAGGAGACGTTGCGCTAGGAGGGTCGTCGATGGTGGGAGTCTCCCGCCCGGTCGGCGTCGCGCTCCTGCTCCCCTCGACACCTACGAGCACCTCCCCGGGGTCGGGCGTGTTCAGGTAGATGACCGCGAACGCGATGCCGGCCACCACCACGGAAGCGAGGACGATCGCCGCCGCTCGTGGGCGGTCGACAGCCGTGGCCGGCAGCCACGGGTGGCCGCTCGCGTCCTCACGAGGCGGCTCGGCCGGCGAGCCGGTGGCCGTCGGATCCGCGTCGCCCGGTCGGTAGAGAAGGGCTCCGCACCTGGGACACGCGGCGCCCTTCTCCTCACCGGTCCAGTCGCATCGGAGGCAGAGCCGCTCGTTCACGATCGGCCTCCTCGTACGAGTCCTTGCTGCGCGCGAACCTCCCAGCGAACACGACCTTGCGCTCGACGCGGCGCCGGGTCAAGACGCGCGAAACGGGTCAGAAGATCGGCAACGTCGTCCTGGTCGACGCCGAGATCTCCTCAGGTCGTCGCTTCCTCACGTCAGGTCCTTCTCCCACATCGTCACCGCCAGGACGTAGGGGTCGCTTCCGCCGTCGTCTCGAGGGAGCGTGGCCGACTCGATGAAGGGCTCCGGACGCCGCTCGCGCCAACCCATCCAGGCGTAGATCGCCCGCGCCGCCGCGAAGCCACGGTCGACACCGGCGAAGAAGACGATCCGAGCCACGCCGGAGCGCCGCGCTTCCGCCTCGAGTGCGCGCATCAGGGCAGGACCGATCCAGCGACCGCGCGCCGGAGGCGCCACCCAGAGGTCTTCCCCCCATGCTGCCCCGCGGCCCTCCACCATCGAATCCAGATCACGCTCGTCCGGCAACTGCAGCTGGATGTGGCCCACGGCCTCGCCCCCGAACCACGCGATCAGGTA
This sequence comes from uncultured Actinomycetes bacterium, assembly GCA_963810635.1. Taxonomy (GTDB): domain Bacteria; phylum Actinomycetota; class UBA4738; order UBA4738; family HRBIN12; genus AC-51. Next base: position 430,652 of record CAWEOB010000001.1, read on the forward strand.
CGGGCCGTGGCCCTCTTCCTGGTGGAGGAGACGCTCCTCATGCAGCACCCGTGGCCGCTCCGGGAAAGCCGCGCAGAGCACGTCGAGCTCGCTCGGCACGGCACGACGAACATCGATCCTTGAAGAGCCCTCGGTGGCCTCTACACGATCCAGAACGTCAGCACCTCGACATCGGCTCGAGACCACACGAACAGGGGCCTCGGCATCGCCGGAGCGTACAGCGCGCCCTCCGGCCTCACGGGTCTTGGGATCAGCCTCAGCCGCCGCGGGGGGATGTGAGACGATGCCGCGGATCGCGGAGCTCGACGTTCGGCGACGCGGGCATCTCAAGGAAGGGGAGAGCTGCCATGGCCCAGAACGATTCCAGCGGTAGCCGGCTCGGCGGTGGAGCGATCGCCTCGCTCGTCGGCGGCGGGTTGCTGCTCGTCTTCATGCTGCAGAACACCGAGAGCGTCCGGCTCGACTTCCTCATCTGGAGCTTCATGTGGCCGCTGTGGCTCCTCGTTCTGGCCTCGGCGCTCCTCGGGGCGTTGGTGTGGTTCGGATTGGGCGTGATTCGCCGTCACCGGCGCCGCAAGGAGCGGCGTCAGGATCGTCGGGACTGACGCTCGACGAGGGGAATGCCGCAGCCGGGCGCTCCGACCATCCGCGCGACGACGCCCCCCACCGAGCGGAAGGGGTACGCTGTTCCGCAAGCCAACGACGGCACGTCATCTGGTGCTCTTCGAACGCTCGCTTCCGTCGCAGCGGTTGTCGACCTGAAGACCGGTCCCGGGGACGCGTTCCCTTGCTGGGTGGTTCATCGACGGAAGGAGTGCCATGAGCGCGACCACGACCCGCACCACGACTGCCCGGTCGAGCGTGGATCCAGCGAGGAGGACCGCTCGCATCGCGGGCTGGCTCTTCATCGTCACCTTCGTGGCCTCGATCCCAGCCTTCTTCATCTTCTACAAGCCGGTGTTGGACAACGCCAACTACGTCGTCGGCGCCGGCGCTGACAACCGGATCGCCCTCGGAGCGCTCCTCGAGATGATCGTCATCGTCGCCAACATCGGCACGGCCGTCGTGTTGTTCCCGATCCTCAAGCGGCAGAACGAGAGCCTCGCTCTCGGCTACGTCACCGCCCGCGTCGTGGAATCCGTGTTCATCGGCGTCGGCATCCTCAGCCTGCTCGCGGTCGTCACGTTGCGCCAAGACGTCGGGGCCGCCGGCGGAGACTCGATCGTCATAGCCGGCCGGTCGCTCGTCGCGGTCCACGACTGGACGTTCCTGCTGGGACCCGGCTGGGTCGTGGGCCTCGGGAACGGACTGATCCTTGGCTACCTGATGTTCGCGTCCGGTTTGGTGCCGCGGCGCATGGCCATGTTGGGACTCATCGGAGGTCCGCTGATCATCATCTCGGGGACCGCCGTGCTGTTCGATGTCATCGAGCCAGGCTCCACGGCGCAGGCGATCGCGACGATCCCGGAATTCTTCTGGGAGTTGTCGCTCGGCCTGTACCTCATCATCAAGGGATTCAGGCCCTGTCCGATCCTCTCGGACGACCCGCGAGTCATCGAACTCGACGAGGCCGCCACGGCACCCGTGGCGTGATCCGGTCCTGACCCAGCGCAGCTCGGAGCCCGGCCCCGGCCGGGCTCTTGGCGTTCACGGAGCATGACCTGAGCACGGGATCTCGACGGAACGATCGCGTCAGTCGTCCCAACGGACGAGGATCCGCCCTCCGATGCCGGGCAGCGGCAAGGACGCCGCTTCCGCCTCGACCGCATCGCGTGCCGCGCGCGAGAGCCGACGCCAGGTCTGGATCGTCACCGTGCCCTGCGTGCGTCGCCACGTTCCGACGACCTCGCCTTCGACGAGGAGGGCGCCCGGCCAGACGCGCGAGGTCCAGAGCTCGCCGCGACGGTCGGCGTCGGCGACCAGGAGTTCGCGATCCGTCCCGTGGAGGAGGAAGTAGGCGTCGCCGCTCGGGAGGAGCCGTGCCGGTGCCCGAGGCTCCGGGCTGGCGCGGAAGCTAGGCTCGTCGCGGGTGAGGATCCATGCGTCGCCGACCGGTGTTCGCACCGACGTCAGTGCCGTGCGGAGCCTGTCGAAAGCGGCGGCGCTTTCACGCGAAGAGCTGCCCGCCCATCGACTGAACGTCTCGGGCGTCGCGGGACCGAAGACGTGCAGGTACCGGCGCGCGAGCTCGAGGCGAGCCTCGAGCTCGTCGACCTGGGGCGGTGCAACCGTCCAGACGGTGGGCAGCCGCGCACCCTCCCATCTGATCAGGACGGTGCCGGTCAGCGCGGCGTAGCGGAGGGCGTTCCCGTGGACGCCGATCGCCTGTCCGGCCTCGTCGTACCTCATCCGCGCCCCACCGATGGAGGCGCGGAGGCGAGCGGCCAAGTCGTCAGCCTTCCGCCGGGTCGTGCCGCTCTCCGGCAGCCTCCCGAGCGAGAAGACCGCGAGGTCGCGTGCTGCAACGACGTACGCGTTGTACCGCGGCCCCCAGAGCTGGAGGAGCGAGGGGTCTTCCCAGGTCGACGGTTCGGCACCCTCCACGCGTGCGTGGATCGACAGGAGCGCGGCTCGGGGCATGCTGTCCTGCAGGCCTGCCCACGCCGCACGCCGGAGCGAGCCTCGTCCCCGCGGGAGTCGCTCGTCGAGCGCGCCCACGTGCCGCCGGAACGCCAGGATCTGGGTCCGCGTCAGGTCGAGCCGAGGCGCCGTCACGTGACGACGTTGCGAGCCGCGACCTGGACGGGCGTCGCCTCGGCGGGGATCGCGGACCGTGCACCTCCTGCGCGGCGACGAGCGATCAGCTTGCCGATCTCCCACAGGATGAGCAGCACCAGAGCCGGAAGGGCTCCGATCAGCCATTGCCGGCCCGTGAGGGCCTGGGTGCCGAGCAGCGACGTGAGGAAGCCGCCCCGGGCGATCAAGATCGCGAGGACGATCTCGACCAGGATGGTCACGTTCACGACATTGTTGTCGAACGTCTCCATGCGGAGGATCGATCCCGTCTGGTCGCGCGATTCGAAGGCTGCGATCGCGAGCATCACCGAGAACGCCACCAGCCCCATCGTGCTCCCGATCGCGACGCTGTCGTAGTGGTCCTTCCCGAACACGATCAGTGCGTCGATCGCGACGGACATGAAGACGCCGGCGAGCCCCACGGTCGTGATGACGGCGCGGGACATGATGGAGGCCGTGCGGGGGCGCGGTTCGCGCTCCATGAGCCCAGGGGTCTCTTTGTCCAAGCCGAGCGCGATGCCGACGGGAGCCGTGATCAGGAAGTTGATCCAGAGGATCTGGACGGCCGTGAAAGGCTGTCCGCCTGCGATGTTCAAGAGTGTCGCTGCCAGGAACGTCACGATGTAGGTGACGAGGGCCACGAGCATGAAGCGGATGTACTTGAGCATGTTGTCGTAGAGCTTGCGGCCCTCGGAGACGGCCCGCACGATCGTGGCGAAGTTGTCGTCGGTGAGGATCATCTTGCCGGCGTTCTTGGCGACCTCGGTGCCGGTGCCCATCGCGATGCCGATGTCGGCTGCCTTGATCGCCGGGGCGTCGTTGACGCCGTCGCCGGTCATGGCCACGACGTCACCCTGCTTCTGCAGGGTGTCCACCATCAGCACTTTGTGCTCAGGCGCCACGCGGCCCACGACACCGATGCCGTCGATGCGTGCCAGCCTCTCGCCCTCCGACAGGGAGGCGAAGTCCGCACCGAGGATGGCCTCACCGGGGATGCCGAGTTGCTCGGCGATCGCAGCGCCGGTGACGATGTCGTCTCCGGTCACCATCCGTACGCGGATGTTGGCCGCCTGGGCGTTCCGGACCGCGTCCTTGGACTCGGCCCTCGGCGGATCGATCATCCCGACCATCGCCGTCATCCGGAGGTCCTTCACCATCGACAGCAGGTCGCCGGCGGGATCGAAGTCCGTGGGATCGATATCCCGCGTGGCCGCGACCATGATCCGCAGGCCCTGGCCACCGAGGCGGTTCATCTCCTCGTTGGATCTCGTCCTCTGTTCGTCGCCCCAAGCAACGCTCGTGCCGTTCGCCAGGGCGGACGCGGCCCGGCCGATCACCGCCGGGCCGGCTCCCTTGACGAAGATCCGGACGATGGCCTTCCCGGACGCGTCCTTGGCGTCGGCGAAGACGGCCATGAGCTTGTAGGTGGGATCGAACGGCAGGGTCGCGAGCCGGGGATAGGCGGCCTGCGTGCCCTCGACGTCGAGCTTGGCCTTGTGGCCGAGGACGAGCAGCGCTCCCTCGGTCGGATCACCCACGACCGTGCCGTCCACGAGTTTGGCGTCGTTGGCGATCAGGAACGGCAGGATCGCATCCTCGATGGTGTTCGTGTTGCCGGCGGCATGCTCGATCTCGCCGTCGAGGCCGTAGCCCATCCCGGTGATCTTGTAGCGGTCCGTGGGATCGATCACCTCGACCACCGTCACCTGGTTCATCGTCAGGGTCCCGGTCTTGTCCGAGTTGATCGCCGAGGTCGAGCCCAGGGTCTCGACCGAAGCGAGGTTCTTCACGACGGCGCCCTGGGCCGCCAGGGTCGTCGATCCTTTCGACAGGATCACCTGCAGGACGGTGGGCATGGCCATCGGCACCGCGGCGAGTGCCAGCGCGATGGCGGTCGTGAAGATGGTCTCGGTCGACTGGTCGCGCGAGATCCCCAGGGCGAACATGATCGCGATGGTCAGGCCGGCAGCACCTGCGATCCAGAGCGTCAACGTGTCGAGCTGCGCCGTCAGCGGGGTCTTCAAGGTCGGCGTCGACTTCAACATCCCGGAGATGTGGCCAACCTCGGTGTCGGCACCCGTTCCGGTGACGATCATCACCCCGCTCCCGTGCGTGACCGGGGAGTTCATGAACGCCATGTTCATCTGATCCCCGACACCTGGCTGCTCTTCCGTGATCACGTCGGCGCTCTTGGACGCGGGGACGCTCTCGCCGGTCAGCCCCGACTCATCGATCTGCAGCGACGCGGCCTGGATGATCCGCCCGTCAGCGCACACGTCGTCGCCCGCCTCGAGCAGCACGACATCGCCGACCACCACCTGGTCGGCGTCGACCTCGAGCTCCGCCCCGTCACGGCGGACGCGCGCGGACGCCTTGAGCATCGACTGCAGGGCGTTCATGGCGCTCTCCGCCTTGCCCTGCTGGCGCATCCCCCCGATCGCGTTGACCGCCGTGATCGCCAAGACGGCGATGCCGGTGGAGATCTCACCGATGACGATGGAGGCGGCGGCCGCGACGACGAGGATGATCTGCATGTAGCTCCGGTACTGGGCCAGGAACTGCTTCCAGCCGGCCACCGTCGCCTCGGCGGGAAGCGCGTTCGGCCCGTTCGTCTGCAGCAGCGCCGCGGCTCTCGCCGCACTCAGACCCTGACCAGGGTCGACGTCGAGCCGCTTCGCGACGTCCTCCGGTGTCAGCGCGTACCAGGCCGTCACGGAAGCATCGTCCGGGTGCACCACAGGGTTCTCGGTCATCGTTAGGTCCCTCCCTCGCCGTCAAGATGCAGCGCCGCGCCCTGCTCTCAGAAGGGTGTCGGGATGTTGGGCTTCGACGACTCCGGTTCGACGTACCCGCTCGGGCTCGGGGGCTTGGGCATCTTCACGTCCATCGGCCCCGTCGGCTCGTACGGGATCTCACCGAGCAGGTGGGTGATGATGTTCAATCGGCCGCGCTTCTTGTCGTCGTTGTCCACGATGTGCCAAGGAGCCCGGCCCGAGCTGGTGGCGACGAGCATGGCGTCGCGAGCCCGGAGGTAGGCGTACCGGCGGCTGTAGGACTTCAGATCCGTCGGCGAGAGCTTCCAGATCTTCCGCGGATCGTCGATCCGGTTCTCGAGCCTCCGGGTCTGCTCGTCGCGGCTGACGTTGAGGAAGTACTTGATGAGGATGATCCCGTCGTCGACCATCGCTTTCTCCACCAAGGGGACCATGTCGAGGAACCGCTTGGTCTGCTCAGGCTTGCAGTAGCCCATGACGGGCTCGACGCCGGCCCGGTTGTACCAGCTGCGGTCGAAGATCATGACCTCCCCGGCCGACGGGAAGTGTGCCATGTAGCGCTGGATGTACATCTGCGACATGACCCGCTTGTCCGGTGCCGGCAGGGCGATGTGCTTGAACACTCGAGGGCTCGTTCGTTCGGTGATCCGCCGGATCGTGCCTCCCTTGCCCGCGCTGTCCACGCCCTCGAAGACGATGCAGACCCTGGCGCCGGTGGACTTGACCCATTCCTGCATGGCAACGAGCTCACCCTGGAGGATCCGCATCTCCTGCTCGTACTCCTTCCGCTTCATCTTCCCGGAAGGATGTGCCTCGACTCCGTCGGGCACCGCCGACGGATCCGGCGTGGCGGCTGTCTCATGGTGGTGCTTCTTGCCCTTCGCCGCCTTCTTGTTGGCCTTGCTCATCGCTCGTACCTCCGATCGATCCTCGGCTCTTCGGCTGCATCATCCCGCACGAGTATCTCGTCGGCGGATGGGTCTCGACCGCGTCTCCGAAGCGTCAGCGCGACCGAACATGCCGGCCGCGCGGCACACCGAACGAGCGGCGGCCGAGGACCAGGAGCAACCCGCCCAGGAGGAGCAGACCGAGCTCCAGCGCGAACATGTCACGGAGATCCGCGCCGGTACCTGCGAGCCCGCCGCCGGTACCGCCCGTCCCGCCGCCGGAAGCCGCGACGACCGAGGTCGTCCGAGAGGCGGCGTCGTTGGCCGGCGTCGGGTCGGACGTCGCCGAGGACACCGCGGCGGCGTTCGTGATCGAGGAGGCCTGCGTCGGCGCGATGACCACCACCCTGATGGCCGGGGCCGTCGCCCCGGAGCCCAGCGCCGCCCGTGTGCACGTGACGGACACATTGGCCGCGTGGGAACACGACCATCCCGTGCCCGAGGCGGAGACGAACGCCACCCCCGACGGCAAGGTGTCGACCACCGACACGATCTGTGCGGACGACGGTCCGTGGTTCGTGACCGACAGCGTGTAGACGAGGCGGCCGCCCGCCTCCACGGTCGCAGGTCCCGTCTTGGCGATCTCGAGGTCGGCCGATGCCACCACCGAGGTTGAGATCGACGCGTCGTCGTTGCTGACATCCGGATCGGGGGAGACCGCAGACACCACCGCAGCGTTCGTGATCGAGGAGGCCTGCGTCGGCGCGATGACCACCACCCTGATGGCCGGGGCCGTCGCCCCGGAGCCCAGCGCCGCCCGTGTGCACGTGACGGACACGTTGGCCGCGTGGGAACACGACCATCCCGTGCCCGAGGCGGAGACGAACGCCACCCCCGACGGCAAGGTGTCGACCACCGACACGGTCTGTGCGGACGACGGTCCGTGGTTCGTGACCGACAGCGTGTAGACGAGGCGGCCGCCCGCCTCCACGGTCGCGGGTCCCGTCTTGGCGATCTCGAGGTCCGCGCACTCGGCGCCCCCGCTCACGCCGGGGATCGCCGCGGACGCGGCCGTCGCCGTCTGTCCCACGTCGCCATCGAACGAGCCGAACTGGAGGTTGCCCGTGGTCGTGGTGGCGTGCGCGCCGCCGCTCACGCTGGCGGACGTCGGCGCGCTCGACGTGAGGATCCAGCCGCCACCACCGCCGCCGCCGGGGCCGTGCGCACTGGCCGCCCCGGCCTGGGTCGGCCAGGCGTCACCGCCACGTCCGCCGTCCGCACTCAGGGTCGCGCCCGCGAGCGATCCGGCGGGCGAGGTGAAGACGATAGTGCCGCCGGCCCCGCCGCCGCCGCCGCCATCGTTCAACGTCTGGTTGTACGCGTCCGCCCCGTTCGTCGTGATCGAACCGCTCCCCGTCACCGATCCCGCCCGGATCAGGACGATGCCGCCACCGTTCGCCCCATCGGCTTGGGGAGAAGCGTGGTTGTTGGTCGTGCCCGATCCACCTCCACCTCCGAGAAAGACGCGGCCCAGGTTGCCGGGAAGCGCTGCGCCCCCGTAGCCGCCCGTGGCGAGGTTGGAGAACCAGGCGTTGCCTCCCTGGCCGCCGACGCCCCCGTTGCCGCCCCCTCCCCCGCCCGTGTTCTGATCGTTCGCGTTCGGGTTCCCGTCGGTGCCGCCACCGCCGGCGTTCCCGGGTGCGCCGCGCGCCGCGTCGCCGCCCGGGTACCCGTTCCCGGCCACGGTGCCCACCGGCGTCCCACCGATCCCCTCGCCCTTGTTGCCGCCGACGTTCGCGGACGCGCTCACCGCCACGTCCGTGTTCGAGAACCCCGGGGCGCCTCCCCGCTGGAGACCGGGGGCACCGCGGAACCCGAGACCGTCGACGCTGACGACGCCACCGAGGGTGAGGGCGCCGCTCGCGTCCACTGCCAGGACCCCACCCACCGACCCGTTCCAGGCGAGCGCGGTGAGTGCCGAGCTCGTCGCCGCCGTGGTGTATTGCGGCACGCGGACGACTTGGAACGTTCGCTGTCCCGCGGTCGCGGTGGCTGCCGCTGATCGGTAGCTGTTGATCAGTCCGTCGCCGGTGCCGAGACCCACGATGGTCACGGTCCCGGCCGCCACGGCCGAGCTCGCGCGCACGTACTCGTACAGACCCGTCGAGTTCAGGGCGGTGTATCCGGAGGCGGGCGCCGCAGGGGCGCCTCCGTGTCCGTATGAGTTCGTGTTGGTGGCATCGAAGTCGGCGTCCTGCATCTGGATGACCAGCAGCAGGTCCCCCTGGGTGATCGGGGTCGCCGCGCCGGACGGAGATCCGAGGTCGATGCTGCCCGCGCCCGCGCTTGCGGTGCCGACGCCCGGGTAGTAGGTGTTGACCACGCCCGTGAGCGTGCCGCCGGCGCCCGAGCCACCAGGCGAAGCGCAGAGGCCGGCCGCGGCGGCCGAGGAGAGGAACGATCCGGGAACGATGCCGAGGGCGGTCAGCAGGGCCAGCGCCAGCCCAATCGTCACCCGCCGGAACGGCGGGCGACGGAAGCGTTTCGCTGTCGCGGGACCCTCCTGATCTCTCGCGGCGGCGCCGCTCCACGGCGCCGCCATGCCGCCCAACGGCACAGCTGTTCGATGCTAGCCGACGCCGACCACCGAGTCCACGCCGAGCCACCGAGGGTGCGGTGTTCTCAGGACTCGCTGACCTGCGGGAACCAACCGCGTGCCAGACTCCCCTCAAGTTGGAGTCGTTCCGCGCGTTCGGCGCATGAAGGACGGTCCCTGACTGCCGAGTTCGGCCTCGACGTCATCCTTGAAGGCCACGAGCGCGGCTCCGGACCGCTCTACCGCCGACGATCGCCGAGCACCTGGAACGCCGCAGTAGGCTCCTCCGGGTGACCTGGTATCCGCTCGATGACGTGGCTGGGCGAGCCGGCGTCGACGCCGACTACGTCGCTCGGCTCGTCGATCTCGGCATCCTCACGCCTGCGGAGCCGGACCGCTTCTCGCCGGGCGATGTACGTCGCGTGCTGATGGCTGCATCGCTCGAGGACGCCGGGATCCCGCTCGAGGGCGTGGCCGCCGCCATCCGGCACGGCGCCCTGACGCTCGACTTCATGGACGCGACCGCCTACGAGCGGTTCGCGGCCCTCTCAGCGGAGACGTTCCAACAGGTCAGCGACCGGACCGGGATCCCGCTCGAGCTGCTCATGTGCATCCGCGAGGCCATGGGGATGGAGCAACCGTCGCCCGGCGATCGCCTCCGCGACGATGAATCGGCGATCGTGCCGTTCATCGAGCTCCAGGTTTCCGCGGGGTTCCGCCACGCCTCGATCGAGCGCCTGCTCCGGGTCGACGGCGATAGCACCCGCCGGATCGCCGAGCAGGAGGCCGCCTGGTGGAACGCCGAGGTGATCGCGCCGGCCATGGCCGCGGGCAAGGGTCCCGACGATGTCGCCAACACCGAGTTCGCCGACCGGAGCACGCCCCTTGCGGAACAAGCCGTGCTCGCCATGTATCGCATGCACCAGGCCCGGGCTTGGACCGCCAACATCATCGAAGGGTTCGAGGCGATGATGGAAGCCGCCGGGATCCACAGCCGCCTCGAACGGATGCCGGCAATCTGCTTCCTCGACATCACGGGGTACACGCGGCTGACCCAGGAGCGCGGTGACGATGCGGCCGCGGACCTCGCGACGACCGTGGCCCGCCTGGTGCAGCGCAGTTCCGTGCAGCACCGTGGGAAGCCCATCAAGTGGCTCGGCGACGGAGTGATGTTCTACTTCGGCGACCCCGGCCTCGGCGTGCGAAGCGCACTCGAGATGGTGGACGGGCTGGCAGAGGCCGGGCTCCCACCCGCGCACGTCGGCCTCCACGCGGGGCCGGTGCTCTTCCAGGAGGGCGACTACTTCGGCCAGACGGTCAACCTCTCTTCCCGCATCGCCGACTACGCGCGGCCCGGCGAGGTGCTGGTGAGCAAGGCGGTCACGGACGCATCGAAGGACGAAGGCCTCGCGTTCGGCGACATCGGTCCTGTGGAGCTCAAGGGAGTGGCGGGAACGGTGCACCTTCTCCGCGCCCACCTCGCCTGACCGAGTCGGCGGGGACCCAGTAGGTCAGGGCAGGGTCCCACGCGCGGGCGTCGGGAGGTCGTCTGGACGACGAGAAGCATCCGAACGCCCGCTCTTGGAGGACTGCCTCGACCCCAGCTCTCATCACCTCTAGGCGATAGGTTGTCCGCACGTTACATACATGGAGCCACGCAGCGGACGGGCTAGTCGCCAGGAGATGGGACGATCTCGCGTGAGAGAGGGAACGACCGACACAGCGCAGGAGCCGGCGTTCGATCGACGGCTCGCTCTCCTCCTCGCGATGGCGATGTTCGTGCTGGTGTTCGACACGTCGCTGATGAACGTGTCGATCTCGTCGGTGGTCCACGACCTCGATACCACCGTCAGCAGCGTCCAGGCGGCCATCGCACTCGAGGCCCTCGTCTCGGCCGCCTTCATCCTGATCGGCAGCAAGGTCGGCGATCTGATCGGCCGGAAGCGCGCGTACGTCATCGGTCTTCTCGGATACGCTGCGGGCGCGCTCGCCATGACACTCGCCCAGAGCGTGACGGCGATCGTCGTGTTCTGGGCCGTGATCGGAGGGCTCGGCGCGTCCCTGATGATGCCGGCGATGCAGTCCCTGATCCACGGCAACTTCGAAGGTGCCGCGCAGAAGAGGGTCTATGCCCTGGTTGGAGCCTCGGCGGCTGTCGCCGCGGCGATCGGACCACTGCTCGGCGGGTTCATCACGACCTTCCTTTCGTGGCGGGTCGGCTTCCTACTCGAGCTCCTGATCATCGCAGTCGTGCTGCTCGGTTCCGGGCGCATCAAGGATGTGGCGTACACGGGACCTCGCCAGGTCGACGCCATCGGCGCGATCCTCTCGGTGCTCGGCATGGGCGGCGTCGTCGTCGGCATCCTCGCATGGCAGGAAGGTGGGGACGCGGTCGCCGAGCTCCTGATCGTGGGAGTGGTGGGCTTGGGATCGCTCGCCTGGTGGCTCCTGCGCCGCAAGCGCGAGGACAAGCCGATGCTGCTCGATCCGGATCTGTTCCGATCGAAGATGTTCCGCTTGGGGATCTCGGGACAGCTGCTCCAGAACATCGCCCTGGGAGCCGCCATGATCGCCCTGCCGATCTTCCTGCAGATGGTGCTCGAGTACAACGCCCTGGAAACAGGACTCTCGCTCGCTCCCCTCTCGCTCACGATGTTCGGGGTGGCGGTGCTCGCCGGGAAGAAGGCGGGGACCCGGCGTCCGAGCCGGATCATCCGCTCGGGCTTCGCGCTGTTGGCGATCGGCATGGTGGGACTGATCGCTGTCGTGCCGCGCGCGGACTCCGGCTGGTACCTCTTCATCCCGTTGCTCATCACGGGAGCCGGGCTCGGGCTGCTCGTGTCGCAGCTCAACAACTACACCTTGTCGCCCATCACGGACGAGCGGGTCAGTGAGGCGGCGGGCGTGAACTCGGCCGGCGGATCGTTCGGACTCTCGTTCGGCCTTGCGTTCGCCGGAGCCATCATGCTGGCGACACTTTCGATCACCTTCACGGACATGGCGATGTCGAGCATCGTGCTCTCCCCGACCGAGCAGCAGCAGGTCGCCGACGGCCTCGATGAAGACGCGGAGGTGATGAGCAACACGGCCCTCGAAGAGCTGCTCGTCGGCCAGCCCCAGGACGTCCAGGACGAGATCATCCGCATCAACACGGAGGCTCGACCCTTCGCGCTTCAGATCGCCCTGCTCGTTCCGCTCATCGCCGCACTCCTCGGGCTGGTGACCTCACTCCGGATGATGCGACTGCCCGATCCGAAGCCCTCCGATGCCGCCGAGGGTATGGCCTTGGGCTAGCGGTCGCTGGCGGCTGGTGGCACACGTACGGCATTGACATGGCACCATCAAGGTGCCATACTGCTGCCATGGAACTCGAACCGATCATCGAGAACATCCACGCGCAGCTCGACGCCTCCGCTCAGGCGGGTGGTGAGGAGGCGCGCGAACTCGCGAGACGCCTCGCCCAACCGCTGGATGCCGCCATCCGGCTCGCGATCCAGGACGTGCTGGTGGCCGCGGCGGAAGAGATCACGGTCGAGCTGGCCCCCGGCTCGGTCGAGCTCCGGATCCGCGGGCGTGAGCCGCAATTCGTGGTGACACCACCGCCAGCCGATCCGGCCGACCAGGACGAGGTCGACGAGCAGGACGCGGACCTGGGCGACTGGGTCGCTTCGCGCCCTGCGGGCGAAGGCGACGAGGGCACGATCTCGCGGATCAACGTCCGCATGCCCGAGCCCCTCAAGGCCGGGATCGAGCACGCGGCCGAGCGCGAAGGCCTATCCATCAACGCGTGGTTGGTGCGCGCCGCCGCCGCTCGACTCGAGCGCAGCGAAGGGATCCGCGGCCGCGAACGACGTGCCCCACACGGCGCCCAGCGCTACTCGGGCTGGGCCCGCTGATCGACACAGGAGGAATTGCCATGACGACGTTCGACACCCCCGAGCCGATCTCCATCGATGTCGAGCTCGGCCTCGGGGACCTCCGGATCGAGGCGAGCGATCGCACCGAGACCACCGTCGAGGTGCGACCGAGCGACCCGACCGAGCAGGCCGATGTGACGGCCGCCGAGCAGACCCGCGTCGAGTACGCGAACGGACACCTGCTGGTCAAGACGCCCAGCGGCTGGCGGCGATGGATGCCGCACCGGGGCGGCGGATCGATCGACGTCGAGATCGGCCTGCCGGAGGGCTCCCACGTGCACGTCGAGGCGGGAGTGGCGGCGGTGCACGGTCGCGGCCGGCTCGGCGAGTGTCGGTGCAGGGTCGGTGTCGGCGAGATCCGTCTCACCGAGACGGGCCCGGTGAACCTCAAGACCGGTTTCGGCGAGATCACGGTGGAACGGGCCGCCGGCAAGGCGGAGATCAAAGGCACCGGCGCCGTGCGGATCGGCAGCATCGACGGGACCGCCGCGGTGAAGAACTCGAGCGGCGACACCTGGATCGGCGAGGTCTCGGGTGCAGCACGCGTGAGCGCAGCCAATGGTTCGATCTCCGTCGATCGGGTGCACGAAGGGATCGTCGCGAAGACGGCCAACGGCGACGTTCGCATCGGGGAGGTCGCGCGTGGTGCGGCCGTTGCGCAGACCGCGGCCGGCCGGATCGAGGTCGGTGTCCTCGACGGCATCGCGGCTTGGCTGGATCTGCATACCAAGTTCGGCAACGTGCACAACGGTTTGGACGACGCTGGGAGTCCCGGGGCGGGGATGGCCACGGTCGAGGTGCACGCATCGACCTCGTTCGGCGACATCGAGATCCACCGTTCGCTCCCGACCCGTGCAGGGAGAGATGCGTCGTGACCACCAACACCGCTCCGGCCCTCGAGGTCGCCGGCCTCCGCAAGTCGTTCGGCGACACGGTTGCGCTGGACGGCATCGACCTCCACGTCGCAACCGGTTCGGTCTTCGCCTTGCTCGGGCCGAACGGCGCGGGCAAGACCACGACCGTGCACATCTTGTCGACGCTGATCGATCCCGACTCCGGAACGGTGCGGGTCGCGGGCTACGACGCTGCACGGGAGCCGAGCGCCGTCCGGGACGTCATCGGGGTCACCGGCCAGTTCTCCGCGGTGGACACGCTCCTGACCGGTGAGGAGAACCTGGCGCTCATGGCCAACCTGTGTCACATCGAAAAGGCGGAGGGCGAACGGCGGATCGCGGAACTGCTCGACCGGTTCGACCTCGTCGAGGCGGCTCGGAAGCCGGCCGCCACCTACTCCGGCGGCATGCGTCGCCGACTCGATCTCGCGATGACCCTGGTCGGCGATCCACGAATCATCTTCCTCGACGAACCGACGACCGGGCTCGATCCGCGGAGCCGCCGCGCCGTGTGGCGGATCGTCCGTGACCTCGTGGACCACGGCGTCACGATCTTCCTGACCACGCACTACCTGGAGGAGGCCGACCAGCTCGCCGACCGGGTCGCCGTGCTCGATCGCGGACGGCTGATCGCCGAGGGCACTCCCGCCGAGCTCAAGCGGATGATCCCCGGTGGATCCATCCGCGTCGAGTTCGCCGACGCGCGCGCCCTCGGGTCGGCAGCCTCGGCGTTCGCTGCAGCCGTTCGTGACGACGAGGCGCTGACCCTGCAGATCCCGAGCGATGGACGTGCCGATTCGCTGCACGACGTCCTCGATCGGCTGCGGGACGCCTCCCTCGAGGCCGAGCGCGTCTCGGTGCACACGCCGGACCTCGACGAGGTTTTCCTCGCGCTGACCGGATCCCACGAGGAGGAGGGAGCACACGTATGAGCGCCCATCCGTACGTGATCAGAGATTCGCGCACGATGCTGGGCCGCAACTTCCGGCACATGATCCGCTACCCGTCGGTCTCGCTCCTCGTCATCGGGATCCCGGTCATCCTGCTGTTGCTGTTCGTCTACGTCTTCGGCGGCACCCTCGGGGCCGGGCTCGGCGGCGCCTCTGGCGGCCGCGCGGCGTACGTCGAGTACGTGACCCCCGCGATCCTCCTGATCGCGATCGCGGGCGCGGCGCAAGGCACCGCGATCTCGGCCGCGATGGACATGCACGAAGGGATCATCGCCAGGTTCCGCGTGATGGGGATCGCTCGTGCGTCGGTCCTGGTCGGACATGTCTTGGGCAGCACGATCCAGACGATGGCCGGGTTGGTGGTCGTGGTCGGCGTCGCGGTGGTGGTCGGCTTCCACGCCAACGCCGACGTGGTCGAGTGGATCGCGGCGGTCGGCGTCCTGCTGATGATCACGCTCGCAATCACCTGGCTGTCGGTGGCCCTCGGTCTCGCCCCCAAGAGCGTGGAGGCTGCGAGCAACCTCCCGATGCCGCTGATCCTGTTGCCGTTCCTCAGCAGCGGTTTCGTCCCCGTTGACTCGATGCCGCCGGGGATCCGCTGGTTCGCCGAATATCAGCCGTTCACGCCCTTCATCGAGACGTTGCGCGGACTCCTGATGGGGACGGCCATCGGCAACAGCGCGCTGCTCAGCGTCGTCTGGTGCGCGTTGATCGGACTCGTCGGCTTCCGCTGGGCGATGAAGCTCTACGAGCGAGGCCCCGCAGGGCCCTGACGTCGGGACGGCAGTACCCACAGCTCCGCTACAGCATCTTTCGTCCTGACTCGCCTCGCGACGGGTCGACCACGTCCTTTGTCTGAGCGGAACGACGGTTCGCCCTTGGACACGAGCAAGAGGCAACGCTCTTCAGGGCGTCTGGTTCCTCATCCGCTCAGTGGCGGGATGCCCTTGGCGATCAGGTCGACGCCGAAGACGACGAACAGCACCGCCATCACGGCCGCGTTGTGCACCGCGAGCCAGCTCTTCAAAGAGTCGAGCTCGGACTTCGCATGCGCGCCGCCGACCAAGTAGTAGACGAGGGGGCCGGCGATCGTCAGGCTCGCCACCACGACGAAGACGAGGAGCGAGACGACGGCGTCGGTCGTCGAAACGCCGAGTTGGGCGAGACCCACCGCGGCAGCGAGCGTCAGCAGCAGGTTCTTCGGGTTCACGCCGGCGAGCACCACGCCGAGTGCCAGCGCCTTCGCGGGCGAGAAGGCGTCGATGCCCGCCATCCACTTCGGCATCTCCGGCTCGCTGCCGGGAGCCGGCTTGCTCCGCCACTGCCGGCCGGCGAGCAGGAGGAAGAGAACGCCGACGACGATCTTCCCCCACGCGACCGTGTCCGAAGCGCCGGTGCTCGTGGCGACGTCGCCCTGATCGGCGAGGACGTAGGCGACGGTACTGACGATCGCCAGGGCGAGCACCCAGCCGAGCAGGAACAGAGGCCCATTCACGCGCGCACGCTGGGAGAACAGCATCAGGATCACAGCGATGATCGGCACAGGGCTGATCGCCACGCCGACCGCGAACGTCAGAACCTCGCTGATCCCCTGCCCCAAGGTTCATCCTCCACGGTCACCAACCGAACTGCACTGCACCACCGCAACGGGAGCGGACCGCTCCCCGATCAGTTCGGGGAGCGATCCGAGTCCAGGCCACTCAACGACGGCCGCGGCGACGGCTCCGACGGTTGATGCCGGCTGCCGAGACCGGCGAAAGCGGCCGACCGAACGGGTCGATGAAGAGCGTCACGCCACCCTTGGCGTGTGCCGGCATCGTCCCCTCGAGCACCTCGACGTCGTAGGACAACGAGGCGCCGTCCATCCGCGGATCGCGGATGACGGTCACGACGTCTTCAGGCACGTCGTCACCCGGTTCGAGGAATGCGAGCACGGCGTTCGGCGGATCCTCCGCGAAGCTGTTCTGCCCTTCGTCCCACATGTCGACGAACATCGCCGAGGTGACGTGCCCGACGACCCGCTTGGGCCGGTCCGAGAAGAAGAGTGTGGACGGGGAAACGTCGTGGAGCGTCAGCACACCATCCTCCACCGAAGCCTCCGGGGCCGACTGCACGAACATCGCCTCGATCTCGTCGAGTTCCTGCTCGATCTGTTCCTTCGTCTCGTCAACCATCGTGACCCCTTTCGCTCCTGGATCGGTCCCCGCCCGATGGCAGGATCCGGTCCGTCCTTCTCTCTTCCGTCAGCTACGCGCTCTCCTCGGCCATCTTCTGCTGGGCGTCCGCGAGTGCGCCCTTCAGCGCCTCGACATGGCGACCTTCCGCTTCGCCAACGACCTTCTTGATCGCACGCGTCACCGCAGGCTCGATGGTGTCGGCCTCGTCGTGCTTGTACGCGACGATGAGGCCGGCCCCGCCGATGGGGATGGTCTTGCCGGCCTCCTCTTCGATCTTGCTGCCGGTCTTCTTGTGCAACACCTTCCCGGCGCCTGCACCGATCGCCGCGCCGATCGCGGTCGCGGCCAGCAGCGGCGGGGCGAACAACCCGACCACGAACCCGACGCCGGCGAGTCCCTCCGCCCCCTCCTTGACCATGTGGTCGGTCTGCTCGACGGACAGGTTGCCCTCGAGGTCCTTGCTCACCACGACGGCGCCCATGATCTCGGCGCCGCTGTTCAGGACGGCCTCGTAGTCGTCGTGTGCAGCCTCGGTCGACAGGTAGCCGCCGATCAGAACGTCCGTGGGCTCCTTCGCCATGGAGATCTCCTCTCGTCCTAACCCGACAGGCTGTGTGCCGCCTGCCCTCGATGCGCCTCGGCATGCAGGTCGAGCTCGTCCTGATCCGTGAGGTGCGGCTTGAGATCGAACACGACCTTCTTCACCGTACCCGTGAAGGCGAACGGTTTCCGGTCCTCGTAGGCGAGGTCGACCACGCCACCGTTGTCGCGCCCGATGTCCATCCCCGCGTACGCGGAGAACCGGATCGGCACCGTGTGATCCATGCGCCCTTTCCCGACCGGGCGGTCATCGACGTACAGCGTCACCTCACCGCCGGTCGCGGGCTTCGCCTCGTCGGCGGCGAACTCCATGCGGACGGTGATCTCACCCGTCGGCAGCTCCTCCTCCGCGACCTGCTTGAACACGAAGACACCCATCATCGAATAGGTGTGGGTGAGCTTCCCGTCCTTCACGTAGAGCGTGAAACCTCCGAGGTGGTCCGACTCCGCGACGATCACGCCCTCGGCACCCCCTTCGGGCACCACGAGATCTGCGGAGATCGTGTAGGAGCGGTTGTAGATCCGTGGGATCATGCCCGACAGCACGTTCTGAACGTCGCCGCGGAACTCGAAGGTGGTCTTCTCCGCGATCGGCGGCAAGATGCCGAAGAACGTGGACAGCGTGGCGAGCAACGGCAGCACCTTGTACTTCTCGGCCTCCTGCCAGAACAGATCCTTCAGCTCCTGGACCTTGTCGGGGTGCTCTGCGGCGAGATCGCGAGCCTGCGTGAAGTCGTCGGGGAGGTAGTAGAGCTCCGCCGGGCCGGCGTCAGGATCCCACACTCCCGGCGCGTACGGCTTCAGCGCGTCCGGTGTGATGACCCATGGGATCCTCTCGGTCTTCATCGCGAGCCACCAGCCGTCCTTGTACATGCCCCGGTTGCCGATCGTTTCGAAGTATTGCTGCGTCCTGAACTCGGGCGCGTTCGCGTCGGCGAACGTGTCGGCGATCGACGTGCCGTGGATCGGTTCCTGCTCGATCCCGTCGACCGTCTGCGGCTGCGGGATGCCAGCGAGGTCGAGGATCGTGGGTGCGACGTCGATCACGTGACCGAACTGCGAGCGCGATCCTCCGGTATCGGAGATCCGCGCCGGCCAGCGGATGACCATCGGGTTGCGCGTGCCACCCAGATGCGAGCCGACCTGCTTGCCCCACTGGAAGGGCGTGTTCCCCGCCCAGGCCCATGCCGCGCCGTAGTGCGGATCGATCGATCTGGGCTCCCCACTTGTCCATCCCGCCGAAGCGCTCGGCCAGCTGGAGCTGCATCTCGTCGGTCAACGGGATGCCGTTCTGCATCGTCATCTCGTTGAACGAGCCCGTCACCGTGCCCTCCATGCTGGCGCCGTTGTCGCCCCAGATCCAGATGATCACCGTGTCATCCAGCTCCCCGAGCTCTTCGATCGCGTCGATCACGCGCCCGACGTTATGGTCGGCGTTCTCCGAGAACCCCGCGTACACCTCCATCTGGCGCGCGTAGAACGCCTTCAGCTTGTCCGGCACGTCGTCCCATGCCGGGAAGGCGTCAGCGCGCGGTGTCAGCTCAGCGTCGGCTGGCACGACGCCCAACTCCTTCTGGCGCGCGAACGTCTCCTCCCGGAGCGCGTCCCACCCCTGGTCGAACTTGCCCTTGTACTTCTCTGCCCAAGCCTGCCCCACGTGGTGCGGTGCGTGGCTGCAG
Organism: uncultured Actinomycetes bacterium; assembly: GCA_963810635.1. Lineage (GTDB taxonomy): Bacteria > Actinomycetota > UBA4738 > UBA4738 > HRBIN12 > AC-51. Next base: position 449,861 of record CAWEOB010000001.1, read on the forward strand.
CCGGTGGAGAAGTAGAGGAAGAAGGGCTTGTCCGCCTCTTGCGCGCGGACGCCGTGGAGCCACTCGATGGCCCGGTCGGCCATCGCGTCGGGGAAGTAGTACGGGTCCTCGTCGTCGTAGAACCCGTCGGGGGTCCCGATCACCTTCTGGTTCTCGATGAGGCACGGGTCCCACTGGCCCGAGTCGCCGGCGAGGAACCCGTAGAAGTAGTCGAAGCCCCAGCCGTTCGGCCAGCGGTCGAAGGGTCCCGCCGGTCCCTGCTGCCCATCGGGCGTGAGGTGCCACTTGCCGTAGGCCGAGGTGCTGTAGCCGTTGTCGCGCAGGATGCGGGGCAGCGGCGCGCAGTCCCTCGGCAGGGTCGCCGAGTAGCCCGGGAACCCGCCCGCGAACTCACCGACGGAGCCGAACCCCACGGCGTGGTTGTTACGACCGGTCAGCAACGCGGCACGGGTCGGCGAGCACAGGGCGGTGACGTGGAAGCGGTTGTACTTCAAACCTTGTTCTGCCATCCGGGTGTAGTTGGGGGTCTGGATGGGGCCGCCGAAGGTACTGGGGTTGCCGAACCCGGCGTCGTCGATCAAGACGAGCAAGACGTTCGGCGCGCCTTCGGGTGGCACCGGGTGCCCGATGAGGTTCCAGTCGGGCTGCGAACCCTCCAGGGTCCTGTTCGCCACTCCCTGGAAGCTCTCTCGGCGGATCGGAAGCTTGGTGCGGTCTGGTTCGGTCACATCTGCCTCCCATGCCACGTCATCGGTGTCGCCCTGTCCGCTGCGAGCCTACGCCACGGCACGAACAACGAGGGCGTTCCCGAACTTCACTCCCATCTTGGCACTCGGGGTCGATGTGCCGCACAGCACAGCATCCCGACTGCATGGATCAGATGACGTCCGGACGGAGTCGCGATCTGGTCAGATGCCCTCGATGGCGTCGATCCGCCCGGAACGGACCGCGTCCGCGAAAGCCTCGAAGTCGCGCTCGTTCTGATCCGCGTAGCGCTCGGAGAAACCGGTGATCGACCCGTCGAAGCCATCGCTCTTGCCGAGGTAGGCGGCGATCGCGATCGGATCTCCCGAGCGAGCGTGCGCACGTGCCAGCGTCCAGCCGCATTGGCGGGCGTAGAAGGTGAGGCCGAAGGGCTTCATCGACTCGACGTCGGCCGAGGCCTTCATGTCACGCAGCTGACGCCAGTAGAGCCAACGGTTCGCCTCCGCACCCTTGGTCCAGCCCAGGTAGATGTCGCTCGCGGCCTGCATCAGCCGCTGCCCCTGCACCACGCGCTCGCCGGGCTGCTTGTAGCGGCTCTTGGGCAGATGGTCTTCGAGCACCGAGGCTGTCGCCTCCTTCACCTGGAGGAACAGCGGATCGTCCTGATCGCGTCCTTGGAGCAAGACGATGAACGCCCGCGTGCCCACGCTGCCGACGCCCACGACCTTGCGCGCCATGTCGATGATCTCGAAGCGCTCGAGTAGGCGGCGGCGGTCGTCCTGCAGCGTCGCCCGGTAGGAGCGGAACTGCGCATGGATCACGTCTCGGAGCTCATCGGGCGACATGCCGATGGACTTGGTCAACTCCCGTGCGGGGATGACGATCGGTGGTTGGGAGGCGATCCGGTAGTTGCCGTCGACGTGCTCGGCGAGCTTGGAGAGCGCGTGGAGACTGTCGCGCGTGCGGGCCTTCAAAGCACCCTTCTTGGCTGCCTTCTGTCTCCCTTTCGCCTCCTTCTTCTGCGCCTTGTCTTTCTGCGTGCCCACAGCTGCCTCCAACGCTGCCATCAGGTCCCGCTCGGAGAGGCGGGCGTACCAGATGTCCATCGTGCGCATCTGTGCGAACCCCGCCATGGCCTCCCGGTAGGCCCGGATCGACGCGAGCGTGGAATCGCGCGCCTCGGCCTTCGTGAAGCGGTTGTTCCTCGCCGCGATCGTGAAGCTCGCGGCCATGCGCTTCACGTCGTACTCGAAGGGCCCGGGCAGCGTCTCGTCGAAATCGTTCAGATCGAAGAGCAGGGCTCGCTCGGGGGATGCGAACACGCCGAAGTTGGACAGGTGGGCATCGCCGCACAGCTGAACGGTCAGCCCGGCCCGCGGCGTGTCCTTGAGGTCGGCGGCCATGATCTTGGCCGCCCCCCGGTAGAAGGTGAACGGCGAGACCAGCATCCGCCCGTGACGCACGGGCACGAGGTCTGGCTCACGCGTGGCGTTCTGGTCCTCGAGCATGGCGACGGGGTCGGGACGATCCGGAGCCGGCGTCCATCCGACGTGACTCGAGAGCGGTGTCGTGTTCCGCGCGGCCTTACCCAGCGCCTGCCGCTCCTCGACGCTCGGATGGGCGACCTTGCTCATGCTCATGGATGCCGCGTCCTCCCAGACCCCACCCTAGTTGCGCTCGAACCGGCTGGGGAACCCCTGGAGCCATCTCGCCCCAGGGACCCCAACTCGATGGCTACATCGCCCCCATCTGTTCGGCCTTCTGGATGTCCCGCTCCCGCATCCAGCAGCACGATCCCGCTGGTCATCGTGATGAGTCCCGAGTTCGCGTGCCAGTGGCGGCTTGCCACGACCCGGAACGGCCCCTCGCAGCGCGCACCCTCCCAGGGTAAGCCTTCATCGGATGGCCGGATGGGAGTGTGCTCGGACGTCAGGAGGCAAGCCGACCATCCGGCCCTGAGATGACGGGCCAGGGACCCTCCTCCCGGGTCGCGGATCGCTGGTTGGTTGGGTGTGGGAGGTCACACCATGAACGACGTGGACACGCGATCGCCGAAGATGCCGCCACGCTGGTTCGTGCACACGTTCTGGCGTCTGCATCGCGGCCTCTACCGACTCAGTCGCGGTCGCTTCCTCTGGACCACGGCGAGCAAGCGGGGCTGGGGCGCACTGCACCTCACGACCGTCGGACGGAAGTCGGGCAAGGAGCGCAGCGTCATCGTTGGATACCTCGCCGACGGCTCGAACCTCATCACGCTCGCGATGAACGGCTGGGATGAGGGTCATCCGGCGTGGTGGCTCAACCTCGAGGCGCATCCAGACGCTGTCATCCGACTCGCAGACGAGCAGCCGCGCCCGGTCCGCTCACGCGCCGCTGCCGGCGAGGAGCGCGAGCGGCTGTGGGCCCGATGGGCGTCCGTCGATGTGGACCTCGACGCATATGCGGCGAGCCGATCGACGGAGACCCCGGTCGTGGTGTTCGAACCGCGGTCCTCGGTCGTGCGCGAGCGCGCGGGCAACGCAACCCGGATCCGACCTCAAGGGTTCCAAGGATGAGTGGGGGCGAAGGAGATGGATCCGGACAGAAGGACAGCAAGGATCGTCGGCATACTGTTCATCGTGGCAACCGTTGCATCCATCCTGGGCTCGGTTGCCCTGGGCTCCGTCCTTGATGGATCGGACTACCTCACGACCGTCGCCGCCCGCGAGGGGCAGGTCATCACGGCTGCGCTGCTCTTCTTGATCGCTGCGACGTCCGCATTCGCGACCGCGATCCTCCTGTTCCCGATCCTCAGGAGGCACGCCGAGGGGTTGGCTGCCGGCTATGTGGGACTGCGGGCTTTCGAGAACGTGTTCTACGTCGCGTCGGTCGTCGGCATCCTCGCGATGTTGCGAGTGAGCCAGAGTGATGCTGCCGGGTCGGCCGATGTCTCACAACTCGCTCTTCTCGGTGCTGCGATGATGGCGTTGCGAGACTGGTCGATCATGATCGGGACGTTGATCTTCGCCGGCCTCGGCGCGGTCACGCTCAACTACGTGCTGTATCGGTCTCGGCTCGTCCCCGGTTGGTTGTCGCTCTGGGGACTCGTCGGAGGAGGCTTGCTATTCCTCTACGGGGTGCTCGGCATCCTCGGTGTCGATACAGGTCTTGGCTCGCCCTGGATGCTCCTCGCCATGCCGATCGCTGTCGAAGAGATGGTGTTCGCGGGTTGGCTACTGACGAAGGGCTTCACGTCGCGTCAGGTCCACGAGGGCCGCGCGCGCGACCTCCGTGTCAACGCGATGACGTAGCAGGAGATCTGCCCTGATCGATCGAGGCAGTTGGTTGCCCAGTTGCGTGGTTCGTCTGTTCGTTCGTTGGTTCGTTCGTTCGTTGGTTGGTTCGCAGGTTGTCGCGAGACATCACAAGGTGGGGTGTTCTCAGAACTCTCTGACCACACGGGATAGCAAGGATGCCTTCTCATGGATCTCGCACCCTACGTTCTGATGCTCGACGAGAGTTCGGGACCTACTCTGCAAGTCAGACGTACTGCCCCAAGGAGCAGACCGCTAGAGGATGACGAGCATGGCGGCCGAAGAGGCGCCGGAACGGATCACGGGAACATCCAAGCTTTCTGGAGGAACAGGGTGAGCGATACGAGCACTGGAAAGGTGGTCGTGAACAGGTCGATGTCGCTCGATGGCTTCATCGCCGGTCCCGGCCACACGATGGACTGGGGCGCAGGTCGCCCTCTCGCCGACTTCGTGGCGCCGGACGATCTCCAGGAGATCGCGGCTGCTACCGGTGCCATGCTCATCGGCCGGCGGACCCACGAGGTGGGCAAGAGGATGGGGGCCGGCGAGCCAGGCAGCGTCGACTACCCCTTCTCCGGACCCCTCTTCGTCCTGACCCACGAGCCACCGGACCCGCCGGATCCGGAGGTCACGTTCCTCACCGGTGATATCGGGGAAGCGGTCGCCACGGCACTGGACGCTGCGGGCGGGAAGAACCTGGAGATCCTCGGCGCCGACGTGGCCGGCCAGTGCCTGCGGCGGGGGCTCGTCGACGAGATCTTGGTGTATGTGATGCCGGTGCTGCTCGGCGACGGCATCCGCTTCTCCCCCCCGGGCCTTCCCAGGATCGACCTGGAGCCGGTCAGTAGCTCGCGGTCGCGAGACGTCACCATCCTCCGGTTCCTGGTCCGCACGTAGTACCGGCGCTGCATTTCATGGGATCGCGACCCCCGGATGCACCCCAGACAGGCCCTCGAGTCGACACGGGACCCTCTCCACGCGTATAGTGAACCGAATGGTTAACTCTGGGACGCTCGATCGCACGTTCTCGGCGCTCTCCGATCCGACGCGTCGGGCCATGCTCGAGCGGCTGTCGCTCGGTCCCGCCACGGTGAGCGAGCTCGCCGCGCCGGCGAGGATCTCGCTCCCCGGCGCGTTGAAGCACGTGCGCATCCTGGAGGAGGCGGACCTCGTGACCTCGGAGAAGAGGGGCCGAACGCGCGAATGCCGGCTGGGTCCGGCGCAGCTGGAGGACGCGACCGCGTGGATCGACCGCCATCGCTCCCGATGGGAGCGGCGGCTCGACCGGCTCGAGGCGGTCATCGACAAGAGGAAGGAAGGCTCGCGATGACAAACGACCTCACGCTCGAACGGCTGATCGATGCGCCGCCGGAGGTGGTCTTCGACACGATCGTCGACCCGGAGTCGCAGCCCGAGATCTTCGTCGGCCAGGTGCCCGGATGGGAGCTGTGGGAGTGGGAGATCGACCTCCGCGTCGGCGGCGCCTGGACCTTCGTGTTCGGAGCTACCGATCGAACGGGCGATCCGGACCGGAGCCGCAGCGTCTTCACGGAGGTCGACCGCCCACATCGTCTGTCCTACCGGTCCTCGATGTTCATCGGACAATGGGGTCGGACGGTCGAGTTCACGGAGACGGTCACGCTCCACGATCGCGATGGCAAGACCCTCGTCACGATCCATATGTCCGACCTGGAATCGGAAGAGATCCGCGACGGGTTCATGGACGGGGTGCCCGGTTGGCTCGACGCGATCGAGCGCGCAGCGATCGCGCGGGTGACCCGTCGCGGTGCACGATGAACGCCTCCGCCTCGATCACCATCACCCCGGTCTTCGTTGCCGACCTGCACGTCGAGGGCGAGCGGATGCCGGTCTACGTGCACGTCATCGACCATCCCGAGGCGCGGGTGCTGGTCGACACCGGCATGACGGAGCTTCACCCGGCGGTGGCCGACCTCGATCCCCGCCTCCGTCCACTGAGCGAGCAGGACCTCGACATCGCCGGCATCGACATCGTCGTCAACACGCACCTGCACTTCGACCACTGCGGCGGCAACCACCTCTTCGCCGGCAGGCCGATCTACGTCCAGCGTCGGGAGCTCGCCGACGCGCGCAGCGAGGACGACTACACCATCCGCGAGTGGGTCGAGGCCCCGGGCGTCCGGTACGTGCCGGTCGACGGCGAGCTCGAGCTGCTTCCCGGGCTCCGGCTCGTTCCGGCACCGGGCCACACGCCCGGCACGCAGGTGGTCGTCGTCGAGACCGGCGAGCGGCCGGTCGTCATCGGCGGCGACATGGCGGTCTGGTTCGGCGAGCTCGACGAGCCGCACACCGAAGGCCAGCTGCTGGTGCGCGCGCTCGACCCCGAGCTGGTCTGGCTCGCGCACGAGCACGAGCCGTGGCGACCCTCCACCGTCGAAGGCATCAACTAGCGCTCTCTGTGCTTCCGGGTGGTCAGTGATTGGGTCGGTCGGTCGGTGAGTGAGTGGGGTGTCTTCAGAACTCCCTGACCACACGGAATCGCCGTCGTTCTTCGAAGTGCCCACAGGTTAGGGAAGGCAGTACCCACAGCGAGTCAGGGGCTCTCACCCAAGACGATTCAGAGGCTTATCAACGATCGAGTGCCGCTATCCTCGGCACGTGAGCAGCGACTCGTCGCCCAAGAACGATCGACGGTGGCTCCGGCCCGGCCGGATGGAGGCCTTCAGCGACGGTGTCTTCGCGATCGCGATCACGCTGCTGGTGCTGGATCTCGCCGTCCCCGACACGGGCAGCGGGGTTGGTCATGCGCTCCTCGATCAGTGGCCTCTCTATTCGGCCTACCTCGTGAGCTTCGCATCGATCGGTGCGGTCTGGATCGCGCATTCGACGATCACGAACCACCTCGAGCGGGTGGACTCGGTCCTGCTGCGGCTCAACCTTCTTCTGCTCTTCTTCGTCTCGGTGCTCCCGTTCCCCACGAAGATGCTCGCGGAGTTCATGGGGGATTTCGGGCCCGAGCGGATCGCGGTCACGATCTACGGGGTCAACCTGCTCGCGATGTCGGCCATGACGAGCGTCGTGTGGCGGCACGCGGTCAGCGAAGGGATGCTCTCAGGCGAGCATCCCCAAGACGAGGTGAGGGAGGTCACCAAGAAGCTGACGCCCAGTCTCGGGTTCTACGCGGCTGCGATCGCGATCGGCCTGCTCGCGCCCCGGCTCGCGGTCCTCCTCTACCTGGGGATCGCGCTCTATCTGCTCATCCCATTCCGCGCGGTCATGCAGCGTCGCCGCGGGCGGACCCACGGCGACTAGAACACGCGAGCCCGCGGCGCCCCTGAAGTCTTGAGAGCTATCTGCCCGCGGTCTCGCCAGAGAGAAGGTCGAGCCAGGCTCGTTCGGAGTAAGGGTGATCAATGCACTGCTCCATGCGGCCAAGGTAGGTCGACAGCGGCAGGCCGCGACGGACGAGGCAGGAGGCCAAGATGTGACTCGTTGATAGTTGGTCGACCGAACACCCCTTGGTCGGTCGGTCGGTGAGGTGTTCTCAGAACTCGCTGACCTGCAGGAGCGAGCCACCATAGAGGGAGCACCCACAGGTTAAGAGGGGTAGTACCCACAGCAGGTCAGAGGCCCTTTCTGGGGGCTCTCGGACCCCTATGACTCCTCCAGGGACCGTGCGGGCGTCTACGCTCTCCACCGAGGAGGCGGAGTGCCAGGGCCGGAGACGCGGTTCGCAAGGAGTGGCGAAGTTCATATCGCCTATCAGGTGGTTGGGACTGGCCCGCCCGATCTCGTCTACGTGCCGGGTTGGGTTTCCAACGTCGAGTTGAACTGGGAAGAACCCCTGTATGCACGGTTCCTCACGCGTCTTGCGTCCTTCGCCCGCCTCATCCTGTTCGACAAGCGGGGCACGGGCCTTTCCGATCGTGTCAGCGATGAGGCGCTCCCGAGCCTCGAACAGCGGATGGACGACGTCCGGGCGGTCTTGGACGCGGTTGGTTCTCAGCGAACGGCGCTCCTCGGTGTTTCCGAAGGGGGTTCGATGTGCGGGCTGTTCGCCGCGACCTATCCCGATCGAACGTCGGCGCTCATCATGTACGGGAGTTACGCACGACGGCAGCGAGCGCCCGACTATCCCTGGGGTCAGTCCCCCGAGGCTACTCGAAGCGTCGCTGCGGGAAATCGAGGATGGCTGGGGCGGACCAGTCGGGCGCGCGGCTCGCGCGCCGAGTGTCGCCCACGACGAGCGCTTCATGCGCTTCTGGTCCTCATATTTGGTACAGAGTGCGAGCCCGCAGGCCGCACTGACCCTGGCCCGAATGAATGCCGAGATCGACGCGCGCCCGATCCTGCCGGCGATCCGTGTGCCGACGCTGATCTTGCATCGGATGGGCGACAAGATCGTTGACACGGAGGAGGCGACGTATCTCTCGGAGCACATCCCGGCCGCGAAGCTCGTTCTGCTCGACGGCGACGACCACCTGCCGTGGGTGGGCGATCAGGACGCGGTGCTCGACGAGATCGAGGAGTTCCTAACGGGGGTCCGCCGAGGTCCCCAGCTCGACCGCGTGCTCGCGACGGTCCTGTTCACGGACATCGTGGATTCGACCAAGAAGGCGGCCGAACTCGGGGATGCGCGATGGAAGGAGCTCCTTCGGGCGCACGACGAGCGGGTGCGCACGGAGCTCACCCGGTTCCGGGGAGTCGAGATAAAGACGACCGGCGACGGGTTCCTGGCGACATTCGACGGACCTGCCCGAGCGGTTGGCTGCGCGCAGTCCATCGCTGGGGCCGTACGGAACCTCGGGATAGAGATCCGGGCCGGTTGCCACACGGGAGAGGTCGAGCTTCTGTCAGGTGACCTCGGCGGGATCGCCGTGCACATCGGGGCTCGCGTAGCGGCACTCGCCGGCGCCGGGGAGGTGCTCGTCTCGAGCACGGTCAAGGACCTCGTCGTGGGGTCGGGACTGCGGTTCGACAATCGCGGTCTGCATCGATTGAAGGGCGTTCCGGATGAGTGGCACATCTACGCAGTGGCGCCGAGCGACCCGTCTCAAACTGCGACCACGTAGGTATCCATGACATCCCGCCATGCCGGATATGACGTGGTCGTCCTCGGAGGTGGGCCCGCCGGGTGCGTGCTGGCTTCGCGGCTGAGCGAAGATCCGGGGCGGTCCGTGTGCCTGGTCGAGGCCGGCAAGGACTACGGGCCTTACGCGGAGGGCCGCTGGCCTCACGATCTTCTCTACGCCAACGAGCTGGCCACGTCCCACGATTGGGGTCTCGCAGGGGGATGGTCCTCCTGGCGGGCCAAGGTCATCGGCGGGTGCTCGTCGCATAACGGCTGCTTCATCGCTTGGGGATCGCCAGTTGACTTCGACGAGTGGGCCTCGGCAGGCGATCCAGGATGGCTCTATGCAGCGCTCGAACCCTACCGACGTCGGTGCGAGGTGATGCTTCGTGCCCGCCCCTCACGAGTACAGGACCTCGAGCCGTTCATGCGGGCAGGACTCGACGCTGCCGCGGAAGCCGGCCTCCCGTTGCTTGACGACTTCGACGACCCCCGCACGCTCGAAGGTGCCGCGCCGATCAAGGTCAACGCCGTCGGTGACATCCGCTGGAACGCGGCGTTTGCCTATCTCGATCAGGCGCGGGAACGGCCGAACCTCAGGATCGTGCCGGACGCGCTCGTGGATAGGTTGCGGTTCGGCGGTGAGCGGGCTGTTGCAGTAGTCGTCCGTGCCAAAGCGAAAGAGCTCGAGATCTCGTCCGACCTCTTCGTGCTGGCAGCAGGCTCTTACGGCTCCCCGGCGATCCTGCTCCGAAGCGGCGTCGGGCCCGCGGAAGACCTCGCCAGCGTCTCGGTCGACATCCGAATCAACCTGCCGGGCGTGGGGCGAAATCTGATCGACCATCCCAGGGTCGAGGTGGTGTGCCAACCGACCGCAGCGCTTCTCACGCGTTCCGAGGAGCACCTAGCTGGCCGTCCGGCTCGTGCCCAAACGTTGATCAAGGCCCGAAGCAAGACCTGTCCGTCGAGCAGCTGGGACCTCCACGTGATGATGCGCCTGCGCCGACCCCTTTCGAACGAATCCGATCGATCGCCCGGGGACCCGATGGCCCATCTGTACATCCATGCCATGAAGCCGGCCTCACGCGGAAGTGTGCGAATCGGCTCGAGTGATCCCGACGTCCTTCCCATCGTCGACCACGGCTTCCTCACGGATGCAGCCGGCCATGACACGGCAACCCTGCTGGACGGCATCCGGCTCGCTCAGCGCATTGCCCGCACTGGCGCGATGGAGGGGCTGCTCGATGGCGAGCTCGTGCCGGGTGAGATCGCCGGCGATGATGAGATCACGGAGTACATGAAGAGGTCGGTCGGCGGATACTGGCATCCGGTCGGGACATGCAAGATGGGTCCGGTGAGCGACCTGGATGCCGTCGTCGATGCGACCGGACGCTTGCATGGATCCGACAACGTCTACGTCGCCGACGCCTCGATCATGCCCACGATCCCCCGTGCCAACACCCATCTGCTCGTGCTCACCATCGCCGAGCGGATCGCAGGATCGCTCCGCGAGCTTTGAGCGCGCGGAATCAGACGGTTCGCGCATCGACTCGACTGGCGGGTGGGTCCGTCAGTCAGTGAGTGAGTTGAGTGAGTGGTGAGTGAGTGAGCGAGCGGTGGTGGGGTGTTCTCAGAACTCTCTCACCACACGGTTTCCGGCGCATCTCGAGGAGTACCCACAGGTTAAGGGAGCCAGTACCCACAGCTGGTCAGGACCCTAAGCACGTTGCAACTGGCTCGACCAGCACGGAGATCCAGTCGGCGCGGGCGCCGACCGTCCTTGGCCTTGACCAGTTGAGCTGGCTTTGACCAGTTTGAGCTCTGCGAGCAGCGACAGCACCCTGATGTCTTCGGAGGCTTCGAGCGGATGCTGGCGCACCCGGACCTCTGGGCGTGCTTTCCCGCTCGTCCCACCGCGGCGTATAACTGGGCCATGTCCGTGCCCGCCGGAGAGCGGCGGATCGTCTCGGTGCTCGTCGCCGACGTCGTCGGCTCAACGTCGATCGCCGAGACGATCGGCCCCGATCGGTCGAAATACCTGTTCGACGACATCGTTCGGGTGATGCGCGAGGAGGTCGAGCGCTTCGGCGGTACGGTCGCGCAGCTGACCGGCGACGGGGTCCTAGCCCTCTTCGGTGTGCCCATCGCGCACGAGGACGACTCCGAGCGCGCCGTCCGCGCCGCGCTCGCGATCAGTGAAGCGCTCGACGGATACGCCGCGGAAGTCGCGCCCGCTTACGGGATCGAACTCGGCGTGCGGGTCGGCGTCAACACGGGACCGGTCGTGGTCCCGGCCGGCGACGCGCCGCCCGATGTCCTCTACAACGCGCTCGGCGACACGGTCAATGTGGCGGCGCGCCTGCAAGCGCTCGGAGACCTCGTCGTGGGACCGGCGACGGCGGGCCAGGTCCAGGGTTCGTTCGCGCTCGAGGCGCTGGGTGATCTGGAGCTGAAGGGGAAGAGCGAGCCGGTGGCCGCCTTCCGCGTGACAGGATCCGCGAGCAGACCGCCGAACAGCCAGAACCGCCACTCGTCGGGCGCGAGGAGGAGCTCGCGGCGCTGAGCGAAGCGTTCGACGGACTGATCGAGGGAAGGGGCGCGATCATCTCCATCACCGGGGAACCGGGGATCGGAAAGTCGCGCCTCGTTGCCGAGGTCCAGGAGCGCTTCGACCGTCGGGTGCGCTTCCTCGCCGGTCACGCCGTCTCCTACGCCGAGACGATCGCCTACTGGCCCATCCGCGAGATCCTTCGAGGCTGGCTCGATCTGGGGATGTCCGATCCCGAGGCGCGCACTCGCCTCGAGCTCCGAGCCGAACTCACCCGCTCGCTCGCCGAGGAGGGAGGTGAGGCCTATCCCCTCCTCGCCAACCTCCTCGGTCTAGCGATCGAACCGGAAGGCGAGCAGCGGATGCGCGATCTCGCACCCGAGGCGATCCACCACCAGACCTTCGACTGGCTCTACCGGCTCGTCCGCGCGATCGCGCAGGAACGGCCGCTGTGTCTGGTGCTCGAGGATCTCCACTGGTCGGACGACGCCACGCTCTCGCTGCTCGACAGGCTGCTTCCAGCCGCCGAGCAGGATCAGATCGCCTTCCTGCTCGTTCATCGCAGTGACCCCGATCACCCTGCCTGGCACCTCGTGGACCGTGCCCGCAGGCGCTTCCGGGGTCTGTTCTTCGAGCTCGAGCTGGAGCCACTTCCGGAAGTGGACGCGCGGGCCCTCGCGGAAGCGGACGTGGGAGGCGAGCTACCGGAGGAGCTCGCGCTGCTCCTCGCCGAGCGCACGGGTGGCAACCCCTACTTCGTCGGTGAGGCGATCCGGGATCTTCGCGAGCGCGGCGCGCTCGGGCGAGAGAACGGCCGCGTCGTGCTCATCGGCGAGGCCTCCATCCCTGCCGCGCTCCAGGAGGCGCTGCAGGCGCGGCTCGACCGGCTCGACGCCGATGCACGTGATCTGGTCACCACCGCCGCCGTGATCGGACGCTCCTTCGGCCTCCCCCTCCTCGAGAGGCTCCTTCCCGGGCCGCGCGTCCTGCCCACGCTCTCGGAGCTCCAATGGCTCCAGCTCGTCGTCAAGGAGCGCAGTGGAGCCGCGCCCGAGTACCGGTTCCGGCACGGGCTCGTGCGGGACGTCGCCTATGGCATGCTCGTCGAGTCTCGCCGGCGCGAGCTGCACGTGCGTGTCGGCGAGGCTCTCGTGGACCTCCACCGTGACTCTCCGGCGGAGGTGTACGGGCTCCTCGCCCATCACTTCGCCGAGGCGGACGAGCCCGAGCGCGCGGTCGAGTACTTGGTGAAGGCAGGGGACGCGGCCCGAGCGGTCTACGCTGACGACGAGGCGATCGGGCTGTACCGCCGGGGCCTCAGCTTCATGGAGCGGACCGGGGACGAGGCCTCTGTCCGCCCGACGCTGCTCAAGATCGCGCTTACCCACCACCTCGCGTTCGACTTCCACGCTGCGAACGAGGTGTTCACCGAGGCGTTCGCCCGACCCGCCCCCGCGCCCGTCCGGCTAGAGCCGAGCGAAACCCTCACCTGGGCGATGCCGACGGCGTGGGACAGAGCGGTGGCACCGGGGCTCAGCTTGACCGATCCCGCCTTCCAGGTCACGCGCAACCTCTTCCGTGGTCTGCTCGCGATCGGACGCGACCACGACCTCGAACCCGATCTGGCCGAGGGTTTCACCGTCACGGACGACGGAGGTTCGTATCGGTTCACCCTTCGCCGCGACGCCGCGTGGAGCGATGGCGCGCCCCTCACGGCGGACGATTTCGCGTTCACCTTCGCCCAGATGGTCGAGGACGACGTGGCCACCGCCTCCTGGCTGGAGGGCTTAGAGGCGAACGCCATCGACGAGCGCACGCTCGAGATCCAGCTGCGCGACCCGCGGAACGACTTCCTGTACCTCCTCGCGCAGCCGCCGCTGTTCGCCTGGCCGCGGCACGCCTACGAGCGGGACGGACGGGACTGGCACCGTTCGGTCCCGCTCGTCGGGAGCGGGCCGTTCGTGCTCACGGACCGCGACGAGGACAGCGTCGCGCTCGCGGCATCCCCGAGCTGGTACGGGGCTCGCGGGAACGTCGGCGAGGTGAGGCTCAAGCTCGAAGCCTCCGCGGTGGTCGCCGCCGACCGGTGGCGGGGCGGCGCGTACGACGTCCTCCAAGAGGCGCTCACTTTCCGCGTCGTCGCCGACGACGAGACCGTCATCCAGCGCTCGCCCGGGCAGTTCACCTGGTTCCTCGGCTTCATCGCGAGGCGCGCGCCGCTCGACGACGCACGTATCCGCCGTGCCCTCGCACACGCGATCGACCGACGCGGGCCGGCGAACCTGCTGGGAGGAACCGTGGCGACCACCGGCGGAGTGGTTCCGCCCACGACCCCGGGTCACTCCTATCGCGTCGCTCCGGCGTACGACCCAGATCGCGCCCGCGCCCTCCTGAGCGAAGCGGGCCACCCCGATGGACATGGCCTGGGGGAGATCGTGCTGGCGTGTCTCGACCTGTGGGAGGAGGCAGCGGCCGACGTCGCCGTCCAGCTGGAGAGGATCGGTGTTCGAGTTCGACTCGTCTCCGCCACCTCCGATCCCGATCTGGTGGCGGCGATCGGAGACCAGGCCCACGCCTTCATCTGGTCGTGGGGAGAGGAGCTCCCCGATACGGCCCGCGGCTTCCTCGAACTGTTCTTCTCGGACGATTTCTACCGCGACGAAGAGCTCGAGGAGTTGCTGGCCCGAGCGGCGTCGCTCCGCGACGAGGACGAGCGCCTCCGGACGTACCGGGCATTCGAACAGAAGTGGATCGGAGAACAAGCCGCCGTCGTGCCGATCTCGTACGGCGACTGTGCCTTGTGGCGGCGCCCGTGGGTGACGGGGATGTGGGTCAACGCGACCGAGATCTCGACTTTCGCATCCGCCGTCGTCAGACGGCCTCATGGTGAGTGAGGGAATTCGGTCGGTCGGTTGGTCGGTCGGTGGTTGGGAGTCCGTCGGTCGGTGTGTGTTGGTCGGAGTGTGAGTCGGTCGGTCGGTCGTGAGTCGGTTGGTTGGTGGGTGTTTCTCAGAACTCGCTGACCAGGGCATACGGAACAGGATTCGGTGAGCACCCACAGGTTAAGAGGGGTAGTAGCCACAGCAGGTCAGAGGCCGTTCTCTGTTTCTGCGCGGGCAAATTGGGAGCGTCCGTCGATCAGATGGTGATGACGATCTTTCCCTTCCTGCCGCGCCCCTCCAGGAGGTACCGCATCGCTTCAGGGACGTCGGCCAGAGGGAACGTCCTGTCGATCAAGGGCTTGACCTTGCCGGCTTCGATGAGGTCCTTCAGGGCCACGAGGTCACCGGCGTTCTCCTTGGCGACGAACCCCTTCATCGTCTGACTCGTGAACAACGACAGTAGGGGCGCTCGGAACGTCCCTCGAGCGAAGCCGCCGAGGAACCTGCCCTTGCCGCCTTCGCCTCCGACGATGACAAGCGTCCCTCGAGGCGCGAGTCCACGCCGCAGAGCCGACAGCTTGCGGTTCCCACCCGTGTCGAGGATCACGTCGTATCGGGTTCCAGACTCGGCGAAGTCCTCGCGGGTGTAGTCGATGACGGCGTCGGCTCCGATCGATCGCACCGCGTCGATCTGTGTCGTGCTGCATACGCCGGTCACGACCGCTCCGAACGCCTTCGCGATCTGGACCGCGAACGATCCGACACCTCCCGCGGCACCGATGACGAGCACCGTCTGTTCGGCTTGAACCTTCCCGTGATCCCGGACCGCCTGGAGAGCGGTCGTGCCCGTGATCGGGACGGTGGCCGCCTCTTCGAACGTGAGGTTCGCCGGCTTCGGAGCCAGCTTCTTGACCGTGGCGGTCGCGAACTCCGCGAACGCGCCGTTGCAGATCCCGTAGACGGCGTCTCCGATGTGGAACGTGCTGACGTCTGGACCTACCGCCTCGACACGACCCGCGACGTCCCGGCCCCGCACCCGGATCTTTGGCTTCGTGAGACCGCTCGCCGGACGGAACGCGAGCGGCATCCCGGCCATGTAGTGCCAGTCCCCCGCGAAGAGGCTGGCCGCCTGCACGCTCAGCAACACCTCACCGCTGCCGACCGTCGGGGGGTCGATGTCCTCGAGGTGCAAGACGTCGGCCTCGCCGTACCGATCCTGGACTATCGCCTTCATCGGAACTTCCTCCTTACCGCCAGCGGAGCTCCAAGACCTTCGGTGCGCCGTATCTGATCTGAACGATCGCCTTCAATGCCTTTGTCCTCCCGGCTAGGGATGGAAGTGAACCCCTGTGACGATCTCAACGGCGATGACGACAGCAACGACCCAGTCGATGGCGGCGCAGAACGGTGGCCACCACCTCGTGCCGTACACGTATTCGCTGCGCTGCTGCCAAGCGTCCTTGACCCCATGGGCTGCGAACCCAAACGCAAGGAGCCACGCCGGGCCGGTGATGCCCACGGTGGCGACCACTACGAATGCCATCGCGACAACGCACTCGACGACGATGATCCTCACCCGTCCGTCGGCCACCGCGAAGCCGACATAGACCGGGGCGATCACGGCAAGTCCCACGGCGTACACGGTCGCCGGATCGAGCCACCAGAACGCGAGCGGCGATGCGGCCTGGAGCACGCCAACGACTACACCCCCAGAGATCGCTGCACGCATCGACCACTTCTCCTCCCGGGGCATCGGTGGTCGAGCGTTAGGAGTCGTCACGTATGGCCTCATACAGCGTGATCGGCTTCTCGACGCCCTTGAGCTCGAACGCTCCCACTTCGACAACCCGGAACCCGATCGGCTCGATGTGATGCAGAACGTCTTCCCCGAGGTACACCTGATCCGGTCCCGCCTGCGACGCGATGCGGGCCGCGATGTTGACCGTGCGGCCGAAGTAGTCGCCCTCCTCGTAGATCATCGGCCCCGCGTTGACGCCGACGTGCGCCGGCGGTAGACCGGCCGGCCGGACGCGGTCCAGGATCTCGAGCGACGCGAGCACCGCGTCCTGCGGCACCTTGAAGTGGAACAGCACCCCATCGCCAAGCATCTTGACGACGGCGCCCGCGTGGAGCGACGCGACCTCATTGACCAACTCGGCGAGCTTCACGGAGACCTGCGCAGCGACCTCGTCGCCGGCCTCCTCGGTCAGCCTCGTGTAGCCGGAGAGATCCGCGAACGCGCATGCCTCAACCTGCCGGGGCTCCCTGCGATGCACGCCGGCGTCCTCCAGCGCGGTCTCGACGTGATCGAAGAGGTGCTCGGTCTCGAAGACTTCCGAGTGACGTCTGAAAAGCCAGCCCAAGAGGTCTTCGCCGGAGCGACCCGCACGCACGCTGACCTCCCTGAGCGCCGCCTCGAACGCCTCGTTGTCGCGGAGGCCGCGTCGACGGAACGGCTCCTCGATCGAATGGTGGAGGTAGTGGCTCTGGAACTGCGCGACCCGTCGGGCACTGTCGCCCCACACGCGCGCCAGCCGCAGGATCTCTCCTTCGCCCACCCCGGCACCGAAGAGCACCGGGATGATCTTGAGGAGGCGCAGATCTTCCTCTCGCACGTACTCGTCGGGCGCCGGGCGCGGCAGTCCGAAGGCGACATAGAGCCGTTCGAGCATGGGGTACGGGATGCCGATCTCGTCGCCCAGCTCGTCGAAGGTCTCGTCCGAACGTGGTGGACGGCGTCCCCCGAACTCGACATACCCGAGTGTGAGATCGCCCGAGGCGAGTCCATCTGCGACGGCGTTCGCGTCGATCCCGATCGCATCGAGACCGAGGACGAAGCGGGCCCGCAGCACATCTCGTCGGGGAAAGGTTCCGTCGTCCGGCTCGAGGATTCCCAGCTCGGCGAGCTGTCGGATGCGCTCAGGAGTCGTACCCGCTCGCTGTGCGACCTCATCCTCGGTGAACCCGTTTGCGGTCACGTCACGTACGAGCTTGGATCTGCCTGGAAGGCGTCATAGCAGGTCTGTGAGCAGAAGTAGTACGTCTTCCCTCCTTGCTCGATGGTCCCCGCGGCCTCCTCGCTGTCGATGCGCATACCGCACACCGGATCCACTTCCATCGCCATCTGTTCCCTCCTATGTTCGCGCAGCATCCGTCCCGACACGTCCTGCGAGATCTTCGAGACGCGAGTCTATGCGGGCGGCGATGAAGGCAGCGTCGTCCTTCACGAACCCGATGAGCGCCGACCCCCGAGTGTGCTGCCAGGGTAGCCCGATGAAGAACAGTCCCGAAGCGTCAGTGACGCCGCGTCGGTGGACGATGGTGCCATCCGCGTTCCTTGATCCCAGGGATCTCGATCCACGAGAAGTCGGATCGATACCCCGTCGCCCAGACGATCACGTCGATGTCTTGCTCGCTTCCATCGTCGAAGAGAGCGCGCCGCCCCACGAGATTCGTCAGCCGCTTCCTCAGGGTCACGCCGGAACGGCGAAGTCCCCTCGGGCTCGATCCGATGAGCACGTCGCGTTTCGCCAACTTCCGACCGAGTCGCGAATCGGTGCTCACCTTCATGAACCCGACCCCCGACAACCACCAGAAGAGGTCCTTGCCGAGGAGACGCTGGGGCAAGGAGGGAACGCGCTGGCCGACGGCGAGGGTGACCTTCCTCGTCGCTGCGAGTTCTTCGGCGATCTGGAAGCCGGAGTTCCCTCCTCCCACGACGAGCACCTCACCGTCAGGGAGTTGACGCCGGGTTGCGATAGTCGGCGCTATGGATCTGGAAGACCGTGCCGTCCAGATCCCGGATGATCGGGGGAACGAACGGGACCTGGAACGGCCCGGTCGCAACGACGACTTGGTCCGCGGTGAATTCCTCGTCCGCGGTCCTCACCAGGTACTTCCCTTCACGTTCGGTGAGAGACGTGACCTTCGCGTTGAGCTTCACCGGAAGGTCGAACGCAGACACGTAGGACTGCAGGTAGGAGGCGACGTCATCCTTGGATGGATACGTGTCCTTCGGTGAGGGAAACGCCATCCCCGGGAGACCGCTGTACTGCCCGGGGGTGAACAGCGTGAGCGAGTCCCATCGGGATCTCCACACCTGCCCGATGTCAGAACCGGCATCCAGGATCACGAACCGCACCCCACGCTTGTGCGAGGTGGTATCCGATGGCGAGACCGGCCTGGCTCGCACCGATCACGACGACGTCGAGCGAGGGCGATCGCACCCTCCGAGGTCACGTCGTCGCCTCCGCGGGATCGCGCCGGGACACGTTGAAGCTGAACATCATCCCGCTCTGAGCGTGCTCGGCGATGTGGCAGTGCGCCATCCACAGTCCTGGATTGGAGACGTCGAGCAGGATGTCCACGGTCTGTCCCGCGCGGAACGAGCACGGTGTCCTTCCACACCAGGTTGGACTCCGCCTCGCCCGTCGCGAGACAGGACGAGGAAGCGTCCCGCTCCGTGCACGTGGAACGGGTGGTGCATCGGGTGATCGGACTCCATCTCATTCACGAGCCGGATCTTCACCCGGTCACCCACCGTGAACGCCCACGTGATGGCCCCGTTCTCGGCCCCGCTCTCTCTGTCGATGAGCATCCATCTCATGTTGCTGGGCTCCGAGGCTCGGTTGATCTCCGGCATCAGGTCTTCCCATTCGAGTCCGTCGCTCTGTTCTCCGTGTTGCTCATGCCCGTGGTGGACCGCATCCTCGTGCGGTGCCGGCAGCGCGTCGGAGGGCACCAGCTTCATGCCGCACTTCGGGCACGTTCCCGGCTCCGAGGCCGTGACCTCCGGATGCATCGGGCAGGCGTAGGAGCGGGGCTCTTCTCCTGTGCCGGCAGCGCCTCGGAGGGCACCAACTTCATGCCGCACTTCGGGCACGTTCCCGGCTCCGATGACGTGACCTCCGGGTGCATCGGACAGGCGTAGAGGTCGCGGTCGGCTCTCGGACCGAACGGGGAGCAACTGCATCCCGCACTTCGGGCACGTTCCAGGCTCCGAGGACGTGACCTCCGGGTGCATCGGACAGGCGTAGGACGTCGCCGGCGCGACGTCGTCCCCGTAGAGGAGCGGCATCGTGGCCACGAAGGCGAGCACCTTGTCCGGCGAGCGCTCGAGGTCGTCGCCGATCGACTCGTGCTCAGGCGGTGAGCTGGGGATCGACGCGCAACACGTCGAACGACGCACCGGCAGGCCAGGTCGCGTTCCCTACGACCGAGAACGCGCCGAGGTCGTAGACCTGATCCGGGTGTGCGATGCTCGAGCCGCACCTCCCCGGGGTGTCGAACATCACGTCGAGGACCGCTCGCTCCGACGGAGCGAGCATCACCTCGTCGACGAAGGTCTCCCGCTCGTAGCGACCGCTGTCGCCGCCGACCAGCTTCATCCGGGCGCCGGGGAGTGCGAAGTTGAAGATCCGCGTGTTCGCGGTGTTCACGAGATAGAGGCGTACGACCTCGCCCACCGCCGCCTCGCCCGAGAACGTGGTCTCGCCGTTGATCAGCATCACGTTGCCGAACCGCCCCATCGCCGTGTAGTTCGGACCGGAGCGGTGGAACGGTGCGATGTGGCCGTCCTCGACGAGCAGGTCGTCCAGCGTGATGCTGAGCTGCCGGTCGACCGCAGGCCAGTACGACGGCTCTGAAGGCTCGACGATGATCGTGCCGTACAGCCCCATCTCCAGCCCGAAGTCCTCGCGGATGTGCGGGTGGTACCAGTAGAAGCCGGCGTCGGGGAACTGGAGCTTGTAGGTGAACGTGCCCCCGATCGGGATCGGTGACTGCGTCTCGTGGGGGACGCCGTCGTAGCGGTTCTCGAGCCGCAGGCCGTGCCAGTGGACCGTCGCCTCGACGTCGCCGTCGTTCGTCACGTGCACGGTGATCTCCGACCCCTGATCGACGTGCAGGGTCGGGCCGGGGATCGATCCGTTGTAGCCGAGCATCCGCAGCTCCGCGTCGTCGATGCGCTTGCGCACAGGCGTGATCCGGAGGTCGAATCGATCGCCGTCGTTGAGCCGGAGCACCTGCGGGGGTGACGCGGCCGGCAGTCCGGTGGTCTCGGTCGTGAACAGGTCGTCTGAGTCCGCGGGCTGACCTTTCATGGTGTCCTTGTCTTCGCCTACCTGTTTCACGTGCGCGCCCCCTCTCTCTGCCCTGCTTCGCCTGACCTCCGGTAGCCTTTAGGCGAGATGTTGTGAAGGAGCTCCGGCATCAAGTCAAAGCTTGATGGTCCTCGGTCGTCGAACCGATGGGAGGCTGCTCCCTCAGAGCGACGTCTCCCCCGCGAGGTCGAAGTTCTTGTCGACAGCGTACGTCCTTGCTGGCAACCGGCGCTGACGGGGTTCTGAGATGTCGGGGCCTCAGTTCTGACGACACCCTTCGGTGAGTTGAGTGAGCGAGTTGGTGAGTGAGTGGGGTGTTCTCAAAACCCCGTGACCACACGGTTTGCGCCCTCGTAGGTCGAGTGCCCACAGGTTAAGAGGACTAGTACCCACACTTGCGCTGCAACTCTTCCCGATAGAGCGCGGGTCCGGCGGGACTACCTGCGACGCAGGCCAGTCCCACCTCTGGCGGTCGGGTCTGAACGGCCCACCCGACTGCTGGCCGACTGCGTATGGTCAGACTCGGAGGAGGAGGTTCGTGATGAACGGGTACGGGACGGAGGTTCGCGACGACTGGCTCGGCGTCTGTCCCGTGGCGATCTGGCGGCCAGCGTGGCCCATGGAGTGGGGGCAGACGTTTGTGCGAAGATGACTGCCCTCGACGCGGACCCACCGGGGCGGGCACCCGGCGGGTCCGAGACGTGCCAGCCGTGACGTTACGCGCGCGCGGCGACCTCGTCAGCCTCCATCTGCGCCAGGATCGCGTCGAGGGTCGCCGATTCCGCCTCTTCGACCGCCGCGACAGCGAAGGCACATGCCGACCTCGCGTCGTCAGCCGCCATGTCGGCGTCCATCTGCGACCACTTCCGGTCCTGCTTCGCCTTCGTCTCCGCGAACTTGGCGTGAACCTGGTCAACGTGCTTCGCCCAGTCCCGGTGGACCTGGCCCCAGCGATCAGAGGCCTCCTGCCGCACAGCGTCTGACCCCTGCCTCAACTCATCGGCCTTCTGGCGCGCCGTATCGGACGCCTCGTCTGCACGCTGGCGAACCTTGTCCTTCGCCTCAGCGCTCGCCGTGCGGGCCCGTTCCTCGGCTTCCTTCGCCCGCTGCGCCAACTCGCTGAGCATGTCTGACAACGCCATCTGACCCCTCCTTCTCTCGTCCTCGACTTCCCTCGTCTCCCGGAAGACTCCCTCATGCTTCTTCGTCGCTGGAGCGGCGACTAGGGCCGACAGACTCATCGGAGCCAGGACCTCGAGCCGCCTGTAGCCAGTCGGAAGACATCCCTCATGGACGTCGCAACTTCAGCCGCCGAGGCCAAAGAGCGCGAGCGACTCGCCGTCCGTCACTCCACCCATCGATCGCGGTTCCGCGTGCGTACGAGATAGACCGTGCCGTCGCCCGAGACCGCTCCCTCATACTGCTGCACGCCCGGCTTCGGGACTCTCCCTCGCCGATATACATCCACTATGCGGGTGGCTCATCCCCACGCTGTCGCTCCGGCGCACCGACGACCTCGGCCGCGTCATCCTCTTCGGCCGTTCGTTGGAACGACCGCTCGCGCTTAGGGCTCGCGATGCGGATGTGTTGGGCGATCGTTCCGAACAGCAGCGACACCACGGCGATCGAGGCGAGGTCAGTCAGTACGGCGAAGATGCGCCCCCCTGTCGAGATCGGGTTCGTAAGGGAGGAGGAGATCGTCGTGATCTGCGAGCTGGTCCAAAACAGAGCGTCACCGTATGTTGTGACCTCAGAGCCTGGCGCGCTCCGCTCGAGTCGATAGAACACGAAGGCTCCCGCGAGGACCAGGATCACCGTGACCATCGCGAGGACGGTCACCCGCGCGAAGAGGAGTTCGTTCGCCGATCGGGGTTCGCGCAGCGCTCGGAGGAAACCGTGTCGATAGCTCATGGGGCGAAGCTAGCGGGTGGGGCCCGCTGACGCGAGCCGTCGAACCCTCGATGCTGATCGGCATCGGCTTCGATCCACGGGTCAAGGACACAGGCGCGACGGCCCCGGATCCGCGGCCGTCCCGGCCCCTCGCCTTCTCTCTTCGCGTCGATCATCGGGTGCGAGGAGAGATAGCGCCCAGGACGCCGCAGAACCGTACGCGGTCGCCGAAGCTCAGCCCTCTACGAGTTGACGGCGTCGACGATCTTCTCGCCGCCTTCGTTGACCGCTTTCACGACCGCGTCGTAGTCGCCCTTGTCGATCGCCCTGTTGACCTTCTTCGCGGCGTGATCGACAGCGGCGTCGATCTTGTCGAGTACTGGTCATCAACGACCGCGACGACCGCCGAGGAGTTCGCCGGCAGCCAGTCCTCCTCGTCCAGGCTGGATGCGATCCGCTTCTCGTCGTGGTGCGTCAGGCCCTGACCGAGGATCGGTGAGGACGCTCTGAACCCGGCCGCCGCCACCGACATGCCCGGCCACCTCGCTGAGGCAGCACGCGGAGACCTCCTCCTCCCGAATGCGACCGGAGGAACCCGATCTGGGACCGCCGCCGATGCACCACCTTCGCGTGCGAGCACGGGAACGACGAGCGAGGATGGCGGCCTGCAGTGACGCTGAAAGAACCGGCGGCGGCCGCCCGCCGACACCCAACAGGAGGCACGTCATGGTGAACACGCACTCGACGACGGACCAGCGCGTTGAGCTCGGCCGCTCCGCCCGGAAGGAGGTTCCCCGATCGAGCCACGCCGAGTGGTCGCCCGCCCCCGACCGGCCCGATCCGGTCGAGCTGCTCGAAGGGCAGAACGAGGACCGACTCCCCTGGCTCGTCCCCGTGCGGCGCGGACGCATGAGCGCCTCGCTCTTCGCCTTCTACCGGGGGGCGGCCAGGCTCATGGCCCACGACCTCGCCCCGACCCCGGTGAGCGGCCTCACGGCCCAAGTGTGCGGGGATGCGCACCTCTCGAACTTCGGTGCCTATGCCTCTCCCGAACGCCAGCTGGTGTTCGACGTCAACGACTTCGATGAGACCCTGCCCGGCCCCTGGGAGTGGGACCTCAAGCGCCTGGCGACGAGCTTCGAGATCGCGAGCCAGCACCGCGGGTTCCCCTCGGCGACTTCCCGGTCGGTGACCGCCGCATCTGTCCACGGCTACCGTCAGGCGATGGCCCGGTTCGCCGGGCTCGGGAACCTCGACATCTGGTACGCGCTGCTTCCTGTAGACCGACTGGCTCGGCTCGCCGACACGGAGAAGAAGAGGGAGAAGAAGAGGGAGGAGAAGAAGGCGCGCGAGATCGTCGCAAGAGCCCGGTCGCGAGACAGCCTGCAGGCCCTCGGCAAGCTCACCGAGTCGGACGGCGAGACGTACCGGATCAAGAGTGAACCGCCCGTGCTCCTGCCCCTGCGCGATCTGTCGGATGAGGTGGATCCCGATGCACTGCGCGACGCTGTCCGCGAGAGCTTCCGCTCGTACGCGACGAGCCTGCCGGGCGATCGCAAGCGCCTGCTGTCCACCTACCGGTTCGTCGATGTCGCTCTGAAGGTCGTCGGCGTCGGCAGCGTCGGGACCCGATGCCTGATCGTGCTTCTCGAGGGACGCGATCAGAAGGACCCGCTGTTCCTGCAGGTCAAGGAGGCGTCTGCGTCGGTGCTCGAGGAGCACCTCCCTCGCAGCGTCTACCAGAACCACGGGCGACGCGTGGTCGAGGGACAACATCTGATGCAGGCGGCGAGCGACGTGTTCCTGGGATGGAGCAGAGTGGTCTGGGGCCGCGAGTACTACTGGCGCCAGCTCCGTGACTGGAAGGTGTCCGTCGACGTCGAGCGGATGGACCCGGACCAGATGACGCACTATGCGACCTTGTGCGGCTGGACGCTGGCGCACGCCCACGCACGGTCCGGTGACCCGATCGCGATCTCGGCCTATCTCGGCAAGGGCGACCAGTTCGACAAGGCCGTGACGGTCTTCGCCGAGGCGTACGCGCGGCAGAACCGCGGCGACTACGACGAGTTCGTCGGCCAGATCCGCAACGGGCGCCTGGAGACCGACATGGAGACCTGAGACGGAATCAGCGTATCCACCGGGCAACCAAACGATGGCCCCCTCTCTCGTTCTCAGCGAGGTTCGACTTCACGCAGGCGTCGACCAGCAGGACCAGCGAGGTGGCGGTGCGGCGGGGGCCGGAGGCGGCGGCGCCATCTCCGAGCCAGGGTGAGGAGACCGTCTTCCCCTCAGGGCTCTCGAGTCACTGAGGCTATCTGCCGACCGCCCTCCATGCACGGTCGACGACGACTCTCTCGGCTCCAACACGGAGCCCGGACGGCCTTGCACCGCCGCGAGATCGACCCTCGTGGGAGAAGATGATGGTGTGGGTGTCCGACCGAAGCCCCTGCCCGGCCTGCTGCTCCTGATCATCGGCGGCTCCTTGTTCTTGTTCGCTGTCGCGCGTGCGATCTACTACCCGTTCTGGGCGGCAGGCGCGTCCGAGGATGAGCTCTCCAGATCGTGGGGTGGCCCGAGCCCTCTCGGAGCGACATCGGTCCACTGGCTCGTCGCGCTTGCCCTCGCGGCTGTCGCTGTGTTCCTCATCCGGACGGGGAACCGATGGCGCCGCCGATCGAACGACTGAGCGGCCGTGCTATGGCGTTTCCGCTCGCACCACCTCAGCAGGTGACGTGGAGGATCGCGTTGGTGTTCGCTGGCCCGGTTCGGAGCTCTTCCAGTGCCTGAGCCGTCGGCAGCACCACCAGTGGACGTGTTGACGCTCCGCGGGTGGTCGGTTCGGTAGTAGTAGTGGGATGTTCTCAGGAGTCTCTGACCTGGGCTGATGAGCAGTCGCCACGACAGGACCCACAGGTTAAGCGGGGTACCACCCACCGGCTACAAAGGACCCTACTTCGCCCAACCTCGAGGGGTTCCTCGCGACCGCCACGCGCTTCGGATCGAGATCCGCGTCGCTTGGCCCCAGCGAAGTGACTCTGTTCACCGAGTGGGAGTCCCACGACGCGATGAACGCCGCCACCGAGCTTGCACGGTGACCGGTCCAACCAAGAAGCCGGTACCCAAGGGCGTCCACGCTGGATCGCCGAGCACGGCTGTCAGCACAGATGCAGCGGTTCCGACACCCGCGAGCCGATCCCCTTCCGTACCGTTTGGGCCATGAGAGTGCTCGTTCTGTTCACCCGAGACCTCCGGGTCCACGATGACCTCGCCCTGTCGGAGGCGTGCAACGTCGCCACCGAGGTCGTTCCCCTGTTCGTCGTCGATCCTGAGCTGACGAAGCACTCCCCCAACCGGGCCGTTCCTTTCGGAATGCCTTGTCGACCTCGATCGGGCGCTGACGCATCGGGGTGGCCGGCTGTTCGTCCGCGAGGGTGACGTCGCGGCGCAGGCGGCGCTCGTCGCGGCGCAGGCGTCGTGCGATGCGATCTTCGTAACGCGGGACGCAGGCACCTACGCTGCGGGGAGGACGGCGCGCCTCACCGCCCTCGGCGCCGCCGGAGGGTACCGCCTCCGGACGTTCTCGGGTCACGCGGTCGTGGAGTCCCGGGATGGTCGCGCCGCCAGGCGCCTCTGCGTACCGCGTCTTCTCGCCGTACCTCCGTGCATGGGCCAATACGGAGCCGAGGCCCGTGCTCGGCGCGCCGCGGACCGTCCGGGTCCCTCGTGATCTCGAGGCAGGCCGCTTGCCGGGCCACGATCGCTGGCGGCCGACCGCACTCGAGTTGGCTCCCGGCGGAGAAACGGCGGGTCGGAAACGGATGCAGCGCTTCCTGTCGGCCGCCGCATCCACGTATGCCGAAGGCAGGAACGATCTCGCCGGCGACGTCACTTCGCGCCTCTCGCCTTACCTGCGTTTCGGGTGCATCTCGGCGAACGAGCTGGTGTCGAGGGCCCGGGGCATCGCGGGCGCAGAGGAGTTCATCCGTCAGCTCGCGTGGCGCGACTTCTTCCTCCAGCTCCTCGCAGAGCATCCGTCGATGTCACGGCAGGACCTGCGCCCTGGCTCCCCCGAGCAGGAACCGGTGGACGACCGCATCCTCGAAGCCTGGACCGCCGGACGTACCGGACTGCCGCTCGTGGACGCCGGGATGCGGCAGCTCCTGCGGGAAGGCTGGATGCATAACCGCGCCCGCCTCGTCACCGCCTCCTTCCTCACGCGCCGTGCTGGGGTTGCGTGGCAAGAAGGCGCGAGGCACTTCTTCCATCACCTCGTCGACGGCGACCTCGCGAACAACGCCGGGAATTGGCAGTGGGTCGCCGGAACGGGCGCCGCGCCGCGCCGGAGCCGCCCTCTGAGCCCGGCGCGCCAGGCGGAGCGGTTCGATCCCGATGGCCGATACGTCCGACGCTACGTCCCCGAGCTAGCCAGGATCGACACCGGCGCCGTGCTCAGGCCATGGCGTTACCCGGATCTGTTGCGGGCGACCGGCTATCCCGCGCCCATCCTGGACGTGCCCGACGGACGAGCCCCCTCGATCGCCAGATCGACCGTCCGGGCCGCCTCGATCATGTCCGTGCCCAGGTATGAACCGGGAACGTCGCGACGGGATGCAGGCGAGGAGAACGCTCCTCCCGCGTAGAAGGCGCGCTCCCCGAGGAGCTGATGGATGCCTTCGAGGGACTCCACCGTGCTCCTGCGATTCACGCTTCGCTGTGCAACCACCACGGCCGCCGAAGCGCGCGTGTCTTCGACGGCCTTGCGCAGCGACCCGAGTGGGGTGAGCGCGCCGAGCATCACAACGGACCGGCCCCTGCGCGCTAGCAACAAGCCGAAGGCCTCGAGTCCGACCGTGTGGAGATCCTCGGCCCACACGCGAGTACGATCGATCCGAGGCGCGAGGTCGGGGTGGCCAGGGTCGCCGTCCGGGCGAGCCACCTCCGGACCGCGTCGGTCATCAGGTGCTCGTTCGCCGCATCGCACGTCCCCGCTTTCCAACGAGACCCGACCTCCTGCATCGCGGGCAACGCGACATCCACGACGGCAGCTTCCACACCGAGGGAGTCCGTGGCCTCGTCTAACACGGCTCGGGCCGCGTTCGGATCGAGGTCGATGGCGGTGCGCAGGAGGTCGTCGACCCGGGGCTTTCTGGCGGGGGGGCCGACCCGCTCCTCCCGCACGATCTCGACCGCCTCCTTCGCCGCGTATCCATGCGTGATCGCGTCACGCAGCGCCCGCAGCTGTTCCACCTCCTCGCCGGCGTATCGGCGATGCTTGCCGCGGGTCCGAGCCGGAGCGGGGAAGCCGTAGCGGCGCTCCCAGGAGCGGATCGTGGGCACCGGGATCTGGAGCAGATCGGCGACCGCCGCGATCGCGAGTGGCTCGCCATCGCGGCGCACGGTGCCCGACATGATCATCCCGGGTGCGCGGGACGCTCGGCGAACCACGCCTTCATGCCATCGAGCGCACGCTTGCCCATCTCGTCGAACGAGCGATCGAGGAATGGCTCCGCCAACTTCGCGAGGCCCGTCAACCGAAGATCGGCGACGTACGTGATGCGTGTGCCGCCCCCGTCGATGCTCGCGAACTCGATCGTGTCGGTTGCCGCGATCCTGGGGCCGACGCCTTCGAGCACGACCCGATCGGGGCGGCGGTACTCCGTGGTGCGATAGGTCATCTCCGACGCTCTGCCGCGGAACATGACCGTGAGGCGGTAGACGGCACCCACTCCGCTCGGAGCGGTCTCACCGTCGCCCACCCGCTCGGCGGCCACAACGCCGGGGTCCCACCGCGCCGAGCTGGAGAAGTCCGCCACGGCGTCGAAGGCCACCTCGGGCTCCTGACTCACTTCTACGATTTCGCGCAGCACCGACATGGACTCGCGGCTCCTCACTCTCACTGCATGGGTTCCCAGATAGATCTACGCACGGCGCTGCTAGCGTGGATCCCACGAACCTATGCAGAGCACCGATCGGAGTCTCAACGTGCCGGATGTACCGGACGATCCTCGATGACCTCGCCGAGACGCTCGTCGTCCCCAGCTTCACCCGCATCGGCTACGCCGTCCGGCGCCGGCTCTTCCACTGGCAGCCGCTCGAGGACCTCTCGATGCACGGCCGCGCGGCCGCCGTCACGGGAGCGACCTCGGGGCTCGGTGCGGTGACCGCGACGGCGCTCGCGAGCATGGGGGCCCGGGTCCTGTTGATCGCGCGCGATCGCGAGAAGGCCGAGACCACACGGCGACGGATCACGAGCACCACCGGCAACGAAGACATGTCGCTGTACATCGGGGACCTGAGCAACCTCTCGGCCGTTCGGCGGATCGTCGAGGAGATCCGCGCGCGAGAAGCCAGGCTCGACGTGTTGATCAACAACGCCGGATCGCTGCTGACCGAACGCCGGACGTCGCTCGACGGGTACGAGATGACCCTCTCCACGATGGTACTCGGCCCGTTCGCGCTCACCCGCGGCCTGCTGCCCCTGCTCGAGCGGAGCGACGATGCACGTGTCATCACGGTCACATCGGGGGGCATGTACACCCAGGCTCTGCATCTCGACGACCTCCAGATGGAGCAGGAGCCCTTCCGCGGCACGGTTGCCTACGCGCGCGCCAAGCGCGCCCAAGTGGTGCTCACCCGCCTGTGGGCCTCACAGCAGCGAGGTACGACGGTGGTCGTCAACGCGATGCATCCCGGCTGGGCGGACACCCCGGGCATCCGAGCCTCCCTCCCCGCTTCCACCGCCTCGTGGGGCCGCTGTTGCGAACCCCGGAACAGGGGGCCGACACGATCGTGTGGCTGGCCGCCGCCGCGGAGCCGGCCGGATCGAACGGGCAAGCTCTGGCTCGACCGCCGCCCCAGGGCGTTCGACCGGCTCCCTCGCACACGCGTCAGCGCGGAGGAAGCTCGTCGCCTCTGGGATGCCTGCCGCGATCTCACCGACCCCGCCCACGACCGAGGACGGGACGTTCCCTAAGGCGAGCCGGCCGGATCGTCAGACAGGTCGGCCGTGACGGGTCCGAGCGGCTCCCCGAGTTTCGTCGCAACTCGGTCGATCCGTGCGGTGTGGTGGAAGATCTCATCGCGCGCTCGCTCGGCCTCGTCGGAGAGACCGGTGATGCCGGCCAACATCCAGTGCTTGTCGAGCAATGGACGCAGCACCTGGTCGTGGTGGATTTCCTGAGGTTGTAAACACCAGCGCGAGCCATCGCCTTCGCCTTCTCACGGAAGCCCGGCATGTCCGATCCGGGCATGTCGAAACCGATGACCTGCCGGCGTAGCGCCAGCACGGCAGCCGAGGGGTCCACCTGGAGCGCCTCGCTCGCCATGTCCCGGTAGAAGACGTGGTGCAGGTTCTCGTCGATCGCGACCCGCGAACAGAGCTTCTCGATGAGCTCGTCGCCGGTGATCTCGCCGGTGTTCCGATGGAAGATCCGAGTGGCGAGCTCCTGGATGGCGGTGAACATCAACCCATCGAGCGGTCCCTGCTGGGCGAAGCGCGGATACCAGCCACGCGTGACCATGTCCATCCTGCCGCGCTCGAGCAACGCCGGGTCGAGCCCACGGGTGACCGTGAGGAAGTCGCGGAGCGCGATCGCGTGTCTTCCTTCCTCCGCCGTCCACCTACGCACCCACTCACCCCAGGCGTCCTCGTCACCGAACGCTCGCCAGATGCTGAGGTGGTAGTAGGGGAGGTTGTCCTCCGTCAGCAGGTTCACTTCCAGCGCGGTCTGCGCCACGTCGGGCACGTCGCTGTCGTCAGGTCGCCATGGCTCCTTCACGTAGTTGCGTCCTTCCTCATACGGGACGAACTCGTGTGGGAACCACTCCTTCGCCGCGGCAAGATGCCGTTCGAGCGATCGCTCGACGACCGGCAGCAGATCGCGCAGGAACTCCGACGACGGCGTGGAACGCTTGTGCATGTCGCACTTTCTCCCATATCGGTCCCTTGGAGGCGAGCTGTTGGCGTGATGCATAGGTTCTGAGAACTGAACCTATGCACCAGTGCTCCACACTCTTCAGCGAGAAGCGATCGCACGGAGGAGGTCGAGCACATGTTGGATATCGCGGTCGTCGGGAGCGGGATCGCAGGACTGGGAGCCGCATGGTCCCTCGCTCGCGAGCACCGCGTCACCATCTTCGAGGCCGATCACCGGCTGGGAGGGCATGCCCACACCGTCGACATCGACGACCGCGGCCGGAAGGTCGCTGTCGATACGGGCTTCATCGTCTACAACGAGCGGAACTACCCCAACCTGGTGCGGCTGTTCGAACACCTCGGGGTACCGACCGAGCGGAGCGACATGTCGTTCTCGGTCTCGAAGGGTGGCGGGGCGTTCGAGTACCAGGCGCGTGCGCTCGGGTTGGTCGCGCAGCCGACCAACCTGGCTCGTCGCGGCTACCGCCGTATGGTCGCCGACATCCTGCGGTTCACACGGGAGGCGCCCGCGGCTGCTTCGCAGCGCGACGGGGAGACGACCCGAGAGCTCCTCGATCGGATGGCTCTGTCCGAGGAGTTCCGGCGAGACTTCCTGCTGCCGGTGATCGCGTGCATCTGGTCCTCGAGCCTGGAGGCGATGCTGGAGTACCCGGCTCGGTCGATGATCGCGTTCCTCGACAACCACGGCCTCCTCGGCGTGCTGGAGCGACCGAGGTGGAGGACCGTGAGGGGCGGGAGCCGCGAGTACATCGAACGCGCATCTGCGTCGCTGGCCTCACGCGTACGGTGCGGAACCCCCGTGGAGCGGATCGTGCGGAGCTCCGACGCCGTCGCGATCTACACCGCTGTGGGGTGCGCCGGCGTGTTCGATCACGTCGTCCTTGCGTCGCACGCGGACACATCGCTGCGGATCCTCGGTGACGACGCCGATCCGAACGAGCGCGAGGTCTTGTCGACGTTCCGCTATCAGGAGAACCTCGCGGTGCTGCATCGGGGTCGCTTCCTTCATGCCGACCCGTCGGCGCGCCTGGTCGAGCTGGAACTACCTCTCGGAAGGTCGAGCCTCGGACGGAAGCGAGCGCGTCTCGCTGTCCTACTGGATGAACCGTCTGCAGAACCTCCGCACCGACCGGCCGGTGATCGTGACGCTCAATCCGGCGCGCGAGCCCCGGTGGGTCGAACGAGCTGAGACCTACCACCACCCGCAGTTCGACCAGGCGGCCACCGCTGCCCAGGCGCGGATGCCGTCGGCTCCAGGGCGTGCGGCGGACCTGGTAGTGCGGGAGTTACTGCGGGTCGGGCTTCCATGAAGACGGCCTGAGGTCGGGGCTGGAGGTCGCGGCGGCGCTCGGCTCCCCCGCGCCGTGGTGGACCACGTCGGGCCGTGGCCGGCGCCTCGTGTCCGTGCGACGATCGGAGCTTGACGATGACGAGATCTTCCGCCTTGTACTTCGGCCGGGTAGCCCACACGCGGTTCTTCCCTCGGCGTCACCGGTTCTCGTACGGCGTGTGGTACCTGCTCGCCGAGATCTCGATGAGCTCCCGCAGCTGGATCGAACCGTTCGCGGCTTCGGCTACGACCGGGCCGGTGCGGTGAGCTTCCACACGCGTGACCATGGTGCGCGCGACGGATCGACCCGCTGCGTCCTTGGATCGAGCGTCACCTCGCGACGTCCGGGATCGAACTCGAAGGCGGACGATCCGCCTCCTGACGAGTTCCCCCGGGTGATGGGGTACGTCTTCAACCCGCTCTCGGTCTGGTTCTGTCATCACCGCGACGGGAGCCTGCGGGCGATCCTCTACGAGGTCTCGAACACGTTCGGGGAGACGCACGCATACCTGGTCCCCGCCGACGAGCCGGCGATGCCCGGCACGATCGTGCGGCGCGCTTTCGACAAGGAGCTGTTCGTTTCGCCGTTCATCGACCTCGCGGCACGTTACGACTTCGCGACGAGGGTCCCCGACGACCGGCTGTCCGTCGTGGTCCGCGAGGCGGTCGCCGAGGGCCCGGTGCTCGTCGCCGCGCTTACCTCGAAGCGGGCGCCGCTCACGAGCCGGTCCCTCGCTCGCGCGTTCTTCGGGTATCCCCTGGTCACGCTGAAGGTGATCGGCGGCATCCACTGGGAAGCGTTGAAGCTCTGGGGGAAGGGCGCGCCCTATAGACGCCGCGGAGCCCCTCCCGCGCACGATGTGACCGTGCTCCCGCACGTGCGACCTCGCATGTCGACGAACCGGGAGGTCGCATGAGTGGTCCTGTCGAGGCGCTCGACATCGCGCTCATCGATCTGCTGGGTCGCAGGGTCCGCTCGGGCCGTCTCACCGTTGAGTTGCCGGGCGGTGCCCGTCGTGAGTACGGAACCGCGATCCCGGGGCCTCACGCTCGGATCGTGCTGCATGACACGAGACTGCTGCGCCGGATCGCGACGCTCGGGGCCATCGGGCTGGCCGACGGCTACATAGAGGGCGAGTTCGACTCTCCGGACCTCGCCGCCGTGATCGAGCTCAGCGCGATGCAGCTGGAGCCCTCGAGCGGCGCCCGCCTCCCCGGCTTCCTGGATCGCGCTGGGCGCGCGATCTGGCGGCGGCTGGGACGCGCATCGGCCCCGCGTGGACCGCTACGCGACGTCGTCCAGCACTACGAGCTCGGGAACGACTTCTACGCGCTCTGGCTCGATCCCACGATGACGTACTCGTCGGGGGTGTTCGCGGACCCAAACCTGACCCTCGAGCAGTCGCAGCGGGAGAAGTACCGGCGTCTTGCCGAGGCGACCCGGCTGCGACGCGGGGACCACGTGCTCGACATCGGTTGCGGCTGGGGCGGGTTCGCGACGTACGCGGCAAGTCAACTCGGCTGTCACGTCACCGCCATCACCATCTCGAAGAAGCAGTTCGACCATGTCGGCAAGCTGGTTGCAGATCGTGGCCTCGCCGGCATGGTGGAGACACGGCTGCAGGACTTCCGCGACACCGAGGGGTCCTTCGATCGGATCGTCTCGATTGAGATGATCGAGTCGATCCCGCGAACGATGTGGGCGACGTACTTCCGTAGCTTGCGTGACCTCACGCGACCCGGCGGGACCATCGGACTGCAGGTCATCACGGTTGCCGACCACCACTGGCGGACTTCGGATGCCAACCCCGACTTCATCCGGAGGTACGTCTTCCCCGGCGGCCAGGTCCCGGCGCCCATGGTGCTCCGAGACCTCGCGCGCGCGCACGAACTCGCATGGGTGGAAGACCAGGGATACGGAGACTCGTACGCTCGGACGCTCCGGAGCTGGCGGGCGAACTTCGGCGCGAAGACCTCCGATATCGCCGCACTCGGCTTCGACGAACGGTTCAGACGCATGTGGCGCTACTACCTCGCCTACTGCGAGGGCGGCTTCCGCTCGGGCCGCGTCGATGTCCGTCAGATCGTCCTGGCTCGCTGAGGTCATGCCGATGATCCTCGTTACCGGCGCTAGCGGAGCTATCGGAGCGCGATTGACATCGAGGCTGGAGGCGGAGGGCGCGAACCCGGTCGCAGCCGGGAGGCGACCCGAAGAGCTCGCGCGGCGGTGGCCGGGCCTGCGGGTCGTCCAGATCGACGTCCGTCAGCCCGACACGCTCGCGCCTGCCCTCGAGCAGATCGCCACAGCCTATTACCTGGTGCACTCGATGGAGCCGGGGGTCGAGCGGTTCGAGGAGACCGATCATGCTGCAGCGGCCCACTTCGCGCGCGCCGCGAAGCGCGCTGGGGTGGAACGGGTGGTGTACCTCGGCGGACTCGGCGCCGACGACACGGGGGCGATGTCGCCGCACCTCGCGAGTCGGCAAGAGGTCGGCCGCGTTCTCGCGTCGGAGGGACCCACGGTACTCGAGTTCCGCGACGCGATGGTGGTGTCCGCCGAGAGCGCTTCGTTCAGGATGCTGCAAGACCTCGTGAACCGCTTACCCGCGATGGTGGTTCCCAGATGGGTGGACACGAGGTCGCAGCCGATCGCAATCGACGACGTGATCGACTACCTCGTGGCGGGGGCATCGGTATCCCTTGAACGCCACCACACGGTGGTGGAGATCGGCGGGCCTGAGATGATCACCTATCGCGAGATGCTGCGGGCCTACGCCGCGTCGCAGGGCACCAGTCGACCCATCATCGGTGTCCCTCTCCTCACTCCGCGGCTCTCCTCGTGTGGTGCGGCGTCACAACGTCGGTCCCGACGGAACTCGCCCGGCCGCTGATCGAGGATATGAGCACCGAGGTGATCGTGCGCGATCGTTCGGCGACGAGCTCTTCCCCGACATAGTCCTATCGGTTTCGACGAAGCGATGGCGCGAGCCCTGCACGAGTGAGCCCTCCGCATCTCACACCCGCTGCGGCGGGCACCCATGCATAGGTTCGACCCAATGAGGTCACCATGCATAGGTTTCGACCCGGAAGAGAGGGCTCCCACCGGGAGGCTAGGTAGCGCTCCTGGATGACTGGATTCGTCCGAACAGTAGGAAGGCACATGAAGCTCGATCCGAAGACATCCGTCCTCATCATCCTCGCGGCGGCGTTCCTCTCATTCCTGCTGTCGGTCAACCTGTGGTTCGGCGTGGTCGGCGACGCCGACCACGAGGCGGGGCTGTTCGTCGGGCTGTGGGTCCCCTCAATCCTGTCGCTCGGTGCGCTGCTCAGCCCTCGGGGAGGAGCACGGTGACCCCGCTACTGGGACTCGCCCAAGGGCTGATCTTCACGATCGGCAGCGTCGTCTTCATCGCGGTGTTCACCGCGGCGCTCAGCCTCGCCTACGCTCGATTCGCAGAGCTCGGTGAGGACGACCGCTCGCCCGGAGAGCAGTGACCTCGATGGACATCGGGACGCCCGTCGCCACCGGGGTCACCGACGCACGCCTCGCAGGACTCCGTCGGTGGAACCTCGGCCTCACCGTGCTGCACCTGGCCCAGGCCGCACTGATCCTGGTCCTCACCGACGTCTTCGCCATCGCTGTCACCTCATCGTTCCCGGAGGGGCCTCCAGGAACGCCGG
>CAWEOB010000002.1:0-69164 GCA_963810635.1 uncultured Actinomycetes bacterium
CCGAACGGAAGGGTGCCACGTGCCGTCGTTGGTCAAGAAGCGCCGGAAGAAGATGCGCAAGAAGAAGCACAAGAAGCTGCTGAAGCGCACCCGGCACCAGCGCCTGAAGCTGGGCAAGTAGCGGAGCCGCGCGTGCGCGCGCTCACCACCGGCCGATCCTCGTCGTCGGGAGCCTCGTCGTGAGTCTCGTCGCCGTTTCGGCGGTCTCGTGTACCCGCACCGAGCAGCAGCGGAGCGACGCGATCGCGTCGTCGACCGCCGTCGCGTTCGAGGCGGGCGGGGTGACGCTTGCCGGGAGGCTCTTCGGTGCCGAGGATGCCACCGCGGGGGTGGTGTTGGCCCACATGCTGCCCGCCGACCAGAGCGCCTGGTACGTGACGGCCGATCGTCTCGCGGACCTCGGCTATCGGGTGCTCACCTTCGACTTCCGCGGCTACTGCCCCGGAGGCGACGCGGGTTGTTCCGAGGGCGAGCTCGACGTGGACGCCGCGCCGACCGACCTGGCGGCCGCGCTCACCTATCTCCGCTCGCAGGGCGTGACGAGCGCTGCCCTCGTGGGGGCGAGCATGGGCGGGACCGCCGCGCTCGTCGTGAGCGGCGATGAGGGCGACGGCGTCGGAGCGGTGGTCACCCTGTCGGCTCCTCAGGTCATCCAGGGCCTGTCGGCGGGTCCGGACGTCCTGGCGACGATCACGGCGGCGAAGCTCTTCATCGCCTCGACGGGAGATCCTCCGCCGCCGACTCGGCGCAGACGTTCTTCGACGAGAGCGCGCAGCCGAAGCGGCTCGAGATCGTGACCTCCGACGACCACGGGACGGACCTGCTCACGGGGAACCAGGGAGCCCAGGTCGACCGGCTCATCGAGGGGTGGCTCACCACCCACGTGCCCCCCGGAGGGGCGTCGAGCGAGGGGACCCCCGGATGACGCGACCGATCGTGCTGTGCACCGATTACGGACTGCACGACGAGTTCGTCGGCATCTGTCACGGGGTCATCGCGCGGATCGCCCCGGAGGCTCGCGTGATCGACCTGACCCACGCCATCCCCCGGCAGGATGTCGTGCGCGGCGCGATCGTCCTCTCCCGCGCCACGCCGTTCATGCCGGCCGACGCCGTGTACTGCACGGTGGTCGATCCAGGTGTCGGCTCCGAGCGCCGGGCGATCGCGGTCCGATCAGCTTCCGGCGCGCTCCTGGTCGGTCCGGACAACGGGGTCCTGTCTCCCGCCTGGACCGAGCTCGGCGGTGTCACGGCCGCGTTCGAGATCACGGCGTCCGCCGTCATGCTCGATCCGGTGTCCAACACGTTCCATGGTCGCGACGTCTTCGCACCGACGGCCGCGCATCTGGCTGCCGGGGTCGAGCTCGACACCGTCGGTCCGCCGCTCGACCCCGACGCGTTGCGGGCGCTCGAGCTCGCGGGACCCATGGTGGCCCCCGGAGCGATCGGCGCCCGGGTGGTGGGTGTCGATGGATTCGGCAACGTGCAGCTCAACGTGACCGAGGGACACCTGCGCGCAGCGGGGATCGGGGAGCACGTCCACGTCGGGGGAGCGGCGCTTCCGTTCGTCTCGATCTTCGCGGATCTCCCCGATCACGGGCTCGGGGTCATCGTCGACTCACAGGGGTACGTGGCCCTCGTGGTGAACAACGGGAGCGCGGCGGAGGCGCTCAACGTGCACGAGGGCTCGGCGATCGTCCTGGATGCGGGCGACGATGGCGCGATGGGTCCGCGCCACCTCCAACCCGTGGACTGATCTCACGGTGGAGGGGTGATCGAGGTGCTTCCCGGTGGCAGCGGGGTTCCGCTCACGGGCCCCGGGAACGGCGTGTCGGGTGCGTCCTGGCCCAGTTGGAACGCGGCCGTGACCACGAGCAAGGTGAACAGGACGATGAGGGTGATGGCGGTCCCGCGTCGCACCGCCGGA
Organism: uncultured Actinomycetes bacterium; assembly: GCA_963810635.1. Taxonomy (GTDB): domain Bacteria; phylum Actinomycetota; class UBA4738; order UBA4738; family HRBIN12; genus AC-51. Next base: position 1,927 of record CAWEOB010000002.1, read on the forward strand.
GGCTAGCAAGCGAGCCGCGACTCGGCTCGCTCGCGCATCGAGATCAGCACCGTCTTCAAGCGATCCGGCTCGGTCAGGTAACGCCGGAGATCCACCTCGAGGGTCACCGCCCCCGCGTAGCCACTCGCCACCAGATCGTCCATGAAGTCGTCGAGCGCGAGGACCCCCTCACCGGGCGGGAGGTGGGAGTCCCAACCTCTCCCGGCGTTGTCCGAGAGATGGACGTGCCGCAGGCGATCGCCGAACCGCCGCCGCACCTCGATCGGGTCGTGCTTCGCCACCGCCGCGTGGCTCGTATCGAGCACGAGGTGGGGGAGGCCCTCCAGCTCGTCGAGGTCCTGGTTCGCGTGGAACGTGAGGGGTCGGGACCCGATGTGCACCGGGAACATGTTCTCGATCGCGACGGTGATGCCGGCGGCGCCCTCGACGCCGGCGAGCTCGTCGTCGAGCCACCGACGGTACGTGCGCTGCCACCGGTAGGGAGGGTGCATCACCACGAGAGGAATCCCGGCCGTCTCCGCCACCTGGACGGCCGTGCGGATCTTCCCGATGGGATCCGTCCCCCAGACGCGTCGCGTCAGCAGCAATGCCGGCGCGTGCAGCGCACCGATCGTGAGCCCGTGCTCGGCGGCCAGCCGGCGCATGACCGCGGGGTCCTGGCTGGCGGGATCCTTCGTCACCATGATCTCGACGCCCGTGTAGCCGCACTCCGCCACGAGCCGGAAGGTGTCGGCGAGGGGGCGCGCGAAGAAAGCGGCGGACGAGAAGAGGAGGGAAGGGCCGGCCACGACCCAAGGCTAACCTCGGGACGCGGCGTCGGGCGCCGCGACCCCCCGTATCCTGGGTGCCCATGTGGGTGTTCCCCCTCGTCGCGGCCATCGTCGCGTTCGCCTTCGCGGGCGCGTTGAGCCGGCAGTACCTGGGGCGGCGACGTCCCTCGCAACTCGTGTGGGCGCTCGCCCTCGTCATGTACGGCGCGGCGTCCTTGGCCGTGATGATCGGTGCCTTGAGCGGCTGGACGCCGTTCCTCTTCGAGCTCTACTGGACGTTCGGCGCCGTGCTCACGGTCCCGTTCCTGGCGGGCGGGGAGATACCTCCTGCTCGTCCGAGGGCGGGCCGTGGTCTGGGTGGTGGGGCTCGCTTTGATCTTCGTCGTCGCGTACACCCTGGCGGTGCTCGCGGGCGCTTCGTACGATCTCGTGGCGCTCGCCGAGCGCCTGCCGTCGGGGAAAGAGGTCTTCGGCGACGGCGCCCCGGCGCACCGGCTCCCGCAGCTGATCTCGATCCCCTCCTACCTGATCCTCGTCGGTGGCGCGCTGTGGTCCGCTTGGAAGATGCGCGGGCACCCCGAGCTCCGCGATCGCTTCCTCGGCACGCTCCTCGTCGTGCTCGGTGCCTCGATCACGGCGGTCGGTGGGTCCGCGTTCGCCGCGCTCGGCAAGCTGCCGCAGTTCTCGGTGACGTTGCTCGCCGGCATCGCCGTCATGTATTGGGGCTTCCTCCGCGCGTCACGACGCGTCGAACCGGCAGCGTCCGTCGCTGCCGAACCCGTGTCCTGACACCGATCCGACGCCGACCGACCCGGTCCCCGGGTGATCCGATCCCCGCAACGGCGCGAAGCAGGGACGTGCCGCCACCTCGAGGAAGGGGGAGCGAGGCGTCACGGCGGAGGGACCGCCGGCGCCGGTGCGCGGCCGTTCGATGCCACCCATCTCCCGACGGAAGGAGCAGCTTTGTCTCGTCTCCGAACCGCGCTCGCGGCAGCCGCCTCGGCGCTGGCGCTCGGGGCCGGTCTGTTCGCAGGACTGGCGCCGAACCCATCGATCGCGTCGAGCCACCGCGAAGCGCCGCTGGTCGCAGCCGACCCCCAGGTCGACAACACGGATCTCTACGCGTTCCGCTCGCCGTCCCGGCCGGGGTACGTGTCGTTCGTCAGTTCCTGGATCCCCTTCGAGGAACCGGCGGGTGGCCCGAACTTCTACCTGTGGGCCGAGCACACGAACTACGACATCAACATCGACAACGACGGGGACGCACGCGCGGACCTGATCTACCGGTACACGTTCGACACGAGGTACCGGAACCCGGACACGTTCCTCTACAACACCGGGCAGGTCACGTCCTTGAACGACCCTGATCTGAACATCAACCAGACCTACGACCTGGTCCGGATCGACGTCGATCGGCACACGAGCCGCAAGCTCTTCGACAACGAGAAGGTCGTGCCGAGCGATGTCGGCGCCGCGTCGATGCCCAGCTACCACGGGCTCTTCAACGGCGGCATCGACAAGAACCTGGGTTCGTACTCGTGGGTCGGACAGTCCGATGACGCGTTCTTCCTCGACCTCCGCGTGTTCGATCTGCTCTACGGGACCGATCTGACGGAGGCCGGCGACGACACCCTCCACGGGTTCAACGTCAACACGATCGCACTCGAGGTGCCTCGCGACGTCGTCCGCGGTCCGAACGACTCGGTGATCGGCGTGTGGAACACGGCGTCGCGTCCAAGCATGCGGGTCCAGCACGCCGACGGTACCCAGACCTTCAGCGGGAGGGACGTCCAGGTCTCGCGACTGGGCATGCCGCTCGTGAACGAGGTCGTCGTGCCCGTCGGCGCGAAGGACTACTTCAACGGCTCGCGTCCGAAGGACGACGAGCAGTTCCTGGCGAAGGTGCAGGACCCCGAGCTGCCGCGGCTGATCGGCGCCGTGTACCCGACGTTCTTCCCGAACGTTCCGGACAGCGACCCTGGTACCGCGGGATCCAGCGGGCCGACCTGATCCAGGTGTTCCTGACCGGGGTCCCAGGGCTCAACATGCCGGATGGCGTGGAGCCCGCGGAGATGCTCCGCCTGAACCTCGACACGCCGCTCTGCGGTCGCCATGGCGCTCCCGCGTGCAGCAGGCTCGGGGTGCTTGGCGGCGACCTCCAGGGATTCCCGAACGGGCGGCGGCTCAGCGACGACACGATCGACATCTCGCTGCGCGCGGTGATGGGCGTGCTGCTCGCGAACCACGATCCGGCGGCGGAGACGCTCGGCGATGGTGTCGACGCCAACGAGTCCCCGTTCCTCGGTCACTTCCCGTACGTGGCCTACCCGCACAGCGGCTCGGACCCAGGCCCGCACGCGTGAGGTCGGAAGGATGAGGCCGGTGGGGGCCGCGCCGGGAGGCGCGGCCCCCACCACCCATCGGAGGAGTCCGAACCCATGAAGAAGGCCTCCCGTCTCGCCGTGGCGGTCACCCTGGGCGTCGCGGTGTTCGCCCTGGGCGCGCTGGGGGTGGTGCGGCTTCGGCCGGCGCCGGAGGCGCCGGCGGCAGCCGCACCACCGATCGCCGACGCCGGCGTGCTCCAGCGAGCCACCGCAGGTGGCTCGCTGGATGCGACCATCGCGTCCTTGCAGGATCGCCTCCGGCGGGTGCCGGGTGACTGGCAGGCCGCCGCCACGCTCGGCCTCGCCTACGTGCAGCAAGGGAGGGTGACAGCCGACCCCTCGTACTACCCGAAGGCCGACCGGATCCTGGCGGTGTCTCTCGGAGCCCGGCCGCACGACAACGCACCGGCGTTCGTCGGGCTCGCGGCGCTCGCCTCAGCGCGACATGACTTCGCCGATGCACTGGTGTTCGGGCGTCGGGCCGTCCGAGCGAACCCCGCCGATGGCAACGTTTACGGCGTCGTCGGCGACGCGCTGCTCGAGCTCGGCCGGTACCCGGCCGCCTTCGCGGCCTTCCAGAGGATGGTGGATCTCGAGCCCGGGCTCGCGTCGTACGCACGGGTCTCCTACGCACGCGAGCTCACCGGTGATCTCGAGGGTGCGGTTGCCGCGATGCAGGCGGCTCGCGACGTCGCCGGCACCCCTGAGGACATCGCGTTCGCGAGCTACCAGCTCGGACAGCTCGCCTGGAACACCGGGAACGTCGATGAGGCCGCCCGCCGCTACCGTGAGGCCGCCGCGTTCGACCCCGACTGGGTCGAGCCGCTCGCCGGTCTGGCGAAGGTCGCGTGGGCTCGCGGCGATCTCGCTGCAGCGATCGACGGCTACCGGACGGTGGTGAACCGATCGCCGCTCCCGGAGCACGTCGTGATGCTCGGTGATCTGCTCTGCTCGGCGGGCGACCGGGAAGGGGCGTCGCTCCAGTTCGACCTCGCCAGAGCCGAAGTTGACCTCATGAGCGCCTCCGGCGTTTCGGTGGGGCTTGAGCTCGCCCTCTTCGAGGCCGATCACGGCGATCCCGCAGCGGCCGTGGATGCCGCGCGGGAGGAGTGGCACCGACGGCGGAGCGTCCAGGTGGCCGACGCCTACGCGTGGGCCCTGCACGCGGCGGGACGCGATCGTGCCGCGGCGAGGCTCTCCCGGCGAGCCTTGGGCCTCGGAACCATCGACGCCAGGGCCCTGTACCACGCCGGGATGATCCACCTTTCGCTCGGCGACGAGACCGCAGCGGCCACATACCTCCGCCGGGCGCTCGATGCGAACCCGTGGTTCTCCGTGGTCGGCGTCAGCCAGGCACGCCGAGCGCTCGCGACCGCAGGAGATGCGGCGTGAGACGCATCGTCATGCTGGCCGCGCTCACGCTCGGCGTCCTGCTCCTCGCTCCGCCGTCAGCCCTCGCGCATCCGCTGGGCAACTTCACGGTCAATCGGTACAGCGGGCTGCGGATCCTGCCGGGTGAGATCCGGGTCGAGTACGTGATCGACATGGCGGAGATCCCGGCGTTCCAAGAGCTTCCTGCGATCGACCGCGACGGCGATGGTGCGGCGTCGGCCGACGAGCTGGCGGCGTGGGCGGAAGCCCAGGCCGAGCAGCTCGCCCCTTCCTTGATCCTGGAGGTGGACGGCGAGCGGCTGAACCTCGCACCCGAGGGCGCGAAAGCCCAGCTGCTCGCCGGCCAAGGCGGCCTCGACACGCTCCGATTCGAAGCCACCTTCGCCGCCGCGGCGCCCGAGGCGGGCCGCCTCTCGTACGAGGACAGGACCGGCGATGACCGGATCGGTTGGCGCGAGGTGACCGCTGTGGGGGTCGATGGCCTTGCCCTCTCGGGCTCGTCGGTGCCGGCGCAGAGCATCAGCGACGAGCTCCGGGCCTACCCGGAGGACGCGCTGTCGAGTCCCCCCGACGTTCGAACGATGTCCGCTACGTTCGAACCCGGCGACGGCGTGCCGGTCACGGAGCGGGACACCCGCGACGGGGGCACCGCCCGCCCGGGCACCGAAGCCGTGCCCTTCGCGGGCGCCCTCACCGCGGAGGGGGTCCCGTTGGTGGCGCTCGCGCTCTTGATCGCGGTCGGGCTCGGCGCCTGGCACGCCCTGTTGCCCGGACACGGGAAGACCATCATGGCGGCCGCCATGGTCGGTTCCGGCGCCCGCGGACGCCAAGCGGTCTCGGTCGCGGCGGCCGTCGCCCTCATGCATTCGGCATCGGTGCTCGCGCTCGGACTCGCCGTGCTCGCCCTCGAGCGGACCTTCCGACCGGAGACGATCTACCCGTGGCTCGGCGCCCTGGCCGGACTCGCGGCCGTGGCGGTCGGCGCGTACCTCCTGCGCGCCCGGTGGGGAGCGTGGCGTCACCATCGCGCTCACGGGGCCGCCGAGCACGATCATGGCCACGATGGTGGTGGTGCTGCCCGGCACGATCACGGAACGCTCGCGCATGGACACCCGCCCACCCATGCCGTCACGCTCGATCCGACCGGGAGGCTGGGAGCGAAAGGGCTCGTCGCCTTGGCCCTGGCCGGGGGGATCCTTCCGGCGCCGAGCGCCCTCCTCGTGATGTTGGCCGCGATCCACGCGCACCGGGTCGTCTACGGGATCGCGCTCGTCGCGGCGTTCAGCGCCGGTCTGGCGGCTGCCCTGCTCGGCGTCGGCATCGGCGCCCTGCGAGCCCGCGACGTCGCCGCCCGGCGGCTGTCGGCCACGGCATCGCTCGCGATCCCGCTCGTGTCCGCCGCCGCCATCCTGGTGGTGGGGGCGGCCCTCACCGTGCGAGCCGTCGCGAGCGTCTGAGACCCGTGGCCGCTCAGGCGGCGGAGGACCACGCGGGCGAGCCGGGCTCCGACGGCTTCGAGTCGACCGGCTCGACCGTCACGATCACCTCGTGGATCGGCACGGGGCCGACGACGACCTTGAGGGCGACCAGGCCGGTGGACGACGGCACGAACTCCCCGAGGTAGGCGGCTCCATCCGCGGTGATGGCCCAGAGCCGATAGATGGCGCCGAGCGGAGGCTGTGGCACATCCTCCCCGATCACGTAGAACTCCTCGACGCCCGGCGCCGACACCTCGGTGATCGGTCCCATCTTCGTGGTCTCCGCCTGGGGGTCGTTCGCGAACTCCTGTGCTTGCTGGAGATCCGCCTGCTGGAGCGTGACGCCCCCCATCGGGGCGGTTCCGCCGCGCGTGAGGGCCAGTCCTCCGAGCCCGACCACGAGCATGACGCTGGCGGCCACGGCCACGATCCTGCCGCCGTTCCACCAGCTCTCGGCGGACCTCGCTCGGCCCCGCCTCGGATCGAGTTCGCGATGGATACGAGGCAGGAGAGTGTCGGGCGGCTCGATGACCGGAGCATCGAGCCCCAGGTCGGCCGCGACGGCGCCGAACGCCAGGAGGGTGTCGCGGCAGGTCACGCAGTCCGGGACGTGCTCCGTGAGGAGGCGGTCCGCCTCGGCCGCGTCCTCGCCGGAGAGGCTCCGCAGCGCATAGCCGGCGAGCAGCTCGTCGATGGTCTCGTGGCCGTCGGTCACTCGGTCTCCTCCAACGCCGTCCGCAGCTTGCGCATCGCGGCGAACGTCCGGGTCTTCACGGTGCCGAGCGGGATGCCCAGCTCCTCGGCGATCTGCACCTGCGTCTGACCGCCGAAATAGGCCATCTCCACCACCTGTCGCTGATCCGCGGAGAGCTCCGTCAGCGCTGCACGGACCTCCTTGCGCCGCACGCCGAGGTACGCGTCCTCGGCGACGGCTTCCGCAACGTCTTCGTCGACGACCGGCTCGAGGTTCGCCGCCTTCTGGGTCCGGGCCCGCAAACGTTCCTCGCGCCGGACCGTGTCGACGGCTCGGTGGTGGACCAGGGCGAGGAAGAAGGTGCGGAACGGACCTCGCGCCGGATCGTAGGCCTCGGGAGCCCTCCAGATAGCCAGGAAGGCGTCATGGACGACGTCCTGGGCCAGCAGCTGCTGGCCCAGGACCCGGTAGGCGAGGCCGTACGCTGTACCGCTGTACCGGCGGTACAGCTCATCGAACGCTCCGCGGTCGCCCTCCATGAGGAGCCGGTGGAGCTCGAGGTCTTCCATCTCCCCTTCTCGCACGGACCGTATCCTCGCAGAGCGATGGGGGCCCACGCGCACGCCGTGATCCTGTACTCGCGTCGGGGCTGTCATCTCTGCGACGAGGCCCGCGAGGTGATCGTGGCCGTTCGCCGGCGACATCCCTTCGCGTTCGAGGAGGTCGATATCGAGCGCGAGGACGCGCTGATCCGCGAGTACGGGTTCCGCGTCCCCGTGGTCGTGGTCGATGGCCGCGAGGCGTTCGAGATCGACGTGTCCCCGGACGAGCTGGGTGCCTTGGTGGGCGGGTGAGCCAACGGAACACGTCGGTATGCTCCTGTCCATGCCGCTCGGGGAGGCACCGCTTCCATGGTGAGGGAACATCCCATCCCCGAAGCGACCGTGGGGCGTCTCCCGCTCTACCTGCGAGCTCTCATCGACCTCGCCGCCGCCGGTGACGCGACGGTTTCGTCGGACGACCTCGCGGAAGCTGCCGGCGTCACCTCGGCGAAGGTGCGCAAGGATCTCTCGTACCTGGGCTCCTACGGCACGCGCGGGATCGGCTACGACGTGGCCTATCTGATCCAGGAGATCCGCCGAGAGCTGGGTCTGACGCAGCACTGGGCGGTCGCGATCGCCGGGGTCGGCAACCTGGGCCAGGCCCTCGCGAACTACAAAGGGTTCGCCGACCGCGGGTTCCGTCTCGCGGCGCTGGTCGACGCGGATCCGGGGAAGGTGGGGGAGGAGATCGATGGTCTGCGGGTCCATCATGTGGACGATCTCCCCGCGCTGGTCAAGCGGCACGGCATCGCGATCGGGATCGTGGCCACACCCGCCCAGGCGGCCCAGGGTGTGGTCGACCGGATGGTCGCAGCCGGGATCAGGAGCATCCTGAACTTCGCCCCTGCGGTCGTCACGGTGCCTGCCAGCGTGTCGTTGCGGAAGGTGGATCTGGCGATCGAGCTCCAGATCCTCGCGTACTACGAGCAGCAGCGGGGCATGGTTCCCCAGGTCAAGCGCCGCCCCGGGTCACGTTCGCTCACTTCGCGATCGTGACCCACACGATCGCCGCGACCACGATGATCATCAGGGTGAACAGGATGAACTGAACGCTGCCCTGATCCAGGAGGGGGACTTCGGCTCCGAGCATCTCTTCTTCCCTCCTCTCCCCGCAGGGCGTTCGGTCAGTTCGGCCCGTACCATGCCGGCGCCGCGCCGCCGGTCAGGAACTGCTTGCGCTTGCGTTCGGCACGGTCGAGCAGGGGCACATGCACGATGAAGAGCAGGGTGGAACCGATCAGGAACATCCACGAGTACCGCGCGACGCTCCCACCGTCGTAGTACATCGACACGGTGGTCTGCGGGCCGCCACCGGTGAAGAACGCGGTCACCACGGCCAGCTGCGACCCGTCGTCCCCCGTCGCGAACGACGTGGACCGGACCGCGAACTGCGTCGAGGTGATGGCCGTCAGGTCCTCGTGGTCGATCCCGAGCTCCTCGTTCGCCTGATCGGCGAGGAACGCCGTGGCGGCGCTCTGGACGGACTGGATGTCGGCCGATTCGTCGGGGTCGGTGAGATCGGCCACCTTCCACGGCTCTGCCGGATAGGCATCGAACGTCGCGTTCGTTTCGTTCGCGGCCGAGAGCCCTGCCGAGGCCACCACCCAGGCAGCCTCCGAGCCTCGCGGCCCGAGGTTGGTCGGTGTGTCGGGACCTTGGGCCCAGAAGCCGAACACCCAGAGCGAGGATTGGATGATCGATCCAGCCGAAGAACGCGACGGCGAGGACGAGGTAGCCGAGGTACCTCCCGAACACGGCCGCCAGCAGCACGTAGACGCTGCCGACGAACAGGATGAGGGCCGCGATGAGGACGCCGGCGCCCTTCGCCATGGTGCCGCACTCGACCCCGAACCCGAGGCAGGATGCGCCGATCATCAGGGCCGCTCCAGCACGGTGCCGTCGGTCTGCGCCTTCTCGATCGCGCGAGCCTCCGCATCCGGATTCAGACAGATGTTGTCTTCGAACGGGACCACGCTCGAGCTGTAGTCGATCAGGTAGGTCACGATGTCGTTGATCTGCTGATCCGTGAGGGCGCCGGCGTAGCGGATGCTCCACGACGGCATCTGGTTCCGGCCCTCCCGGATGACCTGATAGATGTCCTCCTCGCGCGCGATCGCAGGGTGAGCGCCGTTCAGGTTGCCTTCGCAGATCGTGGACAGGTTCGGGGGGTACGCGTACGAGTCGCCCGCCACGATGATGCCGCCCTTCAGCTCGGGTCCGTGGCAACGCGTGCAGCCGACCCCGAGCTGGTTCTCCTCCGTGTAGGGATGCACAGCCCGCGAGCCACGATCGAGAGCGAGCGCACGGAGCTCCTCTTCCTGGGCGAGGTTGCGGTCGGGTTCCACCAGCCACTGCAGGGGGAACCACACGACGAAGAACGCCAGGAGCAGGACGCCCCAGCCCTGGTACCGCTGCAACAGCGGTGTCTCGAGCGCGGCGTCGGACGGACCTGGACGCATGCCGTGCGGGATCTCGGGCGCCTTGCCGCGAGCCCTGCTCCGGGTGATCAGCGCCCCGATGGACACGAGGATCAGCACCCCACCCAGGACGAGCAGGATGACCCCGGCGATGTTGCTCTCCGCCAGCATCCCTTCCGGCACCTCTATCCCGCCGCCACGCAGAACGGACCCTGCGGAGGCTGATCGATGGTGTTCGTCCCTCTCGGCGGACCCAGGACGACCTCGGACGTGTCGACCGTGACCAGGTCGCCCTCGATCGTGATCTTGAACCGGTCGAGGCCGCGTGGCGCCGGGCCGAGCTGATACTCGCCCGCGCCGTTGTACTTCGAGCCGTGGCACGGGCACTCGAACCACTTGGACGAGTTGCAGAACGGGACGCGACAACCGAGGTGGACGCACCGCTGGTAGAGCGGCATCAGACCGTCGGTCGCGACCTGTTCCTCCGGGTAGTTCGCCAGCCCTTCGCCCGGCTGACCGTTCCAAGGGACCAGGTAGAAGCGGCCCGCTCCGTTGTAGACGAACCCCTCGGCGTCGGCCTGTGCCTGGAGCTCGGACAGGTTCCCGGCCGTGATCACCGAGCCGAACCCGCCGCGGAGGTTCGGCCACAGGAACGCGATGGTGCCGGCACCGAACTCGGCCCCGAACACGAGGACCGACGTGATGAGCGACCGACGGAAGAAGTCGCGACGCGACATGGCGGCGACCGGCTTCGAAGGTGCGGCGCCCGGCTCGGCCGCCGCCGCCGCCTCCCGTGCTCGCCTGCTCGCCTTCATGGACTGCAGCATGAAGATCGTGACGAACAGGATCACGCCGAGGAGGGCCAGGATCACCGCGATGGTCGCGTTGCTCATAGCTCGAAGAACACCCCTTGCGCCCAGGGCCAGATCCAGTTGTAGCCCGGGCCGCGCATGAACGAACCGATGATCGTGAGCACCGCGCCGAACGTGAACAGGATGGTGAACATGGTGATCGCGACCTTGCGATCGCCGGGTCGCACGCTCGGGTTGCGGTCGACGAAGGGGACGGCGGCCAGCCCGACGAGGATGAACGTGGGGATCGAGATCCCCGCCACCATGGGGTGGAAGTAGCGGAGCAGCTCCTGGAGTCCCAAGAAGTACCAGGGCGCCTTCGACGGGTTCGGGGTGAGGTTCGGGTTGGCCACCTCGCGGAGCGGGGCGTTGATGAACGTGGAGAACACCAACAGGCCCGCGAACAGGATGAGCATGGCCACGAACTCCTCGATCAGGAGGTGCGGCCACACGTTCACGCGGTCGCCCTGCTCGCGCTCGACCCGCTGGATGCCCTCGGGGGGGACGAGGGCGAGGAGCCGGTGCTTGTCGGGCGCGCCCTTCTTCGGCGTGGGGAGGTTCCCCGTAGGCAGAGGAGCCTCGCGCTGCGCGGTGGTGACGGTGGGTGCGGCCGTGGCGACGGCTGTCGCGGCGGGAGCCGCGGCAGCCGCGGGTGCGGCGGACGCGGGAGCTGCAGCTGCTGCCGCGGCGGGCGCCGCGGCAGCAGCGGGCCGCTCCTCGACCTCGTCGGGGTGCGCGGCACGGTAGCTCCGGATCGCCTTGGACCGCGCGCGGCCCTCGGCGATCCGACGATCCACGCCGGTGGCCATCTGCGCGTCGAGCTCCTGCTGGTAGATCTCGAGGTCTTTCGGAGAGTCTTCCCAGGTCATGTGCGCTCCTAGAGAGGGCCCGATACCCGCCGTCCTTGCGGATCCGCCAGAAGTGGACCGCCAGGAAGATGACCAGCACGAAGGGGAGCGCGAGCACGTGCAAGACGTACCAGCGCAGCAGCGTCTGCGGGCTCACGATGGCGCCGCCCAGCAGGAGGAAGTTGGCTTGCTTGGCGATGAACGGCGAGTACCCGGCGAGCGAGGTCCCCACCGTGACCGCCCAGATCGCCAGCTGGTCCCAAGGGAGCAGGTAGCCGGTGAACGACAGGCCGAGCGTCAGGAACAACAGGACGACCCCGACCACCCAGTTGAACTCGCGCGGCGGCTTGTAGGCGCCCGTGTAGAAGACACGAGCCATGTGCAACGTGACCGACAGCACCATGAGGTGGGCTCCCCACCGGTGGAGGTTCCGCATCAGATCCCCGAAGAACACACCGGTGCGGATCGTCTGCATGTCCTGGTACGCGATGGCGCCGCCCAAGTCGGCCATGGGCCGGTAGAAGAACATCAGGAAGATGCCGGTGAGCGTCAGCAGCACGAAGAGGAAGAACGAGAGACCACCGAGGCAGAACGTGTAGGTGAGCTTCAAGCCGTGCCGCTTCACCTTCGTGGGGTGCAGGTGGTACAGCACGTTGTTCATGGTGGCCAGCGCCCGATCGCGCTGCGTGTCCTTGTAGCCCTTCCGGTAGATGGAGCCGGGACGGAAGATGGACTTCCAGACCTCGGTCTCGCGGAGGCGGTCGCCGACCTGGCTCGGCGACGGCAACTTGATCTTCGCCACGTCCCCCCTTCCCCTGGCTACCGGCTGTCCGGCCGCGTCACGTCCGGCTGTATCACGTCGGTCCAAGCCCCTCGGTCATCGCGGTTCGTTCCCCTGGATCACTCCGGCGCAGCCTGTGAGGTCGGCACGTCGGCCATGGTGCGCGCTCCACCCGACGCCTCGGGCAGTCGCGCATAGTACAGCGTGTCGGTGGGGCAGCGATCGACACAGACGGAGCACCGGGTGCAGGCGTTGTCGTCGACCACGAAGATCGCGTTGGAAGCTCCGACCTCGGCGCCGACGGCTTCCTCGGCGGCTCCTTCGACGATGTCCGGGGACATCATCCAGATGCAGTTCCACGGGCAGACGTCCTCGCAGGCCCGGCACAAGATGCAGTTGTCGGGGTCGAGCATGAGATGTTTCGGGGACTTCACGCCCTGGCTGAGCCACGTGACGTCGACGGCCTCGACGACGTAGTCGTCGTGGATGTCCACCTCGGTCTTGTTGAAGGGCATCGGCGCTCCTAGCGGTATCCGCCCGTCGGCCTCGTGTCGCCCGAGCCGCCCCGCAGCTTCTTCCGCCAGTTCTGCATGGCGGCCGCGACCACGAGCACGGTGATGATCGGTCCTGTCGTCAGGCCCATGGCGATGGCATCGCGGAGTTGCAGCAGCGTCTCATCGCTCGGGACCGGGAAGCTGTTGAAGAACCAGACGCTCTCCCAGACGAAGGGCTGCTTCAGGAAGGCCTCGAAGATCCGTGGGACCGCCCCAGCCGAGGGTCTGCTCGGAGAAGTACATCCAGAACGACGGCATGACCGCCGACGTCATCAACAGGAAGAAGATGAGTGCGAAGGAGAACAGGACGGCGTTCGTCCAGGACCACTCGAAGTCGCGGACGGATGTCTCCATCCGGGAACGCATGCCATGGGTCCGCTGCTTGAGCGGAGACTTCGTGACGACGTCGACCTGGCTCATGCCCCCGTCCGTTCCGTAGCGGGCCGCATCATAACAACCGCTCTTCTCGCCGGAGCCCTGCCCTGCATGCTCGTTCCCTCGTCGTCGGGACCGCCATGTCGTCCGTCCGTCCCCGCCGACGAGCGCTCGTGAATCCTTTCACGAGCGCTCCCGCCCACTATGGCGGCAGGCTGGACCTCAGACAACCCAGCGGGTGCGGGGGCGACCGCTCCTACACTTGGCATCCGGCGCGGGGCCGGGAGGCGAGGCCCGGCTCAGCCAATGGGACGGTGCGATCGGATGAGGATGGTGCTCGCGGACACGGCGAACGTGGCGCAGTGGTGGGCGCCCGCGCTCGCTTTCCTGGCCGGCGCGGTGTCGTTCGCGAGCCCGTGCGTGTTCCCGCTCGTGCCGGGCTACCTGGCGTTCGTGACCGGCGAGAGCGTCGTGGACGACCCGGTTCCGGCCGAGGGTGCGAAGCGGGTGCGCCTCGTCCCCATCCTCCTGTTCATCGGTGGATTCACCCTGGTGTTCACCCTGTACGGCGCCTTCTCCACCACGTTCGTCAAGATCTTCAAGGGGACGGCGGGACAGGCGATCGCCGGGGCGTTCGTGGTGTTCCTCGGACTCCTCATGGTGGGCTACGGGCTGCGGACGGGACCGCTCGCCCTCTACGCGGAGCGGCGCCCCCTGCTCGAGAGGATCCGGCCCGGATCTGCCGGCGCGTTCCCCCTCGGGATGGCGTTCGCCGCCGGATGGACGCCGTGCATCGGGCCGGTCCTCGCCGCGATCCTGCTCGTGGCGTCCCAGCAGAGCGCGGGGCGTGGCGCCTTCCTGCTGATCTGCTACTCCCTCGGGTTGGGCCTCCCGTTCCTCTTGATCGGGGTGGGGATCCAATGGCTGACGGGTGTGCTCACGTGGGTGAAACGCCACTACGCCACGATCGCGATCGTGTCGGGGGCCCTCCTCGTCGGTGTGGGCGTGCTCCTGATGACGGGCCTCTTCACGCGCTACCTCGTGACGCCGTTACAACGGTTCGCTCCCCAGCTGTGAGCATGACCGTGGCAGTGGGACCGCGCGTGGTGTCCCGTGCCGCTCACGCGGACGCTCGCAGTAGCATCCGAAGACCGCATGGCTCCCTCGGCCCCAACCTCAGCGGCTCGGCCCACGGTCCGGCGCTCCCTCGCCGTGGCGTGGCGGTCCTTGCGCTCGATGCGCACCGCACTGATCCTGCTGCTGCTGCTCGCGCTGGCGTCGGTAGCCGGATCCTCCTCCCGCAGATCCCCAACAGCCCCGATCGGGTCGCTCGCTACCTCACGGATCACCCCGTCGTCGGTGAGCTGTTCTGGCGTCTCGGCCTGTTCGACGTGTTCGGTTCCTGGTGGTTCGCCCTCATCACGATCCTGCTCTTCGTGTCCCTGATCGCGTGCCTCCTCCCGAGGTCGCGCGCGATGGTCCGCACGCTGCGCCAGCGCCCGGTCCAGGCGCGGGAGCTCGACGGGTTCCGTCATGTGGCCGTGCTCACCGTCCCCGGCGAGCCCGACGCGGCGGTCGTGACCGCACGCCGCGTGCTGGCCAGACGCTTCTACCGTGTCGAGGCCGCCGCCGACGGGCAGGCGCTCGCCGCCGACAAGGGAGCCCTCCGTGAGATCGGCAGCCTGGTCTTCCACTGGGCGTTCGTGCTGTTGCTGCTCGGCGTGGTGGTCGGGAAGGGATTCGGGTACAGCGGCCGGGCAACGATCGCGGAAGGTCAGACCTGGACCGACGCGGCGGCGAACTACGACCCCCTCTCGCTGCGAGCCGGTCGGTTCTTCGCGGGAGAGCACACGGGGGTCGGGGTCCGGCTCGTGTCCTTCCGGAACGACTTCCGCGCCAGCGGCGTCCCGATGGACTTCGTCTCCGCGATCCAGGTGCTCGACCCGGACGGGAACGTGGTGCGCGACGAAGACGTCCGTGTGAACCACCCGGCCGAGTACGGAGGAATCCGCATCTTCCAGTTCGGGTTCGGATGGGCGCCCGTGGTCACCGTCGACGACGATGGGGAGGCGATAGCCGACGGGCCGATCGTGATGGGGCAGGCGACCGCTCCGCAGGGTGTGTCGCAGCTCGCGATGCCGTGGCGGGGCTTCGTGAAGCTCCCCGGGCTCCGGCCGCAGGTCGCCGTCCAGCTGGAGCTGTGGCCCGACAGCGAGGCGTACGTCCGGAGCATCGAGACGGGGATGCCGCAGCCGATGGTGGGAGAGAACGCTCCGTTCATGCGCTACACGGTCTGGTCCGGCCGGCTCCTGGATCCGTCGCTCGCCGAGCTGGACACGCGGTTCATGGAGGAGGTCGGCAGCGGCGTGATCGGTGCCGGGCAGACCGTCGACCTCGGGCACCGGTGTGTGGTCGACGCCCCCGGTGAGGAGCCCGGCGCCTCGTCGTGCCCTGCGGGCACGACGACCCGCCTCACCATGTCCTTCCCCGATCTGGTCCACTACTCCGTGCTGCAGGTGACGAAGGACGTGGGTGTCCCCATCGTGCTCGCCGCGGCTATCCTCCTGCTGATGGGGCTCCTGCCCGCCCTCTACACGTCTCGCCGCAAGCTCTGGGTCCGCGCGGAACCTGCCGAGCACGGCACCACGTTGCTGATCGGCGGGTTCGCGCTCCAGCGCAAGCCACAGTTCGAGGAGGAGTTCGCATCCGTGGTCGCAGCGATCGCGGAAGCGGCCGGTGGGACGTCGGCATCGACGCGGGAGATGGTGGGGGCGAGATGACCGAGCTCGAGCTGGCGAGGTGGTCGAAGGACCTCTTCAACGTGGCGCTGTTCGCCTACATCGCGGCCATGGTGGCCTCGTTCGGGTTCCTCGCCTTCCGGGCGAAGGCGTTGGCGTGGATCTCCACCGGGCTCGGCGTGGCGGGGCTCCTGGCCAACGTGACGTCCATCGTGACCCGGGGGATGGCGGCCGGCCGGACCCCGTGGGGCAACATGTACGAGTACTCGGCCGTCCTCGCGGCGTTGATCGTGGTGGCGTACCTGGTCGGCGTCGAGTGGCGCTCGCACATCCGGGCGTTGGGCGGGTTCGTCTACGCGTTCGTCGTGTTCACGATGGCGATGGCCGTGCAGTTCTTCTACGTGGGGCCCACGGATCTGCTCCCCGCCCTCAACTCCTACTGGCGCCAGATCCACGTCACCTCGATGATCACGGCGTCCTCGCTCCTGGGGATCGGGTGCGTGTTCACGATCCTGTACCTGGTGAAGGACCGATCCGAGACCCGGCAGCTCCGGGCCATCCGCTCACAGGAGCCGCCGCCGATCCTCGGCGGCGCCATCGACGCCGACGCGGCTGCCGACCTTCCGGCCGACCTGCTGCCGGAGGCAGGCGAACCGGACGCGCCTGCGGCGCATCCGGTTCGCCGCGGCGTCTTGCCGGCGGCCGCCACGCTCGACCGGCTGGCGTACCGCTTCATCGCGTTCGGGTTCCCCATCTGGACCTTCGGCACCATCTGCGGCGCGATCTGGGCGCAAGAGGCGTGGGGGCGGTACTGGGGGTGGGACCCCAAGGAAACGTGGGCGTTCATCACCTGGGTGATCTTCGCCGGCTACCTCCATGCTCGGGCCACCGTGGGTTGGAAGGGACGGCGGGCCGCGGTGATCGCCCTGGTGGGCTTCGTCAGCTTGTTCGTGACGTACTACGCGGTGAACCTGTGGATCAGCGGTCTGCATTCCTACGCGACGTGAGCAGGCGGCCCTGGCGCGGCGGGGGCCGATGATAGAGTCCTCGCGCCCGCGCCCCGAGCGGGGTACGCCACCACCTGATCGTGGGGAGAGGTAGGGACGTGCGCAAGCGTTGGTTGTGGGTCTTCGCCCCGTTGGCCCTGACCTTGCTCCTGGCGGCGTGCTCCCAGGCACCCCACCCACAAGACACGATGGACCCGGCGTCGGACACGGCGCAGAAGCAGAAGGATCCTCCTGATCCCAGTGCTGTGGGTGGCGGGCGTCGTGTTCGTGGTGGTGGAGGGCGGCATCATCCTCATCTCGCTCCGCTTCCGCCACAAGAAGGATCAAGAGCGGTTGCCGAAGCAGATCCACGGCAACACGCGTCTGGAGGTGGGGTGGACGATCCTCCCGGCCCTCGTCCTGGCGGGCGTGATGGTGCCCACCATCTCGTTGATCTGGGAGCTGGCCGAGCAGCCGTCGGATGCGCTCCACGTCTCGGCGAAGGGCTACCAATGGTGGTGGGGGTTCGAGTACACGGACCCCGACATGACGGTCTCGTGGGCCGAGAACGACCCCATCACCACGGCCGACGTCATGGTGGTGCCGCTCGGACGGACGGTGGATATCTCGGTCCAGTCGGCGGGCGGCCTCGTGAGCGGCCCCGGTCCCGATGGGGAACCCAATCCCGACCACCAGGTCATCCATTCGTTCTGGGCGCCACGCTTGTTCGGCAAGCAGGATGCGGTTCCGAACCGGACGAACCACATCGTGTTCACAGCGGAAGAGACCGGCACGTTCCTTGGTCAATGCGCGGAGTTCTGCGGTCTCCAGCACGGTCGGATGAAGTTCCGGATCGTGGTCCTCGAGCCGGGCGACTGGGACGACTGGGTGGCTGCGAGGAAGCTCCCGGCGGCCGAGCCCACCGACGAGCTCGAGCGACGGGGGATGGACCTGTTCCTCAACGGGAAGTTCGCGGCCGGGCAGTGCATCGCGTGCCACACCATCGGTGGCACCGACGCCGCAGGCATCGGCGGCCCGAACCTGACGCACTTCGCGGCTCCCACCCATGAGTGTTTCGCCGGCTGCGATTGGGAGACGGATGACGTGGAGGCGCTGAAGGCGTGGCTCCGTGACCCGAACGCAGTGAAGCTCGGTGCGAAGATGCCGGACTATCAGCTCGAAGAAGATGAGATTGATGCCCTGACCGCCTACCTCTTGAGCTTGACGTGATGCCGTTCGACGATCGAGCCGTGCCCGAAGGGGTGGATCCATGGCCAGCGTGAGCATGCCTGCTCGGCGCGGAGCCTTCCACCGCCCCACCGCCACCACCGGGGCGTGGAGCTGGTTGACCACGGTCGACCACAAGAAGATCGGGATCATGTACGGCGTGGCGGGCTTCACCTTCTTCCTGATCGGAGGGGTCGAGGCCCTGCTGATCCGCGCGCAGCTGGCGCAGCCCGACGGCACGCTGCTGAACGCGGCGGAGTACAACCAGATCTTCACGATGCACGGCGTCACCATGATCTTCCTCTTCGTGATGCCCATGGGCGCCGCGTTCTTCAACTACCTGATCCCCCTCATGATCGGGGCTCGTGACGTGGCGTTCCCACGTTTGAACGCCTTCTCGTTCTGGGCGTTCTCGGCAGGCGCGCTCTTCCTGTACTCGAGCTGGTTCCTCGGTGGGGCGCCGAACGGCGGCTGGTTCGGCTACGCGCCGAACTCGACCACCGACCCCACGATCGGCATGTCGTTCTACGCGCTCGGGCTGCTGATCACGGGCGTGGCGTCCACGGTGGGCGCCGTGAACCTCGCCGTGACCGTGATCAACATGCGCGCCCCGGGCATGTCGTTGTTCCGGACACCGGTGTTCGTGTGGATGGGCCTCGTGGTGCAGTTCCTGTTGATCTTCTCGCTGCCCATCATCACCGTGGCGCTGTTCGAGATGCTCTTCGACCGCCGGTGGGACACCACGTTCTTCGATCCGACCCGGGGTGGCGACCCCGTCCTGTGGCAGCACATGTTCTGGCTGTTCGGGCACCCCGAGGTCTACATCCTGATCCTGCCGGCGTTCGGGATCTTCTCCGAGGTCCTCCCCGTGTTCAGCCGCAAGCCGCTGTTCGGCTACCAGTTCGTGGTCTTCAGCGGGATCGCGATCGGCTTCATCGGGTTCGGCGTGTGGGCGCACCACATGTTCGCGGTGGGGCTCGGCCCGGTTGCCAACACGGCGTTCGGGATCTCCACAGCGATCATCGCCGTGCCCACCGGCATCAAGATCTTCAACTGGATGGGGACGATGTACGGCGGGGATATCCGGTTCAGGTCCGCCATGCTCTTCTCCGTCGGCGGCGTGCTCATGTTCGTGATCGGCGGGCTGTCGGGGGTGACCCATGCCGTCGTGCCGTCGGACTACCAGCAGACCGACACCTACTACATCGTGGCGCACTTCCACTACGTGATCTTCGGGGGCGGCGTGTTCGCGTTCTTCTCCGGGATGTTCTATTGGTGGCCGAAGATCTTCGCGCGGATGCTCAACGAGCGCCTCGGCATCCTCCAGTTCTGGCTGATGGCGATCGGGTTCAACCTCACGTTCGGCCCCATGCACATCCTCGGACTCCAGGGCATGATCCGGCGCGAGTACACGTATCCGGAGGGCCTCGGACTGACCTTCTGGAACCAGGTGGCCTCCGTGGGCTCCTTCCTGATCGCCCTCTCGGTCCTGGTGTTCGTCGTGAACCTGGTCGTCACGCGCCGGAAGCCGAAGGGCCTCGAGAACGAGGACCCGTGGGATGCGCGGACGCTCGAGTGGACCACCTCGTGTCCGCCCCCCGCCTACAACTTCGAGGAGATCCCCGTCGTCAGCTCGCTCGACGAGTTCTGGCACCGGAAGTACGCCACGGACAAGGAAGGCCGCACGATCCGCGTGCCCGCGGGTGCCGCTCCTGCCCATGACGACGCCGAGGCGCACGGCGGCGGCCACGGGATCCACCTTCCCAGTCCGTCGTTCTGGCCGCTCATCGTGGCGCTCGGGCTCCCGATCCTCGCGTACGGTGCCCTGTGGTCGTGGTGGCTGGTGGGGGCCGGCGCGCTGGTCACGGTGATCGGTGCCTACGGATGGGCCCTCGAGCCCTCGGTGGCGGAGTGAGCCGGATGGCCGACACCACGATCCTGAGCCCGGACGAGCACACCACCACCGGGCTCCCCAGCACCAAGATCGCCATGTGGTTGTTCCTCGCGTCGGAGTGCTTGCTGTTCGGCGCGCTGATCACCGCGTACGTGCTGTACCGGGGCGCCAGCGAGACGGGTCCCTACCCCGCCGACATCTTCGACATCGGCTACACCTCCGTGTCGTCGTTCGTCTTGCTGGCGAGCTCGCTCACGATGGTGCTGTCCCTGGTAGCGGCCGAGAAGCGCGACTTCGCCCGGATGCGCGTCTGGCTCCTCGCCACCGCGTTCCTCGGCCTGTCGTTCGTGGGCGGCCAGGTCTACGAGTTCACGACCTTCTACGGCGAGGGGCTGGCGATCACCACGAACCTGTTCGGGACCACGTTCTACGTCCTGACCGGCTTCCACGGGGTCCACGTGACGGTGGGCATCCTCATGCTCTTGTCGCTCGTGGGCATGTCGTGGTCCGGGCGGATGCCGGACGACGTGGCGTTCCCGGTGGAGATGGTGGGCCTCTACTGGCACTTCGTGGACGTGGTGTGGATCGTGATCTTCGTGGTCGTCTACCTGATCCCGACACCCAACCCGGCCTGATGGGAACGGACGGAGCCTGACGATGGGGCAGAAGCTGGACGAGTTCCACGAGGAAGCGGGGGAACGAGGCATCGCGGATCCCCGTGAGGCGCACGCCCCGCACAAGCAGCATCCGAGCGCCAAGGAGTACATCCGGATCGGCATCATCCTGGCGTTCCTGACGGGCTTCGAGGTCTGGTTGAGCTACTCGGACGTCCGCGGCGGGCTCCTCGTGGGCCTGCTCGTGGCCACCATGATCACCAAGTTCTCGCTCGTGGCGATGTGGTTCATGCACCTGCGGTTCGACGATCGACGCTACTCGCGGTTCTTCCTGATCGGACTCGCGCTGGCCGCCACGCTTTACTTGATCGTCCTCCTCCTCTTCCAGGTGTGGCAGACCTGATCATGGGCGCCCTTCCCTGGCACGCGCACGCCGACGTCTGGTTCGTCTTCATCTCGCTCAGCGCCGCGTATCTGGTGGCGTGCCGCCGGCACCTCGCTCGGACCGGCGAGGTCACACCGCGGAAGCGGAAGGTCTTGTTCCTGGGCGGCGTCGGCCTCCTGTGGCTGGCGTCCGACTGGCCGATCCATGACCTCGCCGAGCAGCGCCTGTACTCCGTGCACATGGTGCAGCACATGCTCTACACGCTCGTCGCCGCTCCGCTCCTGATCACGGGAACACCGGCGTGGCTCTGGCGGAACATCGTGTCGCCTCGCCCGCTCCGTGTCGTCTTCCGCTTCCTGACGCGGCCCCTCGTGGCGTTGCTGTTCTTCAACAGTGTCCTGCTCTTCACGCACTGGCCGGCGGTCGTGGCGGCTTCCGTGGGATCCGAGCTCACCCACTTCCTGCTCCACGTGCTCGTGGTCGGGTCGGCCGTGTGCATGTGGTGGCCCGTGGTCTCCCCGCTCGCGGAGATGCCGGCGCTCTCACCGCCGGGGCAGATGATCTACCTGTTCCTGCAGTCGCTCGCGCCCACGATCCCGGCGTCGTTCCTGACCTTCGGCCGGTCGCCGCTCTACCCCGTCTACGAGGCCTTCCCCCGGATCTGGGGTATCACGGCGCTGAACGACCAGCTGATGGCCGGGCTGATCATGAAGCTGATCGGCGGCTTCATCCTCTGGGGCGTGATCGCGTTCGTGTTCTTCAGGTGGGCGGCGCGGGAGCAGCGTGGGGGATGGGACGAATCGGCGTGGCGCAACGTCGACCGCGAGGTCCACGCGGAGCTGCGCCGGTGACCGATCGCTCCCCGTCCCCGCGCGTTGCCCTGCTCCCGGCGATCGTGATCCCGCTCGTCTGCCTCGTGTTCATCGGGATCGTCCTGTGGACGTTCTCGCGCGTGCTCCTCCAGCTCAGCCACATCGCCGCCACCGCCACCGCACTGGCGGTAGCCGTCGGCATCCTGGCGGTCGCCGCGTTCGTGGCCAGTCGCAAACAGGTCGGGAGCGGCGCGGTGTTCTCCATGATCGGTGGGGTCTTCGGTGTCACCATGCTCGCGGGCGGCATCGCTCTGCTCGTGGGGCAGCCGAGCGAAGGGGGCGGGGAGGCCGTGGTCGTGGCGATCGCCGCACCTGAGGGTGCCGCCACGAACGGCTACAGCACCACCACGCTCAACGCGCCGGCCAACGTGGCCTTCACGATCGCGTTCGACAACGAGGATCCGGGGATCCAGCACAACGTGTCGATCGCGGAGGAGGAGGGCGCGCCGCCCATCTTCGAAGGGACACTCGTGGCCGGCCCGATACAGACCGAGTACCCCATCGAGCCGCTCCCACCCGCGGACTACTTCTTCTTCTGCACGGCCCACCCCACCGTGATGACGGGAACCCTGACGGTGGCCGAGGGCACCGAGCCCGGCGGTGGAGGTGGGGGCGGGGGTCCGCCCACCATCGTGGCGAAGAGCCTGGCGTTCGACACGGACACCCTCTCGTTGCCCGCGGATGCCGAGTCCCCGCTGGTGTTCGACAACGAGGACCCGGGGACGCAGCACAACCTCTCGATCTACACGGACGACACCGTCACCGACCAGCTCTTCGAAGGGGAGCTCGTCACCGGGGTCGCGGAGCAGACGTACACCATCCCGCCGCTCGCCGCTGGCGAGTACTACTTCCGGTGCGACGTCCACACGAACATGAACGGCACCGTGGTCGTGGAGGCACCTGCGGGTGGAGGGGGCGGCGCCGGTGGCGGCGGTCCGCCGTCCGGGTCACCACCGGGGGGATGAGGTGGCGCGTCCGCGGCGATCGCCTGCGGGTCTGGTGGCAGCCCCCGTCCTGATCGCCTTGCTGGCGGCGTGCACCGGGGGATCCACCGAGACCGGCACCACCTCGGTCCAGCGCGTCTCGGAGCCGCTGCCACTGCTCGAAGGGAAGGCCGTCGACGGCGACGCCACCTTGTCCACGGCCGACCATGCGGGCGAGGTGTTGGTCCTGAACGTCTGGGCCTCGTGGTGCGCTCCGTGCGAAGAGGAGATGCCCGAGCTCGTCCGCGTCGCCGAACGCTACGAGAACCGCGGCGTGACGTTCCTGGGCATCAACCACACGGATCAGCTCGCGAGCGCGCGGACCTTCGCGCGGCGCTACCGCGTGCCGTACGACAGCTTCCACGACGACGCCGGCCGGTTCGCAGCCAAGCTGGGCTACCTCGGGCTCCCGGATACCTACGTGGTCGATGCCGGTGGGACGATCCGTTTCGCGATCAACGGACCCACGACCGAAGCGGAGCTGTCCGGCCTGCTCGATGAGGTCCTCGCGGAGGGCGGCGGGACCTGAGCGTCGGGAACCGCCTGAGATCGCCGGCTCAGACGACGGCGTCCACGGCGATCGCGCCGAACAGGGCGGCGAGGTAGATCACCGAGTACTTGAAGAGGCCCCACGCCCGATCGTCGCTCGGCGATCGCCACAGGATGAGCGCCCGGTAGACGAACGCGCCGCCGAGGACGAGCGCGGTCGCGAGGTACACGGGACCCATGGAGGCCACGGGTACGAGCAACAGCGTGACCCCGAACAGCACGAGCGAGTACAGGAAGATCTGGCGCCGGGTCTCGTCGTCGCCCCGCACGACCGGCATCATGGGGATCCCGGCGGTGGCGTAGTCGTCCTGGACCCGCATGGCCAGCGCCCAGAAGTGCGGCGGCGTCCAGACGAAGACCACGGCGAACAGGACCAGGGCAGGCCATGCGAGGGTCCCCGTTACCGCCGCCCACCCGACCAGCACGGGGACCGCGCCAGCCGCGCCGCCGATCACGATGTTCTGGTCGGTGGAGCGCTTCAGCCACATCGTGTAGACGAAGACGTAGAAGGCGATGGCCGCGAGCGCCAGGATCGCCGCGAGCACGTTCACCGTGAGGGCGAGGAAGGCGAACGAGACGGCGCCGAGCACGAACCCGAACCGCAAGGCGTGCTCCGGGGTCACCTGGTGGCTGGGGAGGGGGCGCTGCCGGGTGCGCCGCATGACCTCGTCGATGTCGCGGTCCAGGTACATGTTGATCGCGTTGGCCGAGCCGGCGGCGAGGGTGCCGCCGATGAGGGTGGCGAGGATCAGCCAGATGGACGGGACGCCGGCCGCCGCCAGCATCATCGCGGGCACGGTGGTGATCAGGAGCAGGACGATGATCCGGGGCTTCGTGAGCGCGAGGTAGGCGCGCGCCGCGTCGCGGAGCGACGCGGCGGGCGCCGGGGCGGTGGCCCGCTGACCGGCCGCGTCGCCGGCCTCGGCCGGCGACGCGGCCTCCCCCGTCCGGGGTTCGTGCCGAGCCGCCACCGCGAGGGCAACCACCGTGCTCCAGATCAACGCCGACATGGCCACGTGACCCGCCTGGGGGACCGTGGCGAGCTCGGTCACCACGTTGAGGCCACCCAGGATGACCTGACCCACGACGAACACGGCCGCGAGCGTGGAGAGGTTCACGAGGATCCGCGAGCGGGGCCGCATGGCGCGGGCCCGGATCGCGAGCCAGAGCACCAGGGCGGTCACGACGAGCGCGAGCCCTCGGTGCACGAACATCTCCATCGCTCCCGTGACCACGAGGGACGGCACCAGCCGGCCGCCCATCAGGGGCCAGTCGCGGAACGCGAGCCCGGCCCCCTCGGCGCGCACGTAGGTGCCCACCAGCAGGAGGGCGTACGTAGCCGCCACCGTCCAGGCGGCGAGCCGGGCGAAGCCCGGGTCGGCGGCGGGACGGTCGCCGAGGTAGGCGAGCGCCGTGATCACCACGGTCGCGGCGAGCGCGATGAACGCCACGGCGAAATGGACGGTGACCACGCGGGGGTCGAGGTCCGAGAGCACGACCCAGCCTCCGAGCGCTCCCTGCACGGCGAAGAGGGGGGCGAGGCCGACGGCCAGCCAGGCCGCCGCGGCGGGCACGGGGAGCGCGGTCCCACTCCACCGATGGCGGAGCAGCATGACGATCGCGACGATCGCGAGCCCGATCGAGAGACCCCCGCTCAGGACCGCCAGCGCGCGATGCAGGTACTCGATGAGGGTGTGGTACTCGACGCGCGGCACCCACGAGCCGAAGCAGCGTGGCCAGTCCGGGCACCCGTCCCCGGACCCGGTTGCGCGGACGATGCCGCCCCACGCGATCAGGAGCAGCGTCGAGGCGGTGGTGGCGACGGCGAGCCGGCGGAATGCCTTCATGGGGTGGGTGCGGCGGTCGGGCCATGATACCGGCGGCCGATCGTCGACACGCCCGGGGCACCTCGCCCGCCACGGGCCTTGCGATACTGGCCCCACGATGACGGCTGGGATCTCGGACGCCTCGGGGCTGCTGCTCCTGCGGGACCGGGTGGACGACGTCCTCCGCGAGTTCCTGGAGGCGCGCCGTCTCGAGCTCGGCTGGATCGACCCCCACGCCGTCGAGCCGCTCGACGAGCTGATCGGCCTCATCGAGGCCGGCGGCAAGCGCCTGCGTCCGGCCTTCTGCTACTGGGGGTTCCGCGCCGGGGGAGGCGAGGACGGCGAACCGATCCTGCTCGCGGCGGCATCCTTCGAGCTCTTGCACACCATGGCGCTGATCCACGACGACGTCATGGACGGGACGGCGATGCGACGGAACCGGCCTGCGACCCACGTGCGCCAGGCGGAAGCCGCGGCGGGCCGTGGCGTCCCCGAATCCGGAGCGGGTCGGCGCCGCCGTCGCCATCCTGGCCGGGGATCTCGCTGCCGTCCTCGCCGACCAGCTCCTCTTGGAGGCGGGCTTCCCGCCCGAGCGGCTCGCCGCCGCGCTCGCTCGCTATCATCGGATGCGTCTCGAGATGGCGGCGGGCCAGTTCCTGGACCTGACCGATGCCGACGCCGACGCGCGTCGCCTGGCCTTCCTCAAGGGAGGGTCGTACACGGTGCTCGGGCCGCTGCTGGTGGGCGCAGGGCTGGCCGGCGCGCCCGAGGACGTGGAGACATGTCTGCGCCGCTTCGGCGAACCGCTCGGGCAAGCGTTCCAACTCCTCGACGATCTGCGGGATGAGGACGGCGTCGGCGGGGTCACACTCGACGACGTGCGCGCCTTGGTGGGCGACGCGACGTCGGCGCTCGACCCGGCCGTGCTCGGGGCGGCCGCTGCGCAAGCGCTCGCGACCCTGACCGAGCTCGCGATGGGAGCCGAGGCTCGGTGACCGAGGACACCGGCTGGCTGCGAACGGCGTTCCGCGACACCCTCCAATGCCGCATCGGGACCGTCCGGCCCGACGGTGGCCCGCACGTCGACGTCCGGTGGTTCGTGTGGCTCGAGGACGCCCTCTGGGTCGCGACCGGGATGGGGGACCGGACCTGGGAACACGCCAACCGCGATCCGCGGGTCTCGATCCTGATCGACCGTGGCCGGGACTGGGTGGAGCTCGCCGGCGTCCGCGTGGAAGGCGTCGCCGAGCCCATGCCCGCCGAGCACCCCGATCTCCGCGAACCGATGTCGGCTTGGCACGACAAGTACCGTTCGTTGCTGACGGGCGAAGGCTTCGAACGGCTGACCACGAGCGTCCGGTCGCTGGGCTTCCTCCGGGTGGCCCCGGCTCGGATCGCCACGTGGGACCATCGGCTCGGGGGGTGAACCTCCGCACCCGTGGCCCCCGGCGCGAGGGGAGCCCGACCTGGACGGAGGCGAGGGCCACGGCGTACGATAACCGGCAGCTTGTGAAACATTTCACAAGGTCGCCCGACCTGAGGGGGAGCGGGAGCGCGTGAGCGCCGAGCGGACGATCGAGACCGACGTCCTGGTGGTGGGCGCCGGGCCCGGCGGCTCCACCGCCGCCTACTACCTCGCGCGCCACGGCCTCGACGTCACCGTCGTCGAGAAGGCGACCTTCCCGCGCGAGAAGGTGTGCGGCGACGGCATCACGCCGCGCGCGGTGAAGTCGTTGCTGGCGATGGGCATCGATTGCGATGATCCTGCGTTCGAACGGGTGATCGGCCTGCGCGTCTACTCGCGGGCCACCACGATCGACCTCCCCTGGCCCGAGCTCGAGACCTACCCCGACTTCGGCCTCGTGATGCCTCGGGACGGGTTCGATCAGCTGCTCGCGCAGCGGGCCGTGAAGGCGGGGGCTCGCCTCCTCGAGGCCACGGAGGCGGTCGCACCGATCATGGACGACGGGTGGGTCACGGGAGCACGCACGCGCCCGGCGGGCGAGCCCGCCGCCGACGGCACCGTCATCCGCGCTCGTTGCACGATCGCGTCCGACGGTGCCGCCAGCCGCTTCGCCAAACCCGCGGGCGTGCGTCGCGACGACACACGCCCGCTCGGCATCGCCGCACGGCGCTACTACCGTGTTCCCTACCACCCCGGCCCATGGCTCGAGTCGTGGCTCGATCTGTGGGACGGCGAGATGCTCCTGCCGGGCTACGGCTGGTTGTTCCCCATGGCGGGAGGCCGCATCAACCTGGGCGCGGGGCTCCTCAACACCTTCCGCAACTTCAAGGACGTGTCGGCGCAGCAGCTGTTCTCGGTGTTCGCCGGGATGCTCCCGGACGAGTGGGGGATCTCCGAGGAGACGGCCGAGGGACGCACCCTCTCGGGTCCGCTGCCCATGAGCGTCAACAGGATCCCACCGGCGGTGCCGGGGCTCCTGCTGATCGGCGACGCCGCCGGCGCCGTGAACCCGTTCAACGGTGAGGGCATCGCCTACGCGATGGAGACGGGCGAGATCGCCGCGGACCTCGTCCATGAGGCCATCGTCCACGACCGTCCCGCGCTCACGATGATGTATCCCCACGTCCTGCGGGACCGCTACGGGCGCTACTTCTTCATCGGCCGGCAGTTCGCCAAGATCGTCGGGAACCCGGCGGCGATGGGGTTCTTCACGAACCACCTGCTCCCGAACCCGACGGTGATGCGCTTCGCCCTGCGCGTCATGGGGAACCTCTCGGACGGACCCGACGGCGACTTCCAAGACCGCCTCTTCCACGTGGCGCAGCGGATCGCGCGGGCATCGTGATCCGTAGGACGGCGGCCGCATGCTGAGCAGCTACCTGCCGATCGTCGTGCTCGCTGCGCTCGCCACCGTGTTCGCAGTGGCGTCCCTGGGGGCGTCGTCGCTCCTACGTCCGCACAAGCCGAACCCGGTGAAACTGTCCGCGTACGAATGCGGCAACGACCCGGTCCGGCTCCCCCGGGGCGAGCGCTTCAGCGTGAAGTTCTACCTGGTGGCGATGCTCTTCATCATCTTCGACATCGAGACGATCTTCCTCTTCCCCTGGGCTGTCACGTTCCGGCAGCTGGGGTTGTTCGGGCTCGTGGAGATGGCGGTGTTCATCGGTCTCGTTCTCGTTGCGTACGTCTACGTCTGGCGCAAGGGCGGCTTCGAGTGGGCCGGCGGCGAACGACCCGACACTGCGGAGCGTGAGTCGGACGAGGCGCTCGAGACCGCGCCCGAGCGGGAGCTGGAGGGAGCCCGCGGTGCCGGTTGAGCGGATCGAAGGTGTGCACCTCGGGACGACCCCCGAGGAGGTCGAGGAGGAGGTCGAGCGCGGGGTCCTGTTGACCTCGCTCGACCGGGCGGTGGGCTGGGCTCGCAAGCAGTCGATGTGGCCCGCCACGTTCGGCCTCGCCTGCTGCGCGATCGAGATGATGTCCACCGGCGCGGGTCAGTACGACCTCTCGCGGTGGGGCATGGAGCTGTTCCGCGCGTCGCCTCGCCAAGCCGATCTGATGATCGTGGCCGGCCGCGTCTCGCAGAAGATGGCGCCGGTGCTGCGCCGGATCTACGACCAGATGGCCGACCCGAAATGGGTCATCTCCATGGGGGTGTGCGCCTCCGCCGGGGGCATGTTCACGAACTACGCCATCGTGCAGGGCGTCGACACCATCGTGCCCGTCGATGTCTACGTGCCCGGCTGCCCCCCGAAGCCCGAGATGCTCATGCACGGGATCTTGACCCTCCAGCAGAAGGTCCGGACGTCGGAGCCGTTCCGGTGAGACCGGAGCAGTTGGCGGACTCGGTCCGGGAGCGGTTGCCGGATGTGCTCGTGGTCCGCGACGAGGTCGTCGCCGTCGTCGATCGCGACGACCTGCTGGCGACGTTGCGGTGGCTGCGCGACCGTCGAGAGGTGGAGCTCGGATTCCTCTCCGATGTCACCGCCACGGACTGGCCGGAGACCGAGCCGCGCTTCTGGCTCGCCTACGACCTCCGGTCGATGGACGAGAAGCATCGCCTCCGGTTGAAGGTCGGCCTGCCCGGGCACGACGCTCGGGCGCCGAGCGTGACCCCGATGTTCCCGACCGCCAACTGGCAGGAGCGGGAGGTCTTCGACTTCTACGGGATCGTGTTCGACGGGCACCCGGACCTGACCCGGATCATGATGCCCGACGACTGGGAGGGCCATCCCCTCCGCAAGACCGAGGAGCTCGGCGGGGTCCCCACGTGGTTCGTGGGCGCCACGATGCCCCCGATCGACCAGCGGGGCATGGCGTGAGCGCGAGGGAGCTCCCGGGCGCGGACGATGGGATGGAGGTCGCTCGCGACGGGCTCGAGGTCGAGCTCCGCGATGCCGTCACAGGTGAGCTCCGCCAGGAGACCATGATCATCAACATGGGTCCCCAGCACCCGTCGACCCACGGGGTGCTGCGCCTCCTGCTCGAGCTCGACGGCGAGACGGTGGTGACCTGCAAGCCGGTGATCGGCTACCTCCACACGGGCATCGAGAAGAACACCGAGTACCGCACCTGGATGCAGGGTGTGACCTACGTGACGCGGGCGGACTACCTCTCGCCCTTCTTCAACGAGCTCGGCTACTGCATGGCGGTGGAGCGTCTGCTCGGGATCGAGGCGCCGCCGCGCGCCCAGGTGCTCCGGGTGCTGGTCTGCGAGCTGAACCGGATCTCGTCCCATCTGGTCTGGCTGGCGACCGGTGGTCTCGAGCTCGGGGCGGTCTCGGTCATGCTGTATGGCTTCCGCGAGCGCGAGATGATCCTCGACATCTTCGAGGCCATCACGGGTCTCCGGATGAACCACGCGTACATCCGGATCGGCGGGGTCGTCATGGACCTTCCCGAGGACGGTCCGCGGCGGATCCGCGAGCTGCTGGGCGTGCTCCCGGGGCGGTTCGACGAGTACGAGACCCTGCTGAACGACAACCCGATCTGGCGGGAGCGCAACGAAGGGGTCGGCATCCTCACGGCCGAGCAGGCGCTGGCGCTCGGGGTGACGGGGCCGGTCCTCCGTGCAGCTGGTGTCGACGCCGACCTCCGCAAGGACATGCCCTACGGCGGCTACGACACCTACGACTTCGAGGTGCCGGTGCGAGAGGAAGGCGACTCGTACGCGCGGTACGCGATCCGGATCGAAGAGATGCGTGAGTCCCTGAAGATCGTGGAGCAGGCCCTCGACCGCTGGGAGGAGACCCCCGGCGACGTGATGGTGGACGACCCCAAGGTCCGCTGGCCGGCGAAGCTCTCGGTGGGCCCCGACGGCATCGGCAACGATCCCGCGTACCTCAGCCACATCATGGAAGGATCCATGGAGGCCCTGATCCACCACTTCAAGATGGTGACGCAGGGCGTGGAGGTCCCCCCGGGGGAGGTCTACCAAGCCATCGAGTCCCCGCGCGGTGAGCTCGGCTTCTACGTCGTGTCGAACGGCGAGCACCGGCCGTATCGCGTGCACATCCGCGACCCCTCCTTCGTGAACCTGCAAGCGCTCCCGGTCATGCTCGAGGGCGGCTTGATCGCCGACGCGGTGGCCGCCAACGCGTCACTCGATCCCGTGATGGGTGGTGTGGACCGCTGATGCCGGTCTTCGCCGGGGTCGCGCACGACGAAGCGCGCGCCATCATCGGCCGGTATCCGTCCGGACACGAGCGCTCCGCCGTGATGCCTCTGCTCTACCTGGCCCAGTCGATCGACGGCATGGTCTCGCGCGACGCGCTGCGTGAGATCGGTGGGCTCCTCGGGATCACCACCGCCGAGGTCGAGGCGGTCGCCTCCTTCTACACGATGTACCGCCTCCGTCCCACCGGCGAGCATGTGGTGAACATCTGCACGAACCTCGCGTGCAAGCTGCGCGGCGCCGGCGACGTGTACGAGGCGGCGCATCAGGCGGCCGAGATGCCGCACGGCCAGGAGATCTCCGACGACGGTCTCCTGACCCTCCACGAGGAGGAGTGTCTCGGGGTCTGCGACTTCGCGCCGGCCGTGCAGATCGACTTCGCGAACCACGACGGGGTCTCGCCGGAGCGGATGCGCGACCTGGTTGCGCGACTCCGCGCCGGCGAGACCCCGGAACCGTCGCGCGGGCCTGCGTTCGCGAGCTTCCGCGCCGCGTCGCGGGCGCTCGCGGGCCTCCAGGAGGTCCCGGCTCCGTGACGATCGACTTCGAGCCTCGCCTGACGCGTCATTGGGGGGATCCGAGCGTCGATCCCCCTGGACGGCTACGTGGCCGCGGGCGGCTACGCGGGGCTCCGCCAGGCGCTCGGGATGTCATCGGGCGACATCGTCGAGGTCGTCAAGGCGAGCGGTCTCCGGGGTCGTGGCGGCGCCGGGTTCCCCGCGGGGATGAAGTGGGGGTTCGTGCCGCGCGACACCGGCAAGCCCACGTACGTCGTCGTGAACTTCGACGAGTCGGAGCCGGGCACGTGCAACAACCGAGAGCTCGTGGAGCGGGAACCGCACCGGCTCCTCGAAGGGGCGGCGATCGCCGCACTCGCCATCGGCTGCGAGACGGCATTCATCTACGTCCGAGGCGAGTACCTCTGGCAGAGCCTCGTGCTCGAGCGGGCCATCGCGGAGGCCTACGCGGGTGGGTACCTGGGTGACGACGTCCTGGGCTCCGGCCTGCGGATCGACGTGGTCCTGCATCGCGGCGCCGGCGCCTACATCTGCGGCGAGGAGACCGCGCTGCTGAACTCCTTGGAGGGCCTGCGGGGCCAGCCGCGCCTCCGCCCGCCGTTCCCCGCCGTCGAGGGCCTGTACGCGAGCCCCACCGTGATCAACAACCCCGAGACCCTCATGAACGTGCCGGACATCGTGGTCCGAGGCGCGGAGTGGTTCCGCGAGCTCGGGACCGAGAAGTCCCCGGGGACGAAGATGCTCACGCTCTCGGGCAAGGTGGAGCGGCCCGGCAACTACGAGGTCCCCCTGGGCACCCCGTTCCGAACGATCCTGGACGACCTCGGCGGCGGCATGCTCGGGGGACGGGCGCTCAAGGCGTGGACGCCGGGCGGATCATCCACCCCGATGCTCACCGCTGCACACGTCGACACCCCGCTCGACTACGAGTCGCTCGCCGAGGCCGGCTCCCTGCTGGGCACCGCGGCGATCATGGTCATGGATGAGACCGATTGCGTCGTGGAGTGCGCCACGCGGATGGTCCGCTTCTACGCCCACGAGTCCTGCGGGAAGTGCACCCCCTGTCGTGAGGGCAGCTGGTGGGCCACCCGCGTGCTCGGCCGGATCGAGGAGGGGCACGGCCGTGCCGAGGACCTCCCGCTCATGGCGGACATCGGCCGGAACCTGTTGTTCCGAGCCTTCTGCGCCCTGGCCGACGGCACGGCGTCGGTGATCAACTCGAGCCTGAAGCACTTCGCCGACGAGTTCGAGGAGCACGTCCGGCTCGGAGCCTGCCCGCTCAAGATCGACCACGTGCCGCTGGAGGTCGCCTCGTGAGCGCGGACCTCATCGCCCTCACGATCGACGGCAAGGAGGTCGTGGTCCCGAAGGGAACGCTGATCATCCGGGCAGCCGAACAGCTCGGCATCGAGATCCCGCGGTTCTGCGATCACCCCTACCTGGAGCCGGCCGGCGCGTGCCGGCAGTGCTACGTGCAGATCGAGGGCCAGCCGAAGCTCGCCACCTCATGCACCGTGACGGTCGCCCCCGGCATGGTGGTGCAGACCCAAGCAACGAGCGACGATGTCCGCGAAGCCCAGGTCGCGAACCTCGAGTTCCTGCTGCTCAACCACCCGCTCGATTGCCCGGTCTGCGATCGCGGCGGCGAGTGCCCGCTCCAGGATCAGGCCCTGGCGTACGGCCCCGGCGAGAGCCGGTTCCGCGAGGCCAAGCGCGTCTTCGAGAAGCCGATCCCGCTGTCGCCGCTCGTCAACCTCGACCGTGAGCGCTGCATCCTCTGCGCCCGGTGCACCCGCTTCTGCGACCAGGTCAGCGGTGACCGGTTCATCGAGCTCTACGCACGCGGCGCCGGCGAGCGGGTCTCGATCGCGGCGGGGGAGGACTTCCGCTCGCCGTTCAGCGGGAACACGGTCCAGATCTGCCCCGTCGGCGCGCTGACCGCCACGCCGTACCGGTTCGTGGCTCGACCGTTCGATCTCTCCTCGGGGGACTCGATCTGCCAGCACTGCTCCAGCGGATGTGCGGTGCGCGCCGACGTCCGGCGCGGTGAGGTCGTGCGCATGCTCGCGCGCGACAACCCTGAGGTGAACGACGCCTGGATCTGCGACAAAGGCAGGTTCGCGTTCCGATCCGCCGACGCGCCCGATCGGATCACCACCCCGCTGCTCCGCGACCGGGGCCTCGAGCCGGCGTCGTTCGGCGAGGTCTTGGCATGGGTCGCGGAGCGGGCGACGGGGGCCCGCGTGGCGTTCCTGACGGGTGGACGCCTGATGGACGAGGACTATTACGCGCTCTCGAAGCTGGCGCGGACCGTCTTCCGGACGAACGACCTCGACCACCGGCGTCACGACGGGGGGGCCGCCGAGCTCGTGGCTGCCGGCGTCCCTCTGAGCATCACGTCGCGGGATCTGGAGCGTGCGAAGGTGATCCTGGTCGCGGGCCTCGACGCCGAGCAGGAGGTCCCGATCCTCCACCTGCGTCTGCGGAAGGCGGCAGCCCGCGGAGCTCGGATCGTCGTGGTGCACCCGCGCCGGACGCGCCTGCACGACGTCGCCACGCACGTGCTGGCATCGCCGGCGGAGCAGGCCCGGCTCCTCGCCGCGGGGGCCCGCGGCGAGGCGACCGGGAGCGAGGCGCTCGACGACGTGCTCGCCGGCCTGCACGACGTCGGCGATGCCGGCGCCGTGCTGGCCGGCGAGCGGCTGGAGCGAGCGGCGGGCGACGCGCTCGCGATCGCCCGCTCCGCGGGCGCTCGCTTCGGCTACGTGCAACGACGGGCCAACGACCGCGGCGCCCTCCGTGCCGGCGTCCACCCCCGGCTCCTCCCGGGCGGGCGTCCGTTCACGGACGCAGCAGCCCGCGCGGAGGTCGAGGCGGTGTGGGGTCCGATCATGGCTGCCGATGAGGGTCGCAGCCGCCATGAGATCCTGGCGGCCGCCGCTGCGCGCGATCTCGACGTCCTGTTCCTGATCGGGGTCGACCCCCTCCGTGACGAGCCCGATGCCGGGCTCGCTCGACAGGCGCTCGACAACGTGCCGTTGAAGGTCGTGCAGTCGCTCGAGCTCGGCTCCCTCGAGCCGTTCGCGGACGCCTTCCTGCCGGCAGCCGCGATCCTGGAGAAGGACGGTCACCTCACGGATTGGGAAGGCCGCTCGCAACGGCTCCAGGCGATGCGGACGTCGGCAAGGATCGAGCCGCCCCGACTGGGAGATCTTCTGCGGGCTCGCAGCCGCCATGGGGGATGATCTCGGGTTCGACACGCTCGATGAGCTCCACGAGGAGATGGGTGGTCTGCTCGCTCCCCGGGCGGCGGACGGAGATCCCGCCGAGGTCGGCGCCGCCCGGGCCGCCCGCCCCGCGGACGGCGCCGTCGAGCTGTTCACCTACCCGCTGCTCGTCGATGAGGGGCGGCTGAGCGATCGAGCCGATCAGCTCAAGGCGGCACTCGGTGAGGGCCCGTTCCTCGAGGTCCATCCGGACACCGCCTCGCGCCTCGGGCTGACGGACGGCGGGCGGGCACGGGTGGCGACGGTTGCCGGGGACGCCGAGCTCCCCGTGCGGATCGCGGACACGATCGCGATCGACACAGCGTTCGTGCCCTTCAACCAGCCCGGGTTCGCGGCGAACATGCTCCTGTCGGGTTCGTTCCTCACGCATGCGACGTTGACGGCCGTCGCACCGGACCACGCGGACGACGGTGAGCAGGAAGAGGGTCCCGCCGCCGGCGCGCCGGCCCCCGAGGAGGTGCCCGCCTGATGGACTGGGTGGACTGGACGATCCTCATCGGGAAGGTCGTCGTGGTCTTCTTCGCGTTGCTGCTCTCGGTGCTGCTCTACATCTGGATGGAGCGCAAGGTCATCGCGGACATGCAGACGCGCACCGGCCCCCTGCGCGCGGGACCACGTGGGATCCTCATCACCCTCGCCGACGGCATCAAGCTGTTCTTCAAGGAAGGGATCCTCCCCACGAACGCCGACCGGCCTATCTACCTCCTGGCGCCTGTGCTCGCGATGATCCCCGCGTTCCTGGCCTTCGCCGTGATCCCGTTCGGGACGAGCGTGACCATCGCGGGTCGTGAGGTCACCCTCCAGCTGGCGGACCTCGACATCGGGATCCTCTGGGTGCTCGCGATGACCTCGATCGGCGTCTATGCCGTCGTGCTCGCCGGGTGGTCGAGCGGCTCGAACTACCCGCTCTTGGGCGGCGTCCGATCGAGCGCGCAGATGATCAGCTACGAGGTGGCCATGGGCCTCGCGTTGATCGCGGTGCTGATGTTCAGCGGGAACCTCCGGCTCTCCGAGGTCGTCGCGGCGCAGGAGCGCGTCTGGTACGTGTTCCCCCAGCTGCCCGCATTCGTCGTCTTCCTGGTCTGCGCCCTCGCCGAGGTGAACCGGCCGCCGTTCGACCTGGCGGAAGCCGAGTCCGAGCTCGTGGCGGGGTTCCATACCGAGTACTCGGGCATCACGTTCGCGCTCTTCTACCTCGGTGAGTACGTGAACACCGTCACGGTCTCGGCCGTCGCGGTGACCCTGTTCCTCGGTGGCTGGAACGGACCGTTCGCGCTGCGCTTCTGGTGGATGTCCGTGTTCTGGTTCCTCTTCAAGCTGACCGCGGTCATCTACGTGTTCATCCTGATCCGCGGGACGCTGCCGCGCATGCGCTACGACCGGTTGATGAACTTCGGCTGGAAGATCCTGATCCCGTTCGGTCTGTTCTGGGTGCTCGCCACGGGCGCCATCATCATCCTGCCCGAGCGCTTCGCCGACGTCGTGTTCTCGCTCGGACCGATCGACGTCTCTCGCGGCCTCTTCATCGCGATCGGTCTCATCCTGGCGGTCGGGCTCCTCGCCTCGATCGCGAAGCCGTTGCTCGACGACCGCTCGGAGGCGACGCGATGAGCGACCCGCCGGAGCGCCGCGCCCCCGGCTGGTGGGCCATCGCGAAGGGGATGGGCACGGTCTTCAAGCAGACCTTCCGCCGGGACAACACGGAGCAGTATCCGAAGGAGATCGTGCAGCCCCCCGAGCGGTCGCATATCGGGCGGCATCTCCTGAACCGACACGAGAACGGCCTGGAGAAGTGCATCGGGTGCGAGCTCTGCGCCTACGCGTGCCCGGCGGACGCGATCTGGGTCGAGGGCGCCGACAACGACCCGGAGGCTCCGGTGAGTCCGGGGGAGCGTCACGCGAAGGACTACCAGATCAACTACCTGCGCTGCATCATGTGCGGCCTGTGCGTCGAGGCGTGCCCGACGCGCGCGCTCACGCTCACGAGCTACTACGAGATGGCGTTCACGTCGCGGGAGGACGCGATCTGGACGAAGGAACGGCTGCTCGAGCCGCCGCCGCCGCTCGGCAGCGACCCGATCGACCGCGAGGGTCGCTGATGCCGCTCGACAACGTGGTGTTCTGGGTCTTTGCGCCGATCTCGGTCGCCAGCGCGGTGGGGATGCTCCTCATGCGCAACGCGATCCACGCCGCGCTGTTCCTGGTGGTGAACCTCTTCTGCGTCGCCGTGATGTACCTCTTGCTCGACGCATCGTTCCTGTTCGCGGTGCAGATCATCGTCTACGCGGGCGCGATCATGGTGCTCTTCCTGTTCGTCATCATGCTGCTGGGTGTCGACACGGGCATGTCGGTGCAGGAGCGGCTCGTGGCGCAGCGGCCGCTCGCGATCCTCCTCGCCGTCGGCTTCGTGCTCGAGCTGTTCGTCGCACTGCGAGCAGGGATCGGGTTCGCCACCCACGCCCCGCCGGGGTTCGACGTCGTGAACGAGCCCGGGAACACCCAGGCGCTCGCCGAGGTCTTGTTCCGCGAGTACTTCTTCCCGTTCGAGGTGACGTCGGTCCTGCTGATCGTCGCCGCGATCGCGGCGATGGTGCTCGCGAAGCGCCAGGCCCCCGCCGTCACCCAGGCCGAGCTCGAGGCCCATCGGGCAGAGGTGGACGAGGAACTCGAGCATGCCGCGACGGAGGCCCCTGGGTGAGGACACCGATCGCCTACTTCGTGATGCTCTCCGGGATCCTGTTCGCCCTCGGAACGGTCGGCGTCCTGACGCGTCGCAACGCCCTGGTGATCTTCATGTCGATCGAGCTGCAGCTGAACGCGGTGAATCTCGCGCTCGTCGCCTTCTCGCGGATGCACAACCAGCTCACGGGCCAGGTGCTCGCCTTCTTCTCGATGGTCGTGGCCGCCGCCGAGGTCGTCGTCGGCCTCGCCATCATCGTCGCGCTCTACCGCCGTCGGCGGACGGTGGACGTCGACGACGCCCGGGAGCTGCGGTGGTAGGGAGCGAGCTCGTCCCGCAGGAAGCGTCCGGTGCGATCGGACTCCTGTGGTTGCTCCCGGCGCTCCCGCTGCTCGGTGCGGCGGTCAACCTCTTCGCGGGACGGCGCCTCGGGAGATGGGCCGGGTGGATCGCCACCGCCCTGGTGGCGGCGTCGTTCGTGATCGCGCTGGCCGCGGTGGGCGATCTGCTCTCCCACCCCGAGGACGAGAGGCTGTTCGTCCAGCACCTGCTCGAGTGGATCGACGTCGGGAGGTTCCAGGTCGGCGTGGATCTTCGCCTCGACGGCTTGAGCGCCACGATGATCCTCGTCGTGACCGGGATCGGGTCCCTGATCCACCTGTACTCGATCGCCTACATGCGGGGCGACCCGCGCTATGGCCGGTTCTTCGCCTACCTCAACCTGTTCGTGTTCTTCATGTTGATGCTGGTCTTGGGCGCGAACTACCTGCTCCTGTACCTGGGCTGGGAGGGGGTCGGCGTGTGCTCGTACCTCCTGATCGGCTTCTGGTTCGAGAAGGTCGCCAACGTCGAGGCGGCGAAGAAGGCCTTCATCACGACGCGCATCGGCGACAGCCTCATGCTCGTCGGCCTCGCGATGATCGTGTTCCAGTTCGGCACGCTCGACTTCCAGGAGGTGTTCGGGGCCGCCCCCGCGGTCCTCACCCAGGGGTGGGCGACGGCGATCGCGCTCCTGCTGCTCGCCGGTGCCATCGGCAAGTCCGCGCAGATTCCTCTGCACGTGTGGCTCCCCGACGCGATGGCCGGCCCGACGCCCGTGTCCGCGTTGATCCACGCCGCCACGATGGTGACCGCCGGCGTCTACCTGGTGGTCCGGTCGGCGCCGATCTTCGAGCTCTCGCCCGTCGCCCTCGACATCGTCGCCTGGGTAGGTCTCCTCACGCTGCTCTTCGCGGGCGTCTGTGCGCTCGCACAGTGGGACATCAAACGCGCCCTCGCGTACTCCACGATCAGCCAGCTCGGCTTCATGTTCCTGGCGGTCGGCCTGCACGCGTACGCCGCGGCGATGTTCTTCCTGGTGGCTCACGCGTTCTACAAGGCGCTGCTGTTCCTGGGTTCGGGCTCCGTGATCCACGGCATGCACGACGAGCAGGACATGCGACAGATGGGGGGGCTCTGGCGCCGCATGCCGGGAACGGCGTTCACGATGGGCATCGGGACGTTGGCGCTCGCCGGCTTCCCGTTCATGACCGGGTTCTTCGCGAAGGACGTCGTCCTCGAGATCGCGAACACGAACGAACGCTGGGGGTTCTATGTGCTGGGTTCGGTCGGCGCCTTGCTCTCGGCCCTCTACATCGGCCGACTGTGGTGCCTCACGTTCGCCGGCACCGCACGGAGCGAGGCGGCGGAGCACGCACACGAGTCCGAGCCGCTCATGGTGGCCCCGCTCGTGGTCCTGGCGGTCGGGGCGGCCATCGGTGGGCTGTTGAGCATCGGAGCTGAAGGACGCCTCCCGCACTTCCTCGAACCGCTGGTGGGTCTGGTCCCCGAGGGGACGCACGGGCTCCCGGCTCCCGTCTTCTACACGATCGCGGTGGCGATCACGCTGGTCGGGCTCGCCGTCGCCTGGTGGGTGTACGGATGGGGCCGGGTGGACTGGCTGCGTCTGCGGGAGCGCTTGGAGCCGCTGCCACAGGCGGCGCTCAACGGCTGGTACGTGGATCGCGCCTACGACGCCCTCATCGTGCAACCGGCGAAGTCCCTCTCCTGGATCGCGGCCTTCGTGGTCGATGCGCGCGGCATCGACGGACTGGTCAACGCGATCGGGGGAAGCGCGAAACGGATCGCCAACGGTGGCCGGCTCCTGCAGACGGGGTTCGTCCGCAGCTACGCCCTCGCGGTGTTCGTCGGCGCCGTCGCCGTGCTCCTCTTCGTGGGGTCGAGGCTATGAACGATCACGTCCTCACGCTCACCGTCTTCTTCGTCCCCGTGAGGGCATCGCGATGAACGATCACGTCCTCACGCTCACCGTCTTCTTCCCCCTCGCGGGTGTGGCGATCATCCTGGTGGGCGGGCGGAGGCTGTCCGACACCGCGGTGAAGGTCGTCGCGCTGGTGACCGCGCTCCTGACGTTCGGTGTCTCCCTCACGATCCTCGGCGCCTTCGACCGATCGGCCGGCTCGTACCAGCTCGTCGAGGAGGCGGTCTGGTCGGAGTCGGCGGGGCTGTCCTACATCCTGGGCGTCGACGGCATCAGCCTCTGGCTGGTGCTGCTGACCACCTTCCTGTTCCCCGTGTCCGTCCTCGCGTCGTGGAAGGTGGAGCGCGACGTGCCTCGGTACATGGCGGCGATGCTCGCCCTGGAGACGGCCGTGCTCGGCTCCTTCATGGCGCTCGACCTCCTCCTGTTCTTCGTGTTCTTCGAAGCGATGCTCGTCCCGATGTACCTGCTGATCGGCGGCTGGGGTGGCGAGCGCCGCGTGTACGCCGCCATCAAGTTCTTCCTGTTCACCATGGCGGGATCGGCGTTCCTGCTGGTGGCGGCCATCGTGCTCTACGGGCAGGCTGCCGACCGGCTCGGCCAGGGCACGTTCGATCTGCGGGCGCTGGCCGCGGTGGCCGACGCGCTCCCCGTGGGCACCGCCCGGGCGCTGTTCCTGGCCTTCTTCGTCGCCTTCGCCGTGAAGGTGCCGCTCGTGCCTCTCCACACCTGGCTCCCCGACGCCCACACCGAGGCCCCGACCGCCGGTTCCGTCCTCCTGGCGGCCGTCCTGCTGAAGGTCGGCACCTACGGTCTGATCCGTTTCAACCTGACCCTGTTCCCCGAGGCCTCCCGGTACTTCGCAACCTTCGTGGCGATCCTGGCGGTGATCGGGATCGTCTACGGGGCGGTGTGCGCGCTGATCCAGTCCGACGTGAAGCGTCTGGTCGCGTATTCGTCGGTGTCGCACCTCGGCTTCGTGGTGCTGGGCACGTTCGCGTTCACGGAGCAGGCGGTCACCGGTGGCGTCCTGCAGATGGTGAACCACGGGCTCGCGACCGGCGCTCTGTTCCTGCTCGTGGGCATGGTCTACGAGCGGACCCATACGCGGCAGCTCTCCGAGATGGGCGGGCTGGCCACGCCGATGCCGTGGCTCCTGGGCGCTTTCCTGTTCACCGTCTTCGCTTCCGTCGGCGTCCCGGGATTGAACGGATTCGTCGGGGAGTTCCTCGTGATCGCGGGTACGTTCGCCGTCGATCACGTCCTGGGCTCGGTCGCGGTCATCGCCGTGGTCCTGGCCGCGGTCTATCTCCTCTGGTCGTACCAACGGATGGCGTACGGACCGGTCCGCGACGAGTACAAGCACCTCCCCGACGTCTCGAGGCGCGAGGTCGCCGTGCTGGCGCCGGTGCTCGCCCTCCTGCTGGTGCTGGGCGTCTACCCGTCGCTCATCACCCGCGACGTCGACCCCGCCACCGAACGCGTGATCGCGCGTGTCGATCCGCAGCAGGAGACCATCGACATCGGCGACGCCCGCGTCGTCGTGATGGTCGGGAGTGAACAGCCGTGACCCCCGAGATCGTCCTCCGCCCGGTCCTCCCCGAGCTGCTCCTGGTCGCGGTCGGCATCGTGGGTCTCCTGTACGAGGCGTTCGCGCCTCGGTCCGAGCCGCGGGTGCATCTCCTCATCGCCGTTGTCGGGATCGTGGCGGCGGGCGTCGCTGCCATCACGCTGTGGGGGTGGGACGGGGCGCCGTTCGTCCTCGGCGACTCGGTGGCGGTCGATCGGTTCTCGGTGCTCGCGACCGTGATCCTCCTGCCGGTCGCGCTGATCGCATGCATGTACGCCGCCGCGGAGGCGGAGCGGGACAGCTCCGTCTACCGTGGCGAGTTCTTCCCCCTGGTGTTGTTCGCGACGTCGGGGATGGTCCTGATCGCCGCCGCGAACGACCTGATCCTGGTCTTCCTGGCGCTCGAGATCTTGTCGCTCTCCCTGTACGTCCTCACCGGCATCACGGGACGCCGGCGGGCAGGCGAGGCAGCCATGAAGTACTTCCTCCTGGGCGCGTTCTCCTCGGCGTTCTTCCTCTACGGCGTGGCGATGGCCTACGGAGCCACCGCGAGCACCAAGATCACCGCCATGGCCGTCGCGCTCAGCGGCACCGGGCAGGACCTTGCCCTGGCTCTGCTGGCGTTGGCCTTCCTGGCGATCGGGTTCGGCTTCAAGGTCTCCGCGGTCCCGTTCCACATGTGGACGCCCGACGTCTACCAAGGGGCGCCCACGCCCGTGACCGCCTACATGTCGGCGGCGACCAAGGTGGCGGCGTTCTTCGCGCTGATGCGGGTCTTCGACGTCGCGTTCCAGCCGCTGTCCTGGGATTGGACGCCGATCGTCGCCGCGCTGGCCGTGCTCTCGGTGGTGGTCGGATCCTTCCTCGCCATCGCACAGTCCGACGTGAAGCGGATGCTGGCGTACTCGAGCGTGGCGCACGCGGGGTTCGTCCTCATGGGCCTGACCGCGGCCGACTCGACCGGGATCGGCGCCGCCATGTTCTACCTGATCGCCTACGCGATCATGACGCTCGGCGCGTTCGGCATCGTGATGTTCGTGGAGGCCGGCCGTGACGGCCGGACCTCCCTGGCGGACTTCTCGGGGCTC
Source organism: uncultured Actinomycetes bacterium (assembly GCA_963810635.1). GTDB lineage: Bacteria > Actinomycetota > UBA4738 > UBA4738 > HRBIN12 > AC-51. Next base: position 44,189 of record CAWEOB010000002.1, read on the forward strand.
GCCGCTCGGCGGCCGTGGCTGGCGGCGCTCATGACCGTCTTCCTCCTGTCCCTGGCCGGGATCCCGCCCACCGTCGGCTTCATCGCGAAGGTGACCGTGTTCTCGGCGGCGATCGGGGCCGGCCGCTGGTGGCTGGCGTTGGTCGGGGTGTTGACCAGCGTGGTCGCCGCGTTCTTCTATCTTCGCGTCATCGTGTACATGTACATGCGGCAGCCAGAAGGTGAGGTGGGCGGGTCGACGTCGGCCCTCCCGTCCGTCGCCGTCGGGTTGCTGGCCGTCCTCACGCTCGTCCTGGGCGTGTTCCCGAGCCTCCTCGCGGACGTCCTCGAGCAGGCGTCGATCCTGAGGTGGTGACCGTCATGCGTCGAGTGATCCCCGGACTCGAACCCCCCGACGCCGTCTTGGAGGCGGCCGTCCGTTCGCGTCTCGATCGTGTCGAGGAAGCCCTCGAGAAGGCGGTCGTGGCCGACTCTGATCTGCTGGCCGTCACCGCGTCGCACCTGCTCCAGGCCGGGGGGAAGCGGTTCCGTCCCATGCTCGTGCTGCTGTCGGGCTACTTCGGCGATCCCACCGATCCTCGCCTGATCCCGGGCTCGGTGTCGATCGAGCTCGTCCACCTGGCCACGCTGTATCACGACGATGTCATCGATGAGGCCGTCGACCGTCGGGGCGTTCCCAGTGCCAACGCCCGGTGGGACAACACGGTGGCCATCCTGACCGGTGATTACCTCTTCGCCCGTGCCTCCGAGATGTCCGCCGACCTCGGCCCCGACGTCTGCCGGCTCCTCGCTCGAACGATCGCGGTGCTCTGTGACGGGCAGATCAGGGAGGTGGATGTCTCCGGGAAGGTCGAACAGACCGAGGACAGCTACCTCGAGATCATCCGACGCAAGACGGGGGTCCTGATCGCCACCTCGTGCCGGCTCGGCGGCATGCTCTCCGATGCGAACGAGGCCTACGTGGAGACGCTGGATCCGTTCGGCGAGTCGCTCGGTCTCGCCTTCCAGCTCTCGGACGACATCATGGACGTCATCTCCACGCAGATCGAGCTCGGCAAGGAGCCGGGAACCGACCTGAAGGAAGGGGTCTACACCCTCCCCGTGCTGCATGCGCTGCATGAAGGGAGGCACCGAGAGGAGCTGCAGGACCTGTTGCGCCACGGCGCTCCGGACGGCGAGCTGCTGGATCGAGCGCTCGAGATCATCCGGACCGGGGGGTCGATCGAGCATGCCCGGGCGGCGGTTGCCGCCGAGGTGGCCCGGGCTGTGGACCTCGCGCATCAGCTCCCCGACGGGGCGGCCCGCCACGCGTTGGTGCAGCTCGCCCGGTTCCTCGCCGTGCGATGCGGAGCGGATCCGGGGGCGGACCCATCTTGATCGGCTGCGCAGCAGACGCGAACACCTGCACTGCTAGGATACGGACCGCCGTTCGAGAAATGATTCACGAGCTCACGAAGGGTGCCTGAGGGGCTGTCGTTGGGGGAGGACTACTACTCGTCCTACGGTGTCGTGCTGGCCGTGATCGTTGCCGGCGCGCTGCTCGTCATCGTGGCATTCACGGCTGCCCGACTCATCGCGCCTCGGCGTCCGCATGTCGGTGGCAAGCTCACGACGTACGAATGCGGGATCGACCCCGTCGGCGAAGGTTGGTCCCAGACGCAGGTGCGGTACTACGTCTACGGCTTCCTCTTCGTCATCTTCGACGTCGAGAGCGTGTTCCTGTTCCCGTGGGCGCGGGTGTTCCAGTCGCTCGGCTACCGTGCGGTCTGGTCCATGGGCATCTTCATCGGGATCCTCGGGGTCGGGCTGCTGTACGCGTGGCGCAAAGGGGTCCTGCGGTGGGCGTGATCACGGAGCGGACCCCGATCCCCAGGATCAAGCCGGTCAAGTTCCTCCTTAACTGGGGCCGCCGGTACAGCCTGTGGGTGTTCAACTTCGGCCTCGCCTGCTGCTCGATCGAGTTCATCGCGGCTTCCACCGCGAAGAACGACTTCATCCGGCTGGGCGTCATCCCCTTCGCGCACGGTCCACGTCAGGCCGACCTCCTGCTCGTGGCGGGGACGTTGACCGACAAGATGGCGCCAGTCATCAAGCGCTTGTACGACCAGATGCCCGACCCGAAGTACGTGATCTCGTTCGGGTCGTGTGCCAATTGTGGCGGCCCCTACTGGGACAGTTACTCTGTCACGAAAGGCGTCGATCAGATCATCCCCGTCGATGTCTACGTCCCGGGGTGTCCGCCTCGCCCGGAAGGTCTCCTGCACGGGATCGTGAAGTTGCAGGAGAAGATCAAGGACGAAGACATCCAGGAGAAGTTCCGGCGTGGGACGACCGCTGTCGGCTGACGAGGTCGCCCCGCGCCTACGGGCCCGGTTCGGCGACGACGTCGAGGTCGTGGACGCCTTCGGTCACGCGGTTGCCACCGTGCCGAACCCGCGCTACCACGATGTGATCCGCTTCCTGCGTGACGAGCCGGAGTTCGCCTGCGACTTCTGCGACTTCACCACCGCGGTCGACTTCGGCCCCGAGGGTGGGTTCGAGGTCGTGACGCATCTGTTCTCCACCGAGCACCATCACAACATCCGGGTCAAGGTGAAGCTCGCGTACGACGAACCCGCGATCGCGACCATCAGCGACCTCTTCCCGACCTGCGACTGGCACGAGCGCGAGATGATGGAGATGTTCGGGCTCGAGGTGACCGGGCACCCTCGCCCGGTGAAGCTCCTGCTCTCGGAGCTGTTCGAGGGCAACCCTCTCCGCAAGGACTTCCCGCTCATGAGCCGTGAGGTCAAGCCGTGGCCCGGCGCCGTGGAAGGGGAGGAGGACGAGGAGGAGTGATCGCGGTTCTCGCCCAGTCCTTCGTCGACGATCTGACGTCGAACCTCTGGCTCGCGCTCCTCGCGAAGACGGTGCTCGTGCTCGGCTTCTTCCTGGTGGTGCCGCTGGGCGTCGGCTACATGGAGCACAAGGTTCTGGCCCACATGCAGGCGCGTCTCGGGCCGATGGAGGCGGGCGGGTTCCACGGATGGGCACAGCTGGTGGCCGACGGCGTGAAGTTCATCCAGAAGGAGGACGTCGTGCCGGCCGCGGCCGACCGATCCGTGTTCTCCCTGGCACCCGCGGTCGCCATGATCCCCTACATCGCGGTGCTCGTCGTCCTGCCCTTCGGGGCGTCGATCTGGGCGCTCGACCTGGACGTCGGCATCTTCTTCGTGCTCGCCATGTCCAGCATCGGCGTGATCGGCGTCCTGATGGCCGGCTGGGCTTCCGCCAACAAGTTCTCGCTGATCGGAGCGCTCCGCGCAGCGGCACAGCTGATCGCCTACGAGCTCCCGCTCGTGCTCGCCGCCGCCGCGCTCGTGATGCAGGCAGGCACCATGTCGCTCGTCGGGATCGCCGAGTCCCAGTCGCACTACTGGTACATCGTCTACCCCTGGCAGGCGGTCGGGTTCGTCATCTTCATGATCGCGATCGTCGCCGAGCTGACCCGTCCGCCCTTCGACATGCCCGTGGCGGACTCCGAGATCATCTTCGGGGCGTACACGGAGTACACGGGGCTGAAGTTCGCTTTCTTCCTGCTGGCGGAATACGGCGGGATCGTAGCGATGTCGGGCATCGCGTCCACGTTGTACCTGGGGGGGTACCAGCCGCTCCCCGGTCTCGCCTTCATCCCCGAGCCGCTCTGGGCGATCGGCAAGATCTTCGCGCTCGCGTTCGTGATCGTGTGGCTCCGAGCCACCTTCCCGCGTCTGCGCGAGGACCAGCTCCAACGGTTCGCGTGGGTGGGGCTCACGCCGCTCGCCCTCGTGCTGATCATGGTCGTCGCGGTCTACGAGGTGGGGGTCTGATGGTGGAGCCGCAGCTCGATCGAGGGATCGGCCAGGGCCTGCTGAAGGGTCTATCCGTGACGTTGCGGACCATGCTGCGGCCCTCTATCACCGTCCAGTACCCCCACGTGAAGCCGAGCCTCCCGGCGCGGAGCCGCGGCGTGATCGCTCTCAAGGAAGCCAACTGCACCGTGTGCTACAAGTGCTCGCGCGAATGTCCCGACTGGTGCATCTACATCGATGCCCACAAGGAGTCCCACGAGCCGGCCGGCGGCGGCCGGGCCCGGAGCGCCAAGATCCTCGACCGTTTCGCCATCGACTACGCCCTCTGCATGTACTGCGGGATCTGCGTCGAGGTGTGCCCGTTCGACGCGCTCTTCTGGAGCCCGGAGTTCGAGTACGCCGAGTACGACATCCACGAGATGGTCCACGAGCGGGAACGCTTGGAGGAATGGACCTACACGGTCCTGCCGCCGCCGCCGCTCGAGGAAGGTGCCGAGGAGGTCGCGTCGTGACGTCCCAGGAGTACGCGTTCCTGGTGGTCGCCACCGTCGGTTCGCTCTCGGCCATCGCGGTCGTGACCGCTCGCAACGTGGTGCATGCAGCCCTGTACCTCGTGGTGACCCTCGCGTCGGTCGGGGTGACGTTCCTGCTCCTCGGGGCGGAGTTCGTGGGCTGGGTCCAGATCCTGATCTACGTCGGCGCCATCGTGATCCTGTTCCTGTTCGGACTGATGCTGACGAAGGCGCCGATCGGACGTGACACGCTCGACCATCAGAGCCGGGGACTCGGCTTGCTGGTCGCGGTGCTGATGTTCGTTGGCTTGGTGGGTCTGATCACGGCCGCGTTCCCGATCGCGGACGCCCAGGTGCCGCCGCCGGCGCCGGGAGCCTCCGCGATCCTCGGCGAGGCGCTGTTCCGTGACTACATCCTTCCCTTCGAAGCCGTCTCGTTCGTGCTGCTCGCTGCCCTCATCGGCGCGATCGTGCTGGCGAGGAAGGACGAGGGCACCTGACGTGGTCCGCCTGCCGCTGCTCCTGATCTTCTCGGCGCTGCTCTTCAGCGCGGGATCTACGGCGTGCTCGCCCGGCGCAACGCGGTCATGGTGCTCATGGCCATCGAGCTCATGCTGAACGCCGTCAACGTGAACCTCGTTGCCTTCTCGGCCGAGCTGCAGGACGTCGGGCCGCAGGTGTTCGCCCTGTTCGTGATCGCGATCGCAGCGGCCGAGGTCGGCATCGGCCTTGCCATCGTGATCCTGCTGTTCCGCAACCGGGCGTCGATCAACGTGGACGAGGTGAACCTCCTCAAGTGGTAGACCTCGGGATCCTCGCCGCCGAAGGGAGCGAGGCTGTCGCACACGGCGTGCCGAACTGGTTCGTCCAGCACGCGTACCTGATCACGCTCCTCCCGTTCGCCGCCGCGGCGCTCACCTTGTTCTTCGGCAAGCGAACCCCCGGCAAGGGACCGGTGTACGGCATCGTGTCCCTGGCGGTCGGGCTGGTCCTGTCGCTCGGCGTGCTGTGGAGCTTCGCGCAAGGCGGCGGCACCTTCGAGCACAACATCGAGTGGTTCACGATCGGGCCGCTGCACATGGAGCTCGGCTTCTTCGTCGACGGCCTGACCGCGGTGATGCTCGTGGTGGTCACCTCCATCTCGTTGGCGGTCCACGTCTACGCGCTCGGGTACATGCACGGCGACTCGCGCTACACGTGGTTCTACGTGGTGCTGTCGCTCTTCACGGGGGCCATGCTCGTGGTGGTCCTGGCCAGCAACCTGTTCCAGTTGCTCGTGGGGTGGGAGATCGATGGGCGTCTGCTCCTACCTGCTGATCGGTCACTGGTTCGAGGATCACGCGAATTCGAGCGCCGCGATCAAGGCGTTCATCACGACGCGGATCGGCGACGTCCCCTTCATGTTCGGCATCTTCGCCTTGGTTCTGGCCACCGGCCTGACCACGTCGAACATCCAGGTGATCGGCGACGAGGTGGCCGGGGGGCACGTCTCCACGTTGCTGATCACCGTCTCGGCGCTGCTCCTGTTCGGCGGCACGATCGGCAAGAGCGCCCAGTTCCCGCTCTACGTGTGGTTGCCGGATGCGATGGCGGGCCCCACGCCCGTCTCCGCGTTGATCCACGCCGCCACCATGGTGGCCGCGGGCATCTATCTGGTGGCGCGGATGTTCGAGGTCTTCGTCCAGGCCGACCCGATCGCACTGACGGTCGTGGCCGTGGTCGGCGCCATCACCCTGTTGCTCGCCGCGTTCCTGGCCCTCGTGCAGAACGACATCAAGAAGGTGCTGGCGTACTCCACCATCTCGCAGCTCGCCTACATGGTGGCGGCGCTCGGCATGGGCGAGGCCGGGTATCCGGCCGCCATGTTCCACCTGTTCACGCACGCCTTCTTCAAGGCCCTGCTCTTCCTCGGAGCCGGCTCGGTGATCCACGCCGTCCACTCCAACGACATGAAGGACATGGGCGGGCTCCGCAAGCCGATGCCCATCACGTATTGGACCTTCCTGATCGGTTCGCTGGCCCTCGCGGGCGTCCCACCGCTCGCCGGCTTCTTCTCGAAAGACGAGATCGTGCTGGTCGCGAAGGACGAAGGGGTGTGGTGGCTCGCGGTCGTCCTCCTCGTCGGCGCGGCGATGACCGCCTTCTACACCACGCGCTTGGTGCTCAAGACCTTCTTCGGCGAGTACCGGGGAGAAGCTCACCCGCACGAGTCCCCGCGCGTGATGACGACCCCGCTGATCGTGCTCGCCGTCACCACCTGCTTCGTCGGGCTGCTCGGGTTCGCGCCGGTCGGCGCCCCGTTCCTGGACTGGGTCTACTTCGGCAACGAGCCCCACGAGGCCATCTTCAGTCCGCTGGTCGCCGCGATCTCGGTCGCCGTGGTCCTGATCGGCGTCGCGATCGGGTGGACCTTGTACAAGCGGTATCGGACGCCCGACCCGGTCGAACGGCTCGGCCCGCTCTACCGGCTGCTCGACCACAAGTACTACCTGGACGACCTGTACTGGCGCGGCATCGTGAAGCCGATCCGCGACCCGCTCGCTGCCGGCGTCTACTGGTTCAACCAGAACGTGCTGGACGGTGTCGTGAACGGCGCGGCGTCGGTGTCGCGTGGCCTCGGGTCGCTGGTGATGTGGTTCGACCGAACCGTGATCGACGGCGCCGTGAACGGCGCCGGGGGTGTGATGGAGCTCTTCGGCAGAGGACTGCGGACCATCCAGACGGGCAGGGTGCAGTGGTACGCGGTGGCGTTGTTCGCCGGCGTGATCATCTTGACCGTCGTCTTCGTGAGGGTGTGAGAAGGAGCCGATCGTGGAACCGAAGGGGAACCGATGACCTGGGAGAACTCAGCGATCACGATCACGACGCTGCTGCCCATCGTGGGGGCGCTGGCGATCCTGCTCGTTCCGAAGGACCGGGACCGGATGGTTCGGGGGCTCGGCATCGCCGTGACCGGGCTCGCCTTCGTGTTGTCCGTCCTCATCGCCATCACCTACGACTACGGCGCGGGCGGGCTCCAGTTCGTCCTCGACGTCCGGTGGATCCCCGCCATCGGCGCGCGGTACCACGTGGGGATCGACGGGATCTCCCTGCCGCTCTACGTGCTGACGTTCCTGCTCGGGCTGCTGTGCTCGATCTACACGTGGCGGTTCGTCCCCGAGCCGGGCCGGACGAAGGCCTTCGTCGCGTTGACGCTGCTCCTCATCACCGGCATGGCGGGCACCTTCATCGCCTTCGACCTGATCCTCTTCTTCGTGTTCTGGGAGCTGGTCCTGGTCCCGATGTACTTCCTCATCGGCGTCTGGGGTTCCGCCAACCGCCAGTACGCGTCCATCAAGTTCTTCCTGTACACGCTCTTCGGGTCGATCTTCATGCTGCTGGGATTCCTCGCCCTGTACTTCGAGGGTCCGTCGATCGCCGGGAAGCACACGTTCGACCTCGTCGTCCTGACCGGCTTCGGAGCCGGCGGCGGCTACGCGCACACGTTCCAGCTGATCGTGTTCGGGGCGATCGCCCTGGGCTTCGCCGTCAAGGTCCCGATGTGGCCGTTCCACACGTGGCTCCCCGACGCCCACACCGAGGCGCCCACGATCGGGTCGGTGTTGCTGGCCGGGATCATGCTGAAGATGGGCACGTACGGGTTCGTGCGCATCGCGCTCCCCGTGTTGCCCGAGGGGGCGGTGGCCTATGCCCCATGGATCGGCGGGCTCGCCGCCATCGCCATCGTCTACGCGGCGCTCGCGTGTCTCGCGCAGAAGGACCTGAAGCGGCTGATCGCGTTCTCGTCGGTCGGTCACATGGGGTTCGTGATGCTCGGGATCGCCACGTTGACCACCATCGGCATCCAGGCCGCCATCTTCGGCATGGTGGCCCACGGCGTGATCACGGGCATGCTGTTCTTCTGTGTGGGGTCCATCTACGACCGCTACCACACCCGCGAGATCGCGCAGATCGGCGGGGGCATGGCGCAGTCGATGCCGAAGATGGCCGGCATCTTCGCCTTCGTGGCGATCGCGTCCCTCGGTCTCCCGGGGCTGGCCGGGTTCTGGGGCGAGGTGATGGCGCTCCTCGGGTCCTTCAGCCCCAACGAGGTGGCCGGGCTGGACGTGGGCCTGTTCCGCTTCTTCATGGTCCTCGGCGGGATCGGCACCATCCTCACCGCGGGGTACTTCCTGTGGATGCTGCAACGCGTGAACATGGGCACGCTCCCGGAACGATGGGGCGCGTCCGCGTTCCGTGACATCCTCACGATCGAGTGGATCTCCTGGGTGCCGCTACTGGCGCTCATCCTGGTCCTGGGTCTGTTCCCCAGCCTGGTCCTCAACGTGACCGAATCCGGTGTGAACACCCTGACCAGCATCTTCGGGGCCTGAGGCTTCCGTGGACATCGACTATCACGCGATCGCGCCCGCGCTGATCCTCGGCGCAACGGTCCTCGTCGTGTTGATCGTCGATGCCTTCCTCCCGGCCAGGGCCAAGTGGCTGGCCATGCCACTTTCGCTCGTGGGCGTGGTGGCGTCGCTCATCGCGGCGCTGAGCTTGATCGGCGAGGACGTCTCCACGTTCGGCGGGCACTACGTGGTCGACAACTTCACGATCCTGTTCCAAGTGTTCTTCCTCTCCGCGGCGATCGTCGTGCTCGCGCTCTCGCTGCGGTACATGCGCGAAGGAGGCTTCTACCAAGGCGAGTACTACTTCCTGCTGCTCACCGCGTTCCTCGGCTGCGTGCTCATGCCCGCTTCGCGTGACCTGTTGATGCTGTTCATCGCGCTCGAGCTCGTGTCGGCGCCAGGTTTCTTGATGGCGGCGTTCCGGAAGTCGGACGTCAAAGGCAACGAGGGAGGATTGAAGTTCTTCATCATCGGTGTGCTCTCCACCGCGGTGATGCTCTACGGGATGAGCCTCATCATCGGGCTCACGAACGGCGCCACCCGGCTCGACGACGTCGCGGTGGGTCTCGCGGGGCTCGAGGGCGCGAAGCAGACGCTGGCCGACGTGGCGATCCTCTTCGTGGTGGTGGGGTTCGCCTTCAAGGTCTCGGCGGTCCCGTTCCAGTTCTGGGCCCCGGACGCCTACGAGGGCGCTCCGGTGCCGGTGGCCGCCTTCTTGGCGGTTGCCAGCAGCGCCGCGGGGTTTGCCGGCCTCCTCCAGTTGATGTTCGTGGCGTTCGCTCCCGAATGGGAGTTCTGGGTGCCGTTGTTCGCCACGCTGTCCGTGCTCACCATGACGGTGGGGAACCTCGTCGCCTTGCAGCAGCGACAGCTGGTGCGCCTGCTCGCGTACTCCGGTATCGCCCAGTCCGGGTACATCCTGCTGCCGTTCGCGCTCGTCTCCGGCGATCAGGCCGTCAACGACACGGCGTTCGCCGCGGCGGTGAGCTACATCCTGATCTACGGGATCATGAACATCGGGGCCTTCGCGGTCGCGACCGCCGTGAGCCGTCGCCATCCGCAGCTGATGATCTCGGACTTCAAGGGGCTCGTACGGATCGCGCCCGTGCTCGCGATCGGCATGACCGTGTTCATGGTGTCCCTCGCCGGCATCCCGCCCACCGGAGGCTTCTGGGCCAAGCTGTTCATCTTCCGTGCGGCGATCGATAGGGGCGGCCTCGGGATCCCGCTCGCCGTGATCATGCTCGTGAACTCGGTCGTGAGCATCTACTACTACTTCTCGGTCCCGCGGGCCATGATCTTCCAGGAACCCGAGCCGGGCGAGACGCTCCGGCCCTCCTGGCTCGTCACCGCGGTCGTGGCCCTGGCCATGGTCGTCCTCCTCGCGATCTTCGTCCTCCCGAACCCGATCGCCCGGCTCGGCGACCTCTCCACGCTCGCCGGTTTCGCCGGAGGTTGACGGACCGGTCGGCGCTCGCTTCGCTCGGGAGCGGCAGCGTCAGATCATGGTGCCGAGGATCGCCCGCACGTGCTCGATCCGCGTCTGGGGGTTCACGAAGCACAGACGCGCGACCTTCTCTCCGTTCCACGAGGTCGGTTGGACGAACGCGATCTGCGCATCGAGCAGCCGCCTCCACCAGGTCTCGTAGTCATCCGAGCGCCACCCGAGCCGGCGGAACAAGATCACGGACAGATCCGGTTCCATCACGAGCTCCAGCTGCGGATGGCGGCGGATCTCCTCGGTGGTCATCCGCACGAGGGCCAGCACCGCCTCAACGGCGTCGCGGTACGCGTCGGTGCCGTGCGTCGCCAGCGAGAACCACAGCGGGAGCCCACGAGCGCGCCGCGAGAGGTGGTACGCATAGTCGGCAGGGTTCCAATCCGGTGTGGACTGTGACGAATCGAGGTACGAGGCGATCTGACGATGCGCGTCGAGCGCCGTCCCGGGATCCCGGTACAGCAACGCGCAGGCGTCGTACGGGGCGAAGAGCCACTTGTGCGGATCGACGATGAACGAGTCCGACCGCTCGACCCCTTCGAAGAGCGACCGGATGCTGGGAGCGAGCAAGCCTGCACCACCGTACGCGCCGTCCACGTGGAACCAGAGCCCGCGCTCCTCGCAGACGTCGGCCACGCCGCGCAGGTCGTCGATGGTTCCCGCGTTCGTCGCGCCGGCCGAGGCGACGACGGCGAACAGGTCGTCGCCACCACCCTCTCCGTCGAGCGTCGTGCGGAGGGCGTCTCCGGTGAGCCGTCCTCTCTCGTCGCCCGGGATCGTGAGGATGTCCACGTCCATGACGCGCGCTGCGGCCGCGACGCTCGAATGCACCGTCTCGCAGGCGGCGAACCGCCACCGGACGGGCGGTTCTCCGGCCCGGTTCCGCGCCACGTGGCGCGCCGTCACCAGGGCCGAGAGGTTGCCCGCCGAGCCGCCGGACACGAACACGCCTCCGGTCCCTTCCGCGTAGCCGACCAAGGAAGCGATCCACGCCAGCGCTTGGTTCTCGGCCCAGATCGCGCCGGCCCCGTCGATCCATCCGGCGGCGATCGTGGACGAGGCGCCGACGATGAGGTCGAACAGCACGCTCGCCTTCGTGGGCGCGGCGGGAACGAAGGCCAGGGACGAGGGGTGGTCCGTCGAGATGGTCGAGGGCGCGAGGACGTCCGCCCAGAGCCGGAGGGCCTCCCGCCAACCGATCCCGTCGGCAGTCACCGTCCGTCCGGCGAGAGCCGTCAGCTCCTGCTCCGGCAGCACCCGGTCGAGAGGTTGGGGGTTCGCGATCCGCTCGCGCGCGTAGGCCTCGATCGCGCGAGCGAGCTCGTCCGTCTCCTCGGTGTAGCCGTGCAGTTCCATGGTGGGCTCACCCCCGGCGTGCGAGCGGGGCCGGCCCGAAGGGCCGGCCCCGCTCGCTCCACCTGACCGGTCAGGCGCTCGTCAGGAGACGAGCGCCTGACAGAACTCCCCGAACGCGTCCACGTAGACCTGGACGTCCTCCTCGGTGTGTTGCACCGAGATCGTCCATTGCTCCTCGTCCCCGGGTGTCATGAAGATGCCGCGGTTCACCATCCACGGGTACGACGCCCAGTAGAGGTCGGGCACCGTCTCGAGGAAGTCCCGGTAGTTCGTGAGCTTCTCGGACCGGTACGAGACGCAACCCTTCGCGCCGAGGTCCACGGTGTGTGCGGGGATGCCGGCTTCGGCGATGGCCCGGTCGCATCCTTCCGCGAGCATGGAGCCGAGCTTGCCGAGGTGGTCGTACGCATCAGGGGTGAGGACCTGTGTCAAGGCCGCGAGGCCGGCGGCCGACGAGAGCGGGTTCCCGTTGAAGGTCCCCTGCTGCGCGGCCCCCTTCGTCACGAACTCCATCAGGCGAGCCTCGCCGCCGAACGCGCCCGTGGTGGCGCCGCCGCCGATCGCCTTCGCGAAAGCCGCGAGGTGCGGCTTCACGCCGTAGCGCTCCGCCGTCCCACCGTACGCGATGGTGCCACCGCACTTCACCTCGTCGTAGATCAGGACGGCGCCGTGCTTCTCGCAGGCGTCACGGAGGGCTTGGAGGTAGCCGGGCAGCGGCTCCACGATCCCGATGTTCATCATCACCGGTTCGAGGATCACCGCCGCGACCTGTCCCTGGTTGTCCGACAGCGCCTGCTCGACCGCGGCAGCATCGTTGAACGGAACGACGATCACCGTGTCCCACAGGGCCCGCGGGATGCCCTTCGAGGTGGGTTGCGTGACGTACCAGGACTGTCCGTCGGCGCCGGTGGTGAAGCGGAGGTCCAGCACGTCGGACTCCGGGACCACCGAGAACAGCAGCGAATCGTGGTGCCCGTGGTACGAGCCCTCCATCTTGATGACCATGTCGCGTCCGGTGGCCGCGCGCGCCACACGCAAGGCGTCCATGGTCGCCTCGGTACCCGAGTTGACGAACCGCATCTGCTCCAGCTGGAAGCGCTCACAGATGGCCTCGGCCAGCGCCACGGTGTCGGGCGTGGTGACCGCGAAGTGGATCGCGTTCTCGGCAGCCTTGTGGAGCGCCTCGACGATCTTCGGGTGCGCGTGGCCGACCACGTTCACGCCGAAGCCGCCGTGGAAGTCCTTGTACTCGGTGCCGTCCACGTCCCACACGCTGGAGCCCTTGCCCCGCTCCAGGTAGACGGGGTAGGGGTCGCCCACCTGGAAGTTGGACGACACGCCGCCGGGGAGGCTCTTCAGGGCGCGCAGGTAGAGCTTCTCGGAGCCCGTCGTTCGGGTCAGCAGTCGCTTGCCCTCGACGTCGGCGATCTCCTTGGCACGTGCCTTCAGTCGTTCGAGATCCACGGGTATCACCTCCGGAGTGGCGGCAAGCCTACCCGGGGGCTCGTGGACCAGGCAATCCGGGGTCATGGCCTCGTGCCCTCCGACCGGATCGCGCCTAGGCTTCCTCCGTGATCGCGTGCCGAACCTGCGGTGAGGAGAACGCCGACCGGGCCCGCTTCTGCCAAGCCTGCGGGACGTCCCTCGAGGCGGACGTGTCGGCGCGGGAGGAGCGGCGGGTCGTGTCGGTGCTCTTCGTGGACCTGGTCGGGTTCACCTCGCGATCCGAACGGCTCGATCCCGAAGACGTCCGCGCCATGCTGACCCGCTACTACGAGCGAGCGAGGGCCGAGATCGAGCGTTTCGGGGGAACCGTGGAGAAGTTCATCGGCGACGCGGTCATGGCCGTGTTCGGCGCTCCGGTCGCCTACGGGGACGACCCGGAGCGTGCCGTCAGGGCGGCGCTCGCGGTGCGCGACTCGATCGCCGACATGGACGAGGCCGATCCGATGCTCGAGCTGCAGGTCCGTGCCGCCGTCAACACGGGCGAGGCGATCGTCGAGCTCGGCGCCGATCCGGGAACCGGTGTCGCGATGGTGGCCGGCGACGTCGTGAACACGGCGGCGCGACTGCAGTCGAGTGCCCCCGTCAACCAGGTGCTCGTGGGGGAAGAGACCTACGCGTCCACGAGAACGGTGATCGAGTACCGAGAAGCCGATCCGGTGATCGCGAAGGGGAAGGCGGAGCCCGTTCCCGCATGGGTGGCGCTCGCTCCGCTCGTCGCCGCCGGGGAGCGGGTCTTCTCCGAGGTCCCGCTCGTCGGGCGGGGCGAAGAGCTGGCGACCCTGCGCGGCATGTGGGACGCGGCCGCGGTCGAGCGGCGCTGTTCCCTGTTGACGGTCTTCGGCCCTGCGGGGATCGGGAAGTCACGCCTCGCGCACGAGCTCGCCCACCGCGTGGAGGCCTCCGGCGGCCTCGCGCTCCGCGGTCGTTCGGCCGGCTACGGCGACACCGCTCCGTACAGCGCGTTCGCGCAGCACGTGGCCCAGATCGCCGGGATCTACGACAGCGACGACGCGGCCCACGCGATCGAGAAGCTCCGCGCGAAAGCTGCCGATCTCGCAGCGGCGGACGATCCCGTCGAGGTGGCGGATGCCGTCGCGATCCTCGCGGGTCTGCCGGCGGAGCCGACCGCGGCCGACCGAGACACGCTCTATTTCGCTGCGCGGCTGTTCGTGGAGGCCGTGGCGAGGGAACGCCCCACGCTCCTGGTCTTCGAGGACATCCATTTCGCCGATCCCAGCCTGCTGGACCTCGTCGAGTTCCTGGCCTCCAGGGTGCAGGACGTCCCGCTGCTGATGATCGCGACGGCCCGCCCGGAGCTGTTGACCTCGCGGCCCACGTGGGGGGGCGGGCTGCTGGCGTCGAGGGCCATCTCGCTGGCCCCGCTGAGCGAACAGGATGCCGAAGAGCTGACCGGTCGGTTGTTCGACCAGCGGGGTCTCGACGTCCTGGCGGACCGCGCCCGGTCCTTGGCCGCGTCGAGCGACGGGAATCCACTGTTCATCGAGGAGCTGACCGCGTCGCTGGCCGAGCGATCGACGAGGGACCCGCGGCAGCTGCCGGGGACCATCCGTGGCATCGTCGCGGCGCGGTTGGATGCGCTCCCGGGAGCCGAGCGCGACGCCGTCCTCGATGCCTCCGTCGTGGGCAAGGTGTTCTGGCGGGGGTTGCTCGAGCGGTTGCGTCCCGACCGGGAAGACCTCTCCGGCCTGCTCGGATCCTCGAGCGGCGGGATCTGATCCGTCGCGAGGCCTCGTCACGCATCAAGGGAGACCAACAGTTCTCGTTCAAGCACGGTTTGATCCGACAGGTCGCCTATCTCACGCTCCCTCGCGAGGAACGTCGCCGGTGTCATCAGACGACCGCCGAGTACCTGGAGGAGATGACCCTCGGAGCCGGGGACGCGGACGCCATGTTGGCCTACCACTGGCGGGAGGCTGGCCACCCGGACCGGGCGATCCAGCACCTCATGGCAGCGGCGGAGATCGCGGGACGCGGATGGGCGAAAGCGCGGGCGGCGAACCTCTACGCTCAAGCCCTCGAGCTCGTGCCCGAGGACGACGTGGACCTCAAGCGGGACCTCGTCCGGAAACGGGCGGTCGCGGCAGCAGCGGCGATGCACATCGCAGATGCGGAGGCTCTGCGTGGGCGCCAGCGCGACGCAGGCGCCGCCGGCTAGCTGCACTCGGGCAGCGGCGGGAAGTCCTCCGGCGTGACGTCACCGGCCACCTCGTAAACGCCGTCGACGACGTGGAAGCCGAGCATGTCGGCATGCTGCTCGATCGCCTCGAGATCGGGCGCGTCGTACAGGCAGAACGTGCGGACGTGCCCGTCCTCCTCCACCGCCACGTGGCTGTGGATCCAGACGACGTTCGGGAATTCCTCCTCGATGAGCTTCCTCGAACGGCGCCCGATCTCGGGCATCTGCTCGGAGCCAACGTCGAATCGGCGTTGGATCACGTACCTCGGCATGGTGGGGAACCCTTTCGCCTGGTTGGATCGAGTGTAGGTCGCATGTCCCGAATGAACAACGGACGATCAGCGGCGGTTCGTGAACTGCAGCGCGATCCCGAAGTCGTGCTCCTTCACGGCCTGGATCGCCGCCTGCAGGTCGTCCTTGCTCTTGCTCGTCACCCGGACCTGCGAGCCCTGGATCTGGGTCTGCACCTTCGGGACGCTCTGGCGGACGAACTTCGAGATCTCCTTGGCCTTCTCATCGGAGATCCCGGTCACGAGGGTGATGGTCTGGCGGACCGTCCCCTTGGCGGCCGGCTGGATCTCGCCCGGCTGGAGCGCCTTCAGCGGCACCTCGCGGCGCACGGCCTTCTCCTGGAGCACCTGGTACGCGGCCTTGAGCCGGTCCTCGGTGGCGGAGTGCATCTCGATCGCCTCATCGCCCAGCGTGATCGACGTGTCCGTGTTCTTGAAGTCGAACCGCTGGTGGATCTCGCGCGACGCCTGGTCGACGGCGTTGCGCACCTCCTGGACGTCCACCTCGGAGACGATGTCGAAACTGAACTGCTGCGCCATGGTCCGGCAGGATAGCGGTTCGCTATCATCGGGAACCCCGGGAGGATGCCCGAGTGGCCAAAGGGAGCGGCCTGTAAAGTCGCCGGCGTAGCCTACGGAGGTTCGAATCCTCCTCCTCCCACTCACTCAACCGACCGACCGACCAAGGGGTGTTCGGTCGACCAACCATCAACGAGTCACATCTTGGCCTCCTGCCTCGTCCGTCGCGGCCTGCCGCTGTCGACCTACCTTGGCCGCATGGAGCAGTGCATTGATCCCAACGCCCAGGATGATCAGATCGAGGATCATCTGCGAGGTAACCACCAGCCGCGCGGTCTCACTGACAGGTGAGATATCGCCGAACCCCACGGTCGAGAAGATCGTGACCGTGAGATAGAGCGTGTCCGTTCGCGTCAGGTTCTCTTGGCTGAAGCTCCCCGCGCTATAGACCGACATCAGGTAGTAGGTGCCGGCGTACAACAGCAGGAAGATCGGGACGGTGACGGCTAGCGCCTCGATTGCCCGGACGCCCGGATGCTTCGCGTTCAGGATCTTCCCCACCTGCCAGACGAGTAGCGCGCCGAACAGGGCCAGTGTGAGGAGCAGCCGGAATCCGGACGCCAGCCGCCACGCCTCGTGAACGGGCACGATGTAGTACAGCGTCACCAGTGCCGCGATGGTGAGGACCGTCCGCGCAACCGCAGCCGCGAGGACCTTCTTTCGTGTCGCCTGATCGATGTCACTCATCGGCGCGTGACGTCACTCCATCGTGATGTCGCGACCGTGTGCGGTGAGGGCCCAGATGACGGCGATGTCGATCGCGATGATGACGATCGACCATATCGGGTAGATGGGGATCCAAGCGAAGCTGACCAGGGCGCTCACCGCCGCCACGATTACGCCGACGGTGCGGGCCCAGACCGCGCCGCTGAACAGTCCGAAGCCCGCGAGCAGGATGATGACGCCGCCGATCAGGTGGATCCATCCCCATGAGGTGGTGTCGAACTTGAACACGTAATTGGGGCTCACCGCGTAGAACTCGTCTTTGACGATGCCCGCCAGACCTGCGAGCGCGTGGAACGCCCCGATCAGGATCAACATGACTCCGGCGAACATCGTCCAACCCACCGCCCCGCCGCTTCGCTGCTGCGACATCCTTTCCCTCCTTCTGCGTGACGCCGATCATGCGATCGGCGTGCGACCAACGTGGTCGCGACCTACAGGTGCGATTGCTCCTTCATCCATCGCATCGCGAACCCCCCCCAGAGCGGAGGCAGGTAGAAGGTCACGAGGCGGTACGCGATCGCGGTCGACGCCGCCGCTCCGTCGGGGATGCCGATCGCGATCAGTCCCGCGGTCAGCGCCGCCTCCGCGACACCGACGCCGCCCGGCACCGGCATGAAGCCCGCGAAGAGGCTGACGAACGTGTTGACCAGGATCAGCGCCGCCAGGGACGCAGACTGCCCGAACGCACGCAGGCACAGCCCGAGGATGATCGCGAGCATCACCTGCGCGACCAGGTTGCCGCCGAGGAGCAGTACGACCTTCTTCGGATGGCGGAGCACGCGGAGCGCTTCCTTCGCATCCGCCCACTTCTCGCGGAGGGTCTCGCGGAACTTGTGCAGCTTCGCGCGGGTCTTCGGGAAGAGGTAGCGCGATGCCGAGCGCGGCCACCACGAGGAGGATCGCGGTCAGCAAGCGCCGCCCAGTTGAACCCCGAGCTGTCGCCGGAGGAGCTCGCGGCGTCCGTGGCCAGGTTCACGGTCACCGCGTCCGTGGCGAGGATGAGCACGATCGTGAGGATCTGGATCACGAAGGTGCTGAAGCTGTCGAGCAGCGCCGATCGAGAGGGCGCCCGCGCCCGGCACGCCGACCCGCTCCCAGAACCGGACCTCCAGCGCCAGGCGCGCCGCGGAGCTGGGGACCGCGAGCGAGATGAACTGCACCCCGTACTGCAGCATCAGCACGGGCCAGAATCGGATCTCGTGCAGGGTGGCCCCCATCGTCGAGAAGGCCTGGGGGATCTGCGACAGCGGCGACAGGATCAACGCCGACCAGCAGCCACCCCCAGTCGGCATCCTGGAACTCCGAGACGATCGTGTCGATGCCGATGTTGGCGAACGCGGAGATGAGCGTGTACGCGAGGAAGCCGATCACGGCGAGCTTCAGCGAGCGACTTCCACGTGACCCGCTGGAGCGGCTCGAGCGGCGGGATCTCGGTGCCGGTCCGCGTGGCGATCAGCTCGCGCAGGCCCTTGAGGTCCAGGTGCTGGTCGTGCATCGCCTTGCGCGTGTCGTATTCGAACGCGGCAGGCTGCAGGAACGGGAGCACCGCGGCGAGGCCGTCGTTGCCCGAGCACGTCCGCGGCGGCCGTGACCGCCCGGTCGGTGTCGGCGACGAGCGCGGTGGTCACGAGGAGTTGCGCCTGGTCGGTGCGGAGCGCCCTCTCGGGTGCGGCGACGCGAGCGTCGCCCAGATCCGTGAGCGCGGCCGAACCGTCCGACCGCACGATCAGGGTGTCGGCGTTCACGCGTCCGTGCGAGATGCCGAGCGTCGTGGAGACCGCCGAGGGCCTGCCACGAGCCGCGGAGCGAGATCGATGTCGACCTCGTCCGGCATCGAGCGAGCTCAGCGTGTCGACCGCTCGCATCGAGCACCAGGAGCGCGTCACCCTGGTCGACCTCACCCGCGGCGACGACCGACATCACGGGCACGCCGCCCCGCTCGGCGGCCAACGTGAGGAAGGCCTCGTGCTCCACCTGCTCGCAGCCGGCCGGCCCCGACGCGCTTCGCGCCCTTGTGCCAGATCGCGTACCACGTGGCGGACGACGAGCTGACCGTCCCAGGCGTCGCGCCCGAAGATCTTGACGAGCAGCGGCCGACCCTCGGGCGTCGACGCGAGGGTGAGCGCGACGCCCCGCGGCTGCAGGGGGGCGTCTCGCGTGGCGGTCGCATCGACGCCGAGCTCCCTGAGCACGTCCGTGACCTGGTCGAGGGTGAGCCGTCCGCCGGGTGAGCCCACGAGGAGGTGCACCAGCGCGGCCGACGCCGAACCCGATCAGGAAGCCGGCGGCGACCCCGATCGGGAGGGCGGCACCGAGCGCGACGGCGGCCACCGCCCCGATCCCGATCAGCCACCTGCCGATGAGGCGGATCGGTCGAGCGAGGTCCGGTGATGCCGTCACGATGACGGCGGTGGCGATGGCGATCCGCGTCGCCAGGTAGATCGGGGGCGACGCGGAGTTGATCAAGCCTCGCAGGCTCGTCGACGGATCGGTGCCGCTCGACGCTCGCGACGAGGATCGCGAACCCCAACGCGAGCGCCACCGCGAGCACCTCGTAGAGGAAGAGTCGTTTCCTCCCGTGGGCGAACAGCGCCAGCACCATCAGGACCAACGACCAGATGATGAGGAGGACGTACGCGGCCTCCCAGAACCACCCGACGAGACCGGGGAGCTGTGCGCACGAGGTTCGTGGCAGCGGTGTCGATCGCGGTCGGCCCCGGCGCGGGGAACGACAGGACGCGATCGCACCGAGGACCGCGAGCGCGAGCATGATCGGCGTCGGTGGGCCGACGCGATCGGGGAGCGTCGGACGCCGAAGAGAAGATCCTGATCCCTCGACGCGCCGGCGTCCGACGCCCGGTGGGACGCTCGGTCGTCTCGGCGCCCGTCGCGGGCTCGACCGGCTCGGCGGCCTCGTTCTCTTCCTGTGCCATCTCAGACCCTCCTCATCGTCATGACGTCCTCGCCGGGTCGGAACGCGTCGCGGAAGCTGAGATCGCGCGTCGGCGGCGGGAGCTCCGGTGGCGCGCCGGCGTTCAGGGTTCCGGGCTCGCCCCCGCGGATGAACCGGCCGAGGCGACCGGTGTCCTCCGCGAAGACGGGCCCGGCGCAGGCACCGACCAGGACGCAGATCGCCGCGCCCGAGAACCACGTCACCAGCGCCAGGGCGACGCCGAAGAAGCCGAACTGCGCTTCGTTCTTCGTCACCAACTCCGGCATCCAGACGGACGCGGACAGCGCGAAGGCACGCCATCGCGATAGCCCGTGATCACGCCGGTCGGCACCAGCACCCGCAGCACGGACGTCGCCGAGCAGGAGCCACCACGCCGTGAACCACCAGAGCCCGGCGTTGACCGCCAGCGCCACCGACCGCCCACACGCGACGACGCCGGCCCCATCGCCGGCAGCGCCACGCAGCCGGCCGAGCAGCGCCAGGGACACCAGCATCGCGAGCGAGCCAGGTCAGCCCGCGCCAGTAGGTGTCGACGCCGGAGTGCGGCGGTCGACGCCACGCGCGGAGGTAGACGCGCTGCATCGCCGTCGTGAACGACGTCGCGAAGAGGAACGTGAGCACGAGGCCGAGCACGCCCGGTGGCCTTCCGGATCGTCGTCCGCTGATGCGAACGACGCTTGGAACGAGCGCGAAGGCGTCTCCCTCGGAGGCCGAGCCGTGACGGCGACGGCGGCGACGATGGAGGCCCGGGTGCGCGCGCGGCACGAACGCGGCCACGACGATCACGAGCGGGAAGAACGACACGAACGCCTTCGCCGCCAGCGCGATGCTGCGGTCGACGAACTCGATCTCGAGCATGCGCTCCCAGACGCGCCAGAGGAAGAGCCGCTCCAACCATGTCCGGAGGTCGCGACGACGCGTGCGCGACCCCCGCTGCGCTGGTGCGCTCCGTCATCGGCCATCGGCACTCCGTCCATCGCCCGGTCTCCGCCGTCAGGATCGAGCCGTCCATGTCAGGTGAGCATCTTCTTACGGTCGGCTCCGCTCGGTCGGCGACGACGCCGAAGAAGCCTCTCGATCGGAGGCGGCCGATCGCGTTGCCGGCGATCACGGTGAACGGTACCGCCAGGATGAGGCCGACGATGCCGGCGAGGAAGCCGCCCAACGCCGTGACGATGAGCACGACCAGCGGGTGGATGTCGAGGGTGCGGCCCATCACCTTGGGCTCCACGAAGTTCTCCAGGAGCAGGTTCGAGGCGAGCACGACGACGAGCATGATCGCGGCCGCGCCGAGGCCGCCGTCAGCCGAGCGCGACGATCACGGCCAGCCCGCCACCGAGGAACGCGCCGATGTACGGGATGTAGCCGCCGATGAAGTTCACCACGATGATCGTGAACACGAGCGGGAGGCCGAGCAGGAGGCGCGGCGATGCCGACGACGACCGCGACGATCGGCGGACATGGCGGTGCGGCCTCGCCCGTAGTCGCGGAGGATCGGGCACGCGTCCGCGATGAAGTCGTCGACCGTCGTCGCGGATCGACGGCGTCGATCTTCGCGACGACGTGCGACGCAGCGCGGTGCCGTCCTTGAGCAGGTAGTACATGATCAGCGCGCCGAGGATCAAGGCCGCTGACGAAGGCCGAGCAGCGAGTCGAGACCGGACACGAACGCCGGGAGGACGCCTTCGGCTGATCGTCGGGGCTGGCCTCCTCGAGTCGCGGCCTCGGCGTCGTTCAAGGATGTCCGGATCGACGCCGAGCTCGTCGGACCGCCTTGTCGATCGCCGCGTCGACGGAGGCACCGATCTCGTCCGTCTGGTCGACGCACCCCGCGCACGGTCGCGACCAAGACGACGGTCATCAGGAGCGAGCAGTCCGAGGACGAGCAGGCCGGCGGCGAGGGAAGGCTTGAACCCGCCGCGTTCGAGGCTCCCCGACCACGGGTTTGAAGATCACGGCGAGGACGGCCGCGAACAGCAGCGGGAGCAGGATCTCGCTCACCGCCGACGAATGCCGGTGACGACGATGATCGTCGCCACCACGAACCCCGACGAAGCTCCACGCCCAGATCCCGATCTTGGGAGCGCCGGTCCCAGCCACACGTCCCCCTTGCCGTTGCCGGATACGTCGGTCATCGAACCCCAACGATGACGCCGAGCCATCACGCAAAGGGCATGAAAGCCCGCGCTCTTCGGATGGTGCGTTCGCCGTTGCCTGAGATTCACGCAATGTGCATGACGCGAAGGTGTCCTTCGGCCGATATGGTCGGACGTCAGGGCGACCGGTCGATTTCCATTCGGACACCCGCGACAGGGGTTGACTCGACGTGGACTACACGGACCGACTGCGCCGATTGGCCATCAACGATGCGCAGACTCGCTGACGATCTCGGGACCGGCGTCCAGGGCTCGGAACTCGATGCGAAGACGCTCGCGCTCGTACGTCTCGCGGCTCTGGTCGCGGTCGGTGGTGCCCAGCCCTCCTACGGTGCGCTCGTGGACACCGCGGTGACGGCGGGGGCGAGCGCCGACGAGATCGTCGACGTCGTCTTCGGTGTTGCTCCCGTCGTCGGTCTCCCCAGCCTCGTCGCAGCTGCACCGCAACCTCGCGATGGCGCTCGGCTACGACCTCGACGACGCGATGAACGGGTGAGCCATCGCTCGTTGATCACGCGCCGAGCAGGCCGACAGCCGTCGCGCGCTGCACCGCGTCGGTCCGCGACGAGACACCGAACTTGCGGTAGATGGAGCCGACCTGCGTGCGGACGGTGTTGTGGGAGACGTACAGTCGGCTGGCGATCTCGCGCATCGTGAGGTGCGTCTGCAGGTAGGGGAGCAGCCGGATCTCGGCGGCGCTGAGCGGGGGTCCCCCGGTCGCGACCTGGTCGGAGTTCGCGCTCAGCGACATCCGGAGGTCGGACACCTCGTCGACGAGCGCGCCGAGACGGGCCGGATACGCAGGATGTCGTCGATCTCACGGAGCAGGTGACGTGCGGTTGTCAGGTCGGCCAGGGCGACATGCACCTCGGCCAGTTGGAGCCGCACCCGCACCGAGAGCCACGGGACCACGTACGTGCACGACGGCCGGCCTCGCATCGCGCGCGCGAGTTGCCGGTTCGTCTCCTCGAGGTCGCCGCGGTGGAGGGCGAGCCGTGCGGCGGCCACGAAGGCAACCATCGACACGATGTAGTCGTGCATCCGGTGCTCATCGATCGTCGCCAGAGCCAGCCGCAGGTGCTGCTCGGCTGCATCCCACTCGTGGCGATCCATCGCCAAGAGTCCGAGCTCGGCCTCGCCGCCGACGATCGTGTCGGTGTTGCCCAGTTTGGCCCCGAGGCTGGACGTTTCCGCGAGACACCCACCGCGTGCGCGAGATCGCCTGCGAGCAGATCGGCTTCGGCGCGCAGGTACAGAGGGCGGTGTCTCGCCACATGCTCCATGGAGGCTCTCGGTCCACGGCGAACGCCGAGTCGGCCAGCATCTGCTCGGGGCCGGAGGCGCACATGACCGCCCGCAACATCGCCCGGCCCGAGTCGAACGACGCCGTGCCGTCCAACGGGCACTCGGTTCCACGAACGCCGCATCGCGACCGCCGCCCATCGTTCGGCTTCCGAGGATCGGCCCGTCAAGGCGGCGATCCAACCCGCGAGAACGACGAGCGGCGGGTGACTCTCGATCCCGCGTCGCCGAGCGCATGCATCCAGTGCTCCACGATGGACATCTGACCGGCGCTGTAGGTGGGCAGGACCAATGTGGTGACCAACTGGACACACCGATCACGCTCGGTCGTGTTCAGCAGGTGCTCGACGGCCACGCGGGGGAGCCGCTCGACTCGTACCAGTCGGCGGCGCGAAGGTGCAACTTGGGACGATCTCCGGTTCGACGCGCTGCAGCTCACCGAAAGGAACTCTCGGAACAGACCGTGGTAGCGATACCACTCGCGGCGACGGTCGAAGCGGGATCACGAACAGGCTCGTGGCCTCGAGTTGGCGGAGCGGGCTCGTGCATCGGACCCGGACGACGGCATCGCACAGCGGGGCCCGACATCTGATCGAGACCGAGGTACGCCGCAGGAAGCGCTGCACGTCCTCGGACTGGCTGGCCAGCGATTCGCGGTAGAGGTAGTCGGCGACGAACGGATCTTCACCGCTGACCGACGCCGCCTCGCTACGGTTCTCTCGGGCGATCACGGCGGCGAGGTAGAGGCCGGCCGGCCAGCCCTCGGTGCGTCGCATCACCGCGGTGGCCGAGGCCCTTGAGAGATCGAGGTTCTCGGCGGCGAAGATCGGCGGGCGCCTTCAGCATCGAGGGCCAAGCATCGGGCCCCGACCTCAACACGTCGCCTGAGGCTCGAAGTCGCGGCACATGTGGCTGCTCGGAGCGGCTGGCCGCGACGAGCTGCGAGCGGGGACCGATCCCGCCGAGCACGACGCCGAGCACGTCGTGGCAGTCGGGCGACCGTAGCTCGTGCGAGAGTGATCGAGCATGAGCACGAACGGGTGTGGGCTCCTGCGAAGCGCGGCAGCGAGGCGTGGCGCGGCACGACCGAGCGCAGACGTCCCCAGCCCGCCCATGTCGGCGATCAGATCGATCGGCGCTCCCTGGCGCGATGCTTCCATATGCGGACGCCAAGAGGGCGAGCAGAGCCGCGGGGTCATCGTCGTAGCCGTCCAGCGAGACCCAGGCGACCGACGAATCCTCGGCTCGCGCCCACTCTGCCAACAGGGTTGACTTGCCATAGCCCGCGGGCGCGGTCACCGCGACGACACGGCGGCCGCTCGTTCGAGCGGCTTCGATCAAGGAACTGCGGCTGACGACTCCGGGACGAAGCGCTGGTATCGACAACTTGGCGTCGTACAACGATCGGCCAAGTTCGACCGTTCCAGACGCCGGCCCCCCCGCGTCGCCCATATCGACCGATGCTACATCGGTTCGGGAGAAGGCCTGTGCTCGGCAGTGGGACGTCTTCATGCATTCTGCGTGACGACGTCCCAACGGAGACCTTTCACGATTGAACGAGACGTCGACCCGCGGGTCGATGCGGCTCGAGATTGAGAAGGGGGACACGATGAGCGACGACTACGCGCAGCTGCGAACCACCCTCGGGGCACCGGACCAGTTGAAATCCGGCAGGCTCGGC
>CAWEOB010000003.1:0-168881 GCA_963810635.1 uncultured Actinomycetes bacterium
GGCGCCTCGCCCAGCAGGGCCCCGCCCGCGGCGTCGCCCGCGCGTCGGTGGTGGTGGTGAACCCGACGCACGTGGCGGTCGCGCTCCGCTGGGCGCCCGAGGAGTGCGACGCCCCGTACCTGGTGGCCAAGGGGCGCGAGGACGAGGCCCACGCCATCCGGTGCGAGGCACGCGCGCTCGGCGTCCCCGTCGTGCGCGACGTCGCGCTCGCCCGCGGGCTCGTCCACTACGACCTCGGCGAGGAGGTGCCGGAGGAGCTCTACCGCGCCGCGGCCGTCGTGCTCCAGGTGGCGCTGGACCGCACGGAGGCGGCCCGGTGAAGGAGCGCCTCCGTTCCCTCCTCGCCGCAGTGCTCCGGAACCGCGAGCTGCTGTTGCCCTGCCTGGTGGCGGCCATCCTCGCGGCGCTGATCGTCCCGCTGCCGCCCTGGCTGCTGGATCTGGGGCTCGCGCTCAACCTGGTCGCCGCCGCGGCGCTGCTGGTGGCGGCGCTCCGGGCAGCGGACCGCTCGAGCTGAGTGCGTTTCCCACGCTGCTCCTGGTGACCACGCTGTTCCGGCTGGCGCTGAACGTCTCCTCGACCCGGCTGGCGCTGCGCGGACGGCCACGCCGGCGACGTCATCCAGGCCTTCGGCGAGTTCGTGGTGCGCGGCGACTACGTGGTGGGCGCGGTCGTGTTCGCCATCCTCACGCTGGTGCAGTTCCTGGTGGTCGCCAAGGGCGCCGAGCGCGTCGCCGAGGTCGCGGCGCGCTTCACCCTCGACGCGATGCCCGGCAAGCAGATGGCCATCGACGCCGACCTGCGCGCCGGGCTCATCGACCAGGCGACCGCCCGCGAGCGCCGCCGCGCGACCTCGAGCGCGAGTCGCAGATGTTCGGCGCGATGGACGGCGCGATGAAGTTCGTGAAGGGCGACGTGATCGCCGGCCTGGTCATCGTGCTGGTGAACCTGGTCGGCGGCCTGCTCATCGGCATCGCTCCAGCACGGGATGACCGCGGGCGAGGCGCTGCCGACGCTACGCGCTGCATCACCATCGGCGACGGGCTGGTCTCGCAGATCCCGTCGCTCTGCATCGCCGTCGCGGCCGGCCTGGTCGTCACCCGCGTGCGCCGCGGAGACGGGACGAGGTCGCTCGGCGGCGGACATCGGCGCGCAGTTCTTCGGGAGCCGGAAGCGCTCTGGATCGTCGCCGGCATCTGCCGCGGCGCTGGCGCTCATGCCCGGGATGCCGCGCCGGCGCTCACCTTCCTCGCGGCGGGCGCGGCGCGGCTGCGCCCTCGCGCGGCCGGCGGAGCGCCGGCCGCAGGCGCTCGCGAGCCCGCGGGCTCCGACGCCGACGCGCCGAGCCGCGCGGCACGGCCGAGGTCGGCCGAGCGGGCCCATCGTCTCGACCTCGCGCGCCGAGCTCGCGCCGCGGACGACGCAGGACGGCCGGGAGTGCGTGCGCTCGTCCACGACCGTCCGTGCGCGCCGCGCTCGATCCCGAGCTCGGCGTGCGGGTCCCCGGGCCTCACGTCCGCGCCGACCGGCGGCGCCGCCGCAGGGCGGCTACCTGTGCCGTCGATGAGGTGCCCGCGCCCGCGCGGTCGGCTCCCCACCTCGGGCGCGCTGTGTGCCGGCGGAGCGGAGCTCCTCTCCTCGAGGTCGCGCACAGCCGGTGATCGACCCGGCCACCGGACGCGCGCTGCGCCGGGTGCCGAGCCGCCGGGCCGCTCGCGGCGTCGGGCTGCCGAGCGCGCGTCGCCGGCGCCGCACAGCTGGTCGAGCACCTTGCGAGCGCGCCCCGACGGCACGCGCCGCGAGCTTGCTCGGCGTCCAGGAGGTGCAGGCGCTCGCTGGAGGGGCTCGAGGCACGCTAGCCCGGCGCTGGTGAAGGCGGCGCTGGCCAAGGTCCCGCTACCCGCTGCTCACCGACGTGCTGCGGCGGCTGCTCCAGGAGGAGGTCAGCGTCCGCAACCTCCGCGGGATGCTCGAGACGCTGGTGTCGCCGACCACCGAGGGTCGACGGCGACGCCGCTCGCTGAGAGCGCGCCAGCGGCGCTCGCGCGGTAGCTCAGCCACCGGTACGCGCCGTCCGGGCCGCTCTTCGCCTGCCTGCGTGGACCCGGCGGCTCGAGGAGCCGCTCCGCAGCGCACGGTGGCCGGCCGCGGCGCTCGAGCCCGGCGGGTCCAGGCGCTGATCTCGAGGCGTGCGGCAGCTCGCCACGACGGGCGGGCGGTGCTGCTGGCCTCCCGGACGTCCGCCGGCGGCTGCGGGCGCTCTGCGAGGGCGCGTTTCCCGAGGTGGCGGTGCTGACCTACGCCGAGCTGGACCCGGATCTGCAGGTCCGGCCAGCTGGGCCGCAGCTGCCTCGCCGCTGAGCGGGCGCGACTACGCGGAGGCGCTCGGAGCCGCGTCGACTGGCGGCGCCCGTCGCCGGGCTGCGCTCCTCGGCGGCGGCGCGGTTGACCCGGTCGCGCAGCTCCTTGCCGGTGCGGAACAGGAGGCCCCGCTTCGGCTTCACCGGGATGACCTGGCCCGTCTTCGGGTTACGGCCCTGGTAGCCCTCGTAGTGCTTCACGTGAAAGGCGCCGAGCCCGCGGATCTCGATGTTCTCGCCGCGCAGAGGGCGTCCTTCATCGATTCGAAGATCGTCTCGATGGTGGCCTCGGCCTGCTTCTGCGTCATTCCGCGCTTCGCGACGAGGATGTTGATCAGATCGGACTTGAGCATGCGCTCCCTCGGCAGGTCGGCGAACCCGCCAGGGTTCTGGCACACTTGCAGAATCGGACTGGGCATGCAAGCCAGCCGACATCGGCAAAGCCTCAGGAATTCTCGCGTGGTCCACCGACCCCCCTCACGCCGGGGTGGTCTCACCTGAGCTTCGGCGTCGAAGCGCGCGATGACCCGCTGCGCGTACTCGGTGAGCTCCGTGAAGATCGACGCCCAGCCGGCGTGACCCGGAGCCAGGAGGGACACAGCGGACGACCTCACCCACCCCAGCGATGGTCTCGCAAGTGCCGCAGATCACCGTGAACAGCAGGCTGACGCGGGTCACCACCGGGAGCGGCTCGTCCGAACGGATGAAGACGCCGCTCCGGGAGAGGGTATTCCCATACTCGGTGAGGAGCGCGACGGACGCGAGCTCCGCGGTCGATGAGGAGCGCACGCGAGGCGTCGCGAGCCACACCGGAAGCGCACCGGCCATGGCCGTCTCCACCCAGCACCCGTCGTTGATGGTCGCCGCCGGTCCGGCCGGCGCTGCCTGGGCTCCAGCCGGCGCTCGGAGCCGACTTGCTCCCTCCGCTCGAAGACTCCCGGCGCCGCCCGGCGGGCGGCGGGGCGCAGTCCCCACCCCGGTCGCCCCGATCCCCGCCGCCGCCGCCTCCGGGTGCGCTCCTCGGCCCCGGTCCTTACCCCCGCCGGCGCCGCCGCCACCCCCGCCCTGGCGATCGTACTCCCGGCCACGGCGGCGATCGCGCCCCGACCCTCGCTCCGCTCCCGTTCCGCGGAGGGTCACCTGTCTGGGCGCGCCGTCGTTCTGCGGCTCGGCATCTTCCGCCCAGGACGACGCGACCTTGTGCTCCTCGCCCTGCGCGGAGCGCCCGTAGATGTCGTACTGCTCGCGGTGGTAGTTCTGCTGCGGCCTTCACCTGGATGGTCTTGTTGAAGCGATCCATCAGGTGGCGCAGCTCCTGCGCGCTCGTCGCCCTGGAGCAGCCGGGCCACCTCGGGGTGGCAGTTGATGACCAGCGTCGGGTCCTTGTAGGCGCGGCGCCTCGCGGCGGATCTCGCGGAAGATCTCGTAGGCCACGGTGGTCGCCGTCTTCACGAAGCCCTTGCCGTCGCAGTAGCTGCAGTCCTCGTGCAGCATGCGGCCGATCGACTCGCGCACGCGCTTGCGCGTCATCTCCACCAGGCCGAGCTCGGAGATGCGCAGCACGTTGGTCTTGGCCTTGTCGCGGCCCAGCGCCTCCTGCAGCGCCTTGAAGACCTTGTCGCGGTTCTGCGGCTTCTCCATGTCGATGAAGTCGCAGATGATGATGCCGCCGATGTTGCGCAGCCGGAGCTGGTAGACGATCTCCTTGGCCGCCTCGACGTTGATCTTGGTGATCGTCTCCTCGAGGCTCTTCTTGCCGACGTAGCGGCCCGGAGTTGACGTCGATGGCGGTGAGCGCCTCGGCCTGGTCGATGATCAGGTAGCCGCCGCTCTTGAGCCAGACCTTGCGCTGCGGGGCGCGCTTGATCTCCTGCTCGATGCCGTAGGCGTCGAAGATCGGGCTCGTCGCTGTCGTGGAGCACGACCCGCTCGTCGAGCGCCGGGTCCTGCGCGGCGACGAAGCTGCAGCACGCGCTCGTACTCGTCGCGGTCGTCGATGACCAGCTTCTCCACGTCCTGCGGCGAAGAGGTCGCGGGTGGCGCGCAGGATGAGGTCGAGGTCGGGGTGCATCAGCGCCGGGGCCGCCGCGCTTCTCGTTCTTGCGGACGATCTCGTTCCAGACCTCGATGAGGAAGCGGATGTCGGCCTCGAGCTTCTCCTGGGGCACGTTCTCGGCCACGGTGCGGACGATGAAGCCGGTGCCGGGCGGGCGCAGGCGGTCGACGATCTCGCGCAGCCGCCGCCGCTCCTTCTCGTTGCCGATGCGGCGGCTGATGCCGACGTGATCCACCGTCGGCATGAACACCAGGTGCCGGCCGGGAATCGAGATGTGCGAGGTGAGGCGGGCGCCCTTGGTGCCGATGGGGTCCTTGGAGATCTGGACCACCACCTCCTGGCCCGACCTTGAGCAGGTCCTCGATGCGCGGCGTCCTTGCGCGGCCTGTGGCCGCTCCTCGTCGCGCCGCGTCTGCCGCTCCCGCGTCCGCTTCCGCGGTGCTCGTCCCGGCCGCGGTCGCGGTCGCGATCCGCGGCTCCTCGCGCGCGCGCGCTCGCGCGGGTCGCGGCGCTCGCCGCTGGCCCTGGCCGTCCGCGGTCGCGGGCGCGCGGCGGTCGCCGGCGGCCGACTCGGGCGCCGGCGCTGCGGCGGCTAGGCTGGCGTCGCCGCGGGCCTCGGCTGGCACGGCCAGCTCGGCGGCCGGAGGTGCCGGCTCCGGGCCGCGGGCGGCGCACGCGCGCACCGGGGCCTCGGGCGCGGGCCGCCACCGGGCCGCCGCCGCGGGACGGGTCCGGCGCGGGCCGCCTCGCCGGCCGCGACCGGTTCGGGCGGCGACTACGGCACCGGCGCGGGCGGCGCCTCGCACGCGGCTCGGGGCCACGGCCGGCGTCGGCGCCGCCGGCCGGCTCGCGTCGGCCTCGTCGGCGTGGTGCGTCCGGCGGCGGCTCGCCCGCGGGGCCTGCGCCTCCGCGCTCGGCCTCGTGCGGAGGCCGTCCGTCGGGCGCTCGGAGCGGCGTCGGCGTGGCCGCGGCGGCTCGTGCTCGCTCGGCAGGCGCGGCGGCCGGCTCGCCGGCTCGGCGGGGCTCGGCGGGCTCCGCCACCGTGCCTCGGCGTCCTCGGCGTCGTCCGGGACCTCGGGGCGTCTCGTCGTGCTCGCCCTCGGTCAGCTCGAACTGCGCGCGGGCGAAGTCCGGGTCGTAGACGACGTCGCTGACGTAGAGGAAGGCCGCCTTCTCCAGCCCGATGTCCACGAAGGCCGCCTGCATGCCCGGGAGCACCCGGACCACGCGGCCCTTGTAG
Source organism: uncultured Actinomycetes bacterium (assembly GCA_963810635.1). Taxonomy (GTDB): domain Bacteria; phylum Actinomycetota; class UBA4738; order UBA4738; family HRBIN12; genus AC-51. The sequence goes on from CAWEOB010000003.1 coordinate 5,657, forward strand.
ATGTTGCCGACGATCGCCCTTGTCCTTCTTACGCTCGAGGTAGAACTCCGCGATGTGGCCGTTCTCGACCAGCGCCACGCGCGTCTCGCGGCCGGCCGCGTTGATCACGAGGATGCTGCTCATGGGGGAAACCCTGCGCGCGCGCGTAGACTTTCGATGCTCCACCGGACGGGAGGCGGCGGAATCGTGCCGCGCGCGCGTGAGAGGGGGCGCGTGGCCAGGGTAGCCACCGGACCCGTGCTCACACCGTCTCCTGGCGGCGGTCCATGCGCATCCGTTCGGTGAGCTCTGAGCCAGGACTCCCTCGAAGTTTTGCCCCTCGTGCGGCCCGGCCCGCCGGAGGGTGCCTGTGGCCCGGGGCCGAAGGTCACGCCGTCGGGCCCGCGCCGCTCCGGATCTCGCGGCGTCAGGCGGAGCCCTGCGGGCGCCTTGCGGGGTCAGCGGCGGACGTCGAGGCGTGGGCCGAACGACCACCACGCGAACCGATGGCCTCCCGCGAAAGGTCCAGGGGCTGCGGTTCCCGCCCCCTGGCGTGAGGGACAGTCGTCCAATCGGGGACACGGTTCGACGCCGCAAGCGGAATGGCGAGGGGCCGGCAAACGGGATGCACGGCCGGGCATACACCCTACCGAAGCCGGGGTAGCGCCGCCGCGTTCACGCCGCCGCGCGGGATGCGGTCTTGCGGCGGTGGTCGGCTTCTCGGGCGCGCGGCGCGGACGCCAATCAGCCGCAGCCCGGACCAGAGCGTCGTCCAGGTGGGCCCGCTTGTCGTCCACCAGGCCGATGTCCAGCGCGGCGTGGCGGACGAAGTCCTCGTCGAGGCCGGTGGGCCGGTCGCCACCCACCGGCGCAGCAGCACCCAGATGCCGCCGGGACCGCGATCGCGCGCGCGAGCGCGGGCAGGCGCGCCACCAGCTCCCTGGCGTCGGTGGTGAAGAAGAGGATGACGTCCAGGCCGGTCTCGCGGTGACCAGGAACTCCACCCCGGCCGGGAGCGGGTTCAGCCGCGCACGAACCCCGGCGGCGGGTTGATCACCGACACCTTGGACCCGGCCCGGATGCCGAGCGTGGCGCAGAGGGACACGACCGAGAACGGATCCATGGGCGCCTCGCCTGCCACGGCGAAGGGGGAAAGGTCGCCGCGGGGCTCGGCTCATCTTGCACCATCAGCTCGTCCACGCGCGCGGCCGGGGGCCCGTGGTGGCACCAGGCGACGACCAGCTCGTCCACCTGCGGGCGCGGCCCCTCCACCAGCGCCTCCACGTCGCCGTCAGGCAGGTTCCGCACCCAGCCCCGCAACGCCCAGCCCGGCCGCGCGCGCCGGGTGCGTCTCCCGGAAGAACACCCCCTGGACGCGTCCTTTGACCCGCAGGCTGACCCGGCGCTGGTCCATGAGGCGGCCCTTCCTGACGGCTGCTGCCCGAACGTTCTACCTCTGAGCCGAGCAGCGCGAGGAACGCCGGCTCGTCGAGCACCTTGACCCCCAGCTCCTGCGCCTTCTTGAGCTTGGAGCCGGCAGTCCTCGCCGGCACCACCAGGAAGTCGGTCTTCTTCGACACGCTGCCCGCAGACCTTCCCGCCGCGGCGCTCGACCTCCTCCTTGGCCTGCTCGCGGTGAGCGCCGGCGAGCGGTGCCGGTGAGCACCACCGTCTTGCCGGCGAAGGGCCCGCCGTCGGAGCGGCCTCTCGGCGGCGCGGGCTCGACCCCCAGCGCCGAGCAGCTCCTGGACCACCTCGCGGTTCCGCGGCTCGTCGAAGAAGGCGCGGATGGCCTTGGCCACCTCGGGGCCCACGTCCTTGACGCGGGTGGAGTCGTCCTCCGGCTGGCGTCGAGGAGGGCCGGCACGCGCGCGGAAGTGCTCGGCGAGCTGGCCGGCGGTGGCCTCGCCCACGTGGCGGATGCCGAGCGCGTAGAGGAAGCGGCGCAGGGTGGTCGCTCTCGGCACGCTGCGATGCGCGTCGAGCAGGTTCTGCGCGCTCTTCTCGCCGCATCGCGCTCCAGCTCCACGCAGCGTGGCGGCGAAGAGCGCAGCCGGTAGAGGTCCGCGCAGAGGTCTGCGACCCGCACCGGTCCTGCTGCACCAGCTGCGCGGCCAGCTTGTCGCCCAGCCCGTCGATGTCCATGGCCGCGGCGCGAGGCGAAGTGGCGCAGGTGGCCGGCGAGCTGCGCGCGGGCAGGAGGCGCCGGTGCAGCGGGTGACGCGCCTCTCCCCGTCCTCGCGCACCGCGGGCGCGCCGCAGACCGGGCAGCTCGGTCGGGAAAGCACGAACTCCCGCTCGTCGCCGGTGCGCCGCTCGTCGATCACCTTGACGATCTCCGGGATGACGTCGCCGGCGCGCCGGATGAAGACGTGGTCGCCGATGCGCACGTCCTTGCGCCGCAGCTCGTCCTCGTTGTGGAGGGTGGCGCGGGAGACGGTGACGCCGCCCGACGTGGACCGGCTTGAGGAAGGCCACCGGGGTGAGCGCGCCGGTGCGCCCCACCTGGACCTCGATGTCCTCCACCCGGGTCGCCTCCTCCTCGGGCGGGAACTTGTAGGCCACCGCCCAGCGCGGGCGTCTTGCGAGACCTGGCCCAGCCGGCGGCGCGCAGGTCCTCGTCGTCCACCTTCACCACCATCCCGTCGATCTCGTAGGGGAGCTCGTGGCGCTCGCGCGAGGAGGCGCCGGTACGCCTCGCGCACCTCGTCGAGCCCCTGCGCCAGCGCGCGGTTGTCGGCGTTGACCGGAAGCCCGAGCGCTCGCAGCAGCGCCAGCTTCTCCCAGTGGTGCGTCGAAGCGAGCAGCCCTCCACCAGCCCGACCTCGTAGACGATAGACGGAGAGCGGGCGCGTGGCGGTCATCGCCGGGTCGAGCTGGCGCAGCGAGCCGGCGGCGGTGTTGCGCGGGTTGACGAAGGCGGCTCGCCCGCGCTCCTGCGCGCCGCGTTGAGCTTCGCGAAGTCCTTCTTGCGGATGAACACCTCGCCGCGCACCTCGAGGTAGCGGCGGCACCGCGCTCGTCCGCGCGGGCGCAGCAGCCGCAGCGGGAGGCTGCGCGATGGTGCGCAGGTTGGCGGTGACGTCCTCGCCGATCTCGCCGTCGCCGCGGGTGGCGCCCTGCTCGAAGGCGCCGTCGCTCGTAGACCAGCTCCACCGCCAGCCCGTCCAGCTTCGGCTCGCAGACGTAGTCGAGCGCCTCGGTGCCCAGCGGCTTGCGGACGCGCTCGTCGAACTCGAGCAGCTCCTCGTCGGTGAAGGACGTTGGCCGAGCGAGAGCATCGGGCTGCCGGTGGGCCGACCTTCTCGAACTTCTCGGCGGCGCGCCGGCCACCCGCTGGGTGGGCGAGTCCGGGGTGCCAGGTCCGGGTGCTCGCGCCTCGAGCGCCTGCAGCTCCCGCATCAGCCGGTCGTACTCGGCGTCGGCAGACCTCCGGGTCGTCGAGGACGTAGTAGCGGTGGTCGTGGTGGGCGATCTCTGCCCGCAACGCCCTCACTCGGGTGGCCGGATCAGTGGATTCCGCGGGATGGGACACGGTGGTGGGAAGGAAGGGGGCCCTGCTCAGTCTTGACAGGGGTTGGGACCCTCAATAAGTTGATTTTGCTTTCACGGTCGCTCGGGGTTTTCCTGCTCGTGCGGCCTCTCCCATCAGCAAAGTCGCACTCTTGAGAGCTCCCCGCAAGGCGTAAGCGGGCTCCCAACATCGAGCAGCTCAGCAACGTCGCTGGCTCCGCGAACCACGCGCTCTCCTCGCGAATGGGTCGCGCGCCTCGCAGAAGGTCCTCCCCGAGCATCACCCCACGACATGCGTAAACCCCGCCCCACGAAAGAGAAGAGCGAACCGGCCATCGAACAGGCCGAAGACACGGCCACCCGCCGGAAGCGCGCCGTCCGTCCCACCGAACCCGAGCGCACGGCCTCCGCGCGCAAGAAGGTCGCCGCGCGCAGAGACGGCGACGGGGCCGGGGAGGTTCCGGTGCGGCCGGTCCTGACCGCGATGCCACGGCCGCGCGCCGCGGTGGCGCCCGCCGCCGCCCTGGCCGAGCCGGCGACACCCACGCAGGGCGCCGCGGCCGTCTCCGCTCAGCCGGCAGCGCACCTGCCGCCGCCGCCCGAGGCGCCAACCGCTCGCGACGCTCACCGAGGCGCGGCCCGGCGAGCCGATGCAGGTCATGCAGCTCAACGACCTGAAGCGGATGAAGATCACCGAGCTGTCGAAGATGGCGAACGACATCGCCATCGAGGGCGCACAGGGTCTGAAGAAGCAGGATCTTCACCTGCGAGACCTCTTCGCGGAGGACCCCGGCCGTGGCGAGCGGCTCACGCTCGAAGCGGCCGGCCTCTACCTCGACTACGCGAAGAACCGGATCACCGACGAGACCGTCGCTCTCCTGGTGCGCCTGGCGGAGGAGTCGGACCTCCGGTCGCGGATCGATGCGATGTTCGCGGGCGAGCGGATCAACATCACGGAGGACCGACCCGCGTTGCACGTAGCGCTCCGAGCGCCGCGGGACGCACGAATCGTCGTCGGCGGGCGCGATGTCGTTCCCGACGTGCACGAGGTGCTCGACCGGATGGCAGCGTTCACCGATCTCGTCCGGAGCGGAGCCTGGACCGGTCACACGGGCCGGCGCATCCGGAACGTCGTCAACATCGGCATCGGCGGCTCTGATCTCGGTCCCGTCATGGCCTACGAGGCGCTCCGTCACTCCAGCGACCGCGCCCTCACGTTCCGGTTCGTCTCGAACGTGGATGGGACCGATCTCGTGGAGGCGACGCGTGACCTCGACCCGGCCGAGACGCTCTTCATCGTCTCCTCGAAGACCTTCACGACACTCGAAACCATGACGAACGCGCGCTCAGCGCGAGCGTGGCTCGTGGAGGGGACCGGTGGGCAGGAAGCAGCGGTCGCGAAGCACTTCGTGGCGGTGTCGACCAACGCGGACGGTGTGGGCTCCTTCGGGATCGAGACGCAGAACATGTTCGGCTTCTGGGACTGGGTCGGCGGCCGGTACTCGATGGATTCGGCGATCGGGTTGTCGACCATGCTGGCGATCGGCCCGGCGCACTTCCGCGAGATGTTGGATGGCTTCCATGCGATGGACGAGCACTTCCGCACCGCGCCGTTCGACGCCAACATGCCGGTCCTCATGGGCCTGCTGAGCGTGTGGTACGGGGACTTCTTCGGCGCGCAGACGATGGCGGTGCTCCCGTACGAGCAGTACCTGAAGCGGTTCCCGGCGTACCTCCAGCAGCTGACGATGGAATCCAACGGGAAGCACGTGACGCTCGGCGGAGCGCCGGTGGAGGTGCAGACCGGCCCGATCGTCTGGGGTGAGCCGGGGACGAACGGCCAGCATTCCTTCTACCAACTGATCCATCAGGGCACGGCGCTGATCCGTGCGATCTCATCGGCTTCGCGCGGTCCCGGAACCCGCTCGGTGACCATCATGATCTGTTGCTCTCGAACGTCTTCGCCCAAGCCGAAGCGCTGGCGTTCGGGAAGACACCGGAGGAGGTCGCCGCCGAGGGCACGCCCGCATGGCTCGTGCCGCACCGCGTGTTCGAAGGCAACCGCCCGACGAACACGATCCTGGCGGACGCGCTCACGCCGCGTGTCCTCGGAGATCCTGGTCGCGCTCTACGAGCACAGCGTCTTCACGCAGGCGGCGATCTGGGGGATCGACCCCTTCGACCAATGGGGGGTCGAGCTCGGGAAGACGCTGGCGCAGGCCATCATCCCCGAGCTCCAGAGCACCGAGGAACCGAATCTCGCCCACGATAGCTCGACGAACGCCCTGATCCGTCGGTACCGGAGAACGCGGACCCCCCCATCGTGAGCGACGTGGACCGGGTGGAGCCGTTGCCGACGATCAAGCTCATGGTCTCCGATGTCGACGGCACCCTCATCACGCCCGACAAGGTCCTCACGGAGCGTGCCGTCGACGCCGTCCGTCGCCTCCGCGACGCCGGCGTCGCGTTCGCCATCACGAGCGGGCGGCCGCCGCGTGGCATGGCGATGCTCGTCGATCCGTTGGATCTCCGGACGCCGCTGGCCGCCTTCAACGGCGGGGTCTTCGTCCATCGGGACATGTCGGTGATCGAACGGCGCACCGTGCCGCAGCAGCTGGTGCTCCCGGTCGATCCGGTCGTTGGAGTCCTTCGGCCTCAGTGTCTGGATGTACCGCGGCGCCGACTGGTACGTGCGCGATCTGCTCGGCCCGCACGTGGAGCGAGAAGCGAGGACCGTGGCGTTCGTGCCTCTCCTCGCGGGATCCTTCGGCGACCTGACCGACGACGTCGCGAAGATCGTGGGGGTGCACGATGACCATGACCTCGTGGCTCGTGCCGCGTCCGCGACGCACGCCGCGTTCGGCGACCACATCGCGGCCTCTCGCTCGCAGCCCTACTACCTCGACGTCACCCACCCCGATGCCAACAAGGGGGCCGTCGTGCGGTACCTCTCCGCCCTCTCCGGGATCCCGATCGAAGAGATCGCCACCATCGGCGACATGCCCAACGACGTCCTGATGTTCGCGCACTCGGGGCTGAGCATCGCTATGGGCAACGCGAGCATGGAGGTGCAGCGTGCCGCCCGCCGCATCACGATGAGCAACCAAGAAGAGGGTTTCGCCGAAGCGGTTGACCGCTTCGTGCTCCGAACGGCGGCTGTGTAGCCTTGGATCTCCGGACGGGATGCGAGGCTCGTCATCCCGCAGACCCACCGGCGCAGGGGAAAGGGGAGCGGTGGTGACTGGCGAGGATGCGATGCAGCTCGGGATGGTCGGCCTCGGGCGGATGGGTGCCAACCTCACCCGGCGGCTGATGCGCGACGGCCACGACGTCGTCGTCTACGACGTGAACCCCGATGCCGTGGAGCTGCTGCAGCGGGAGGGCGCCTCGGGCTGCGCCTCGCTCGACGACCTGGTCGCGAAGCTGAAGCCGCCGCGAGCGGTGTGGATCATGGTTCCGGCGGGCGCGATCACGGAGCAGACGGTGCGCGACCTGGCGTCACGGTTGCAGGCCGGCGACATCGTGATCGACGGCGGGAACTCCTCCTACCGCGACGACATCCGCCGGGCGAACGAGGTCCGCGCCGGCGGTGTGCACTACGTCGATGTCGGCACGAGTGGCGGGGTCTTCGGCCTCGATCGCGGCTTCTGTCTGATGATCGGGGCCGAGGACGACGTCTTCACGCATCTCGAGCCGATCTTCCGCACCATCGCCCCGGGCGTCGACGCCGCCCCACGGACGCCGGGCCGGAGCGGCGAGCCATCGATGGCTGAGCGAGGCTACCTCCACTGCGGTCCGAACGGCGCCGGCCACTTCGTGAAGATGGTCCACAACGGGATCGAGTACGGGATCATGGCCGCCTACGCGGAGGGCCTGAACGTCCTCAGCAATGCGAACGTGGGGAAGCGCAGCCGCGATCAGGACGCCGAGACGGCGCCGCTGGAGGAGCCGCATCTCTACCAGTACGACATCGACATCCCGGAGGTCGCGGAGGTGTGGCGCCGCGGCAGCGTCGTGGGTTCGTGGCTCTTGGACCTGACGGCGGCCGCCCTGCAGGAGTCGCCCCAGCTCGCGGGGTTCGAGGGCAGGGTCTCGGATTCCGGCGAAGGCCGGTGGACCGCGATCGCCGCGATCGATGAAGGCGTGCCGACGCCTGTCCTCACGTCGGCTCTGTACTCGCGGTTCGCGTCCCGCGGCGAGGATGACTTCGCGAACAAGGTCCTGTCCGCCATGCGCAAGCAGTTCGGTGGTCACGACGAGAAGACGTCGTGAAGGGGGGCCCGCGCGTCGAGGTCTTCGACGACGCGGACGCGATGGCGCGCGCGGCCGCGGTCTTCGTGGTGGATCGGGCCACCGCGGCCGAGATCTCGCAGGGTCGCTTCACGTTCGCGGTCAGCGGCGGCCACACGCCGTGGGCGATGTTCCGATACCTCGAACCCGGGACCTCCATGCCGTGGCCCGTCACCGAGATCTTCCAGGTCGATGAGCGCGTGGCTCCCCCCGGCGACCCCGATCGGAACCTCACCCACCTCGCCGAGAGCCTCTCGTCCGAGGCGCTCAAGGACGTCACCGTGCATCCGATGCCGGTCGGGGACGACGATCTGGAGGGGGCGGCGGACCGCTACGCCGCCGAGCTCCCGGCCGTCTTCGATCTGATCCACCTGGGTCTCGGTCCCGACGGTCACACCGCATCGCTCGTCCCGGGCGACCCGGTGCTCGAGGTGCTCGATCGCGACGTGGCACTGACGAAGGAGTACGCCGGACGGCGCCGCATGACCCTGACCTACCCCGTCCTCGACCGGGCGCGTGTGGTGCTCTGGCTCGTGGCGGGGGCAGACAAGGCCGACGCGCTGGCGCGGCTCCGCGTCGGCGATCGCTCGATCCCGGCAGGCCGCGTCGGCACGCCGCACCAGGTGATCTTCGCCGATCGGGCAGCCGTTGGTTGATGACCGCATCACGCGGCCGGTTCGATCCCCCAGGCCCCTGTCCAGGAAGCACCCGGCTCCAGGCGGATCACGTCGATCCCGGATCGGAAGGCGTTCGGCGGGCACGTCATCGGCTCGATCGCGATCCCCTGTCGTCGCCGCCAGACCGGCGTCAGCGTGTCGCCCGAGTAGACCATCAGGTGGGTGAAGGTGCCGTCCGCCCACACGGTGAGGCTCCGTCGGCCCTCGGCGTCGTCGAGCGACACCCGCATCGTGCCGTCGTCGTCCCGGACGAGATCGGTGTACGCCGTGTCGAGCACCATCGAGCCGATCGGCCGCGGCTCCAGGAAGTCGAACGCCGTGCCCTCTACGGTCTCGTCGCCGACCGGCAGCCCCCGCTCGTCTGTGACGAGCCTCCGGCGGGCAGGCACCCGGAGGCGGGCCATGTCGATCACGTCGGTTCCCACCGTGAGGTACGGATGGAACCCCAGGCCGAACGGCGCCGCCGACCCCGACAGGTTCGTGGCTCGGGTCGTGACCGTCAGACCGCGCTCCACGAGCTCGTAGGCCACCTCCAGCCCGAGGTACCACGGGTAGGCCGGGCAGGGGTGGAGCGTGCACGCCATCGCGAGGCGTGCTCCGGTTCGGTCGGCGACCGTCCACGGGAGCCACCGGACGAGCCCGTGGATCGCGTTCCCGCGCTCCGGCTCGTCGAAGGGGGCACGACCCTCGTGCCCGTCGAAGCTGTATCGGCCGTCCTCCAAGCGATTCGGCCACGGCGCCAGGACCTGTCCTCGCCCCGCCCTCGGCAGCTCGTCGACCCAGGACCCATCGAGGATCGCCTCCCCGTTCGCCTCGTAGGTGCGCAACGTCGCCCCGACCTCGGTCACTGTCGCCCGTTGGTTCGCAGAGGTGAGCTCGTGTTGCGCGCCGGATGGCGTCGGCTCGTCTGTCCTCGCCATCAGCCCGAGCGTGTCGGCGCCGGGCCCCCGTCCGAGAGGGCGACGGCGCTCGCGATCAGCGTGAGGTGCGTGAACGCTTGTGGGACGTTGCCGATGAGTCGCTCGTGCTCCTGGTCGTACTCCTCGGAGAACAGCCCGAGATCGTTGCGGAGCGAGAGGAGCCGTTCGAAGAGCTCCTCCGCCTCGTCGCGACGTCCGATCATGGCGAGATCGATCACGAGCCAGAAGCTGCACGCGAGGAAGGCTCCCTCGCCGGGCGGCAAGCCGTCGGCCGAGCTCTCGTCGGGGAGGTACCGCATCACGAACCCGTCCTTCACGAGCTCGCGCTGGATCGCCTCCACGGTGCCGACCACGCGCGGATCGGATGGGGGAAGGAAGCCCACCTGCGGGATCAGCAGCAGCGAGGCGTCGAGCTGCTCGGAGCCGTAGTACTGCGTGAAGGTGTTGCGCTCAGCGTCGTACCCCTTCCGGCACACCTCCTCGTGGATCTCGTCGCGGAGGCGGCCGAACCGCTCGGCTGCTCGGTCCAGGCCCCCTTCCTCGGCCATCTTCACGACGCGATCGACGGCGACCCACGCCATCACCTTCGAGTGCACGAAGTCCTTCCGCCCGCCGCGCACCTCCCAGATCCCGTCGTCGGGCTGTCGCCAGTTCGCTTCGAGCCACTCCATGACCTGGAGGGCGAGCACCTCTGCGCTCGGCAGCGGTTCCATGCCGAGCTCCCTGGCCCGATAGATCGCGTCGACCAGCTCACCGTAGACGTCGAGTTGGAGCTGCCCCGATGCGGCGTTGCCGACCCGAACGGGAGCCGAGTTCTCGTACCCGACGAGGTGCGGCAGCTCGTACTCATCGAGCCGGCGCTCGCCGCCGAGGCCGTACATGATCTGGATGTCCTCGGGATCGCCGGCCACGGCGCGGACGACCCAATCCCGCCAACTGCTCGCCTCCTCGACGTAACCGGCGGCCATAAGCGCGTCGAGGCTGAGCGCTGCGTCGCGCAGCCAGCAGAACCGGTAATCCCAGTTCCTCACCCCGCCCAGGTACTCCGGGAGCGAGGTGGTGGCCGCCGCCACGATGCCGCCCGTGGGCGCGTAGATGAGGGACTTCAGCGTGAGGAGCGAACGCTGGACGTCGTCCGCCCACCTGCCGCGGTAGGTGGAGCGCTCGGACCATGCCCTCCACCACGCATCGGCCGAACCGACGGCTTCCACGGGGTCGAGCGGAGCGGGTGGCTCTTCCCACGATGGGTACCCGGCGAGGACGAAGCCGACGCGTTGTCCCGCCTCGATCGTGAACGTCGCCGTGCACGCGAACGGTTCCGCGCGGAGCTCGACGTCGGCACGGAGCTCGAGGGCGTTCGGTCCTGCTCCCGCGACCACCGTGTCCGCGACCTTCCGCAGCCATGGCTTGGTCTGCCCGTAGTCGAACCGCGGTGTGAGCCGCATCTCCATCGCCACGGTGCCGTGGAGTCCCTCGATGACGCGGACGATCCGCGGGTGGACCTGTCGCACGGGCATGCAGTCCGTGAGTCGCACCGTGCCCTCGGCGGTCTCGAGGTCGGTCTCGAGGACGAGCGACCCTGGACGGTACCTCCGCGTGGTCTCCCAGACATCTCCCGCGGGGGCGATCGTCCACGATCCGTTCTCGGGCGTGCCAAGCAGCGCGGCGAAACAGGCGGCCGAATCGAAGCGCGGGAGGCACAACCAGTCGATAGAGCCGTTCGTCCCGACTAGCGCGGCGGTGTGCAGGTCGCCGATCAGGCCGTAGTCCTCGATGCGGAGCGCCATCGGTCGCTCAGGCCCCCCCCACCCAGGGCTCATGCCAGCGGCCGTGGCCGCCCACGAGGTCGTTGGCCTCCGCCGGCCCCCACGAGCCCGGTTCATACACGTGGACGGGTCCCGGCGTGTCGAGCAGCGGCTGCAGGACCCTCCACGCTTCCTCCACGCCGTCCTGTCGCGTGAACCTCGCGCTGTTCCCCTGGAGGGCGGCGTGGAGGAGGACCTCGTACGGCGTGGGGCCCTCTCCACCTTCGTCCGCGAACTCCATGTCCAAAGTGATCGGCTCGGCTCGCACCGCGCCCGACCGTTGTGCCTCCACGTTGAGCCGGATCCCCGTGGACGGATCGAGCTTGATCACCAGTTGATCTGGCTCCGGAGGTTCGGACCCTGCTTGGAACCTCAGGTGCGGCGGCCGGTGGAACACGAGCCGGAGCTCGGTCTGGGTGAGCGGCAGACGCTTCCCGCTCCGGATGAAGAACGGGACCCCGGCCCATCGCCAGTTCTCGATCTCCAGCTTGAGGGCGGCGAAGGTCTCGGTGTCGGAATCCGGGGCCACACCGTCGACGGCGCGGTAGCCCTCGTACTGCCCTCGCACGTACGCGGCGGGGTCGGCATCAGCCGTCGACCGGAAGAGCGAGAACATCGCATCCTTCAGCAGATCGGGTTCGCGGGCCGCGGGAGGCTCGACCGCCGCCGCAGCGACGACCTGCATCAGGTGATTGACCACGACGTCGCGGAGCGCGCCGACCGGATCGTAGAAGTGCCCGCGGTCGTCCACCCCGAACCTCTCGGCCAACGTGATCTGCACGCTCGAGATGTACTGGCGGTTCCAGATGGGCTCGAACATGGTGTTGGCGAACCGCAGGTACAGCACCTCGGCCAGCCCCATCTTCCCCAGGAAGTGGTCGATCCGGAACAGCTGCGATTCATCGATCGAGGCGTGGATCTCCGCGTTCAACTCCCGAGCCGACGTGAAGTCGTGCCCGAATGGCTTCTCGACCACGATGCGCGCCTCCCGGGTGAGGCCGGCCTGCGCCAGGTTGCCGATGACGCGACCGAAGAGGGACGGTGGGATCTCGAGGTAGAAGACGGGGGTCGACTTCCCGTCGATCGCGTCGGCGACACGCCCGAACGTGGCGGCGTCCGTGAAGTCCCCGCTCACGTACGAGAACCGATCCGCGAGGCGCCCGAACACACCTTCGTCCAGGGACTCACCCGTCGCCACGATCGACGCACGGGCCCGCGCCCGGAGGTCGTCGACCGTCCACTCGTCGACCGCGACCCCCACGATGGGGCAGTCGAGGAGCCCGCGCTCCTCCAGGCGGTAGAGCGAGCGGAACGTCATCACCTTCGCCAGGTCGCCCGTGATCCCGAAGATCACGAAGACGTCCGCGAGACGAGGTGGCGTGGGCCCTGCCGATCCTCTCGCGCTCATGGCCCTTCCCTGAAACCCCTCAGGTCGACGGTTCGGCCTCGTCCGTGGGCCCGTCGCTCGCTTGCCACCGCTTCGGGCGCCATTCCGACACGATCTTGCCGAGCGCCGTGATCAGGAAGAGCTGTCCGAGGACCATCTCCGTCACGGCGAACGTCTGGCCCGGGTTCCCCGCCGGAACCAGGTTCCCGTAACCGGTCGTGCTGATGGTGGTGAAGCTGAAGAAGAGCACCTGCGGCATGGTTCCTTCACCATCGGCCCCGAAGAACGGCGCGGTCTGCACCTCACCGATGGTCCGGTAGAGGAACGCGTAGAACATGCCGAGCAGCAGGTAGGCGGCGATCGCGCCGAGTATCGTCTCCTGGTCCACGCCGGGGCGCTGGGCGAGGTTACGTACGATCGAGATCGGCGCGACGAAGTACAGGACGCCGCTGAGGGCGAACACGAATGGGCGAGCATCCTCCGGCTTGATCGCTCCCACGATCGCTGCGATCGCTGCGATCGTCATCAGGACGAAGGCGAAACGGAGGACGCGGCGGTGCGCTTTCGCCGTTCGGAGCGCGATCCAGACCGTGCCGATCTGGACGAACAACACTAACGATGCGGCGCGGGGCGCCGTCAGGGTCACCGACAGCAGGTACGTCACGAAGATCAGGAGCAGCACGAGGCCGTAGCTGTGCGGGTCGACGAATGCATGGAGCAGCCGCCGGAGGATGTGCGGGCTCGCCGCGTCCTCCATCGAGGGCAGTGCTCCGTTTCCCGGGACCTGGGCGCTCACGTTGCCTCCCCGCTCGCCCGGACGGTTCCTCCGCACGCCGAGCGATCCAGGATATCCATGCCGGGCTCCACCGACGCCCTCCTAGAGGGGCCGTCGGTCGCGGCGCCGCTCCCGGCGCCGCATCCCACCGACCGAGACGGGGGACAGCGGCCGGCCGAAGGGGTCGATGAACAGCGTGACAGGCCCCGTCACCGCCGGCACAGCGCCCTCGAGGACCTCGATCGAGTACGTCAGCGATCCATCTCCCAACCGGGGATCGCGTATCACGACGACCGCGTCCTTAGGCGCATCGTCGCCGGGCTCGAGGAAGGCGAGAACGGCGTTCGGCGGATCCTCAGCGAAGCTGTTCTCGCCGACGCCCCAGATCTCCACGAAGTCAGCCGAGCTCATGTGGCCGACGACCCGCTTCGGACGGTCCGAGAAGTAGAGCGTGGACGGCGTGACACCCTGGAGCGTGAGGATCGCGCCGTCGCTGGTCGCTCCCTGTGCGGTCTGTACGAACATCGACTCGATGTCGTCCAGCTCCTGGATGGTCGGTTCGTCCATGGTCTGCCCCTTTCAGTGGTGGAACGCGATGGGAGGCCGGTCGCCGTCCGATGTGGACGGCACGATGTCCTTCCCGAGGACCTCGATGGAGGTCTCCAGATCGGAGACGAGCAGGTCGATCAGGTCCATCGACACACCGTTGCGGACGACGACCCGCATCACGGTCATGTCGTCGATGCTCGCCGGCATCGGGTACGCCGGTACCTGCCAGCCGCGCTCCCGAAGCTTGGCCGAGAGATCGTGCAGGTCCCAACCAGCCGCCGCTCCTCCGCTCAGGGTCCAGGTCACCAGCGGCATGTCGGCGCCGTCGTTGAGGACCTCGAATGGGCCCATCCGGGCGAGCTCCGCGGCGAGGTGGAGGGCGGCGCCCTTGCAGGCCCGCTGGACGCGCCGGTATCCCTCGCGGCCGAGGCGGAGGAAGTTGTAGTACTGGAGCAAGACCTGGGCGCCGGGCCGGGAGAAGTTGATCGCGAGGGTCGGCATGTTGCCGCCCAAGTAGCTCACCGAGAAGATCAGGTCCTCGGGGAGGTGCTCGGGCTTCGCCCAGACGACCCATCCCAGACCGGGGTAGACGAGCCCGAACTTGTGCCCGGACGTGCTGATCGAGTGCACGCGTGGCAACCGGAAGTCCCACACGAGGTCGGGATCGAGGAAAGGAGCGATGAACGCGCCCGATGCGCCGTCCACGTGGATCGGCACGTCGAGCCCCGTCCGCTGTTGCAGGTCGTCGAGTGCACCGGCGAGCTCCTGGACGGGCTCGTAGACACCGTTGTAGGTGACGCCGAGGATCGGCACCACCCCGATCGTGTGCTCGTCCACCGCTGCCAGCATCCCCTCAGAGGTCAGGTAGGGCTGCTCCTTCGTGATGGGAACGTACCGGGGCTCCACGTCCCAGTAGTTCGCGAACTTCTCCCAGACGACCTGCACGGAGGAGCTGAAGACGATGTTGGGTGTGTCGGTCGAAGCGCCCGCCGCCTTCCGACGCTGCTGCCAGAGGCGCTTCAGAGCGAGGCCTGCGAGCATGCACGCCTCCGAGGAGCCGATCGCGGAGGTGCCCATGGTGGTGTGCGGCTCGGGTGAGTTCCAGAGGTCGGCCAGGATGTGCACGCACCGCTCCTCGATGGCCGCGGTCTGCGGATACTCGTCCTTGTCGATCATGTTCTTGTCGAAGGCTTCCGCGTAGAGCTTCGCAGCCTGCGGCTCCATCCACGTCGTGACGAAGGTCGCGAGATTCTGTCGGGCATTGCCGTCCAACAGCAGTTCGTCGTGGATGATCTGGTAGGCCGTGTCGGGCTGCATCTCGCCGTCGGGGATGCGCCAGCGCGACACCCGCTCCTGGCCTTCGCGCGCGAACAACGGATTCACGACGATGTCGTCGGATCGATCGGAACCAACATGGCGGTGCGTCGGTGTTGCTCGCTCGTCCACGGAACTCCTTCCAGATCATCGAGCCGGCGTGCGGCCGGCTCCGGCCGTGATCCGTGCGGAACCATACCGGGCGTGCCGCAGGGTCCACATCGGACCCGCGCGCGCGATTCGATTTCGGCGGGGAGCGCGGCTACCATCTCGTCGACGGGGGTCGGAGCATGTGCACCTGACGATCCGCGACCCTGGCGTGTTGCTGGCGAGAGGAGAGATCGTGGCTCAGGAAGACACGTCCGGTACGACCGCACGGATCGAGCGATGGGTCGAGGCCGACCTCATCCAGCCCATCGAGGACTTCAAGGATCCCAAGCAGGAATGGCGCCGGCTCTTCTCCGAACTGCTGGGCACCTTCTTCCTCGTGCTCGTCGCGGCAGGTGGAGGGATGATGGGTCAAGCCTTCCCCGGCACCATCAGCCGGACCGCCGCTGTCGTTGCGCCGGGCCTGATGGTGATGGCGATCATCCTGTTCATGGGCAAGGTCTCGGGCGCGCACCTCAACCCGGTGGTGAGTCTCGCCTTCTCGTTCCGAGGGGACTTCCCGTGGCGCCGTGTGCCCGGCTACATCGTGGTCCAGCTCGCGGGCGCGGCGCTCGCCGCCTGGTTCCTGCAGTCGGTCATCCACGTGTCGGCGACCTACGGCTCCAACTACCCGGCTGCGGGCTACTCCTCGTTCGATGCCTTCCTCATGGAAGCCGTCCTCACGCTCGGCCTGGTGAGCGTCATCCTCGGCACCGCGTCCGGCGCTCAGAACATCGGCATCCTCGGCGCGATCGGCGTGGGTGCGTACATCGCACTGGCGGGGTTGTGGGGGAGCCCGATCTCCGGCGCTTCCATGAATCCCGCTCGCACCTTCGGGCCGGATCTGGTGGGAGGGAACTTCACAGACTACTGGGTGTACGTGGCCGGTCCGTTGGTGGGTGCGCTGCTCGCCGTCGCTGCGGCCTTCGTCCTCCGCGGGTCGGGGGGTGGCCGCGCCGGCTCGGGGGCAGCCCAAGGTGCCCTCGACACGGAGGTCGAGCACCCCGAAAAGACCTGACGCGCGGCGGTCGCGAGCGGTTGGGTCCCCCTCGAACGGCCCACCGTTGGACTTGGGGTGGGTGCGCGTATAGCCTCCGCCCACCGAGCGGGGGCGCAGGTGGGATCGACGGACACGGCGACGCAAGGGGACGGGGCCCCGGAGTCCGAGGGCAGCGTCAGCTTGGGCTCGATCGGTCCCTCCGCTCGCCGCGAGATCGGTGTCCGCGTCTTCTCCTCGGCCAGCGACGCCCCGCGGGCGCGCCGACCGACCGATGTCCTCCTCCTGATCGTCGCCGTCCTGGCGGTCCTCCTCCTGTCGATCCCGGCTCCTGGTCCGACCGCACTCGACCAAGAGATCGCAGCCCTCGTGAAGGACCTTCCCGGACTCTTCGGCTGGTTCTGGGAGATCGCCTGGGACCTCCTGGTCGGCTGGGCGGTCGTGCTCATGATCATGGCGCTCGTCGCACACCGCCGGAAGCGGCTGCTGCTCGACGAAGTGTTCGCGGCCGCTCTCTCGCTCGGCTTCGCGCTCCTCGTGGGGAAAGCGTCGGGGACCGACTGGTCGGCCAGCTTCGACTCGGTGGGCGCCTCCCACGGTCCGCCCGTCTATCTCGCGGTTCGGCTCGCGATGGCGACCTCGGTGATCGTGGTGGCTTCTCCCCACATGACGAAGTCGCTTCGCCTCATCGGGAGGTTCGTGGTGGTGGCCGGGGCGGTGGGGGGCATCGCCCTCGGTGTCGCGCTCCCGATCGGCGTCCTGACGGGCTTCATCGTCGGCATCGGGTCGGCCGCGTTCGTGCACCTCCTTGTGGGGTCGCCCGGCGGTCGGCTCACCCTGGAACAGGTCGCTGCGGCCCTCGGTGAGATCGGCGTGGAGGCGGCCGATCTGCGCCACGCGCCGCTCGAGCCACGAGGGGTCGCACTCGCGACGGCACGCGCCCCGGACGGCCGATCGCTGCTCGTCAAGATCTATGGGCGCGACGCGTGGGACGGACAGTTGCTCGCCTCGACCTGGTCGGCGCTGTGGCACCGGGGTGAGACGCCGCATCTCGGGTCCGGACGGCTGCAACTCGTCGAGCACGAGGCGTTCGTGACCCTCCTGGCGGAGCGAGGGGGCGTCCCCGTCCTGCCGGTCCTCGCTGCAGGGATGGCCGCCGAGGGTGATGCCCTGCTGGTGAGCGACGCGACGGCTCGCCCGTTCGCACGCCTCGACCCGACCGAGGTCGACGAGGGACTCCTGCGGGAGATATGGGAGGCGACGGAACGGCTCCACGATCTCGGCCTGGCACACGGGCAGATCGATGGTCTCCGGATCGTGGTCCGCCCCGACGGCTCTCCAGCGCTGGCAGACCTCGGCAAGGCGGCGATCGCCGCCACGCGCACCGCGCTCATGGCCGATCGCGCGCAGGTCCTGGTCACGACCGCGCTCTCGGTCGGCCATGAGCGCGCGATCGCTGCGGCAAGAGCCTCTCTCGGGAACGATGGGCTGGGAGCCGTCCTGCCCTTCCTCCAGCCCGCCGTCTTCGATCGCGTGACCCTCCACTCGGTGAAGGATGAGGATTGGTCGCTCGACGACCTGCGGAAGCTGGCGGCGGATGCCACCGGCATCGAACCGCCGAAGCTCGAGCGGATCCGGCGCGTCACGGTCCGTTCGGTCCTGCTCGTGGTCCTGGTCGCGCTGCTCGCGTACTGGCTCATCGCCTCGCTGGCCGGGGTCGACCTGCAGCAGGTCGTCGACGAGCTCCAGAGCGCCGACACGGTCTGGATCTGGGCTGCCCTCGCGCTCACGCCATCGGTCCAAGTGGCGCAAGCCTTCTCCACCCTCGGGGCGTCGCTCCACCCCGTGCGCTACGGGCCCGTCCTCATGCTGCAGTACGCGATCCAGTTCATCCAGCTCGCCGTCCCGAGCTCCGCGGCTCGGGTCGCCCTCGAGATCCGCTTCTTCCAGCGGATGGGGATCGAGACCGGAGGTGCTGCCTCGATCGGTCTCATCGACAGCGTGAGCGGCTTCGCGATCCAGATCCTGTTGATCCTCATCATCACCCTGTCGGGATTGGCGTCCTTGAGCTTCCCCTCCGCCAGCTCGTCCGATGCCAGCTCCTCATCCGGGAGCTCGTCCTCGAGCGGCTTGTCGGTCAGCTTGGCGGTCCTGGTGGCTGTGTTGCTGCTGCTCGCGTTGATCATCGGGCTCGCCGTTCCGCGCTACCGGTCCGTCATCAAGGAGGCCGTGCCGCGCTATCGCGCGATGATCCGCGATCAGGCGTCCGAGGCCTTCAAGGCGCTCCGTGTCCTCCGCTATCCGAAGCACGACGCCATGTTGTTCGGCGGCAATCTCGTGGCCCAGTTCCTGCTCGCCATCATCCTCGGCCTCTGCTTGCGGGCGTTCGGCGAGAGCGCGACCTTGGCGCAGCTGATCCTCATCAACACGATCGTGAGCCTCTTCGCGGGCTTCATGCCCGTTCCCGGAGGGATGGGGGTGGCCGAGGCCGGCTACACGGCCGGGCTCGAGGCGATCGGTGTTCCGAGCGCCGCCGCGATCTCGACGGCCATCGCGTTCCGGCTCGTCACGTTCTACCTGCCGCCGATCTGGGGCGGCGTGGCGATGCGGTGGTTGCGCCGCCGATCGTACGTGTGACGGACTACAAGCCGGTCTGGGCGACCACACTTCCATCCTTCACGGCAGCCGAGAACGCCTCGTAGTCGCGCTCGTTCTGATCCGCATACGCCTCGGCGAACGCGGCGATCGAGCGGTCGAACGTATCCGAGCCGCCGAGGTACGAGGCGATCGCGATCCGGTCGCCCGATCGGGCATGGGCCCTCGCGAGCGTCCAAGCGCATATCTCCCCGTAGACGCTCATGACCTGCGGGACCATGGCCTCCGGCGGCCAAGAGCCCTTCCAATCACGGAGCTGGCGCAGGTAGTAGTCGCGGGGTGTCTCATCGATCCCGGACGTGCGGTCCCACCCGAGGAAGATGTCGCTCGCAGCCTGCATCAGCCGCTGCCCCTCGACCACCCGTTGCCCGGAGTTCGCGTAGCGGCTCTTGCCGATGAAGGGCTCCATGACCGACGCGTCCGCCTGCTTCGCCTGGAGGAACAGTGGGTCCTCGTTGTCGCGCCCCAGCATCAGGATGATGAAGGCTCGCGTGCCGACGCTCCCCACGCCGACCACCTTGCGTGCCAGGTCGACGAACCGGAACCCTTCGAGCAGGTGCCGACGGTCCCCGAGCAGGGTGCGCCGGTACGTCCTCAGGAGGTTGTGCAGAGCCTCCTCGATCTTGTCCGCTTCGGCTCCCCCCACCAGCTCTTCCATGGAGACGATCAGAGGTGGGTCGCTGATGATCCGCCGCTCTCCATCGACGATCTGCGTCAGCTTGTCGAAGGCCTGCAGGCTGTCCTTCGTTCGTGCCTTCGCGACCATCTTCTCGGCTTCCTTCAGCTGCTTCTTGTCGAGCAGGGCCTGCAGACGCGGGAGTCCTTCCTTCACCTCCGCGTGCGAGTACCACACCTCCAGGTCGCGCATCGCGGCGAACTCCCGCATCGCGGTCCGGTACCCGGCGGCGGCGGCGAGGGCGACGCCCTCGCTCTCTTGCGTCGAGAAGCCGTTGTTCCGTCCCGCGATCACGAGGCTGGCGACGAGACGTTTGACGTCCCACTCCCATGGTCCCGGGAGGGTTTCGTCGAAGTCGTTGATGTCGAAGATGAGCGAGCGCTCGGGCGAGGCGAAGAGCCCGAAGTTCGACACGTGGGCGTCGCCGCAGGCCTGGACCTTGAGTCCCGATCGCGGCGTGGAGGAGAGGTCCGACGCCATGATGGTGGCCGCGCCGCGGTAGAAGGTGAACGGAGAGACCAGCATCCTGCCGTAGCGGATCGGAACGAGCTCGGCGACCCGGACCCCTTCCTGCGCTCGGAGGAGCTCGATCGGGTCGGGGCGATCCGCAGGCGGCTCCCACGTGGCGTGGGACGCACGAGGCACCGTGGCCCGAGCAGCCTTCCCCTTGTCGGCTCGCTCTTTGGGTGTCAGGTGCTGGACGCTCTTGATCGGCGGCGAACCCGAGGAACCTCCCGGGTCCGGTGTCGCCTCTGCCTTCGGATCGGGGTCGGGCTTGCTCATGGACGCCTCATCTCTTCACGGGCAGTGCCGTGTTCCGTCGCATGGTACTCAGCTCGGATCCAGTTCCGGGGCGTTGACCGGCGCAGCGGGTCGTCCCGTCGCCGAAGCGGAATCCTCCGAACCTGGTGGACCGGCTTGTCGAGGCGGCTCGAGTCGTGCGCTCGCCACGTAGGCCACCACGACGGCAACGATCACGATCGGCGTCAGCGCGGCGGCATCGGACGAGAGGAAGATGACCGTCAGGAGGACCGAGGTGAGCGGCAGTCCCAGCATCACGGCCGTCATCGCTCCGATGCCCATGGCCGCGCCCGCGATCATGGGGAGACCCGGCAGATGCGACAGGGCGATCCCTCCCGCCGCGCCGATGAACATCCCCGGAAACGTCGGACCGCCACGGAAGGCGCTGAGCGAGGCTCCGTAGGCCAATCCCTTGCACACGATGAGCAACACGAGGGCGCCGACCGTCCAATCCGCCGCGTTCTGGATGAGCGAAGGCAGAGCGGTCTGACCCGAGAAGAGCACCGCGCTCGCATCCTTGTCGGTGCTGAGTGCGAAGACGACCGCCAGCACACCGATCGCGAGCCCTGCCACCGGCGTCAGCATCAACCGCTGGCGCGCAACCATGGGCTGGAGCGCGAGCGCCATCCGTTTGATCCCGGTCCCGATGAAGGCGGCTGCCAAACCGATCCCGATCGCCCAGAGGAACTCCGCGACGGTCGGGGTCGTGAACGTCGGGATGTCGGGCACGGCGAGCGAGAACGTCCCGAACCCGGTCAGGCCGTCCAGACCGAGGAAGATGAGGGTGCCTATCCCGGCCGCGAGGAGACCAGGAACGAGGATGACGCCCAGCATCGATCCGCCGATGCCCGATGCCTCCATCAGCAGGAACGCTCCGGCCAGCGGCGAGCCCAGCAGCGTGCTGATTGCCGCGAAGCTCGCGGCCGCCGCGATCACCAACACGGCCTGGTCAGGGGCGTCCTTCTTGACGAGGTGGATCGCCAGGACACCGAGCCCGCTCCCGATCGCGATCAGGGGAGCCTCCGGTCCGAGCACCACCCCGAGGCTGAGCGTGGCGAACGCAGCGATGATGATCCCGGGGAGATCGATCGGCTTGACCGCTCCGGATGGCTTGAAACCCTCGGCGGGCTCGTGCCCCGCGGTACCGGGCAGATACCTGATGGTGAGCGCAACCAGCAGGCCGCTCAGCACGAGCAGAGGGATCGGCCACCACACGGGCTCCGTGACGAAGCCAAGGTCGGTGGGCAGCTGCGTGAACAGGAACTGCTGGGCCTCGTCCACCAGCTTGAGGAACAGATACGCGACGGCCGCAACAGGGGCGCCGAGCACGGCACCCACGATGAGTGCCAGAACGTAGCTCCGGCTCTTCAGGACCTCGAGCGGTGAGGGAGGAGCCGTTTCTGGCCCGGGAGCCGGCGCGGAACCCATCGGGGCATCATGCCAGAGTCGGCTTCACGTCCGTTCGCTCGCGATCCGACACGCCTTTCGGGACAGTATCGATGGCGGCGGTCGTCGCTTCCGCTCTGTCCTATCGTTCTGCCGTCGGGGAGGGGAGGATCCATGCAGACCGAGGCGACGGGCAAGCGCGCAGAGGGGATCGGGAGGTGGGTCCCCGGCATCCGCATGCTCCGGACGTATCAGACCTCGTGGCTCCGCTCCGACCTGGTCGCCGGCGTCGTCCTCGCGGCGATCCTCGTGCCACAAGGCATGGCGTACGCCGAGCTCGCCGGGTTGCCTCCCGTCACCGGGCTCTACACCACGATCGCGTGCCTCGTGGCGTACGCCCTCATGGGGCCGTCGCGCGTGCTCGTCCTGGGCCCCGACTCGTCGGTCTCGCCGCTGATCTTCGCGGCGATCATCCCTCTGCTGGCAGGTGGGGACGCCGCGACCGCGATCGCCCTGGCCGGGATGCTGGCGCTCTTGGTCGGCGCCATCGAGATCGGACTCGGGTTGGGCAAGCTGGGCTTCGTGGCCGACCTCCTCTCCAAGGAGGTCCAGGTCGGGTACATGAACGGCCTCGGCATCACGATCATCGTCGGTCAGCTCCCGAAGCTCTTCGGGTTCTCCACGGACGCCGACGGATTCGTCGCGGAGCTGGAGGCGTTCTTCCGCGGCATCGATCAGACCAACACCACGGCGCTCGTGCTGGGTGTCGCCACGTTGATCGTGCTCCTCGTGCTGCCTCGCTTCACGACGAGGGTGCCCGCCGTGCTCGTCGCTGTGGTGGGCGCCACCGTGGTGACCGCGGCGTTCGATCTGGCCCAGGAAGGGGTGAAGACGGTGGGAGCGCTCCCGCAGGGACTGCCGACGCCGGCGTTCCCCTGGACGAGCGTGAGCGACGTCGGTCCCCTGCTGGTGGCTGCCGTGGGGATCGTGCTCGTCTCGCTCACCGACACGATCGCCACCTCGACCAGCTTCGCCGCCCGGCGCGGGGATGAGGTCGACACGAACCAGGAGATGGTCGGGATCGGGTCGGCGAACATCGCGGCCGGACTCTTCCAGGGCTTCGCGATCTCGGCCAGCGGCTCACGCACGGCCGTCGCCGAACAGGCCGGGTCGAAGAGCCAAGTCACCGGTCTGGTCGGCGCGGGGATCGTGGCGAGCCTCTTGCTCTTCCTGCCGTCGCTCCTGCAGAACCTCCCGCAGCCGGCGCTCGCGGCGGTCGTGATCGCGGCCGCGCTCTCGCTCATGGACGTGGTCACCGTCCGCAGGTACCTGCGGATCGAGGAAGACGGCGTTCTTCCTGTCGATCGTGGCGACATTGGGTGTGGTGCTGTTCGGCGTGATCCAAGGGATCGGGCTGGCGGTGATCCTGTCCATCGTCCTGTTCTTCCGCAGGAGCTGGTGGCCGCACGGTGAGGTCCTGGGTCGCTCCGAGGAGCTCGACGGATGGCATGCCGTCGGGCGCTATCCCGACACGGCGCAGGTCGACGGCGTGGTCGTCTACCGCTGGGAGGCGCCGCTGTTCTTCGCGAACGCCGGGATCTTCCGCCAAGAGATCCGCGGTCTGATCAGGAGTCGGTCACCACGGTGGGTGGTGCTCCAGTGCGAAGCCGTCACGGACATCGACGTGACCGCCGCCGACATGCTCGACCGTCTCGATCGCGAGCTGAACGCGAAGGGGATCAACCTGGCGTTCGTCGAGCTGCGGGACCGGTTGCAGGATCTGATCCTGCGATACGGCCTCTTCGAGACCCTCGACCGTGACCATTTCTATCCGTCGATCGATCGCGCGCTCGAAGAGATCGATCGCGAGACTCCCGGGGATCCGTCTTCCGGGGCCGCGGATCCCGGGTCTTCAGTCGCCGATCCGGATCGGCCGACCCAGGATGGTGCTCCAGAGGTCGGGGATGGCTGAGTGCCACGACGTCACGAGGGCCGACGGTGAGTAGCCGATCGCTCGCGGCGGGCGTCGGACGCGGAGGGCGCCGGGTCGCGATGTGAACGTGAGGGGCGGCTCGAGCCCGAGGGTCTCGCCGTCCAGACCCACGGCGACCGTCGATCCCGAATCGACATGGAACGTGGGAGCGTCCCAGCCCGCGAGTCCTTCGTAGCGCTCCGGGTGGCCACGCCCGATCGCACGGATCAGCGCACTCGCCGCCTTGTCGTCGGCGATCACGAGGGACATGATCCCGAGGAGTCCCGTGTCGAGCCGCGGTCGCGACCCGAGGCCGGACATCCCTTTCCCGTACGGACCGTTCGAGACCTGGATCAGGTGCGCGCCGCGGTGGGGCGTCCCGTCCGGTCCGTCGAAGCGGAGATCGAACGGCTCGGTGCCGGGCCCGAGGATCCTGGGGAGCGCGGCCAACGTCGTGTCGGCCTTGGCGTCGCGGTACTCCGGGGACGCGACGATCTCCGCGTAGAGGCCGAGCGAGACGTTGTTCACGAAGACGCGCCCGTTCACCTCGGCGAGATCCATGGTCTGCTCGTAGGCCTCGCCGAACGCGTCGAGCGCCCCGACCACGTCGTCCCGGTCCAGACCCAGGTCGAGGGCTAGGTGGTTCCTCGTCCCCGCCGGGATGACCACCATCGGGATCCCGCGATCCGCGGCCACGCTCGCCACGAGCGCCTGCGAACCATCGCCGCCTGCCATGCCGATCACATCGCAACCCGCATCGATCGCGTTCCTGGCGAGGTCGAGCAGGTCGTCACCGGGCTTGAGCACGACCGGTTCGATCCCTCGCGCCCGGCATTCGTCGACGAGGTGGAACTTCTCCGCCTTCCCGCCCCCCGATCTCAGGTTCATGATCAGGACGCCCTTCGCGGCCGGCGGGACCGGCGTCCCTGGCGTCTCGAGGCCCTTCAGCGACCGCACATCTCGATGCAGCGCGAAGCGTCCGAGCGCGAGGGCGAGCGCGAGCAACGCCACTCGGATCAGGATGGAGAAGATGGACGGCGTCGCTGCGATGATGATCGCCGTCGCCATAGCCACGATCGCGATCAGGAGGGCGATGAGCCGTCGGCTCCCCGTTCGCGAGATGGCATGCCAGACAGCGCCGGCCGCGATGCCGAGCAGCACGACGACCGCGACCAGGCTGAGAGGCTCATCGAGGACGATCGCGACGGTCGCCACGATCACGACCAGCAGGAGCACGAGCGACGCCAACGCGGCGAGACGCCGCCAGGCGTTCGGCCGGGGGAGCGTGACCGAACTCATCGCCGGAAGCTCGTCGTGCTCACGAGCAGTGGGGTCCTCCCAGTGGCGTCAGCCGTCGGTGTCCGCGTCCTCGTCGGCCGCAGCACCCATGAGCGCGCCGACGGCGACGAGATCCTCCGGGTGGATCCAGGTGTCGGCCAGTGGGAACCCTCCGGCCCCACGGATCGCATCGCGCAAACCGATGGCCCAGCGGTGCTCGATGAGGGCAACGGCCGCCGCCGTGTCGACGGGGATCGTGTCGGCGATCGTCCACATCATCTCGTCGCCGAGGAACTCGCCCTCGGACTCGATGGCTGCCTCGGCACCGGCGAGCGCGCCCGCCTCGGCGCCTTCCTCGCCGTCGGCACCGAGACCGATCAACGCGCCGGCGATCGCACCGAACTGGACGGACTCATCCGGCGAGAGGTCGCTCATCTCGAGCGCGGCGACCTCACCGTCCCCGTCCTTGTAGACGACGACCAGATCCACCAGCCTGACGATGTCGAGATCCTTGAGACGCCGCAGCTCTGCCAGGACCTCCCCTTTGAAGTCGGGGTCCTTGAACCCGACGACGAGGATCTGGACCGGTCCGAACTCATCCATCTGCTTCTCCTCTGATCGGTTGGGTCGGGGGCTCATCCGCTGAGGATCTTCGCCTTCTGAGCTGCGAACTCCTCGTCGGTGAGGATGCCTTGGTCGTGCAATTGTCCGAGTTGCTTCAGCTCGTCGATCGACGACTGCGACATGCCCCCCGCCGGCGCAGGTGCCGCCGGCATGGGAGCCGCTTGCTGCGACGCTTGCTGTTGCGACAGATCATCGATCGCAGCGTTCTGGGCCGCATCCTGGTCGGCGCCGGCTTGTGACTTCTTCCCGGCGTGGTATGCGACAGCCCCAGCTCCAGCCACGGTCGCCGCCCGCAACACGGGTCGCCTTCTTCTCATCATCGTTGCGTCAACCTCCTTCGTTCATCGGTAGCACCCTTGCTGCTGGCCGGCAACGTCCTTCACGCACGCGTGATGTCGCGCCCGTGGGCCGTCAACGCCCAGATCACCGCGACGTCGACCGCGATGATGATGATCGCCCAGATCGGGTACCACGGGAGCCACATGAAGTTCACGATCGCGCTGATCAACGCGACGATGACCCCGACCGTCCGCGCCCACACGGCACCGCTGAACAGGCTGAGTCCCGCCAGCACCATCACGACACCCCAGATGAGCTTGATCCAACCCCAGGTGGTGGCGTCGAACTGGACGACGTACTCCCGCGTCACGACGTAGAACTCGTCGTTGATGAGAGCAACCAGTCCTGCGAACGCGTCCCAGATCCCCAGCAAGATGAGCACCCAGGCGGCGAACATCGTCCATCCGATCGCCGCTCCGCTCGTTTCCCTCTGACCCATGAAGATCGCCTCCCCACATCGACGACATCGACGGTCTACCACCGATTCTGTCAGAAGACAGCGTGTGACCGCCGTTCACCGCCGCCTTCACGCCACGTCCTCGATCGGCGCAACGATCTTGCACGGATGGGACCAAGGAGTGCAAGTCCCCAAGGACTCCTCACCTTGGGCATGTCAACGGGCCCGAGGTGATCACGGCCGTTCCGGCGCATCTTCGATGGTCGCGGGCCTGAGCTCCCACTAGGTTGAACGGTAGCGATGAGAACGGAACGATGAACCGCATTCCGGCAAGGAGGCGAACCATGCCAACGAAGAAAGCCACGGCGAAGAAGGCCACGGCGAAGAAGGCCACGGCGAAGAAGGCCACGGCGAAGAAGGCCACGGCGAAGAAAGCCACGGCGAAGAAGGCCACGGCGAAGAAGGCCACGGCGAAGAAGGCCACGGCGAAGAAGGCCACGGTGGAGGTTGGCGCGACGAGAGCCCGCCGAGGTGACCTCATCGTCATCCCCTCCCCTCGCGTCGGCTCACCGCCTCGGCAAGGGGAGGTTCTCCGAGTCATCCACGGCGCATTGAGCGTGAGCTACCAGGTCAGGTGGGGCGATGGCCACGAGACCCTCCTCTCCCCCGGAGCTGGCAACGTCACCATCGTGCGGCCCTAGGGAACGCCGGCGCTCGATGCCTGAGGGACCCTTCCTCCTTCTCGTAAGATGCCCTGACCGGCGCCGGTAGCTCAATGGATAGAGCATCTGACTACGGATCAGAAGGTTGGGGGTTCGACTCCCTCCCGGCGCGCAACCCGGTGTCGTGTTCCGGGTGATGCTGGACGTTCCGGCGTCACCTGATCGTTGACACGGTTCCGGCTGATCCTTGACACCTGATCCGGGTGATCCTTGACGGTGGCTCCGGCTGATCCTTGACACCCGTCATCCTCCTGCTCGACCCCGAGCGAGGAGGGCGGCCCCGTGTTGGTGGAGCTCAGCGTCATGGAACAGCGCTATCAGGCGGTGCTCGCCGTCGTCCAGGACGGCTGGCAGGTGAGTCGAGGTCGCCGCTCGTCTCGGCGTGTCGCGCCAGAGCGTGCACGCCTGGATCGTGCGCTACGAAGCCGGCGGGCTCGCTGCTCTCGCCGACCGCTCGCACCGTCCGAGCCTCGTGCCCGCACCAGACCGCGCCCGAGCTCGAGGCCCGGATCTGCGAGCTCCGCCGCCAGCACCCGGGCTGGGGTCCGCGGCGGATCGAGCACCAGCTCGGCCGGTTGGGTGTCGACCCGGTCCCCTCTCGCTCCGCGCATCTACCGGTGCCTTACGCCGCCACGACCTGATCGAGCTGAGGCGCCGGCGCAAGCGCGCGCGAGGACTTCCGTCGGTGGGAGCGCGAGCACCCGATGCAGCTGTGGCAGATGGACGTGATGGGTGGGGTGATGTCCTGGACGACGGCACCGAGCTGAAGGTCGTGACCGGGGTGGATGACCACAGCCGGTTCTGCATCGCCGCCGGTCTCGTCAGCCAGGGCGACGTCGAAGGCCGTGTGCGCGGTGCTCGCCGCGCTCGCTTCGCCGCTACGGGGTGCCCGATGAGATCCTCACCGACAACGGCAAGGTCTTCACCGGTCGGTTCGGCCCCAACCCCGTCGAGGTCCTGTTCGACCGGATCTGCCGGGAGAACGGGATCTCGCACCGCCACACGGCCCCGCGCTCACCGACGACGACCGGCAAGATCGAACGGTTCCACCAGATCGCTGCGCCGCGAGTGCCTGGCCGACCGAACGTTCTCCTACATCGAGGCCGCCCAGGCCGAGCTCGATGTCTGGGTCACCGACTACAACACCTCGCGTCCGCACCAGGCCCTCGAGATGGCCACCCCGGCGGAGCGGTTCCGTCTCGCACCGAGCTAGCACCGACGCCGCCTCGCTCCCGGTCGATGCTGGAGAGTCCCACCACGGGCAGTGGGTCCTTCGCCGGGTGGCATCCAACGGCGTGATGTCGGTGGACAACCAGCCCTTCTCCGTCACCAACGCCTATCGCGGCGAGCTCGTCGACGTGTTCGTCGATGAGACCGTGATCCAGGTCTGGAGCAAGAACCACCTGATCAAGACGGTCGCTCGCACCAGATCGGGACCGGTGCGGAAGGTCCGAGCCGACGGTCTGCACGTGAAGCATCAACCGAAGACGAAGCGTCAAGCTTCAGGCGGAACTTGACACGGCGCGCAACCCGGCCCACGCCAACGCTCAGGGACGCAAGCCCTTGGAGGGTCGTTCCCACAGGTTGAGATCGCCCTCCTGCGCGTACCGCTCGATGGCAGCGAGCTCGTCATCCGTGAAGTCGAGCTGTTCCACCGCGCCGGCGCACTCGACGACCTGCTCGGGTCGGCTGGCACCGATGAGGGCCGAGGTCATCCGCGGGTCCCGCAAGGACCAAGCGATCGCCATCTGCGCGAGGCTCTGACCGCGCTCGTCCGCGATCGCCGCGAGCCCGCGGACCCGCGCGAGGTTGTCGTCGCTCAGGTGCGACTCCTGCAGGGAGTCGCCACCCGGTCGGCGGATCCGAGCGTCCTCGGGGATGCCGTCGAGGTACTTGCCGGTCAGCACCCCCTGGGCGAGCACACCGAAGCCGATGCACCCGATCCCCAGCTCCCCGAGCGTGTCGAGGAGCTCTCCCTCGATCCACCGGTTCAGCAGGTTGTACGAGGGTTGGTGGATCAAACACCGCACGCCACGCGCTTCCAAGAGGCCCGCGGCTTCGCGGGTCGCGCTCGCCGAGTACGACGAGATCCCCGACGTAGAGGGCCTTGCCCTGGTCCACGGCGGTCGCGAGGGCGCCCATCGTCTCGTCCAGAGGCGTGTCGGGATCGAACCGATGCGAATAGAAGATGTCGACGTAATCCACGCCCATCCGCGTCAGGCTCTGGTCGAGGCTCGC
This sequence comes from uncultured Actinomycetes bacterium, assembly GCA_963810635.1. GTDB lineage: Bacteria > Actinomycetota > UBA4738 > UBA4738 > HRBIN12 > AC-51. The sequence continues at coordinate 35,098 of CAWEOB010000003.1, forward strand.
GAGGAGGTACTTCCGCGAGCCGCCGCCCTGCCCGTACGGGCCGGGCCACATGTCCCAGCCGGCCTTGGTCGAAAGGATGAGCTCGTCGCGATAGGGACGGAAGTCCTCGCGGAAGAGCCGCCCGAAGTTCGTCTCTGCGCTCCCGTACGGCGGGCCGTAGTTGTTCGCGAGGTCGAAGTGCGTGATGCCCAGATCGAAGGCGGTGCGGAGCATGGCGCGCTGCGCGTCGATCGGGGTCGCGTCGCCGAAGTTGTGCCACAGCCCGAGCGAGATCGCCGGGAGCTGGAGACCGCTGCGTCCGCTGGCGCGGTAGAGCATGCGCCCGTAGCGGTCGTCGGCGGCGAGGTAGGGCACGAGCTTCACCCACCGAGCGCTGCGAGGGCCTTCGGAACGGTGTCGGCAGGCTTGACCTTGTACCAGGACCTCTGGATCCGTCCGTCCTCGTCGACGAGGAAGGACGACCGGATGATGCCGATCGAGGTCTTGCCGTAGCTGGTCTTCTCGCCCCATGTCCCCCACGCCTCCGCCACCGCGTGATCCGGGTCGGACAGGAGCGGGAAGCCGAGACCGTACTTCTGGTCGAACGCCCGCTGCGCCTCGGGCTGATCGGGCGAGATGCCAACGACGTGGATCCCGAGCCTGGCCAGATCCTGGCGGTGGTCGCGGATGTCGCAGGATTGGGTCGTGCAGCCGGGCGTGTCGGCCTCAGGGTAGAAGTACACGAGGAGCTTCTCTCCCTCGTAGTCCCCGAGACGCACTGGCGAGCCGTCCTGGTCCCGGAGCTCGAAGGGCGGGGCCGGATCGCCGGGTGCCAAGGTGACCATGGTTCTACCCTACCGGCCGTGAGCGATCGCTTGCCCATCGTGGATCGCATCGGGGTCCTCCGGCCGCTCCGGGTCCGGGACTTCCGGCTCCTGTGGACGGGCATGACCATCTCGCTGATCGGTGACGGGATCTATGTCGTCGCCGTGGCCTGGCAGGTCTACCGGGAGCTCGATGCGTCACCGGCGGCCTTCGCAGCGGTCGGGATCGCTTGGACGCTTCCCCAGGTGCTCCTGCTGCTCGGCACGGGTGCGCTCTCCGATCGCATGGACCGGCGGCATCTGATGATCGCCGGCGACCTGATCCGGTTCGGGGCGATCGGGGCGATCGGGCTGCTCTCGCTCGACGGCTCGCTGACGGTGCAGATCCTGGTGGCGCTCGTTGCCGTCTTCGGCGTGGGGGAGGCGCTGTTCGGTCCCGCCTTCCTCTCGATCATCCCGTCGATCGTCCCGGAAGACCTGCTGGTACAAGCCAATTCGGTGGGTCAGGTCATGCGCCCGGTGTCGATGATGGTCATCGGTCCGTTGCTCGGTGGCATCCTCGTCACGTTCGGCGTGGGGTGGGCCTTCCTCGTCGACGCCGTCACGTTCGCCGTCTCTGCCCTCTGCATCCTGGCTGATGCGGGTTCGACCCACACGGGACGTCGGCGAGCCGAGGGAGAACATCACCCGCGACATCGTGGAGGGGATCCGGTACGTCCGGAGCGAGACCTGGATCTTCATGGCCCTGGTGGCGGCGACCGTGAGCCTGCTCTGCGTCTGGGGCCCGTGGGAGACGCTCGTGCCGTTCGTCGTCAGCGACGAGCTGCACGGCTCCGGCTTCGATCTGGCGTTGGTCTTCGGCTCCGGGGGGGTGGCGAGCGTTGCGGTCGGTGTCTTCATGGCGCAGCGGGGCTCCCTGCCGCGGCGTCCTCTCACCTTGATGTACCTGGCCTGGGCGGTCGGCATGCTGCTCACGGCCGGGTTCGGGCTGGTGACCGCCGTGTGGCAGGCGATGGCGGTCGCGTTCGTCGCGGAGGGGGCCATCGCGCTCCTGGTGGTGCTCTGGTTCACCATGCTCCAGCGGCTCGTGCCGTCCGACCTGCTCGGCCGAGTCTCCAGCCTCGATTGGATGATCTCGATCGCTGGAGCGCCGCTCTCCTTCCTGATCGTCGGACCGGCCGCCAACGTGTTCGGGGCCGACGTGGTCTTGATCGCGGCGGGCGTGCTCGGCTGCGCGGCGACCCTCGCCTTCATGTTCGTACCCGGGGCTCGAGGCCCGGAGCGCGACGGTCGGCTCCAGAGGTCCGAGGAGGGTCAACGGACGGCCGACGCGCCGTAGACTCGCAACCCATGGAGTACACGCATGTCGGACGGCTCGGCCTCGTCGTGAGCCGGCTGTGCCTGGGAACCATGAACTTCGGGCCCCACGCGCCGGAGGACGAATCCCACACGATCATGGACACGGCCGTGTCGTACGGCATCAACCTCTTCGACACGGCCAACGTCTACGGGCGCCACCTCGGGGTCGGCGCGACCGAGGGGATCATCGGGCGTTGGTTCGAGAAGGGCAGCGGCCGGCGCGACAAGGTCGTGTTGGCGACGAAGGTCTACGGGCAGATGGGCGATTGGCCCAACGAGGGCCGCCTGTCCAAGCTCGGGATCATCCGCCAATGCGAGGCGTCGCTCGAGCGGCTCCGGACGGACCGGATCGATCTCTACCAGATGCACCACATCGACCGGAACGCCTGGTGGGACGAGATCTGGGAAGCCATGGACCACCTCAAGCGCCAGGGGAAGATCCTGTACGTCGGATCCTCCAACTTCGCGGGGTGGCACATCGCGAGGGCGAACGAGATCGCCGGCTATCGTGGATCGCTCCGGTTGGCCACCGAGCAGTCGGTCTACAACCTCAACGAGCGATCGCTCGAGCTCGAGGTGATCCCGGTGGTGCGCGAGTACGGGATGGGGTTCGATCAGCTACAGCCCCCTCGGGGGCGGTCTGCTCGCGGGGGCGCTCGAGAAGGTGACGGAAGGCCGGCGTTCCCAGGAGTACATGGTGGGCGAGATCGAACAGACGCGCGCCCGGCTCGAACGCTGGGAGGCCCTCTGCCGGGACCTCGGCCAGCGTCCCGCGGACGTCGCCCTCGCGTGGCTGCTGCATCAACCCGTAGTGACGGCGCCCATCATCGGACCGCGGACGGAGGAGCAGCTGCTGGGCTCCATGAAGGCGCTCGACATCACGCTCGACAACGACGTGCTCGCGCGGCTCGATCAAGTCTTCCCCGGCCCGGGCGGTCCGGCGCCCGAAGCCTACGCCTGGTAGCTCGGGACCACGCAACCGGTTCGGAGACCGCAGGATGACCACGACCCTGAGAACGCTGGCGGAGAAGGTGTGGGAGCACCACGTGGTGCATCGTGCCGAGGGTGAGCCCGACACGCTCTACGTGGATCTCCATCTGGTGCACGAGGTCACGAGCCCCCAGGCGTTCGATGCGCTCCGTCTCCATGAGCGCCCCGTCCGCCGTCCCGACCTCACCGTCGCGACCATGGATCACAACGTTCCGACCATCAGCGGTCCCGTGACCGACGAGGTCTCGGCACGGCAGATGCAGGCCCTCCAACGCAACGCCGAGGAGTTCGGCATCCGTCTCTACCCCTGGGGGGCGGCAGGTCAGGGGATCGTGCACGTGATCGGCCCCGAGATGGGCTACACGCAGCCGGGGATGACCATCGTGTGCGGCGACTCCCACACCTCCACGCACGGCGCGTTCGGCGCCTTGGCTTTCGGCATCGGGACCAGCGAGGTCGAGCACGTCCTGGCCACGCAGACGCTCCCTCAGTCCAAGCCGAAGTGGATGGCGGTCACGGTCGACGGCAACCTCCCGGACGACTGCAGCGCCAAGGACATCATCCTCGCCATCATCAACCGGATCGGGACGGGCGGCGGCGTGGGGCACGTGATCGAGTACCGCGGATCCGTCGAATCCGCGCGCTCTCGATGGAAGGACGGATGACCATCTGCAACATGTCCATCGAGGCCGGCGCGCGGGCCGGCGTGGTCGCGCCCGACGACATCACGTTCGAGTACGTCGAGGGCCGCCCGTTCGCTCCGAAGGAGACGCGGTGGGAGGAGGCCGTCGAGCATTGGCGGATGCTCCCGACCGATGAGGGCGCATCGTTCGATGCGGAGGTCTCGCTCGATGCGACCGCGCTCCGACCCTACGTGAGCTGGGGGACCAACCCTGCGCAATCGGTGACCATCGACGAGGCGGTCCCCGACCCGGATGCGTTCGAGGAGCCCGCTCGGCGGGAAGCCGCCCGGCGTGCCCTCGCCTACATGGACCTCGAGCCCGGCACGCCGATCCGCGAGATCCGTCCCGACACCATCTTCATCGGCTCGTGCACCAACTCGCGCATCGAGGACTCTCCGCGTCGCCGCGCAGGTGGTCAAGGGCCGTCGGGTCAAGGACGGGTTGCGCGCCTTGGTGGTCCCGGGGAGCGTGGCGGTGAAGGCCCAGGCCGAGCAGGAGGGACTGGACGCCGTGTTCATCGAAGCCGGCTTCGATTGGCGCGGCGCCGGCTGCTCCATGTGTCTCGGGATGAACCCCGACATCCTGGGGCCGGGGGACCGATCCGCGTCCACCAGCAACCGGAACTTCGAGGGGCGCCAGGGCAAGGGCGGCCGAACCCACCTCGTGAGTCCTCGGGTGGCCGCCGCGACCGCGATCGCCGGCACGTTCACGACGCCGGAGACTCTCTAGATGGAACCCATCACCCGCATCGAGGGGACGGCCGTGCCGCTGGACAGGGCGGATGTCGACACCGACCAGATCATCCCCGCACAGCACCTGAAGCGGATCGAGCGCACAGGCTTCGGGCCGTTCCTGTTCGAAGAGTGGCGCAAGGATCCCGATTTCGTGCTGAACGACCCCCGCTTCGACGGCGCGCGGATCCTGCTCGCCGGGCCGAACTTCGGCTGTGGCTCCAGCCGCGAGCATGCGCCGTGGGCGCTCGAGGACTACGGCTTCCGTGCGATCATCGCCGCGTCGTTCGCCGACATCTTCCGCAACAACTGCCTGAAGATCGGCTTGCTCCCCGTGGAGCTGCGTGAGGAGTCCGTCCGCGCCCTGATGGACGCGGTGATCGACGACCCGGCGACGCTGATCCAGGTGGACCTCGACGCACTGACGGTGAGCGCTCCCGGTCTCGATGAGGTCTTCGACATGGAGCAGTTCACGCGGTGGCGTCTCATGGAAGGCCTCGACGACATCGGTCTGACGTTGCGCCACGTCGAGGAGATCGAGGCGTTCGAGGCGCGCCGTCCCGCCTGGCTGCCGACCGCCTAGTCCGAGCCGCGGGCCTCCCCGAGACCAGCTCGCTCGATGGAGTCCTCACGCGTCTCGCGGGTGAGTGCCATCAGGGCCTCGGAATGCAGGACGCGAACGGTCTCCGGGTGGGCGAGCCGGCGGGCCTTCGTGGGGACGGCCAGGAGATCGGCGTCGAAGCGTCTCCGCATCTCCTCGAGGCTCGGGTCGACCGCCAGCCGTTCGCCATCGGCCATCACCGGGTGCAGGAGCGGTTCCCACCCGCTCGGGCCGTCCTCGCTCGCCAGCCCGAGGAGGTCTCCGCCGAGGCCCCGCCAGACCTGCTTCGCTCCCGGTGCGGTCACCTTCGACGCGGACAGCTTCATCGTCGGCTGGCCGTCGTACTCCACGAGCTTGTAGACGGTGTCCAGGTACGGAGCGTCGGCGGAAACGCCCAGCTGGGTGCCGATTCCGAAGGCGTCGACCGGGGCGCCGCCGCGAACGAGCTCGGCGACCTCGTGCTCGTCGAGACCACCGCTCGCGAAGATGCGAGCAGTGGTCAGCCCCGCGGCGTCGAGCAGCTCGCGCGCTTCGCGCGCGAGCCGATCGAGATCACCGGAATCAAGCCGGACGCCCACGCGGTCCGTCAACCCGAGTGCGCGCGCGACCTCGATCGCGTTGCGGACACCGTTGAGGGTGTCGTAGGTGTCCACGAGGAACGTGGTCCGGTGCGGATGATCCTCGGCGAAGGCTCGGAACGCCTCGTCCTCTGACGGGAAGGCCTCGATGAACGCATGGGCCATCGTCCCGGCGACCCTGAGCCCCAAGGAACGCGCGGCTGCGACGTTGGAGGTGGCCACGAAGCCCACGACGGCGGTGGCGCGAGCGACCGCTCGCGCCGCCTCCACCCCGTGCGTTCGACGGAACGCGAAGTCCACGAGGTCGCGGCCCTGGGCCGCGACCACGTACCGCGCCGCCTTCGAGGCGATGGTGGTGTGCAGGGTGACCTGGTTGAGGAGGTACGACTCCACGAGTTGGGCCACGGGGATGGGAGCTGTGACCTCGAGGATCGGCTCCTCGCCGTGCACGATCCGGCCCTCGGCCACGGCCCGGACGCTCCCGTCGAAGCGCAAGGCTGCGAAGTCCTCCAGGGCCCGGTCGTCGAACCCGATCGATCCGAGGTAGCGCAGGTCGTCGTCGTCGAACGCGAGCGTCTCGAGGAAGTCGAGACAGCTCGCGAGCCCGGCGGCCACGAGGAACCCCCGCTCGGGGGGGAGCGAGCGGACGAACAGGCTGAAGGTGGCGGGACCGGTCATGTCGCGACGGAGGTAGCTCGCAGCCATGTTCAGCTCGTACAGATCGGTCAACAGCGCTCCGCTCATCGAGCGAAGCGTAGCCTCGCGGACGCGCGGGCCACCGGCGGCGCCGAACGGGCTATCCTGGCGCGGGCGTCACCGTCTTCGGTGGACGACGGGAGGGGGGCATGGCCGAAGCCACGGCAGAGGCGACACCGAACAAGAAGCGCTTCACCTGGAAGACGGCGCTCTCCGCCGCGGTGGGCATCATCATCATCCTCGGCGTCTTCCTCTTCGCGATCCCGAAGTTCGCCAACTATTCGGACATCTGGGCGGCCATGCGGACGCTCACCCCCCTCGAGATCGTCTCGCTGACCGCGGCCACGGTGTTCAACCTCTTCACCTACTGGTTGGCGAACCAGGCCGCCCTCCCGGGGATCCGGCTGTCGCAGTCGGCCGTCCTGACCCAGACCACGACCACCGTGGCGAACTCACTTCCCGCCGGTGGCGCGATCGCGGTCGGCCTCACCTACTCGATCCTCGATTCCTGGGGGTTCCTCGGCACCGACGTCGCGCTCTACGTGGGCGTCACCGGGATCTGGAACATCTTCACGAAGCTCGCCCTGCCGGTGATCGCCCTGCTGCTCCTGGTGATCACGGGGGCGTTCAAGCCTGCGCTCCTGACCGCGACCCTGATCGGTCTCGCGGTGTTGGTCGTGGCGGTGGTCCTCCTCGCACTCGTGTTCAGGAGCGAGGCGCTCGCTCGCAAGGTGGGGGAGTTCTTCGGGCGCGTGGTCGGGTGGTTGAAGAAGCTGTTCCGCAAACCGCAGGAGACCCACATGGGCGATTCCGCCGTCCGCTTCCGCCGCGACACGATCGGTCTCGTCGAACATCGCTGGTTCCGACTGACCTGGACCACGGTCCTCAGCCAGGTCGCGTTGTACTTCGTGCTCGTGCTCTCGCTCCGCAGCATGGGGATCTCGGAGGAGGACATCTCCGCGGTCGAGATCTTCGCGATCTTCTCCTTCTCCCGGCTCCTGACCGCGGTCCCGCTCACCCCCGGTGGCGTCGGCATCATCGACCTGGGCTACGTCGCGGGTCTGACGAGCTTCTACAGCGGAGAGAAGGCCGAGATCGTGGCCGGCGTGTTGATCTTCCGCGCGCTCACGTACGGCATCCAGATCCCGATCGGCATCTTCACGTATTGGATCTGGCAGTCGAAGAAGAGCTGGCGGCGCGCGACCCGCGATCAGGGAGAGCTGCTCACGGAGCATTCGGACGCGGGCTGATCCTGCGAGCACGATCCGGCTGGTCCTCGGGGCTTCGAAGGGCCGACCGACCCCTGAACAACGGGTCGATCCGATCGGATGCACCCGACGGCGTGGCCGAGGATGATGGTGACGGTCTCGACGTGGGGGGCTCGATGCGACATCTGACGCGTGAGGGGTTCGAGCGCCTCTTGGCGCTGCTCGAGGAGCGCGGCTTCGACGTGATCGGCCCGACGGTGCGCGACGGCGCCATCGTGCTCGACCACATCGATGGCGTCGGCGACCTGCCGCTCGGGGTGCGGGAAGATCCACGGTCCCGGCTCGTACCGGCTGGAGCACACGGGTGACGAGCGGATCTTCGCGTGGGCCCACGGGCCCGATGCCGGCAAGCGGTTCCTCTTCCCTCCGAGGGAGACGATCCAGACCGGCACGCGTGAGGCCGACGGCACGGTGGAGATCACCCCGGCCCCGTTGCCGGAGACCCGTTTCGCCTTCGTCGGCCTGCGTTCGTGCGACCTGCACGCGATCGAGATCCAGGACCGGGTCTTCCTGATCGCCGACCCCGCCTACCGGGCCAGGCGCGAGAGCGCGGTCTTCATCGGTGTGAACTGTGAGATCCCGGGGTCGACCTGCTTCTGCACGTCGATGGAGACGGGACCCCGCTGCACCGCCGGGTTCGATCTCGCCCTGACCGAGCTCGACGGCGACGGGTTCACGGTCGAGATCGGGACGGCAGCCGGCGCCGACCTGCTCGACGCCCTGCACGCCGGCGCGGCCTCCGCCGAACAGATCGACGCTTCCGAACAGGTCACCGAACGGGCGGTCGAGGTGATGGGCCGCCAGCTCGACACGTCGGACCTCCCCCATCTGCTCGCCCGCAACCGAGAGCATCCGCGGTGGGACCAGGTGGGCTCCCGGTGCTTGACCTGCACGAACTGCACCATGGTCTGCCCCACGTGCTTCTGCCACGACCTCACCGACGAGGTGTCCCTGGACGGCCTGCGGTCGGCCCGCACGCGCGAGTGGGCCAGTTGCTTCAGTGAGGAGTTCTCCCACATGTCGTTCGGTGAGGTCCGGTCGAGCGCCCGGTCCCGCTACCGGCAGTGGCTCACCCACAAGTTCTCGTCGTGGGTCGACCAGTTCGGGACGAGCGGCTGCGTCGGCTGTGGCCGGTGTATCACGTGGTGCCCCGTCGGCATCGACGTCACGGAGGAGATCGCGGCGATCCGTGTGAGCGACGGCGAGGTCCGGTTGGCGGAGGAGGTGCTCCCGTGATGGCCACCGTTGCTCACGACGAAGTGATCGCCGGGGTCCCCACGCTGACGGCGACGGTCGACGAGGTCGTCGAGGATGCGGCCGAGACGTTCACGTACTGGGCCACCTTGGACGACCCGGTCGCACGCGCCGCGTACCGGTTCCAGCCGGGGCAGATCTCGATGGTGGGCGTCTTCGGGGTGGGCGAGGTTCCGATCAGCGTTTCGAGCGACCCCGGAACCCCCGACCGGCTGGCGCACACGATCCGGGTGTGCGGCCGCGTCACGAACGTGATCGAGGGGATCCGACCCGGTGATCGGATCACGCTCCGCGGCCCGTTCGGCCGCCCGTGGCCGATCGACCCGGCCCGCGGGGGGGACCTCGTGATCGTGGCCGGCGGCCTCGGCATGGCGCCGCTGCGTTCGGCCATCTACGCGGCCATCCGTCATCGTGGCTCGTTCCGCCGCGTGCAGCTCCTGGTGGGAGCACGGGACCCGTCGCAGGTGCTGTACCGGGCGGAGCTCGAACGGTGGATGTCGGGGGGTCCGGAGGAGCTGGAGGTCCATCTCACGGTGGACGTCGCCGACGGAGCGTGGCCGCATCGTGAAGGGGTCGTGACCACGCTGTTCCCGTACGCGGACCTCGATCCGAAGGCTGCGACCGTGCTCACCTGCGGGCCCGAGATCGATGATGCGCTCCGCGCTCCGCGATCTCGTCCTGCTCGGGATTCCTCACGAGCGGTTGTGGCTGACGATGGAGCGCAACATGCACTGCGCGGTGAAGCTCTGCGGTCACTGCCAGCTGGGCCCCTGGTTCGTGTGCGCGGACGGCCCCATCTTCCGATGGGATGAGGTCGAGGACCTCATGGAGGTGGAGGAGCTGTGAGCGTGCTGGTGGGGTCCGAGGGCACCGCAGCGCCCGACGAGGCGGTCAAGCCGCGCGTCGCCGTCTTCAAGATGGCCTCCTGCGACGGATGCCAGCTCCAGTTGCTCGATGCCGAGGAGGCGCTGCTGGAGCTCGCCGGCGCGGTGGAGATCGCCAACTTCGCCGAGGCGTCGAGCGGATTGCATCCGGGACCGTACGACGTGACCCTGGTGGAGGAATCCGTGTCCACGTCCGAGCAGCTGGAGCAGCTGCGAGAGATCCGGGCCCAGTCGCGGTTCCTCATCACGATCGGTGCCTGCGCGACCTCCGGCGGCGTCCAAGCGCTCCGCAACGGCCGAGATGTGGACGAGTACATCCGCTCGGTGTACGCGCGTCCCGCGTTCATCGACACGCTGGCCGAGTCGACGCCGATCGCGGATCACGTCGAGGTGGATCTCGAGCTGACGGGATGCCCGGTGGACCGCGGCCAGCTGCTCGCGGCCCTCGCGTGGCTCCTCCAGGGCTCCGTCGCGCGACCTCCCACCACGCCGGTCTGCATCGAATGCAAGCGCCGGGGCTACGTCTGCGTGATGGTGGCGAAAGGCGAGCCATGTCTCGGGCCCGTCACCCGGACCGGGTGTGGCGCGATCTGTCCGGGGATGGGTCGCGGGTGTTACGGCTGCTTCGGCCCTTCGCAGCCCCCGAACACGGACGCGCTCGCCCGCACGTTCCTGGAGCTCGGCATGGCGCCCGGCCGGGTGGCCGACACGTTCCGCTTCATCACGGGCTACGCCCCCGAGTTCCGGGAGGCCGCGGAGCGCGTCGAGCGACAGGAACGAGAGGACCGGGGGGAGGCCTCGCCATGACGCACCGCTCGGTCGAGGTCCCCGTCGTGGCGCGGGTGGAGGGCGAAGGGGCCCTCCACATCCGGGTGGACGACGACGTGATCACGCGTCTCGAGCTCGAAGATCTACGAGCCGCCCCGGTTCTTCGAGGCGTTCCTTCGAGGTCGTCACTTCAGCGAGGTGCCCGACATCGTGCCCCGCATCTGCGGCATCTGCCCCGTCGCGTATCAGATGAGCGCCATCCACGGTCTCGAGCGGCTCTTCGAGGTCGAGGTCCCCGAGGGGACCCGCGAGCTGCGTCGCCTGCTCTACCTGGGTGAGTGGATCGAGAGCCACATGCTCCACGTGCATCTGCTGGCGCTCCCGGACTTCCTCGGGTTCGACGATGCGATCCAGCTGGCGCGGGCGGGGTTCGAGGATGTGGTGGCGCGCGGGCTCCGGCTGAAGCGGCTCGGGAACGACCTGATGGCAGCCATCGGTGGGAGAGAGATCCACCCCGTGAGCCCGCGCGTCGGGGGGTTCTCCAAGGCTGTGTCCCGCCGGACGCTGCGGGCGTTCGTACCCCGGATCGAGGATGCGCTCGGCGAGATCCTCCAGGTGGCCGACGTGGTCGCGCCCCTCGAGATGCCAGCGTTCGCGCGCGACGCCGAGCTGGTCGCTCTCACCCACCCGGACGAGTACGCGATCAACGAGGGCTCCATGGCATCGACCCGAGGCCGTCGCTGGACCTTCGAGGGGTACGAGGACGTCACCCGCGAGATCCAGGTCGAGCACTCGAACGCGCTCCACTCGGTCTTCACCGACACCGAGACCCCGTACTTCCTCGGGCCGCTCGCCCGCGTGATGCTCAACGAGGCGCAGCTCACGCCGCTCGCCCGGGAGGTCGCGCAGCGGTCGGGGTTGCAGCTCCCCACGCTCGACCCGTTCGCCTCGATGGCAGCCCGCGTCGCCGAGGTGGCGCTCGCCTTGGAGCAGGCGCTGCAGCTGATCGTGGCGTACCAGGAGCCCGATCCGCCGGAGGCAGCCGTACGGCCGCGGGCGGGTCGGGCGACGTGGGCGACCGAGGCGCCGCGCGGCACCCTCTATCACCGCTACGACGTCGCCGAGGACGGCACGATCCTCGAGGCGAAGATCGTGCCACCCACCTCGCAGAACCTGCGGCACATGGAGAAGGACCTCTGGGAGTTCCTGCCGGGTGTGCTCGATCGGTCGGACGAGGAGCTCACCCGCTTGGCCGAGATGGTGGTGCGCAACTACGACCCGTGCATCAGCTGCGCCACGCACTTCCTCCGGCTCGACATCGAGCGGGGTTGAACCCAGCGTGGGCGGGCGCGTGATCGGCTGCGGGAACCCCGACGCCGGCGATGACGCGGTCGGGCTCGTGGTGGCGAGCGCGGTCCGATCCCGTGTTCCCGGGAGCGTGGACGTCGTCGAGACGCGAGACCCCTTGCGGGTGCTGGACCTGCTCGACGGCGTCGACCGGGTCGTGGTGGTCGATGCGATCCGTTCGAGCCCCGGCCTCCGTGAACCCGGGGACCTCGTGCGGGCCGAGGCCGGCGACGACGGTCTCCCGGCGTCGCTCCGCACCTCGCTGTCGTCGCACGGTCTGGGCATCGCGGAGACGATCGGCCTGGCGGCGGCCGTGGGCCCAACGCCCCGGATCGTGTTCCACGGGGTGGAGGTGGGCTCGGTCGCGGCCGGGAGCGGACTGTCCCCAGCGGTGGCGGCCGTCGTCCCGGCACTGACGGAGGCGGTCCTCGCCGATGTGGGGGTCGTCGCATGAAGATCGAGGTGACCTCCCTCGAAGCGCGGCTGATCGAGGTGCACGGCGTGGTCCAGGGTGTGGGGTTCCGGCCGTTCGTCTGGCGTCTCGCGGCGTCGCACGGCGTGACCGGCTGGGTCCGGAACGAAGGCGGACGCGTGACGATCCACGCCGAAGGCCCGCCGCCGGCGCTCGATGCCTTCGTGTCGTCGCTCCGTGATGATGCGCCGCCGCTCGCTCAGGTGGACGACGTCCGCTCGTCGCCGGTCGTGCCCGTCGGGTGCGAGACGTTCGACGTCGATCTCTCGGCGGACGTCCCGGGGGGCGAGCGCTTGGTCTCCCCCGATGCCGCCACGTGCACCGCGTGCCTCGGGGAGCTGTTCGATCCGAACGACCGTCGGTTCCGCTACCCGTTCATCAACTGCACGGATTGCGGCCCTCGCTTCACGATCATCGAGTCCCTCCCGTACGACCGCGGGCGGACCTCGATGCGCGCCTTCCCGATGTGCGAGACGTGTCGCCGCGAGTACGAGGACCCGGCCGACCGCCGGTTCCATGCGGAGCCGATCGCATGCCCCGTCTGCGGCCCCCGGCTCCGGTTGGTCGACACGGCCGGCTCTCCCGTGGGTGGGGACCCCGTGGAGGAGGCAGCGCGGCTCCTCGGCGAAGGGGAGACCGTGGCGATCAAGGGGCTCGGTGGCTTCCACCTCGCCTGCGACGCCACCGATCCGGCGGCGGTCGGACGGCTGCGCATGCGGAAGCTCCGCCCGGACAAGCCGTTCGCCGTGATGGTCGCGGACCTGGACGAGGCGCGACGCTGGTTCGACCTCACGGACGGGGAGGCCGCAGCCCTCACGTCGTGGCGAGCTCCGATCACGCTGGTACGTGACCGGGGCGAGCTCGCGCCGCCGGTGGCCCCCGGCCACCGGCGACAGGGCGCCATGCTCCCGTCCACCCCCCTGCACCACCTGCTGACGCGCGCCGCCGCCGTGCCGCTCGTGATGACGAGCGGCAATGCCAGCGACGAGCCGATCTGCGTCGACGACGACGACGCGCTCCGGCGTCTGCGTGGCATCGCCGGCGCGTTCCTGCTCCACGATCGCGAGATCGTGACGCGCTATGACGACTCCGTCGTCCTCGTCCGGACGGGCGACGTGGGCCTGTCGGTCCTGCGTCGAGCGCGCTCGTTCGCACCGCACCCCATCCCGCTCGCGCGTCCGGTCACCCGCCCGGTCCTGGGCGTCGGCGCCGAGCTCCACGGGTCGTTCTGCCTCCTCGAGGGTTCCCATGCCTTCCTGTCGCAACATGTAGGCGACCTCGATTCCGAGGAAGCGATGGCGGCATACGCCGCCGCGTACGACCGGGCCTGCGAGGTCTTCCAGGTGACACCCGAGGTGGTGGCCCACGACCTCCATCCCGACCTGATGACCACCCGCTTCGCCGAGGGACTCGGCGTCCCCACCGTCGCGGTCCAACACCATCACGCGCACATCGCCGCGACCATGGCCGAGCACGGGCTCGACGGTGAGGTGCTGGGCGTCGCCTTCGACGGTCTCGGGTACGGCGACGACGGAACGATCTGGGGAGGTGAGCTCGTGCGGTGCACGCCCGCGCGGTCGGTGCGCGTCGGGCGGCTCCACCCCGTTCGCCAACCGGGCGGCGACGCCGCGACCCGCCACCCGTGGCGGATGGCCCTGTCGCACGCTGCAGCGGCCGGTGTGCTCGACGACGCGGCCCGCCTGCTCGGAGCCGATGATCGGGAGGTCGAGGTCGTCCTGGGTCAGCTGCGTTCGGGCCTGGCCTCGCCGGCCACCAGCTCAGCAGGCCGCCTCTTCGACGCGGTCGCCGCGCTCCTCGGCGTCTGCCGGCACGCGAGCTACGACGGGCAAGCGGCCATGCTGCTCGAGCAGGTGGCCCGGCCCGAGGACCCCCCCGTGCGGCCGACGCTCCGCTCTGTGGACGGGTTCCTCGAGATCGAGACCGGGGAGCTGGTCCGCTGGGTGGTGGCTCGGCGAACGGCGGGCGGTGCGGTGGCGGAGATCGCGGGCGGCTTCCATGCCGCGCTCGCCGGCGCCGTCGCGCGCGCGTGCCTCGAGCTGCACGAGCACGGGGTCGTCGCGGACGACCGTGTCGTGCTGGGCGGAGGGGTCTTCCAGAACGATCTCTTCACGTCGGCGCTCGTGGGCCGGTTGACGGATGGCGGCCTGCGGGTGTTCCTTCCCAGGGAGGTCCCGGTGGGCGATGGCGGGATCGCCCTCGGCCAGGCGTACGTGGCTGCCGCGAGCGGAAGGGGGAGCGACTGATGTGCCTCGGCGTCCCTGGCAAGGTGATCGAGAGCTTCGAGCGCGACGGGATCCGTATGGGCACGGTCGACTTCGGCGGCATCCGCCGCGAGGCGTGCCTGGAGTACGCGCCCGAGGTTGAGGTCGGCCACTTCGTCGTGATCCATGTGGGGTTCGCGATCAGCGTCGTGGACGAACGCGAGGCGGCTCGCTCCTACGCGCTGCTCGCGGAGATGGACAACCTGGAGTACATCGACCTGCCGCAGGACCCCGACGGTGTCAGCCCGGAGGCGCTCGGATGAGGTACCTCGATGAGTACCGCGACGACGACCTGGCCCGGTCGCTCCTGGACCGGATCGCGGTTGCCACGACCCGTCCATGGACGATCATGGAGGTCTGCGGAGGACAGACCCACACGCTGATCCGCCAGGGGATCGATCAGGTGCTCCCTGAGGAGATCGAGCTCGTCCACGGCCCCGGCTGTCCCGTCTGCGTGACCCCGGTCGCCCTGATCGATGAAGCCATCGCCATCGCGAAACGGCCCGACACCATCGTGTGTTCCTTCGGCGACATGTTGCGCGTGCCGGGGGTCTCCGAGGACCTCTTCATTGCGCGCGCTGCGGGCGGCGATGTCCGGGTCGTCTATTCGCCCTTGGATGCACTCGAGATCGCTCGCCGTCATCCGGAGGCGACGGTGGTGTTCTTCGCCGTGGGCTTCGAAACCACGGCGCCGGCGAACGCGATGGCGGTCAAGCAGGCGCATCGTTTGGGGATCGAGAACTTCGCGCTCCTGGTCGCCCACGTGCTGGTGCCGCCCGCCATCACCGCGATCCTGGTGTCCCCCGGTAACCGCGTGCAGGGGTTCCTGGCGCCGGGGCACGTGTGCGCGATCCAGGGGTGGCGCGAGTACGAGCCCATCGCGCGTGACTTCGGCGTGCCGCTCGTCGTGACGGGGTTCGAGCCGATCGACCTGCTCGAGGGGATCCTCATGCTGGTCGGGCAGCTCGAGGAGGGCCACGCCGAGGTCGAGAACCAGTACGTGCGCGCCGTGGTCCGCGACGGCAACGTGGCGGCCCGCCGGGTGGTGGAGGAGGTCTTCGAGACGGCCGATCGTGCCTGGCGCGGGATCGGCGTCATCGAGAAGAGCGGGCTCAAGCTGCGGCCCGCGTACGAGCATCACGACGCCGAGATCCTGTTCCCGCGCGTCGACGGCCCACCCGCGAGCGAGTCCGAGATCTGTATCGCGGGCGACGTGCTCCGCGGCAAGGCGAAGCCGCACCACTGTCCCGCCTTCGGAACGGACTGCACGCCGGACCACCCACTCGGGGCTCCGATGGTGTCGACCGAAGGCGCGTGCGCCGCCTACTTCTTGGCCGGCCGGGTCCGGGAGGAAGCGCCGGCATGACAGAGCAGCGCGCCGCCGACTTCGCGCTCCAGTGCCCCGTGCCGCTCCCGCCGGGCGACCACGTCCAGCTCGGCCACGGGTCGGGCGGGAAGCTCACACGCGAGCTGATCCGCGAGCTGTTCGCGCCGGTCTTCGGCGACCCCGAGCTCGCACGCCTGGGCGATGCAGCGGTGCTGGAGCTCCCAGCCGGGGAGCGGCTCGCGTTCACGACCGACGCCTTCGTGGTCCAGCCGGCGTTCTTCCCGGGCTCGAACATCGGCGAGCTCGCGGTGAACGGCACCGTGAACGACCTCGCCATGATGGGCGCGCAACCCTTCGCGCTGTCCGCGGCGCTGATCCTCGAGGAAGGCCTCGAGATGGCCGCGCTCGGCACGATCGTGGCGTCCATGGCGGAGGCGTGCGATGCGGCCGAGGTCAGGCTCGTCACCGGCGACACCAAGGTCGTCGAGCGCGGGGCCGCCGACGGCCTCTACATCACCACGTCGGGCATCGGGATCGTGCCGGCGGCGGTCGACATCGGCCCGGAGCGGGCCCGGCCGGGGGACGTGGTCGTCGTGACGGGTCCCATCGGCTCGCACGGCGTCGCGGTGATGAGCCGTCGGGCAGGAATCGCGTTCGAGGCGGAGCTCCGCTCGGACACGGCGCCGCTCACGTCGCTCGTGAGCGCGATGCGCGGAGCGGGCGACGTCCGGGTGCTCCGCGATGCCACGCGAGGAGGCGTGGCCTCGGTCCTCAACGAGCTGGCCGAGGCGAGCGGTGTGTCGATCACTGTGGAGGAGGCGGCGTTCCCGGTCCTCCCGGCCGTCAAGGCGGCGTGCGAGATGCTCGGCCTCGATCCGCTGTACGTGGCGAACGAGGGCGTGGCCGTCGCGGTGGTGGGCGCCGCGGATGCCGACGCGGTGGTCGCCGCCGCGCGGTCGGTTCCGACCGGCGCGGCGGCGACCGTCGTGGGCGTGGTCGAGGCGCCGGGCGGCGGCAGTCCCGTGCGGGTGCGCACGGGGCTCGGCACCACCCGCCCCCTCATCCTGCTGGCGGGCGATCAGCTCCCGCGGATCTGCTGAGCGCGGGTACCCTCGCCATCATGGCGGTGACCCGCGAACGGTTCGAGGAGCTCGTGGCCCAGGCCCTGGACGAGCTGCCGGAGTGGGTCCGCGAGGCCATGGACAACGTGGAGATCCTGGTCGAGGACCTGCCGCCTCCGGGCCAGCGGAACCTCTTGGGTCTGTACCACGGCGTGCCCCTCGCCGATCGCGGCATCTTCTATACGAACGTCCTCCCCGACACGATCACGCTCTACCGGGCGACGATCATGGCCGTGGCCGGACCGAACGAGGACGCTCTGCGGACGCAGGTCAAACGAACGGTGGCGCACGAGGTGGCCCACCACTTCGGGATCAGCGACGAACGTCTCCTCGAGATCGATGCCTACTGACCCGGCACGGGACGACGAACGGTGGATGCGCCGAGCGCTCGACCGTGCCTCTTCGTGTCAGGCGCACGGGGACGTCCCGATCGGCTCCGTGATCGTCCGCGGCGGCGAGGAGCTCGCCGCAGCGGGGAACGAGCGCGAGCTCCGGCAGGACCCCACGGCGCATGCCGAGATCCTGGCGCTCCGTGCCGCCGCAGAGGCGACCGGCTCCTGGCGTCTGGACGGCTGCACGCTCTACGTGACGCTCGAGCCGTGCGCCATGTGTGCGGGAGCGATCGTGCTTGCTCGGACGCCTCGGGTCGTGTTCGGAACCCCGGACCCCAAGGCGGGTTTCGCGGGGTCGCTCGGGAACCTGCTCCAGGACGATCGGCTGAACCACCGAGCCGACGTCATGGGAGGCGTGCTCGAGCGCGAGTGCGGCGAGCTCCTCCGTGCCTTCTTCCGCGACCGGCGCTGACGCGCTCAGTGTTCCCGTCGTTCGCGGAACGCGTTGGTGATGCGGTCGGCCACCATCGGGTAGTCGTGGCACAGGGAATCGAACTCCCGCGTCGCCATGACCATGAGCCGCATCGGCGACGAGGCGACCACGGTTGCGGTCCGCCGGTCGTGCTCGAGCAGCGCGATCTCACCGAAGAAGTCACCGGAGCCGAGCTCGGCGACCGGTTGTCCTTCGCGTTCCACGTCGGCCTTCCCGTCGAGGATCACGAAGAACTCGTGCGGCAGCCGTCCTTGGTAGAGGAGGTGATACCCGTCCGGCACGTCGACCACATCGGCCCAGCGTGCCACCGTCTCGAGGTCGCGCTTCGTCAGACCTTCGAAGAGCGGTTGTCCTTCCAGATCGTGTGCATCCACGCCTCGATCCCCCTGGCTCGGCGGGTCCGTCGCACCGCATCATGCCACGGGGGGACCGGACCGGGTCGCCCGGGTACCCCTTGCTAGACTCGGCGACGGAGGCGTGCCGGAGCGGCCGAACGGGACCGCCTCGAAAGCGGTTAGGGGCCTAATCCGTCCCTCGCGTGTTCAAATCACGCCGCCTCCGCCGATGGGCGGGCCCTGCGGGGCCCGCCCCGTCGTCTCTCGCGCCGCGACTCAAGGTGCAGGGTCGGGACGCCGTTGCTCTTCCGGGATGGGTCGCAAGGTCATCGTGATCGTGGTGGTGTCGCTCGCGTGCGCGAGCAGTCTCCACGCTGCCGCCGGCGAGCTCCCTCCGAAAGGTCGTTTCGGCGTCGGGGACTCCATCATGCTCTCCGCCGAGGACGAGTTCGCGGCGGTCGATACGCCGGTCAACGCCGAGGTCGGCCGGCAGTTCTCCGCGGGGTTGCAGGTCATCCGCTGGCGGGTCGCGCACGCGATCGTCCCACGGGTGCTGATCGTGCATCTCGGGACGAACGGTCCCATCGACCCCGCGGACTGCGACGAGCTCGTCACCCTGGCGGCACCCCGCAGGGTGTTCCTCGTCACCGTGAAGGTGCCGAGGAGCTGGCGGGAGCCGAACAACCTGATCCTGGAGGCGTGCGCCGACCGCTACGAGCGCGCCTACCTGATCCGGTGGTCGGCGTACAGCCGAACGCAGACGACCTGGTTCGCCGAGGACGGCTACCACCTCACCGCCGAAGGACAGCTGGCGTACGTCGCGTTCATCGACGCGAAGGTCGACGAGACGCTCGAGGAGATCCGAGCGGCGCGCTGACTCCGGGTCGCGGAACCTCGTTCCTCCGGTAGCCTCGTGCGATGCGTCGCCTAATCGTCGTCGCCATCGTCGCCGTGCTCATGTCGACCGTCGTGCCGGCATCCGGCGGCATCAGGAACGGCAGGAACGCGATCGGCGACTCGGTCATGCTCGGCGCCAAGGACGAGTTGCGCGACGAAGGGTTCAGGGTGAACGCCGCCAGGTCGCGTCAGTTCCACGATGCGGTCGGCATCGTGCGGAGCATGCGGAACGCCGGAACCCTGCGGAGGAAGCTGGTGGTGCATCTCGGGACGAACGGCATCATCATCGAGCCCGCGGACTGCAACGCGATCTCCCGAGCCGCGGGGTCCCAGCGCAAGGTCTTCCTGGTCACGAACACCGGCCCGACGCCGGGCCTCCGCCGGACGCAGAACCGGCGTCTGGTGGCGTGCGCCCGTCGGAACGAGAACACCTCCGTGCTGGGCTGGTTCGCCTACTCGCGCGGTCACGGAACCTGGTTCTACAGCGACGGGATGCACCTCACCTCCAGCGGGCAGGACGCCTATGCGCACTTCATCGACCAGGGCACGTCCTGAGTCGGGCCGGCCTGCGGCGCTCGGTAGACTCGTCGCGGTGGCCTGCCCGAGCGGACGAAGGGGCACGCCTGGAGAGCGTGTAGGCGGGCAACTGCCTCGCGGGTTCGAATCCCGCGGCCACCGCCTGGCGGGTTGGGATCCACTGGACGGTGCGCCGGAACGTCGGGCGTTCCTTCAGCGTCGTGTAATCATGTTTACATGACGATCCTGAGGGATGGAACCCCATCGGACGCCGAGGCCCTGGATGCCTACTCCCGCACCGTTACGGCCGTCGCCGAGCGGTTGATGCCCACGGTCGCCAGCCTCCGCGTGATGCGCGACGTACGCGGTGGGCGGGTGGCAGCCGGAGAGGAATCGGCGTTCTCCCTCACACCCGATGGGTTCCTCCTCACGTCCGCTCACGTTGTCCGGGGCGGGTCGGGCGGCAGCGCATCCTTCGCGGACGGGCGCGAGCTGGGCTTCGAGCTCGTCGGGGTCGACGTGCTCGCCGACCTCGCGATCGTCCGGGTGCTGGACTCCGCGCTGGAACCGGTGGAGCTGGGTGACGCCGGCGCTCTTCGCGTGGGTCAGCTCGTCGTGGCCGTAGGGAACCCTCTCGGCCTGTCGGGCTCGGTCACGGCCGGCGTCGTGAGCGGGCTCGGTCGATCGTTGCCGACACGGTCGGGCGCGACGGTGCGCATGATCGATCGCGTGATCCAAACCGACGCGGCGCTGAATCCGGGCAACTCGGGCGGTGCGCTCGCCGACGGTCGTGGTCGGGTGGTGGGTGTGAACACGGCCGTCGCCGGGATCGGTCTCGGGCTCGCCGTCCCGATCGATCGGATCACCCGGGGCATCGTGGCCGCGTTGATGCGTGATGGGCATGTGCGACGTGCCTACCTCGGGATCGGCGGAGGCCCGCGGCCGCTGCCGCCGCGCGTCGCCGACGCGGTGGGCCGTCAGCGAGGGGTCGAGGTCGTGCACGTCGGCGACGCGAGTCCAGCAGCGGCCGCGGGCCTCCGCGCCGAGGATCTGATCGTCGAGGTCGACGGCGAACCGGTGGAAGACCTGGCGGATCTCCAGTCGCTGATGATCGGCGATGCCATCGGCACCACGGTCACGTTGCATGTGTTCCGCGGTGGAACCCCGCTCTCCATCCCGGTCACGCTGGCTCAGCTGCCGGACTGAGGTCTTTCGTCATCCGCGTGTAGGTCCCGCGAACGTCCATCCCGACCTTGAGGTACACACCCAGAGCTCCCGTCCGCGAGTCGGTGGACAGGCCGACCGTCCGGCGTCCGTCCAGCCAGAAGCGGCGGAAGCTCTCCTGTAACAGGGCCCGCCCCACCCCGCGTCCTCGGAAGGCGTTCTCGACAGCGACCTGCTGGATCCACCCCTCCTCGCCAGGCCCGTAGTCGAAGCCGATCGCGGCGCCCACGAGGTGCTCGCCATCGGCGACCAGGACGACGATCTCGGGGCGCACCTCATCCCGATGCAGCATCTCCTCACGCCAGTTCGCGAACCCCTCCGACACGCGGTCGGGCCATTCGCTGAACGCCGGGTCGATCACGTCGAAGACGGCACGATCGTCTTCGGTCGGAGCGAAGGGGCGGAACCGCAGACCGTGTGGGAGCTCGGGACTCGTCGGCTCCTCGCCGAGGTCGATCCGCAGCACCCACGACTCGTGCCCGACGCGGTAGCCGAGCGACGTGAACAGCTCGTGCGCATCCGAGGCCCCGTCGCTGATGGTCTGGCCCACCGAGTCCCATCCCTGCTCCCGCGCCATCGACCACGTCCGGTGGGCGAGCCAGGTGCCGATGCCGTGGCCGCGCCGGCCGGGCAGGACGGCCGCCTCCGCTCGGCCGTTGAACACCTCCGCGTAGCCGATCAGCGTCCGGTCGGCGAACACGCCGCACGTCATCGTCGCGAGGTCGAAATCGGGGCGGCGCCAGCCCGCCTCGATATCCGAGAGGTCGATCGCGGCCTCTCCCTCATCGTGGGCCTGGCAGACACGCTCGAGCTCGTACACCGCGTCGAGGTCGTCCGCCGTGAGGGGCCCGGCCGAGAGCCCTGCCGGCAACGTCGGGCTCAGCTGGTCGTCCATCCCGGGCAGCGTACCGGCGCGACCGGCCCGGGCAGATCCGTCAGCGTCTCGAGCACGCGCCGAACGTCCTCGAAGTCGTTCCAAGGGAGGAACGGGACGCCGTCGCGCTCGCACCAGCTCACCAGCACGTCCTTCGCGAAGACGAGGTCGGCGTACAGAGCGCCGTAGCGATCGCTCGAGCCTTCACCGACGAACGCCACCGGGCTCGGCGCCTCGAGGACCGCTCGCATCTTGCAGGTCCCGCACCCGACGCATTCCTCGTGCCCGTTGTCGAACCACAGACGCGGATCACCGCCGCTCCTCCACGTGTTCGTGATCACCGGCACACCCTCGATGCCGGCGGCGCGCAGCAGCGGCTCGATGTAGAAGCCGAACCCGTCCGAGACGATCGTCACCGGCATCCCCTGGTCGCGGCACCACTGGACGAAGGGCCCGAAGGTGCGGTCGATCGGGCAGTGGGTGAGCGCGAAGTCGAGCAGCCGATCCATGGGGAGTACGAGCATCGCCGCCTGCGCCTGCAGCATCGGCCGTGCCGAGATCTCTCCACGGGCCCACGCCGCGTCGTGATCGGCCCACGACGGGTCCCCGGCTTCGATCAGCAGGTGCTCGGCGACATCGTGAACACACGCGGTGCCATCGAAATCCACGAGCACCGAAGCGATGGCCGACACGGACGGCAGGCTATCCCGCGTGGCAACCTCGTCTCGTGCAGGATCTAGCGGAGCGGATCGAGGCGTTCGCGGTGGCGGCCTGGACGGGGCGGACCGAGGCCCTGGGTGGGCGGATCGTCCGCCACGACGGTCTGGCCTCCTTCCTGACGGGGTTGCCGGCTCCGCCGTTCAATCCCACCGTGGTGGAACGGGCGTCACGGGATCCGGCCGCCGCGCTTGCGGCTGCCGAGTCGGCGTACGGTCCGGTCGGCCTGCCGTTCGGGATCGACCTGGATCCCGAACGGTGGCCTGTATCGCGGCGTGCGGCCGAAGGAGCGGGGCTGACCCTGATCGACTCCCGGCCGCTGATGGCGCTCACCCCCGACCAGCTCGTCACCGTGGGCGTGCCCGACGGCGTCCTCATCGCTCCGGGCGGGGAGGTCCTCGATGAGATGGCCCGTGTGGATACCGCAGCGTTCGGCGGAGACGTCGGCGTGAACCGGGCCTTCATCGGCGGGGCCGAGCGAGACCCCGGCGCCCGCGTGTACGCAGCCTTCCTCGATGGGGTCGTCGTGGGGAGCGGCGAGACGTTCGTCGCCGACGGGGTGATGGGTGTGTTCGGGGTGGCGACGGCCCCCGAGGCCCGCCGCCGGGGGATCGGGGAGCGCCCTCACGTGGTTCGCGGTCTCGGACCGGTCGGCGGAGATCGATGTCGCGATCCTCGTTGCGAGCGAGCCTGGCCACGGCGTCTACGAACGGCTGGGTTTCCGGGACCTGGCCATCTCCGAGATCTGGGTCCGTCGAGACGGGTGAGGTGAGGCTCAGGCCGCTGGGTCGCCCTTGCTCGCGGCGCCGTCGACGATCTCTCGATCGCCGAGAGGCTCGTCGAGCGTGATCACGACCCGTTTGAGGACCGCGATCTCGATGCAGGCGACGTCGCCGCCCGAGGGATCGCTGCCTTCATGCAGCGTGATCGTGACCTCGTGGTCGCCGTACGCCACGTCGACGTGGTCGAGCACGGAGCAGGGTTCGATGCCGGCCCAGAAGTCGATCGTGATGGTACGGCCGTCGTCGCCCACGCTTGCGGTGTCGAAGGAGCGTGGGAAGACGTTCGACATCCCCGGTGTGGGTTCCACGATCTGCGGCTGCGGCTCGGTCGGGATGGGATCCTCGCCGAGACATGGTGAGTACGAGACCGTCCCGTCGGGACCCTCGCCCTCGACGATCTCCACGCCGCACGGAGGCTCCTCGGCGACGCCGTCGTCACCGGGGAGCCCGGTGTTGGGCGGGTCCCCCCCGCCGTCCCAGCCGGGGACCGCGTCACCGTCCGGGATCCCGGGCGTGTCGTTGCAGTCAGGGACCCCTTCGATGCACATCGCAGCGGCCCCTCCTCCGCCATGTTCCGAGGCGGACCTGCTGGCCTGCCGGGGGGTGTGGGCACCGGCAACCGCGGCCACGAGCAGTACGCCGAGCGCCGTCACGATCGCGATCGTCGCTCGCAGGGAAGTGCGCATGTCGTCCGTCCTTTCCACCTCGCGCACGGGGCGCGAGCCGTTGCGTCGCGCGGGAGGCGCGGGCTCTGGTCGACCGCGTCGGACCGGTCGGTCTCGACACGGCCTTCGACGCAGCGGACGAGCACCACGGTTCCCCTCCCGCGGGCCTGATCCGTCGTCGGAGGCGGCCCGTATACTCGCGGAGGCCGTGCTAGGCGGGGAGCTAGCGGTGCCCTGTACCCGAGATCCGCTCATGCGGGGCTGAATCCCCGCCGGAGGCCCGCGAGGCCCGAGGTCGCCCTCGGCGCGGGGCGTTGAAGGCCGGGTCCCACGCGACGTCGGACCGCGAACCGGGTCAGGGCGGGAACGCAGCAGCCCTAAGCGGTTCCCGGCGGGTGCCGTGGGCTCGCCTGGCTGGAGCTTGCCGCGCTCGGTAGCACTCGAGTCTCACGGCGTCGATGGCGGGTGCACGGCCATCTCATGCGGTCGGGAGGATGCGTGGCGGAGGACGAGGTGGAGCACCCAGAGGCGGAGGCCGTCGCCGTGCCGGCCGACGTCGTGCCGCATCAGGCCCTCTACCGGCGGTACCGACCGCAGACGCCGGCCGACCTCATCGGCCAGGACCATGTGGTCCGGGCGCTGACGGGGTCGATCCGTGAGGGGCGTCTCCATCACGCGTTCCTGTTCTGCGGGCCGCGGGGAACCGGCAAGACCTCCACCGCGCGGATCCTGGCCAAGATGGTGAACTGCGAGCGGGCACCCACCGCCGAACCCTGCGACACGTGCGTCCAATGCGTCGCCATCCGCGAGGGCACGCACGTCGACGTCGTCGAGATCGACGCGGCTTCCCACGGCGGTGTGGATGATGCACGGGACCTGCGCGAGAAGGCGTCCACGGCACCCATGGCGGGCCGGGAGAAGGTCTACATCATCGATGAGGCACAGCGTCTGTCGCGCGAGGCGTTCGATGCGCTCCTGAAGCTGTTCGAGGAGCCGCCGTCGGGGGTCCGCTTCGTGCTCGCCACCACCGAGCCCCACAAGATGCCGGCCACCATCGTCGGGCGTTGCCAGCGGTACGACTTCCGGCGACTCACCATGGAGGATCTCGCCGCCCACCTGCGCTCGATCGCCGAGGCGGAGGGCGTCGCGCTCGACCCGGTGGCCGCCGACGCCATCGCGCGACAGGCGGAAGGGTCCGCGCGGGACGCCCTGTCGCTGCTCGACCAGGCAACGGTGCTCGGCGGCAACACGGTGGACGACGCCGCGGTCCGCGCGCTCCTCGGCGCTCCGCGCGATGAGATCCACCACGAGTTGGCCGACGTGGTGGCCATCGGCGACGTCCATGGGGCCTTCGCCGTGGTCGGCCGGCTCGTCCAGGACGGCCAGGATCCTCCGGCACGTCACCGCCGATGCCCTGACGCATCTCCGCAACCTCCTGCTGGTGAAGACCGCGCCGGGGCAGGAGGACCTGCTCGACATCCCGGCCGACGCGTACGAGCCGCTCCGTCAGCAAGCCGAGAAGTTCTCGACCGCGGAGCTCGGGCGCTTCATCGCTCTGCTGCTCGCCGCGCAGAACGACATGCGCTGGACCACGAGCCCGCGGATCACGCTCGAGCTCGCCTTGGTTCGAGCCTGCGTGCCCGAGACCGACCCCACGCCCGCGGGTGTCGTTGCCCGGCTCGAGCGCCTCGAACGCTTGGCGAACCTGTCCCCCGGCGCGGCGATCCCGGACCACGGGGCGGCCGGCACCCCGGCGCCCGTCGCCGAGGAGCAGGCGGCCGAGGAGCAGGCGGCCGGCCGGCCGCCTGCTGCCCAGGCGCCGGTCACCCACGTGGCGTCGCCTCCCGAGCTCCCGACGACGGACGAGGTGGTCACGACCCGCCCTGCGACCGAGCCGCCCGCCGAGCCCGCGGCTGCAGGTGCAGATGGTGCTCCGGCGCAGCAGATGCCGGTCCCGCATGCCGCCGACGCCGGTTCCGTCGACGTCATCATGCTGCGCCGCTCGTGGGCGTCGTTGCTCGACCACCTGGGTCAGATGGCTCGGCCCCAGCCGGTGCTCCGTGCCCTCCTGGAGCCCGCAACCCCCGCTTCCTTCGACGGCTCCACGCTGGAGCTGGCCTTCCCGCCGAGCGGCGGGTTCGGCGTGCAGCGCGTCATGGACCGTCAGGACGTCCTGAGGCAGGCGCTGAACGATCTCTTCGGGGTCTCGCCGCAGATCGTGTGTGTCGTCCGTGAATCCCGGGAGCCGGCGAGCGAGCATGTCGTCGAGCTGGTCGACGACGACGAGGCACCCGACGAAGCCGAGGCGCTGCGGCGCGTGCAGGAGATGTTGGGCGCGACGCCGGTCGGCGAGATTGAGGAGTAGGCGTGTACGAGGGGCCCATCCAGGACCTGGTCGACGAGCTGGCGCGGCTCCCGGGCGTCGGCCCGAAGTCGGCGCAACGCCTCGCCTTTTGGCTGGTGAAGCAGCCGCCCGACGATGCGAAGCGGCTCGCGGCGGCCATCGTGACCGCGAAGGATCGCATCGCCTTCTGCCGGGAATGCGGCAACGTCGCCGAGGGTGACCTCTGCAGGATCTGCCGCGACGAGAGCCGCGATCGCACCGTGCTCTGCGTCGTCGAAGAGCCCAAGGACGCGGCCTCCATCGAGAAGAGCTCCCTCCACAAGGGTCGCTACCACATCCTCGGGGGTGCCATCAGCCCGTTGGATGGCATCGGTCCCGAGGACCTCCGCGTCCAGGAGCTGCTCGATCGTGTCGAGCGGGATCACGTGACGGAGTGCATCTTGGCTACGAACCCCAACCTCGAGGGCAACGCGACCGCCATGTACGTCGCCGCGATGCTGAAGCCCGCGGGGGTGCGCGTGACTCGCTTGGCGAGCGGGCTCCCCGTCGGAGGGGATCTGGAGTACGCCGACGAGGTCACGCTGTCCCAGGCCCTGGAGGGCCGGAGGGAGATGTGACGGATCCGCTCGCGGAGCGACATCCGGAGGATGTCGCGTTCCCTCGTCAGAGCGCCAGGACCCAGGGCTTCACCCTGGGCATCCCTCGGAACGTCACGGTCGCTCCCGGTGGCGAGCGCGTGGTGTTCCTCCGATCGCCGGCCGGCGACGACCCCGTCCATGCGCTGTGGGTGTTCGACGTGACAGCCGGGCGGGAACGGCTCGTGTTCGCTCCGGGCGATCACGAACCGGAGCAGGATGCTCCGGGTCTGACGCCGGCCGAGCGAGCGCGCCGCGAGCGTGCTCGAGAGCGCGCGGGCGGTGTGGTGGCGTACGCGTGCGACCGCGATGTGACCGTCGCGGCCTTCGTCGAGCGGGGCCGGCTGTTCGTCGTGGAGCTCGCCGAGGGCGGGGGTGTGCAGGAGCTGCACACCCCCGGCATCCCCGATGACCCGCGACCTTCTCCCGACGGGGAGAAGGTCGCCTACGTGGTGAACGGCGATCTCCACGTGCAGGAGATCGGAGGCGTCGCGCGCGTCGTCGCGAGCGACGCCGAACCCGAGGTCTCGTGGGGGCTCGCCGACTTCGCCGCGGCCGAGGAGATGGGCAGGATGCGCGGGTTCTGGTGGTCGCCCGACGGAACCCAGATCGCGGCCTGCCGGGTGGACGAATGCCCCGTGCAGACCTGGTGGATCGCGGACGCCACGTCACCGGCCGCCGAGCCGTCTCCCATCCGCTACCCGCAGGCGGGCACCTCCAACGCCGACGTGACGCTCCACGTGCTCGATGTCGAGAGCGGTTCCGCCACCGAGATCGTCTGGGATCGAACGGCGTTCGAGTACCTCGCCGCCGTCCGCTGGGATGCGAGCTCGCCGCTCACCCTGCTGGTCCAGTCGCGCGATCAGCGGCGGACGCAGATCCTCGAGGCAGGCGACGATGGGAGCACGGCTGCCATCCGCGACGACAGCGATCCTGCCTGGGTCGATCTCGTGGACGGCTCGCCGGACCGGCTCGCCGATGGCACGCTCGTCGTGACGTCGGACGTCGACGATCGCCGCCGGATCTCCATCGGTGGCGCCGTGGCGACCCCCGTCTCGATCCAGGTGGACACCGTCATCGGGACCGATGGCGACACGGTCTGGTTCCGCGGTTGGGAGGACGATCCCACCGAGGGCCACGTCTTCCGTGTGTCGGTGGGCACGGTACCCGAGCGGGTCACCACCACGGCGGGCGATCATGTCGCGGCGGTGGCCGGACCCGTGACCGTCATCAAGTCCTCCGCCGTCGACGACCAGCACCCCACCGTCACCGTGCGGCACACTGCTGGCGTCGAGGTCACGCTCGGGTCGAGCGTCGAAGACCCGGTCGTCGACCCGCTTCCGTCGTATGCCGTCCTGGGCGAACGTCGGCTCCGCGCGGCGCTCCTCCTGCCGGGCGGCCGAGAGCCGGGCGAGGCCGTCCCCGTGATGCTGAGTCCCTACGGCGGACCGCACCATGCGGAGGTGCGGCACACCCGGGGCGCCTACCGGCCGGCCCAGTGGTTCGCCGACCGTCTGGGCGCCGCGGTGCTGGTCATCGACGGTCGCGGCACCCCCGGCCGCGGGGCGGCATGGGACCGGGCCGTCCACCTGGACTTCTCCGTGACCTTGCAGGATCAGGTTGACGGCCTCCACGCCGCCGCTGAACGCTGGGCGTTCCTCGATCTGGATCGGGTAGGAATCCGCGGATGGTCCTTCGGGGGGATGCTGTCGGCGCTCGCCGTGTGCACCCGGCCCGATGTCTTCCACACGGCCGTCGCCGGTGCGCCCGTCACCGACCAGCGTCTCTACGACACGCACTACACGGAGAGGTATCTCGGTATGCCGCTCGAACAACCCGAGGCCTATCGGGTCAGCTCGCCGATCTCCTTCGCGTCGGAGCTCCGACGGCCGTTGCTCCTGATCCACGGCCTCGCCGACGACAACGTGGTGGCCGCGCACACGCTGCAGATGTCGGCCCGGCTGTTCGAAGGGGGGATCGCTCACGATCTCGTGCTGCTCCCGAACGCCTCTCACATGGGCGGGAGCGGCGACCTCGTGGTCGCCCGGTACCTGGCCGAGCTCGACTTCCTGCG
Organism: uncultured Actinomycetes bacterium; assembly: GCA_963810635.1. Classification (GTDB taxonomy): domain Bacteria; phylum Actinomycetota; class UBA4738; order UBA4738; family HRBIN12; genus AC-51. Next base: position 64,150 of record CAWEOB010000003.1, read on the forward strand.
ACGCACGCTCGACCTCCCCGTTCCCTCATGACGGGGTCGCCGTCGACCCTCGAGGTGTCCGATCGCGCCCTCGTCCTCTACGCCGTGAGCCGCCGAGCAACCATCGAGCTCGCGCTCGGAGAGTTCGGAGACGATCCACGCCGGTTCGCGCAGGCCGAGCGCGCTCGGACGGAGACCGATCGCTGGCTGGTTCGGGAGTCGCTCACCCAGGCGGTCACCGACCTCGAGCGCCGACTCCTCGAAGGTGCATCCGGCTCCTGGCCGCACCAGGCCGTTGTCGATGGTATGTGGCGCAAGGAATCCATGGGCGTCCTGCTCTGGTCGCTCCAGCACGTCGCGGAGCTGCCGTCGTTCGGCGATGAGTTCGAGGTGGCCGTGCTGAACGAGCGGATCGAGGCCTACGGGAGCGTCTCGTCGTTCCGTGCGGCCGGCCGGCTGCGCGGGACCGATGAGCTGGAAACGGCGTGGCAGGAGGCCGACGCGTGGTTCGCCGCCACCGAGGACGCGGGGGGAGAGGACGCCGCCCTCGCCTCCATCAGCGCCGAGCGGGTCCGCGCCCTCAACTGGCTGCGCGACCGCGACGCCGAACCAGCCTGATCACCACGTAGACCAGGCCGCCGAGCGCCGCGATCGGCAGCAGGTAGCCCAGGCCGATCAGCGTGGTCGCGATGACGTTCAGGAACCCCTGCACGGCGCGATCGAGCGCGGTCCCGAGGCTCGGGTTCGCCACGCCGTCGTCGGTCTCGACGGCCGAAGCGTCGGCGCTCGTCTCGCGGAGATCGACCTTCAGGGTGGACTCCGCGACCTGATCCTCGAGGAACCGGAGCTGCCCCTGGAGGCGTTCGATCTCGAGCTGCACGTCGTCGAGTTGGCGCTTGACGGTGAGCGACTCGCCGATGGTGTCGGCTTGTCCGAGGAGGCCGAGGAGGAAGGTTCGGTCCGCGCGCTCGATCCTCAGCCGAGCATGGAGGTCGACGTACTCCGCGGTGACGTCCTCGCCCTTCAGGTTCGACGCCACCGGCTCACCGAGCGCCCGGATCGCGAGGAACGCCTCGTCGAGGTGGTCGGCGGGGATGCGCAGGACGAGGGCCCCGCTGTCGTCGCCTCGGGTCTCGCCCGACAGGACGAACCCGCCCGCCCGCTCGGCGATCGCCACGACCTGGCGGTAGCGCTCGTCGAAGGTGCCGTCGGGGATCACGATCGCCAGCGAGCCATCCCGGACGATCTTCGAGAGGTCCGCCGGGCTCCTCGAGCCGGTGCCGGGCGCCTGCGAGGGGCTGGGGGCTGGCTGGTTCCCCGAGCCGACGAGGCCGCGCTGGTTCGCTTCGTCGGTGGGTAGGAGGGGGGCGTCACGTGGAGCCCCGTCACGGACGAGCAGGGCTTGGTTCGCGACTTCCGTCTGGCTCAGCCACCCGACACTGGTCGCGAGCACCAGCAGGGCGGCGGCCGCGCCCGACCACCATGCCCACCGACGCCGTCGGGCGCGGCCACGCCGACCTCGCGTGCCTCCGGACATCTCGTCGTCGGCGAGGATACTCGAGATCGGCTTCGAGCTGGCGGAGGAACTCGATCTGGGTCTCCATCACTCCACCTCCGCGACGGGTTCGAGCCCGCGTTCCTGCAGGACCAGCGCCAGGCGTCGCAGCCCCCGGCTCACCCGCTGGCGCGCCACCGCCTCGCCGCAGTGGAGCCGGGCCGCGACGTCGGGGTACGGGAGGCCATCGATCACCCGCAGCCGCAGCGCCTCGCGTTGGGACTCCCCGAGCGTCTCGAGCGCCTCCGCGAGGGCGGTGCGGATCGGCGCGAAGTCGATCAGGTCCTCGATGCGCTCGAAGTCTTCCGGTGGGAGCGCTCGTGGCGGGAGCGCGAGCCGCGCCCTGGCTCTGGCGTCGACCCGGCCGTGCCGGAAGTACCGGCCCAGCTGGTGCCTCGCGATCCCGTACAACCACGCCACGCCGTTCGCCCCCGTGTCCCGGTAGCTCGCGCGCGACGCGTACGCCTCGGCGAAGGTCTCGGCCGTGAGCTCTGCCGCCGACTCCGGGTCGAGGGTGCGCCGTGCGAAGTAGCGGAGGAGATCCTCCGCGTGGCGGCGATACACCTCCACGAAGGCCGCGGGGTCGGCTCCCGAGGCGGTGAGCAGCTCGGCGTCGGTCGGCTCGTCCGGCACGATCCCCTCTCCGACGGCGTCCGCGTGGAGCGCGGATCCGTCTGGTCGACCCGACCATGCCGCTCCCTGCCTCGGCTGTGACACGCCACGCCTCACGGGGGCGAGCGTAGCCCTCGGTAGACTCGACCGGTCCCGGAGAACAGGAGCCCGCGCCGCATGCCCATCGTCGTGCAGAAGTACGGCGGCACCTCCGTCGGATCCGTGGAGCGGATCCAGGCGGTCGCCGACCGTGTCGTGCGCACGCGGGAAGCGGGGAACGACGTGATCGTGGTCGTGTCGGCCATGGGTGACACGACCGACGATCTCTTCGAGATGGCGCAGGTCATCACCGAGATGCCGGACCCGCGCGAGCTGGACATGCTGCTCACCGCGGGGGAGCGCATCGCGATGTCGCTGCTCGGCATCGCGATCAACGCACGAGGGTGCCGGGCCGCCAGCTACACGGGCTCGCAGGCCGGCATCATCACGGACACGCAGCACGGCGCCGCCAAGATCGTCGAGATCCGGCCGAAGCGCATCCTCGAGGCGCTCGACGCCGGGAACGTCGTGGTGCTGGCCGGGTTCCAGGGGTTGTCGAGCCAATACGAGATCACGACCTTGGGGCGCGGAGGCTCGGATCTCACGGCGGTCGCGATGGCGGGCGCGGTCGGCGCCGCGGTCTGTGAGATCTACACCGACGTCAACGGCATCTTCACCGCCGACCCGCGGTTGGTCCCGGCGGCGCGCAAGGTCGACGTGATCAGCTACGACGAGATGCTCGAGCTGGCGGCGGCGGGAGCGAAGGTGCTCCAATCGCGCTCCGTCGAGGTGGCACGCCGCCACGGGATGCGCATCCACGTCCGGTCGTCGTTCGTGGACGAAGACGGGACCTGGGTCCAGGAGGTAGCGAACGACATGGCCGAAGGCATGGAAGGCGTTCTGATCAGCGGTACCGCGGTCGACGTCGACGAAGCGAAGGTGACGATCGATGCGGTGCCGGACCGGCCGGGCGTCGCGGCCTCGATCTTCAAGGCCATCGCGGCCGAGGGCATCAACGTGGACATGATCGTGCAGAACGTGTCGCATGCCGGCACGACCGATGTTTCCTTCACCGCACCACGTGAGCACCTCCCTCGGCTCCAGAGTGCCCTCGAGGGATTGGTCGCCGACATCGCCGCCCGAGGTTTCAACGTGGATGACGGGATCGCGAAGCTGTCGCTCGTCGGCGCAGGGATGAAGTCGCACCCGGGGGTCGCAGCCGACATGTTCGACGTCCTCGCCACCGAGGGCATCAACATCGAGATGATCTCCACGTCACCCATCCGCGTCTCGTGCGTGATCCGCCGCGACGATGCGGAGCGCGCCCTCCGGGCCGTGCACACACGGTTCGGCCTGGACGCATCAGACGCCTGAGCCCATCATCGACGCATGAGCCGCGAGCGCGACGCGGTGCCGGGCGCGCGGTCGGCGCCCGTCGATCCGTTGCCACCGCCACCGGAGGTGGGCCCGCCGTTGCCGCCGCCGCCACCCTCGGCGGCGCGTTCGGGAAGCAGGAAGGCGCTCGTGGCAGCGGGACTCCTCGCGGTGGGTGTCACCGCGGGATTCGTCGTGGAGATGCTCCTCGGGAGCGGTCCGTGCCACGAAGCGACGTTCGAGTCCGCGGCGTTCGGCTACTGCGTGGACACCCCGGAGGGGTGGCTCGTGTCCCCGGCGTCCGAGGAGGAGGCCGGCGCGGACGTGTTCCGGAACCAGGACGGGGCGACCGTGGTCGTGGTCAAAGCGGTCGAGCACGAGAGCGGGTCACTCGAGGCGTTCGCCGACTCGATCCGGAAGAGCGACTCGCTCGCGGGGTTCGCGCTCGGCGAGGTCGAGGGCGGCAACCTCGCCGGGTCGCCCACGCTCGAATGGGATGTCCGCGTCTCCACCGAGGTCTCCGAGGTCCTCATGCGCGAGATCGTCGTGATCCGTGAGGGTAAGGCCTTCCGGTTGCAGATCGCCGACGAGGAGGGCGCGCCGCCCGACGGCGTCGACGAAGCGACGCGCCTGGTCGATTCGTGGCGGTTCACCTGATCGGTGTTCCGGCACATGAGCTCCGTCCGGCAGGCCCCCGTTGGTACTGTGGTCCGACATGAAGGTCGCCGTCCTCGGAGCCACAGGCGCCGTCGGGCGGGAGATGACCCGCATCCTGCAGGAGCGGAACTTCCCCGTCGATGGGTTCGTCCCCCTTGCCAGCGCGCGCAGCGCCGGGCGCACCGTTCGATTCGCAGGTGAGGAGCATGAGGTGCGCGAGCTGACACCTCGCGCGGTACGTGGCGCCGACGTCGCCTTCGTCTCCATCGGCGCCACGGCGTCCCGGGAGCATCTCCCGGCGATCGCAGCTGCGGGCACGCTCTGCATCGACAACTCGAGCGCATTCCGGATGGGGGCCGAGGTGCCGCTGTCGGTGCCGGAGGTCAACCCCGAGGCGCTCGACGGGTGGCCACACCCCGGCATCATCGCGGTCCCGAACTGCACCACGATCACCGCGGTGCTCCCGATCGGCCCGCTCCACCGCGCGGCCGGCTGCACCTCGCTCGTGCTCTCCAGCTATCAGGCCGTGAGCGGTGCGGGCTGGCGCGGCACGCGGGAGCTCATCGAACAGGTCGAGAAGCTGGCTCCCGATGCCGAGTCGCTGAACCACCCCGACCACGCATCGCTGCCACGCGGCTACCTCTTCGCGAAGCCCATCGCGTTCAACGTGGTGGCCAAGGTGGGTGAGTTCGAGCCATCGGGGTTCACGGGCGAGGAGGCCAAGGTGATGGCAGAGATGCCGAAGATCCTCGACGCTCCGGACCTGCGGGTGGTCGCGACCACCGTGCGGGTGCCCGTGGTGACCGGTCACGCCGTGTCCATCCTGGCGGAGTTCGCTCGCCCGATCTCGGTCGACGAGGCGCGCGCGATCCTCGCCGGCGCGAACGGGGTGCGTCTGATGGACGATCCCGCGAACGGCGTGTTCCCGAGCCCGTTGGAGGCTGCCGGCCTCGACGAAGCGCTCGTCGGCCGCATCCGGCAGGTGCCGGGTCGCGACGACACGCTCCTGGTGTTCAGCTGCGCGGACAACCTCCGGATGGGTGCCGCGCTCGATGCGGTGCACATCGCCGAGCATCTCTTCCGGTGATGACGTCTTCCTTCGCGTGCATCTTCTGCGCGATCGTGGCCGGCGATGCTCCGAGCCACGTGGTCGCCGAGTCCGATCGTGCTCTGGCGTTCCTCGACATCAACCCGGCGGTGGAGGGACACGCCCTCGTGGTGCCGAAGGCGCACGCGGACGACATCTGGGATCTCGATCCAGAGGACGGAGGCGCGATGTGGTCCTTGGTCCACGACGTCTCCCTCACGATGCTGGAGCGCCTCCGACCAGACGGCCTGACGCTGTTCCAGGCGAACCGGAAGGCCGGCTGGCAGGACGTGTTCCACTTCCACCTCCACGTGCTGCCGCGATGGGAGGGAGACCGGCTCGTGAAGCCGTGGGAGATGACGCCGGGGGACCCGGAGCAGCTCGCCGCGCTGGCGACGCGGCTCAGCGCCGCTCCCTAGGTGTCGTCGCGGAGCGGCTCGCCGCTCGGTGCCACGTCCTCGGTCAGCGACTTGACGAACCAGGTGCCGTAGTCCTGCCAGCCGCCGCGTTCGTAGAACGCCACCGCGTCCGTCCGCCGCGCGGCGGTGACCAGGGCCATGCGGAAGCAGCCGCGCCGCCGAGCGAGCTCCTCGGCGCGGGAGAGCAACGCGGTCCCGACCCCGGCATGACGCGCCGAGCCCGTCACCACGAGGTCGTGGACCCGTGCCTGGGGCCGGTGGTCACCGAGGCGCTGGTGGTACTCCATGTCGATCACGCCCACGACCCGCCCCTCGCCCTCCGCCACGAGCGTCACGTGCTCGATCTGACGGATGTGTCCGTCGAACTGCAGTTGGTGCGTGGCGTCGTCCGCGGTCCCCGAGGCCACGCCACGGCCGAGCTCGACCAGGAGCCCGGCAACGGCCGGCCAATCGCCGGCCCTCGCCAGCCGCACCGTGACGTCGCTCACGCCGAGCTCCTCAGAAGAAGAAGGGGCACCACGGGTCGGGTCCTGCGAGGAGGTCGCCGAAGGCCTCCACGACCGGGTCGTCCGCGTCCAGGTACCCGAAGCGTGCAGCGTCGACCGGGTGCAGGTAGCCGGAGAACAGGGACGACAGGATCCCGATCGAGATGGGTCGTCGGTCGTGGTCACCGGCCGGCTCGACGCTCGGTTCGCCTCGCTCGACGGTCAGCCGCCACGGGCCCGTGTTGTCGCGGTACATCGGATCCTCCACCCGGAACGTGACGGACGCGTCGAGGGCGGGGTAGCCGCGGGCTTCGAACGCGGCCGGAACGTCGAGGAGCCGGAGCATCCATCGGTAGCGGCGAGCGAGGTCGACCTCCTGCACGCCGACCCACAACGACAATGGGTCGTTCGGCGGGCCGACCCACTCCACCCACCGTCCGACCCCTCGATGCCCGCGCAGGTAGGCGATGAGCGCCTGGAGCGCCCGGAGGTCGGTCGCGACCAACGGTTCGCACGCGATGCCGAAGGCCACGTCGAGGTGCGCCGCCGGCTCCGGCGTCCGGGTGAAGGCGACGACCCCGGTCACCCGCTCGCCGTCGCGGACCACGATCGCCCGGAAGGTGTCGTCCCACGGGCGGTGCAGGATCCGACGAGCCCAGTGGTCGTCCCCGCGAGGCTCGATCGGACCGTTGTGGCTCCTGACCCACTCCCGGTAGCACGCTCGGATGCCCGCGAGGTCGCGATCCAGATCGACGAGCTCGACGTCGGGGAGATCCCCCCGGGGGACGGATGGGAGCGCATCGAGGGCCACCCGATGCTCGTTGTGCGTTCCCGCGAGCTCGTAGCCCATCCGACGGTAGGGCTCGAGCACGGCAGGGAAGAGCGCGCTGAGGGGGTCGCCGCGGCGCCGGGCTCCATCCAGCAGGTCGGTGACGCAGGCCGTGGCGAGCCCGGCGCCACGGCGCTCGGGCTCGGTCGTCACGCCCCAGATGCCCGAGCACGGGATCGGCTGCCCTCCGAACCATTGGTCGAACAGGAACTCGCCCGCCGTGGCGACGACCTGCCCGTCCACGTACGCGCACCGCATGTCCTCGAGGGGCAGGCGGTCCTTGCGGACGAGCGTCCTCTCCAACGGGAGGTTGAGCGACGTCGAGAAGAGCCTCGCCATCGCCTCGCGATCGCCGTCGACGGGCGTGCGCACATCCGGGGTCATGGGACGGCCACGATACGCGGTCGGCCCCTCCGGGTCACCGTGGGCAGACGCAGGGCAGCGCGCCGCACTTCGGGCAACCCCGCGCGTAGCGAGCGATCGCCTCGTCGAGGTCGACGCCGGTGAGGTTCGCGAGCGAGACGAGCCACGCGAGGACGTCGGAGAACTCGAGGACGAGGTTCTCCCGGTCGCCCTTCCTGATGGCGCGCGCGAGCTCGCCGACCTCTTCGGTGAACCAGCGGAACGTGGCGTCCACCCCCCGGTCGAGGTCGCGCGCGAGGTAGGTCTCGCGGATCGTGCCGTGCAACTCGGACAGCTCCATGGGGCCGCGAGTCTAGAGGGCGGCGGGCGACCGAGGTCGACGTTCGGGTCCGCGTCCTCCGGACTTGTCTACCAACCGGTAGATATGGATAATCTGCCGCGTGGTAGAGAACGAAGCGGGAGGCGCCGCCGCCGATCGGTCGATCGTGGATGCCCTGGCCGGCCGGACCATCTTCCTGACCGGGGTCACGGGGTTCCTCGGTCAGGTCGTGCTGGAACGCCTCCTCCTCGACTTCCCCGAGACGCACGTCACGGTGCTCGTGCGATCGCAGCCATCGGCCTCCGCCCACGACCGCGTCCTCTATCTCCTGAGGAAGCCCGCGTTCGACGTCCTCCGGGCGCGACACGGATCGGACGAGGCGTTGGCAGCCCTGCTCGACCGGCAGGTGACCGTGCTCGAGGGCGACTTCACGCACGGAGAGCCGGACATCCCCGCGGGGATCGACGTCGTGATCCATTCCGCCGCCACGGTGAGCTTCGATCCGCCCATCGACGAGGGGTTCCAGACGAACCTCCTGGGCGCCAGGAACCTCTACCGCGGGGCGATCGCGCGGAACCGGCCCCACCTCGTCCACGTTTCCACGGCGTACGTGGCCGGTGTGCAGAAAGGGGTGATCCCGGAGGGTCCCCTCGAGCACCGCGTGGACTACGAGCTCGAGGCCGACCTCGCGCTGCAGGCACGACGCGACGTCGAGGCGCAGTCGCGCAAGCCCGAGATGCTCGAGCACTTCATGGCGAAGGCCGCGAAGGACCACTCGCGCGCCGGACCCAGCACGGTGTCCCAGGACGCGGAGGAACGACGCAAGGACTGGGTGACGAAGCGTCTCGTGGAGTACGGCCGGATGCGTGCTCGGACACTCGGATGGCCCGACGTGTATACGTTCACGAAGGCTCTCGGCGAGCGTGCGGTCGAAGACCTCGCGCACGCCGAAGACCTGCCCCTGTCGATCGTCCGTCCGTCGATCATCGAATCGGCGTTGGAGCATCCGTCGCCCGGGTGGATCGACGGCTTCAAGATGGCGGATCCGATCATCCGGGCCTACGGCCTGGGTCAGATCCCCGAGTTCCCCGGCATCCCCGAGGGCATCGTCGATCTCATCCCCGTGGACTACGTGGTCAACGTGATCCTCGCCGTGGCGGCGTCGCCACCTCGCGCCGGTGACCCGGCCCACTACAACGTGTCGAGCGGCGATCGGAACCCGCTCCGGTTCTTCGAGCTGTACGAGTACGTTCGCGCGTACTTCGAGGCGCACCCCTTGCCGGAGCGCGGGCGCGGTGAGCACAAGGTCCCCGAGTGGAAGTTCCCCGGTACCGCTGCGGTCGAGACGATGCTCCGCCGTGCGGAGCAGCTGACCGACGTCGCCGAGAAGGTCGTGACCCACCTGCCGAAGTCCAGGCGGATGCGCGACGCGGTCGCGCGGGTGGATCGTGACCAAGCTCGGGTGGAGTTCGTGAAGCGGTATTCGGACCTGTACGGCATGTACACCGAGACCGAGGTCGTCTACACCGACGAGCGTGTCGTCCGGCTCTGGCGCTCGATATCGGCAGAGGACCAGCAGCGGTTCCCCTTCGACGCCGGCACGATCGATTGGCGTCACTACCTCCAAGACGTCCATTGCCCGGCGGTGACGCAGAGCCTCCGGGAGCTCTCCACGAAGGATCGCGAGAAGCCGCGCGTCTCGGTCCGACCACACGACGACCTCGTGCTGGCGGTCTTCGACATGGAGGGCACGATCATCAGCTCGAACGTCGTCGAGTCCTACGTCTGGACGCGCTTCGCCGATCTCGAGCGGGACGAGTGGCCGAGCGAGCTGGTGTCGGTCTTCGGGCGGAATCCCCGGGTACCTGCGGACCGACCGCCGGGACCGTGGTGATTTCCTCCGGACGTTCTTCCGCCGCTACGAGGATGCGTCCGTCGAGCGCGTCGACGCCCTGATCGAGAACCACGTGGGCGAGTTCATGCTGCAGAAGGCCTCGCCCGCCGCCCTCCGCCGCGTCCGTGAGCACCGTGCCGCCGGCCATCGCACCATCCTCATCACCGCGGCCGCCGAACCGTTCGTCCGGGTCCTCGCACCTCTCTTCGATGTGCTCGATCGGAGCCGAGCTCGAGGTCCGCGACGGCCGCTACACCGGCTTCATGTCCGCACCGCCGTTGGTGGGGGAGGCGCGCGCCGCGTGGCTCCGGCGCTACGCGTTGCAGGAAGGTGCCGGGTTGCGGCACTCGTACGGATACGCGGACTCGTATTCGGACCTGCCGCTGCTCCGCACCGTCGGTCATCCGGTTGCCGTGTCGCCCGACTCCCAGCTGTACCGGCATGCGCGGCGCCGGCGGTGGCCGATCGAGGAATGGGCGATGTCGAAGGGGATGCCCAGGGTGCGCTTCCCGAAGCCGGCGGCCAGGTGAGGATGGGATGACGACGCTCGCCATCGAGTACTTCCGCTCAACCGCCCGGTACCTGGGTGCGCGCACCGTGGGTACGAAGGCACCCGGGCTGCTCGCGGGTCCCCTCGCGCCCCTCCGACTGGTCAACCGGAAGGACCCCGAGCCGCCGCGGGGCCGCACGGGGTGGGCGCGGGTGAAGCCGGTGCTCTCAGGATCTGCGGGAGCGACCTCGCGACCATCGCCGGCCGATCGTCCTTCTACTTCTCGCCCTTGGTCTCGATGCCCTTCGTCCCCGGCCACGAGGTCGTCGGCGAGCTGGTGGACGGGTGCGAGGACCTTGACGCCGGAACCAGGGTCGTCCTCGCCAGCGTGCTCGCGTGCGCCGCCCGCGGCGAGGACCCGCCGTGCGCCAACTGTGCGGTGGGCATGGCCAACCGTTGCGACCGCGTCACGGTCGGCCATCTGCGGCCGGCGCTCCAGACCGGCTACAGCGCCGAGACGTCCGGCGGGTGGGCCCGTCAGATGGTGGCGCATAGGTCGCAGCTGTGGGCCGTTCCCGACGGCATCGATGACCGAACGGCGGTCCTGATCGAGCCCCTGGCCGATGCCATCCACGCCGCCTTCCGTGCCGACCTCCAGCCGGAGAGCGAGGTCCTGATCGTCGGAGCTGGAACGGTCGGCCTGCTGACCCTCCTGGCGGTCAAGCTGCTGACGCCGGCGGGTCGTGTCACCGTGGCGGCGAAGCACGAGCGCCAACGGGCCGCCGCGCGGTTGGCGGGCGCGGACGAGATCGTTCGGCCGGAGCACGCCGTGAAATCCGTCCGACGGCACGCGAGCGCCGTGAAGCTCTCACCCGAGCGAGGTCAGGACTTCCTGCTCGGCGGCGTCGACGTCGCGATCGAATGCACCGGGTCGCGCTCGGCGTTGGATCCTGGCGCTCCGGACCACGCGGGCCGGCGGCCGCGTGGTCGTGACCGGGATCCCCGGCGCCGGCGCCGACCTGACCCCGCTGTGGTTCCGCGAGCTCGAACTGGTGGGCGCGTACACGACCGGCACAGAGACGCTCCGCGACGGTTCCCAGAAGCACGCGTTCCAGCTCGCGCTGGAGCTGGCGGCCAACCTCCCGATGCTGGCGGACATGGTGGGTGCCACGTATCCGCTCGACCGGTGGCGAGATGCCATCGACCACGCGATGTCCGCCGGCAAGCTCGGCACGTTCAAGGTGGCGTTCGCGCCGCAGGACTGAAGGAGAGACCGAACCCGATGCCTAGGCCAGGATTCGTCTTGGAGGTCGACGAACGGACGCCGTCACTGCTCGTCCACGAGGGCGAGGGGTACCGGTTGCAGCGGTTCCCCCTCGGGACCCGCGTCGTCTATCCACCCGATCCTCTGCCGGGGATCAAGGACCTCAACGCGCAGATCCGTCGTGCTCTGCTCGAGCCCATCGGCGATGCCGAACCCCTCCCGGAGCTCCTGTTCGCGGGGATGAAGCTCACGATCGCCGTGGACGACATCTCCATCCCGCTCCCACCCATGGTCACCCCGGACATCCGCCAGCGGATCCTGGAGCACGTGATCGAGCTGGCGGCGCAGAAGGGTGTCGACGACCTCGAGATCGTGGTGGCCACCGCGCTGCATCGTCGGATGACCGCCGACGAGATCCGCCGGATGGTGGGCGAGCGCGTGTATCGCTCCTTCTGGCCGAAGAGCCTCTACAACCTGGATGCGGAGGACGCGGACGCCATGACCGTCATGGGCCGGACGGACCAGGGCGAGGTCGTCCAGATCCAGACGCGCGCCGCGGAGTCGGACCTGATCGTCTACGTCAACATCAACCTGGTGGCCATGGACGGTGGGCACAAATCCGTAGCTGTCGGACTCGCCGGGTACGAGAGTCTCAAGCACCACCACAACGTGAACACGATGCTGCACTCGAGGTCCTACATGGATCCGCGCGCAGGGCATTCAGCGATCAACGACAGCGTCACGCGGATGGGACGGTTCCTCCGTGACAACGGCGTGAAGATCTTCCAGATCGAGACGACGATGAACAGCGAGACCTTCCCCTCCCAGATGTCCTTCCTCAACAAGCGGGAGTGGGAGTGGTCCGCCAAGGATCAGGCGTTGATGGTGGCCGCGAAGAAGGCCAACGACCTGGCACCGCCGAGGGTCCGCCGGGAGTTCTACCGTCGGATCGAAGCGCCGTACAAGGTGACCGGGATCAACGCGGGCGAGGTGGAGGCCGTGCACGAGCGCACGCTCGAGAACCTCCACCGTCAGCAGCTGGTCGAGGTCCAGGGTCAGTCCGACATCGCGATCTTCGGGCTGCCGTACCTCGGCCCGTACAACGTGAACTCGATCCTCAACCCGATCCTGGTGCATTGCCTCGGGCTCGGGTACCTCTTCAACATGTACCGGAACAAGCCGCTGGTCCGCGAGGGCGGTGTCGCGATCCTGTATCACCCCGTGCCCTGGGAGTTCCACACGATCCACCACCCCAGCTACATCGACTTCTTCGAAGAGGTACTGGCGGACACGACCGATCCGAAGGAGATCGAGGCGAAGTACGAGGAGCGGTACGCAACGGACCCCTGGTACGTCCACCTCTACCGGACCTCGCACGCGTACCACGGCGTGCATCCCTTCTACATGTGGTACTGGGGAGCGCACGGCCGCGATCATTGCGGCGACGTGATCTTCGTGGGCGGCGAGCCGAAGAGCGTCAGCAGGCTCGGCTACCGTCGAGCGGATTCGCTCCGCGACGCTCTCGAGATGGCGAAGGACTCGGTCGGTTCGTCGCCGTCGATCACCTACTTCCACGCGCCGCCGATCATGATCGCGGACGTGCACTGAGGCCCGCCATGTCGAAGGCACGCGACGAAGTCAAGGAGATGGCCCGGGGGTTCCGGTGGGGTCGGCGCCCGCTCGTGCCGCGCTCGGCCGAGCCGTTCGTGGAGGAGTCGTTCGACGAGGGGTTCCCCACCGACTGGGCCCGGAGCGAGGCCGGGGTCGCGGCCCGCCAGGCGATCCTCAACGGCGTCATGCAGCCCATCGTGCGCAACGAGCTCTCGCTCCGCGTCTACGGTCTCGACAACCTGAAGGGTGAGTCCGGGCCCGTGCTCTTCTTCTCGAACCACTCGAGCCACCTGGACGCCACGTTGATCCTCTGCACGCTTCCCGACCGCTGGCAGCGCAAGACCGCCGTCGGCGCGGCGCGCGACTACTTCTTCGATGTGTGGTGGCGGCAGGCTTTCACCGCGCTCGTGTACGGCGCGTTCCCGATCGATCGGGGCAGGGGAGGGACGGGCGCCATCGACAAGGCCCGAGCCCTCGTGCAGGAGGGGTGGTCGATCGTCGTGTTCCCGGAGGGGACGAGGTCGCCCGACGGGCACCTGCAGCGCTTCCGGCACGGGACGTCCCGCCTCGCGCTCGAGCTCGGCGTGCCGTTGGTGCCCATCGCGATCGTCGGTGCCTACCAGGCCATGCCGAAGGGCAAATGGTGGCCGCGCCCGGGTCGGCCCGTGGTCACGATGCGCTACGGGCCGCCGATCCACGCCGAGGAGGGTGAGACGCATCAGTCCCTCTCGCTGCGGATGCAGCACGCGGTCGCGCGGATGTTCGATGAGGACCGGACCACCTGGTGGGAGTCCTTGCAGCGGGCCGAGCGGGGCGAGACGCCCTCCTTGGCGGGGCCGCCCGGGCCCTCATGGCGCCGGACATGGGAGGGCATGCGGCCGGTGGCGCGCCGCGGCGAACCGAAGGCCTGGGAGTAGGAGGGGCGATGCCGCGGACCGGCGGCGAGCAGCGTCGAAGCACGATCGTGGAGGAGGCGATCCGCGCGTTCGGTCGCGAGGGCTACCAGGGTGCATCGCTGGACACCATCGCCCAGGCCGTCGGGGTGCGGAAGCAGACGCTGCTCTACTACTACCCCACGAAGGACGATCTCCTCGAGGCTTGCCTCGCCGCCGCGGGCCAGCGCGTGGCGGAGGAGATCGCGACGGCGCTCGAAGGTCCCGCCGAGGCGGGTGAACGAGCCGAACGCGTGATCAGGGCGGTCTACGCGCTCGCGGAGGAGTGGCCGGAGTTCCCGATGTTCATCCGCGAGGCCGGCCGTCTCGGCCCGGACGCGTTCCACCGGTTCGCGGGCTCCCTCGACCCCCTCCGCGACCGGGCGATCGAGTTCCTCCAGGCGGGGATGGACGCGGGTCAGATCCGCAAGCAGGACCCCGCCCTGTTGCTCTTCACGCTCTACACGGCCGTGATCGGCTCGCTCACCGAGGCGAGCGTGCTGTCGTCGTTCGTGGGAGCGGATGACGCCCGAACGTCGCTGCGTCGCCGCGAGGAGGAGGTCGTGGCGTTCGTGCGCGCGGCACTTCGGCCGCCGGACGACTGACGTCGGCTACGAGTAGAACTCGACGATCATCCGCTCTTCCACGGGGACCGGGAGCGGGATCTCGTCGCGTTCGGGGTACCGGGAGAGCGTGCCCGATCCCTCGTCCTTGTTCCGGTAGAGGTACGGGGGCGGGTCGGCCGTGATCTCGAGCGCCTCGCGGACCGGCACGAAGTTCCGTGCCTTGTCGGACAGGGTGATGGCCTGACCGGGCTTCACCTGGGCGCTCGGGATGTCGATCCGGCGACCATCGAGCGACACGTGTCCGTGCGACACGAGCTGCCGGGCCTGGCTCGTGGTGAGGGCGAAACCGAGGCGGAGGCAGACCGTGTCGAGCCGCGTCTCCAGTTGGCGGATCATCTCCTCGCCGGTCACCCCGAGCTGGCGGTTGGCGTTCTCGTAGTAGCGACGCATCTGCTTCTCGTTCACGCCGTAGATGGCGCGGAGCTTCTGCTTCTCGAGCAGCCGCGTTTGGTACTCGGAGATGCGCTTGCGCCCGCGGCCGTGCTGGCCGGGCGGGTAGGGTCGCTTCTCAGCCGGGCAGTTGGGTCGCCCGCAGAGCGGGGCGCCGACGCGCCGACAGGTCCGGTGTTTGGGGCCGTTCTTCTGCATACGAGGGCCCAGGCTACCAGACGTTCCAAGGCTGTGACCTGCGGAGATGCGCGCCGGCGGCTCAGATGCAATCGCCGGGACGGATCTCGGGGCGAGCGATGATCGCTGCGATGGACAGCACGATGGCGAACGGGATCAAGATCACCATCGCGATCGTCACGCCGCGTCGGGGACGATCGGGGAGGCATCGTGCGAAGCCGAAGCCGAAGGCCAAGACGCTGAGCGCCAGGGTGGGGGCGGCCCACGCGCTCACGCCACGGCATGCCTCCGCGTCGGGGGCGAGGAAGCGGGTCGAGATGCCGAGGATGACCCCGACGACCATGAGCGCGATGCCCAGGACGTCCATGCGGAAGCCGGACTCGGGACCGGCGGGGCGGTCGCTCACGGTCGCTAGCATGCGGGCGTGAGCGACCCGAGGCAACGAGCGATCGGCTCGATCCTCGGGTTGGCGATCGGCGATGCGCTCGGAGCCCCGTTCGAGTTCCGCCGTGCCCGCGACGTCCCCGATCCGGTCCCCGCCTTCGAGCTGCCGTGGATGGGACGGCCGCCGGGCTCGTGGACCGACGACACGGCGATGGCCCGGAACCTGTGGCGGTCGCTCATCGAGCACGGAGGCGAGCTCGTGCTGGCCGACGTGCTCGATCGCCACCTGGCGTGGCTGGCAACGGGGCCGCCCGACGTGGGGAACCAGACCCGGGCGGCGCTGGCCGAGGCGGCGCGCGGCACCGCCGAGCCGGCCCGCGCGGTCTTCGACCGGCGCGGTCCGGAGGTGAGCGCCGGGAACGGATCCGTGATGTACTGCGCGCCGCTCGGGGTGGCGCGCGCACGTGCACCCGACCGGCTCCACGTCGAGGCCCCTGCCCTCTCACAGCTCACCCACTGGGACGAGCGCTGCCGGACGGCCTGCCTGGCGGTGACCCTCGCGGCCGCGGCGCTCGTTCGGGGTGAGGCCCCGCGCGACGCGGTGATCGCGTCCGTGTCCGCATGCGGAGGGCTCGCCGGCGCCGAGGAGCTCGAGTACCTGGTGGATCACGCCGGCCGGGAGCGCTCGATCGACGGACCTGAGATGGGGTTCACGCTCTTCGCGGCCGGGATCGCCCTCCAGGTCGTCGGTGAGGAGCGAGGGTTCGAGGACGGTCTGCGCGCCGTCGTGGCGCTGGGCGGGGACACGGACACCAACGGCGCCGTGGCGGGTGCATTGCTGGGCGCGTGCCACGGCGCCGCCGTGATCCCCTCTGTGTGGCTCGACCGACTCGCCGACGGCCACGGGATCGTCGACGAGGCCGACGCCGTCGCGGATCTCGCTTGAGGAGCTAGCGCTCGTCGATCGGCAGCGTCGAGACGTACTCGTCGTCGAGGCGGGTGACCAGCCCCACCGCGACCAGGTCCATGAGGACGGCCTGCACGGTCGCGACCGGGAGCGCGAGCGCGCCCGCCAGCTGATCCGCGGTGAAGCCGGCTTCCGGTTGTCGATCGAACGTGCGACGGACCAAGGAACGTGCTTCGGCGTCGGTCGTGGGGAGGTCGGTTGGCATCTGCACCTGCTTTCCGGAAGGAGGTTCGGCCCGACGGCGGTCGCCCGACGAGCCTCGTGCGTGACGACCTGCCGGCGCTAGGGGCCCGCCGCATCGTTCGCCATCCGTTCCCGGAAGATCCTCCGGCCGGACGCCGTGGCGGCATCTGTAACGTGGTGGCTCGTCCGATGCACGGAGCGCAGGGGAGCGACCAGGAGGAGCGAGCGGCGATGCCCGAGGAGAACGTCGATCCGATCGATCTGTACGGAGCCAGCTGGTGCCCCGACTGCCGGCGCGCGAAGAGGTTCCTCGCGGATCAGCGCGTGCACTACCTCTGGCACGACATCGACGGTCGCGACGATCTCCAGCAGCTGGTGGAGGACCGCAACGACGGCAAGCGGATCATCCCGACGATCGTGTTCCCGGACGGCTCGCACCTGTCCGAGCCGACGAACGAAGAGCTCGCGGAGAAGCTGGGCCTCGCGCGCATGGCGAGCATGCACGTGTACGACCTGGTCATCGTGGGGGGCGGACCGGCGGGCCTGACCACCGCCATCTACGCGGCGCGCGAGAACCTCGACACGCTCGTGATCGACTCGAAGGGGCTGGGCGGCCAGGCGGGCGTCACCGAGCGGTTGGACAACTACCCCGGGTTCCCGGATGGGATCGGCGGCGCGGAGCTCGCGGAACGATTCGTGAAACAGGCGCAACGCTACGGGGTCGAGATGCTCCAGGCGGTCTCCGTGACCGGGTTCGCGCCGGACGACGAAGGGCTCGACATCGCGACCGCCACCGGCGACCACTACCACGCGAGGGCGGTCGTCCTCGCAACCGGGTCGTCGTATCGGAGGACCGGCGCCGACGGTGAGGACGACCTGATCGGTGGCGGCATCCATTTCTGCGCCACCTGCGACGGGCCGTTCTACAAGGGCTCCCAGGAGCTCATGGTGATCGGGGGCGGGAACTCGGGTCTCGAGGAGGGCCTGTTCCTGACCCAGTTCACGGATCTCGTGACGGTGGTGGAGTCCGGGGAAGAGCTGCGCGGGTCGAAGCTGCTGCAGGACAAGGTCCGCAACCATCCGAAGATGCGGATCGAGCTCGGCCATGCCGTGAAGGCGTTCCGCGCGAAGGACGACGGGAGCTCCAAGCTCGGCACCGTGGTGATCGAAGACCGGCAGACGGGTGAGCCGGAGGAGCACCACCCGGCAGCCGTCTTCGTGTTCGTGGGCCTCGATCCCACGACCGCGTTCCTCGACGGTGTCGTTGAGCTGGACGAGCGACGGTTCATCCGGACCGACGCCACCTTCATGACGAGCATGCCGGGCGTGTTCGCGGCAGGTGACGTCCGCGCGGGCTCCACGAAGCAGTTGGCGAGCGCGGTGGGCGAGGGTGCTGCGGTCGCGATCCAGATCCGTGGCTACCTCGAGCGGACCGGAGCGGAGGAGCATCAGTGATGGAACCTCAGGAGATCTTCGAACTGATCGTGAAGGCGGACGAGAAGCTGAAGTACGCCACGCCGGCCCGGGGCGACCAGCGCGCGAAGCAAGCCGCCGATCTGCTCGACGAGGCGATACGAGAAGCCGAGGCCATCGGCAACGACGCCCTCGTCCAGCAGGCGAAGGTGCGCCTGGCGGATCTCGACGCGCTCCTGTCCGGCGGGTCGCCGGAAGGTCCGTCGCGACCCGCTCCCGGGTCCTAGGTTCGTTGCTCGGCTGCTCCGGCGCCCCGCCATCCGCGGAACGCCTCGAGCACCGTTGCTCGCTGGGTGTCCGTGAGCTGCGCCTCGGTCAGCATCCCCGTCATCCGGATCGTGTCGCGGAACTCCTCGAGCACGATGCGGCATCCATCGCAGCTAGCAACGTGCGACTCGACCGAGCGCCGGAGATCGCTCGGGAGCGCGTCGTCGAGGTAGGCGCTGATCAGCTCCACGATCTCGCGGCAGGTGAGGCCATCCGGTTCGCTCATGCCCGTTCCCTCACGCCCAGCTCCCTCAAGCCCGGCTCACCGCTCGGAAGTGCTCTTCGAGGGCCGCCCGCACCTTCGCGCGAGCCCGGTGCAGCAGCACCCTCTGATTGGTCATCGTCAGCCCCAGAGCGTTACGGACCTCTTCCGACGACCATCCGGCGACGTCGCGCAGCCGCAGCACCTCGGCCTGCATGGGCGGGAGGACGTCGATGGCCTCGCCGATCGCGCGGAGCGTCTCGGCCTCGGTGGCGCGCGTCTCCGGGATCCCCCGCCAGTCGAACGGGAGCGTGGACCAGTGCCCGGACGACTCTGCCTCCGGTCCCAGGAACGACGAGGGGTCCCACGACGGCTGATCCAGGTCGTCGCCCGCGAGGGAGGAGAACGGCACGCTCCGGCCCTCGCGTTGACCCCGGGTCTTCGCGATGTTCACGAGGATCCGGAAGATCCAGGTGCGGAGGGAGGCTCGGCCCTCGAACCCGTCGAGACCCTGGAGGACCCCGAGCCAGGCATCCTGGACGACCTCGTCGGCCACAGCATCGGTGGACACGTACATGCGGGCCACCCGGCGCATCGAAGGCTCCAAGCTCTCGACGAGCTCCATGAAGGCGGCCTCGTCGCCGGCGCGGAGCCGCGAGACGAGGACTCGGTCGCGGTGCGAGCTTTCCGAGGGCGCACGTCGGTCTTCCACCGACGCGAGCCTACCGGGGCCGCTGGAGGCGGGAGGTGCGCTGATGGTGATGGCGCGGATCGAGGAACGTCAGGCGACGCGGACCGCGCCCCAGGGCTCGTCGTAGCCGTACATGGAGCTGACCTGCACCGCGCCGCTCGGGCTCGGGTTCCGAGCATGAACGATCTGGCCACCGCCGATGTAGAGCGCCACGTGGGGTCCGAAGTTGCCGTAGTAGATGATGTCGCCGACGACGACCTGCGAGAGCGGGATGTGGGGGAGCGACGTCCACTGTCCCACGGCGGAGTGTGAGATCGAGACACCCGCCTGCGACCACGCCCAGGCCGTGAGCCCGGAGCAGTCGAAGCCGACGTTGGGATCGGACGACCCCCACACGTACTGGGTGCCGAGGACCGACAGCGCGGCCTGCTTCGCGATCTCACCACCGGAGAGGTTCGGGTCCGGGACGAAGCCGTCCCACCCACCCCCGTCGTCGGAGCCACCGGTCTGGCCGTCGTTCGCGTCGGCCTCGTTCTCGGCCGCCGCCGCCGCGGTGGCCGCAGCGCGCTGGGCATCCAGGTAGTCCTGGTAGTCAGCGTTCAGCTGCTGGTACAGGGCCGCCTGTTCATCGAGCATGCCCTCGATGTTGGAGCGCTCCTTGCGCATCTGCGCCACGAACTGCTTGGCCTCGCCGACCGCCGCCGCGTAATCGTTCGCCGCCCATTCGGCACGCTGACCGGCCGTGTCGGCCGCGGCAGCGAGCTCGGCGTCGGACTGGGCGATCGCGCCCATGAACTCGAGCTGGTCGGAGAACTCCGAGAAGTTGTCGGCGCCGAGGAGACCGTCGATCTGGTTGCCCATCGCTGTGTACGCCGCCACGGCCCGCTCGGAGAGCCGTGTGCGCGCGGCCGCCGCATCTCGTTCGGCGGCGGCCTTCTCGGCCTTCGCCATCGTGAGCTTGCCCTGGGTCTTCAGGAGCTTGAGCTCGGCGTCGTTGTACCGCTCGATCGCCTGTTCGAGCTCGTGGTTCAGCTGGCTCAGACGCGCCTTGGCGGTGGCGACCTGCTGCTCGGTGGGAGCGGCGTTGGCGGTGACGAGGGACAGGACGACGGTGGGGATGACGATGAGGGCGGCTACTGCGAGCCGCGTAGTCCTCGTGGGGCCGCTACGCATCGTCCTCCGCATGGTCTGGATAGGCCGAAGGCTCGGTTTCCCGAGCCCTCCGGTCGGAGACCCTAGCCGCTCGATCGGAAGGCCGTCAAACACGATCCGAACAGGCGTTCGGAGAAGGCTCGTCGGTGCCGAGGCGTTCCTCGTGGTGGCCTGAGGGTCTCGGGGCGGGTCGCGAACCGCGACCCGCCCCGAACTCTCCGGTCGGGACGGCGGGATTCGAACCCGCGACCTCAGCGTCCCGAACGCTGCGCGCTACCAAGCTGCGCTACGTCCCGGAAGGTGCAGTTTAGCGGGCCGACGGCGCGGCCTGCCCCGCGGGTCGCCTCGACAGCTCGAGGATGGTGACCTCCGGCCGACAGCAGAACCGGAACGGTGCGAACTTGCTGGTCCCGAGGCCCGGTGAAGTGTGGAGGACGGCCGGTCCCATCTGGATCAAGCCCGAAGCCAGCCGTCGCGGCATGGAGCAGTTGGTCACCAGAGCGCCGGCGCCTGGGATCCGCACCTGACCGCCGTGCGTGTGCCCGGCGACCATGAGGTCGTACCCGAGCGCCGCGGTCTCCGGCGCGGAGTCCGGCGAATGCATCACCGCGAGCCCGAACCGCTCCGGCGCGCGACGAGGTGCGACCCGCAGGTCGTGCCAGCGGATGTGCGCGTCGTCGAGACCGAGGAGCTCGACCGGAAGGCCGTCGATCCTCACCTCGTGCCGGGTGTTCGTCAGATCCTGCCAGCCGTCGTCACGGAGCTGCGCGATCAGATCTGCCGCTCGGCCACGGGTCGCGCGGCGGTGCTTCCGCCGCCGCCGGAAGTAGGCGAAGTAGTTCAGCGGCTTGGGCTCGAAGTGGTCGTTCGATCCCAGGACGAACCAGGAGGCGAGGCGACCACGAACGGCGCGCACGCCCTCGACGGCGGCTTCGACCGCGTCCGGCTCGGCCAGGAAGTCCCCCGTCACCACGGTGACGTCGGGCTGCGGGAGCGAGCGGAGGAAGCGGGCCTTCTTGGGGTCGCTCCGAACGAAGTGCAGGTCCGACAGGTGGAGTACCGTGAGGTTCGAAGGACCGTCGGGGGGCAGGAGCGCGAGCCGGTAGCGCACGACGCGGTACCAGGAGCGTTCCACGACGACGCCCCACACGACGCAGCACGCGCCGAGCCCGAGGACCGCGAGCGCGAGGGCGGGGAACACGGGAAGGGAGTCTACGGGTGGCCGGTTCGTTGAAAGAGCAGATCGCAGCCGACATCACGTCCTCGCTCAAAGGGGGCGACAAGCTCCGACTGAGCACCCTCCGGATGCTGTCGGCCAGCGTCACGAACCGCGAGAAGGACGTCCTGCACCCGCTCTCCGACGACGAGGTCCGTCAGGTGGCGGGTGAGGAGATGAAGAAGCGGAGCCAAGCGATCCAAGCGTACGAGGGAGCCGGCCGGCAGGAGCTGGCGGACAAGGAGCGCGCCGAGCGTGAGGTGTTGAAGGAGTACGCACCCGCGCCACTGTCCGACGAGGCCGTCGATGCCCTCGTCGAGGAGGCGATCGCTGCCACCGGGGCTACCTCCATGAAGGACATGGGTGCCGTCATGGGCTCCGTGATGGCGAAGGCGAAGGGCGCCGTCGACGGCGGTGTCGTCCAGCGGAAGGTGCGTGCCCGGCTGGGCGGGTCGATCAGTGGTCGGGTGAGGGTGTGGCCGTCGGGGTCGGGCTCTGGGGCGACGGGTCGGTGCCGACGACGAGCGTGACGGTGGATCCTTCGAGCACCACGGAGCCTGCGCCGGGCTCGGAGCTCAGCACGATCCCGCGCAGAGCCTCGTCGTGCACCTTCTTCTCGGTGACGGCGACGAACAGATGGAGCGCGCCGAGTCGCGCCGTCGCTTCCTCCAGGGTCAGCCCCTCCAGGACCGGGACGGTGACCTCGGAAGCGACGCCATTGCTGATCGAGATCGTGACGGTGGCACCGCTGACGGTCTGCGCGCCCGCCCCGGGATCCTGCTCCGCGACCGTGCCCGCCGTCCGATAGGAGTCCACCACCTGCGAACGTGCCCGGAGCCCGACCGCCCTGAGCGCTGTGCGGGCCTCATCCTCGGTCATGCCGATGAGGTAGGGGACGCTCACGAGTTCGGCCTCGTGGAAATCGAGCGGCGGCATCCCTTCGAGCACCTGGAGCATGTACGCCTTCCAGATCGGCGCCGCAACGGTGCTGCCGAACACATCGGACCCGAAGAACTCGCTCAAGGGGTAGGGCTCCCCTTGCGAGCCGACCCAAACCGCGGTCACGAGCTGGCGCGTGTAGCCCACGAACCAGACGTTGGTGTTGGTGTCGGCCGTGCCGGTCTTCCCCGCGATCGGCCAGGGACCCCAGCCGCTCGAGAAGACCGAGGCGGCGGTCCCATGGTCCACGACACCTTCGAGCATCGTGGTGATGAGGTCGGCGTTGGCACTGCTGATCGCCCGCTCGCACTGGGGGCGCTGTCGGAAGAGGATCTGCTCACCCCGGTAGATCTCCGAGACGGCGTACGGTTCGCAGTGCACGCCGCTGTTGGCGAGCGTCTGGTAGCCGGACGCCTGATCGAGCGGGCTGATCCCCACGGACCCTGTGGCGAGCGAGCACACCGGGACGAGCGGGCTCTTCACGCCCATCCGCTGAGCGACGTCGACGGTGCGCTCGAGTCCGGCATCGAGGATGAGCCGGGCGAACACGGCATTGACCGACTCGGCCGTGGCGTCGTAGAGGTTCATGTTGCCTCGGCTCGAACCCTCGGCGTTGATGACGTTCCACGGTTCCCCATCCGTCTGGCAGCGCTCGTCGTCGATGATGCCCTGGACCCCGGAGTAGGTTGCCGACGGGGGGATGCCACTCTCGAAGGCTGCCGCGAGCACATAGGGTTTGAACGACGATCCCGGTTGATGGGCGGTCGTGACCGTATCGACCTTGTCTTCCTCGTAGTCCTTGCCCGACAGCATCGTCACGATCGCGCCGGTGTCGACATCCATGGAGACCAGCCCCACGTCGGCGGGCGGGTCGTGGTTCGGATACAGGGGTGTGCGGGCCCACGGCAGGTTGGCGGCTCGCTCGGCCGCGTCGAGCCCGGCGGGGTCGAGCGTGGTGATGATGTCGAGTCCGCCACGGGCGAGGGATCGCTTCCGCTCTTTCGGCGTCTCGCCGAGCACGGTGTACCAACCGTTCGGATCGCCGACGATCTGCTCGCGGACGTAGTCGACGAGGAACGGCGGTGTCGGCAGGGTCCGCTTCCCGACGTTCTCGGGGAGACCGAGCGGGAGTTGCTTGATCCGCTGACCCCGCTCTTCGCTGAGCCAGCTCGGTCCCAGAGCGATCATCCGGTTGAGCACGTCGTTGCGACGGAGCTTCGCCTTGCCGGGCCGTTCGAGTGGGTCGTAGTACGCCGGCGCTCGGATGAGCCCGGCCAGCAGCGCGCCCTCCCGCAGGGTCAACTCGGATGCCGGCTTGTGGAAGTAGAACTCCGACGCGGTCCCGATCCCGTAGACGTTGTTCCCGTAGAAGACGTAGTTGAGGTACATCTCCAGGATCCGGTCCTTCGAGTACCGCCGTTCCACCTGGATCGCGAGCGCCGCCTCCTGGAACTTGCGTTCGAAGCTCAGGTCGTTCGGGTCCAGCCCCAAGGTCTGCTTCACGAGCTGCTGCGTGATCGTGGAACCACCCTGCGTGACCGTGCCGGCCTTCACGTTCTCCACCATCGCGCGGAAGATCGACGCCAGGTTGAGCGCACCATGGTCGTAGAACCCCGAGTCCTCGATCGCCAGCACCGCCTTGCGTGCCGGGACGCTGATGTCCTCGAGCCGGACAATCTCGCGGTTGTCTAGGTAGATCCGCGCCAGCACGGTGGTGCCGTCGTTCGCATAGATCGTGGAACGCTGCGGGAACTGAGGGATCCTGGTGAAGTCGGCGCCCACGGCGTCCAGGCGCCGTTCCAGCTCCTTGACACCCATGCCGGCACCGATGAACGGGGGGGCGATCACGACGGCCGTCAGGCCGGCGGTGGCCACGACGACCGTCACGAGCAACACGACCGCAACCGGTTTGAAGGACCAGCGGTCGGTGACAGGGCCGCGCGGGGCCCGCGGGGAAGCGCCGTTGCCGCGTGCCATGGGTGTGGCCAGCAGGATACCCCGAGGCCGCTCGGTAGCATGGTCGGCGATGCGTCGTCACCTCCTCCGTCTCCTCTTCGCCGGGTCGCTCATCGTCCTGGTATGGCCGGCGGTCGCGCTCGCCCGAACGACGCCGGCCGGCACGACTCCCCCGATCGACGTGATCAAGGTGGAAGGGGCCATCGACGGTCCGTTGCTCGGCTTCCTGAACGATCGCCTCGACGCGGCGGTCGCTTCGGGTTCGGTGGTGGTGCTGCAACTCGACACGTCGGGAACGTTGGATCAGAACGCCGTGGAGCTCGCGGACCGCGTGGCGGCGCTCCCCGTCCCGGTCCTGACCTGGATCGGACCGGTGCCCGCCCGTGCCAGCGGCGCCGGGCTCCTGTTGATGTACGCCTCGTCGGTCGCGGGCGTGTCGCCGGGCTCGCAGACCGGTCCGCTCGAGCCGCTCGATCTGTTGCATCCCGATCGGACCGACCCCGCCCTCGACGCGTTGGTCGACGGCTGGTTGGCCGCGCGTGGGCACGACGTTGATCGCTCGCTCGAGAACGACGCGCTCACCGCGCAGCGAGCCTTGGACGGAGGCTTCGCTCAGGTTGCGGCGACGTCGGTGCTCGACTTCCTCGACGAGGTCGACGGGATGGAGGTCAGCGTCCCGGAGGGAACCGTGGTCCTGGACACGAGGATCGTCGACGCCGGAGGGGTGGATCCGAGTGAGGTCGACACGCTCCGCTTCAACGAGCCGGGTCCGGTGAAGCGGCTCCAGCACGCGGTGGCCACGCCCACGATGGTGTACGTCCTCCTGGTGATCGGCCTCGCTTGTCTCGCGTTCGAGCTCACCCAGCCGGGCTTCGGGTTCGCCGGGTTCGCCGGGGTCGGCCTGCTCATCCTGGGGGTCTACGGGATCATCATCGTTCCGCCCTGGTGGCTGGGTCTGCTCGTCCTGCTCGGCTCGATCGGCCTCCTGGTCGCCGACGTGCAGCTGCGACGCTTCGGCATCCTCACAGCCCTCGGGCTCGTCACGTTCGTGGTGGGCTCCTTCCTCCTCTACCGGGGTGTGGCGGATGCCATCGCGATCTCCCCCTGGCTGATCGGCGGGATGACCGTGGCCTCCTTCCTGTACTACGGTTTCGGCCTGACCGTCGCGATCCAGTCCCGCGACCGGATCGTGAGCACCCAGCGGGGGCTGATCGGGCTCTTGGGCGAGGCCCGCGGCAGGCTCGCTCCCGACGGGCCCGTCTACGTGAAGGGCGCCCTCTGGCGCGGCCGATCGGTGGGCGAGCCCATCGACCCGGGATCCATGGTGCGCGTACGAGGCGTGGACGGCCTGATCTTGCAGGTGGAGCAGGCGGGGTCCGGCCCGCCGGCGGGGCCCGTCGACCAGCCCTCGTTCCCGGGTCCTTCCTCCGGCGACTGACCTCCAGGACCGACCCACCTGCGGGCGTGTGGAGTTCGCGTGTCGTGGCGACCGAAGCGAACCCTCGAGGCCCCTTTTCCCGAATCACCCGGTAGGGATGAACGTCGCGACCGAGGACTGGTGGGCCGGCGCCGCGTGCCGGGAACAGGATGCTTCGTCGTTCTTCGCTCCCGCGTACTTCGAGAAGCGCGCGGAGAAGGCAGCGAGGGAGGCCGTGGCGAAGGGGTTCTGCCGGCAGTGCCCCGTGATCGAAGCCTGTCTGGAGTTCGCCCTGCGGATGCGCGATCCCCACGGGGTCTGGGGCGGACTGAACGAGATGGAGCGCCGCCGTCTGGTCCGCGTCCGCGCGGGCGAGCTCGAGCCGCGCGCCAGCTGATCGACCCATCCATCCGGCGGCTCGGTCCGCCCGGGCGTGGCAGGATACGCCGATGGATGACGCCGCGATCCTCGCTCGATTGGCCGAGCTCGGTCTCGAGCTCCCACCACCACCGGCCGCGTTCGCCACGTACGTTCCGTGCGTGGTCCACGGCGGCTTGGCGTTCGTCGCAGGTCAGGTCCCCAACGTCGACGGCACGATCGTGCACGCCGGGCGCTTGGGGGAGCACATCGATGTGGCCGAGGGCGCCGACGGCGCCAGGCGCGCCGCGCTCCAGGCCCTGTCGGCGTTGCGGCACGCGCTGGGCGACACACTCGCGCCCCTCGAGCGGATCCTCCAGGTCACCGTCTACATGACGGCGGTCGAAGGCTTCATCGAGCACCCGAAGGTCGCGAACGGAGCCAGCGAGCTCCTCATCGAGGTCCTCGGCGATGCGGGCCGTCACGCCCGCGTCGCGGTCGGCGTCGCCTCCCTGCCGCTCGGTGGGAGCGTGGAGCTCGCGCTCACCGCCGCGGTCAGCTCGGGCTGACACACCGCCTCGCGACCCACACGCCCGTCGGTCAGCGTGGGAAGCGGAGGTCACCGCGCCGCAGCGTCAGCCCCTGGCGGTCCATCCACTCCACGAGGGGAACGGCGAACCTCCGGCTGGTACCCAGCTCGCTGCGCAGAGCGCTCACGGTGATCCCCGTGTCGGCGTGCGCACGGACGACCGTGAGCGCCCGGTCGACGAGGGCCGGCGCGACGACCAGGTCGGGCGCGATCCGCGTCACCGCGCCGGCCCTCGAGGCCGCGTCGAGGACGTCGCGAGGGATGCCGGCGGCGAGGAGCTCGTTGATGGTGGGCGGCGACGCCTCGTGCTCACCCGAGATCGCCGTGAGGAGACGCTCGAGATCCTCGGACCGCGCGTCCAGCGAGACCCGGTGGGTGTCGAGACGCACGGTGGTCGCCGTGCGGATGGTGCCGGGTGTCGATGCCAGGAGCTCGTCCACCAGCGACGCGTCGGTGGGTGCGCGAGCCGCGCGGAGCGCCAACCTGATGGCCGACCGGGCCTCGTCCAGCGGCGACCCGTCCTCCAGCGGGTGTCGTGCATGGTGGTCATGCAGCATCTCGGTGAGCGCGTCGGCGGCACGGTCGCGGATGGCGGCCGCCACGCACCAGTCGCCGATCCGCAGGTCGTCGGGCGCCGCAGCCCCGACGACGGGGACCACCTCGGAGGCGAGGATCGCTCCGCGCTCCTCGACCAGCACGGTGGGAAGCTCGGCCCGACCGGTCGCGGCGCGGCGCCGGAGCGCCGCCAGCCGCTCCTCGCTCCCGAAACGGCGCGGCGGCGCCACATCGAGCACCACGCCGCCCCCGACCGTGGCCCGGCGTCCCGCCTCCCGCAGCACGAATCGATCGCCCACGTCGAGGACCAGCGGATCGGACGACGTGATGCGCGCGAAGAGCTCGCCGCCGTCGCTCGCGAGCCGGACCTTCGCATCGACCTCGGCCGCACCCACGTGCACCTTGTAGGCGCCACGGGCCGGGATCGAGTCGAGCCCCCGCACGGGTCGGACGGATCCTTCGAAGACGGTCGTCGGCCGCCAGGCCCCCGGGCGCCCGAGGACCTCGCCACGGCTGAACCGGCGTCGCTCCACGCCGACGAGGTTGGCCGCCACGCGCGTCACCGGGCACGCCGTGTCCTCCGCATGCCGGTGCGTCTGCAAGCCCCGGATCCTGGCCCGAACGCCGGACGGCAGCAGCTCCACGTCGTCGTCCACCCGCAGGCATCCGCCCGTGAGGGTTCCGGTGATCACCGTGCCGGCGCCCTTGATGGTGAAGATCCGGTCGACGAACAGCCGCGTCCGGGCGTCCACCGGCACGGGTGCCCGCGCCACCATCGCGTCGAGCGCGGCGGTGAGCTCGTCGAGCCCCGCTCCGGTCGTCGCGGAGACCGCGACCACCGGGCTCCCCTCGAGCGCGGTCCCCTTCACGTTCTCGCGGACCTCGTCCTCCGCAATCGCGAGCGTCTCCGCGTCGACGAGGTCGCGCTTGGTGAGGGCGATCACGCCTCCCGAGACGCCGAGCACGTTGAGGATCTGGAGGTGCTCCTCGGACTGTGGGCGCCACCCTTCATCGGCTGCCACCACGAACAGGACGAGTCGCACCGGGCCGACGCCGGCCAGCATGTTGCCGATGAACCGTTCGTGGCCCGGGACGTCGACGAAGCCGACCTCGCGGCCCGAGGGGAGGGTGCACCAGGCGTACCCGAGGTCGATGGTGAGGCCCCGGCGCTTCTCTTCCTCCCAGCGATCCGGGTCGATGCCCGTGAGCCGGACGATCAGCGACGACTTGCCGTGGTCGACGTGGCCCGCCGTGGCGACGACCCGGAGCTCCGCCGCCACGGGTCAGCTCTCGTCGTCGAGGTCGTCGCCCTCCAGCGCGTACTGGACCGCGCGCGCCAGGTCGCGGACCTGCCCGTCCGTCACCGTTCGGACATCGAGGAGCACGTGATCCTCCGCGACGCGGCAGAACACCGAGAGCCCGCCGCCCGACCGGAGACGGCCGGCGAAGGCGGGAGGATCCGGGACGCTCACGCGGACGCCCCACGAGGGGAGCGTCATCCCAGGAAGTGCGCCACCGCCGACGACCGATGCGCAATGGACCACATGGGCTCCCTCGAGATCGCCGTCGAGCGCCTCGCACAGCCGATGGGCCCGCTTCGCGAGCGCCTCGACCGGCTCGTGGATCATCCGATGGACCGGGATCTCGCTGTGCTTCCCCGTGGCGTAGAGCATCAATGTGGCCTCGAGGGCCGCCACCTGGAGCTTGTCGACGCGGACGGCCCGGGCGACCGGATGGAGGCGGAGCTTCGCCAACAGGTCGGCACGTCCCACGATGCACCCGGCTTGCGGACCGCCGAGCAACTTGTCGCCGCTGAACGTCACGACGTGGGCCCCTTCGTCGAGCGCGCCGCGCACGTTGGGCTCGTCACCGGAGAGGCCTCGCTCGGCATCGAGGAGTCCGGAGCCGACGTCGTAGAGCAAGGGAACGCCTTTCGAGGTGGCGAGTGCCGCCAGCTCGGGAGCACCGGCCTCGGCGGTGAAGCCGACGACCCGGTAGTTCGATGGGTGGACCTTGAGGATCGCCGCGGTCCGGTCGTCGAACGCCTTGCGGTAGTCCGCGAGGCGGGTCCGGTTGGTGGTCCCGACCTCGACCAGCTTGGCGCCGGCCGCCGCCATGATGTCGGGGATCCTGAACTCGCCGCCGATCTCGATCAACTCGCCCCGGGACACCAGGACGGGCTTGCCCTTCGCGAGGGCTGCGAGCGCCAGCAAGAGTGCCGCGGCGCAGTTGTTCACGACGAGGGCGTCCTCGGCGCCCGTGAGGGCGGCGAGGATGGCCTCCGCTCGAGCGCCGCGCTTGCCTCGGCGCCCGGTCTCCCGGTCCACCTCGAGGTCGGTGTACCCGGGCGCCGCTCGCGAGACGGCGCGGAGCGCCGCCTCCGCGAGCGGCGCCCTCCCCAGGTTCGTGTGCAGGATGACCCCGGTGGCGTTGATCACCGGGGTGAGACCGAACGCCACCACACGGGCACGGCTCACGGCCGTCGCGAGGATACTCGTCGGCGATGGGCGGCTCGATGCCCTCGGCCGCCGCCTTCCGCACCTCGCCCAGCACGCGGTCGAGCTCGCGCTTCAGGAGCGCCCGGCCCACAACCGCTGCGGCCCGCTTGCCGGGCCCCGAACGGAGCAGCGTGTCCAACGAGGGGACCTTCCGCCGAGCGTCGGTCATGACCGTGAGTGTAGGTTCCGGCGCAACCGCTGGGTTCCGGTCGGCGAACAACTCCCCGTAGGATTGCCCGATCCGAGCCCGCGGAGGTCCGATGCGCAGAGTGGTGGTCGCCTGCAGCCTGGTGGCGGGCCTCCTGCTGGTGGGAACCGCCCCGGCTGCGGGGCAGAGCGCCACCCCCTCACCCGAGCCGAAGGTGACCTTCACCGTCGGCGTCACGTACGACCTCAACTCCGCGAACCCCCTCCGCGCGATCGATGGCAACGAGTGGGAGCTCCTGGCGTTCCAATACGACGGGTTGGTTAGGTACGCCCAGAAGGACTACGCGCTCGAGCCGGAGATGATCGACAACTGGGAGACGAGCGCCGACGGACTCACCTGGACCTTCCAACTGAAGGACGGTCTCACCTGGAGCGACGGTGTGCCGCTCACGGCCCACGACTTCGTATGGACCGCGGACTTCATCATGGACAACGACATCGCCGCGTGGACCGACGGCTATCGGTACACGAAGGACATCGTCGCGACCGATGACCGGACCATCGTGTGGACGACGACGCGTCCCTCGCTGGCCCCCGGGTGGCCCGGCTACAACCTGATGCTGCCGGAGCACATCTGGGGCGGGATGTCGAAGCAGGAGGCCATGAAGTTCCCCAACTTCCCTGACCCGGTCGTCTCCGGAGCCTTCGAGCTCGCCGAGTGGGAGACGGGGGAGTTCTGGAGGCTGGAGGCGCGCGACGACTACTACGGTGGGGATCCGTTCATCGACGAGATCGTCTATCGCGTCTACAAGAGCGACGAAGCGGTGATCCAGGCCCTCCTGAAGGGAGCCATCGACTACACGGCGGTCCCCACCGCGGAGTTCCACGAACGGCTCCTGGATGAGCCGAACATCGAATCGGTGGCCATCAGCGCGGAGGCGTTCTATCAACTGTCGTTCAACCTCGCGACCGTTCCCCCTTCGACGGCGGATCCGGCCGTGCGCGATCCCGCGTTCCGGCGCGCCGTCGACGCCGCGATCGACAAGGAGACCCTGATCCGGAAGGTGATCGGAGGCTACGGAACACCCGCAACCTCGCCGATCGCCGCCGTGTATCCGTTCTGGCATTGGGATCCTCCCCCCGATGAGTTCATCGCCTTCGACCCGGCGGCGTCGCGGGCCATGCTCGACGAGGCGGGGTACGTCGACACCGACGACGATGGCATCCGAGAGTCACCCGACACCGGTGAGCCGCTCAAGCTGCGGCTGATGGTGTCCGCGGACGATCAGGACGGCATCCAGGCCGCCACCTACATCCAGGCGTGGCTCCGTGATGTCGGGATCGACGTCGCGTACCGAACCATGGCCTGGTCGCAGATGCTGGGCGTCTGGTACGAGTTCGACTGGGACATGTTGATCTCGTCCTGGGGGACCGGACCGGACCCCGACTTCCTCCTGTCGAGTTTCACGACCGGCCAATGCGGCCCGGATCTGTGGAGCGATACGTGCTACCGCGATCCGGTCTACGACGACCTGTACGCGGAGCAGCAGGTCACGATCGATCCGGATGAGCGTCAGGCGATCGTCCACGAGATGCAGCAGATCCTCTACCGCGACATGCCCGAGATCCAGCTCTGGTACCCGAACTCGTTCGAGGCGTGGCGGAGCGACCGCTGGACCGGGTTCCTCCCCTGGCCCGAACCGGACGGCCTGCGCTTCCACGTCTACTCCATCATGAACATCCGTCAGGTTGCGAACGCCGAAGTCGCCGGCCAGGACGCGGGTCCCTCCGGCGTGATCTGGCTGCTGGGCGTGGGGATCGTGGTCGCCGTGATGCTCATCATGAACATCCGACACCGGCGCGCCGACGCCTACTACGCGTAGGGGATCGGGTGGGCGGCTGGCGGTTCGTGCTCCGGAAGGTCCTCGAAGCGCTGTTCACCCTCGTGTTCGTGCTGATCTTCAACTTCTTCCTGTTCCGCATCATGCCGAGCGATCCGATCAGGATCCTGACGCGCCAGCGTGGGGTCCGGTTGTCGCCCGACGCCCAGGCCGCGCTGGCGCACGAGCTCGGACTCGATCGGGCGTTGCCGGCGCAGTTCGTGGGCTACGTCAAGGATCTCTTCCGCGGTGACCTCGGCGAGACGTTCATCTACCGGGGGCAGAGCGTGATGTCGATCTTCCTGCGGTTCCTGTGGCCGACCGTCCTGCTCGTGGGAACGGCAACCGTGCTCATGATCGCGATCGGCCTCTACCTGGGGATCCGCGGCGGGTGGACCCGCGGGAGCCGGCTGGATCGGGCTTCCATGGGTCTCTCGCTCACGTTCTATTCGACCCCCGACTTCTGGCTCGCGATGATGTTGTTGATCGTGTTCTCCACGGCCCTCGGGTGGTTCCCGTCGGGTGGGTACGCGACACCGAACACGGATCTGACCGGATCCGCTCACCTGATCGATGTCCTGAACCACCTCGTCCTCCCGGTGGGGACGCTCACCCTCGGCTACGTCGGCGAGTACTACTTGGTGATGCGCTCGTCCCTGCTCGATGTCATGGGCGAGGAGTACCTGACGGCGGTCCGGGCGAAAGGCATCCGTGAAGAGCGGGTGCTCTGGCGTCACGCCGCACGGAACGCGCTCTTGCCGTCGATCTCGCTCATCGCGTTGTCGTTCGGCTTCATCATCGGCGGCGCCATCACCGTCGAGCTGGTGTTCTCATACCCGGGCCTCGGCCTCTTGACGATCCAGGCACTCGACGCGCAGGACTACTGGCTGCTCCAGGGACTCTTCCTGTTCTTCACGCTCGCCGTCCTGGTGTCGAACCTCATCGCCGACCTCCTGTACGGCTACCTCGACCCCCGGGTGCGGGAGGCGTAGCCGATGGCCGTCGTCCGCTCGGAGCACCCCACCGACGAGCCGTTCTCGCCGGGGAACCCCAAGGAGATCGATCGTCACCGCCGCCGGGCGTCGCGCGCCCGTGTCTGGGCGCTCTACCGCTCCAGCGCGATGGGGATCGCCGGACTCATCATCCTGATCGCGTTCGTGCTGACCGCGCTCCTCGCGCCCCTCCTCGTCGACTCGGACGCGCTCGACGTGACGAAGGTGGAAGGCCCGCCGCTCGCCGCGCCCTCGTGGGAGTACCCCTTCGGGACCGACGAGGCGGGACGGTCCGTCCTCGACCTGGTGATCTGGGGTTCGAGGATCTCGCTCACCGTCGGTCTGCTGGCGGCGGTCGTGTCGATGAGCGTCGGCTCCGCGATCGGGATCTTCGCCGGGTACCGGGGCGGCCCCTGGGACTCGGCACTCATGCGCTTCACCGACTGGTTCCTCGTGCTCCCGTTGATCCCCTTGCTCATCGTCCTGTCCGGCGTGCTCGGTCAGTCGACGGTCATGATCGTGCTCGTGATCGGCCTCACGTCGTGGCCATGGACCACGCGGCTCGTCCGCAGCCAGACGCTCTCCGTCAAGGAGCGGCCCTACATCGAACGGGCGCGAGGGCTCGGGGCGAAGGACCGCCACCTGATCGCGAAGCACGTCCTGCCGAATGTCTTCCCGGTGATCTTCGCCAACACCATCCTCCAGGTCGCGCTGATGATCCTGCTGGAGTCCACCCTGTCGTTCATCGGGCTCGGGAACCCGACCTCGGTCTCGTGGGGCTCCACGCTCGAGAAGGCGTTCGCCGCAGGGGCGCCCACCCTCGGTGCGTGGTGGTGGATCGGTTACCCGGGCCTCTGCATCGTGCTCGTGGTGCTCGCGTTCACGATGTGCGGGAACGCGCTCGAGGAGATCCTGAACCCGAGGTTGCAGCAACGATGAGTGTGCTCGACGTGCGGGACCTCACCGTCACCTATCGCACCCGGGAGGGCCCGTCGCCGGCCGTCCGCGGGGTGAGCTTCGCGATCGACCGGGGACGGGTGCTCGGGCTGGCCGGCGAGTCGGGCTGCGGGAAGTCCACGATCGCCCTCGCGCTCCTGCGGCTGCTCCCACGCGGCACCACCGTGTCCGGCCGTGTGCTCCTCGATGGACAGGACGTCCTCGCGATGGATCCCGGCGCCGTCGGCGCGGTGCGTTGGACGCAGGAGTCCATCATCTTCCAAGGAGCGCAGCACGCGCTGGATCCGGTCGTCCGGATCGGAGAGCAGATCATCGAGCCGATCCTCGCGCACAACGTGGCGACCCGACGCGAGGCGACCGTCCGTGCCGGGGACCTCCTGGAGCGGGTGGGGATCCCGCCCCGCCGCGCCGGCGATTTCCCGCACGAGTTCTCGGGCGGCCAGAAGCAACGGGTCGTGATCGCCATGGCTCTCGCCTGTTCCCCCGACATCGTGATCGCCGATGAACCGACCACGGCCCTCGACGTCATGGTGCAGGCGCAGATCCTGCAGCTGCTCCAGTCGCTCCGCGACGACCTGGGCCTCTCGATGCTCTTCATCACGCATGACCTCTCGGTGCTCGTGGATGTCAGCGACCGGCTCGCCGTGATGTACGCGGGACGTCTCGTCGAGGAGGGACCCGCGAAGCTGGTCTTCACCGATCCGCAGCACCCGTACACGAAGGCGCTCGCAGCGGCGTTCCCGGCGGTCGGGGACGAGCGGTTCGTCCAGGCGCCGTCCGGGCTGCCGGGCGATCCGCCGGATCCTCGCGAGCTGCCGAGCGGCTGCACGTTCCATCCGCGGTGCGCCGTGGCTTTCGATCGGTGTCCGAAGGAGGATCCGGCGCTCCTCGAAGCGGGAGAGGGTCGGCGGGCGGCCTGCCTCCTGGTCCAGTCCGGTCCTGAGCGGGGGTCGAAGCGGTGACCGACACGCTCGCGACATCTCCGGAACAGGTCCCCGCCAGGAGCGGTTCCCCGCTGCTGGAGGTGCGGGGACTCCACGTGAGCTTCGCGCCCCGCCGATCCTTCCTGGGTCATGACGACGACGCCGTCGCCCGTGCGGTCGATGGGGTCGACCTGTCGCTCGCGGAGGGCGAGATCGTGGCGCTCGCGGGTGAGTCGGGATGCGGCAAGACCACGCTCGCCCGTTCGATCATGGGGTTCGTGACGCCCAACGCAGGCGAGATCCTGTTCGAGGGGGCGTCGATCCGGAAGGACCTGCGCGCGTATCGCCGGAAGGTCCAGATGGTCTACCAGGACCCGACGGGCTCGCTGAACCCGCGTCAGACGATCTACGACTCCGTGGCCGAGGGACCTCGGATCCACAAGCTCCCGGAGCACGAGCAGGAGATCGTGACCCGGGCGCTCGCCCGGGCGGGTCTCCGACCGCCGGAGCGGTTCTTCACTAGGTTCCCGCACGAGCTCTCGGGCGGACAGCGGCAGCGGGTGGTGATCGCGGGGGCACTCGCGCTGGAGCCGAGGGTGATCATCGCGGACGAGCCGGTCTCGAACCTCGATGCGTCGGTGCGAGGAGAGATCCTGCGGCTCCTCCTGGATCTGCGCGCATCCTCGAAGATCTCGATCCTGATCGTGACGCACGACCTGGGTCTCGCGTGGATGGTGGCGGACCGTGTGGCGGTGATGTACCTGGGGAGGATCGTCGAGGTGGGACCCACGCGGGACGTGCTCACCGATCCCCGACACCCGTACACGAGGGCCTTGCTCGACGTGGTGCCGGAAGGGGAGCGTGGCAGCAGGGGGTACAACCTGCTCACGGGTGAGCCGCCCGACCCCACGAAGATCCCCGCCGGCTGCCGCTTCCACCCTCGGTGTCCGGCGCTCGCCGATGGCAGGGCCACCGCCGCAGGTCTGGAGTCCCGATGCCGTGGCGAGGACCTCGGCCTCGAGGTGAAGGCGCCGAACCATCGAGCCGCCTGCCACCTCGCGATCCCGGACACGCCGCCGGTAGGATAGGTACCCATGTCCGAGACTCAGGTCCGGCCCGCGTTCCAGAGCTCCGAGACCATGAACCTCGTTCGTGGCGGCGGCGTCGACATCATCCCCGCCGGCCGGTTCGCGACCGAGGAGATGATCCTCAACATCGGCCCGCAGCACCCGTCGACCCACGGGGTTCTCAGGATCGTGATCGAGCTCGACGGCGAGGTGATCACGCGCGCCGAGCCGGTGATCGGCTACATGCACCGGGGCGCCGAGAAGCTCGCCGAGTACCGCGACGCCCGCCAGACGCTGGTGCTCATGAACCGCCACGACTGGCTGTCGGCGTTCAACAACGAGCTCGGCTGGACCATCGCCGTCGAACGGCTGATGGGCGTCGAGGTTCCGGATCGCGCGCAGTGGATCCGCACGATGTTCGCCGAGTGGAACCGGATCATGAACCACCTCGTGTTCATGGGCTCGTACCCGTTGGAGCTCGGGGCCATGACGCCGATCTTCTACGCGTTCCGCGAGCGCGAGATGGTGCAGGACCTGGTCGAGTCCGCCACCGGTGCGCGCATGCACCACTCCTTCGCGCGCGTCGGCGGTTTGAAGGACGACCTGCCGCGCGGGTTCGTGAAGCGCGCCGGCCAGGTCCTCGAGGCCGTCCGTGGTGTCGTCCGTGAGTACGAGTCACTCATCATGGGCAACGAGATCGTCTTCGCCCGCTGCCGGGACGTGGGCAACATCCACCGGTCGATCGCGCTGCAGTACGGCTGCTCGGGACCCACGGGTCAGGCCTCCGGCGTGGCCATGGACCCCCGGAAGGACGAGCCGTACGAGAAGTACGGCGAGGTGGAGTTCGAGGTTCCGGTCGGTGCCCGAGGTGATTCGTACGACCGACTGTGGGTGCTGGTCGAGCGCATCAAGCAGTCATGCAACATCATCGAGCAGTGCCTGGACAAGCTCCCGCCGGGTCCGTACCGCGCGTCCGGGCTGCCGAAGACCATCAAGATCCCCGAGGGCGAGATCTACGTCCGCACCGAGAACCCGCTCGGCATCATGGGCTACTACGTGGTCGGCAACGGCAAGAAGGCGCCGTACCGGCTCAAGATGCGCACGGCGAGCTTCTCGAACGTGAGCGTGATCCCGGCGATCCTGCCCGGGACGCTCGTCCCCGATCTCATCGCCATCCTCGGCTCGATCTTCTTCGTCGTCGGCGACGTCGACAAGTAGCCAAGTCGGCGTTCGCGGGGACCCGTGTAGGGTCGTCGCCATGGACGACACCGACGTCATCACCCGGATCAACCAGCTCGCCGCCGAGGAACACGAGCTCTTCGAGCGCGAAGGTCGCGGGGAAGCCAGCGATGCCGATCGCACGCGGCTGAGTGAGCTCCAGGTCATGCTCGACCAGTGTTGGGATCTCCTGCACCAACGCCGGGCGCGCGAGGCCGCCGGGCAAGACCCGGATCAAGCTTCGGTGCGTGACGAGCGGACCGTGGAGGGCTACACGGGCTGATCGGACCGAGCGGGACGCGCTGACCCCTCCGGTATCCTCGGGCGCATGGCGCTCCCCAGCTTCTCCGACGACTTCCCGGCCTGGTACCAGGACGTGGTCCGTCAGGCCGACCTGGCGGAGAACTCGCTCGCACGCGGCACCATGGTCATCAAGGCCGACGGCTACGCGATCTGGGAAGCGATCCAGAGCGCGATGGATGCGCGGATCAAGGGGACCGGACACCGGAACGTCTACTTCCCTATGTTCATCCCGGCGAGGCTGATCGAGAAGGAGAAGGAGCACGTCGAGGGCTTCGCGCCGGAGGTCGCGGTCGTCACGCATGCGGGCGGGAAAGAGCTCGCCGAACCGCTGGTCGTCCGCCCGACGTCCGAGACCATCATCTGGGACACCTATTCGCGATGGGTGCAGAGCTACCGCGACCTGCCGCTCCTCTACAACCAGTGGTGCAACATCGTCCGCTGGGAGATGCACCCGCGCCTGTTCCTACGCACGACCGAGTTCCTCTGGCAGGAAGGTCACACGGCGCACGAGACGGAGCAGGAGGCCTGGGCCGAGGCGAAGCAGATGCTCGACGTCTACCGGCAGGTCGCCGAGGACGTGATGGCGATGCCCGTGCACATGGGCCGCAAGACCGCCGCGGAACGGTTCCCGGGCGCGGTGGAGACGCTCACCATCGAAGCGCTGATGCGCGATGGCAAGGCGCTGCAGTCCGGCACCTCCCATTACCTGGGAGAGAACTTCGCTCGCGCGTACGACGTGACCTTCCTGGGCCGCGACGGCGAAGAGCACTACGCCCAGGCCACGTCGTGGGGGTCGTCGACGCGCTTGGTCGGGGGGCTGATCATGGCGCACGGCGACGCGAAGGGCCTGCGGCTCCCCCCGCTCGTGGCACCCACGCAGGTCGTGATCGTCCCGATCTATCGGACCGACGACGAGCAGGGTCGGGTCCTCGCGGCGGCGGCCGGTCTGGCCGACGAGTGGCGAGCGGCCGGGCTACGCGTCCGCGTCGACGACCGTGACGACGTGCGCCCGGGGTTCAAGTACGCCGACCATGAGCTGCGCGGGGTGCCGGTCCGGGTCGAGGTGGGGCCTCGTGACCTGGACGCCGACCAGGTCACGGTCGTCCGTCGGGACACGGCCGAGAAGTCGGCCGTGCCCATGGCAGCGATCGGTCGGCAGCTCCCCGAGCTGATGACCGAGATCCAACGGTCGCTCTTCGAGGACGCGCTCGCGTTCCGGGAGGCGCACACGCACCCGGTCTCGTCGCTCGCCGAGCTCCATGAGGTGATCGCCGATGGAGGCGGGTTCGCGATCGGCTCCTGGTGCGGCGATCCCGCCTGCGAAGCGAAGGTGAAGGCGGAGACGAAGGCGACGATCCGGTTCCTCCCGCTCGAGACGGAAGAACCGGGGGCAGCGTGCACGGTGTGCGGCCGCCCCGGGACCGAGATCGCCACCTGGGCGATCGCCTACTGACGCGCCCGCGCTTCCTCCAGCCAGGCCGGGGCGGGGAGCCCCGGCGTGGCGAGCACCAGCCATCGGAACCGTCCGAGCCCGCCGGGGTCGGCCAGGAGGGTGGCGCGCGAACGTCCGGACCACGTCCGGACGGCCGCCGCCCCTTCGCGGGCCTCGAGCTCCTCGTGCTGGCGTGACAGCTCCTCGCGCAGCCATCGCTCGAGCCCGAGCGCCATCAGCGCATCGTGCTGGGAGACGAGGGGGAAAGCCTGAAGGCCGGCGGCCCGTGCCCGGGCCGCGACGGCGTCGAAGTCGACCCCTGCCGTGATGTCGGTCTCGCCCGGAGCGGTCGAGGACATCGGCCACCACGCGGTGGGCCCGGTAGCCGTGGACCTCGCCGGACGGTCCGGCATCGCCGTAGTCGATCAGCACGGCGTAGCCGTTCGGTCGCAGGGTTCCGGCGAGCCGCCCGATGAACGTCTGGATGCCGACCGGCACCACGATGTCGCCGGCGGGAACCGTTCCGGGGAGCATCGAGCGCAGCTCGTCGTCCGCGTCCATCTCGAGCGTGACGAGGCGGTCGCCGTCGAGGCCGACCCGCATCTCCTTGCCCGTCGCGCACGACCCGGAAGGGGAGGTTGTCGAGGAGCTCGTTCGCGATCAGCACGTGGGTGTCGACCCGAAGCTCGCTCCACGGCGACGACACCCGCGACCCGGGCGAGCTCCTCCCGGGCCGTCGCGCCGAGCTCCACCCCCGTGTACGTCGAGGGAACGTCCGCCAGCGCGTCGAGCAGCTGCCGTGCGAGGGTCCCGTCGCCGGCCCCCACCTCCGCGATCTTGAGCGGGTCGGGTCGTCCGAGGGCTTCCCAGAGGTGGCGGACCGCACGACCGAGCAGCTCCCCGAACACGGGATGGACGTGGGGACTCGTGACGAAGTCGCCGTCGGTCCCTACCGGCGTGCCGGTGTAGAACCCGCCGGACCCGTACAGGGCGCGCTCCATGAACTCGGCGACCGTGATCGGGCCGTGGTCACGGATGGCGTCGTGGATCGCCCGGCTGGCTCCTTCGGTCACGCTCCGAGTATGGGACGGGGCCACGATGACGCCACCCCGCGGCTCCGACGCCGAGGCGATCCGACGGAGAGCGCCTGGGAGGATGGGGACGTGAGCGATGCGCCGATCCGCCGGGCTGCCTCCGTCATCTGCGTGCGCGAGGGCGGCGGAGGTCCCGAGGTGCTCGTGGTCGAACGGAGCCTCGAGAGTCGTTTCCTCCCCGGCTACGTCGCGTTCCCCGGCGGGGCGGTGGAGGATGCGGACGCGGAGCACGCGGAGCGG
This sequence comes from uncultured Actinomycetes bacterium, assembly GCA_963810635.1. Classification (GTDB taxonomy): domain Bacteria; phylum Actinomycetota; class UBA4738; order UBA4738; family HRBIN12; genus AC-51. Next base: position 104,351 of record CAWEOB010000003.1, read on the forward strand.
TGGTTCGGCTCCGCCGGCGAGGCACCACGTGCCGCGGCGATCCGCGAGCTGCTCGAGGAGGTGGGCCTCGTGCTGAACGCGGATGGACTCGGGGCAACGGAGGGAGCCGATCCGCTCGCTCGGGTGCACGCGGCACCGCCGACCACGCGGCAGCTGCCGGAGATGGCGCACTGGATCGCCCCACCGGCCGTCCCGGTCCGGTTCGATGCGCGCTACTTCGCGGTCTCCGGCGAGGGCTGCCGTGACGCCGGTTCCCGACGGCGTGGAGGCGTCCGACGCCTGGTGGATCTCGCCTCGCCAGCTGCTGGCCGAGTGGGAGCGTGCGGAGCGGAAGCTCTACTGGCCGACGTTCGTTACCGTCCGACATCTCGCGGCGTGCGGGTCGGCCGACGACGTCCTCTCGCTCCGGTTCGAGACACGTGAGCCCAACGACGAGGAGATCGCCACGCTCCCCCGGTCCGTGATGGAGCAGGACTGACGTGCTCCGGATCGTGCGTGTGCTGGCGCCGAACCCCGGCGTGTACACCCTGGAAGGCACCAACACCTGGGTCCTCGGCGACGGATCCGGCTCTCGTGATCGACCCGGGACCGGCCGACGCCGGACACCTCGAGGAGGTGGCGCGCACCGCTGGCCGGGTGGCCGCCGTCCTCGTCACGCACGACCACGAGGATCATGCCGAGGCGCGCGCTCCGGTTCGGTGCGAACGTCAGGCGCGCCGGTCCACGCCTGGCGACTGGATGGTGCCGAGCCCCTCGCCGATGGCCAGCGGTTCGTGGCGGGCGATGCCGACGTCGTCGCCGTGCACACGCCGGGCCACAGCGCCGACCACATGGCCTTCTCCATCCCTTCGGAGCGGGCGCTCGTCACCGGTGACGCCGTGCTCGGCCGCGGGACGAGCTTCGTCGATCCGCCCGACGGCGACCTCGTGGCCTATCTCTCGTCGCTCGAGCGGATGCTGCAGCTGGACCCGAGCACGATCCTCCCCGGGCATGGGCCGGTGGTGACGGATGCTCCCGCCAAGCTCCGGGAGTACCGGTCGCATCGGTTCGATCGTGAACGCCAGGTTGTGGACACCCTGCGGACCGGCCCCCTCACGGTGGACGAGCTGGTCGAGTCGATCTACCGGGATCCTCCCGCCCGGCGTGCGGCCGCTCGCCGCCCGGTCGGTCACCGCCCACCTCCTGAAGCTCCTGGGCGAGCATCGCGTGACGAAGCACGGGCGGGGGCGCGCGCAGACCTGGGCGCTCGCGGATCCGACCCCCGCGTAGGTCATCCGGGCACGGCGCGCAGCCTCGGACGGACGACGTAGCGGCCGGGCCGCGCGACCGAGAGCCGGTCGCACGCGACCAGCGCGCGCAGAGCACGGTTGGCTGACTCGCGCGTGGTCCCGACGAGCGAGGCGACGTCGTCCTGGGTCATCCTCGGAAGGAGCGATCCCGCCCGACACGGGGCGGCCGATCCGCGAGGCGAGCTCGGTCAGCCGCACCTCGATCCTGTCGCGGACCTCGAGCCACGCGAGCTGGCACGCGAGCGCGGTGATCCGCTCACGCCGCGCCGCCCGCGCCTCGGCGAGCTCACCGGACCCGGTGGGCCGGAGCCTCCCGGGCCCCAGCGACGTCACGGTCCACGCCGAGACGGCCCCGTCGCCGTCGCCCACCAGGTCGCCCGGCCCGAGGAGGTCGAGAACCAGCTCACGTCCACCGTCGTCGATGGCCCACATGCGCAGCAGCCCGGTCTCGACGATCCACGCCGACTCGGTGACCTCTCCTTGGCGCACGGGCGACGTGCCCGCGCGCACGATCCGGAGGGGGAGTGGTTGGACGACGCCCACCTGGCGCTGGTTCACCGGCACCACCCCGTCGGCGGACCCTAGCGACACCCACCGACATCCGCCGTAGCGCTGCGCCGTTCGCGACCGATAGGCTGTGCGCGGCAACCTTCGGAGACCCGAGAGAGGATCTGCCGTGGCCAAGAAGGACAAGGCGAAGGTCGAAGAGGTCCTGGCGATGGTGCCGATGTTCCGCGATCTGCCGCGGCGTCACCTCAGGAAGCTCGCGGGGCTCTGCGAGGTGGGTGAGTACATGGCCGACGCCTCGATCGTGAAGCAGGGGGAACCGGGCGACGCCTTCTACGTGCTGCTCTCCGGTCAAGCGAAGGTCACCGTGGGTCGGAGGTTCATCGCGCGGCTCCTCCCCGGGGACCACTTCGGTGAGATCGCCGTGCTCGACGGGGGCACACGGTCGGCGACCGTGAAGAGCGAGACGCCGATGACGCTCCTCATCCTCCGGAGGGCTGATCTGCTGCGAGCCCTGAAGGACGATGCCGAGTTGTCCATGCAGATGATGGTGGAGCTCGCCAAGATGTTCCGCCGTCTGAGCAGCAGCAATACCCAGTGATGCGGATCGAATGCTTCCGTCCCGACGATGAGGAGAAACGCATGGTCGCCGTGGCGACGTGGGACGGCCACGATGTCACCGTGACCGCCGACGATGACGAGGTCCGCGCGGCGATCGCGCACGCGTTCCGGCGCACGCCCGTCGCCGTCGACGACGCCGCCTATCGGCGGCTGGGCGCGAGCGGCACGGTGATCCTCCAGCCGGGTGACCTCGAGTGGTTCCGCGCGGCCGCCTACGATCGCATCCCGAAGGAGACCGGGCTCGGCGTCCGCTCCGTGGTGGAGCGGGTCGAGGGTGGCTACGATCCGGCCGCGAACTACCGCCCGTTCGTGGAGCAGATGGATCGGATCGACGCCCGCCGACGCGGCTGAGCTCAACCGTTCTCGGCGAGCCACGCCTTCCCCGCGTCGCAGAACCCACGGAAGTCGCAGAACGAGCACCAGGCCCCCGGCGTGGGATCGAACGCGCCGGCATCGATCGAGGCGAGCGACGCCTCGAGTCTGGAGCGCACCAGGGCGGGATCGTCCATCGGACGCGATGCGGCCTCGCCTTTCGCCAGGTAGAAGTACGTGAGCGTGACGTCCTCGGGGCGCTTGCCCCAGATCTCGGTGCACGCCAAGCCGTACAGGTCGAGCTGGAGCGGATCGGCGACGCCCATCCCGGTCTTCCAGTCCACGACCTCCCACGGACCGTCGGCGTCGCCGTAGATCGCGTCGATCCGGCCGCCCACCGTGAACGCGCCCGCCCGCAGCAGGAACGCGCGCTCGGCGAACAGCGGCACGGCATCGGCGTAGCGGGAGACCAGGAATGCCTCCCGCAACCGCTCCACGCGACCCGGATCGCCGGCGAGCTCCTCCTGGGTGAGGTCGACGGGGTCGTCGATCTCCACGAGCTGACCCTGCCCGCTGGCGCGGCGCTCGATCCAGCGGTGGATCTCGGTGCCGATGCGGGCCGCCGGCCCGCTGAACCGCGGGAGCGGCCGGACCGCCGTCCAGTAGAAACGCTTGGGGCAGCGGGCGTGGTCCACGAGCGCGCTCGCCGACAGGACGGTGGGGACCCGCGGCCCGGCGTCGGTGCCGTCCGCCGACTCGCGTTCGAGCAGATGGACGGCGAGCTGGCGCTGGTCGGCGACGAGGGCGTCGTACGCGAGGCGGTCGTCGCCGACCAGCGCGTCGACCAGCTGGGTCTGCACGCCGCCACCGGCCGCCGCCTCGGCGGCCGCCGCACGCCATCCCAGCGGGAAGGTCTCGTCCGCCTCGTCGCGCCGCGCCGGTCCCGGCCAATCGCGGACCCGTTCCAGCCGGTAGCCGAGCATCGGGTTCTGCTCGTCGCCGGAACCGTCGTCCTCGGCGATCTCCAGGACGGCGTCGCCCGTCTCCTCGCCCCATGTCCTCAGCTCCTGGAAGAAGCCGCTCGCGCCCTTCGCGTTGATGAGCTCGCCGTACCAGGTCGCCGCGCTCACCCAGAGCGTCCGGCGCGCCCGCGTGAGCGCCACGTACATGGTGCGCCGCTCCTCGATGACCTCCTGGCGCTGCAGGTCGGTCTTGAAGTGCGAGAGCACGCCGTCGAACGTGGGGAGGACGGCCGCATCGCCGCGGAGCTCGAAGTCGAGCGAGTAGCCGCGCTCGGCCGGGTTCTGCTGGATCCGCTTCGATGGCATGAGGCCGGTGGCGACGCCGGGCACGAAGACGTGGTCGAACTCGAGGCCCTTCGCCTGGTGGATGGTCATGATCTTCACGGCGTCCTCGTCCGAGGGCTGCACGGTCTCCCAGTCCTCGCGCTCGAGCGCGATCACGTCGTCGATGTAGTCGAGGAACACGCGGAGCGTGAGCTCGCCCTCGATGGGCTCGAACGCATGGACCTGGTCGAGGAACGCCGCGAGGTTCCGGGTCCGTTGGGTCGCAGCGGCACGGTCGACCTCGGCGTCGAGCTCGTCGAGGATGCCGGTCCGGCGCAAGAGTTCCCCCATGAAGTCACCCACCGGCCGGCGGGCTTCGACCCGGAGCTGCTCGAGCTCGGCGGCGAACGCCTCCAGTCGGGCTCGCCCTTCGCTGGACAACCCCTCGACCTCGTCGAGATGCTCCAGAGCCTCGGCCAGCAGGAACGGGGTCTCCTCGTCGTCTTCGCCCGACTCGCGCCAGGCGTAGTTCTTCGCTTTCGCCCACCCGGCGACCAGCGCGACGTCTTTGAACCCGACGCGGTAGCGCGGGCCCATGAGGATGCGAGCCAGGGCGACCGACGCGAGCGGGTCGTTCGCGGCCCTGGCGTAGGCGAGCACCTCGACGACCTCGGGGAGACGCAGCAGCCCGGCGAGCCCCACGATCTCGGCGGGGATGCCGCGCTCCGCGAACGCGCGCTGGAGGGCATCGAAGAGCCGTGAGGTCCGGCACAGGACGGCGACCTGCGACCACGGGGAACCGTCGTCATGGAGCGCGGCCACCCGCTCGGCGACCCAGCGCGCCTCGTGGAGCTCGTCGCGATGGGTGGCGAGCGTGACCCGACCCTCGCCGTTCGCCTTCCACGGCACCAGGCGCTTGTCCGGGTCGGGACGCTGCGCGTCGGGGAGCTCGCCGATGATGGCGTCGGCCGCTCGGAGGATCCGGGCCCCCGACCGGAAGTTGGTGAACAGGGGCTTCCGCGCTGCCGGACGATCGTCTGCGGTTCGGAACCGCTGCGGGAACTCCAGGAGGTTGTAGAGCGAGGCGCCCCGCCACGCGTAGATGTTCTGATCCGGGTCCCCGACGGCCGTGACCGGATGGCCCCCGCCGAAGAGCGCCTCGAGCAGGCGGGCCTGCGCCACGTTCGTGTCCTGGTACTCGTCGAGCAGCACCGCCTGGAACCGCTCGCGGTACTCGCGTCCCACATCGGGATGCTCGGTGGCAACGCGCATGGCGAGCTGGATCTGGTCGCCGTAGTCGATCACGCCGAGCTCGTGCTTGAGGCGCCGGAAGACCTCCGCCGCCTGGGCGAGCTCGATCCGCTCCTCGGCTGCGCGGTACGCGCGGTCCGAGCGATGCTGCTTCAACGCATCGAGGCGACCGAGGCAGTGATCGACCACCGCCTGCGGCTCCACCAGATGGTTCTGGAGCTGCTCGTCGAGCTTCAGGATGTTGTCGACGACGCTCGGCTGCCACTCGGTCTTCACGTGGTCGAACGACATCTGGTCCAGGACGCGCCCGGCCAGCTCCACCCGCTGCGCCTGCGTGAGCACGCGCTGTCCGGGCTCGATGCCCGCGAGCATGCCGTAGCGGTCGATTACCTGCTGCGCGAGGCCGTGGTAGTTGAGGATCCTCGGGTTCCTCGCCCTCGGCGAGCTGCACCGTGGCGAGCGCGTGGCGCACCCGGAGCCGGAGGTTCTCGGTGGCCTTCACGGTGAAGGTGAGGCACAGGAGGTTCCCGGGCAGCACGCCGGCGTGGTCCGCGTCGATCCTGCCGAGCGCCACGAGCGCCAGGTACACGACCCGGGCGGCCATGACGCTGGTCTTGCCGCTCCCTGCTCCCGCGACGAGCACGTACGGCTCGAGCGGCATCGAGATGGCGTCCCATTGCTCGGCGGTGGGCTCGGCACCGCCCAGCGCGGCGAGGATCTCGGGAGGGTACGTGGCAACGCTCACGGCTCCGGCCTCCCTGCGAGCCTGTTCACGCGGGCACCTCGCGACGGAGCGACTCGACCGGGAAGATGGGCTGCCCCTCCGCCCACAGCGGACAGAGCGTGCGGAAGTCGCAGAAGCGGCAGTTCGCGTACGGGTTCGGCCGGTAGACCTCGGTCTCGTTGAGCTCGCGCTTGTGGGCGATCAACGCGGTGAGCCGCTCCCGCATGGCGGTCTGCCACGTCTCGTCGCGCTCGTTGATGGGCCACTTGCGGTGCTGGATGCGCGTGTCCCGCCAGTCACCGCGCAGGAACGCGAGCTCCACCTCGCGCACGGGGCGGAACGCTGCCAGATCCTCGGACTCTTGCACGGCGAGGTAGTAGATGCCGAGCTGGAGGTTCTCCGCCGGAGGCCCGGCCTTGTCGGCCTTGCCGGTCTTGAAGTCGGTGATGACGAAGCCGTCCTTCGCCAGGTGCGCACCGATCCGGTCGATGTACCCGGTGATGGTGGCTCCCTCGAACTCGAAGTCGAACCGCTGCTCGATGGCGAGGGCGGGGTGCTCGCCGTAGGTCTCGAACCAATTGCGCAGCATGTGCTCGCGGGCGAGCTTGTGGAACGCGGTGGAGACGGCGAGCGACGGGAACTCCTGCGGGCGCCAGCGCTCATCGAGCGCCTGCACGATGGCGACCGGGTCTTTCGCGATCTTCCCTTCCTCGACCTCCTCGATGAGCCGGTGGACGGTCTTGCCGACCCAGGCGTGGTAGCCGGCCGGTGTGCCGAGCCCGAGCTCGTCGCCGAGCACGTGGAAGAGCTCGCACGCCTCCAGGTTGGACAGGCGTGAATAGGAGACGCGGACGTCCTCGTGCAGCGCCACGCCGGGATCGGTCCAGTCGCGCTGGAACCACCAGCGTGACGGATCGACGCCGAGGGCGACCAGCCCGTCGAGGGCCGCCACGCGGCGCCAGGCGGGCGCCGCGGGGTCGGCCAGGCGCCGGCGCCACGCCGCGGCCGCTTCGCGAACCGACACCGGCTCCTCGTACGGTCCACCGGGCGCCGGGGTCCACCGCACCCCGTCGAGCTCGTCGGCGAACCGCGTCCGGGCGCTGAGCTCGTCGGCATCGGGATGCCTGTCGGCGCACGCCAGGAGCACCCGGCGGCGCGCGCGACCGACGACCACACCGAAGAGGCGGCGCTCGTCCTCCAGCCGGTGGCGGACCCGTTCGGAACGCCCCATGGCGCGGTCGAGGACCGCCAGGTCGAACATGGGCTCGGGTCGCGACAGGCTGGGGAAGTTCCCCTCGACGGCTCCCGCGATGATGACCGTGTCGAACTCCTGGCCGGCGGCGCCGTGTGCCGTGATGACCCGAACGGCGTCGGGCCGCGAGCGCTCCCAGGTGGAATAGCCCGGACCGCGCTCTCCGGCGTCGAGCGCTTCGAGGAACGCCACGACGCCGGCGTCGGGTTCCTCGCTCGCGTCGGCCACCGCGTTCGCGAAGGTGACCACCGTGTCGAGGTCGGCGCCGGCCTCTTCCACGATGCGACGCGAGCAGGGGAGCTCGTCCCAGAGCACCTTGAAGGTGTCCTGCACGTCGATGGCGGCGAACAACGCGGCCTTCGCGAGGACGGCGTTGGCGGCTTCCACCGCTTCGGCCTCGGCGGGGGTGAGGCCCTCCGTGACGTCGAGCGCTCGAGCGGTCGTGGCGAAGGCGTGGTGAGCCTGGCGCATCGAGCCCCGGGCAGCGGCCGGCGAGAGGCCGACCGCGTCCGACGTGAGGAGCTGCTCGACCAGCTCCTCACGTCGGACCTCGTCGGCCACGAGCCAGCGGAGCGCCAGGACGTACGGGAGCGTGGCGGGCTCGCCCGTGAGCGAGAGACCGCGCTCCGGCACCGCGCGGGGGACGCGCGCATCGTCGAGCGCTCGGAGGAGCCCGGCCACGTGGGGACCTTGGCGCCGCACCACGACCGCGAGCTCAGACCACGGCACGCCGTCCTCCACGTGCAGCCGTCGGAGCTCGCGGGCGATGGCCGCGTGTTCCTCCGATGTGTGCAGCGCCACCCACGCGTCGATGTGCACAGGCTGCGGCGCGCGATGGGATGAGGCCAGCTCCACCCTCTCCGCACTGGGGAACCGCTCCTCGAACCGTGCCAGCGGCACCGACGTGGTCCCCTGGAACGAGAAGATGTGGGCCTCGGGGTTGCCGCCGATCACGACGTCGGGAGCCCGCAGCCCGGTGAGCAGGGCCTCGGCCGCCAGCGTGCTGTCCTGGTAGTCGTCGACCAGCAGATGGTCGATGCTGGGCTGGCCGACGGGAGCCGCCTCGAGCGCCGCCCCGGCCCGCTGCAGGAGCGCGGCGAAGTCCACCGCGTTCAGGTCGTCGAGCACCTCCTGGTACTCGCCGAGGAACCGCGCCAGCTCGTGCCAGCCCGTGAGGCCGCGGCTCGCCGCGGCCTCACGGAGGTCCCGCGGCGTGCGCAGTTCCTCCTGCGCACGCAGGAGGAACTGCCGGACCTGGTCGGCGAACCCGCGCATGCCCAGCAGGTGCCCGTACGCCGGCCAATCCGCGGGTACCTGGTCGCCCAGCAGCTCGCGCACCTTCGCGAACTGCTCCGTGGCCGACAGCACCGCGGGCGGCTCGGCGTAACCGAGCGCTGCGAACCGGTCCTTGAGGACCCGGTTGGCGAGGCCGTGGATGGTGACGACCTGGAGGCCCGGGAGCGACGCGCGCAGCCGCGCGAGCAAGACAGTTCGCGCGTCGTCGCGCGCTCGGGTCCCCCCGACCACGAACACGGTCCGCTCCGGGTCCGCACCACCCTCGAGCAGCGCCGCGAAGCGCTCGCGCAGCACCGCGGTCTTGCCGCTGCCCGCGGCCCCCGTCACCAACATCGGCCCGGTCAGGTGCTCGAGGACCGTGCGTTGCGCGTCGTCGGGGGAGAAGGGCGGGGCCGCCACGTTCGCGATGCTACCCGGCGATACCGACACCCTGGTCAGACCTCGCTCCCGGTCGAGGTCCGGCACCCTGGTCAGATGTCCGGCCGGGGGGGCGGGTCCGATCGGCCGCCTTCGCTCCCACCATCCCCCTGGTCGTCCGGGCCGCCCAGTGGGGCCCACGTGCTCGGCTCGTCGTCGCGGTACTCCTCGTACCGCCCGCGGTACCAGCGCTCCACATCCTCGGGAGCCAGGGCTCCCACGAGGACCCCGTCGCGAAGGACCAAGGCCGGCTGGCCGGCGAGCCAGTCGAAAGCGTCGTCGAGCGAGTCATCGGGGGATACCACCGTCGTCCGGTTGAGCGGCAGCATCCCGTCGCGGACCGGGCGCAGGGGATCGCGGCGTCCGACCTTGCGGGCCGACTCCATCGAGACCGTGCCGATCACGCGGCCGGCATCCACCACCGGGAACGTCCCCTCGGGGTCGTCACGGAGCGCGTGGTCGAGTGCTTCGGCGAGCGAGATCGTGGCTGGGACGGTCGGTGGCGGCGGTCGCATCACGTCGGCGACTGTCGCCGGCGCGAGGAGCTCCCGGAGCGCCACCTGCTTCGGCATCGAACGCCCGGTCGCGAACAGGATGAACCCCAGGTATCCGAAGAAGATGGCCCGCCCGACGATGTCGTCCCTGAGGGCGAGGACGGCGCCGGCGATGAAGAGGCCGCCGACGACCATGCCACCGACACCTGCCACGGTGAGCGCCGTCTGCCGGTTCTTCGTGATACCCCACGTGGCCGCTAGGAGCATCCGACCGCCGTCGAGCGGGAAGCCGGGCAGCGCGTTCAGCCCCGCGAAGAGCAGGTTCAGGTAGGCGAGGTTGCGCACGATCTCCCGCGCGAGGCTCGGATCCATCCGGTCCTCCACACCGAACAAGATCAAGGCGAGCCCGAGCGTGGTCGCGGGGCCGGCCGCGGTCACCAGGAACTCGGCGAGCGGACCCTTCGCGCTCGCTCGCGTCTCGGTGGCACCGCCCCAGAACACCAGCGTGATCCCCGCCACGGGGAGGTCGAAGCTGCGGGCGACGATCGCGTGCGCGGCCTCGTGCAGCAGCACGCCGCCGAAGAAGATCACGGAGCCGAGGAACGCCAACCCCAGCGCCTCGCCCGAGCTCGGGTTCCACGGCGACGCGACGAGCTGGTCGAACTCGATGAACAGGTAGAGCCCGACCACCAAGAGCCACGACGTGGCCACGAAGATCGGGATCCCGCGGATCGTGACGATCTGGAACCGTCGGCCGGATGCGCCCACGGGCCGAGCGTACCGGGTGGACCGGCGAAGACCCGGTTCTTGCCGGGCCGATGAACGGAACCGATGCTGGCGGCGTTCATGGCGCGATGGATACGACCGTCACGGCGGACCCGATGACGCCGCCGCTCACCTTCGAGGAGTTCTTCGAGGCCGAGCGGCGCCGGCTGCTGCGAGCCCTCGTGGTGCTGACGGGGAACGCGCAGGAAGCAGAGGAGGTCCTGCAGGACGCCTTCCTCGCCCTGTGGGAGCGCTGGGAGCGGGTCGCCACTCTGGACGATCCGACCGGCTACCTCTATCGCACGGCGTTGAACCGGCAGCGATCACGCGTCCGTAGGTCGCTCCGAGCCGCGAAGCGGGCGGTCGGCGCGGCGCACGGTGGCGACCTCTTCGCGGAGGCCGACGAACGCGATGCCGTGGCCCGCGCGCTGGCGCGTCTCACGCCGCGTCGCCGCGAGGCGATCGTGATGACCGAGATGTTGGGGTACGGCTCGGCCGAGGCCGGTCGCGCGATGGGCGTGTCGGACGTCACCGTCCGGCGCCTCGCCCAGGAAGCGCGCGCGGATCTCCGGCGGGCGCTCGAGGAGGACGACGATGACCGATGACCTGAGGAGCCGGCTGGACCGCCTCGGCGAACGGGTGCCGGATCGGAGCGATGCCTTCGAGCGGCTGATCCAGGTCCGCGAGCGGAAGCAACGGAACCGCCGGCGCGGCGGTCTGGCGATCGGCCTCGCCGTGGTGCTCGTGGGTTCGCTGGTGGCGGTGAACACGCTGCGCGAGACGGGGACGCCGGTGCCTCGGAGCTCCGACACCCCGAACGTCCCGGTGGCTTGGCAGCCGCCCGATGTCCTCACCATCTGGCCCGAGGACTCGATGCAGGATGCGACAAAGGGCACGTTGTCGGCGCAGGATGTGCAGGCCGCGGTGGATGATGGCGACCCCGATCTCCAGTGGCGCCTCGACCCGGAGCAGGTCGCGGAACGCTTCGGGCTGGACTTCCTGGGCTGGTCCTCGGCGGACGCGCACGACCTCGAGCAGGGAGATAGCCGAGTGACGGCCACGCTCACCCCGTGCCCACAGGCCGAGGCATGCCGGCCGATCGGGGAGCTCCAGGTGGTTCTCGTGCAGCCGGGTCGGTCGGACGCAGGAGGGGTCTGGAGCGTGTCCTCGGTGGTGAGCGAGGATCTCACCATCGACATCGCCCCGATGGATGAGTCGGCCGCCCTCGCTGAAAGATCGGCTATCGACGTCGAGCTCACGCTCCCCGAGAACACCGTTGCCAACGTCGGTCTCGCTGCCGCGAATCCGTGCGCGCAGACGGCGTCGCTGGCTCCCCAGCTAGCCGCCGGCACCACGGCACTCTTCGTGCCCGACATGGAGCAGATAGATTTCTCGTGCGGGGAGATCGGCGTCGGGTACGCCTTCGCCTACGCGACCGATGACAGCACACGGCCGGCGACCGACCCCTTCGTCGATGCCGCCAAGATCGTGTATCCGTGGCTCACCATCGTGCCGATCTACGTCCAGATGACCTCGAGCGAAGGGACGGCGACGGTTTCGCCGACTTCCGGGACCGCAGCGCATCCGGCTTGAGTTGTTGGGGTACACAGCATGACGTTCTTCTGGATGCCGGCCCGCTCATGATCGATGGCGATCCGACGGACGAGATGATCGAGTACGCCGATGAGTTGTTCGTCGAGCAAGGGCTCGGACACGGAGCCCAGCCAGCTCGTGACCCGGTTCCTTCGGATGAGCGGATGTTCGTGCTGACGGCCGGCGAGGAGCAGGTCGTCGCGGCTGTGTACTTCCAGCGCACCGGGGACGAGTGGTTCCCGGTCGAGTTCTCGTACTGCTCGGACGTCGGATAGAGGTTCACCTTTCGGGCGCTCCTGCGCTCTGTCAAGGTGACGGAGTGGAGGCTCCCCGCGATTACGACGCGATCTGGCGCGAGTCGGGGCCGACGATCTGGCGCGCCGTGTACGCCTACGCGGGCGGCAACCGGGAGGTCGCCGACGACGCGGTCGCGGAGGCGTTCGCGCGCGCCATGGCGCGTGACGCCGACGTCCGCGACCCGGTCGCGTACGTGTACCGGATCGCGTTCCGGGTCGCGGGGGCCGAGCTGGCGCGCAGGAAGAAGGAGACGGCGGAGGTGCCCGAGATCGCCACGGCGGATGTGAGCCGCAACGGCCTGCCCGACCTCCTGCACGCCTTGCGAGAGCTCACCCCGGCCCAGCGGGCCGCGGTGTACCTGCACTACCGCGTCGACCTGCCCGTGCGTGAGGTCGCGCACCTCACGGGCATGTCGAGCGCGGCGGTGAAGGTCCACCTGATGCGTGGCCGCCGCCGCTTGCGCGAGCTGTTGGGCGAGGAGGATGAGTCGTGACCGAACGATGGAAGAAGCGCCTGGGCGACCTCGACAAGGAGTCGCCGGGTGACGACGTCTTCGAGCGATCGAAGAGCGGTCCGCAACTCCCCGAGGAGGCGATCGCGCGGCCGAGCACGAGCTCGCGGGTCGTGACCGGTGTTGCGGCGTTCCTGATCTTCGCGCTCGCGATCTCGGTGTTCGCGATCCCGGCCCTCCGGTTGCGTGAGGGCGCGGGCGGGCAGCCACTGGCGGGGATCCAGCCGCTCTGGCCCTGGCAGACGGTGGACGAGGTCGAGGACTTCACGAACGACCCCTCACCGGTCGGCGTCATCGGGTCGCAGGAGTTCTTCGATCCCGAAGGGACCGCCTGGGCGTTCGGTCACGAGGTGCTCGGGTGGGACGATCCGCAGGTCGCCGATCTCATGGCGAGCGGCGGATCGACCACCTCCTGCGGCGTCGGGACGCCGGTGGGCGCTCCGTCGGCGGCCACGGGCCTCATCGACGATGTGGGCTGTCAGGACGTCGGCGTGGTCATCCCCGGAGACGCTCCTGGCTACTCACACGCGACCCCAACCAGCAGGCCCTCTGGCGTGCCTGTCTGTATCGACTTCTGTGAAGGACCGACGATCGCACCGACCGCGCCGGGCCCTTCACCGTCGTCGCCGCCCTATCGGGTTTTCGGGGTCTCCTCGGCCGCCGATGTCTGCACGTCGTCCGGGCCCTGTCTCACGCCGACGGCCATCGTCACCGTGTACCAGCCGCTCGGCCCCAGCGACAGCAACGCATGGGCCGTCTTGTCCTCAGAGGATCGGACCACCGATCTCTCCGTCGGTGTGGGTTCCGCTCTCCACGATGGCGAGTCGGTGACGGCTTCCCTGCTCCTTCCCCCGCAGGCCGCTCCCTCACTCGGCCTGGTGGTCGGAGCCGGCGACTGTCGGATCACCGTGTCGGCGAACGCCGTCTCCTCCACGATCCGGCAGCCGAACGGGGTCACGGCGGTCGGCATGCGGCTCGACGTCGATCTTCCGCCGAGGACCGCCGAGTGCTCCGAGACGGAACCCGGCTACGTGTTCGTGGCGCTCAGCGAGGAAGACATCGATCCTGGGTCCGATCCCCTGCACGAGGGGCCGACCGGCCCCCTCGTGGGCATGACTGCCGTTCCCGTCGTGGTCGAGTGGGCGGAAGGGGGCCCACCCGACACCGGGGTGACAGGTCCGCCGATGACAGCGACACCGACCGCGGCGCCGCTCGAGTGGACGACGTACACCGACCCGCTCGGCTGGACCATGGACGTGCCCGAGGGTTGGGTCGGCGAGCCGATCGACGGTTCCGATGCTCGGCTGAGCTACCACGGTGCTGCCTTCTCGGATGGTCCCATCATCCACACACCCGGGGGTCCCCAGGACCTGTCGGTCGATCAGCCGTTCGTGCTGCTCGAGATCACCCATCGAGAAGGTGGGCCCTTCATCCCGCCGGCGGATGACTCCTCGTTCCCGCTCTCGTACGACGAGATGTCCCCCGTGGAAGGTGGGCTCGAGATGTCCTTCCGCGGCGACGGGGTGCCGTTCGAGTTATCGGCGCGTTTCAGTGGAGGAACGCCGTCCCTGCAGCAGGAGCAGCTCCTCCGCCGCATGATCAGGTCGATCCGGTTCGAGCCGTGGCAGCCGGGCGACTCCCGCAACGGATGGGCGACCGTCGACCTCGGCTTCGAGACGAGACAGGTCGTGCAGCAAGCCGGGATCGAGTGGCTCGTGCTCGCCCAAGCCGCGAGCTCGTGGGTCGGTGTGTACGTCGAGGGGGACAACGTGGTGCTCGGTCCCATGCCGAACTGCGGGGAGGGGGAGAACGACTTCGCGAGCCTCGACCCGCGCGGACCGCTCCTCGAGTGTCCGGATGGTTCGGAACAGGGATGGACCGTTGACGGACAGCCGTTCCCCGCGAACGCGCCGGAGTTCCAGCATCCCGTGGATCTGCATCCCGTGATCACGGCATGGGATGGCACCCTGCTCACGAGCCGCGACTACACGATCTGAGAGCTGGGCAGCAGACCCTGCTGGCGGTACCAGGAGACGGTCCGAAGGACCGTCTCCTGGAGTGGCGTGTACGTGAGGCCGAGGGCTCGCGTGGCACGCGAGCCGTCGTAGCGGTGCCCGTGCAACAGCGTGCGGAGCATCGCGGGGCACACCGGCCGGTCGTCGCCCGGGACGAGGGCGGCGATCGGCGTCGCCGCCCTGAGCAACGCTCTCGGGACCCACACCACCCGCTCCGGCCGGCCGGTCTGGGCGCGCACGAGGTCCGCGGCTTCCTCGGTCGAGAGCGTCGCGCCCGACAGCAGGTACCGCTCACCGGGCTCGCCCCGCTCCGCTGCGGCGAGATGCCCTTCGCTGCAATCATCGACATCGACGAGCGAGAGGTCGGTCCGCACGAGCACGGCGGTCTTCGCGCGCGCCACCTTCAACAACAGCTCCGCCGTCCCCGTCGTCCTGCCCGGACCCTGGACGGATGACGGGTTCACGCTGACGACCTCGATGCCGAGCTTGGCCCCGAGGTCGAAGACCTCGCGCTCACCCAGGTACTTCGATCGCTCGTAGTGGGAGAGGAACGACCCGCGGTGCGGCGAGTCCTCCCGACCCACCGTGCCGGATCCTTCGCCGATCGTGGACGCCGACGATGTGTGCACGACGCGGCGAACACCCGCGGCCGATGCCGCTCGCACGACCGCGCCCGCCCCCTCGACGTTCGCCCGGTACATCGGCCCGGCGTCGCGTGGACACATCTGGTTGACGCCCGCGACGTGGAACACGACCTCGCACCCGCGCATCCCGTCGACGAGCGCATCGGCGTCGCCGAGATCGCCACGGGCAGGCGACGCGCCGAGGCCCACCACGGCCTCTTCGGCCGCGACCGACCGCGCGAGGGCGCGGACCTCGGTGCCCCGTTCCACGAGGCGCTCCACCAGGGCGCTGCCGACGAAGCCGCTCCCGCCGGTGACGAAGACCGGCCCGTTCACCGGGTGCGCCGCGTCAGGCGCCCGCCGAACCGGCCCAAGTAGTCCCCGGCCGACCAGAGCGTGACGATCGCCGCGACGAGCATCGCCCATTGATCCAGGAAGTACCCGCCGATCACGACGTCGGGGTGCCAGATCGCGAGCAGGATCGCGAGGAACTGGATGTTCGCCTTCGCCTTCCCGAGCACCGAAGGGGTCACGATCGTGCCGTCGGTCGCGGTGATCGCGCCGCGCAGCCCGAGGATCAACAGCTCGCGCGCGATGATGATGAAGGCGAGCCACGCGTTCACCCGGTCCACCTGGACGAGGGCGATGAGCACACCGGAGACGAGCAGCTTGTCCGCGGTGGTATCGAGGAACGCGCCGAGCGCTGACGTCTGCTTCCAACGGCGAGCGAGCCGGCCGTCGATGAAGTCGGTGATCGCCGCGATCGCGAACACGACGGCGGCGGCGGTGTACGCCCACTCGTCGTCAGGTCCACGGAGCACGAGCCACATCACGACGGGCGTGAGCAACACCCGGAGGTAGGTGACGCCGCTCAGGAAGGCGGCGGCGCGGCGGTCGGCATCGCGTGCGTCGATGCGCGGCATCGTAGCGCGTGACCTCTCGCTACCGGGCCCGTTCCTCGAGGAGCTCGCGGACCTCCGCCGCCGTGGCGAGCGCGAGCGCACGATCGGCGAGCGCACGCGCCTCGTCCACGTCCACCGCCCGCACCGCATCCTTCACCGAGGGGATCGCCGGCGCAGCCATCGAGAGCTCGCGCACACCGAGCCCCAGGAGGAGCGGCGTGGCGACCGGGTCGCCGGCGAGTTCGCCGCAGACGCCGACCCAGATGTCGTTCGTCGCTGCCGCGTCGCACGCGAGCGCGATCAGCCGGAGGACCGCGGGGTGGAGCGGGTCGGCGAGCGCGGCCACCCGCTCGTTCCCTCGGTCCGCCGCCAGGGTGTACTGCGTGAGGTCGTTCGTCCCCACCGAGAAGAAGTCGACCTCGGGGGCGAGGTGCCCGGCGCCGAGGGCGGCGGCGGGCACCTCGATCGATCAAGCCGACCTCGGGTCGAGCGTCGACGCCGGTCGCGAGGCGGGCAGCGTCCAGCGCGGCACGCGCCGCGCCCACCTCCTCCAGCGTTGCCACCATCGGGAACATGATCCGTACGGGGTGATCGACCGCCACGCGGAGCAGCGCGCGGAGCTGGACGCCGAGGATCTCGGGCTCCGCCAGTCCCAGCCGGATGCCCCGGACGCCGAGGAACGGGTTCGCCTCCTGTGGCTGCCCGAGGAACGGCAACGGCTTGTCGGCGCCGGCATCGAGCGTGCGGACGATCATCGGGCGCCCGCCGAGCGCCACCGCCGCCTCGCGGTATGCAGCTTCCTGCTCGTCCTCGTCGGGCATCCGGTCGCGGCCCAGGAAGAGGAACTCGGTGCGGAACAGGCCGACCCCGTCGCAGCCGGCCGCCGCGGCCGCCACCGCTTCGGCGGGCGTGCCGATGTTCGCCGCGACCTCGATCCCGGTCCCGTCGCGGGTCGAGGCGGGTTCGGTCGCCCGCCGGCGAGCGTCGGTTTCACGCGCGGCGCGCTCGTCGCGGGCGGTCTCGAGCGCCGTCACCTCATCGGCGGGCGGGTCCACGTGGATCAGACCGGCGGAGGCATCGAGCCCGAGGACCGTGCCCTCGACCACGTCGCCGAGCGCGTCGCCGGCACCGACGACGGCGGGGATCCCGAGGGCACGCGCCAGGACCGCTGCGTGGGAGGTGGGGCCGCCCCGTTGCGTGGCTATCCCCAGACAGGTGGCGGGATCGAGCGCCGCGGTGTCCGCGGGCTCGAGGTCGACGGCGACCAGGATGCCGGGCGCGTCGAGCGCGGGCCTCGGCAGGTCGACCCCGAGCAGCGCCGCCAGGACCTGCTGTCCCACGCCGCGGAGGTCGACGGCGCGGGCCCGCAGGTAGAGGTCGTCGAGCGCATCCCACTGCGCGGCCATGGCCCCGACGGCATCCATCCACGCCGCGCCCGCCGACGTTCCCGCGTCGATCGCGGCGAAGGCGGGCACGCGCAGGGCCTCGTCCTCCAGGAAGAGGAGGTGCGCCTCGAAGATCGCCGCGCTGGCCGGGCCGAGCCGAGCGATCGTGTCCTCGCGCTGACGCTGGATCGCGAGGCGAGCCTCGTCGATCGCGGCACGCAACGTGGCCCGCTCGGTGGGAACGTCGCCGTCGGGGGTCCCCGACGGCGACGGGAGCTGGGGCACATGGAAGCGGCGTGCCGGCGCCACGGCGAAGCCGGGGCTCGCCGGCACGCCGCGCACCACGCCGTCGGCCGGGACCGCGGCCTCGTGCGCCGCCGGAGCAGCATCGACGGCCGTCTCTGCCTCCTCGTCGAAGCGGCGTTCGGCCAGCGCTCGGACGGCCTTCACGACCTCGGCTGCCTGCGGGCCTCGCGCGACGACCTCGATCGACTGCCCGACCGTGACCCCGAGCGTCGCGACCGCGTTCAGGCTCCGCCCGCTGACCGGTCCGCGGCCCGTCGTCACGTTCCGCACGGTCGCCGCGGCGTCGAAGCCCGACACCGTCTGCACGAACCTGGCGGCAGGTCGGGCGTGGAGCCCATGGGGCAGAGAGACCTCGATCTCGATCCGCTCTTCCGGGCCCTCGTCTTGCCCCGCGGCCGCCGGACCGGTGGCACCCACTCCGTTCGGCTCCACGCCGAGGTGCGAGGCCTTGCCCGCCAGCCCACCGATCGCTTCGCGCTCGACGTCGTCGAGCGTGCCGCCGATCTTGGCAGCGACGGCCGCCGCGACCGCGCCCTCGATGACCGGCGCACCCGTCAGCCGCACCTTCGCCCGGCGCTCCTCAGCGAGGAAGTCCAGCGCCATCTCGGTGGAGAGCACCGCGCTCCCGAGATCCATGAGCACGAGGACGCCGTCCTCGGACCAGGCCCGCTCGATCGCGGCGAGCACGAGCATCGCGTCGGTCCCGATCGGATCCCCCGGCTCGTTGAGCCCTCCGGTAGCCTCGATCACGACATCCTCGCCGGCCATCTGGCGCGCCAGCTCCGCGGCGCCCTCGGCGATGCGGCGGCTGTGCGAGACGATGACGATCCCGACCACGTTCGCTCGCTCAGGCCCTGGACGCGAGCGTCCCGAGGAGGAAGTAGCCGTAGGCCACGGTCACGAGCCCGAGCGCCCACAGGCCGCGGTCGATCCAGCGCTTCGTTCCGGCGCTGGGGTCCAGATCGAAGAGCACGCTCCGGAGCCCGAGCATCGCGTGCGCCGTCACGAAGAGCAGGAAGATCGATTCGATCGTGAAGATCCACGGGTTCGCGATGTATTCCAGGACCTGGTCGTACGTCCGCAGACCGCCGATCCCGCTCACCACGAAGTGATGCGCGATCATATGCACGGTCACGAGCACGAGCAACGCCACGCCGGTGAGCGCCGTGAAGCGCCATTCGCGTGCCGAGCGAGGCGGGCGGACGCGGCGACGGCGGGCGGTCGCGTCCGAACGCGTCCGGACGGTCGCCATCAGAGGTCCTCCAGGATGTGCAGCCCGGCGGCGATGAAGAGCACGGTTCCGATCGCGCCGAACGCCCACCAGAGCGCCTTCTGCCGGTTCGGCACGACGCCGGTTCCCACGAGCGCCACCCGGACGCCGTTCAGGCCGTGGTAGAGCAACCCGAAGATCAGCAGCATGTCGAGGAGGAGGAAGAAGGGCTGGATCGCTCGCTCCAGGAAGTCGTTCCAGGCGTCCTGGCCCCCGAGCAGCAGCGATAGCACGAAGAGGTGGAGGTAGAGGTAGAACACGAGGCCGAGACCGGTCACGCGGTTCACCGCGAAGGCGAAGGAGCCCAATGCCCGCCCCCGCGGGTCGAACCAGCCGCTCGTGGGCAGCCCCACACCCTTGCGGAGGACCGGCCCTCGCGCGTCCCGCAGCTCCTTGCCCGGCAGCTCCTCGCTCACGCCGTCTCCTTCCTCTCCACCCGCTCGAGGCGACCGTTCACGAGCGTGCCCCGCAGCGCCATGATTCTGGCGGCCGGGTTCACCCCCGAGGGGCACGCCTCGGTGCACTCGAACGCCGCGTGACAGCGCCACGCGCCCACGGGGTCATCGGCCCAGTCGAGGACGCGGTCCACCGACACGCCGCGCGGTTCCTCGAGCAGCCGTTGCGCCGCGGCGAGCGCCGCCGGCCCGACGTAGTCGTCGGACGTGGCGGAGACCGGGCAGGCCGAGAGGCAGAGGCCGCACTCGATGCAGTCCTCGTAGCGCTCGTAGTGGTCGATCGACGTGGGCGGCTCACTCTCGGGGAGGTACTCGCTGGTCCGCGTGGTCCCGATCTCCTCCGGGAACCGCGCGTAGAACTCGGCCATGTCGACGACGAGGTCCGACAGGACGGGGATGTTCGCGACCGGTTCCACCGTGATCACCGGGCCCAGGTCCAGGACGGGGGTGACGCAGCCGAGGACCTCACGACCGTTCACGCGCAGGCCGCACGTCCCACACGACGCGTGGAAGCAGGAATGCCGTAGGTTCAACGATCCGTCGCGGTGGATCTGCACCCAGCGGAGGGCCTCGAGGATCGTGGTGCGCGGTCCCACCGGAACACCGTCGTAGACGTCGAAGTGCGATGCCTCGTCGCCCCGCGCGAACCGGAACACGCGCAGCCGGCGCGTCGCGGTCCCGGGGTCGCTCGCTCGCTCCTCGGTCGTGCTCACGATCGGTTCCTCATGCGTAGAAGGCGGTGTGGGAGAGCAGAATGGTCTCGCGCGTCCGGCACGGTGCTTCGATCCCCAACTTGCGGCACACGACATCGGCACAGAGCTCCGCCATGCCGCGCAAGGTCGTCGCCTTGCCGCCCGTGATGGTGACGAACCCTTCGACCCCGTCCTCTTCCGCGTGGTCGATCGTCTTGAACGTCCGCGAGAGCTCGCGGCCGCTGTCGGCGTCCTTCGAGCCGATCAGCGGACGTGCCGCCGACCACGCGGCGCGGAACTCGGCCCCGGCGACCGCCGGGATCGAGCTTCGCCCCTTCCTCGTACATCCGCTGGACGTGGTCCTCGGGGACGTCGAGCTCCTCCGGGTCGTCCACGGTCCATGACGACGTGCCGACGATCGACAGCGCGCGTTGCGGGACCACGATGTCGCCGTCGCCGGAACGGTGCATGCGGTTGATCACCATGTTGCAGAGGCGACCTCGCAGGGCGAGCATCACACCGGGCGAGGGCTGGATCGGGACGTCCACGCCGGCCATCCGCGCGACCTTCTCCGACCACGGGCCGGTGGCGTTGACCACGAGGTCGGCGTGGAGCTCACCGTCGCGGCCGGTCACCTTGTCGCGGACCGCGACGCCGTTCACGACGCCCTGTTCCACCAGCAGACCCTGCACCTCGGCATATTCCAGGTACTTCGGCACCGTTGGCCTTCGCCGTCGCGAAGAAGCGGAGAGGCATCCGCATCGCGTCCATCGTCGCGTCCGGGACGCGCACCGCGGCCTTCATCGCGGGATTCAGCATGGGCTCCAGCTTCAGCGCTTCGTCCGGCCGCAGCTCCTGGACCGGGATGCCGCTCTCCTTGCAGCCGGTCACGAAGTCGTCGTGGTACGACATGTCCTCGTCCGTGATCGCCACGAACAACCCGTCGTTCTCCTCGAAGGTGCCCGGGCAGATCCGGCGGAGGATCGTGTTCTCCTCGATGCACTCCACGGCGGAGTCCCGGTCGTTCACCGCGTAGCGCGCTCCCGAGTGGAGCAGGCCGTGGTGACGGCCGGTCGTGCCCGAGGTCACGTTGCCGCGCTCGACGAGCGTCACCTTCAGACCGCGCTGGGCGAGGTCGTGCGCGAGGGCACCGCCGGTTCCGCCCCCTCCCACGATGAGGACGTGCGCCGGTGCCGACGTCACGGGTCAGACCTCCACGCGCTCACCTGGCAATCCTGCCAGGTGAGCGCCGAGCGTGGGAACCGTGGTGGTGGGGCGGCCTTCGGCCGCCCCACCACCACCCCTCGCTCAGTGCTCGTGCTCCTCCGACTGGCCCTCCGCGAAGGTGCCCTCGTCCTCGTCCTCGGGGTGGTCCTCCTCGTCGGACTCCCCCGTGGCGAACGTTCCCTCGTGGTGCGACTCCGCCGTGTGCTCGGTCTCCTGACCCTCGGCGAAGCCACCCGGGTGATGGTCGTGCTCGTCGGACGACTCCTGGCCCTTCGGCGAAGTCTCCGGGCGACTGGTCCTTCCGATCTTCCATGCGTGTCTCCTCACTCCACCCAGTCGAAGGTCCGTGTCACGGCCTTCTTCCAGAGCGCGTACTCCTTGTCGACCTCGGCGGCGTCCATGGCCGGTGTCCACTCGGCGTCCTTGCCCCAGTTCTGCCGGAGGTCGTCGTAGGAGCCCCACACGCCGACCGCGAGCCCCGCCGCGTAGGCGGCTCCGAGCGCCGTGGTCTCCGCCACCTTCGGACGGATCACGGGGACCTGGAGGCAGTCGGCCTGGAACTGCATCAGCGTGTCGTTGTAGACCATGCCGCCGTCGACCTTGAGCTCCTTGAGCTTCACGCCGGAGTCGGCCTCCATCGCGTCGAGCACTTCGCGCGTCTGCCACGCCGTCGCTTCGAGGGCCGCGCGTGCGAAGTGGCCCTTGTTCACGTACCGCGTGAGACCCACGATCACCCCGCGCGCGTCGCCGCGCCAGTACGGAGCGAACAGGCCGGAGAACGCCGGCACGAAGTAGATGCCGCCGTTGTCCTCCACCGTCTTGGCCAGGACCTCGACCTCCTCGGACGTCGAGATCGATCCCGAGGTTGTCCCGGAGCCACTGGACCAGGGCGCCCGTGATCGCGATCGGCGCCTTCGAGACAGTAGACGGCCGGTGCGTCGCCGAGCTTCCACCCGACCGTGGTCAGGAGGCCGCTCTTCGACTGGACGATGTCCGTGCCCGTGTTGAGCAGCATGAAGTTCCCGGTCCCGTACGTGTTCTTCGCATCGCCGACGTCGTACGCGGCCTGGCCGAAGGTTGCGGCCTGCTGATCGCCGAGGTCGCCGGCGACCGAGATGCCCGCCAGCGTGCCGGTCGCCGTCCCGTACACGGCCGAGGACGGCTCGATCGACGGGAGCATCGACCGGGGGATCCCGAACGCTTCGAGCTGCCCGTCGTCCCAATCGAGCGTCTCGAGGTCCATCAGCATGGTGCGGCTCGCGTTCGAGACGTCGGTGACGTGCACACCGCCGTCGGTCCCGCCCGTCAGGTTCCAGATCACCCACGTGTCCATGTTGCCGAACACGAGGTCGCCGGCCTCGGCCGCCGCGCGGGCGCCGTCGACGTTGTCGAGCACCCACTTCACCTTCGTGCCCGAGAAGTACGTGGCGAGCGGCAGCCCGACCTTCTCGCGGAAGCGGTCCTGGCCGCCCTCGGCGGCCAGCTCGTCGACGATGCCCTGGGTCCGGGTGTCCTGCCAGACGAGCGCGTTGTAGACCGGCTCGCCGGTCTTCCGGTTCCAGACCAAGGTTGTCTCGCGCTGGTTCGTGACCCCCACGGCCGCGAGGTCGCTCGCTTGGATCCCGGCGTTCTTCAGCCCGCCGTCGATCACGTCGGTGGTCCGCGCCCAGATCTCCTTCGCGTCGTGTTCCACCCACCCGGGCTTCGGATAGATCTGCTCGTGTTCCTTCTGATCGATGCCGACCACCGCGCCCGATCGATCGAAGATCATGAAGCGCGTGCTGGTCGTGCCCTGGTCAACGGCGCCTACGTAGTCCGCCATCAGGGAAGCACCTCCTTCGGTGTCATGCGCCGGCCCAGGTGTCGGCTGCCGTCTTCAAGAGCAGGTACGAGGACGTGGCGCCCGGGTCCTGGTGTCCCGCGCTCCGTTCGCCCAGGTAGCTGGCCCGTCCTTTGCGGGCCACGAGGGGGATCGTTGCAACCATGCCTTCTTCCGCGGCGGCCGCGGAGCGTTGGAGGGCTTCACCGAACGACGCACCGCCGTCGACGGCGGAGCGGAAGGCATCACGGCCGGGGGCGAGCGCATCGACCATGGTCTTGTCCTGGAGCTCGGCCTTCCCCCGCGCTTGGACGCCGTCCACCGCGGCCGACAACGCATCCGCCCAGTCCTCCGGTCCGAGCTCGGTCTTCCCCGACGTCTTCACACCGAGCTGCAGGAACAACGTGCCGTAGAGGGGACCGCCGGCGCCGCCCACGGACGAGACGAGCGTCATCCCCACGGTCTTGAAGAGCCCGCCGATGTCGCTGCCGCCGGCACCGTCGAGCTTGGCGATGACGGCTTGCATGCCGCGGTTCATGTTGATGCCGTGGTCGGCGTCGCCGATCGCCGAGTCGAGCGCGGTCAGTTCTTCCTTCTGCTCCGCGATCACCTCTGCGAACGACCGCACGAACCGGGCCGCGTCGTCGTACGAGACCGCCACGTCACCTCCTCCCGGGTGAGCCGGCCGATGATGGGCGCGGGCACCCATCATCGGCCGTCTCCCCCTCGGTCGTCAGATCCCCCAGCGCAGGCCGGGGGTCTCGACGGGAGCGTCCCAGAGTTCGGTGAGCTCGTCGTCCAGTTTCACCAGCGTGATGGAGCACCCTTGCATCTCGAGCGACGTGATGTAGGAGCCGATCAGGTTCCTCGACACCTCGATCCCGCGGCCCTTCAGGAACCCCACGAGCTCGTTGAACACCACGTACAGCTCGATCAGCGGCGTCCCACCCATGCCGTTGACGAACGCGAGGACGCGGTCGCCGCTGGCGTAGGGGAGGTCGTCCACGATGGCGGTGGCCATCGTCTCGACGATCTCGTGCGCGGACGCGATCTTGCGGCGTTCGCGACCCGGCTCGCCGTGGATGCCGATGCCGATCTCCATCTCGTCGTCGCCGAGCTCGAAGGTGGGCTTACCCGCTGCCGGGACGGTGCACGACGTCAGGGCCATCCCCATCGAACGACCGACCTCGTTCACCTTCCGGCAGATGTCCGCCACCTGCTTCAGCTCACGTCCCTGCTCGGCCGCTGCACCGCCGATCTTCTCGAGGATGACGGTGGTGCCGACGCCGCGACGTCCCGCCGTATACAGCGAGTCCTGCACGGCCACGTCGTCGTCGACGAGGACCGACTCGACCTCAGCACCTTCGGCCCGACAGAGCTCCGCAGCCATCTCGAAGTTCATGACGTCGCCGGTGTAGTTCTTGACGATGTGGATCACGCCGGCTCCGCCGTCGACGGCCTTCGTCGCGGCCTCCATCTGGTCGGGTGTGGGTGAGGTGAAGACCTCGCCGGGACAGGCCGCATCGAGCATGCCCATCCCGACGAACCCGCCGTGCATGGGCTCGTGGCCGGAGCCGCCGCCCGAGACCAGGGCGACCTTCCCCTTCTTCGGGGCGCCTTTGCGGACGATGTAGTGCGGGTCGATATGGACCTCGATCAGATCCGGGTGGGCAGCTTGCATCCCCGCGAGCGCTTCTCGGACCACGTTGTCCGGTTCGTTGATCAGCTTCTTCATGAGGATCCTTCCGAGAACAGGAGTTCGAATCTCATGTGAGTGACGTGAAGACAGCGGAACCTGCAAGCGCGCCCAGGATGCCGCCGATGATCGGACCCACGACCGGGATCCAAGCGTACTCCCAGTCCGATCCACCCTTCCCGGAGATAGGGAGGACCGCGTGCGCGATCCGTGGCCCGAGGTCACGCGCAGGGTTGATGGCGTAGCCGGTCGGTCCACCGAGTGACAGGCCGATGCCCCACACGAGGAAGGCGACGAGCACTGGGCCGATGCCATCCGACAAGGATCCACCGGTGCCGCCGACCGTGAAGATCGCGTAGACCCCAAACACGAGAACGAAGGTGCCGATGATCTCCGTGATCAGGTTCGCGACCGTGTTCCGGATCGCCGGTCCCGTGGAGAACACCGCCAGCTTCAGGCCCGGGTCCTCCGTCTCGCCCCAGTGCACGTAATAGGCGAGGTACACGAAGATCGCGCCGACGAACGCTCCAGTGAACTGACCAGCGAGGTACTCGGGGACCTTGCTCCAATCGAGGTCGCCAGCGACAGCCTGTCCGATGGTGACGGCGGGGTTGATGTGTCCCCCGCTATAGAAGGCGGCGAAGACGCCGACCATGACCGCCATCGCCCACCCTGTGGTGATGACGATCCACCCCGAGTTCTGTGCTTTGGACTTGGTCAACAAGACCGCGGCGACGACGCCGTCGCCCAACAGCACCAGGAGCGCAGTGCCAACCATCTCCGAAACGAAGATGTTGTCCATACCATCCCTCCTCCCGCGACTGAACGCGTTTCCGTTCCGCTACAGCAAACGTCCGCCGACTCCGAACCGCAACGGCCGATCCGGGTACGGAACGTGCGGTATCGCCGAAATCCGTTCGACATCGCCGAACACTTGGTGTGTGGCCTGTCGGGTTGACACTCCGGGGCGACGGGGTGATGGTTGGGCCGGTGGCATCCACGAGCCGGGGTCGTGCGCGTACCGCGAAGGTCGAGTTGTCGCTGGATGCCGCTTTCATCGAGCGGTGGCTCCGAGGGATCGTGACGGAGGTGGCGGTCCACCGCGACCACCTGACGCAGCTCGACGCGGCGATCGGCGATGCCGACCACGGCATCAACATGGATCGGGGCTTCCGAGCCGTGGAGGCTTCCCTGAACGCCGTGAACGACCTGTCGCCGGGAGAGCTCCTCCGACAGAGCGGCGCCACGTTGATGTTCCGCGTGGGCGGAGCGGCCGGGCCCCTCTATGGGATCGCGTTCCGGGAGGCCGGCGCGTTCCTCGGCGACGACCCGGTCGTCGGGGTCGAGGACCTGCTCACTGGCCTACGGGCTGCGCTCGCCGGCATCCAGTCCCTCGGTGCAGCCATCGAAGGGGACAAGACCATGGTCGATGCGTGGTTGCCCGCTTTGGCAGCCTTCCACGAAGGGCTCAGGGACACGTCGCCGCTCGAGGCAGCCCGTGCCGCGCGCCTGGCAGCCGAGGAGGGAGCGGTCGCGACCACCCCCCTGCAGGCACGGAAGGGCCGCGCTTCGTACCTGGGGGCCCGGAGCATCGGTCACCAGGATCCCGGAGCCACGTCCTCGGCGCTCGTGTTCCTGGCGCTGTCGCGAGCTTTCGATCCGCTCACCTGACCGATCCGTTCGTAGGACGGGCCATGACCAGACCACCGGACCGCTCCACCATCCAGTCGGTGGACCGCGCGGCTCGCATCCTCAAGATGCTCGGCTCGGGGACACCACGGTTGGGCGTCACCGAGCTGGCGGAGGGTCTCGGCCTGGCGAAGACCACGGTCCATGGCTTGCTCCGAACGTTGGAGCGCCAGGAGCTCGTGGAGCAAGAGCTCGAGACCGGCAAGTACCGGCTCGGGCCGGCCCTCCTGCAGCTTGGGAACGCGTTCCTGGACAACCACGAGCTCCGGTCGCGTTCGCTCGTGTGGGCCGACGCGCTCGCGAACCTCGTGGGCGAGGCGGTGCGCGTGGGTGTGCTCCATGGACGGTCCGTGTTGATCGTGCATCACGTGTTCCGGCCGGATGACTCGGTCCAGATCCTCGAGGTGGGAGCCACGATCCCGTGGCACGCTTCGGCGCTCGGGCGCGCCATCGCGGCGAGCCTCGACGCCGATCGTCGTCGTTCGATGCTCGCCGGGCCGCTGCCGAGGCTGACCGGTCGGACGGTCGACGACCCCCACCGGCTGGCTCTCGACCTCGACGCCATCGCCGACGCGGGGATCGCCGTCGAGGATCGAAGAGGCGATCGTCGGCGAAGCCGAGATCGCGGCGCCGGTCATCGACCACCGGGGACACTCGATCGGGGCCATCGGGGTGGTGGGGGCCTCCGAGCGTCTCTCACCGGGAGCCCCGAGCGAGATGCTGGTGACAGCCGTCCGTGACGCGGCCAGGGGGCTCTCGGGGGCGATGGGCGGGCGAGCCGGCGCCCGGCGTTGAGCATCAGTCCGCGGCGATCGCCTCGACCAGCTCGCGGCAGAACGCAGGGATGTCCTCGACGACCCTTCCCCACACGATGTTGCCATCGCGCAGGGCCGGCTCGTCGACCCACGTCGCGCCGGCGTTCACCAGGTCGTCCTTGATGCCGAGCGAGCCCGTCGCTCGGCGGCCGGCGACGATGCCCGCGGAGATACCGACCAACCCCGCGTGGCAGATCAACCCGACGATCTTGTCCGCGTCGTGCACGTCACGGACGAGGGACGTCACCGCTCCGGAGCGGCGAAGCTTGTCCGGCGCCCATCCGCCGGGGACGACGACGGCGTCGACGTCGGCGCCCGAGACGACCGCCACGTCGACGTCCGCTGTCGCCTCGAGCCCGTTCTTGCCGCGCAGGAGCGTCCCCGGATCCGCGCCCGCGACCGTGACCACCGCGCCCTCTTCACGGAGCCGCATGACGGTGACCCAGAACTCGAGGTCTTCGAAGCCTTCCGCCACGAGGACCACGACGCGCTTGCCCTGGAGGCGACCGGTCATGCCGCCACCCTAGGTGCGAGCGTCCAGCCCGCCAACTCAGCGACCACGGTCACTCCTCGTCGGGGAAGGACACGTGCAGCAGATCGCCGAGCTCGCGGGCGTTGCGAACCGCGAAGTCCCGATAGCAGTTGTTCATGAGGACGTGGGTCTCGCGCGTCTGCCCGCTCAGGCCTTCGATGCGGGGCACCCACTCGGCGAGCTCATCCTGCCGGTAGTCGTAGCGGAACCGTTCGGAGGCGGTCTCGCTCTTGGACTCCCACGCCTTCGGATCGCGGCCGTGGAACCGGACCATCGACAGGTCCTTGGCGGTCGCGGCCGCGACCGGCGGGATCGATGAGTCGAACCCCTGGGGCATGTCGACGCACACGAACGGGAGGTCGTGCGCCTCGAGGAACGAGAGCGTCTCCTCGACGTTCCGCTCCTCCATCCACGTCGCGTGCCGGAACTCCACCGCGACGCGATAGTCGGGGAGCCGTTCGGCGCATTCTTCGATGTAGGCCTTGTTCTTCCGGCTGATCGTGAACCACTGGGGGAACTGGAACAGGACCGCACCGAGCTTCCCGGCGGAGTGCAAGGGCATCAGCGCCTGGCGGAACCGCTCCCACACCTGCTCCACGACATCGTCAGGGAGCTTGTCGCGATAGAGGCGTCGCTTCTCCATCTGCTCCGTCGGCACGGCCTCCTGGAGGTCCTTGTAGAGGGACTCGGGCCGCGTCGGATGGTTCGTGAGCAGGGAGTACGCCTTGATGTTGAACGTGAAGTCGGGCGGGGTGCGTTCGAGCCACAGGATCGAGTTCTGCTCGCTCGGTGGGAAGTAGTAGGACGAGTCGACCTCGACGAGCGGGAAGCGCGACGCGTAGAAGCGCAAGCGCTTCTCCGCCGAGGTGACCCCGGGTGGGTAGAAGTTGCCGTCCTTCACCAGGGTGGGGTCGGTCCACGACGACGTGCCGAGGAGGATCTGGCCCATGCCGCCAGCCTAGGTCGTGGTGCCGTCGCCGCCCGGCTCGGCCCCGGCACCGTCCTTCTTCTTGCCGAGGACCGCGTTCTTGGCCTGCTCCGCTTTCTCCTTGGCCTTGGCGAGCAGTCGCTGCGCCCAGACGTACTCGGTTGCCAAGATCGCCAGGCCGGCGATGATCACGAGCAGGCCGGGCCCGGGGAGCACCAGCATCGCGACGCCGGCGATGAGGACGGTGAACCCTGCGATGGTGATGGCGATCCGTTTCCCGCTGGTTCGGAGGAAACGCCAGACGACCTTGAACGGAGCCCATGCGGGGTGCTCGTGCCAGCGGCGCTGCACCGCCTCGTCCGAGGCGAACTCCTCGACCACCTCCGAGGCGCGGATCTCCTCGCGGTCGTCACCCCAGACGTCGCGCTGATGACCGAGGTGGTGCTCAGGGTGGTGGGCCGCCGGGCCGGCGCTCCCGGGTTCGCGAGGGTCGGGTTCGCTCACCGACCGATGTTCTCATGGACGGCTGGTTCGCCGCTCGCGAGGCTCAGTCGTCGCCCCCGTCGTCGCCCCCGTGATCGTCGCCTGAGCCGCCGCCCCCGGAGTCATCGCCACCACCGTGCCCGCTGCTGCTCGACGACCCGCTGTCGTCACCACCACCGGGCCCGCTGCTCGAACCGCCGCCGCGATCGTCGCCGCCACCTGACGAGCTCGACGGTGACGAGGGTCCCGACGACGTGCCATGGCTCGGCTCGGGCGTCTTCGACGGCTCGTTGGTCCGCTCCGCCCCGGGGGAGTCCTGTTCCGTCGGATCCAGACGTGCCTCCGACGCCGGTCGACCGACGCTCCAGCTGGTGACCGCGAACGCTCCCATGGACAAGGCGATCGCCACCACGAGCCCGAACGCGACCCAGATGGATGCCTTGGAGATCCGCCGTCGCATGTGCTCAAGCTACGTGCGGAGGGGATAAGGGGAGGTAAAGCCGCCGGAAGCCTCGTCCCATGCCATGAATACCGTGCTCGCGAGTTCCAGGGTTCGCTACCGGGATCGCTCGCCCGCAACGATCTCCTCACTCGCCGGCCCGAAGCTGCTCGAGCGCTCGTTCCGCCATACGCACGGACGGGAGGCTCCCCTTCGCGGCATACAGCCGCAGGGCTTCGCCCAGCGTCTGGGCGGCTTCGTCCTTCCTGCCGGAGAGCGTCATGATCTCGGCGAGATCCATCAGGAAACGGCCGGCAAGCATCGGTGCTCCCGCTCGCTCAGCGACCTCCAGCCCCTCGCGCACCTGCAGTTCGGCTTCCTCACCTTTGCCCCGGGACGCGAGGACCTTGCCATGTACCCCCCGCCAGATGATCAGTGCCAGCGCGTCGTGCGCGGGTGGGTTCGTCCGAAGCTCCTCGGCGATCGCGAACGCCTCCTCCTGTCGACCGAGCTCATAGACGACCTCGGCGAGGTCGCCAGCGATCTGTCCGGCCATCCGTCGGATGCCCATCTCGAGCGAGATCGAATGGGCAACGCGCAGATGCGACTCGGCAACACCGAGCTCCTCCCCCATTGCTTCAACGGAGCCTGCCCACCACTCCGTTTGCGCAAGTGCCCATCTCTGGCCGAACTCCTCGGCGAGACCTCGGCGCTCGTCGAGAAGCCGCCGCGCCTCGTCGAACCGGTCGAGCATCGCCGAGGTGGCCGCCATCGGTCCGATCAGGGAGGCGCGGGCGTCCGGGAAGGTGCGGGCGAGCTCCGTGAATCGCTCGAGCGCCGCCGACGCGGGCGTTGCGTCATAGAGGAGGCCGTACCCTATGTCCCCCACGCACCCGGCGATCGTCCGCGCGTCGCCCGCGTGTTGGGCGAACGTCAGCGCACGCTCGAGGCTCTCGAGGCCGGCAGCGATCCGCCCCGAGACGTACGAGACACTTGCCAGCAGGTAGTAAGCGCGGGCGAGACCGCGATCATCCCCGATATCGGCGAGCGCCCGGATGGCGTCTTCGGCTGTTCGTCGCACAGCCTCCGGTCCCATCCGCCCGGGATCCGTGCCGAACACGAGCTGCGCCAGGTCCACCCGCGCACGCCAGTGAAGGCCCGAAGCCGGGCTCGACCGCGCCACGACCTCCGACAAGGCCGCCTCCGCGGGCACGAGCTGTCCCAGGTCGGATCGAGCCATCCCGAGGTCTTCGAACACGGTGAGTCGCTCGGGCTCGTCCTCCGGGAGCAGAGCCGCCGCGCGACCGAGGAGGTTCTCCGCGTTCCTCGCGTCCCCTCGAGCGATCGCGGCGCGACCGCCTGCCGCGAGCCATCCCGCGGCCCGCATCGACAACGACCGGACGCCCTCTGCGTCCGATCCGAGCTCGAGCCGGTTCCGCACCGCGGCTTCGAGCTGGGACCCGATCGTCACCCCGTGCTCGGCCACACGCTCGCCTCGGGTCCTCTCCAGGTGATCGGCGCAGCGCTCGTGAAGATCGGCACGCTGCGACTTCAACAGCGACCGATAGGCCGAGTCTCTGATCAAGCCATGCGCGAACGACGCCCCGCGTGAGGGCGTGCCCTGCTCGCCGCGTCGGAGGATCCCCCTCCGCACGAGCCGATGCACGATCGCCGTCAATGTCGAGCGATCGTCTTCCGGCAGGAGGTCCGCGAGGTCTTCCAGATCGAACGCTCGCCCCAGGACCGACGCTCGCTGCACGACGCTCCGTTCGCCGGGCGAGAGGCCGTGCACGCGAGCATCCAGCAGCGCCGAGATCGAAGCGGGAACGACCAGCGGCGCGACTGACTCGCCGGAACCCGACGACGCATCGGCCTGCACGTCGCGACGTTCCCGCAACATCAGCGCCAGCTGCTCGATGAAGAGAGGGTTCCCTTCCGCCGCCACCTCGATCCGGAGCCCCGCGCGCGCGTCCTCCGTCTCTCCCGCCAACCGTTCAATGAGCGTTCTCGCCGCTTCCGGTGGCAGCGGCGACAGGAACATCGTCGTCCCGCTCTCTCGGCCGAGCGAAGGTCTCGCTTCGACGAGCTCGGGCCGTCCGGTCACCACCACGAGCACGGACGCGTCCCGCGTGGCTCGGAGCAGGTACTCGATCAGATCGAGGGTCGCCGGGTCGGCGCGATGGAGGTCCTCGACGACAAGGACCGTCGGCAGCGACTGGGCCACCGATTCCAGCACCCGCCGAACGCCGCGATAGATCTCCTCGAGCGGACGCGCCGCGTCCCCGAGATGGCAGAGCGAGGCGAGTGCGACCGCGGTTCCTGCGTCGGCGCCGACCCGACCGACGAGCGCGTCCAGCTTGGTGCGCGCTTCGCGTCGGCCATCGGTCGACCCGATCCCCGCCAGCTCACGCACGAGATCTGCGAAAGGGAGCATCGCGGCGCTCTCCCCGTGCGCTGCACACTGTGTTCGGAGCACGGTCGCGCTCGAGCCTCGGCGTGCCACGAATTCCGAGACGAGCCGAGACTTCCCGATCCCCGGGTCGCCCAAGATCGCGGCGAGCCGGCAGGCGCGCAGCAAGACCGCTTGGGCAAGCGCGGTCTCCAACGCCTCGAGCTCGGTCGTACGCCCAACGAAGGGGGACGACGTTGACGTCCGTGCATCTTCCGCCACGAGGCCAAGGACCCGGTAGGCGATCACCGGATCCCGCTTCCCCTTGAGGGTCAGCGGCTCGATTGCGTCGAGATCCACGGCCCCTCGGACAAGCTGCGCGGTCGACTCGGCGATCACGATCTCTCCTTGTCCGGCGGCCGCCTGAAGTCGCGCTGCCACGTTCGCGACGTCGCCCATCACCATCCGGTCGACCGTGGCTTCGTCCCCGACCACGATCTCGCCGGTGCAGACGCCCGCGCGCGTCTGGATGTTCACCCCCCATCGCTGCGTCAGCTCCGCATTGAGCTCTCCGATGGCATCCCGCATCGCCTCCGCTGCCTCGACCGCACGCATGGCGTCGTCCTCTCCGACGTGCGGGATCCCGAACACCGCGAAGATCGCGTCGCCGATGAACTTCTCCACGGTGCCGCCGAACCGCTCAGCGACCTCGGCCATCCGCTCGTAGTAGCGCTGCATCACATCGCGCAACACCTCGGGGTCGAGTCTCTCGCCGAGGTCTGTCGACCCGACGATGTCGATGAACAGCACCGTGACGGTCTTGCGGACCTCGCGTGTTGCGTCGGGGTTCATCGGTTTCGTCAAAACAGGACCCGGGTCCCGAGGAGACCGGGGCCGGTTCCTCGGCCGGAGAGGATCCGGCAGAACTCGACCGCGTCGAGCCCGTGTTCCTCGCCACCAACGCCGCGCGCGTACGAGCCCCCGGCCGGCCCTTCGAGTTCGAGCAGGAACGGCCTACCGTGACGGTCGGCCCAGTCACGAACCACATCGGCCACCACACGTCCATCGTGGTCGGGGGTGAGCTCGAGCGGCTGCTCGGTGGCCCGCGCCAGATCGACCCGGTGCATCCACGCGTCCCGCGTGTAGATCACATCCATCAGCTCTCCCAGGCTGACCGCCCCGACGACCGGGTCGGGGGTCCGCACACGCCGCAGGAGCCGAGGAAAAGTGGCGCGTTGATGCACGGCCTTGGGTAGGGTGCGTCGAAGTTCCTCCACGAGCTCCACAGGCGATCGCCCCGCCCTCTCGCGGATCTGAACGTCGTTGATCCCATCGACGAGCGGGCGACCGGTTCCCTTGACGAGTCGGCGCCCGGCGAACGTCTGCCGGCCGGCCTCACGGATGGAGGCGCAGAAGGCGATGGCGCCGGCGAGGTGCGCCACCATCGCCTGGACCTCCCATCCCGCGCAGTCGGTGGGTCGGCCCCACTCCGTTTCAGGCAGATCCTCGAGGAGGACGACGAGCCGCTGGTACGCGGTCCGAGCATGCCACGGTGCTTCGGCCCGGGAGATACGCGGTATAGACTCAACGGGCATCGGCCCGGTCGTCATACCGGCACGATGGCCGAGAAAGGGACGCTCGGCACGAGGTCGGATTCACACATGACTCAGACGTGACGCAGCTATCCTCATCGCCGACTGGGCCCCGAGTCCACCATCGCACCTCGAGGGCCCCCGGGAACCGTCACGGTGACTCTCGGCAGCTTGTGAGTCGTTCCATAGGACTTCCTTCCCTGAGGGCCTGGTCGTGCGACCGTTCATCACAGCACCGGCTGCCAGGCGATCGGAGGGGTCGCGCCAGCGGGCACCTCCAGCTCCTCGAAACCGGTGCCATCCGGGTGCATGACGTAGAGGGGGAATCCGTTATCCACAGTCTGGAGGTTGATCGCGATCCGCATCCCATCGGGTGACCACACGAGTTTGGTCGCGTCCGAGAAGCTGACCACCGTTGCTGGCTCGGTCTGGCCGAGTGCGAGGCCGCGCCTGAAACGGCAGCCGTCCAGGTGCCTGATGAGGGTCTTGTTGGATCCGTCGGGCGACATGACCCAAACGCCGCAACCCTCGATGTACGCGATCGTCGAGCCGTCGGGCGACCACGCGGGAGCCGCTGCAGGGCCCTCCGATCCGGTCGCGATCACGCGGTCGTTGGTCCCATCGACACCGATTACGTGGATGGTTCCGTCGCTCGGTTTCGCGCTGCCACCGGGGCCACCAGAGTCGATGAGCACCGACATCGCGATCTCGGTCCCGCTCGGGGACCATGTGGGGTCCCTCGCTTGTCCGGCCCCCGCCCAGACGGTCGCAGCGTTCGAGCCGTCCGCGTCGACCACATGGATCGCAGAGCCATCGCTGTAGGCGAGCCGACCCCCGTCGGGTGACCAGTCGAGGGAATCCGCCGGGCCCTCCGTGAGCCCCTCGACGTGCCCGCTCGCGACGTCCAGGACGTAGACCCCACGGCTCACCGAGACGGCTGTTGGCTCATAGGCGTAGATCGCGTAGGCGAGACGGGTTCCATCCGGGGACCACTCGGCGGCCTCGATCCACCCACCGAAGGCGTCGCAGCACGGCAGGTGCAGACCACCTGGGCGCGCCCCTCCCGGGGCGGCCCCACCGAGCCCGTCTTGGACCATGAACGTGATATCGCCGTTGCGCACAGGTGGAGTGGTCACGGGGAGACGAGGGCTCGAACGGATGACGCTCGCCCCGGCGAAGATGGCAGCGAGAGCGACCGCGATCCCGACCGCAGCGGCCGTGATCCGCTTGGTCCGCTGCCTGCGGTCACGCAGCCGAAGCATCCCTTCCAACCGCAGGTCCGGCGTCTGGAAGCGCGCGCCGGCTCGCTCGAAGAGCTCGGAGTATTCACTCATGGTCGGTGCCCACCCACGTCTTGAGGTCGGCGTGCGCGCGAGCTACATGCGTTCGCACCGTTGCAGCCCGGATGCCCAGCATCTGGCCGGCTTCCTCCGAGGAGTAGCCGAGGAGGTCGATCAGCACGACCGCAGCCCGCTGGCGGGGACTGAGCGGCGCGAGCGCGCGGATGACGGCGTCTTCGGCTTCGATGTTCGCGATCGCGTCGTCACTCCGCGTCAGTCCGATCGTCCGCTTCGCGCCAAGGGCGGCTCGCCGGTGCCAGGAGCGGAAGGCATTCATCGCGGTCCGATAGAGGTAGCCGCTGGGATCATCCATCAGGCGCACGTGATCCCATCGCTCGAATACACGTAGGAACGCGTCCTGGGTCAACTCCTCAGCCTCGGCTCGGTTGTGCGTCACCAGACACAGTGCCCGAAACAGAGGAGCCTTCTCCTTCTCGAAGAGGGCTTCGAACCCGTGGATGTCGTGCCCCCCAGGCGCGGAAGCTGTCGCCAGCTCGGGAACGAAGTGGGTCATGGGATCAGACACGTCGAGTCATGAACGAACGAGCGTCGTTGAGCGCCTACCGCGACCCAGATTGCTCTCGTGACGGTGTGGAGGCAACCTCGGCCGCCGCCCGGAACCGCACCTCGATCCGGGTGCCGCCGTCGTCGGGGCTGGAGACGGCGAGCGAACCCCCCCACTTCTTCGCCAGCTCGGTCGCGATCGCGAGGCCGAGTCCCGAGCCGCCGGGCGGCGTTCCGCGTCCCCGGTAGAAGCGCTCGATGACGCGGGGCTGCTCGGCGGGGGGGATGCCGGGGCCGTGGTCGCGGACGGCGACCCACGCGGTGCCGTTCGCGGCGCCCGTCTCGATCTCGATCACGCCCGGCGCGTACGCGATGGCGTTGTCGAGGAGGTTGTCGAGGATCTGATCGACGTCGGTCGGGTTCCCCTGGGCTTGAGCCTTCCCGCCGCTCCCACGGAGGGTGCTGTCCAGCTGCTCCGCTCGCCCTCGCCAACGCTCGAGCGCTCGCTCCGCCGCGTGACCGAGGTCGACCCGTGTCGGGGTTCCCTGCTCGATCTCGTTCGCCATCACCAGGAGGCGGTCGACGATCTCGGAGAGGCGATCCACCTCCCGGTCGGCCGCCTCCAACTGCCGCCGGACCTCCTCGTTCGGCGCCGCCGCGATCGCACCCTCCAGCCGGAGCTTCATCCCCGTGAGCGGCGTCCGGAGCTGATGGGACGCGTTCGCGACGAACTCACGCTGGGCCTGGACCGTGCGCTCGAGCCGGTCGGCCATCTGATCGAAGTCGGCCGCCAGCTCCTTCACCTCGGTGGTGCCGCCTTCCATGTCTCCGGCTCGGGTGGTCAGGTCGCCCTCGCCGAGGCGGTTCGCGGCGCCCGCGAGCTTCCGCACCGGTTGCGAGATGGATCCCGCCAGACCGAAGGCGATCAGGATGCCGGCACCCAGGGCCGCGAGATCGACGATGATCAGCCCGATGATGCTCCGTCGACGAGCCGCATCCAACCGGCTGAAATCGCGGGTGAGGCGGATCGCGCCCACCTGTTGCTCGTCGATGACGGGCGCGGCACCGACGAGGAGATCGCGCCCATCCGTTCGACTGAAGCGGATCTCTGCCGTGGGAACGCCACGGAGGGCGCCTTGGATCTCCGGTCGTCCGGGCGTGTTGAAGTTCTTGCCCACATCCTCGTCGTCGGAGTCGTAGACGACCGTGCCGTTGAGATCCGTGACCACGACCCGCTCGATCTCGGGACCGGCGCCCGCCACGATCTCGCCGATCTGGCCCGGCTTGCGGATGTTCTCCGCGCCGATGTACGCGGCCAGCTTCTGGGCGGCCAGGAGCGTGTCGGTCTCGATCTCCGATTGCGCCCGTCGGGAGAGGTTCACCGCCAGCGGGATGGTGAGCGCCACGATGACCGCGAGCAGGATGTAGGCGAACGCGAGGACGAGGCGGGTGCGGAGGGTCACGTCGGAACCGCCTCCTTTCCGCCGTTCAGGCGAGGTCGTCCGGTGTCGCGAACCGGAAGCCCACGCCGCGGATGGTGGTGATGTAGCGCGGGTGCGCGGGGTCGTCCTCGAGCTTCTTCCGGAGCCATGAGACGTGGACGTCGAGCGTCTTCGTGGGGCCGAACCAGTGGGGATCCCACACCTCGTCCATGATCTCCTCGCGCTTCAGGACCGTGCCGGCGTTCGACATCAGGTAGTGCAACAGGTCGAACTCCTTGGCCGCGAGCTCGACCGGGAGTTCCCCTTTCGTGCAGGTCCGAGCACCCGGATCGAGGGTGAGATCGCCGATCTCGATCGGCCCCTTCCGCGGCGTTCCGCTGCCGCGGCGCTGGATCGCATGGATGCGGGCCACCAGCTCACGGGCGCTGAAAGGTTTGACCACGTAGTCGTCGGCGCCGAGCTCCAGGCCGAGGATCTTGTCCACCTCTTCGCCGCGCGCGGTGAGCATGACGATGGGGATATCCGAGGTCTTCCGGATCTCGCGAGCGAGATCTCGCCCGTCCCCGTCCGGGAGCATCACGTCCATGAGGATCACGTCGGGTGTCCGAGTGCGGAACGCCTCCTCGGCATCCGCGATGGTCGGCGCCACCTCGGGGTCGAAGCCCTCCCGTGCAAGGTGTTCGGCGAGCGGCTCCGAGATCGAATCCTCGTCTTCGACGACCAGGACACGAGGCTTCATGCGTCGAATGGTAGCGCTCGCGCGTCGTGGCCCTTGGTCTTGTCACTCTCCTTCAGCGGTTCGACTTGCCCTGTGGATAACTCGTGTCCTAGAACTACGACACACGGGGAAGGTGCCGAGCCGTGCCGGGGCTGAGGCGAGGGAGGTCCGATGGCAACGGCAGTCAAGTCCCAATCATCCACTTCGGCGAAAGCCAGGGGCAATGGGAGGTTGCGAGCCTATCTGTGGATTGCGTCTGTCCTGAGTATTTCCCTTGTGATGGTTGTCGTCGTCCGTGGCTGGAACGACGTGACGACCAACGTTGGTGTCGTGATTGTTTGGACCCTCGCTGCGGCAGTTGCCGACCTGTTTGCAGTACGCCTTCGCAAGTCCATCACCCTGACGATGTCGTTTACCGTGACGCTGGCGGCAGCGATGGTCTTGGCGCCAGCGCAGGCAGCTCTCGTCGCCTTCTTCGGTTCAATTGACCGGCGTGAACTGCGCGGAGAACTTTCATTATCTCAGGTGTTATTCAATCGGGGGCAGGTAGCGTGTGCGACCACCGCGGCGGCGCTAGTGTTTGCGCAGAGCCCCTTCGAGCTCATAGCCTGGCCAGCCGTTCTGATATGGGCTCTCCTTGGTCTCGGGGCGGACTTCCTCGTTAACGCTGCCTTTGTGGTGTCCGGTATCGCGGTTCGCGACAGCGTGAATCCTCAACGGGCGTTGAGGGTCTTGTTTGGTACGGCACCAATCCAAACGATCATCCTGTACGTGTTCCTTGGTTGCATGGCTCCATTGATTGGGGTCGCGTACACGCTGGCAGGCGTCTGGGGTTTGGCTGTTTCCCTGATGCCAGTTTGGCTCGCTCGCCAATCTCTTGAGCGAACAGAGAGTCTTGGAGTGGCATCTAGTCGATTGGCAGTCAAGGACGAGGCGATTCGACAGGCGACGGACCGAGTTGTGGAGGAACGGCGGGATGAGCGGATGGCACTGGCTGGGGAGCTGCACGATGAGGTGTTGCCAGCCCTTTTCAAAGTCCATCTCATGGGGCAGGTGCTGAAGCAAGACCTCGCCTCAGGCCAGCTGCTCCAGCTGGAGGAAGACATGCCGGCCCTTCTTGAAGCTACGCTGACCGCTCAAGCGGCCGTGCGGAGAGTGGTCGGGAGCCTACGCTCCTCGCCAATTGGTTCGAATGGTCTCGAAGGTGCAATCAGATCGATAGCGCACGAGTTCGAGGCTTCAGGGTCCCCACGTATCGAGCTAGACCTGTCTGATGTTGCAGGCTCTGAGCGCGCCAAGCTCGTCGTATTCCAGGTCGCTCGTGAGGCTCTGGCAAACGCAGCAAAGTACTCGCAGGCTTCTAGGATTTGGGTTCGTGTGTGGAGCGACGATGGCCTGCTGAGGCTTTCCGTCGCCGATGATGGCACCGGATTCGAGATTTCGAGGGCGGAAGGCCGCCCTTCCCACTACGGGCTGCAGCTCATGCGCGAAAGAGTCGAGGCGACGGGAGGCTCACTCGTGTTAGACGTGCGCCTCGGTGAAGGCGTTACCGTGAGTGTCGCGGTTCCACCTGACGCGTAGAAGGGGCAGGGCTGAGGCACTGGGGCCAGTGCAGAGTAAAGATCCCCCGGCTGGAGCCCGGGGGATCCGTTGTTCTATTCGAAGTTCGTGTTTCTCAGCCGGCGCGCCAGTGCGCTCCGCCAGCGAGGGCGAGAGCAGCCAGCGAACCGAGAGCCAAGATGACCCTGCGAACAGTCTTCATGCTCTCTCTCCTCCTTCGCTTCAGTTGCGGCCCCACCTGGGGGACACGCGGTCACTATCGGGGGTCACCCAGTCGGGGGACAAGCCCGTGCATCCGCCTACTGCAGAAGCACTATTCGTCCCCCAGCCGCAGTACTTCCCCGGTGGCGCCAGGCCCGGCATGATGTGGTCGTGAGTCTGGAGCAACCCGACAACCCCCGGCGCATCCACCTTCTAGAGGTCACGGTGGCTGTGCTCGCCCTGGCCCTGATCGGACTCCTCATGCCGGATGAGGTGCGCGCAGGGGGGTACTTCGGCGATACGAGCAGTAGATACCTCTTGTTCGCCTTGGGCTGGGCTTTGCTCATCGGCCTCGTCGAGCTGCTCCCAGTGCCTGCGTGGCGCGGGGTGACTATCAGTGTTGGGTTTCCTTTGCTGATGGCCGTGGCCCTCTTGTATCCACCGGGAACCGCCGGCTTCATTGCCTTCCTCGGGGCGTCAGATCCTCGTGAACTTCGGCGTCAAGTTAAGCCCGGTACCGCAATTTTCAACCGGAGCCAGGTCGCGCTGTCAGTACTCGCTGCAAGCGCGGTCTTTCACTCCCTGGCCCATCTGGACGACCCACCCTCGCCGTTCCTCGTCCTGGTGGCGGCGGCGTCGGCCGCCGCGATTGCCGACTACGCGGTGAACGCGAGTCTTGTTGCCGCCTACATGAGCGTGAAGCTGCACACCTCAGCGACCCAGATGTTCAGGCAACTGACGATCGGGAACGCTCGCGATTTCCTCATCAGTTACCTGGGTCTCGGAGTCTTTGGGCTCTCGCTGGCGGTTCTTGTTGTCGACGTTTCTCCTTGGACCATCCCCGCCTTTCTCGCTCCAGCGCTTCTCGCGCGACAGGTCTTCTTCCGTTCGCAAGCTCTGGAGGAGGCCAACAAGGAACTCCAGGAGCGGGAAGAGATCCTTCGTGTCCTGTCGAACACGATGGCGGAGGAACGGTCCGACGAGCGGCTGCAGATTGCGAGCTACCTCCACGACGATCTCGCTCAAGTCCTGTTCCGCCTGTCGCTCCAGGTCGACATCGCGCGCAAGTTGCTCGACAAAGGAGACCTCGCCGAGCTCCAGACCCAGCTCGATAAGATCCGCGAGTCGAAGCAGGACACCTCCGATCGCATCCGCGCGCTGATCCGTGATCTCCACCGATCGCCTTTAGGCGCCAAGGGTCTCGCCGAGGCGCTCGAATCCTTCACCGACGAGGTCGGGCGCGACTCCGGTGTCCTGTATCACCTCGACATCCAGAACATCGACCTGCCGGCCCCCATCACGCTCCTGATCTTCCACATCGCCCGCGAGGGCGTGATGAACTCGTTGAAGCACGCACGGGCGACGGACATGTTCATCAGCGTCCGGGAGGACGAGGACATCGTGCTGACGCTGCGGGACACGGGTGTCGGCTTCGACACGACCGCTCCGGGGCCCGAGGGCCACTACGGCATGGCGATGATGCGCGAACGCGCGGAGGTCGGTGGTGGGTCGTTCGAGGTGGAGAGCGTGCTCGGCGAGGGGACCACGATCACGGTTCGGTTCCCGACGGATCTGCTCCAGCGTGATCAGACCCCCGGTAGCGAGCAGGCATCCGCCAATGGCCAGGCGCATGTTTCCCCCGATACGACGGGAACCACATCGCGATCGGACGAGGGTTCTCGCGACTCCG
This sequence comes from uncultured Actinomycetes bacterium, assembly GCA_963810635.1. GTDB lineage: Bacteria > Actinomycetota > UBA4738 > UBA4738 > HRBIN12 > AC-51. The sequence goes on from CAWEOB010000003.1 coordinate 145,678, forward strand.
TCCGCGCATGACCTGCACCACGAACCAAGCCATCCCGCCGTAGAGCAGCAGATCCCCGACCGACAGGACGATGCCGGCAGGCTGCGGCACGGGGATCACATCGCCCAGGAACGGCAGCACATCGTCGTCGGTCATCAGGTGGTGCTTGGGGCTTGTCCCCACCGCGAGGGCCTCGGTCGATCCTCCGGCGACGCGGATGGCCGACGCGCTCACGGGCATCCCCCCGTTCAGCGCGACGACGAGCAGGTTCATCAGGAGACCGACCGCCATGATCCCCGCGGCCGGAACCTCGCGATTGATCGTGAGGAACCCCAGCAGCAGCACGTACGAGGCGACGAGCATCCCGGTGCCGATCACGTCGGGATCGACGCCCTCGACGCTCGGGACCGGCGCCGCCTGGAGCAGCACCCCTCCGAACGCGAGCGCCCACCAGTGGACCCGCAGCCGTTCGAAGTTCTTCAACCGGCCGCCGGCGAGATAGCCGACGAGGATGGCCAGCACGAGCACCACCACGATGGGCGACATCGACATCATCCTGGCGTCTCGGAGCGCCGCGGTCCATCAGCAGCCGCGTGGGTTCGGGCTGCGGCGGAACCCGGGTGGCGCGATAGCCTCGCTCCATGGGTGCGGACCTCGGCTACTTCGGACCCGACAGCGTGTCGTGGCGGGTGCATCGCGAGGTCACCGTGCTGTTCGGGGGTGCTCGCGCCTTGCTGCTGCAGGCAGCCCACCCTCTGGTGGTCGCCGGTGCGAACCAGACCTCGATGTACGACCGGAACCCGTGGAGGCGGCTGCAACGGACGCTCGTGCTCACCTACACGGTGACCTTCGGGACCAAGGCCGAGGCGGATGCGGCGGCAGCCAGGATCAACGACGTCCACACCAGGATCAACGGGATCGATCCGGTGACGGGCAAGCGCTACGACGCGCTGGATCCGGAGCTCCTGTTGTACGTGCACGCCTGTCTCGTGGAGTCCGCACTGCTCTTCGAGCACCTCACCGTGGGGGAGATGGATGACGCCGCCCGACAGCGATTCCACGAGGAGCAGATGCTCGCCGCCGAGATGATGCTGATCCCCCGGTCCGAGATCCCACCGACGGTCCCCTCGCTGAGGAGCTGGCTGGCCGCCTTCCACCATCGCGGCGAGCTCCTGGTGACCCCCGGGGCGCGCCGCGTGTACGAGCTGTTCCTCGATCCTCCTCCCGAGGCGGAATGGCGCCCGATCCTCGGCGGCGTCTCGCGTCTGGCGTTCGGCACCCTGCCCGCTCCGATCAGGGAGATGTACGGGATACCCTTGTCGCCGACCAAGCGTGCCGCGATGCGCGCGACGTTCGCAGCGATCCGAGCTGGACGTCCACTCCTCCCGCCGAGGTTCCGGTACATCGCTCCGTACCACGAGTGGCTCCGTGGCCGCCGCGGGCTCGATCCCGACACCGCGCGGTCCCGGCGGGCGCTCGGGATCAGGCTGGGCACGTAGCGGGGTAGGCTCGCGGGATGGCGCCGAGCCGCACGATCGACCCCCCGCCCCGGGAGATCGACGGTGTCCTCCTCGACATCGACGGTGTGCTTGCGATCTCGTGGGAGCCGATCGAAGGTTCGGTCGAGGCGATGGCGATGCTCCGCGATCGAGGCGTCCCCTTCCGGCTGATCACGAACACGACCACCCAGACGCGCGCCGACCTGGCCGCCACCCTCCGCGGGGCAGGGTTCGACGTGACCCTCGAGGAGATCGTCACCGCGGTGACGGCCACGGCGAGCTACCTCGCAGAGCATCACCGCGGCGAGCGGGTGTTCGTGCTCACGGACGGAGACCCTGGCGGCGACCTCGGCGCGGCGGTCCGCGTCGATCGACCCGAGGAGGCCGACGTGATCATCGTCGGCGGTGCGAACGACGACTTCTCCTACGACGCGCTCAATCGCATCTTCCGCCGCGTGAAGGACGGGGCCGCCCTCGTGGGCATGCACCGGAACCTCTACTGGAAGACCTCGCGAGGTTGGGAGTTGGACGGTGGGGCCTTCCTCGCTGCGGTCGAAGAGGCCGCCGGTGTCACCGCGGTGATCTGTGGCAAGCCGGCCCCCGCATACTTCGAGGCAGCGCTCGATCTCCTCGGCGTGCGAGCGGAGCGAGCGGCCATGGTCGGCGACGACATGGTGAACGATGTCCTCGGTGCCCAAGCCGCGGGGCTCGCGGGTGTCCTCGTCCGGACCGGCAAGTTCCAGGAGACCGACCTGGCGAAGGGAACACCCGACGCCGTGATCGATGCGCTCGCGGATCTGCCGAGCTGGCTGGGGATCGGTTGAGCGATGGCGCACACGTCCACACGCACGCGACACGCCGCCCGCCTCTTCGAAGGCATCGCTCCCGAGTACGACCGGATGGGGGCGATCCTGTCGTTCGGACAGGATCCCTGGTGGCGCCGTCTGGTGGCGGGGCAGGTCCGTCAACCGGGCGGCTCGTTGGTTCTCGACGTCGCGAGCGGGACCGGTCTGGTCGCCGAGCAGCTCCGCCGCAGCGGCTATCGGGTGGTCCGGCTCGACGCGAGCGAGCCGATGCTCCGATCTGCCGGCTCTGCCTCGCCTGCGGTGCTCGGTCGCGCCGAGGCGCTCCCGTTCGACGACGACACGTTCGACGCGCTCACGTTCACGTACCTGCTCCGGTACGTGGACGATCCCGCGGCCACGATGCGCGAACTGGCTCGCGTGGTCCGGCCGGGGGGGACCGTGGTGTCCCTCGAGTTCCACGTCCCGGAGCGGGGATGGGCGCGCGATCTCTGGCGGCTCTACACCCGGAGGGTGATGCCGGTGATCGGCGGTGTCGTCTCGCCGGCCTGGGCGCACACGGGTAGCTTCCTGGGTCCGTCGATCGAGGACCATTGGCGCGACCATCCGCTCGAGGAGCAGCTGGGCTGGTGGCGTGAAGCCGGGCTCGACGGCCTGCGATGGCAGACCTCGTCGTTCGGCGCCGCCATCGTGCTCCGAGGCGCCCGCCGGTGAGCGACCGGCCGGCCTTCTACGCGCTCGCCCCGGGTGGCTGGCGCGACTACTGGACGCTCCTGCACCTCCCGTACACCGTCTGGCACCTCTCGTACGTGGCGATGGGCGCTGCGCTCGTCGCCGTCATCGACGGGAGCAGGCTGCTCTGGTCGCTGCTGGCGTTCTTCGCGGCGGTCGGCCTGGCTGCCCACGCTCTCGACGAGCTCCGGGGACGACCCCTCGGGACGTCGATCCCCTCGTGGGTGTTGGTGACCATCGCCGTCGTCGGCCTGGGAGCCGCGTTGGTGATCGGCGTGTTCGCGGTCGTCTGGGTGTCGCCCTGGATCATCGCGTTCATGATCGTCGGGGTCTTCCTGGCGCTCGCCTACAACCTCGAGCTCTTTGGCGGCTCGTTCCACACGGACCTCTGGTTCGCGGTGGCTTGGGGTGGCTTCCCTGCGTTGACCGGGTACTTCGCGCAGCAGGGTGAGCTGTCCGTGGCGGCGGCGCTCGTGGCGTGCGGCTGCGTCGCGCTCTCGATCGCGCAGCGGACGCTGTCCACGCCGGTCCGGGACATCCGACGGCGGAGCGTGGCGATCGAGGGACGCGTGACCTGGGGCGACGGTCGGGCGGAGGTCGTCGATGGCGCGTGGGTGCGGCGTGCACCCGAAGGCGCGCTCCGGGCCCTGTCGTTCGCGATGCCGTTCGTCGCGGCCGCGATGGTCGTGGCGGCCTTCGCTCGTCGCTGAGCGTTCGCCCGCGCGCGGCCCGGCCTTTCGAGCGGTCGCCGGTACCCTGGTCGGATGGAGCACGCGAGGACCCTCGGCGAGCTACGCGAGTCCGGCTACCCCGACCGAACCGTGAAGCAGGAGCTCCGCGCGAACCTGCTGGCTCGTCTCGCGCATCACGACGATCTGTTCCCCGGGATCCTCGGGTTCGGCGACTCGGTGCTGCCGGTGCTGGAGCGGGGCATCCTGGCCGGTCACGACCTGATCATGCTGGGCGAGCGGGGGCAAGCGAAGACCAGGCTGGTCCGCGGTATCGTCAACCTCCTTGACGAGTTCATCCCGGTGCTCGAGGGGACGGAGACGAACGATCACCCCTACCGACCCATCTCCGCGCACGGTCGGGCGCTCGTCGAGGAGCACGGTGACGCGACCGCGATCGCATGGCTCCACCGGGACGACCGATACAGCGAGAAGCTCGCGACGCCGGACACGAGCGTGGCCGACCTGATCGGCGACGTCGACCCGATCCGGGTGGCCGAGGGCCGGTACCTCTCGGACGAGTTCACCATCCACTACGGCATGATCCCGCGGACCCACCGCGGGATCGTGGCGATCAACGAGCTCCCCGATCTCCCCGAGCGGATCCAGGTCTCGCTCTTCAACATCCTCGAGGAGCGCGACGTGCAGATCCGCGGCTACCGGATCCGGCTCCCCTTGGACATCCTTCTGGTCGCCACAGCCAACCCCGACGACTACACCCATCGCGGCCGGATCGTGTCGCCGCTGAAGGATCGGTTCGGGACACAGGTGCGGACCCACTACCCGGAGACCCCGACCGAAGAGATCAGGATCATGGAGCAGGAGGCTCGTTCGGCGGAGAGCCCGGTGCCGGTGCGGATCCCCCGCTTCATGCGGGAGATCGTCGCCTCCCTGACGCAGGAGCTGCGCCGCTCGCCCCACGTGAACCACCGCAGCGGGATCAGCGTCCGGTATTCGATCGGCAACCTCGAGACGCTCGGCGCGGCCGCGCTCCGCCGGGCCGCGCGCACCGGCGAACCGGAGGCCGTGCCCCGCGTGGTGGATCTGCCCGGCGTCCTCCTGTCGTCGGAGGGCAGGGTGGAGTTCGACACGGTCGAGGAAGGTCGCGAGACGGAGCTCCTCGTTCGGGCGCTCCGTCAGGCCGAGCTCGAGGTGTTCCGCGCTCGCCTCTCCGGCTACGACTTCGGTCCGCTCCTCCAGCGCTTCGATGAAGGGTTCGCGGTGGAGACCACCGACCTCACGCCGGCCGCCGCGCTGCTGGCCGAGGTCGGGGATCTCCCCGGCCTCGCGAAGCTGCTCGAGCGGCTCGGGGTCGAGGAGGAGAGTCCGGGGGTCGCTGCGAGCGCGATCGAGTTCGCCCTCGAAGGTCTGCATCTCTCCCGGCGACTCAACAAGGACGACCGCGGGGGCGTCGCCCGCTATGCGTCCGCCGGCGAACCGTAGACTCCGCCCGCGATGGGGGAGGTCCACCGGTTCGTCGGTTTCGGCGTGGTCGCCGTGTTCACGGTGGGCTGGGTGTGGGCTGCCGGAGCTGCCATCGCCCGACGTGATCCCGGCCCGCACTACTGGACCTGGCTCGTGGTCGCGCAGGCCGTGGCGGGGCTGCAAGCGATCATCGGCGTGGTGCTCCTGATCGTCGGTCGTCCGGTCCCGAGCGCCCTGCACCTCGTCTACGGGTTCGGTCCCCTCGTCGATCCTCCTGATCGGCCACGGCCTCGCTCGCGAGCTGGCGAAGGGCAAGGGAGGGCAGCCGGTCGTGCCGGCGTGGGTGGTGTTCGGGTTCGCGGCGTTCATCTGCTTCGGTCTCTCGCTCCGCGCGCTGATGACCGGCCTCGGGATCGGCTGACCCTCCCCTTCGCGCGAGCTGGCCTACCCTGGTCGGGATGGCCCGCGTCCGCTACTCGCGCTGGGATGGATCGCAGGATCCGTTCGGTCCCGACCTGCCCGCCTCGGACATCCTCGAGGAGCTCTCGGACGACATCCTGATGGGGGAGTCGGCCAACGATGCGCTCCGGCGCTTGCTGCGACGCGGCATGCGTGGACGGTTCTCGGGCATGGAGGCACTGCGTCGCCGTCTCGCACAGCGCCGCGAGGACGAGGAAGCCGCGCTCAACCTCGCCGGTCCGCTGGAGGAGCTGCGTCAGCGGCTCGAGGACGTCCTCGACCGGGAGCGGTCGCGACTGTCGTTCGAACCGGGCGACGACGCCCGCCTGCGTGAGACCTTCCTGGACGCGCTGCCACCCGGTGTCGCCAGCCAGATCAGGGAGCTGCAGGACTATCGGTTCGTCGATGCCGAGGCCCAACGGGGGTTCGACGAGCTGATGGAGCATCTCCGGGAGCAGGTGCTCGGCGCCCACTTCCGGAACATGGCCCAGGGGCTCCAGGATCTCTCCCCCGAGCAGCTCGCCCGCTTCCGCGACATGCTCGCAGAGCTCAACGGGTTGATCGAGCGTCGCGCGAGGGGAGAGGACGTCCAAGCGGCGTTCGAGGACTTCATGTCCCGCTACGGGGACCTGTTCCCGGACCGGCCGCGCACGCTCGACGAGCTGCTCGAGCAGATGGCGCGGAGGATGGCCGCCATGTCTCGGTTGATCGCCTCGCTCAGCGACGAGCAGCGCCGGCAGCTCCAGGAGCTCTCGGACCAGGTGATGGCCGACATGGATCTGGCGTTCGAGGTCGACCGGCTGGGCGCGAACCTCCAGGGGGCGTTCCCCGACATGCCCTGGGGCGAGCCGTCGTGGGGGATGGGCGACGACACCCTGCCCATGTCCGCGACGGTCGACGCCCTCGAGCGACAGCACGACTACGAGGAGCTGGAGCGTTCCATCGACGGTGCGTATCCCGGTTCCTCGTTGGACGACGTGGACGAGGAGGCGCTCCGCCGCACGCTGGGTGAGCCGGCCGTGCGCGACCTCCGCCGCCTGAAGGAGATCGAGCGGATGCTCGAGGAGGCGGGGCTGGTGCAGCGTCGTCATGGCCGTCTCGAGGTCACGCCCAAGGGTGCCCGAACCATGGGCGAGCGCGCGCTCACGCGCGTGTTCGAGCAGCTGCAGCGCGATCGCGAGGGAACGCACGAGGCTCGCGACCCGGGGGGGCAGGCCGAGCCGACCGGGCAGACACGCCCGTGGAGGTTCGGGGATCAGGGCACGATCGCGGTCCAACGCTCGGTGTTCAACGCGGTGCTCCGCGGCGCGGGAAGGGCCGAGGGCGGTGTGGACCTGGATCCCGACGACTTCGAGCTGATCGAAGCCGAGCAGCGGACCGAGACGGCAACGGCACTCCTCCTCGACCTCTCGTTCTCGATGCCGCTCCGTGGTCACCTCGTGCATGCGAAGAAGATGGCCCTCGCCCTCCATGCCCTGATCGAAGGCCGCTACCCCCACGACACGCTCCATCTGATCGGGTTCAGCGACTACGCGCGGAAGCTCTCGCCGCAGGACCTCGCTGCACCGGGGTTCGAGCGCACCTACGGCACGAACATGCAGCACGCGTTCCTGATGGCCGGTCGCCTCCTCGCCCAGCACCCGCGCGCCCAGCGCCAGGTGATCATGCTCACCGACGGGGAGCCCACCGCGCACCTGGAAGGCGACCAGGCGTACTTCGCCTGGCCGCCGGAGCCCGAGACCGTCCGGCTGACCCTGGCCGAGGGGATGCGCCTCGCGAAGACCGGAGCGACCCTCAACATCTTCATGCTCGAGGAGTCGGAGGGCCTCACGCGGTTCATGGAGCGGCTCGCGCAGCTCACCGGCGGCCGGGTCTTCCTGATGGACGACGACCGGGTGGGGGCGTTCGTGCTGCGAGATTACGTGCGCCGCCGCAGCCGGTAAGCCACGGAGCGCAGGTACGCTCCGCGCGTGTCGAAGGGCGTGAAGATCGGGATCTGGGTCGTCGTGCTCGCGGTCTGCGCGGCGGCGGGAGCCTTCGTGGCCTCGCGGAGCGATCCCTTCCCGCCGGGCGTCGAAGATCCCGGGGCCCGGCCGACGGGATCCGTGTCGCCGACGCCGACCGGTGGCGCGACCTCCGAGCCCGGCCCGCCGGACGTCGAGATCGGGTTGCGCGTCGATTCCCAGCACGTGCTGCATGTGGGTGGGACCTGCTTCAGCAACTGGCGGGGCACGATCCCGCTGCGGTTCGACGGTGACGGGCGCGTGCGCGGCCACGGCGAGGTCCTCCTGGGCGCAGGCGGTTGCGAGTTCGCCACGGCCCAGGTGCAGACGATCCTCGTGACCGTGGACGTGGTGGGAACGCTCGAGGGCGATGTCCTCAGGCTGCGGTTCGACGAGGTCTCCTCGGCGCCGGCGGGTTCGCAGGATCTCGGCGGCTTCGTGGCCACGTTGCGTGCGATCCGGCCGGTCATCCGTCTCAACGACGGTGACGGCAGGGCCACCGTCCGCGTCGAACGACCGGACGGCGATCTGGGGCGGTACGCGTCGGTCACGCGCGTCGAGGCCGCGTGCTCGGCGTGTTGAGGCTCAGCGCGCCACATCCCACCACAACGTGACCACGCTCTGATCCGCCGGGCCGGCGGACCAGAGCCCCTCGGCGTCCCTGCGGAGGCGGTCGCCGAGCGCGTCGGCGACCTCGCCGTCGCGGTCGGCGGCCAGGCACAGCCGGCGCCGGATCAACGCCACCGCATCCTCGCGGCGCTCGAACCCACCGTGGCTCCGGGTGCTGTCGGCCGCTCGTTCGTCGCGCGCGACGTCGAACCCCAGGTCGTGGATCGCCCGTTCGGCCACGGACGCATCGGGCCCCTCAGGGAACACGAGGCCGTGGAACAGCTGCCAGAGGTCGTTCATCCAGTGGAGCGGGTGGCGCTCCGTGAGCTCGAGCACGACGCGCCGCTCGACGTGCGCGTCGAGCGCACGGACGAACGGCGCCAGGTCCTGGACGTTGTAGAGCACGTGACCGCTCACGGCGACGTCGGCGCGGGGCGCCGACGTCGCCACGTCTGGCCACCGGCCGTGGAGCGTCGTGACCTTCCGGTCACGACCCTCCACGGCCTCCCGGTAGGCGCGCAGCATCTCGGCCGAGGCATCCACGCCGACGAGAACCCCGGCGACCGACGCGAGCGGCAGGCTCGTTGCTCCACCGCCGCAGCCGACGTCCAAGACCACGCCGCCGGGGGGGAGTGCCTCGAGCGCTCGCACCGTGGCGGGGGTGGGGTCGCCCTCGTCGGCACGTGCCGCTCGGCTCCGGAACAGCTCGACCGGGCAGGTCCACGGCGACTCGGGAGCTGCCCGAACGATCGCGTCCGGCACCGTGCGACCTTCGAGATCGTGCGTCCATCGCGCCGCCGCCTCCACGGTCTGAGCCTAGCTGGCCGAGGCTACGGCCGAAGCGGAGGGGTTGCGTTCGGATGGATGCTAGCGCCAGGTCGTCACATTCGTGCATGATTCCTAGCTATGAACGACGAGAGCCTCCGGCGCGCCAACGCGTTCTTGGAAGCCGTGGCCGAACGGGTCCAGGTCGGGGAGATCTTGCAGGAAACCCCCGCGGAGATCGGGCGGGAGCTTGGCCTCCCCGACGCCCTCTCCACCGCTCGAGCCGTGCGCGCGCTGATCGCTCGGCGCCGGCTCGAGGCCGCGAACGGGTCCTATCGACTGCTCGACGCGCGGCCCGTCGATCCCGAGGAGCGGGAGGCCATCGCGCGCACCGGCCGGCGCCGGGGTCCCCGAGGGGTCCGTGTCGTCGACGGAGCATCCGCCGGCGCGGGCGCCGACTCCTACTCCGACCTCGGACGGGCGGTCGCGGACAAGCTGATCGAGCTGGGTCGGGACAACGCGCAAGCGCGCGCCGAGCTCCGCTCGGCGCGTGAGGAGCTGCGGGGGGCCCGGCTCGCGCGCGACGAGGCCGAACACCGAGCGAGATCGCTCGGTGAGCGGAACAAGGAGCTCGAGAACCGCGCGGAGATGGCCGAGGCCAATCTCCGCGCTCTCCTGGCGACGGCCCGCGGCCGTGACGTCAAGCCGGATGCTCCGGTCGGTGACGTCGAGATGGCGGCCATCCTCGGGGTGCTGAAGGCGGGTGAGGATCAGCCGGACGGTGCGTCGGCCGTCCTGGACCCCGCCGAGGAGCCGGCTCCCTAAGGAGCTTCGCCGAGCGGCACCAGGTGGCATGCCGCGAGGTGCTCGGCGCCGCTCGCCCCGATCGCGACGTCCTCGCTCCGACACCGATCCTCGATCCCCAGCTTCTGGGCGCGTCCCGACGACACGACGGGGCACCGCTGATGGAAGCGGCACCCCGGCGGGATGTCGGTGGGGTCCGGCGCCTCGCCCTCGAGGATCGGCCGGTCCATGCCCCCGACCTCGGGGACGACATCGAGCAGGGCCTTCGTGTAGGGGTGCTTCGGATGGAGCAGGATGTCGGCCGCCGGTCCCACCTCGACGATGCGACCGAGGTACATCACCGCCACCCGGTCTGCGATGGTCCACGCCAATCCGAGGTCGTGCGTGACCACGAGGACCGACAGGTCGAGTTCGTCGCGCAGCTCCATGAGGAGCGCCAGGATCTCCCCGCGCACCGATGCGTCGAGGTTGGAGACGGGCTCGTCGGCCACGATGACGGCTGGGTCGAGGGCGAGGGCTCCCGCGATCACGATCCGCTGACGTTGCCCGCCGGAGAGCTCGTGGGGGTACCGTCCGAAGAACATCGCCGGCGGCCGCATCCCCGCCCGAGACAGCGCGCTCTCGACCAGTTGCTCCTCCGTCTGGCCGTGGGGCCCCTTCGAGACCCCGTGGATGCGCAGCCCCTCCGCCACGATCTCGTAGATCGTCTTCCGGGGGTTCAACGAGCCGGTCGGGTCCTGGAACACCATCTGCACGTGCCGGCGGTACTCCTTCAGCTTCCGGGTGAGGGGTATCCCTTCGAAGAGGACCTCGCCGGCCTGCGGCGCGAGCAGCCCCATGATGGTCCTCGCCAAGGTCGTCTTGCCGCACCCGGACTCCCCGGCCAGGGCCAAGACCTCGCCGCGGTGCAACGTGAGGTCCACGCCGTCCACGGCGGTCGCGTCGGGTGGCTTCTTGGAGAACATGGTTCCCCTGCCCTGGAACGTCACCTTCAGGCCCCGCACCTCGAGGACGGGAGCCCCGAGCACCAGGTCCTCGCCGGTCGTCTCGGGGGGCGTGAGGCTCACCCTGGGCTCCCGAGGGCCGACGACCTCGCCGCATCCACCAGCAAGCAGGCCGCCCGGCGCCCTTCCCCGGCCCCGTACAAGGACGGCTCGTGGGTGGTGCAGTCCTCGAACCGTTTCGGGCACCGGGGCTCGAACGAACAGCCGGGGGGGATGTTCTGCGGGTTCGGCGGGTCGCCGCCCAGACCGGACGGGTGGTGACGGAACCGCGCGTCGCCGATCTCGGGGAACGCCGCCGAGAGCGCAGCCGTGTAGGGGTGCTTGGGGTCGTGGAAGACGCTCTCGGCTGGGCCCTCCTCCACGATCTTCCCGGCATACATGATGGCGAGCCGATCAGAGACCTCGACCAGCACCGAGAGGTCGTGGGTGATGAAGATCATGGAAAGCCCCAGGTCGTTCTGGAGCGACTTCAGGAGCCGCAGCACCTGCGCCTGCACGATCACGTCGAGCGCGGTCGTGGGCTCGTCGGCGATCACCAGTGAGGGGTTGCACGCCAAGGCCATCGCGATCATGATCCGCTGCTTCTGGCCCCCCGAGAGCTCGTGTGGATAGTCGTCGAGACGGCGCGGCTTCAGGTTGACCTTCTCGAGGAGCTCGCCGGCCCGGACCCTGGCCTCCTTCCCCTGTGCTTGACCGTGGACCACCATCGCCTCGGCGATCTGATCACCTACGCGCTGCACGGGGTTGAGGGAGTGCATGGCTCCCTGGAAGATGATGGAGGCGCCGACCCACCGGAGGGCACGCAGCTTGCCGGGCTTCATTGCGAGGACGTCGTTGCCATCCAGCTCGATCTCCCCTTCGATCTTCGCGCTCTTCGGGAGCAGACGCAGCACGGCGCCGGCGATGGTGGACTTGCCACAGCCTGATTCGCCGGCGAGCCCGACCACCTCGCCTTTCGCGACGTCGATGCTCACGCCGCGCACCGCCGGCACGTCCCCACCCTGGGTCGCGTACGTGATCCGCAGGTCTCGCAGCGAGAGGACGCTCATCGTTCCCTCAGCTCGGGGTTCAGGATCTCATCCGAGGCGTAGCCGCACATCGTGAACGAGAGCGTCACGAGGACGAGGCAGATGCCGGGCGGGATCGAGCCACCACCAGTAGCCGGCGGTGAGCGCGCCCGCGTTGAAGGCCTCCTCGATGATGGTTCCCCACGACACGTTGCTGGGATCGCCGAGACCCAGGATCGCCAGCGTGGTCTCGGCCAAGATGGCGAGCGAGACCGTGAGCACGGTGTTGGCGAAGATGACCGGGAAGACGTTCGGGAGGATGTGGCGCGTGATCAGGTGCCAGTTGCCGGCACCGAGCGCCCGACCCCGCTCCACGTACAGCCGCTCCTTCACCGTGAACGTCTGAGCCCGGACGAGTCGTGCCGTGCCCGCCCATGAGGTCGATCGCGATCACGAAGATGATGACCCCGAGGGAGGGGCTGAGGATCGACACGAACACGATCGCGAGGACCACCCACGGGATCACCAGGAACCAGTTGGTGAAGGCGTTGAGGGCGGTGTCGATCCGGCCACCGAAGAACCCGGCGGCGATCCCGACCGCGGATCCGATGATCATGGTGCCGAGCGTCGCCACGAGACCGACCGTCAACGACACCCGGGCCCCTTGGATGAGGAGCCAGAGGACGGGGCGGCCGAAGTTATCCGTGCCGAGCCAATACGGATACTCGGCCGTCGGGCCTTGCAGCGGCACCCCGACCGCGCCAGACGCGGTGATCTCCTCTTCGTTGACGATCACGGGGGCGAGGAGCGCGAGGGTGATGAAGACGAGCAGGATCCCGAGGCCGATCATGCCTTGGACGTTGTGTCGATAGAGGCTCCAACTGCTCCCGAGCGCCTGGCGCCGACGGCCCCACACGATCGAACGCGCGCTCTTCGCTGGAGGTCCCTCGGGAAGATCGGGCGGGCCGACCTGGGCTTCGAGCGGCGAGATCGTCACGTCGTCTCAGCCCTCCCGGACCCGCGGGTCGAGGTACCCGTACAGGATGTCCGCCGCCAGGTTGAAGAGGATGACCGCGGCGCTCGTGAGCAGGAAGATCGCCTGGAGCATGGGGTAGTCGAGCTCGTTGATCGCGTCGTACGTGAGGGCGCCGAGACCAGGCCACGAGAACACGTACTCGATGATGATGGCTCCCCCGAGGACGAAGCCGAAGCTGTAGAAGACGAGCGTCAGCGTCGGGAGGAGCGCGTTCGGCACCGCGTGTCGCCGGCGGACGTCCTTGTCCTTCACGCCCTTCGCTCGGGCCGTCGCCACGAACTCCTCGTTCTTGACCTCCAGGAGCGATGAGCGCATCACGATGGCGTACTCGCCGATGTAGCCGAGTGTGAGCGTGAGGCAGGGGAAGGAAGAGATGCTTGGCCACGTCGACGAGGTGCGCGAATCCTGTCTCGGTCCCCGACGTGTACCCGCCGGCGGGGAACCACCCCAGCCATCCGACGAAGATGAGGATGAGGATCATCCCGAGCCAGCCCTCCGGCATCGAGTAGAAGATCAGCGATCCGAACAGAGAGGTGTTGTCGAACACGCTCCCACGCTGCCACGCGCCCTTGATGCCGATCATCACCCCGAAGACCGTGGAGAGGATGGTGGAGAGCCCCACCAGCAAGACCGTGGGCCAGATCCGCTCGCCGATCGACTCCGTCACCGGCCGGCCCGTCCGGAAGGAGAGGCCGAAGTCGCCCTGGGCCGTGTTGCCGAGGAACGTCAGGAACTGTCTCGGGAGCGGTTGAATCCAACCCGAGGTTCGCGCGCTGCTCCTCCTGGTCTTGTTGCGTGAGTCGCTGGCTGCGTGCGTTGATCGCGATCGGGTCAGACGGCATCACCCGGAACAGGAAGAAGTTGAAGGCGAGGACGAAGAGCAGGGTGATGAACGCGTGGAGGAGCTTCTTGGCCAGGTACGCGCCCGTCACGCTGCTTCCGCGCCCCCTCCCCGATCTCGTCTCGGGCGAGACTACTCTTCGTCTTCCTCGTTGCGGCCGCGACGAGCCACCAGGACGAACGCGATCGCGATGCCGCCCGCCCCAATCGCAGCGGGGATCCACCACGTCAGACCCGAGGAGGAGGAATCGGCCGTGGCCTCAGGGGCCACCGCGCGGAGCTCGAGGTAATTCTCCGACGTTCCATAGCCCAGCATGAGCAGCCCGGTCTCGACGTCGGGCGTCGGTCGATACCCGGTGAAGGCATCGCTGCGATAGGCCTGGAGCTGGCTCCAGTAGTTCAGGACGATCTCGGGGAGGTCCTGTGCGACCAGCTCTTGGGCTTCGTTGACGATCTGCGCACGCTTGTCGTGGTCCAGTTCCGTCTTCTGCGCAGCGTAGAGGGCGTCGTATTCGGGGTTCGAGTAGCACCCGTTCGACCAGCTCCCACACTCGTCCGTGGTGAAGACCGAGAGCATGAAGTCGGGGTCGGGGTCGGGACACCAGTCCCAGATCAATGCATCGAACTCACCCGTGGTCCACAGCTCGGTCGCCTTGTTCTTGTCGACGGTGGTCGTCAGCATCTTGATGCCGATGGCGTTCAGGTAGCCGTCCAGCAACTGCCCGGTGTCGACGGAGCCGTCCACGTCGTTGATCGCCACGAACTCGAGCTCGAGCGGGTCGGTCCCGTCGGGCATCTCGCGGACGCCATCCCCGTCGGTGTCGAGGTACCCGGCGTCATCCAGGATCTGGTTCGCCTTCGCGGGGTCGTACGGGTACTCCAGCTCGGGAGGGATGTCCAGGTACCACGCGCCGTTCTTCCCCGGCGTGAGGACGGAGTCACCCGGAACCGCAGTGTTCTGGAAGACCTTCTCGTTGATCTCTTGCTTGTCGATGGAGTGCGCGATGGCCTGGCGCACCGCGAGGTCCTGAAGCGCCGGGTGGTTCGTGGCCTGACCGCCGGGTTGACCGCCGAAGTTGAAAGCGATGTCACCCCAGCAACCTGCGTCGGCGACGTGGGTCGCGATGCCGTCGACGCCCTTCAAGGAGTTGAAGAGCGCAGGGGTCAGACCATCGGCGAAGTCGATCTCGCCGGCGCGGAGCGCCTGCGTCATGGCCTCCTTGTTGCCGTAGAACCGGATGTAGACCTCGTCGATAGCGGCTGGGTCGTCCACTGACGGAGCGCCGCCCCAGTAGTCGGGGTTCGCTTCGAAGTGGATGTACTGACCCTTCACGTACTCCACGAACTTGAACGGCCCGGAGCCGATCGGGTTCTCGTTCTGGAAGTCCCGCACGGTCTTGCGGACCTCCTTGGCCTGATCGGGCGTGGGGTTGTCGCCGCCGGTGTCGAACTGCCCCCAGATGTGCTCCGGGAGGATTGGGGCGTACGCAGGGACCTCGGGCGAGAACATCGGCTCGTCCGCGTGCCAGATGAGCGTCTCGTCGTCGACGACCTCGAAGGTCGGGTTGAAGGGGAAATAGCCGATGTAGTACGGCATGTCGTACTTCGAGATGAAGTTGAACGTGAACGCCACGTCCTCCACGGTGACCGGCTCCCCGTCGTGCCATGTCGCGTCCGTCCGCACCTTCAGGGTGTACGACAGGTGGTCGTCGCTCGGAACCCATTCCGTGATGATCTTGGGAGCCGCGGTGAGGTCGTCACGGTTGTAGGTCGATCCCGACGTCGTACACGAGCTCCATGTACTCGTAGTCGGCCCCGCAACAGAGTCTCCACGGGTTGAGGCTCGAGAGGTCTTGGTCGTAGCCGAGGTCGTAGACGACGGGCTCGTCCGTCCCCGACGATTGGGCGGAGGCCATCCCCGGCAAGAGGGCACCCCCGGTGAGCCAGAGGACGGCCCCAACCAGGACCGCGCGCCGTGTTGCCTTCATCGACTGCCTCCTCGCTTCGCCGCGCCCTCCACGGCTCCCTGCCGATAGCTACGCATGTGGCGAAGCCTCGGGTTGCTCACGATGCGGTGCGGACATCCGGACCGGTCGTCGCGAGGTTCCCTCCACGTCCGAGAGACCGCTTATATAGCATCGGGACGCCGAACGGCGCCAATCGGCCCGTGGGGACCTCGTCCAAGTCGGTTCGCCCGTGGGGGCCGACCGGTTCAGGTGGTAGCAGGGTTGGGGGGCATCCGCCGCCATCACGTTCGGAACCCCGTCAGGTCGATCTCCTGGTAGTCACGCTCGCACGGGTTGCCCGGGGCGACCCACATCCTCCCGCTGTCGGCGTCGCACACCATCGAGAACATGCAGGCAGAAGCCTCCTCACCCTCGGTCGCATCGGGGTGCAGACAGATCGCCTGGGGTGTCGAGGTGTGATCGCGCATCAGCCCCATAAGGTCCTCGACGCCTGCGGGCGGCCTCTCCTCGAGCAACGCCTCCAATCGACGCAGGCGGGCCAGCGAACCCTCCGACGGTGGGGGAGCCAGCCCGGCGAGGTCGCTCTGGTAGTGGTTCGTGTGCGGGTGCGGTGTGTCGAGCACCCGGTGCTCACGCCCCGATGTCTCCACCACGACGCGCTCACCGCCAGCGAAGCCGAACACATGGCCGTAGCCGCCGGCTCGACCAGGCATGGAGGCCCGTGCGATCGCGTCCACCCGCTCGCGCGCCTCGAGCGAGCTCCTGGACACCAGGACGCGCGGCACACCGAGACCGTCGTCCTCGGCGGTGAGGGAGCCGATGCCCTGCGCGGTCCCGTGGGCGTTCAGCCCCACCGCGGGGAGACAGCACACGACCGTGGGGCTCGCGATGGGCACCCGGCCGTCGTCGGGCGCGTCGACGATCACAGCGACGTTGTCGACATCGCCGGCGAGCCAGTGCTCGTTGTGCGCGAGGAGCGTCCCGCCGTCCGGCGTCCTGACCGCGACGCTGGAGCACCGATCGGGGGTCGCGGGCTTCTCGGTGTACCCCTCCTTCTTCTGGAGGAACAGGAGCTCGCCCTCGGGCGACTCCAGCAAGGGTTCGAGCTCCTCGAAGGCATTGATGGCGAAGAGCTCGAGGACCGGCACCATGGCTCCGGCCGACATGCCCTTCAGGACGTTCATCATGTCGGGGTACGTGGTCTCGGCCGCGACGAGGTAGGGCGTCAGCAGGTCCTGTAGCCGTTCCGACGACACGCCCCGGCGGTCCAGGTAGCGGTGGTAGAAGGCGACAGAGCGTTGGATCAGGTCGACGAGCTCGGTCCCGATCCGGAGACCGCGGGTGACCCCGTCACCCCTCGCGTACACCACACGGATCTCGCGGTCCGTCACGCTCTCCTCCACAGGGTCGGGTGCCCGCGTCGGCGCGGCCCGCCCGTTCGTGGCGGATCATCCTCCGATCGGTCGCCGTGGGTCCAATCGGGGTCGGAGGCTCAGGCAGCCGATGCGCGCGCCTTCGCCTCGATCGTGCGGATGAAGGGGGTCTTTCCCTCCACGTACCGTGCGAGATCACGGGGGTGGGCGGCGGCCAACCTGCGCTTCAGGTCCTCGTAGGCCGCCGCGTCACCCGGATGTTCGAGGAGCCAATCACGGAAGGCGAGGTGGCGGCGCTCCCAGTCGCTCCCCGCGAGACAGGCATGGATCTGGAAGACGCTGGCGCCCTCGACGTCGCGGGCGAAGTACTCGTGATCATCCGCCCAGGGGTCGAGGACGTGCTGGTAGCCGATCGACGTCAGGGCCTGCACGTACGGTGAACGCGGGGAGAGGGACGACAGCGACAGCTGGATGTCGATGATCGGCTTCGCGGCGAGACCTGGGACGGCGGTGGACCCGACGTGGTCGATCCTGCGTGAGGAGCCCATCCGGGAGCGCCAGAACGATCCGGTCGGCCTCCGACGTGAACCGTCCCTCCCAGGCCGGGTCATGGGGGACGAGCGCGTAGGCGCGCGAACGTCCCTCGTCCTCGCCGGGGCGGGCGCGGATCCCGCGCCAATGACCGATCAGGACGAGTGCGTCGAACAAGGCCTGCTGCGATGGGTCGTTCGGGGCCGTGTCCTCCGGATGCCACTGGACCCCCACCATCCAGGTCTGGGTCTCATCCTGAGGGTCCTCCACGATCCGCTCGATGGCCTCGACGAGGCCGTCGGGGCTGTGCCCGGTCGCCACGAGCCCGGTGCCGACCTCGTCCACGCCCTGGTGGTGATGGGAGCTGCAGACGAGCGTCGAGGCCTTGGTCGTGGCCGACAGCCGCGTCCCTGGTTCCACCGATACCTCGTGCGTCGTCTGGGTGCCGCGGATCGGCACGCCGTGTTCCGCCAGGTCCGGGCGATCGGGGAGGTGTTGATGCAGCGTGCCGCCGAAGGCCACGTTCATGACCTGCATCCCCCGGCAGATGGCGAGCGTGGGCATCGCGAGACGGTCGGCCGCTCGGAGCAGATCGATCTCGAAGGCGTCTCGGTCGGGCTCCACCCCGTAGTTGTGCTCCAGGTCGGGATCCGCGCCGTAGTGCGAGGGGTCGATGTCCCCCCCTCCTACGAGCACGAGCGCGTCGAACGGATCGAGGAGCTCCTCGGGTTCGCCGACCTCACCCGGCGCGAGGATCGCTGTCCTCGCACCTGCCGCCCGCAACCGCTCCACATAGGCGAGGGGAACGCCGTACCCACCGTCCGGCCACCTCGACACACGCGAGCCATCCAGGTGGTAGGCCACCACGGCGACGAAGGGCCGGTAGCGCTCGCTCACGTTCCCGTGTCACGCGCGAACGCCGCGAACCGATGGAACACTTCGGTCCCCCTGCGCTCATGCTCCGCCGCGTACGCTGCTGCCTCCTGTTCGACCTGGGCCCGGGTCTTCCCCCAGTCAGCCAGCAGGTCGCCCTCCTGGTCGAACGCTTCGAGCCACAGCGCGATCTCGGCGGCGTCCACCTCGAAATGGAACTGCAGTCCCCAAGCACGGTCGCCGACCCGGAAGGCTTGGTGCGGGACGAAGTCCGTCGAGGCGAGCAGCTCGGCACCGTCGGGCAGGTCGAACGTGTCCATGTGCCACTGGAACACGGGGTCACCCATCGTGAAATGGGAGAGCAGCGGATCGGTGCCAGCGGCGTCCCGCAGGCGGATCGCCTCGAAGCCGACCTCGCGCACCGGTGCCTTCTTCACCTCGGCTCCCAAGGTCCACGCGAGGAGTTGCGCGCCGAAGCAGACGCCGAGGACCGGGATGCCGCGATCGATCGACGTCCCGGGCGACTGCCCCCACCTGCTGGATGAACGGCTGCTCGTCGGCGTGCTCCACGTTGTAGGTGCTGCCGAAGATGATGAGGCCGCCGACCTCGTCGAGGTCGGGTGCCGGGTGCCCGTTCAGCGCCTCCCAGTCGTGGTCTCGGCGCCGGCCCCGGTGAGCGCTCGCGGCGCGACGCCGAGGGTGTCGACGACGTCGTTGCGGACCAAGACGATCGGCTTCGTGTCGGTTCCCATGGAAGGTCGAGTGTAGGGCTCAGGCGTCGCCGCGTCGTCGCCGGATCTCGTCGGCCAGCTTCGGTACCACCTCGAAGAGATCACCCACGATCCCGAGGTCGGCCATCTTCAGGATGGGTGCCTCGGCGTCCTTGTTGATCGCCACGATGCGCTTGGCGCCCTTCATGCCGACCACGTGCTGGAGCGCTCCGCTGATCCCCACAGCGAGGTAGACCTCGGGCTTCACGGTCTTGCCCGTCTGGCCGATCTGGAAGCTGTACGGCACCCAGCCGGCGTCGACCGCGGCCCGGGATGCGCCGACGGCCGCGCCACCGATCGCGGCGGCGAGGTCGTCGAGGATCGCGAAGGCGTCCGGTCCACCGAGGCCGCGGCCGCCGGCCACGACCACCTTGGCTTCTTCGAGCTTGGGGCCGGCGGCCGTCTCCTCGTGGTGCTCGGTCACCCTGGCGGTCTTCAGGCCGTCCGGGATGGTCACGTCGATGCGGACCACCTTGGCGGTGCCACCGGTCGGCTCGGCCGGCAACGAACGAGGGCGGACGAGCACGAGCCTCGGCTCCGGGCCCGCGAGCTCGACGTCGACGACCACGGCGCCTCCGAAGATCTCGGTGCGGACCCGTTTCCGAACCGAGGACGTCGGTCGCGTTCGACATCAAGGTGGAGCCGGTGTGTGCTTGGAGACGTCCCGCCACGTCCCGAGCGTCGTAGGTGGCGGGGAACAGGGCCGAGGGATGGGTGGTGCTGAGCGACCAGGTCGGTGAGGACGTGCGCGGCCGGACGGCCCGGGTGCTCCGCGAAGACCGGGTCGTCGCTCACGTAGACGGAGGCGGCGCCGTGAGCGCCCAGGTCGGCTGCCGCCGCCTCGGCGCCGGGGCCGAGGGCGACCGCGGCGACCTGGTCGCCGAGTGACCGCGCCTTCGTGAGCAGCTCGAACGCAGCGGGGTGCGCACCCTCGGACGTGACCGGCGCGAAGACCCAGATCGTCGTCACGATCAGATCGCCTTGGCCTCGTCGAGGAGATCGGCGATCCGGGCGATGGCGTCGTCGCTCGCCGCGATGATCTCGCCGCCGGCGACGGCGGGCGCCTCGGTCACCTCGACGACCATCTGCGTGGCGGCCACCGCGGCCTCGGCTCAAGCCCAGGTCCGTCAGGCTGAGGCGCTCGAGCGGCTTCTGCTTGGCCTGCATGATCCCCTTGAGCGAGGGATAGCGCGGCTCGTTGGCTCCGGCGGTCACCGTGATGACGGCCGGGAGCCCGCGCTCGAGGACGTCGTACCCCGCCTCCACCTGCCGCTCAACGCGAATCCCCCGTGGTCCGTTCGAGCTTCCGCACGGCGCTCACGCCTGGCGCGTCGAGGAGCTCCGCGACCGTCGCCGGCACCGTGCCGTGTACCGTCGGTGGACTCCACCCCGCGATCGTGAGGTCCCAGGATCGCCGCCCCACCGCGGCCGCCAGGACCCGCGCGGTCGCGAGGGCATCGGCTCCGCGGAGCGCGGGGTCCGTGATGAGGACCCCTTGGTGCGCCCCCATCGCGAGCGCCCGTTGGACCGCCGCGACGGCCTCGTCGGGGCCCATCGAGATGGCGACGACGTTGGCGGCCTCCGTCTCCGCGAGCTGGAGCGCGAGCTCGAGGCCGTACTCGTCGCCGGGGTCGAGAGCGCCCTCCGCGGAGCGGACCAACCGACGGTCGGGCCCGAGCTCCGGGGTCCCCTGCGGGTTCGGCACGAACTTCGTGAACACGACGACGTCCATGGAGGGGCAGCCTACCGGGCGGCCCTGTGTACGGTCTGGCCGTGCCCGACAGCGCGGCTCCGGCGCACCCCACGTCCCTCGACGGCGTCGTCGTGGCCGACTTCTCGCGCGTGCTGGCGGGGCCGCTCGCCACCATGCTCCTGGCGGATCTCGGCGCCGAGGTCATCAAGGTCGAACGCCCCGGCGGAGGCGATCGACACGCGGGCCTGGGGCCCGCCCTGGGCAGACGACGGCGAGAGCAGCTACTTCCTCGGTGTGAACCGCAACAAGCGGAGCGTGGCCCTCGACCTGAAGGATCCGCAGGACCTCGAACAGGCCCGCGGGCTCGGCCGGCGAGCGGACGTGGTGGTCGAGAACTTCCGCCCCGGCGTGATGGCTCGGTTCGGTCTGGACCACGACTCGCTCCGGCGCGACAATTTCCGGTGCTCATCTCCTGCAGGATCCTGGGGATCGGACGCGGGGACGTGGCGGGCTACGACTTCCTCTCGCAGGCCGTGGGCGGCCTGATGAGCGTCACCGGCGAGCCGGAGGGGCGCCCGCTCAAGGTCGGTGTGGCGCTAGTGGACGTGATGGCGGGACTGCACGCCGCGATCGGCATCCTGGCTGCGCTCCGTCACCGCGAACGGACGGGCGAGGGCCAGCTGGTGGAGGTCGATCTGCTCTCGACCACGCTCTTCGCGCTGGCCAATCAAGCATCCGGGTACCTGACCGCCGGCGTGGTGCCCGGCCGGATGGGCAACCGCCATCCGAGCATCGCTCCGTACGAGACGCTCGAAGCGGCCGACGCTCCTCTCGTGGTCGCCGTGGGCAACGACGTCCAGTTCCGGCTGTTCTGCGATGCGCTGGGCGGTCCGTCGCTCGCCGGCGACCCTCGGTTCGCGTCGAACGCCGACCGGGTCGCGAACCGGGAGGCGCTCGTCGCGACCCTGGAAGCTGCGCTGGCGACACGCTCCGCCGCGGCGTGGGTCGAGCTCCTGGGGGAGCGTCGGATCCCCTGCGGGGTCGTGCACGACGTGGCGGAGGCGTTCACGCCTATGCACGCCGGTGGGATTGGACCCGATCGTCCACCTGGAACGCACCGACGGTACGGCGGTGGCGGCGTCGAACCCCGTATCCCATGTCGCTGACGCCGCCCGTGTATCGGATGGCTCCACCTCGGCTGGGGGAATACACCGAGAGCTTGCGGTCCGCGCCCGATGCAGGTACATCGTGAGCGACGCGCCACCGAAGGAGGACCCATGAGTGACCTGAACCCTCTCGACCTGCTGGACATCGACGCGCTCCTGACCGACGAGGAGCGTCAGGATACCGCGACCCTCGCTCGCACGTGGGGTCGCGACCGATCCTGCCGAAGGTCGAGGACTGGTACGAGCACGGGGAGTTCCCCGCGCGGGAGCTGGCCAAGGAGCTCGGCGGGCAGCTCGGCTTCTTCGGGAGGTGCCGAGCTGGACGACGGTGACGGCGCCACCGTCGGCCCGGTCGCGTACGGGCTCGTGGAGCTCGAGCTCGAGGCCGGCGACAGCGGCCTTACCGCTCGTTCGTCTCGGTGCAGAGCGCCCTGGCGATGTTCGCGGATCACCGCTTCGGAACAGCAGCGGGCCGGGATCGCTCCGCGGATGCGGTCCGGTGAGGCGATCGGGTGCTTCGGGCTCTCCGAACCTGACAGCGGGAGCAACCCAGGTCGATGCGGACGGCGGCCAAGCGTGACGGCGACGACTGGATCATCTCCGGCACGAAGATGTCGATAAGGAACGGGAGCGTCTCGGACGTGGCCATCGTCTGGGCGAACACCGACGACGGTGTCCGCGGCTTCGCCGTGCCGTGCGACCTGCCCGGGTTCAGCGCACCGGACATCCATCGGAAGATGTCGCTCCGCGCGAGCGTGACGTCGGAGCTCGTCCTGGACGACGTCCGCGTCCCGGGCAGCGCCGTCCTCCCCGGCGTCGAAGGATTGAAGGGCCCGCTCTCGTGCCTGAACGAGGCACGGTGTACGGGATCGTCTGGGGCGTGATGGGTGCCGCTCGCGCCTGCTTCGAGTCGGCGCTCACCTACGCGACAACGGTGCAGTTCGGCAAACCGATCGGCGCGTTCCAGCTCACGCAGAAGAAGCTGGCGGACATGGCCATCGAGCTCAACAAGGGGACGCTGCTCGCGCTCCACCTGGGGCGGATGAAGGAGCAGGGGCGTCTCCGGCCGCAGCGCGTCAGCATCGGCAAGCTGAACAACGCGCGCGAGGCGATGAATTCGTCGCGGACGTCGCGCGGG
>CAWEOB010000004.1:0-325420 GCA_963810635.1 uncultured Actinomycetes bacterium
CACGGCGGGCGGCGTCTTCGCCGGCGCGGACGAGTCCGAACCACGCCGAAGTCTCGAATCCGGGCACACCGATTCTGCGACCGTCGGCACATTCGGCATCGCTGCGGCGCGCTGGTCGCCCGCGACCGCGAGCGCGCGCACTTTGTTGCCGTTCGACCTGCGGCAAGCGCCGCGGGCATGTTGTCAAACATGATCGGAATATGGCCGCCGACCAGGTCATTCATCGCCGGCGCCGCGCCCTTGTATGCGACATGGACGATGTCGATCTGGCCCATGCGCTTGAGCAATTCGCCGGCCAGATGATTGGTCGAGCCGATACCGGACGATCCGAAATTCATCTTGCCGGGTTGCGCCTGTGCGAGCGCGATCAGATCCTTGACGTTGTTCGGCCTTTACGTCCGGATGGACCATCAGCACGAGCGGCACGGAGGCGACGAGCGCCACCGGTGCGAAGTCCTCGCGGGGTCGAAGCTGAGCTTGCTGTAGAGCGACTGGTTGATGGTGAGCGGCCCGGGCGCGGTCAGAACAAGGTGTAACCGTCGGCGTCGCCGGTCGCGACCGACGCGGCGCCGACATTGCCATTGGCGCCGGCGCGGTTCTCGACGATGAATTGCTGCTTCAAGTCTTCCGACAGCCGCTGCGCGAGGATGCGGGCGATCACGTCGTTGGAGCCGCCGGGGCGGGTAGGGCACCACGATCTTCACCGGCCGCGTTGGATAGTCCTGCCCATGCGACGATGCCACCAACGGCAGCAGCAGCAACAGTCCGAGCGCGATCCGGCAAAACCGATTGGTCATGCCTGTCCTCCCCAATATCCGTGCGTGGGCTGTTCGGATCAGAGTTTGCGATCGTCGAAGGCCGACCTTCGCGTAGATATCGTTGATGTGCTTCTTGACGCCGTCGGCCACGGAATCGTCCGCTGCGGTCTTCGCCCAGCCGACCTTGTTGCGCGCGTATTCGGCGATCTCCTCGTCCTGGCCGGACGTGGCGCCGCTGACCGCATAGGCGCCGATCATCTCGTTGCCATCGAAGACCGGATGCGAACCGCCGGACGCCGCGATCTTGCCGTTGGAGAAGACCGATGCGTTCGCCATCAGTTGCGGATTGCGCTCCTTGAACCATTGCTGGATCACAAGTCCGTCGGGGAAGCGCGGGCTCATCGAGCGGAAGGCCGCGACGGTATAGGCCTTGGCGATTGCGGTGTCGGGCGTGATGAAGCCGGCGCCATCCATGCGTTCGAGCGCGATCAGGTGGCCCTCCGGCCCGACCACGGCGATGGTGACGGCGACCCCCATCTCCCTGGATTTTTCGTCCACCGCATCGAAGAACGGCCGGCAGGCTTTGGCACTCAGCTTCATCGGATCGATCCTGTTGTCTGTCGTGACGCGATCTGTTGAGGCGATCGCGCCTACTTGCTTTTCTCGAGGCCGGCGGCCTTGACCACCTTCGCCCATTTTTCGGTTTCGCTCGCGATCAGCTTGCTGAATTGCTCCGGCGAGCCACCGAGAATGTCCATGCCTTGCTTCGAGAGCGCCTCGGTCACGTCCGGGGATTTCAGCGCCTCGTTGGTGGCCTTGGACAATTTCTCGACGATGTCCTTCGGTGTGCCGGCCGGGGCGAGCAGGCCGAACCACAATCCGGTGTCGAAGCCCTTCAGCGCCGCCTCGTCCATGGTCGGCAATTGCGGTGCGGCGGCCGTGCGCTTCAACTGCGTCGACGCGAGCGCGCGCAGCGAGCCTTTCTCGACGTGCTGCAGCACGGTCGGGGCGGGTGAGAACATCACCTGCACGCGATTGGCAAGGAGGTCGGTCACAGCCTGTCCGCTGCCGGGATAGGGCACATGCACGAGCTTCACGCCCGCCATCTGGTTGAACAATTCGCCGGACAGATGCGGCGATGTGCCGACCCCGGAGGAGGCGAAGGACAGGGACTCCGGGCTTGGATTTCGCAAGCGCGATCAGTTCGCCGACGCTCTTCACACCGGTGTCGGGATGCACGACCAGAATGTTCGACAGCACGACCAGCGGCGTCACCGGCGCGAAATCGCGTCCGAAGTCGAAGCGGTTCTGCGGTGCCAGCGTCGTATTGATCGTGTTGGCGACCGTTCCCAGCAGCAGCGTATAGCCGTCCTTCGGCGCCTGCGAGACGAACTCGGTCCCGATATTGCTGCCGGCACCGGGCTTGTTCTCGACGATGAATTGCTGGCCGAGCAATTGCCCGAGTTTCTGCGCGACGATGCGCGCGGTGCTGTCGGCGGCTGCGCCGGGGCCGAAGCCGACGATGATGCGAACCGGGCGTGACGGATAACTGTCCTGCGCGAAGGCAGGCGCCGCGAGAGCCAGCAAGGCGGCGACAGCAGCGCATCGCGCGAGAATAGACGACATGGCATTTCCTCCGATCGGCCGTCTGCTGCGGCCGCGCGCGTCAGTCATAGCGCCTAATGCGCGCGTGCGCGCGCAAAAAGAGGCCGCCAATCGGCGGCCTCTTTAACGAATCGAATCTTCGACCAGATGAAATTCAGCGGTGCTGCACCACGATCTTGGTGCCGACCGGCGACGCGCGTGATAGAGGTCTTCGATCTCGGTATTCACCAGCCGGAAGCAGCCCGACGACACCGAATGCCCGATCGTCTCCGGCGCGTTGGTGCCGTGCACGCGATAGACGGTGGAGCCGATATACATGGCGCGCGCGCCCATCGGATTGCCGGGGCCGCCGGCCATGAAGCGCGGCAGATAGGGCTGGCGCTGCGATCATTTCCGGCGGCGGCGTCCAGTCCGGCCATTCGGGCTTGCGCGAGATCCTGTGCACGCCGCCCCACTGGAAACCGTCGCGGCCGACGCCGACGCCGTAGCGGATGGCGCGGTTGTCGCCCTGCACGAGATACAGGAAGCGATCATGCGTGTTCACGATGATCGTGCCCGGGCGCTTCGGTGGTGCGATAGAACACCGCCTGACGCCGATATTCGTAGGGCAGCGACGAACCTGACCGTTGCTGTCCTGACCCGGGATCGCGTCGTGCGATCGTGGTGCGGGAACGCTGCCCTGACCGGTGACGGTCATCGGCATCGAACAGAGCAACAGCCGTTCCGGCGGCTGCCAGCCATCGCACATAGTTCATTTGAAACCCCGGCTCCCCTTCCAGGTGCTTTGAACGAATTGAAAACGGAATATGTGGCAGGATTCAATACGGTTGTTACTCAACACCCCGCGATTGCCGCGGCGGTGGTGCCATGTTACTTTACGGCCACAGACTGGTGTCGCACGCGATTGCGGCGGGACCGTGGGCCCCGCCGCAATCGGCACAAGTGTCTCGTATAGCCTCTGTGGAGCGCCTTATTGCGGGCCCGGGACCGGCGCCGACAAGCCGGTGATCTTCCAGCCGCGAAGCGTCCTTCACGTAGCAGATCTGGTCGTTGCCGAGCGGCGACAGGGCGTCGGCGGACACGAAGCCGACCTTGCCGGAGGGCAGTGCGACCTTGACCAGCGGGACCTGTCCGGCCGGGGTCTGCGGGGCCTTGTCGTCGACCATGACGCGGACGAGGTTCATCCCGAGCTTCTCCTGAACCGGCGCATCGGCGCGCGGCGCCGA
The DNA here is from genome assembly GCA_963810635.1 of uncultured Actinomycetes bacterium. Classification (GTDB taxonomy): domain Bacteria; phylum Actinomycetota; class UBA4738; order UBA4738; family HRBIN12; genus AC-51. The sequence continues at coordinate 3,590 of CAWEOB010000004.1, forward strand.
GCGGACCTCGATATCGGTGTCCAGCGGATAGGCCCAGTCGCCCGGATCGGTGCCGGTCGATTTGGCGAGTTCCTCGAGCTGCTTCTCGTCGAATTGCGGATCGGCCGGGGCCGCAGATCACGCCCTGCTTGCCGGGATAGGGCGTCGCGGTCGGATCCTGCGACATGCCCTGCAGCATGTCCCAGCCGACCGGCTGCTTGCCGGCCAGACTGATGGCCTGCGCGAGATTGTCGAGCGCCGGATTTCTTCTTGTCGGCCTGGTCGCCCTTTTCGCCGTCCCAGAAGAAGCCCTGCGCCACCACCAGCTTGGCAAGGCCGGCGCGATCCTTCTTCGCAGGCGATTTCGCCGAGCTGCTTGCGGAACGCTTCGAAGCTCGGATCATTGAACAGCGCCGGAAGCTTGATGGCGATCGGCGTGTAGGGCTTGACCGGAGCGGGCGGCGGCGGCCCTTTCTGCGGCGGCTGCTTCGGCTGGGCCTGTGCGGCGCCGAACGGCAAGGCGAGGGCGACGGCGAACATGATCGCGTGACGGAAGATCGCGTGGCGCATCTTGGTTCTCCGGGAGACAGGCAACCCTAAAGCCTGGGGCATGAAAATGCGACCGGTGTACGGCGGATTCGGCGATCATTTTATCGTCAGGCGTCGCACGGCAAAGCGAGTCCGACATTCGCCATGCTAGAAAGCTGATTCCATCGACCCTATCGCGATACCTGCCATGACATTCACATCGCCCTATCTGCTGCCGATCCTGCTGCTGCTCGGTTCCAACGTGTTCATGACGCTGGCCTGGTACGGCCATCTGCGTTTCAAGGAACAGCCGCTGATGATCGTGATCCTCGTCGCCTGGGCGATCGCGTTCGTCGAATATTGCATGGCGGTTCCTGCCAACCGCTGGGGCAGCGAGGTCTATACGACCGCGCAGCTCAAGACGATTCAGGAGGTGATCACCCTGATCGTGTTCGCGGTGTTCTCGGTGCTGTATCTGAAAGAGCCGTTCACCTGGAATTATGCGGTCGGCTTCGCGTTCATCGCGGTCGGAGCATTCTTCGTTTTCAAGGGGCCGCTGTCCTGACCTGCAGTACGGCCTTCGGTATCGGCTGCAGCATGAGGCGCTCACTGGTTGCACTGTGCGCGCTGAACTTCTTCATGGCCGATGTGCGCGACGGGCTGGGACCCGTTTCTCGGCGTGTTCCTGCAGGCACGCGACTGGTCGCCGTCGGAGATCGGTTGGCGATGTCGATCGGCGGGCATCGCCGCCGTGGCGGCAACGACGCCATCCGGTATGCTGGTGGATCGCACCCGTGCAAAGCGCGCGCTGCTGATCGTCGCTGCGCAGCGCGATCGTGGTCGCGTCGCTGATCAATTACGTCGCGCCGAATTTCATCGTCACGATCGATCGCGCAGATCGTCAGCGGCGCGGCGGGCGCGATGATTCCCGCGGCGATCGCGGCGATTACGCTTGGCATTGTTCTGCAGAAAGGCTTTGCGCATCAGCTCGGGCGCAACGAGGCCTTCAATCACGCGGGCAACGTGGTCGCCGCCTTGCTGGCGGGCGGACTCGGCTATCTGTACGGCCTCGGCGCCGTCTTCGCCGTGATGAGCTGCGCTGGCGGTCGGTGCGATCGTCGCGACATGGCTGATCGATCCGGAAGCATATCGATCACCGCGCCGCGCGCGGTCTTGCCGGAGGATGTCAAGCAATCCGGAGTCGGGCTTTTCGGTTCTCGCTGACATCGCGCGCCGCTTGCTGATCCTGGCGTGCGACGCTTGCTGCTGTTCCATCTCGGAAACGCGGCCATGCTTCCGCTGCTCGGTCAGGCGCATCGTGGCACGTGGCGGCGGCGATCCGAGCGCCTTCACCGGCGCGACGGTGATCGTCGCGCAACTCACCGATGATTCCGATGGCGTTGGCCGCGGCAGCGCTTGCGGAACGGCGCGGCTATTGGCTGGTGCTTCTGCTGGCGCTGATGGCCTTGCCGTTGCGCGGCGTGATAGCGGCCTGGCTCGTCAAGTCCTCTACGGGCTGTTGCCGGTGCAGATTCTGGATGGCGTGGGAGCCGGATTGCTCGGCGTCGCGGTGCCCGGGTCTGGTCGCGCGCATTCTCGCCGGCACCGGACACGTCAATGCCGGCATCGGGGTCGTGATGACGATCCAGGGCATCGGTGCGGCGCTCAGTCCCGCGCTTCGGCGGTTTCGTCGCCGAGCGCCGGCTATTCGGCGGCGTTTCTTACGCTTGCGTTCGTGGCTGTGCTCGCGGCTCGCGCTTTGGGTGGTCGCGCGGCGAGCGACTGCGGCAGACCTGACTATTTCGCCGGCGTGACGCGCAGGATTCGTCCCGGCGACATTGTCGGTGAGAAGCCAGAGCGCGCCATCCGGACCGGCGCGCACGTCGCGGATGCGTTCGTTGAGCGCGCCCAGCAGCCGCTCCTCCTTCGTCACCTTCTCGCCGTCGAGTTCGAGCCGGACCAGAGTGCGGGTCACAAGGCCGCCGATGAAGGCATTGCCCTTCCATGCCGGGAACAGGTCGCCCTGATAGATCGCAAATCCGGAAGGCGCGATCACCGGCGTCCATTGCCGGATCGGCTGCTCCATGCCTTCCTTGTGCGTGCTCTCGTGGATCTTGGCGCCGCTGTAATCGATGCCATAGCCGATCACCGGCCAGCCGTAATTCTTGCCGGCTTGCGGAATGTTGATTTCGTCGCCGCCGCGCGGGCCGTGCTCGTGCATCCACAATTTGCCGGTGGCGGGATGAATCAGCGCGCCCTGGCTGTTGCGATGGCCGTAGCTCCAGATTTCCGGCTTGGCGCCCGCACGGCCGACGAACGGATTGTCCTTCGGCACCGAGCCGTCGGGCGCGATGCGGATCACCTTGCCGAGATGGTTGTCGAGCCGCTGCGCAAAGTCGCGGCTGCAGTAATGCTCGCCGGTGGTGAGAAACAGATTGCCGTCGCGCGCCTGCGCGATGCGGCAGCCGAAATGCAGGCCATTGGAAGGCGGCCCCTCCTGCCGGAAGATGCGCTTCACATCGAGCAGTTGCGGCGTCAGCGCCGGCATCGAGCCGCGCGCGCGCGAGCGCGGTCTGCGCGCCGCCCGGCACCGGATCGGAATAGCAGAAATAGATCGTGTTGTTTTTTGCGAAGTCGCGGTCGAGCGCGACATCGAGCAGTCCGCCCTGATTGGTGGCGAGCACCTTCGGCACTCCGGCGAGCGGCGGCGACAGCGTCCCGTCGCGGGCGACGATGCGCATGCGGCCGGGCCGTTCGGTCACCAGCATGCGTCCATCCGGCAGAAAGGCCAGACCCCAGGAGTGGTCGAGCCCGCTCGCGATCGTCTCGACGCGAAGGTCGCCGCCTTCCGACTTGAACACTTGCTGCGCCTGCGCCGGCAGCGAAGCGAGCGTCAACGATGAAGCGAGCGTCGCGATAATGGATGCCCAGCGCTTCGTCTTATCTCGACCGACAAGGCGGTGCGTCCGGCGAGCGTGATGGGGGCATCGAAATGGTTCGCCGAACAGATCGTGCGCAGTCTGCAGAACGGCGGGCCGACGATGTGCGCGGTTCGGTTCGGCAACGTGCTGGGGAGCCGAGGAAGCGTCACGCCAACCTTCATGCGGCAGATCTCGACGGGTGGTCCCGTCACCGTGACGGACCCATCGATGGCCCGGTACTTCATGAGCCTGCAGGAGGCGGTGTGCCTGGTGCTGCAGGCAGCCGCGATGTCGCTCGGCGGCGAGGTGTTCACGCTCGAGATGGGCCAGCCCGTCAACATCGTGGATCTGGCGCGCCGGCTGATCCGTCTGTCGGGCCGCGTGCCGGGACGTGACATCGACATCGAGATCATCGGCGCGCGGCCGGGGGAGAAGCTCGTGGAGGACCTCCTCGACCCGGACGAGCACCCCGAGCCGAGCGGACACGTCGGGATCATGGTGTCCTCGCCGAGGATCCCGGATCGGGCGGGTCTGCAGCGGGCACTCCGAGAGCTCGGGTCGCTGTGTGACGAGGAGCCTCTGCTCGCCGACCGGATGATGGAGCTCGCCCAGGTCGGTCTCGCGGATGACGTGGTGCGACTGTGAGCAGCGCGACCGTCGTCGTCGGCCATCGTGAGTCGATGCTCGCGGAGGGGATCGCCGCCGCGCTGTCGCGCTGTCCCGGGATCGTTCCGATCGGATCGGCCACGACGCCGAGCGAGATCATCCGGCTGGGGGAGCGAGCCGACGCCGTTGCCGTCGATGCGCGTCTGCCCGGGGCACGGCGGATCGCGGCGAGGCTCCGCCGCACGGGCGTCCGCGTGGTGTTCCTGGGCCGGGACGGCTCCGAGCCCGGGACGCCTCACGTGTCGACGCGCGAGCCGGTGACCTCGCTCGCGTCCGCCCTCAACCCGTGGGCGGGAGCGCCGGAGCAGACGCCCGACCCGCTCACCTGCCGCGAGCGTGAGGTGCTCTCGCTCGTCGCCGAGGGGCTCGCGGCGAAGCAGGTCGCCCGCCAGCTCGGGATCAGCCACAAGACGGTGGAGCGTCACAAGACGAGGATCTTCTCCAAGCTGGGCGTGCCGAACGCAGCTGCAGCGGTCGGTCACCTCGCTTCCGTTCAACGGGAAGGTGATGCCGCATAGACGCCATGGCGTACATCCGCGCACTGCGACGTCGGTGGAAGATCGATCGTCGCCTGCGTCCTGATCGCGTTGCCGATCGGATGGCTGGTCAGCCTTGGCACGTCGTCGCCGTCGCCGTCCTCCACTTCCGACACGTTCTCGTACACCGCCACGACCTACGTGGAGCCGACGACCACGAGCGCTTTCCGCGTGGGGAGCAGCAGCCTGGGGAGCTATGCGGCCAGGGCGACCCTCGGAGAGGTGCCGCGGAGGGTCGTGGACGCGCTCAACTACCGGGGGACGCCGGCAGAGTTGGCGAGCCAGGTGGACGTGGTCGCCGATGAGGAGTCCCAGTGGCTGGCGATCACCGCGACGTCGCCGTTCGAGCACCGCGCCGAGCAGATCGCCGACACCTTCGCGAAGGAGCTGGTCGCCTACCTCGGAGAGTTGCCTCAGGCAGATATCGACTCCCTGGAAGAGGATCTCGCCGACGTCAACGACCAGATCGACGCCCTCGACGGTCCCGGACCTTCGAGGGACGACAACCGGCAGGAACTGAGCAACCTGGAGGTTGAGCGAACGGACCTCGAGAACCAGCTGAGCGCCCTCCAAGCCGAGAGCCACCCGCTGCGCATCCTCGAGAACGCCACCGCCGAGGTCGTGCAGCCGACCAGCGGGGGAACGGCGCCGGTCGGGAGGGGCTTCCGCGTCCTGATCGCCGCGCTGGTGGGACTCGTGGTGGGCATCGCGATCGCGTTGTTCCGCGAGCGCCTCGACCCCCGGATCCAGGATCGCGAGCAGGCGGAGTCCGCGTTCGGACTCCCGGTGCTGGCCGACATCGCCAAGACTCCTCGACGCTCACGGCGCTCGGTGATCGTGACCTCGAACCCCGGAGCACCGACGTCCAACGGGTATCAACTCCTGGCCGCGGGGCTCTCGTTCGGACGCCATCGAACCGCCTCTCGACCCGGGACGGCCGACGACCGGCGGAACACCCGGACCATCCTCGTGACGAGCCCGGTCGGCTCCGAGGGGAAGGCGACGACCATCGCGAACCTGGCGGCCGCCTTCGCCGGCGTGGGGAAGCGGGTCATCGTGATCTCCTGTGTCCTCGACGTGCCGAGCGTTCACGGCGTACTCGGCGTCGAGCAGGGGCCCGGCCTTTCCGACCTGCTGGACGAGACCGCAGAGCTCGGGTTCGACCAGGTGCTGCACGAGACCACCGTGCCGGGCGTCCGACTCGTGCCGGCCGGGTGGAAGCACGATGCGACGAAGGGTCATTCCCTCTTCAGCTCGATCGGGATGGACCTCCTGTTGAAGGACGCTCGATCGGCCGCCGACGTGGTCCTGGTCGAGGCCGCGGCCGTTCTCGCCAACAGCGATTGGGCGCAGCTCATCCCCAAGGTCGATGCGGTGCTGGTGGTCGCTCGCGCGGGCTCGACGACGTGGGGCTCCGCCGAGAGAAGCGCCGACCTCCTCGAGATGCTGCAAGCGCCGGTCGTCGGCGTCGCGCTCGTCGGGACCTCGGTGTCGTCGACCCGTCGTGCGAGCTCTCGGAGTCACGGCACCGATCGCGTCGTCGTCGGTGACGTGACGACCCCTGCGCCGGTGCAGCTCACCACCATCGTTCCCGACCTGACCGCGACGGATGCCAACGGCAACGGTGAGGGATCGCGAGACGGGGGATCTTCCCATGCCGCGCAACCCCCCACCGATCGACCTTGAGGAGGACCATGGCCACCGCGACCGACATCCAGCGCTACATCAAAGACGAGCTCCTCGTGTCTGACGGGACCGCCTTGAACGGTGATACGCCGCTCTGGGGCGGCGTCCTCGATTCCGTCGGGTTGATGCAGCTGATCACCCACATCGAGGAGCAGTACGGGATCGAGATCGCGGACGATGAGCTCACCTCGGCACACTTCGGCACGGTCTCGAACATCGCGGAGCTCATCGACCAGAAGGTGTCCGGCGGGTGAGCGTGGTTGCCACTCCCCTCGTGGAGTGGGTCACCCCCGGCCAAGCTTCAACCTATGCCGCGGTGGCCGAGTTCGCCCGTACCCTCCCGCGGGACAACGTTCGCGCGCTCGATCCTTCGTCAGGCTTCGACCGCGACAGCTGGCGACGCTGCGGGGCGTTCGGCATCATGGGCCTCCCGGCGCCCGGAGCGTACGGCGGCGGCGATGCCGACGTGGTCACCACGATCCTGGCGCTCGAGGCGCTCGGCTACGGCTGCGTCGACAACGGGCTGGTCTTCTCGGTCAACGCGCACCTGTGGACGAGCGTCGTCCCGATCTGGCATTTCGGGACGGAGGAACAGAAGCGGTTCTGGCTCCCAGGGCTGAGCACGGGAGAGCTGATCGGCTGTCACGCCATGACGGAACCGGATGCCGGTTCCGATCCGTTCTCGCTCGTGGCGACCGCCGAGCGGACCGAGGACGGCTTCGTGCTGAACGGTCGCAAGACGTTCATCACGAATGCCCCGATCGCCGACCTCGTGATCGTGTTCGCCCGCACCAGTGAGGCGTTCGGACCGTACGGGATCACCGCCTTCCTCGTGCCGGCCGGCACCGAGGGCATGGACGTCTCGGGCGAGATCGACAAGATGGGTCTCCGGACGTCCCCGATGTCCGACGTCGTCCTCGACGACTGCTTCGTTCCTGCAACGGCCGTGCTCGGGCGTGTCGGCCGCGGCGCGGAGGTGTTCCAGCGGTCGATGCAATGGGAACGCGCCTGCATCATGGCGAGCCAGGTCGGCTTGATGCGTCGAACGCTGGAGTCCTGCATCGAGTACGCAGGCGAACGTCGCCAGTTCGGTCAGGCGATCGGCCGGTTCGGGTCGATCGCCGACAAGATCGCGGACATGCAGGTGGCCGTCGACGCCGGACGGTCTCTGGTGCTCCGCGTCGGATGGCTCATGGATCACGACCGCGACACCACCCTCGAATCCGCCGTCGCCAAGCTGTTCGTGAGCGAGGCCAACGTCAAGTCGCATCTCGACGCGGTCCAGATCCACGGCGGCTACGGCTACACCACGGAGTTCGGGATCGAGCGGGCGCTCCGCGACGCCGTCGGGGGCCGCATCTATTCGGGCACGTCCGAGATCCAGCGACGGATCATCGCTCGCCGCTTGGGGCTCTGATGCACCCGATGCCTTCCCCCGCGAGGAGCCAACGGTGACGGTGTTCGCCCTGCCTCAGTTGCTCGACCGGGCCGCCGGAACGCGCCCGGATCACCCTGCCGTCGTCTGCGACGGGGAGGTCTTGACCTACGGTGAGCTCCATCGCCGGTCCCGGGCGGTCGCTGCCGCGCTCATCGACGCCGGCGTGCGACGCGGCGACCGGGTGGCGCTCCATCTGCCCAAGAGCGTCGATGCGGTCACCGCCATCTACGCGATCATGAGCGCGGGCGCTGCGTACGTCCCCATCGACCCCGGTTCGCCGGTCCTCCGCGCGGCGGCCATCTCGCGCGATTGCAAGGTGCGCGCGGTCGTGACCACTCCCGAACGCGCTCGGGGGCTCGTGCCGGCCCTGGGGGAGCACCGACCGCGCGTCGTCCTCCTGGTCGACGACGATGGGAGCGCGGACGAACTCGGTGTGCCCACCTTGGATTTCGCGGAGGTTGCGAGTCAGACCGCCGTTCCCCGAGGGGTCCAGCTCGTCGACACGGATCTCGCGTACCTCCTCTACACCTCGGGCACGACGGGCGTGCCGAAGGGCGTGATGCTGACCCACAGGCACGCCTTGACGTTCATCGGATGGTGCGCGTCGACCATCGGCACGAGCTCGGAGGACCGGTTCTCGAACCACGCCCCGTTCCACTTCGATCTGTCGGTCTTCGACCTCTATCTGGCCGCGTACGGATCAGCGACCGTCTGCATCGTTCCCGAAGAATGGGCCTACTTCGGTCGAGACCTCGCCCGCTTCATCGACCAGGAGCGGATCAGCGTCTGGTACTCCGTGCCGTCGGCCCTCATGGTGCTGACGCGTGCGGCCAGCGAAGGGGATACGTTCCCGAGCCTGCGCTCGGTGGTCTTCGCGGGTGAGGTGTACCCCACGAAGCACCTGCGCGCGCTCCGCTCGTTGGTGCCGAACGCGACCCTGTGGAACCTCTACGGCCCGACCGAGACGAACGTCTGCACCTATTACCGCGTCGACGATCTCCCCGACGACGACGGAACCATCCCGATCGGTCGCGCGTGCGAGAACACCGAGGTCTTCGCGATCACCGACGACGGGAGGCCCGCCGCCCTGGGGGAGCGAGGAGAGTTGCACGTCCGCGGCTCGGCGGTCATGAAGGGCTACTGGGGGCGTCCGGAACGGTCGGCGGAGGTGCTGATCGCGGATCCGCGGGACCGAGGAGCGCCCGAGCTCGTCTACCGGACGGGCGACCTGGTCCGGCTCCGCCCGGATGGCGACTACGACTTCCTCGGACGTCGCGATCATCAGATCAAGAGCCGGGGATACCGGATCGAACTCGGTGAGGTCGAGGCGGGGCTCAACGCCGATCCCCGCCTGGAGGTCGCGGTAGCTGTCGCCGTCCCCCATGAGGAGTGGGGCAGCGCGATCGTTGCGTTCGTGATCCCCGTCGGGGGGACAAGATCCGTGACCGAGCTCGACATCAAGCGGGAGGCGGCTCGCCGGCTGCCGCGGTACATGGTCCCTGCGCGCGTCGAGGTGAGGGCCTCTTTGCCCACGACCTCGACCGGGAAGGTCGACCGTCGTTCGGTCGCCGACGAAGCCGAATCGCGAGCGTGGGAGTGGGGACGGAGCGTGGAGGGATGATGTCGCAGCCGTTCCCGTTCATCGTCGCTCGTGGTCGTTCCGGCACCACGCTCCTTCGTGCGATGTTCGACGCGCACCCCGCGATGGCCATCCCCGATGAGTCGCACTTCATCGTGCAGTTCGAGAAGCGCCGAGCGCGATACGGGTCGGAAGGCGCGTTCGACGTCGACCGATTCTCACGCGACGTCCTCGCCCACTGGGCGTTCCGACGGTGGCAGCTCCCCGACGCCGCCGTGCTCGAAGCCCTGGCGAACGACCCGCCGACGGACCTCTCGATGGCCTTCCGGGCGCTCTACTCCTCGTACGCCGCCTTCCACGGCAAGACGCGCTACGGCGACAAGACGCCGAGCTACGTCCTCCATATCGAGCTGCTCGCGTCCATGTTCCCCGAGGCGGTCTTCGTGCATCTGATCCGGGATGGTCGCGACGTCGCGCTCTCCTATCTCGATGCGGACTTCGGGGCGAAGACCCTCGGGCAGGCCGCGATCTCCTGGGATCGATACGTCCGTGCCGGACGGGTGGCAGGGGAGGCCCTCGGCCCGGAACGCTATCGGGAGGTGCGGTACGAGGAACTCGTTCGCGAACCCGAACGGGTCCTGGAAGAGCTCTGCAGGTTCGTCGATCTGCCGTACGACGAACGGATGCTCCGCTACCACGAGCACGCCGATCAGATGGTGTCGAGCCTGTCGCACAACGAGCATCACCAGAACCTCTATCGCCCGCCGACGGTCGGGCTTCGCGACTGGCGATCCCAGCTGTCGCCGGCGGACACGGCGGTCTTCGAGTCCCTGGCCGGAGATCTCCTCGACGAGCTCGGCTACGAGCGTGCGGTGAACACATCTGGTGTCGGGGTCACCTTGGCGGCAGCTCGGTCCCGCGTGGGCGCCGAGCTCCGACGGGTGGCACACGGCACGCACATCCGCATCCGACGAGGCAAGAGACGCATCGGCAGCCGGCTGGTGGGTCGCGCATCCCGTCCCACCGTGTCGGAGGGACCACCGATGGGAGATCGATCATGATGGGAACAGCGGCATTGCGGCGGAGGGTCTTGGCGCGTCGAGCGACCGTGGCCGTCGTCGGACAAGGCTACGTCGGCATCTCCCTCGCGTGCGCCGCTTCCGAGGCGGGGTTCTCGGTGACCGGGATCGATGTCGACGTCGACCGTGTCGCCGATCTCGCCCGGGGGGTGCTCTCGGTTCCTGGCGTCAGCCACACCCTGTTCCAGGCGGGTATCGACGCCGGGAACGTGGTCTTCTCCTCGGATCCGAGCAAGGTGGCCGGCGCCGAGGTGGTCCTGATCTGCGTCCCGACCCCGGTGCGGGATCACACCCCCGACCTCTCGTTCGTCGAACAAGCCTGCCGGGACGTCGCGGATCACCTCTCGTCAGGGAGCCTGGTCGTCCTCGAGTCGACGACGTACCCGGGCACGACGGACGACCTGGTCCGACCGATCCTCGAGACATCCGGGCTGACGGTCACGAGGGACTTCCTGCTGGCCTATTCACCCGAGCGGATCGACCCCGGGAACGAGGAGTTCGGACTCCGGAACACGCCGAAGATCGTCGGCGGCGTCACCCCTGAGGCGACCGGTCTGGCGACGCTCTTCTACGAGCAGCTCGTCGAGAAGGTCGTCGCGGTCTCGTCCTGTCGTGCGGCGGAGCTCGCGAAGCTGCTCGAGAACACGTTCCGTCACGTCAACATCGCCCTCGTCAACGAGATGGCCACCCTCTGCTACGAGACGGGGACCGATGTCTGGGAGGTCATCGATGCGGCGGCCACGAAGCCGTTCGGCTTCATGCGCTTCACTCCGGGGCCCGGTGTCGGCGGACATTGCATCCCCCTCGATCCCGCGTATCTCGCCTGGCAGGTTCGGCGAGACGCGGGTCACCAGTTCCGCATCCTGGAACAGGCGCAGGACATCAACGCCCAGATGCCCGGCTACGTCGCGACGCGGATCGGTGATGCCCTGAACGACGTCGGCAAGCCCGTGAAGGGCGCTCGCATCCTCATGCTGGGCGTCGCGTACAAGTCCGACATCGGCGATGTGCGCGAGTCGCCTGCCCTCCGGGTCCTCTCATCCCTGCAACGACGGGGAGCCGATGTTGCGTACAACGATCCGCACGCCCCCGCGGTGCTGGTGGACGGGAAGCAGCTGACGAGCATCGATCTGACGCAGCGGGAGCTGGCCAAGGCGGATTGCGTTGCGCTCCTGACACCCCACCGGGCCTACGACCTCGACTGGATCGCCGAGCACAGCCCCCTCGTCTTCGACGCTCGGAACGCCTTCGGGGCCGATCGACGATCCAACGTGGTGCGGCTGTGATGGACGGAGTGACCTACGCACGTGCTGCGTCGGCGTTGTGGCGCCGGGTCGGGAGCGACGTGCTGGTTGCCGACCCACGTGGGCTCGACATCGAGCAGCTCTCGCTGCCGGCGTCGAGGGCATGGCTGCTCCTCGGGGCACCCCGGACCTCGGAGGCCCTCACGACGGAACTCGCCCGTGAGTTCGCGACGAGCCCGGAGGAGGTCGCGGGACACGTGGCAGATGTCCTGGAGACGTTCGAGCGGCGGGGCTGGGCGGTCAGGGCAACGGCGTCGGAGACGGCCACGGAGGTTGACGGTGGTTAGCGCGACCATCGCGCCGCCGGAGGTTCGCCAGGTCGCCTCGAGCGGCCTGGGCGCGGATGGGCCGGTGATCAAGGTTCCCGAGGGGTCGTGGGCAGGCGTCCTCTCCCGACTGGATCACCACCGCCTCACCGGGATCGCGGTGGCCGCCTGGGAGACGGGTCGACTCGAGCTCGAGCCTCAGCAGGTGGACGAACTGCTCGAGCACCAGCGCGCGGCGATGTGTCTGGCGCTGTCGATCGAGCGCCAGCTCGTGCGTCTGGCCGAGGTCTTCGATCGAGCCGGGGTTCGGACCGTGGTCCTCAAGGGGCCCGCGGTCGCGCACGACGTCTACCCGGACCCCGCGATGCGCCCGTTCGGGGATCTCGACCTACTGGTCTCGGGCACCGATTGGCATCGTGCTTGCGAGGTCTTGCGCAGCGATGGGTACACCAGGACCCTCCCGGAGCCGAGGGCGGGCTTCGACGAGCGGTTCGGCAAGGCGGCGACCCATGTCGACGAGACCGGGCTCCAGGTGGACCTCCATCGCACCTTCGTCCTCGGGCCGTTCGGGCTCTGGCTCGACCCCGAGGAACTGCTCGCGCGCACCGAGTCCTTCGTCCTCGGCGGGAAGCGTCTCGAGCGGCTCGACGCGACGGGGATGTTGCTGAACGCCGCGCTGCACGCTGGTCTCGGCGCGACCCCTCCGCTCCTGCTCCCCATCCGCGATGTCGCCCAGGCCGCGCGACGGCCCGGGGTCGACTGGAACCTGCTCGCTACGTGGGCCAAGAGATGGCACCTGGGTGCGGCGCTCCACTATGCCTTCGACCTCGTGGCAGCTGAGCTGCAGGTGGAGCTCCCCGAACAGGCGCACGGCGTCGTGCAGGTGTCGGGCTCTCCATCCGAAGTGCGGGCGCTCCGCGCGTACACGGACCGTCGACGCAGGGGGGGTGTCGCCATCGCGGCGACGATGGCGATCCCCGGTGTGCGAGCGAAGGCCGCGTACCTCTCGCGGTTGGTGCTGCCGAGCCGAGAGTTCCTCCGAGCACGGGCGGGAAGCGGCCCGCGAGCGACCTACCGCTCGCGGTGGCGGATCCCCTCCGCTGGATCACCCCGCATCCGGGACGGGGACAGAGCAGCGCCGGGAAGGTGGTCGCCGATGATCGTTGACACCTGGCGCCATCGGACGCTGGCGCTGTCGTTCGTCCGGCGGCAGTACCAGCTCCGCTACCGGCAGTCGGTGGTGGGCGTCGCGTGGGCGCTCGTACCGCCGATCGTCAGTCTCGTGGCGGGGACCTTCGTGTTCCATGGGGTTCTCAACGTCGACACCGGATCGGTTCCGTACCCGTTGTTCGCGTTCGCGGGTCTGGTGCCGTGGTCGTTCTTCGCGAGCAGTCTCTCGTCGGGGATCCCGAGCGTGGCGATGCAACAGACCATGATCACGCGTCTCGCGTTCCCACGGTCCTCGATCCCGATCTCGACGGTGGGCACGGGGTTGATCGATCTCGGGATCACCGCCGCGCTGTTCGTGGTGTTCGTCTACATCACGGGCGCGGGGTTGCCGGTGACGGCATTGTTGGCGCCCTTGCTGTTGCTGGTCGAGCTCATCTTCGTCCTCGGGATCGTCTTCCTCGGCAGTGCGTTGAACGTCTTCGCCCGGGACATCCGGTTGGCGGTTCCATTGATCGTGCAGCTCTGGTTGCTACTGACACCGGTGATGTACCCACTGACCTCGGTGCCCGAGCACCTGCAGAAGTTCTACCTGGCCAACCCGATGACCGGGATCATCGCCTCGTTCCGCAGCCTCCTGATCGCCGGCGAGATCCTCCCGCTGTCGTCCTCCTTCCGGCGGTCATCGGATCGGTGGTCACGTTCGTGATCGGCGCCTGGTACTTCGCTGCGACCGAAGACCGATTCGCGGATGTGGTCTGAGCCATGGGCGACGTGGAACTCCTCTCCCTGACGAAGACCTACCGCATCGGCGTGGGTCGCGCCCGCGTGCGGGAGATGCTGCCGCCGCCGATTGATGCCGGCGTGCGTCGCCTGTTCCCCACCTGGTGGGGCCGGGACACCTTCAACGCGCTCGAGGATGTGTCGCTCTCGATCCCTTCCGGTTCCTCGGTCGGCATCGTCGGCCACAACGGGGCGGGCAAGACGACGATGTTGAAGGTGATCGGAGGTGTCACCGCGCCGTCGTCGGGGAGCGTGCGGGTCTCCGGTCGCGTGGCGGCGCTCATCGACGTCGTGGTCGGGCTCCATCCCGACCTCACCGGGAGGGAGAACATCTACCTCCTGGGCGCGATGCACGGGTTCGGTCGTCAGGCCATGCGCCAGCGCATCGACCGCGTGATGGATTTCGCGGAGATCGACGACATGATCGACACCCCGCTCAAGCGCTGCTCGGCCGGCATGATCACGCGCATCGGGTTCGGAGCCATCACGGCGCTCGACGCGGATGTCCTGCTCATCGACGAGGTCCTGGCGGTGGGGGATGCGGCGTTCCAGCGGAAGTGCGCCGATTGGTTGGAGGGATATCGCGCGGGCGGGGGCACCCTGCTGTTCGTCTCCCACAACCTCGGGCTCGTTCGGAGCATGACGGAGCGAGCCGTGTGGATCGAGCACGGACGTGTGGTCGCCGACCGCGACACGCCCTCCGTCCTCCTCGAGTACGGCAGGGCCATGGAACGACGTGAGGCACCGGACGAGATCCGAGCCAAGGGCCAGGTCCGCAAGCTCATGCAGTCACGCGGGATGAACCGGTGGGGGATGGGCGGAGCCGTCATCGAAGCCGTTGACATCGGTGAGGTCTCGCCGGATGGAGACCGGCTCGATGTGCGGATCGCTTTCGAGTTCACGGATCTCTCCGAGGCGATCTTCTGCGTCGGCTTCGTCGACGAGAGCGGTCGTGACGTGGGAGCCGCCGCCTCTCCGGTCCACCGGCCCGACCACCCGGTCGGGGAGATCACGTGTTCCATCGAGCCCATGCCGCTGCGCACGGGCGTCTACTTCCCGGTCGTGGCGATCCTGTCGGGGGACGGCGTGATCCGCGACCGGTGGCAGCTCGACCGGTCGGTCGTCATCGACCGGAACGGGACGTCGTCCTTGCCCGATGGGTTCGGCGCGGTCGACATCCCGGCAGGCTGGCACATCGGTGGGTCCGAGGAAGGCGCCAGAAGCCATGGGTGAGCCGCAGCGTCTGCCCGACCTCGTGATCATCGGCGCCATGAAGTCCGCCACCACCTCGCTCTACCGGTGGCTGGGCGAGCAACCCGAGGTCTTCGTCCCGCGGTCGAAGGAGACGCGGTTCTTCTCCGATCGATGGGACCGAGGCTTGGGCTGGTACCAGGACCAGTTCGCGGAAGCTCGCGACGGCCAGCTCCTCGGCGAGTCGTCGGTGAGCTACACGAATCCCGAGTTCCTGCCCGTCGCCGCTGAGCGGATGTCGGAGGTGCTGCCGGACGTCTCCCTCATCTACGTGGTCCGGGACCCCGTCCAGAGGATCCGCTCCCACTACCGCTTCGAGGTCCAGCGTCGCCGTGAGGACCGGTCGTTGCTCGACGCCCTTCGCGAGCCGGGCAACCTCTACGCCGGTCGCAGCATGTACCACCGGTGCCTGACCCCGTACATCGAGCGCTATCCCCGGGACCGGATCCTCGTCGTTCGCTTCGAGGATCTCGTGCGTGCGCCGAACCCCGGTTGGCCCGCCGTGCTCGACTTCCTTTCGCTCCCGGAGCGCCCGCTCCCGGAGACCGCTTTCAACGTGAGCGCCGAGAAGGGCCAGTGGACCCGCACCTGGGCGTGGGCCAAGCGCAAGCGACTGATCAACCTGCACACCGTCTCACGCATGCCGAAGCCGGTGCGGCGCGTGGGGAAGCTTGTCTTCGCCCGCCAGGGAAGCGCCTACGATGCGACGCTCGAGGCGTCGCTCGTCCCCCTCCCTCCGGACCTGATCGCTCCCGTGTGGGACGACGTCGCCAAGCTCGAGGCCTGGCTCGGCGCTCCCCTGTGGCCGGACCGCGAGGTCTCGGTGCATCGGGAGGCCGCTCGATGAGAGCCCGAACGGAGTCCTGGTTGGACTCGATGCTCCGACGGAGCCCGGCCCAGTCGCTCTTCGACCGGAAGGCGTCGGATCGGCTCGCCGTGTTGGCCTACCACGGTGTCGACGACGCCGAGCGCTTCGCTCGGCACATGGACCACCTCCGGCAGACCTCGCACCCGGTGTCGCTGGACGAGACCCTCGCCGCGTTCGACGGTGGCGACACGCTGCCGCCACGCTCCGTGCTGATCACCTTCGACGACGGCCACCGGAGCGTCGTCGACGTCGCGTTGCCCATCCTCCGCGAGCGTGGCCTGCCGGCGGTCGCGTTCGTGGTAGCCGGCCTCGTGGGAACCGACCAGCCGTTCTGGTGGACGGAGGTGATCGACCTCGCGGGTCGCGGGGGGACGGTTCCGGAACTTCCATCGCTCGCCCCGCCCGACCTCGTGCGAGCCCTCAAGAGGGTCCCCGACGACCGACGGCGCGAGGCGATCGCTGAGCTCCGCAGGACGGCGACCGGCGATGCCGAGCCGGTCGGTCAGTTGGAAG
This sequence comes from uncultured Actinomycetes bacterium, assembly GCA_963810635.1. GTDB lineage: Bacteria > Actinomycetota > UBA4738 > UBA4738 > HRBIN12 > AC-51. Next base: position 20,154 of record CAWEOB010000004.1, read on the forward strand.
CCGGAGACCTCCGTTCCCTCGAGTCCGCGGGGATCGCGATCGGGAACCACACCTGGTCGCACCCCTGTCTCTCCCGCTGCACGGAGGCGGTCGTGCGGATGGAGATCGAGGACTCGCACCGCGAGTTGACGAAGATCCTGGGACATGCCCCCGAGTCCTTCGCCTACCCCGACGGCGACTTCGATCACGTCGCCGCGCGCATCCTCCGGGATCAGGGGTACCGCGCCGCCTTCCTGTTCGACCACCAGCTCAGTCCCACCCGCCCCCCGGATGCCTTCGCCGTCTCCCGCCTGCGCGTCAACTCCACCACGACGCTCGATCGGTTCCAGATGATCTCGAGCGGGCTGCATCCGTCGCTGCACCGGATGCGGGGAGGTGCCTGATCGTGCGGGTGCTCTCCGTGATCGATGGATTGGGCTACGGCGGCGCCGAGCGCTCGCTCGCGGAGCTGCTCCCGGGACTCTGCGACGCGGGGATACAGCCGACGGTCGCGTGTCTGCATCACCGGGACGGTGGTGTGGAGGGGGAGATCCTCGCGCAAGGCTTCGATGTTCGATTCCTCCCCGGAGGGATGCCCTCGCGGCTGCGTGCGCTCCGGGCGTTGATGCGCGAGCTCTCGCCCGACCTCATCCACACATCGCTCGTTGAGTCGTCCCTCGTCGCCCGGTCGGCAGCCATCGGGACGGGGATCCTCTCCTGACCAGTCTCGTGAACCAGTCCTATACGGCTGAGCGACGGGCGGATCCGCATGTGAGCCGGGTGGCCGTCGGAGTGGTCCGGACGCTCGATCGGAGCAGCGCGCGCCATCTCACCACCCACTTCCACGCGATCACGCATGCCGTGAAGCGGTGGGCGGTGGCGTCGCTGCACGTGCCCGCCGAGAGGATCACCGTGGTCGAGCGGGGGCGCGATCCGCGGCGCCTCGGAGAGCCCAGCCAGGCCCGCCGGGCCGCGGCACGCGAGCGTCTCGAGGTTCCCGATGACGCCGACGTGCTCCTCGCGGTCGGTCGCCAGGAGTTCCAGAAGGGACACCGGTACCTCCTCGAGGCGATGGTGCGGGTCCTCCGGGTCCGCCCGACGGCCATCCTCCTGCTGGCCGGCCGCCCTGGTGCCGAGACCGCGCACCTGCGGGCGATGGCCGAGCAGCCGGCTCTCCGCTCCTCGGTGCGCTTCCTCGGCCACCGGGATGACCTGCCGGAGGTGCTCGCGGCCTGCGATCTCTTCGTGTTCCCGTCGCTCTGGGAAGGGCTGGGCGGTGCCGTGATCGAGGCCATGGCGCTCGGCGTCCCCATCGTGACGTCCGATCTGGAGCCCGTCCGTGAGGTGGTCGAGGGCGGTCGGTGCGCGGTCTTGACACCGACGCGTTCGGCGACGGCGCTCGCATCGGCGATCGGCTCGCTCCTGGATGACCCCGTCCGCGCCCGGAACCTGGGAGAGCGAGGGCGGGAGATCTTCCTCGATCGATTCACGCTCCAGCGGAGCACGGAGCGGATGGTTGAGCTCTTCCGGACGGTTGCCGATGTGCCGGACGCTCGGACGGCCGCCGACGGGATCGAGGTCGCCTGACATGCGTCTGCTCCATGTGGTCGCCACCGGGCAACGACGCGGGGCCGAGATGTTCGCCTCGGACCTCATCCACGCGCTCCAGGACCTGGGCGACTACGACCAGAAGGTGGCCCTCCTCCACGGCCCGTGGCCGCCCGCGGTCGGCTACGACGCCCCGGTCGCGCCCCTGCGTGCCTCGGGGAAGCGACTCCCGTTCCTCCGCATGGACCTCGCCACGCTCTCGAACCTCAGGGGCATGATCGCTCGATTCCGGCCCGATGTCGTCCACGCCCATGGAGCCGAGGCCTTCAAGTACTCCGCCATCGGGACGCCGCTGCGCCGGACACCGATCGTGTACCGGCGGATCGGTTCGGCGCCGAGCACCATCACGAGTGGTGTGCGGCGAGCGGTTCACGCCGCGCTGCTCCGGCGCTCGGATCGGGTCGTCGCGGTCGCCGACTCCGTCCGGAGGGAAACGGTCGAGACCTTCGGTCTCCCGCACGCGCGGGTCGTGATGATCCCACGAGGCATCGACCCCACCCGTCTGATCCCACAGCGCGAGCGGACGAGCGTCCGTGCCGAGCTCGGGATCGCGGAGTCCGCCCCGCTCGTCGTGACCGTCGGGGCGCTGAGTCCGGAGAAGGATCCTCTCGCGCACCTGGATCTCTGCACGTCGTTGCGGGGCTCGTGGCCGGATATCGCCTACGTGTTCGTCGGCGACGGTCCGATGCATCGTGAGCTCCTCGAGGCCATCGACGCGCGGGGACTGGGGCAACGGGCCCACGTGCTCGGCACCCGCACGGACGTCGGTGACCTGCTCCAGGCGAGCGACGTCATGGTGCTCGCGAGTCACACCGAGGGCATGCCGGGATGCATCATCGAGGCGGGCATGGCGGGTCTTCCCGTCGTTGCCTACGGCGTCGCGGGTGTCCCGGAGGTGCTGGTCGACGGTGTGACCGGCTACGTCGTCCGACCTGGGGATCACGCGTGTCTCTCGGCGCGGACCGCCGAGCTCTTGGCCGATCCGGAACGTCGTCGCACGATGGGTCGGTCGGCCGCGGAGCGGTGTCTCGACGCCTACGACATCACCGGGGTGGCCCGCCGCTACGTGGACGTGTACGCCGAGGTGACGGCTCGATGATCCGAACCGTCCTCGGTCCGCCTCCCGGAGTCGCACGTCGACGCGAGAACCCGCGTCCTGTTGCTGATCAAGGGTCTCGGTCGTGGAGGAGCGGAGCAGCTCCTCGTGAACGCTGTGGGGTGCGGGGACAGGTCCCGGTTCGACTATCACGTTGCGTACCTGTTGCCGTGGAAGGACGCCTTCGTGCCCGAGCTGCGCGAGCTGGGGGTCTCGGTCGACTGCCTCGATGGCGCGAGGGGGGTGGCGTGGATCGGCCGACTGAAACGCCTCGTTCGGGAACGGCGGATCGAGGTGATCCACGTCCACTCGCCCTACGTGGCGGCGATGGTGCGGGGAGCCTTGGGGCGTCCGCGACCTCTCCTCGTGACGACCGAGCACAACGAATGGGACCGCTACCACCGTGCAACGTACTGGGCGAACGCCATCACGTTCCCGCGGAACGACTTCGTCTTCGCGGTGTCGCAGGAGGTGGAGGCGTCCGTTCGCTACCCGAAGCCACTCCGATTCCTCCGCCGGCCGCGCATCGAGACGCTCCATCACGGGATCGACGCCGACCGTATCGCGGCCGCACCCGCTGCGTCGGGGGTGCGCGAAGAGCTGGGCATCCCGCCGGACGCGCTCGTGGTCGGGACCGTCGCGAACTTCAAGCCCCACAAGGGGTACGAACATCTGCTGCCGGTGGTGGCCCGCGTCGCACGGGAGCGGACGGATGTGCGGTTCGTGCTGGTCGGCGGCGGCCCACTCCTCGAGCAGATCCGTCGCCGAGCCACGGAGATGGGCATCGACGGCTCGATCGTGTTCACGGGGTTCCGCGCCGACGCCCTCAGGATCATGAAGACGTTCGACCTGTACGTGATGGCGTCGGTCCACGAGGGACTGCCGCTCGCGCTGCTCGAGGCGATGGCGCTCGGATGTCCCGTCGTGGCAACACGCGTCGGCGGCGTCGCCGCGGTCGTCGTCGAAGGCCAGAACGGCTTCATCGTCGAACCGCGGGACCCCGACGCTCAGGCCGCACGGCTCTTGGAACTCATGCGCGATATCCTCGCTCCGCGAACGGTTCGCCGCGGCTTCGCGGGAGCGCGCGTCGGCGTTCGACGTTCGCAACGCGGTCCGGAGGATCGAGCAGATCTACACGGAGCTGGTCGCATGACCGAGGATGCCGCCGCCGCCACCGATCTGGCGATCCGCTCCTACCGGGATGACGACGAGCCCGAGGTGCTCGATCTCGTGCGCGGCTCGCTCGGCGGTGGCCCGGCGGGAGAACGCCCGCCCGAGTACTTCCGCTGGAAGCACCTCGAGAACGCGTTCGGGCGCTCCTTCATGATCATCGCCGAGAGCGAAGGACGCATCGTCGGGTTCCGGGCGTTGATGCGATGGCGCTTCGAGGTGGGGGGGCGAACCGTCGAAGCCGTACGGCCGGTGGATACGGTCACGCATCCCGACTTCCGGGGCCGGGGTGTGTTCTCGATGCTCACGCGGACCGCCCTCGACTCGCTGCAGGATGAGGTCGACCTGGTCTTCAACACGCCGAATCCGAACAGCCTGCCTGGCTACGTGAAGATGGGGTGGCACGTCGTGGGGCAGGTCCCCGTGTGGATCAGGATCGTCCATCCGGCCCGCTTCGCTGCCTGGAAGCTCCGACGTGGACGATCGACCGACGAAGCGCCCACCGATCGGCCCGCCATCGCGGCTCCGACCGCCGCCGATGCTCTCGTCGATGGAGCCCGCATCGCCGACCTGATCACGCGGGCGGAGAATTCTCCCTGGGGGTATGCGACGCCCAAGAGCGTCGACTACCTGCGGTGGCGCTACGGTGCCGCGCCGCTCCTCGATTACCACGCCGTGACGCTCGAGCGCCACGGCGACCTCGCCGGCATCTGCTTCTTCAGGCTCCGCCGCGAGGGCCCCCTCTGGGGCACGTCGATCGCGGACCTGCTCGTCGCCCCGGGTGATGCTGGACGCTGCGAAGGCCCTGCTCACGGCGGCCCGCCGCTCCGCCGACGTGTCCTACCTCGCCGCCACGTTCCCATCTGCCGCGACGGCATCCCGCGCGTATCGACGGCTGACCACGCTCCGTGCTCCCCGAGGGCTGACCTTGGTGGCGAACCCGCTCCGTTCGGGTCTCCAACCCGACCCGCTTGCCCTGCCATCGTGGGCCCTGTCGACCGGCGACGTGGAGGTGTTCTGAGTGCGCGGCCGGATGCGTCAGCCGTCCGCGGATGGTGCAGCCATCGGGGTCGCCATCGCGCTGATCGCGATGGCGGTGATCGTCCTCTTCTTCCCGATGGATCGGCCCGCGTGGAACATGTGGGCCGCGGTCTTCGTGCTCCCCGCCATCGTCTTCGCGAGCCTTCCCGCGTTCGTTCGCCAGGCGCGGCGAGAAGCCCAGCCACGGCTCTACACGTTCCTGATCGTGGCGCTCGGCGTGAAGATGCTGTTCGCGTTCCTCCGCTGGTACCACGCGTTCTACGTCGTCCAGAAGGCCGACGCTCGGGCGTACGACCAGGTCGGGAGCGAGATGGCGCTCCGCTTCCTGCATGGCGACTTCACGACGGGCTTGGGGAACCTCTACGACACGAACTTCATCCGGCTGTTCACGGGTGGGCTCTACACGGCGATCCGGCCGAGCTCGCTCGCGGGCTTCTTCATCTATGCATGGCTCGGTTTCTGGGGGACCTACTTCTTCTATCGGGCCTTCGTGACCGCGATCCCGCAGGGGAATCGCACGAGCTACGCGCGGTGGCTCTTCTTCATGCCATCCATCCTGTTCTGGCCCTCCAGCATCGGCAAGGAGTCGTGGTTGATGTTCGGTCTCGGCATCGCCGCCTTCGGGGCCGCGAAGGCTCTGTCAGGCCGGTTCGTGCCCGGGGTCGTGATCAGCGGGCTCGGGCTCGGATTGACCGCCCTGGTGCGCGCGCCGATCGCGGCGGTCTTCGGTGTCTCGCTCGTGATCGCCTGGATCCTCCGGAAGCCGGACCGCAGCGTCCGCCGGATGACGCCGCTCGCGAGGGTGGGCTCCCTTGCGGTGTTCGCGGTCCTCGGGATCGGTCTCTACCTGGTCCTGCAGCGCTACCTCGTCCGGTCGGGATTCGCGGGTATCGAGGATGCGGCGTCGGAAGCTGCGCGCGTCACGCAGACAGGAGGCTCGGAGTTCACACCCGCCCCCATCAACTCCCCGACCGGTCTCGCGATGGTGTCCGCCACCGTCTTGTTCCGGCCGTTCTTCTTCGAGGCCGCGTCGGTCGAGGCGTTGCTCACCTCGGTGGAGGCCACGGTCCTCCTCCTCTTCTCCGTGGCTCGGTTCGGCTCACTCATGACCGCACTCCGGAACATGCGGCGCCTCCCCTACGTGTTGCTCGCGATGGTCTACGTGGCTGGATCGATCATCGCCCTGTCGCCGGTGGCGAACTTCGGGATCATCGCGCGTCAGCGGGTCCTGCTGTATCCGATGTACCTCGTCCTCCTCTGTCTCAACCCCCCTGGATCCACCCATGTCGGGAGGACCGCCCGGGTCGCTCCTGACCGCAGAACGGCAACGCTGGTCGGGGGTCGAACGTGAACGGCACGCGGACGGTGGCGACGCCGGAGGTCCGGTGGGTGGGGGCGGGCGTGCTGGTGTTCGGCATGGCAGCGGTGTGGGCGACGATCTCGGCTGCAGCGGCAGGCGTCCCCGCGGCGCCGCGCGTGCTCTTGATCGTGTCGACGGGTCTCGCCGTCGGTGTGTCGTGGAGCGTGGGACTCCGGTGGCCGACAGCTCCCTTGGCAGCCCTCGTGGCCGGGGGGCTCCTGCTGATCGCCGTCGATCCCGCGGGGGTGTTCCGCGGTGGCGCCACGCAGCGACCCTTGGGGTACGCGAACGCCACGGCTGCCTTCTACGGGACGGCCACCATCGCTGCCCTCCTGCTCATGGCGCAGGTCGAGAGCGTTGCAGCCCGCGTCGGTGCAGCTGTGGCGGCGGTCGTCTTCGTGGCGGTCGTCGTCATCTCCCGCTCGTGGGCGGTGATCCTCCTGTTGCCGACGATCCTCGTGGCCACCGTCGTCGCCACGCGGGTGCTCGGTGCGCGCGCCGGCGTCGTGGTCTGTGCCTCGGTGTTCGTCGGGGCGCTCGTCGTCACCCAGCTGATCGGCGCGAGCCGGATCGGCACCGGGGAAGGCCTCATCGATCGCACCATCCAGGCGACGCTCTCCGTCGACCGCGTGTTGTTGTGGCACGAGGCGATCGAGATCACCGCTCGGGAACCGCTGCTCGGCGTCGGCCCGGGGAACTTCGCCTCGACGAGCGCGATCGCTCGTGCCGACCCTGACCTCCGGTGGGCGCATCAGGAGTTCCTCCAATCGAGCGCGGAAACCGGGAATCCCCGGCTACGTGTTCGTGGTCGCCATCTTCGCGTGGGGCTTCGCGACGCTGTGGGTGACGGCCGACAGCGTTCTCACGGCGATCGCCGCGGCTGGGCTCGCCCTCGTCGGCGCGCAGGCGACGATGGACTACATCCTGCACTTCCCGGCGGTCCCCATCGCGATCGCGGTGGTCGTCGGTACCGGGATCAGCGGTTCATCCGCACGGGACCGCGCGGCCTCACCCCTGATGGAGGTGGTCCGATGACCGTTCCTCCGCGTTACCTGTTCGGTGTGCTCGTCACGTTCCGGCGGCCGGCCGCCCTCGCGATCACGCTCGAGCGACTGGCACACCAGGATCGCCGGCTGGATCGACTGATCGTCGTCGACAACGCTCCCTCCGATGACTCGCGGGCCGCCGTCGCGGGCGCTGCGGGGGTGGCGGGGTCGGTGGAGCATCTCGAGATGGACGAGAACGTCGGCTTCACGGGTGGCGTCGCTGCCGGCATGCGTCGCGTGCTCGAGTTCGCCGACGACCGCGACCTCATCGTGGTCTTGGACGACGACGATCCGGTCCCCTACCTCACGATCTTCTCGGACCTCGAGCGTTTCGCGGAGGACATGCTGCAGGACGACCCGAGGACGGCCGGTGTCGCGATCACGCGGCGGTCGCTTCGACTGGAAGCGTGGCCGGATCCGGCGGGTTCCCGACCGCGAGCTCCACGGACCCGTCGCCGTGGATCACCTCGCCGGCAACCAGGTTCCCTTCTACCTGGTCGGAGCGGTGCGATCGGCGGGGACCTTCCATGCTCCGCTGTTCTTCGGGTTGTCGGAGATCGAGTTCGGTCTGCGGCTGTCGCGTGCCGGCTACTCCTTCTATGCGCACGGCGACATCTGGCGACAGAGGCGGGAGGAGCTCGGTCGGCTCGGCATCGACGGCTCGCCGTCCTGGCGGCTCGCCCCCGTGAATTGGCGGCGCTATTACGTCCTGCGGAACTCCGTCTACATGCTCCGGCGGTTCGGGCGGACCGACACCGCCCTGCGGGTCGCCGCGATGAACGTCGGCAAGCCGCTCGTCAACCTCCCTCTGGAACCTCGACTGGCGTCCCGACATCTCGCCATCAATCTCCGAGCCTGCAGGGACGGTTGGGTCGGCCGGATGGGGCGACAGGTCGAGCCCGACGCGGATGCACGCCATGCGGGGAAGGCCGGCGCCGCGACGTCGCCACCCGCCGGTCCCACGGTGCGGAAGGGGACGGCATGAACGCCCTCACGCGACCCGCCGCACCGCTCGAAGTGACGAGGCACGACGCCGCGAACGGAACGGAGGAGCGTATCGGCTTCCGGGGTCCCGCCGGTGACCGGGTCTTCTCCTGCCTCTACCTCCCCGCCTCGGCTGCCCGCGGCTGTGTGCTGATCTGCTCTCCGATGCATGCGGAGTTCACGAGGAACTACCGGCGGGAGGTCCTGCTCGCGAGGAAGCTCGCGGCCGATGGATTCGCCGTCGAACGGTTCCACTACCGGGGGACGGGCAACAGCGACGGCGCGGGGAGCGAGGCCACGTTCGAGACCATGCGCGAGGATGCGCTGGCGTCCCTCGACCACCTCCGGACGGCATCGGGCGCCGATCGCACGTTCATCGTCGGAACCCGGTGGGGCGCCATGGTGGCGAGCTCGGCGGCGGCGATGGTCCCCGAAGCCTCGCTCGTCCTGTGGGAGCCGTTCCTGGAGTCTGCTCGGTTCTTCCGCGACGCCTTCCGCACGAGGATGGTCGCGGAGCTGAAGAGCGGTGTGGCCACCCCGACGAAGGGCGACGAGCTCATCGAACGACTGGAGGCAGGAGAGATCGTCGATGTCGTCGGTCACACGATCGAGCCCGATCTCTACGCGTCGTCCGTCGGTCGCACCCTCGTGCAGGAGCTCGGACCGTCGCCTCGCGCCATCCTCGTGCTCCAGATCGGCCCGTCGAAGTCGATCCGGTCCGATCTGGCCGCGCAGATCGACCGATGGCGCGCTCAGGGGTTCGACGTCGACATCCTGGCCATCGAAGGGGACGAGGCGTGGTGGCTCGTGGACGAACGCACGCACGACGAAGGCGCCCGACCGATGACGACGCAGCTGATCGAGGCGACATCGGCGTGGATCGCGTCGAGGGGCGCGACGCTTCCACTGGGACGAGGTGCGTCGTGACGGAGGTCGCAACGGAGCTCGTCCCTGACGCGTACGAAGAGTCACCGGTGTTCCTCGATGCCGCCGAGGGAGCTGTCTTCGGAATCGTGACCTTCCCTCGCGACCCTCGTGGTCGGACCGCGGTGATCGTGCTCGCCAGTGGCGGAACGCCGCTCACGACGAACCGGAACCGGGTCAGCGTGCGGATGTGCCGCGGACTCGCCTCCCTCGGCTACACCGCGTTCCGGATGGACTACCACGGCACGGGGGAGAGCTCGGGGACGGTCGATTCGCTCCACCTGGGGCGGCCGTTCGTGGGCGATGTCCTCGCAGCCGTCGACCATCTGAAGGGCCTCGGCATCGAGCGCTTCATCCTCCTCGGTTCGTGCTTCGGTGCGCGGACGGCGCTCGCGGCGGGGAGCCGGATCGAAGAGGTCGAGACCGTCATCGCCCTGGCGACCCCGCTCCGCGACTTCGCGATGGGCGAGCGCCACAGCCAGAACGCTGCGATGAAGCGCAGTCTGGCGCGCTACATCGTCGAGTCCTTCCGGCCGCGAACCATCAAGGGCTACTTCGACCGGCGGACCCGAGCCGTCTACCGGCGACACGCGCGGGCGAAGCTCCGCCACGTGTGGGGCCGCGTCGCACGGGTGATCCCGTGGTCGAACCACCCCTCCGTCGCGACGAGCGCCGTAGGCCCCCGGTTCGAAGAGGCGGTCCGCGACCTGGTGGAGCAGGAGGTGCCGATCCTCTTCGTGTTCGGACAGGACGAGGACTACTACCAGGAGTTCCTGGCAGCGAGCGAGGGCGACCTCGCGGGGCTCCTCGCTCGGGCCGGGTCGCGCGTCCGCGTCGTGACGGTCCCGGGACGCGTCCACGGCCTCACCACGGTCGCGGTGCAGGATGCGGTCGTCGACCTGATCCTCGAGTGGGCGCACGAACGCCCGACCGCGATCGATCAGGTCGGGATGTCGTCCGTGAGAGACGGATCTGCGTGATGGCCATCGGATCGGCCGTCCGCATCGGGGTCAAGGTCGCGGCGCTCCCGCTCGGGGTGGCCGCCCGCCGGCGATCGGGCGATGTCGCGATCCTCTGCTACCACCGGGTTGGGGTCGGGGACCGCGAGATCGACGTTCCCGAACGACGGTTCGCCGAACAGATCGAGGGGATCGTCGCCGAGGGAGGAGCCGTTTCCTTGGATGCTGCTCTCTCAGGGCCCGGCGGGGGTCTCGTCCTGTCGTTCGACGACGGCTTCCGGGACTTCCACGAGGTCGTGCTCCCACGACTGGTCGACGCCGGCATCCCCGCGATCCTCTACCTGGCAACGGGTTTCGTGGACGTAGGGGATCCACGGAGCGGGGTCGCACCGGCCGAGGCGCTCTCCTGGGGGATGCTGGCTGAGGCCGTGTCGACGGGGCTGGTGACGGTCGGCGCCCATACGCACGGTCACGTCGATCTCTCGCGTGCGACGGCACGCGAAGCCGACGATGAGATGCGTCGGTCGAAGGAGCTGGTGGAGGACCATCTCTCGCAAGCGTGCCGGCACTTCGCCTTCCCGTGGGGGAAGGCGTCTGCCGCCGCGGCGCGAGCCGCTCGCTGCCATTTCGCCACCGCCGCCCTCGAGGCGTGGCGCACCAACCGTGCGGGGCGGATGGATCCGTACCGCCTCGGTCGGACGCCCGTGCTCCGCAGCGATGCCGGCGTGTTCTTCCGGGCGAAGACCCGCGGGCAGTTGGACGGGGAGCGGTTCGCGTATCAGGCTCTGCGTCGAGGACCGTGGTCGGCGCCATGACCACCATCGATGCGGCGCGTACACGGCAGCCCGTGGCGGTGCCTACCGGACGTCGGCCCCTCCGCGTCGCCCACGTCACGACGGTCGATCTGACGCTCCGCTTCCTCGTGCTCGAGCAGATGCGGCGGCTCCGTGACAGTGGGTGCGAGGTCGCAGGGATCTGCTCGCCCGGGGAGTGGACCGAGGATCTCCGGGACGAGGGGATCGAGTACATCCCCTGGCACCACGCGACACGGGCCTGGGATCCGTTGGCGGACCTCCGTGCGTTCGTCGAGCTCGTCGGGATCTTCCGTCGCGGCCGCTTCGATGTGGTCCACACGCACAACCCCAAGCCCGGTCTGATGGGGACGGATCGCCGCGCGCCTGGCGGGTGTGCCCATCGTCGTGAACACGGTGCACGGCTTCTGGGCGTCGCCCGACGATCCACCACGCCGGCGGCTCCCCGTCATGACGCTCGAATGGGTCGGTGCCAGGTTCAGTGACGCCGAGCTGTACCAGAGCGATGAGGATCTTCCGGTGGGCGCGCCGGCTGCGGATCGGTCGTCCGGATCGGCAGCACCACCTCGGGAACGGAACGGACCTCTCGGTCTTCGATCCCGCGGAGGTTCCCGCCTCGCGCCGGGAAGCCCTGCGTCGCGAGCTCGGCATCCCTGACGGCGCGCTCGTGGTCGGGATGGTGGGGCGTCTCGTGGCCGAGAAGGGTTATCTCGAGTTCTTCCGCGCCGCCCGCGAGATCCGAGCCGAGCGCGACGACGTCGTGTTCCTGGCGATCGGACCGTTCGATCCCGACAAGGACGATGCCCTCTCGGAGACAGAACGGAGCGCGGCGGCCGAGCACGTCGTGTTCGCTGGATGGCGCGAGGATGTCCGAGACCTCCTCGCGCTCATGGATGTGTTCGTCCTGCCGTCCTGGCGGGAAGGGATGCCGCGTTCGGCGATCGAAGGCGCAGCGATGGGGCGAGCCATGGTGCTGACCGATATCCGGGGATGCCGTGAGGTGGCGCGACACGAGATGGAGGCCCTGCTGGTCCCCCCGCGCGACGCGACCCGCCTCACCGAGGCGATCGCTCGTCTGCTCGACGACGCGGATCTGCGGAGCAGGCTGGCCTCAGCTGCCCGAGCGCGTGCCGAGCGGCTGTTCGACGAGGACATGGTCGCCGACCGTGTCGTGACGCTGTACCGCTCCCTGGTGCCGGGTACGTCGGGGCAGGTGCATCGTCTCGACCTCGACGGCTTGCGCGACGTCGTCATCAGGCCGGCTCGCCGCCGAGACGTGGCGGCGATCGCAGCGATGCACGCTCAGGTCATGACCAAGGCCTTCCTCCCGATGCTCGGGGAACCGTTCCTGCGCGTGCTGTTCCGGGCTCTCGTCGACGATCCGGATTCGCCGACGCTGGTGGCCGACCGCGACGGGGACGTCATCGGTTACACATCGGGATCGGTGTCCGTGCGCTCGTTCCGCCGCAGGCTCGTCCGCCGGTACGGCGTCGCGGCGGCGATCGCGGCGGCGCCGCGGCTCCTCCGGCCCGGTGTGCTGCGGCGGGCGTTGGAGCTGTTCCGGTACCCCGAGCAGACGGAGGGTCTGCCGGACGCCGAGCACACCTTGATCGGTGTGCGTCCGAAGACGGCTCCCGGCCTCGGGATGGCGCTCACGACGGACGCACTCGACGCGCTGGCGGAGCTTGGTGTCACGGAGATCAAGTGCTACGTGGCGGCGGACAACCTCACGATGCGTCGGGTGGTCCGCCGGGCGGGGTTCGAGCCTCGGGGTGAGATCGCCCTCCACGACGGTGTCCCGAGTCTGGTGTGCGTCTACCGATGCCCGTCCTCATAGCGTTCGTCACGTGCTCGGTGCTCACCCCTCTGTTCGCGCGCGTCGCGGTCCGGATCGGGTTGGTCGACCGGCCGTCGGAGAGCGGCTTGAAGATCCATGCGGAGCCGAAGCCACTCTCCGGTGGGATCGGGATCGTGGTGGCGGTGCTCGCGGCGATCGCCGTCATGGCGCCCGGCGACGCTGGCTGGTACGTCGCCGCGGTGATCGTTCTCCTCGCGGTGGGGGTGGCCGACGACGCGGTCGGACTGTCGCCGAACCTACGGTTGGGCGCGCAAGGCATCAGCGGGCTGCTGCTGGCGGTCGGAGGTCTCACGTTCGAACCGCTGGGCGTGTTCGGGCCGGTCGCGGTGGTGCTCGGCGTCCCCCTCCTCGCGAACGCGGTGAACCTGACCGACGGCCAGGACGGACTCGCCAGCGGTCTCGCGTTGGTGGCAGCGTTCGGCCTGTGGGCGATCGCGGACGCTCCCGGCGACGAGGCGGTGATCTCGCTCGCCTTCATGGGCGCGCTCCTCGGGTTCCTGATCTGGAATCGACCGCCCGCGTCGGTGTTCCTGGGCGACGGAGGCGCCTACGCGATCGGCGGGATCCTCATCGTGATCGCGACCCGGTCGTCGGCGACGTGGGGGTCGCTCCTCGGGTCCTTCCTCTGTCTCTCCGTCTTCGCGCTCGAGCTCGTGTCGACGGTCGATCAGGCGCGCCACCGGTCCGAGCTCCCTCGTCCAGGGAGATCGTGCACACCTCTACGACCAGCTCGCTCGCCACCTGGGGAGCCGCACCCGTGCCACGATCGGGATGTGGTTCGCCGCCGCGTCCGTGGCAGTGCTCGGGGTCGTGGTGGCGCGCGTTCCGCTGCAGGTCGGGATGGTCATCGTCGTGGTCACCGTGGCTGCGGAAGCCGCCGGGGTCATGATGGTGCGTCGCGACCCTGGGGCGGTGCTACGTCGATCGCGGTAGCCGGTCTACACCGGTGGTCGCTTGGCACAGCAGGGGCACTGCCTGAGCATCCGAGACGCACGACGTCATCGCGGGAGGGGCTTCACCGTCCGCATGGCCCACGGAGGGACGATGCATGAGGGTTGAAGCCGGAGCGGATCTCCCCGCGATCCGCGGCGGTGTTCCGGCGTTCCCGGACGGCTTGCCGCTGGCACGACCTCGGTTCAAGGATCCTGCGGCGATCGGTCGCGAGGTCGAACGGATCGTCGAGAGCCAGATCCTCACCGACGGTCCGACGGTGCGGAGGTTGGAGGAACGAGCTGCGGACTTCCTCGGCGTACGACACTGCGTCGCCGTCGCCTCGTGCACCGCCGGCCTCATGCTCGTCCTCCGCGCAGCCGACGTGTCGGGCGATGTGATCGTGCCCTCGTTCACGTTCGCGGCCACCGCGCACGCGGTGGCCTGGAACGGTCTCCGCCCGGTCTTCGCCGATGTGGATCCCGAGACGCTGACCCTCTCGCCCGACGCCGTGGAGCGCGCCATGGGCGTCCGCGTCTCCGCGATCGTGGCCACCCACCTGTACGGAGCCCCGTGCGACGTGGAGGGTCTCCACACCGTTGCCGAACGCAATGGCGTGGCGCTCTTCTTCGATGCGGCCCATGCGTTCGGCGCACGCTACCGCCGGGTCAAGGTGGGAGGGTTCGGCGCCGCCGAGGTGTTCAGCCTCACCCCGACGAAGACGTTGATCGGCGGGGAAGGAGGATCATCGCGACGGACGACGACCTCCTCGCGGAGCGCTGCCGGGTGGGGCGCAACTACGGCAATCCTGGTGACTACGACTGCCGTTTCGTCGGCCTGAACGGCCGGATGTCCGAATTGCATGCCGCGCTCGCCCTGGCCTCGTTCGACGACCTGGAGGAGCGGATCGCCCGCCGGGCGATCCTGGCGCGTCACTACCGGTCGACGCTCGGTGGGATCCCGGGGGTCTCGTTCCCCATGGTGAGGGCCGACGATCGCTCGACGTACAAAGACCTCACCGTGCTCATCGATCCGGATGCGTTCGGGCTCTCCGCCGATGCGTTGGGTGAAGCTCTCGCGGCCGAAGGCGTGGAAACGCGACGCTACTACTCGCCGCCGGTGCATCTCATGCGCGCCTACCGAGCCGTGGCGAACGGGGTCGATCTGCCGGTGACCGTCGCGGCGGCGGAGGCCGCGCTGGCGCTTCCCCTCATCCCCGGCATGAAGGAGGCGGAGGTCGACACCCTGGCGGACGCGGTCGCCCGGATCCGAGCGCACGTGGGCGGGGTGTCGTGAGTCCCGGGATCGCGCACGTTCCGACGTCGACGGTCGGCGTCTCCGTCTCCGTCGCCGGAGTCGCCATCGGTGATCAGCACCCTATCCGGGTCATCGCAGGGCCCTGTTCGGTCGAGAGCCCGGAGCAGTTCCGGGAGACCGCGGTGGTCGTGCACGCGGCGGGCGCAGCGTTCCTCCGGGGGGGCGCCTTCAAGCCCCGAACCTCGCCCTACAGCTTCCAAGGTCTCGGCGAACGGGGCCTCCAGATCATGCGAGAGGTCGCGGACGATCTGCACCTCGGGGTCGTCACCGAAGCGATGTCCGCGGAAGAGATCCCGCTCGTCGTTCGGTACGCGGACATGATCCAGATCGGGGCTCGGAACATGGACAACCGCTCCTTGCTGGAAGCCGCGGCGCGGTCGGGCTTGCCGATCCTCCTCAAGCGCGGCGTGACGGCGACGGTCGACGAGGTCCTCGCCGCTTCCGAGTTCGTCGTCTCCCGCGGCACCGATCAGATCGTGATCTGTGAGCGTGGGAGCCGAACCTTCGAGCCCTCGACCCGCAACAGCGTCGACATCGCGGCCGTGCCGGAGATCAAGGCCCGCAGCAACCTCCCGGTCATCGTCGACCCATCCCACGGGACCGGTCGCCGTGATCTCGTGGAGCCCGTGGCGCTGGCCGGCATCGCGGCCGGCGCCGACGGGGTCCTCGTGGAGGTCCACCCTGATCCGGATGCGGCGTTGTCGGATGGTTCCCAGTCCCTCGAAGCGGCGGCGTTCCCCGCTTTCATGGAGCGCGTCCGCGCCATCTCGCTGGCGGTCGGGAGGTCGGCGTGACGGACGCAACCGGCGCTCGGGTCCTGGTCCTCGACCCGGCGATCTCCGACGCGGACCTCGCGCACGTCCGTTCGGTGGCGGGCGATCTGGTGCGCGGTGCTCATGTGACCCGCGGCGACGATTGGGCGGCGCTCCCGCTCCACGACGCCGCTCGTCCGGAGGGCGGCGAGGCCTTGCAGCACCTCCCGTCGGTCCGTGCCCTCAGGGAGATCTCCGCACCCTTCCGCCTCGCGAGTCATGAGCTCTTCGGGCGCCACGTGGCGATCGAGATCCCGCTCAACGGGCGATCGATCGGCGCGTCGGCTGAGCTGTCCCTGGGTGGCGGGGGACCGATCGGGATCATCGCCAGCTCCCGCTGGGCATCGGCTGCCGAGGCGCGGTTCGAGGTTCTGGCGCCTCTCCTGCACGAGGCCGGATGCCGCGTGTTCCACGCAGGGCAGATGGTGCCGCCCGACCAGAGCGACCCCCCCGGACCTTCATCGGCTTCCCTCCGCCGACTCCGGGACATCGCGCACGAGCATGGACTCGCTCTGTCCGTCGAGGTGTGGGATGCGGGCCAGATCGCCACGGCGTCGGAGTTCGCCGACCTCTTCCAGGTCGGGAGCCGCAACATGCAGGATTTCAACCTCCTGCGCGAGATGGGCGGCACGGACCGCCCTGTTCTGGTGCGTCGAGGCGCCGGTTCCACCGTGGAGGAGTTCCTGCTCGCAGCCGAGTACGTACTCGTGCACGGCAACGGCAAGGTGATCCTGTGCGAGTCCGGCATCCGGACGTTCGACGCTCTCCACAAGCCGAGGTTCGAGATCAATGCGGTACCGCTCATCAAGCAGTTGAGCCACCTGCCGCTCGTCGCCGACCCGTCGCAGACGGCTCCGCACGCTTCCGCGGTACCCGCGATGGCGAGGGCGGCGATCGCGGCCGGTGCCGACGGCCTCGTTCTCGAGGTCGGCGCCGAGTCAGCGTACGATCCGGCCGGTGTCGCCATCGACATCGAGACGATGCGGCGCCTCGCGGCCGAGCTCCGGCCGATCGCGCGGGCCGTCGGGCGCAGCTTCGGGGAGCCTGATCTCGCGCCCCGGCACTCGCTCTCCACCCCCGGCGACATCCTCCATGTGACCGATCGGACCCTGGCGCAGACGATCGAAGGGATCAACAGGTCTGCCCCCGGAGCTCGACGTGATCGACCAGTGGAAGCTCGAGCCGCCGATCGCCTGGCTGAGCCCGCCACTCTCGCCGACCGGAGGCGTGCTGGGCCGGTGCACGAGCTACCGCATGGGCTCGGTCCGTCTGTCACGGAACATCTCGTACGTCGACCTCGCCCGCATCGACCCGACGCTGGGTGCGCTCCTGGAGGCGACGCATCTGAACCTCGGCCAGTTGTTCGTCGATCCCCGGATCGAGAAGCTCGGCTTCGAGTTCGGCACGGACGCGGATGCCGGGGCGATCGATGATGTCTTCCGGAGATGCTTCCCCGAGGAGCTCGACGACCTGTACCCGTACGTGTGGCGTCGGTATCAGGCTGCCATCGACGGGGTCGTGACGTTCCTGGTCATCGAGGCTCTGCCCGTCTCCGTGTGGACCCGGCTCCTCGATCTCGAGCTCGCGGCCACGTCGCGAGAGAAGGTCGCTCGATGACGACGGGAGCTCCGGATCGCAACGGATCGCCCCCGTACAACGCCGCCTCCGACCTCCTCGGACGCAACCTCACCCCGGACCGAGCGGGGCGGCCGTACCTGAAGACACCGGAGCGCGCCTGGAGCTACGACGAGATCGCGCAGGCCGCGGATGCGGCGGGTTCGGGTCTGCTCGAGCTCGGGCTCGTGCGCGGTGATCGAGTGCTCATCGCCACGCGCGATCGCCCGGAGTTCGTCGCGACGTTCTGGGGGGCGATCAAGGCGGGACTCGTCCCAGTCCCCGTGGCGCCCATGTTCCTGGCGTCGGACCTCCATTTCATCGTGTCGGACAGCGAGGCGCGCGCGCTGATCTGCGATGCGTCGTCCGTGACTGCGGGACGTGCGGCGGTCCAGGAGACATCCGCTGTGTGCGTGTTCGTGGGCGACGAACACGTCGAGGGCACGACGTCCTGGGCTGAGGTCTGCAGCCGACCCGCGCGCTTGGAGCCGGCGGCGACCTCCGAGGACGACATCGCCCTGTGGCTGTATACGTCTGGGACGACCGGTCTGCCGAAAGCAGCCATGCATCGCCATCGGCACCTTCGGGCAGCGCCCGGCGGTCTCGCCGAGCAGGTCCTGCAGATGGAGGCCGACGACGTCATCCAATCCGTGTCGCGGATGTTCTTCGCCTACGGCTTGGGGAACTCCGTGTACCTCCCCGCGGCGGTCGGTGCGTCGGTCGTGGTCAGCGACACGCCCGCCGTCCCGGCCATGGTCAAGAACGTGCTCTTGGAGAACCGACCGACGCTCCTCTTCGGTGTCCCCGCCTTCTTCCGCGGGTACGTCGGGCTGAGCGATCCGGAGCTGCCGACGACTCTCCGGGCCATCGTGAGCGCCGGTGAGGCCCTCGACGTCGAATCGTTCACGCGCTTCCGGGCGACGTTGGGGTTGCCCCTCCTCGACGGGCTGGGCTCGACGGAGGCCCTCCACCACGTGACGTCCAATCGTCCCGACGACCTCGAACCGGGGAGCGCCGGCCGAGCGCTCGACGGTTTCGAGGTCGAGGCGCGAGATCGCGAAGGACACCCGCTCCCGGAGGGAGAGACCGGCGAGCTGTGGGTCCGGGGACCCACGACCTTCGCGGGCTATTGGCGGCGACCGCAGCTGACCGACCGCGCGTACGCGGGCGAGTGGATGCGGACGGGGGACCGGGTGCGCATCCTGGAGGGGCGGGTCTACCACGAGGGTCGCCTCGACGACCTCGTCAAGCTCGGTGGCATCTGGGTCGCCCCGACCGAGATCGAGGACGTCCTCCGAGGTCATCCGGATGTCGACGATGCAGCTGTCGTCGCGATCGACGACGGGTCGGGCGTCCCGGTGCTCAAAGCGTTCGTGGTGTCCGAGCGTGGGGGTCCCGACCTGGCGAAAGACCTCCTACGTCTCAGCCGACGTCGACTCGCGTCGTACAAGGTGCCGCAGTCGTTCTCGGTCGTCGACGAACTGCCTCGTACGCCCTCGGGCAAGCTCCGCCGCTTCGTCCTCCGGGAACAGGTCTCGACCGGCGCGACCTCGGGGTGAGGGCCGTGGGCCATTTCAGGCGGCGGCCCCCGCGGACCCGTCAGTACGGATAGAACGGTTGGCCGAGCTCGGTCACGCCGGACGTCGTCAGCTTGTACGCGGAGCCGTCTCCCCGCTGGACGCGGACGACCGTGTCAGGGTGCATCGAAGCGATCTGGAAGTCGCCGGGGCTGAGTCCGCAGTCGACGAAGTCGAGCGGCCCCGGATCTCCCTGATCGTCCGCCATCGTGACGCCGCCGGGGAACGAACACCCACGGAAGAGGACGGGAGAGGCTCCCGGGAGGTTGTGTTTCACGACGTGGAGGCTTCCACCCCTCACGTTCACCCACGATTGCGGATGGCCGCCGTGGTCGGGTCGTCCGGCAGCGTGGAGCTCGATGGCGTTCGTCTGATCGCGCAGGTCGAGATCGCGGAAGTGGTACGAGTTCAGGTACGCGCCGTGGATGATGCCGGCCTCACCGTTGCGGTACGCGGTGAAACGGTCGATCTTGTGGGGCTCGCGAACGTTCTGCCACACGAAGATCCCAGAGATGGCGTTGTTGTGCGCGATGTTGTCCTTGAACTTCCAGAGCCCCGATGGGGCCTCCGCCCAGACGTACCCGGCTGCCGTTCCGTTGCCCATCACGGAGAACGCGACGGAATCCCGGATGGTGAGCCGCCGCCCCTGGCCGAGCAGGAACCCCGCCAAGCGGTACCCGTGGATCTCCGGGTCGAAGTGCACCGATCCCGCGACGCACCGATCGATCAGGAGGTCGTTGGTCACCTCGTCGGGGTCCCACCAGTACGCGTCGTCGAAGACGTTGTAGGCGATGCAGTTGCGGATCGTGATCCCGTCGGACATGTGCGGCACGAACGCGTGACCCCCGCAATCGCGGACGACGACGCCTTCGACGACGCTGCGGCGGGATCCATCGTGGCAATGGTGGAAATGGAGGCCGTACCGACCGAGCACGCTCTCGGTGCCGTCGGAGCCGGGCTGTCGCGGGCCGAGGTAGCGGAGCGCCGCGTACCGGATCGACTGCGGCTTGTTCGACCGGATGAAGACGTGGGCACGTCCACCCGGGGTGCCTTCGATGCGCACGTTGCGTGTGAGGTTGAGCACCTCGGCGCGTCGGTTCCCCGCCGCGGGAACGTGGCTGCCCTTCCTGAAGCTCCTGGGGGTGAAGTCGCCTCTCGCGACCGGTGCCACGACGAGATCGTCCGAGTGGCGCCAGGTGGGATGATCCCCCTGCCGGTTCCACGCCTCCTTCTTCGTTCCCTTGATGTCCAGACGGCCGTTGCCCATCACCCACAGACCGACATCGGACTCGAGCGGATCGAGGCCGCCACCGACGAAGGCCGACTCATCGACATCGACGAACCGGAGGATGTGTCGGACCCCGGGTTGGGGACGCATCACGAGCCGACCCCTGACGACGAGGTTCCCGCTCACCTCGAGGGTGGTGTTCCGCGAGGGGTCGAATCGCAGGATGTTCCCGGCGGCGACGACCGACGCGCCGACGCGCGAAGTGCCGTGGATGGTCCCGTGGAGGCCCGCCTCGCGGCCGAGCGGATCGGCACCGCCCGCGTTGGACCCGCCCGGCGCGGCGGCGGACGCCGGAGCGATGCCGAGGGCGCGCAGCACGGGAGGCGCGCCGACGGCGGCCAGCCCGATGCCCACGCTGGCGCCGCGCAGCAGTTGTCGTCGTGTGAGGATGGGAGTGGTCGAGTCGGGCGCGTCCCGCGTGTCCATCGTGGACCCCCCTCGGGGTGCCTCGTCGGCGCTGAGCCGGGGGGGACGGTAGCACAGGATCCCCGCGGAACCCGTCAGACGGACGGAGGTCGCCCGGATCCCCCGCGCCTGTCCCTCGATGGTCCTTCGGCCGTAGCACATCTCCCGGACGGGAAGGAGATCCAGATCGTTCCGGTCATCCGTTGCGGCCGGGAGCAAGGTTGGCGCCCTTCGCTGCGGCATGCCTGCCGTCGCGAGAACATGAGCGGGTGAGCCGGATCCTGATCGTCGGCGGTGGGTACATCGGCATGTATGCCGCCCGGCATCTGGAGCGCCGTCTCCGCGGCAGCGCGCACACCCTCGCGCTCGTGAGCCCCGAGAACCACATGACCTACCAGCCGTTCCTGCCCGAAGTGGCGAGCGGCCTGATCGATCCGCGCGCGGTGGTCGTGCCGCTGCGCCGGGTCCTCAAGCGCACCGACCTGATCCTGGGCGAGGTCACGCGGATCGATCACGGAGCTAAGCACGTCACCGTGGCGCTCGCCGGGGGGGAGACCCGGGACCAGCCCTACGACGTGCTGATCGTGGGTGCGGGCTCGTGGTCGCGGACCCTCCCGATCCCCGGCCTGGCGGAGCACGCCGTCGGCTTCAAGCACCTGACCGAAGCGATCTGGCTCCGCAACCGCGTGCTCTCGTCCCTCGACGAGGCCGACGAGATGCGCGATGTGGAGGCTCGGCGCGGGGTCCTCACCGCCGTGTTCATCGGCGCCGGGTTCGCGGGCGTCGAGGCGCTGGGCGAGCTGGAGGACCTGGCGCGCGACGCGCTCCGCACCTACCCCGGTGTGCGTCGCGACGAGATGCGATGGATCATGGTGGAGGCCGGTGATCGCATCCTCCCGGAGCTCGACGCCGGGCTGGCCGCGTACGCGGCGCGGCGTCTCCGTGAGCGCGGCATCGAACTCCGGCTGCGGACCCGCTTGGAGAAGATCGAGGACGGCATCGTGACCCTCTCCGACGGCGAGAGCTTCCCGGCGGGAACCGTGGTCTGGACGGCCGGGGTGAAGCCATCGCCGCTCCCGGCCGAGAGCGGGCTGCCGGTGGACGAGCGCGGCCGTCTGAGGGTCGATCCGTTCCTCCGGGTGGAGGGCGAGACCGACGCCTGGGCCGCGGGTGACATCGCCGCGGTCCCCGACCCCGATTCCACGACCGGTTTCTCGCCACCGACGGCCCAGCACGCCCTCCGGCAAGCCAAGCGATTGGCTGCCAACGTGGCCGCCTCGCTCGAAGGTGGGTCCTTGGAACCGTTCCGCTACGAGAACAAGGGGATGCTCTGTTCGCTGGGGCACTACGAAGGCGTCGCCGACCCGATGGGGATCAGGGTGAAGGGTTTCGCCGCCTGGTTCCTGCACCGCACGTACCACTTGCTCTACATGCCGACGCTCGGTCGGAAGGTGAGGATCGCCCTCGATTGGACCGTGGCGTTCCTGTTCCCGCGCGACATCGCGCAGCTCGGTTCCCTCGAGCATCCGCGCGAAGCCTTCCGGCGCGCCGCGGGCGACGGCAGCTCTCCGCCCTGACCGACCGCTCGGGACCGGCGACCCCTCCAGGCCCTCAGGCGTTCATCTGGCGTTGCTTCTGCAGCTCGCTCGCCGCGCGGAGCGCCTTCTGGGATCGAGCGATGTCGGGCATCTCGTGGCCGCCGCTGAGCTCCTCGGCGGCCCACCTCGTGAGGTCGCGGATCGAGATGATGCCGACGACCTTGCCTCGGTCGACCACCGGGAGGTGCCGGATGTTGAGAGACACCATCTTGTCGGCCGCCTCGGCGATGTCGACCTTCGGTCCCACCGTCTCCAGCCCACGCCGGGTCATCCCGTGCGCGACCTTGACCGAGTGGGGATCCCCTCCCGCGGCAACCAGGTTCACGATGTCGCGCTCGGTGACGATCCCGGCAAGCTTCTTCCCCTTCTCCAGGACGACGACCGATGAGATCCCGTTCGAGCGCATCACTTTGGCCACGTCGGCGAAGGTGTCTTCGGCGTCGGCCGTTCTGACCTTCGCGTGCATGATGTCGCTGACCAGCATCGATGGGCCTCCTCGGGTGTGGGGCGCAGCCTCGGAAGCCTACCCCGAACCGCTGTGTTACGGTCCATCACCCCGACCCGCGGTGGCTCCGGTCGCCGCCGCCCCTGAAAGGTGTTCGCCATGGCGAAGCGCGTGCTCGTCACCGGTGCGGCCGGCTTCATCGGCTCGCACCTGTGCCGCCGTCTGGCGGCCGACGGGAACGAGGTGGTTGCGCTCGACGACCTCACGGAGGGCTCGCTCGACGCGCTCCGTGATGTGCCCGAGGCTCGCTTCGAGAAGGTGGACATCCGCGATGCCGAGGCCGTCGGGGCCGCGGCCCGTGGCTGCGAGGTGATCTACCACCAGGCGGCCAAGCGATCCGTGCTCCGGTCCATGGAACAGCCGGTCCTCACCACCGAGGTCAACGTGGACGGCACCCTGAACGTGCTGCTCGCCGCGCGGGATGTCGGGGCCGTGGTGGTGGCGGCGTCCTCGTCGTCCGTGTACGGCGACCAGGACGTGTTCCCGCTCGACGAGACGATGGAGCCGAAGCCGCGGTCTCCCTACGCCGTGTCGAAGTTGGCCGGCGAGGCCTACGGGGCCGCGCTGTACCGGGCGTTCGGTGTGCCGTCGATGTGGCTCCGGTACTTCAACGTGTACGGACCCGGTCAGGACCCAGCGAGCGACTACGCGGCGGTCATCCCGTTGTTCACCACGGCATGCCTCGACGGAGGGCGTCCGGTGATCCACGGCGACGGTGAGCAGTCGCGCGACTTCACGTTCATCGACGACGTGGTCGAGGGGAACCTGCGCGCGGCGGCGGCGCCCGAGGAGGCGTTCGGGCGGGCCCTGAACATCGGTGGGGGAGAGGCACCAACCTCGGTGAATCGACTCCTGCTCCTGATCGCCGGTCTCTGCGGGGCGACGCCGGAGCCCCGGTGGGAACCCCCTCGCGCCGGCGACGTCCGGCGAACGGAGGCCGATGTGTCGCTGGCGCGTCGACTGATCGGCTACGAGCCGGTGGTGGGGATCGAAGAGGGGCTCCGACGCACGGTGGCATCCTTCCGTGACGCGGGACGGCCGTCGCGCTGACGGCGGGCGGGGAGTCCTCCGCTGGCCGCCGTAGCATCTCTACGGCGAGAGCGCCATGGCGTCGACACCTCGTGCGTCTACGGTGATCCGCGGAGGCCGCGTGACCCCCGGCGCGGGTTGAGGTGGAGATCCTTCGATGGTGATGGGAGTCCCTTCCCCCGATGGCTCGTCGTTCCCGACGACGGTCGAACGAGGACTCACCGCCATCACACAGTGCCGCGTGGCGCTGCTGCGCGCCCACCGACAGTTGGCCGAGGCGCTCGAGGTCACGGCCTCCCTCCGCGACGCCGACGCCGAGCCGAACGGGAACGGCGCCCGAGCCTGGCACGTGCTCGGCGCTCCGGCCGTGATGACGATGCTGGATGCGCTGCGTGATGAGCTGCTCGCGGGCAACGTCGAGGACGGTGAGGGCGGAAGCGGCTTGGCGGTGGCCGCGGGGTCGTCCCTGAATGCGACGATGTCGCCGCCGGGCAGCGACTCGGTGCATGGTGAGTTCCCGCCCATCGCCGAGCGTTCGATCGTGGCGCCCGATGCGGGACGTCTCCACCGTCGTCGACTCGTGGAGGGTCGTCCGGTCAAGGAGAACGGCATCGTCGCCGAGCTCCGACGGGGCGACGTGCGGGTCTTCGTCCGGTCGCCGGTTGCCGGGACGTTCCTCTCGTGGATGTCGGCGGAGGGTGAAACCGTTGCTCCGGGGCGCGGCGTCGCCTGGATCCGACCGACGGACGCCTAGCCGACGGATCCTCGGCTCCCTCAGCACCCCCGGAACGGCGGATCGCCCACGGTGGAGTCGATCGCCGTCCCGCGTGACATGATGCGCGCGGCAGCGGAGCCGAGGAGCTGATGATCGCCATGCCCGTGGAACGAGCTGCGGACCATCCGACGTTCGAGATCGCCGGGAACACCGTCACGAGCTACGCCGCGCCAGCGCGAGGGTCCGTCGAGAACGCCCTCTTCCGCACCGACCTTCCGCCCGCCGGTGGTTTGCCACCGCACCGCCACGACCACTTCGACGTGTTCGTCGTGTTGATCGGTGGCGGCACGGTGCATATCGGTGAGGAGGCGAAGCAGATCCAGGCAGGCGATTCGGTGGTGATCCCGAAAGGGGAGCTCCACTGGTTCGACGCGGGGAACGAGGGCGCCACGCTGATCGTCACGATGGATGCCGGCACGAAGCTGATGCGGGAGGACGACGGCAGCGAGACCGTGCCGCCCTGGGTCAGCTGATGGCGGGGTTCTACGTCGCGAACGTCACGCTGTTCGATGGCCATCGTGTGCGGCGTCGCGCCGGCGTGCTGGTGGGGGACGATCGGATCGCGTGGGTGGGGGCGCACGCGCGGGCGCCGAAGGCGGCCGGGCGTGCGCGGGAGGTGGATCGGATCAGGCCGGGCGCTCGCGCCCGGCCTGATCGACTGCCACGTGCACCTCTCCTTCGACGGCTCCGCCGACTTCGCCGGCGAAGCCGCCGCCATGAACGTGCCGACGGCGGCGATCAAGGGCACGGTGAACCTCCGGAGGCAGCTCGCGGCAGGTGTCACCACCGTCCGCGACCTGGGCGGTCTCGGCACCTGCGAGCTCGCCCGGGCCGTCGACTTCGGCGTCGTCCCCGGCCCCCGCGTCGTCGCCTCGGGCCGCGCCCTGACGATCACGGGCGGTCACGGTCACAGCGTCGCCATCGCCCGCGAGGTCGATGGCGCCGACGAGCTCCGCAAGGCGGTGCGCGAGGAGATCAAGGGCGGCGCCACGGCGATCAAGGTGGTGGCCACCGGCGGCGTGCTCACGCCGGGGATCGGCGCGACCTTCACGGCCTTCACGCCCGAAGAGCTCGGCGCTGCGGTCGATGAGGCGCATGCCTGGGGCCGGGGCGTCGCCGCCCACGCGATCGGCTCGGAGGGGATCCTCCGCGCCGTCCGCGCGGGCGTCGACTCGGTCGAGCACTGTGTCCAGGTCACGCCGCAGATCGCGCGCGAGATGGCGGACCGCGGCACCTTCCGCGGCCCCACCATCGTCGCGCTCACCGGGATGACGGGGAACCCGGACAAGGTCCCGGCGTACGCGGTCGCGAAGGCGCAGGCGCTGCTCGAGGAAGCGAGGGCCGGCCACACGCGCGCCCTCCGCGCCGGGGTGCGTCACGTCTGCTCGACCGACGCGGGCACGCCGTTCAACCCGCACGGCAACGCGCCCAACGAGGTCATCACGATGGTCGAGTGGGGGATGCGTCCGCTCGATGCGATGGTGGCCGCGACCGCGAACGGCGCCGAACTGCTCCGCACGCCCGACGTCGGCACCATCGAGGAGGGCACGCTCGCGGATCTCGTCCTGTACGACGCGGATCCGGTGGAAGACGTGACCACGCTCCGGGCGCCACGGACGGTGTGGAAGGGCGGCGAGCTGGTGGCCCGCGACGGGAAGGTCCGCGTCTAGCTGCTTCGTCGCCCACGGTGCCCGCTCTCGCGGGTCACGCGTTCGATCAGTTCCGCCCCCCGGGTGACGGCGGCGAGTTCCTCTTTCGAGAGCGTCGCGAGCCCGCTCGCGAGCGACTCCAGACGCTGACGTCTGCCGGTGCCGAGCACCCGCCTGCCCTTCGCAGTGGCCCGCACGAGGACACCTCGAGCGTCGTCGGAATCCGGTTCGCGAGTGACCAGGCGGTCGCGCTCGAGACCGTCCACGAGGCGCGACATGGTGGGAGCCGCCACGCCCTCGGTGGCCGCGAGGGCGCCGATCCCGATCGGACCGGCGTACACGACCACCGAGAGCGCGGACAGCCGGGGAGGGGAGACGCCCAGGACGTCGTCCTCCGTGCGCAGGCGACGTAAGAGGTGGAGCGCCGCCGAGTGGAGCCGGTCGGCGACGGCCTCGACCTCTCGCGTTGGGGAAGTTCGCCTTGACGCGCTCACTGCGTTGTGCTTGGCTTTTTATATGCTTAGCCTAAGCAAATATAGATCCTAGTGAGAGGATGACCCGATGGCAAGCACCTCGAGCGACCTGTTCGCGGCCATCGAGGCGGCCGACGCCGACCGGGTGCGGGCGATCCTGGACGAGGACCCTTCCCTCGCGACGGCACGGGACCCGAACGGCGTGTCCGCGTTGATGCTGACGCGCTACCGGTCCGACCGGGCTCTCACGGAGGCCGTGAAAGGGCACGTCACGGAGCTCGATGCGTTCGAGGCGGCGTCGTTCGGCGACGTGGACAGGCTGACGGTGCTCGCGGCCGAGGACACATCGACGGTGACGGCCATGAGCGCCGACGGCTTCACGGCGCTGCACTTCGCCGCTTTCTTCGGTCAGGACGATGCCCTCGCGCTGCTCCTCGCCCGCGGGGCGGACGTCGACGCTCGCGGCACCGGATGGATGACCGGCACCGCGCTGAACAGTGCCGCGAGTCGGAGGCGCGCGGCGATCACGGCTCTGCTCCTCGACGCCGGCGCCGACGTGAACGCCACGCAAGCCCAGGGCTTCACATCGCTCCACTCGGCGGCGCACAACGGAGACGCCGAGCTCACGGCGATCCTGCTGTCACGCGGCGCGGACCCCGCGCTCAGGACCGACGACGGGCGCGATGCGCTGTCCTTGGCCGAGGAGAACGGCGATGCCGCAACCGTCGAGCTGCTCCGTCAGGCGACGGCGTAGTCCGAAAAGACGTACTCCTGAAGCGTCGAGTCGCACGGGTTGCCTCGCCCGTAGCGGATCACGCCGTCGGTCATGTCCGCGACGCACCAGAAGCAGGTGATCGAGCTGCGGTCCGGATGGGGGTGACGGCAGAGCGAGTCGGGCGCGTTCTCGTGGTCGCTCAGGAACGCCCGGAGCGTCTCCATCGTGACCGAGGCGGGGGATGCCCCTCCGAGGAGTTCGGCCGCCCGCCGCAGCCGGACGGAGGACGTCTCCGCGTACTCGGGGTCGCCTTCGTACGCCAGCATCGGCTCGCAGACGTAGTGGTTCGTGTGGACGAGATGCCCGCGCTCGTCCGGTCCCGTGAGCTTGGCGGAGGTCGCCGAACCCTCCACGTTCACCACGCTCCCTTCAGCGTCGGCCAGGACGTTGTTGTAGCTCGACGCCCGCGCGGGGTGCAGCGCGACGGCGACCATGGCATCGAGCGTGCGCTCCCGCAGCATCGCCCGCACCTGGATCTCCCGCGGGATCCCGATCCGTTCGTCGTTCGGGCTGAGCTCGTTGCCGGTGAGGTTGAGGCCGGCCTGGTTCCATCCCACGCTGATCCAGATCCCGTTGCCGATCGTGAGGACGGCCGGGTCGCCGTGGCAGGTCCGCTCGATCGCCACGAGCTCGTCGCGGTAGCGGGGGTGGAGGTCGTTGTTGTGCGCGACGAGGGTGTGTCCGTCGGCGGTCGCCGCGGCGGCGGCCACCAGGTCGCTGCAGCGGCCGTCGATCCTGGCCCCGGTGCGGTTCGGCTCGCGCGGCTCGTACCAGATCTCCTCGATGTATCGAGCCCACAATGCTCGCGCATCGACGCCCGCGCCCTCGGCTGAGCCCTCGAGCTCTTCGAAGATCCAAGGCATCGCGTCGCGGGTGACGTCGGCGTACCGGTCGGCGAGCGCGAGTTGCTCATCGCTGCTGCGCCCCAGAGGGATCGACCAGGTGGACGGGTCGCAGGCGCGCGCGATCGTGTCGCGACAGGCCTCGCCGATCGCGGCGCCGACCTCCCGGTAGCTGCCTTCGACGCGGAGGAACGGGATCTCAGGCGGCGGCGTCACGGCGTGGAGTATCCCTCAGGATGCGAGCACGCTCAGCAGTTCGGTGTAGGCGTCGACGTAACGGTCGACGTCAGCTTCCACCGCGGGGATCGGGACGGTCGGACCGGCGCCAGGCAGCGCCTCCCAGATACCCGCGGTTCGCCATCCAGATGCGGAGCAGGCGGGTGAGCTCCCCGTCGGTGAGGGCGTACGCGTCGGCTCCCGTGGTGGGTTCCGGCCCGTACCACTGGCCCGCGCGTGGGCCGAAGCGGTAGGCGGTCCACGGCAGGCCGGCGGCATCGATCGCCCACGTGATGCCTTCGGCCAGGCGTGCGCCGAGCGCGCTCGTGTGTGCGTAGGCCACAGGCGTGAGGACCTCGCCGAGGGCGGCCCTCGCCGCGGCCGCCGAGAGCGGATTGCCGAACAGCGTGCCGCCGGTGGCGATCTCACCCTCAGGGTTCGCCGGATCGAACTCGGCACGGAACCGTTCGGCCACGCCGTACGCGCCCATCGGGACGCCGCCCGCCACCGCCTTGCCGATCGTGACGATGTCGGGCTCGAGGTCCCAGAGCCCGGTGGCGCCGTGCTCGCCGACCACGTGGGTATGGGTCTCATCCAGGGCGAGGAGGGTCCCGTGCTCACGGGTGAGGCGGCGGAGGTCGGCGTGCCAGCCGGCTCCGGGCGGCAGGAAGTGGATCACGTTCGTCAGGGCCGGCTCGGTCAGGACGACCGCGACGTCGTCAGGGGCGAGGACCGCGGCGAGCACCTCGGGGTCGTTGAACTGCGCGATCCTGACGCGGCCGGTCACGCCTCGGGACAGTCCGCGTTGCAGGGGGTTCTCACGCCCATCCTGGAGGCCGACCAGGCCCTCCTCGAAGTGGCCGTGGTAGTGGCCCTCGAAGAGCACGATCACCTCGCGACCCGTGACCGCTCGTGCCAGGCGGATCGCTTCGGTGTTGGCCTGCGTGGCGGAGAGGGTGAACTGCCAGAGTGGGACGGGGTAACGGCGGGCGAGCTCTTCAGCGACCCAGATGGAGTCCTCGGTCGGGAGGAGGAACTGGGTGGATCGAGCGGCGCGCTCGGCGACCGCGTCCGTGATGACTCGGTTCGCGTGTCCGCAGAACATCGACATGTCCGAGGCGTTGAAGTCCAGGTAGGTGAACCCGTCGACGTCGGTGAACCCGGCGCCGTCGCCCCGGTCGACGAAGATGGGTTGCTCGTTGTCGGAGGCCATCCAGGACATCGGGGTCCCGTTCGGCATGTGGGTCCGAGCCTGCTCCAGGAGCTGGAGGGTCGTCGGGTGATCCTCACGGAAGCGGGCGATCTCGTCGTCGTGGAGGCGGGCGATGCGGTCGCGGTCGAGGTCACCGTGGGCAGGCATGCAGCATGGAGCGTAGCGGCGGACGACTGCTGGTCGTCGGTCGGCAGGTTGCGAGACCACGGTCCACCCGGAAGGATGCGAGCGACGCCGGACCGAAACGGAGACCACGATGCCGACCAGCGTTCTCTGCGTGACCATCGACTGCCACGATCCGGTGGGGCTCGCGGGGTTCTGGGCCACCGCCCTGTCGTACGACATCGATCTTCACCTGGGAGCGCTTCGGCGAGGTCCTCCTCTCCGACCCGTCCGGGACCGGACCCACCCTCTACCTCATGGCGGTCCCGGAACCGAAGACGGTCAAGAACCGTGTGCATCTCGACCTTCAATCGGAGACATCGATGGAAGACGAGGTCGAGCGGTTGGTGGCGGCGGGGGCGACGGCCATCGTCACCCGCCGAGATCCGGACGACTTCGAGAACCCCTTCACATGGACCGTGATGGAGGATCCGGAGGGCAACGAGTTCTGCGTCGGCGAGCCCTTGAGCAGGCGGGCATGATCCCCGAGACCCACTACGCGAAGACCCCCGACGACGTGTACCTCGCGTACCAGACCGTCGGTGAGGGCCCCATCGACCTCGTGTGGCAGTTCGAGTGGTGCGGGAACGTGGACGCCATCTGGGATCACCGTCCCTACGGCGAGTGGCTCACCCGGCTCGCCTCCTTCTCCCGTGTGATCCTGCACGATCGGCGGGGGACCGGGGCATCGAGCCGGAACGTGGACCCCCCGAACCTCGAGACGCGCGTCGCGGACCTGACGGTGGTGCTCGACGCGGTCGGCACCGACCGTGTCGTCCTCGGCGGGGCCTTGGAAGCCGGCGCTCCGAACGTCCTGTTCGCCGCATCGGTCCCCGAGCGGGTCCTCTCGCTCTTCTGGTGGTACCCGGCGCCTCGGACCACGCTCGCCCCGGACTACCCCTTCGGCGCGCCCGAGTCGCTCCTCGCCGAGGCGACCCACGACATCGTGGACAACTGGGGCACCGACGCCTACGGGATGAGCGAGATGGAGACCTTCGCGTCGGAGAACGAGCCCTTCCCATGGGGGCGGTTGACCCGCCAGACCGCGACGCCCGACGTCGCCGTCGCGATGGACGCCATCTACAACCAGACGGACGTCCGCGGTGCGATGCCGGCGATCTCGGCCCCGGTCCTCCTGCTCGCTCGCGAACAGGATCGCGCGGCGCTCGAGTACCTCTCGTCGCTCCTGCGGAACCCGCAGATCCGCCTCTTCCCTGGGCAGGGCTCGATGAAGCTCGAGGAGATGCCCGCCGTCCTCGATGCGATCCGGACGTTCGCGGGCCTTGAGTCGCGCCCCGAGCTCGACACCATCCTGTCCACCGTCCTCTTCACCGATGTCGTTGACTCCACACGGAAGCAGGCCTCGATGGGTGACCACCGCTACAAGGGGTTGATCGAACACCACCACGCGATCGTCCGCGACGAGCTGCGGCGCTGGCGCGGCGTGGAGTCCGACACGGCCGGTGACGGGTTCTACGCGACGTTCGACGGTCCCGCACGCGCCGATCCGATGCGCGCTCCAGATCGGCGAGCGGGTCCGCGATCTCGGGATCGAGATCCGCGCTGGCGTGCATACGGGGGAGTGCGAGTTGATCGACGGGAAGATCGGCGGCCTCACCGTGTCGATCGGGGCACGCGTGGCGGGGAAGGCGAACGCCTCCGAGGTCCTCGTGTCCCAGACCGTCAAGGATCTGGTGGCGGGGTCGGGATTCACGTTCGACGAGGCAGGGGAGCACGAGCTCAAAGGCGTGCCCGGGACCTGGCGGGTCTACCGGGTCGCCGGCTGACCCGGTTCGCTCGCCACACGGTAGAGGTGTCAGCGGTCGGGGACCGCCCTTGAGATCGTGCTCGCCGGCGTCCTCGAAGGCGAGGCCGCTCCCGGCGACCAGATCCTTCACGGTGGATGAGACGAGGATCTCGCTCGGACCGGCCAACGCGGCCACGCGCGATGCGATCGAGACGGCGAGGCCGGTGATGTCGTCGCCGTCGGTCCCGATCTCCCCGGTATGCAGACCGGCACGGATCTCGATCCGGACGATCCATAGCCTGCACGATCGCCTCCGCGCACCGCACCGCCCTCGCGGGGCCGTCGAAGGTCGCCAGGAAGCCATCGCCCATCGTCTTGATCTTCGGCCCCGGAACCGCGCGAGGTTCGCGCGCACGGCTCGGTCATGCGGAGCCGCAGGCGTCCATCACGACGCGGATGTCGTCCATCATGATGTCGAAGTGCACCCGGCTCGGCGACGGCGTCCGACAGGCCCGTCCCACGGCGGTCGAAGACCATGAGGCGATGGTGCCTCGCCAGCTGGCGCAGGAACGGCGCGATGTCGGGTTCGTCCCAGATCAGGTCGACGTTGGAGAACCGGCCGGCGATGTAGACGATGTCGACCGGCCCGTCGCCAACGACCTGGTAGGCGATGTGGAGGCCCTCAGCGGTCCTCGCGAAACGTGTCTCGGGTCGCTCCATCAGCCCTTCCGTCCGACCGAGGTCTCCACGTCTCCGGGAACGTATCGGACTCCCGGTGTCAGAGGCTCCCGCTACGGTGCTGGGGATGTCCTCCGGGGAGGCGCACCCATGAGCGGTGAGATGTGGGCCATCGCGGCCGCTGCGGCCGCGATCGGCGTGCTGGGCGGGCTGGCGGTCGCGTTGTGGAAGCGACCGCAGGTCGCTTCCGGCAACGCGACCAACGCGACCGAGGCGCAGCTCGCGGTGCAGTCGGCCGAGCTGCGACGCCTGGCGGACCAGGCGTCGCAGCGGGACCTCTCCGCGGAGCAGCTGCGCGCGGGGCTCGAGAGCGCCCGCAGGGCGCTCGACGAGCTCCGCGTGCGCGAGCAGGAGCGCCGGAGCACCGACGCCGACCAGCGTGAGGTCGATCCGGCGTCTGGCCACGGTGCTGGCCGGCGGGGCGTCGAAGGGTCGCTCGGGGGAGCTCGATCCTCCGGGAGCATCTCGCCGAGCTCCCGCCGGGCATGCTCGTCACGGACTTCCGCGTGAACGGGAAGGTCGTGGAGTTCGGGCTGCTCCTGCCGGATGGACGTCGTCTCCCCATCGATTCGAAGTGGACCGCCGTCCTCGAGCTCGAGGCCCTCGAGGCCTGCACGGATCCCGTCGAGCGGGACGCCTGCGCGCGCGCCGTGGAGAGGACCGTGGTCGCGCGGGCCAAGGAGGTCGCGCAGTACCTGGATCCGTCGCTCACCGCGCCGGTCGCCGTCGCGGCCATCCCCGACGCCGTCTACGGCGCGCTGAAGCGTGCCCACGCGGAGGCGTACGCGAAGGGCGTCGTGATCGTGCCGTACTCGTCGGCATTGCCGATCGTGCTGTTCCTCTACTCGCTCGTGCAGCGGTTCGGGGACGCCGCCGACGCCCAGGCGGGGCTCGCGGAGCTGTCGGGCATGATCGACGTCATGGAGGCTGTCGTCGAGAATAAGGTCGTGAAGGCGGCCACCATGCTCACGAACGGCGCCGATGAGATGCGCACGCAGCTCGGCAGGGCGCGCGGATTCGATCGCTCGTGCCCACGTCGCGGCGCCGGATCCCGACCGGTGAGGGGCCCGCCCTGCAGGTGATCGGCTAGCGGGCCGCGTTCCAGGAGCTTCGACGGCATCTCCCTCCGGCACCGATAAGGTGCTGGCGTGCGATGTGTGCGTGCGGTGCTCACGATCGGGTTCCTCGTCGCCGCGCTCGTGCTGCCCTCCGCCGCCGCGGCTGCGCCGGCCGGGTCGCATCCGGCCTCTCCTCAACGCGTCACGCTTCCCTCGGTCGTCCGCTGCCCCGGGTGCTGGCACCCGGGGCTCCGCACCTCCTGGCAGTGGCAGCTGAGCACCGTTCCCCGCGCTCGGGACCTGCTCGACGTCCGGATGTACGACGTCGACGGCTTCGACGCGCCGCGCCGATTGGTCACGGCGATGCACGACCGGGGGATCAAGGCCGTGTGCTACGTGAGCGCCGGCTCGTGGGAGAACTGGCGTCCCGACGCCGACGACTTCCCGCCGGTCGTGAAGGGGAGGTCGAACGGCTGGCCGGGGGAGCGCTGGCTCGACATCCGACGGCTCGACCTCCTCCGGCCGATCATGGTGGCACGCGTGGCCATGTGCGATCGCAAAGGGTTCGACGCCGTGGAGTTCGACAACGTCGACGGTTACCAGAACGGCACGGGGTTCCCGCTCACCGGGGCTGACCAGCTCCGCTTCAATGTCTTCTTGGCCAACGAGGCGCACCGCCACGGTCTGAGCGCGCTGCTGAAGAACGACCTCGGGCAGATCCGCCGGCTCGTGCGGTACTTCGACGCCGCACTGAACGAGCAGTGCCACCAATACGACGAATGCGGCCGGCTCTCGAGGTTCGTGGAGCACGGGAAGCCCGTGTTCGGGGTGGAGTACGGGCTCGAGACGAACGAGTTCTGTCCGAGCGCGAACGCTCGGAACTTCAATTTCCTCAAGAAGCGTCTGTCACTGGCCGCATGGCGCGTGCCCTGCCGCGGCCCGTAGCCCGCCCGCAGGGCCCCTGGTCAGGTCGCCCACAGCTCGCGGAGCGTCGGCGCGTGACGGTCCTTCTCGGACACGGAGAGCCGTTGATCCGCGATCGGCCACGAGATCGCGAGGTCGGCGTCATCGAACCGGACCGTGGGGTACGTGATGCCGGGGCGCCAGTGGTCGGTGACGAGGAAGGCGACCACGGCCCGGTCGCTCACCACCTGGAACGAGTTGCCGAGTCCCGCGCCCACGAGCAGCGCGTTCGTCCGGTCGAGCACCCCCGTCCAGACCTGACCGGCCGTGGGTGACCCGGCTCGCACATCCGCGACGGCGGAGAAGACCTCCCCTTCCACGACGTGCAACAGCTTGTCCCACGGCTCGGCGTGGATCCCCCGGATGGTTCCACGAGAGGACTCCGAGACGTTCCACTGGACGGGCCGGAACGGAGGAGCCCCGGCGGCTTCGAGGTCCTCGGCACGGAACACCTCCCGGAACGATGCTCGGGCCCGTTCCGGATCCTCGTGGATCACGAGGTCGAGGAGGTAGAGACCGGAGAGGGGGCCGGGCGTGATACGCAGGCCGGGCATCAGGGGCGCAGCGTAGTCCTCATGCGACCCGGCGGAGCACGACGACGTGGTCGGAGACCTGCCGAGCCGTGACTCGCATGTGACACATCTACCCACAAACTGCATAATCATGCGCTATGGGCGAGACGCGGGTCGCCGTGCTCGGCGCCTCCGGCTACACAGGAGGCGAGCTGCTGCGGCTGCTCGCCGGGCACCCGTCGTTCGAGGTGACCTTCCTCGGCGCGAAGGAGTCGGCAGGTTCGCCGCTCGGGGACGTCCAGCCGCACCTGGTCGACCTGCCGCAGGCCGCCGCTGAGCTCCGCCCGATCGAGCCAGAGGTGGTTGCTGCCGATGCCGACGTCGCGTTCGCGGCGCTCCCGCACGGAGCGAGCTTCGCGACGATCCCGCCGCTGCTCGATCTCGGCGTCCGGGTGGTCGACCTCTCGGGGGACTTCCGACTGGAGCCCGACGCCTACCCCACGTGGTACGGCTTCGTCCATCCGGCTCCGATCCTGCTCGCCGACGCCGTCTACGGCATCCCCGAGCTCTTCGGTGAACGCGTGGCGGGGGCGTCGCTCGTAGCCAACCCCGGCTGCTTCCCCACCCCGGTGGTGCTGGGATGCGCACCCCTCCTCACGGCCGGTGTGATCGAGCCCCGGTCGATCCGTGTGGACGGCAAGACCGGACTCTCGGGAGCAGGGAAGGCCGCCACGGACGCGACCCTCTATACGACCAGCGAAGGATCGATCAGGCCGTACCGGGTGCCTTCGCACCAGCACACGCCCGAGATGGAACGCGGCTTGGAGCTGGCGACGGGGTACGCGGTGCCCGTCCTCTTCGCGCCCCACCTGGTGCCGGCGGTTCGGGGCGTGGTCACGACGTCCTACGCCGCGCTCGCCGAGGGATCGACCAGCAAGTCGCTCACGGAGGTCCTGCTCGCCGCGTACGCGGGCCAGCCGTTCATCCGGGTGCTGCTGCCGGGCGAGATGGTGGATTCGAAGCGGACGCGGGGGACGAACGTGCTCGAGCTGCAGGCCGTGGCGGACCCGCGCACCGGGACGGCAGTGGTGATCGGGGCGCTCGACAACCTCGTGAAGGGGGCGGCGGGCCAGGCGATCCAGAACGCGAACCTGATGAGCGGCCTGCCGCAGGATGCGGGGCTCCCCACGCTGGCGGTGTACCCATGAGTGCCGGGGTCACGTTCCCTCCGGGGTTCCGGGCGTCGGGTGTCACGGCCGGGTTCAAGCCGAGTGGCCAACCAGATCTGGCCCTGTTGCTCGGCGACCCCGGAACCACGGCCGCCGGCCTCTTCACGACGAACCGGGTCGCTGCGGCACCGGTGCGGCTGTCGAGGGCGCGGCTCGCCGAGGGTCGCGGCAGCGCGGTCCTCGTGAACAGCGGGCAGGCGAACGCGGCCACCGGGAAGCGTGGCGAAGGCGATGCCGCGAGGTCGAGCGCGGCGCTCGCCGCGGTCCTCGGGATCGACCCCGACGACGTCCTCCCGTGCTCGACCGGCGTGATCGGGGAGCCGCTCCACATGGCGGAACTCGAGGCGGCCCTGCCCGACCTCGTCGCTCGTCTCGCCTCCGACGGTGGTGACGCGTTCGCTCGGGCGATCATGACCACGGACACCGTGCCCAAGACCGCGGACGTGGACGGCGGCCCGTACCGGGTGGGTGGCGCCGCGAAGGGCGTCGGCATGATCAGCCCGATCCTCACCGGCCCGGCACAGGCCACGATGCTCGCCTTCCTCACGACGGACGCACCGGTCGGTCGCGCCGACCTCCAACGGATCGCCGACGAACGCCTGAAGCCAGCCTTCGATGCGCTCACGGTGGACGGGTGCACCAGCACCAACGACACCGTGCTGCTGCTCGCGAGCGGTGGCGCCGGCGGCGACGCGGTCGCCGCCGGCACCCCCGCGTGGGACGACCTATCCGCGGCGGTCGGGACCGCCGCGGACTCCCTCGTGCGGCAGCTGATCGCCGACGGCGAGGGGGCAACCCATGTCCTCCTCGTGGAGGTCGAGGGCGCGGCCTCCGTGGACGACGCGCACGTCGTGGCGAAGGCGGTGGCCGACTCACCGCTCGTGAAAGCCGCCGGGTTCGGGGGCGACCCCAACCCGGGGAGGATCCTGCAGGCCGTCGGCTCGTCGGGCGTCGACGTGCACCCCGCTCGGATCGACGTCTGGCTCGGTGGAGCGCACCTCGTGGAGGGCGGCGCGATCCCGCCGAGCTACTTCGAGACCGACGGCCTGCGGGCATCCGCTGCGGCGGCGATGGCGGCACCCGAGTACACGGTGCTCATCCGGGTCGGCGACGGCCCCGGTGCGTCGCGCGCCGTCGGGTGCGACCTCTCGTACGAGTACGTGCGGATCAACGGGGAGTACACGACGTGAGCCCCGAGATGAACCAGGCCGACCTGCCGCCGCAGACGCGCCAGCGGACCGTCGCGAAAGCTCGCACGCTCCTCGAGGCTCTCCCCTTCATGCGCGAGCATCACGGGCGCGTCATCGTCGTGAAGTACGGCGGCGCGGCCATGGACACGGTGGGCCTCGCGGCGTCGTTCGCGGAGGACGTGGCCCTCCTGCAGTCGGCGGGGATCCGGCCGGTGATTGTGCACGGGGGAGGACCGGCCGTGACGCGGATGTCGGCTCGGCTCGGCATCGAGACCCGCTTCGTCGACGGCCTGCGGGTCACCGACGCCGAGACGCTCGACGTCGCGACGATGGTGCTCGCCGGCAAGCTCAACACCGAGGTCGTCGCGTCGCTCGTGTCGGGGGGCGTGAACGCCGTGGGACTCTCCGGCGTGGACGGCCGGATGCTCCTCGCGCGGAAGCAGGGTGCCGCCGCCGGTGCCCCGGACCTGGGGTTCGTCGGCGAGGTCGTGCACGTGCACGTGGGGGTCCTGGAGGCGCTCCTGGCGCAGCGGTTCGTCCCGGTCGTGGCGTCGATCGCGCTCGACGAGAGCGGCCAGGCCTACAACGTGAACGCCGATGTGGTGGCGAGCGAGCTGGCGGTCGCCCTGGAGGCGGAGAAGCTCGTCTTCCTGAACGACGTGCCGGGTGTGATCGGTCCGGGCGGCGACCTGCTCTCCGAGCTGTCGGCGCAGCAGTGCCGGGAGCTGCTCGCGGCCGCCGGCGTGGTGGATGGCGGCATGATCCCGAAGCTCGAGAGCGCGGTGCGGGCCCTGGAGGCCGGCGTGACCCGCGTGCACCTGGTGGACGGACGGGTCGAACATGCTCTCGTGCTCGAGCTGTTCACGCCGGAGGGCGTGGGCACCATGATCACGCGCGACGCCGAGGGCGGATCGTGATGCCGGCGAGCGAAGCCTCCGTGATGCCGACCTACGCCCGGTACCCCGTGACGTTGGTTCGCGGCGAGGGTCTCCACGTGTGGGATGACACGGGCCGCACGTATCTGGACATGCTCGGTGGTCTCGGTGCGCTCTCCCTCGGTCACTGCCACCCGCGTTGGGTGGAGGCGGTCGAGACGGCGGCGCGCACGATCGGCCTCACCTCGAACCTGGTCGCCACGCCGCAGCAAGC
This sequence comes from uncultured Actinomycetes bacterium, assembly GCA_963810635.1. Taxonomy (GTDB): domain Bacteria; phylum Actinomycetota; class UBA4738; order UBA4738; family HRBIN12; genus AC-51. The sequence continues at coordinate 58,757 of CAWEOB010000004.1, forward strand.
CGAGCTCGCGGCGGAGCTGGCGCGACTCCTGCCGATCCCGGACGCGCGCGTGTTCTTCTGCAACTCCGGCACCGAGGCGAGCGAGGCGGCGATCAAGCTCTTGCGGAAGCATGGGCTCCCACGGGGTCGGCAGACCATCGTGGTGCTCGAGGGCTCGTTCCACGGCAGGACGGTGGCGGCGCTCGCCGCGACGGGCCAGCCCGTGAAGCGCGCGCCCTTCGAGCCGCTCGTGGATTGGTTCCGGTTCGTGCCACCGGACGACGGCGAGGCGCTCCGCGCCGCGCTCGCGCCGGGCGATGTGGCCGGGGTGTTCATCGAGCCGGTCCTTGGGGAGGGCGGCGTGATCCCCCTCTCGGCCGAGTATCTGCGCGCCGTCCGCGCCGTCTGCGATGCACGCGACGCCCTCCTGGTGGTGGACGAGGTGCAGGCCGGCTCGGGCCGCTGCGGACAGTGGCTGTCGATCTCGGCCTCCGGGGTCATCCCCGACGTCGCGACCCTCGCGAAGGCCCTGGGCGGTGGGCTCCCGATCGGCGCGCTGGTGGCTCGGGCGGAGCTCTCGTTCGCGCCCGGTGAGCATGCCTCCACGTTCGGCGGCGGCCCCGTCCCGAGCGCCGCCGCGCTCGCCGTGCTCCGCACGATCCAGGACGATGGCCTGCTCGACAACGTCCTCGCGATGGGGGAGCTGCTCCGCGCGGAGGTCGCACGTCTCGCCCCGGCCGGCACGCTGCAGCAGGTGCGTGGTGCCGGTCTGCTGATCGGCTTCCGCGTGGCGGAGGGCATCATCGCGGCCGACGTCGTGACGGCGTTGCTCGCTCGCGGCGTGCTCGCCTCCACGGCCGGCATCGACGTGGTGCGGTTCACGCCGCCCTTCACGATCGGTCCCGACGAGGTCGACGTGGCCGTGAAGGCGTTGGCGGAGGCGCTCGACGAGGTGGCGCCGTGAGCCGCAACGGGTCGAAGACGAAGCGGCAGCAGGCGATCCTGGGGCTGGTCGCGAACGAGCGCCTGGCGTCCCAGGAGGAGATCCGGGCGCGCTTGGCCGATCTGGGGATCGATGCGACGCAGTCCACCATCAGCCGCGACATCGACGAGCTCGGCCTGGCGCGCGCTCACGACCCGCAGGGACTGCGCTACGTGGCCCCGGGCGAGGCCGGCTCGTACGGGCCGATGACGCTGCTCCGCCGCTTGCTCGACGAGTTCGCGTTGTCGTACGTGCGCGCCGACGCCGGGCTGGTCGTCCGGACCTCACCGGGCGCCGCAGCGGCCCTCGCCGAGGGTCTCGATCGCGCAGGGCTGCCGCAGGTGGCCGGCACGATCGCGGGTGACAACACCATCTTGGTCCTCGGTCGCGAGGGCGTCGGACCGACCGCGCTGGAGCGGTCGCTGAAAGAGATCACGGAGGTCGAGGCATGAGCACGGCAGCCACGGGTCCATCGGACGGGTCATCGAACGGGAAGGCGGTGCTCGCCTACAGCGGGGGGCTCGATACGTCGGTCGCCGTGCGGTGGCTCGCCGAGCAGGGGTACGAGGTCCACGCGGTCGCGGTGGACGTCGGCCAGCACGATGACTTCGACGCGGTCGTCGAACGCGGGAAGCTCGCGGGCGCCGCCTCGGTCCGCGTCGTGAACGCCGTCGACCGGTTCGCCGCCGACGTCCTCACGCATGCGATCAAGGCGAACGGTCTCTACGAGGGGAAGTACCCGATGGTGTCGGGGCTGGCGCGGCCGCTGATCGCCGACGAGGTCGTGAAGGTGGCGCGCGAGCTCGGCGCCGGCACCGTGGCGCACGGCTGCACCGGGAAGGGGAACGACCAGGTGCGCTTCGAGGTGTCGTTCGCCGTCCTGGCCCCCGACCTCGACATCCTGGCGCCGATCCGTGACGCCGGCATCCCGCGCGAGAAGGCTCTCGCGCTCGCCGACGAATGGGGCATCCCGGTCGCGAACGTCGTGGCCACCTACTCGGTCGACGAGAACCTGTGGGGGCGGACGGCGGAGTGCGGACCGCTCGAGGACCCCTGGGTAGCTCCGCCCGAGGACGCCTTCGACCGGACGGCGCCACCCGCCGACCGGCCCCAGGATCCGGCCGAGATCGAGATCACCTTCGAGCGCGGCGTGCCCGTGGCGCTCGACGGCTCGGCCACCCCCCTCCCGGAGATCGTCCGGGCCCTCGACGCCCTCGGCGGGATGTACGGGTTCGGGCGGGTCGACATGATCGAGAACCGCCGGGTCGGGATCAAGAGCCGCGAGCTCTACGAGGTGCCCGGGGCGCTCGCGATCATCCGTGCGCACCAGGCGCTCGAGGACCTGACGCTCGAACGGGAGGTCGCGCACCACAAGCCGTTCCTCGAGCAGCGGTGGGCGGATCTCGTCTACGACGGACAGTGGTTCGGTCCCCTCCGTCACGCGATCGACGCGTACGTGGACGCCACGCAGACGCACGTCACCGGTGATGTGAGGCTGCGGTTCGAGCCCGGAGCGTGCACCGTGGTGGGCCGCCGGGCCGGCGCCTCGCTCTACGACCTGTCGCTCGCGACCTATGGGGGCGGCGACGCCTTCGACCAGTCCGACTCGCGCGGGTACGTGACCCTGTACGGCCTGCCGCTCAAGGTGTGGGCAGCCACGCAGGGTCCGAGCCGGGGATGAGCGGTCCGTCGTGAGCCGCGCGGGCCCCGGCGACCAGCTCTGGGCGGGACGGTTCTCCTCCCCGCCGGCGAACGAGGCGCACGCCCTGGGGCGCTCGCTCGGGTTCGACCGGCGCCTGGCCTCCCAGGACGTCGAGGCGTCGATCGCGCACGTCCGCGCGCTGCAGGACGCCGGGCTGCTCGACGGCGCCGAGGCGGGTGCCCTGGAGGACGCTCTCGCGCAGGTGGGGGACGAGATCGCCGAGGGGACGTTCGCGTTCGACGATGCCGACGAGGACATCCACTCGGCGATCGAGCGCGCCGTCACGGACCGGCTCGGCGCGCTCGGCGCCAAGTTGCACGCGGGACGGTCGCGTAACGACCTGGTCGTCACGGATCTGCGCCTGTGGTTGCTCGCGGCCGGCCGGACGGCCGGCCGCGACGTGGGAGCCCTGGCGGGCGCGCTCATCGAGCGCGCCCGCGACCACGCCGGCACCGTCCTGCCCGGCGCGACCCATGGTCGCGCCGCCCAGCCCGTCACCGTGGGACACCACCTGCTGGCCCACGCGTGGGCCCTCACCCGCGATCTCGAGCGGCTCGAGGCCTGGTCCGTCAGGACCTCGACCTCACCGCTCGGTGCGGGGGCGCTCGCCACCTCCACGCTCGGCCTGGACCCGGACATGACCGCGACCCGCTTGGGGTTCCACCGTGCCTTCGCGAACTCCATCGATGCGGTGAGCGACCGGGACTTCGTGCAGGAGTTCCTCTCGGTGACAGCGATCCTCGCGACGCACCTGTCGCGGCTCGCCGCCGATGTCACCCGATGGACCGACCCAGCGCTCGGCTGGGCTGAGCTCGACGAGGCGTACGCGACGGGTTCGAGCATGATGCCGCAGAAGCGGAACCCCGACACCGCCGAGCTCGCACGCGGCAAGGCGTCACGCATCGCCGCGGACTTCGTCGCCGTCACTACCCTCCTGCACGCCCTCCCGCTCGGCTACCACCGCGATCTGCAGGAGGACAAGGAGCCCGCGTTCGACGCGGCCGACACCCTCGGGCTCGTGCTGCCTGCGCTGACGGGTGCCGTCCGAACCCTCCGTTTCGACGCCCGCGCGATGCGCGCGGCGTGCGAGGACCCCGGACTCTACGCGACCGACATCGCCGAGGCGTTGGTCCGCGCCGGTGAACCGTTCCGCGCGGCGCACCAGCGGACGGGCGAGCTGCTGAAGCGACTCGCGGCCGAGGACCGATCGCTCCGAGATCTCGACGAGAGCGAGTGGGAAGCGTTCGGGCTCCCGGAAGGCTCCGCGCTCCTGGACCCGGATGCATCGGTCGCGGCGCGGGGCGGTCCCGGCGGGCCGTCGCCGGCCTCGGTCCTCGCGCAGGCCGATGCGATCGCTCGCCTCCTCACGCGCACCTAGGTCGGCCCGGCGGCCCCCTCCCGGATCAGCTGCGGCGCGAGATGGAGGTAGGTCGTGGCCGTCCGCTTCCGGTCCATGTCGCGAAGGACCCGCTCGACGTCGGCGGGGCCGAGGCCGGTGGCTTCGACGAGGTCGGAGGCCGGCAGGTCGTGCTCCTCTGCGAACAGGAAGAGATCCATCTGCTCGTACGGCAACGAGAAGTAGAACTCCTCCTGGCTCTGGGGGAGCGAGTACGTGTCCGTCGTCGGCGGCCGCGATCGGATCTCCTCGGGGAGCCCGAGGTGCTCGGCGAGCTGGAAGACCTGCGACTTGTAGAGGTGGGCGATCGGCTTGACGTCCGCCGCCCCGTCACCGAGCTTCACGAAGAAGCCCTGGTCGTACTCGAGGCGGTTCGGCGTCCCGGCCACCGCGTAGTCGCGGAGATCGGCGTGGTGGTACTCCAGCATCTTCCTCGTGCGCTGCTTGAAGTTCGTGGCTGCGACGACGCCGCGGTACGCCTCGGCGGTGAGGCGCGCCTCCACGCGCTCCCCGTCGGGTGACTCCGCGACGACGGAGTACACCGAGAAGCGATCCTTGCCCAGGACGCTCGGGAGGACGATCTTCGAGCGCCAGCCGGGACCGTACGCTGGGATCACCTCCCGGATCGCCGCGTCGCGGCGTTCGTAGCATCCGACCGCTTCGAGGATCGGGGTGATGTCCTCCAGCACGAGCTCGACGCCGAGGAACGAGCCGACGAGACGGCTGAGAGCCAGGGTGTCCTCGGACGAGTCCGCTTCCGGCATCAGCAGCCCGAGCACCCGCTCGGGGCCCAGGCCGCGGCAACAAAGCGCGGCGGTGACGCTCGAGTCGATGCCGCCCGAGAGCCCGATGACGGCGCCCCGCTTGTGGAGCCGGCGGTAGACGATGTCCTGCAGGCGTGTGGCGATCTCCTCGACCTCCGCCTCGGCATCGAGGAGCAGGGAATCGGCCGACAGGGGGGATCAGACCGCGGCATCGCTGCTCGCCTCCCCGAGCCGGCTCCGAACGTACCGCGTGATGTTGTCGATCGTGTCGAGGTTCTCCGGCGCGATCTCGTCCACCGGGATCGCGAAGCCGAAGCGGGCTTCGATGAATCCGACGAGCTCGAGGACGCCGGTCGAGTCGACGACGCCGAGGTCGATCAGGGACCCGTCGGACGGAACCGACGAGAGGTCGCCCGCGAGGGGGAAGTTCTCGCGGAGGAAGTCCCGGACCTCAGCGTCGATCGTTCGTTCGTCCATCTCGTGCGATCCTCTCGGGGGTCGAGGCACCGTCAGTGCGGCTGCGGAACGAGTGCTCGCTTCATGATCTTTCCTGTGGGGGTCTTCGGGAGCTCGTCGAGCACGATGATCTGCGTCGGCACCTTGAAGGCTTCGAGCGAGCCTCGACACGAGACGATGAGATCCCTCTCGGTCAGCGTCGTGCCGTGCTCGAGGACGACGTAGGCCCGTACCGCTTCTCCGAGCAGCTCGTCCGGTACGCCGATGACCGCGGCCTCGCGGATCCCGTCGATCGCCTGGAGCGCGTTCTCGACCTCGACCGGACTGACCTTCTCTCCGCGCGTCTTGATGATCTCGTCGCTGCGGCCGACGAAATAGAGGAACCCCTCCTCGTCGGTCCTGAAGAGGTCGTGCGTGCAGAGCAACGTTCCGTGGGCACCAGGGCCGTCCCGCAGGATCTCGCTCGTGAGCTCCGGCGACCCGAAGTAGCCGGCCGTCACGTGCGGCCCGCGGACGTGGAGGATCCCGATCTCACCGGGGGGGACCGGCGTCCCATCGGCGGACAGGACGACGGTCTCGGTGCCCGGGATCGCCTTCCCGCACGAGGTGGGCTTCTCCGCGACGAGCGCGGGGTCCAGGTAGGAGACGCGCATGCACTCGGTCTGGCCGTACATCGGGAAGATCGATGCGTTGGGGAACATCCTGCGCATCCCGTCGTGGACAGAGGGAAGGAGCGCACCTCCCGCACACGTGACGGTGGTGACCGACGGGAAGCGGAGGGGGGTGCGCCGATCCAGGGAGAGCAACAGGGCGAAGACGGTCGGGACGCCCGGGAAGACCGAGACGGCCTCCTCGTGGATCAGCTGCTGGACCTTGGCCGGGTACGCGAACGACGGCTCCAGCAGCAGGCCCGCTCCCCGCTGCATCGACGCGATGAGCCAGGAGAGGCCGTAGGTGTGGGCGAGCGACAGGACGCTGAGGACACGGTCGGCAGGTGCGAGGTCCAGGTACCCGGCGATGCTGCCGGCGAGGAACACGAGGTTCCGATGGCTCATCATCACGCCTTTGGGCTCGCCGCTCGTCCCCGACGTGAACACGAGCGCGGCGAGATCCGATGCGTCCCCGCCGGCGGGGCGATGATCGGGGCTCCCCTCGGCGATCGCCGCGTCGAAGTCGATGACGTCGTCGTCGGCGAGCGGCCCGCGGGAGACGATCGTCCGCAGCCTCGGCGCGCGGTCCCGAGCGCCCGCGGCCTGGGCCGCCATGCTCGACTCCGTCACGAGGACGGTCGCCTCGAGATCTCCTCAGGACGGCGTCGAGCGTGTCACGGGTGGCCTCCGGGTTGACCAGGACGAAGGCACCACCCGCGAACAGGCTGGCGAAGGTCGAGACGACCGCCGGGACGCCGTTCGTCATGGCGATGACGACCCGGTCCCCCCGCCGGACCCCGGCGCTCGCGAGCGCGGACCCGAGTCGCACGGCCGCCTCGAGGAGCTCCCCGTAGGTCGCACGGGTACCCGGCGACCCGACGGCGAGATACCGACGCCCGCCGATCGGCGGCGGCGAGCAGCAGGTCCTGCAGGAGGCGAGGCGCACGCTCAGCCATGGCGCGGACCCACCAGCGAGACGGGCGACGCCGGTGAGGAATCGACGTCGGAGCCGACCACGACCCGGTTGGGGGTGGCTGCCACCGGAGCCGGCGGATCCACCACGAACCTCCGGTGCAGGAGCATGGTCGACAGGACCCCCACGAGGGCCATCTCGTCGGTTTCGCTGACACCCGAAGGCCCGGTCGTCTCGCACTTCGAGACCAGGTCCCGTACCGCCGAACCGGAGAAGATCCCTGCATCGTCGATCGCCCTCGTCGACAGGAGCTCGGCGACGTAGTCCGGGGCGTTCTTGCCGACGAACGCCGCCACGACGGGAGCTCGATACGGATGCTTCCGACGGGCCGTGATCGGCGCTCGGCAACACCGGAGCACCGGCGCGCCGCAGGATGTGCTTCTCTTCGAGAGTCTTGAGCTTCATCCCGTCGGGGAGTCGCCCCGCGAACTCGGTCACACGATGGTCGAGGTAGGGGAAGCGTCCTTCGACCCCGTTGGCCATCAGCATCCGGTCTCCCTGCGTGTGGAGGAGGTATCCCTCCAGGAAGGTCGTCATCTCCAGATGCTGCGCTCGCGCGAGCGGCGACCCTGCCTGGAACCCGGGGGGAGCCCTGCCACGAGGCGGACCTCGGGGTCGCCGCGCCGAGCGGCCTCCCGCAACACGTCCCCATCGAACAGACGCAAGCAGCGGGCCGTGTTCGCGAACCGGATCCTATGGCTGTAGAGCGGGTCCTCCGTGTCGGTCAGCCCCCGCTCGTAGAAGCGGAGGACGAACGGTGCCGCCCGCTGGAGATCGCCTCCCACGTAAGCGTTCAGTCGCGTCAAAGGCATGCCGCGCCACCGCTCCTCGGGATGGCGGGCCCACCACCGCCGGATCTTGTCCTCGCGGAAGATGTCGTAGCCGGCGAAGATCTCGTCGGCGCCTTCGCCGGTGAGCACGACCTTGAGCCCCGCCTCCCGGACGGCCGCCGACAACATCAGCAGCGGAGCGGGAGCGGTCCGGAGCGTCGGCTTCTCGGCGTGCTCGACGACCGCCGGGAGCGCTGCCGCGATGTCCGCCGCATCGACGTGGATCCTCGTGAAACTCGTGCCGAGCTCGCCGACCGCGACGTCCTGGTACGAGCTCTCATCGAACCGCGGGTCCGCGAAGCCCACCCCGAACGAGGTGATGTCGCGACCCATGACATCCCGAGCCAGCGCCACCAGCAGGGACGAGTCGATGCCACCGCTGAGGTAGGCGGCCACGGGTACGTCGGCCCGCAGGCGGATGCGGATGGCGTCCCTGAGCAGCTCCCGCAGCTCCTCCGCGAGGTCCTCCCCGGATCGGGATTCCTCGACCGGTTCGAACGCGGGTTCCCACCAGCGACGCTCCTCCCGCACACCGGCCGGGCCGACCAGGAGAGCGTGTCCGGGAGCCAGCTCGCGGATGCCTTCGAACGCCGAACGGTCCGGGAGCGTCGACCACAGGGTGAACGTATCGACGAGACCGAGCGGGTCGAGGCGACGCTGGGCCGCGGGGTGGCGCAGCAGCGCCTTGGCTTCGGAGGCGAAACTGACGTCGCCGCCGACCTCCGACACGAAGAGGGGTCGCACGCCGAACCGGTCGCGGGCGAGGAACAGCTCTCGGCGGTCGCGGTCCCAGATCGCGATGGCGAACTCACCGTTGAGCCGATGCAGGCAGCCCGCCCCCCATCGCTCGTAGGCATGGACGAGGACCTCGGTATCGCTGGACGTCCGGAACACGTGGCCGAGCTCGGCGAGCTCGAGCCTGAGCTCCAGGTAGTTGTAGATCTCGCCGTTCTGCATCGCCCAGTAGCGGCCCCGTTCATCGCCGATGGGCTGGTCCCCGTCGGCCAGGTCGATGATGGCGAGTCTCGTGTTCGCCATCCCGAAGCGGCCATCGAGGTACAACCCGACACCGTCCGGTCCCCGATGCACGAGTTCGCCGGCCATGGCCAGGAGGACGTCACGCGAGGCGCTGGTGCCCGCCGCCGCGTAAGTTCCGCCGATCCCACACATGGGAGGCTCAGACCGGCCGCGGCCGGCGGTCGCCGCGGACGATCCAGTCGACCATCCGATCGATCGCCGCCTCCTGCGCCGGAACCGACACCCAGCCATGGAGACGCCCCGGGACCACGCTGACCTCGACCGTGTCACCGGCTGCCGCCAACAGCTCGCCGAGGGGCCCCTCGGAGGCCGCCCGGAACTGCGCGTAGGCGCCGTCGGTATCCCCCGTAGAGGAACAGGAGGGGGGTGCGCCGACCGATCAGCATTCCGAGCGTGCGGAGCAGCTCCGGGCTCATCTCCGTCTCCACCTTCTCGATCGCAGCAGGTCTCCGGAGCATCCGTCGGAGCTTCGATCGGACGGCCTCACCGTAGAGGTGCCGCATGTCTCGATCTCGGAGGTCGCGGAGGGTCTTCCGTCGCAACGCCTGTCGCGCGAGTGACGGGAGTGGCTTCCGCGCCGTCTTCATGCTGCCCCGCTCGCCGGCCGCGTAGTCGGTCATGGGGAGCGAGCCGAGGATGACGCCGGCCACCGAGGGCTCCTCGAGCGCGGCAGCCAGACCCACCCGCGCCCCGAAGCAGGAGCCGGCGTAGATGAGGCGGTCGACGCCGTGCCCGCTCAACCAGGCCGCGGCTCCGAGAGCGTCATCCGTGAACGGCTCGTCGAGCCGGAAGCGGCCTGCCTTCCCTGTGCTCTCTCCCTGACCCCGATAATCGATCCGGAAGGCGTGGTGACCCGTGTCGGCCAAGCGATGTGCGAGGACGACCCCGAGGCGATTCCGGTGGTAGCCGAGCCGCTCCGCGCTCGGGAGGAGGATCGACACCAGCCGTCGGAGGGTCGGAAGCCGGCGCGGAGTGCATCCCGAAGAGCGTCTCCTCACCCGCACGGAAGTACACAGGCTCGTCCGGCGGTCGAGAGACAGGGAGCGGGGCGAGCGCCTGGCTCATGCGGCCCCCGGCTCGACCGCCCGGTCCTCGAGCCACGCCACGGAACGAGCGATGACCTCCTTGGTCGGCTCGTGGTCTTCGTCGGGGTCCCAGGAATCGCGCGACGTCCACCAGGTCAGTCGTCCGTCGATCCTGCGGACGCTCACCTCGGACGCGGTGCGATCCCGCACGAGGTCGGCAACGTCTTCCGCCAGCGAGGTCGTTTCGTAGCGGGGGACGACCGTCACGACGAGGATCGGTCGGCCTTCCTCACCGACGACGTCGGGGAAGGAGATCCCGTTGAAGCTGTCACGGAGACCGCGTGGGAGCCGGTAGCCGAGCGAATCGAGGAACCCTTCCGACCAGAGATCCTGGTGTCGGTCCGAAGCGTCGGCAGCGGCGGACCCCGCCCGCCTGTCGGCGACCATCCCGCCGACCCGGCGGGCTTTGACCGCGTCGTCGAAGAACGGGAGCGCCGTCGGGATCGGATCCCAGAGCAGGAGCGGGGCGGACGGGACCGTCCTGGCGACGATCGCCGCGACGAACGCTCCGAGGCGCGTTCCGGAGAACGAACACGGCGATCCCGGCCATCGCTCCCGCACGGTCTCGGATGCGAGCGAGGCGTCCTCGCACATCGACGCGAGCGTGAGATCGGCCGCGTCCCCGTCGCTATGGCCCGTTCCGCGATAGTGATACCTGAGGGAGGCGATGCCGCGAAGGGCGAGCTGGCGAGCCACGATCACCTCGCGCCGGTAGTTGCGCGCCTGCTCCGCGAAGAGGGACGAGCCGATGAGGAGGCAGGTCTTGGGCTGGCCCACGGGGATCGTCAGCGTGCCGAAGAGCCGATCCCCACTCGGCCCGAAGAAGCCTGCGACCTCCCGGGTCGACGATGCATCGTCCGCCCGAACGGCGGTTCCCTCGGCCGATGGCAGATGGGTGCGCATACCGATCGTTGGTCCCGAACCTTTCCTCCGAGTGCTCCCGGGATCAAGCCCACGTGAACGACCGGGACGAGGGCTCACCCCTGTGGATAACGTAGGACATCGTCCGTCCTCCTCTATCTGCCACCGTGCGTAATTCACCTACGGCTTCTTCCGTAGGTACCCGGGAGGGTGCTTCGAGAAGGAACGACCGTGAGCGGCACACCTGGGATGCGGGAGCCGGGTCGGCGACCGCATGAACGTCGCGGATCGCTCCTACAGTTGACCCCGTGATGGCCTCCCCGGCCCGTCTCCCCGTGTCCCGAGCCGCCGCCCTTCGGTTGCTCCGTCGCGACCCGATCGGCCTCCTCGAGCGCGCCGCCGGTGCCGGCGACGTCGTGGTCCTGCCGATGCTCCGGTTCGACGCTTACCTGCTGAACCGCCCCGACCTGGTGTGGGACGTCCTGGCCACACACGGGGGATCGTTCATGAAGGGTCCGACGATGCAGGCCGCGAAGCGCATCCTGGGAGAGAGCCTCCTCACGAGCGAGGGCGAGCGACACCGGCGGCAGCGCCGGATCGATCCAGCCGATGTTCCACCACGAGAGGATCGCGACCTACGGCGACGAGATGGTGTCGCTGGCCGAGCGAGCCTCGGACCGGTGGAGCGACAGCGCGACCCTCGACCTCCATCGGGAGATGGCGCGACTCACCCTCGCGATCGTGGGTCGCACGATGTTCGGAACCGACATCGAGAGCCGGGACGCTGCGCGTATCGGCGAAGCTCTCAACGAGACGCTCGGCCAGTTCGACCGAGCCTTCTCGCCCTTCCTGCCGCTCACCGAGCGGCTCCCGTTGCCGTCCACGATCCGGTTCCGGCGGGCCCGCGAGATCATGGACCGTTCGATCGCCGCCATGATCGAGCAACGTCGAACCGACGGTGTTCCGGCCGACGACCTGCTCTCGCTCTTGCTGCGAGCTCGCGACGATGACGTGGTCCTGGACGATACGGAGGTCCGCGACGAGGCGATGACGTTGTTCCTCGCCGGTCACGAGACCACGTCGAACGCGCTCACGTGGACCTGGCTGCTCCTGTCCGAACACCCCGAGACGGAGGCACGGCTCCACGAGGAGCTCGACCGTGTGGTCAGGGACCGCGCTGTGACCGCGGCCGACGGACTGCCATATGCGGAAGCGGTCGTCCGCGAGTCGATGCGTCTGTACCCGCCGGCGTGGGCGATCGGCAGGCGAGCCGTGCAGGATCACGTCGCGGACGGCGTGCGGATCCCGCGGGCTCGGTGGTGGTGGTCTCGCCCTGGCTCCTGCATCGCGACGAGCGATGGTGGCCGGAACCCCGCGCGTTCCGGCCCGAGCGCTGGCTCGAGGAGGACGACACCCGCCCGCGCCATGCGTACCTCCCGTTCGGCGGTGGGTCGAGGATGTGCATCGGCGAGGGGTTCGCGGCGCTCGAGACCAGACTGCTGCTCGCAACGATCGGGCGGCGGTGGTCGTTCACGCACGACCCCTCGCATCGGGTGGAGCTGCAGCCGGTGGTGACCCTCCGGCCCCGGACCGGCCTCCGGATGATCGCGCATCGTCGTCGAACCGCCGCCTGATCCGGTCGCCCGATCGACCCGTCGGCGACCCACGTACCGATCCAGCTCCTTCCCAGAGGTATCTCCGGCTGCACCTGCCGGCCTTGGTGAGCTGGGTGGTGACCGAGGAACGAAGAGGGAGGTGAAGCACATGACACCGAGGATCCGGAAGCTCGCCCTCGCGTCGAGCGTCGCGCTCGGGGCGCTGTCCGTGGGGGCGGTTGTGCGTCGGGACAGCGCTCGCGCAGTCCTCTTCGCCGACCGCGTCCGCGAGCGCCACGACATCCGATGGCGGCACGGCGAACCGGGGCACGTCCGCCACGCACGACTGTCCGGCACGGGGAACGCGTGACGGAGCTCGGCGACGCCGAGGGGCCGCCCCTGACGGGGCGGCCCCTCGACCACTCCACGGGTCGGCGTTAGCCGACCACGCGGACGTTCGCGGCCTGCGGGCCCTTCTGCCCGTCGGTCACGTCGAACTCCACCGCCTGACCCTCCTCGAGGTTGCGGTAGCCCTCGCCTTGGATCGCGGAGAAGTGCACGAACACGTCCGGCCCACCCTCCTGGAGGATGAACCCGAAGCCCTTCTCAGGGCTGAACCACTTCACGGTCCCGGTCGCCACCGGCGTTCCCTCCTTCCTCGGCCCGGTCGAGCGTGGTGCACGGTGCATGGTGCGTGGAGCGGTGCTCGCCGGCCATCGACGCTGTCGCGCCGTCGAGGGAACTGCTCGAAGTGACACGACTGCGATGCGGAACCCTCGGCGCGAACGATAGCGAAGCGGCCCAGGTGGTACCAGCGGCGAGCGCCCTTCGCGCGGCGGCCCGGTAGGCTGGCCGCTCGTATGGATCGAACGTTCTCGAGCGCCCTCATCCTGTTCGCGCACCCGGATGACGGCGAGTACACGTGCGGGGGGACGGTCGCGGCGTGGACCGCCGCCGGCACCGAGGTGCACTACGTCGTGATCACCGACGGCTCCGCCGGTTCGAACGAGCCGGGCGCGACCCGCGAGGTGCTGCGCGAGATCCGCGAGCGGGAGCAACGGGCCGCCGCCGAGGTGCTCGGCGTCAAGTCCGTGACCTTCCTCGGCGAGATCGACGGGATGCTGGAGGTCACGCTCGACACGCGGCGGAAGGTCTGCCGTGAGGTCCGTCGGCTCCGCCCCCACGTGATCGTCGCCCCCGACCCATCCCGCCTGTGGTCGAACGACGGCTACATCAACCACTGGGACCACAAGCAGGCCGGGCTCTTGGCGCTCACCGTGGTGATGCCCGACGCGCCGACCCGCCCGATGTTCCCCGAGCTCCTCGACGAGGGCCTGGAGCCCTTCGAGGTGCCGAACCTGTGGCTCAGTTCTGCCGAGCCCGATACCTACGTCGACATCACCGGCACCATCGAGACGAAGCTCGCCTCGCTGGCGGAGCACGTGTCGCAGTGGGCGGAGGCGTCGGCGCCGTGGGTGCGGGAGCGCGCTGAGCAGCTCGCGCAGGACAGCGGCAAAGGGTACGCCTACGCCGAGGCGTTCAAGACCTTCCGCTTGGTCGACGACGAAGAAGGACCGCATGACGAACGACGACTTCCCCGAGCACGACGAGCCCTTCGAGGCCGGTCCGCCCGACGACGACCCCGTCGAGGAACCCTACGAGCTCTCGAAGCAGGAGCGTGAGGACATCGAGGCCGACCTCGTGGATCTGGAGTCGATGCGTGGCGTCTTCCAGACCCAGAGCGTGAAGGGCGTCGTGATCGCCTGTCAGGACTGCGGGCAGAACCACTTCTACGAATGGGAGTTGCTGCGGGACAACCTCGAGCAGATGCTCGCCACCGGGGAGCCGCGCATGCACGAGCCGGCGTGGAACATCGATGAGACGGAGTACATCCAGTGGGACTACGGCAAGGGCTACGTGGACGCCCTCGCCGACACCGGTCTCGAGCTCGACAAACAGATCGAGATCACGCGCTGCCCGTGGTGCGACACCCCGTTCGACGTGGCCACGCGGTTCTGCCCTCGTTGCGGCCGGTCCCTCGCCGTGGTCCGGCTCTACACGGAGCTGCTCGCCCGCGGGACCGACGAGCGTGAGGCCCGCGCCTTGCTCGTCCGCGCCGGGTTCGACCCCTTCTGAGACCCGCCTCACCGCGTGAAGCGGTGCCGTCACCGCGGGTATCCTCGCGCCCGACATGTACTTCAAGGTCGTCCTGTATCTCCACGTCCTGTCCGTCTTGGGTTTGCTCGCGACCCATGGCGTCTCGATGGTGGTCCTGTACCGGATCCGGCCGGAGCGTGACCGGAAGAAGATCCTGGATCTCATCACCTTGTCGGGCGAGACCACGCTGCCGATGTACATCTCGCTCGGTGGGATCGTCCTGTTCGGTGTGCTCGCCGGTCTCGAGGGCCAGTACTTCGATGAGGCGTGGATCTGGGTGTCGATCGTCCTGCTCCTACTGATCGTGGGTCTGATGACCGCGCTGGCGAAGCCCTACTTCGCCCGGATCAAGGAGGCCTGTCAGGTCCGGCCCTCGGGTGTGCCGCGGGTCTCCGACGAAGAGCTGGGTCAGATCCTGGGGGGAGGCACGGCGCACCTGATCACCGCGATCGGCGCGATCGGCCTCCTCCTGATCCTGTACCTGATGCTCTTCAAGCCCTGGAGCGGGTTCTAGGCCGGCGGGAGCGGGCGCGCGGCGGGACCGTTGACGACCTCGCCCGTGGGGCCGAACCGCGACCCGTGGCACGGGCAGTCGAACGTCTTCTCCCCGGGGTTCCAGCCCACGGTGCAGCCGAGATGCGTGCAGCGGGCGGACACGAGGTTGAGCTCGCCCGCCTCGCTCATGTAGGCGGCGAACTTCTCACCGCGCCGCTCGATGACGCCGCCTTCACCGGGCTCGAGCTCGGCGACGAGCTGGGTCACGGTGCGGCAGAGCATGGTGTCGCGCTCCGGTGAACGCTCGATCACGCTCTCGGGTACCGAGCCCAGCAGGTAGCCGCGGGCACCGGTCATGCCTTTGTTCCCCACGATCACCAGGTCGGCGTCGATCTCCTGGGCCGCGGCGACGATCTCGGTGGTCGGGTCGCCGCTGCGGATCATGATCTGGCTCGGCACGCCCTGGCCGTACACCGCGATCGTGTCCTGCATCACGAGCTCGCCGGTGGAGGGGTGACCGACGAAGACGAGGGTGACCTCGGCGACGATCGCGCGCGCGAGGTCGAAGCCCTTGCGCGCGGCGCGATCGGCGGTGGCCGAGCCGTCGCTCGCGATCAGGATGCGCCCGTAGGGCGCATGCGGATCGCTCCGTCCGCCGCTCACCAGCAGGAGGTCGCAGGGACAGTGGTGGAGCAGCCAGCGCCCGAGGTCGCTGAGCGGCGGGGCGTCGCCCTCGCCGCGGGCGACCGCGACGAGACCGGCATCGAGCTCCTCCGCCACCGCGATCAGGACATCTCCCGGCCGTCCCGGCCGGGAGATGGCCTTCATCCTGGGCCGCCGGAGGCCTGCGGCCTCCGCGGCGTCGATAGCCGCCTCCAACCGCTCGTCGACCCCGGCCGCCGAGGCGTACCCCGTGACGGCCGCGAAGCGTGCCTCGGCGGCGCGACCGATGGTGGCGGCCACCTCGCCCGCGCGCGCGGCCGCTTCTCCGCCGTCGGTCCCGAACACGATCGTGCCGTACATGTTGTCAGCCTACCGAGCCCCTCGGCCTCGAGGTTCTTCCAAGACGCACTCGTCGGGGAGCTTGTCGGGCCGCATCCCTTTGAAGCTGGGTGCGCGCATCTTCCCGGGCCCCTTCGTGATCTCGAGGTACTCGACCTCGCAGACGAGCTACGGGATCCACGAAGACGGCACCCTTGACGCTCCGCAGCTCCTCGCCGGCCGGTCCGTCGCGGACCAGGGGCTCCAGCTGCTCCTGGATCTGCGCGAGCATGTGGTCGGTGAACCCCGTCCCGACCTGGCCGACCCATCGCAGCTTCGTCGCCGTCGTAGGCGCCCACGAGGAGCGCCCCGAAGGTCGTCCCGCGGCCGCCCTGTCCGGGCGTGAACCCGAGGATCACGCAGTCCTGCGTGTTGAGGATCTTGATCTTGCGCCAGGCGTCGGTGCGCCGGCCGGGGAGGTACGAGGTCCCGAGCCGCTTCGCGACGATCCCTTCCAGACCTTGTGCCTCCGCCGCCTCGACGAGCGCCGTGCCCTTCCCTTCGACGTGCGCGGTCACCTGGAGCCGGTCGTCCTCCTCCACGATGTAGCCCAGCAGCTCCCGGCGTTGCTCCAGCGGGAGGCCGGTCGTCTCCTTCCCATCGAGCCAGAGGAGATCGAAGACCACGAGCGACACGGGGATCCGCCTGCGGATGCGCTCGATCTCCCGAGGGTTCGCGAGGTTCATCCGCTGCTGCAGGACCTGGAACGAGTTCTTGCCGTCGTCGTCGAACGCCACGATCTCGCCGTCGAGCACGGCGTTCACCTGGTCCACCAGCTCGTGGATCATGTCGATCTCGGGGTACTGGCCGGTCACGTCGCGGCCCGACCGCGAGCGGAGCACCGTCTCGCCGGTGGTCATCTCCACGAGGCACCGGATGCCGTCCATCTTCGGTTCGAACCACCAGTCGGGGTCGTCGAACGCCTTCCAGCCTCCCTCCGCGAGCATCGGCTGGTACCTCGGCGGGACGCGATGAGCGGGGCCGTCCTGGTTCGACGCGAGGAAGCCGAGCCAGTCGGTCCGCGTCTTCACGAAGTGGAACTCGAGGCCCGGGTAGCGGCGGCCGTGGAGCCGGAAGGAGACCTTCGTGTCGGTCCACTCGACCGGCTCGTACCAGCCGTCGTCGAAGATCCGGACCTCGCCCGCGCCGTAGTGCCCCTCGGGGATGGTGCCCTCGAACGCTCCCGTACTCGAGCGGGTGGTCCTCGGTCTGCACGGCGAGCCGCTTGTCGCCCTTCTGCGTCGGCAGACCCTTCGGCACCGCCCAGGACGGCAGGCCGCCGTCCTTCTCGAGGCGCACGTCGTAGTGCAGGCGGGTGGCGTCGGTGCTTGTGGATCACGAAGGAGTTGCCGGTGCCCACGTCGTCACCGGGAGCCGGCTCCGTGGTCCCCTCGTCGCCGAACTCGCGCCGGCGGACGTACTCGACCGAGGTCGGATCCTTCGACGCCTCGGCGATCTCGGCCGAGGACTTCCCGGCTGTCGCCGGCGCGGCGGTGCGGGAGCGGGCCCGAGGGGTCCGGCTCCACCTCGACGCCGAGCGCCTCCATGGCCGGCGCGAGGTCCTGCCCCGGGACCGCAGGACGCCCGCCCAGAGGTCACCGACCCGCTCGAAGCGCTCCCAGACGTTGTCGATCCGGAAGTCCTGCGGCTCGAAGCCGCCCGCCTCGACCTCGTCCCACGTGAGCGGCGTGGAGACCGGTGCTCGGGGCTCGGGCCGGAGCGAGTAGGCGGCCGCGATGTTCGCGCCCGACGCGGTTCATGTTGTGGTCGATGAAGACCTTGCCCGCACGGTCGGCCACGCGCCAGGCCATCGTGACCCGGTCCGGGTCGGCCTGGTTGATCAGCCGGCCGCACGCGCCGACGAAGGCGCGGACCTCGTCGTACGTGCACCGACCGCGTTCCACCGGCACGTAGATCTGCATCCCGGTGGCGCCGCACGTCTTCGGGTAGCCGGTCAGACCGAGCTGCGTCGGAGCACCACGTTCACGTGGCGCGCCACGGCGAGCACGTCCTCGTACGTGTAGGGCTCGAACGGGTCGAGGTCGAAGAAGAGGTAGTCGGGGTGGTGGACGTCGTCGCAGCGCGAGTGCAGCGGGTGCATCTCGATGCAGCCCAGGTTCGCCACGAACAGCAGCGTGGCGAGGTCGTCGACCATGAGGTAGTCGATCGCGCCCGGTCTTCGCGTCGTCGGAGAGCACGGTGCACCGGTGGCATCCAGTCCGGCGTGTGCGAGGGCGCGTTCTTCTCGTAGAAGGAGCTCGCCGTCGATGCCGTCCGGCATCCGCTTCATGGTGAGCGGGCCGGTCGCGCAGGTGGGGCAGCAGCAGCATCGCGACGTTGAAGTAGTAGGCGACCAGGTCGCCCTTCGTGATGCCCTCGTCGGGCCAGAAGACCTTGTCGAGGTTGGACAGGCGGAGCTCGCGCCGTCGAGCTCGAGCCACCAGACGTCGCCGGCCGCTCGGCGGGGAGCGGCGTGGGGAACTCGACCGTGAAGGCGGGCCCCCGGAGGCCGTCTTCCGCGTGGCATGCGGCCATGGTAGCGGGAGCGACCCAGGTTCGGTACGGCCTCGGGCGTGACGGATCGGCGATAGACTGACCGTGCCCGTCCGGCGGGCTAGAACCGGCTGCTCGCAGGACCGATCATCCCGGAGGACGCCATGCCCAGAGCCATGTGGAAGGGGGCCATCTCGTTCGGCCTCGTCACCATCCCGGTCGCCGTCTATCCGGCCACCGAGGAGAAGACCCTTCGCTTCAATCAACTCCACGACGAGGACGGAGGTCGCATCCGTCAGAAGCGCGTGTGCGAGAAGGACGGCGAAGAGGTCCCCTACGAGCACATCGTCAAGGGCTACGAGGTCGAGAAGGACCGCTACGTGGTCCTCAACGACGAGGACTTCGAAGCCGTCCCGGTCGGCATCGAGCCGCGCCATCGACATCGTGCAGTTCGTCGACGTCGATCGAGATCGATCCGGTCCTGTTCAAGAAGAGCTACTACCTGATCCCCGACGAGACGGGCGCCAAGGCCTACGCGCTGCTCCGGCAGGCCATGAGCCAGGACGACCGGGTGGGCATCGCGAAGGTCGCCTTCCGCGACAAGGAGCACATGGCGGCACTCCGGTTCAAGGAGGACGCGTTCGTCCTCGAGACCATGTACTGGCCCGACGAGGTCCGCGAAGCGGATTTCGGGGGCGTCGACGTCGACATCGAGGTCCGCGACCAGGAGCTCGCCATGGCCCGGCAGCTGATCGACTCGCTCACCTCCGAGTGGAACCCGGACGAGTTCACGGATGAGTACCGGGAGGCCCTGCTGCGGATCGTCGAGGCCAAGCTGAACGGTGAGGAGATCGAGGTCCTCGAGCCGGAGCCGACCGCGAAGGTCGTGGATCTCATGGAGGCGCTGAAGGCGAGCGTCGCCGCGGCCAAGAAGGACGTGGACGACGAACCCGAGGCTGCCACCGGGGGCGGCCCGGCGAAGAAGCCCTCCGGCGGGGTCAAGGGTTCGGCCAAGAAGACCGCAGCGAAGAAGCCGGCGGCTCGCAAGAAGGCCGTCGGGGAGTAGCGCGGGAGTTCCCACCCTCAGTGCGTCCGTCGGCATGACCGTGCGGCGGGCCCTCCTCGTGTTCGAGAAGGTGCTCGACGCGTAAGCTCCGCGCCGTGAAGCTCGTCACCGCCATCGTGAAGCCCCACCGGATCGAAGAGGTCAAGGAGGCACTCCGCGAGATCGGTGTGGCCGGCCTCACGACAACCGACGTCGAGGGGTTCGGCCGCCAGCGGGGTCACACCGAGGTGTACCGCGGGGCCGAGTACCAGGTCGACTTCGTGCCGAAGGTCCGCGTCGAGGTGGTGGTCGCCGACGGCGACGAAGGTGAGGTCGTGGACACCATCGTCAAGGCGGCGAGGACCGGCAAGATCGGCGACGGCAAGATCTGGGTCACCGACGTCGAGCGGCTGGTCCGGATCCGCACGGGTGAGATGGGCCCCGACGCGCTCTAGGCGGTGGGTGCTTCCGCCGATCCCGTCACCACCCTCCGCGCCGAGCTGAGCGCACTCGATCGCGCGTACACGCTCGGGCATCACGGCCGATGGTCGGCGCGGCGTCGGGCGGACCTCTTCGACGCGTGCCTGCAGGAGCTCGTACGGCGGGCGGGAGCGCCGGCGGGTGTCACCATCGCAGCGCTCGGCGGGTACGGCCGGCAGCTCCAGCTGCCACGCTCCGACCTCGATGTGCTCCTGCTCCACGACCAGCTGCCGCCCGAGGAGGTGCGAGCGGTCGCCGAAGCGATCTCGTATCCGCTCTGGGACGCGGGGGTCACGGTCGGCCTGGTCGTCCGCACGCCGGCGGAGTGCCTCGAGGCGGGGCGCGAGCGGCTCGACAGCCTCACCGCGATGATCGACGGCCGTCCCGTGGCCGGCGACCAGCTCCTGCTCGCTCGCGCCCTCACGCCCGTGCTCGAGGAGGTGCGGGCGGAGCCGGAGGAGTTCGCGGAGCGCGTGCGCGCGGAGGCAGATCGTCGCCGCGAACGCTACGGGTCGACGGCGCACCTCCTCGAGCCGCATCTGAAAGAGGGGAGTGGCGGCCTCCGCGACATCGCATCGCTCGGCTGGCTGCAGGCCGCCGTCGGAACATCCCTGGAGGACGCGGGTCTCCTCCGAGGCTCCGAGCGTGAGGCCGTGGACGCCGCGGAGGAGTTCCTGGTGCGAGCACGGAGCGCGGTGCACCTGGCGACGGCCGGACCGAGCGGACGCGAGACGGGTCGAGCGACGGCACCGCCGGGCACGCGGAGCGACCGGCTCGTGATGGAGCTCCAGCCTGAAGTGGCCGCGGGCATGGGGTTCACGGATCAGCCGCGCCTGACGGCAGCGGACGGGTTGATGCGAGCGCTCTTCGAGCACGCACGGAACGTCGAGCACGTCCGAACGTCGGTGCTCGGTCGGATGCTCGACCCCGGCCACGCCGAACCATCCGCTTCCCTCGGAGGTCCCGCGCAGGTCCTCGCCGCCCTGGCCGAGGTGGCCGAGGGGGCGGGTGGGGATCGCGGCATCCCGACCCCCCAACTCCTGGACGCCGTCGAGGCGGCCGCGGTCCCCGATCCCGTCGTGTGGACACCCGAGGTACGCCGGGCCTTCGTCCGGCTCCTGCGTGCGGGCCAGCCCGGGATCGACATGCTGGATGCTCTCGACCGCCTCGGCCTGCTCTCCCGGTACCTGACGTCGTGGGCTGCGGTCCGCTGCCGACCGCAGCGCGATCCGTACCATCGGTACACCGTCGAGATGCATCTCCTCAGCACCGTGGCGGGGATGGCGAGCGTGCTCCGGAGCGGGTCCGATGTCGGAACGCAGGGAGCCGGCCCTGCGGACGACCCGCTGCAGGCCGAAGCGGTCAATATGATTGACCATCCCGACGGCGCGTTGCTCGGCGCCCTGCTCCACGACATCGGGAAGGTGGGCGCGGGGGAGCACGTGCCCGCCGGTGCGGCCATCGCCCGGGAGCAGCTCGAGGCGATGTCGCTCGAACCGGCCGACCGCGACCTCGCCGCGTTCATGGTGGCGGAGCACCTGCTGCTCCCCGACACGGCTACGCGCCGGGACCTCACCGACGAGGATCTGATCCTCGACGTCGCGGCGCGCGTGGGGACGCCCGAACGGCTCGCGGCGCTCTACCTACTGGCGATGGCCGATGCCCGCGCCACCGGTCCCGCGGCGTGGACGCCGTGGCGCCAGGCACTGGTCCGGGAACTGGTGAGCAAGGTCCAGCGGGCGTTCGAGCGCGGTGCGATGGGGGAGGAGATCGCGGCCACGCTCACCGACCGCGTCGAGCGCGTGCGAGCGCTCCTCGCCGCCGAGCCGGCAGGGGACGTGGATCGCTTCGTCCTGCGGATGCCGCGTGGCTACTTCCTGTCGGTGGAGCCGGCGCGGGCGGCCCGGCACTTCGCGTCGATCGCACCACCGCTGGGAACCCATGAGGTCAGGGCCGCCGCCGTGCCGGGGGTCCGCCCGGGGATCTACGAGCTGCTCGTGGTCGCGGCGGACCGGCCGGGCCTGCTCTCGTTGATCGCCGGCGCCCTCTCGGTCGCCGGCATCTCGATCCTGTCCGCCCAGGTGTTCACCACCGAGGACGGCATGGCGGTCGATCTGTTCGAGGTCGAGGGTGCGTTCGAGCCGGTGATCGAGGAGAGCAGGTGGCGCGAGGTGCGCACCACCCTGCGGCGCGCCCTCGACGGCTCCACATCGCTCGAGCGGCGGGTGGAGGAGCAGCGGCGCCACTACCCACCCCGGAGGGTGGTCGCGCCGATCACCGTGCAGGTCGACAACGAGGCATCCGACTTCTCCACCGTGATCGAGGTCGGCGCGTCCGACCGGATCGGGCTGCTCCACGACATCACGAGGACGTTCGCCGATCTCCAGCTCGATGTGCATCTCGCGAAGGTCGCCACGTTCGACGGGCGTGTGGTCGACGCCTTCTACGTGCGCGACTCGTTCGGTCGCAAGCTCATCGACCCGGAGCAGTTGGGCGAGGTCGAGGCCGCCCTGCGTGAGCGGCTCGCCTGAGGGCCCACTGCCTACCGCGCCCGAGCGTCCCTCGCTAGGGTCCCCACGAACATGGACGTCCGTGCCCGCTCGGCTCTCGTTGCATCGTGCATCGCCTTGCTCGCGGCCTCGTGTGCCGGCGGCGGGGGATCGTCGACGGACGCGCCGGTCTCGACGACCGGCACGGGTTCGCCGACGGTCCCGGAGGACACACAGCTGGACATCCTCGAGCGCGTCCCCACCGGCGGCGAGCCGATCGGGATCGCCGAGGGGTTCGGCAGCATCTGGGTCGTGAACTCCGAGTTCCGCTCGGGCGGGGAGCCCACGGTCGCGAGGGTCGACCCCGCGGCCGGCACCGTGGTGGCGTCGATCGGCGTCGGCGCCGTGCCGCTCGAGGTCCTCGCGGCGAGTGACGCCGTCTGGGTCTCGAACTCCGCGGACGACACGGTGTCCCGGATCGACCCCGCCACCGACCGGGTGACGGCCACCATCGAGACGTGTGGGGCCCCCGAGGGGATGGCCGAGGCAGCGGGCGCGATCTGGGTCGCCTGCGAAGGTTCGGACGAGGTGGGGCGGATCGACCCCCGGACCGATCGGATGACCGGGACCACGGCCGTCGGGAACGAGCCGCGGTTCGTGATCGCGGCGTTCGGGAGCGTGTGGTCGTCGAACTACCTCGACGGCACGCTGTCGCGGATCGATCTCGGGTCCGGCGAGGTGACCGTGACGGTCGAGACCGCGTTCGGCCCCCAGATCATGCTCGAGGCATACGGCGAGCTGTGGGTGTCGTCGATCGAGGATGCCGTGGTCCAGCGGATCGACCCGGACGCCGAGACGGTCGTCGACACCGTCGAGGACGTCGGCATCGTCCCCGACGGGCTCTTCCTCCTCGACGGAGCCGTCTGGGTTGCCTCCGACGCCGGCCCCGAGATCCGGCGCATCGACCCCGTCTCCGGGGACGTGACGGGTCCGTGGATCGTGGCCGATCAGGGTGCGATCAACGCGAACCAGCTCGTGCTCGTCCATGAGGACTCGCTCTGGATACCGCTGCTCGAGAGCGGCGAGGTGGTCGTGGCTGCGCCGCCACCCCCGGCGTGAGGTCTACGCTCTCGACGTGGATCCCGACGACGAGCGGCACGACGATCATCCGGCGCGCGATGCAGGGCAGCCGGACGACGCTGCAGGCGGATCGGTGCCGGGCCGCGGGGAGGTCCCGAACCCGTACATCACCGCCGTCGGCGTCGTGGTGGCGATCATCGTGATCTTCGCCTTCCCCGACGTCGCGTTCGTGGTCCGGCTGGTGATCGCGTTCGCGATCGTCGCCGCCGCCGCGTACCTGAGCATCGTGCTCGCGCGTCGCCACTGAACGGCGAGCCTCGCGCTACCACACCCGGCGCCCGGGGGGTTTCCACCCTTCCTCCCTGCCGGTACGAGGGCGACAATCATCCCGATGATGGCGCCGGAGACCTCGCGGCGGCTCGCATGGTCGATCGGGCTCGTCTCGATCGCGTTCCTGCTCGCCCGCCTCGCGCTGATCTATGCCGACCGGAATACCGTCCTCGACGATTCCGCGGTGGGTCTCGTCGGCGCCGTCAGATGGACCCTCGACGTCGTGCTGAGCGACGTGGTCTTCCTCGCCGTGCCGATCATCGGGATCCTCCTGGCCACGCGTGTGCCGAAGAACGGGCTCGGCTGGATGTTCCTCCTCGCCGGCCTCTTCGGGGCGCTCGCGAGCTTCGGCCAGGTCTACGCACAGCACGCGCTCTTGATCGACCCTGGCAACTGGCCGGGTGGTCGGATGGCACTTTGGTGTGCGACGTGGGGCTGGACCGTGCCGATCGGTCTGCTCCCCTTGGTGATCCTGCTGTTCCCGACGGGCCACCTGCACTCACGCTCGTGGCGCCCGGTGTTCCGGTTCACCGTGATCGACGCAGTGGCCCTCACGGGGACCGCGATCGTCTACGCCTCGGTCCGCGGCGCGGACGTGCTCGAGGAGACCCAGACGAGCGGGCCCGTTGGGCTGCTGTTCTTCCTGGCTTTCATGGCGATGTTGATCGCGTTGGTCCTCTGCGTCGCGGCGGTCGTGGTCCGGTTCCGGGCCGCACACGGCGTGGAGCGGCTCCAGCTCAAGGGGTTCCTCGCTGCGGCGGTGCTCTTCGCGGGGACGTTCGTGATCGGTCAGCTGAACGACACCCCCGTGACGTCGGTCCTTTCCTCCCTCGCGCTGCTCCTGTTGTGGGTCTCGATCGCGGTCGCGGTCGTGCGCTACCGCCTCTACGACATCGACGTCGTGATCAGCAAGGCAGTGGTCTTCGGCGCGCTGGTCGCTTTCATCACGGTCGTCTACGTGGCCGTCGTCGTGGGTGTGGGGGCGCTCGCCGGGGAAGGCCGAAGTCCGCTGCTCGCGGCGCTCGCTGCGGGGATCGTGGCGCTCGCGTTCCAACCGGTGCGCGGGTGGGCGCGCCGGCTCGCCAACCGTGTCGTCTACGGGCGGCGGGCGACCCCGTACGAGGTTCTCTCGGAGTTCTCCGATCAGCTCGCCGGCACGTACTCGACCGACGATGTGCTGCCTCGGATGGCCCAACTCGTCGCCGCGGGAACCGGCGCGGAGCGGACGACCGTGTGGCTCCGCGTGGGCGAGGAGGTCCGCGTCGAGGCATGGTCGGGGGCCGAGCCCGACGTGCGTGCACTTCCCGTCGACGACGGGTCTCTCCCGACGATGAGCGGCGAAGACGCGGTGGTGCCGGTCCGGAACGCTGGAGGTCTGCTGGGGGCGATCTCGGTGCGGATGCCGGCCACCGAGCCGCTCGGGCCCGAGCAGGACCGGCTGCTCGCCGACGTCGCCTCCCAGGCCGGCCTGGTGCTCTCGAACGTGCGGCTGATCGAGGAGCTCCGCGCTTCGCGGCAACGCCTCGTCGCGGCGCAGGACGCCGAGCGGCGGAAGCTGGAGCGTGACCTCCACGACGGCGCCCAGCAGCAGTTCGTCGCGGTTGGGATCAAGGCGCGGCTCGTCGAGGGGATGATCGGCCGAGACGAGGAACGAGCGCGGGTCCTGGTGCGCGAGGTCGTGGCCGACACCCAGGCGGCCCTCGACAACCTCCGCGACCTGGCACACGGGATCTACCCGCCCGTCCTGGCGGATCGAGGTGTGGGGGCCGCGCTCGCAGCGCAGGCACACAAGGCCCCGATCCCGGTCGAGGTGGAGGTGGACGGGCTACGGCGTCACCCGCCGGAGGTCGAGGCAGCGATCTACTTCTGTGGCCTCGAGGCTCTGCAGAACGTGGCGAAGTACGCGGCAGCGTCCAGCGCCTCCGTCCGGGTGTGGGAGGAGGACGGTCGACTCGGGTTCTCGGTGTCGGACGACGGTCGCGGGTTCGACCCGGCCGTGACCGCGCGTGGCGCCGGGTTGCAGAACATGGCCGACCGGCTCGCCGCACTCGGTGGCTCGCTCGACGTGCGCTCCGCGCCCGGTGCAGGAACCACGATCGAAGGACGCGTGCCCACCGGCTGAGGTCTGCCCGATCGGGGTCGGGGCCCCGCGCGCGTACCATCCCTCCGTGCGGCGCTCCTCGGATTCTGTCGCAAGGCCCGTCCTGGCGTTCGCGCTCCTCGGGGTGCTTGCCCTCACCCTTGTCGCCGCCTCCGGGCTCTTCGTCATCCAGCGTCTCGCCGACGAGCAGGCGCTCGATCAGGCCCGGCAACTCACGGAGCTGTCCGCCCGGCTGGTGGAGCGCCGTATCGATGAGGGGCTGGTGACCGGCGACGCCGAGAGCCTCGCGGCCGTGACCTCGCTGGTGTTCGACGCGATCCGGCGTGACCCGATCGTCCGCGTCAAGATCTGGTCTGCCGATGGCGAGATCATCTACTCGGATGAACCGGCGCTCATCGGCAAGCGGTACGAGCTCGGCGCGGATGACCGCGCGGTTCTCGACGAGGGCGGGGTGGTGGCCGAGGTCTCCGACCTCAAGGCTCCCGAGAACAGGTACGAGCGCGGGTTCGGCCAGCTGATGGAGGTCTACACCAGGGTCGAAACCCCCGCGGGGACGCCTCTGCTCTTCGAGACGTATCAACTGCGGTCGAGCATCGTGCGCGACGGACGGGCGCTCGCCGAGACCTTCACGCCGGTGCTTGGTGGTCACCTTGATCGCCCTCGGTCTGCTCCTCGTCCCGCTCGCGTGGGGGCTCGCGCGCCGGGTCCGTCGGACGCAGAGCGAGCGGGAGCGCCTGTTGTCGCGCGCCATCCGTTCGACCGACCACGAGCGACGACGTATCGCGGGCGATCTCCACGACGGACCGGTGCAGGAGCTCTCCGGATTGTCCTTGCAGCTCTGGGCGGCGGCTGAGACCACCGACGATCCGTCGGCGCGCGAGGTGCTCTTGCAGTCGGCCTCGTCCGTTCGTGGCAGCGTGAAGACGCTCCGCTCGGCCATCGTGGGCGTCTACCCACCGAACCTGCAGCAGGAGGGGCTCGCCTCCGCGCTGTCGGACCTCGTCGCCCGGCTGGAACGACGAGACCTCCTGTCCACCCTGGAGGTCGACCCGGGAGCTCGGTTCGCGCCCGAGGTCGACGAACTCTTGTACCGCGCTTGCCAGGAGGCCTTGCGCAACGTCGAGGAGCATGCAGCGGCGACGACGGTGCACGTCGTGGTCCGACGCGATGGAGATCACGCGGTGCTCGAGGTCCGTGACGACGGACGGGGGATCATGTTCGATGACGTTGCCCAAGCCCGCGCAGAGGGCCACATGGGGATGGAGATCCTCACCGACCTGGTCCGTGATGCCGGCGGCGAGCTCACGATCGGGCCGGGCGAGGAAGGTGTGGGTACGGTCGTTCGCGTGGAGGTGTTGACCGGGTGATCCGCGTGGCGCATGCGGATGATCACCGCGTCGTCCGGCTCGGGATCGAACAGGTGCTCGCGGCGTTCGACGACGTGGAGCCCGTGGGTTCGGCGACCGGCGGCGAGGCGGCCGTCGCGCTCTGCCGCGAACAGCGTCCCGACGTCTTGCTCCTGGACCTGCAGATGCCTGACATCGATGGCATCGAGGTCACGAAGCGGGTGGCGGTCGAGTCGCCCGAGACGCGCATCATCGTGTTCACGACGTTCTCCGATCGCGAGGGCATCGTTCGCGCGTTGGATGCGGGCGCGATCGGCTACCTGCTGAAGGACGCCGAGCCCGAGGACATCCATGAGGCCATCCGGGCGGCCACGCGCGGTGAGGCCCCGATCACGCCGCGAGCGGCGATGGCGCTGCTCACCGAGCGCCGGGAGCACCCCGACTCCGTCGAACTCACGGGGCGGGAGCGGGAGGTGCTCCTGCTGGTGGTCGAGGGGCTCGCGAACAAGCAGATCGCACGTCGCCTGGGCATCAGCGAGCGAACCGTGAAGGGGCACCTCACCAATCTGTTCCAGCGGATCGGGGTCCAAGATCGGACGCAGGCCGCGCTCTGGGCCGAGCGCCACGGGATCGGCCGGGACTAGTACCGGTACCGATGTCCCGTTGTGATCCCTCCCTCGCTCCGCCGAGGATGGATGCATGCATGGGCGAACCCCGTGGGTCCTCGGCGTTGCCGTAGTGGTGTCGCTGCTCGTCGCGGTCCCCGCATCGGCCGACGGGAACGCCGCTCGGCGCGAAGGTTCATGTTCCGGGCCGGGCGAGTGGGAACTGCGGGTGAGCCGCGAGAGCGCGGGGTCCCTCAGGGTCCGCTTCGAGATCGAACACGTGGATCCGGGTGACTCGTGGCAGCTGTTCCTCTCCGACAACGGGACGAGGATCTTCGCCGGCACCCGGGTCGCTGACCACGGCGGCGAGCTCCGCGTGATCAAGATTACCGCGAACCGCGCCGGCAGGGACCTCGTGAAGGGGAGCGGCGTGAACACGACCGCCGGCGGTTCCTGCGAAGGTGCCGTCAGGTACTGACCGCGGTGCCGGTACCGTCGTCCCGTTGTGACCCGTACCTCGGCGAGCGCAACCTCGTGGTGTGGCCGGAAACGCCGGCCCACGAGGAGGGATGGATGATGATCGCCAAGATGGCTCGCATCCTGATGATCGCCGGAGCGCTCGCTCTGACGGTGGCTCTGGCAGCGCCCGCGTCGGCCGGATCGTCCGACGTGATCCGACAGGGCAACTGCAGCGGCAGCACCGATTGGAAGCTCAAGCTGTCACCGGACAACGGTCGCCTCGAGGTCGAGTACGAGGTCGACTCGAACCGGAACGGTCAGACCTGGAGCGTGCGGATCTTCCAGAACGGCAACCGCATCTTCGCGGGCAGCCGGGTCACGCACGCGCCCAGCGGCTCCTTCGAGGTCCGCAGGCTGGCGAACAACACGCCGGGCATCGATCGGTTCCGCGCGCGTGCAGTGAACGCCGGCACCGGCGAGACCTGCATCGGCCTCGCGTCGATCTGACCATGGTGCACACGGATCGGCGTCGGGGATGCGTCCCCGGCGCCGGTTCGACGTTCCGCCTTCCTTCGCTGCGGCGTGGTTGCCCTTGTGCGCTCGATCCACGGGGTACACGATGTGCTGAGGCGCACCTCCGAAGGCCACCGCCTCGGGGGTGCGACAGGAGGCGGTGCCGATGACGCTCACGTCGGACGCATCACACGGTCCGGGCTCTCGTACTCGGCGTCCTGCGAGCGGCATCGAGGACTCCTCCGCGGATGGCGAAGCGGAGCGTCGGCAGAGGCGCGCGGGATAGCATCGCCTGTGCTCACCTGCTCGAGCTGCGGCCACGAGAATCCCGCCGGGGCGAAGTTCTGCATGGAGTGCGCCACACCCCTCGTCCTGGCTGAACCTCGGTCGGTGGTTCGCAAGACCGTCACGATCGTCTTCTGCGACGTGGTGGGCTCCACGGCGATGGGCGAGACGCTGGACCCAGAGTCACGGCGTGACGTCATGCAGCGCTTCTTCGCGGCCATGCAGGCTGCGATCGAACGCCACGGGGGCACGGTCGAGAAGTTCATCGGCGATGCGGTCATGGCGGTCTTCGGCGTTCCCCAGGTCCATGAAGACGATGCGCTGAGGGCCGTGCGCGCGGCAGCTGACATGCGCGCTGCACTCACGACGTTGAACGACGAGATCGACCGCGACCATGGGGTCACGCTGGCGTGCCGTATCGGCGTGAACACCGGTGAGGTCGTGGCGGGAGCGGGCGAACCGACGATCGCGACGGGCGACGCGGTGAACGTCGCGGCACGGCTGGAGCAGGCCGCGGCATCGGGCGAGATCCTGCTGGGGGAAGACACGTTCGCGCTCGTCCGCGATGCGGTAACGGGGGAGCGGATCGACGCGGTGCACGCGAAGGGGAAGACCGATCCGGTGCCCGCGGTTCGCCTGATCGAGGTCATGGCCGGGGCGGCCGGGTTCGCCCGGAACCTCGATGCCCCGATGGTGGGCAGGGAACGGGAGCTCGCGCTCCTCCGGAGCACCTTCGAGAGGGCGTTGAGCGACCAGGCGTGTCAGCTGTTCACGATCCTCGGCGTGGGGGGCGTGGGCAAGTCGAGGCTCATGGCGGCGTTCGTCGACGACCTGGGCGATCGCGCCACGGTCCTCCGTGGCCGGTGCCTTCCGTACGGGGAGGGCATCACCTTCTACCCGCTCGCCGAGACGCTCATCGAGCTGGCGGATCTACACGAGGCCGACACGCCGGAGGCGGCCCGGGCCAAGCTGGCAGTACTCGCGGGGTCGGGTGAGAACGCCGGCAGGATCGCGGAGCTGGTCGGGCACGCCATCGGCATCGCGGGGAGCGAGACGGCGCCGGAGGAGACGTTCTGGGCGTTCAGGACGCTCATGGAGCACCTCGCCGTCGATCGGCCGCTCGTCTTCGCGATCGACGACCTGCAGTGGGCCGAGCCGAAGTTCTTGGAGCTCATCGAACACGTCGCCGACTTCGCGCGGGACGCCCCGATCCTGCTCGCCTGCATGGCGCGTCCCGAGTTCCTCGACGAACAGCCGGGGTGGGCCGGCGGGAAGCTGAACGCCACCTCGATCCTCATCGAACCGCTCGGTCTCGAGGAGTGCGGGACGCTCGTCGCGAACCTCCTGGCGGATGACACCATCGACGAGGCTGTCCGTGCACGGATCGCGGAGGCGGCACAAGGGCACCCCTTGTATGCGGAGGAGATGACGGGGCTGCTGGTCGACGAAGGCCGGCTCGTGCGGAAGGAGGGCCGGTGGGTCGCGACGGGCGACCTATCGGATGTGCCGGTCCCGCCGACGATCTCGGCGCTGCTGGCCGCGCGGTTGGACAAGCTGCCGACGAAGGAGCGCCGGGTGCTCGACGTCGCCTCGGTCATGGGGCAGATCTTCTACCCATCCGCCGTGCGAGCGTTGGCCGGTGAGCCCGACGAGGTCGATCCCGGCATCGAGACGCTCGTCCGTCAGCAGGTCATCCGCCGCGAGCGATCCGACCTCCCGGAGCCCGAGGCGCTGGCGTTCCGCCACCTGTTGATCCGCGACGCCGCCTACGACGCGGTTCCGAAGGCCGCGCGCGCCGAGCTTCACGAGGGGTTCGCCGACTGGCTCGAGAGGGCCGGAGGATCGCTTGGAGAGCAGGACGAGATCGTCGGCTACCACCTCGAGCAGGCGTACCGCTACCGGGTCGAGCTCGGGTCGGAGGGCCAACGGGAGCGGCAGCTCGCGGATGCTGCGGGCCGACGCCTCGCGTCCGCGGGCGAGCAGGCGTTCGCCCGCGGTGACCATCATGCATCGATCAGTCTGCTGTCTCGAGCCGCGGCACTGTTGGTTCCCGAGGATCCGCTGCGACTCAGCCTCTTGTCGGATCTCGGTTCATCACTCTTCTGGGCCGGCGACCCTGATGGCGCGCGAGCGGCGCTCGACGAGGCCGTCCAGCGGGCCGCTCCGTCGGGAGGTGATCGGATGAGGATGCACGCGCTCATCCTGCGGCGGCTGATGTTGGAACAGGGTGACGCCACCGAGGCGAGGCGAGAAGCGGAACGCGCTCTCGCCGTCTTCGAGGCCGCGGGAGATGAACGTGGCCTCTCCCGAGCCTGGCGGCTCCTGTCGGAGCTCGGATTCGAGCACATGCTCGTCGATGAAGGGGCACTGGAGCGAGCCCTGGTTCACGCGCGTCGTGCTGAGGACGTGGGGGAGCAGATCGCGATCTACTGGCAGGTGGGGTTCAACCTCGCGCGGGGCCCCACCCCCGTCGAAGAGGCGATCCGGCGATGCCAGGACATCCTGGTGGAGACCGAGGGGAACCGGTCGCTCTCGGCGGAGATGTTCCACGCGCTGGGGCACCTCCTGGCTCGCAGGGGAGCGTTCGAGGAGGCATTGGGATTCGCTTCCCGCTGTCGCGACATCAACCGAGAGAACGGCGCCACCTGGGCCTACTGGGTGCGCGCTGAGATCCCGTGGGACATCAAGATGCTGGCCGGTGAGCCGGAGGAAGCCTTGGAGGTGCTCACCGAGGGCTACGAGCACGCCGACGAGATGGGCGCCCCGCTCCTGATCGAGTCTGCGTGGTTGGCACAGTCCCTGTATGCGGTCGGCCGGTTCGATGAAGCCGAACAGAGGGCCCGGGTGGCCGTCGACGCGGTCGACGACGATTGGGCGCGGTACACCGGGATGGGTGTGCTGGCAAGGGTCCTGGCTCAGCGGGGACGCCTCGAGGAGGCCGAACGGATGGCGCGGGAGGCCGTGACGTACTTCGAGGGAACGAAGCTGTCGATCGAGCGGACCACCGTCCTGATGGACCTCGCCGAGGTTCTGCGTCTCGCCGGCCGGCCGAGCGACGCGGTGTCGACGGTCCGCACGGCACTCGACCTCTTCGAGCAGAAGGGAGATATCGTGTCAGCTGCCCACGCGGGGAGGCTGATCGAGGAGCTCTCGAACGCCTGACGTCGCCTGGGGCCCGCCACCTCACCCCACCACCCGGTAGAGGCGCCAACGGTCGGGGACGCCCTTGAGCTCGTGCTCGCCGGCGTCCTCGAAGTGAAGTCCCGATCCCGCCACGAGGTCTTTGACCGTCTGTGAGATCAAGACCTGGGAGGGGCCGGCTTTCGCCGCGATCCGCGCCCCGATCGACACCGTGAAGCCGCCATCTTGCCGTCCATCAGTTCGCACTCGCCGGTGTGCACACCGGCACGGATCTCGATGTCAAGATCGATGATGCGATGCGCGACCTCCATCGCACAGCGGATCGCTCGCGCGGGTCCGTTGAAGGTCGCGTAGAACCCATCGCCGGCGCTGGAAGACTCGAGACCGCGCCATCGTTCGAGGGCATCGCGGATGATCGCGTGATGCTGTTCGATCAACCCCTTGTACCGTCGGTCTCCCAGCTCGATCGAGCCGCGTCCTGCGTCACTGCTTGGAGCGCAAGATGTCTTCGAGGCGCCTCGCCATCTGTGGCGACGCGCCTTCGTCCTCGTGCTTGAAGTAGGTGAAGACGGTGGCGCCAGCCTCGAGCGCCGGCCGGATCCGGTCCGCCCACGTCCGCAGCTCGTCATCGGTGTACTCCGTCTTGCGCAGGCGGAGGTAGCCGCACGGTTCCCAGGAGAAGGTCCTCCGGCGAGGGGTCCTGCTCGTCGGTCTCGGCCACGCACCAGGCCACCCCTTGGGCCAGGAGGAGATCACGTGCCTCCCGCCACGACGGGTGGCGGAACTCCATCGCGAAGCGCGGCACGTCCGGGCCCGGCGGCGGCAGGTAGCCGACGAACGCCTCGATCAGCGCTCGGTCGTAGTGGAGCGACGGCGGGCATTGGAACAGCACGCAGCCGAACCGATCGCCGAGCGTGCTGCCCACGGCGAGGAACTGACGCACGTCCTCGTCGGTGTCCGCGAGACGCTTGAAGTGGGTGATCCGCTGATGGGCTTTGAGCGTGAAGCTGAACCCATCCGACACCTTCCCGCGCCACTTCTCCAGGGTTGACACGGTCGGGGAGCGGCGGAAGGTGTAGTTCACCTCGACCGAGGAGAGCTGCGACGAGTAGTAGACGAGCATGTCGTCCTTCTTCAGGCCCTCCGGATAGAAGACCCCGTGGCGCCACTCGTCGTACGCGAACCCCGAGGTGCCCAGGTAGAAGCGTCCCGACATCGTCGTGTCATCATGGCACGCGTGCCTGAGGAACGATCCGTCGATCGCGACCCCGAAGGGCGACGTCTCGGCGGCCTGGCTGCCGGCGGCACCCGACGCCGCCGTGCTCGTGGTCGGCCACGGTGCCGGTTCGGGGATGGACCACCCGTTCCTCGTGGGGTTCTGCGGAGCGATGGCCGACGAGGGCGTGGCGACCCTCCGCTTCAACTTCCCGTACATGGAGGCCGGGCGGAGGAGCCCCGGCCCGGCGACGCAGGCCGAGGGCGCATTCGCCGCGGCGCTGGAGGTTGCGGCGGAACGGACGCGCGGGTCGGTGTTCGCCGGCGGCAAGAGCTACGGCGGCCGGATCGCGTCCATGGTGGCGGCAGGCGACGGCGAGAGCGGCCCCGCGGCCGCCACGCCGATCGCCGGGCTCGTGTTCCTCGGCTACCCGTTGCACGCGCCGGGACATCCCGAGAAGGTCCGCGACGCGCACCTGTACGAGATCCGGGTCCCGATGCTCTTCCTCCGGGGCACCAAGGATCCGTTCGCGGAGGAGGCCGTCCTCGCGCCGGTGCTCCGGCGGCTCGGAGGGAGAGCACGCTACGTCCCGTTCGAGGGCGCCGGCCATTCGTTCGAGCGCTCGAGGAAGGACGACCCGCGGGTCAACGGCGCCGTGCTCGCCCCGCACGTCGCCACGTTCATCCGGGAGCTCGTCTGACCCATGCCCAGGAAGAACCGCCGCAACCCGTTCGAGCACGCTCCCTCCCCGGCGTCCCGGCCCAGGTCGGCTCCGCCGACCTGGGCCGAGACGCCCGGCTACGAGATCCGCAACGTCGCGGGCGACAAGCCGTACCGCTGCCCGGGTTGCGACCACTTCGTGCGGCCCGGCACCTGGCACCTCGTCGTGATCCCCGACGGGATCCCGACGAGCGCCGCCACTGGCACACCGAGTGCTGGCGATCGGAGCTGCGGAGGATGGGCATCCTCCGCCGCTCCGACGACGACCGGTAGCGTCCGAGCCGTGTCGGCCCCGGCCGCTACGATGCGACGGATGGATCGGGCATCCGCCTCCGCACCTGGAGCCGCACCCGTCGAGGTCGCGGCTCGCTGCTCGCCGGAGGCGTCGAAGCGTCCACCGTGCGACGTCTGCGGCACGCCCATGGAACCCGAGCACGCGCACCATCGGTGTCCCGCGTGCCACTACATCCTCCCCTGCTGCGGCTGGTGACGTCCGCTCCATGTCCCTTGCGCGGCTGAGGGACACCGTCATACCCTCCCGGGCGTGGCGGACCCGGTGCGGGCGCGGATGTGGGAGTCGGGTGGGCGTTGGTTCGCCCAGGTCCTGGACGCCCCCATGTTCATGGAGGTGACGGCCACGGCGCGTCGTGCCTGCCTCGACGAGCTCCGCGAGGCCGTCGGCGACGACGTGGCCCTCACGGTCGAGGTGATCCCGAGCGTCGTGGGCGTCGCCGAGGCGGCCGAGATCATGGGCTGGGACAAGCGTCGGGTGATCACGTACATCGACCGCGGCCATTTCCCCGAGCCGATCGTCGCGCTCGCGTCCGGCCGGATCTGGCTCCGCGAGGACGTGGAGGCCTACGAGGCGGCGTGGCGCGCCAGGCACCCCGACGCCCGAGGGGCCGTCCGCTCGTGACCTCGGAACGCCGGCTCTACCTGATCCGTCACGGCAAGTCCGACCGGCGGTCCGGGCAGGAGGTCCGCACCCCTCGGGGCCTGGCCGCCGATCCACCGCTCGACGCCACGGGCCGCGAGCAGGTCGCGGTCCTCACGGACCGCTTGCGCAGGATGCCGTCGCCCGGTGCCATCTACTGCTCCACGCTCACGCGGGCGCGGCAGACGATCGAGCCGTACGCGGACCGGACCGGGGCCCAGGTCGTCTTCCGCGACGATCTCGCCGAGTGGTACGGGGGTGCCTGGGAGTTCAAGGAGTTCGAGGAGCTGCTCGTGGAGCACCCCGAGATCCCCCAGCGGGTCCTCCTGCAAGATCCCCTGTTCTGGCTGGCCCCCGACGCCGAGTCCTACGCGGACTTCCAGGTGCGGGTGGTCGCGGAGATCGAGGGCGCCATCGCCGCGCACGACGACGGCGATCTGTGGGTCGTCTGCCACGGGGGTGTGATCAACGCGTACGTGGGGCATGTGCTGGGGATCGAGGAGCAGGAGATGTTCTTCCTCCCGCCGAACACGAGCATCAACACGGTCAAGCTCCGCGGCCACGAACGGGCGCTCTGGTTCCTCGCCGACGATACGCACATCACCGCACCCGAGCTCTTCCCCGACTGAGCGCGTCCCCTCGGCTCCCGGCCTCCGGCGTTGCGTCATCGATACTCTAGGGTGACCTCGCCGACCGACCCTCCGGCGGGCCGACCTCCATGTCTGAGCAACGAGATCCCCGAACCTTCCTACCGGGGACGTCACGTCGCGCGGAGCTCGTGGGCGCGGTGGGGGGTCATCGCGGCCGTGCCGTTCGTGCTCGCCATCGCCGCGGGAGGCACGGTCCTTCGGATGGAGCAGGGCCCGGAGGCCCGTGCCGACGCCGGGCCGGGCGGTTCCACCGGCCCCGCCGGTCTCGACCGCATCCCCGTCTCTCCCGACCCCGGACGACCATGTCGACCGACTCAGCCTGGCCTTCAGCGGCGACATCCTGATCCACGAGGCGCTCTGGGAGCGCGCCGCCAGGGCAGCCGACGGTGACGAGCGATACGACTTCCGGCCGATGTTCACCCTCGTCCGTCCCTTGCTCTCGGGCGTCGACCTCGCCATCTGCCACCTGGAGACGCCGCTGTCGCCGGACGACGAGCACATCGCGACCTACCCGGTCTTCGAGACCCCCTACGAGCTCGCGCCCGCGATCGCCTGGGCCGGCTACGACGGTTGTTCGACCGCCTCGAACCACTCGCTCGACGGCGGCGTGGCAGGGGTGCGCGCGACCCTGAAGTGGCTCGATCGAGCGGACTTGGAGCATGCCGGCACCGCGCGGACCCAGCGCGAATCGCGCCGGATCACGATGTACGACGTCCAGGGCGTCCACGTCGCCCACCTCTCGTACGCGTTCGGGTTCAACGGCTTCGTCCCCGATGTGGGCTGGCGAGCGAACCGCATCGTGGTGCCGAAGAATCCTGCACGCCGCGGCGCGGGCGAAGGCGGCCGGAGCGGACCTGGTGATCGTGTCCGTGCACTTCGGTACCGAGTACACGCACGACCCCAA
Source organism: uncultured Actinomycetes bacterium (assembly GCA_963810635.1). Lineage (GTDB taxonomy): Bacteria > Actinomycetota > UBA4738 > UBA4738 > HRBIN12 > AC-51. The sequence goes on from CAWEOB010000004.1 coordinate 95,552, forward strand.
CTCGTACCAGCTGGCGGTGGCCGACCAGCTCAGCCGGTCGCCCGACATCGACCTGGTGGTCGGACACCATGCACACGTCGTCCAGCCGCTCCATCGGCAGCACGGAACCTGGGTCGCCTACGGTCTGGGCAACCTCGTCTCGGGCATGACCTCCAGCCTGGGGACGGAAGCGGTGGCCGACGGGGTGGTGCTTCTCGCGGAGGCGACGAGGAGGGGGGACGATTGGCGGATCCGTGACGTCTCGTTCGTTCCGACCCGCGTCGAGGAGGGGACCTGGCGCATCCTGCCGGTCGCCGACACCCTCGGCCGCGCGTGGCCGTCGGACGCTCTCCGGACCGAGCTCCGAGAGTCGTGGAGCCGGACCGTCCACGCCCTGCGGCTCATGGGGGACCATGTCCATCCCGAAGGCCGGTTGCCCGCCGCGTGATCCAACGTGCCCGAGGGGGCGGGCCGATCCCGTGCCGCGTCACACGGCTATCCTCGGTGCGGCCTGATCCCCGACGATGGAAGTGAGGACCGTGGTTGTGAAGTTCCTCTCCCAGGAATGGACCGACGCCCTGACCGCGCAGCTGAACGCCGATCCCGCCTTCGGGGAGGCCGCCGCATCGGCGACCTGCACGATCCAGACAGGTCGATCTCCGGCCCCGACGGTGAGACGCACTACTGGACCCAGCTGGAGAACGGCGTCATCTCGATGGGCATCGGCGACCTGGAGTCTCCCGACGCCACCATCTCGCAGAGTTACGACACGTCGGTGGCCCTGGCCAAGCGAGAGCTGTCGCCGGTCACCGGGTTCATGATGGGGAAGATCAAGGTGGCCGGGAACATGGGCCTGCTCCTCGGGCTGCAAGGCGTCCTCACGAAGATCGCCGACGCCATGGGCGCGATGGATGTGGACTACTGATCGCGTGAGGAACGAGGTCGCTCGGACGTGACCGAGTAGGTGCCGCTCGCGCGCACGACCGATCGTCCCTTCGCATCCTGAACGTCCGCGTCGGCGAAGGCGATCTGGGTCCCCACCCGCGCGACGCGCCCCTCCGCGGTCACCCGACCCGGGGCGGTCGGGAGCAGGTACCGGACGCTGAGCTCGATGGTCACGTGTCGCCGACCGGGCTCGAGGGCGGTCCGCACCGCGAGCCCCATCGCCATGTCGGCCAGGGTCGCGAGCAGACCGCCGTGCACCAGACCTTGCAGGTTGAGGTCCTGCGGCCGAGCCTCCCACGACAACCGCACCGTCCCCGCGGTCGCCGCGTCGACCTGGACGCCGAACGCAGCATGGAACGGCGACGCCTCGACACGGTCACGGAGCGCCTCGAGGATCAGCGGGATCGTCGTCCATCCCTCCTGCCCTCCCCTCGTCCGCCGGGTCCATCCGGGGGACCGCCCGATCCCGTAGTCTCCCACGGGCCCTCGGTTCACCGGTTTGACGGTCGGCGGGGGCCGCCGCAGGATAGGCTTCGCCCGGCCCGAAGCACGGGTCAGGAAGATGGACGGAACGGGAGGGGAACGCATGGCGAAGTGGCTTCGCTCACTCGCCCTGCCACTCGTGGTCCTGGCGATGGTCGCAGCCGCGTGCAGCGACGATTCCAGCAGCCCGGGGACGGGGTCGGGGACGGGCAGCACGAGCGCACCGCCCGAGTGTGCGTCGGAGATCGACCGTCGGTGTCGCGTTCGACGTCGGTGGTCTCGGTGACAAGTCGTTCAACGACTCGGCGAACACCGGTTTGCAGCAGGCGATCGCCGAGAGCCTCGTCTGCGAGGACAACGTCACGATCAACGAGGCGAACGCCACGGGGTCGGACCGGGAGCAGAACGTGCAGGCGCTCGCCGACGCCGGGAAGGACCTGATCATCGGCGTGGGGTTCGCGTTCTCGCCGTTCATGAACGAGATCGCGCCGGACTACCCGGACACGAGCTTCATGATCGTGGACGGGTACGCGACTTGCGGGACGGCCTGTGGCCTGGCGAACGACCCGGAGGCCATCCCGAACGTGGCCGACTACACGTTCAAGGAGAACGAAGGCTCGTTCCTCGTGGGCGCTGCGGCCGCCATCAAGTGCGGTTGCGACACGATCGGTTTCCTCGGGGGCCAGACCGGTCCGCTGATCGCGAAGTTCGAGGCCGGCTACACGGCCGGCGCCGAGGCGATCAACCCCGACATCAAGGTGCTGGTCGAGTACATCGGTGACTCGGTCGAGGCGTTCAACGATCCGATCAAGGGTGAGGCGCTCAGCACCAAGATGTATGACAACGGCGCGGAGATCGTGTATCACGCTTCCGGCGCATCCGGGGCGGGTCTGTTCAACGCCGCCGTCAACGCGAACAAGTTGGCGATCGGCGTGGACTCGGACCAGTACCTGACGGCCAGCGCCGAGCAGCAGCCGCTGATCCTGACCTCCATGATCAAGCGGGTGGACACCGCCGTCTACAACGCGATCAAGGCGCAGAACGAAGGCACCTTCACCGGCGGGCCCGTGGTCTTCGGGATGGCTGAAGGTGGCGTCGACTACTCGCAGTCGAACGCGGAAGAGATGACGGCTGACATCAACGAGCAGCTCGACGCGTTCAAGCAGCAGATCATCGACGGCGACATCGTCGTTCCGGCGGAGCCGTAAGCACGGGACGAGGATCAGAGACCCGATGGTCGACGACGGAGGGGCGGGGCGCGGCAGCGCCCCGCCCCTCGTCATCCTCGAGCACATCACGAAGCGGTTCCCCGGTGTGCTGGCGAACGACGACGTCTCACTGGAGCTGCGGCCGGGAGAGATTCACGCACTCATCGGGGAGAACGGGGCCGGCAAGTCCACGCTGATGCGCGTCCTCTACGGGATGTATCCGGCCGACGGCGGACGCATCGTGGTCCGTGGGCAGGAAGCCAAGATCGCGAGTCCGAGGGCCGCGATCGCCCTCGGGATCGGCATGGTCCACCAGCACTTCGTGCTGGTGGACCCCTTCACCGTGACCGAGAACATCATCCTCGGCGACGAGGATGGCGCGATCCTCGATCGCACCGCCGCCGAGGCGAAGGTCAACGCGCTCGCCGATTCGTACGGGTTCCAGATCGACCCGCGCGCGCTGGTCGAGGACCTTTCCGTGGGCGAGGAGCAGAGGGTCGAGATCCTGAAGGCCCTCTACCGGGGGGTGGAAGATCCTCATCCTCGATGAGCCCACGGCGGTCCTCACACCTGCCGAGGCGAAGGACCTGTTCGACAACCTCCGCCAGCTCAGCGCGTCCGGCAAGACGATCGTGTTCATCAGTCACAAGCTCGACGAGGTCCTCGAGATCGCCGACCGCATCACGGTGCTCCGCCGTGGCGCCGTGGTCGGCGAGACCACACCGGCAGAGACCTCGAAGGCCAAGCTGGCCGAGATGATGGTGGGTCGCCCGGTTCTGTTCCGGCTGACGAAGCCGCAGGTGGAGCTCGGCGAGCCGGTGTTGCGGGTGGAGGGCCTCACGGGGGAGGGGAAGCTGAACGGGATCGACCTCGAGGTCCGCGGCGGCGAGATCCTGGGGGTCGCCGGGGTCGAAGGGAACGGTCAGCGAGAGCTCGCGGAGGCGCTGATCGGGCTCCGGCAGCCCGCCGGAGGCACGATCGCGCTCGAGGGATCCCTGATCGGCGGTCGGACGGTGCAGGAGGTCCGCAACGCCGGCGTCGCGTATATCCCCGAGGATCGGCACGACCAGGGCCTCGTGCTCGACATGACGCTCTGGGAGAACAGCGTGCTCGGCCGTCACGACGACCCCGAGTTCATGAATCGGTTCGGTGTCCTCTCCATCAAGAAGATCAAGGACCTGGCGTCGAGGCTCGTGAAGCTGTTCGATGTCCGGACCCGCAGCATCGACGTCACCGCCAGCACCCTGTCGGGGGGGAACCAGCAGAAGCTGATCCTGGCCCGCGAGCTCGAGACCGACCCGCGGCTCTTGGTCGCCGCGCAGCCCACGCGTGGGCTCGACGTCGGCGCGATCGAGTTCGTCTGGACGCAGATCCTGGAGCAGAAGGCCGCCGGCAGGGCCGTCCTTCTGATCTCGGCCGAGCTGGATGAGATCTACGCGTTGTCGGACCGCATCGTGACCCTCTACGAGGGCAGGATCACCGGCGAGTTCCCACCCGATGCTCCGCCCGAGGAGATCGGCGCGGGCATGCTCGGGGGGGTCCGCGAAGGGGCAGGCGGCTGATGGCCACCGTCACCGCGGCCCCCGATCACGCTGCCGCACGGATCCGCTCGGACCGGCTCGAGCGGTTCGCGGGTCAGTTCCTCGCGCTCCTCGTCTCGCTCCTCATCGCACTGGGCCTGGGCGCCGTCTTGATCGTGGGGTACGGCGAGAGCCCCGCTCAGGTGTACAAGGCGATCTTCGACTTCTCGTTCGGCTCCGTGAGTAACTTCGGGTACGTCCTCGCGATCGCCACGCCGCTCATCTTCTCGGCACTGGCGGTCGCCGTCTGCTTCAAGGGTGGCCTGTTCAACATCGGGGTCGAGGGCCAGTACCTCGTCGCCATGGTGGCCGGGGCCTGGGCGGCGCTCAACCTCGACTTCCTCCCCGGCGGCCTGCACGTGGCAGGGGTGCTGCTCGTGGCGATGCTCGGCGGCATGGTCTACGCCGCCATCCCGGGCGTCCTCAAGGTGAAGACCGGGGCGCACGAGGTCGTCACGACGATCATGTTGAACGGCATCGCGGTGAGCTTCCTCGCCTGGGCGGTCAACTTCCCGCTGAAGGCCCAGAACATCCCGGAGGGCCAGAACGTCGATCTCCGGACCGACGTGTTCCCCGACACCGCGCTCGTCGGCGATATCGGGGAGAGGTTCGGCGTCTCCAGAGGCGCCCACCTGTCCTGGCTCCTCCTCCTGGCCATCGCGGCTGCGATCGTCGTCTGGTTCCTCCTCCGGCGGACACGTCTGGGGTACGAGGCTCGCGCGATCGGGTCGTCCCCCGGCTCGGCGCGCGCCGGTGGGATCTCGATCGGCGGCACGCAGCTGCGGCTGTTCCTCATCTCGGGCGCCCTGGCGGGCCTGATCGGGATGCAGCAGATCCTGGCGGATCGCGGCTACCTCGGACTGAACTATGTCGCGGTCTTGGGGTTCACGGGGATCGCGGTGGCCTTCCTCGGACAGAACAACCCGATCGGGATCATCTTCGCGGCCATCCTGTGGGCCGTGCTGTCCCGAGGCGAGGTCGCGCTCCAGATCGAGACCACCGTGCCGCGCGAGTTCGTGATCATCCTGCAGGGGATCTTGATCCTGAGCGTGGTGATCACGTACCAGATCGCGAAGCGACGGCTCGCGGCGCGACAGCTCCAACGAGCGGGCGAGGTGGGATCGCTCGAAGACTCGGCGGACGCCGAGGATATCGAGGGTCTCGCCAAGGAGGACCGATAGATGACGCTCGTCGACATCGCGGTCGCGCTGCAGATCTCGTTCACGTACTTCACGATCATCTACCTGACCGGGCTCGGGGGTCTGTACAGCGAACGGTCCGGCATCGTGAACATCGGCCTCGAAGGACTGATGATCATCGGCACCGTGACGGGCGCCTTCGGGGCCCGGTTCTTCGCCGACGCGGCCCCCGACGGCCTCGGCTGGGGCGAGTGGAGCGTGATCCTCGGCCTACTCTTCGGCGCCTTCTGTGGTGCCCTGTTCGCCCTGATCCACGCCACGGCGACGATCACGTTCCGCGTCGACCAGATCGTGTCGGGCGTCGTGATCAACCTCGTGGCCATCGGTCTCGCGCGCTTCCTGAGCTCCACGTTCTTCAACGGGCAAGCCACGCAATCCGACCCCGGCGGCCCACACCTCCCGATCCTCAACGTGCCGGGCTTATCCGACCTCCCGGCCAACCTCGGCAGGACATTCTCGGGTCTCTCGCCCATGGTGCTCTTCGCGGCCCTGCTCGTGTTCCCGGTGTGGTACTCGCTGTACCGCACCCGATGGGGACTGCGGCTGCGGTCGTGCGGTGAGAACCCCGAGGCCGCGCGGTCGCTCGGTGTTCGTGTGTCCGCGTACCGGTACGAGGGCGTGCTCCTCTCCGGCGCCCTCGCCGGTCTCTCCGGCGCCTTCCTGGCCGTCGAGGAGATCGGCAACTGGCGGGAAGGACAGACCCTCGGGCTCGGGTTCATCTCGCTCGCCGCCCTGATCCTGTCGAACTGGAACCCGATCCGGCTGATGTTCTTCGCCTGGTTGTTCGGATTCGCCCAGGCCATCCCGTTGCGGTTGAACGATGCGCCGCTGATCAGCCTCCTGCCGCCCCAATTCATCCGGATGATCCCGTACATCGTCACGATCGTGGCGATCGCCGGGTTCGTCGGGAGGGTCCGGCCGCCGGCAGCGGCCGGCCGGGCGTACGAGGGCGGCAGCGCGCTCTAGGGCTCGGCGGTTCCATGCGCCGCTCGATCCGTTCCGGCGTCAGAGCGTTCCGTGCAGGCGGTCGCCGAAGTCACCCAGGCCGGGCAGGATGAACCCGACGTCGTTCAGCTGGCGGTCGAGCGCCGCCGTGACGATCGGGACGTCGGGGTGTTCGCTCTCCATCCGCGCGATCCCTTCGGGGGCAGCCACCACACAGACGAACGAGATCGACTTCGGGTTCGCATGCCCCTTGATGTGCGTGACCGCTGCCGCGCCGGAGCCACCCGTGGCGAGCATCGGATCGAGGACCAGGGCTCGACGGCCCTCCATGGTCGGGAGCTTCGCGTAGTAGTCGCGCGGCTCCAACGTGACCTCGTCGCGCTCCATCCCGAGGTAGCCCACGATCGTGTCCGGATACAGATCCGTGGCGGCGTCGAGGAGGCCGAGCCCCGCGCGGAGCACCGGCACCGCCACGAGCTTCTCGGCGAGGTGCTTGCCCTCGGTCGGTTCCATCGGGGTCTCGATGGTCGCCGCGTCGGTCGCCAGGATCCTCGTGGCCTCCAGGACGAGCAACCAGCCGAGGCGGCGCGTCAGGGAGCGGAACTGGGCCGGGTCCGTCCCCTTGTCGCGGAGCCTCGACAGTAGGTCGTTGGCGAGCGGGTGGTCGAGGACGCTGAGGGTCATCGCCTCCGGATGCTAGCCCACGTGGCACGATGCGTCCCCGGCGCGCTCTCACGGTCCTTGCCAGGCGGCGGGGCCGTCTGTCACCATGGCCGCCGACATGCAGCACGCCGACGGCTTCTGGTTCTTCTACTTCGGGCCCTGCCCGGCGTAGTCGCCAGCCGCCACCCAGCCAGCGACCCCGGGCCGAATCGCCCGGGGTTCGTCGTCCCCGGGCCGCACGGATCGGGCCGACGAGGAGGTTCGACCACATGGTCGTCGTGATGACGCAGGACGCCACCGACGCGGACATCGAGCAGGTCTGCGAGAAGGTCCGCAACCTCGGCGGCGAGGCGTTCGTGTCCCGCGGCGCCGTCCACACGGTGGTCGGTCTGGTCGGCGACACCGAGCGGTTCCAGGCGATCCCGTGGGCGCAGCTCACCGGCGTGGACCACGTGATCAAGGTCGGCAAGGCCTACAAGATGGTGGCGCGGGACCTGCACCCGGACGCCACCATGGTGCAGGTGGGGTCGGCGGCCGTGGGGCGGCGGTCGTTCACGATCATCGCGGGTCCGTGCGCCGTCGAGAACGAGGACCAAGCCATGGCGGCCACGAAGGCGGCGAAGGCCGCCGGCGCGACGATCCTGCGGGGCGATGTCTTCAAGCCGAGGACCTCGCCCTATTCGTTCCAGGGGCTCGGCGAGCGCGGGTTGGAGATCCTGCAGGAGTGCCGGCGGGAGACCGGTCTGCCGATCGTCGTCGAGGTCGTCGACGTGTCGCAGGTCCAGCACGTGGCCGAGGTGGCCGACTGCATCCGGGTCGGGACGCGCAACGCGCAGAACTTCGAGCTGCTGAAGGAGTGCGGCCTGACCTCACGGCCGGTGATGCTGAAGCGCGGGCTCGCGATGACGATCGACGAGTGGCTGCAGGCGGCCGAGTACGTGGCGCAGCGAGGGAACTCCGAGATCATCCTGTGCGAGCGGGGGATCCGGACGTTCGAGCCGGCGACGCGCAACACGCTCGATCTGGCGGGGATGGCGGTGGCCCAGCACGAATCGCACCTGCCGGTGATGGTGGATCCGTCGCACGCGGTGGGGAAGCGGCATCTGGTGGCGCCGATGGCGCTGGCGGCGGTCGCGGCGGGCGCCGACGCCGTGATGATCGATGTCCACCCCGATCCCGAGCACGCCCTGTGCGACGGTCCGCAGGCGCTGCTCCCGTCGGAGATCGAGGAGCTCGGGCGTCAGATGGCCGCCGTGGCTGCCGCGGTGGGCCGCCCGATGAGCGTGTGACGCTCAGGGGTCGAGCCACCATGGGTCCGTGAGCGGGGCGGTGAGCGAGCCGTCGGCGCGGCCGCAGGAGCGTCACGAGCTGACCACAGCCGGCCGGCGTGAGCTCCCCTTCGATGGCCTGGAGATACTCCTCGATGTTCCGACGGAGCCGTCCCACCCTTTCTCGGGCGAGGGGGCTGGGGGTCACGTACTTGCGTGCCTGCTCGCGCTCGACCTCGATCAGGTCGACGCGCTCGAGCTTCTCGATGGTGGAGGCGACACTCTGTCGACTGAGACGCAGTCTCCGGGCGAGTTCAGAGGCGTGCAGATCGGGCTGCTGGAGAAGGAGCTCGAGGGCTCGGAACTGTGCGTACGAGATCCCACGGGCGCGGAGGGCTCGGTCGACGGCGACCTCGAAGCGGTGTTGAACCCGGCGGGTCTCGATCATGACGCGCCAGCCGTTGGCCATGAAGGTGCCGTCACACATCCGAGGTACTTCATATCCCGGGGGTCCGACACGCGAGAGCAGGCGTTCATGCTCCGGTCGCCGCTACCGTCAGGTACCTGACAGGCGGCCATCATCGCGACGCCGCTCCGTATCAGGTATCTACCGACGACGACCCAGGTCATCGTCGTGAGGATCCTGACACGGAGCCGCGTGGGCACCCGACCCTTCTGTCAACTTGCTGACACTGCGCCCACGCCGATCCCGTCGAGCGACCGCCCGAGCTATACGGACGCAGGCACGTTCGGCGTCAGCTCGAGGATGTCCGCGGACCCGCGCCAGCGCGTGAGCGATTCGTTCGGAGGGCCGTTGCGCGAACGCCGCCGGTCGACGAGCAGCTTCGCCGCCTCTTCCCACTCCGGCCCCTCGAGCACGCGCGGCGCGGCGCGGAACTCCTCGAGCGAGGTGTCGCGACCCTTGCGTCGGGTCACCACCACCATCTCCTGTGCCTTCCCCACGCCGGGGATCGTCTGCTCCTCGGGGCCCGGTTCACGCTGCGAGAGCAGGTAGAGCTTGCCGTTCTTGTAGGCGAACCACGCCGGCACCATGATCCGCTCCCCGTCGGACCGCTCCACACCGACCCAGATCACGTCCGACTTCTTGAGCCCGTCCTCGGTGTCCTTGGGGAGCTTGGCGGCGGCCACCTGCACGAAGACGGGCATCTCGATCTCGCCGACCACCTGCTCGTCCACGATGAATGAGGCCACGTAGGTGCCGCTCTCGTCGAACAGGGCGTCGTGCACCTCATCGAGCTCCGTGGTGAGATCGAACATGCCCGCCATGCGCCGGTACGCCGGGCCCCACCGGTAGACCATCCGACCGGAGGGTCCGAAGAAGCGGACCTCCTCCTGCACGAAGCCGACCGGGATCTTCCACGCCCGGAAGATCACGAAGGGGAGCGCGGGGCCGGGCTGACCGCTCAGGTAGATCCCGTCGGGCGAGGTCTCGCCATAGGCATCCCAGACACGCTTGTCGACCACGGCCGCGGCGACCAGCTCACCGATCGGTTCCATCGGGGGCAGAGGATAGTCGACCGAGGCGGTGCGAGAGAGAGCCCGGCGCGGGGCTGGACACTCAGGGCCGGGCGTGCACGCGCAGGTACCCGGTCGGGCAGGAACCCCACCGAGCGGTAGAGAGCCTCGGCGCCGGGATTGTCGAGGTCGACGCCGACGATCGCGTACGTCATGCCGGCGGCCGCGAACCGGCGGAACCCGTCCCGTAGCAGCGCTTCGCCATACCCGCGACGATGCAGATCTGGGTGCGTCGCGACCGGTTCGAACGTCCCCGCCCGGCTGACGGGATCGGGCCAGGCGATGCAGCACGCGGCGGCCCGACCATCCTCGTCGCTCAAGAGCAGATCCCATCCGTGCGGATAGGCGGGCGACCCGCGGAAGGCGGCGTAGTTCGCCGAATACTCCTCGAACGGCTTCGGGCTGCCGAACGCCGCGTGCGTGACCGAGGCGCGATCGTCGACGTCGTCGTCGCCCACCGGTCGGACCCGGTCGTCCGCTTCCGCTCGGCGGTCCAGGTCCTCGAAGGCTCGTGTGAGGTTGAGGTAGCCCTCATCGGTGGGTCGGAATCCGCGACCACGCCATCGCTCGACAGCGGCGGTCTCGTCCTCGAACTCGATCCATCGCACGGGAACGTCTCCGCGGGACGCCCACGCCAGGGCGACGTCCTCGAAGTCGACGGCTGCTTGGCTGTCCGTGAGCGCAGGGGTCACGAACACCGAGAAGTCCCCTTTGTCGGGATCGAACGAGGCGAACCCGATCACGTCGTCGTCGTCTTCCCACAGCAGGAACATCTGGGCGAGACGGTCCGGGGGGCTCGGGGGCCATCCCACCCACCAGGCGATGTCGCCCGGGTGGGCCGCGGTCCGTCCGGGCGAGGCGAGCAACCTCGCCGAGCACACCGCCTGCATCGCGCGGAGGTCGTCCCACCCGCCGTACGGCCGGATCGCCACCGCCGTCACACGGTGCGGGAGAGCCAGAGCGTGGGCTCGTCGAGCTCCGACCAGCGAGGGGAGCGCCTCGGCCGATGCCCACATCAGCGACAGCGTCGGCTCGTCGGTGAGCTCCACGACCCGGTCACAGAAGCGACGTCCCAGCTCGTACTGCTCGCGTTTCATGTCCACGCCCAGGAGCCGTTCGAAGACCGGATCGCCGACCTCGCTCTCCCGGTAGCGCTTCATGGCCTCGGTGATCCGCGGATACGACGACAGGAGTTGCGAGCCGACGCCGTGCATCACGTGGTCGCCGTAGCCTTCCGCCGCGGCCATGAACGCCTGGATCCTCGCGAGCTTGAGCTGCTGCTCGTCATCGAGGACGGCGCCGAACAGGGCGCCGTCCGGCTCCCCGCCGAGCGCCCGCTCGAGACCTTCGGGGTCGCTCGGATCGATGCCCGCGAACCGCTCCTGGATGGCTGCGACGTCGATCGTCACGGTCGCCAGGAAGTCGTCGACCAGCTCCACGAACCGGGCGCGCGCCCACGGCTGCGCGAACTCGAACCGGTGGGTCACCTCGTGCAGCGCGACGTAGGTGCGGAACTCGACCGGGTCGAGCGACCAGTCCTTCTCGAAGGCCGCGATGTTAGGGACCACGAACAGCAGGGTGCCCGGTCCTTCGCGAGGGACGGCCACGTCGTATTGGCCCAGCACGTGCTGGGCCAAGACGCCGAGGACCTGCCCGACCTGCGTGCCCTGGAGCAGGGGGCCGAGCTGCGCGAGCAGACCGCCCATGGAGCCGAGGTCGGCCGGCATCTGCTCGCGGAGCGACCGCTCGAGCGCCTCGCCCATCCGGCGAGCCGCCGGCTCCAGCAAGCCTTGCAGCGACTCCGCGTTCGCGGTCACCCACTCCGCCCGGCGGATGGCGCGCACGCGCGCCACGTCGCCGGGCGCCTCGAGCCCTGTGAACCTGGCCACCTGCAGCTCGGCCACCCGCACCGCCTCTTCCAGCTGGCGGTGATCCTCCTCGGTGGGGACAGCGTCGTGTCCACCCTCGACCGCCGTCGCGATGCCCACCTGCCGGGCGAGCTCCCAGTTCACCGGACCGCTCGACGACGCCATGACGCGTTGCAGCTCGCGGAAGAGCGGAGCGTCGCGCAGTGCCTCGGGGTCCATGCCGAAGGGGAAGCCGGGAGGGGTGTCCATGGGAGCCAGGGTACGACGTCCCCACGCTACGATGGCGCCCGTGTCCGCCCCCGATCGTCTCCTGGTGCGTGTCACGGCCGATCCCCTCTCCGTGGATGAAGCGCTCGCGTTCGTGGCCGACCCCGCTGCCGGCGCGACGTGCGTGTTCGTCGGCACCGTCCGCGACCACGGGCACGAAGGCGTCGTGACCGGCATCACCTACGAGGCGTGGGACGAGCTGGCGATGACCCGGCTCGGCGAGATCGCCGACGAGCTCTTCCAGGGTTGGCCGGTCGGGAAGGTGGCACTGCTGCATCGCCGCGGATACCTGGGGATCGGCGAAGCGAGCGTCGTCGTCGCGGTCTCGTCGGCGCATCGCGCCGAAGCGTTCGACGCCTGCCGGCATGGGATCGAACGCCTGAAGGTCGATGTGCCGATCTGGAAGAAGGAGTCGCTCGCCTCGGGTGACGCCCACTGGGTCATGGGGGCCTGAGCCGTGGGCCGCGACCTGGCCATCGACCTGGGCACCGCGAACACGCTCGTCTACCGGCTGGGCGACGGGATCGTGTTCGACCAGCCGACGATCGTGGCGCTGCACACGGGGACCGGGCAGCTCGTGGCGATCGGCGACGACGCCGGTCGGATGATCGGGGGCGACTCCGGTCACGTCGTGGGGGTCCGGCCGCTCCGGGAAGGGACGATCACGGAGTTCGATCTCACCCAGCGCTTCGTCGAGGCGGTCCTGCGGCAGGTGGGCGTGGCTCGCTTCTCCCGGCCCCGCGTCGTGGTGTGCGTCCCGTCGGAGAGCTCCGAGGTCGAGAAGCGGGCGATCGAGGAGGCGGTGGGCTTCTCCGGCGGCAAGCACGTGACGCTCGTGGAGGAACCGCTCGCCGCGGCGATCGGCGCCGGCCTCCCGGTGCACGAGCCCGTGGGCAACCTCATCGCCGACATCGGCGGCGCCAGGTCGGAGATGGCGATCGTCTCGATGGGGGGCGTGGTGTCGGGGCACGCCATGCGGGTCGGCGGCTTCGACCTCGACGCCGCGATCCAGGAGCACCTGCGAGCGCGGTACGGCGTCGCGATCGGCGAGATGGCCGCCGAAGAGCTCAAGATCGCCATCGGCTCGGCGTTCCCCGCGGGGACCGGACGGGCCGCCATCGTCTTGGGCCGGGAGCTCGCGACGGGCAACACGGTGGAGGTCAAGGTCGACGAGGACGAGGTCCGTCAGGCGATGGCCGAACCGATCGGCCGGATCGTGGCCACCGCCCGCCGGACCCTGGCGGAGGCTCCACCCGAGCTGACGCACGACGTCCTGGAGACCGGGATGTTCCTCACGGGGGGCGGGAGTCTCCTGAAGGGCTTGGACCTGCGGCTCGCGCAGGAGTGCGAGGTGCCGGTGCACATCACGGAGCGGCCGCTCGAGACCGTGGTGCTCGGCGCCGGCACCATGCTCGAGCATCTCGAGGAGTACCGATCGGCGTTCCAACTCGTCCGACGGCGATAGACCGACCCGTGGAGGTGCACGCATGACGTTCTCGATCGTGGCGTTCGACCCGACGAGCGGCGACCTGGGGGTCGCGGTCGCGTCGAAGTTCCCGTGCGTGGGCGCGGTCGTGCCGTGGGCGAAAGCGGGGATCGGCGCGGTCGCCACCCAGGCATGGGCCAACACGGCCTTCGGCCCCGAAGGGTTGGGGCTGATGGGCCAAGGCATGAGCGCCGCCGAAGCGATCGACGCGGTGGTCGAGGCCGACGAAGGTCGCGACGACCGGCAGGTTGGCGCCGTCGACGCGCGCGGCGGCGTCGCCACCTTCACCGGCGCGTCCTGCGTCGACTGGGCCGGTGGGCGGACGGGAGACGTCGTGGCGGTGCAGGGCAACATCCTCGTGGGGGCCGACGTGGTCGACGCCATGGTCCGCGCATACGGGGAGACCGAGGGGGAGCTGAGCGATCGCCTCCTGGCCGCACTCCTCGCCGGCGATGAGGCGGGAGGGGACCGTCGCGGGCGGCAGTCGGCCGCCCTCCTCGTCGTGCGTGAAGCGGGCGGCTACGAGGGTCGCAACGACCGCTACATCGATCTGCGGGTCGACGATCACCCGGAAGCCGCGAACGAGCTGGCCCGCCTGTTCGCGGTGTGGGACGACACCATGCTCGATCCGGACCGACCCCCTGCTCGAAGCGACACCGGAGCTCGTGGCCGACCTGCAGCGCCGCCTCACCGCGCTCGGGTACGACACCGGCGGCCACAGCGGGGTCTTCGACGAGGCCACGCGCGAGGCACTCGCCACGTGGGCCGGGTGGGTGAACCTGGAGATGCGCCTGCGCGACGACGACCTGCTCTCGCAGCATCTCGTCCGCGAGCTCCGCGATCTGACGCCGCAATCCGACTGACCGCGCTACTGGACGGGGACCGCGGCACCGTCTCCCGAGCCGCCGAACAGGCCGACGAGGAGTGAGACGGACACGTAGAGCGTCACCGCGAGCACCACGGAGCCGACCGCCACCATGATCAGCAGGCCCAGGAAGCCGGTGAGGCGTGTCTGCCAGTCCGAGCGCGTGATGGTCACCGGCACGTACGCCCCGCCCTGAGGAGCGACCGGAGGCGGCGCCGTCTCCGCCTCGGGACCGAAACCTCCGTCGCCGCCGGCCGAGCCGGCGCGCAGCGACCCGAGGTACACGGCCGCGCCGACCCCCGCGGCCAGCATCACCACGAGCAGATACATCACGGTTCGAGCCTAGCGCGCCATACCCCGAGGGTCGCGCAACCTCGCGGCGTTCGCCGGAGGCGCCCGTACCATGGCTCGCGACGACATGGAGCCCTCCGCCCCGACCCCGATCCCGGACGTGTCCCGCCCGTCCTGGCCGCAGCGGCACCCCGTGGGGACCGTGCTGCTGGCCGTCGCCATCGTGCTGGCCATCGGTTCGATGTGGGTGCAGATCCCGTACTACGCGCAGGGCCCCGGACCCGCGCGCGAGGTCACGCCGTTGATCCGATTCGACGACCGGGAGCGCTACGATCCGGCGGGCGCGCTCCTGTGGACCACGGTGCGGACCAAGCCCCTGACCGCGTTCGGTGCCCTCTTGGCCTGGTTGGACCCCTACGAGGTCATCGTGGCCGAGGACGTCGTGTATCCACCGCAGGTTCCCCGCGAGGTCGAGAGCCAGCGCTCGATCTCGCAGATGGACACGAGCAAGATCGACGCGACGACCGTGGTGCTCGCGCTCCTCGAGGACTATCCGGAGGAGCATGGCCGCGGAGCGCTCGTCCAGGCGACCGCGCCCGGATGTCCCGCCGATGGGGAGCTCTTCCCGGGCGACGTCATCGTCGCTATCGACGGCCAGCCGATCAGATCGCAGGCCGACGCGTCGGCCGCGATCGACGAAGCCGGTCCCGGCGACGAGCTCAGGTTCGTCGTCGATGTCGACGGCGAACGCGAGCGTGCCCGTTTCGTTCGAGAGCCGTGCGGCGAGGGTGGTGAGCGACTCGTCGGCGTCGTCCTCCAAGACGAGTTCCCCTTCGACGTCACGATCGAGACTGGCGACGTCGGCGGGCCGTCGGCCGGCCTGATGTGGGCCGTGGGTCTCTATGAGCTGCTCACCCCCGGTGACCTCACGGACGGCAGGACGATCGCGGGGACCGGAGAGATCGACCAGGACGGCACCGTGTATCCGATCGGTGGCATCCGGGACAAGGTGGTCGCGGCGGAACGATCGGGGGCCACCCTGTTCCTGGCTCCTGCGGACAATATGCCGGAGCTCGAAGGCGTCGACACGGGCGAGATGCAGGTCGTGTCGGTCTCCACGTTCCAGGAAGCTCTCGACGCCCTCGAGGCGGCGCCGGCCGCCGCGTGAACGGGGCCCTGCAGTAGGCTTGGGGTGGAGCCGCTCCCGCGGCGCCTCGGAGGGGAACCGTTCTGATGTCGACCGTCCGCCTCGGCGGGAGAACGCGTCGTTGGCCGCTCGTGCTCATCGGCGCGGCGGTCGCGTTGTTCATCCTCCTGTCGGCGCTGTCCGGCTTCGTGATCGATCTCTGGTGGTTCGAGGAGATCGGGCAGCGGTCGGTCTTCTGGCGGACCCTGTGGACCAAGGTCGAGCTGGGCGCCGTGTTCGGTCTGCTGTTCGCGCTCTTGCTGTACGTGAACCTCGTGATCGCGCGCCGTCTGCGGCCGACGACCCGGGTGCTCACGCCGGATCAAGAGGCCTTGGACCGGATCCGCGACCTCTCGGACCCGTTCCTGCGCTGGCTCATCCCGCTCGGGGCGATCCTCCTGGGCCTGCTCGTGGGCATCGGGGTGGCGGGCGAATGGCAGACGTTCCTGCTCTGGAGGAACTCGAGCGGCATCACGTTCGGGAACCCCGACCCCCTGTTCCACAAGGACCCCGCCTTCTACATCTTCACGATGCCGTGGCTGCGGTTCCTCCAGGGGTGGCTCTTCTCGGCGCTCGTGGGGGTGACCATCCTGGTGGCGATCGCCCACGTGCTCTGGGGCGGCATCCGGCCCGCCGCGCCCGCCTTCGCCGATAAGGTCACGCCGGCAGCGCGCGCGCACCTGTCCGTGCTCCTCGGGCTCATCATGCTCGTCAAGGCATGGGGCTACTGGCTCGGCCGCTACGACCTCCTGACGTCGAAGCGAGGCGTGGTCGAGGGAGCGTCGTACACGGACGTGCACGCACAGCTGCCGGCGCTCAACCTCCTCGTGATCGTCGCCGTCATCTGCGCGGTCCTGTTCTTCCTGAACATCCGTCTCCGGCAGTGGAGCCTGCCGCTCATCGCGGTGGGGCTGCTGGTCCTCGCCTCGGTCCTGCTGGGGACCGCGTACCCGGCGTTCATCCAGCGGTTCCGGGTGGAGCCGAACGAGCAAGGCTTGGAGCAGGAGTACATCGCGGACAACATCGCCGCGACACAGGAGGCGTTCGGACTCGACAGATTCGTGCCGGAACAGCGCAACGTGGGTGGTCCCCTCTCCGCGACCCAGCTGGCGGCGAACGCCCCCACGGTGAGCAACATCCGGTTGTGGCGCGGCAAGCCCATCATGCTCGAGAACTTCCAATCGCTGGAACGCTTCCGGCAGTACTACGACTTCTTCGACGTCGACGTGGATCGCTACGTGATCGACGGCGAGCGCCGGGTGCTCCAGGTCGCGCCGCGCGAGATCGCGCAGTCCGGCCTCGATCCCTCTGCGCAGACCTGGCAGAACGTGCACCTCGCGTACACCCACGGGTACGGGGCCGTCGCCGCCCAGGTGAACGCGGCGACCTCGGAAGGTCAACCGGCGTTCACCCTGGAGAACCTGCCGCCGGAGGGCCAGCCCGCGATGGAGGAGCCTCGCGTCTACTTCGGGGAGGGCGACGATGTCGCCTTCGTCGTGGTCGGGACCACGACGGACGAGCTCGACTTCTCAGGTGCTCCCGAGAGCCTGCCCTACGAAGGCACCGGGGAGATCCAGCTGTCCAACCTCTTCACGCGAGCGCTCTTCGCGTGGCAGTTCCGCGACTACAACCTCTTGGTGTCGAACAGCATCACCCCCGAGAGCCGGATCCTGATCTACCGGGACATCGAGTCACGCGTTCGCAAACCGGTACCGTTCCTCGGTTTCGACTACGACCCGTACTTCGCCGTCGTCGACGGTCGGCCCGTGTGGATCTGGGACGCCTACACTGCGACCGACCAGTACCCGTACTCGCAGGCGGTCGACGTGGAGACGGCGACCGGCGGGCTCCTCGCGGGCAGCCCGAACTACCTGCGGAACCCCGTGAAGGCGGTCGTCGACGCGTACAGCGGGTCGATCACGTACTACGCCGACCTGGAGGAGCCGATCATCCAGGTCTGGAACAAGGCGTTCCCCGGCCTCTTCACCCCGTGGGACGCTGACGTACCCACGGCTCTCCAAGACCACTTCCGGTACCCCGAGAACCTGTTCCAGGTCCAGGCCCACCAGTACGCGAACTACCACGTGACGGATCCGGCCGCCTTCTACCAGAAGCGCGACTTCTGGCAGATCCCGCGGATCCCACCCTGCAGTCGGGGACCGAGCCGACGTCGATGAGCCCGTACTACCAGTTGACGCGCCTGCCGGGTCAGGACTCGGAGCGGTTCAATCTGGTCATCCCGTTCGTCCCGGCGACCCGCGTGAACATGGTGGCGCTGATGGGCGCTTCGTCGGATCCCGCCAGCTACGGGGAGGTCACCGTCTTCGGGTTCCCCGAGGGCCGGAACATCGAGGGACCGTCCCAGGTCTTCGCGCGGATCAATCAGGACCCTGCGTTCTCGCAACGCCGGACGCTGCTCGGCCAGACGGGTTCGACCGTTCTGTTCGGTGACTTCCTCGTGATCCCCATCGAGGAGTCGTTCCTCTACGTGCAGCCGGTCTACGTTCGATCGGCGCAGGAGACCGCGATCCCGCAGCTGACGTTCGTGGTCGTGGTGAACGGCAGCGACGGCAACATCTTCGTGGGTGACAACCTGCAGGAAGCGATCGCGCTGGCCGCCGGGGGCGGGACCGGTGGAGGACCGGAGCCCCCGGGCGGCGGCACCGGCTCCGTGGAGGAGCAGATCCAGCGGCTGCTCGCACAGGCCACCGACCACTTCCAGAACGCCGAGGATGCCCTCGTCGCCGGTGACCTGGGGACCTACCAGTCGGAGATCGAAGCGGCCCAGGCGGCGGTGGAGCAGGCGACGGCCCTCGCGTCGGGCGACGCGGGTGAGCCAGGCGCCTCCCCGAGCCCCAGCGCTTCGCCCACCGCGTCCGCGTCGGCGACCCCCTAGGGTCGATCGTCGGGCAGTCGGTACGACAGGTCGGCCTCGACGTCGGCGACATCCATCTGAGCCTTCTGCAGGTGACCGGAGTAGTCCCAGTTCATCGCCTGCCACCGGGTGAACTGGTCGAGCACCCACACGCCGGATTGCCGCGAGCCGTTGCCGCTCTTGCCGTTGCCACCGAACGGGAGGTGGGCCTCGGCGCCGCTCGTGGAGTTGTTCACGCTCACCATCCCCGCCGTGATGCGTTCGCGGAAACGGAACGCGTGCAGCGGGTCGCGCGTGTAGATCGACGAGGAGAGGCCGTACCCGTGGCCGTTCGCGAGGTCCATCGCCTCGTCGAAGGTGTCGAACGAAGCGACCCCGACGATGGGGCCGAAGGTCTCCGTTCGGTACAGGTCGTCGTCGAGCGTGACGCCGTCGACGATCGTGGGGTGGTAGAAGAGCCCAGCCTCCGGGTCGCCGACGAACCCCTCGCGGGGGTTGTCGCGGGTGATCCTCCCGGTGCCGCTGGAGCCGAGGACCGTGTGGTGATCACGGATCAGACCGAGCCAACCCTCGAAGCGCTCGGCGAACCTGGCATCGATCAACGGCCCGTAGAGGACGTCGGTGGACGGATCGCCGATCGGCGAGGACGCGACGGCCTTCGAGAACCGCTCCACGAAGTCGTCGTGGACGTCGCGATGGACGATCGCGCTCCCGAGCGACGTGCAGCGCTGCCCCGCCGTGCCGAACCCGCTGAACAACGCGCCGTCGACCGCGAGGTCGAGGTCGGCGTCGGGCATCACGACGAGCGGATTCTTGCCACCGAGCTCGAGACACGGCGTCTGGAGGTGCCGGCCGCAGAGCTCGCCCAGGCGGCGGCCGACGTCGGTCGAGCCCGTGAAGCCGACCTTGCCGACGAGCCCTTCCTCCAGAGCCGACCCGAGACCGGCGAACGTGGTCGGCCCGTCGGCGAGGACCATCTGGAAGGTTCCCGGAGGGAACCCCGCGTGCAGGATCGAGCTGCGCGAAGGCCACCGCCGTGGCCGGCGTGTACTCCGCGGGCTTCCAGACCACCGTGTTGCCGCACAGGAGCGCCGGCACCAGGTACCACGAGGGCACCGCGACGGGGAAGTTCCCCGCGGTGATGATCGCCGCGGTCCCGACCGGGACCCGGAAGGTGAACAGCTGTTTGTCGGACATCTCGCTCGGCACGGTCATGCCGTACAGGCGGCGACCCTCACCCAGGAAGAAGGTGCAGGTGTCGACGACCTCCTGCACCTCACCTCGCGATTCCTTGATCGGCTTGCCGATCTCGCGGGTGAGGAGCCGCGCGAGCGCCTCGGCGTTGTCCTCGACGAGCCGCCCGAGGTTCTGGATCGCCCGGCCGCGCACCGGAGCGGGGACGCGACCCCACCCCGGCTGGGCGCCCGCCGCCCGCCGGCAGGCGTCGACGACGGTGTCGGCGTCGGCGAGCCGGGCGGTCGCGACGGTGTCGTCCAGTCGCGAAGGGTTCGCGAGCACCCGCGTTCCCCCCGGGGCACCTTCCACGGGACGTCCGTCGAGCAGCGAGGAGACGTCGCGGGTCATCGCCGCGTCGCGTTCCTGGTCATGACGCGATGCTATACGGGGCCGGGCTCATCAACCGGGGCGGCCCGACGGACGATGCCTTGGGCATGCTCGGTCGCCGGGTGGTTCTTGTCGTGCTCCTGCTGCTCGTCTCGTGCGCGGGTGCCGAGGCGGGCACCCGGCTGCCTCCTTCGAGCGGTGGGCCCGGTTCGAGCGCGCGTCCCAGCGCCGGCCCGCTCGAGAGCATCGTGGTCCCCGAGCCGGGGGATTGCGGCTGGTACACGCACGGGGAGGTGGATCGCGTCGGGTGCCGGGACCCACGAGCGAACGCCGTCGTCGTGCGGATCCACCTGTTGGGCGACCCCCAGGTCCTCTGCCCTCTGTTCACGGAACGCTCGGTGCTCGTCTCCTACGTGGGCGACCTGTTCTTCGTCTGCTGGGAGCCCAAGGGCGGCGGGCCCGAACGGTTCGTCCACGAGCCCGAGGTGGTGAGCGCCCGCACGCCGCCGATCGAGACCGGTGTCTGCGGGTATTTCCATCAGGACCACCTGCACTCACCGCTCGACTGTGCGGACGTCTCGGTGAACCGGGTCGTGTCCGCCGTCCTCGACGGGGAGACCGATCCCGCCGCGTGCCCGGAGGACACCGCGTACTGGGTGCTGGTTGCCGGTGGCTGGCTCGTCTGCTGGGCGCCCACCACCTGACCGGTCGGCGTCAAGGATCGACCACCGAGATGCCGATAATCCCGGTCGGAAAGGGGGAAACATGGCGTACGAGGCTCCGGACCCGCTTCGCATCCTCGCGGGGATGCGCGCGCACGATGTCCGCTACATCCTGGTCGGGGGGCTCGCCGCCGCCGCGCACGGTTCCCCGATCGAGACCGACGACGTCGAGGTGGTCATCTCGGGGGAAGAGGACAACCTGAAGCACCTCGCGCTCGTCCTCGAGGATCTGGACGCGAGGCCGCGACCCGCGCCCGAAGGAGACGAGTACCACATGTCCTTCCAGACCGTCGCGGGAGGTCTCGAGTGCGCCGAGGTGCCGACCGGTGTCGTGGGGTTCTCGGACCTCTACGCGCGGGCGACGGATCTCGATGTGGGGCAGGGTGTCGTGGTCCGCGTTGCGTCCTTGGAGGACCTGGCCGACCTGAAACGCGCATCGGGCGATCTCTCGGCCGCCGCCCACCTCTCGTCGTTCCACCAGCAGGAGGACGTGACCGAGCAGCCGAAGGCGAAGAAGGAACGGCGCTTCCGGCGTCGCGAGCCCGGCGAGCTCACGCGGCGCGAGCGGCTCTGGAAGACGCTCGAGGACGTCGACCGCATGCTGACGGAGTTCGACGAGCGCAAGCCGCGTTCCGAGCCGAAGACGTAGCGACCCGCCCTCAGCGTGGTGCGCGGGCCGCTCGGGCCGGTTCGCTCCGAGCGAGGTCCCGCCACGCCTCCGACGAGAGCGGTCCGCGGTGGTGGAAGAACACGGTCCGCGCGAGCGCCCGGAACGACCGGCTCTCGAAGAGCCGCTCCGTGAGCGCGTTCGGTGGTCCGAGGTCGAACGAGGCACGCAAGAGACGCTTCCCGGTCGAGCGCGGATAGACGCCTCGGAGCGCTCGTTCAGGCGGCGCGCCTCCGTCCTGGAGGTGGGTCGCGATCGCGACGCCGGCCACGCGCCCCGAGCGCAGCGCGAGGTGGATGCCGCCGGCGGTGAGGGGCGAGACGAGGCCGGCCGCATCGCCGACCAGCACGACATGGCGCGACGCGAACGGGCGCACGGTGCCGCCTACGG
This sequence comes from uncultured Actinomycetes bacterium, assembly GCA_963810635.1. Lineage (GTDB taxonomy): Bacteria > Actinomycetota > UBA4738 > UBA4738 > HRBIN12 > AC-51. Next base: position 117,538 of record CAWEOB010000004.1, read on the forward strand.
GGATGGGACCGCCGCGCGTCCCCACGCGTCGTGCGTGCGACAGGTCGAAGATCCCGGAGATGCGCCGCACGAACGCATCGAGATCCGGCCGTGCGTGCCGGCACGCGAGCCCGATCTGTGTGACCCCGACCCCCGGGACGACCCAGCCGATGTAGCCCGGGGCGAGGCGCGCATCGAGGAAGACGTGGAGCCGCTCGTCGACGCCACGGACGTCCTCGAACTCTGCCTCGACCCCTGCGAGGAACGCTTCGTTCACGCCCAAGCCGGCATCCCGAGCCACCCGTGACCGGGCGCCGTCGGCGCCGACCAGGATGGTCGCTGCCCGCTGCCCCGGATAGTGGCGACCGCACCGGATCTCCGCGCCCGCTTCCTCGGCGCGGCGGCCGAGGATGCGCAGGAGCTCGGCGGTGTCGGTCGCGAAGAAGGTGTAGCCGGGTGCGTCGAGATCGATCGAGCGCAAGGACGGGGAGTAGAGGCGGACACCGTGGATCTTCCTGGTCACGTGGAGCGGCAGGTCCTCCTCGTCCGCGGCTTCCTTCACGAGCAGACCCGTCGTGTGGACGGCCGTGCCGGGGTCGGGCTTGCGCTCCCACACGACGGTGCTGAGTCCGCGCGTGGCACACGCTCGGGCACAAGCCAGGCCCGCGAAGCCGGCCCCGACGATCTCCACGTCCACACGCCGCAGCGTCGCACCGGGCAGGTCGGGGCGGAGCCGATGCGACCGGATCGTCACGCCGGCAGCACGGGTCCGCCACGCTCGAAGTGGCCTGACATCGTGGCGATCGTCCGATAGCCTTGTCCTGCGGGGTGGAGCAGTCCGGTAGCTCGCTGGGCTCATAACCCAGAGGTCACAGGTTCAAATCCTGTCCCCGCGACGAAGGAAGCACCAGGTCAGGAGGGGTGTCGAGGTCGACACCCCTCTTTCCATGCGCAGGACCATCGGGCCAGGAGGAAACGGGTGCGTCGAGCCATCGTGCTGGTGTCCGCAGCTGCGCTCGCCGTCTCGTTCCTCGGCGTCGCACACGCGGGCCCGCAGGACCAACGCGCTCCATCGTCCTCCGCTCGTCCGACCACAGCCGACGATGTCCTGGCCCGCGCGCTGCGTGCCTTCGAGGGGCGGCCCGCGGCGCGCGCGGCGGAGTCCGCGGCTGTTGCCGGGACCCGGGACGCCACCATGGCGCTCCGCGACCTGCTCTTCGTGCGCGACGATCTCTCGCCCGCGCAGCGAAGCGTGGCCGACCGTCTCCTGGCTCGCCCCACCGATGGCTCCGGGGATCCGTTCGGCGATGGGTACTCGGCGCCGGCGCTTGCCACCGAACGGGACACGTGTTCCGAAGGTGTCACCACCGACTTCTGCATCCACTGGGTGGAGATCGGCCCGGACGCTCCCGTGCCGTTCGCGGACGGCAGCGGCAACGGGATCCCCGACTGGGTCGACACCAACGTCGAGGTCTTCGACCAGGTCTGGGCGCAGGAGATCGACACGTTCGGGTTCCGTCCGCCGAAGTCCGACGGACAGTCGTCCAACCACGGGCCGAACAACAAGCTCGACATCTACCTGGCGAACCTCGGCAACCAGGGTCTCTACGGGTACTGCACGAGCGACGACCCGCACCTCGACGAACCCGGCTATCGGTTCTGGAACTTCTCGGCCTTCTGTGTGATCGACCAAGACTTCGACGAGTTCCCACTCCCGGGTCTCCCGTCGCTCCGCGTCACGGCCGCGCACGAGTTCTTCCATGCGTCGCAGTTCGCGTACGACATCGGCGAGGACCTCTGGCTCATGGAGGGCACCGCCGTCTGGATGGAGGACGAGGTCTTCGACGGTGTGAACGACAGCCTGCAGTACCTGGAGGCGAGCCAGGTCCGGCGGCCGTGGATCCCGGTGGACCTGGGGGCCTCCGGGTACCGCTACGGCGCGTGGATCTTCTGGCGGTTCCTGAGCGAGCGCTTCGACCCGGGGATCGTGAAACGGACGTGGTTGCTGGCCGACGGCGCCCAGGGCGCGCGGAACCGCGACTCCCTCCGGGCCACGATCGCAGCCGTCCAGAGCCGAGGCTCCACGTTCCGGGAGGCGTTCGCCGAGTACGGGGCGTGGAACGTCCGGCCGTCGGCGCGGTACGAGGAGGGCCGGAGGTACGGGCTCCCGCGCGTGAGCCGGACGCACACGGTGACGGCGGCGAACGGTGGCACCGATTGGAAGGATCTCGTGCTGGACCACCTCAGTCACCGCGAGGTCGTCTTCCGACCCGGGGCCGGGGTGGGCAACGGTGCGCGGCTCCGCGTGCGGATCGACGGACCGCCGCTCGGGACCGGCACCGAGGCCACGGTCGTGATCCGGTGGAACGACGGTCGCGTGCGGTTCTTCCGGCTCGACGTCGGCTCCGGTGGAGAGGCGAGTCGCAGCGTGCCGTTCGGCCAGGACGTCGACCGGGCGACGCTCGTCCTCACGAACGCGAGCACGCGGACGCAGTGCTGGCGGAACACCGCCTTCTCGTGCCAGGGCCGCCCGCAGGATGACGCCGAGCCGTTCTCCTACGCAGGTGCCCTCGTCCCCTAAGGGCCGTCCCATCGCGCGGTTGCGCTCGGCGTACACTCGGCCGATGGCCGCCTTCCCGCGCGCCGCCGCGCTTGTCCTCGCCCTCGGTCTCGCCCTCACCGGGTGCACCGACCCCGCCGGTGCGAACCGCTCCGACGGCTCGCCCGCGGTCCCGCTCGGTCTTCCGGCCGGCGCTGTCACGCGCACCCCGGGCGAACCTGCCACCTCCGCCTCACTCCGTGGGGACCGGCTCGGGACCACGTGGTCCGGCACGCAACGGATCGCGTTCACGAACGTCGGCGCGGCGCCCCTCCCTCGGATCTGGCTGCGTCTGTGGTCCAACGGTCCGGACGGGTGCCGGCCGCTCGCGATCCGGATCCGGGTCCTGGAGGGCGGCACGCTGGGCGACGCCCGCCGCGCCTGCACCGCCTACCCGGTCGACCTCGCCGAGCCCCTCGTCGCCGGCGAACGCACCGCCGTCGAGCTCTCGGTGCGGATCCGCGTTCCCGAGCGCAACGATCGGTTCGGGTACCACGGGGGCGTGGCGCTCCTCGGTGGCGCCCTCCCGGTGCTCGCGGTGAAGGACGACACCGGGTGGCACCTCGATCCGTACGTCGACCTTGGCGAGGCGTTCTACTCGGTCACCGGGACCTACCGCGTCACGTTGAACGTCCACGATGCCCTCGACACGGCCGCCACCGGCCGGGTCGTCCGGCGGGTCACCCACGGACGGCGGGAGGCGCGGACCTATCGGGCCGAGGACGTTCGCGATTTCGCGTTCGCCGCGGCGGCCTTCGTGCATCTGCGGGCCCAGGCGAACGGGACCGCCGTGCACGTCTGGTTCCGCCCCTCGCTCGTGAGCCGGACGAAGGCCGAGGGGGTGCTGCGCAACGCGGTCACCTCCCTGGAGGTGTTCGACGACGCGTTCGGGGCATACCCGTACCCGGAGGTCGACCTCGTCGTCTCCGCCTTCGAGACGTTCGGCGGCATGGAGTACCCGCAGATCGTGTTCACGAACTCGAACCGCTACACGGTCGCCCACGAGCTCGCGCACCAGTGGTGGTGGGGCATCGTGGGCGACGACGAGTTCGCCGAACCATGGCTGGACGAGTCGCTCGCGACCTGGTCGATGTACCTGCCGTTCTCGCCGTGGCGAGATTGCGACGGCTTCACGTGGCCGAGCTCGGGGGCGCGCCTGGACGACGGCATGGACTACTGGCGCGACCACATGAACGAGTACCTGACGATCTACACGGGTGGCGGCTGCATGCTGGCGCAGCTCGCCTCCCGGTTCGGGCTCGAGCGCTTCCAGGAGCTGATGGCCGCGTACGCGGGGTCGCGGTGGCTCGACGTGGCGCGCACGCAGGACTTCACGGCGGTCATCGACGAGGCGGCAGCGGAGGTGCCGGGCTTCGATACCGTTGCGTTCTGGGAGCACTGGCGGCTCGATCGAGCGTGATCGGCCAGACAGGTGGCTGGACCGATGGGCCACGCCCCGCGTAGCATCCGGCCAGAACAGGCGAGCGATCCGAGCCTGCGAGGCCGAGAGAGGCCGAGGGAAGGGGAGTCGTGGCGAGCAACGACGTGGCAGAACGCCTGGCCAGCGTGCCGCTCTTCGGCGGCTGTTCGAAGAAGGAGCTGCAGACCATCGCGCGGGCGGTCCGTGAGATCCAGCACGCGGCGGGAACCGTGATCGCCGCCGAAGGGGAGCCGGGCGCCGGGCTGTTCGTGATCGACGTGGGCGACGCCGACGTCACGATCGGTGGCGAGAAGGTCAATCACCTCGTAGCCGGGGACTTCTTCGGCGAGATGGCCCTGCTCGATGGAGGACCTCGGACGGCCACGGTGATCGCGACCACGGACGTGAAGCTGCTCGCGCTCTCCGAGTGGGTCTTCAAGGGGCTCCTCTCCGAGCATCCCTCGATCGCGCTGCACGCGCTCGAGGCAATGGCCTCGCGGCTGCGGAACGCCACCGTCACGACCACGTCGTAGGCGTCCGTGTCCCAGGGACCTCCGCCGGAGGTGCGCGCGCTCGCCGAGGCGCGAGCCGAGGCGAGGGGCGCGAGGGATTTCGCGCTCGCCGACGAGCTCCGCGATCGCATCGCGGACGCGGGCTGGTCGATCGTCGACGTGCCCGACGGGTGGCGGTTGGAGCCCGCGCCGCCTCCTGCGGGGGAGGCGGCGCTCACCCCCCTCGCACCCGCTGAGGTTCCCAGCGTCCTCGACGAGGAACCGAGGTACGACGCCAGCCTCCAGTGGGTCTGCGAGGGGTGGGCCGAGGACATCGATCGCGCGCTCGCCGCCTTCCGGCGCCACGCCGGCGACCGCGATCTCCAGTACGTGGTGGCCGACGTGACCGGTCAGGACGCGGGCCGCTGGGGCGAGGACGTCGAGGTCGTGCGGCTGGAGGAAGGGACCGGGTGGGCGGCGGCGCGCAACGCCGGCCTGCGGCGTTCGCGCGGCCGGCTGATCCTGGCCCTCGACGGCTCCATCGAGCCCGTCGGCGACGTCGTCGGGCCGCTCGACGCGGCCCTCGCCGACCCCGCCGTGGGACTCGCCGGCCCCTTCGGGATCGTCACCACGGATCTCCGCGGGTTCGATGCGGCGCCCGGCCCGGGGCCGTGCGACGCGATCGAGGGGTACCTCATGGCGTTCCGGCGGGAGATCCTGCTCCAGGTGGAGCCCTTCGACGAGAAGTTCCGCTGGTACCGGACGGCGGACATCGAATGGTCGTTCCGCGTGAAGGATCACGGGTACCGATGCGACGTCGTGCCGGTGCCGGTCGACAAGCACGAGCACCGGATGTGGTTCGCGACGCCGCCGGCGGAACGCGCCACGTGGTCGAAGCGGAACTTCTACCGGTTCCTCGACCGCTGGCGCGACCGCTGGGACCTGGTCCTGTCGGGCGAGCCCGAGCACGTCCACCACGACCACCGCGAAGAGGGTTGATCCGTTGCGGAGGTTCGCGCGCCGCCGACCTCAGTCGGCGGGCAGGGGCGGCGCGGGCGGCAGGATGATGTCGGAGGGGAGCTCCTTGCCGCTGTGGGGTGCGGGGGTCGCGGGCCGCTCCGCCACCGACGCGGCTGCCGCGGCCGCCGCGGCGACCTTGCGATCGACCTCGTCGCGGGCTTCCTCAGGGTTCGGGATCGGCTTCGTCCCGTTGACGTAGGCGACCACGTCGTCGCCCTCGAGCGTCTCGATGGCGATGAGCAACGTGGAGAGGCTGCCGAGCAGCTCGCGCTTGTCGCGCAGGATGGCCAGCGCCTTCTCATGCGCCTCATCGAGGAGCCTGCTCACCTCGCCGTCGATGAGTTCGGCGGTCTTCTGCGACACGCGCGAGCCTCGCATGAAGATCGCGTTCGGGGTCCTCGGGACCCAGCGAGATCGGGCCGAGCTTCTCGCTCATGCCCAGCACGGTGACCATGGCACGCGCGGTCGACGTGGCGACCTCCAGGTCGTTGTGCGCACCGGTGGAGACGACGCCGTCGTAGAAGAGCTCCTCGGCGGCGCGCCCACCCATGGCCACCGCGATCCGCTCCTCGAGCTCCGGCTCGGTGTGCATGAAACGGTCCTCGGTGGGACGCATGGAGGTCAAGCCGAGGGCGGCCGTGCCGCGCGGGACGATGGTGACCCGGTGCAGCGGGTCGACGTTCTCGCAGCTGATCGCGACGAGGGCGTGCCCCATCTCGTGGACCGCGGTCCGTTCCTTCTCCTTCTCGGATAGGACGCGGGACTTGCGCTCGAGACCCATGGACGCACGGTCGATGGCCTCCTCGAGCTCGGCCTCCGTCACCGAGTTCTTGTCACGGCGGGCTGCCAGGAGCGCCGCTTCGTTGACGACGTTCTCGAGGTCGGCACCGGTGAAGCCGGGCGTCCGCGCCGCGATCTTGTGCAGGTCGACGTCGGGACCCAGCGCGACGCCTCTCGCGTGCACGCGCAGGATCTCCTCGCGGCCGCGGAGGTCGGGCGGATCCACCACGACCTGGCGGTCGAACCGGCCCGGTCGGACGAGCGCGGGATCGAGGACGTCGGGCCGGTTGGTGGCGGCCATGATGATGACGCCCTTCTGCGAGTCGAAGCCGTCCATCTCGACGAGGAGTTGGTTCAGCGTCTGCTCACGCTCGTCGTGGGCGCCGAACCCCGAGCCCATGGTCCCCGAGCGGCCCTTGCCGATGGTGTCGATCTCATCGAGGAACACGAGCGCCGGCGCCTTCTCCTTCGCCTGCTGGAACAGCTCACGGACCCGGGCCGCCCCGAGGCCCACGAACATCTCCACGAACTCCGACCCGCTCATGAAGAAGAAGGGCACGTTGGCCTCACCGGCGACGGCACGGGCGAGCAGGGTCTTGCCGCACCCCGGGGGCCCGAGGAGTAGCACGCCCTTGGCGGATCCGCCCGCCGAGACGCTGGTACTTCTTGGGGTTCTTCAGGAACTCGACGATCTCGCGGAGCTCCTCCTTCGCCTCGTCGACGCCGGCGACGTCGGAGAAGGTGGTCTTCATCTCCTTGCGGTCGTAGATCTTGATCTTGTTGCGCCCCATGTTGAGGGGGCTGCCCGCCCCACCGCCGGCCATCCGGCGGAAGAGGAACCAGTAGAGGAGGCCCATGAGGAGCACCAGCGGCAGGATGCTCGCGAGCAATCCGAGCCACGGGCTCGGCGTGCTCATCTGGACGTCGATGCCTTCGGCGGTGAGGAAGTCGACCTCGTCCTGCGTCTGGAAGTTCGTGGCGAGATCCGTGGAGAAGGGGACCTCCTTGCCGTTGTCGTCGCGGTACGTTCCCGAGATCGAGGTTTCCGACACGGTCACCGTGCCGACGATCTAGATCCCCCGTCACCTTGTCTCTGTACTCGGTGTAGGTGAGCTCGTCGCGCGTGGCGTTGCTGAACCATCCGTTCGCCAGGATCAGCCCCAGCACGACCAGGGCGACCATGATCCACGGCGTGAGTCGCATCCGTGGCACGGACGGCCCACCCGAGCCATTCGCATCCCGGGCGGCGCCCCGGCGTTCGATCGTTGTCGGGCATGTGTCCCCCATCTTCGCACCGCCCTCCCCGAATGACAGGCAACGGGGAGCGGATGCGGTGCATCCGTCACACATCCGTCATCGACCGTGGATCCTGCGCCTTGACGCGCTCGCGGGCCGAGGGAGCCGGTGGCGCTACCCTGGGGGGCGATGCAACCCACCGCCGAGCCCACCGCCGAGTCGACCTCGGAGCCGGACGATCCCGCCCTCCAGGCCCGCTTCGAGCGCGACGTCATGCCCCTGCTGCCGTCGCTCTACGGTGCGGCGCTGCGGCTGACCCGGAACCGCACCGATGCCGAGGACCTCGTGCAGGACACGGTCCTGCGCGCGTTCCGGGGGTTCGGCGGCTTCCAGGAGGGCACCAACCTGAAGGCGTGGCTGTACCGGATCTTGCGCAACGGCTACATCTCGAACTACCGGAAGCGCCAGCGCGAGCCGCAGATCGTCGACGGCGTGCAGGACATCGAGGAGTGGTACCTCTACGACCGGCTCGGCGGGCGAGCGGTCGAGGGCTCGGCCGAGGAAGAGGTGCTCGACCGGATCCCCGATGCCGACGTGAAGGCCGCTCTCGAGTCCCTGCCGGAGAACTTCCGGATGCCCGTGCTGCTGGCGGACGTGGAGGGATTCAGCTACAAGGAGATCGCCGAGATCGATGGAGACGCCCATCGGCACGGTCATGTCCCGGCTTGCACCGGGGAAGGAAAGCCCTCGAGAGGGCGTTGTGGGAGACGGCCAAGGAGCGAGGACTGATCGATGGATGACTGCGGGCCCCACTGCGAGGAGACGCTCGAAGAGATCGAGGCGTTCCTCGACGGAGAGCTCGATCCCGCGCTCCGCGAGCGCGTGACGCACCACCTGTCGGACTGCAACCCGTGCATGCAGCGCGCCGAGTTCCGCAAGCATCTGAAGGAGATCGTGCACGACAAGTGCACGGAGCGTGAGATCCCGGCGGAGCTCTCGGCGCGGATCGATGCCGTGTTGCGCTCGCATCAGAGCGGGGATGACCGGTAGGGTCCGCTGATGGATCTCGGCACCGTCCTGGGCGTCTGGGCCCATCCGGATGACGACATCTACCTCGACCGCGGGACTGATGGCCACGGCCGCGCGCCAGGGCTCGCGCGGTCGTGGACGTCACGGCGACGCGGGGCGAGGGCGGTTCCATGGATGAGGAGCGCTGGCCTCCCGAGCGGATGGGCGAGGTCCGGACCCGGGAGCTGCTCCGTTCCCTCGAGGATCCTCGGCGTGGACCGAGCATCGGTTCCTCGAGGGGCCGGTCGACATCGATATGGAAACGCCGCTCGATGCACGGGGGGCGGGGCAGGTCCTCGAGATGATGGCGAGATCCGAGCCGGATTCGGTGCTCACGCTTCGGACCCGACGGCATGACCGGCCACGAGGGTCACAAGGACGTCTCGCGGTGGGCCACGAGCGCCTTCGAGGCGGTCGCTCCTCCGGGCGCCCGCCTCTACTACGCCACGACCACACCAGAGTGGGCGGATGACTGGCTCGAGCAGCTGGCTCCCTTCGAGATCTTCATGCCGGGGACGCCGCCGACCACGCCCCGGGACCAGCTGGGGATCGAGTACGAGCTGCCACCCGATGTCCTGGATGTGAAGTGGGATGCGATCAAGGCGCACGAGAGCCAGGTCGAGGGCCTCGTGCACGTGTTCGGAGACCGGATGCGCGAGTGGATGGCCCTTGAAGCCTTCCGCCTCGCGGCCGTGAAGGAGGCCTGATGACGGACGTGGTCTCGGCGCAGCTTCGTCGGTCGATGGACGCGCTCGGCGCGTTCGCCGACTGGGCGACCGACCCGGAGCTCTTCGAGGCCCTCGACGAGCCGACGGTCTGCGATTTCGTGTTCGGCAACCCACATGACACGGCGAGCGCCGAGTACGTGGACGCGATCGTCCGGGCCGCTCAGCCCACCGGCCCCCGCCACTACGCGTACACGCAGAACGACCCGGTGGCGACCGAGGCGATCGCTTCGGGTCTCCGCGACCGGTTCGCGATGCCGTTCGCGGCGGAGGATGTCTACCTCACGAACGGCAACTTCACGGGCCTCTCGTTGCTGCTGCGAGCGCTGACAGATCCCGGCGACGAGGTCGTCTTCATCTCGCCGCCGTGGTTCTTCTACGAGTCACTGATCGTGGGCGCCATGTGCACCCCGGTGCGGGTGTACGCAGACCGGACGACCTTCGACCTCGACCTGGACGCGATCGCCGCGTGCCATCACGTCGAAGACCCGCGCCATCATCATCAACTCGCCCAACAATCCGAGCGGCCGGATCTATCCGCCGGCATCGTTGGAGGCCCTCGCCCACCTCCTCACCGAGGCGAGCGAGCGCAACGGCCGCCCCGTCTGGATGCTCTCCGACGAGGCGTACAACCGGATCGTGTTCGACGATCGTCCGTTCATGACCCCGACCGCGTCCTACCCGCACTCCTTCCTCGTCTACACGTACGCGAAGACCCAGCTGGCGCCCGGATCCCGGCTCGGTTACGTGGCCGTTCCCCCGTCCATGCCCGAGCGGGAGGAGCTCCGCGGCCCTCTGCTCGTTGCCCAGATCACCTCCGGATGGGGCTTCCCGATCTCGATCCTGCAGTTCGCGATCCCGGAGCTCGAGACGATCGCGTACGACCTCTCCGCGCTGCAACGCCGCCGCGACCGGATCGTGTCGTCGTTGGGTGCTCAGGGCTACGAGCTGATCGAGCCGGAGGGGACCTTCTACGTGATGGTGCGGTCACCGCTGGACGACGATGTCGCGTTCTGCAAGCTGCTCAACGCGCACGACGTGTTCGTGCTCCCGGGGGCCATGTTCGAGACACCAGGTTGGTTCCGGATCCTCGGTCACGGCGAACGACGACATGGTCGAACGGGGGATCCCGGGGTTCGCGGCAGCCATCGCCGAGGCTCGCGCGTGACGGGTCGGAGCTTCGCGTTCCTCGGGTCCGGCGAGTTCACGGACTGGCACGATGATGTGGACGGCTGGCTCGTGGAGCGCGCCGACGGCGATGGATCCGTGCCGATCCTCCCGACAGCCTCGGCCATGGAGGGCGAGGAGGTCTTCGCGGGGTGGGGGAGGAAGGGTCTCGACCACTACTCGCGGCTGGGATCCCGGCGGAGGTCCTGCCGGTGCGGGAGCGGGCCGACGCCGCCCGGGAGGATCTCGTGGCACGCACCCGTGAGGCGTCGATGCTGTTCGTCTCGGGAGGGAACCCGTCCTACCTGGCCAGGGTCCTCACCGGCACGCCGCTGTGGGAGGCCATCCGCGTGCGGTTGGACGACGGTCTCGCCTACGCGGGTTGCAGCGCGGGGGTCGCCTGTCTCACCGCGATGACGTACGACAGCGACACGCAGGACCTCGACAAGGATCTGGCAGCGGGGCCTGGCCGCCACGCTCCCGGGGGTGCTGTTCGCGCCGCATTGGGACATCGTGGATAGCTGGGTTCCCGGCGCGAGGGGGTTCATCGAGGCCGCCACCCCGTCCGGCGGCGTGCTCGTCGCGCTCGATGAGGACACGGCGATGCTCGGGGATGGGACGAACTGGTCGGTGCAGGGCCGTCAAGGAGTCCACGTCTTCCACGACCGGTCCGACCGTGGACTTCGCGAGGCCGCCCCAGCTGACGACGGAGGGGCGGCATGGTCGACCTACCTGGCCGGGTCGTCGTTCGACGTCGCACTGTTCGGCTGATCACCGGCCTGCCGCGCCGTCGTTCGCGCCCGCTAGCATGGCGCCCATGGCTCGGCGCAAGCAGACGCTCACGCGCGACGATCCGATCGAGGTCCGGGCCCCCGTGATCATCCGGCGGCTCTCGGAGGCCCATCCCGACGCGCACGTCGCGCTCGAGTTCTCGAACCCACTCGAGATCCTGGTCGCCACCATCCTGTCAGCCCAGTGCACCGATGAACGCGTGAACATGGTGACGAAGGACCTCTTCCGCAAGTACCGACGCCCCGAGGACTACCTCGCGGTCCCTGAGGACGAGCTGAAGGCGGACATCAAGCCGACCGGTTTCTTCAACCAGAAGGCCACGTCGATCCGTGAGGCCTGCCGGCGGATCGTCGAGGTCTACGGCGGCGTGGTCCCCAGCGACATGGACGATCTGCTCACGTTGCGAGGGGTCGCGCGCAAGACGGCCAACATCGTCCTCGGCAACGGGTACGGCATCGTCGAGGGCATCGCCGTCGACACGCACGTCCGACGCCTCGCGAACCGGCTCGGGTTCAGCGACGAGTCGGACCCGGACAAGATCGAGCGCGATCTCATGGCGTTGATACCTCGGGAGCGCTGGTTCGACTTCACCTACGTGGTGATCGATCACGGCCGCCAGATCTGCGTGGCGCGCAAGCCGAAGTGCACGGAGTGTCCGGTCGAGGACCTGTGTCCGTCCAGCCAGGCGTGACGCGGAGCGGGTGGGTCGGTGCGATCTCGCGTGCTCAGACCGCCACGAGCTCATCCGTCAGCACGAGGGCTGCCTCACGGCGCCGGGCCCGTCGGATCGCGCGCCGTTCCTCTTCGTCGAGACCACCCCAGACGCCCGCGTCCTGGCACGTGGTGAGCGACCATTCCAGGCATTCGGCCCGCACCGGACAGCGGCCGCAGACCTGTTTGGCGGCCTCGGCCTGCGACGTCGCCGGTCCCGATGTGCCGACCGGGAAGAACAGCTCGGGGTCCTCGCCGATGCAGCGCGCGTCCGCGACCCACCACATCCCTTCGGGGGTGTGCTTGAATCGCCGTTCAGCCATGCCAGCGCTCCGGGTATCGTTGCGAGGTATCGAACATCGGCCGTCTCCGGCGGGGAGGGGATGAGCCTAATGTCTGAACGCTCGTTCAGTCAAGAGGGTCCCCCGTTGGTGGTCGCGCACCGAGGGGCGAGCGCCGAGGCCCCGGAGAACACGCTCGCCGCGTTCGAGCGAGCCATCGAGGTCGGCGCCGATGCCGTGGAGTTCGACGTGCGGTTGACGAGCGACGGCGTGCCGGTGGTGATGCACGATGCCGACGTCGATCGCACCACCGATGGGCGCGGCCTGGTTCGAGACCTCAGCCTCGCCGCGTTGCAGCGGCTCCGGGTCGAAGGGGGAGCGGGGCGGGACGGCCAGGGAATCCCTCGCTCGAGGAGGCGCTCCTCGCCCTCTCAGGCCGGGTCGCGCTCGACATCGAGATCAAGAACATCCCGGGTGAGCCGGACTTCACGGGCGACGCTGAACCGGTCGTGGACGCGACGCTCGCGGCACTGGACGCGGTGCGCTTCGTCGGTCCCGTCCTGCTGTCGAGCTTCAACCCGTTGTCGCTCGCGCGGGCCCGGGAGGTGTCGCCGGACACCCCCACCGGGCTGCTGACCGAGTACTCGGTCGATGCCGACGCGGCTCTCACGTTCGCGTCGAGCGAGGGGCACGCGTGGGTCCTCCCCTTCGTGGGGAAGGTCCGCGAAGCCGGTGACGGCTTCGCGGACCGTGTGCACGGCGCGGGCCTCCGCCTCGGCACCTGGATCGTGGACACGGCGGCGGAGGCCGTCGCGCTCATGCGCGACGGTGCCGACGCCGTGGCCACGAACGACCCGGCGGCGATCGTCGCCGCACGCCGGCTGACCTTCGGCGCATGACCTTCCGCCGGAAGGTCTTGCCGCCGGCCCTCGTTCCGGCCCACGACGTGTTCCTCGCGGTGCTCGAGGAGCTGGAGCCCGCGAAGGCCGGGCTCAGCGACGTGCTTCCGGGGACGCGCCTGCCGGGCCGCCCGCTGCATGACGCGCTCGAGGAGTTCGTCATGAGGCTGGAGCGCGCCGGCTCGCTCATGCCCGGGTGGAAGAGACCCGAGCTGGAGGACATCTGGGTGGCATGCGATGAGGGCGTCGAGGCCGCGCTCGCTCGCGCTCGCACGCTCTCCGCGCACGCCGACGAGGTAGCGGGGTTCGAACAGCTCCTCGGCTCGGTCGAAGGGCTCCTCGATCCCCTCGAGCCGTTCGCCGACGCGGAGGATCGCTTCCGGAGGCTGCGAGCGTGACCGCACCTCAGGCCGGGTCACACCCTCTCTCGGCGCTGGTGGAGCAGATCGTCGCGTGCCGAGCCTGTCCTCGGTTGGTGGACTGGCGCGAGCAGGTGGCGCGCGAGAAGGTGGCTCGGTTCGCCGACCAGGAGTACTGGGGTGCGCCCGGTCCCCGGGTTCGGTGACCCGGACGCTGCGGTCCTCGTCCTCGGGCTCGCCCCGGCCGCGCACGGCGGCAACCGCACCGGCCGGATCTTCACGGGAGACCGGAGCGGCGACTTCCTGTACGCGGGGCTGTACCGGGCCGGAGCCGTCGAACCAACCGACATCGGTGGCCCGCGACGACGGACTCGTCCTGACCGGCGTCTACGTCTCGGCGATCAACCGCTGCGCACCGCCGGGCAACCGGCCCTCGCCGCAGGAGCGGGACCGCTGCCTCCCGTTCCTCGAACGGGAGCTCGACCTGCTGGCCGACGTCCGCGTCCTCCTCGCTCTCGGCGCGTTCGCGTGGGACGGTGCGTTGCGCGCCCTCGCCGCCAAGGGCCTGCTCACGCGGCCCAAACCCGCGCTTCGGCCACGGGGCCGAGGCCGCGGTCGGCCCGTACGCGCTGCTCGGGTGCTTCCACCCGAGCCAGCAGAACACGTTCACGGGGAAGCTCACGCCCGGGATGCTCGACGAGGTCGTGCACCGAGCCTTCGCGCTGGCGGCCTCGACGGGCGCCCCGACCTGAGACCGCCCGCGGTCCCGGTCTGACGGCGTGCATCCGACCCTCGCCGTAAGGTCTGTCCGTGGGGCGCCATCGTGGTTCTTCGCCGTCTCTCCGCAGGAGGAGGACGACCGGCCCGTCGACCGGGCGACGGTCCGGCGCGTGATCGCGACGTTCCGGCCGTACAGGCGGAAGGTGGCGGTCGTGGGGCTCGCCATCGTGGTCACCGCGACCCTCGGCGTGGTGAACCCGCTGCTGATCAAGGCGATCTTCGACAACGCCCTGTTCGGGGACCCCGCGGGGGACTGCGCGGGGTCGCCCTGCCCCCAGATGCACACGCTGTACGTCTACGTCGCGCTCATGATCGTCATCCCGATCGTCACCGGCGTGCCATCGGCGTCGGCCAGACCTACCTCGCCAACCTCGTCGGCCTGCGGGTGATGCAGGACCTCCGCAACGCGCTCTATCGGCACCTCCAGCACATGCCGCTGCGGTTCTTCACGGCGACCCGTACGGGCGAGATCCAGTCGCGCCTCTCGAACGACATCGGCGGCGTCCAGACGGTCGTGACGGACACGGCGTCGTCGATCCTGTCGAACGTCGTCGTGATCATCAGCACGCTGATCGCGATGTTCGTGCTCTCGGTGCAGCTGACGATCCTGTCGCTGTTCCTGATGCCGTTCTTCCTCTGGCTCACGGTCCGGGTGGGCAAGGCTCGGCGCGTGGTGGCGACGAGCACCGCAGCAGACGCTGGCCGGATCTCACTCCGTCACCGAGGAGACCCTGAGCGTGAGCGGGATCCTGCTCTCGAAGGCGTTCGGGCGCCAGCGCTACGAGATCGGGCGGTTCCAGGAGGAGAACGAGCGGCTGACCGGCCTTCAGATCCGGCAGACCATGATCGGCCGCTCGTTCTTCGCGATCGTCGGCACCTTCTTCTCGATCACGCCCGCGCTCGTCTACCTGGTCGCCGGTTGGACCATGGCGAACGGGAACGCGTCGCTCACCGCCGGCGACATCGTGGCGTTCACGACGCTGCAGTAGCCGGCTGTTCTTCCCGATCGGCTCGATGCTGCAGGTCTCGACCGAGGTGCAGTCGTCGCTGGCGCTGTTCGACCGGATCTTCGAGTACCTCGACATGGACCACGAGATCGAGGACGTGCCGGGGGCGCTGCCGCTCCGGCGAGGTGCGCGGGGCGGTGAGCTTCGACCACGTTCGGTTCCGGTACGAGACCCCGCCCGAGTCCGCGACCGTTCCCGAGTCGGTCGCCCATGGACGGGCCGGAACGTAGGTGCTCGGGAGTGGACCCTGGACGACGTGGATCTCGAGGATCGAGCCCGGCCAGCTGGCGGCGCTCGTCGGTCCGATCGGGGCGGGGAAGACCACCATCACGTACCTCGTCCCGCGGCTGTACGACGTCCAGAGCGGCGCGGTCCGGATCGACGGTCACGACGTCCGCGACGTCACGCTCGAGTCGCTCGGCGAGACGATCGGGATGGTGACGCAGGAGACGTACCTGTTCCACGACGACGGTCCGGCGGAACCTGTTGTACGGGCGACCCGACGCCACCCACGAGGAGCTCGAGGCGGCGGCGCGGGCCGCCAACATCCACGACCGGATCATGGAGCTGCCCGACGGCTACGACACGGTGGTCGGCGAGCGCGGGTACAGGCTCTCGGGCGGCGAGAAGCAGCGGCTCGCGATCGCCCGCGTGATCCTCAAGGACCCGCGCATCCTGATCCTCGACGAGGCGACCTCGTCGCTGGACACGACCTCGGAGCGGCTCGTCCAGGCAGGCGCTGCGAGCCGCTTGATGCACGGGCGGACGACGATCGCGATCGCCCACCGCCTGTCCACGATCCTGTCCGCCGACGTCATCTTCGTGATCGACCGCGGCCGCATCGTCGAGCGAGGGACGCCACGACGAGCTGCTCGCGAAGGGCGGACTGTACGCGCAGCTCTACGAGCAGCAGTTCCGCGATCAGATCGTCGACGGTGAGAGCCGTTTCGCGTAGCTCAGCAGAACGAACCCGTCCGGGAACACACGGTCGGGCTCCCGCTCGTAGCCCAGCCGCTCGTACATCCGTTGCGCGGACGTCATCCGCTGGGTGGTGTTGAGCGTCATCGACGTCTTCCCCGCAGCCGCGGCTCGTGACTCGCACTCCGCCATCAGCAGCGGGCCGGCCCCGCGACCTTGCTCCTCCGGGTCCACCCCGAGCATCCGGATGTGCGCCCGCTCGGGATGGAGGGGGTCGTCGTCGGCGTCCGTCCGGCCGTCGAGCTCGAGCGTGGCGCTCCCGATCACCTTCCCGTCGTCCACCGCCACCAGGATCACCGTTCTCGCCGCACGATCGCCGACATCGGCGATCCTGGCCAGGTAGCGCTCCCAGTCGTCCAGGTCGTCGTCGGGACGCAGGAGCGCTCGATAGGCCGCCGCGGTCACCCGTCCGGCCGCTCCGTACTCGCTCGGAGCTGCCTCGCGGATCTCGATCGCCACCGTGCCGGTCCTCCTCAGCGTCAGCCGGTCACCGAGACACCGAGGAGCCTGCCGACGCCGAAGGTCACCACCGCCGCCCCCATCCCGATCGCGAACATCCGGAGCGCCGACAGGATCGGTGGGCGGCCGGTGAGGCGGGAGGTGAAGCCGCCCACCGCCAACAACGCGATCCCCGTGAGGACGGCCGACGCGACGGCTCCCGCGGTCCCCCCGACGAACAGGAACGGGATCAGCGGGACGAGCGCGCCCAGCGAGAAGGTGACGAACGACGAGGTCGCCGCACCGACCGGCGACCCGAGGCCCTCGTCCGGGTCGAGCCCGAGCTCCTCGCGTGCGTGCGTGTCGAGGGCGACGTCGGGGTCGCTCATGAGCTCGGTCGCGACCTGGGCGCGCGAGCTCGGTCGTCAGGCCCTTGCGCTCGTAGATCTGCGGTGAGCTCTGGAGCTCCTCCTCGGTCGTTCGCCCGCCAGCTCGTGGGCCTCGAGGTGGAGGAGCCGCTCGAGCATCTCTCGCTGGACCCGCATCGAGACGTACTCGCCCGCCCCCATCGAGAAGGCACCCGCCAGCAGACCCGCTGATGCCTGCGAGGAGGATCGACCGTGCGGTCCTGGGCCGCTCCGGCGAAGGCCATGATCAGGGCGACGTTCGAGACCAGGCCGTCGTTGACGCCGAAGATCGCCGCCCGCAGGGTCCCGCTCTTGCCGGCCGATCCTGACTGCTCGCCGTCCACGGGTCCGGGGTGAGGCCGGAGGGGGTTGGCGCGGAGCGAACGCCGGGTGGCCAGCAACTCGGGGAGCTGCGCCTTGGTTGCGGCGTCGTCGGGCGGGAGCGCATCCATCGCGTGGCAAGGCTACTGCGCGCCGCAAGCTCGCAGGCGACCGTGCGATCGCTGGATCGGTCAACCTGATGGACTACCTCCTACCCGGATGCCATCATCCATGCGTGGCCGACCTCACCCGGATGATGCTGGAGGCGCGACGAGCACTCGCCGCCGATCTCGATGAGGACCTCGCCGAGCGGGGGTACCCGGACCTCCGTCCGGGACACGCTGCACTGTTCACGAGCGTCGATCGGCGCTCGGGCTCGAGGATCAGCGGATCTGGCCGAGGCGTCGCGACTCACGAAGCAAGCCATGATGGCCGTGGTCGACGACCTGGAGGCGCGCGGGTACGTCCGACGCGTGCCCGACCCTTCCGATGCCCGCGCCAAGCTGGTCCGGCTCACCGCGCGAGGCAGGCGGGCAGCGGCCGAGTGCCGGCGCGCCGTGCAATCGCTCGACCAACGCACCAAGCGGCTGCTGGGGGACCGTTCCTACGACTCGCTGCTCGAAGCGCTCGAGCGCATCGTCACCGACGACGGCGAGGGGTGAACGCGGAACGGCGGAGACCACCTGTTCCTCTCGCCCGGACTAGCATCGCTCCATGCCGAAGGAAGCCACCGGGAAGACCGGCGTCCCCACCCCGACGCGACAGAAGCCGCAACGGCCTCGCGATCGCCTCGGTCGTCCCCTCGACTGGGATGCCGAACCCGAGCTCCACCTCCCCGACTTCGACAGCATGTCGATCGACGAGAACCACGAGGCCGGCCGGCGGTTCATGCGGGAGCGGAACTTCTTCGCGGCGCACGAGGCCTGGGAAACGGCATGGAAGCAAGCACGCCGAACCGGTGACGAGGAGTTCTTCAAGGGTCTGTCGCAGATGGGCGCCGGCTACGTCCATCTCCTCCGTGGGAACCGCCATGGCACGATCACGCTGCTCCGCCGCGGGGCCGGGCGGATCGGCGCGTACCCCGACGGCACCCGAGGCGTGGCCACGGGTCCGTTGAGCGCGAGGCTCGAGGCTGACGCGGCCGCTGTTGCCGATGGCCGGCTCGAGCCGGGGGAGGATGCGACGTTCGACCCTCCCGCCGTGTAGCCTTACAGTGCAGGCCGCGGTGCGTCGCTCGCCGCTGCGAGCGACGGGAGCCAAGATGACGAGCCAGATCCAGCAGACCGAGTGGAAGGGACGGGGCGGACCGTTCCCCCTGATACTCGGTCCCGGGGTCTTCAGCCCCACCCACACGAGCAAGACCCTCGCCGATGCCATCGACATCGGCCCCGATGACACCGTGATCGATGTCGGCTGTGGGAGCGGGGTCCTCGCGTTCGTGGCGGCGAAGCTGGGTGCCAAGAAGGTGTACGGCTGCGACCTCTCGGAGCGTGCTGTCGAAGCAGCCTCCGAGAACGCTCGACGGCTGGGCCTCCAAGACGTCTGCGAGTTCCGGCAGGGAGACCTGCTCGACCCGGTCCGCGACGTCCGCGCCACGGTGTTGATCGGCGACGTGTCGGGCATCCCCGACGACATCGCCAAGGCCGCCGGCTGGTTCGACGAGGTTCCCGCGGGTGGACCCACCGGCGCGGAGCTGCCGAGCAAGTTCATCCGGTCGATCGGCAACGTGCTGGTCCCCGGCGGGCGGCTCTACCTGCCCACCGGCACCATCCAGGACGAGAAGACCATCCTGGCGGCAGCACGCGAGGTCTTCGGCGACCGGATCGAGGCGGTCTTGGAGCGTGAGTTCCCCCTTCCGGACCTCGTCGCCAAGTCGAAGGAGGTCGCCAGGCTGGTGAAAGAAGGGCTCATCAGCTTCCGTCAACGGGGGAGCCGGCTCCTCTGGCAGCTGCGGATCTGGCGCTGCGACGCCGTCTGAGCTCGACCTGAGGTCCTCAAGCGGTCACGCGGTGGGCCGAAGGACCGCGACCGCCGCGACATCGTAGCCCGCCTCGCGTAGGTGATCGGCGCCGCCGCGGTCGATGGCGAGCACGATCCGCACGACCTCCGCTCCCGACCCGGACAGGACCTCCGCGGCGCGCTGCACCTGGAAGCCCGTCGTGCTGACGTCCTCGAGCAGGGTCGTCCGAGCTCCCGAGGGCACGGCCCCCTCGACCTGGGTCCGGGTCCCGTAGTCCTTGGCCTGCTTGCGCACGACGGCGACCGGCAAGCCCGTCTCGAGGGAGACCCCCGCCACCAAGAGCATGGCGGCGCCCTCGGGGGCCCCGAGCAACTCGGTGTCGGGGGCGAGCAGTCCCGCGACCGCGCCCGCGACCTCGCGGAGCAGATCCGGACGGGTGAGGAAACGGAACTTGTCGAAGTACACGGATGACCTTCGGCCCGAGGAGAGAACGAAGTCGCCGTGCAGCTCCGAGGCCTCGACCATGCGCCGAACCAGGTCTTCGCTCATCGGGCGGGCACTATAGTTGCCGCCCGATGGGCCGAGCGATGGGCTGGTACGCGGCGCTGGCCCGGCCGGCGTTCTTCGCGATGGACCCCGAGACGGCCCATGGCTGGGCGCAACGGCTGCTCGACCTGCCGCTCCCGTGGTCCCGGATCGGCGGTGTCGCCGACGACCTCGCCGTGGCGACCTCGCTCGCCGGCATCCCGCTCCGCAACCCGATCGGGCTGGCGGCGGGCTTCGACAAGGCGTGCGCCCACCTGGATGCGCTCGGCGAGCTGGGGTTCGGCTACGTGGTGGGAGGTACGGTGACGCGGACGCCGCGGCCCGGGAACCCCCGGCCCCGGATCGCCCGGAGCCCCGCGCACCACGCGCTGGTGAACGCGATGGGCCTGCCGAACCCGGGTGCGGCGGCGGCCGGGCGCCATCTGGCGCACGGCCGTCGCACCTGCCCCCGCCTGATCAGCCTCGCCGATGAGGCCGTCGAGGACGTCACGGTGGCGCTCGAACTCGTCGAGCCACACGTCGACGGGATCGAGCTCAATGCCAGCAGCCCGAACGCAGGGTGGGACCACGTCGGCGCGCACGTGGGAACCGTCGTGAGGACCATCCGCGAGAGGACGGAGAAACCGCTGTTCGTGAAGCTCCCGTTCTACCGAACCCCTGCCGCTCGTCTCCACGTCCTGGACATGGCGGCGGCCGCCCGTGACGAAGGGGCGAGCGGCTTGACCTGCTCGAACACACTCCCCGTGACCGATCCTCGCCTGTCCACGGGCCGCGGCGGTCTCTCCGGCGCCCCGCTCGCGGGGGATACCCCACGGATCGTGGCCGAGGTCGTGGAGGCCGTCGCAGGGGAACTCCCGATCAACGCCTGCGGTGGGATCTTCTCGGCTGCCGACGTCGCCAGATGTCTGGATGCGGGGGCCACGACGGTCCAGGTCTACACGGCGTTGATCTACGAGGGTCCCGGGATCACCGGTGCCCTCACGCGTGGTTTGGCGGACCTGCGCCGCGGATCCGCCGCGTCCGGGCAGGCCGCCGACCGTGCCCGAGGCACCCTCGACTGACCCGTGCCGTTCGTCCCGGCGTTGCGGAGCGGACGCCTCCCGTTCAAGATGTGTCGTTCACGGAGGGAGGGGTGTGGCTTCCGAACCGGTTGAGGTCGGAATCCGATGCGCGCGACCGGGTCGCGGTGCGCTTCGATGGCGTGACCAAGCGCTTCGGCGACTTCACCGCGGTGGACGGCATCGATCTCGACATCCGCGAGGGTGAGTTCTTCTCGATGCTTGGCCCGTCGGGTTCCGGCAAGACCACGTGCCTGCGCATCATCGCGGGGTTCGAGCAGCCGACCCAAGGGCGGATCCTCCTCGGTGGGGAAGACGTGTCCCGCAAGGCACCCTACGAGCGCGAGGTCAACACGGTCTTCCAGGACTACGCGCTCTTCCCCCACATGACGGTGGAGGAGAACGTCGGGTATGGGTTGATGATCAGGAAGACGCCGAAGGCCAGCTCGGAGGCAGATGGCGGCCGAGGCGCTCGAGATGGTGCGTCTCGGCGAGTTCGGCGATCGCAAGCCGGGCAACCTCTCGGGCGGCCAGCGCCAGCGGGTCGCGCTGGCGCGCGCCTTGGTGATCCGGCCGAAGGTTCTGCTGCTCGATGAGCCGCTGGGCGCGCTCGACCTCAAGCTGCGCCAGGCGATGCAGATCGAGCTGAAGGAGATCCAGCAGGAGGTCGGGCTGACCTTCGTGTACGTCACGCACGATCAGGAAGAGGCGCTCACCATGAGCGACCGTATCGCGGTGTTCAGCCACGGGAAGGTGGAGCAGGTCGGCACGCCGGCTGACGTGTACGAACGACCCGCGACCGGGTTCGTGGCTGGCTTCGTGGGCGTCTCGAACGTTCTCGAGGGCGACGCTGCGAAGGCGATCACCGGTCGGGAACGGACCCGTTCACGGTGCGTGCCGGAGAAGATCGCGATGATCGAACCGGGGGTGCCGTCGGCCGAGATGATTGCGGCGGGACCGGGCACGTCGCTGAGGTCGTCTACCTCGGTGCAGTCACCCGCTACATCGTCGAGCTCGACGTTGGGGGAACGTTGGTCGTGATGCAGCAGAACCTCACCACGAGCTCGATGGAGGCGCTCCAGGTGAGGGGCAAGGCGGTCCAGCTCGTCTGGCGCCGCAGCAACAATCGTTCGGTCGAAGCGCCCGCGGGCGCCGAGGAAGGGTCCATGGACCAGGAGGAGGGGCAGGGATGACGAATGGGAAGGGATGGAGCGCGAGGTGGCTGGCGTTCGCCGGTGTCCTCGCGCTGGTGGCCGCGGCGTGCGGTGACGATGGCACCTCGAGTCCCGCGCAGGTCGAGGTCGTCGACTCGATCGGCACGACCGAGGACGCGCTCAACCTGATCGCGTGGGTCGGCTACGTGGAGGACGGGACGACCGAGGGGTACGAGAACTACGACTGGGTCACGCCGTTCGAAGACCAGACCGGGTGCGACGTCACGGTGAAGTACGCGGACAGCTCCGACGAGATGTACAACCTGATGACGTCGCAGGCTGGCCAATGGGACGGCGTGTCCGCGTCGGGCGACTCGTCGAACCGGCTGATCGCCTCCGGCGCGGTCGAGGCCGTCGACACGGCGCTCTTCCCCGACTTCGCGGATGTGATCGCCCCCCTCCAGCCGGACGGCGGATCCGACAACCAGCACTACGTGGTGGACGGCAACGTCTACGGGACCCCGTACATGTACGGGCCGAACTTCCTCATGTACAACTCCGAGGTCGTGACGCCGGCGCCCACCAGCTGGGACGTCGTCTTCGAGAGCACGCTCAACGGTGCGGCGAACCCGTACGCGGGCAAGATCACGGCGTATGACTTCCCCATCTACATCGCGGACGCGGCCATCTACCTGATGACCCACAACCCCGACCTCGGTATCACGGACCCGTACGCGCTCACCGAGGACCAGCTGAACGCCGCGACCGATCTCCTGAAGCAGCAGTCGGGGATGATCGACAAGTACTGGGCGGCCTACACCACCGAGATCGACGGTTTCGCGAACGGCAGCATGGTGGCGGGGACCGCCTGGCCGATCAACCTGAGCCTGGTGGAGGTGGATCGACCCCGAGGTGATGCCGGCCGAGCCCACGGAGGGCATGAGCGGCTGGGCCGACACGTGGATGTTGTCCACCAGCGCTCCCCATCCGAACTGCATGCTCGAGTGGATGAAGTACGCCCTGACGCCGGATGTGCAGGCCGAGGTGGCCGAGTACTACGGTGCCGCGGCGAGCAACACGGCGGCGTGCCCGATCCTCCGGGATTCGCTGGAGACACAGTTCCAGTTCGGCGACGCGGTCGACACGGTCCGCTACGGGTACTGCGGGGATGCGGAGTTCTTGGACTCCCTCTACCTCTGGCGGACGCCGCAGACGCCCACCGACTACTCCGTGTGGACGCAGAAGTGGACGGAGATCCGAGGAGCGTGAATGCGATCAGGTGGGGCCGGGCGGAGCCCGGCCCCACCTCACCTTCCAGCCGATGATCGCCTCGGGAACCGCGCGTCCTTCCGTGCGGCGCCGCCTCGGCACCGCACTGTTCCGCCATCCCCACGTTCGACTTGGGCTCACGATCTCGCCGCTGGTCCTGTGGATGCTCGTGTTCTACCTGGGCGCCCTGCTGCTCCTGCTCGTGAACGCCTTCTGGACGGTCGACACCTTGACCGGCCAGGTCGATCGGACCTTCAGCCTCACGAACTTCCAGACCCTGTTCAACACGCCGGTCTACCGGATCATCACGCTGCGGACCGTGGGGATCGCCGCCGCCGTGACGGTGGCCGACATCGTGCTCGCCCTGCCGATCGCGTACTACGCCGCTCGGCTCGCGAGCCAACGGATGCGATCGATCCTGCTCGTCGCCGTGGTGCTGCCCCTCTGGTCCAGCTACCTGATCCGTGCGTTCGCGTGGCAGACGATCACGTCGCCCGGCGGGCTCCTGGAATGGACGTTGTCGAAGCTCGGCCTGCCGGCGGTGGGCATCGGCAACTCGCAGTGGGCCATCTGGCTCACGTTCACCTACCTGTGGTTGCCGTTCGTCGATCCTCCCCATCTATGCGGCGCTCGAACGGATCCCCGAGTCGTACCTGGAGGCTTCGAGCGATCTCGGGGGGCGAGGGTGGGCAACGCTGCGGAACGTGATCTGGCCCTTGGCGCTCCCTGGGATCGTGGCGGGGTCGATCTTCTCGTTCTCGCTCACGCTCGGCGACTACATCGCGCCGATCCTGGTCGGCAACACGAAATTCATCGGCAACGTGATCTACGACAACGTGGGCGTCGCGAACAACCTCCCCTTCGCGGCCGCCTATGCGCTGGTGCCGGTGGCGATCATGGGCGTGTTCCTGTGGATCGCCCGGAGGATGGGCGCCTTCGAGGCGCTCTGAGGGACCGCTGATGGAGTCGAGAGGGACCAGGCTCGCTGTCCGGTTCGGAACGCTCGTGACCCTCGTCTTCCTCTACGTGCCGCTGCTCGTGGTCGTGATCTACGCCTTCAACGACAGTGTCGCGCAGGTGTGGCCACCGAAGAGCTTCACCACCAAGTGGTTCGAACTCGCCTTCGGCGACGCGAGCATGCGGAAGGCGTTGGTGAACTCCTTGAAGGTGGCATCGATCGCCACGCTGATCGCCCTGGTGCTCGGGAGCTGCGCGGCCTTCGCCGTGCATCGGTTCCGCTTCTTCGGAAGGGAGAGCCTCTCGTTCCTGCTGGTCCTCCCGATCGCGCTCCCCGGCATCATCACGGGGATGGCCCTGCGCACGGCGATCAACACCACCGGCGTGAACTTCAGCCTCTGGACGATCATCATCGGCGACGCGACCTTCTGCGTGGTGGTGGCGTACAACAACGTGCTCGCGCGGCTCCGTCGCACACAGGGATCGCTCGATCGAGGCATCAATGGACCTCGGTGCCGACGGATTGCAGACCTTCCGGCACGTCACGTTGTCCGCGGTGGCGACCGCTCTCGTGGCCGGGGGCCTGCTCGCGTTCGCCCTCTCGTTCGACGAGATCATCGTGACCAACTTCACGTCCGGTTCGGAGCCCACGCTGCCGAAATGGATCTTCAACGCGATCCGGCTCCCGCGGAACCGGCCCGAGGCGAACGCCGTCGCCGCGATCGTGATGGTGCTCTCGTTCGATCCCGGTCTACCTTGCCCAGCGTCTCGCCGGCGGAGGCGATGCCACGGGCAGGCGCGTCCGCGTTGCCGAACCACCGGGTGGCTAGCCGCCCGCTAGAGGTACTGGCCGCCGGGATGGGCGGGGTCCTGCGGAGGTTGGTCTTGCTGCGGGTTCTGTGCGAGCAGGCCGCGACGGCGGAGCTCCTCGAACTGGGCGCGGGCCGCGGCTTGCTGCGCGAACATCGCGGCCTGGATCCGTGGAACAACCCTTCGAGCCAGCCCACGAGTTGTGCCTGCGCCACCCGCAGCTCCGACTCGGTGGGGACGCCGCTCTCCATTGGGGGTGCGAGCTGCCCCAGCTCCTCGCGCAGGTCCTCGGACAACACGTCGGTGAGCTCGCCGACCGCTCGGCCGTAGATGTCGGCGAGGCGTTTGCGCCCCGGCTCGTCCAGGGTCGCTTGGCGTGTCTCGTCGAGGAGCTCGCGCACCATGCTGGCGATGCGCAGGAGCTTGGCGGGCTCCGCGATCGTCTCCTGATGTCCGGTTTCCGGCGACGGCTCCCCGGGCTCGATCGGCACGGCTCGGATCACCTCGGGCGGCGGGGTCCCATCCTGCTCCTGGCTCATCCCGCTCAACCTAGCATCGGAGCGTCGGACGCCGCGTCGGCGACATCACGGAGGAACAAGGCCTCGCTCAGGGCCATCCGTTCCAGGTCGAGCAGGTCCACGCTCTCGTCGACGGAGTGAGAGTTCGAGAGGTGGTCGCCTTGTCCCCAGATGAGGACCTGGAGCCCGGGGAACGTGTCGACGAGCATGGGCACCAGCGGGATCGAACCGCCCGAGCCCACCTCGAGGACCTCCGTGCCGAAGGCCTCGCCGAGCGCCCTCTTCGCCACCCGCGACGCGGGCGCCCGTGGATCGACCAGGTACCCGGCCCCCGGGCTCCCGAGCCGCACCGAGACGCGAACACCCCACGGCGCGGCCCCGGTGAGGTGGTCGGCCAAGATCCGCGTGGCGCGATCGCCGTCATCCCCCGGGGCCAGCCGCAGACCGATGACCGCCGTCGCGGTGGGCACGATCTGGTTCGCGGCGTCGGCGACGCGGGGCGCTTCGAACGCGAGGACGTTGATCGCCGGCTTGGACAGTGTCCGGTCGGCGATGGTGCCGGTCCCCAGGAGACGGATCTCGGGGAACACCCCGGCCTCCTCACGGAAGTCTTCCTCGGAGACCTGGGTTCCCGCCCACTCGAAGGCGCGCAGCCCGGCGAGCCTCACGTTGCCGTCGTCATCGTGGAGCGTCGCGATCATGCGGGACAGGGCGGTGACGGCGTCCGGCAGCGGGCCCCCGAACGCGCCGCTGTGCTGGGCGATCGGCAACACGTCCACCCGAACCTGGACCGAGGTAGCGCCGCGCACGCTGGTCTCGAGCGTGGGCATCCCCGTGCGGTAGTTGCCGCCGTCGGCGATCACCGCCACGTCCGCCCTGAGCAGTTCGGCGTTGCCCTGCACCAGCTGCGGCAGATGCTCGGTGGAACACTCCTCCTCGCCTTCGACCAGGATCTTCACCGTGCAGGTCTGGGACCCGGCGAGTGCCCGCAGGGCCGCCGCATGGACCACGATGCCGGACTTGTCGTCCGCCGCGCCACGCCCATACAGCCTCCCGTCCCGGATCGCCGGTTCGAACGGCGGCGTCTCCCAGGAGTCCGGATCCGCTGCCGGCTGCACGTCGTGGTGCGCGTACAGCAAGACGGTCGCCGCCTCGGGATCCCCGCGGACCTGACCGAACACCGCCGGGTGGCCCCCGTCGATCTCCAGCAGGCGAGCGTCCTCGACCCCCGATGCGCGAAGGAGGTCGCGCGTCGCCTCGGCGGAGGCACGCACCTGCTCCGGGGGGTAGCCCGGGTAGCCCACGGAGGGGATCCGCACGAGCCGCGACAGCTCATCGATCACCCGCGCCATGTCGTCGTGGATCAGCGCTCGGAGGGCATCGGTCTCCATCCGCGGGAGCGTAACCGCCGGGAGCCTGACAAGGGTCCGCCGACCTCGCTACGCCAGCGAGCCCGTGTCCGTCACGCGCCAGTCGTAGGGGCTCACGAAGCCTGCGACGAGGCGAGCGTAGTTGGCGCGCGCGTACACGACGGGATCCGGGATCTTGGCCATCGACATCGACCCACGGAGCTCCGCGACCGACGTGTAGTCGCGATCCTCCATCCACCGGGTCATGCCGTCGATCACGGTCGCCACGTGGTCCGGACCCTGCCGCAGGAGCGCGCTCGCCATCATCACGACGTCCGCCCCGACGAGGAGGCCCTTGAGCGCGTCCTCCGCGGTGTGGCAGCCCGTGGTCAGCGCGAGCGAGCAGTGCACGCGGTCCCGCAGGATCCCGATCCAACGCAGGGGGAGGAGGAGCTCCGACGACGTCGACAGGTGCAGCGCGGGATCGATCGTCAGCGTCTCCAGGTCGATGTCGGGCTGCATGAACCGGTTGAACAGGACGAGTCCGTCCGCCCCGGCGGCCACGAGCCGGTGCGCCATGTGACCCACGCTGCTGAAGAACGGCCCGATCTTGACCGCCAGGGGGATCGTCGATCTCCGCCCGGACGGCCTCGACCAGCTTCACGTAGCGCTGCTCGACCTCGTCGCCGGTCTCGTCGGGATCAGCGGCGATGAAGTAGACGTTCAGCTCCAGGGCCGCCGCGCCGGCCTCCTGCATCTGCTTGGCCAGTGCGACCCACCCCCCGGCCGAGATGCCGTTCAACGATGCGATCACCGGGATCTCGAGCTCGCTGGCACAGGCTTCGAGGTGACGAACGTACGCGTCGGATCCCGTGTTGTACTCGCCGATCTCCGGCAGGTACGAGAGGGCTTCGGCGTGGGAGTCGGACGAGAGGTCGAGGGCGCCGTGGAACTGGAGCTCGTCGTGCTCGATCTGCTCTTCGAACAAGGACGGAAGCACGATCGCCCCCGCACCCGCGTCCTGCAGGACGCCGACCGCGTCGCGTTGCTGTCCGATCGGTGAGGCGGAGGCCACGACCGGCGAGCGGAGATCGAGCCCCAGGTACCGTGTGCGCAGGTCGATGGTCATGGCGCTCCCTCCCCTTCGGGCGGCTCCGGGCCGCGATCGATCCCGGCAAGCTGTTCGTAGAGGTGCCGCTTCGCGTCGACATCCTCCTGGGCACGTGTTCCCAGCATCTCGGCTCGGTCCGGGTCGCTGCGTTCAAGCATCGCGAAGCGAGCCTCCTTCGAGGTGAACCGAGAGAGCGGGATCGACGGCCGCTTCGAGTCGAGATGGAACGGATGCTCTCCTGCCTCGATCCGGCCAGGGTCGAACCGGTAGAGCGGCCAGTAGCCGCTGTCCACCGCCTCCTTCTGATGGGTCATGGACGTCGACATGTCGATCCCGTGCGCGATACAGGTGCTGTAGGCGATCACCAGCGACGGGCCCGGGTGCGCCTCCGCCTCGGCGAGCACCTTCACGCTGTGGGGCATGTCGGCACCCATCGCGATCTGCCCGACGTAGACATCTCCGTACGCGGTGGCGATCATGCCGAGGTCCTTCTTGCCCTGCCCTTTGCCCGCGGCGGCGAACTTGGCGACGGCGCCGCGCGGGGTCGCCTTGGACGCCTGCCCGCCGGTGTTCGAGTACACCTCGGTGTCCAGGACCAGGACGTTCACGTCCCGTCCGGTCGCGAGCACGTGGTCGAGCCCGCCGAAGCCGATGTCGTACGCCCACCCGTCGCCGCCTACGATCCACACCGTCTGCGGGACGAGGGCGTCGGCGGCGGCCTCGAGGTTGCGGGCGCGAGGGTCCTCGACCGTGGCCAGGCGCTCGGAGAGAGCGAGCAGCCGACCGCGTTGCAGCTCGATCTCATCGTCGCTTCGGAGCCGCGCGCCCTCGATCAGACCTTCCGCGAGGTCGGCGCCCACGTGACCTTCGAGCTCGTGGAGCAGGGCGATCGCCAGATCCCGCCGAGCGTCGAGCCCGAGTCGGATCCCCAGGCCGAACTCCGCGTTGTCCTCGAAGAGGGAGTTCGCCCAGGCGGGTCCGCGGCCGCTCGCGTCCCGTGCCCACGGGGTCGTGGGGAGGTTGCCGCCATAGATCGACGAGCAGCCGGTGGCGTTGGCCACGATCATGCGGTCCCCGACCAGCTGTGAGAGCACCTTCAGGTAGGGCGTCTCGCCGCAGCCCGCGCACGCGCCGCTGAACTCGAACAATGGCCGCAGCTGCTGCGAGCCTTTGACCGTGTCGGCACGGAGGTCTCGCCGGTCGGGGTCGGCGATCGTCTCGAAGAAGGCCCAGTTGGCGCGCTCGGCCTCCAGGTGCTCGTCCTTCACACACATGTCGATCGCCTTGTGCTTGACCTCGGTCTTCGAGCGTGCGGGACAGACATCCACGCAGATGCCGCAACCGGTGCAGTCGTCGGGCGCGACCTGGATCGTCATGCGGCGGCCCGGCCGCTCCCGGTCGCGCCACTCCTTGTCCAGGTACGTCTCCGGTGCTTCCGCGATGGCTTCGGGCTCGAAGACCTTCATCCGGATCGCGCTGTGCGGACAGACGAGGGCGCACTTGGCGCAATCGATGCAGATCGACGGGTCCCAGATCGGGATCTCCACGTGCGATCGACCGCTTCTCCCACCGAGCGGTATCGGTGGGGAACGTCCCGTCCACCGGGAGGGCCGAAACCGGAAGGAGGTCGCCGTCGCCGGCGAGCATCGTGGCGGTCACCCGCTGGACGAAGTCGGGAGCCTCCGGAGGCACGATCGGGGGTCGCGATCTGGCCGAGGTGGCTTCGAGCGGCACCTCGACCTCGTGCAACGCTTCGAGGGCTCCGTCGACCGCCGCGAAGTTCCGGGTGAGCACGGTCTCACCACGGGAGCCGTACGACTTCACGATGGCGCCCTTGATCGCCTTCACCGCCTCATCGATCGGGAGGACCTCGGTGAGCGCGAAGAAGCACGTCTGGAGCACGGTGTTCACGCGCGTACCGAGACCGGCATCCTTCGCGACGCGGTAGCCGTCCACCACGAAGAACCGCAGCTGCCTGTCGATGATCTGGTCCTGGACCTCGTGCGGCAGCTCCGCCCAGACCTCGTCGGGGCCGTAGGGGCTGTTGAGCAGGAAGGTGGCACCGGGACGAGCGATCGCGAGCACGTCGCTTCGCTCGAGCCGCTCGAACTGGTGGCACGCGACGAAGTCGGCACGTCGGATCAGGTACGTCGAGCGGATCGGATGCGGCCCGAAACGCAGGTGCGACACCGTCGCGGCGCCGGCCTTCTTCGAGTCGTAGACGAAGTACCCCTGCGCGTGCAGGTCCGTTCGCTCACCGATGATCTTGATGGTGTTCTTGTTCGCGCTGACGGTGCCGTCGCTGCCGAGCCCGAAGAAGACGGCCCGCACCGTGTCGGCCCGCTCCGTGTCGACGTCGTGGTCCACGGGCAGGCTCGTGAACGTGACGTCGTCGGTGATCCCGACCGTGAAGTGCGTCTTCGGCTGCGGGGTCCGCAGCTCGTCGAGGACCGCTTTCGCCATGCCCGGGTCGAACTCCTTGGAGCCGAGGCCGTACCGACCTCCGATCACCCTCGGCATGCCGTGGAGGAAGCGTGCCCCGCCCGAGCCGACCGCTTCGGCGAGCGAGGTCACGACGTCCTCGTACAGGGGCTCGCCGGGGGCGCCCGGTTCCTTCGTGCGATCGAGTACCGCGACGCCGCGCACCGTCTCGGGGAGCGATGCGACGAACGCCTCCACGGAGAACGGCCGGAAGAGGCGGACCGTGACGAGTCCCACGCGCTCGCCGTCCTCGACGAGGGCGTCCACCGCCTCCTCGGCCGCGCCCACCCCTGACCCCATGAGCACCATGACGCGATCGGCCTCGGGGTGCCCCACGTAGTCGAAGAGGCGAGAGGGGCGGCCGGTGCGCGCGGCGAGCCGGTCCATGACCGCCTGCACGGCGTCGGGCACCGCCAGGGTGAAGGGGTTCGACGCCTCGCGGGCCTGGAAGAACACGTCCGGGTTCTGCGCGGTGCCGCGCAACCGCGGATGCTCGGGCGAGAGCGCGCGGTCACGGTGCGCACGGATCAGGCCGTCGTCGATCAGCGCCCGTGAGGTCGTCGTCGGCGAGCGCCCGGATCTTGTCGACCTCGTGAGAGGTCCGGAAGCCGTCGAAGAAGTGGAGGAAGGGCACGCGTGTCTCGAGGGTGGCTGCGTGGGCGACGAGGGCGAGGTCCTGGGCTTCCTGCACGGACGACGAGCAGAGCATCGCGAACCCGGTCGTGCGGGCGGCCATCACGTCGGAGTGGTCGCCGAAGATCGACAGGGCGTGGGTCGCCAGGGTGCGGGCCGCGACATGCATGACGAACGGCGTGAGCTCGCCGGCGATCTTGAACATGTTCGGGAGCATCAGCAGCAGCCCCTGAGAGGCGGTGAACGTGGTCGCGAGCGCTCCCGCCTGCAGCGCTCCGTGCAGGGCGCCGGCGGCCCCGCCCTCGCTCTGCATCTCGATGACCTGCGGCACGGCCCCCCACAGGTTGGCTTCGCCCCTGGCGGACCAGGCGTCCGCGAGCTCGCCCATGGGCGACGAGGGGGTGATGGGATAGATCGCGATCACCTCGGACAGACGGTGCGCGACCCGAGCCGCCGCTTCGTTCCCATCGACGACGATCCAGGGATGCGTCGTCAGGCGGGCAGGGTGGACGTCGGTCTGCATGACCGGCATCGTGCGGCCACGCGGAGCCAGCGACCACGGACGTGGGTCCCGGCGACCGGGGGCCGGGTGGCGGCTCGAGTCGATCCCCTGCGTCGTTCTCTGGTGGGTGAAAGGGGCGATCACCGTGCAGACAGCACCCCCACGCGGCGAGAGCGGAAGGATCGACGTGTCTTCGCGCGGAGCCGATCGCTACGCGATCGGCATCCGTGGTCACGAGGTGGTGGTGGATCAACCAGACAGCGGGGACAGCGGCCCGACACCCACGGAGCTCTTCGTGGGCGCCCTGGCTTCGTGCGTCGCGTTCTATGCCGGGCGCTTCCTCGAGCGTCACGGCGTTGCCAAGGACGGTCTCCGCGTGGAGGGACGTTGGGTGTTCGCGGGAGACCGGCCGGCTCGTGTCGCCAGCATCGACTTGCGGATCGGCCTGCCGGAAGGCTTCCCTCCAGAGCTGGTCGACCGGCTGCTGGCTGTAGCGACGCACTGCACGGTCCACAACTCGATCTCGATACCGCCTGTCGTCGCCATCGGTGCTGAGGTGAAAGCGACGATGACCAGCGCTCGCTAGGGGGCGAGACGGTCGATCCGCCAGCCGCTGGGTGCTGCAGCATCCCGCTCGAACCGGAACCGATCATGGAGCCGGAACGCCCGCCCATGCCAGAACTCCATCGCTTCCGGCACGATCCGGTACCCGCCCCAATGGGAGGGGCGTGGCACCGTCTGGCCTTCGAAGCGCCGATCGGCGTCGGCGAAGGCGTGATCCAGCGTCGCCCGGTCGGGGATCGGCCGGCTCTGGGGGGATGCCCACGCGCCGATCTGAGCGTCCCGCGGCCGTGACGCGAAGTAGGCATCGGACTCCTCGTCCGTCACCCGTTCCACGTGGCCACTCACCGTGACCTGACGGTCCAACTCCTTCCACAGGAACACGAGCGCCGCGCGGGGGTTGGCCTCGAGGTCCGACCCTTTGCGGCTCTCGCGGTTCGTGTAGAAGACGAAGCCGCGCTCGTCCAGACCGCGGAGCAGCACGTGCCGGACGGACGGCGTCCCCTCGGCATCTGCGGTGGCGAGGGCCATCGCGTTCGGGAGCGGGAGGCCCTCAGCGTCGGCATCGTCGAACCACACGCGGAACTGTGCGAGGGGATCCGGGTGGAGGTCGTCGCGCTCGAGTGTTCGATCCGGATGGAAGCCGCTCGGCGCCTGCATCCCTGCCAACTCGTCCACGTGTGGCTCGTCCACGTGTGGATGGTAGCCGGGCTGCCTCGCCGGGCGGTGTCGCAGGAGTGCCCCCGGCAGGACTCGAACCTGCGCACCCGGCTCCGGAGGCCGGCGCTCTATCCTCTGAGCTACGGGGGCGAGCGGCTCCCGAGTCTAGCAACCGACCCTTCCGCTCCTCCCGGCAGGCCGTTGCCGGGCCTGCCGCACCAGGTGCCCGGCTATGCTCGATGCATGGCGCGTGTGCTCCTCGTCGACGACGATCCAGTGATCCTCCGGCTCCTCGAGATCAACTTCCGGTTGGAGGGCTTCGAAACCTCCTCGGCGCTCCGGGGCGAGGCCGCGCTCGAGGCGGCCGATCAAGACCCCCCCGATGCCGTGGTCCTCGACGTGATGCTGCCGGACCTCGACGGTCTCGAGGTCTACCGCCGCCTGCGCGAGCGCCCGGCCTTGGCACGCACGCCGATCATCTTCCTGTCGGCGCGCGGCAAGGATGAGAGCCTCCCGCCGGGGGCGACGGACGTGGCGTACATGACCAAGCCGTTCGATCCGGCGAAGCTCGTCGCCACCGTCCGGGATCGGATCGCTGGGACGCCGTGATCGAGACCGAGTTGACCGGATGGCTCCGGCGAGGGCTCGCCGCGGCAGCCCCGGAGCTCGGCCTGGACGGCGACCTCCCCGAGCCGGAGCTCTCGGCACCTCGTCAGAAGGAGCACGGCGACTTCGCGACGAACGTCGCCTTAGGGCTGGCGAAGGCCGCGAAACGCCCACCGCGGGACGTTGCGCACGCCATCGTCGACGCGCTGCCGCCGGCGCCCTTCGTTGAGCGGGTCGAGGTCGCCGGTCCCGGCTTCATCAACGTGTTCGTGACCGACGACTGGTTCTCCGATGCCCTGCGCCGCATCATCCATGAGGGGGAGCGGTACGCGGCCGGACCACCCACGGGGCAGCGCGTCCAAGTGGAGTTCGTCAGCGCCAACCCCACCGGGCCCCTCACCGTCGGTCACGCCCGGAACGCGGCGATCGGCGATGCCCTCTCCCGGGTGCTGGCGTTCGCGGGTCATGAGGTCGAGCGCGAGTACTACTTCAACGACGCCGGCGGTCAGATGGACCGGTTCGGGGCGTCGGTGGAAGCTCGTTACCTCGAGCTGGTGGGTCGCTCGGCACCGTTCCCGGAGGACGGCTATCGCGGCGACTACGTCCGCGACTACGCGCGGGACATCCTGGCCACCGACGGGCCGGGGCTCGCCGACCTCCCGCCCGATGAGCGGCTCCGTCGGCTCCGTGACGAAGGAGCACGTCGCGCGATGGAGGGGATCCGGGCAACGCTGGCCAGGTTCGGTGCGGAGTTCGACGTGTTCGTGTCGGAGGCGTCGCTCGCCGAGAAGGGCGAGATCGTCGAGGCGATCGGCCGACTCCGTGAAGCCGGCTTCGTCGACGAAGCCGATGGCGCGGTCTGGTTCCGGTCCACCGCGTTCGGCGACGACAAGGACCGCCCGTTGCTGCGGTCCTCCGGCGCGCACACGTACTTCGCCGCCGACTGCGCCTATCTGATCGACAAGTTCTCGCGGGGGTTCGATCACCTGATCTACGTGTGGGGCGCGGATCATCACGGCGACGTCGTCCGGGTGCGGGGGGCGGCGCGGGCGCTCGGTTTCGATCCCGAGCGCGTGGAGCTGCTGCTCTATCAGTTCGTGACGTTCCTCCGCGGTGGCGTGCCGGTGAAGATGAGCAAGAGAGCGGGGACCTTCGTCACCCTCGACGAGCTGATCGACGAGGTGGGTGCCGACGCCGCTCGGTTCCACCTCCTGTCGTTCTCGAACGACCACCCGATGAACTTCGACATCGAGATCGTGAAGCAGCAGACCATGCAGAATCCTGTGTACTACGTGCAGTACGGCCACGCTCGCATCGCGTCCATCCTGCGGAAGGCCGAGGAGGCGGGCGTCACCTTGCGTCCCGTGGACGAGGTGGATCTCACGGTGCTCACCCACCCGATGGAGACCGAGCTGCTGCGAGCCTTGGCCGCCATCCCATCGCTGATCGAAGATGCTGCCGAGCTCCGCGCTCCGCACCGGCTCACCCACGCGTCCCAGGATCTCGCCGCACGGTTCCATCGCTTCTACACGGACTGCCGGGTCGTCTCCGACGACGACGCGTTGACCCAAGCGCGTCTCTGGCTCGCGCGGGGAACCAAGCAGGTGTTGGCGAACCTCCTCGGGCTGATCGGTGTCTCGGTCCCCGAGCGGATGGAGCGCGAGGATGCGTGACGGCCGTCGCGAGCCCGTGGTCTCGCGGGACGGAGGGCTGGATGCTCCCGGCGAGATGATCGGATCGGCTCGACGATGACCGATCGCACGGTCCGTGTGGGGCTCCTCGGCTGCGGCGTCGTGGGCTCGGGCGTCGTCCGCACGCTCGCCGCACGCGCCGACGACATCGAGCGTCGTGCAGGCGTCCGCGTCGAGGTCACGCGTGTGGCGGTTCGCGATCTCGCCGTGGACCGCGCCGTCCCCCTGCCGCCGGAGGCGTTCACCACCGACGGCAGCGCCGTGGTCGACGACCCCGACATCGATGTCGTGTGCGAGCTCATCGGCGGCCTCGAGCCGGCACGCACGTTGATCCTGCGAGCCCTCGCGAACGGCAAGCCGGTCGTGACCGCGAACAAGGAACTGCTCGCCAGCGCCGGCGACGAGATCTTGGGAGCGGCGGCCGCGGGGGAGCTCGACCTGGCGTTCGAGGCCGCCGTCGCCGGAGGCATCCCGCTGATCCGTCCGCTGGCCGAATCGCTCGCCGGGGAGCGTGTCGAGCGTCTGATGGGCATCGTGAACGGCACCACCAACTTCATCCTCACGATGATGTCCGAGCGCGGCTGGGGCTTCGCCGAGGCGCTCACCGAGGCCCAGCGTCTGGGGTATGCGGAGGCCGACCCCACGGCCGACGTCGAGGGTTTCGACGCCGCCTCGAAGTGCGCGATCCTCGCATCGATCGCGTTCGACACCCGCGTCACCGCCGACGACGTCTTCCGAGAGGGGATCGCGGGCATCACCGCGCAGGACATCGCCGACGCGGGGCGGCTCGGCTACGTGGTGAAGCTCGTGGCGATCGCCGAGCTCGAGGGCGAGGACGTCTCCGCGCGCGTGTACCCGGCCATGATCCCCTCGGCGCATCCTCTCGCCAGCGTCCGCGAGGCCTTCAACGCGGTGTTCGTCGAGGGAGCCACGGTCGGGCAGCTGATGTTCTACGGACGTGGAGCCGGGGGGGACCCGACCGCCACCAGCGTCGTCGGCGACCTCGTCCAGGTGGCGCGGCATCTCGCCCACGGCGGCAGGGCCCTGCTGCCGGCGGCGGGGCTGGGTCGCAGGATCATCCCGATCGGTGGGACCCGCGGGCAGTACTACCTCAACCTGCGTGTGGAAGACCGCCCCGGGGTCCTCGCCGAGATCGCGGAGCGGTTCGGCGAGAACGGCGTCTCCATCGAGCGGGTCTGGCAGGAAGGATTCGGTGACGACGCCACGTTGGTGTTCATCACGCACCGCGCCCAGGAGGGCGCGTTCCAGAAGACCGTCGACGAACTCCGCGAGATGTCCGCCGTCCGCTCCGTCGCGAGCCTCCTCCGGGTCGAGGGTGAGGAGGGATGACCACCGAGCCGGCGATGCCTCGGGCGGATCGCGGTGCCCATCAATGGCTCGGTGTCATCGAGGAGTACCGGGACCGTTTGCCCGTGAGCGAGGCGACACCGCTCATCACCCTCCGCGAAGGAGGGACGCCGCTCGTGCGGTCCGACCCTCTCTCCCAGGAGACCGGTTGCGACGTCTGGCTGAAGTTCGAGGGTTCGAACCCCACCGGCTCGTTCAAGGATCGGGGGATGACCCTCGCGATCTCGAAGGCGATGGAAGGAGGCGCCAAAGCGGTGGTGTGCGCCTCCACGGGCAACACGAGCGCATCCGCGGCCGCCTACGCCGCCAAGGCCGGGATCACGTGCGCGGTCCTCGTGCCGAAGGGCAAGGTGGCCCTCGGCAAGATGGCGGCCACGCTCGTCCACGGCGCACGCGTGTTGGAGGTCGACGGCAATTTCGACGCCTCGCTCGATCTGGCGCTCGATCTGGCTGAGCGGTATCCGGTCACGCTCGTCAACAGCGTCAACCCCTTCCGGCTGCAGGGACAGAAGACCGCCGCGTTCGAGATCTGCGATGCGCTCGGCCGCGCCCCCGATCTCCACTGCGTTCCGGTGGGCAACGCGGGGAACATCTCGAGCCATTGGCTCGGCTATTCGGAGTACCTCACCGACGGGGTGATCGCGGAGCCGCCTCAGCTGTTCGGGTTCCAGGCAGCCGGAGCCGCCCCCATCGTCCGGGGCGAGCCCGTGTCGGACCCGCAGACGATCGCGACGGCGATCCGGATCGGGAACCCGGCGTCGTGGGCCTCGGCCACCGAGGCCGCACACCGTTCGGAGGGAGGCATCTTCGCCGTCACGGATCGCCGAGATCCTCGCCGCCTACCGGCGCGTCGCCCACGAGGGACTGTTCGTCGAGCCGGCCAGCGCGGCGAGCGTGGCGGGGATGGTCCATCTCCACACGGATGGCCTCCTCCCCGCCGGTGCGACCGTGGTGTGTGTCCTCACGGGCCACGGTCTGAAGGACCCCGAGTGGGCGATCTCCGGCGCCGCCCGCCCGCCCACGGTCCCGGCCGACGCCGCCGCCGTGGCGGACGAGCTCGGACTCTAGGTCCCGTCCTCCGGGTCCGGCCCCTTCCCCGCGATACGCTCGGCGCCGTGCGCGTCACGGTCCATGTCCCCGCCACCTCCGCGAACCTCGGGCCGGGGTTCGACTGCTTCGGCCTCGCGCTCGACCTCAGCAACGAGGTCGTGGCGGACACGGACGCCGAGCCGAGCGTCTCATGGGAAGGGGAGGGCTCGGCAGAGCTCCCCGTCGACGGCACCGACCTCGTCTCCAGGACCATCGTCGACGTGGCGGCCGGCATGGGCGTTCCACCGCCGACCTGTGCGATCCGTGGCGTGAACCGCATCCCGCTCGAACGGGGACTGGGCTCATCCTCGGCGGCGGCGGTCGCCGGGGTGGTCCTCGCCTCCGTCCTCCTCGGGCTGGGATGGGAGCACGACGGCTCGAGCGTGTTCGCCGCCGCGGCTAGGATCGAGGGACACCCCGACAACGCGGCCCCGGCGGTGTTCGGTGGGTTCACGATCGCCCTCCCCGGCGGTTCCGTCCGCCGTCTCGAACCGCACCCCGACCTTCGACCGGTCCTGGTGATCCCACCCCACCGGTCGCCGACGAACGAGGCCCGGGACCTGCTCTCCGCCGACGTCCCACGCGCCGATGCCGTGTTCAACATCGCCCACGGCGCTCTCATGGTCGAGGCGATGTGCCGCGATCCCTCCTTGCTGCCCGTCGCGCTCGAGGACCGCCTCCACGAGAGGGTCCGGTTGTCCCTCCTTCCCGAGGTGGATGATCGGTTCGAACTGCTGCGACGGGCTCGGATCCCCGTCTGTGTCTCCGGCGCCGGCCCGAGCCTGCTGGCGTTCGAACAGGACGGGGGGCCGAAGGTGACGCTGGACCTGCTGGACGTCTCCACGGCGTGGCGGATTCGTCCGACCCGGATACCGGGGGCGCGGGTTCGAGGTCGAAGCCTCGTCGAGTCACCCGTAGACTGAAGCTTCCGTGGTCACCATCGCGCACATCTCGGATCCCCACGTCGGCTCGCCGATGTTCGTGCCGAACCTCATGCATCGGGTGATCGAGGAGCTCAACGAGATGGCGCCGGACGTGGTGGTGGTCTCGGGCGATCTCACGGCTGACGGCTTCCGACCTGAGTACAAGGCCTGGCTGGCGTATGCGGAGCGCATCGAGGCGCCGCTGCTCACGGTGCCCGGCAACCACGACTCCCGCAACGTGGGCTACCTCCACTTCGAAGAGCTGATCGGGCCCCGGATGTGGACCCACGACGTCGGCGACGTCCGCATCGTCGGCGTCGACTCGAGCGAGCCCGACCTCAACGAGGGCAAGGTCGGCCGGGTGCACTACGACTGGATCGCGGAGCGGTTCTCGCACCCCGCGGCGCTCAAGGTGTTCGTCCTGCACCATCACCTCCTGCCCATCCCCGGCACGGGACGTGAGCGGAGCACCGTCGCCGACGCCGGCGACCTCCTCGAGGTGCTCACCCACGCCGACGTGAACGTCGTCCTGTCCGGCCACAAGCACGTTCCCTACGTATGGCGGCTCGAGGACATGTACATCGCGAACGCCGGCACGGTCTCATCCCTGCGGGTGCGCGGACACACGAAGCCGTGCTACAACGTGCTCGAGTTCGAGGGCGGGTCCGTCCGGATCGACCGACAGTTCCCGTTCGGCGGCCGGTTCGAGATGGCGCGCTTCTCGCTCTTCGAGACCTCGCCGGCCCACCGCGAGCAGCCCGTGCAGGCCGCCGCGCCGGTCGACCACAGCTGACGCTTCACCCGTCCCACCGCCATGACCGATCCGTTACGGACCCTCGTTCTCGTGGACGGCGAGCACCATCCGCCGGTGATGCGTGACGCCATCGCGGTCGCCCGCCGCCGGGGGCACCATGTGGTGGGCGCGCTCCTCGTCGGTGGCGCCGAGAAGCTCGAGCCGGGTGTCGTGCCCGACCTCGGTGTGCACGTCTCGGTCGTCACCGGCGCGCTCGGCCGGGCGGTGGAGGAAGCCATCCGCGACCTCGACGTG
Organism: uncultured Actinomycetes bacterium; assembly: GCA_963810635.1. GTDB lineage: Bacteria > Actinomycetota > UBA4738 > UBA4738 > HRBIN12 > AC-51. The sequence continues at coordinate 157,290 of CAWEOB010000004.1, forward strand.
CACACGGTCCTCGACCTCTCCGATGAACCGGTGCTCGGCTACCGGGAGCGGATGGAGGTCGCCGCCGCGGTCCTGGTCGCCGGTGCCGTGTACGAGGGGCCGGACTTCCGGTTCACCCCTCCGGCGACGGAGCCGGCGCCCGCGGGTGTGCCGACGCTCGCCGTGGTCGGCACGGGCAAGCGGACGGGGAAGACCGCGATCGCGGGTGAGGTCGCGCGGCAGGCTGCCCGTCTCGGTCGGGAGCCGATCATGGTCGCCATGGGCCGGGGCGGCCCCGCGGAGATCCAGGTGGTGGAGGCGGGGAGCATGAGCCTCGACCGGCTCCTGTCGATCGCGCGCGACGGGAGCCACGCTGCGAGCGACTATCTGGAGGATGCCCTGACCACCGGCGTCACGACCGTCGGCGCGCGCCGCGCCGGAGGAGGGCTCGCCGGAGCGCCGTTCACCTCCAACGTCGTCGAGGCGGTGGCGGTGGCGGCAGCGCGGCGCCCCGGGCTACTCGTGCTCGAGGGAAGCGGCGCCGCGCTGCCGCCGGTCGCCTGGGACGCAGGCATCCTGGTGGTGCCTGCCTCCTGCCCGCTGGAATATCTCGCGGGCTACTTCGGTCCCTATCGGCTGTTGCGCACCGACCTCGCCGTTGTTACGATGGTGGGCGACCCGGCTCTCGGGTCCGAGGAACTCTCCGCTCTCACCTCCCATCTCCGCGGTGCCCTGGGTGATGCCCGGTACGTGGTGACCGACTTCTTCCCGGAGCCCCTCGCCGATATCGGAGGACGGGATGCGTTCCTCTCCACGACCGCACCCGGTGCGATCGCCGCCCGGCACGCCGCGTACCTGGCGGACACGTTCGGATGTCGCGTGGTGGGGTGGAGCGCACGACTCGCCGATCGGGCGGGTCTGGCGGAGGACCTGGACTCGGCCGACGGGTTCGATGTCCTCCTCACGGAGCTGAAGGCCGCCGCCGTCGACGTGGCGTGTGAGCGGGCTCTCGCCCGGGGCGCTGACGTCGTGTTCGTGGACAACCGGGCCCGCGTGGTGGATGGCGAGACCGACCTGGTCTCCGCCCTCCATGGCGCGATCGAGCTCGCGACGGTCCGAGGGAGTGCACGCGGAAGCACCTGAGGAACCACCCGAAGAACGCACGAGGAAGAGACGATGACCGAGCGGACCCGCACACCCCAGATCACCATCAGCGACCAGGACCCGGGCCTGCCCTTCTCGAAGGGGCTGTTGGCTTCGCAGGTGATGGTCACCGGTCTCTCGCCGTTCCGCGCCTACCAAGTGGCCGAAGAGGTCGAGCTCCGGTTGCATGAGCGTCGGCGGACGTCGCTCACCTCGGTGGAGCTGGCCGACGAGGCGCTCCAGGTGATCCGTGAGCTGGCGGGCGAACGCTACGCGACGAACTTCATCCGGTGGCGCCAGGTCGAGAACCTGGACGTCCCCCTCGTGATCCTCATCGGGGGAGCGACCGGGGTCGGCAAGTCCACCATCGCGACCCAGCTGGCCGCCCGGCTCGGTATCGTGCGCGTGGTGGCCACGGATGCCGATCCGCGAGGTCATGCGGGCCATGCTGTCACCGGAGCTCATGCCCAGTCTGCATACGTCCACCTTCCAGGCCGACGAGGCGGTCCGCGAGGCGCCGGTGCGGCCGGCCGACGCCCTGCTCCTCGGGTTCTGGCGACAGACCCAGACGGTCTCGGTGGGGATCGAGTCCTTGATCGAGCGTGCCGCCGCGGAACGCACGAGCGTCGTGATCGAGGGGGCCCACGTCGTTCCGGGATTCTTCGACGTCGATCACCACGGGAGCAGCATCCTCGCGGTACCCTTCGTGGTGACGGTCACCGACGAAGAGCGCCACATCGCGCACTTCGCGGCCCGCGAGGACGCCGTCGGACCCCGCCCCGCGACCCGCTACGTCTCGGGCTTCGACAACATCCGGCGGCTCCAGGCCTACATCAAGAGTCAGGCTCTGGCACACGGAGTGCCCGTGATCCCCAACTACAGCTTCGATCAGTCGATCGCAACCGTGATCGACCTCGTGATGGAACAGGTCACGAGCAGGGCAGCCGGCGCCGATCCGGCCGACGACGAGCAGGAGAGCAGCCCCGACGAGGGCATACCGAGAGAGGTCGAACAAGCATGAGGTTGTTCCTCGACACCGCGAGCATCGATGAGATCCGCGAGATCAACCGTTGGGGTGTTCTCGGCGGCGTCACCACGAACCCATCGCTGCTGGCGAAGGAAGGCATCGAGCCGGACGGCGTGTGGAAGGAGATCCTGACCGAGGTCGAGGGCGATGTGTCGCTCGAGGTCACGGCCATGGACACCGCCGGCATGCTCGAACAAGGGCACCGGCTCGCGCAGATGGGTCCGAACGCCATCGTCAAGGTCCCCATGACGCCGGATGGTCTGGCGGCGGGCAAGGAGCTCACGTCGGAAGGCATCCCGGATCAACGTCACGCTCGTCTTCTCGCCGGCGCAGGCGATCCTGGCCGCCGAGATCGGCGCCTACATCGTGTCGCCGTTTCTGGGGCGCCTGGACGATGTCGCGAGCGATGGCATGGCGCTGTTGCGGAGCATCTGCGACGTCTATGCTGTGCAGGGCTACCAGTCGAACGTCTTGGCTGCGTCGCTCCGCCACCCGATGCACGTCGTCGAAGCAGCGCTCGCCGGCGCCGACATCGCCACCATGCCGTACGACGTCTTCACGAAGCTCGTGAAGCACCCGCTGACGGATACCGGCCTGGAACGGTTCCTGGCCGATTGGAACGTACTCCAGCGAGGGCTGGAGGGAGAGGCACCTTCTTGATGGACACCACGATGAACCGCGAGTCCCTGGGTTCGAAGCTGCTGCCCGAACTGCAGCGGATCGCTCAAGGGCTCGGCGTCGAAGGCGCCCAGAAGCTGCGCAAAGCCGGCCTCATCGACGCCATCGTCGAGAAGAGCTCGGGCGACCCAAGTGCCGCCGACGGCAACGGCTCCACCGAGCCGGCGCGGGCGCGCGAAGGGAACGGCGGAGGTGCCGAACGGACGCGACGTGCTCGCACCGGCACCTCCACGGCCGTCGATGAGCCTTCCTCGTCAACCCCCTCGCCCGCCGAGGGTGGCAACGGGGACCGCGATGACAGCGATGACCGAGACGACCACGGTCGTGGCGACGGTGGTCGTGGCGATCGTGACCGTGGCGGGAACGACCGCGGCGGGAACGAGCGCGCCGGCGGTGACCGCGGCGATCGCTCGGGGAGCGAACGCAGCGGTGGTGACCGCGGTGACCGTACCGACGGTGACCGTTCGGAGGGTCTCGACCGTGACCGGCGGCGTCGCCCGTCACGTGAGGACCGGCGTCGTCAGCGTGAGGAACGTCGCCAGCGCGAGGAGCAGGACCGGGCCGAGGAGCTGAAGACCGCCCCCAGCCGCGGCGGCATCCTCGACATCTTGCCCGAGGGGTACGGGTTCCTGCGCACCGCCGGCTACCTTCCCGGCCCGGGCGACGTCTACGTCTCGCTCTCCCACGTGCGCAAGCACAACCTCCGCAAGGGCGACACGGTTTCCGGCAAGGTCCGTGAGGCCCGGAACAACGAGAAGTACCCCGCCCTCCTGCAGGTGGAGTCGGTCAACGACATGGACCCCGAGAAGGCGATGGGGCGGCCGGTGTTCGACAAGCTGACGCCCCTGTTCCCCGACGAGCGGTTCCGGCTCGAGAACGGCCCGCTCGCGATCACGGAGCGCATCGTCGACATGGTCGCTCCCATCGGCAAGGGACAGCGCGGCATGGTCGTGTCGCCGCCGAAGGCCGGGAAGACGACGATCCTGAAGCAGATCGCCAACGGGATCATCCACTCGAACCCGGAGACGCACGTGATCGTGCTCCTCGTCGACGAGCGGCCCGAAGAGGTCACGGACTGGCAGCGGACCGTCCAGGCAGCGGAGGTCGTCTACTCCACCTTCGACAAGCCGACCGACCAGCACATCCAGGTGACGGAGCTGGTGCTCGAGCGTGCGAAGCGCCTCGCCGAGATGGGCCAGGACGTCGCCATCCTCCTGGACTCGCTCACCCGGCTGACCCGCGCCTACAACCTCGCCATGCCGGCGTCGGGCAAGATCCTGACCGGCGGCATCGACTCCGCGGCACTGTACCCGCCGCGGCGGTTCTTCGGTGCCGCGCGCAACATCGAGGAAGGCGGCTCGGTCACCATCATCGCGAGCGCGTTGGTGGAAACCGGCTCGCGGATGGATGAGGGATCTTCGAGGAGTTCAAGGGCACCGGGAACATGGAGCTCCGCCTCGACCGCAGCCTCTCCGAGAAGCGCTTGTTCCCAGCCATCAACGTGGATGCGTCCAGCACCCGGAAGGAGGAGTTGCTCCTCCCGCCGGAGGAGCTCGCCCTGGTGATCCGGCTGCGTCGTGTCCTCCATGCCCTGGAGGCGGGCGCCGCCCTGGAGCTCCTGATCGACAAGCTGCGCGCGACCAAGTCGAACGAGCAGTTCCTGAAGGACATCGCGAAGGCACCGACGGGGAACTGACGACCACGGGAATGCGGCGCCGTTGTACGGAGTGGACGCTTGCATCGCCCAACGACGGAACGCCGAAGCTCCTCGAGCGGGTAGCCTGAGGGGCGCGAGGCGAAGGAGACACCGAACATGAAGCAGGGCATCCACCCCGAGTACCAGATCACGAACGTGCATTGTTCCTGCGGGAATACGTTCACCACACGGTCCACGGTGAGCGAGATCCGTGCGGAGCTCTGCTCCAACTGCCACCCCTTCTACACGGGCAAGCAGAAGCTGGTCGATACCGGTGGCCGCGTCGAGCGGTTCCAGCGCCGGTACGCCAAGACCCAGCAGGCGCAGAAGGCCGCGTCCGAGAGCTGAGCGTTGGGCGCCGAGCCCACGACCCCTCCTCCCCACCTCTACGGCGGCCAGGCCGTCGTCGAGGGCGTCATGATGCGCGGCGCCGACCACTGGGCCGTGGCGGTGCGTGAGCCCACCGGCGACATCCACGTGGAGTCGCACGTCATCGATTCGGTGGCGGCTCGGCACCCGTTCCTCAAGAAGCCGTTCCTGCGAGGCATCATCGTCCTCGGTCAGTCGCTCGCGATCGGCGTGAAGGCGCTCATGATCTCGGCCAACCGCTCGCTCGAGGAAGAGGAGCAGCTCACGTCTCGCGCAGGTCGGCGTCTCGCTGGCCATCGCCCTGCTCGTCTTCGTGGGCGTCTTCATCCTCGGTCCCACCACCTTGTTCACCTGGGTCGAGGACAAGGTGGACGCGAGCGGTGTCTGGGTCACCATGCTCGAAGGCGTGTTCCGGGTGCTGCTGTTCGTGGGCTACCTCTGGCTGATCGGTCGCTCGAAGGAGATCGGCAGGGTGTTCGAGTACCACGGGGCCGAGCACAAGACGATCGCCGCGTACGAGCACCAGGACGAGTTGGTGCCCGCCCGGATCGAGACATACCCGAAGGAACACGTCCGGTGCGGCACGAACTTCCTGATCATCGTGATGATCGTGACCATCTTCGTGTTCACGCTGTTCGGGACGCCCGGCCTGCTGTGGCGGATCGTGTCGCGCATCATCGCCATCCCGATCATCGCGGGCATCGCCTACGAAGCGCTACGCCTCGGGGCCAGGTTCCCCGACTCGCTCGTGATGCGGGCGCTCATGAAGCCGGGCATCTGGCTCCAGAAGATCACGACCCGGCAGCCCGACGACGGTCAGATCGACGTGGCAGTCACGTCGTTCAAGGAGGTCCTCCGCCGCGAGGAGGAGTCCGCCGGGACCGTCTGAGCACGTTCAGGGGCGGCGGGTCGTTGCAACAGCCGTGCCGGGCGCCGAAGATGACGTGTCCTCATGAACGGGAGGTTCCCCCGATGAGCAGCGACCTCGATCTGCCGCTCCTGCCCAGCGCGGAGCAGATCCGTCGCCGCGAGTTCGCCACCGTGCGTCGCGGCTACGATCCCGACCAGGTCCGCGACTACCTCCACCACGTGTCGTCGCAGGTGGAGACGCTCGAACAGGAGCTCCGCGAGACGCGGATGCAGACCGACACCAAGGCCTCGCGGGCGGATGGCGACGTCCACCAGGACGACGACACGAGCGCCGCCGCATCGGGGCATCCCTCCTTCGTGGCCGCCCCCGAAGCCATGCCCGGCGATGACGGGTACGGGCGGCTGGCCGAGCGGTTCACCGAGATGATCCGAGCGGCCGACGAGCAGTCCACCAAGGTCGTGGAGGAGGCGCAGGCGGAGGCCGCACGGTCCTCGAAGAGGCTCGGGCCGAAGCCGATCGTGTCCGCGTGGACGCCCAGGCTCGCGCCGAAGAGGCGCGGCAGATGGGCGACGACGAGCTCGTCCACGCGAAGGAAGAGGCCGAGCGCATCCTGGGGAGCCTGGCCGACCGGCGAGAGGCACTCGTGAACCAGATGCAGGAGATGCAGTCGCGCCTCCTCTCCGTGGCGAAGAACCTCGAGGTCGCGATCGATGAGCCGGTCACCCACGAAGCTACCTTCGACGAGATGGACCTCGGGACCGACAGCGAGGTCCGTGCCGAGATCACGGCGGGGGGCGAGACCGACGACGACATGGTCGACCCTCGCTATGAGGATCTCTGGGTCTCCAACGAGGATCTCGCCGTGGACATCCCCGACCTGGAGCCGCTCGACCTCGACTTCGACGAGGACGCCTCGGGCAAGTAGGACCACCTCCCGCGAACATCTGCGGCCCCCGCCGGAGGCGGGGGCCGCGGCGCGATGGGTGTCCACCGGTACCGGCTGGCAGGATAGGCACCATGGCCGAGGGCATGGAGCCGAAGCTCGAACGGATCGAGGCGCGTCGCGACGAGGTGGCGGCCGAGATGGCGTCTCCCGAGGTCGCGGGCGATCGCGACCGCATGCGCACGCTCGGGCAGGCGTTCGCCGAGCTCGACGAGATCGTCCGCCCCTACCGCGAGTACAAGGACGTTCGGGCGCAGGCGGAAGAGGCGCGGGCCATGGCCGATGCCGAAACCGACGCGGAGATGGCGGCCTTCCTCCGCGACGAGGCCGAGCGTCTCGGCCGCCGCGAGGAGGACCTCCTGCATCGGTTGGAGCAGCTCCTGGTCCCGAAGGACCCGAACGAGGGGAAGGATCTGATCCTCGAGGTCCGCGCCGGCGCCGGCGGGGAGGAGGCCGCCCTCTGGGCCGGGGACCTGCTCGAGATGTACCGGCGCCTGGCGGAACGCCACCGGTGGAAGACCGATGTGCTCGCGTCCTCCCCGAGCGATCTCGGCGGCTACAAGGATGTCTCCCTCGAGGTCCGCGGCAAGGATGCCTTCGGACGGCTCAAGCGCGAGGCCGGCGTCCACCGGGTGCAGCGGGTGCCCGTCACCGAGTCGAAGGGACGGGTCCACACCTCCACCGCCACCGTGGCCGTGATGCCCGAGGCCGAGGAGATCGAGGTGGATCTCAAACCCGAGGACCTGCAGATCGATGTGTTCCGCTCGAGCGGACCCGGAGGACAGTCGGTGAACACCACCGACTCCGCCGTGCGGATCGTCCACAAGCCGACCGGGATCAAGGTGGAGTGTCAGGAGGAGCGGTCGCAGCTGCAGAACCGGGAGAAGGCGATGCGCTACCTCCGGGCTCGCCTGTACCAGATGGCCCTCGACGAAGCGCAGGCGAAGGAGGCCGCCTCGCGTCGGGCGCAGCTCGGCACGGGGGAGCGGGCGGAGAAGATCAGGACGTACAACTTCCCCGAAGGCCGCGTGACCGACCACCGGATCGAAGCAGACGTCGCACCAGCTCGAGGACGTGCTGAACGGCGGGGAGGAGCTCGACGGCTTCATCGAAGGCCTCCTGGCCGCGGAGCGGGCCGCACAGCTGGAAGCACCCGACGACGGGTCGAGCGACGGGCCGGGCGGGCCGGGGGGAGAGGCCTGACCGGATGGGACCCGCCGAGGTCGTTCGCCGTGGCACCGAGTACCTGCGGCGTCACGACGTCGAGAACCCCGAGCTCAACGCCGAGATCCTGATGCAGACGGTCCTTCACACCGACCGGGCGGGTGTGCTGGCACGTGGCGAAGGTCTCAGCACCGCGGAGGCGAAGGCCTACGGCCGCGCGCTCTGTCGTCGGTGCGTCGGCACGCCGCTCCAGCATCTGACCGGGGAGCAAGGCTTCCGGTACCTCGTCCTGCGGGTCCGTCCGGGCGTGTTCGTGCCACGTCCCGAGACCGAGGTGCTCGTCGAGCTGTCGCTCGGAGCCATCGCCGAGGTTGCGACGCCCACGATGGTCGATGTCTGCACCGGTGCGGGCACGGTGGCGCTCTCCCTGCGCCACGAGCGACCCGATGCGCGGGTGTGGGCGACGGACATCGCTCCGGAGGCGGTGGCGCTCGCCCGCGAGAACGCCCAGCATCTCGGCCTCGACGTCGTCGTCGTGCAAGGCGATCTCTTCGAGCCGGTCCCGCGGGAGCTGAGAGGAACGCTCGATCTCGTGACGGCGAACCCTCCCTACGTGGCCCTCGACGACGCGGACATGCTGCCTCCGGAGGTGCGGGCGGATCCGCCGCTCGCGATCTTCGGGGGCATCGAGATGTACGAGCGGATCCTCCCGGAGGCGTTCGCGTGGCTGCGGCCGGGTGGGGCCGCGGTGGTCGAGATCGAGGAGAGGCTGGGCGAGCAGGTCGCCGCAGCCGCCCGGCGCAACGGCTTCGAGGAGGTGGACGTGCACCCCGATCTGACCGGCAGGGACCGCGTGGTCGTCGCGCGGCGGCCGTGAGGGGGTCCGTGGTCGAGGAGGCCGCGGCCGCCGCGCGACGCGGCGCCCTCATCGTCCTGCCCACCGACACCGTGTACGGCGTCGGCACCCGGCCCGACGAGCCCGCCGCGACGGCGCTGCTCTTCACCGCTAAAGAGCGACCCGACGACCTCACCCTGCCGGTGCTCGTTCCCTCCGTGGCGGCCGCCCGCGAGGCGGCCGTCTTCGACGGGCGGGCCGAGCGACTGGCCGCCGCATGCTGGCCCGGCGCCGTGACGCTGGTGCTCCCCCGATCGCCGGCCTCGGCCGGCTGGGCGCTGGGCGGCGATGCGGACACGATCGGGCTCCGCGTCCCTGCCCATCCGCTGGCCCTCGCGGTGCTGGCGCTGACGGGACCCCTCGCCGTGACGTCGGCGAACCGCTCCGGCGACCCACCCGCCCGCACGTGCGACGAGCTGTTGACCGCCTTCGGGGACCTGGTCGCCGTCTACCTCTGTCAGGACGAGCCGCTCGAGGATGTCGCCTCCACCGTGGTCGATCTCGCGCACGGCGACGCGGCCATCCTCCGGGAGGGGGCGCTGGCTGCCGAGGAGGTCGCACGCCTCCTGAGCGACGGAGACCCTGCGCTAGACTCGGCCTCCCCAACCCGGCGCCGGGGGCTCGAGGGTCTGAGCGACCGGCCAGGAACCAGGACATGACCGCCATCCTCGTCGTCTGCACCGGGAACGTGTGCCGCTCTCCGCTCGCGGAGGGGATCCTGCGACGTGCGCTCCAAGATCGCCTCGGCGAGGAGGCCCCCTCGGTTGCTTCGGCCGGCGTCGCAGGGTGGGAGGGATCGCCGGCGACCGCCGAGTCGGTCGAGGCGGCGCGCGAGCTCGGGATCGACATCGCCGGGCACGTCGCTCGGCGGTTGACCCCGGAGATGATCGCCCGGGCCGATCTGATCTTGGCGATGGCGGAGGAGCATCGTCGGACCGTGATCGGTGCGGTGCCGGCCGCCGCGCGTCGCACGTTCACGATGAAGGACCTGGTGGTGCTCGTGGAGGCGGGTCCCCCCGGCGGCCCTGCGAGGAGCGGCGAGGCGGCGGTCGGCCTCACGGCACGGCTCGCGAGCGCCGCCGATCTCCGCGACCGCGATGCCCACCGCCGCGCCGGCGACGACCGAGACGTGGCCGACCCCCTGGGGATGCCCTTGGACACGTACCGCGACCTGGCGGACGAGCTCGACGACCTGACCGACCGTCTCGTCGTGGGGTTGTACGGGCCGGCGTCGCTCGGATCGTCCGGCTCCGACGAAGGAGCGGTGGCATGAAGATCGCGATCGCGAGCGACCACGCCGGGTTCGCCCTGAAGGAAGACCTCACGACGTTCCTGGTCGAGGCCGGTCACGAGGTCGAGGACCACGGCACCCATTCCGAGGAACCCACGGACTACCCTGCCTTCTGCGCCGCCGCGGCACGCGCGGTCGTCAGCGGGGACGCGGAGCGGGCGATCGTCCTGGGCGGGTCGGGACAGGGAGAGCAGATCGCCGCCAACAAGGTGCGCGGGGTCCGTGCCGCGCTGTGTCACGACCTCTTCTTGGCACGGCTCTCGCGCCAGCACAACGATGCGAACGTCCTGGCCATGGGCGGCAGGATCGTCGCGCCGGCGTACGCGAAGGAGATCGTCACGGTGTGGCTCGCCACGCCGTTCGAAGCGGGGCGTCACGTGCCGCGGATCGAGCAGATCGCGGCCATCGAACGAGGGGAGCTGTAGATGCGTGAGTACGCGGGGGACTGGGAGGCACTGAAGGCGACGGACCCCGAGGTGGCGGATGCGGTGGCGGGCGAGCTGGCGCGGGAGCGTCGCACCCTCCGGTTGATCGCGTCGGAGAACTACGCGAGCCCGGCGGTCCTGGCCGCCGTGGGTTCCACCCTCAACAACAAGTACGCCGAGGGCTATCCGGGGCGTCGCTACTACGGCGGATGCGAGTTCGTCGACGTGGTGGAACAGCTCGCCATCGATCGAGCGAAGCAGCTCTTCGGCGCGGAACACGCCAACGCGCAATCGCACTCCGGCGCCACGGCCAACATGGCGGTGTTCGGCGCGTTCCTGCAGCCGAAGGACCCGGCGTCCACCGTCCTGGGCATGGTCCTCTCGCACGGCGGGCACCTCACCCACGGCTCGCCCGTGAACGTGTCGGGGATGTGGTTCAACTTCGTGGGGTACGAGGTCGACCGTGAGACCGAGCAGCTCGACATGGACCGGATCCGGGACCTCGCCCTCGAACACCGCCCGAGGATCCTGTTGGCTGGCTACACCGCGTACCCGCGGACCATCGACTTCGCCGCGTTCCGGCAGATCGCCGACGAGGTCGGAGCCCTGCTGTGGGTCGACGCCGCCCACTTCATCGGTCTCGTGGCGGGCGGGGCGTTCCCCAGCCCCGTGCCCCATGCCGACGTGGTGACGTTCACCACGCACAAGGCGCTCCGCGGGCCCCGCGGCGCCATGATCCTCTGCAAGGAAGAGCATGCGAAGGCGATCGACAAGGCGGTGTTCCCGATGATGCAAGGGGGGCCGATCGAGAACAACATCGCGGGCAAGGCGGTGGCGCTCAAGGAGGCCATGAGCCCCGAGTTCCAGGCCTACGCGGAACGCACGGTTCGCGACGCACGCGCCCTCGCTGCGGGTCTCGCGGACGAAGGCCTGCGCATCGTCTCGGGCGGCACGGACTCGCACCTGGTCCTCGTCGACGTCCGCCCGCTCGGCGTGGATGGCAAGGCGGCCGAGGCCGTGTGCGACCAGGTCAACATCTCACTGAACAAGAACCAGATCCCGTACGACCCGAACCCGCCGTCCTCGCCCTCGGGCGTCCGGGTCGGCACCCCCGCCTGCTCCACCCTGGGGATGGAGGAGGCCGAGATGCGCGAGATCGCCTCGATCATGGGGGACGTCCTCCGGACTCCGGAGGACGAAGGCGTCAAGGAGAAGGCTCGCGGCCGGGTGCATGATCTCACCCAGCGGTTCCCGCTCTACCCTTGAAACCGGCGCCGTGAACGACCGACGGTTCTGTTGTCGCGGTCACGGCTCCCGAAGAGACTCCCGGTGACGTGGGCGACTACCTCTGGATCCTCCTGACCGCGGCGGGGGTCACGTTCCTGGCCACGCCGCTCGTCCGGCGCGCCGCCATCCGTGGGGGCGTGATCGACCAGCCGTCGGACCGCAAGGTCCACCCGCATCCCACGCCAACCATGGGCGGGCTCGCCATGTACGCGGGCTTCTTGGCGGCGCTCCTCCTCTCACGGTTCCTGCCGTTCTTCGGCGAGCTGAACGCGGCCAGCTCCGAACCCCTCGCGGCCCTCGTGGGGTGCACGCTCATGGTGGGGCTCGGGGTGATCGACGACACCCGAGGGACGCGGGCCATCACGAAGCTCGTCGCGCAGATCTTCGCGGCAGGGGTCGTGGCGCTCCTCGGTGTGCAGCTGGCGTGGTTCGTCCTGCCCTTCGGCGCCGAGGGGCTCGCGCAGATCGTCGTGCTCTCGGGCGACCTCGCGGTCATCCTCACGATCCTCTGGATCGTCTTCGTCGCGAACGCGGTCAACCTGATCGACGGGCTCGACGGGTTGGCGGCGGGCATGGTCGCCATCGCGGCGGGCGTCTTCTTCGTCTACGTCGTGCGCAATCCGAGCCTGTTCGGTGACGCCTCACAAGCAGCCCTGCTGTCGGCCATCACCGTGGGGATCTGCATCGGGTTCCTGCCGTGGAACTTCCATCCCGCGAAGATCTTCATGGGCGACACGGGCTCGATGCTCCTGGGCATGCTGCTCGCGTTGGCCACGATCTCGGGTGTCGGGCGGAACCCGTACGCACCGGCGCCGGGCGATTTCGCGTCGGTGTTCGCCGTCATCTTGGTGCCGCTGCTGATCTTCGCCATCGCGATCCTCGACGTGGCGCTGGCGGTGATCCGCCGCACCCGGCGGGGGGTGGGCATCGCCCACGCGGACAAGGAACATCTCCACCACCGGCTCATGGACATCGGCCACGGCCATCGCCAGGCGGTGCTGCTCATGTACCTGTGGAGCCTCCTGCTCTCGTTGAGCGGGCTCGCGGTCGGGCTCATCGACGGGCGGTTCGTCGTCGGGATGATCGTCATCGGCGCGAGCCTGCTCTTCCTGGTCACCGCCGGTCCCCGCCTGGCCGAACGCCGCCGCAACGGCGACGACGAGGTCGACGCCCCGAACGGGTCACCGCTCGATCCCGCGCCGCGAGAGGGGCCTCGCTCGGCCTCCTGAGAACCCCACCGCCCGCGCTTCCCGTACAAAGGGACGTACCCCTGCCGGGCCGGTCACGGACCGATCCACGCGGGGATTGGCAATGGGTCGGTGGATCGTGTGATGATCCCGCCCTCCGCAGGTGGAGGCCGCCAGCTCGAGCGTGGCAAGGGGGTGGACGTGGTCGAGATCGACGTGCGCCTGGAACGTGTCTCGAAGCTGTTCGGGGACGTGGCCGCGGTGGACGACCTCTCGCTGGACATCGCCGAGGGGGAATTCTTCTCCATGCTCGGCCCGTCGGGATGCGGGAAGACCACCACGCTCCGGATGATCGGTGGGTTCGAAGATCCCTCACTCGGCACGGTGTACCTGGGGGGCCGGGACGTCACGAACCTGCCGCCCTACAAGCGTGATGTGAACACCGTGTTCCAGTCCTACGCGCTGTTCCCGCATCTCGACGTCTACGAGAACGTGGCGTTCGGTTTGCGCCGGAAGAAGGTGCCGAAGGACGAGGTCGAGACCCGCGTGAAGCAGTCGATGACGCTCGTCGACCTGATCGGGTTCGAGAAGCGCAAGCCACCGCAGATGTCGGGGGGCCAGCAGCAACGCGTCGCGCTGGCCCGCGCGCTCGTCAACCATCCCAAGGTCTTGCTGCTCGACGAGCCCCTCGGCGCGCTCGACCTCAAGCTCCGCAAGCAGATGCAGCTGGAGCTCAAGCGCATCCAGCAGGAGGTCGGGATCACCTTCATCTACGTGACGCATGACCAGGAAGAGGCCATGACGATGTCGAACCGGCTGGCGGTCATGCGCAACGGCAGGATCGAGCAGTTGGGCGAGCCGGAGTTCGTCTACGAGAACCCCGCCACCGAGTTCGTCGCGGGATTCCTCGGCGCTTCCAATCTCTTCGAAGGAACGGTCACGGAGTCGTCGAACGGAACGTCGACCGTGACGATCGCCGACGGGAAGACGCTCCGTCTGCCCACGGCACGGATCCCATCCGACGTGACCGGCCGGATCAAGGTCGGCGTCCGGCCCGAGAAGGTGACCATCACGCGCGGCGACCTCGATACACCCGAAGGCAGCAACGTGATGCCGGGGCGCGTGTCCCTGACGACGTACGTCGGCGTCAATCACCAATACAAGGTGGAGGCGTTGGGCGGCACCGTCATGACGGTCTACGTGCAGAACCTGGGCGCCGAGGCGCCGCGCCAAGACGAGCAGGTCGTGCTCTCGTGGCAGCCGGAGCACACGTTCGCCGTGGCCCCCCAAGACGACCTGACGATCGAGGAGGAAGAAGCATGACCGAGGAGTCCACCCGACGCGGCCCGGATCCCGCGTGGCTCAGGGGCATGACCCAGCGTCGGTTCTCACGACGCCAGATGCTGCAGTACGGCGGTGCGGCGGTCGGGTCGCTCAGCATGGCCTCGATCCTCGCCGCGTGCGCGAGCGGGAGCTCGACGCCGGCGGCCGCTCCGTCGGTCGACTTCGGCGCGGAGCCGCTTCCCGAGATCAACTTCTCGAACTGGCCGCTGTACATGGACAAGACGAAGGACCCGGCGACGGGGGAGCGCTACTCACCCTCGCTCAGGGCTTTCGAGGAGCAGACCGGGCTCAAGGTCAACTACAACGACGAGATCAACGAGAACGCGTCGTTCTTCGGGGAGCTCCAGCCTCAGTTCGAGGCCGGGCAGGACACCGGCCGCGACATCATCGTGATGTCGGTCGGGGTCGAGCTCACGACGATCCTCGCGCTCGGGTGGGCTACCGAGCTCGACCCCACGCGCCGGCCGAACTTCGATGCGAATGCAGCACCGTGGGCGAAGAGTCCCTTCTACGACGAAGGCAACCGATTCACGATGCCCTGGCAATCGGGCATCACGTCGCTCGGGTACAACACCGAGCTCGTCAACGGGGCCATCACGAAGATGGACGACCTGCTGGATTCCAACATCACGGGGGTCGGGAAGGTAGGCATCCTTCGACAGGACGCGCCCGACTTCGTCATGATCAATCTCGGTATCGATCCGAAGACCTCCACGCCGGACGATTGGAACGCGGCGGCCGAGTGGCTCACCAAGCTCCGAGACTCCGACAGTTTCCGCCAGGCCTACGACCAGGGGTACGTGGACGATCTCACCGCGGGGAACCTGTCGACGGTGCTGGGTTGGTCGGGCGACGTCCTCTACTACAAGATCTGGGAGGACTACCCGTTCGAGTTCGTCGTCCCAGAGGCGGGGGCGAGCCTGTTCATCGACAACATGCTCATCCCCGCGCACGCCGCGAACCCGCAAGGGGCCTACAAGCTGATGGATTACTACTACGACCCGATCCCGGCGCAGATGGTCACGGAGTTCGTGCTCTACATGACTCCGGTCCCGGCGGTCCAGGACCTCATCTTGGCGCACGGCGAGGAAGAGAACGATCCCGCCCTCATCGCGACCGCGAAGGACCCCTACCTGTGGCCGGACGACACACTCCTTGCGAAGGTGTCGCTCGGGCGGCAGCTGACCACCCAGGACGAGGCCGACGAGTGGAACGCGATCTTCAACGCGGTCTGGGGAGGTTGAGCCCTTGGCGGACACGGTCGATCGCGCCTCGCTGACCGAGGCCGTCCAGTCCCTCGAGCCGCCTCCCCGTCGCGGCGAGGCCGCCCTGGCCCGTCGTCGGCGCCTGGCCGCGTACGGGATGCTCGGCCCGGGCGGCGTGTACCTCCTCCTGTTCTTCCTCGTGCCCATGGTGTTGATCGTGTACACGTCCCTGAAGAGCGGCGGGCTCCTGTCGGGTGGCACCACCTTCACGTGGGAGTTCCAGAACTACGTGGACGGGTTCACCCAGTACCAGACGCAGTTCACGAGGTCGCTCGTGTACGCGGGTCTCGCCACCTCGATCTGCATCCTCCTCGCCTACCCCATGGCGTACTGGATCGCGTTCTACGCCGGGAAGTGGAAATCCACCCTCTTCTTCATGATCCTGATCCCGTTCTTCGTCTCGTTCGTCATCAGGACCGTGATGTGGAAGTTCATCCTGTCCGACGGCGGCCTCGTGTTCGGCACGCTGAAGGACTTCGGGGTCGTCTCGGGCGACTTCCGGGTCCTCGCGACACCGGGGGCGGTCATCTCGGGGCTCGCCTACAACTACATCCCCTTCACGGCGCTCCCTTTGTACGTGGCGCTCGAGCGCATCGACAAACGGCTGGTCGAAGCCGCCAAGGATCTCTACGCGTCGAGGTCCGAGGCGTTCCGCAAGGTGGTGCTGCCCCTGTCGTTCCCGGGAGTGTTCGCGGCCGTCGTGCTCACGTTCGTGCCGATGACCGGGGACTACATCAATTCCCAGCTGCTCGGGCGCGTTCCGGAGACCGTGATGATCGGCCAGGTGATCCAACAGAAGTTCCTGACCGATCACAACTACCCGGAGGCCGCCGCCCTGTCCGTGATGCTGATGGCCCTGATGCTGGTCGTCGCGCTCATCTACGCGCGCGTCCTCGGCACCGAGGATGCGACCCTGGCTGCGGGGGCGGCCCCGTGAGCGCCGTCGCCGCCTCGGTGCGCCCCGACGACCTTCCGCCCCCGGTGGTCAGGAAGAAGCGGCGCCGGCTGACCTCGTACATCCTGCCGGTCTTCACGATCGCCATGATCGTGTATCTCGCTGCACCCGTGTTCCTCATGATCGTCTACAGCTTCAACGACATCGTGAACGAGCCGCCGCGGCAGTCGGCCCAGTTCACCTGTTGCACGATCCGGTGGTGGCAGCAGATCGCCGACCTCCCGGAGCTGAACGCGGCGCTCCGCACCTCGATCCTCGTCGCGATCCCGACCGCCTTCGTCGCGACGATCCTCGGCTCGCTGATCGGTCTCGTCCTCGGCCGGTACTCCTTCAGCGGACGGCGGGCCGTGAACTTCGTGATCTTCCTCGCGATCGCGATCCCCGAGATCGTGCTGGGCTCCGCCTTGCTCTCCATGTACGTGCAGGTCAACGTGTCACAGCCGGCGGGGATCACGTTGCCCCTCGGCTACCTCACCATCCTGCTCTCGCACATCGGCTTCTCGATCGCGTTCGTCGCGATCACCGTCCGTGCGCGGGTGTCCGGCCTCGACAACTCGATGGAGAGCGCCGCGCAGGATCTGTACGCCACGCCGTCGCAAGCGTTCTTCAAGGTGACCTTGCCGATGATCCTCCCCGGCGTCGTCGGGGGGTTCCTGCTGGCGTTCGTGTTATCGCTCGACGACTTCGTGATCACGAACTTCGTGAACGGCACCACGAACACCTTCCCGACCTGGGTGTACGGAGCCTCGAGGCTCGGCATGCCGCCCCATGTGAACGTGTGGGGGACCTTCCTCTTCCTCGTGGGCATCGCGGTAGCCGGGATCAACCTCGTCTCGACGCAGCGGGCGATCCGACGGAGACGCGCCTCGTGAATCGTTTCACAAGCTGAGGCGGCGACCGGTCGAACAGGGCTCTGACCTGCGGAAACAGGGTGCGGAGACCTTTGACGCGTTCGCGAGGGCCTGGCTATACTGCCCGCGCCCATGACGGATCCGAAGCCCGACAGCGCCTGGAACGGCATGGGAACCGGCTGGACGATCACCTCCTACATGGTCGGAGGGATCGCCGTCTGGGGATGCCTGGGGTTCCTGATCGATCGGTTGGCCGGGTTGGAGCACGTGTTCCTCCCGATCGGCTTCATCGTCGGGGCCGCAGCGTCCATCTACCTGGTCTGGCTTCGGTACGGGAAGGAACAGGGTGGGGGGAGCTGAGCCGGAGCGCGAGCTGATCCGCCGGATCGTGCCGTTCGCGATCCCCGCCGCGGTGGTCGCGTTCGTGATCGGGTACCTCGTGGGCGGCAGCGGCGCGGCGTGGTCCGCCGCCATCGCGATCGGGCTCGTGACCGCCAACTTCGTCGCCAACGCATGGTCCCTCGCGTGGGCCGCTTCCATCTCGCCGGTCATGGTCTCGATGGTCGCGCTCGGCGGGTTCGTCCTTCGGCTCGGCATCATCGTTGCCGTCATCGTGCTCCTGCAGCAGCTCGCGTGGTTCTCGATGGTGGCCTTCCTCGCCGCCCTCGTGCCGGCAACCGTGGCGTTGCTCATCGTCGAGATGAAGCTGCTCTCGGGCCGGATGCAGGGTGACCTCTGGACCTTCCAGGATCCGCACGAGGCTCGCCGGTGACGGGGCTCGTCGGACCCGTGCTCGCGGCGTTCGAGCCACCCACCACGCACGACTTCGTGTGGGACTGCTGGGGACCCGGTCTCAAGATCGGCAGCCTCGAGTTCTGCATGAACTTCGTGTTCTTCATCGTCTTGCTCGGCTTCGTCGCGATGATCGCCTTCTTCTACTTCGGGCTGCGCCGCGCGAAGGTCGTGCCCGGCAAGCTGCAGAGCCTGGCGGAGATGGGCGTGCAGTTCGTCCACGAGAACATCGGCCTGCCGATGCTGGGTCCCGACACGGCGAGGTTCATGCCGCTGCTCGTCACGCTGTTCTTCGCGATCTTCTTCTGGAACGTCTGGGAGATCGCGCCGGGCATCAACTTCTCGTCCAACAGCCGGATCGCGTTCCCGCTGGTCATGGCCCTGATCGCGTGGGTCACTTACAACGGCGTCGGGATCATGAAGCACGGTTTCTTCGGCTACCTGAAGCACGTCTGCGTGCCGCCCGGCGCGCCGTGGATCCTCTACATCCTCCTGGTGCCCATCGAGTTCATCACCCAGATCATCATCCGGCCGATCACCCTGTCCGTCCGTCTCTGGGCCAACTTCGTCGCGGGACACTTCCTCCTGGCGGTCTTCTTCCTGGGGACCGTCGCGATGGTGGAGGCCGGGCTGCCCACCATCGTGTTCGCGCCCTTCTCGTTCGCGATCGCGGTGGTCCTGGTCGGTTTCGAGTTGTTCGTGTCCGCGTTGCAGGCGTTCATCTTCGCCATCCTCACCGCCTCGTACATCGGCGGCGCCATGGCGGAGGAGCATTGACCTCATGACCTCGATCTTCATGACGCAGGAAAGGGAGGCGTTCTGATGTTGCGGATCCTCGCCCAAGCGGCCGACTTCGGCGGCCTCGAGACCATCGGCAAGGGCCTCGTGATCGGCCTGGCGGCCATCGGTCCCGGCATCGGTCTCGGCATCCTCATCGGCAAGTCCGTCGAAGCGATGGCCCGGCAGCCCGAGTACGCCGGTCAGGTCCGAGCCACCATGTTCATCGGCATCGGTCTGATCGAGGCGCTCGCGCTGTTCGGCATCGCGTTCTCGTTCATCATCTGAGGAGGGTCAGTCATGCCAACGATCCTCGCCCTCCTCGCGCAGGAGGCGGAGGGCAACGACCCGAAGCATCTCTATCCCCACTGGGAGGAGTTGCTCATCGGGGTGCTCGCGTTCGCCATCCTCTTCTACTTCGTGTGGAGATGGGTCCTCCCGCGCGTCAACACGTTGCTCGAGGAGCGCCGGGAGAAGATCCAGGGCGAGCTCGAGAAGGCGGAGGCGACGCGCCAGGAGGCCGACGCCGAGCTGGCTCGCTACCGGGAGCAGCTCGCGAACGCCCGTGAGGAGTCGAACCGCATCATCGAGGAGGCTCGTCAGACCGCCGAACAGCTCCGCGTGGACCTCCAGGCGCGCGCCGAAGAGGAGTCCCGCGCTACGGTCGCTCGCGCGCAGGAAGAGATCCGCGCCGAACGCGATCGCGTGTTCCAGGAGCTGCGCGCGCAGGTGGGGGAGATCGCCGTCGATCTCGCCGGCCGGGTCGTGGGTGCCTCGCTCGATCCCGCGGCGCACGAGCGGCTGATCGACGACTACATCGACCAGGTCACTCGTGGCGGGACCGGCAACGGGAACGGGGCGGGCTGACGTGTTGGATCTGCTCCAACGGCTGTTCGGGCACGGTGACCGGGCCGGCGGCTACGCCGCCGCCGTGGTCGCGGTCGCCGACGCCGAAGGGGCGGGCGGCCGGGTCGAAGACGAGCTCTACGCGTTCGCGAAGGCCATGGAGCAGAACCCGCAGCTGCGTGAGGCCCTCACGGACCAGGCGCTCCCGATCGAGAACCGGGTCGCGCTCGTACGTGACGTGATCGGGCAGCGGGCCCACCCGGCAACCGTGAGCCTGGTCTCGTTCATCGTGGAGTCGGGTCGCGCTCGCGACCTGGGCACGATCGCCGAACACGCAGTGGCCATCGCGGCGGAGCGACGCGAGCACGTCGTCGCGGAGGTACGTTCGGCCGTGCCGTTGAGCGACGGGCAACGAGAGCGCTTGGAGCAGGCGCTGTCGCGGGCCACCGGCCGGACGGTCGAGGCCAAGGTGGTCGTCGACCCCACCGTCGTCGGCGGGGTCGTCGCGCGCGTGGGAGACCTGGTGTTCGACGGCTCGGTCGCGAGCCGTCTGGAAGACGCGAAGCACGCACTCGGGAGCTGAGGCAGACATGACCCTCGAACTGGATCCCGCCTCGATCGCCGAGGCACTCCGCCGGAACGTCGAGAGCTGGACCCCGTCGGTCGAACGGGAGGAGGTCGGCCGCGTCATCGAGACCGGTGACGGCATCGCCCGGGTCTCCGGGTTGCCGCGGGCGATGGCGAACGAGTTGCTCGAGTTCCCCGGTGGCCTGCTCGGCCTCGCGTTCAACCTCGACGAAGACGAGATCGGCTGCATCATCTTCGGCGATGCAGCCGGCATCGAGGAAGGCGATCCGGTCAAGCAGACCGGCCAGATCCTCGCGGTCCCGGTCGGCGATGGGTACCTGGGCCGCGTCGTGGATGGACTCGGGCGCCCGCTCGACGACCGCGGTCCCATCCCGTCGACCGAGACCCGTGCTCTGGAGCTCCAGGCACCGAACGTCGTCTCGCGCCAGCCCGTGAAGGAGCCGCTCTACACGGGCATCACCGCCATCGACGCGATGACGGCCATCGGGCGTGGCCAGCGGCAGCTGATCATCGGCGACCGTCAGACCGGGAAGACCGCCGTGGCCCTCGACGCCATCATCAACCAGAAGCAGTACTGGGGGACGCCGCGGGCGGTGAAGTGCATCTACGTGGCCATCGGTCAGAAGGCATCGACCGTGGCCGAGGTGGTCGAGACGCTCCGGGAGAACGGGGCGCTCGAGTACACCGTGGTGGTGAACGCCGCGGCCTCGGATCCCGCGCCGTTCCAATACGTGGCGCCGTACTCGGGGGCGGCCATCGGCTCGCACTGGATGTACGACGGCGACTCGGTCCTCATCGTGTACGACGATCTCTCGAAGCAGGCGGTGGCCTACCGTGAGATCTCGCTGCTGCTCCGGCGCCCGCCGGGGCGCGAGGCGTACCCGGGCGATGTCTTCTACCTGCACTCCCGGCTGCTCGAGCGCGCCGCCAAGCTCTCGGATCAGCTCGGCGCGGGCTCCATGACCGCGCTGCCGATCTGATCGAGACGAAGGGGGGTGACATCTCCGCGTACATCCCCACCAACGTGATCTCCATCACGGACGGGCAGCTGTTCCTGGAGTCCGAGCTCTTCTTCTCGGGCGTTCGGCCGGCGATCAACGTGGGCGTTTCGGTCTCCCGCGTGGGAGGTGCCGCGCAGACGAAGGCCATGAAGAAGGTGGCGGGGCGCCTCCGCCTGGACCTGGCGCAGTTCCGCGCGCTCGAGGCGTTCGCACAGTTCGGCTCCGAGCTGGACAAGGCCTCGCAGCAGCAGCTCTCGCGAGGCGCCCGCGTGGTTGAGGTGCTCAAGCAGCCCCAGTACGACCCGCAGCCCGTGGAGCGTCAGGTGGTGGCCATCTACACCGTCACCGGCGGCTACCTCGACGACTACCCTGTCGAGGACGCGAAGCGGTTCGTGAGCGAGTTCCAGGAGTATCTCGACACGCGCAACCCGGAGGTCCTCAGCACGATCCGCGACAGCGGCGACCTCCCGGACGACGTCGAAGCCACGCTCAAGGGCGCCCTCGAGGCGTTCGCCGCCACGTTCGCGTCATCGGCGGGTCCGGCCAGCCCGGACGCCGCGCTCGGCGCCACCAAGCCGGACGAGGTGACAGCCGACGTGGGCTGGGACCGGATGTCGTCGGTCGAGGAGGACGAGCAGGCCGCAGCCGACGCAGCCGAGCCCGCTGAGCACGACGAGAGCACCGAGTCCGAGTAGCCCATGGGCGCCAAGCTCCGCGTCGTCCGGCGCCGCATCCGGTCGGTCCAGTCGACCAAGAAGATCACGCGCGCCATGGAGCTGATCGCGTCCTCGCGGATCGTGAAGGCGCAGCAGCGCGTGGAGCAGTCGCGTCCCTACGCGATCCAGCTCACGAAGGCCATGGAGGATCTGGCTCGCAACGCGGCCGGATCCTTCAGCCACCCGCTCCTCGAGGAACGGGAGGAACCGTCCAAAGGCGGCGTGCTCGTGGTCACGTCCGACCGCGGCCTCGCGGGCGCGTACAACGCCAACGTCCTCAAGATCGCCGAGAGGTTGCTCGCCGACGCCCGCCGACGCGGGCTGGAACCGGTGCTGTACGTGGTGGGGAAGAAGGGTGTGAGCTACTTCCGGTTCCGCGGCGTGCCTATGCGTGCCTCGTGGCAAGGTTTCAGCGAGGTCCCGCCGCTCGAGAAGGCGCAGGAGGTCGGCCGCACCCTCATCGACGACTTCGCCTCGTACGAGATCGACGAGCTCTCGTGCGCTTACACCGACTTCCGATCCGCCTTCACCCTGCGGGCGACCCACCAACGGTTCCTGCCGATCGCACCCGAGGAGGTCGCCGGCACGGACGGCGAGGTCCCGGCCGAGTACATCTTCGAACCCGAGCCAGAGGCGTTCCTCGGTGCGCTGCTCCCGCAGTACATCATCACGAAGGTCTACGCCGCCATGCTGGAGTCGGCGGCTTCGGAGAACGCGGCCCGGCGGCGCGCCATGAAGGCTGCCACCGACAACGCCGAGGAGCTCATCAAGGTCCTGACGCGGCAGGCGAACCGCGCCCGCCAGGACGAGATCACGACCGAGATCATGGAGATCGTCGGCGGTGCGGAGGCGCTCTCGTCCGCCGGCCAAGAAGGATGAACCGGAAGGGATGACCCCGTATGGCTGCGTCAGAGATGCCTGAGAACGGACACGCCGACGGCCGCGTGGTCCGGGTGATCGGACCGGTGGTCGACGTCGAGTTTCCACCGAACGAGCTGCCCGAGATCAACTACGCCCTCACCGTGGACATCGAGCTCGGAGGTGTCACCAGCTCGATCACGTGCGAGGTCGCTCAGCACATCGGGAGCAACACGGTGCGAGCCGTGGCGCTGAAGCCGACCGATGGCCTCGTCCGCGGCGTCTCCGTGACGAACACCGGCGAGCCGATCAAGGTCCCGGTGGGTGAGGGCGTGCTCGGCCACGTCTACAACGTGTTGGGCGAGCCGCTCGACACGGACCCCTCGAACGTGCACCCGAGTGACCACTGGGCGATCCACCGCCAGTCGCCGCCCTTCGCGGAGCTCGAGCCGAAGAAGGTCATGCTCGAGACCGGCATCAAGGTCATCGATCTGCTCGAGCCCTACGTGCAGGGCGGCAAGATCGGCATGTTCGGCGGAGCAGGCGTGGGCAAGACGGTGATCATCCAGGAGATGATCCGCCGCCAGGCCGAGCAGCACGGTGGCGTGTCGGTGTTCGCCGGCGTGGGGGAACGGACCCGTGAGGGGAACGACCTCTTCCTGGAGATGACCGAGTCGGGCGTCCTCGAGAAGACCGCGCTCGTCTTCGGCCAGATGGACGAGCCGCCGGGCGTGCGCCTCCGGGTCGCTCTGTCGGCGCTCACCATGGCGGAATACTTCCGCGACGTGGAGCACAAGGACGTGCTGCTGTTCGTGGACAACATCTTCCGGTTCACCCAGGCAGGGTCCGAGGTGTCCACGCTCCTCGGGCGCATGCCGAGCGCCGTGGGCTACCAGCCGAACCTCGCCGGCGAGATGGGCGACCTGCAGGAGCGGATCACGTCGGCCGGCGGGCGGTCCATCACGTCGCTGCAGGCCATCTACGTGCCGGCCGACGACATCACGGACCCCGCGCCGCACGCGGCCTTCGCGCACCTGGACGCCACCACGGTGCTCTCCCGCGACATCGCATCGCTCGGGATCTACCCGGCCGTCGACCCGCTCGACTCGTCGTCCCGGATACTCGACCCGCGGTACGTCGGTGAGGACCACTACGCGGTAGCGCGCCGCGTTCAGGAGATCCTCCAGCGCTACAAGGACCTCCAGGACATCATCGCCATCCTCGGCATCGACGAGCTGTCCGAGGAGGACAAGGTCATCGTGTCGCGTGCGCGGAAGATCCAGCGGTTCCTCTCGCAGCCGTTCTTCGTCGCCGAGCAGTTCACGGGGATCGCGGGCAAGTACACGCCCATCGACGAGACGATCACGTCGTTCAAGGCGCTGACCGAGGGCGAGTACGACCACCTGCCCGAGCAGGCGTTCTTTATGGTCGGGGGCATCGAGGAGGCCGTGGCGCAGGCGAAGCAGATGGAGGCGGCGTAACCGTGACGATCGAGGTCCACCTCGTCACGCCCGAGCGGGAGGTCTGGGTCGGCGACGTCGAGATGCTGATCGCGCACGGGGTGGACGGTGAGGTCGGCATCCTCGGCGGCCACGCGCCGTTGCTCGTCCAGCTCGCGATCGGGGCGTTGCGGCTGCAGATGCCCGACGGCGCGTGGACGAGGGCCGTGGTGGACGGTGGGTTCATGCACGTGTCCACGGACGACGGCGTCACGCGGGCCGACGTCCTAGCGTCGCACGCCGAGCTCGCCAGCGAGATCGACGTGGAGGCAACGCGCCGGCGGTTGACCGAGCTCGAGAACCGGACGGCCGAGGAGCAGAACGGCATCGCTCAGGCTGAGATCGCGAAGGCGATGGCCCGGATCTCGATCGCGGGCTGACCCCCCGTTTCGCGCGGGACCCACCCCTGGCACCTACAATCAACCGATGGACAGGCTCCTCGTCACCGGGGGGGCGCGCCTGGCCGGGACCGTTCGCGCCTCGGGCGCGAAGAACGCCGCGCTCAAGCACATGGCGGCCGCGATCCTGGCGCCCGGCCGCACCACGCTTCTGAACGTGCCGCGCATCCTCGACTGCGTCCTCATGGGCCGCGTGCTCGAGCATCTCGGGATCCCCGTCACGTGGGACGCCGACACGGTCTCGATCGACGCCACCATCGTCGGATCGGTCGAGGCTCCCTACGGCCTCGTGCGGCAGATGCGCGCGTCGATCGTCGTGCTAGGCCCGCTCGTGGCTCGGCGCGGACAGGCGCGCGTGGCCCTCCCGGGTGGCGACGAGATCGGTTCGCGTCCGATCGACCTACACCTCGCCGGCCTGGAGCGGATGGGGGCCGACATCGCGTTCGAGCACGGGTTCGTCGTGGCCACGGCGCCGAGCGGTCTCCGCGGCGCCGTCCTCACCCTCGACTACCCGAGCGTCGGCGCCACCGAGAACCTCATGATGGCCGCGGTTGCCGCCCGCGGCACGACCGTGATCGACAACGCAGCTCGCGAACCGGAGATCGCCGACACCGCGTCGATGCTCGTCGCCATGGGGGCACACATCGAGGGAGCCGGTACCAGCACGATCGAGATCCACGGGGTGGACGCGTTCGCGCCGGTCGTGCACCGGACGATCGTCGACCGCATCGAGTCCGGGACCTGGGCGGCCGCGGCGGTCGCCACCCGGGGCGACGTCACGATCGAGGGAGCGCGCGCCGACCATCTCGACCTGCTCCTGTCGAAGCTCGCCGACGCCGGCGCGGAGGTTGCTCGCACGGAGGACGGTGTCCGCGTCGTCCAGGTCGACCGTCCGCGTGCGATCGACTTCGTGACGCTCCCGTACCCGGGTCTCGCGACCGACTTCCAGCCGATCCTCATGGCCATGCTGGCGGTGGCCACCGGGACCAGCATCGCGACCGAGAACGTGTTCGAGAGCAGGTTCGTCTACGTCGACGAGCTACGCCGCATGGGCGCAGACATCCGCACCGAAGGCCACCATGCAGTCATCCGAGGGGTGGAACGGCTGTCGGGCGCGCCCGTGCGCGCCGTGGACATCCGGGCGGGTGCGGCCATGGTGATCGCCGCCCTGTGCGCGGAGGGTGAGACCGAGATCTCGGACATCCATCACCTGGATCGTGGCTACGAGGAGATGGAGGCGAAGCTCGGCGCCCTCGGCGCCGAGGTCCGCCGGGAGGGCGACGCTGTGCTCGTGCCCGACCCCGCGGAGGCCCGGTGATCCCGGAGCCTCCACCCGGCGCCGGGCCACCGGCGCCGCCCCGTCCCGACCTCCAGGTGGGCCCGCCTCCCCCCGACTCGGAGGCGGCGGTCCCGTCCGGCCCCCGCGGCATCCCCGCCGTCACCTGGGGGTTCTGGGAGGCCCTGCTCATCTGGCTCGCGGGGAACATCGGTGTCGGGCTCGTCGTGGCCGTCATCGTCTTCTCGATCGCGGGGGTCGACGCCGCGGGCGACGTCGGCGAGGGCATGGCGAGCATCGTCGCGACCCTCGTCGCCGATGCCGCGTTCGTCGGTGTCATCGCCGGGTGGTTGTCGGCTCGGCACAAGGGATGGTTCGCCGCCCTGGGGATCCTCGGCGTGGCCGTTGGCTCGTGCAGGTCGGTTGGGGGGCCCTCGGCGGGTTGCTCCTCTACCCGGCCATCCTCGTGGTCGCGATCCCCCTCCAGATCTTCTTCCAGCTCTTCAGCCAAGCGTCCGTCAGCACCCCCGAGCAGGTCCCGTCCGATCTGAGCACTCTGGGGAAGGTGCTCACGGTCGTGCTCGCCGTGGTGGTGGCTCCCATCACGGAGGAGCTCTTCTATCGGGGCGTGCTGTTCCGGAGCGTGCGTGACCGTCATGGCTTCTGGCCGGGTGCGTTGGCGTCGGCGGCGCTGTTCGGGCTCGTCCACTACGTGCCCGCACCGTGGCAGGACTTCATGCTGCTGCAGTCGATCATGGTCGTGACCGGGATCGGGCTCGCGTGGATCTACGAATGGCGTGGAACGATCGTGGCGTCGATCGCGGCCCACATGGTGTTCAACATCATCGGCATCACGTTCATCCTCGGATCGAGCTGAGCCGGCCGGCGCGCTCGGGCGGATCGACCCGGGCAGGGTCCCGAGCCGTGGTCGCACTATCCTGGGCCGGTCCGAGCCGTGAGGAGGGAGGACCGTGCCCAGGTTCCCGACCGATGAGTGGTTCCAGGCTACTCGTGGAGCAGGTGAACGCATCCGAGGAATACCGGGTGGCGGCCGCCGAATGGGAGGGCGACATCGCGTTCCGGATCGTCGCCGAGCCCGATCGCAACGTGCCGGACGACGTGTGGGGGTATCTGGATCTGTGGCACGGGGCGTGCCGGCGAGGCGGCATCATCACGCAGGAGGAGGGCGAACGTGCCACCTACACCATCACTGCCGCCTACTCCCGGTGGAAGGACGTCCTGCTGGGTGACCTCGATCCCATCAAGGGCATGATGCAAGGGAAGCTGAAGGTGCACGGGGACCTGCCCACCATCGTCCGGCAGGTGCGCGCCGCCAACGAGCTGGTCCGTCTCACCGGCGATGTGGAGACCGAGTTCCCGGACGAGGTTGCGGCGGGCTAGCGTGCGGGCCGTCGTCTACGCGGGGGAGGGCCGCGTCGAGCTCGCCGAGGTCCCCGACCCCGAGATCGAGGAGCCGGGCGACGCCGTCGTCCGCGTCACGTGTGCGGCTATCTGCGGGTCCGATCTGCACATGGTTCGCGGGAAGGTCCCGGTCGACCGAGGCGGTGTGATGGGCCACGAGGCCGTGGGCATCGTGGACACGGTCGGCAGTGGCGTCGAGCGCGTCGCGGTGGGGGACCGGGTCGTCACCTCGTTCCACATCGCGTGCGGCTCCTGCTGGTTCTGCGCCCGGGGAGCGACGGCCCTGTGCGACGACCATCGGATCTTGGGTGCCGGGCCGTTCGGGGGCGACCTGCCCGGCGCGCAGGCCGAACGCGTGCGGGTGCCCGTCGCCGACGTCAACCTCCTGCAGATCCCTCCCGAGGTGAACGATGAGCGCGCGGTGTTCGTGGGGGACGTCCTCACGAGTGGGGTGTACGCGGCGGGGCTCGCCGCGCCCGGACCGGACGACACGGTCGCCGTCGTCGGCGTGGGGCCGCTCGGGTACTGCACCATCCAGGCGCTCCGGGCAGCCGGCTGTGATCGCGTGTACGCGCTCGACCGCGACCATGAGCGGCTGCGACTGGTGGAGAGCCACGGGGTGATCGCGGTCGACGTCGGCGCGGTGAACCCCGAGATGGTGCTGGCCCGGGCGACCGACGACCGAGGTGCCGACGTGGTCATCGACGCCGTGGGAGCACCGTCCGCGTACGGGACCGCCAACGACGTCGTCCGGCGCGGAGGACGTGTGGTGGTCATGGGCACGTACGCGGGTGAGGTCGTCGAGCTGCAGCTCGGGGTGGCGTGGGCTCGCGGTCTCGAGATCCGCTTCGGTGGGGAGACCCCCATCCATGCCTGGTGGGAGCGGACGCTCCAGGGACTGATCACCGGTGTCCTCGACCCGACGCCCCTCGTGAGCCACCGGCTCCCGTTGCAGGACGCACCCCACGGCTACGGGATCTTCGAGCGGCGCGAAGCGACGAAGGTCCTCCTAGTGCCGTGAGCGTCACCTTCGCCGATGACGAACCCAATGGGCTGTCGTCGCTGCTCGGCGACCTGATCGGGCAGAACCTCCAGCGCGATCCGGCCCGCCGCCGGCTCCTGCAGCCCGGGGTTATCGCGATCGAGTCCACGGACGCCGAGGTCGCGGCAACGCTCCGGTTCAGCCGTGGATCGGTAGAGGTTGCGAACGGCGCGGATCCGCGGGCGCCGGTCCGCGTACGTGCGTCCGGGGCGGCCCTGCTCGAGCTCGCGGGGGCTCCGCTGCGCTTCGGGTTCCCCGATGCGGCCTCGAAGCGCGGTCGAGCGGTCGTCACCGACATCCTGCGCGGTGAGATCCGGGTCCACGGTCTGATCACGCGTGCCGTGGCCGTCCGTCGCCTTACGATGCTCCTCTCCGCGAACTGATCCGCCGGGGGTGACACGAGGACCGAGGAGGGAAGAGTGGCCACGCGAGCGCCGGACCGACCCGACGAGGCGCCGTCCCAGCGACGGCCCGAGCGTCGATGGCTCCCGGCCCTGGGCGTCCTGGGTGTGATCGTGTTCGTGACCGGGGGTGCCCGCGCGGTGGGGGATGCTCTCGCGGGACCGCCCGGGCCGCCGGTGGACGTGGGCGGGGTCGTGCGGGTGCAGCCCGAGCCCGGATGGGAGCTCGAAGGGCAGGATCCCGATGCGGCGCTGCTCGTCCGCGGGACCGCCCGGCTCTTCATCCAGGCCCGAGCCGGCGTCGCGATCCCGGCCGTCGACCTGGCTCGGTCTTACGTCGAGGATGGCAAGACCGGCCTACGAGCTCGGTTCTCGCAGCTGACCGTCGAGGATCCTCCCGAGGTGGTGGTCGCGGCGAACGGCCTCCCAGGTCTGCGGTTCGGCTACGTCGGTGAGACGAAGGACGGCGCGTCGGTCGAGGGCGTGGTGACCGTGGTCGTGAGCCCGTCGGGGAGCGCGGTCGTTTTCGACGGATTCGCCGCCACGGGCGACCTGGCGTGGGCGGTCGACGATCTGCGCACCATGGTGGACGGGGCGGTCGTGGCATGACCGCCGTCCGGGCCGGGCCCGTGCACCTGCACCACCGCTCGCTGCTCCAGTTGCGGGAGCCCGCGTTCTGGGTGTTCGCGATCTTCGTCCTCTACGGCGTCATCCGCGTCACCGACGTCTTGAGCGGGCTCTCCGCCGTCTCGCGGTCGGCGTGGGCCCTGTCGTGGCTCCTCCTCGCGATCTATGCGCTGCCCGTCGTGGTGCTGGTGTATCGCCTGGATCTGTACGAACGCGAGCCCATCTCGCTCCTGATCGGCGCGTTCGCGTGGGGCGCGTTCGCCGCCACCGCGCTCACGCTGGACGCTGCCGGCTGGGATCAGGTCGTCGCGCAGGTGCTCGGCCCCGACGCGGCCGCACGATGGGGCCCCGCCATCACGGCCCCGCTCGTCGAGGAGACGCTGAAGGGCGCCGGGATCGTCCTCCTCTACCTGATCGCCCGCGATGAGGTCGACGACGTCCTCGACGGCTTCGTGTACGGAGCGCTCTGCGGCCTCGGCTTCGCCCTCGTGGAAGACGTCCTGTACTTCATGGCCGTCTTCGGGGGCACGCCCGCCGGCGTCCTGGAAGGCTTCTACGTGCGGGTGCTCGCGAGCGGGCTCTACGGACACGTGCTCTACACGGGCCTGGTGGGGATGGGGATCGGCTCCATGGTCACCCGACGCTCCGCCACGCCCCTGGGCCGGCGCCTGCTGGTCCTGGCGGGGTTCTTCGCCCTCGCCGTTGCCGCCCACGCGTTGTGGAACTCGCCGCTCCTCGACTTCCTGCCGGACGAGCCCATCCAGGGCACGGAGTGGTTGCGTGTCCCACCCGCGCTGGCCGTGAAGGGCCTGCCCTTGCTCGTCCTCGTGGTCGTGGCGGTGAGCTTGGCGCGGGGCCGGGAGCGCCGCTGGCTCGATGCCGCGCTCGCCAGCGAGGTGGGGGAGGAGGGGTTGACCGCCGACGAGCTCGAGACGCTCCGCAGCCCGAAGCGGCGGCGAGCCGCCGTGCGCGCCATGCGCGCTCGCGGCGGGACCCCCGCGGCGCGATCTGCTCGCGCGCTTGCAGCGCGAGCAGATCGACCTCGCCATGCTGGCGTCGCGGGTCGCCACGCCCGACGATCCCGCCCTCGTCGCGCAGCGTGCGTACTGCCGTTCGCTCCGCGACGCCCTCGGGGCGATCCCGGGCGCGGCCGGGGCCCGGAGCTGACGGCGCGATGCCGATAGGCTCTGCCGCCGTGGACCTCGACCGACTGATCGCGGGCGTGCTCGAGCGGGACGCTCGTTCGGTCGCCAAGGCGATCTCCCTGGTCGAGGACGGTCGTCCCGAGCTTCCCGAGCTCTCCGCCGGGATCTACGCGCGGACGGGACGTGCGGCCACGGTCGGCCTGACCGGAGCGCCGGGCGTCGGGAAGTCCACGCTCGCCGCCGAGCTGGTCCGGGTGGTCCGCGCGCGGGGACGCCGGATCGCCGTGCTCGCCATCGACCCCACCTCCCCGTACACGGGCGGGGCGCTCCTCGGCGACCGTGTACGGATGCAGGAGCACGCCACCGACCCCGACGTGTTCATCCGGTCGATGGCCACCCGCGGCCACCTCGGTGGGATGGCGCTCGCGGCCCCCGAAGCGGTCCGGATCCTCGATGCGGCCGGCTACGACATCGTGATCGTGGAGACCGTGGGTGTCGGTCAGGCCGAGGTCGACGTCGCCGCCGCCACGGACACGGCCGTCGTGACCCTCGCACCGGGGCTCGGCGACGCCGTCCAGATCGCGAAGGCGGGGATCCTGGAGGTCGCCGACGTCTTCGTCGTCAACAAGGGAGACCGCGACGGCGCCGGTGAGGTCGCCCGCGACCTTCGGCAGATGCTGCACCTCGGGGAGGCGCGTCCGTGGGATCCCCCGGTGCTCACCACCACCGCGAGCGGTGGGGAGGGTGTCGAGGAGCTCTGGCGCGAGATCGAACGCCACCGCGGGTGGGCCGAGACGTCCGGCGAGCTCGGCGCGAAGCGCCGAGCCCGCCTCCTCCACGAGGTTCAGACCCTGGCGGCCGCCCGCTTCGAAGCGGCGGCCGCCACCACCCTGCGTGCCGACCCCTCGCTCGCCGAGGACCTCGCCGAGCGACGTCTCGATCCGTACGCGGCCGCCGACGCGCTCCTGCGCCACGTCCCGCAGTAACCTCGTCCGCGAGGCACCCATGGTCGAGACGGTCCCACCCACCCCGCCCGGAACAGACCTTGACAGCGATCGTCCGCCCACGACCCGGAGCGGTGAGCCGATCAAGCCCGTGTACGGCCCCGGCGACCTCGACGGTTGGGACCCGGCCGAGAAGCTGGGCCAACCCGGCGCGTACCCCTTCACCCGTGGGGTCTACCCCACGATGTACCGGGGCCGCCTCTGGACGATGCGGCAGTTCGCCGGCTACGGCACGCCGGCGGAGACGAACGAGCGGTTCCGGATGCTGCTCGAGCGCGGACAGACCGGCCTGTCGGTCGCGTTCGACATGCCGACGCTCATGGGCATCGACGCCGACGACCCGCGCGCGGAGGGAGAGGTCGGCAAGTGCGGGGTCGCGGTGAGCTCGGTCGACGACGCCTCCGTCCTGTTCGATCGGATCCCCCTGGACGAGGTGAGCGTCTCGATGACCATCAACGGGCCCGCGGTCTGGCTCTTCGCGTGCTACCTGGTGGCCGCCGAGCGCCAGGGCATCGAACCGTCGGCCCTGAACGGCACGCTCCAGACCGACATCTTCAAGGAGTACACGGCGCAGAAGGAGTGGCTCTTCCCCCCGCGACCTCATCTGCGGTTGATCGGCGATCTGATGAAGTACTGCGCCGAGCACATCCCGAGGTACCACCCCATCAGCGTGTCGGGCTACCACATCCGTGAAGCGGGCTCGACCGCGGTCCAGGAGCTCGCGTTCACGCTGGCCGACGGCTTCGCCTACGTCGAGCTCGGTCTGCAGCGCGGCCTGGACGTGAACCGGTTCGCGCCGGGGCTGTCCTTCTTCTTCGACGCCCACATCGACTTCTTCGAAGAGATCGCGAAGTTCCGGGCGGCTCGCCGCATCTGGGCGAGGTGGCTGCGTGACCGCTACGGAGCCACGGACCCCTTCGCGCAACGGCTCCGCTTCCACACGCAGACGGCGGGGGTCTCGCTCACCGCTCAGCAGCCCATGAACAACGTGGTCCGCACCGCGGTCGAGGCGCTCGCCGCCGTGCTCGGCGGCACGCAGTCGCTGCACACGAACGCGCTCGACGAGGTGCTCGCGCTCCCGACCGAGGATGCAGCCACGCTCGCCCTCCGGACGCAGCAGGTGATCGCGTACGAGTCCGGGGCCACCGACGTGGTGGATCCGCTCGCCGGCTCGTACTTCGTAGAGACGCTCACCGACCAGATCGAGCAGCGCGCGGAGGAGCTGTTCGCTGAGATCGACCGCCTCGGGGATGGTTCCATGCTCGAAGGGGTCCTTGCAGGGGTCGAGTCAGGCTGGTTCACGAAGGCGATCGCGGAGGCGGCCTTCGATGAGCAACACCGCTACGAAGCCGGTGAGCTCGTGCAGGTGGGCGTGAACGCGTTCGTCGAGCCTGACGGATCCTCGCTCGAGACCCTCCAGATCCCGCACGCCACGGAGCTCGCGCAACGAGAGGCGATCGCGAGGACCAAGGCCGAGCGAGACGCGGCCGGTGCCGAGGGAGCGCTCGCAGCGCTCACCGACGCGGCGCGCGAGCCCGCCGCCGATCTGATCGAGCCGCTCCTCGTCTGCGCACGGGCACGCTGTACGGGTGGTGAGGTGACCGCGGCCCTCCAGGCGGTCTTCGGAGGCTGGAGGGAAACCCCTGCATTCTGACGGCGACCGCCCGGTGCCTCCACGCTTCCGTTGACGCATCCGCGGACCGGCGGTATACCTGGGTCCTCGGCTCCTTGCAGCTTCTTGCAGGTGCAATGACCTTCAAGAGGACGACCCCCGAGGCACGCCGGAAGGAGGGCAGGCATGCACATCCCTGATGGGTTCATCGACACGCCGGTCGCCGCCGCCGCCGGCGTGGTGGCGGTCGTCGGGATCGCCGTCGCGATCAAGAAGTCGCCGAGCGAGATCGACGAGAAGCGCGCACCCTTGGCGGGGCTCGTGGCAGCCTTCATCTTCGCGGTCCAGATGCTGAACTTCCCCGTCGCGGGGGGGACGAGCGGTCACCTGCTCGGGGGTCTCCTCGCCGCGGTCCTGGTCGGTCCGTGGACCGGTGCCTTATGCGTGTCCCTCGTGCTCATCGTCCAGGGGCTGGTGTTCGCCGATGGGGGCCTGTCGGCACTCGGGCTGAACATCATCAACATGGCCTTCGTCACCAGCCTCGGAGGATTCGCGATCTTCCGCGGTCTCCGCCGATTGCTGCCCGCCACGCGGCCCTCGGTGATCATCGCGGCCGGCATCGCCGGGTTCTTCGCCGTGGTCCTGGCGTCCATCGCCTTCTGGCTCGAGTACGCCATCGGAGGCAGCACGAACGTCCCGCTCGACACGGTCTTCACCGCGATGGTCGGAACCCACGCGCTGATCGGGATCGGTGAGGGCTTGATCACGGGGCTGACGGTCGGCGCGGTCCTCGCCGTCCGGCCCGACCTCGTGTTCGGTGCCAAGGACCTGATGCCGACCTTGACCGTGTCGCCGAGCACAGCGTCTTCGGGAGGGAACGGATGAGCGAGACGGCGCAGACGGCCCCCGACGGCCAGACGGGTCCACCCTCCGACGAGCCGAAGCAGCGGATGGACCGCAAGAACCTCACCCTGTTCATCGTCGGCGGGCTCCTCGTCGCGCTCGGCCTCGCGTTCTTCGTGAGTCCCTACGCGAGCAGCTCGCCCGACGGGCTGAACAAGGTCGCCATCGATCAGGGGTTCGCCGACGCGGAGACCGACCATGCCACGGCCGACGGCCCCTTAGCCGGCTACGGGGTGGAAGGTGTGGACAACGACGCCTTGTCCACCGGCATCGCCGGGATCATCGGTGTCGCTATCGTCTTCGGTGCGGGCATGATCCTGTTCGGGTTGCTCCGGACGCGCCGGCCCACCGGAGAGGGGGCAGCACCGGCCCCATGAGCGGTGCTCACGCGCACGCGCTCTACTTCCACGAGCACAGCCGCGTCCACACGCTCGCACCCGAGTGCAAGCTGGCCGCCCAGCTGTTGTTCGTGCTCATCGTGGTGTCGACGCCACGCGAGGCGATCTGGGCGTTCGTCCTGTACGCGCTCATCCTCGCCGTCGTGATCCGGCTCGCGCGCCTGCCGCTCCGGTTCGTCCTGAAGCGGCTCGTGATCGAGCTCCCATTCGTCGCGTTCGCGTTGCTGCTCCCGTTCATCGCCAGAGGAGAGCAGGTCGAGGTGCTCGGCATCTCGGTCTCGGTGGAGGGCCTCTGGGGCGCGTGGAACATCCTCGTGAAGGGGACCCTCGGGGTCGCTGCGAGCATCGTCGTGGCGTCAACGACCACGATGGCCGAGATGCTGAAGGGCTTCGATCGGCTCCACCTTCCCCGGACGCTCACGTCCATGGCCACGTTCATGATCCGGTACCTCGATGTCATCAGCGACGAGATGCAGCGGATGAAGGTCGCCCGGCAGTCCCGTGGCTACGACCCGCGATGGCTCTGGGAGGCGAAGGCCGTGGCGCATTCGGCCGGGGCGTTGTTCATCCGCTCGTACGAGCGTGGTGAGCGTGTCTACCTCGCCATGCTGTCCCGGGGGTTCACGGGGGAGATGCCCTCCTTCGGCATGGTCACGGCGACACGGCAGATGTGGGTCGTCGCCATGGTCGTCCCGGCGTTGACGCTCGCGATCTGCCTCTCGGCGTGGGGACTCCGGCCGTGACGCCCGCTCTCGAGGTCCGCGAGCTCGCCTTCGCGTACCCGGATGGCACGCAAGCGTTGTTCGGGGTCGACTTCACGATCGATCGCGGCGAGCGCGTCGCCCTGCTGGGGCCGAACGGCGCCGGCAAGACCACGCTCGTGCTCCACCTGAACGCGATCCACGCCGCGCAGCACGGCGAGGTCCGGGTCGGCGGCTTGCCCGCCACGAAGGACAACCTGCGGGAGATCCGTCGTCGCGTCGGCATCGTGTTCCAGGATCCGGACGACCAGCTGTTCATGCCCACCGTGCGTGAGGATGTGGCGTTCGGGCCTGCGAACCTGGGGCTGGAGGACGATGAGCTCGAGGAGCGCGTCGTTCGCTCGCTCGAGGCGGTCGGGATGGAGGCGTTCGCCGATCGGCCGCCCCACCACCTGTCGTTCGGGCAGCGCCGACGGGTGTCGGTGGCGACCGTGCTCGCTATGGAACCGGAGATCCTCGTCCTCGACGAGCCCTCGTCGAACCTGGATCCTGCCGGTCGCCGCGAGCTCGCCGACATCCTGCGCTCGCTCGAGATCACGATGCTCATGGTGACCCACGACCTCCCCTACGCGCTCGAGCTCTGCCCCCGGTCCCTCGTGATCAACGGGGGCCGGATCGTCGCGGACGGGAAGACGGCGGACATCTTGGGCGACGACGTGCTGATGGCCGCGAACCGACTCGAGCTGCCGTTCGGGTTCTTCCCGTCGGCCGTCGCCGACATCGCGGACCGGTAGCCGCTCAGGCCACCGCGGCGCAGTCGGCGCACAGCCCTGTGATGGCGAAGTGCGTCAGGTCGGCCTCGAAGCCGTGGTGGCGGTGGATCAGCGCCCCCAGCTTCTCCGCCTCGGTGATCGACAGAGCGTCGTCGCGGCCGCAGCGGTGGCACGTGAGGTGGACGTGCCGTGCCTCGTCCGTCCGGTGGTATTCCGCACCCGTCTCGAGGTGGGAGTGCTGCAGGACGCCGACCTCTTCCAGGAGCGTGAGCGTTCGGTACACCGTGGAGGCGTTGACGCCGGGCATCTCGCTCTGGACCTTCCTGGCGATGGCAGCGGGGGAGATGTGGCCGGGCGTGCGCATGACCTCGGAGACGATGGCTCGACGCTGAGGGGTCATCCGGAGGCCGCGGCCCCGCAGGAGCTCCATCACGTCCGCGAATTCGACGGTTCCCTGTGTCACGGGGGAGCATCGTAGCAGCAGGTTGCAGGTGCAAGTCGCCTTGCAGGTACGCGACTCGAGCCTCTCGGGAACACGCGGGCAGCGTCGTGCCGGGCGGAGGCGGTCCCGTAGCCTTGAGGACATGACCGTGATGGTGACCGGGGCCTCCGGCGTGGTCGGGCGGGCCGTCGTCAAGGCGCTCCTGGCGCGCGACGAGGTCCGCGCCACCGTCCGCCGTCCCGAGGCGGCCGAGGCGTTGCGCGCTCTCGGTGCGAAGGTCTCCGTGCGAGCGATCGACGACGAGGGCTCGCTCGCTGAGGTCCTTCCCCGGTGCCATACGTTGATCCACCTCGTCGGCGGGCCGGATCGAACCCGACGCCGACGAGCTGTTCCGCGGCAACCACGGCTCCGTTCTCACGGCGATCGGCGCAGCCCGGGAGGCGGGGGTCCGGCGGTTCATCCTCCTCTCCATCCCGAACGCGGACCCCGAGGCGACCCATCCGTACCTCCGGGCCAAAGGCCTCGCCGAGGAGGCCGTACGGGCCTCGGGCCTCGAGCACGCGATCCTCCGGGCGACCCACGTCTATGGCCTCGGCGGCCTCTGGTTCACGGCCGCGGTCGAAGGGGCGCTCGCCGAGCCACCCTTCGTGGCGGGACCGGGAACGCAGGAGGTCGCCCCGCTGCTCGCCGACGACCTCGGGGCCGCGGTTGCCGCCATCGATGACGTGGCGGGGGAGATCGGCGGAACGTGGGGGCTCGAAGGTCCCGAGGTGCTGAGCGCCGACGGCTTCTGTCGTCTCCTCCGTGGCGACGACGCCGAGCCCGATCATGCCGACGGTCAGGCCGCCGCGGACGCGCTCACCCGTCTCCTGGGGCGCCGGGTGGACGCGGTCGCCGCCTCCTACCTCTCGATGGCGAGCCGGGCCGACGCTCCCGATGCAGGCGGGGCCTTCGGCGTCGCGACGACGCCATTGCTGGACGGCCTTCGCGTCACCCTCCAGGCCGCCGCACAGCTCGACGGTGGATAGGCTGCAGCCATGGGCGAGCATGTCCGGCTCGAGGTCGACGACGGTGTCGCCGTGATCCGACTCGACCGGCCACCCGTGAATGCGATCGATCTGGTGGTCGGGCTCGATCTCCAGGCCGCCATCCGAGAGGCCGGCGACCGGCCTGATGTCGGCGCGATCGTGGTCTGGGGCGGTCCCCGGATCTTCGCTGCGGGAGCGGACATCGAACCGATGGCCACATGGGGTCCGGAGGAGGTCCGTCCGTCGGTGGACGCCCTCGGCGATGCCTGCGACCTCCTCGAGGATTCTCCCGAAGGTCTCGATCGCGGCCGTGAACGGGGTGGCTCTCGGCGGCGGTCTCGAGCTCGCGCTCGCGTGTGACCTCCGCTACCTCGCCGACGACGCCAGGGTGGGCCAGCCCGAGATCCGATTGGGGGTCATCCCCGGCGCCGGCGGCACCCAACGTCTGGTGCCGCTCATCGGTGTAGGACGAACCCGGGATCTCGTGTACACCGGGCGGCAGGTCGGGGCGGATGAAGCGTTGGCCATGGGATTGGCGGAACGTGTCGTCGCCGCAGATGAGGTCTTCCCCGCGGCCGCGGACGATGCCCGCCGGATGGCGCACGGGCCGCGGGAGGCGCTCGCGGCCGCGAAACGCTCGATCAGGGTGGCGGTCCAGAGCCCGGGGCCGAACGGCGTCCGGGCCGAACGGATGCAGTTCCTCCGGCTCTTCGGTTCGGCCGATCAGCGCGAGGGGATGCGGGCCTTCCTCGAGAAGCGAGAGCCGAGGTTCGGGAGCGAGGGGCCGTGACCTCGAGGCGACGTTCCGGCGACGCCTGAGCGTCGCGATCGCGTCACGCGGCCCTGGCATCCTGCCCGCGGAACCTCTGCACCGGCGGCCACGTCCGACATGGAATGAACCGTTGCCTCTGTTCGTTCGAACACGGTGCGAGGGACGGTTCGGCGCCCGTGACCGGATCGATCCCGGGAAAGGATGTGACGGGATGGCTGACGAGAGGTACAGGGGGGCGTCCGTCCGCTCGCTTCCGAGACCGAACCGGACCTATTCCGAGGGCCGTACGTGTGCCCAGCCGGGGTGCGACACGAAGCTCTCGAAGTACAACAAGTGGCAGTACTGCTGGCAGCACGAGCCGGTCCATGCGTACATCCCGAGAGGCAAGAGGAAGAGCCGCAAGGCCGCCTGACCCGTTCTTCGAGCGACAGGGCCGTCCCTTCGGGACGGCCCTGTCGCGTTCCGTCGTGGTGCATCCGCTGTGGTCTGCGTGGGGGAGGCCGTCCGCCTCCCCCATCGGCGAACGTCCCCGGGGCGTTCGGCCGGATCAAGCCCCTCGGACGGCTTGCCGATGCCTGGGGTGACCGCTCCCCCCGAACGGCGGATCGAGATGCCCGACGACGTGAGCAACCCCCCCATGCAGACAGGCTCGTGCCCGTTCTGCGAGCGTGCGGTCCTCGTGTACGAGGATCCACCGAGGTGTCCGCTCTGTGCCTGCCCGCTCGACGAGGAGGGGATGACGCCGTTCCTGTTCCCCGGCGAACGGACCACGGACCCGGCCGACTGAGACGGCGATCCTTCAGGGGAGCATCGCGCTGCGCCATCCGCGAACCGAGTTCACGACGGCGAGCGCATCGGCGCTCCGGAGCTCGTCCACCAGGACGCTGCGTTCCACGAGGGTGCCGTCAGCCAGCAGGGCCTCGCGTTCGCAGCCGGGGAGGAGACCCGCCGAGAGCGGTGGCGTCGTCCATGTCCCCTCGAGCAGGACGGCCAGGTTGCTCACGGTCGTTTCCGTGACCTCGCCGGCCGTGTTCACGAGCACGACGTCATCGGCATCCGGGTGTCGCGCCGCAGCGTCCTCGTAGGGGGAGCGCAGGGTGGTCTTGTGGAAGAGGAACGGGTCGGAGGGGTCGACCCGGTGGTCCAGGTCGATCGCGAGTCGGACCGGCTCGGGGGACGCGGACACGGGCGCGCTCCCCGCGTCGATCCGTCCGCGCCGGTCGAGCAGCAGGCGGACCTTCGCGCTCTTCGCCGGGAACCGCACCGCCTCGCGATCGAGGGCGGCCATCACGGCGTCGATCTCGCACGCGAAGCCGTGGTACATGGCCGAGTCCGAGAGCCGCCTGAGGTGCTCCTCCAAACGGCGGTAGCCCGTCTCGGGATCGTGCCGGAGCGTCTCCACCAGCCGGAAGGGCGGGCGGCGAGCGGTGAGGACGCGCGCCTTCGCCACGATCTCCTCGTACTCACCGGCGGCGCTGGAGTCCCACGTGATCCCCCCGCCCACGCCATAGGCTGCGGCACCCGTGGACGCGTCGTGGACCGCCGTCCGGATCGCGACGTTGAAGCGGGCCCTCGGGCCGAACGCTCCGCCGGGCGAGAGGTAGCCGACGGTGCCGCAGTAGACGCCCCGCGGCGAATCTTCGAGGTCGGCGATGATCGCCATCGTGGAGACCTTCGGTG
The DNA here is from genome assembly GCA_963810635.1 of uncultured Actinomycetes bacterium. Classification (GTDB taxonomy): domain Bacteria; phylum Actinomycetota; class UBA4738; order UBA4738; family HRBIN12; genus AC-51. Next base: position 197,361 of record CAWEOB010000004.1, read on the forward strand.
CGCCGGTGACGGATCCGCACGGGAAGAGCGCCCGGAAGACGCCGGCGAGGGTCGCCGTGGGTTCCAAGGTTGCTGAGACGGTGGAGGTGAGCTGCCACACGGTCTCGTACCGCTCGGGCTCGAACACGTCGGTCCAGGTCACGGTGCCCCGCCGGGCGACCCGGCCCAGGTCGTTGCGCAAGAGGTCGACGATCATGGCGTTCTCCGCACGGTCCTTCACGGACCCGAGGAGGCTCGCGCGGATCGCGTCGTCTTCGCCGAGCCAGCGGCCGCGGGGGGCCGTCCCCTTCATCGGTCGGGTGGTGATCCGGTCGCCGTCGATCCGGAAGAACAGTTCGGGTGAGGCGGACAGGATGCGGAACCGTCCCAGGTCGAGGAACGCCGAGTAGGCGCCACGTTGCGCGTAGCAAAGGTCGCGGTAGAGGCCGCGCGTGTCGCCGTCGATCCGCGCTCGGAGACGGAGGCTGTGGTTGACCTGGTACGTGTCGCCCGCGGCGATGTGCTCGCGGATCTCGTGGATGGCCCGGTCGTAGGCCTCACGCGCGACGGAGGGGACCCAGGCGGCGGGGTCCACGGGAGCGGCCTCGGACGGCGGGTCCGGCAACGTCGTCTCCTGGCGGCCCTCGAAGAGGGCGAACCACGCGAGCGGCAGCGACGAGAACGGGTCGTCGGCCGTGCGATCGCGGACGCGGAGTGCCGGATCGAGTGCGGGGGCTGCCTCGTACGCCACCATGCCGGCCACCCAGAGACCGCGGGCCGCCGCCGCCTCGGCCGCCTCGATGATGCCGGGGACCTCCTCGACGCGGGAGGCCTCGAGGACCCCCACCGGCTCCACGAGGCGGAAGCTAGGCTCCTCACCCGTGAGATCGTCGAAGCGAGCCTCGATCACTGGCCCAGGGTATCCGCCTCTCGGAGATGGAGCCCTGCACGCGAGGAGCCTGACCCCCCGGTACCCTGGACGCATGCCGTCCAAGGGTTCCGTGCTCGTCGCCATGTCCGGCGGCGTCGATTCGTCCGTGGCCGCATGCCTCCTCCAGGAGCAGGGCTACGACGTCGTCGGCGCACACATGTCGCTCGTCCACCTCGACCGAGTCGAGCACGGTTGTTGCGGCCCTGCCGCGCGCGCGGATGCCCGGGAGGTGGCGAGGATCGGCGGCTTCCCGTTCGAGATCTGCGACCTCACGAGCGAGTTCGATGAGCGGGTCATCGACGACTTCCTGGCGGAGCATCGGGCGGGTCGGACCCCGAACCCCTGCGCACGGTGCAACGGCGAGATCAAGTTCGGAGCGTTCCTGCGTCGTGCCGATGAGCTAGGGATCGAACTGGTGGCCACAGGGCACTACGTCCGCGGGGTCCGCGACGACGAGGGCGCCTGGCATCTGCACCGCGGCGCGGACCCCGCGAAGGACCAGACGTACATGCTCCACATGCTGGGTCAGGAGCAGCTCTCGCGCTCCCGATTCCCGGTGGGCGGCATGTCGAAGGCCACCACCCGTCTCCTCGCGGAGCGCTTCGGTCTCCCCGTGGCGTCGAAGCCCGACTCGCAGGAGCTGTGCTTCGCTCCCAGCGGTGACGCAGGCGGATTCGTGCGGACCCACGCGCCGGCGATGGTCCGAGGCGGCGGCGAGGTGGTCGATCCGGACGGTCGGGTCCTGGCGGAGCATGACGGCACCTTCAACTTCACGGTGGGCCAGCGGCGTGGGCTCGGTGTTGCGACAGGTGCCCCCGTCTACGTGGTGGACGTGGATGCGGCGACCAACCGCGTGGTCGTGGGTCCAAGCGACCTCCTCGCCAAGCGCGGCCTGCTGGCGGACCGGGTGTCGTGGGTCGCCGGTGAGGCGCCCGCCGCCGGTCCGTTCGAGGCAGACGTCCGGATCCGCTACCGGGGCGACGATGTCCCGGCGGTCATCACCCCGGGTCTGGGAAGGACGATGCGGGTCGAGTTCCGGTCACCGCAGCGCGCCGTGGCGCCGGGCCAGAGCGCGGTGGTGTATCGCGGGACCGAGATGCTCGGCGGTGGACGTATCGACTCGTCGTTCCGGTGACGGTCGAGCCGCCGAGGGAAGGAGCACGAGACATGGCAGAACATCCGAACGTCCAGGTGGTCCTCGGTGCGCTCGAGGCGTTCGGTCGAGGCGATGTCGCGGGTCGCTTGAGGTCCATGTCCGACGATGTGATCTTCCATGCTCCCGGGACGAGCCGCTTCAGCGGCCGGTTCGACGGGAAGGATGCGGTGCGCGATCGGATGGAACGCATGCGCGAGGCGGGCATCGAGATGTCCGTGGACGTCCATGACGTGGTCGGGAACGACGAGCACGTGGTGGCGCTGGTCCACGTGCATGCCCGCAACGCCGCCGGCCAGCGTTACGACCAGGAGCAGGTCCAGGTCTCCCACATGCGCGACGGACTCGTCGAGGAGTTCTGGATCATGAACCAGGATCAAGCCGTGCTGGACCTCCTGCTCGGCTGACCGGGCACCGGATCGCGTCGGGGCGGGACCGACACCGCAGAGCTCCGACCGCTGGGGCCGTCGGCGGTGCCCTCTATCATCGTTGGGTGAAGCTGCTCCGGCGCCGCCCCAAGAGCTTCGACATCCAGGTCCAGGACCTGGCGCTGCACATCACGGCTCCCGAAGATTTCGCCGAGGAGTCGCGCGCCGCGGCGTTGTCGTTCTGGGAGCAGCTCCAGTCGTACGCGCTCCGCGACCCCGAGTTCCGCAGCTCGAAGCGGCCACTCGAGCGTGTGACCGCGGATGCACCCGAGATCGTGAAAGAGGTCGTCTCCGCGGCTGCAGCAGCCGGTGTCGGCCCCATGTTCACGTTCCGCGGCGCCGTGGTCGACCAGGTCGGACGCTTCCTGGGTGCGCAGCTCTCGGAGGTGACGGTGGCGTGCGACGGCGACTATTTCATCAAGGCGAAGAAACGCCTGAAGCTCGCAGTCAAGCGGCGAGGCGGTGAACCGATCACGGTGGCGCTCGAGCCGAGCTCGTCGGGGGTCGGTGTGTCCACCACCCTGGGCCGTGGCCGCGGGGGCGACGGACCCGATGGCTTGGCCGTGATCGCCGGGACCTGCATGCTGGCCGACGCCGCCGCGGCAGGCGTGCAAGCCTGCCTGCCCAAGCCCGACGGATTCGGGATGGCCTTGCACTACCTGCAGCGCGTGCCGGGCGTCTACGGCGGGGTGGTGGTCGTGGGGGATCGCATCGGGGTCTCCGGCCGGGTGGAGATCGCCGGGTGAAAGCGTCCGCGGAGGAGCGCGAGCTCGCCGTGGCGAAGCTCCGGGTGGAAGAGCTCCGCACGGAGATCAACCATCATTCGTATCGCTATCACGTGCTCGACGATCCCGAGGTGAGCGATGCCGAGTACGACGATCTCATCAAGGAGCTGAAGGAGCTCGAGGACCGCTTCCCCGAGCTGGTGACCCCCGACTCACCCACACAACGGGTCGGCGGTCCGCCCGCGGATCTGTTCGCACCGGTCACACATCGCGCCCCCATGCTCTCCTTGGACAACGCGTTCTCGTTCGAGGAGCTCGACGGGTGGGGTCTGCGGATCGAGCGGGCGCTCGGAGCGATCCCCGAGATGGCGTGCGAGCTGAAGATCGACGGCGTCGCGTGCGCGCTCACCTACGAGAACGGTGTGTTGGTCCGTGCCGCCACGCGCGGCGACGGGCGCGTGGGCGAGGACATCACGGCCAACGTCCGGACGGTCCGCGGCGTCCCCCCGCGCCTCCTGCTCGATGACCCGCCGGCCGTGATCGAGGTCCGCGGCGAGATGTACCTGCCCGTCAAGGCGTTCGAGGCCCTGAACGATCAACTCCTCGAAGCGGGCGGGAAGCCCTTCGCGAATCCACGGAACGCGGCCGCCGGTTCGCTCCGCCAGAAGGACCCGAAGGTCACGTCCGCACGTCCGCTGCGGATGTGGGTGCACTCGTTCGGTGCCGCGGAAGGCGTGTCGTTCGGGTCCCACCTCAGCTTCCTCGACTGGGCGGCGAAGGCGGGGCTGCCGTGTGCTCCGACCACGGAGCGCCGCGAGTCGATCGACGGCGTGAAGGGGTTCCTGCGGCATTGGGAGGAGCACCGGCACTCGGTGGATTGGGAGATCGACGGCACCGTGATCAAGGTCGACCGCACGGACCTCCAGCAAGAGCTCGGCACCACGTCGCACGCGCCTCGGTGGGCCGTCGCGTACAAGTTCCCGCCGGAAGAGCGCACCGCGCTGCTCGAGAAGATCGACACGCACACGGGGCGCACGGGCAAGGTCACGCCCTTCGCCGTGCTCGATCCCGTGTTCGTAGGTGGCGTCACCATCACCTACGCCACGCTGCACAATGAGGACGAGGTCCACCGGAAGGATGTGCGCCCGAAGGACACCGTGATCGTGCGCCGGGCGGGCGACGTCATCCCCGAGATCGTGGGTCCGGTCCTCGGGAAACGGAAGAAGGGCGCCCGCCGTTGGAAGATGCCCACCGCGTGCAACGCGTGCGGCACCAGATTGATCCGGCACGAAGGTGAGGCCGACTGGCGGTGCCCGAACAAGCGTGGGTGTCCGTCCCAGGGCATCGAGTGGCTGTTCCACTTCTCCGGCAGAGGAGCGATGGACATCGAGCACCTGGGGTACATGACCGTGATGCGTCTGCTCGAGAAGGGTCTCATCGAGGATCCGGCGGACATCTACGCCCTCGACGCCGAGAAGCTCTCCCAACTCCCCGGCTTCAAGGACAAGGCGATCACCAACGTGCTCACCGAGATCGAGGCATCGAAGGAACGACCGCTCTGGCGGTTGCTGGTCGGTCTCAACATCCGGCACGTGGGGACCCATGTCGCGCAGGTCCTCGCCCGCGCCTTCCGGTCCATCGAGGCCCTCGTGGCGGCGTCCGAGGACGAGATCGATGCGGTCCCGGAGATCGGCCCCGAGATCGCGGCCACGGTCCGCGAGTGGTTCGACGAGGACGAGAACCGAGCCCTGCTCGAGAAGCTCCGATCGGCCGGTGTGCGGATGGAAGACGAGGCCTCAGCCGAGGAGGGTCCGAAGACGCTCGAGGGCGTCACCCTCGTGCTCACGGGTGGGCTCGATTCGATCTCCCGAGAGGAGGCCATCCGGCTGGCGCAGGCTGCGGGCGCCCGTGTGGCGTCGAGCGTCTCGAAGAAGACGGACTTCGTGGTGGCCGGGAAGGATCCCGGCACCAAGCTCGCGAAGGCGGAGCACCTCGGCGTCGAGGTGATCGACGAGGACGCGTTCTTGCGCCGACTCGCTCGATCCTGATCGCCCCTCGCCCTGAGGGCGGGCGCTCGCTAAGGTGCACGCCATGACATCGGCAGTCGTGATCGATGGGAACGCGATCGCGGAGGAGCTCCGTTCGCACGTGGACGAGGAGCTCCAGGTGCTGAGGCTGTCGGAGGTGCGGCCGGGTCTGGCAACCGTGTTGGCGGGGGAGGAGCCCGGGGCCCTCGCCTACGAGCGTCACGTCCGGCGCCTCGCCGAAGGGCTCGACTACCACTACGTCCACGAACGGTTGCCGGACGACGTCGAGGTCGCCGACATGCTCGCCACCATCGGGAAGCTGAACGCCGACCCCCGGGTCACCGGCGTCCTGGTGCTCCGGCCGCTGCCGCCCCATCTGCCCGAGGCGGAGATCAACGCCATCGTTGATCCTCGTAAGGACATCGAGGGCCAACACCCTGAGAACGCCGGCCTCCTCGCGCTCGGCAGACCTCGGTTCGTCCCGTCGACGCCGGCATCGTGCTTCTACCTGCTCGACTGGTATGTCCGATCGATCGGGGGGATCCGTCCAGCTACTACGCCGGCAAGACGCTGGTCGTGGTCGGTCGCTCGTCGAGCGTGGGGAAGCCGGCGCAGTGGCTCGGCCTTGAGCGCGATGCCACGGTGATCGCCTGCCACAGCCGGACGGCAAAGGCGGGGCGGTTGGCGGAGTTCACGTGCCAAGCCGACATCCTGTTGGTCGCGGCCGGGGTTCCCGGACTCGTCGACGGCGACATGGTCCGCGAGGGGGTCATCGCGGTGGACGTGGGGTTCCACGTGGTCCCGGACGGGGAGGGGGGGACGAAGATGGTCGGCGATCTCGACTACGAGAGCGTGGCCGCTAAGGCGGCTGCGATCACCCCGGTCCCCGGCGGCGTGGGGCCCATCACGGACGTCTGGCTCGTGGGGAACTCGCTGGCGGCCGCCGCGTTGGCCGCCCGCATCGAACCGCGCTTCGGCTCGTCGTTGATGTGATGCGGCCGCTCCGCGCGCTCGGCACGGCAGTGCTGGTGCTCCTCGCCGCGCAGATCGTCCTCTACCTCGTGAACATCGGACTCATCCTCCACGAACTGTCCCTCGTGGCACGGCTGGTGCCGGACGAGGGATGGGAACGGGCGATCGCGCGGTCGGACTGGGTCGGCGTCATGACCCTCCTGGTGTTCGTCGCGACCGGGATCGTCTGGCTCGTCTGGCAGCATCACGCCCAGGTCAACATCGCGGCGGCGAGCCCCTCGGACCTTCGCTTCACCCCCGGGTGGGCGGTGGGCTGGTGGTTCATCCCCATCGCCAACCTGTGGAAGCCGTTCCAGACGGTGCGGGAGCTCTGGGCCGAGAGTCACGCGTGGGGTGGACACGGCGGTCTCTCGAGGTGGCCCGTGATCTGGTGGTGGCTCCTGTGGGTCGGGTCGAACCTCATGGCGATCTGGGCGAGCTCCCTGTTCGAAGAGGTCAACCGGCTCGCCGACTTCCGGCGGGCGGAGTTCGTCGAGCTCGCGGCGGACGCGTTGACCATCGGGGCCGCCGTCCTGGCGATCACCATCGTGCGGTCCATCACGACCCTGCAGGAGGCCCTACGGGTGCGATGGGTGGGTGTCCTGCGGATGCCCCCCCTGCCGGGCGCGACCCCTCCACGGCCGGATCCGGTGTGAGCGGCGGGCCGCGGGCGAGCCACCTGGTGCATCGCCACTAGACTGCGCGCATGCCGGTCGAGATCGACATCGATCACGTGGCGCGGCTCGCTCGCCTGGACCTCACCGGCGAGGAGAAGACGAAGCTCCGCGAGCAGCTCACCGTGATCCTCGAACATGCCGCGAAGGTGAGCGAAGTGGCCGCGGAGGACGTGCCACCCTCCGCCTCCGCGATCGCGCGCGCGAACGTGTTCCGCGACGACGCGCCCGAGCCGTCGCTCCCGGTGGAGGAGGCGCTCCGCAACGCCCCCGATCGTGAAGGCGACCGGATCCGCGTGCCGCGGATCGTGGAGACCGGCGAGTGACCGAGCTCTGCGACCTCACCGGGTCCGAGCTGTCGGCGAAGCTGACCGCGGGCGAGACGACCGCGGTCGAGATCGTGGGGTCGTGCCTCCGTCGCATCGATGCCGTCGACGACCGAACGCACGCGTTCCTCACGCCCACCCCGCAACTCGCACGCGAGCGGGCGGAAGAGCTCGACGTGTACCTGGCCACCGGCGCGCCACAGAGCCCTGCCGCGGGCATCCCGGTGGCGGTGAAGGACGTCCTGACCACGAACGGGATCCGCACCACGTGCGGATCCTGGAATCCTCGAGACGTACGTTCCGCCGTATGACGCGACCGCGTGGGCGCGGCTCGGCGGCGACGGAGCGGTCCTGCTGGGCAAGACCAACTGCGACGAGTTCGCCATGGGCTCCTCGAACGAGAACTCGGCGTTCGGACCGGTCTGCAACCCGTGGGACCTGGATCGTGTGCCCGGGGGATCGTCGGGCGGCAGCGCGGCGGCCGTTGCCGCGGGCGAAGCCGTCTGGGGGCTCGGGACCGACACGGGAGGTTCGGTGCGACAGCCTGCGGCGCTCTGCGGCGTGGTCGGCCTGAAGCCGACGTACGGGCGGGTCAGCCGCTACGGCTTGATCGCCTTCGCGTCCTCGCTGGACACCGTCGGGACCTTCACGCGGAGCGTGCGTGATGCGGCGTCGCTTCTGTCGGTGATGGCGGGCCTCGATCCGCGGGACGCGACGTCGATCGATGCGCCGGTGCCCGACTACGCGGCGTCCTTGGACGCCGGCGTCGCTGGGCTCCGCGTGGGCGTGATCGCCGAAGCGTTCGGTGAGGGGGTCGAGCCGGGCGTCCGCGGCGCGGTCCGCGCCGCGATCGACCGGCTCGCCGCCCTGGGCGCCGAGGTCGGGGAGGCGTCCCTCCCGCACGCGGAGTACGCGCTTTCCGCGTACTATCTGATCGGCGCCGTCGGAGGCGTCGTCGAACCTCGCCCGGTACGACGGCGTCCGCTACGGCTTCCGCGCCGACGGCGAGTTCCCCGATTCGGTCGCGATGATGTTCGTAACCCGGGGACAAGGCTTCGGCCCGGAGGTGAAGCGCCGGATCATGCTCGGGACGTACGCGCTGTCGGCCGGCTACTACGAGGCCTACTACGGTCAGGCGCAGAAGGTCCGTACGCTGGTCATCCGCGACTACGAGGCGGCGTTCGAGCGGTTCGACGTGCTGGTCTCGCCGACGTCACCCACCACGGCCTTCCGGATCGGCGAGAAGACCGACGATCCGATGGCCATGTACCTGAACGACATCTTCACGATCCCGGCCAACCTCTCCGGCATGCCGGCGATCAGCATCCCGTGCGGGCTGGACGATGCCGGCCTCCCCGTGGGGTTCCAGCTCACCGCGCCGATCCTGGACGAGCCCACGCTCTTCAGGGCAGCCAACGCGCTGGAGTCAGATCTCGGGCTGGATCTCCGCCCGCCCCTGCTCGTCGGCGTGTAGCTCCCCGGCGGACGAGGGGGCGGGCCGTCGCGCCTCCGCTCAGAACTCGGCCTGGATGGCGACCGGCTGCGCCGAACCCGCACCGTCGTCATCGACCTGCGTCGCGCTGCCGCCCGACACGATCAGCACCACCGCGACCACGATCATCCCGCCGGCCAGCAGCGTCGTCCCCGTGAGCGGCTCATCCAGCACGAGACTCCCGAGGATGACCGCTCCGACGGGCGTGACGTAGGCGTACGTGGCGACGAGCGAGGTGCGAGCGTTCCTGAGGAGCCAGAGGTAGGCCGTGAACCCGATCCACGAACCGAACACGACGAGGTACGCGAGCGCGATCGCCGACGCGCGGGAGAAATCCGCAGGGTTCAGGCGCTCGATCTCGCCGGCGAGCGTTCCCGCCACCACGAACGCGCCGGCCGCCACGACCATCTCCATCCCCGCTGCTACGAACGGCCGGCGGGGGAGATGCGCATGCCGCTGGTAGACCGACCCGATCGCCCAGCTGGCCGCGGCCGCGATGCCGACGAGCAGGCCGGGGAGGTCGATGTGACCGTGGAGCGCCGACCCGCCTACCAGGACGGCCGCGCCCGCGAACCCGACCGCCAAGCCCACCACGACGACCGCCGGCTGTCGCCGATGCAGGACGACGCGGTCGATCACCGCGATCCACAGGGGGACGGTGGCGATCACGAGGCCCGCGACCCCGGACGGGATGGTCTTCTCCGCCCACACGATGCCTCCGTTGCCACCGAACATCAGCAGCACGCCGACGATCGCCGCGCCCCGCCACTCGCGCCGCCCCGGGCGGTCATCGACCCGATCTCCGAGCCGCAGCGCGATCGGCAGCAGGATCCCGCCCGCGACCAGGAAGCGGAGCCCCGCGGCGAGCATGGCCGGCATCGTCTCGTTCGTGACCTTGATCGCGATGAACGTGGTGCTCCAGATCACGTAGACGGCGCCGAGCGCGACCCAGACGGCTCGGGTGTGGACGTGCTGAGGAGCGGGCGCGGGCATCACCCGATGATAGGGACCGCCGGGTCGCCGGACGCCTCGGGATCTCGCGGGATGACGTCCGGTACGCTAGCCCGCGCCATGGGGGACTGGGAAACGGTCATCGGGCTCGAGTGCCATGTCGAGCTCAGCACGGCAACCAAGATGTTCTGCTCGTGCCGCAACGGGTTCGGCGACGAGCCCAACTCGAACACCTGTCCCGTCTGCATGGGCCATCCGGGATCGCTGCCCGTTCCGAACCGGGAGGCGATCCAGCGGATCATGAAGATCGGGCTGGCCCTGGGTTCGTCGATCGCGCCGCATTCCCTGTTCCACCGGAAGAACTACTTCTACCCGGACATGCCGAAGAACTACCAGATCAGCCAGTACGACCTCCCGATCTGCGTGGGCGGACACCTGGACGTCGATCTCCCCGACGGCTCCACGAGCACCGTCGGGATCACGCGCGTCCACATGGAGGAGGACACCGGGAAGACGATCCACGGGAGCGAGTCGGGTCGGATCCACGACGCCGCACACGCCCTCATCGACTACAACCGTGCAGGCGTCCCCCTCGTGGAATGCGTGAGCGAGCCCGACATCCGCTCGCCCGAGGAGGCCGCGGCCTACCTCCGTGAGCTCCGTGCGCTGCTCGCGTCGCTCGACGTGAGCGACGTCCGGATGGAGGAAGGGTCGCTCCGGTGTGACGCGAACGTGTCGCTCCGCCCGGCGGGCTCGGACGCGCTCGGGACGAAGGTCGAGATCAAGAACATGAACTCGGTGAAGTCGCTCGAGCGCGCGCTGGTGTTCGAGGTCGAGCGCCAGAGGGTCACGCTCGAGGAGGGTGGGTCGCTGGTGCAGGAGACCCGTCATTGGGATGAGGACTCCGGGACCACGAAGAGCATGAGGTCGAAGGAGGAGGCGTTCGACTACCGCTACTTCCCGGAGCCGGACATCCCGGCGCTGGAGCCCGACGTCCTGTGGGTCGAGGAGATCCGCGGGTCGATCCCCGAGTTGCCCCGCGCCAGGCGGGAGCGGTACACGGCGGACCTCGGACTCAGGTCCGCGACGGCTCGGGTCCTGGTGGCCGAGGCGGCCTCGGTGGAGCTGTTCGAAGGCGCTCTCGAGCTCGGCGCCGATCCGCGCGCCTCGGCGAACTGGATCACGCAGGACGTGGCGGCGCTCCGCAATGCCGATGGTGACGGCGAGGGCGACGGCGAGCTCACACCCCGACACGTCGCCGACCTGGTGACCGCCATCGCCGACGGTACGGTGTCGAACGCGGCGGGGAAGCTAGCGCTCGAAGAAGCCTTCGCGACAGGCGATCCGATCGGCGTGATCGTGGAACGGCGAGGGCTCCGGCAGGTGTCCGACACCGATGAGCTGGGCACGTGGGCGGACGAGGTGATCGCCGAGCACCCGGATGTCGTGGAGAAGTTCCGGAGCGGCAAGGACGGTGTGATCGGTTTCCTCCTCGGCCAGCTGATGCAGAAGGCCGGCGGGGCCGCGAACCCCCAGGCCGCGCAGGAACTCCTGCGCGAGCGCCTGCAGAGGTAGGCGCGGGGCGGTGTCCTCGGGGCAACCGCCGGACGGATCGTCCAGCGGTCATCGCCCATCCCCGAAACGGATCCCCATCTGGCAGCTCGCGCTGCTGGGGATCGTGCGTGCGTTCCAGGGGGCCGTGACCCACCCGCTCCGGAGGATGTGGCGGTCGCAGGATCCGATCGACGCCTACGCGCTCAATCACCTCACGAGCGTGGCGGGCGACACCCTGCTCGCGATCTCGCTCGCCGAGTCGATCTTCTTCTCGCTCCCGGTGGACGAATCGCGGTTCAAGGTGGCCGAGTACCTCCTCCTCACGATGCTGCCGTTGGCCCTGGCCGGCCCCGTGATCGTGCCGATCTTGGACCGGGCGGGCCCGCGCCGGTCGATCACCTTCGCGGCGGCGGCGGGTCGGGCGATCCTGGCCGTGTTGCTGGCCGGGCAGCTCGACACGCTCCTGCTCTTCCCGCTCGCCCTGTCGATCCTCGTGCTCTCGAAGATCCACGGCATCGCGAAGAACGGCCTCACCATGGCGTACGCCTCGAGGGAAGAGGGCCTGCTGCGAGCGAATGCCCGGTTGGGGCGGATCGCGGTCGCCGGCGCGATCGCGGCCGCCCCGTTCGGCGTCGCGTCGCTGAAGATCGCAGGCGGCGCCACCCCGATCCAGCTGGCGGCGATCACGTACGCGGCCTCCTCGCTGTTGACGCTGCGGCTCCCCCGTCCCCGGATGGCGGGCGCGCCCCCCGATCCACGGGTCTCCCGCGACCTCGGACGGGTCCCTGCGCTTCGTCTGCCGGCCATGGGCGCGATCGGGCTCCGTGCGGCCGGCGGGTTCCTGCTGTTCCTGCTCGCGTTCTCGCTCCGGAGCGAAGACGTGCCCACCGCCTGGTTCGGGATCTTGGCGGGGGCCGGCATCCTCGGCAGCTTCCTGGCAGATGCCTTGGGGCCGTCGTTGCCCTCACGCGCCCGCGAAGAGGCGGTGGTCATCGCCTGCGTGTCGGCGGCGGGGATCGGTGCGCTGCTCGCTTCGCAGCTGTTCGGTCTGCCGCTCCTCACCGTGTACGCGCTGCTCTCGGGTGCCGCCGTGGAGCTCTCACGGCTCGCGTTCCAGAGCCTGATGCAGCGGCGGGCGCCCGCGGGAGCTCTCGGAAAGGTGTTCGTCCGGTACGAGGTGATGTCGCAGCTCGCCTGGGTCTTCGGAGCCTTCATCCCCACCCTGTTCCCGGTGTCCTTCCGGACCGGGATCCTGTTGCTCGCCCTGTTCTACGCGTCCCTCGCCGCCGTGTATTGGTGGCGCTGGCAGCGGGAGGCCCGGCGTCGCGCGGGCGACACCGGACAGGGCCAGGGATAAGCTGGCGGGATCGAGGGAGCGGAGGGGGAGCGATGGCCAGATCCGTCACGGTGGGGTCCTCGGGCGACGTTGCCGAAGGTCAGGTGAACGCGTACGAGGTCGAGGGCCAGCAGGTCGCGGTCGCACGGGTCGACGGACGTCTCTTCGCCTTCAGCGACATCTGCACGCACCGGGGGTGCACCCTCTCCCCGGGAGAGCTCGACGGCACGGCGATCGAGTGCGAATGTCACGGCAGCGTCTTCTCCATCGAGACGGGCGAGGTGTTGAACCCTCCGGCCACCGAGCCGATCCCCACGTTCGCGGCTCGTGAGGAGGACGGCCACATCGAGGTCGAGGTCTAGGGGTTGGCGGATGGTCGGACGTTCGTCATCGTGGGAGCGTCCCTCACGGGTGGCTCGGCCGCGGCCACGCTGCGTGACGAGGGGTTCGACGGCCGGCTGGTCCTGATCGGCGACGAGCCGGTCCCGCCGTACGAGCGGCCCGGTCTGTCGAAGGGGTACCTGCGCGGCGAGGAGTCGCTGGGGGACCTGTTCGTCCGTGAGCCGGATCATTGGGAGGCCCACGGCGTCGAAGCTCGGTTCGGCGAACGCGTCCACCGAGTGGACCCGCGTGTGGGGGAGGTCGTCCTGACGGGCGGTCAGAAGATCACGTTCGATCGCGCACTCGTCGCGACGGGCGTGCGGAACCGCCGGTTGGACGTCCCTGGGATGGGACTGGACGGGATCTGCAGCCTTCGCACGGTGACGGACGCCGACGCCATCCGGACGAGAGCGGCCACGGCGACCAGGATCGTCGTGGTGGGGATGGGGTTCATCGGTGCCGAGGTCACGGCATCCCTGCGGACGATGGGCAAGGACGTTACGGTCGTCGAGGTCTTCGAGACAGCTCTCTACAGGATCCTCGGCGGGGCGATCGGCAGGGTGCTGGAGGCGATCCATCACGATCACGGCGCCGAGATGCTCTTCGGGGACACGGTGGAGCGGTTCGAGGGTGAGGGGCAGGTCGAGCGGGTCGTGACGCGGGGCGGTCGCATCCTGGATGCCGATCTGGTGGTGGTCGGCGTCGGGACGGAGCCGAACGCCGAGGTGATGCACGGGGAAGGGTTGGCCTCCAACGGAGGGATCGCCGTGGACGCCGCCCTGCAGACGGCATCCCCTCGCGTGTTCGCCGCGGGCGATGTGGCGACCCACGACCACCCGCTCTTCGGTCGCGTGCGTGTCGAGCACTTCGACAACGCGGTGAAGATGGGAGCGCACGTGGCGCGGTCCATGCTCGGCGATCTGCAGCCGTTCGCGGATCCCCATTGGTTCTGGTCGGACCAGTACGAGAGCCAGATCCAGATGGGCGGCGTCTCCTTGACGGATCGGATGGTGCTCCGAGGCTCGCTCGAGGACCGGAGCTTCTGCGCCTTCTTCCTGGACGACGAGGGCGTGCTCCGCGCGAGCATCAGCCTCGATTGGCCCCGTGATTGCCGCCGATCCCTGGCGCTGATCGGCGCCGGCGCGGTCGTCGATCCTGCCGATCTCGCCGATCCCGAGGTGGATCTGCGGACCTTGCTGCCGGCGGCCGACTGAGCGTTCAGTCGGTCGTGAGCAGCGGCGCGAGCTCCTTCGGGGTGCCGTCCGCCTCCACCGCCCCGTCGCCGAACAGCACGACACGGTTCGCGTACACCATCGCCTCGGGGTTGTGGGTGGCGGCGAGGACGGCGCCGCCTCGCGCGACGACATCCCACAGGGCGCTCAGGATGAGGTCGGCGTTCTCGGTATCCACCTCGGCGATCGGCTCGTCGGCCAGCAAGAGCTCCGGTTCCGTGATGAGGGCGCGCGCCACAGCCACCCGTTGCTGCTGTCCCGCCGAGAGCTCGAAGGTGCGGTTGTGCATCCGGTGTGCGAGTTCCAGGCGCTCGAGCCAGCTCGAGGCGCGCGAGCGTGCCTCGTCCACGGGCTCGCCGTTGACCCTGAGCGGCAGCTCCACGTTCTCGACGGCCGACAGCGACGGCAGGAGGCCGAACGACTGGAAGACGAAGCTCATGGACCTCCGACGGAGGTCGACCGTCTCCTGGGTCGAGAGCCCGCCCATCGGTCTGCCCTTCCAGCTGATCTCACCTGCGTCGGGCTCATCGAGGCCGGCGAGCACGCCGAGGAAGGTGGTCTTGCCGCTCCCGGAGGGACCCATCAGCGCGATGAAGTCGCCGGCGCGGATCTCGAGGGACGCCCCCCGGACCGCGACCACGCCCTGCGTGCCGGGGTACGAGCGCACGATGTCGCGGGCGTCGACGAGCGTGGTCTCAGCCATCATCGTGTCCCGCTTCCCGGCGCCGGAGCCGCACCTCGTCGGGGTGCACCTCGGCCTCGAGCTCGGCGTCGGCGAGCCAGGGCAGCGCCTCGTCGGGTAAGCGGACCCGCCCTTCCTCGTCCACCGGATCGACCGGGATCCCTTCGTGCAAGAGCCTCCCGTCACGGACCCGGACCCGGCGGTCGGCTCGATGCGCGGCCACGAGGTCGTGGGTGACCATGACGATGGTGACACCGAACTCCTGGTTCACCGCTCGGAAGGCATCGAGCACCGTGATGGACGACTCCGAGTCGAGCTCGGCGGTGGGCTCGTCGGCGAGCAGGATCTTCGGCGTGTTGGCGAGCGCGATCGCGATCGCGGCGCGCTGCTGCTCCCCGCCGGAGAGCATGCCCGGGCGGTGGTCGGCCCGCGGCATAAGGCCGACGAGATCGAGGAGCTCGTCGGCGGCGCGCCGCCGGCTCCCCGCGGTGCCCAGGACCCCGGCCGGCAGCCGCACGTTGTCGCGCACGCTCAGGTACGGGAGGAGGTTGCGCGCCGCACCCTGCCACACGAAGCCGACCCGCTCCGATCGGTACTTCGTGAGCTCGTCGTCGCCGAGCAGCCCCAGATCTTGCCCCTCCACCTCGACGGTTCCCGCCGACGCCCGGTCGAGGCCACCGACGATGTTCAGGATGGTGGATTTCCCGGCGCCGCTCGGGCCCACCACGGCGAGGAACTCGCCTTCATCGATGTCGAGATCGACGCCTCCCAGCGCGACGACACCGGTGTCGGCGACCCGGTAGACCTTGAACACGTGCCGGAGCTGGATCAGCGCCTGGCCTTCGGCGGAGGCGAAGGACTCCGCGCTCACGAGGTTCGCACCGGCTCCGCTCACTCGGCCTCCCCGCGCAGCACGCCCGTCACCGACGATCGCATGAGGGCCCGGAGGGCGAGCCCCAGGGCGACGGCCGTCACGAGCGCGATCACGATCACGGCTATGCCGAGCCCATCCCAATCCACGACGAGCAGCGGAGGCGGGAAGGCCACGCCGAGGCTCTCGCCCACCGCAGGCATGACCAGCTTGAGCATCGCGTAGCCCAGCACGAGGCCGGTGAGGAGCGCGAAGATGAGGAGGGTGGATTGCTCGATCACCAGCGTGGTCCGGATGGTGCGTGAGGTGGTGCCCATCGCGCGCAGCGCCGCGAACTCGTAGTCGCGACGCCGTTGCGCGAAATACGTTCCGACCGACACGCCGATGGCAACCAGGCCCAGCGCGGCCACCGCCGCCGTGGCGTTCATGCCCATCGCGAGGCTCTTCGGGAGCTGGGAGAGCATGCTTTCGATCGGCTCCGACGCCTGGGCTTCCTCGAGCACGAAGCCATCCCGCTCGAGCGTCGAGACGAGACCGTCGTCCTCGGCCGCCCAGACCTGGTTCACCGTGACCACGGGTGTCCCGGGGATCGCCATCTGCCGTTGCAGGAGCGCCGGCGCCGACACGACGATCGTGGGTGCGCCCTGGGCCGTCCCCGGGATCTGAGCCGCCGTGGCGACGACCACCAACTCGGCAGCCTGAGCGCCGATCTGAGCGTCGAATCGACGCCCGAGCTGGTCGACGGCGACGTCGGTCACGAGCGCCGGCAGGGGACCGAGGGCGGGCTGGATCCCACCGATCAGGTCACCGTTCCCCGAGCGGAGGGTGAAGCTCGCAGCCTCTCCGTCCACCTGGAGGTCGCCGCCGGCGCTCTGCCAGGTGACCGGCTCCCAACCCTCGAACAGGAGGGGCTCTCCGTTCACCGATGCGACGACGTCCAGCTGGATCTCGTCGGGCGCGTCGAGCGGGTCGGTCGTCTCGAGACCGATCATGAGGAGGCGTGCAGCGTCGTCGCCGAGAGTCCAGCTCGTACGTCCCGCTCCCGGCACGGACCGGTGCCCGCACCGCGGTCACGGTCCCGTCCGGGTCTTCGGTCGTGGCGACGAGCATCATCCCGTCCGCCTCCGGAGGGGCCTCGAGCTCCACGGAGAGCGTGGCGGGGCCGCCGGGGAGCTCGACGCCGCCGGGAGGCCCGTCGAGCCGCGCGAGGATCTCGTCGAGCGGTGTCGAGGAGAGATCGTCGCGCCACCAGCCCGCGGCTGCGTACCGGTCGGGGTCGATCGCCAGGACCACCGGTGGGGTGGGGAAGGAGGCGGTCGACAGGAACGGCGAGGTGCGGACCACCGCGCTGGCGTTCGGCGGCAGAGCGCGCGCCGCCGCGAGCATCTGCTCGGGCGCCTGCACCGTGAGCACCTGGTCGGCGCCGACCACGGCGTGCGCCGCGTCGGCGTAGTTCTGCAGGCTGATCGCGCGGTACGACGATGCGACGAACGCGAGTCCGACGGAGAGGAGCAGGAGGAGGGCGGTCGCGAAGCTCGTGCCCGGCGACCGGCCCAGACGACGAGCCGCGAGGTAGCGCGAGAGCGATCGCGTTCGCCCGATCCTCCCGTCGAGCATGCGGAGGGCCCAGAGGAGGCCGCGGAGCGCGAGGAAGGACACGCCGACGAGAAGCAGCGTGGGGGCCGCGAGCAGGAGCGGATCGAGCGACTCCTCGGAGGCCGCCGCCTCGGCCCCGTTCTGGAGCTGGATGAACGCCAAGATCCCGACCGGAAGGACGAAGAGCTCCACCGGGACCCGTGCGAGCAAGGGCCGGGACTCACGGGACACCGACCGGCGCTCCTCGAGCACGGTCCGGCGTACCACGGGCACCGAGAGGAGGAAGAGGATCGACCACGCCCACGAAGGCGGCGACGCCGCCGAGGATGATCGCGGTCGGGTTGAGCGCCACCGGGAAGCGGAACCCCGGCAGTTGGGGTCCGTTCGAGCTGCGCGCGACGGCCGCGAGGCCCAGGCCGACGAGAAGCCCGAGCGGGAACGCCAGGATGCCGGACACCGTGGCCTGGACGCCTTGCGCGAACAAGAGCGTGCGGCCTGGGAAACCACGGCTGTGCAGGATGGCGAGCTCGAAGGTCTGCCGGGTGAGCGCCAGCGAACCGACGCCGGCGAGGACGGCGAGGCTCACGGCCCCGATCTGGAAGACGACGAGCATGATCGGGACCCGGAGGCTCTCCACCCGTTGCCGGACCGTTTCGAGCAGGGCGTGGAGACCGTGGATCGAACGGACCGCCTCCAACCCGGGCACGGCGAGCAGTCGATGCCCTGCTTCGTTCACGCGGTCTTCGACCGCGAGCGCCTCCTCGTACGGCACGTCGGCGAAGTCGAGGTACACGTCCCAGACGTAGGTCGCCGGGAGCGCGAGCGTCTCCGTGAGGCCCTGGAAGGTCTCGGGCGTCACGATCAGCGGCAGCGGCGCCCGGTTGTCGCCCTGCGGGAAGGGGGTCCGGCTGCCGAACCAGAAGGGGTCCTCACCGAGCGGCGGGTCGTACGTCCCGGAGACGGTGACCTCCTGTCGGGCCCCCTCCGGGCCGACCAGGGTGATCGGATCTCCGGCGCTTAACCCGAGCTGCTGCGCGGAGGAGACCGACAACGCGACCTGTCCCTCCGCGGGCGGCGTCCCCTCGACGTAGCCGAGGTGATCCTCGGCTCCCTGACGGAAGACGAGCGGGAACGATCCGGGCCCCTCGTTCACGCGGACGGTGCTCCTGCCCTCCGCGACCACGACGTCCCGGGGGAGTGTCGACGTCGCGTCGGTGACCGCGTCGGAGGCGGTCCGCCAGTCGAAGCCGGGATCGGCGAAGGTCTGGAGCCGAACGTTGCGGACGGTCACCGGGGCGGCCGCGAACGTGGAGGAGAAGATGGCCTCGCGCCCACCGCTCGCGTAGATGGGGCCGGCGACGAGCACGCCGACGGTGAAGGCGAGGGTGACCACGACGGCGAGGCCCAGCAGGCGCTGGGCGACGAGGCGCCGGAGCACGAAACGGACCGTCGTCATCTGGTGAGGACGCCGAGCTCGGCGCCGGGAGGATGCTACCCGGGCATACGTGACGCGGAGCCGTCGGGGCTTCGCTAACGCTCCGCCATGGGTGAGAAACCCGCTGGTAGCCTGACGCTTCAGCCAACGAACCGATCACGAGGAGTGAGACCCGTGGACAGGCCGGAGATCATCCTGGCGCCCGGACCGACCCCGATCCCACCCGAGGTGCTGCTCGCCCAGGGCAGCCCGCTCGTCTACCACCGCGGCCCCGGATTCGGGAAGTTGATGACGGACGTCACGGCACGCTTGCGAGAGCTGTATCGGACCGAGCGTGCCGACATCCTGCTGATGACCTCCAGCGGTACCGGCGGCCTCGAGTCCGCGGTCCAGAACTGCTTCTCGCCGGGCGACGAGGTGTTCGTCCCGCTCGCCGGCTTCTTCTCCGATCGATGGCGCCGACTCGCGGAGGCACACGGGCTCACGGTGCACACCACGGACGAGGAGTGGGGGACCAAGCTCGGATCCCTCCGCGATCGCCGACGCGCTGGCTGCGCACCCCGGCGTGAAGGCCGTGCTCCTCACCCAGTCCGAGACCTCCACCGGCGTGATCCAGCCCGTCGAGGCCCTGGCACGGGTGGCGAACGACGCCGGCGCGATGGTCGTGGTCGACGTGGTGTCCAGCCTGGGCGCCGTGCCCTTCGCGTTCGATGACTGGGGTATCGACGTCGCGGTCGGCGGCTCCCAGAAGGCGCTGTCGGCGAGCCCGGGGATCGCGTTCGTGGCCGTGTCCGAACGCGCCTGGGGCGCGTCCGAGACCGCCACGAACCCGCGCTTCTACTTCGATTGGCGGATCTACCGACAGTACGCGGAGCTCCCCGAATTCCGGAGAACCCCTGGACGCCGGCCATCAGCGTGATGCAAGGCCTCCATGCGGCGCTCGAGCTCTACTTCCAAGACGGGATCGACGGAGCGATGCGGCGGCACGAGACGTTGTCGCGCGCCGTCAAGGAGGGCGTCCGAGCCCTCGGCCTCGATCTGTTCGGCGAGGGCCTCGATGACAACTGGACCGTGACCGCCATCCGCGCCCCCGAGGGGCTGGATGCCGACACCATCAGCGACCGCATCCGTTCGGACTTCGGTTGCGTCCTCGCACCGGGCCAGGGCCCGTTGAAGGGGAAGGTCTTCCGGATCGGGCACTTCGGCTACGTCAGCGAGCTGGACATCGTCCGCGGGCTGGCCGCCTTGGAGATGACGCTCGAACGGCTCGGGTACCCCGTGAAGCGGGGCGCGGCCGTGGCCGCGGCCGAGCAGAGTCTTCCAGGAGGCCGTGACCGCGTGAGGGTCGTGGTCACCGAACAGCTGTCCGAGCAAGGCCTCGATCTGCTCCGGAAGGACTTCCAGGTCGACGTCCGCCAGGAGCTCGCCGACGGCGGCCTCGCCGCGGCGATCGGCAGGTACGACGCGCTCATCGTCCGGAGCCGTACGCAGGTGACGGCGGAGGTGCTCGGGGCCGCGACCGATCTGAAGGTGGTCGCACGCGCCGGGATCGGGCTCGACAACGTCGACGTCGAAGCGGCCACGCGGCGTGGTGTGATGGTCGTGAACGCACCACAGTCCAACGTGATCAGCGCGGCGGAGCACACGATCGCCCTCCTGCTGGCGCAGGCCCGCAACGTCCCCCAGGCGCATGCCGACCTCATCGCCGGACGGTGGGAGCGCTCCCGCTGGGAAGGCATCGAGCTCGCGGGGAAGACGCTCGGTCTCGTGGGGCTGGGGAGGGTCGGGTCGCTGGTCGCGGCACGGGCGGGTGGGTTCGCGATGCGCGTGATCGCCTTCGATTCCTACGTCTCCGCGGATCGGGCCAAGGAGATGGGTGTGGAGATGATGCCCACGCTCGAGGCGCTGTTGGTCCAGTCGGACTTCGTCAGCATCCACCTGCCCCGAGCCGAGGAGACCGAGGACCTCCTCGGCGAGAAGCAGCTCCGGATGATGAAGCAAGGGGCTCGCCTCGTGAACACCGCGCGGGGCGGCATCGTGGACCAGGAGGCGCTCGCCAAGGCGATCGAGGACGGCCATCTCGGGGGCGCCGCGCTCGACGTCTTCGACGAGGAGCCCACGACCGATTCGCCGCTGTTCGGCTTGCCGAACGTGGTCGTGACGCCGCACCTCGGGGCCTCGACCCGCGAGGCGCAGGACAAGGCCGGGACCACGGTCGCCGAGATGGTCCGGTTGGCGCTCAACGGGGAGTTCGTTCCCTACGCGGTGAACGTCTCGGCGGCCGGCGAGGTCTCCGAGACGGTCCGTCCCTTCGTGCCGCTCGCGGAACGTCTCGGCGCGGTGGTGGCGGGCCTGGCCGAAGGGGGCATCCGTTCGGTGGTGGCGAGCTACCTCGGTCGGATCGCGGAGCACGACACCCGCGTGCTCACGCTCGCGATCCTCAAGGGGATCCTCGGGCGGACGGTCAACGAGCCGGTGTCCTTCGTGAACGCCCCGATGTTGGCGCGCGAGCGGGGCATCACCGTGAGCGAGATGCGCTCGAGCGTGAGCCAGGACTACGTTTCGCTCGTCTCGATCAGGGCCGAGACGGACGAGGGTCCCGTCAGCCTGCAGGGGACCATCGTCGCTCGGGATGCGCAACGGATCACCCGCGTGGACGACTTCGACGTCGAGGTGGGTCCCGCGCCGCGCATGGTCTTCTTCCAGTACGCGGATCGACCGGGGATCATCGGCAAGGTCGGCACGATCCTGGGTGAGCACGACATCAACATCGCCACGATGGATGTCGGGCGTCAGGGCCAAGGGCTGGAAGCGCTGATGGTGCTCACGGTAGACAGCGACGTGCCATCGCACGTCTTGGAGCACGTGGCGCGCGAGATCGAGTCGCGGAGGATCCGCGCGGTCACGCTGCCTGCATAGATCATCCTTCCTCCACCTCCGGCGTGACACCCGTGTTACCCTGCTCGGGCTATGGAGCGGATGCGGATCTCAGTGGATGCACGGTGCGCGTTCTGACGCGCCCGTCTCGCTGACCGATCCCCTGCACCGATCCTTCCCGAGGAGCCGCTCCATGAGTCACCCACCACGATCCGCTCGGTCCAACGTTCGCCGTCTGGCGACGGGACGACTCATCTCCGTGACGGGCGGTGCCGCCGCCTACACGGCCCTGCAGTTCACCGTGTGGGAGACGACGCACTCGCCGCGGATGCAGGCGCTGTCCCTGCTCTTGACCTTCGGTGTGGCCGGCATCCTCGGCCCGCTCGGTGGTGCCCTCGGCGACCGGTTCGACCGGAGGACGGTCATGATCGTCTCCGAAGCCGTGGCCGCCGCGTTCTTCCTGGCGATGGCGTTCGTGGACACGACCGGGATGTTGATCGCGCTCGCGTTCGGCTCGGCGATCGCCGAGCTCCCGTTCTTCTCGGCATCACGCGCCGCGATCCCCAACCTGATCGACGACGAGAGCCAGCTGAGCTGGGCAAACAGCTTGGTCACGATCGGCGTGCATGCCGGGATCGCGGTGGGTCCGGTGCTCGGCGGGCTGCTGCTCGCGGGGGTGGGGGCCTCGTGGGTCTTCGCGTTGAACGCGATCTCCTTCCTGGTGTCCCTGGTCATCACGCTCACCGTGCACGGCTCCTTCCAGCAGGAGGACAGGGCGTCCGACGATGGAGAGCACGCGGGCATGGCCGCGGGGATCCTCTTCCTCTGGCGCGATCACGTGATGCGACGGATGTCCGCCGCCTGGCTGGTGTTCCTGCTGGGCATGGGGATCGGGATGGTCGCCGATGCAGCCCTGGCCGAGTCGTTCGGCGCCGGGCCCGTCGGGTTCGCCCTGCTCATCACCTGCTGGGGCACCGGGTCCGTGGCCGGCTCCGCCGCCGGGCGCTGGATGACCCGGCGTTCGGAGCCGTTCTGGCTGGTCGCGGCCGCGTTCGGGATCTCGATGGCGGCGTTCGGCGTCGGGTTCGCGCCGGCGTTCACGGTCGTGCTGGTCGCCCTGTTCCTGATGGGGACCTTCGATGGCCTCTCGATCGTCGCCGAGAACGGGATCATGCAGCGACGCACGCCGGACGCCGTCAGGAGCCGGACGATGGCGGCGTTCGAGGCGGTGCTGTCCGCCGGCCTCGCCGTGGCCTACCTGCTCGCCGGACCCGCCCTCGAGCTCGTGGGTGCACAGGGCGTGTACCGGATCGGCGGCGCCACGGCCCTGCTCGCCGCGCTCACGCTGCTGCCGCTCCTGCGGCTGCGGCAGGGAGCGGACGGAGCCGACCTGCAGGATGGCTCGTCGGAGAGCGAAGAGCGCTTCACGTCCGCCGAGGAGCTCGAGTCGGCGACGTCGTGGCGCGGGCTGGACTGACCGGCGTTCAGGCACCCTGAACGCCGGTCAGCCAGCGTCGATACACAGGTCCACCTCTGCTCGGCGCCGTTGTGTTGAATCGCGGTTCAGCGATAGGTTGGATCCCATGTCCCGATCGAACGTCTACGACGCCATCGTGATCGGCGGCGGTCACAACGGCTTGGTGGCCGCGGCCTACCTCGCGAAGCGAGGGGCACAGACGGTGGTGCTCGAGGCCAGGCACAAGACCGGCGGGGCAGCCGACACCATGTCGCCGTGGCCGGAAGCCCCAGCGTTCAAGGTGACCACGTTGAGCTACGTGATGAGCCTGATGCCCGACACGATCCTGCGCGACCTGGAGTTGGAGCGTCACGGGTATCGCTGCATCCCGACCGGACCGTACTTCGTGCCCTTCCCGGACGGGCGATACATCATCCAGGCCGACGACCCCAACGAGAACCGCGCCGAGTTCGCGAAGTTCTCCGAGAAGGATGCCGCTGCGATCGACCGGTGGGAGGCGTGGATCGGCGGGCTCGCGGACGTGCTCGGACCCTTGCTGATGATCACGCCACCGAAGCTCGGATCGCTGGCGTGGTCGGATCTGGCCGAGCAACTCCGGCTCGCGTGGCGGTTCCGCGGTCTCGACGTCCAAGGCGTCGCGGACATCACCCGGCTCATGACCATGTCGATCGTCGACATCCTCGATCGTTTCTTCGAGTCCGAGCAGGTCCGCACCGTGATGGCCCTGAACGGGCTGATCGGGACCTGGGCAGGCCCGTACGAGCCAGGCACGGGCTACGTGATGGCGCACCACTCGATCGGGGACGTGGGCGACGGCCACCTCGGCGCGTGGGCGACGCCGATCGGAGGGATGGGGGCGGTCTCGGCCGCGATCGAGTCCAGCGCTCGGTCGTTCGGCGCCGAGATCCGGACGGAGGCTCGTGTCGCGCGGATCCTCACCAGCGCGACCCGCGCGCGCGGCGTCACCCTCGAAGGAGGGGAAGAGGTTCTGGCGCCCATCGTGGTCGCTGCCACCCATCCACGCATCACATTCCTCCAGCAGCTCGATCCGCAGGAGCTGCCGGACGCCTTCGTGGATGACATCCGCAACTGGCGGTCCAAGAGCGGCGTCGTGAAGATCAATCTCGCGTTGGACCGGGCGCCCGTCTTCACCGCGAAGCCGGATATGTGGGACCTCACGGGTGGCTTCGAGCTCGCCCACTCGATCGCCTACCTCGAGCGCGGCTTCGAGGAGGCACGGAGCGGCGAGGCGTCGACGCGCCCGTTCAGTGACGGCGTCATGCCGACCAGCGTCGACCCCACCATGGCCCCTGAGGGCAAGCACGTCGTCTCGCTGTTCACGCAGTGGTGCCCGGCGACGTGGGCGGCCGAGCCGCACACGGACGAGCTCGACGCGTATGCGGACCGCGTCATCGTGGGCTACGACGAGCTCGCACCCGGGTTCGCCGACAGCGTCTTGCACCGTCAGGTGATCGGTCCCCATGAGATGGAGACCGAGTGGGGTCTGGTGGGGGGGAACATCTTCCATGGCGAGCTGTCCGCCGAGCAGCTCTTCCACCTGCGTCCCGCCGCCGGCTACGCGGACTACCGCACGCCCATACGGGGCCTGTACCAGTGCTCCAGCGCGACGCATGGGGGCGGGGGCGTGTGCGGCATCCCCGCGTACAACTGTGTCCGAGAGATCGTGAAGGACGTCCGGCGGGCCACGCGGCCACGCCTCGGGAGGTGAACGGGTGAGCGACGTGCAGGAGACGCGAGAGGGCGGGGACGACAGCCACGCCGAGAACGCGTGGTTCAAGTTCTACTTCGCGAGCTGGTACCGGAAGTCGCCCTATTTCCAGAGGACGGTGGAAGCCGGCTGCACCAGCTGGGATCTCTACAACCACATGTTGATCCCCACCTATTACGACGACGACCTCGTCGAGTACCAGCACCTGCTCGACAAGGTGACGATCTGGGACGTCGCGGTGGAGCGGCAGGTGGAGATCTTCGGGATCCGATGCGGCCAGGTTCACCCAGCTGCTCACGCCTCGCGACCTGTCCACCTGCGCCGTGGGGCAGTGCAAGTACGTCACCATCTGCGCGCCCGACGGTGGCATCGTGAACGACCCGATCCTCCTGCGGCTGGCGGAGGATCGCTTCTGGCTCTCGCTGGCCGACTCCGACACCTTGCTCTACGCGCTGGGTGTCAGCGCCTTCGCCGGCCTCGACGTGCGTCTCCACGAGCCCGACGTCTCGCCGCTGCAGGTGCAGGGGCCCCGCTCGAAGGACGTGATCAGGTCCTTGTTCGGCGACGCCGTCGCCGACCTCCGGTACTACTGGTGCGCGGAGACGGATCTGGACGGGATCCCGCTGGTGGTGTCGCGGACGGGCTGGACCGGTGAGGTGGGCTACGAGCTGTACCTCCGCGATGGGTCTCGCGGCGCTGAGCTCTGGGATCGCGTCATGGAGGCGGGGCGCGCGCAGGAGATCCGGGCGATCGCGCCCAGCGACCAGCGCCGGATGGAGGCGGGGATCTTCAACTACGGCAACGACATGGACATCACGAACAACCCGTTCGAGGTCACCGGTCTCGAGCGGCTCGTGGAGCTCGACAACGACAACGAGGTGGTGGCGCGCGAGGCCCTCGAACGGATCGCCCGGGAAGGCGTCGCCCGCAAGCTGGTCGGGGTGCGGATCGACGGGCCGCCGCTCCCGATGTGGCTCGAGGACTTCTGGCCGGTGTCCCGCGAGGGCACCGAGGTCGGCCGGCTCACGAGCGCGTCGTACTCGCCGCGGCTCCGGATCAACATGGGCTACGCGTGGGTCCCGATCGGGCTCGCCGCACACGGCACCGAGGTGTCGGTCACCTCGCCCGAAGGATCGATGGCCGCAGAGGTCGTGCCGCTCCCGTTCTGGGATCCGCACAAGGAAGTCCCGAAGGGCTGAGGACCCTTCGACGCCGAGCCGCCTAGGCTTGGACCGTGGCGACCCTGGGCGGCCAGCTCCTCCTGTCGAACGCCGTGTTGTTCGACCCGAACTTCCGGCGCACGGTCGTGCTGATCGGTCATCACGATGAGGAGGGTGCCCTGGGCGTGGTCCTGAACCGGCCGCTCGAGGTCACCGTCGACGAAGCCGTGCCGCCCCTGTCCGAGCTCGTTCGACCCGGTGACCTCGTCTACCAGGGTGGTCCCGTCCAGCCGGCGGCGGCCGTCGTGCTCGCCGAGTTCGACGATCCGGCGAAGGCCGGCGTGCTGGCGCTCGGGTCCATCGGCTTCTTGCCCGAGGAGACCGACCCCGCCGAGCTCGGTGGGATCCGGCGTGCCCGCGTCTACGCCGGCTACGCGGGGTGGAGCGCGGGACAGCTCGAGGAGGAGCTCGACGAGGAGGCCTGGATCGTGACGCCGGCCCTCCCTGACGACGTCTTCTCCGAGGAGCCCGAGCGCCTGTGGGAGACCGTGCTGGCGAGGCTGGGGTCCGCCTACGCGATGCTCCGCACGATGCCGTTCGATCCGTCGGCGAACTGAAGTACGCTCCCGCGGTCCGCGACCGAGCCCACGACCGAGGAGGAGCAGCGTGGCGTCGGAGACCTTCACGTTCTACGTGCAACCCTGGTATCGGAAGTCGCCGTATTTCGAGGCGACCAAGCGCCACGGTTGTCGCAGCTGGGGGCTGTACAACCACATGCTGTTGCCCACGCTCTACTCCGACCCGGTCGATGAGTACTGGTCCCTCGTGAACGACGTGACCGTGTGGGATGTGAGCGTCGAGCGGTGCGTCGAGATCGAGGGTCCCGATGCCTTCGAGCTGACCAACCTGATGACGTGTCGCGACCTCACGAAGGTCCAGGTGATGCAGGCGCGGTACGTCCTGATGACGACGCGCTGGGGTGGCGTCGTCAACGACCCCGTGCTCCTGCGGCTCGCCGAGGATCGGTTCTGGCTGGCGTTGGCCGATTCCGACGCCCTGTTGTTCGCGGCGGGGGTCGCGGCGGCGAAGGGGATGGATGTCACGATCCGCGAAGCCGACGTGGCGCCGATGCAGATCCAGGGCCCGCGATCGAAGGACGTGATCCGCGACCTCCTCGGCGATGCGGTGGCGGACCTGCGGTACTACTTCTGCGCCGAGGCCTCGGTCGACGGATCCCGGTCGTCGTGTCGCGCACCGGGTGGACGGGCGAGGTCGGCTACGAGCTGTACCTGTGCGACACGTCGCGCGGCGATGAGCTCTTCGATGCGGTGATGCAAGCGGGAGAGCCGTACGGCGCACGGGTGATCGCGCCGAGCGAGGCGCGGCGGATCGAGGCGGGGATCTTCAACTACGGGTCCGACATGCGGGTCGACGACACCCCGTTCCATGTGAGCGGCCTCGAGAAGTACGTCGAGCTCGAGCAGGAACAGGACTTCCTCGGCAGGGCCGCGCTCGCGCGGCTGGCCGAGGAAGGTGTGGACCGCAAGCTCGTGGGGATCGGCATCGGCGGTGAGCCGATGACCGATGAAGGCGCGCTCAACGACTTCTGGGCGGTGCACGCGCCGGGCGGTGACGCTGCCATCGGCCGCGTCACGGCCGGCGCGTGGTCGCCGCGCCTGGAGGAGAACATCGGCTACGCATGGGTGCCGGGCTCCCTCCGGGAGCCCGGCACCGCCCTCGAGGTCCGCTCGAGCACAGGGCCGCGCGCGGCCACCGTCCGCGCCCTCCCCTTCTGGGACCCTGCGAAGCAGGTCCCGGTGACATGAGCGAACGGCGGTCGCCCGCGACCGGTTCCGTTTCGTTCGACCGCGCGGCCGGTTTCTACGATGCCACCCGGCTGACCGCGTTCGAAGGGATCGAGGACGCGGTCGCGGTGCTCGAGACGCACCTCCCCGAAGGCGAGACGATCGCTCGAGATCGGCGTCGGGACGGGTGCCCTCGCCCTCCCCTTGGCGGGCGGCGGCAGGACCATCGTGGGGCTGGACCTCTCCGCGGCGATGCTCGGGAAGCTGGAGGAGAAGGATCGTGACCGACCCGTGCGTCTCGTGCTGGGCGACGCCACCACGCTCCCGTTCGTGGAGGACGCGTTCGGTGGCGCGTACTGCCGATGGGTGCTCCACCTGATCAGCGACTGGGCGGCCGCCGTGCGGGAGCTCTGCCGTGCCGTCCGTCCGGGAGGGGCGATCGTCGTGCATCCCGGGGGTTACAGCGGGGAATGGCGGGTCGTGTGGCGCCGGATGGTGGACGAGCTCGGGCCCGACGCGGAGCCGGTCGGACTCGACATCAACCGAGGCGAGCAGCAACTCGACGACGCGTTCGCCTCGGCCGGCGCGACGCCGCTCGGCACGGCCCCGGCGGCGGGCGCCTACGAGAGCTCCCTCGCCCGGTTCTTCGACGAGGCAGCGCAGCGCGTCTACTCGTGGACGTGGCGCGTCTCGGACGACACCCTCGAGCGTGCGATCGCCACCGTCCGAGCGTGGGCCGAGGAGCGGTACGGCGACCTGGAGGTGGCCTTCCTTCCCATCGCATCGCACGATTGGCGGATCTATCGGATCGAGCCGCCTTCCGGGGCATAGCCGGTATCCTTTTCGGCACCCCTGAGCAGGGGCTCCGAGCCGCAGGAGAGGAGTCGTCCGTCGTGCCGATCCAGGAGGTCGACAAGATCTGGTCGAACGGCGAGCTCGTGGATTGGGCCGACGCCCGGTTCCACGTGCTGAGCCACGCGCTGCACTACGGCTCCGGGGTCTTCGAAGGCATCCGCGCCTACTCCACGGCCCGAGGGCCGGCGGTCTGGCAGCTGGACGCCCACCTCGATCGCATGTTCGCGTCGGCCGCCGTCTACCACATGGAGATCCCCTACTCGAAGGACGAGTTGATCGACGCCACGAAGGAGACGATCCGGGTCAACGGCCTCGACGCGTGCTACATCCGCCCGATCGCGTTCCGCGGCTACGGTGAGATGGGGGTGAACCCGCTGCTCGCGCCGGTCGATGTGGTGATCGCGGTGTGGCCCTGGGGTGCGTACCTGGGCGAGGACGCGTTAGAGCAAGGCGTGCGGGTCAAGGTGTCGTCCTGGAAGCGGCACGACCAGAACGCGCTCCCGTCCGCTGCCAAGGCCACCGGCGGCTACCTCGGCTCCATCCTCGCGAAGGTCGAGTCGCTGAAGGCGGGGTACGACGAGGCCATCATGCTGAACCACGAGGGCTACGTGGCCGAGGGCTCCGGGGAGAACGTGTTCGTGGTCGCTCAAGGGGGGCTCGTGACCCCGCCCACCGGCGTCGGCTGCTTGGCGGGTGTCACGCGCGGTTCCGTGATCACGATCGCACGTGACCTCGGCTATCAGGTGCACGAACGGAACCTGGTGCGCACGGACCTCTACCTGGCCGACGAGGTCTTCTTCACCGGCACGGCGGCGGAGTTGACCCCTATCCGCGAGGTCGACGATCGCGTGGTCGGTGCGGGGCACCGCGGGCCGGTGACGAAAGAACTCCAGGATGCGTTCTTCTCGGCCACGAAAGGCGAGAGTCCGACCTATGCCGGCTGGCTCACCTACGTGAGCGACTGAGGCGCTGGAGGTGGGTGACTCCGAAGCCGCATACCGACTCCCGCGGTCGGTCGTTCCCTCTCGCTACGAGATCATCATCGAGCCCGACCTGGAGACGGCCACGTTCACGGGTGAGGTCGCCGTCGCCGTCGCGATCAACGAGCCGGTCGGCGAGATCGTCCTGAATGCGAAGGAGCTCGAGGTCTCGGGCCTGGAGCTCGCCGGTGCCGACCGCCTCATCGCGATCGAGGAGGTCGTGCCCGACGCCGCCTCCGAACGTGTCACGGTGGTCCTGGCGGAGACGGCCGAACCCGGCCCGTGGACCCTCCGCCTCCGGTTCGCCGCACCGCTCAACGACCGGATGACCGGCTTCTACCGGTCGACCTTCGATGACGAAGGTCAGGAGCGCGTCGTGGCCACGACCCACTTCGAGGCCACCGATGCACGGATGTGCTTCCCGTGCTGGGACGAGCCGGATCTCAAGGCCGTCTTCGGCATCACGCTGGTGGTGGCCGACGGGCTCCTCGCCCTCTCGAACGGTGCCGAGGTCGAGCGGGAGACGTTGCCCGACGGCCGGGCGCGGGTTCGGTTCAGCGACACGATGGTGATGTCCACGTACCTGGTGTGCCTGGTGATCGGGCCGTTGGTCGTCACCGACGCCCTCGACGCGCGTGGCGTCCCCGTGCGGATCGCGTGTCGCCCCGGCCAGGAGCACCTCACGGCCTTCGGGCTCGATGCCGCGGTGTACTGCTTGAACTGGTTCGGCGACTACTACGCCATCCCGTATCCGGATGCGAAGCTCGACAACGTCGGGATCCCGGACTTCGCGCAAGGGGCCATGGAGAACCTCGGGTGCGTCACCTACCGTGAGACCTTGCTGCTCCTGGACCCGGACACCACCACGCCCGAGGAGCAGCTCGGCGTGGCGGAGACCATCGCGCACGAGCTCGCGCACATGTGGTTCGGCGATCTCGTGACGATGCGGTGGTGGAACGGCATCTGGCTCAACGAGGCGTTCGCCACCTTCATGTCGTACCTGGCGGTCGACGCGATGCACCCCGAGTGGCGCGCCTGGGACTCGTTCACCAGGATCCGCGCGAACGCCTTCGAGGTGGACGCGCTCGAGAGCACGCGGACCATCGAGTACCCGGTCTCCTCACCCGACGACGCG
The DNA here is from genome assembly GCA_963810635.1 of uncultured Actinomycetes bacterium. GTDB lineage: Bacteria > Actinomycetota > UBA4738 > UBA4738 > HRBIN12 > AC-51. The sequence continues at coordinate 228,163 of CAWEOB010000004.1, forward strand.
AGCGGGATGTTCGACACGCTCACCTACACGAAAGGGGGCGCCGTGCTCCGCATGCTGGAGCAGTGGCTCGGCCCCGACCGGTTCCGCGACGGCATCCGTCGTTACCTCGGCACGCACGCCTACGGCAACACCGAGACCCACGAGCTCTGGGACGCCCTGGAGGAGGAGACCGGCGAACCGGTGCGGAGGGTCATGGACGCCTGGATCTTCCAGCCCGGCTATCCGGCGATCACCGCCACGCGCGACGGCGCGCTCGTTCGTCTCACGCAGCAGCGCTTCCTCCCCTCGCACCCCGACGACGCCACCGTGTGGCCGGTCCCCTTGCTGATCCGACAGGTCGGCCCCGGAGGCGAGCAGCTCGATCGTGTGCTGGTCGAGGGGGACGGCCTCAGCCTCCCGCTCGTCGAGCCCGACGGCCTGGTGGTGGTCAATGCCGGTGGTTCCAGCTTCGTCCGGGTCTTCTACGACGACGACCTGCGGAGCCAGCTGGTGACCCGGGCCTTCACCGATCTGACCCCGGTCGAGCGGCAGTGCCTGGTGGACGATGCATGGGCCGCCGTCGTGGCGGGGCACGCCCCGGCGTCATCGTTCATCGACCTCGTGGCGGGGTTCGCGGACGAGACCGATCTGTCCGTGTGGCGCGCGATCCTCACGGGTCTCAACTGGTGCGACCGGTTCGTCGAGGGCGAGCCGCGGGAGCGGTTCCGGGACTTCGTGCGCGACCTGGTCCGTCCAGCCTTCGCTCGGCTGGGGTGGGATGCGAAGTTCGGCGAGTCCGCGCTCGACCGGGAGCTTCGAGGCGAGCTCGTGCGCGCCCTCGGCGTGCTCGGGGACGACCCCGAGACGCAGGCACAGGCGCGCGAGGCCGAGCGGGATCCGTCCACGGATCCTGCCGTGTCCGCTGCGTCCGTCGATGTCGTGGCCACCGCCGGGACCGTCGATGACTTCGAGCGGTTCTTCGCCGCCGCCAGCGACGCACCCACCCCGCAGGAACAGGAGCGCTACCGCGAGGCGCTCGCCCGGTTCCGCGATCCGGTCTTGATGGATCGCGTGCTCGCGGCGACCCTCGACGGGATCCGTCCCCAGGACTCCCCGTTCGTGCTGCTGCGCGCCGTCATGAACCGCGAGCTCGGAGGCACCGCATGGCGCTTCATCGAGGAGCACTGGGACGCCTTCGGCGAGCGGATCGCGGCGTCCAACGTGATCGCGCTGGCCGCCGGGGTCCGAACCCTCACCGAGCCGAGGCAGGTCGCGGACGTCCAGGGGTTCTTCCAGGGTCACGACATCCCGCAGAACCACCAGATGCTCGAGCAGTACCTCGAGCGGCAGCGGGTGTACGCGGCGCTCCGCGAGCGGGCTGCGCCCGACCTCGCCCGACGCTTCGGCAGCTAATCCGTGTCGTCCGCCACGACGATCGGGGACGGCTCGGGGTTCGAAGGATCCGCGTTCCCACCGCAGATCACGAGCGCGATCCGCTCGTCGCGATCGGGGACGTAGGCACCCGAGAGCACGGCGGCGAGCGTGGCGGCGGCGCCCGGTTCCGCCAGCTGCTTCACCTCGTCCCACAGGACCTCGCGCGCGCGCTCGATCTGCTCGTCGGTGACCAGGACGACGCGATCCACGTGGCGTTTCGCGATCGAGAGCCCGATCGTCCCGGCGCGGCGCGCGCCCAGGGAGTCGGCGGCGATCCCTCCGACTTCCACGTCGACGGGCTCGCCGGCCTCGAGCGCAGCCGTGAGCGTCGGTGAGGCCTCCGGTTCGACCCCGATCGTCCGCACGTCGGACGCGAACCACGCCGCGACGCCCCCGATGAGTCCGCCGCCGCCCACCGCGACCACCACCGAATCGAGCACGGGCACCTGCTCCGTGAGTTCCCGGGCGAGGGTGCCCTGGCCCGCAACGACGGCGGGCTGGTCGTACGGGTGGAGGAAGGCGGCCCCCGTCTCCCACGCGCGCTCCTCGCAGGCGACGAAGGCATCCGCGTAATAGCCCTCGACCACGTGCACCGTCGCGCCGTAGCCACGGATCCGGTCGATCTTCATGGCCGGTGACGTCGACGGCACGAAGATCTCGGCCGGGTGACCGAGCCGCGCCGCCGCGTAGGCGACGGCCAGCCCGAAGTTGCCGCCGGATGCCGCGAGCACCCCGGAGTCGTCGATCTCGCCCGTCAGCATCCGGTTGAAGGCACCCCGAGGCTTGAACGATCCGGTGTGCTGGAGCAGCTCGAGCTTGAGCACCATCAGGCCCGGGACCCCGAACGCACCCGGCTCGAGATCGAGCACGGGCGTCCGGCGGATGTAGGGAGCGATCGTCTCGGCGGCCGTCTCCACGTCGAACCGCGTCACGTCCAGCGGCTGGTCACCAGGGGAGAGCAGTCCCACGCGCGTATGCAACCACGGCGATGCCACCAGGTCACCTGGGCATCGCCATCCCGCCTCCCCTGAGCCCGCTTGACACCCCTTCCGGGCCGCTCCTATCGTTCGGCCCCGAACGACCGGGGCGTCGCCGCTTCGCGGCCGGGCCCTGGGTCGCCGTGCGAGCGAAGGGGTCACCACGGGCGAACGTGTCGTGATCGAGGGCGTCGAGGTCTCCGTCGACCACTGGATCGGTGGCGAACGGGTGTCGTCCGGTTCGCGGTTCGCCGATGTGTCGCCCATCGACGAGCGGACCATCGCGGAGGTGGCACGCGGCGGTGATGGCGAGGTGAACCTCGCCGTCGACGCCGCGCGCGAGGCCTCCGCTACGTGGGGGCGGACCCCGGCGACCGAGCGTGTCGCGGTCTTGCACCGGATCGCGGACGGCGTCGAGGCTCGCGTCGCCGACCTCGCGGCCGTCGAGACGCGGGACAACGGCTCGCTCCTGCGATCGATGCGGGATTCCGTGATGCCGCGCGTCGCGCGGAACTTCCGCTTCTTCGCCGATCGCCTGCTCGAGCTCGAGGGGAGCGCCGATGCCGCGTTCAACGGTCACGAGGAACGGGTCACCTGGGACCCCTCGGGCGTGACCGCGGTCATCACGCCGTGGAACGCGCCGCTCATGCTCGCGACGTGGCGTGTCGCACCCGCCCTCGCCGCGGGGAACGCAGTGGTCCTGAAGCCGCCCGAGTGGGCGCCACTGACCGCCTCGATGCTGGCCGACATCGCCCGCGACGCAGGCCTTCCGGCTGGGGTGCTCAACGTCGTGCAGGGGGTCGGTGAGGAGGCCGGCGCGGCGCTCACCGCACACCCCGGGGTCGACCGGATCGCCTTCACCGGCTCCGTGGCGACCGGGCGCCTCGTCGCGAGGGCCGCCGCCGACAACCTCACGCCGACCTCGCTCGAGCTCGGTGGGAAGTCACCCTTCGTCGCGTTCGCCGACGCCGACCTCGATGCCGTGGTGCGCCAGGCCGTGAACCAGTTCGACAACGCCGGACAGGTGTGCCTCGCGGGGACGCGGCTCATCGTGGAGCGGTCGATGGTGGAGGGCTTCGTGGACCGTCTCACCGCGGCCGTGGCCGCGATCGTCCAGGGTGATCCCCGTCTTGAGACCACCGACATCGGCCCACAGATCACCCGGGAGCACGTCGAGCGCGTGGATGGTTTCGTGCGGCGCGCGAAGGCCGACGGCGCCCGGGTCGTGTTCGGCGGCGGTCCGAACGAGGACCTGGGGGGTCTCTACTACCGACCGACGCTGTTCGCCGATGTACCGGAGGGGGCCGAGAGTCCTCACCCAGGAGGTCTTCGGGCCGGTGCTCACCCTCCAGGCGTTCGAGGACGAGGACGAGGCGGTCGCACTGGCCGATGCGACCGACTACGGGCTGGCGGCCATCGTCTATTCGGGCGATGAGGATCGAGCCCGGCGCGTCTCCGAGCGGCTCGTCGCGGGCACGGTCTGGGTCAACTGCTTCTTCGTGCGCGACCTGAACGCTCCGTTCGGGGGCTCGCGCGCGTCCGGGATCGGCCGCGAGGGCGGGGTCTGGAGCTTCGACTTCTACGCGGATGTGAAGAACGTGGTCACCGCACCGTGGAGCTGAAAGGGGAGAGCGATGGGTGAGATCGTCGGCGCCGGGCTCGTGGCGCACGTGCCCACCATCATGCTGCCGGAGGAGACGCGTCTGGAGATCAACGGCGGCAAGGAGATCAGCCTCGTACCGGGGCTGCGTCGGATGAAGGCGGACGTCTTCGAGCGGCTGCGTCCGGACACGGTCGTGGTCTTCGACACGCACTGGGAGTCGACGTTCGAGCACATCGTGACGGCGCACGAACGCCGGCAGGGGAGGTTCACGAGCCACGAGCTCCCGCGAGGGATGGCAGGCATCCCGTACGACATGCCCGGCGACCCGGTGCTGGCGAAGCTGATCGCGGCGCAGGCCGACGGTCGCGACGACTGCTGGATCTTGGCGTGCGAGGATCCGTGGCTCCCCATCTTCTACGGCACGGTCAACGTCTGGACCTTCCTCGGCGATCCGCAGACACGGTGGATCAGCGTCGCGCTCAACCAATGCTGCACGACCGAGGACTTCCTCCTGTTCGGTGGCTTGATCGGCGACGCGATCCGGGCGAGCGATCGGCGCGCGATCCTGCTCGCGTCGGGGGGCATGACGCACCGCTTCTTCCCCTTCCGTGAGCTCCGGAACCGCGAGAGCTCGGCCGTGCCGGACAACATCTACGACCTGGCGTCGTACGAGGCCGACCAGCGGGTCCTCCGGCAGCTCACCGATGGCGACCACGCCGGCGTCATCGACGGGATGCCCGAGTACAAGCGCGCGGCTCCCGAAGGTCACTTCGGGCACTACCTCATGATGGCCGCAGCGATCGGCGGGAAGCGCTGTCAGGCGCCCGGAGCGTTGTTCAGCGAGTACGAGGCCTCGGTGGGGACGGGGCAGGTGCACGTCTGGTTCGAGAGGCCGGCCGACGGTTGGACCGGCGAGGGCGTCGCGGCGTAGGGTCCGCGACGGGAGGAAGTCCGACAGGGAGGGGGATCCCGGTGGCAGAGCCTGCAAGCAACGAGCTCGGCTACGAACGGCTGGGGAAGAAGCGACTCGGCCTCGTCGATGTGATCGCGCAATCGGTCGGCTTCATGGGTCCGGTGTTCAGCGTGGCGTTCTTGATCCCGGCGATCGCAGGGATCATCAGCGCGACCGGGAAGGGAGCTGGCACCGCAGCTCCCCTGGCGGTGCTGATCGCGGCCGTCGGCGTCTTCGCCCTCGGCTGGCTCGTGGCTCAGTACGCCAAGAGGATCCACGCCGCCGGGTCGCTCTACGACTACGTGTCGAACGGCTTGGGGCGCACCATCGGAGCCGGGGCCGGCTACCTCTACTACGCGGGAACGATCGTGTTGACTACGGGCCTGGGGGTCCTCATCGGGGGGTTCATCTACGACACCTTGCTCCTCGAGTTCCAGAAGGAGCCGTTGCCGATCTGGGCCTGGAACACGATCTGGGCGGTGGTGCTCTTCCTCGTTCTCTACCTGGGTGTCCAGATCTCGACCCGGGTGCAGCTGACCCTGGCCCTGATCTCCGTGGCGGTCGTGCTGAGCTTCTTCATCTACGTCATCGTCAAGGTGGGCTCCGACAACGATCTCGCGAAGGCTTTCGACCCGAGCGGATCGACGACGGGGAACATGAACGGTGTGCTCTTCGGTGTTCTCTACGGCGTCCTCATCTTCGTCGGGTTCGAGACAGCGGCGAACCTGGCAGAGGAGACCGCCGAGCCGAAGAAGCAGATCCCCCGCGCGGTCCTGTTCTCGGTGATCGTCGTGTCCATCTTCTATCTCATCGCTGCCTATGCGCAGGTGGCGGGGTTCGGGTTCAGCTTGGACGCGCTCGGCGAGGCCGCCGCGGCGCCCTTGTTCGTGCTCGCGTCTCCATCGGAGGCCGGCGGATACGGATCCACCACGCTGGTTCGGATCATGGAGTTGGTGGTGCTCCTCGACATCATGGCGGTGGGCGTGGGCGCGGCGGTGGCCTCGACGCGGGGCGTCTTCGCGATGGCACGCGATCGTCGCTTGCCGTCCCCGCTGGCGGCCGTCTCGCGGAGTCACGGCACCCCGATCGGGGCGATCGTGCTGCTGATCGTCATCCAAGCGCTGTTCATCCTCGCGACCCAGTTCTGGGACGAGCTGTTCGCCCTCCCGGAGACCGCTCACTACTTCGCGATCTTCCTCTGGGGGTCGACGTTCGGTGGATTCGCGCTCGTGGTCGTCTACCTATTCCTCGCTGTCGGTTCGTTGTTCGGGCTGTGGGAGTCAGCGAACAAGGCGGGGTTGATCGTGGCGGTGGTCGTGGGCGGAGCCATCACGGCAGGCGCGATCTACGGGGCGTTCGCCGACGTCACGTCCCCGATCCTCCTGGCACCGATCTACGCGCTCGTCGTGCTCGGCATCGGACTCCTTGCCGCGGTCGCCTTCAAGGGAAGGGAACCGGCCAGGGTCGCCTTGCCGGATCTGCGCACGCACCCGGATTGAGGGAGGAGGCCACGCCACATCGGTGACCTAGCCGAGCCCGAACGGCCGCTCCGGCTGGACGCGTCGCGCGAAGAGATCCTCGAGCACGCGACGCGTCTGGTCGTGGAGGCCTGGCGGAGCTTCGACCGGTTCCGCCCGGAGGAGCCGCCGCTCGACGAGCGCGTGCGGCGGCTCCTCGAGGGCGGTCTCCCGGAGGCGCCGGCGCCGGTCCACGAGGTCCTCGACGACGCCGCTCGCATCCTGGACGGATCCATCGCACAGCCACGGCCCCGCTACTTCGCGTTCGTCGGCTCGAGCGGGCTCGAGATCGGCGCCGTCGCGGACCTGCTGGCCCACACCTACGACATCAACCTCGCGGTCGATGCGCGAGCGGCCACGCAGATCGAGCGGCAAGCCGTCCGCTGGGTGGGGGAGTTCGTCGGCTATCCGGCGGCCGACGGCGCGTTCACCAGCGGCGGCACCATCAGCAACGTCACCGCCGTGGCGGCGGCGCGCGAGCTCGCGATGCCGGGTTCGCGCCACGCCGGGCTCGCGGGATACCGCTCGGCCGTGTACTGCTCGGCCGAGGTCCACTACTCGGTGACGCGCGCCGTGGAGCTCCTCGGCATCGGCTCCGACAACCTGCGCGCGATCCCCCTCGACGGGCTGCGCCGGATGCGGCCCGATGCGCTCGCCTCCACCATCGACCGCGATCGTGCGGAGGGGATCGTGCCGGTCGCTGTTGTCGCGACGGCGGGCACGACGCTCACCGGGGCGGTCGACCCCCTCGAGGAGATCGCCGACGTCTGTGCCGATCGCGAGGTGTGGCTCCACGTGGACGGTGCGTACGGCCTCCCCGCCGCGGGGGTGCCGAGCCACGCGGACCTCTTCCACGGGATCGAGCGCGCGGACTCGTGCTCCGTCGACGCCCACAAGTGGCTCTACCTGCCGAAGGCGGCCGGCGTCGTCATGACGCGGCACCGCGATGCCCTGCCGGGCGCCTTCGCCCACGAGCAGGGGTACCTGCCGCACCAGCGGCACGAGCTCCACGCCGCCGACATCACGCTGGAGTACTCGCGTCCGTTCCGCGCCCTGAAGGCCTGGCTGGCGTTCCGCGCCCATGGCGCGGCGCAGTTCCGCGAGGCGATCGCCCGGAACCTGGCCGAAGCGGACCTCCTCTACCGGCGAGCCCAGGCCACCGAGGACTTCGAAGTGCCCGAAGCACCCCCGGGCTGTCGATCGTGCCGCTCCGCCACGTCCCTCCGGGCGTCGCCGACCTCGACGCGCACAACGAGGCGCTGGCCGCCGAGATCCAGCGGGACGGCCGCGTCTACCTGGCGTCCGCCGACATCGACGGGACGATCTGGCTCCGTCCGTGCTTCGTGAACTTCCGGACCACCGACGACGATGTGATCGCGATCATCGACGTCGCGCGGGAGCTGGGGGAGCGTCTCGCGAGGTCGGGGAGCGCCGCGTGAGCGAGGAACCGGGCGGGCTCCTGCCGTCGGAGGAGGTCGTGCGGACCGCGCTCGGCCATCTCGACCTCGACTTCCGGGCGATGTGGGCCATCTCCAACCTGTTCCGCACCTCGACGGCCGTCCGCCGTCACATGGAATCCGACGTCCTCTCGGCGCACCGCCTCTCGTGGACCTCGTTCGTCGGCCTCTGGGTGCTCTGGGTGTGGGGCGAGTTGGAGGCCCGCGAGTTCGCCGCGGCGGTGGGATCGAGCCGGCCCACGGCGACCGGGGTGATCACCACGCTGGAACAACGAGGCTACGTCCGCCGGAGCAAGGACCCGAACGACGGCCGCATGGTCAGGGTCGCGCTGACGCCGTCGGGCACCACCACGATCGAGCGGCTGTTCCCGGCGTTCAACCGCGAGGAGGCAGCGTTGGCTCGCCATCTGAGCGCCGAGCAGCAGGATGGCCTGGCCGAGATGCTGCGTGTCCTCCTCCGAGCGGTCGATTCCGACGGCGGCGCCTCGCCCGTCGGGCCCTCCTGAGGTTCAGCCGGTCCTCGTGCGTGCCGTGCTCTTCCCCGAGAGCATGCGGTGAGCCGAGCCTCGATCCCTCCTGGTCCTGATCGCGAGGAGTCGTGTGGCCCAACAAGGACCAAGCGCGCGGAGGGACGATGGCACCGGAACGGAGAGGAGATGCACATCGATGCCGGTTCCTGATCCCTCATTCGGTTGGCAGGACGCCACCGCCGCCTTCGCCATCATCGCGGTCGTGGCATTCCTGGTGACCTGGGTCGTGACGGACCTCGGTCACGTATCGCGGACCCCCTACGTGGCGATCCTCGCGGTGACGACGTTCGGCCTTGGGGCTGGCTACATCGCTTGGTCGGGTACGTCGGTGACCGACCTCGTCGCGACGGGGTGGGTCTGGGGCATCCTCGGTGGTCTGGCCGCCGCCGCGGTGGTCGTGCCACTCGTCCGTCGTTTGCCCGCAGGGCGACCCCGCCCCGAAGGTTCTGAGCTCGTCGGACGGCTCCTCTGGGAGGGGGTCGTGTATGGAACCGCCGAGGCGATCCTGCTCGCGACCCTGCCGGTCCTCGCCGTGTGGCAGGCGACCGATGCACGTGGGTGGACGGACACCACATGGGCGAAGGTGAGCTCTGGAGTCCTCGCGGTGGCCGGAGCACTGGTCGTGATCTTGGTCCACCATCTCGGGTACCGGGAGTTCCGGACGAAGGCCGCGAGGAAGATGCTCGGGGGCGCGCTGGTGGGCTGCGGCATCCAGGCGTTGGCCTTCCTTCTGACGGGAAACGTGCTCGCCCCGGTCGTGGCACACATCGTGCTGCACTGGCAGCTGACACTCCGAGGGAACGAGATGCCGCCCGTGGCGGAAGCCCGGCTTGCGCCGCCGAGCGCAGGTGTTTCGCGGCCGGCCGAGGCCACCGCGCCGTACAAGGAGCTCGTCGGGTAAGGGGTTGCTAGGACCACGCTACTTCGGATCGCACAAGCACGTTCCGTCGAAGTGGGGGTTCGGATCGGGGCACGGGATCCCGATATGGCTGTAGCCGCAGTCTCGACACCGATCACACGTCGGGCACTGGCGAAGGACGTCCATATCGAGCTTCTCGTTCTCCTTCTCCTTCTCCTTCTCCTTCACTTGATCCATGAGTCCCACCTCCCCCGAAGGGTCCTGACAGGCACCGTCGTACGGAACGCATCGCGGTGATAGGGGCGAAATGCCCTCGAAGGTCAGGACCCGCGAACGACCGCGGCCAACTACCGGGTCGTGACCCGAACCGGCATCCGCTTGATCCCGTTGACGAAGTTCGACCGGATCCGCTCCACCGGCCCGGCGAGCTCGATCGAGGCGAGCCGAGGATCAGCTCCTGGAACAGGATCCGGGTCTCGAGACGGGCGAGGTGTGCCCCGAGACAGAAGTGGGGGCCACCGGGTCCGAACGTCACGTGATCGTTCGGCGAGCGGGTGACGTCGAAGCGGTACGGATCGGGGAAGACGGCCTCGTCGCGATTGGCGCTGATGAACCACGTCACCACCTTGTCGCCTCGTCGGATCGGCTGGCCAGCGAACTCGATGTCCCGTGTCGCCGTCCGACGGAAGTGCAGCACGGGTGTGGCCCACCGGAGGATCTCCTCGGTGGCCTGGGGGATCCGTTCCGGCTCGTCCCGGAGCAGCTGCAACTGGTCGGGGTTCTCGAGCAACGCGAGCATCCCGCTCGAGATGGTGTGCCGCGTCGTCTCGTTCCCCGCGATCATGAGGAGGGCGAAGTAGTTGTGGTACTCGCTGGACGACAAGATGTCCTCGGACTGCGCGGTGACGAGCGCCTGGATCACGTCGTCGGATGGCTCCTCCAGCCGCTGGTCCCGCTGGCGGTCCGCATACGCGAAGACGTCGTGCGCGATGGGGGAACGGAACGGCAGGTTCCGGTAGGCCTCCGTGTCCACCTTGTCGACGACGGCCGCCGAGAGATCGGGGTCCTGGTTCGCGATCATCTTGTCGCCCCAGGCGATCAGTTGCGGCGCGTCGTCCTGGGGCACCGTGAAGATCGAGCAGAGGAAGCGGATCGGGAGCTCCCGGCTGATCTCGGGGACGAAGTCGAAGTCGCCCGAGGGGAGCGCCTGGTCGAGAACGCTCCGTGCCACCTCGCGGATCCAGTCCTCGTACTTGCCCACGCCGCGCGCGGAGAACTGCTTCGAACAGATCTTGCGGAGCTCCGTGTGACGCGGCGGATCCGTCTCGAGCATCGACTTCCGGATCCCGAGCTGCTCGTCGTCGAGCTCCTCGAGGGCCACCGCGCCGAGCTCGGACGAGAAGGTCTCCCAGTCCATGTGGATGGCCGTGAGGTCCTCGTACCGCGTCACGGCCCAGAATCCCTGGTTCGGCAGCGGCTCGGGGTGCCAGACGACGGGTGCGTCGCGGCGCAGACGGTCGAACCACTCGAACGGGATCCGCTCCACGTAGCTGTCGGGGTCGGCGAGATCGATGTCGTCGAGCGACGCGATGGACATCCGTGCTCCTTCCCCAACCCAGGTCCCGGCCGTCGAACCGGGGGTATTTTGCTACCGAACGACCTACCGGGCAACCGGCCTTCCTCAGATCACTTCGAAGTAGCGCCGACGTTCCCACTCGCCCACGGCGTCCGCGGCGAGGAACCGCTCCCATTCCCACCGACCCGCCTCGGCGTAGTGGGCGACCACATCGCGACCGAACGCATCCGCCGCGAACGCACTGCCGCGGAAGGCATCCACCGCGGCACCCAGCGTCGGTGGGAAAGGCGGCACCGGCTCCTCCCAGTCCTCGCCCATCAGCGGCGGGCCGGGGTCGGCCTCGGACGCGAGCCCGTCACGCACCGACGCGAGCAGGGCGGCGATCCCCAGGTACGGGTTCACATCCGCGCCGGGTGCGCGCCATTCCAGCCGTGTCGAGGTGGGCGACTCCGCCAGCACGCGGCAGCTCACCATCCGGCTGTCCCACCCCCAGCTCCGTCCGTTCCCCGAGAACTCGGCGCCGGCCATGCGCCGGTACGAGTTCACCGTCGGGGCGTAGAGCAGCATCACGTCGGACGCGTGCTCCAGGACCCCGCCGACGGCGTGACGGAGCGCAGCCGAGGTCCCGTGTTCGCCCGCGAGATCATGGAAGTGCGGTGCTCCATCCACCCCGGCGATCGACAGGTGCAGGTGACAGGACGACCCCGTCGTCTCGGCGAACGGCTTCGCCATGAACGTGGCTGCAAGGCCGTTCGCCGCCGCGAGGTCGCGCACTGCGAGCTTGAACAGGATGTGCCGGTCGGCCATCTCGAGCGGTTCACGGTGACGGAGGTTCACCTCCCACTGGCCGAGGCCCCACTCGACCTGGCTCGTCCACGGGTCGAGCCCCGAAGCCTCCAGCGCATCGCGGAGCCGTGCGAAGAAGGCCTCGTGCTGGTCGCCGGCCTGGATCGTGTAGTCGGCCCGGGCCAAGGTGGTCGGCTGCAGGATCTCGTACCCCTGCGACCTCGCGTCGTCGAACGTGCCTCGGTAGAGGTGGAACTCGAGCTCCGACGCGACCTGCGGCCGGAGGCCGGCGTCCATGGTGCGGTCCATCTCGCGGCGGAGGATCGTCCGGGGCGCCACCGGGACGAGCTCGTCGCCTCCGAGTTCCACGAAGTCGGCCACGCAGATCGCCGTGCGATCCAGCCATCCGGCGGGTCGGAGCGTGGTCAGATCCGGGACGAGGCGGACGTCGTGCCAACCGGTGTGGTGTCCCGTGTAGCCCTGCGTCGGCCCGGGCCACTGGTCCACGTCCCACCCGAGGACGCACGAGCTGAGGGCCACACCCTCGTCGACGAGCGTCCGGAAGACCTCCGGTGAGAACCGCTTGCCGACCAGACGGCCGGTCACGTCGGCGGAGGTGACGATGACCGTGCGGAACCCTTCGGTCTGCAGGTCGTCGGCGGTCAGGCCGGTCACCGCGTCAGCCACCCCCCGTCGACGACGAGCTGCGTCCCGGTGATGAACGAGGCGTCGTCGGACAGCAGGAACGAGATGGCCGCCGCCACGTCCTCCGGCTCGCCGACGCGGTCGACCAGCAGGCGTTGGGAGACGAACGCCCAGGCTCCGTCCGAGCGGAGGTCGCCGCCGGGCACGAACCCGGTGGCGATCGGCCCGGGAGCCACGGCGTTCACGCGGATCCTCCGGTGCCCGAGTTCGACGGCCAGGGCTTTCGTGAGCATCTTCACCCCGCCCTTCGACGCGTTGTAGTGGACCTGCGGGTGACCGAGGGAGGACACGACCACCTCCGACTCGATGGTGGAGAGGTTCACGATGGCGCCGCCCCCGCCGGCACCGATGGCCGGCGCGACGGACTTCGTCACGATGTACATGCCCTTGAGGTTCGTGTCGAGGACCAGGTCCCACTCGGCCTCGTCCAGGTCGTCGAGGGAGGACATGCGGACGAGGCCGGCGTTGTTCACGAGGTAGCGGATCGAGCCGAACGCCTCGAGCGACCGGTCCCGTGCACCTTCGACCTGGTCGCGATCGCGGACGTCGGCCGCGAACGCAGCGGCTCGCCCTCCGGCGTCCGCGATGGTCGTCGCCGTCTCGGCGGCGGCCTCCTCGCGGACGTCCCACACGGCGACCGATGCGCCCTCCGCCGCCAGGCGGAGGGCGGTCGCCCGCCCGATGCCCGAGCCCGCTCCGGTCACGACGGCTGTGCGGCCGTCGTGCTCGAAGCTCAAGGTTCCTCCCGCTCGAGGAACGCGATGCCACCCGGGTCCACCGCGAGCGAACCGCCGTCGGCCACGAGCGTGGTGCCGGTCACGAAGGAGGACTCATCGCTCGCCAGGAACAGAGCGCAGGCCGCGATCTCGTCAGGATCGGCGGGCCGACGGAGCGGCGTCGCGGCGAGCGCGCGCGTGTACGACGTCTCGCGATCGGTGCCGTCGCGAGCCGCGAGATCGTCCATCTCCTCGTCGGCCATCGGGGTGCGGACCCAGCCGGGACACAGGGCGGTCGCCCGGACGCCGTGGACCCCGTAGTCGACGGCGATCGATCGCGCGAGCGCGATCAAGGCCGCCTTCGATGCCTCGTACGCGGCGCTGCCCGGCGTCGCCGTGAGGCCGGAGACCGAGGACACGAGCACCACGGAACCGCCGCCGCCGGCCACCAGGTGGGGGAGCCCGGCGCGCACGAGGAGCATGGCACCGGTGAGATTGACGTCGAGGGTCGTGCGCCACGCGTCGTCGCTGACATCGCCGACCGATCCGCCGAACCCGACCCCCGCGTTGGCCACCACGACGTCCAGCCCGCCGTGCGTGTCGACGGCGGTCGCCACCGCCTCGAGCGCGTGCGCCGGATCCGACGTGTCGCCCGGGACCGCCGTGCCGCCGATCTCGTCCGCGACGGCCCGGATGGGGTCGGGCCGCCGACCCGTGACGACGACGCGGGCTCCCTCCTTGGCGAACCGGCGCGCGGTGGCGGCGCCGATCCCCGTCCCCCCGCCGCTGATCACCGCCACCTTGCCGTCCAGGCGCACGGGCCTCCCTCCTCTGGATCCGATCGATCGCTCAGTGGAACGGCAGGTAGTAGTGGAGCTCCCAGTCGGTCACGTCGGTGGTCTCGGGGTCCTCCACGTTGGCCACGTACCGTTCCCACTCGCCGCGCTTCAAGATCGTGAACGCCTCCACCAGTTCCGGCCCGAGCGCGTCCACGAGCTGCGTGTCGGCCTCGAGGCTCTTCAGCGCCGTGTCGAGCGTCGGAGGTATCCGGACCTCGCTGTTGGGCTCACCGGCGACCGGTTGGACCTCGGGGAGCGGCAGCTCTCCCTCGAGACCGAGTCGCGCCGCGTGCAGCACGGCGGCTCCCACCAGATAGGGGTTGGCGGCCGCATCCGCGGTCCGTTGTTCGAGCCGCGTGGCCGCGCCCCGCGCCGGCGGGACCCGGACGGTCACGCTGCGGTCGTCGTGGCCCCAGATCGCCCAGTAGCCGTTGAGCATGTCGGGCTGGAGGCGCTTGTAGGCGTTCACGTGCGGCGCCATGATCGCCGCCATCCCTTCGTGATGCGCGACGAGCCCGGCGATGCACGACCGCGCGAGATCCGAGAGGCCCTCGGGGTCGTTCGGGTCGTGGAAGGCGTTCGAGCCGTCCTCGCGCGCGAAGCTGAAGTTCACGTGCATCCCGCTCCCACCGCGGTCGTTCGCCGGCCTCCCGAGGAACGTGGCGAGCTTCCCTCGCTGTTCGGCGATCTCCCGCACGAGGAGCCGGAACACGAAGGCGTCGTCGGCCGCCGTGAGGGCGTCCGTGTACCGGATGTTCACCTCGAACGCGGCTTCGTCGTACTCGCTGCCCCAGCTCTCGATCTGGAACCCGCACGCGATCGCCGTCCGCACCATCTCGTCCACCGTGCCGCTCGGATCGATCGCCATCCCCGTGCCGTAGACGCGGTGGGCCGGGAGCGAGATGGGCGCCCACCAGCCCTCTCCGTCCGGGTCCATCAGGTAGAACTCCAGCTCGAAGCTCATCTGGGGCTCGAGCCCGATGCCCCGCCAGGCTCCGATCGCCTCGCGCAACACGTGCCGGGGGTCGATCGCCATGGGTCGGCCATGAAGCTCCATGTCCGCGATCCCGATCGTCGTGTCGGCTTCCCAGCTCGGACGGAGCGAATCGCGGTCGAGCCGGGCCTCCACGTCGTGCAGCCCCACGTCGAACTGCGTCCTGGGGACCATGAGGATCTCACGGTCGTGCGTGAGGGGGTAGACCCCGATGCAGAAGGCCGCGAGGCCGTTCGCCGCCACGTCGCCGAACAGGTACTTCCCTCGTTCGAGTCCGTGGATGTCGGGGTACAGGAGCCGGAGCCGGTTGCTCGTCGTGTCCATGGGTCTCCTCACTCGTGCCGCGCGATGGTCGGCCGCATCGGTCCCGATCACCTCGCCTCGCGGGCCTTGCATCGCGCTCCGTGACCGTCGCACGATACGCCTTCGCGCACGGATGAGGAGGGACGGGTGCCCATCGGGGAGACCATCACGCTCGCGGACCTGGAGCGCGACCCCTACCCGATCTACGCGCGCCTCCGCGACGAGGAGCCGGTGAGCTGGGTGCCCGCGGTCGGCCTCTGGCTGGTGACCCGCTACGACGACGTCCGCACCGTGGACCTGCATCCGGAGCTCTTCACGGCCGCGACCGAACCGTCGACGCTCAACCGGACCATGGGCGTGAACATGCTCGGACAGGACGGGCCTGAGCACGCTCGGATCCGGTCCGTCTGCGAGCCTCCCTTCCGGCCTCGCGACGTGGAGGAACGCACCCAAGGCATGATCCCGCGCCTGGCGAGCGAGCTGATCGACGGCTTCGAAGGACGGGGCGAGGCGGACCTCTTCCGCGAGTACTGCGACCCCATGAGCGTGCGCTCGCTGCGGTTCATGCTCGGACTCGATGAGGTCGCGTGGGAAGACATCCTCCGGTGGAACGGGGGTCTCATGCTCGGTCTCGCCAACTTCGAGGGTGATCCCGCCAAGCAGGAGCCGGCCGATGCGGCGAGCGCCGCCCTCGGGGGGGCGATCTCCCAGGTCCTGGGCCGGCACGAACGTGAGCCCGATGGGTCCGTCCTGGCGTGGATGCTCCACCACGAGGAGGGAGGACGCCGGATGTCCCGCGAGGAGATCGTGGCCAACACGAAGTTGATGCTGTCGGGCGGTCTGCAGGAACCGCGGGACGTGATCGCGCTGACGCTCCTCGCGCTCCTCACGCACCCGGATCAGCTCGCGGAGGTCGGTGCCGACCGCTCGCTGGTGAAGGCCGCGGTGGAGGAGACCTTGCGGTGGGCCGGGCCCGTCGGCACGTCGACCCGCCAGGCGGTGGCGGACACGGAGCTGGCCGGTGTCGAGATCCCGGCCGGTTCCCTCATCGGCGCGGTGCTCTCCTCGGCCAATCGCGATCCGCGCCGGTGGACCGACCCCGATCGCTTCGACCTGCATCGGAAGGAGGGAGCCCATCTCGCCTTCGCGATCGGCGCCCACTTCTGTTTGGGAGCGTGGTTCGGCCGGTATCTGGCGAGGGTGTCGCTCGATCAACTGTTGGACCGTCTCCCCGGACTCCGCCTCGACGCCGAGCGTCCGGCGCACCTCTCCGGTTGGGAGTTCCGGGCGCCCGATTCGACCTGGGTGCGGTGGGATTCCTAGGGCGACCGATCGATGAGCGGCGCGATCACCTGGTTGGCCGGGACGTCCTCGAGCCGCGTCCGTGTGCCGTCCGGGTAACGGATCACGAGTGTGCGGACCACGGTCGCGTCCCCCAGCCCGAACAGGACGCGGGGATCCTCCGAGGAGAGGTAACTGCCCCCCGCGAGCACCTGCCGCACGAGCTGCTTCCCACCGGGGAGCACGGCGGTGATCCGTGTTCCGGGCGCGAACCCGTCCGTCGCGACCTCGAGCCAGTTGCCGCCCGGGGTCGAGTTCTCGAGCAGGATGAGCGGACCGCCGATCGAGTTGATCGCGATATCGACATCGCCGTCGTTGTCATAGTCCGCCGCGGCGAGCCCGCGCCCGTTCGTGAGCAGGCGATCATCACCGCCGGCGAGGAGCCCGAGGTCGGTGAAGCGTGTGCCGGCTCCCGGCGTCCCGACGTTCTCCAGCACTTGGATCGGTTCCGCGTCCTCCACGAGGCTCGTGACGGGGACGTCGCCGTTGGCCAGCACGAGGTCGAGGTCGGCATCGAGGTCGAGATCGACCCAGGAAGTGCCCCACCCGGTGGAGGTCGCGCCGAGCGCACCTGCGAGGTCGTTGCCGGCGTCGGCGAACGCGGGGTCCCCCAGCGCGGGAGGTCGTGCTCGGTAGACGGCGTGGCCCTGGCCGCGCGAGTTGGACACGAACAGGTCGAGCAGCCCGTTGCCGTCGAAGTCCGCCGCCGCGATGCCCATGCCTGCGTTCGGGTCCGCAACGCCGTTGCGCGCTGCGACGTCCTGCAGGCGGAAGCCCAGGCCCGCCGGATCGGCAGCAACACCTCCCGGCCAGGGCACGTTCCGATAGAGGCGGTTCGGGTCTTCGTCGTTGGCCACGTAGACGTCGAGGCGGCCGTCGCCGTCGAGGTCCGTGAGGACCGTGCCGAGGCCGTGCTGGGGGGCTCCGGGGTCGACCCCCGCGAGCTCTCCGACCTCGCGGAAGGTGCTCCGGCCCTGTCCGGCGGGGCCTTGGTTGAGGTACACGAGGTCGCGGACGCCCCGATAGCTGGTGGGGAACCCTTCGAACGAGCCGGGGATCGGCGCGTTGAGGTCGGTGTACCCGGTCACGACGATGTCCGGCAGGCCGTCGCCGTTCAGGTCGCCCACCGCCGCGCCGGCGTGCCAGCCGTAGCCGTCGATCCCCGCGGCGCGCCCGCCTTCGGCGAAGGTGCCGTCTCCCCGGTTCCACAGGAGGGCGTCGTAGGTGTTGGACGTCACGTAGAGATCGGTGTTGCCGTCCAGGTCGAAGTCGGCGGCCACGCATCCGTTCCCTCGGACCGCGAGGTTGGCTCCGGACCCACGGCTGACGTCGACGAACGTGCCGCCCTCGTTGTGGAAGAGGGCGCTCCGTGGGAGGTCACCCTCGTCCGTCCAGCGCGCGACGTCTTGCTCCGAGTAGGAGTTCACCACGAAGAGGTCGAGCCATCCGTCGCCGTCGTAGTCCAGCCAGCACAGCCCTCCGCCCATCATCGCGACCGTGTCGGTCGGGTCCGCGGAGTAGCGGAACGAGCCGTGCCGGAAGCGCAGCCCGACGTCACCGGCGACGTCGCGCAGGTGGGGTGCCACGAAGCCGGCCGGGTTCGATGGCAACGGTGGCGTCTCGGCCGACGGCGTGGGCTGCGACGACGCGTCCCGTTCGCGAAGGACCACGAAGATCCCGTCCCGGAACGACAGCTCGAACGTGCGCTCGAAGCGGATCGGCTGTGTCCCGAACAGCGTGGCCACCGCGACCGGCGGCCCCTGCCCCTCACCCGGCTGCAGCGTCACGCTCGCGCGATCGACCTCGCCGGCGGGGACCCCCAACCAGACCAGGACGGCGCTCACGATCTCGTTCGCGGCGGCCGTGTCGAGCTGGGTCGCGACCCCTTCGGAGGGCAGGATGGTGATGTCCGGCATCGGGCCCCCGACCGTGCGCAGCGTGCCCGCGTTCCCCAGGCTCGGCCCCGCCGCGAGACCCACCACGAGCACGAGGCCCATCGCGGCGACCGCGCCTCCGAGCGAGAACGCACCGACGACGGCTCGGCCGGCGGCGTCGATCCGGAGCCGTGCACGCTCGACGACCGATGGGGCGCGCCCGGCGGACATCAGGACCTCGACCAGTGGCCGAGCGGCGCAGACGAGGGTGAGCGCTCCCAGCACCGCGACCTTCGTGGCGAACTCGGTCGTCTGCGGCGCGATCAGGAGCACCGAGAGTAAGCCGATCGACGCGCCGAAAGCCCGGCGGGCGCCCCGCGACGCCGGAGTCGTCTTCGGGTCCGTGATCATGAAGAAGAGGAAGACGAGGATCTCGGGCGAGAACACGAGGATCCGCCAGAGCTCCTGGCCCGCGATCGGGCCGAGGTGCCAGCGCGCGATCATCACATGACCGGCGGCCGCGAGCACGGCGATGCCGGCCGCGAAGACGAGCCAGAACGAGACCGCGACCCCCACCAGGTGCAGGCGCCGCAGGATCGCGAAGCCACCGATGACGATGAGTGCGATCGCGAGGCCGAGCCAGAGCGACATGGGCCCCCACCAGAAATCGAGCGGCTCGGCGCGGAGCGGGCCCAAGACGAGGAAGCAGAGCACAAGGCCGAAGTTCGACGGGTTGAAGACGTGACGCCCTCGGAAGCGGAGCAGGTACTTGGAGAGCAACGAGATGGCGGCGGTCCCGGCGAAGATCCACCACCCGCGCATGCTCCACCAGTCGCCGTGCACGGTGCCCGGGACGCGGAGGATGAACGCCACGCCGTTCCCGGTCAGCAGCGCGCTCGCCGGCCACATGATCACGTGCTGCTGCCGGAACGTGATCACGACCTCGAGCACCGCGCAGGTGAGCAGCGACACGAGGATCTGGGCGATCGACAGCCGGAAGTCGAACGCGACCTGGCCGAGGACCTGCAGCGTGATGATCACGCCCGCGAGGTGCAGGCGAGGGTCGCGCAGGCTCGGCAGCAGCAGCGGGTACGACGTGCCTCGGATCCGCAGGGTCCTCTGCGTTGTCACCCGTTCAGTATGGCCGGTGCCCTCCTGCGAGCGCGGCCGCGGAAGGTCAGACGCCGAGTCGTTCCGACGCGAGGCGGGTCCCTTCGATCCGGGCCCGGATCTTCTCGAAGGCGACGTCCCGTGAGGTCGACGTGTCGTCCGCGAAGGGGGAGAAGCCGCAGTCGTCCGTGGTTCCGAGCACGGACACGGGCAGGAGATCGGCGGCCTCGAGGACCCGGTCACGGACCTCTTCGGGCGACTCGACGTGGGGATCGATGGGGTCGATGACGCCGACGAAGACCCGCTGCTCGGGCCGAAGGTGTTCCGCGATGACCTTGAGCACGTGGACGCGGTCGGCCTCGCCGGCGAGCTCGATGTAGACGTTGCCGACGTTCATCCGGAAGAGCTCGGGAAGCAGCTCCGCGTAGTCGACGTCCGCACTGTGGGTCGAGTCCTGATCGCCGCCCGGGCAGGTGTGCACGCCGATCCGGGACCGTTCGTCCTCGGAGAAGCGCTCGAGCACGCGGTTGTTGAGGGCGACGAAGTCGCGGAGCAGTTGGCCCGAAGGATCGAGCTTGATCGACAGCCGCCCTTCCGTGAAGTCCATCTGCACGCGGGCGGCGCCGCGATCGAGAGACCGGCGGATGTCCTGTTCGCATCCGTCGACGAGATCGTCGAGGAACGCATCGCGCTCGTACCCCTCCACGCCGTCCTGCGGGTAGATGAGGCTCAAGGCCGAGGCTGCGATGACCGCTTGCTTCACCGGCACGTGTGCGTACCGCTGCGCGGCCTCCAGGTACGTATCAGCGTGCTTGCCGAACCGGAACGATCCGGCCGTGAGCTTCGGGAGCTGCCTCGTGTGGCCGTCGGCGAACGGGATGACGGCCCCATCGGGCGCGAGGTTCTCCAGCCCCTCGAGGGGATAGGTCACGAAGCTCGACTTCGTCTGCTCACCGTCTGAGATGACGGGGGAACCCGTGGCCTCGAAGCGTTCGATGGTGTCGCGGAGCGCCGCATCTTGGAGCCGGCCGAACTCCTCCTGTGAGATCTCGCCGGCGCCGAACGCGCCCATACCGTCGATGAGCGCCTGGGGTCGAGGGATGCTGCCGATCGGCTCGGTGGGGATCATCATGTCCTTCCTCGCGTCGGTGTCTGAGGTCGATGGAGCGGCATCCTACCGAGGGAAGGGGACGCGGATGAGTGACGAGAGGCTGATCGAGACGGCTCGCCGAGCGCTCGGCGCCACCGAGGAGGTCATCGCCGCGGGGATCTTCCACCCACGCGGAACGACCGGCGGGAGGGTGGGAGCGACGGCGGCGGGCTTCTCCACGGACAACATCGTGGGGCAAGTGGCCGGCGTGGCCGTCGGCGCGATGGCCGGCCACGTCGCAGCGGAGGCTCGTGGCGTCCCTCTCCGGACCATCCTCGCCGTGACACCGACGCACCTGTACGGCTTCGTCGCGGAGGCCGACGGCGTGCATTGGAAGGCCGGCGAGCGTTTCGCCACCTTCGACCGCTCGAGGATGGAGGTCACCGTCCACGCTCGGGCCAACGTGCACACCCTCACGATCGTGGACCCCGACACCGGGCGGACGTACGAGTGGGAGGGCAACCGGATCGGGCCCGACCACGCGAACGCCGTGATCCACGCGTTGGAGGTGGAGGTGACCGAGGAGGGCGACGCTTGACGGGCCGCAGCCCTCGGGTGCCCGCTCGCGCGGAGACGGTGGGGTCGCTGCTCCGGCCGCCTGCGTTGCGGGCGGCAGTGGAGGCTTTCTACGAAGAAGGTCACGCTGCCGTGCTCGCGGAGGAGCGGGCGAAGGACCGCGGTGTCCTCCGCGGAGCGGAGGACACCGCGATCCGCGAGGCCGTGCGCCGGCAGCTCGACTGCGGACTCGACGTGGTGACCGACGGCGAGTTCCGGCGGTGGATGTTCATGAACTCCTTCTACGACGCGGTCGACGGCGTCCGCACCGACAAGACCGTCGCGTTCCGGAACGATCGCAACGAGGAGGTCGTCCTCCACATCCATGAGATCGTCGAGCGGCTGCGGCCCGTCGATTCCCCTGCCTCGCGCGAGGCCGCGTTCCTCGCCGGGATCACCGACGGCTACCCGTTCAAGGTCACGTTCCCAGCCGCCTCGATCTTCGCCCACCCGCTCACCACGGTGGTGGGCACCGAGGGCCGCGGCTACGACTCGCTCGAGGCGTTCGTCATGCACGCGATCGAGATCGAGCGCGACCTGGTCGCCGACGTGATCGCAGCCGGCGCGACCGCCATCCAGTTCGACTTCCCCCTCTACCCGTACCTGGTCGACCCTGCCTGGATCGCGCGCTTCGAGGCGGAGGGGCATCGGATCGACGAGCTCGTGGAGGCTGCCCTCGCCGCCGACCGTGCGGTGCTGGCCGCGATCCCCGACGGCGTCACCACCGCCCTGCATATCTGCCGTGGCAACTACCGCTCGTCCTGGATGTGCGAGGGATCGCTCGAGCCGGTCGCGGAGCGCGTGTTCGGCGAGCTCCCGTACGACAGCTTCCTGGTCGAGTGGGACGACCTGGGCCGTGACGGCGGCTACGAACCGATCCGGTACCTGCGCCCGGGCTCCTCGATGGTGATGGGGATCGTGTCCTCGAAGACGCGCGAGCTCGAGGACGAGGACGACCTCCTCCGACGGATGGAGGAGGCGGCGTCGATCGTCGGTGGGCTCGACCGCCTCGCGATCAGCCCGCAATGTGGGTTCGCGAGCGTCATGGTGGGCAACGAGGTCGACGAGGACGTGCAGTGGCGCAAGTTGGAGCTCGTCGGGCGTGTCGCCGACCGTCTCTGGGGTGATCGATCGGCGTCGTCCGGCTAGCGCCGACCGCCGCGGTCGTGCTATACAACCCCGGTCGGCGAGGGGTCGGCGGTGGGGGGCGCAGCATGGCGACGATCGCTGAACAGCCGGCCGAGCGTCCGCGCACCGCGATCCGCGAGGTCTCGCGAAGCTCGCGCTCGGCGGCATCGTCGGCATCATCTTCTTCTCGGTGTCGGGCGGACCGTACGGCCTCGAGGACACGATCGGTGAGGCCGGCGCCGGCATGGGGCTGCTCCTCATCATCATCACCCCGATCATCTGGAGCCTGCCCACCGCCCTGATGGTGGCCGAGATGGCCACGATGATGCCGGTCGAGGGCGGCTACTACTACTGGGGCAAGACCGCGCTCGGGCCCTTCTGGGGCTTCAACCTCGGGCTGGTGGATGTGGGTCACGAGCTGGGTCGACCTCGCGCTCTACCCGGTGCTGTTCGTCGACTACTCGTCGTACTTCTTCCCGATCCTGGAGGAGAACCAGCTGGTCCGATGGCTGGTGGCGGTGACCGCTGATCTGGGTGTTCGCCTACGTGAACATCCGGGGCGCGAAGGTCGTGGGCGACTCGTCCAAGCTCTTCTTCGCGGTCGTGATCACGCCGTTCGTCCTGGTCACGATCTTCGGGCTGTTCAAGATGAACCACAACGCGTTCGAGCCGTTCGTGAACCACGGGGTCTCGTTACCCGCGGCGTTCGGTGCGGGGCTGTTCGTGATCATGTGGAACTACATGGGGTGGGACGGCATGTCCACGGTCATGGGGGAGATCGAGGACCCGCGCCGCGACTACCCGAGCGCACTCGCGATCACCCTGCCGATCATCACGCTGATCTACCTCGTGCCGACGTTCGTGTCCCTCGGCGTCGTCGGCGCGGTCGATGTCGAGTGGACGGCCGGCGCCTACAACGTCGTGGCCGAGCAGGTCGCGGGGTCGTGGCTGGGCGGTCTGCTCACGATCACCGCCGTGATCTCCGCGATCGGTCTGTACTCGGCGTGGCTGCTGCAGAACAGCCGGATCCCGTTCGCGCTGGCGGGTGACGGCTTCCTGCCGAAGTCGCTCACGAAGCTCCACCCCCGCTTCAAGACGCCGACCGTGGCGATCGTGATCCAGGCCCTGATCTGCTCGGTGCTCGCGCTCTCCGCGTTCGGGAGCCTCGTGGCGATCGATGTCACGATCTACGCCTGCGCCCTGCTGCTGGAGTTCGCCTCGTTGATCGCGATGCGGATCAAGCGACCCGACCTGGAACGTCCGTTCAAGGTCCCGGGCGGGTGGTTCGGGGTGGTCCTCGATCACCCTCGTTTCCGCTGTTCGTGATCGTGACCGCCGTCTACTTCCAGGTGCTGGACGTGGGCCCGATCCAGGGGATCGGCTGGGCGGCCGCCGGTCTCGCGACCGGGCCGATCGTGTACTTCGCTCCTGTCCGATCCAAGCGTCGCAAGGGCGTCGACAACGTCGTCGACCTCGAGACCGGCAAGCTCTACAACGCGTGGGCCGAGACCGAGGAGGCATCGTCATGAGTCAGCTCCCGCGCCCCGACGACTGGGAAGGCCCGGTCGCCCTGCCGGAGGCGCCACGTCCGCAGAAGGTGCTGGTCCCGTTCGACGGATCGCACACGGCCGAGCGCGCCCTGTCGTGGGGCATCCTGGTCGCCAAGAACAACGGCGCCGAGGTCGTCGTCGTGGTCGCGTTCGACCCGCCGTTGACGGTGCGCGGCCGCGGGGCCGCCTACGTCGAGGAGATGAAGACCGAGCTGCACGACGAGGCGGTCGCCCTGGCCGAGGAGTCCGTCGCGCTGCTCGAGGGCCAGGGGGTGCACCGCTCGCGGCGTGGTGATCCGCGGTGACGTGGCGCGCGGCATCCTCGAGACCGCCGAGGAGGAGGGCGTCGACATGATCATCATCGGCCGTCAGGGAGTGACCCACGAGATGGGCGACGCGCTCGACAAGTTCCGTGCCTTGATGTCGGGAGGGATCGCGGAGAAGGTCTCGCGGCACGCCACGGTGCCCGTCCTCATGGTGGTGTGAGCGTGGTCGCCCCGCGTCTCGTCTCACGCCGTGACGTGCTCCGCCTCGGCGGTGCGGCGGGCCTCGGCGTCCTGCTGGTTCCGCTGCTGGGATCGTGCTCGGATCCGGACGAGTCGAAGCTGGTCTTCCTGAACTGGCAGGACTACATCGACCCCACGATCCTCGAGCGACTTCTCCGACGAGTCCGGGCTCAGCGGTGACCTACGAGACCTACGCCTCGAACGACGAGCTCGCAGCGCCGGCTCGTGCTGGCGGACGACCGCCCGACGCCGCGGGCGGCAAGGGAACACGTTCGATCTGATCGTGCCCGTCCGAGAACCTGCTGACGCAGCTCCGATCGGTCGACGGGCTCCGGAGCTCGACAAGGACGATCGTCGTGAGCCTCGGCAACCTCGCCGAGGAGTTCCGGCGAGAGCCGTTCGATCCCGGGAACCGCTTCAGCGTCCCCTGGGCGACCGGCACGACCGGGATCGGCTACGACTCGACCGTCTTCGACGAGACCGCCCGACTGGAACGTGTTCCTCGATCCGGCGCACCAGGGGGCGATGACGATCCTCGACGAGACGCGTGACGCGTTCGGCGCGGCGTTGTTCGCGCTCGGGGAGGACCCGAACACGACCGACCCGGCCACGATCGACGCCGCGGCGGACTTCCTGATCGAGGCGAAGGGCGTGATCGCCGGATTCGACTCGGCGACCTATCTCGATCGGCTCGCCGGCGGCGAGCTCGCCTGCGCCGAGGCCTACTCGAGCGACGTCGCAGATCGCGAAGCGGACGAACCCCGACCTCGAGTTCGTGATCCCGCCCCAGGGGGGGCTCCGCTGGATCGACTCCCTCTGCATCCCGACCGACGCGGCGAACCCGAAGGGACGAACGAGTTCATCGAGTTCTACCTGCAGCCCGAGATCTCGGCGACGAACGCGGCGACCAGCCAGGTCGACACGGGCAACGAGGCGGCGCATGGAGTTCGTCCCGCAGCGAGGTGCTCGACAACCCCGTCATCTTCCCGCCGCCCGAGACGTTCGCGGTGCTGCGGTTCACCGAGGACCTCGGTGCGGCGAACGAGCTCTACACGGACGCCTGGGCCCGCGTGAAGGGCGACTAGCGGTCGGCGCCGAGCGCGCCCACCCGCTCGATCACCTCCTCACACCAGGGGCCGATCCTCGCGGCGTCGTCGAGGAACTGCGACGGCTTGATGCAGATGGTGGTGAACCCGCGTGCGACCTGATCCGGCACAGATGCGAGCGCTGCACTCAGGTCGGCAACGTCGTCGACGCTCCGGAAGGCGCCGCGGGTCCCACCCACCAGCTCGAGGTCCGAGATGTCCCGGCCCGCATCGCCCAGGGCGGCGCGCAGCCGCTCGAGGTCGGCGTCGCTCGCTCGTCCGAGCGGGTTGAACCCGCTCCCGTACCGGACGAGACGACGGAGGAGCCGTGGATGGACACCGCTCCCACCGAACCACAGGGGCGGACCACCCTCGCGGAAGGGCTTCGGCTCGACCCAGATCTCCCCGAAGGGGTAGTTGCCGCCTTCATGGGACGCGGGCGAGGTCTGCCACACGCGGCGCCACACCGCCAGGTGCTCGTCGAGCAGCTCCCCACGTGCTTCGAACGGGACGCCGAGGGCCTCGTACTCCGCCCGATGCCAGCTGACCGTGGGTTGGATGACGAGCCGCCCTCCGAGAGGAGGTCGAGGGTCGCGAGCTGCTTCGCCGCGACGAGAGGATGACGGAGGGGGGCGATGAGGGCGCCGGCCACGAGCCGCAAACGGCTCGTGGCCGCCGCGACCGCGCTCAGCACGACGATCGGACTCCGGCCACGGGGTGGCCGGATCCTGGTTCCCCGGGAGAGCGTAGTCGCGAGGGTTGGCGGGCGCACCGCCGGCGTCGGCGCCGCGCCCCATCACGACGTGCTCGCTCACCATCACCGCGTCGAACCCGGCGTCCTCCGCCGCTCGTGCGATCCGCACGAGCGCGCGGAGGTCGCCGGGGGGCGTCATGGTCCAGTTCTCGCTGAGGACCAGGACCAGCCTGGGGGCCTTCATGCCGGCCGTCCACGGGCGGCCGGCAGAAGGTCGCCCGAGCTCAGGCGGCGCCGCCGGACTCCACGAGACGCTTGAGGTTCATGAGCGAGGTCATCGCATCCTTCTTGATCGCCGGGTAGGCGATGAGCTCGATGAACCCGTTGCCGTTCCCATCGATCGACTTCTCCACGCGCGTCCCGCCCTCCGTGGGCGTCAGGGTGAACGTGTTCTCGTACCACACGTCCTTCTTGCCCTCTTGATGCTGGTCGGACCGGATGGCGAAGACCCGTGGAGGATCGAACATGGTGACGGAGATGTCGGCCGTCACGGGGGACTTGACGAAGATCCCGCTGGACCGGTACGTGGACCTCGCGCCGGGCGCATCGCCGAGCGTCTGCTCCATCTGCATCTGCGCCTTCGGGTTCGCCCAGAGCGGATGGCGCTCCACGTGCGAGAGCTCCTCGAACACCCGCTCCGCGGGAGCGTTGATCACGATGCCGAACGTGGCCATGGCGGGACCCCTTTCCTCGTCCGCGGTGCACGGACCCATCCCTACGACGGATGGCGGCGACGGTCCTCGACACCGGGAACTCGGACGGACCAGAGGGACCCATGGGATCTGGGCTCAGGCCCGTCTCGGCGGGCGGACTCCCCGTAGCTCCCAATCGCCGCCGAAGGCCGTGGAGACCACCTCTTCGCTCTCGCTCGGCTGCGCTCCCACATCGTCGCGGACGGGGATCTCTCCCTCGACGATCACGTTCCGCAGCGTTCCCAACCCTTCGACCTCCACCTCGACCACGTCGCCGGGCTCGACGGGGCGGGAGTGGGCCGGTGTGCCGGACAGGATCACGTCGCCGGGCTCCAGCGTGATGGTGCGCGCGATGTCGGCCACGAGGTAGTGCATGTCCCAGATCATCTCGTCGGTGTTCCCGTCTTGGGCCACCGAGCCGTTGACGAGGGTGCGGATCCGCTTCCCGTGGAAGTCCCAGTCGTCGACGAGCCCGGGTCCGAGCGGGCACAGCGTGTCGGAGCCCTTCACGCGCAGCATCGAACCGGCGTCGGTGTCGCGGAAGTCGTGCAGCCCGTAGTCGTTCCCGATCGTGTAGCCCCGGATGAACCCGCCCGCGTCGGCGGGCGAGATGTGCGAGGTTCGCTCGCCGATCACGATCGCGATCTCGCCCTCGTAGTTGAGGAAGCGACACCGTGGAGGCCGGACGATCAGCCCCCCATGGGTGTTGAGCGACGAGATGGGCTTGTGGAAGTAGGTGGGTGCCGGGCCGAGCGTGGCCTGGAACTCCGCCCGGCGGCTCTCGAAGTTCAGATGGACGCAGACGATCTTCGTCGGTTCGACCGGGGCGAGATGGATCGCGTCGTCGATGCCCACGTGACGCCCGTCCGGCGTCACGAGCTCGTCGCCGGCCCGGACCACGTCCGTAGGGATCCCGTCCAGCAGGATCCGCCGCGTCTCCACCCGCTCCGCCCTCCCGATGGGTCGTTCCGGCCCGTACGATAGCCGTCGTGCCGGAACAGCACGGCTTCTTCTATCCGCGGACGGCCACGGGGCGAGCCTCCTTGGTGCCGCCGCCGCCGTGGCACTACGCAGGGGAGATCCTGACCCTCGAGTATCGGGCCGACCCCGCTGCGGTGGCGGCACTGTTGCCGCCCGGTGCCGAGCCGGCGGACGAAGAGCCCGGCGCGGTGGCGCTGATCTGGGCGGATTGGCAGTCGTGCTCGGACACCTTCGAGGAGCTCATGGACCCGGTGCGCTCCCAGTACAAGGAATGCTTCGCCGTCGTGCGGTGCTGGTACGAGGGACAGCTGTACTCGCGGTGTGTCCACATCTGGGTAGACAAGGACTTCGCCCTTGCGCGCGGCTGGTACCAGGGGTACCCGAAGAAGATGGGCGACATCTGGCTGACCCGACCGGTCGAGGTGGGCAGGGCGGGCCCGCGGCTCGAGCCCGGCGGCCGGTTCGGCGCCACGCTCGCCGCGAACGGCCGGCGCCTCGCCGACGCCCGGTTCACGATCGAGGAACGGGTGGACGAGGGCGGCTTCGTGAACGCCCTCCCCATGCTGCACTCCCGCTGGATGCCGTCCATCGACCCTTCGGCGCCGGCATCGCTCGACGAGCTGGTGACGATGCGCTCCCGTGACGTGGAGCTGGGGCCCGTCTACCGCGGCCGGTTCGAGCTGGCGCTCCACGACGCGCCCGGCGAGGAGCTCGCGGCGCTGGCGCCTCTCGAGACCATCGCCGGCTACTGGCGTCGTGTCGGCGCCACCTTCGCCGGCGGGGACGTGGTGGTGTGACGGCGCCGCATCCGACCGTCGGCGAGGAAGCTCCACGGCCGCATCTGATCGCCCTCGACGGCAAGCGAACCGCCTTGCCGGATCGTTGGAGGGAGCGGCCCGCGAGCATCTCGTTCCTCCGCTACTTCGGCTGCCCGTTCTGTCAGGCATGGGTCGGGCGGCTCGTGCAGAGGGCGGAAGCGTTCGACGAGGCCGGCGCCTCGGTGATCCTCATCGGTCAGGGCTCCGCGGGTCAGGCGCTCGGGTTCACCGGTCCCCGCCGCGTCCCGTTCGAGATGCTCGTGGACCCCGACCGTTCGGCGTACCGCGCGTTCGGACTCGGCGAGGGCGGAGCCGCCCAGCTGCTCGCCCCGGCCGCCGTCCTCTCATGGGTCGGTGTCCAGGTGCGCGGAGAGGCACGCCAAGGCGGCCTCCACGGCGGCAGCCTGGCCCAGATGCCCGGGACGTTCGTGGTGGACACGGGTGGTGTCGTTCGCTTCGCCCATCGGAACCGGCACCAGGCCGACGATCCGGACATCGCCGAGGTGCTCGCCGCGTGCCGGCTCGCCTCGTGATCGGATCGACGCATCCGCGGTGGGCGCACGAGGGTGCGGTAGCCTCGCGGCGGCATGCGTCTCCTCCGCTTCCGACACGCTGACCGGATCGCGACCGGCATCGTCCAGCCGGGCGAGGACGTGATCCGTGTGCTGGCAGGAACGTTCTTCGAGGCTCCCGTGCCCACCGGCGAGGAGATCTTCGTCGACGACGTGTCGCTCCTGGCTCCGGTCCTGCCGTCGAAGCTCGTGTGCGTCGGCAAGAACTTCGCCGCGCACGCCGCCGAGTTCGACATGGAGGTGCCCGAGGAGCCGCTCCTGTTCCTGAAGCCCTCCACCGCGGTCATCGGGCCCGAGGACCCGATACACATCCTCCCGATCAGCCGTCGGACCGACTACGAGGGTGAGCTCGCCGTGGTCATGTCGAGGCTGGCTCGCGACGTCCGGGCCGAGGACGCCTCCAGGTTCATCCTCGGGTTCACCTGCGCGAACGACGTGACGATGCGCGACCTCCAGCACACGGACGACCAATGGGCTCGAGCGAAGGGCTTCGATGGCTCGTGTCCGCTCGGACCCTGGATCGAGACCGACGTGGATCCCACCGACGTGATGGTAGAGACGCGGCTGAACGGCGAGGTGGTCCAGCGCGCGAGCACCACGGATATGGCGTTCGGGGTGGCCACGCTGATCGAATACATCACCACCTTCATGACGCTCTTGCCCGGTGATGTCCTCCTCACGGGCACGCCCGAGGGCGTCGGGGCCCTCCACGACGGCGACGTGGTCGAGGTCGAGGTCGAGGGCGTCGGGGCCCTGCGCAGCCCGGTGACGGGGCCGTGACGGCCGAGGTCCGGTGCCGGTTCGCGCCCGCGCCCTCGGGCTCGCTCCACGTCGGCAACGCGCGCACGGCGCTGTTCTCGTGGCTGTGGGCGCGTCACAACCAGGGCACCTTCATCCTGCGGGTCGAGGACACGGACTCCTCGCGGGTGACCGAGGAGGCCTTCCGCGGCGTGCTCGACGACCTGACCTGGCTCGGCCTCGATCAGGACGAAGGCCCCGAGGTCGGAGGACCCCATGGTCCCTACCGGCAGTCGGAGCGCCGCACGATCTACGACGACATGACCGACCGGCTCCTCGGCGGCGGGCACGCCTACCGGTGCTACTGCACACCGGAGGAGCTGGAAGCCCGGAACGCCGTGGCGAAGGAACGAGGCGAGCCGCCGGGCTACGACGGCCGATGCCGCACGCTCACCGATGCGGAGCGCGCGGCGTTCGTGGCCGATGGTCGTCCCTCCACCGTGCGGTTCGTCATGCCGGATCGCGAGTGGGTGCTGGACGACCTCGTGAAAGGGGAGGTCCGCTGGGCCCCCGGTCAGCTGCGGGACTTCGTGCTCGTGCGCTCCGACGGCTCACCGGTGTTCCTGCTCGCGGTGGCGGTCGACGATCTGCTGATGGGCGTCACCCACGTCGTGCGTGGCGATGACCTCCTGACCGCCGCGCCTCGCAACATCGCGGTCATCGAGGCTCTCGGGGGCACGCCTCCCGCCTACGCCCATCTCCCGCAGGTGGTCGGCCCGGACCGCCGCCCCCTGTCGAAGCGTCACGGATCGACGAGCGTGGAGGCGTTCCGCGAGCAGGGGTTCCTCGCCGAGGCAGTGGTCAACTACCTCGCGCTCTTGGGCTGGTCGCCGGGGGACGATCGAGAGATCGCCGGGCTCGACGAGCTGACGCAGGCGTTCGACCTCTCGCGGGTCTCGAGCAATCCGGCCGCCTTCGACGTGGAGAAGCTCACCTGGATGAACAACCGCTACATCAAGGGGTTGGCCGACGACGAGCTCGCGGCGCGCTCCGTGCACGTCCTCACGGGTGCGGGCCTCGGTGTGGATCCGGTCGATCTTGCGCCGGGCCATGCCCCTCGTGAAGGAGCGGATGAAGACGCTCGCGGAAGCGCCCGACCTCCTTCGGTTCCTCTTCACGGACGACATCGAGCCCAACGAGAAGGCCAGGAACCTCATCGACAAAGCGCCGCCCGGCTATCTGCGCACGGCGGCCGATGCCCTCCGAGCGCTCGCCGAGTGGGACGCCGCTGCCATCGCCGCTGCGCTGGACTCCTCGGCGGAGGGGGCGGGCTTGAGTCGGACGAAGGGGTGGCAACCGGTGCGGGCGGCGGTCACAGGGTCCAACGTCTCCCCGCCGCTGCCGGAATCCCTCGAGCTGCTCGGTCGCGATCGCACCCTGGCTCGGATCGAGGCGGTCGCATGAAGCGGGCCGTCGGTCTCGCCCTCGTGCTCGCCCTCGCGGCCGGGATGCCGGCGGCGACGGCCGGTGCGGTCGTGACCGCGAGCGCGGGCCTTGGGTCGATCTCGGACCGGTCGGCCGGACCGATGCGCCGGGGAGCCCCGGGGGATCTCCGGGCGCTCCGGCCCCCGATCGTGTGGGACCCCATCCCGTTCGGCGCCAGGCGCCGCAAGCAGATGGCCGGCTACTCGAAGCGCCATTACGGCGAGTGGACCTGGCGGTTGTCCGACCCCCAGGTGATCGTCGAGCACTACACGGACGGGACCACGTGGCAGGGCGCGTGGAGCTGGTTCGCCTCGAACACCAAGCACAACGGTGAGCGTCCGGGGACGTGCGCTCATTTCCTGATCGACACCGATGGGACCATCCGGCAGTTGGTGCGGCTGAACGTGCGCTGCCGTCATGCCGTCGGCATGAACCACACGGCCATCGGGATCGAGCATGTCGGGACGAGCGATGCGATGGTGTTGCACAACGACCGCCAGATGCGTTCGTCGCTCCGGCTGACCCGATGGTTGATGGCGCGGTTCGAGATCAGCATCGGCAACGTGATCGGGCACCGGGAGACGCTCGAGAGCCCACTGCGGTTCGAGCTCGATCCTGCCTGGCGGTGCCTGGTGCATGCCGACTTCCCGCACAGGGCCATGCGTGCGTACCGCGCGCGCCTGCGCGCGTTCCTCGTGCGCCGTGGTGTCCCGGCAGGGCCGGGACCCCACTGGGTCGACCCCGGCTGTTGAGCTGACCGCCCCGGAGAGCGGGTCCCTTGGGGGACGCGCGGAATCACCCGGCTGGGGGACGGGGACGCTGGAGTCGGGGGACTACGCTGCCGCCGACCGGGACCATGCCGAAGGGACCGGGATCGGGGGGGTTGTTGCACGGAGATCGACGCCGGCTGGTGCTGGCGAGCGGGCTGTCGTCCTTCGGGGATGAGCTCGCCCTGGTTGCGCTCACCATCCGCGTGGCCGACCTCACCGACGACGGGTTCTCCGTCGCCGCGCTGTTGATCGTCGGGATACCTCCCGCTCGTCCTGTTGGCTCCGTTCGCCGGCATCCTCGTCGACCGGACCGAGACGACGCGGACGCTCGTCGTCGTCTCCCTCGCGCAGGCGGGCATCGCGCTCGCGCTCGCGTTCACCACCCCGCTCCCCGCGATCCTCGTCCTCACGTTCCTCCTGGGTGTGGGGGCCGCCGTGGCCTCGCCGGCAGTCTTCGCCCTCGTCCCGGCGGTGGCCGGCGAGGAGGACCTCACCGCGATGAACTCCTCGATGGAGGTCGCGCGCTATACGGGCGCCGTGCTCGGCCCCGTCGCCGCTGGGGTCATCGCCAGCGGGAGCAGCGTGACCGTGGCGATGGTCGCGAACGCCGTCACCTTCCTCGTGATCGCGGCGGCCGCGGCCACCCTTCGCGCACGCCGACCCCCGGTCCCCGCGGCGGGAAGCCCCCGCGAACGGCTCGCTCGAGCCGGGTTCGCGTGGATCCGCCGAGACCCGATCCTCCTGCTCTGCGTGGTCGTGATCACGGTCATGGTGATGTTCGCGATGGGGGACAACGTCGCGGAGGTGTTCTTCGCGAGCGAGGTCCTCGGTGCTCCCGGCTGGGGGTACGGGGTGCTCGCGACCGCGTGGATGGCAGGCATGGTGGCCGGCGTGATGCTGATCGCCCGGCGGCTCGAGCCGTCCGCGCTCGCGCCGGCGATCTTGGCGAGCGGGCTGGTCGGAGGGCTGGCCGTGGTCGGCGCGTCCGCCATGTCCCTGGTGGTGCCCGCGGCCGTGCTGTTCCTCGTGGGTGGTGTGGCCAATGGGGTTCAGAACGCCACGATGCGGAACCTGATCTACCACCGGGTCCCCGAACGCATGCACGGTCGCGTGTTCGCGGCGTACCTCGCGCTCGTGAACGCGATGCAGATCGCCGCCACCGCCTTCGGTGGATTGCTCGTCGTGGGGGTCGGGCCACGGTGGGCCTTGCTCGCCTGCGGGCTCGGGAGCGCCATCGTCGGCGCGATCGGGCTCGCGGTGTTCGGTGCCATGTCCGACCGGACGAAGGCACCGGCCGACCAGCCGCTCGAACCGTGGGTGATCGTCGGGTCGACCCCGTTGCCCCCGCTCGGGGTCGAGGGGCAACGGCGTCGCCGGCGAGGATGAGATCTCGGTGCCCGAGGTCGCCGACGAGCCGGCTGCCAAGGCCTCGGGAAGCTGACCTCACCGCCTGCGTGCTTGCAACTCCCCGTCGAACGGCGCAGCATCGGGGCGATGGGGAAGACGCTCACGCTGCAAGAGCGGCAGGACGTCGGAGGCTCCTGGCACCAGGTCATCAGGGATGTGTGTCACTGGTGCGGATGTAGCTACGTGTACGCCGAGGACGACCACGATCTGGTATGGGAGCCGGGTCGGGAGGTCCAGCGGGGCTGCACCGACGACCGGTGCGAATGCCACACCGCCGCCGTGATCGGCGAACGACGCGACTAGTCGGCGACACGGACCACGGAGGCCCGCCCACGTTCGAGTCGTGGCCGCCCTGAGCCGGTCTCTCTCGGATGGTGAGCCAGATGGGGGCTGTCGTTAGGCTGCTCGCGACCGAGGAAGGCTCGTGGAGGGGAGAGCAGTGGGCGACGCGGGGCTGGGCGCAGCGGCTCGGGCCGGCGAGGGGACGCCGGAGCCGGAGCCATGGTGGCGCTCCGGCGTGCTGTACCAGATCTACCCACGATCGTTCTCCGACTCGAACGGCGATGGACATGGCGACCTGCAGGGGGTGATCGACCGACTCGACCACCTCGCGTGGCTCGGCATCGACGCGGTGTGGCTCAACCCGATCCAACCGTCACCCAACGCCGACTGGGGCTACGACGTCGCCGACTTCGTCTCCGTCCACCCGGACTACGGTGACCTCGCGACGGCCGATCGTCTGGTCGCCGAGGCCGCCGACCGCGGCATCCGCGTGATGCTCGATCTGGTTCCCAATCACACCAGCGACCGGCATGCATGGTTCGTGGATGCTCGATCGGGTCGGGCGTCGCCGAACCGGGATCGCTACGTCTGGGCCGACGCGAGGCCCGACGGCTCACCGCCGAACAACTGGAGATCCACGTTCGGAGGTCCCGCCTGGACGTGGGACGCAGCGACCGGCCAGTTCTACCTGCACAACTTCCTCGCGGAGCAGCCGGATCTGAACTGGTGGAACGAGCAGGTGCGGTCGGACTTCGACGCGATCCTGCGCTTCTGGATGGACCGCGGCTTCGCCGGTTTCCGCATCGACGTCGCCAACGGGCTGGTGAAGGACCGAGAGCTCCGCGACAACCCCCCCGTGGCCGACGACGATCACGCGCTGGTGCGGCGTCTCGGCCTCCGGCCGGTGCACAACATGAACCGGCCGGAGGTGCACGACGTGTTGCGGCGATGGCGGGCGATCGCCGATGCGCAGGAACCGCCCGGTGTGCTGCTGGGGGAGACCTGGGTGGTGGATCTCCCCTCGTTGGCAGCGTTCTACGGAACCGGATCCGACGAGCTGCATCTCGCGATGAACATCCCCTTCGTCTTCTCGGAGTTCTCGGACGCGATGCGACGCATCGTCGGATCGACGGAGGCCGCGCTCCCACCGGGCGCATGGCCGTCCTGGCTCGGTTCCAACCACGACGTCGGGAGGTTCCCGACCCGTTGGTGCGGCGACGATCCCACAAGACACGGACCGCCCTCCTCATGCTCCTCACGCTCCGGGGCACACCGATCCTGTACGCCGGTGATGAGATCGGGATGCCGGAGGTCGCCGTCCCTCGCGAGCGTCTGCGGGATCCGGTCGGGGTCCGCAACTGGCCGGACGAATCCCGGGCGCGATCGAGGACGGACCCCGATGCACTGGACGGCGGAGGAGAACGGTGGGTTCACGCTCCCGGGGGTCGAGCCGTGGCTGCCGATGGGGGATGCGGCAGGCTGCAACGTCGCCGACCAGCGTCAGGAGCCCGGTTCGATCCTGCATCTCTGCCGTGACCTCATCGCGCTGCGTCGAGCGCGCAGCGACCTCCGACGGGGAACCTATCGGGCGCTCGAGGCTCCGGCCGGCGTGTGGGCCTGGGGGCGGGGCGACCGGACGGTCGTGGCCGTGAACCTCTCCGATGAGCCCTCGACGCTCGACCTGGGAGCCGGTTCCGTCCTCGTCGGGACGCGCCGCGATCGCGATGGGGAGCCCGTTCGGGGAGCGATGCGGCTGGAGCCGTGGGAGGGCCTCGTCGTGTCGTCGGAGGTTCCCGACGGCGACGGCGACGGTGACGGTGGCGCGTGATCCCGGACGAAGGGGTCCGTGCCGCCGTCGAGGATGCGCTCCGTGCTCATCCGAACGTTCGATCCGTCGACCTGGTCGGCTCGCGGGCGACGGGTACGCCGGTCCCTCTGTCCGACTGGGACTTCGAGGTTCTCGTGAACGATGCCGAACGCGTCGCCCACGATCTCCCGGCGGTCGTCGCTCCGCTGCAGCCTCTGGCACAGCAGTGGGATCCGCTCGGGCCCGACGCGTACTCGTGCTACATGCTCCTGCTGGCCGGCCCGCGGAAGATCGATCTCATCTTCCCGGAGTTGCCCCACCGGCCGGCGCCGCCGTGGGTTCCGGGCCCGGACACCCTCGAGGCGATCGACCGCCACTTCTGGGATTGGATCCTCTGGCTCGCCGCCAAGCAGCAGGGGGGGAAGGACGAGCTCGTCCGTGAGCAGCTCGCCACGATGAGCGTCCACCTCCTGCAGCCGATGGGCGTCGGCGACGTTCCGGGCTCGATCGATGAGGCTGTCACGCGATACCTGGATGCGCGGGGCAGGCTCGCGGCGCGCTTCGGTCGGCCCGTCCCGACGGTGCTGCAGGACGCCGTCCTCCCGGTCCTCCCCGTCGCCCGATCTACCTTCTCCTGACGGGGATCTGGCCAGCGGACTCGACCGCGGCATGGTCGGTGAAGTTGAATGGGCCGCGAGAGCTGAGGAGGAACGATGGCCGAGATCGTGTTGGACGACGTCTCCAAGGTGTACGCGGATGGCACGACCGCCGTTTCGGAACTCAACCTGAACATCGGGGACGGGGAGTTCATGGTGCTCGTCGGGCCGTCCGGGTGCGGGAAGACCACGGCTCTGCGGATGGTGGCGGGACTCGAGACACATCTCCGGCGGGGCGATCCGGATCGGCGAGCGCGTCGTCAACGACGTCCCTCCCAAGGAGCGCGACATCGCGATGGTCTTCCAGAACTACGCGCTCGTATCCGCACATGACCGTGTACGACAACATGGCGTTCGGTCTCAAGCTGCAGAAGGTGCCGAAGACCGAGATCGATGAGCGGGTGCGGCAGGCGGCCGCGATCCTCGGTCTCGAGGAGTACCTGGAGCGCAAGCCGAAGGCGCTCTCGGGCGGCCAGCGCCAGCGCGTGGCCATGGGCCGGGCGATCGTGCGGCACCCCCAGGCCTTCCTGATGGACGAGCCGCTGTCCAACCTCGACGCGAAGCTCCGTGTGCAGATGCGATCCGAGATCGCACGGATCCAGCACGACCTCGGCGTGACCACGATCTACGTCACGCACGATCAGGTCGAGGCCATGACGATGGGCGACCGGGTCGCGGTGATCCGCAAGGGCGAGCTCCAGCAGGTGGACACGCCGCAGACCCTGTACGACCATCCGAACAACCTGTTCGTGGCAGGCTTCATCGGATCGCCGGCGATGAACCTGCTCGAGGGATCGCTGGTTCGATCGGACGGCTCGCTGACCGTGGCGCTCGGCGAGCACATCCGCCTCGGGCTCCCGGACGACGTGATGGCCTCGCGTCCACGCTTGCGCAGGTACGAGGGCAAGGACGTCATCCTCGGGATCCGCCCCGAGGACATGGAGGATGCCGCGCTGGTCTCGGATGCGCCCGCCGACCGTCGGATCTCATCGACCGTGGGGCTGCGCGAGGCCCTGGGCTCGGACGTCCTCGTCCACTTCCACATCGACGTCCCGCAGGCCATGACCGAGCACGTGAAGGAGCTCGCCGTCGACGTCGGTCAGGAGGCCCTCGAGCGTGTCGAACAGGAAGCCGTCGGTGGCGGGTCCACGGTCATCGCACGTCTGAATCCTCGAACGGCAGCGAGCGTCGGCGACCGGATCGAGCTCGTCGTCGACACGCGGCGGCTGCACTTCTTCGACCCGGACGACGGCGCAGGGATCTACGGGGACGTCGGCGCTTGATCGATCCCGGAGCCGTCACGGGCTTCCCGCCGGGGTTCCTCTGGGGTGTGTCGACGTCCGCCTACCAGGTCGAGGGCGCCGTCGACGAGGACGGACGCGGCGTCTCGAACTGGGACGTCTTCGCGCACACACCGGGCACCATCCGCGACGGGGGCACGGGCGACGTGGCGTGCGACCAGTACCACCGGTACGAGGCCGACGCGACGCTCATGGCCGAGCTCGGGATCGGTGCCTACCGCTTCTCGGTCGCATGGCCCCGCATCCAACCCGACGGTCGTGGGCCTGCCAACCAGCGGGGTCTGGACCACTACCGGCGCCTCGTCGACGCCTTGCGACAGCGGGACATCGTCCCGATGCTCACGCTCTTCCACTGGGACCTTCCCCAAGCGCTCGAGGAGGAGGGCGGCTGGACCAACCGGGCGACCGCCGAGGCGTTCGCCGACTACGCGGCGCTCGTGGGCGAGGCGCTCGCCGATGGCGTCGGCCCGTGGACTCACCGTCAACGAGCCCATGGTGGCTGCGTGGCTCGGGTACGGGAACGGGATCCATGCACCCGGCATCGCCGACGAGCGAGCTGCGCTCGCCGCCAGCCACCACCTGCTCCTGGCCCACGGCCTGGCGACGCAGGCGCTGCGGGGCGCGGGCGTCCGCGAGGTCGGGATCGCCCTCAACCTCTATCCGATGCATCCTGCGTCGCCCGATCCCGTCGATGTGGGCGCGGCCACGCTCGCGGACGACCACATGAACCGGCTCTACCTGGACCCCGTGTTCGGCCGGGGGTACCCCTCCGGGATCCTCGAGCACTACGGCGAACGGATGGACCTGACCTTCCTCCGCGACGCCGACATCTCGACGATCGCGCAGCCACTGGATCTGCTCGGGGTCAACTACTACACCGTGCACACGGTGACCGGACGCGCCCCCGCCGCCTCCCGGGAGATCGAGGTGCCCGATACGTTGGGGGTCTGGTCGATCAACCCGCCCGGGGTGGACGTGACGGCGATGGGGTGGCCGATCCAACCCGAGGGTCTCACCGAGATGCTGACCCGTGTGCATCGGGAGTACGGGCCGGCCAGGCTCTACGTCACGGAGAACGGCGCCGCGTTCGACGATGAGGTCGACCCTCGCGGCGAGATCCACGATGCGGCCCGGATCGCCTATCTCCACGGCCATCTCCTCGCGGCGCGGGATGCCCTCTCGGCGGGGGTGCCGCTCGCCGGCTACTTCGCCTGGTCGCTGCTGGACAACTTCGAGTGGGCGGAGGGGTACACGAAGCGGTTCGGACTCGTCTACGTGGACTTCGACTCTCTGGAGCGAACACCCAAGGACAGCGCCCGTTGGTTCGGCGCCCAAGCCGGCGGCCGACGGGACCCACCTTCCTTGACAGGGCCTGGGGATCCTCGCTAGGTTTTCCGAAAACGGTTTCGGAAAGCGGGGAGTGGGGCCATCGCAACCATCCGTGAGCTTGCGGAGCAACTCGGGGTCTCCGTCGCGACCGTGTCGCGCGTCCTGAACGGCTATCCCGACGTGGCGCCCGATACCAGGGAACGGGTCCTCGCGGCCATCCGCGAGTCCGACTTCACCCCCGTTCGTGCAGCTCGGAGTCTCGTCACCGGGCGGACGCACGTGATCGGCGTGATCCTGGCGACGGGTGCCGGCCACCCTGACCTCCAGCACCCGTTCTTCCAGGAGGTCCTCGTGGGGATCAAACACAGAGCAGGTGGCATGGGCTTCGACCTCCTCCTCTTCAGCGTGGGTTCCACCGGAAACGGTTCCGGCGTCACAGGGAGCCATCGGTACCTGGCGCGTGCCCGGCAGCACCGGGTCGATGGCGTCGTGGTGATGGGCGTCGATCGCCATGATCCCGACGTCGAGGAGCTCGTGAGCTCGGGGATACCGACCATGGCGGTGGATCTTCGACCTCGAGGGCGGTCGCACCGGGCATGTCACCTCGGACAACGTAGCGGGAGCGTCACTCGCCGTCCGGCACCTCGCGGAGCTGGGGCACCGTCGCATCGCGCTGATCGCTGGAGCAGGCGACACGCGTCCGGGCGCCGAACGACTTCTCGGCTATCGTCGCGAGCTCGAGCGGCTCGGACTCGAACACCGACCGGACTACGTCCGAGAAGGTGACTTCTATCCGAGCTCCGGGCATGGAGCCATGGTCGAGCTCCTCGACCTCCCGGAACCCCCCACCGCGGTCTTCGCGGCGGCCGACCTCATGGCGGCCGGCGCCATCCAAGCCATCACCGAACGCGGCCGTTCCGTTCCGCACGACGTCGCGGTGGTGGGCTTCGACGACATCCATCTCGCCGCGCTGCTCCAGCCATCCCTGACGACCATCCGCCAGGACAAGCAGGGCCTCGGAGCTGCAACAGCAGAGTCTCTCATCGCGATGATCGAAGACCCGGAGCTGGATCCTCCGGTCGTCGTAGTGCCGGTGGAGCTCGTGATCCGCGACTCCTCTGCACCGCTGGCCGAGGGCCTCGAGCGGGTTGAGGGAGGAGGGAGGGCCATGGACGGCTGACGGCGCCTTCGCGGGAACGAGCGAGTAACCGGCGAAGGCAGCCCCCGGCCACGATGGCCGAGGTGGCGTGCAACGTGAGATAGGGGTGGGTTGTGTTGACCGGACGGAGCAGCTGTGGTCCAAATAGGAACCAGGGAGAGGGGAGGAACGAGGCATGAAGCGGATCCGATGGGTCGCGCCGATCATCGTTCTCATGATGGTGGCGGCGGCATGTTCGAGTGACAGCAGTACGGAGGCGCCCACCGGCAGCGGCACGGGTACCGGTACGATCGATTTCTTGCCGGACACGGGCAACGTGAACCTCCTGAGTGCCGCGGAACCGGAGGAGGCGGCGGCCTACCAGGCGATCTTCGACGAGTTGATCAACGCGGACGCCGACTACAACGCCGAGGTCGAGCCCTCGGGTGACTTCGAGGAGCAGTTCCAGATCCGTGCCGAGGGCGGCACCCTCGACGTGGCCGCGGTGCCGCAACCGGGAGCGATCCCTGCGTTGGTCGACGCGGGCTCGCTGGTCTCGCTCGAGGATCTCGGCTTCAACATCGACGAGCTGAACGCGTTGCTCGGCGAATCGTTCGTCGCCCTCGGCGAGTACAACGGGAAGCACTACGGGCTTCCCACGAACATCAACCTCAAGAGCATGGTCTGGTACCCGAAGGACGACTTCGACGCCGCCGGCTACACCGTGCCGGAAACGTGGGACGAGCTGATCGCGCTCAGCGACCAGATCGTGGCCGACGGCAGCACGCCATGGTGCGTGGGCTTCGGGAGCGAGGCCGCCACAGGCTGGCCCGCCACCGACTGGATGGAAGACATCATGCTCAGGACCGCCGGGCCTGATGTCTACGACCAGTGGCGCAGCGCACGAGATCCCCTTCAACGATCCCAGCGTGCTGCACGCCGCCGAGGTGTTCGGCGACGTCATGTTCACGGACGGCTACGTGCTGGGTGGGGCGGATGCCACTCCCGACATCGCGTTCGGCGACGCGCCGTTGCCGATGTTCGAGAACCCACCGAAGTGTTGGCTCCACCGCCAGGCGAGCTTCATCAACAGCTTCTTCCCCGAGGACACGGTGGCCGGTGTGGACTACGACTGGTTCCCGCTGCCTCCGATCGATCAGGAAGGAACCTTGTACGCAGGCGAGCTGAGCGTGGTCGGCACGAACGGGAAGCGTGCGGAGGTCGTCGACTTCCTCAACCAGTTCATCGACCAAGAGGTCCAGTGCGCGATGGGAGGCGTCCAGGCTTCATCCAGGATCTCCCCGAACGTCAACGTCGGTCCGGATTGCTACGCGAACGACATCCTCGCCGACGCGTCCGTCATCCTGACGGGGGCGCTCGCAGCAGGCACGGGGCGTTTCGACGCCTCCGACCTGATGCCGGCTGAGGTCGGGAGCGGCAGCTTCTGGAGCGGCATGGTCGACTACATGCGCAGCGGACCGGATAGCGCGCAGTCCGTGCTCGACGACATCGAGGCGAGCTGGCCCGCATCCTGAGAAGGGGTTAGGATCCGTCGATGTTCAGGAAGGAGCGGCCGCAGAGCGGCCGCTCCTTCCGCTCGACGACGGGGAGGGTTGCGGTCGCGTGAGTGGTCCAGCGGCAGGCCCCGCGATGGGCGCGCCCGCGCTCACGCCGCCGTCCCCGTCGATGCCGCACGTCGTGGGGATCTGGCTGCTGCGGGTCGTGGCGGCACTCGCGATCCCGATCGTCGCGTTCTTCCTCCTGTCCGTCACGTTCCAGTTCCTGCGCGACGAGGACGCGAACCGTGTGCTCGTCGTCGGGGTGGCCATCCTCGTGGGGGTCGTGGGCGTCTTCTCCCTGTACTGGGCCATGAACAAGGTCGTCGACCTGCTCCCCGAACGGTTCCGAGAAGGGGTTCGGCCGTGGGTCTTCGTGGGTCCCGCGCTGGTGATCCTGAGCGTGTTCCTCCTGTACCCGGTGATCAACACGATCCTGATCAGCCTGCAGGACGCGCACGGGCAAGAGTTCGTCGGCCTCGATAACTACGGGTTCGTCTTCACCGACGACAGCATGTTGCGAGCGATCCGCAACACGGCCGGATGGGTCATCATCGTGCCCCTCTTCGCGGTGACCATCGGGCTCACGTTCGCGACCCTGACCGACAAGCTCAGGCGCGGCGAGGGTGTCGCGAAGTCGATGATCTTCCTGCCCATGGCGATCTCGTTCGTGGGGGCGTCCGTGACGTGGCGGCTGATCTACAGCTATCGACCCGAGGGCTTCGGCACCAACATCGGGCTCTTGAACGGGATCATGCAGGGCGTCGGCCGAGACCCGGTGTCGTGGCTCACCTTGCAGCCGTGGAACAACCTCTTCCTGATGGTGATCATGATCTGGATCCAGACAGGCTTCTCCATGGTGGTCCTGTCTGCGGCGATCAAGTCGATCCCGGACGAGATCGTCGAGGCGGCTCGGATCGACGGCGCTTCCGAGTGGCAGGTGTTCCGGCGCATCATGGTGCCCACCATCTGGCCCACGATCGTCGTCGTCACGACGTACATGGTCATCAACTCGCTGAAGATCTTCGACATCGTGTTCGTGATGGGCAACGCCGAATCCGACGGCACGGAGGTCATCGCGGAGCGGATGATCCGATGGTTCTTCATCCTCAACAACGACGGCCGGGGAGCAGCGATCGCCGTGGTGCTCTTCGTCGCCATCATCCCGGTGATGGTGTGGAACATCCGGCGGTTCCGTGAGGAAGAGGCCATCAGGTGAGCACCTCCGGCGTCACGCAGGCGGTTCCGCCCGTCGCTCCGACCAAGCTGCAGGGAAGCGATGCGACCGAAGGCACGAAACGGGGGAGCTGGTTCGTGCGGATCACGGTGCTCGTCATCGTCCTGCTGTGGCTCATCCCTACGCTCGGCGTGCTGATCGACCTCGTTCCGGGATGCGGATCTCGTGAACACCACGGG
This sequence comes from uncultured Actinomycetes bacterium, assembly GCA_963810635.1. Lineage (GTDB taxonomy): Bacteria > Actinomycetota > UBA4738 > UBA4738 > HRBIN12 > AC-51. Next base: position 271,391 of record CAWEOB010000004.1, read on the forward strand.
ATGGTGGACGGTGCTGGCTCACCCGTTCCGTGACGCCGGCTGGACGCTGGAGAACTACCGGGAGGCGCTCACGGGCCAGGGGTTCGGGAGCGCATTCCTGAACAGTCTCGCCGTGACGATCCCGGCCACGGTGCATCCCCATCACCATCGCCGCCTTCGCGGCGTACGCGTTCTGCTGGATGGAGTTCCGTGGCCGATACGTGCTCTTCGTGGTGGTCGTCGGACTCCTGGTCGTTCCGCTCCAGATGTCGCTCATCCCGATCCTCCGCCTGTACACGAGCGGTGCGAGCCTCGGCCCGTTCCAGCTCTTCCCCGACCTCGATCTCAACGGCACGTTCCTCGGGATCTGGCTCGCCCATGCCGGGTTCGGGCTGCCGTTGGCCACCTACCTGCTCGCGAACTACATGCGGTCGCTGCCATCGTCGATCATCGAGTCGGCCAAGATCGACGGGGCGGACCACTTCACGATCTTCTGGCGGTTGGTGGTTCCCTTGTCCGTTCCTGCGCTCGCAGCCTTCGCGATCTTCCAATTCCTCTGGGTCTGGAACGATCTCCTGGTGGCGTACGTGCTGTTGGGAGGGACGAGGGAGACGAGGGTGCTCACGATCGCCCTCGCGAACCTCGTGGGCTCGCACGGAGAGAACTGGCACCTCCTCACCTCGGCCGCGTTCATCACGATGCTGCTGCCGCTCTTCGTCTTCTTCTCGTTGCAGAAGTACTTCGTCCGCGGGCTCACCGCGGGATCGGTCAAGGGTTGACGGACGTGGCCAAGGCGCGGCGATCGGCCATGGCGGGTGTCGCCCCTCTCTCGCCCAAACGGAAATGGCGCGCGATCTTGCTCGCCACGCTGCTGCTCGTCCCGGCCTACTGGTCGCTGCTGGCGGGCGTGGTCGCCGTCGCGTCCGATGACGCCGCCGGCCCGTTCGCGGGTCCCTACATCGCCTTCGGGCTCATGGTGATCCCGTTCGTCTTCGTGGTGCTGGCGTTCCTGTCGGAACATCCGCGTGCCCCGGGAGCCGTGGCGAAAGCGATGGTCCTCACGCTGGTGGTGGGAATCCCTGTGTCGGCCCTCGCGGCGGATGCGGTCACCGGTGTGGTCGCGGGGATCGGCGCCGGCGGCATCGTCGCCCTCCGCGCCGACCTCGCCCATTCGTGGCGCGCCCGAGCACTGGGGGTGGCGGCTGCCACGGTCTTCGTCTTCCTCCTGGTGCGCGTCGTGCCCGAGATGGCCCTGCTTCTCGCGCCATGTCTGCCGTTCACCGCGTTGGGCGTGACGGATCACCTTTCGGAGCGGCGCGCCGACCTCGGTTCCGGGAGGTCGGGCAGACCCGTTCAGGAAGCCTGATCGATCGGGCCCCGCTGGATCCGGTGCTGGACCGAGTCGGGGTCCGTCAACAGGTAGCCCTCGAACGCCTCGGCGATCTCCGGATTCACCTCCAGGAAGTGCAGGTCGTAGCGCTCGACCGCATCGTCGATCGCGTACATCAGCTCATCCGCCTCGTCGACACCTTTCGTCGCGGCGAGCTGCAGACCCACCCGTCCGCCGGCCGCGAGCGCGCCGGTGAGGATCTCATCGCAGACCGGGCACCACGCCGCCCAGGGACCAGCGATGCTGCCGTCGGCGGACAGCTCGGGCTGCAGGTTCGTGAACATCGACCACAGCTGGCTTGGGTGCGCCGGCACGTTGGTCTCGGCGAGGTGCTGAGCGGCTGCGAGATCGTCGCCGAAGATCCTGCCGTAGGCGATGACGGACGGGACCGAGTCGGGGAGGGTCTCGACGTGGATGTCGATCGCGGCCTGCCACGCGGCTTCCGTCTTCGCTCGAAGATCGAGAACGTTGCCGAGCGCCGTCCACCGCTCACGGTTGGTCGCGGCCAGGTTCGACGACGCACCGTCGGTGCCCTCGGGACAGGCGACGTCGGGGCCGAACCCGATCTGCATCTCGCTCCCGAGGATCGACGGCATCGCGATCGGTACGAGGTAGACGTGGTCGCCCTTCGTGCCATCGGCCCCGTCCGGCTCGCCCATCCAACCGGCGAGGCCTTCGAGCAGTTCCCGGTACTGGGCTTCCAGGACGGTGTCCCACGGGACCGGAACGGAGATGGCGTCGCAGTAGTCGAACGCGTTCGGATCCGTTCCGAGGAGCTCCACAGTGGTCATGCCGTCGGCCGCGAGCCAGGCCGGGGAGAGCCGGCCGGCCATGATCCGAAGGATGATCCCATAGTCCCGCTCGCGCGCATCGGCCACGTCGGCATCGAGTTGCGTCCAGTCGAACGCCTGATCCTGCGGCTCGAGCAGGTTCCACGGCACCATCGCCGAGACGAAGGCGAGCTCGGGGTGCGCGATCGCCTCGACGGAGGTGTCGGAGATCGCGTCGGGCGAACGCTGGCGCACGGAAACGCCCCGGAGGGGCTCGGCCGGAGGCTCGGAGCCGCGATCGCACGCCTCGGTCACCAGGGCCAGGGTCAAGACGCACAGGAGCGCCGCCCGTCGGGGGCGGCGTGTTCGGGGCCGGGGGAGAGACATCCAAGGAACGGTACCGGCCACCTTGACCATCGTGCATCGCGCCCGAGGTTCTCCGACTTGCTTCGGTCATGGTGGGCGCGGCATCATCACGCGTGGGTTGGAAGGGGCTCCGTGCCTCGGAGGAGGGATCACATGTCACAGCAGCGGTCGAGCGGCTGGGCCGTGGGATGGACGTACTTCGCGGCGTTCATGATGATCATGGTCGGCGCGTTCCACGCCTTCGCCGGTCTCGTCTCCGTCGTGGATGACGCGTTCTACGAGACCCCCAGCGAGTACTTCCTGCAGTTCAACGCCTCCACATGGGGGTGGATCCACTTGATCCTGGGGATCGTCGATCGTCCTCGCGGGCTTCGGGCTGTTCTCCGGCGCCGTCTGGGCACGCACGGTCGGCGTCATCCTGGCTCTGATCAGCGCCGTCGCTTCCTTCGCGTGGCTCCCATGGCACCCCATCATGGCCGTCATCCTGATCGCGATCTCCGTATCCGTGATCTGGGCCCTCACCGTTCACGGCCGGGAGGTGACCGGGCTCGCGTAGCGGGTCTCCGCGATCCATCCGGGCTGTGTCGAAGGAGGCCCTGAAAGTAGTCCCAACGGGGTTCGAACCCGTGTCTCCACCTTGAGAGGGTGGTGTCCTAGGCCTCTAGACGATGGGACCCGGCGCGGACGCGCAGGTTCGCGGGGAGATGGTAGCAAGCCGCCTTGCGAGGGAGGCCGATACGCGGATGGGGTTCTCCGTCGCGTGACCCTCCGGTACCATGCAGAACCGTTCCCTCGGAAGAAGGCTTCCCCGTGACCGCACGGCCCATCCTCGTCGAGTCGCCCGCCGATGTCCCCGCCGTCGAGCGCTTCGACAACCGCGAGCTCTCGTGGCTCGACTTCAACGCCCGCGTGCTCGCGTTGGCCGAGAACCCCGACCTCCCGCTCCTGGAGCGCGTGAAGTTCCTCGCGATCTTCGGCGACAACCTCGACGAGTTCTTCCAGATCAGGGTCGCCGGGCTCAAGGAGCAGATCGCCGCCGGCCTGCAGACCACGTCGCCGGATGGGCTCTCACCGGTCGAGCAGCTCGATCGGATCGCCGAGAGCGTCCGCGACCTCATGGTGCGCCAGCACCATGTGTGGTCCCGGTCCCTGAGGAAGCGGCTCGCGAACGCGGGGATCCGGATGGTGGGCTGGAAGGACCTCGATGAGGTCGCTCGTCTGCATCTGAGCGGCACCTACGACGAGCGCGTCTACCCGATCCTCACGCCACTGTCGGTCGATCCGTCGCATCCTTTCCCCTACATCTCGAACCTCTCCTTGAACCTGGCCGTCGGGGTGCGTGATCCCAAGACGCACGTCACCCGGTTCGCGCGCGTCAAGGTGCCGCCGTCGCTGCCCAGGTTCCTCGGTCTGCCCGACGGCGAGCGGTTCGTGCCGATCGAGCAGGTCATCGCCGCTCACATCGAGACGTTGTTCCCGGGCATGGCGATCGTCGCGGCGCACCCGTTCCGCATCACGCGCGACGCGGATGTCGAGCTCGAGATCGACGAGGCCGAGGACCTGCTCGAGCAGATCGAGTCGATCCTTCGCCAACGCGAACGGTCGCCGGAGACGGTGCGTCTCGAGGTCGCCCGGTCCATGCCGCGCGCGATGCGCGAGCTCCTGATGGAAGAGCTGAACGTCGGCGTCACCGACGTCTACGTGGCCCGGTCGCCGCTCGGCCTGACGGATCTCTTCCAGCTGGCGGCGCTCGACCGTCCGGAGCTGAAGTACGAGCCGTGGACGGGCCGCGTCCAGCGCCGGCTCCAGCCGGCGGTCGCCGGACGGACCGACATCTTCTCCGTCCTGCGGCAGGGCGATGTGATGGTCCAGCATCCGTACGACGCGTTCGACTCCTCGGTGGAGCTGTTCGTGGAGCAGGCTGCCCGCGACCCACAGGTGCTGGCGATCAAGCAGACGCTGTACCGGACCTCGGGCAAGGACTCGGCGATCGTGCGATCGCTCGTCCGGGCCGCGGAGGGCGGGAAACAGGTGGTGGCTCTCGTGGAGCTCACCGCGCGCTTCGACGAGGAAGCGAACATCACGTGGGCGCGTGTGCTCGAGCAGGCCGGGGTCCACGTGGTGTACGGCGTGGTCGGGCTCAAGACGCACGCGAAGCTCTCGCTCGTGATCCGCGATGAGGGCGATCACATCACCCGCTACTGCCACGTCGGCACGGGGAATTACCATCCCGGCACGGCTCGTCTGTACGAGGACCTCGGGCTCCTGACCGCCGACCCCGACCTCACCGCCGACGTCGCCGACCTCTTCAACTACCTCACCGGGTACTCGAAGCAGGAGTCGTACCGGACCGTCCTCGTCGCGCCGCTGTCCCTGCGGCCGGGCATCCTCACGATGATCCACGAGCAGGCGCGCGCCGGCGGCAAGCTCACGTTCAAGATGAATTCCTTGGTCGACGCCCGCATGATCGACGCGCTCTACGAGGCGTCGCAGGCGGGGTGCGACATCGACCTGATCGTCCGGGGGATCTGCTGCTTGAAGCCCGGGATCCCCGGTCTGTCCGAAGGAATCCGCGTCCGATCGGTCGTCGGCCGCTTCCTCGAACACTCGCGCATCTTCCGGTTCGGCGAGGGCGACGATGCCCGGTACTTCATCGGGTCGGCGGACCTGATGCCGAGGAACCTGGATCGACCGGGTGGAATGTGTGGCCGAGGTCGTGGACCCCGCGCTCAAGGAGCGGCTCGACGAGATCATCGAGGTGAATCTGCGCGACGACGTGTTGGCGTGGGAGCGTCGCCCCGACGGCTGGAGCCGTGTGCCGGCCGGCCGGTTCGAGTCCCAGGTCGAGTTCCAGCGCCTGGCCGAGGAGCGGGCATTGCCGTGAACGTCGAGCGTGAGTTGAAGCTGGTGGTCCCGCCGGGGTTCACGCTCCCGTCGCTCCTGGGGCTCCTTCCGGGCGTGACCCCGAAGGCCGATGAAGATCGGTGGCTCGAGGCCGTGTACCTGGACACCGCCGACCTCCGGCTGGCGCGGTGGGGCGCGAGCTTCCGGCACCGCAACGACGACGGTTGGACCGTGAAGCTCGCGCACGGCGGCGAAGGCGACACCTTGGTGCGACAGGAGTTCGTGTTCCCCGGCGATGATCCTTGGACGGTGCCCCCGCCCGCGCAGGATCTGGTGGGGGCCTTCGCTCGAACATCGCCGCTCACGGCCGTGGCCGAGATCGGTACCCTGCGTCGCCCCGTGCGATTGGTCGGTCCCGGCGGCGAGGAGCTCGCGGAGCTCACCGATGACGATGTCACCGTCCGGAGCGGCGGGGCGGTCGTGGGGAGGTTCCGCGAGATCGAGGTCGAGTTCGACGAAGCGGCGCCGCCGGGGTTGGCCGTCGCGGTGGAGGCTCGTCTCCGAGGTGCGGGGGCCGGCGGTGCGCCGGCGCTCCCGAAGCACCTCCGTGCCCTCGGCTACGGCGCACCGCCGGCCCCCGAGATCACGATCACCCGAGCTCGGACCGAGGCCGACCGCGGGCGACGTCGTCCACCTCGCCATCGCGGTCTCGACGGAGCGGTTGATCCGCCACGACGTGGTGGTCCGTCTCGACACGGATCCGGAAGGCGTCCACCAGGCCCGCGTGGCCACGCGGCGTCTGCGCTCGGATCTGCGGACCTTCGGCTCCCTCGTGGACGCATCGTGGGCGGAGCCCGTGCGCGAGGGGCTCGGGTGGCTCGCCGACATGCTCGGCGGCGCTCGCGATACCGACGTGATGCTCGAGCGGATCCGCCGGTTCGCCGACGAGCTTCCCCCTGCGGAGCGACCCGGTGGTGCCGTGGTCGTGGCGGCGCTGGAGCAAGCGGACAAGGAGATCCACGAGCGCGTGCTCGAAGCCATGCGCTCGGATCGCTACGCAGCGCTGCTCGAGGCGCTCGTCGCCGCGGCGAACCAGCCGCCGTTGCTTCCGGAGGCCACCGAGCCGGCGCGCGACGTCCTGCCGGGCCTGGTCCGCGAGCCGTGGAGACAGCTCCGGCGCGCCGTTCGTGCCGCTGGGAAGACGCCTCCCGACGATGTCATGCACCAGCTCCGGATCCAGTCCAAGCGCGTGCGCTACGCGGCCGAAGCCGTGGCGCCGGCGCTCGGGAAGCAGGCATCGCGGTTCGCTGCGGCGGTCGAGCAGCTCCAGGAGGTGCTCGGGGTCCACCAGGATGCCGTGGTGGCGGAGGAGTGGTTGCGCGGCTGGGCAGCCGCGCAACCGTCGGCCGACGCTGCGTTCGCCGCCGGCGCGATCGCCGGGCGCGAACGCGCCGGCGATCGCGCCACCCGCTCCGACTGGCGACGGGCCTGGAAGCGCCTCGACACGGCCGATCTGCGGAGCTGGATGTGACCCTGGTCCGTGCCGCGGGTGGTCTGATTCACGCGTCAGGGGCCGGAGGGGACCGACGTGGTGCTGGTCCACCGCCCTTCGTACGACGACTGGTCGTTCCCGAAGGGCAAGCTCGAAGGGGACGAAGAGGAGCTCGAGGCGGCGCTGCGTGAGGTCGAGGAAGAGACCGGGCTGGCGGCCGAACCGACCGACGACCTCGGGGCGATCACCTACGTGGACGGCCGCGGACGACCGAAGGTCGTGCGCTATTGGCTGATGAAGCCTGCGGACGGGGCGGAACCCACCGCGCAGAACGAGGTGGACGACGCCCGCTGGGTCCCGGTGGCGGAGGCGGGATCGATGCTGACGTACCTACACGACCGGGCCCTCCTGCGCCGACTGGCCGGTCTGCCGCCCGAAGGGCCTTCCGTGGGCGTGTACGTGATCCGGCATTCGGAGGCCGGCGAGCGCCACGGTTGGCGCGAACCGGACGAGCTCCGACCCATCTCGAAGGCGGGTCTCCGCCAGGCGAAGAAGGTCGCCGACATGCTGTCGGACGTTCCCTTCACCCGCCTCGTGTCGAGCCCGTACCTGCGGTGCATCCAGTCCCTCGAGCCGATCGCCGAACGCTGCGGCCTGGACATCACGATCGCCAAGGAACTGGACGAGAACGAGCCTGCCGCCGGAACGGAGGCGTGGGTCCTGGCGGCCTCCACCGACGGGCCCGCGGCGCTGTCCACGCACGGAGCCAACGTCGAAGGATTCATCGGCCGGCTCCTCGAACGGGGCGTGCCGATCGGTGGCAACGGCCACGTGGCCTGGCAGAAGGGCTCCGCGTGGCGCGTGGACGTGCAGGACGGTTCGATCCGCGGAGCCACCTACCTCGCCCCGCCCGGGTAGCCCGGGTCTCAGTTCTCTCCTTGGTCCCGGGTGAAGCCCAGCTCGCCGTCGAACTCCTGCAGCTTCTCGATGTGCATCCATCGGTGCGCGGTCGAGATACGGGTCAAGAGCTCGTGGACGTCGTCGTCGGGGAGGTCACCGGGGGTCTCACGGATGATGAAGCGGCAGCGGAAATGGTCGCCGGTCTCGGTCATGGCGCCGGTGGGTGGGAACACCTTCGTCCCGCGTGACGAGATCAGCTTCAGCGACAGGCGCGTGTCCCTCGTGAGATCCATGAGGGACGCGCCGAGCTCGGTCGCGGTGAGCGGCGATTCCACGAACACGTCGAGCCCGACGACCGCCCGGCTCGTGACCTTCACGTAGTCCGGGTCGGGATCGAGCTTCGGCAGCTGGAGTGGCTGCACCTCGCGGATCGTCCAGGTCTGCGTCCGCTTCCCGAGGTTGGCGATGATCGCATCCGTGTAGTCGGTGGTGGGGGTTCCGCGGTCGTAGCCGAGCACGTCGCCCGTGAGCACGCCGGACTCGAGCGTCACGAAGACCGCGTGTTCCACCGCGGCGGCCTGTTCGACCAGTCCGAGGTAGCGCAGCATGAGGACCGCCGACAGGATCACCGCGGTGGGATTGATCACGTTCTTGCCCGCGTACTTCGGCGCCGACCCGTGCACCGCTTCGAAGATGGCGACCTCGCTCCCGATGTTGGCGCTCGGCGCGAAGCCGAGCCCGCCGATCAGCGCACTGGAGAGGTCCGACAGGATGTCGCCGTTCATGTTGGTCGTGACGAGCACCTCGAACTGCTCGGGTCGCTTCACGAGCTGATGCGCGGCGTTGTCCACGATCACGTGCCACGACTCGATCTCGGGGTAGTCGGGCGCCACCCTCTCGAAGGCCCGCTTCATGGTGCCTTCGGCGAACTTCATGATGTTGGCTTTCGTGGCGCACGCGACCGAGGTCCGCCCCTCGCTGCGTGCGTATTCGAACGCGAAGCGAGCGATCTTCTCGGAACCCTTCACGCTGATCAACTTCAGGGCCTGGGCGACGCTGGGCGTCTGCATGTACTCGATGCCTGCGTAGAGGTCCTCGACGTTCTCCCGGACGACGACCAGGTCGATCCCACGCCCGCTGTACGGCGTGGTGACCCCGGGCATCTCGCGGACCGGCCGAACGTTCGCGTAGGTCTCGAACAGCTTGCGCAACGTGACGTTCGCGCTCTTCTCGCCGAACCCGACCGGCGTTTCCAGTGGCCCCTTGAGCGCGACCCTCGTCCGCGCGATGGAGTCCATGGTGTCCTGGGGGACCCCCGACGGCAGCCCCTTCTTGAACACCTCGGCGCCGGCTTCGTGGATCTCCCAATCGATCGGAGCCCCCACCGCCTCCACGATGCGGCGCGCGGCCTCGACGCATTCCGGGCCGATCCCGTCGCCGGGGATCAGGGTGACGCGGAATCGCGCGGTGGTCACGTCACTCAAACGGGTGTGGCCTCCTCGGTCGACGGTCCGGCTGTCAGCCGGGCCGCGGATGGCTGGGGCGCAAGGATTTGAACCTCGACTAACAGGGCCAGAACCTGTCGTGCTGCCATTACACCACGCCCCATCGCAGCGCCGGGGCACTGTAGCAAGGGCCACCCGCTGCCACCACCACCCGCGCCGTGGATCCTCTGGGCGTACCCCGGCACCCAGGCGGTTTGACCCTCGTTGCGCCGCACCGCTAGGTTGGACGCGGAGTCACGAGCCGAGGGGGAGCCATGAACAAGGGTGGCCTGGTTGCGGAAGTGGCGAAGAGGACCGGCGTGGGCAAGGCCGAGGTCGGGCGCATCGTCGACGCGGCGATCGACACCATCCGCGACACCGTCGTCCACGGTGACCGCGTGACCTTGGCCGATTTCGGCACGTTCGAGCGGAAGCATCGGAACGAGCGCATCGCACGGAACCCGCGCAAGCCGGATGTCCCGATCGTGGTCCCCGCGCGCGACCTCCCATCGTTCACGCCGGGGAAGGACTTCCGCGCCCGCGTGGTGGACCGGTCCGGGACCTAGCGCCGAGCTCGCGATCGCCTCGTCACTCGAAGGTCACGAGGCGGAGGTCACGAGCCACGGGTCGTCCGTCGATCTCGCCGACCTCGAACCGCACGCGCTGGCCGAGCCGCAGCATCAAGGCAGCGTCGGGTGCCAGCGAATCGCCGTCGATCGAGATCTCGCGCCGGTCGTCGGTGAGAAGGGAGCCGTTCCCCGCCTCCGCATCGAACTCCTTGATCGTCCCTTGCACCGCGTCCTCCGAGCTGTTCAGGCGCCTCGCGCCGTCGCCCCGATGCGGGTCGCGAGGTCGAGATCTCGCACGACCTGCTTGGTCCGCCCGGCGCGCCGGGCGCCGGCCAGGGTGAGGATATCGTCCGGCAGGTCGAGGTCGAAGCCGAGCTCCGCGCTCTCGACCACGGCCACCGGCACGTCGGCCTCCGCGGCCGCCTGGAGGTGACGGCGGTAGGAGTCCGGTCCGAAGTGCGAAGGGATCGAGGTCGGCGGGCGGCGCAGCAGCATGTTCGTGCCGATCTCGTCGGCCGAGGGGGCGATGACGGCAGGACCGAGCGTGTGGAGGGCTCGCGTGAGCGCGAAGGGGGTCACGAACGGTGTGTCGGGCAGCAGGACCGCGAACGCCTCCAGGCCGCGGGCCGATGCTTCCTCCTCCGCCTGGTGGATCGCGGCGCTGAGCGGAGGCCGCTCCTCCGTCATCGGGAGCGCGCCGCGTCGCGATGCCACCTCGAGCACGGCCTCATCCGGAGAGATCACCCACGTCTGCCAACCGGGCATCGCCAGGGTCGCGTCGATGACATCCTCGAGCATCGCGAGCACGAGCGCGCCGCGTTCGAGCGGTGACAGGAGCGACGAGAGGCGCGACTTCGCGTCATCGAGGTGCTTCACAGGCAGGGCGATCGCGCGCACGGAGCGCTCAGCGTAGCGGATCGGCCGCCGGCTGGTCGTGCGATAGGATCGCCCCCCGGACCACCTGCCGGTCCCGTTGGGACCTCGGATGCCTGCTCGTGGAGCAGCCGGGTGGGGCAGCGGTCCGGCAGGGCGCGGGGCCGACCCGCTTCGGCTCACCGAGGAGGTGGGACGCTGGCAGAGCCTTGGTACCGAGCCGCGTACCTCGCCGTGATCCCCGCGGCGTGGGCGTATTTCTCCTGGCGCTTCGAGGATCTGGAGAAGATCCCTCGGAGGGTCCCGCCATCGTGGCCTGCAACCACGCCTCCTACCTCGACCCGATCGCCAACGCGTACGCGATCGCACGAGCGGGCCGGCGACCACGGTTCCTCGCCAAGGACGATCTCTTCGACCTCCCGATCGTCGGCCAGGCCATGCGGGGGTCCCACCAGATCCCGGTACAGCGCGGCGCGAAGGATCCTTCCCCACTGCGACGAGCCGAGGAGGCGTTGGACGCCGGCGAGGTCGTCGTCATCTATCCCGAAGGTACGGTGACGAAGCGTCCCGACGGGCTCCCGATGGAGGGCAAGACCGGCGTCGTCCGCCTGTCGCTCGCCAGCGGGATCCCGGTCACCCCGATGGCCAGCTGGGGCTCGGCGGCCGTGTGGCAGAAGTCGGGGAAGGGGTCGGTCAAGCCGCGCCGCCCCGTGTGGGTGAAGGCCGGTGACCCTTTGGACCTCGGGGGCCGGCCGGTCGAGGCCCCCGATGCCGAGACGCTGCACGCGATGACCGACCGGGTGATGCACGCGATCACCGACCTGGTCGTCGACCTCCGCGACCGCTATCCGCGCCGCTGGCTGGACGAGAAGTAGGCTGACGACGTGGCCGAGGGGGAGCGCGGAGGCGAGCGCGGGTTCCAGACGCGTGCCGTCCACGCACCTCCGCTCCCACCGGTGGAGCAAGCGACACCGAGCGTCCCCATCTACCAGACCACGACGTTCCGCTTCCCCGACGCCGAGGCCTACGCCGAGACGATCTCGTTCCGAAGGCCGGGCTACACGTACACGCGCGGGTACGGGAACCCCACCCTGGACACCTTCGAAGCGCAGGTGGCCAACCTCGAGCGGACCGAGGCGGGCATGTCGTTCGCGTCCGGGATGGCGGCGATCCACACCTTGTGGACGAGCGTCGCCTCGAGCGGTGACCGGATCGTGGCGACGCCGGCGCTCTACGGCGGAACGTTCGCGCTCGCGACGAAGGTGATGCCGCGCTACGGCGTGACGGTCGATCTGGTCGACCCTTGCGACGAGGCGGCGCTCGCCGCCGCTCTGCCGGGAGCGTCGCTCTTCTACACGGAGACGATCGCGAACCCGACGATGAGCGTCGCCGACCTCGAGATGCTCGGCGAGGCGTGCCGCAGCGCCGGCGTGCCCGCGGCCGTGGACAACACCTTCGCGTCGCCGGCGCTCTGCAATCCGGTCCGGTACGGATTCGACTACGTCGTCCACTCCACGACCAAGTACCTGGGTGGCCACCATGACCACACGGGCGGGGTCATCGCCTGCTCGCGCGAGGGTCGGGACCGCCTGCGGGACACCGTCATCGACACGGGCGGGACCATGGCGCCGTTCGAAGCGTGGCTCGCCCTCCGGGGGATCCTCACCCTCGGGATCCGGATGGAGCGCCACACCGCCACCGGCATGGCCATCGCTTCGCATCTCGAAGGACACCCCAAGGTCCTGCGCGTCCACTACCCGGGTCTCGCGTCCCACCCCGACCACGAGGTCGCGGCTCGCATCCTCCCGGGCGGCTGCGGCGGCATGCTCGCCGTCGAGGTGAAGGGCGGCGTCGACGGAGGCAAGGCCTTCTGTGACGCCCTCGAGCTGGCGTGGATCGCCACCAGCCTCGGCGGCACCCACACGCTGGTGGGCCACGCTGCGTCGACGACCCACCGCCAGTACCCGCAGGAGGCCAGGCTCGCGGCGGGCATCACCGATGGCTTGGTCCGCATGAGCGCGGGGCTCGAGGACGCGGACGATCTGCTCGAGGACTTCGACCGGGCGCTGGAGAAGCTCTGACGTGCGCGCTCGCCGGCGGGTCGCGGTGCTGTTCGGCGGCCGGTCGGCCGAGCACGAGATCTCCTGTCTCTCGGCGCGCTCGGTGATCGATGCCTTGGACCCCGAGGCGAACGAGGTGGTGCCGATCGGGATCACCCGAGACGGCCGATGGCTCGTGCTGCCGGGCCCACCCGCGCTCCCGTCGGAGTCCGGAACGATGCCCGAGGTGACCGACGGCGCTGGTCCGTCGGTGGAGCTCGCCGGGGAGGGAGCCACGCGGGAGCTCGTCCGCGACGACGGCACCCGTGAGGCGATCGACGTCGCGTTCCCCGTCCTGCACGGCCCGTTCGGGGAGGACGGTGCCATGCAGGGGCTCCTCGAGCTCGCCGGCGTCCCGTACGTGGGAGCCGGGGTGCTCGGTTCCGCGGTCGGCATGGACAAGGCGATCCAGAAGGTCCTGTTCCGCGAGGCCGGACTTCCCGTCGTGCCGTACGACGTCGTCCGCGAGCCCGAATGGAGGGAGGATCCCGAAGGGGTTGCTGCGCGCATCCAGGCGCTCGGCTATCCAGTCTTCACGAAGCCCGCGACCCTCGGGTCCTCGGTGGGGATCACGAAGGTCCGCGAGAGCGAGGGCCTCGTCGCGGGGATGGAGGAGGCCTTCCGCTACGCGCGCAAGGCCGTGGTCGAGCACGGCATCGAGCCCGTCCGCGAGATCGAGTGCGCCATCCTCGGCAACGACGATCCCGTGGCGTCGGTGGCGGGCGAGATCCTCCCGCGCGGCCACGAGTTCTACGACTACGCGGCGAAGTACCTCGATGAGGAGGGAGCACGCCTGCTGATCCCGGCGCCGATCGAGCCGGAGCTCATGACGCTGGTGCAGCGGATGGCGATCGCGGCCTTCCGGGCGATCGCCTGCGCCGGCTTGGCGCGTGTGGACCTCTTCCTGCGTGACGAGGAGCTCTGGGTGAACGAGATCAACACGATCCCCGGGTTCACGTCGATCTCGATGTATCCGAAGCTCTGGGAAGCGTCAGGGCTGTCGTACGGAGCACTCGTCGATCGGCTCCTCGACCTCGCGATCGAACGCGCCGAGGCCGAGCGCACGAAGGCTTCGCATGTCCGGGAGCTGCACGGCGAGGTCGATCCCCCAGGCCACGCCTGACTACAGGTGCACGACCGGGCAGGTCAACGTCCGGGTGATGCCTTCGACGGACTGGATGCGCGCCACCACGAGCTTGCCGAGCTCGTCCACGGTCTTGGCCTCCGCCCGGACGATGACGTCGTAAGGGCCCGTCACATCCTCCGCTTCGGCGACCCCCGCGATCTCACGGACCGCGCTCGCCACGGACGCTGCTTTGCCGACCTCGGTCTGGATCAGGATGTACGCGTGCACCACGTTCGACGTCCTCCTGCTCGGTGGGAGCCGCCATGCTAGACCGGGTCCTGGAGGGGCGCAACGGTGAGCGCCGGCGGCCGTGCGGGTCGAGGCACCGGGAGCGATCGACACCGGCCGCAAGGGACCGAGGGTGGTGATGGGGGAGTGAGGTTCGAGGACCGGGCCGACGCCGGCCGGCGACTCGCCGTGGCCCTCGCCGACCTCGTGCACGGCGAGACGGTCGTGCTCGGCGTGCCGCGGGGGGGCGTGGTGGTGGCCGTTCCCGTGGCGGTTGCCTTGGCGGCTCCCCTCGACGTGGTGGTCCCGAAGAAGCTCGGTGCACCGGACAACCCGGAGCTCGGGCTGGGTGCCGTCGCCCCCGGTGTCCGTGTGCTGGACGAGCGGCTCATCGCGCGCTTGGGGGTGAGCGAGCGATACCTCGACGAGGAGATCGAGCGCGAGGAAGCGGAGATCGCGCGGCGGACGGCCCTCTACCGTGGCCCTCGACCGCCGGTAGCGCTCGCCGGACGGACCGCCGTCGTGGTGGACGATGGCGTCGCGACCGGTGGGACCGCCCAGGCCGCCCTCGCATGGGCGCGCGCCGCCGGGGCCGCTCGCGTGGTCTTCGCGGCGCCGGTCGCCCCGCCCGAGACCGTCACCGCGCTCGAGGGCGCCTGCGATCTCGTCGTGGTCCTGCTCCAACCACGGCACTTCCTCGCGGTGGGACAGTGGTACGAGCGCTTCGACCAAGTGACCGACGAGGAGGTGCGGGCCGCGCTCGCGGGATCGCGATGAGGACGTTCGAACTCGTGCTCGCCGGGGTCTTCGCCGCTTTCGGTGTCCGCTCGCTCGTCTACTGGACGCGGCGTCCGTTCGAGACCGACGACCGGACCGACCGGTTGCTCTACGCGCTCTACCTCACGGGCCGGATAGGCCTCTGGTTCGCGTTCGCCGGGCTGTTCGTGCTCTTCGCCACGGTGGGTCTCACGGACCCCGTCACGGGCGAGCAGATCCCGGCCGAAGGGCGCGCCTTCACCGACGTGGCCAACCGGTACCGCTGGTTCATCCTCGTCTTCGCGGTCCTGGCCGTCCTGCAGCTGGTGGCCGGCTGGTTCCTGGGTCGGCGGACACCGGGCGATGGGATCGCTCCCGGCGGGGACCGGGGATGAGCCGCGCCCCTATCCCGCCGCCTTGATGATCTCCTCCGACAGCTGGGTGAACCGCTGCAGATGCGCCACGCGGTCGCTCTTGAGCGCGTCCACGATGTCGGCGTACTCCTGGCTCCGTCCCTCACGCTCATAGAGGGTGCGGGGCCGCAGGAGCTCGGGGTCGTCGAAGTCGGGGACGTCGGACGCCACCGCGTAGCGGAAGTCGGGGTCCTCTTCGAACGAGATGGTGCCCTCGGCGATGCCCTTCACGCACGCGGACGTGTGCGGGATCTTGACCTTCTTCGAACGGTCGTCGTCGTCGGAGCCGCCGACCCTCCCGGTGTTGAGGAGGTACGTCTCGATCGGATGGGTGTCGAGGAGCTCGAGGAGCCGGTTGCCCTGCAAACCGTGGGGGAGTGGGAAGAAGGGGTTGGTTCCCGGAACCCGCAGGAACTTGCCTTCCTCGGCGGCTCCACCCGCGGCCGTTCCCGTCGTCTCACCGAGCATGAAGTACGCGGCCGCCTGCTCCTGCGAGAGCTTCGCCACGGCGGGGATGATGTTCTCGTTGCGGTTCAGGATCAACAGGTAGTCCACGGGACCCACGTTGCGAGCGTCGTCGTGCACCAGCAGGTCGTCCATCTCGAAGACCGCGCGCCCGTTCTTCGTGAAGTTCTCATTGAAGAAGTCCACCCGGCCGTCGACCTCCTGGAACACGTTCTCGAGGTAGGCGTTCGGCTTCACGACCGCCCCGTGGATCGACGGCTCGAAGTCGGCATCGAGCCCGAAGGTCTTCGCGAAGCACCCGTTCTCGGTCCCGAACGCGCGGCCGCCCGGCATGAGACCCACGAAATCGTCCTGGACCGGGCGTGAGCCGTTCTGGGTCGTGAAGGTCGTGGTGGTCTTCCCGGTGCCCGACAGGCCGATGATCATGAAGACCTTGTCGCCGCCGGCCGTGGGGATCACCTTGAGCCCGGCGTGTAGCGCGAGGCCGCCCTTGCCGTAGACGATGTCGTTCCACATCCGGAGGCCACCCTTCTTGGACTCACCGAAGTAGTCCGAGTTGAGGACCCGCGTGACGTAGTGGTCGAGGTCGACGGCGATCACCCGGTCATCCGGGTATCCGGAGGCCGCCAAGCCGGGTGTGTAGATCACCGTGACCTCGGGCTCGGCGCTGTCGTCGCGCGCGAAGTAGAGCTTCCGCTGCATGCCGGCGATGTTCGCGTACCGGCTCTCCATCACGAGCCGGGCCCGCGTCCGGAGCTCCGGGTCGTTGCCGATGGAGCCGTCGATCACCACGACGTCGTGGTCCCTGAGGTACGCATCCTGCAGGGCTGCGATCCGGTCGTAGTCCTCGCGGCTCATCGTCTTCCCGCTGGACTCGCGGTCGACGACGTAGGTGCTCCCGGCGCTCCTCGAGAGCACCTCGGTCTGGACGTTCACGTTGCCGTACTCGGAGATCCGGCACTCGGGCATGGCCTCCGTCATCTCGCGGAGCTGCTCGGGCGTGGGATCGTGGACTTCCCTGGCCACGCGGGCCTCCTTCTGTGTTCTGGCGTGTGTGGTCTGGCTTGCCCCGTCCGGTCGGTGAGACCCGTGTCGATGTGGTACGCCGCAACGGGCGTGGGGTGCTCGGAACGGGTGGGAGTCTATCGAACGGTCAGGTGCGGACCCGACGGACGACCTTGCCGGCCTTGATGCAGCTCGTGCAGGCGTTCACGCGCCGGGGGGTGCCATCGACCATCGCGCGGACGCGCTGGATGTTGGGATTCCATCGCCGGTTGTTCCTCTTGTGGGAGAACGTCACCGACTTGCCGAACCACGGCTTCTTCCCGCAGATATCACACACGGCTGCCATCGCCCGGGGAGGATAGCAGGCGTCGCCACGCGAACCCGCTGGTCACGCCGTGATCGCGGCGAGGTGTTCGTCCAACGCCTCCTGGCTGAGCTCGCCGTCCACCTTGGCGACGGGCGTGCCGTCCGCCGCGTAGAACACCGTCACCGGCTGTCCGATGCCGCCGACCGCCGTCCGGGTCTCCCCGGCCACGTCGAAGAGGCTGGGGAACGGGATACTCGAAGTCGGCGATGAATGCCTCCGCCGCGCCGCGGTTGTCCAGGATGTCCACGCCCACGAACTGGACGGTGTCCTCGTGGTCCCGGGCTGCTGCGGCGAGCCTGGGCATCTCGCTCTTGCAGGGTCCGCACCAGGCGGCCCAGAAGTTGACGACCACCGGGGTTCCGCGGAGCTGCCCGAGCAACGCATCGAACCCCGCCACGTCGACTACGGGCAACTCGTCGGTGGTCGTGGGGAGCAGGGGCGCGTCCACGACGCGGAGCGCCGGGGATGCTGCGGTCGAACCGGTGCCGCTCGACCCGGTCGAGGTGCAGGCGACGAGCGTCAACGACACGGCGAGGACGACGAGCCGGAGACGGGTCATGTGGTCATGGTAGAACCGGATGCTCGTGAGGATCCTCGATGACCCCGCTGACCCTCGACGCCTCGGTCGCCGACATCGATCGTCGGCTGGCCACCCGCCGCACGGGCATGCGGACGAAGGGGCCCGAAGCGTGGCTCGTCCTTCGGGACTCCCTCCAGATCGCAACCTTGGGGGACCTGCTCCACCACTACCCTCGCCGTTACATCGATCGGTCACGGGTGGAGACGATCCGTACCCTCAAGCTCGGCCAGCAGGCCACCGTGATCGCCACCGTCCGCACGGTGGCCAAGCGCGCGACGCGGCAGCGGCGGTCGATGGTCACGGTCACCCTCGCCGATGGCACCGGGTTCCTCGAGCTCACCTTCTTCAACCAGCCCTGGGCGGCGTCGCAGTACCGCGAGGGCATGGAGGTCGCCGTCTCCGGTGTCGCGCAGCTGTATCGCGGCAAGCTGCAGCTCGCCAACCAGGAGGTCGAGGTGCTGAAGGGAGATGGTGACCTCGTGCACACGGGTCGGATTGACCCCCGTCCATCCCGCCACGGAGGGCATCTCCCCGAAGACGATCCGTGAGCTCGTGCATCGAGGGCTCGAGCGGTTGCCGGCGCAACCCGACCCGATGCCGCCCGAGGTCGTCCTCGCCGAATCGCTCGTGGGGTGGGACGAAGCCATCCGTCACATCCACTTCCCCGAAGACGACGACGAGCTGGCCGCGGCACGCGAACGCCTCAAGTTCGACGAGCTCTTCGTGCTGGAGCTCGGTGTGGGCTATCGGAAGCAGCGGATCGCGGCCGAACGCAAGGGTGTGTCTCACGAGCCGGTCGGCACGCTGACCGCGCACCTGGCGGAGACCGTGCCGTTCGAGCCGACGACGTCGCAGCGCACGGCGATGGACGAGGTCGGCGCCGCGATGGGGTCGGCGACGCCGATGAATCTGCTGCTCCAAGGCGATGTCGGGTCCGGGAAGACGCTCGTCGCGCTGCATGCGTGCCTCGTCGCCATCCAGTCCGGGCACCAGGCGGCCATCATGGCGCCCACCGAGGTGCTCGCGGGTCAGCACGCACGGTCGGTGGCCGACCTCCTCGTGGCGGTGGGAGGCGTCCCGTACCTCGACCTCCCGAGCGGCGGGGCGAGCCATCCATCCGACCAAGGAGCCTTGTTCGGCTCGTCCGACCCACTCGAGCCGTCCGAGCCGTCCCTGGCGTTCGCCGTGCTCTCCGGCGCGGTCACGGGAGCCGACCGCCAGCGCGTGCTCGCGGGCATCGAAGACGGATCGGTCGACCTGGTCGTCGGGACGCACGCGCTCGTGCAGGAGGCCGTCTCGTTCCTCGATCTGTCCCTCGCCGTGGTCGACGAGCAGCATCGGTTCGGATTGCACCAACGGATGGCCCTGCGGGGAAAGGGGGGCGGCGACATCGACGTGTTGATCATGACCGCCACACCCATCCCCCGAACACTCGCCTTGACGTACTACGGCGACCTGGACGTGGTGACCCTCGACGAGATGCCGGCGGGACGCAAGCCGATCGAGACGCGGGCGGTGCGCTCCGAACCCGAGCGCGCGGACGCCGAGGTCCTCGTCCGGCGCGAGGTCGCCGAGGGTCGACAGGCGTTCGTCGTGTGCGCCGCCATCGACGAGGGGAACCGGACCCAGGTGAAGGCGGCCGAGGTCGAGGCCGAACGGCTCCGGACCGAGGTGTTCCCCGATCTCCGGGTCGAGCTCCTGCACGGCCGGATGCGGCCGAAGGAGAAGGAGCGGATCATGGACGCCTTCCGGGCGGGCGAGGCCGACGTGCTGATCTCCACCACGGTGATCGAGGTCGGCGTGGACGTTCCGAACGCCACGGTCATGCTCGTCGAGAACGCCGAGCGGTTCGGGCTGGCCCAGCTCCACCAGCTCCGAGGTCGCATCGGGCGTGGCGCACACCGATCGTTCTGTGTCCTCTTCGACGAGAGCGATGAGACGAACCTCGACGCACGCGCCCGGATCGACGCCATGGTACGCACCACCGATGGGTTCGCGCTCGCCGACGAGGACCTGCGGCTGCGTGGTGAGGGCACGCTCTTCGATACGAAGCAATCGGGGATGCCCGACCTGAAGCTCGCCAGGTTGGCGGAGGACCTCGACCTGGTCAAACGTGCGAGGGTGCAGGCATTCTCGCTCCTCGAGGAGGATCCTGGCCTCCGCGAGCATCGCGAGCTCCTGGACGAACTGCGGCGGCGCTTCGAGGCGTCCATCGAATGGCTGTTCCGCTCGTGAGCCACCGGCGAGTGCCGAGGCTGCCCGGATGCGGGTGATCGCCGGCGTCGCGAGGGGCGTCAGGCTCGGGGCAGTGCCCCCGGGTGTGCGGCCGATGGCGGATCGGGCGCGCGAGGGGCTGTTCGCGAGCTTGGCGGACCGGGTCGACGATGCTCGCTGCCTCGATCTGTTCGCGGGCACCGGCGCGACGGGGATCGAAGCACTCTCGCGGGGAGCGTCCCATTGCACGTTCGTGGACCGTTCCCGGAAGGCGACCGCCACGATCGCGGGCAACCTCGAGCGAACGAACCTCGGAGACGTCGCCACGGTCCGCACCTCGGAGGTGAGCGCGTACCTGCGCCGGGGACGACCCGCGGCGGACGAGCCCTACGACCTGGTCTTCCTGGATCCGCCGTACGAGATGGAGGGCCCGTCCCTCGATGGCTGCTTCGTGCTCCTCGAGGACGGGTGGCTCGCGGGAACGGGCTGGACGGTGATGGTGACCCGAGGTCAGAAAGGCTCCCTGCCTGCGGTTCCGCTACACTGGGCCGTCGCGAGGCAGCTCCGGTACGGGGACAGCCTCCTGACCCTCTACCGGGAGGTTGGATGGGCCTAACCGCCCTGTGTCCGGGAACGTTCGACCCGGTGACGAACGGACACCTGGACATCATCGGCCGAGCCGCTCAGACGTTCGAAGAGGTGATCGTCGGCGTCTTGGAGAACCCCGCCAAGGCGCCGTTGTTCTCCCTGGAGGAACGGCTGGCGCTGCTCCAGGAGGCGATCGGGGACCTCCCGGGGTCGAACGGCGGCGTGAAGGTGCTGTCGTTCCAAGGGTTGTTGGTCGACTTCGCCCGCCACCAGGGGGCGACCGCGTTGGTGAAGGGCCTGCGGGCCGTGAGTGACTACGAGTACGAGATCCAGATGGCACAGATGAATCAACGGATCGGGGGCGTCGAGACCCTGTTCATGCCGACAAGCCCCAAGTGGTCGTTCCTGTCGTCATCCCTCGTGAAGGAGGTGGCGACCCTCGGCGGCGATGTGAGCGGGTTGGTACCCGAGCATGTCCGTGCGGCTCTCGTCGAGCGGCTCGCCACTCGAGCCGTCGAGCCCACCGGGCTCGGGGCGCGGGAGAAGGCCTGATGGACCTCGCCGGTCGTCTCCAACAGCTGGAGGAACTGGTCCGCGAGGCCAAGTCGATGCCGTTGTCCTCTTCGGTGCTCGTGAACAAGGACGAGGTCCTCGAGATGCTGCACCAGATGCAGGAGGATCTCCCCGAGGAGATCAAGCAGGCTCGATGGATCGTTCGGGACCGCGAGGACCTGCTCGCGAAGGCGCGGGCCGAGGGCGAGCGGGTCATCGAGCATGCGCATGAGGAGCAGCGTCGGATGGCGCTCAAGGAAGAGGTCGCCCGGCGCGCCGAGGAGGAATCCGAACGGATCCTCGCCGAGGCGGAGGAGCGCTCGAACGAGATGCGCCGCGAGGCCGAGGATTACATCGACGCCAAACTGGCGCAGTTCGAGATCGCCCTGCGTCGCGTGCTGGAAGACTCGCAGACCGCCACGCGCGCCCTCGCGAAGACCTTGGACCAGGTCGAGGTGGGTCGCGAGCGGCTCCGCACGCCGGGCACGACCGCGGATCAGCAGCTGGCACCGCACGAGGAACCGGAGCACGCACCGCTGTTCGACGAAGAAGAGGACGTCCCCAGGGATGAGGACCGACGGTGATCGGATGAAGGAGCCAGAGAGCAGCTCCGGGGCGCGGCTCGCCCCGGTCGATGTCCGCGACCTCCTCGACCAGCCGGGGGCGTCGCGTCTCACGACCGTGCGGGGCACCGTCACCGGGCTCGACACCGAACTGGCGCACGTCCCCGACGACGCACCCGTGACGTGCGAGCTCCTCCTCGAGTCGGTGGTCGAGGGGATCGTGGTGTCGGGGCGTCTCTCGGGAACGTGGCGGCTCAGCTGTGCACGCTGCCTGACCGAGTTCGACGCGGCCTTCGAGGTCGAGGTGCACGAGCTCTTCGTCCCCGAGCCGGACCCGGACGCCGATGACTACCTGCTGGACCCAGGGGTCGGCGTGGAGCTGGAGCAACTCGTCCGCGACGCGGTCGGCGTCGAGATGCCGTTCTCACCGCTCTGCCGGTCGGGTTGTCTCGGGCTGTGCGAGATCTGTGGCGGCAACCGCAACCTGGGGGAGTGCCCGGGTCATGAGACCGTCGATCCGCGCTTCGCGATCCTCTCGGATCTGTTCCCGAGCGTCGGATCGGACGGACCGGCGGAGAACCACGGCTGAGGAGACCACCGAAGACGAACGGAGACCTCGGGTCGAGCGCTCGGCCCGAGGAGACGGCGAGACATGGAGGAAGCGGCGATGGCGGTTCCGAAGAAGAAACAGAGCAAGACGCGTACCGCGAAGCGACGAGCGACCTGGAAGGCCGAGCCCTCCGCGTACAGCTCGTGCCCGCAGTGCAAGCAGCCGAAGTTGCCACACCGGGTGTGTCAGCACTGCGGCTCCTATGCCGGCCGTCAGGCAGTCGAGGTCGAGTAGCACGGTGGATCCGGCTTCCGCTGAGCCTGCCCCCGAGGCCCTGGACCGTGCGTTGGGGGTGGTGTTCCGAGATGCGGGACTCCGCGAAGCCGCGCTCACCCACCGCTCGTACGCGTTCGAGCGAGGACTCGCGGTCACGAACGAGCGCCTCGAGTTCCTGGGTGATTCGGTGCTCGGTCTCATCGTGACCGACATGTCGTACGCGGCCTATCCGGAGATGCCGGAGGGGCATCTCGCTAAGCTGCGCGCCGCCATCGTCAACATGCAGGCGCTCGCCGACGTGGCTCGATCCCTCGGCATCGGGGAGCTGGTGTTCCTCGGGAAGGGCGAGGAACAGTCCGGTGGCCGCGACAAGGCGAGCATCCTTGCCGACGCCCTCGAGGCGGTGTTCGGCGCCGTGTACCTGGATCTCGGGCTCGATGTTGCCCGCGACCTGATCGAGCGTCTCTTCCGACCTCGCATGGAGGCCTACGTCCGGGGAGAAGGTGACCGCGACTTCAAGACCATCCTGCAGGAGCTCGCATCCCAGGAGCTCCATGCGCTGCCCGAGTACCGGATCGCGGAGCGCGGTCCGGACCACGAGAAGGAGTTCACGGCGACCGTGCAGGTGGCGGGGGAAGCCCTCGGCACGGGCGTCGGGCGATCCAAGAAGGAAGCAGAGCAACAGGCCGCGCGTGAGGCGCACGCCCGCATCACCGAGCGCCTGGCCTCCGTCCCAGACCCCTGAGGAGAACGAGGTGGAGCTTCCTGAGGTCGAGGTGATGCGCCGGGACCTGGAGCGCGACGTCGTGGGCAGACGGATCAAGGATGCCGACGTCAAGGGCTCGCGCAACGCCATGCGGGTCATCCGTCGGCACAAGACGCGCAAGGAGTTCACGTCGCGGCTGACGGGCCACAAGATCATGAAGGTCGAGCGCCGCGGCAAGTACATCCTCATGCACCTGGACGGCAACGAGGTCGTGGTCGTGCACTTCGGCATGAGTGGACAGTTCCAGCGCGGCAACGGGCGACTCGCGCTCGCGCCCCACACCCATGTGGTCCTCACGTTCCAACAGGGGGGCGATCTTCGCTTCGTCGACCCGAGGACGTTCGGCGAGATGTTCGTGGCGGCGTCGGACGAGGTCGGCAAGATCAAGGAGCTGCAGCACATCGCCATCGATCCGTTGGATCAGGTCTTCACCTGGCCGACCTTCCAGTACCTGCTCGCGCAGCGGGCGGCCAAGATGAAGGTCCTCCTCATGGACCAGAAGTTCATCAGTGGTCTCGGCAACATCTACAGCGACGAGGTCCTGTTCGCCGCCGGGCTGCGGTTCGACCGTGTCAGCGACACCCTGTCGTCGCAGGAGGTGCGTCGCCTGTACCGGGCGATCCAGGAGACGTTGCAGGAAGCGATCAAGGCACGCGGCACCACCCTGGACGACAACGCCTACCTGGATCTGTTCGGCAAGCCCGGCGCATACCAGGAGGAGCTCAAGGTGTACGGCCGCTCCGGCTTGCCCTGTCGCCGGTGCCGGACGCCGATCCAGACGGTGAAGATCCAGCAGCGCAACAGCTACTTCTGTCCGCAGTGCCAGAGTTGAGCGCGGGGCCGAGCCCCGGAGACGCCTACGTGCGACGTCGGCACGTCGTGATCCGGGGACGGGTGCAGGGCGTGTTCTTCCGAACCACGTGTGCCGGCGAGGCCCAGCGGCGAGCGGTCGCCGGGTGGGTTCGCAACCTCCCCGACGGGACGGTCGAAGCTGTCTTCGAGGGGGTGTCGGCGCAGGTGGAGGCCATGGTCGAGTGGTGCCGGTCAGGTCCTCCGGGCGCTCGCGTCGCGTCCGTCGAGACGACGACCGAGGAGCCTCACGGCGATTCCGGCTTCCGGGTGACGGGCTGACATCCGTCGTTCCGGGAACCGCCCGGAGCCTCCCCGGTGGCGGATCACATGCCTGTTAGCATCCCGCCACATGTTCCTCCGGTCGATCGCGATCCGCGGGTTCAAGTCGTTCGCGGACAAGACGGTCCTGGAGTTCGTTCCCGGCGTCTCGGTGATCGTCGGTCCGAACGGTTCCGGGAAGTCGAACCTGGTCGACGCCATCAGCTGGGCGTTGGGCGAGCAGGGACCTCGCGCGCTCCGCGGCGGCCAGATGGCCGACGTGATCTTCGCCGGGACCCCGTCCCGGCCGGCCCTCGGCATGGCCGAGGTGAAGCTCGTCATCGACAACTCGGCGGGCGCGATCCCCGTCCCCATGTCCGAGATCGAGATCTCGCGGACGATCTTCCGCAGCGGGGACTCCGAGTACCGCATCGGCGGGCAGGTCGTCCGCCTGATGGACGTCCAGGAGCTCCTCAGCGAGAGCGGCATCGGCCGGGCCCTCCACACGGTCGTCGGGCAGGGCCAGCTCGAGGAGGTGCTCCTCGCCAGACCCGAGGATCGACGCAAGTACATCGAGGAAGCAGCCGGCATCGCGAAGCATCGGCGGCGCAAGGAGCGGGCCGAGCGCAAGCTCGCCAACCTCGACCAGGACCTGCTCCGGCTGTCGGATGTCCTGGCCGAGCTGCGCCGCCAGCTGCGGCCGCTCCGGCAACAAGCCGACATGGCCAAGAAGCACGAGGACCTCACCGGGCAGGCGGAGATGCTGGCGAGCCGGCTCGCAGGGGCCCGGCTACGGGCGCTGCTCCGCGAACGCGAGCGTCGTCAGGGCGGCTGGGACGAAGGCCTGGAGGAGCGTCGCGAGGCACGCGAGCGACTCGATGCCCTCGACGGTGAGGTGCTCGCGGCAGCGGATGCGCGGGCCCGAGCCTCGCAGGCGCTCGCCGACGCGGAACGGGTCTTCCGCACCACGGGACTCGAGCGTGAGCGCACGGATCCTCGCCTACCGCGACGCCGTCGGTGGCGAAACGGCGGCGCGCGAGCTGGTTGCCGCCCGCGACGCGCGCGCGGCGCGGGCCGATGCGATCATCGAGGAGATCGCTCGGGTGGAGCAGCAGGTCGCGGCCGTCGAGGGGGAGCTCGCGCTCCGTGAGCGCGAGCTCGACGAGGCTGAGGAGGCGTTCCGGCTCGCCGACGAGGAGCGCCGCCGGATCGACGAGATCCGGCGGCGGATCGGGGAAGAGTCGGCCTCACGCCGTGGGGAGTTCCAGACCCTCGAGCGCTCGCTGGCATCGGCGGAGCTCGAGCGCGAGCGGCTCCGGGCCCAGCTCGAAGGGGTCCGCGAGCAGATCGCCGCGCATGACGCCGACGCGGACATCCTCGAGGGCGACATCGAACGCCTCGATGGCCAATCGGCCTCGCTCGGGGACCGCAAGGTCGCGCTCGACGACGAGCGTCGCCGCCTCGTGGAGCAGATCGAGGAGCTCGACGAGGCCCATCGTGCGATGCGTGCCCGCAAGGACCTGCTCGAGGCGCGGCGGCACGACATCGAAGAGACACCCGGTTCGCGGTTCCTCCGTGGTCACAAGGGCCGTGCCGCGGGCCTGCTCCGCGACCTGGTCGAGGTCGAGGACGGGCTGGAGCGCGCGCTCGCGGCGGCGCTCGGTCCGCTCGCGGACGCCGCCGTCTACGACGACGGCGCCCGAGCGCTCGAGGACGCCGCGGAAGGCGACGGCGCGACCCTCGCCATCGCGTCGGGCGGACCTGTGCCCGCCGGGCTCGAAGGGGAACGCCGGCTCCTTTCGGCCGTGGACGCCGACCCCGCGGCGCGAGGCATCGTGAGCACCGTGCTGCGGGACGTGTACGTGGCCGACTCCCTCGATGATGCCGCACGGAAGCACGCCGAGCACCCGCGGGCATCCTTCGTGACCCGCGAGGGCGTCCTCATCGGACCATCCGTCATCCACACCACGGCAGAGGTCGACGGCAGGCTCCGCGAGATCCGAGCCGAGCTGCAGGTGCTGGCTCATGACCTGTCGGCGAACGAGCAGCGATCGCGACCGCGGCGAGAGCGGCTCGACGAGCTCGCCTCCGAAACCGCGTTCCTCCAGGAGCAGATGGATGCGTCTGACGCCGAGATCACGGCGGGGGCGGAGACCCTGGGTGCCCTGGGGAGGGATCTCGCCGCGCTCCGCAGGGAAGACGAGCTCTTGGCGGGGCGCCTCGGCGCGCTCGACGAGAACGTGGCGACCTGGCGGGATCGGTTGACGGCCCTCGGGCCGTCGGCAGGCGAGGAGCCACCCGAGCTGCCCCCGCTGCCGCACGCGCCGATCCAGGCCCGCGTGGCCGTGGAGACCCTTCGTCAGGCTCGCCGGCAGCACGAGCAGCGGCTCACCCATCTGCGCGGGGAGCGCGACGACCTGGCCGCCCACGATCCCGAGAGGTTGCGCGAGGAGCTCGCTGCGGCCGTGGCCGCACGCAGGGAGGCCGAGGAAGCGCTCGGTCTCGCCGACTCCGCGTTCGCCGCGGCGAACGGAGCCCGGACGGCGGCTGCGGACGCCGAGCGCGCGGCCGCGGAAGCCGAGGCCGGCACCAACAAGGCGTGGCGAGATGCCTCGACCCTCCTGGATCAGCTGCGCGAGCGCTACGAGGACGAGGACCGACGGAGGGGTGACATCGAGCGCCGGATCACCGATGCCGAACGTCTGCTCCGCGAGGGTTTCCAGGCGGACCCCGAGGCGATCTTGGCCGAGCTCTCGGACGACGACACGGTCGAGACGCTCGAGAAGCGCCAGGAGCTGGTCCAGCGTCGCCTCGCGCTCCTCGGCCGTGTGAACCTCCTCGCCAGCGGCGAGTTCGAGGCACTCCAGGAGCGGCACGACTTCATGCAGCGTGAACTCGATGACATCCGAGCGGCACGACGCGACCTGCTCGAGGTGATCGGCCAGGTCGATCGCGACATCACCGAGGCGTTCACGACGGCGTACCGCGACGTCGCCGTGCACTTCGAACGGCTGATCGCGGAGTTGTTCCCGGGGGGTCAAGGGCGTCTCGTCTTGACCGAGCCTGGAGACCCGCTCGCGTCAGGCATCGAGATCGAAGCGAGCCCGGGCCGCAAGCGCGTGCGGCGTATCTCCCTCCTGTCGGGCGGTGAGCGGTCCCTGACCGCCCTCGCCTTCCTGTTCGCCATCTTCACCGCGCGACCGTCCCCGTTCTATCTGATGGACGAGGTCGAGCCGGCGCTCGACGATGTCAACCTGCATCGGTTCCTGCGCCTCGTGGACGGCTTCGCGAAGGACAGCCAGGTCCTCATCGTCACCCACCAGAAGCGCACCATGGAGATCGCCGGCATGCTCTACGGCATCTCGCTCAACAAGGACGGCACGACCAAGGTGGTCGCCCAGCGTGTCGACGATCACGCGCACGTGGAGCCGGCCGACGTCCTGAGCGTGCCGGAAGGCGAACCCGTCCGTTAGCCTTGCGCCGATGTTCTGGTGGTACGTCCTCATCTTCGGCGCCCTCACGTTCCTGTTGATCGTCGCTTTCTTCGTCTCGCGGGGACGGCGGACGACCGAACGGCGCGAGCTGCAACGCGAGGTCCCCACGGGGAAGTCCCACGTGCGAGAGCCCGTCGTGGAGCATCCGGCCGCCCAGAAGCACGCGGCTGCTCCGAAGGAGCGCGGCGCCTCGGGCGGGGCCTTCCACAAGGACGGGCTCGGCGCGAAGGTGAAGGGTCTCTTCCACGGGGGCGTCGGCGACGCGACCTGGACCCAGCTCGAGGACGTCCTGCTCCGCGCCGATCTGGGTCCGAAGGCGGCAGCCGACCTCGTCGCCAAGGTCCGTGAGGACTACACGCACGGTTCGGATCCCGTCCGTCTCGTCCATGGCGAGATCGTGGCGATCCTCGGTCCCGACGAGCCGCTCCACCTCGGCCAAGGACTGTCGGTGATCCTCGTGGTGGGTGTGAACGGGTCGGGCAAGACCACGACCATCGGCAAGCTCGCGAAGCGACTCGTGCACGAGGGCCACACCGTCAGTCTCGCCGCGGCCGACACGTTCCGCGCGGCGGCCGGCGAACAGCTCGAGGTCTGGGCGCGGACCGCCGGCGCGAACCTGGTCGCGCAAGAGCGCGGCGCCGATCCGGGCGCCGTGGCGTTCGATGCGGTGAAGTCTGCGGTGGCTCGTGACACCGATGTGCTCATCGTGGACACCGCGGGGCGGCTCCACACCAAACAGCCACTCATGGACGAGCTCGCCAAGATCGAGCGCGTCATCGAGAAGGCGGGGGCGTCGGTCGAAGAGACGCTCCTGGTGCTCGACGCGCAGACCGGACAGAACGGGATCGCTCAGGCGCGCGCGTTCACCGACGCGGTCGAGGTGTCGGGCGTGGTCCTGACGAAGACCGATGGTTCCGCAAAGGGGGGAGTCGTCCTCGCCGTACGGGAGGAGCTCGGCGTCCCGGTCCGTTTCGTCGGGGTGGGCGAGGGTCCCGACGACCTCCGGCCTTTCGATGCCGAGGCCTTCGCGGAGCGTCTGCTCGCCGGATGAAGCCCGTGTCGCGACGCGTCCTCGTCGTCGACGACCACCCCACCCTCCGTCACGCGATCCGGTTCGTGCTGGAGGACGCCGGGATGGCCGTCCTCGAAGCACCGAGCGGTGCCGAAGGATTGGACGCCGCCCGGCGCGACCTCCCCGACCTGATCCTGCTCGATCTCCATCTCCCAGAGCTCGACGGCGGCGAGGTGCTGCGGGCCTTGCGGCAGGATCCCCTGACGGAGGCCATCCCGGTTGTCGTCGTGACCGCCACCGGCGACGAGGGGCGGGAAGGTGCGATCGAGCTCGGGGCCGCGGACTACCTCACGAAGCCCTTCAGCTCGAGCGTCTTGCTGCGGACGGTCGAGCGGGCACTGGGTGGCTCCGGCTCACGGGCAGCGTCACCGTGAACGCGGTGCCGTGACCCATCTCCGAGGTCACGTCGATCCACCCTCCCATGGCTTCGGTCAGGAGCTTCGTGATGTAGAGGCCGAGCCCGAAGCCCTCCGTGTGGGCGATCGACCGCTCGGTCTGATGGAAGCGCTCGAAGATCCGCGTGAGCTCCTCCTCTTCGATCCCGGGGCCTTCGTCAGCCACCGTGAACGAGACCGTTCCCTCCACGGGCGTCGCCCAGGTCACGGTGACGGGGGTCTCGTCGGGGGAGAACTTCAGCGCGTTGTGGACGAGGTTGGTCAGGATCTGCGTGAGTCGTCGCGGGTCGACCAGGATCCGGTCCGGCGCGCCCGCGTCGGGATCCGCCACGATCCGCACCTCGCTCTCGCCGAAGCTCCGAGCGAGTTGCCGAACGAAGATGGCCACGTCCACCTCTTCCGGTTCCAACGTGAGCTTGCCCGCTTCGACACGGGAGACGACCAGCAGGTCGTCCACGAGGGCGATCAGCCGATCGGTCTGCAGGAGGACGATGCCGAGGTACTCGTCGCGTTCGTGCGTCGGGAGCTCGTCGCCGCGACGGCGGAGCATGTCGACGAATCCACGGATGCCTGAGAGGGGAGTGCGGAGCTCGTGACTCGTGATGGCGACGAAGTCGTTCTTCATCTCGTCCAGCTCCCGGAGCCTCTGCACCGTGTCCTCCTGGTCCGCTCGGAGCCGCGCGGACTCCAGCACGAGACCCAGCTGGTCGGCCAGGCGAACCAGCAGCCGGAGGCGCTCATCGTCGGGCGGATGCTCGAGCCCGTGTTCGTGCAGGGCGCCGACCACCTCACCTCGGACGATCATCGGGGCCACGGCGTCAGCCCCGGCGAGCACCGGTTGACCCAGGGCCGCCGCGGCCGCCACGGGATCCCGACACGGGGAAGAGCCGCTCGTCCACGAGGTAGCCAGGGTCCCCGAAGGTCCCCACGGCGGCGAACGCGGTCTCGCCCACCTGACCGCGTTCGCGGAGGAGGATGCCGAGCGTGTCCGAGCCCAGCCCCCGGGCGATGGCCTCGGCGGTCCGCCGCAGCGACTCTCCGAGGTGGGCCGCATCGGCTTCGGCCAGGATGGCGGCGTGGAACGCTGCCACTTCGCCCCGCGCCTCGCGTTCGCTCTCCGCCGCCGCCTCGGCATGTTCCACCGCATCTTCGGCGACGGCGGCACGGGTCCGTGCCAGCGCCGCCTCGCGCCGGAGGGAGGACGCCAGCGACCCGGCGACCGCCGCCACCACGTACGCGATCACGGCGCGGAACGCGACGGCCGCCCACCCGGCTCGCTCGGCGGTGTCCAGCGACCCCAGGTCCATCTCGCGGACGATCTCGCCGCCCAGGAACAACGTGGCGCCGATCATGGCCCCGACCATGCCCCACCGCGCGGCGCCCTCGAGGGGGAGCAGGTACCCGATCACCCAGACCGGGTCCGCGGGGCCATCCGAGGACAGCCAGACGAGACCGAGCACGGCGGCCGCATCCAGTCCGAAGGCCACCGCGCCCATGAGGCGGAGTCGACCGGGGCCCGCCGTGTCGAGGGCTCGGCCCAGGAGCAGGTTCCCGGCGGTGAGCCCGAGGACGATGGCCGCGCCGAGGGCCATCACGTAGGTGGGCTCATCCGCCCGGTCGCGGACCGCGTACGCGAGCTGGATCGCGCCGAAGCACGCCAAGAACCAGCGCAGCACGATGAGCTGCCGTTCGAGGCGGCGCGCTCCGTCCGCGGCGTGCTCGGTCTCCAACCCCCGGTCTCCTTGTCGATACACTAGGCCGCGACCGTACCCGACCGGCTACGGCTCCCCGATCTTCTTCCTAGATATGTTCGACACACTGAGCGACCGTCTGGACGGTGTCTTCAAGAAGCTTCGTTCGAGGGGAAAGCTCCATCCCAAGCAGGTGGAGAACGCGCTCGGGCAGATCCGCACGGCCCTGCTCGAGGCCGACGTCGCCGTCGACGTGGTGGATGACCTGCTGGATCGCGTCCGTGTCCGGGCCATGTCCGAGGAGGTCATGAAGAGCATCACACCTGCCCAGCAGGTCGTGAAGGTCATGGACGAGGAGCTCACGGTCACCCTCGGCGGCGAGCACGCGCCCTTCACCCTCTCGGGCGCTTCGCCGACCGTGGTGATGATGGCGGGCGTCCAAGGGTCGGGCAAGACGACCGCGTGCGCCAAGCTCGCCCTCCACCTGAAGTCCAAAGGCAGGCGCCCGATCCTGATCGCGGCCGATCTCGAGCGTCCGGCCGCCGTCGAGCAGCTCCGGACGTTGGGTCGCGAGATCGGCGTTCCCGTGTGGTCGGAAGGCAACGATCCCGTCCGGCTGGCGAAGAACGGCGTGAAGGAAGCCCAGCGCACCGGCTCCGACGTCGCCATCGTGGACACCGCTGGGCGCCTCCACGTGGACCCCGACATGATGCGCCAGGCGAGGAAGATCAAGGACGTCACGAAACCACAGCACGTGCTCATGGCCTGTGACGCCATGACGGGCCAGGACGCCGTCGTCCAGGCGCGGGAGTTCATGCGCGAGGTGGATACCACGGGCTTCATCCTCACCAAGCTCGACGGGGACGCCCGTGGCGGGGCTGCGCTCTCGATGACCCATGTCACGGGGCGACCGATCTTCTTCGTGGGCGTGGGTGAGAAGGTCGAGGACCTGGAGCCCTTCTATCCGGACCGCATGGCCGGGCGGATCCTGGGCATGGGCGACGTGCTCACGCTGGTCGAGAAGGCCCAGGAGAAGGTGGACCGCGACGCCGCGGCTGCCGCAGCGGAGCAGATGCTCTCCGGCCAGTTCAACCTGGAGGACTTCCTGGCGCAGCTCCGCGAGCTCCGGAAGATGGGACCCATCCAGGACCTGATGAAGATGCTGCCCGGGATGCCGGGAGGTCGTGGAGCGATGAAGGACATCGCCGAGGCCGTGGACGAGGGTGAGTTGCGACGCGCGGAGGCCATCATCCTGTCCATGACCCCGGGAGAGCGCCGGAATCCCGCTATCATCTCCGGGTCGCGCCGCCTGCGGATCGCGAACGGATCCGGGGTCACGACCGCCGACATCAACTCGCTGCTCAAGGACTTCGAGGGTGCGAGGAAGATGATGCGGACGATGATGGGCGGCAAGCGCGTGCCGGGGATGAAGGTCCCCACCGCGAGGCTTCCGAAGCGGTAGAGCGACGAGACGGAACGACGACAGGGAGAACGAAGACATGGCAACGAGGATCCGGT
Organism: uncultured Actinomycetes bacterium; assembly: GCA_963810635.1. Taxonomy (GTDB): domain Bacteria; phylum Actinomycetota; class UBA4738; order UBA4738; family HRBIN12; genus AC-51. Next base: position 303,886 of record CAWEOB010000004.1, read on the forward strand.
TGCGGCGGATGGGCGCGAAGAAGCGGCCCTTCTACCGGGTCGTGGTGGCCGATCAACGGAGCCCCCGCGACGGCCGCTTCATCGAGATCATCGGGAAGTACCACCCGTTGTCCGAGCCCTCCCTGATCGAGATCGATGAGGAGCGGGCGCTGCACTGGCTCAGGGTCGGCGCCCAGCCCTCCAACCAGGTCCGCAACCTCATGACGAAGATCGGGATCTGGGAGAAGTTCGTGGCCGAGCGCCCGTCCGCGGGGTCCTCCGCGCCTCGACCCGAGCGCCCTGCCAAGGAGAAGCTGTCGAAGAAGGCCCAAGCCAAGGCCGCGAAGGGCGAGACGGACGAGGAGACCCACGTGGCCCCCGAGGCCCCCATCGCCGAGCCGGCCGTGGACGCGGAGCACCCGGGCGAGGAAGCGATCGCTCCCGGCGAGCAGGCCGAGGCCGTCGACGCGCCGGCAGAGGCTGCAGCCGCGGAGGCCGCACCGGACGCCGTTGACGAGGCATCCGCGGGAGCGGATGCCTCCGCGGAGGGGGATGCTGAGGCGCCCGCGGAAGCCGCGGCCGCCGAGGAGCCCGCGAGCGCGGAGTGAGGACGTGAAGGAGCTCGTCGAGTTCCTGTGTCGTGAGCTCGTCGATGACCCTGACGCCGTGCGTGTGGCCGAGACCTACGACGACCGGGGCCCCGTCTACACCGTCCAGGTGGCGCCGGGCGAGCTGGGCAAGGTGATCGGACGAGGCGGGCGCACCGCGAAGGCGATCCGCACGGTCGTGCGGGCCGCAGCCGGCCGACAGAACCTCGGGGTCCGCGTCGATTTCGAGGACTGAGGTGGACCAGCCGACGGTCAGCGTCGGCCTGGTCACCCGGGCGCACGGCGTTCGCGGCGATGTCGCCGTCCAGAGCCGCTCCGACAATCCCGACCGGTGGGTGCCCGGGGCGGTGGTGTACACGGCCGAAGGCCGGACCCTGACCGGCGCGGCGCTGTCCCAACTCCGCGCGCTGGCCGCTTTTGGCGGCGGCGGCGCCCAGGACGTCAACCCGATCTCCGAAGATCAAGCGCGCGCGGCGGCGACGTCATTGGGATCGGGGGTGACCTACGTGTCATCGATGCCCATCACCGACGGGGACGCTCAGGGACGTGCCATCGTCTATGCTTTCACCGACATCACCCAGGTACGTATCAGCCAGCAGCCGCCCGCGCCTGGCGGCATGACCGTTCGCGCGCCAGGAGTCACCGACGGTCAGGCCGTCACGTTCGGGCTCGCGCGCCAGCCAGACGGCAACATGCTGCTGCGCATCATCGTCCCGACACCCAAGGCGCCCGCCGACACGGCGCCGCCGGCCGCGCCGCGGGGCTCGCCCCAGCAGATGGCGATGGTCAAGCAGCTGCTTACGGGCGCGCGTCTCTCAATCGGCGTCGAGCCGTCCGGCCATCTCGTCCGCACGAGCAGCCCGTTCGTCGACGGACAACGCGTCACCTTGCTCGATTTGGATTTCGATGAGGTGACCAGGGACGAGGCGATCCTGCCGCGGCTGCAAGGCGTCCGAAGCGTCGACGATGCGAAGGTCGCGTTGAAGGGTGTGCCGGGGGCGAAGATCAACTTCGACCCCGAGATCACGATCGAGTTCACGCCGGACAAATAGCCGCTCTGGTCGCGGAGCCGGCTAGCGTGCGCGCCTGGTGTCCTAGCGGTTGGCGGTGTCCACCGCCTCGGGCACGGCGTTGAGGACGTCGCTCCTCACGGGCTCTGCCACCCGCGCCGGCTCGTCGCCGCGATACCGGCGCAGCGCCGGCGTCGTCGCGGCCACCCAGCCGGTCGCGATCAGGCAGCCGATGCCGCCGCTGACGACCGAGAACGTCGCGCCGAGCCAGTTGGCGACCACGCCCGCCTCGAACTCGCCGAGCTGCGGCCCGCCGATGAAGAACACCATGTTGACGCCGATCATCCGGCCGCGCAGCCGATCCGGCGTCTCGAGCTGGCGGACGATGTTCCGGATGACCATGCTGACGGTGTCGGTCGCGCCGGTCAGCGCCAGACACGCGAACGTCAGCCAGAACGATCGCGAGAGGCCGAAGACGACGGTCGCGAGGCCGTAGCCCGCGACCGCCCACAGCAGCGTCGGCCCGCGGCGCTCGATCCGCTCGCGTGAGCGGCACCATCGCGACGCTGGTGACGAGCGCGCCGACCGCCGGCGCGGCGTACAGCCAGCCGTAGCCCTGCGCGCCGACCTGCAGGATGTCCTGCGCGAAGATCGGCAGCAGCGCCGTCGCCGACGAGAAGAACGTCGCGAAGAAATCGAGCAGCATCGTCGATCGGATGAGCGGCGAGCGGAAGACGAACCGCAGCCCTTCGAGCGCCGCGTGCCACGACACATCGTCGCGCGATCCGGCCTGTCCGACGGCTGGCGCGCCGGCACGTCGCGCATCATCAGCAGCGCGACGATCACGAACCCGAACGACAGCGGCGTTGACGACGTACGCCCAGCCGACGCCGGTCGCCGCGATCAGCACGCCGCCGAGCGCCGGGCCGGCCACCGACGCCGTCTGAAACATGATCGTGTTGAGGCTGATCGCGTTCGGCAGGTGCTCGCGCGGCACGAGCATCGGCACGAGCGCCTGGCGGGCCGGCAGGTCGAAGGTGCCGACGGCGGCGCCGAGCGCGGCCAGCGCGTAGATCGGCCAGACGGCCGACAGTCCGCGGAACGCCAGCGACCGCCAGCGCCACCGACGACGAGCGCCGAGCCGGTCTGCGTGAACAGCATCAGCCGCCGGCGGTTCCACGCGTCGGCCACGACGCCGCTGACCATCGAGAAGACGACGATCGGCACGACCTTGACGAGGCCGACCAGGCCGAGCGCCAGGCCCTTCCGCTCCGGCGGCACGAGCAGCGACACGTGCCACAGCAGCGCCGCGTTCTGCATCGTCGATCCGGTCATCGAGACGAGCAGCCCGATCCAGATCAGCCGGTAGTTGCGATGCCGAAGGGCGACGAACGATTCGCGGGAAAATGGCAACGGGCGGTCACTTCACGCCGAGCAGCTCGACGTCGAAGACCAGCGTCGCGTTCGGCGGAATGACGCCGCCGGCGCCGCGGCGCCGTAGCCGAGGTCGGCGGAATGACCAGCGTGCGCGTGCCGCCGACCTTCATGCCGGCGACGCCCTGTCCCAGCCGCGGATCACCATGCCGGCGCCGAGCCGGAACGCGAACGGCTCGCCGCGATCGCGCGAGCTGTCGAACTTCTTGCCGTGATGGTCGGCGGCGCCTCGTCGTACAGCCAGCCGGTGTAGTGCACGGTCACTTCTTGCCGGCGGTCGCCGCCGCGCCGGTGCCGACCTTGCGTGTCGTGATTTGCAGGCTCGTCGATGTTGGCATCGATGGAGTCGCGGAATCTCATACTCCACCATCCGACGAGCACCAGCTTGCCGATGTGCGCGCTCGACTCCATCAGGCGGTGCGCCTCGGCGGCGTCGCGGAGCGGAAACGTCGCGAAGACGACCGGCCGCACGGCGCCCGATTCGAGGAGCGGCCACACGTGCTCGCGCAGCGCTCGCGCGATCGCGCCTTTCTCCGCGACCGATCGCGCACGCAGCGTCGAGCCGGTCATCGTCAGGCGGCGCTGCAGGATCGGCGGCCATGTTGATCTGCGCCTTGGCGCCGCCGAGCGCGCGATCTGCACGAGGCGGCCGTCCACGGCGAGCGCGTCGAGGTTGCGCTGCACGTAGTCGCCGCCGACCATGTCGAGAATCACGTCGACGCCGCGGCCGCCGGTCGCCTCGCGAATGGCGGCGACGAAATCGGTGTCGCGGTAGTTGATCGCGCGCTCGGCGCCCGAGCCGCTCGCAGGCGGCGCACTTCTCCGCCGAGCCGGCCGTCGCGAACACGCGCGCGCCGAACGCGCGCGCCAGCTGAATCGCGGTCGTGCCGATGCCGCTCGAGCCGCCGTGGATGAGCGATCGATTCGCCCGGCTTCAGGCGGCCGCGCTCGAACACGTTGGTCCACACGGTGAAGAAGGTCTCGGGAATGGCCGCGGCGGCGACGAAGTCCATGCCCGCGGGGAACCGGCAGGCACTGCGGCGCCGGCGCCACGCAGTACTCGGCGTAGCCGCCGCCGGTCACGAGCGCGCAGACGGCGTCGCCGACGCGCCAATCGCGGCACGCCGGCGCCGACTGCCTCGATCGTGCCGGCGACCTCGAGCCCGGGAATGTCCGACGCGCCGGGCGGCGGCGGGTACTGCCCCGCCGCTGCATCACGTCCGGACGATTGACGCCGGCGGCCGCCACCTTGATGAGGACTTCGTCCGGGCCCGGGACCGGCCGCGGCCGCTCGGCCGGCCGCAGGACGTCCGGATCCCCGGGTTCGCGGATTTCGATTACAATCATGGTTGTGGTGATCATCATCATGGGCGCGGCCGGCGCTGGCAAGACCACTATCGGACGGGCGCTCGCCGCGGCGCTCGGCTGGCCGTTTGTGGACGCCGACGATCTGCATCCCGCCCACAACATCGAGAAGATGCGGGCCGGCGTTCCGCTCGGCGACGCCGATCGCGCGCCCTGGATCGGCACGCTCCGGGCAATCGTGGAGCGCGCGATCGATCGGCGCGAGCACACGGTCGTGGCGTGCTCGGCGGTGAAAGAGCGCGACCGGCACACGCTCCGCGATCAACTCCGATCGGTGCGGTTCGTGTACCTGCGCGCCGATCGCGAAGAGCCCGGCGACGCGCTCATCGTTGACGCCGCCTCGCCGCCACAGCAGATTCTCGCCGCCATCCGTCGCGAGTTCGGGGTGTGAAAAGGCGATCAACGCAGAGGCCGCCGAGCCCGCAGAGACGATCATCACGTATGAGCGGGCTAAGACCCGCGCCACGACAGCCTTGTGCGAACCACTCCTCCTGTAGCGCAGGACGTCCGGCTAGCCGGACTACGACTCGTGGCGCAGGACTTCAGTCCTGCACACATCGTCAGCCTTCCTACTCCAGCCACTCAGCCGCGGACATCGAGATGACGCGATAGCGCTTCCGCAGCGAAATCACGTGGGCGGCGTATTCTTTTTTCGGGAACTCGCGGTCCAGCAGCCGCTCACGCAGCCGGCGCAATTCGTGCCGGTACAAGTCGCGCACGAACTCGCGAACGAGCTCCGGCCTCGTCCGATCGGTCGGCTGCACGCCGTGCACCCACAGACTCGTCGAGGACCACCGACCCGGTATCGGTACGATCGGCTCGGCCTCACTCAAGCAGACGTCCTTGACGGCGTCGAGGGATGCGACGAGCGGCATCAGGTGACGCGGTTGGGCGAGCGCGTCGGCCAGGGGCTCGGGCGGACCGCCGGCGTTCTCGATGGTCAGACCGATGATCGACTCGACGATCTCGTGAAACTTCGCCGGGTGCGCCGTCGCGAGAAAGATGCCCGGCGTCGCCGTCGCGCGTGCTCCTTCAGCCCCAGATACGCAATCGCGCTGTGCGGGTCGAGCAGATATCCGCGCTCGTCGTAGACGCGCCGAATCGTCGCGCGCACCTCGTCATCGTCGTGACGGCTGCCGACGATGTCGCGGCGCATGGCGTCGACGTCGCCGCCGTACAGCCACAACATGCGATCGAAGTTGCTCGGGTTGCCGACGTCCATCGCGTTGGCGATCGTCTGCATCGACGGCCGCGGCTCGAAGCGGCCGGTCGCGAGATACGCGGGCACGACGTCGTTGACGTTGGTCGCCGCCACGAAGCGCGGCGATCGGCAGCCCGGCCCGCTTGGCCATCAGCCCGGCGGTCAGGTTGCCGAAGTTGCCGCTCGGCGTCGACACGACGCGCCGTGGCCGGGCGCGGCGCGCCCAGCTGCGCGATCGCGTGGAAGTAGTAGACCATCTGCGGCAGCAGCCGGCCGATGTTGATCGAGTTGGCCGACGTGAGGCGCACGCGCCGGAGCAGGTCGGCGTCGGCGGACGCGGCCTTCACCAGCCGCTGGCAGTCGTCGAAGCTGCCGGCGACCGCGTAGGCGCGCACGTTGGTGTCCGGCTCGGCGTTGAACATCGTCAGCTGCGCTTCCTGCGTGCGGGCTGACGCGGCCGTCCGGATACAGCACGATGACGCGCGTGTGCGGCACGCGGTAGAACGCGTGCGCGACGGCGCTGCCGGTGTCGCCGGAGGTCGCGACCAGCACCGTCGTCGGTCGCCTCCGATCGTGGAGCGCCGACATCAGCCGCGCCATCACGCGCGCGCCGACGTCCTTGAACGCGAGCGTCGGACCGTGAAACAGCTCGAGCGCGTAGCACGCCCGGCTCGACCTCGACGAGCGGAATCGGAAAGTTCAGCGCCTCGCGCGACGATCGCGTCGAGCGTCGGCGTCGTCGAGTTCTCCGCGCGATGTAACGGCCGCAGCACGCGAATGGCCGATCTCGGTCAGCGACCGCGACGGGAAGCCGCGCGAGCTCGCTCGGCCGTCCAGCGGGTCGATCGACTCCGGCACGTAGAGGCCGCCGTCGGGCGCCAGCCCGTCGAACAGCGCCCACTCGAGCGAGGTCGGCCGGCGCCTCGGCCGCGCGTCGTTACGAAGCGCATGCGGACACGACGCGCGCGCCCTGCGGAGCGATCGGAGGACACGTAGGTCTGCGGGTCGCCGCCGATCTCGGCGCGAACGGCGGCGGTCATGGCCGCCGCCACCGCCGCGGCGGCTTTCACGTCGCGGCACAGCGCGAACAGCGACGGGCCGGATCCCGACAGGCTGCAGCCGAGCGCGCCGGCGTCGACGGCGGCCCGCTTGATCGCCGCCAGCCCCGGCACGAGCGGGGCGCGGCGCGGCTCGGCGATCGTGTCTTCGAGCGACGCGCGCGATCAGCGCGAAGTCGGCGCGGTGCAGGCCGTCCACGAACGCGCCGAGGTTCGCCCACTGCTGGATGGCGTCCGCCAGCGGCACGGTGTCGCCGAGCAGCGCGCGGGCCCGCGCCGTCTCGATTTCGAGATCGGGGTGGACGACGACGGCCGTCAGGCCGGCCGGCACCGGCAGCCGGATGATGTCGGGCGGACTCGCACGGCGCACGAGCACGAAGCCGCCGCAGATGGCGGGCGCGATGTTGTCGGCGTGCGCCGACCCGGCGCCGAGCCGCTCGCCTTCGAGCGCGCAGGCGATCAGCGTCTCGACGGACGGCGTGCGCGTCGAGCAGCGCGTCGACGGCGACGACCGCGGCGGCGGCGCTCGCGGCGCTGCCGCCGAGGCCGCTCGAGAGCGGCAGTCCCTTGCGGATGCGTCAGCGCGACGCCGCGCCGCTCGCCGAGCGCCGTGCAGCAGCGCCTGCGCGGCGACGCCGGCGGTGTTGCGCGCCGCCTCGCGCGGCAGCCGCCCGTCGTCGCCGGTGATGTCGTCGATGCGGACGCCGGGCGGGACCCCCGTGAACCGCGCCGTCACCTCGTCGCCCGGCGCGTCGAGCGCGAAGCCGAGCACGTCGAAGCCGCAGGCGACGTTCGAGACGGTCGCCGGCGCAAACGCGGTCACGCACACGATCAGTCATCGTGCGGTAGCGCTGCTGAATCGTCGGAATGAGGTACTCGCGGAACGCGCGATCGAAGTCGTAGGCGGGATCGAATCCCCAGTCGGCGCGCGCGGCCGAGTCGTCCACGTCCGCCGGCCACGAATCGACGATGCCCTGACGCTTCTCGTCGACCTCGTAGGTGATCGATCGCGTCGGGAAACGCCGCCAGCACGACCGTCGCGGATCTCGGCGGCCGACGGGTTGAACGCGCTGACGTTGTAGGCGGTCCGCGTCAGCCGCTCGCGCGGCGCCGCCGCGAGCGTCGAGCAGCGCGTCGACGGCGTCGGGCATCGCCATGAACGGAATCGTCGTGTCGGGCCGGACGAAGCAGGCGTACGGCTCGCCTTTGGCCGCCGCGTGGATCATCTCCGACGCGTAGTCGGACGTGCCGCCCGGACGGCAGTCGTCATCGCGGAGATCAGGCCCGGGAAGCGCACGCACCGGAAGTCGACGCGGCGCGCCGGCGCGTCGGCCGACAGCTGCTTGTAGTGCCGCGCGTAGTAGCGCCCGAGCTGCTCGCAGTACAGCTTGTTGCACCCGTACATCGTCGTCGGATGCGCGAACTCGTCCTCGCGCACGCGGCCCGCCGCGCCTTGGTCGTCGAGATCCGGGCATGCCGTAGGCGGCGATCGACGACGGGATAGACGAAGACGACCGGCCGGCCGTGCGATTCGCCCTGCCGCTGCGCGAACTCGAGCAGGTTGAGCGTCCCTTCGACGTTGACGTGATGCGCCGTCACCGGCGTGAACTCGGCCCGCGTCGACAGCAGCGCGGCGAGGTGGAAGACGCAGATCGACCTCGAACTCGGCGAGCATGCGGTCGAGCAGGTTGGTGTCGGTGATCGACCCGGTGAACTCGCGCGTCACGAGCGGCGCCAGCGCCGGGTCGAGCGGGCTGACGTCGAGCGTGATGATGGGCGGACCCGACGAGCGAAGCCGCGTCGACGAGGCCGTGGCCGATTTCGCCGCCGGCGCCGGTGATCAGAATGACCGGTTTGCGCATGTCTGTGCAACCGACTCGGTGACTTTGCCCCTGCGATTCTGGCAGAATGCGCGACATGAAAACAACCCGCCCTCGCCGGCACCGGCAGCGGGCGAGCTGATGTCACCTCCCTCACCGCCGCCGGGCGGCGTGGATACCGACCGTCTCTTTCGCGCGCTCGTCGAGAACAGCTCCGACGCGATCGTCCTGCTGGACGCCGAGGGCGTGATCACTTTCGCGAGCCAATCGTCGGCGCGGCTGCTCGGCTACGCGCTCGACGAGCGGCTCGGCCGACAGCGCGTTCGAGCTGCTGCACCCTGACGATCTGGTCGACGCGCGGACGCTGCTCGCAGATTGTCTGCGGCGTCCGGGCGTCCCGATTCAGCGTGAGTACCGCATGCGTCACAAGGACGGATCGTGGCGCTCCATCGAGGCGATCGCGGTGAACCGGCTGACGAGCCCGCCGTCGGCGCGGTCGTCGTCAACTACCGCGACGTCACCGAGCGCAGGCGCGCCGAGGAAGCGCTGCGCGCCAGCGAAGCAGCGCCTGCGGCCACATCGTCGAGCACGCGCAGGATCTCATCTACTACTGCGACGCGAACGGCCGCTTCACGTACGTGAACCCGACGGCGGCGCGCGTGATGAAGTACACCGAGGACGAGCTGCATCGGCCGCCATTTCCTGACGCTGATCCGGCCCGACTATCGCGCACGCGGCCGGCGACGCTGTACGCGCGGCAGATCGCCGAGACGCATCGCGACCACGTATTTCGAGTTCCCGGCGGTCACCAAGGACGGCGAGACGATCTGGGTCGGCCAGCACGTGCAGCTCGTCTACGACGGCGACGCGATCGTCCGGCGTCCACGCGATTGCGCGCGACATCACGCGCCAGAAGGACGCCGAGGATCGGCCTGCGCAAGTCCGAGGCGCGCTACCGATCGCTCATTCAGGGCGCGGCGTACGGCATCTACCGCACGACGATGGACGGCTCGATTCTCGACGCGAACCCGGCGCTCGCCGCGCATGCTCGGCTACGATTCGGTCGAAGAGCTGATGGCGCTCAACATGACCGAGGTCTACAATTCGCCGGCCGATCGCGCGGCGCTCATCGCACGGTTCAGGTCCGCAAGCGGACCGGCTGACGACCGACGTCGACCTGGAAGCGGAAGGACGGCACGCCGATCATCGTCCGGCTCACGGCGCGCGTCGTCGATCTCGAGGACGGCCTGAGCTGCTTCGAGGGCATCGCCGAGGACATCACCGAGAAGCGGGCGCTCGAGGAGCAGCTCCGGCAGGCGCAGAAGATGGAGGCGGTCGGCCGGCTCGCGCGCGGCGTCGCGCACGACTTCAACAACGTGCTGGCCGCCATCATCGGCTGCAGCGATCTGCTCGCGCTGCGGCTGCAGCCGGACGACCCGGCGACGAATCGACGCGGAGGAAATCCGCAAGGCGGCCGAGCGCGGCGCGGCGCTGACGCGGCAGCTGCTCGCGTTCAGCCGCCGGCAGGCGCTCGAGCCGCAGGTGCTCGACCTGCACGCGGTCGCGCGGGGCTTCGAGAGCATGCTGCAGCGGCTCGCTGAGCGACGGTGTGACGCTGCGCTCGCACACGCCCGGCGCGCCGCCGCTCGTGCGCGTCGAGCCCGGCCAGATCGAACAGGTGCTGATGAATCTGGTCGTCAACGCGCGCGACGCGATGCCGGAGGGCGGCACCATCGACGTTCGCGTCGACGCCATCGCGCTCGACGAGCGACCGGCGCGCTGCGGTATCCGGCGACTGCCGCCGGCCGCTACGCCCGGATCGCGGTGCGCGACACCGGCGCCGGCATCGATCCCGACGTGCAGCGGCACGTCTTCGAGCCGTTCTTCACGACCAAGGACCCGTCAAAGGGCACCGGCCTCGGCCTGTCGATCGTCTACGGCATCGCCAAGGAGGCCGGCGGCACGGTGACGTTCTCGACCGCGCCGAAGCTAGGGCACGACGTTCGAGGTGCTGCTACCGCTCGTCGAACAGGCCTGAAGGTCTCAAGCCCGCACGATGACGATCGCGGGCGGACGGCGCAGGACGATGCGGGTCACGACCCGCGCTACGACGATCGCAGGCGTAGGCGGACGTAGCGCAGGAGGACGTCAGCGCAGGACCTGCTAGTCCTGCTCACACCGACACACCCTGTAACTCGGGCAGCCCTCGCAGCGCCTCCCACGTCTCCGGGTCCTGACACAGCAGCGTGTTCAGATAGAGCGACACGTCGTCGGCCGGAAACTGCTGCGCGAGTTGCGCGGCGGCCGGCGCCACCTTCGCCGGGTCGGGCGTCACGCTTGTCCTCCTGGATGAGCCCGTTCTCGTGCGCGATGCCGAGCGCGTCGAGAAACGCGCCCATCATCGGCCGCTGCTCGGCGAGGTGATAGACGATGAGCGCGCGGGCGGCGAGCGCGTCGGGAAGCGTCGGCAGGCTCGCCAGATGGCGCGCCTTGCGATCGACGTCGAGCGCGATGACGGTCTTGGGGCGGAACTTTTTCTGCTGCGCGATGAGCAGCACGGCCTGGAGCTGATCGTCGGTCGCCTGGTCGTCGTGCCAGAAGGCGCGCGCCGCCTGCAGTCGCTGGTCGACGGTCAGGCGTTTCCACAATCGCGACGGGGTGAGGGTCGTTTCGGTCATTGCTGAGAGTCTAATCCTTTTCGTTCTCGAGGCGCGATCTCGCGGCCGACGCGAGCGAGAGATCAGCCTGCGACACGTACAGATCACCTTCCCCATGGGCCCCTGTTGCAGTCGCGCGAACGCCGGCTTCACCTCCTCGAACGGGAAAATGCGGTCCACCACCGGGCGCCTGCCGATGGCGGCCAGCCGGCCGACAATCTCGTTCCATGCGGGCCGGGCGACCTGCGGCGTGTAATCCGAGACAGTGACACCTCCAATCCGGTTCCTCCGGAAAAACAGCGACGCGGTGTTGAAGTCCGGCACCACGCCGGCGCTCCTTCCAACCACGCTGATGCGGCCACCATAACCGAGCATGGAGACGAGCTGGTTGAACAGCGCGCCTCCCACACTGTCGATGACGAGGTCGACCTTGTTCGGGGCGATTGCCGCAAGCACCTTCTTGCGCAACTCCGGATCGCCCGGGTCGAAGACGAAGTCGGCTTCCAGTGCCTTCAGCCTGGCTGCCTTCTCGACACTTCGCGACAGCGCCACGACCGCGAGGTCCATCGACTTGCCCAGCAGCACAGACGCCACTCCAACGCCGCCGGAAGCGCCGGTCACCAGCAGCACCGAGCGCCTGGGCGGCGGAGCCGGCGGTTCGCTCCACTGCAAGAGAGCTTGCCAGGCGGTCAGAAAAACCAACGGCGCGCCCGCCATCTCCTCAGCCGACCATCCTGGCGGAACCGGCACGAGGCTGTCTGCGGGAACCACCACCTTTTCGGCCAGCGTTCCCCACACTTCCACGCCGGCCTCCGAGCGCACGATTCCCACCGTCTCGCCAACGGCCACGTTCTTCACGCTCGGGTGCACGTCCAGCACGACACCCACGCCGTCGCGGCCGAGGATGTGGGGAAGCGGAGGTTTGGCCGGGTACATCGCCTGCGCGAGGAACGCGTCCGCCGGGTTCAGGGCAGCGAAACGCACGCCCAGAAGCACGTCGCCTTGCTTCGGCTGAGGATCGGCGACCTCGCCCAGACGCAGCTTGTCGACTCCTTCATAGGAGTCCATCAGCCATGCGCGCATATCACACCATTCCAACGCCGCGGGCGGCGTTGTTGATATTCTATTTGCACCCTCGTGCTTTTCACCGAACCGACATTCCTCTTTCTCTTTCTCCCGGTCCTGCTCGGTCTGTATTTTCTGCCTCCTGCTCTGCATCTGCCTCGAGCAAAGCGCCTGCGGCCAGCGCGAGGCGCCGGAGGGAAGCGCGGCGAAGCCGCGCCGCCGAGCGCGAGCGAGCGGGGGTGGGGCCCCGCGATCGTAAGCAACTGGGTGCTGCTCGTCGCCAGCGTGATCTTCTACGCCAAAGGCGGGGGTCCGTTCACCTGGCTGATGCTGGGATCGATCGCGTTCAACTACTGGATCGCCATCGCCATCGATCGGCGGCGTGAGGCCGCAAAGCCGCTGCTCGTGTTTGCCGTCTCGGTCAACCTCGTCGTTCTCGGCGTCTTCAAGTACGCGAATTTCTTCGCAGACAACGTCAACGCGCTGTTTCTGATCCTGCGCGTCAATCCGGTTGCCGTCCCTCAGGTGCTGTTGCCGATCGGGATCTCGTTCTTCACGTTCCACGCAATCTCATACGTGGTCGACGTCTACCGCGGCGACGCCATCGCGCAGAAGAGCCCGGTCCATGCGGCGCTGTATCTGCTGCTCTTCCCTCAGCTCATCGCCGGCCCCATCATCCGGTACCGTGACATCGCCGATCAGCTCGCCCGCCGCGTGGTCGGGCTCGACGACTTTGCCTACGGCGTGCGGCGCTTCGTCGTCGGCCTGGCCAAGAAGGTGCTCGTCGCGAACATCGTCGCCGGCCCGGCGGACCGGATTTTCGGCACGCCAGCGGACCAGTTGACGGCCCCGCTTGCGTGGCTCGGCATCGTCTGCTACACGCTGCAGATTTATTTCGATTTCTCCGGGTACTCCGACATGGCCATCGGCCTCGGGCGGATGTTCGGCTTCCGCTTTCCGGAAAACTTCCGGTGGCCCTACATCGCCGAGACCGTCCAGGAATTCTGGCGGCGGTGGCACATCTCGCTTTCAACCTGGTTCCGCGACTACCTGTATGTGCCGCTCGGCGGAAGCCGCGTGACGCCGGTCCGCATGTATGTGAACCTCGTCACCGTCTTCTTCCTTTGCGGCCTGTGGCACGGCGCCAAGTGGAACTTCGTCGTCTGGGGACTGTTTCACGGAACGTTCCTCGTGATCGAGCGTCTCGGACTTGCCGACGCGGTCGGGCGACTGCCGAGACCCGTCAGGCACGTGTATCTGCTCGTCATCGTCATGATCGGGTGGGTCTTCTTCCGGGCCGACACCCTCACCGGCGCCATCGCGTTTCTGAAGGCGATGGCGGGGCTGAGTCCCGGTGCGCCCACGCCGTTCACGGTCGCGTGGTACGTGACGCCCGAAGTGGCCCTCGCGCTTGTCGCGGGCACGATCGGATCGCTGCCACTCGTGCCGGCGCTCGCCCGCTGGGCTGAACAGGCGCCGCGGCCCGCCCTGGCGCGGGGGTTCGCCGCCGCCAGCACGGCAACGCTTCTGGTGTTACTGGTCGCCTCGATCATGCACGTGGCGGCGCGCGCGTACAACCCATTCATCTATTTCCGGTTCTGATGAGCACCCACGGCGGGACTAAAGTCCCGCGCTACGAACGGTCTCGTGAAGTCCGGCCCGGGCCCTGGAATGCCGTTCTGGTCGCACTGTTCCTCGTGGTGATCGGTCTGCCGCTGGCCGCAAACCTCGCAGGAGCCGACGGCGCCGACCCCGTCGCCGAGAATCGCGAGATGGCCACGTTCCCCCGGCTCGACGGCTCGTGGAAATCGGTCGCCAGCTTCGGCGGCGGTCTGGGCCAATGGTTCGACGATCACTTTGGCTTCCGCGCGGCTCTCGTCCGCTGGTTTGGTGAGACGCGGCTTTTCTGGCTTGGCGTGTCACCGTCCTCGACCGTCATCAAAGGCCGCGACGGCTGGCTGTTCTATGCGGACGACTCGGCGCTCGACGATTACGTCGCCGAAACGCCGTTCACTCCCGAAGAGCTCCACGCATGGCGCGACACGCTCGTGGCGACCAACGACTGGCTGAACGAGCGCGGCGTCGCATTCGTCTTCACCATCGCGCCGGACAAGCACGTCATCTACCCCGAACAGCTGCCTGCGTCGCTGCATCAGGTCGGCGGCCAGTCGAGAACCGACCAGCTCCTCGCATATCTACGCCAGACAACGGATCTCGCGCTCGTGGACGTGCGGCCGGCGCTGTTCGAGGCCAAGCGGGACGACCGTCTCTATCACAAGACCGATACGCATTGGAACGATCGCGGGGCGTTTGTCGCCTATCGCGAAATCATCGAGGCCGTGCGCAGGAAGGTGCCGACGGTGCCGGCACCTTGGGACGTCAGCGACTTCGAGCCGGTCACAAGTGACGGCGCGGGGCGCGACCTTGCGGGGATGATCGGGCTCACGCGTGTGCTGCGCGAGTCCGACCTGGCACTGTTGCCCAGGCGGCCCCGCCAGGCGCGCGTCGTCGAGCCGCCTGGAGGCGGGCCGACCGACGAGGTGGGACGGCTCGTGACCGAGATTGCCGGATCGCAGCTGCCGCGAGCGGTCATCATTCGCGACTCGTTTGCGTCAGGTCTCGCGCCGTTCTTGTCTGAACACTTCAGCCGTGCGGTGTATCTCTGGCAGAACTACGTCGGCGCGGACGCGGTGCTGGTCGAGAAACCGGCGGTCGTGATTCAGGAAATCGTCGGACGGCATCTGCTGGCCGTCGCCCCGTACAACGACGTGGCGAATCAGCACTAGCAGAGGCCCGGTGCGTCGGGTAGGCCAGGTGAGTCGGGTCCGGATGCCACCAGGCCCACCTGACCCACCAGCCCCACCAGGCCCAACACGGTTTTTACGTCTCGAAATCGGCCGTCACGACCGAGTCGCAATTCGCGGCGCCGAGTTGCGCGACGGGAACGTGGCGAGGATCTTTCGCGTATGCGTCGAGCGCCGCCCGGTCACGAAAAGTAATAAGCAGACCCGCATCATACGATCTCACGGATCGGACGACGTCGAAGCCGACCTTCAACTCGACGATTCCGCTGATATCAGCGAGCCCTCGAAGTCGCTCGTGATGCTGTGTGCGCGCGGCGATATCGAACTCGGGCTTGTATTTGAAACAGACCATGTGAATGAGCATCAGAGCTCCACGCCTTCGATGTCATCGTCGGGAACGTCGACGACGACGTTGTGAATGTCGATGCGGAACCATTCCCGGAACGTCTTGAGATCGCGCGACGCGGGCCACGACGCTTCGTCGTCGGTCCACGCCGCGAGCTGCAGCTCGAAGATCCACGTGGCGTTCTCCTCCACCCATTCCTGAAGGTCCTCTTCAAGCTCGAACTCAGGCAGCAGGAACGCCGAACCGTAGGTCTTCGCGCGGGCAACCGTCAGCGTGCCCTTGTTGAAGTCGGCTTCCTTCTGCAGCGTCCACTTGATATAGGGCTGTGCGCCGACGATGGTGATGGCCGTGCGATTGATGACGCGCATCCGCTAATCCTATGCGATGTTCTCGCACTCGATACAATTGTGGGGTGAAGAAACGGGAGGGGAAACAGCCGCCCCACGGCAGCCACGTGCCCGATCCGGACGACGCCGCCGCATTCGACCGCGAGATGGCTGACGTCGTGCCGCTTCGCCGGGATCCGCGGGGGCGGATCCGGAAGGCTCCACCGATCGCCGAGCCGCGGCGGGCGACGGCGTCGGCCGACGACTCCGACGATCCAGACGCCGATTTCGCTGCGCCTGGCGTCGACCGCCGCGAGGTCAAGAAGCTGAAGCGCGGCGAGTTCGCCGTCGAGGACGAGCTCGATTTGCATGGGCGAACGGCAGACGAGGCGTGCGCGAGCGTGAGGCGGTTCATCGCAGGCAGCCGTCAAAGAGGACACCGGTGCGTCTGTATCGTGCACGGGCGCGGCCTGCACTCGGACGGGAACGTATCGATCCTGAAGCCGCGTGTCCGGGAGTGCCTCAGAACAAGCTCCTCGGTGCTCGCCTACGCGAATGCCCCGTTATCCCACGGAGGAGCTGGCGCCGTCCACGTGCTGCTGCGAAGGTAGGCGATAAAGGTGCCGCGCCGGCGTCATCGGAATGTCGAAACCGCCCGATAATTGAGGATGAGGATACCCATGGATGTCTCGGAACGGTTCGAGCAGCTGATCGCCTTTCTCAGCTCGCAACTCCCCAAGCCGGTGGATGAGCAGCAAGGCGGCGACGGCTCGATCCTTTTCACCGGCGGCGCGCCGCCGGAGGTGATTGTGCACCTCACCGATCAGACGGTCGTAGTCTCGGAGTTCGCAGGCGAATGGGAAGAAGAAAGGTTCAGCATCACCCCACTTCTGGTCGGCGAGGTGTACTGGCATGCCCTTCCGGAGACGGCCTTGATGAACGCGCTCTCCGCGCTGATTAAAGGCGCCCGCGAAGCGCGTCTGTCCAAGTACCGAACCTGCCCGGAGTGCGGTGAGAGGATTTCGCCGGAGTTCTACGGAGCGGCAGATGTGTGCGACCGCTGCGCGGAGGAGCCTCCCAGCGTGATCCATTGATGTATTGGCGACGGGAGCCGGGCGAGCACCGGCCAGACTGAGTCGTTTGAGCAGGACGGCACGGGGGGTGCAGAAGAAATCCATAAGAGGACGGCGGAGTCCGGTAACCTCAACCGTGAGGGCAATCCGGGCAGCCGACTTTCCAGGAGGTGGGCAGTGGCAGACACCGACAAATGCGCGCATCCAGCTTGTACCTGCACGGTCACCAAGGGCGGTGACTACGGGAAATACTGCAGCGAGCACTGCAAGGAAATGAGCGACAAGACCGAGCTTCGCTGCGAATGCCATCACCCCGGTTGTCGGTAAATTCAATGAAACTCCGCTGGTTCCTGGTCGCCGTCGTCCGGCGTGCTCGTCGCGGGCCTCATAGCGCTCGCGGTCACCGTACCGCTCTCGTCGGAACGGATGCGCAAGCGGGTTATTGCCACGCTTGCGGATCGGCTCGACTCCGAAGTCGAACTTGCCAAGCTCGACGTTCGCTTTCTGCCCAGCATGCACGCGGAGGGGGCGGGTCTTGTCGTGCGGCACAAAGGCCGCCGTGACGTGCCGCCGATCATCTCGGTAAAGACTTTCTCAGTGGATGGGTCTCTGCTTGGCCTCTGGCGGAAGCACGTGGCACACGTTGACCTCGTCGGCCTCGACATCGAAATCCCGCCCGACCACGACAACCCGACCAAGCCATCCACGAATTCGGCCGAAGGCGGAGGCGACGGAAAGCGCGGCGGCGACCAGAAAGGCGAAGGGGAGGCCAAGCGCGAAGGCAATCGCAAGGGCGGAGGCGCCCGCGAGGTGGTCATCGACGATCTGGTGTCCACCGACGCCCGGCTGGTGATCATCCCGCGCGAGCAAGGCAAGAACCCGAAGGTGTGGGATATTCACCACTTGCTCATGCACAACGTCGGCGCGGATCAGGCGATGCCGTACGAGGCGACGCTCACCAACGCGATTCCTCCTGGCGAGATCGTCACAAAAGGGGGATTCGGCCCCTGGCAGAGCGAGGACCCCGGTCAGACCCCGCTCGACGGCACGTTTACGTTCGATCGGGCGGATCTTGGCGTTTTCAAAGGCATCTCGGGCATCCTGTCGGCGCACGGCAACTTCGGCGGCGTGCTCGAACGCATCGACATCCACGGCGAAACTGAAACACCCGAGTTCACCGTCACTGTCGGCGGACACCCCGTGCCTCTCCACACGAAATATCACGCCATCGTCGACGGTACCAATGGCAACACGATACTCGAACGTATCGACGGATCGTTTCTCAACACGTCGCTCGTCGCCAAAGGCGCTGTTGTCGGGACGCCGGGCAAGAAAGGCCGGACGGTCACGCTCGACGTGACGATGGATAAGGCGCGGATCGAAGATGTTCTACTGCTCGCGGTGAAGGCCCAGAAGCCGATGACGGGGGCGCTGAGGCTCAAAACGAAGTTAGTGCTCCCGCCCGGCGAACGGGACGTCGTCGAGAAACTGCACCTCGACGGCGAATTCGCGATCGACGATGGGGGCTTCACGAATCCCGACGTGCAGAAGAAAATCAACGAGTTGAGCCATCGCGGAAGCGCGAAGCCTCTGGAGGGCGAGCGGCAGAAAGTCACATCCGACTTCACGGGGCGTTTCGCGTTGAACGATGGGGTCCTCGCGCTGCCGAACGTGACGTTCGATGTGCCTGGCGCCGCTGTTCAACTGAACGGGCAATACGCGCTGCAGCCCGAGACATTGGACTTCCACGGCAACCTCTACATGGACGCCAAGGTCTCGCAGATGACCACGGGCTTCAAATCGGCACTCCTCAAAATTATCGACCCGCTGTTCCGCAAGGAGGGTCGCACGGTCATCCCGAATCAAGGATCGGGGGAAGCCGTAACAATCCTGCCTTCGGCCTGGACACGAAGCGCGTATTTCACTCGGACGAGAAGGAAAAAGACAAGAAGTCCGATTAGTGGCCGCCGTAGACCACGTATCCGCGCTTGCGAAGGCTGTCGGCGAGGAACACCTCCATCTCCTTCGCCTTCGACGTACGGCATCGGATTGAGGTGCTCGTACAGGCGCGGCACGAGGCGTTCGCCGCAGCGCTTCACGACGCGGGCCGACTTGATGCCGTGCTTGTGATTCTGGAACCGCTGCTCGGGCGACAGGCCGGTCATGCCGACGTAGTAGCCGGCTTTGCCGTCGCCCCGCGGATTGCGCAGGTAGACGACGTAGACGGAGTGATGGCCTATCGCGGCGGAGGGCCGCGCGACATCCTTGGACGGGCGCGCTTCTGGAGACGTGTTCGACGGCTTCGACTTCTTCGGTCTCGACTTCGGCATCGTGGAACGGCAGGCCGTCGGTCAGCTCTGGCGCCTGCAGCATCCGCGGCACGCGATCGATCGGCTCGAGCGCCTTGATCTCTTCGCCGCCGTTCGCCGCCTGAAGCTCCTTGAACTTGCGCGCCTTCACGAGCACGTTGCCTTCGAGCGATCCGACCGCCCGATTGTACGCCTCGAGGCTCGACTTCAGCCGCGCCCCGAGCGAGTCGAAATGTCCGCCCAGCGACGCGGACCGACTCGTACAGGTTGCGCCCGAGCTCGCTGATCTTCCGCGCGTTCTCTTCCATCGCCTCCTGCTGCCAGCCGTACGCCACCGCCCGCAGCAGCGCGATGAGCGTCGTCGGGCTCGCCGGGATGACGCGCTGCTCGACGACCGAACTCGATGAGCGAGGGATCCTGCTCGAGCGCGGCGCTGAAGAACATCTCGCCCGGCAGGAACATGACGACGAAGTCCGGGCTCGGGATGGACGTGCGCGGCGTAGCCCTTGGCGGCGAGCTGCGAGAGATGCGTGCGCACCTGCCGCGCGTGATCGACGAGCAGCGCCTGGCGCGCTCGCCTCGTCGGGCGCGTCGAGCGCCTTCAGGTACGCGTCGAGCGGCGCCTTCGCGTCGATGACGACGTGCTTGCCGCCGGGCAGGCGGACGATGACGTCGGGCCGCATGCGGCGTCGTCGTCGGCGGTGATCGTCTGCTGCTCGTCGAAATCGCAGTGCTCGAGCATGCCGGCGAGCTCGACGACGCGCTTCAGCTGCAGCTCGCCCCAGCGGCCGCGGACACCGGGCCGCTTGAGCGCGTCGACGAGCCGCGCCGTCTGGCCGCGCAGGTCCTGCCCGGTCGTGTCGAGCGACGCGATGCGCTGCATCAGCTGCGCGCCGCTCTCGACGCGGCGGCGCTCGGAGTCCCTGATTTCGCGATCGACCTGCTCGAGCGTCTTCGCCATCGGCGCGAGCAAGTCCTCGATGGCCTTCTTGCGCGCGTCGATGTCGGCCGTCGCTTCGGTGCGCGCCTCGCGCAGCCGGGTTTCGGCGAGATCGAGAAACGCTTCGGTTGTTCGTTCTGCAGCGCTTCGGCGCTCAGCGCCTGGAACGCGTCGCGCAGCGTGGCTTCGGCGTCCTGGTACGCCTTGAGGCGCTCGGCGTGGACGGCGCGATCCCGTTCGAGCTCGGTGAGGAGACGCGCCTGCGCCGGACGGGACGCGAGCCAGCCGACGAGCGCGCCGATGGCGAGGCCGACCACCAGCGTGATGACCAGGAAAGTGGGTTCGATGGGCATTAGTATCGCACGCGTCGCCCCTTCAGCGCGACACGACAAACGGCAGCCACGACTCGGGGAGCTGAAGCTCCGCGGCATGGATGGCGTCGGCCATGAGGCGATGGCGATCGACATCGCCGGCCCGCGACAGCTGACGCGCTTTGAGACCTGCGGCCATCGCGTCGAGCGCGTGGCGCGCGGCGATTTGCGCAAGACGCCGCTTGTCCGCATAGACTCCGGCGCCCGCCTGCCGCGCCGCGCGCGCAGAAACCCTCTCGGCTTTGAGCATCGCGAGCCGCGGCTTGTTGACCGGCTCGAACGGCAGTCCGAATTGAAAACGTGCGTCCGACGCCGTGTCGAGCTCGCCCGCATTCTTCAGTGCGCGTTCGCGATCCAGTTCCGCCCGGTAACACTGGAAACAGAGAGCCCGCGCCCGCGTGACCGCCGTGTGACCCGCCGCGGATCGCTGTAGCTCGTCGCGGCAAGCCGAACAGAGCACCTTGGGGCGTTTGCCTTCCAGCTCGCCGCCAGGGAATCTAATCCACTCTTCTCAACGATTTGCGGGATTTCTGGGCTCATATGAACCGAGTCTACGCCGGGGGTGTGACAGGGTAGGTCACGGGCGAGCGACTCTGACCGGATGGGGCTATTTCGACCGACGGGCGATCGTGTACATCTCTGCCGCGATCTTCCTGGTCAACGCCCTCTTATCGGGCCCTTCGGCATAGAGATCGAAGTGGGTCTTCCCGGAAACGTAGGTGAAGGCCGCACCCGCGTCGAGCTTGCGAAGCTCGCCTTCGAGGAGCCGCGCCGATTCATCGAGATGAAACGTGTCGGCGTCTCCGACGATCACGTGAATCTTGCCTCTCAGCTCCTTGCCGGTGCGAAGCCATTCGCGCGTCACCTTGCGGGCGATATCGTAGTGCGCGCCCCAAAATTCAGCCACGCGCGAGTCGACGACGCCGGTCGCCCGGTCGAAGAGCGGCATCGGCCGGCCATCAGCGCCCTTCGGGGAGAACACCCAGTCGAAGGAAGAGATGTGTCCACCCGTACTCGCCGGTGACCGACTCCTGTCGCGAGTACTCCTCCAACGAGAACACGTCACGTCCGTCCCTCCGGATCAGCATCCAAGGCGAGCCGTCAGGCTTGCGGTACGCGTTTGCATTCGTCGCGTAGATGTCGATGCCGGTAAAGCTGCGGAACGCTCG
>CAWEOB010000005.1:0-1144377 GCA_963810635.1 uncultured Actinomycetes bacterium
AATTCTTGTAAAAGGCTTCTGGATAACACGGTAAGTCTTATTGATTACTTCAGACATACGTACCGGTATACGTATGGTACGTGACCTTATCGGCAATGGATCTTGTGATTGCCTGTCTGATCCACCAAGTTGCATAGGTACTGAATTTATAACCTTTGTTGTAATCAAATTTATCTACCGCTTTAATTAAACCTAAGTTGCCTTCCTGTATTAAATCCAGAAACGATAATCCTCTTCCCACATAACGCTTCGCAATGCTGACCACCAATCGTAGATTGGATTCTGCTAATATCTGCTTTGCATGGGAATCGCCTTCTTCGATTTTTTTGCCAATTCGATTTCTTCTGCAACGGATAGCAGCGGGTAACTTCCGATTTCTTTTAAATATAGTTTAACTGGATCATCTGACATGGTTGCTGTCGAGGAGAAATCTTCAAAATTTAATAGATCAGCTTCATCACTGTCTTCCAGTTCCAGAATGATTTCATCATCTGGATCATTTCTTTGATTGGATTTAAAACAACGATATTGTGTGCTTCCAAGTATTCATATATTTTATCGATTTGCCTGACTTCTAGGTTCATCTCTTTAAAAAAATCGTTTACTTTGATCGACGTCAACGACACCTTTGTTGTCATTTGCGTAAGATAATAATTCTCGTAACTTTTCTTCAAAATTATGTGCTACTTCACTCATCATATTCCTCCATGGGGTCTGGTTGCTTTATTATACACAAAAAAAGAAACTATTTACAATTTTAAGAGTCCCTTTAGTATAGTATCATTATTCAGGGGACATTTCATGCAAAATATTTAGTAAATAAGTTTCTTTGGGACAATATTATCACCAAATATCATTATAGCACAGGCTGTCCGAGATGAAAAGAAAGATTTTTTAGGTTTCGACGGATTTCGTCGTGATAAAGAAGCAAAATCTGCGATTTTTAGCGCTCTTTTGATAAAGAATTTGACTGCCATAGCTTTTGTCAGGAGTGTTGATGGCCCATCGTTTTAAATTTGTTTACATGTCGTTAAATAAAATAGGCTACAATAAAATAGGTTACAATAAATAATATGACCGTTCAGTCATGGCGGTTCCTACGAACCAACGCTTATATGCATTTATACACACAAAATATTTTATAAACTATTTATTTTGGTGTCAAGCATAGATTCGAGTTAGAAATGATTAAGCTTGCAGATTAGCTTCTGCTGTTTTTATATACCTTTAAGATAAAATATGTGTATTGCTTCTAAAATATCCATTTAACTTATAAAGTTTACGCAGAAAAATTAATTTTGCTTAGAATACAGACACTATTGTGGGATTTTCCTTAACCTTTGGAATAATTTATACCAGAAAAAATAAAAGTAAGATGGTTTACACCAGTTAGCAGGATATGGTTTTGCCGTAACATATCTTACATGGCAAACCCATGAAAAATAATTATTGTCTGCAATGTCCAGTTTAATTTTATTATGGGCTCGCCATGAGACATACCCTCTTTATATACTTGATTTTTTATTTTTTATGAGTATAATAGTCAATAATATTAAAAAATTGGAAGGAGCAACCAAAATGGCATATTATTATAACGAACCTTCACATACATTTAGTGAATATTTGTTAATACCGCGTTATTCATCAAAGATTGTATTCCTGCAAATGTATCTTTGAAAACGCCTATTACTAAGTTCAAAGCAGGAGAAGAAGCCCAAATCACCATGAATATACCACTTGTATCTGCTATTATGCAATCAGTATCAGACGATAAAATGGCTATTGCACTAGCCAAAGAAGGTGGGATATCTTTTATATATGGTTCTCAATCAATTGAAGAACAAACCCAGATGATTTTAAAAGTAAAACAATATAAGGCAGGTTTTGTAGTCAGTGATTCAAATATTTTACCTGAAAATACTTTGGAAGATTTATTACAATTAAAGAAAAAAACAGGACATGCCACTATTTCTGTAACGGAAGACGGATCGTCACATGGAAAATTACTTGGTATTGTAACCAGCAAGGATTATAGGTTAAGCCGATTAAGCAAAAGTACAAAAATTCATGAATTTATGACTCCTATTGAAAAAATTATATATGCAGAAGAAGGAACTTCTTTAAAAGAAGCGAACAATATAATCTGGGAAAATAAGTTAAATGCCCTTCCTATCTTAGATAAAAGTAAAAACTTGGTAGCATTTGTATTTAGAAAAGATTATGAATTTCACAAGGAAAATCCTAACGAATTACTTGATTCTAATAAAAGATATATCGTTGGAGCCGGGGTTAACACAAGAGATTACCAGAGTCGCATTCCTGCTTTAGTAGAAGCTGGTGCAGATATTTTATGTATAGATTCCTCAGAAGGTTACACAGAATGGGTAAAAGAAACCATTGATTATGTTCGCGGCAAATATGGTGACAACGTTAAAATTGGAGCCGGTAATGTTGTAGACAAAGATGGATTTCGGTTTTTAGCAGAAGCCGGTGCTGATTTTGTTAAATTAGGTATAGGCGGAGGTTCAATCTGTATAACCCGTGAGACAAAAAGGTATCGGAAGAGGCCAAGCAACGGCAGTGATAGAAGTTGCCCAGGCCAGAGATGAGTATTTTAAGGAAACAGGTATTTATATTCCAATTTGTTCGGATGGCGGTATTGTATATGATTATCATATTACCTTAGCCCTGGCAATGGGCTGCGATTTTTGTATGCTTGGAAGGTATTTTTCTCGATTTGATGAAAGTCCTACAAACAAAGTAATGGTTAATGGTAATTATATGAAGGAATATTGGGGGGAAGGTTCTGCCAGAGCAAGAAATTGGCAGCGTTATGATATGGGTGGAAACGAAAAATTATCTTTTGAAGAAGGTGTTGATTCCTATGTTCCATATGCAGGTGGCCTTCATGATAATTTAGAAATCACATTAAGTAAAATACGCTCTACCATGTGCAATTGCGGTACTTTGAGTATTCCGGAATTGCAATCCAATGCCAGGATTACACTGGTTTCGTCAATTAGTATTGTTGAAGGCGGCGCTCATGATGTATTGCTAAAAGATAAAAATTTCGCTCAATTAACTTAATAATAGAAGAACAGCACTGTGAAAATATTGAAATGTTGTCAAAAACTTCTTAAAATAATGACAGCGCATTTCAGCCCTTCTGCGATGCCTTTTGCATCGTATGGCTCTGCAAAAAACATGTCCCAGAGAAGTGTGAAAAAGAATTTGAAAATACCAAATTCTTTTTCACACTTTCTCAATTGGGATTTTGACAGTCAAATCATTATATTATAATTTATTAAGCAACAAGGATTTTTACTTTTCAATAGGTTCAAACCGTAAACGAACGTCAGGTAATTTCTTAATGACAGTATAATAATTCTCAGCCCAGTCTTCGCCTTGTGAAGGGTCATTTTCACCGGAAGCCGGAGGTGCAAATAATTTTAAAGTAAGTTCACAGGCACCATTTAATGGCTTCTCAAAAAATGCGGACATCATATCAATGCTTTTAACCCCCGGTGCTTTATAGAACCAGTGATCATATAATTCCATCATCAGGTTTAAATCTTTCAATTCGTCATCAAAGTTTACTTCTGCAAAGATAGGATTTTTCTCAAAATGCAAAGGAATTCCGAGACCCGTTGCATCCTCGGAACCACCCCAGCGCAGGGTGATCGGGAAGGCAGCTTCTTCTTGCAAGTCAATACTTGGACTAAAATACGCATCATGAATGATTTCTTTATAAGTCTTTAAGGCCGGCTGCTCAATGCCCACTTCCTTATTATTAGGGTCAGTGATTTCAAGACCTAAACGTCCGTCATCACGAAATTGATAAAAAGTAAAGCCATTGAACCATTCAGCAGGTTCCGCTTTTAACAAATCGCAAAAATCTTTTATCATCATAGCCTGGTCATAAGGACCGGTAACATCACCGTCGGCATTGAACTCTGACATTACCATAGGCTTAGAAATCCCCTTATTTAAATATTTATACCGTTCGTAACTTTTTTTTGTGAGAGTATAGGTTTTTTCAACGGTATCTCTTTTATGGGTGGATCCGCCTTTTTCAGCTACATCATAGGGCCAGCCCCAATGAAGCGCCATATATTTGTCAACGGACCAGATATCCGTCTGTCTTACGGCTTCTGCAAATGCTTCTTCTTTTTCGATTTCATCCTGGTCTAATTCTTTCACACCATCCAGACAAAGGATTGTCTGAACATTTGGTGCATATTCTTTTACGATTTTATGAAAACGAATATAGAAAGCTGCAACTTCCTCATAAGTACAACGTTTGTTAAAAGAAAACCAGTTGCCGGTGGCTTCATGGTTGATTCTGAAAAGAACCCGTCCAAAGGTGGTTAAATCTTTTGCAATGGCAATTAAATGCTCATCCGTTACATGAGGGTCAATAGTTAAAGTTAATAGAACATCCTGACCATGTCTTCTGACATCACGCATTAAAGTAAAGGGTTCCTCCTTTAAATCACCATTTAAACCGCCTTTATAAGTAAAATAATCATCATAAGGATAATCCCAGGCAAAAGTTACGCTATCACTTGCATGAGCGATACTTGCCCTTACAGGCCAGCCCTTATCCAAAGGATAATAACAATACATTAAATTGATAGCTCGGTGGGGTCGTCCTAATTTATGCAGGATATAATCCTGATTAACATATAAACCGCGCTCACTGCCATCTCCTAAATCAACTGCGCATTTGGCTCGCCGGCGCCCGCATCCTCGCCGACCGGCTGCTGTCGGCCGACGTGGCCGCGGCCGGGATCACGGTCCTCACCGGCGGCACCGACGTCCACCTCGTCCTGGTCGACCTGCGCGACTCCGACCTCGACGGGCAGCAGGGCGAGGACCGGCTGCACCAGGTCGGGATCACCGTCAACCGCAACGCCGTGCCGTTCGACCCCCGCCCGCCGATGGTGAGCTCCGGCATCCGGATCGGCACGCCGGCACTGGCCACCCGCGGTTTCGGCGAGGACGAGTTCCGCGAGGTCGCGGACATCATCGCGGCCGCCCTCCTGCCCGGCTTCGACGACGCGGTGGCCACCGGGCTGCGGGCCCGCGTCAGCGCCCTCGCCGACCGCTTCCCGCTCTACCCGACCCACGAGGGGCACCAGTCATGACCACCACGACCCGCACCCCGGGAGCCGACCTCCCCGACCACCCCGACTTCCTGTGGCGCAACCCCGACCCGAAGCCGTCCTACGACGTCGTCATCGTCGGCGGCGGCGGGCACGGGCTCGCCACCGCCTACTACCTGGCCAAGAACCACGGCATCACGAACATCGCCGTCCTGGAGAAGGGCTGGCTCGCCGGCGGCAACATGGCCCGCAACACGACGATCATCCGGTCCAACTACCTCTGGGACGAGAGCTCGGGCATCTACGAGCACTCGCTCAAGCTGTGGGAGACGATGGAGGAGGACCTCGAGTACCCCATCCTCTTCAGCCAGCGCGGCGTGGTGAACCTCGCGCACAGCCTGCAGGACGTCCGGGACTCCGTGCGCCGGGTCAACGCCAACAGGCTCAACGGCATCGACGCCGAGTGGCTCGACCCCCAGCAGGTCAAGGAGGTCTGCCCGATCGTCAACATCGACCCGGACGTGCGCTACCCCGTGCACGGTGCGACCTACCAGCCACGGGCCGGCATCGCCAAGCACGACTACGTCGCCTGGGGCTACGCCCGTCGGGCCAACGACCTGGGCGTCGACATCATCCAGAACTGCGAGGTGCAGGGCCTGGACGTCGTCGACGGCCGGATCGCGGCCGTCCGCACCAACCGCGGCACCATCAAGGCGGGCAAGGTGGCGCTCGCCGCCGCCGGGCACACCAGCGTCCTCGCGGAGATGGTCGGCCTGCGCCTGCCCATCCAGTCGCACCCGCTGCAGGCCCTCGTCTCCGAGCTGCTGGAGCCGGTTCACCCCACGGTGGTCATGTCGAACGCGGTCCACGTGTACGTCTCCCAGGCGCACAAGGGCGAGCTGGTCATGGGTGCCGGGATCGACAGCTACAACGGCTACGGCCAGCGCGGTGCGTTCCACATCATCGAGCGGCAGATGGCCGCGGCGCTCGAGCTCTTCCCGATCTTCGCCAGGGCGCATCTGCTGCGCAGCTGGGGCGGCATCGTCGACACCACCCCCGACGCGTCGCCCATCGTGGGTCTCACGCCCGTCGAGGGCCTCTACCTCAACTGCGGCTGGGGCACCGGCGGGTTCAAGGCCACCCCCGGGGTCGGCTGGTGCTTCGCGCACACCGTCGCGAACGACAGCCCGCACCCCTTCAACGCCCCCTTCACCCTGGAGCGGTTCGTCTCCGGCGCCCTCGTCGACGAGCACGGCGCCGCCGGCGTGGCTCACTGAAAACCGAGGAGTTTCCATGCAGCTCATCCACTGCCCCTACTGCGGGCCACGCGAGGAGGTCGAGTACCACTACGGCGGACAGGCGCACGTCGCCTACCCGACCGACACGGCGGCGCTCTCCGACGCCGAGTGGGCCGACTTCCTCTTCTTCCGGGACAACCCCAAGGGTCCCTTCGCCGAGCGCTGGTTGCACTCGACCGGCTGCCGCAGGTGGTTCAACGCCATCCGTGACACCGCGACGCACCAGATGCTCGCCGTCTACCGCCTCGACGAGCCCAAGCCGGTGATCTCATGAGCAGCACGTTCCGCCTCCCCGAGGGCGGCCGGGTCGACCGCGACGCCACGGTCTCCTTCACCTTCAACGGCCAGGAGCTACCAAGGCCTCCGTGGCGACACCCTGGCCTCCGCCCTGCTCGCCAACGGTGTCCACCAGGTCACGACGAGCATCAAGCTCGGCCGGCCCCGCGGCATCATGGCCGCCGGCGCCGAGGACCCCAACGCCCTCGTCCAGGTGGAGACCCCCTTCCCCGAGCCGATGCTCACCGCCACCACGGTCGAGCTGTACGACGGGCTCGTGGCCCGTGGCCTGCCCGGTCAGGGCAAGCTCGCCGACCGTCCCGACCCGGCCCGCTATGACGCCGTCCACGCGCACTGCGACGTGCTCGTCGTCGGCGCCGGCCCGGCCGGGCTCGCCGCCGCACTGACCGCGGCCCGGTCCGGTGCACGGGTCGTCCTGGTGGACGAGCAGCCGGAAGCCGGCGGCTCGCTGCTCGGCAGCCGCGACGAGATCGACGGCGCTCCGTCGCTGGACTGGGTCGCTGCGGCGGTGGCCGAGCTGAGCGGACCCTCCCCGACGTCACCGTCCTCCAGCGGACCACGGCCTTCGGCTACTACGACGACGGCTTCGTCCTCGCGCTCGAGAAGCGCACCGACCACCTCGGACTGGACGCACCGGCACACCTCTCCCGGCAGCGGGTGTGGCGCATCCGGTCGCGGCACGTCGTGGTCGCCACCGGCGCCCACGAGCGCCCGCTCGTCTTCGCCGGCAACGACAGGCCGGGCATCATGCTCGCCGCGTCGGCCCGGACCTACCTGCACCGCTACGGCGTGGTCGCGGGGCGCGAGGTGGTGGTCTTCACGACCGACGACAGCGCGTATGCCGCGGCTGTCGACCTCGCGGACGCGGGCGCCACTGTGCGTACCGTCGTCGACGCGCGACCTCAGGCCCCGGCCCACTGGGCGGCGCAGTGCGCCGAGCGCGGCATCGAGGTCCGCGCCGGGCAGGTCGTGACCGGCACCAGCGGCACCGACCGGGTGACGAGGGCGCACGTGGCGCCGTACGCCGCGGGCGAGCTCGGCGCGCGGAGCGGGATCGCGTGCGACCTGCTCCTCGTGTGCGGCGGGTGGAACCCCGCGGTGCACCTGTTCAGCCAGGCCCGCGGAAAGCTGCGCTACGACGCCGATCTCGGTGCGTTCGTGCCGGGTTCGACGATCCCTGCGGCCAGCGTCGCGGGAGCGGCGACGGGCGAGCTCACCCTGCACGGTGCCCTCGCGGGAGGTGCATCGGCCGCCGCGGAGGCCCTCGGGCAGCTCGGACTCGTGGCCGACCCGTCCTCGGTGCTGCCCGAGGTGGCGTCGGCGCCGGCCGGCGAGCCCACCATGGTGCTCTGGTCGGTGCCCGAGCCCGACCCGGGCGTCCCCTGCACCCGGTTCGTCGACCTCCAGCGCGACGCGACCGTGGCCGACGTCCTGCGCGCCACCGGCGCCGGGCTGCGCTCGGTCGAGCACGTCAAGCGCTACACGACGATCGGCACCGCCCACGACCAGGGCAAGACCTCCGGCGTGATCGCGTCCGGCATCGTCGCCGAGGCCCTCGGAGCCGACGTGGCCGAGCTCGGGACGACGACCTTCCGGCCGCCGTACACCCCGGTCGGCTTCGCGGCGCTCGCCGGTCGCGACCGTGGCGAGCTGCACGACCCCGTCCGCGTCACCCCCATCCACGACTGGCACGTGATGCACGGCGCCGAGTTCGAGGACGTGGGCCAGTGGAAGCGGCCCTGGTACTACCCCCGGGGAGGCGAGGACATCGAGCAGGCCGTGCTGCGCGAGTGCGCGGTGACCCGGAGCTCCGTCGGCATGATGGACGGGTCCACCCTCGGCAAGATCGACGTCCGCGGGCCGGACGCCGGCGAGCTGCTCGACCGTCTCTACACGAACCTCATGAGCAGCCTGAAGATCGGCTCGGCCCGCTACGGCGTGATGTGCGGCGTCGACGGCATGGTCATCGACGACGGCACCGTGATCCGGGTGGCCGACGAGCACTTCCTGCTCACCACCACCACCGGCAACGCGGCCAGGATCCTGGACTGGATGGAGGAGTGGGTCCAGACCGAGTGGCCGGGCCTGCGGGTCCACCTCACCTCCGTCACCGAGCAGTGGGCCACCATCCCGCTCGTCGGCCCCCGCTCGCGCGACGTGCTGGCCGCCGTGGCCCCCGACCTCGACGTGTCCAACGAGGCGTTCCCGTTCATGACCTGGCGGGACGCCACGGTGGCAGGGGTCCCCGCGCGGGTCGCCCGGATCAGCTTCTCCGGCGAGCTGGCCTTCGAGGTCAACGTCAGCGCGTGGGACGGGCTGGCCGCGTGGGAGGCCCTGTGGGCGGCGGGTGAGGAGTACGGCATCACCGCCTACGGCACCGAGACCATGCACGTGCTGCGCGCCGAGAAGGGCTACCCGATCATCGGCCAGGAGACCGACGCCACGGTCACCCCGCAGGACCTGGGCATGGCCTGGGTCGTCTCGAAGAAGAAGCTGGACTTCGTCGGCAAGCGGTCGTTCAGCCGCCCCGAGAACCAGCGCCCGGACCGCAAGCAGCTCGTCGGGCTGCTGCCGGTCGACCCGACCGTGCTGCTGCCCGAGGGCGGTCAGGTCGTCGAGTGCTCCGAGCTGCCACCGCCACCGGTGCCGATGCTCGGGCACGTGACCTCGAGCTACCGCAGCGCGGTGCTCGGCCGCACCTTCGCCCTGGCGGTGGTGCGCTCCGGCCGGGAGCGGATCGGCCAGACCCTGTACGTACCCATCGGGGACGAGCTGGTGCCGGTGACGGTCACCGACAGCGTCCTGTTCGACAAGGAGGGCAGCCGCCGTGACGGTTGAGACGATGTCCCGGTCCCGCCGGGTGAGCCCGCTGGCTTCGGCCACATCCCGCTTCGAGGCGCTGCCGGCCGGGGTGCAGGTGCGCGAGCTGCCGCTGCTGGTGCAGCTCGACCTGCGCCTCGACCCGAACGGGCCGGCCGGCGCTGCCGTGGCCGAGGTGCTGGGCGTCGCCGTGCCCCAGCAGGCCTGCACGGCGGTGACCGCCGGTGAGGTGTCGGTGCTGTGGCTCGGCCCGGACGAGTGGCTCGTCGTCGCCCCGGCCGACCGGAGCGACCTGCTCGAAGCGATCGAGCAGGCGGTGGCCGGACACGGTGCGGTGGTCGAGGTGTCCGCGCAGCGGACGACGCTCTCGCTCCGCGGTCCTCGCGCCCGCGACCTGCTCGCGCACGGCTGCTCCGCCGACCTGCACCCGAGGGTCGCTCCGCAGGGAACCTGCCTGCAGACCCTGCTGGCGCTCGCCGGCGTGGTGCTCGTCGTGCGGGATGACACGGCCACCGACTTCTGGGTCCTGGTGCGGTCCTCCTTCGCGCGCTACCTCGCCGACTGGATCGTTGACGCCTGCACGGAGTACCACGAGGACCCGTCGTGGCACTGAGCGTCTTCGACCTCTTCTCCGTCGGGATCGGCCCGTCCAGCTCCCACACGGTGGGCCCGATGCGGGCCGCCCGGTCCTTCGTGACCTGGCTGGAGAAGGACGGTCTGCTCGAGGAGGTGGCCGGCGTCCGCGCGGAGCTGTTCGGCTCGCTCGGTGCCACCGGCCACGGCCACGGCAGCGTCAAGGCCGTGGTGCTGGGCCTGCTCGGCGAGTCACCCGGAGGACGTCGACCCCAGGGCGGCGCGAGCCCGCGGTGCAGGCCGTGCGGGAGTCCGGTCGCCTCGACCTGCTCGCGCGGCACACCGATCGCCTTCGACGTGGACGAGGACGTCGTGCTGCACCGGCGCAAGCGGCTTCCCTTCCACACCAACGGAATGCGCTTCGCCGCGCTCGGGCGCCGACGGCGTCCGAGTCGCGGCGCCGCGAGTACTACTCGGTCGGCGGCGGGTTCGTGCTCGACGAGGACGAGACGGGGCAACAGCGGATCGTGCCGGACGACACCCCGGTGCGGTACCCGTTCACGACCGGCGCGGAGCTGCTGGCGCGCTGCCGCGAGACGGGGCTGCCGATCAGCGAGGTGATGCTCGCCAACGAGCTGTACCTGGCGCACCGAGGAGGAGGTGCGCTCCGGGCTGCTGCGGATCTGGGCCGTCATGCAGGAGTGCGTCGAGCAGGGCTGCCGCACCGACGGCGTGCTCCCCGGCGGCCTGAAGGTGCGACGGCGCGCGGCCGCGCCTGCGCCGCGCCCTCGACAGCGGTGACGCCGACCCACGACCACGCTGTCGCCGATGGACTGGGTGACCCTCTGCGCGCTGGCCGTCAACGAGGAGAACGCCTCCGGCGGACGGGTGGTCACCGCGCCCACCAACGGTGCCGCGGGGATCATCCCGGCGGTGCTGCACTACTACCGGCGGTTCATCCCCTCGTTCAGCGACGACGGGGTGGTGCGGTTCCTGCTGACCGCCGCCGCGATCGGCGCTGCTGTTCAAGGAGAACGCCTCCATCTCCGGTGCCGAGGTCGGCTGCCAGGGCGAGGTCGGCTCGGCCTGCTCCATGGCGCCGGCGGGCTGGCCGAGGTGCTCGGCGGCGACGCCCGAGCAGGTCGAGAACGCCGCCGAGATCGGCATCGAGCACAACCTCGGGCTGACCTGCGACCCGGTCGGCGGGCTGGTGCAGATCCCGTGCATCGAACGCAACGCCGTGGCGTCGGTGAAGGCGATCACCGCCGCCCGGACTGGCCATTCGCGGCGACGGGCAGCACCACGTCTCCCTCGACAAGGCGATCAAGACGATGCGGGAGACCGGTGCCGACATGAAGGACAAGTACAAGGAGACCGCACGCGGCGGCCTCGCCCTCAACGTCGTCGAGTGCTGAGAGAAGGCCACCCCGTGAGCAACCGCTACGTCCTCACCCTGAGCTGCGCCGAACCAGCCGGGCATCGTGCACGCGGTGACCTCCGTCCTGGTCGACGGTGGCTGCGACATCATCGAGCACCAGCAGTTCGACGACTCCGTCCACGGCCGGCTGTTCCTGCGCACCTGCTTCGAGGCGACCTCGAGGCACACGCGAGCAGCTGGAGGCCGCCTTCGCGACCGTCGCCACGGCATACGGGATGCACTGGCAGCTCCACGACGCGTCGCGCCGCACCCGGGTCCTCGTCATGGTGTCGAAGTTCGGTCACTGCCTCAACGACCTGCTCTACCGCTGGCAGGTGGGCAGCCTCGGCGGTCGAACTCGCCCTCGTCGTCTCCAACCACCCGGACCTGGGGGCGATGGCCGGTGCCGCGGGCGTGCCGTTCCTCCATGTGCCGGTGACCCCGGACACCAAGGAGCAGGCGGAGGCCACGCTGCTCGCACTGGTCGACGAGCACGAGATCGACCTCGTCGTGCTGGCGCGTTACATGCAGGTGCTCTCGGACGAGCTCTGCAAGGCGCTCGACGGTCGGGCCATCAACATCCACCACTCCTTCCTGCCGAGCTTCAAGGGCGCCAAGCCCTACCACCAGGCGTACGACCGCGGGCGTGAAGCAGGTCGGCGCGACCGCGCACTACGTCACGCCCGACCTCGACGAGGGGCCGATCATCGAGCAGGAGGTGATCCGGGTCGACCACACCTACGGACGCCGGACGACCTCGTCACCGTCGGCCGGGACGCCGAGAGTCTCGCCCTGGCCCGCGCGGTGACCTGGCACGGCCAGCACCGGGTCCTGCGTCAACGACGACCGGACCGTCGTCTTTCGCTGAGGACGGTCCTGACAGTGAGCGCGGGCGCTGTTCAGTCGGCCCGTTCGTTGGTCAGGTGAGGAGGCGTCTCTGCCGGGCGAGAGCATCATGGGACACGGGACACAGATCGCGACGACGGGGTCGGTCGTGTCCGCTGACGGCACGAGGATCGGCTACCGGCGGTGGGTCGGGGGCCGAGCGTGATCGTGTTGCACGGTGGCGTCAACGCGTCGCAGCACATGACGAAGCTCGCACGTGCGCTTGCCGACGCGTACACGGTGTACCTGCCCGACCGGCGAGGTCGGGGGATGAGTGGCGCGTTCGGGCCCGCCTACGGCATCCAGCGCGAGGACGAGGACCTTGCCGCGATGGTCGAGCACACCGCGGCCGAGTGCGTCTTCGGACCGGCCAACGGTGGCCTGTTCGCCCTGCATGGAGCCATCGGGCTCGGGCAGGTCCGCAGGGTGGCCGCGTACGAACCGCTGCTGCTGTGGGGTGGACCTGACGATGCGGCCATCCGGCGCACGTTCACCACGATGCAGCAGATGATTCGGGGCGGGCGCCTGGGCGAGGCAATCGTGTTCTCGATCCACGAGAGCGTGGATCGGGAGGTCCGCCGCGGGCACCTGTCGAGCCTGGTCGGCGCCGCGGTGCAGGCGTTCCCGTCCGGTGTCGGGGCCGGCCTGATCGACCTGTTCCTGCGCCACCAACGTCCCCGCTCCGGGAACGTGGCCTGGCGGGAGCTGGTGGCCAGCCTGCCTGCGGAGCTCGACCCGGTGCTGGACACCGAGGGGACCCTGGAGCAGTACCGGCAGCTCGCCGCCGAGGTGCTGCTGATGTACGGCGGCGAGACCGACCCGATGTTCGTCGACTGCGCCGAGGCCCTGCACGCGGTCCTTCCGCGGTCGACGGTGCTGCGGCTGCCCGGGCTGAACCACGACTCGGCACAGACCTACGGCAAGCCGGAGACGATCGCTGCGGCGCTGCGGCTGTTCTTCGCGCAGTGACCGACCTGACCGCCGGGGAACGCATCCGGACGCGGGACAGGGCCACAGGGCCCTTCCGTGACCGGTGGCGCTCGCAGCACGCTCGACGGGTCAGACCGATGAGAGGGGACGACCATGAGCACGCGCACGCCGCAGGAGGTGTTTGCCCACCACGGGCAGGCGCTGGGAGCCGAGGACCTCGAGGAGATCGTCTCCGACTACGCCGACGACGCGATCCTGGTGGTGCAGAAGCAGGTCTACCGGGGCAAGGACGGCGCCCGGCAGGTGTTCACCCAGCTGCTGGCCGACGTGCCGCAGGCGCAGTGGGACCTCGAGACGGTGTTCGCGCAGGACGTGCTCTACCTGGAGTGGAGCGCCAAGGGCGGCGGGCACAAGGTCGAGGACGGCATCGACACCTTCGTCTTCCAGGACGGCCAGATCCGCGTGCAGACCGTCGTCTACACCGTCCAGCCCGGCTGAGGGTGGCACCTGCTCAGCCCGCCCTGAGGAGCGGGGCTCGGGTCACAGCCAGCTGAAGACCCGCACCGTCGTGCCGTGGGCGTGGGTGCGCAGCTGCACGAGGTCGCACAGCTGGTTGACCAGCCAGATGCCGCGCTGCGCGTGGCCGCCCACTGTCGGTGCCCGGCGCCCGGCCATCGGGTCGTCGATGTGGCCGCGGTCGCGGATCTCGCAGACGAGCGCACCCGGCTCACGCCAGAGGCGCAGCACACCCTCGCCGCCGCCGTGCTGGACGCTGTTGACGGCCAGCTCCCAGATGGCGAGCGTCAGGTCGTCGGTGGGCGCCGGGCCCGAGGCCCGCGTCGAGCGCGCTCGCGCTCACCTGCTGTCGGACGTCGCGCACGTTGCCACGCCCGAACAGGAGCACCTCGGCGGTCACGGGAGGGGCGGCCAGGTCGTCGCCGAGCGCGACGGACCCTGAGGCCGGCCGCACGTAGGCCGGGTTGTCGAGCGTGGACGGGCCGCGCACGAGCAGGGGGTGGCTCTGCACCGCGAGCCTGACCTCCGGCGCGTCCAGGCCCTCCAGGTCGTAGGGGCAGCGCAGCCACAGCGGGGTGCCCGGGTCGAACGCCAGGTTGAGCAGGGTCTCGTGCAGCCGGCACTCGTCCAGGGCCGCGGGGTGCCGGCCGGGCCACACGGCCTCGCCGACCCCGCGCAGCGCACGTCCGTGGCGGCCCTCCTTGTCGATGAACTGCTGCAACGCCGGGATGACGCGAGCCGGGTTGCGCCCCAGCCGGGTCATGTCGACCAGCGTGACGTCGTCGGGCCGGGGCCGAGGGCCGTCACGCACCTGCTCCAGCCGGGGAGCCGGCAACGCGACCATGACCGCCTGGCCCAGGGCCAGCCCCTCCTCGATGAAGGGGACGGTGCCGGCCAGGAACGCCTGGTCGCCGCGGTAGGGCAGCGCCTCGTGCCGGAAGCCGTGGAGGGCCGGCCGCGCGGCACCGTCCGGGTCGAGCAGCGCGGCCGCGTCGGGGGCTGAGGCGGTCGGCGGCCCTCAGCTCGCCGAGCCGCGAGTCGCCGTACGACGCGTGACCGGCGCGGCAGGTGGCGGCGGTGCTACGGTCTGACGCTGGTCGGGGGTGTTGATGAACAGCTGCACCCGACGGGGGGAGAGGCCGAGCGCGGCGGCGATGTCGGCGACCTCGAGGCCCTCGACGTACAGCTGGCGGGCCAGCTGCGGCGGGTCAGCACCTCGTCCACGGGGGACCGGACCGCCTTCGCCCGCGCGGTCGCCGCCGCGGCGAGACCGGCCGAGATCGCATCGGGCATCAGCTCGATGGTGAAGTCGACCGCGGCGCCGTCGTCGGGGGCGTAGGTCGTGACGAGCGCGCGTGCCACGGCCTCGACCTGCGAGAGCCGGGCCGCCGAGGCTTCCCGGTCGAGCTCGGGGATGCGCACCGCCCAGGTGGAGCCGACGGACGAACAAAGCACCTGGTAGGTCCTGGGACATCCGCTCATCGCGTCCTCCACCTCCACGAGCCAGAGGGCCGGGTCTAAGGCACAACACGTACTTGGTAGCACCATTCGACAGGGAAATCCATCAGCACAGGACGAACCGCACCGGTTGCAAACGGTCGTCGGTCCCGGTAGCCGTCTCAGGACCTCGGGCAGCAGCGTGAGGGTGCCGTCGACGAGCTGGCGGGCCACGTCGCGCAGGGCCAGGTCGTGGTCGCGGGCGTAGCGGCGCAGGCGCTCGAACCCGGCATCCGGGTGGACCCCGTCGCGGCCGGCCAGGAAGCCCTTGGCCTGCTCGATGACGACCCGGGAGTCCAGCGCCTCCTGCAGCTGGGCGATGCGCTCCTCGGCGCGCTCCCGGGCCAGGCGGGTGACGCTGAGGTGCAGGTTGCAGACCACACCGCGCACGATGGG
Organism: uncultured Actinomycetes bacterium; assembly: GCA_963810635.1. Classification (GTDB taxonomy): domain Bacteria; phylum Actinomycetota; class UBA4738; order UBA4738; family HRBIN12; genus AC-51. The sequence goes on from CAWEOB010000005.1 coordinate 15,735, forward strand.
GTCGTCCAGCATGTTGGTCAGCGCGGCCTCGACCCACACCCAGGTCGCGTCCGGGCGGCGGATGCGCAGCTCGAGGGGGGCGTAGGCGCCGGGTCGCTGCGTCACCTGGGAGAGGAACTCCGCGAGCGCGTCACGGTCGTCCGGGTGCACCAGCGGGACGATGGAGGTGCCGATGACGGTGGCGTCGTCCCACCCGAAGAGCGCCCGCACGGCGGGGCTGGCGTAGGTGATGACCGCGTCGGCCCGGACGACCACCGCCGCGTCGGTCGAGCGCTCGAGCAGCGGGCGCAGTGCGGTGCCCAGGTTGGCCGAGATGCCGACGATCCCGACCAGCTCGCCGTCGCGGTAGACCCCGGAGTCGGTGACCAGGGCGGGGAACACGGTCCCGTCCTTGCGGCGCACCGGGAAGCCGCCCGACCAGGGCACGCCCTCGCGCAGCGCGGCCATGATGTCGGCCGCGATCTCCTCGGAGACGGTGGGCACGGTGAGCGCACCGATGTTCTGACCGATGGCCTCCTCGGCGGTCCACCCGTAGAGGCGCTCGGCGCCGGCGTTCCAGAACACGACCGTGCCGGCGAGGTCGGTGGCGATCACCGCCTGCCCCAGCGCAGCCAGCAGCTCATCGGGGTGCGAACCGCGCCGGGTCCTCGGCCTGCGCCATGGGTCAGCCTCCGCTCCCGGGTCCGTCGGCGGCCAGACCGGGTACCTCACGCTAATGGTTCGACACCGGGTGAGAACACGGGGTCAGCCGTCACCGCCGGGTGAGCGCGGTGGCGGTTCCTCTCCGGGGTCCCGGGGGGCTCAGCCCAAGACGTGGGTGGGGTCTCTACGCGCGCTGATGGAGTCGCCGGTGCGCACCTTTGTCACGCTCGGAAGCATGAGGACGGAGATGTGTCTTCACCTCCACGAGGCCGGCCAGCCCGGCGGCCGGACGCTGATGTACCTGCACCTGCTGAGCGGGGCCGGTCGGTGCTGGCCCGACACGCGCATCCAGCTGTCCCCGCCCCACCCGGTCCTGTCCGCGGGCAACGCGCGGGCGCCAGGACGCTCCCGTCCTGACGTCCACGCCGGCCATGCCCAACGTGGCCCACGTGCTGGTCGGTCAGGTCATCACGGTGCTGGAGAAGCGGAGGGTCCCCGGCCGAGGCGCTGCTGATGGGGCACGGCATCGCGGCAGCGATGGCGGCAGTCGTGTCCGCCGTACGCCCCGACCTGGTCTGCGCCGCCGTCCTGGAGGACCCGCCCTGGTTCAGCCCGGCGCCCACGACGACACCGGCGGCGGACCTCGACCGGATGCGCCTGTCCACGTCCTGGGTGGATGTCGCCGCCGCGATCACCCGCCCCACCCTGGTGGTCACCGGAGACCGGGAGGGCGACGTCCTGATCGGCGCCCGGACCCGCAGGGCAGCTGGCCGCCCTGGACAACCCCGCCCTGGAGGTCGTGGTCGTGGCCGGTGCCGGTCACGACGTCCGGCGTGGCGCACCGGAGGCCTACCTCGCCGCGGTCGAGCCCTGGGTCTCCCGGCACCTGGGCGCCGGCGTCTGGGCCGGCACGTCACCCCGCGACGGAGCCGGCGTGGCCTGACCGTGCCGGCGCCGGCTCGACGGCGACGGCCTCGTCCAGCACGACGACGCCGTCCTCGTCGCTCCACAGCCGCTGGCCCGGTCGGAAGGTCACGCCGCCGAAGGACACGGCGGCGTCGACCTCGCCCGCACCGTCCTTGGCGCTCTTGCGCGGGTTGGACCCGAGCGCCTTGACGCCCAGCTCGAGCTCTCGCAGCGCCGCCACGTCACGCACCGCGCCGTGGATCACCACGCCGGCCCACCCGTGCTCGACGGCCGAGGCCGCGATGAGGTCGCCCATCAGCGCGGTGTGCAGCGAGCCGCCGCCGTCGACGACGAGCACCTGCCCCTGCCCGGGCGTGGACAGGACCTGCTTGACCAGGGCGTTGTCCTGGTGGCAGCGCACCGTGCGCACCAGCCCGCCGAACGAGGTGCGCCCGCCGTACTGGCGCAGCTGCACGTCGCAGCTGGCGAGGGCGCCGCCGTGCTGGTCGACCAGGTCGGCGGTGGCGGCGGGGGCAGCGGGAGGCAGGTCCATGGGGTTCCTTCGGTCGGGGGAGGGGTCAGCGCGAGCCAGACGTAGCGCCGCTCGGGGCGCCCCACCCCGCCGTACCGCAGCCGCACCTGCGCCTGACCGGCGGTGACGAAGTGCTCGAGGTAGCGGCGCACGCTCACGCGGGCGAGGCCGACCGCCTCGGCGCACTCGGTGGCGGACAGGTCACGGCCCGCCTCCCGCAGCGTGCGCTCGATGAGGTCGGCGGTCTCGGGGCTGAGCTTCTTGGGCAGCCGGTCGTCGGTCGCCGTGCCGCCCGGACGCCGGAAGACCCGGTTGACGTCCTGCTGCTCGGCGGTGTCCTCGCGCGTCCAGCCGGCGGTAGGACCGCTCGTAGTGCAGCAGGCTCTCGCGCAGGTCCTCGTGCGAGAACGGCTTGAGCAGGTAGTGGACGATGCCACCGCGCAGCGCCTGCCGCACCGTGTCGGCCTCGCGGGCGGCGCTGATCACGATGGCGTCGAGGTCGGGATGCACCTCACGCAGGCGGGGCAGCAGCGCGAGCCCGTTGACGTCCGGCAGGTGGATGTCCAGCAGCACCAGGTCCGGTCGCGACGTCCGTACGGCGTCCAGCGCCTGGCTGCCGGTGGAGCTCACGCCCACGACGGTGAAGCCGGGGACCCGCTCGACGAAGCCGCGGTGGATCCGGGCCACCATGAAGTCGTCGTCGACGACGAGCACGCGGATCACGCCAGCACCTCCGTCGCGGCGGGCGCGGCGGTGAACACGGCGCCCTCCTCGTTGTGGACGGTCACGCTCACCGCCGCGCCGACGGCAGACCAGGCCGGTCAGGGCCAGGCCGAAGCCCCGGGTGGCCTCGGCGCCCGGGGTCTTGGTGGAGAAGCCCCGCTCGAACACCCGCTGCTCCATCCCCGCCTCGACACCCGGGCCGCTGTCACGGACCACGACGACGACGTCCGGGCCGTCCTCGCGCAGGTCGACCTCGACCCAGCGTGCGCCGTCCGTCGCCGGCCGTGTGCGCGACGGCGTCCATCGCGTTGTCGACCAGGTTGCCCACCACCGTGGTCAGGTCCACCGACAGGTCCTCCTCGACGCGGCGCAGCCGGGCCCCGTCGGCGAACCGCAGGCTCGACCCGGCGCTCGGCGGCCAGGCTGGCCTTGGCCACGAGCAGCGCGGCCAGCGCCGGGTCCTCGACCCGGGCGGCGACCTCCTCGTCCAGGGCGGCGCCGGCCGCGGCTGACGTTGTCGATGAAGCGCACCACGTCGTCGTACTCGCGCAGCTGGACCAGGCCGGAGATCACGTGCAGCTGGTTGGCGAACTCGTGCGTCTGTGCGCGCAGCGTGTCGGTGGCCTGCCGCACCACCCCGAGCTCCTGCCGCAGGCTCGCTGAGCTCGGTGCGGTCGCGCAGGGTCGTGACCGAGCCGATCACGCGCCCGCGGGAGGTCATCGGCTTGCGGTTGAGGGTGAGCACCCGGTCACCGACCAGGGCGACGAGGTCGGTGCCCTGGTGCCGGCCGGTCAGGACGTCCTGCAGCGGCGCCGTCCAGCGACAGCTCGGACAGGCTGCGGCCGACGCAGTCGTCGGGCAGGTCCAGCAGCTGGCACGCGCTGTCGTTGATCAGCGTCACCCGCTCGTCCGGGTCGAGACCGACCAGCGCCCTCCTTGACGCCGTGCAGCATCGCCTCACGGTGCTCCACCAGGCGGGCGATCTCCTGCGGCTCCATCCCCAGCGTCTGGCGCTTGACCCGGCGGGCCAGCAGGAGCGACCCGACCACGCCGAGGGCGCCGGCGATGCCCAGGTAGGTCACCAGGTTGGGGACCGCGTCGTGCCACCGCTGCAGCACTGAGGGGTAGTCCGCGCTCGACGACGGCGACACCGACGATGCGGCCCTGCGCCGGGGCGAACACCGGCACCTGGGCCGACACGACGGTGCGGGCACCGGTGTCCACCAGGCCGGTCCACGACCGGCCCCGGGCCACGTCCGGGTGGGCGAACGGGAACGGGTGGCCGATCTGTGCGGGGTCGGCGGAGGTGACCACGGTGCCGTCGAGCTTGACCAGCAGCACCGACCGGGCGCCGGACAGCGGCCCGCGACCGCCTCGGCCGTCGCGGGGAGGACCGATCTCGTGCTGCGGGTACCGCGACCGGCAGGCGCTCACGGACCAACGGGTTGCCCGCGACGTTCTCGGCACTGTACAGCGCGCGCCGGCTCTCGGCCCGCCGGGTCGTCTCGCCGGACTGGGCGATCGACACCGCGGTCACGCCGGCGAGGACGCCGAGGACGATGAGCAGCTGCAGCGGCCAGCAGCTGGCCGGCGAGCGTGACGTGTCGCGGCACTGCTCACCTCCGGGTGACACCGGCGTCCCTCGTTGGACGCCCGATGATTCTCACCCAGCCGGTGACCGGGTTGTCCCACCTGCGAGCGTGACCACAATCAACTCAATGACCTTTGTCGCCCAAAGGGTGACCCACCGGCCCGGGACGAGCAGGCTCGCCCCCGAACCGCTTCCCTGCACCACCGATGAGACGAGGTCTCCATGCGCACCAAGCCCCTGAGCGTCGGCGTCGCCGCTCTTGCCGTCCTCACCGCCTCCGCCTGCGGCGCCACCGCAGCTCGGACGCCGGCTCCGACGCCGCGGCCGAGCGGCAAGCCCGTGTCCGGCCTGCGGATGATGGTGCCCAACTCGCCCGGCGGCGGCTACGACATCACCGCCCGCACCGGCGCCAAGGTGATGGACGACGCCAAGATCGCGACCGGCATGGAGGTCTTCAACCTCTCCGGCGCCGGCGGCACGGTCGGCCTGGCCAAGCTGGTCAACGAGAAGGGCAACGGCGACCTGAGCATGATGATGGGCCTCGGCGTCGTCGGCGCGACCTACACCAACAAGTCCGACGGCCACGCTGACCGACACCACGCCGATCGCCCGGCTGATCGAGGAGCCCAGCGGCATCATGGTCTCCAAGGACTCGCCGTACAAGACGCATCGACCGACCTGGTCGAAGGCGTGGAAGGCCGACCCCAAGATGGCGGTCGGCGGCGGCTCGATCCCCGGCGGTCCCGACCACCTGCTGCCGATGCAGCTCGCCCAGGCCGTCGGCATCGACCCCAAGACGGTCAACTTCGTGTCGTACGACGGCGGCGGTGACCTGCTGCCGGCGATCCTCGGCAACAAGATCGACTTCGCCACCTCCGGCACCGGCGAGTACCTCGACCAGATCAAGTCCGGCGACGGTGCGCGTGCTGGCGACCACGGGGCGAGAAGCGGCTCGACGCGCTGCCGGACGTGCCGACGCTCAAGGAGCAGGGCATCGACCTGGTGTTCACCAACTGGCGCGGCGTCGTGGCCCCTCCGGGCATCAGCGACGCCGACAAGGCCAGGCTGGATCGACGTCATCGACAAGATGCACGACAGCCAGGCCGTGGAAGGAGGCGCTGGAGGCCAAGAACGGCTGGACCGACGCCTTCCTCACCGGTGACGAGTTCGCCTCCTTCCTGACCGAGCAGGACAAGCGGGTCGCCGACATCCTCACCGACGCTGGGCCTGGTCATGAGCCGTGACCGTTCGGCTCCGGCGGCCGCGCCGAGCTCGGCGTGGCGGCGTTCCTCGCGCTGGTCGGCGTCGTCGTGCTCGTCGACGCGTCTCGGCCTGCCCACCGTGTCCGCTGCGGCGGACCCGGTGGGCACCCAGGCCGATCCCGCTGCGTCGTCGGCGCGCTGCTGGTCGTCTGCGCGGTGCTGCTCGCCGTCGACGTCGCTGCGCGGCGGCCGCGGGAGGCCGAGGGCGGCGAGGACGTCGACCTGGACCACCCCAGCGACTGGCGCACCGTCGGCTGCTGCTGGTGGCGCTTCGTCGCCAACATCGTGCTCATCGACCTCCTCGGCTGGGTCATCTCCGGCGCGATGCTGTTCTGGGGCGCGCTTCGCCCTCGGCAGCCGGCACCTACGTCCGCGACCCGCTGATCTCGCGTCGCGCTCTCCCTCGGCACGTTCTACGGCTTCTACATCGGGCTCGGCGTCCACCTGCCGGCCGGCGTGCTGCAGGGGGTGCTCTGATGGACCTCGGCCCCCTGATGGAGGGGTTCGCCACCGCCGCGACCCCGATGAACCTGCTCTACGCCGCGATCGGCGTCCTGCTCGGCACCGCGGTCGGCGTGCTCCCCGGCATCGGCCCGGCCATGACCGTCGCGCTGCTGCTGCCGGTCACCTACGGCCTGGAGCCGACCAGCGCGTTCATCATGTTCGCCGGCATCTACTACGGCGGCATGTACGGCGGCTCGACCACCTCGATCCTGCTCAACACCCCGGGCGAGTCGTCGTCGGTGGTCACCGCCATCGAGGGCAACAAGATGGCCAAGGCGGGCCGGGCCGCCCAGGCGCTGGCCACCGCGGCGATCGGCTCGTTCGTCGCCGGCACGATCGGCACCGTGCTGCTCGTCGCTGCTGCGCCCCGATCGTGGCGAAGTTCGCGGTCAGCATCGGCGCCCCGGACTACTTCGCGATCATGCTGCTCGCGCTGCTGGCCGTCACGGCCGTGCTCGGCTCCTCGCGGCTGCGCGGCTTCTGCGCCCTGGGCCTCGGTCTCGACGATCGGCCTGGTCGGGCTCGACCCGGTCACCGGCCAGCCGCGGCTGACCTTCGGCCAGCCCCAGCTCGCCGACGGCATCGACGTCGTCGTCGTCGCGGTCGGCGATCTTCGCCGTCGGCGAGGCGCTGTGGGTCGCCGCGCACCTGCGCCGCAAGGCCGCCGCAGGTCATCCCGGTCGGCCAGCCGTGGATGGGCCGCGAGGACTGGAAGCGCTCGTGGAAGCCGTGGCTGCGCGGCACCGCCTTCGGCTTCCCGTTCGGCGCGCTGCCGGCCGGCGGCGCGGAGATCCCGACGTTCCTGTCCTACGTCACCGAGAAGCGGCTCTCCAAGCACCGCGAGGAGTTCGGCCAGGGCGCGATCGAGGGCGTCGCCGGGCCGGAGGCCGCCAACAACGCCTCGGCCGCCGGCACGCTCGTGCCGATGCTGTCGCTCGGCCTGCCGACCAACGCGACGGCCGCGGTCATGCTGGCCGCGCTCACCGGGTACGGCATCCAGCCCGGGCCGCTGCTGTTCGAGAAGGAGCCGCAGCTGGTCTGGGCGCTGATCGCCAGCCTGTTCATCGGCAACGCGCTGCTGCTGGTGCTCAACCTGCCGCTGGCGCCCGCCTGGGCCAAGCTGCTGCAGATCCCGCGGCCCTACCTGTACGCCGGGATCCTCTTCTTCGCCACGCTCGGCGCCTACGCGGTGAACCTGCAGTCCTTCGACCTGGTGCTGCTGCTGGTCTTCGGCCTGCTCGGCTTCGTGATGCGCCGCTTCGGCCTGCCGGTCCTGCCGCTGATCATCGGCGTCATCCTCGGCCCGCGCATCGAGCGCCAGCTGCGCACGGCGCTGTCCGTCGCCGGCGGCGACGTGTCGACGCTGTGGAGCGAGCCGCTCGCGGTCGGGATCTACGTCGTCATCGCGGTGCTGCTGCTGTGGCCGCTGCTGGTCGCGTCTGCTGCGCCGCAACCGCCGCCGCCCGAGCTTCAAGGACGCCTGATGGTCATCGTCGTCGGATACGCCCCCGGCCCGCCCGGGGAGGCCGCGCTCCGGCGCGGCGCCGAGGAGGCCCGCCTGCGCGGCGCCCGCCTGGTCGTCGTCAACTCCTCGCGCGGGGACGCGCTGGTGGACAGGCGGTTCGCCCAGGCCGAGGACCTCGAGCAGGTCGAACGGTCGCTCGCAGCGGCGGGGGTCCCGTGGTCGCTGCACCAGCCGGTGCGGGGCCGGGAGGCCTCGGAGGAGATCGTCCGCGCGGCGCACGAGGCGCGCGCCGACCTGATCGTCATCGGGCTGCGGCACCGCAGCCCGGTCGGCAAGCTGCTCATGGGCAGCACCGCCCAGTCGGTGCTGCTGGACGCCGAGTGCCCGGTCCTGGCGGTCAAGGGCGAGCGCTGAGAAGCGATTCTCGCGGGGCGGCACCGGGCGTCGAGGCTCGGCCGGGGTCAGGTGCTGCCGCTCCAGGGGGCGGGCACGAGCACCCAGACCATCTCGGCCGGGCGGGTGGCGCTGGCGTTGACCCACGTGTGCGGCTCGCCACCGGCGAACGTCAGGGCGTCGCCGGCGGTGAGCCGTTGCCGGCGGTCGCTCAGGACGAGGTCGACCGACCCCTTGAGGACGTAGAGCACCTCGAGCTCGCAGCTGATCGTGTAGAGCTCCTCGCCCCCGCTACCGCCCGGCTCGGCGGCGGTGTGCACGACCTGGAGGCGTGACTGCCCGCGGGGCGTCATCAGCCGCTCGTTCACGCCGGTGCCGCCGAGGTCGATGGTCGGGGCGGTCTCGCGCCGGACCAGGGCCACCTCCGGTACGGCGAACAGCGACCCCACGTCCAGGCTCATCACCTCGCACAGCGTGATGAGGGACGCCACGCTCAGGGAGGTCTCGTCCCGCTCGACCCGGCTCAGGAAGCCCTTGGTCAGCCCGGCCGACAGGGCCAGCTGGTCGAGGGTGTAGCCGTGCGCCTTGCGGGCGGCCCGCAGCTTGGCGCCGATGCGGACTCCGTTGTTGGTCGGTGACACGGGCAGCGGGCGCATGCGGCAGATCCTCCACTACCCGGCTCGGCCGGTCGATTCGTCGGGAACCCTTGACACGACATTGTGGCGCCCTCGATGCTGCTGTTGCAACCTTTGTTGTCTGACGGAAAACAACCTGGAGACCACCATGCGGCTTCGTTCCCTCGTCCTCGTCGGCGCGCTCGCGACGGCGTCCGTCGCCTCGGGGTGTGCCGCGCCCGATGCGGCCGGTCCGTCCGCCTCCGGCGGCAGCGCGTCCGCGTCCGCGACGGCCTCGGCCTCGGCGCTGCCCAAGGACGACGCGCTCGCCGGCTCCCTCCCCGCGGCCATCCGCTCGGCCGGCACCGTGCGGGTCGCCTCCGGCGTGAGCTTCCCGCCGATGGAGTTCTTCGACACCGACAACAAGACCGTGCTCGGGTTCGACGCCGACCTCGGCAAGGCGCTCGGCGAGGTGCTCGGGGTGAAGTTCGACTTCCAGAACACCAACTTCGACGGCATCATCGGCGGCCTCAACGCCGGCCGCTACGACCTCGGCCTGACGAGCATGATCGACAAGAAGGCCCGCCAGGAGACGGTCGACTTCGTCGACTACCTCAACTCCGGCGTCACCTTCATGGTGGCCAAGGGCAACCCCAAGGGCCTGAAGGACAAGCTCGACCTGTGCGGCAAGACGGCGGCCGTCGAGAAGAGCTCGACCGGTGACCTGTCCGTCGACGACATCACCAAGGCGTGCCTGGCCGCCGGCAAGCCGGCCGTGACCAAGCAGCCGTTCCCCGACCAGGCCAGCGCCGTCCAGGCCCTGCAGTCCGGCCGGGCCGACGCGGTGGTCGCGCTCGACCTGACCCTGGCCTACAACGTCAAGACCGCGCCGCAGTCCTTCCAGGTCGACGCCAAGCCGTTCGGCACCCTCCCCGTCGGCATCCCGGTGCCCAAGAAGGACCCGCAGCTGCGGGACGCCGTCCAGGGCGCCCTGAAGAAGGTCATCGCCTCGGGCCGGTACGACGAGCTGCTGGCCAAGTGGAACCTGCAGAGCCAGGCGTTGAAGGACGCCTCGATCAACTCCGGGACGTGACCATGACTGCCCCTCCTGAGAGCGCGGTCGCGGTCGCGGACGCGCCGCACGCGGACGAGCCGATCGTCCGGTTGCGCCACCCCGGCCGGTGGGTCGCGGCGGCACTGCTGCTCGTGCTCGCGGCGATGTTCGTCAACTTCGTGTTCACCTCGCCCCGGCTCCGGCTCGACCTCGTGGCGGGCTACCTCTTCGAGCGGTCGATCCTGCAGGGCCTGCTGGTCACGCTCGAGCTGACCGTCGTCGCGATGCTCGTCGGGGTCGTCCTCGGCACCGTGATCGCCGTGATGCGGCTGTCGGAGAACCCGCTGCTGCGCGGCGCCGCGACCGCGTACGTGGGGCTGTTCCGGGGCACCCCGATCCTCGTGCAGCTGCTGTTCTGGTTCTTCCTCGGCACGGTGCTGCCCCAGATCAGCCTCGGCATCCCCTTCGGCCCGTCGTTCGCCAGCGTGCCGACCAACACGCTGATCACGCAGTTCACCGCGGCGATCCTGGGCCTGGGGCTGAACGAGGCCGCGTACATGGCCGAGATCGTGCGGGCCGGCATCGGGTCGGTCGACCGGGGACAGACGGAGGCGGCGCAGGCGCTGGGCATGAGCCCGTTGACGACGTACCGCCGGGTGGTCCTGCCCCAGGCCGGGCGGCTCATCGTGCCCCCGACCGCGAACGAGGCGATCTCGATGCTCAAGCTGACCTCGCTGTGCCTCGTCATCGGGCTGCCGGAGCTGACCACCACGGCCCAGCTGATCTACGGCCGCAACTTCCAGCAGATCCCCCTCCTCATCGTGGCCAGCATCTGGTACCTCGTGCTGACGACGCTGCTGACGATCGTGCAGACCCGCATCGAGCGCCGGATGAGCCGGGGCGTGCTGCAGGAGACCCGGCGGCGCAACCGCTTCGTGGTCGGGGGTCGCTGATGGCCGCCGCGACGAACGCCGCCGTGCCGATGGTCCTGGCCCGGGCCGTCCGCAAGAGCTTCGGTGACCACGAGGTCCTCAAGGGCATCGACCTGCAGGTCGCGGCGGGCGAGGTCGTCTCGCTGCTCGGGCCGTCGGGGTCGGGCAAGAGCACGTTCCTGCGCTGCATCAACCACCTCGAGCGCATCGACGGTGGGGAGATCAGCGTCAACGGCCAGCTCGTCGGCTACCGCCGGTCCGGCGGGAAGAAGTACGAGCTCCGGCCCCGCGAGGTCGCTGCCGCCCGTCGCGACGTGGGCATGGTGTTCCAGCGGTTCAACCTCTTCCCGCACCGCACCGCGCTCGAGAACGTCATGGAGGCGCCGGTCTTCGTCAAGAACGAGAGCAGGGGCTCCGCCCGCAGCCGCGCCCTGGAGCTGCTCGACCGCGTCGGCCTCTCGGACCGGTCGGCCGCCTACCCCGCCCAGCTGTCCGGTGGTCAGCAGCAGCGGGTCGCCATCGCCCGCGCGCTGGCGATGGAGCCGACGCTGATGCTCTTCGACGAGCCGACCTCCGCCCTGGACCCCGAGCTCGTCGGTGAGGTGCTCGACGTCATGAAGAGCCTTGCCGCAGAGGGGATGACGATGATCGTGGTGACCCACGAGATCGGCTTCGCCCGCGAGGTCGTGCGACCGCGTGGTCTTCATGGACGGCGGCGTCATCGTCGAGCAGGGCGAGCCCGCAACGCTCTTCACCAACCCCCAACACTCCCGGACCAAGATCGTTTCTCTCGAAGGTGCTGTGAACAGATGACTTCCACTCCCACCCGCGGCCCGGTCGACGCGACGGTGACTCCTCGCTACGGCGGCCCCGCCACCTTCGCCCGGCTGCCCCGCCTCGACGAGGTGGAGCGCGCCGACGTCGCGGTCGTCGGGGTGCCGTTCGACTCGGGCGTGAGCTACCGCCCGGGCGCCCGGTTCGGCCCGGCCACATCCGTGCGTCCTCCAAGCTGCTGCGCAACTACAACCCGGTCCAGGACGTCGAGCCCTTCGCCGTGCAGCAGGTCGTCGACGCCGGTGACATCGCCTGCAACCCCTTCGACATCGGCGAGGCGATCCGCCAGATCGACGAGGGTGCCGGGCGATCGTCGAGCACCGGCGCCAAGCTGATGACCATCGGCGGCGACCACACCATCGCGCTGCCGCTGCTGCGGGTGATGCACGAGATGCACGGCCCGATCGCCGTCGTGCACTTCGACGCCCACCTCGACACCTGGGACACCTACTTCGGCGCGCCGTTCACCCACGGCACGCCGTTCCGCCGGGCGAGCGAGGAGGGCCTGATCGACAAGACCGGCAGCATGCACGTCGGCATCCGGGGGCCGCTCTACGCCCGGCAGGACCTCACCGACGACCAGGTGCTCGGCTTCCAGGTCATCGGCGCCCACGACATGGACGACCTCGGCTGGCGCGGCGTGGTCGAGCGGATCCGGGCCCGCGTCGGCGACCGCCCGATCTACGTCTCGCTCGACATCGACGTGCTCGACCCGGCGTTCGCGCCCGGCACGGGCACCCCGGAGGCCGGCGGCCTGACCAGCCGCGAGCTGCTCAACATCCTGCGCGGCCTTCGCCGACCTCAACCTGGTCGGCGCCGACATCGTCGAGGTGGCGCCGGCCTACGACCACGCCGAGATCACCGGCATCGCCGCCTCGCACGCGGCGTACGAGCTGATCAGCGCGATGGCGCCCCGGCCCGAGACCCGGTGATGGCCGACCAGGTCACCGGCGGCGCCGCCGTCGTCGACGCGTTGGTGGCCCACGGCGTCCGCGACGTGTTCGGCATCCCCGGCACGCACAACCTGGAGCTCGTACCGGTACCTGCCGAAGTCCGGCATCCGGCACGTGGTGACCCGCCACGAGCAGGGCGCCGGCTACGCGGCCGACGGCTACGCCCGGGTCAGCGGTCGCCCGGGCGTGCTGGTCACGACGTCGGGTCCGGGGATCACCAACGCCATCACCGCGCTGGCCACCGTCCTACGCGGACTCCGTGCCCACGCTGGCGATCTCCCCGGGCGCCCCCCGGGGCCGGGTCGGTGCGGACGTCGGCTGGCTGCACGAGGTGAAGAACCAGCAGGCGGCGCTCGATGCGGTGTGCGGCCGCAGCATCCGCGTGGAGAGCGCCGACGAGATCCCCGAGGCGGTCGCGGACGTCTTCGAGGGGTTCGCCGGCCGGCGCGCCCGCCCCGTGCACCTCGAGGTGCCGGTCGACGTCCTGGAGGGGCCCTGGCAGCGGCGTCCGGTCCGTGCCCGCCCCACGCCCGGCGCCGTCCGGCCGCCGCAGGCGGTCCTCGAGGCCGTGGCCGATGCCCTGCGGGCGGCTGAGAGCCCGCTGGTCATCGCCGGCGGGGGAGCGCGAGCCGCTGCGGAGGAGATCCGCGGGCTGGCCGACCGGGGCGTGCCCGTCCTGACCACCGTGAACGGCAAGGGCATCCTGGACGAGCGGCACCCCGCGGCGCTCGGCGCGTCGGTGCGCCTGGCCGCCGCCCACGCCGCGGTCAACGCCGCCGACGTGCTGCTGCTCGTGGGGACCGAGGTCGGGGACTCCGACCTGTGGGGCGGGGTGATCGCCCCCGGGTCGCCCGGTGTGCGCACGGTCGATCCGGGTCGACGTCGACCCGGCGCAGATGCACAAGAACGTCGGCCGCGGACCTCGCCGTCGTCGGTGACGCCTCGGCCGTCCTGGCGGAGGTGCTGGCGCTGCTCGGGCGAGCTGCCGCCCCGGCCCCGGGGCTGGGAGCCGGGTCGAGCAGTGGCGGTCGGCCCTGCGCGACGACGCCGATCGCGATGCCGGCCCCTGGGCGCGCATCCAGCAGTCCCTGGCGTCCGCGCTGCCGGCCGACACGGTGGTCGCGGGCGACAGCTCGCAGGTGACGTACTACGGCACCGTGCACCACTGGCCGTTCACCCCCGCGAACCGCCTGCTCTACCCGACCGGCTACGCCACCCTCGGCTACGGCCTGCCGGCCGCCATCGGTGCGAAGGTCGCGCAGCCGGACCGGCCGGTCATCGGCCTGTTCGGCGACGGCGCCGCGATGTTCAGCATCCAGGAGCTGGTCACCGCCACCGAGCAGCGGCTGGCGCTGCCGGTCGTCATCGTCGACAACGGGGGCTACGCCGAGATCCGCGAGCAGATGCTCGACCGGGGCATCGAGCCGCAGGCGGTCGACCTGCACCGCCCCGACCTCGCGGCGCTGGCGCGGGCGGTGGGCGCGCACGGGGTGGTGGCCCGGACCGCGGACGAGCTGGGACCCCTCGCGGTGCAGGCGCTCGCGGCGGACCGGCCGACCGTCATCCACCACGTCGTCGGCTGACGGGAGCGACGCCGTGAGCTGCGGGGAGCACGTGGGCGCCGACCACGCCGACCTGGTGCGCGCGCTGACGGCCGGGCTCGGCCAGGGCTCGGTCGTCTCGGACCCGGACATCATGCGCGGGTTCGCCTCGGACCACGCGCGGTTCTGCCCGGCGGGCACGCCGGCGGCGCTGGTGCGCGCGACCTCCACCGCCGAGGTCTCGGCGGTCCTGCAGGTGGCGTCCCGCTGGAACGTGCCGGTGGTGCCCCAGGGGGCGCGGACGGGGCTGTCCGGCGGCGCGAACGCCGTCGACGGCTGCATCCTGCTCAACCTGGAGCGGATGGACCGGGTGCTGTCCATCGACGTGGGCGAGCAGACGGCCGTGGTGCAGCCGGGGGTGGTCAACGCGGACCTGTCGCGGGCGGTGGCGGCGCACGGCCTGTTCTACCCGCCGGACCCGGCGTCGTGGGAGACGTCCACGATCGGCGGCAACGTCGCGACGAACGCCGGAGGCTTCTGCTGTGTGAAGTACGGCGTGACGGGGGACTTCGTGCGCGCGCTCGAGGTCGTGCTCGCCGACGGCTCCGTGCTGCGCACCGGCCGGGCCACGGCCAAGGGCGTCGCGGGCTACGACCTGACCCACCTGTTCGTCGGCTCCGAGGGGACGCTCGGGGTGATCACCGAGGTCACCCTGTCGCTGCGGCCGCGGGCCGCCGCGCCGATGACCGCGGCCGCGTTCTTCCCCGATGCCGCGACGGCGTGCGCGGCCGTCAACGAGGTCCTGGCCGCCGGCGTACGGCCCTCACTGCTGGAGCTGATGGACGAGGCCACGGTCGGTGTCGTCACGCGGTACCGCGACCTCGGCCTGCCGCCGGAGACCGGGGCCATCCTCATCGCCCAGTCCGACGACCCCGCCCTGGCGGCGGCCGACCTCGACACGTTCGTGCGGACCAGCCGCCGGCTGGGCGCGTCCGAGGCGCTCGTCGCCGGCGACGAGGACGAGGCCCGGGTCCTGGTCGAGGCCCGCAGGCTGGTCGGGCCCGGCGCACGAGGCGCTCGGCGCCGAGCTCGTCGACGACGTGTGCGTCCCGCGGGCGCGCCTGGCCGAGCTCCTGGCGGGGGTCGCCCGGGTGGGCAGGGAGCACGACGTCCTCGTGACCTGCGCGGGTCACGCCGGTGACGGGAACATGCACCCGTCGGTGGTGTTCGACCCGCAGGACCCCGCGATGGTCCAGCGGGCCGAGGCGGCGTTCGGCGCGGTGATGCAGCTGGGGCTGGACCTCGGCGGCACGATCACCGGTGAGCACGGCGTCGGGCTGCTCAAGCGGCGCTGGCTGGAGACGGAGCTGGGCGAGACCGGTCTGGCGGTGCACCGGGCGGTCAAGGACGCCTTCGACCCGCGACACCTGCTCAACCCGGGGAAGGTGCTGCGGCCGCACTGACGGGTCCGGTCGCCCCGCGGTGCCACCTGGGGCCCGTACCGGGCCACGCAGAAGTCGCTCAGCCGTCGCGCGACGTCCGCGATCGTCGCCGCGCCATGGTGCTGGGGCTGCCACGCGGCGTACAGGGTGATCCGGACGGGACCGTCGCGACCGACGACCTCGAGCGGGTGCAGGCCGAACCGCGGGTCGTCGGAGACGACCGCGATGCCGCGACCGGCGGCGGCGACCGCCTGGGCCACCTGCGGCGTGCCGAACTCCAGGACGCGAGGAGCAGGCCACCCCGGCCCGGCTGAGTGCCTGGTCCAGGGCCCGCCGCGGGTGGAAGTCCCGGGTCAGCAGCAGCAGCGTCTCGCCGGCCAGCTCGGCCAGCGGCACCGAGTCGCGTTCTGCCCAGGGGTGATCCGGCCGGACCTCGGCCCAGACGGGCAGCTCGGCCAGCGGGATGGAGCCCAGCCCGTGAGGTGGCGGGGTGGTGCCGATGACGAGGTCGGCTCCGCGGGGCAGCGCGTCGTACACCCCCGAGGGGACCTCCTCCCAGACGGCGGGCAGCGGGTCGTCGGGGCGCAGGGTCGCGAGGAACGGCGCGACGACGTCGGTGAGGGTCGTGCCCGGTGCGGCGATGGTGAGGTGCTGCATCCGGCCGGCCGCGATCGAGGCCGCCGCCTCGCGGGCCGCGGCGGCCTGTGCCACGAGGTCCCGCGCGACCGGCAGGAAGGCCCGCCCGGCGGCGCTGAGCGAGAGCCGCCCGTCGCGCCGGTCGAAGAGGTCGATGCCGAGGTCGTGCTCGAGCTGGCGCAGCTGGCGCGACAGGGACGGCTGGGTGACGTGCACCGCGCGGGCGGCCGCCGTGACCGAGCCGGCGTCGGAGACGGCCAGGAAGTAGCCGAGGGTGCGCAGCTGCATGGCGATGCCTCCTGGGCATGGGAACGGTGCGGATCAGGTATTGGACAGCATGGCACGGTCGGTTGCACGCTGAGCGCTGACGCGGGCCGCTGCCGTGACCCCGTCCCCACCGCGCCCCGAGGAGCACCGATGCCGTCCACCCCCGTCGAGCAGCGCCGTCGCCTGGTCACCGCGATCCCCGGACCCCGGTCCCAGGAGCTGCGCGCCGCAAGCAGTCGGCCGTGTCCGCCGGTGTCGGCACCGCGCTGCCGGTCTTCATCGAGCGCGCCGGCGGCGGCGTCCTCGTCGACGTCGACGGCAACTCGCTGATCGACCTCGGCTCCGGCATCGCCGTGACCAGCGTCGGCAACTCCGCGCCGCGGGTCGTCGCAGGCGGTGCAGCGAGCAGGTCGCCGACTTCACCCACACCTGCTTCATGATCACGCCGTACGAGGGGTACGTCGCGGTCTGCGAGCAGCTGGCCGCGCTCACCCCCGGCGCACGCCGAGAAGCGCTCGGCGCTGTTCAACTCCGGCGCCGAGGCCGTCGAGAACGCGGTCAAGATCGCCCGGCACGCCACCGGGCGCACGCGCGATCGTCGCGTTCGACCACGCCTACCACGGCCGCACCAACCTGACGATGGCGCTGACCGCGAAGAACATGCCCTACAAGCACGGCTTCGGCCCGTTCGCCCGCGAGGTCTACCGGGTGCCGATGTCCTACCCGTACCGCGATGGCCGACGGCGAACCGGCGCCGACGAGGCCGCGACGCGTGGCCATCGACATGATCACACGCCAGGTCGGCGCGGACAACGTCGCCGCCGTGCTGATCGAGCCGATCCAGGGCGAGGGCGGCTTCATCGTCCCGGCCGCCGGGCTTCCTGCCGGCGCGTCGCGGACTGGTGCACCGAGCAACGGCATCGCTGCTTCATCGCCGACGAGATCCAGACCGGCTTCTGCCGCACCGGCGACTGGTTCGCCTGCGAGCACGAGGGCGTCGTCCCCGACCTGATCACCACCGGCCAAGGGCATCGCCGGCGGCCTGCCGCTGGCCGCCGTCACCGGCCGCGCCGAGATCATGGACGCCGTGCACGCCGGCGGCCTCGGCGGCACCTACGGCGGCAACCCGGTCGCCTGCGCCGCCGCGCTCGGCGCGATCGAGACGATGCGCGAGCTGACGACCTGCGCCGGCGCCGCGCGAGGCGATCGAGACGATCATGATGCGACCGGCTGCACGCCATGCAGGCCGCGGCACGACGTCGATCGGCGACATCCGCGGCCGCGGCGCGATGATCGCCATCGAGCTGGTCAAGCCCGGCACCACCGAGCCGAACCCGGCGCTCGACCGGCGCGATCGCCAAGGCCTGCCACGCCGAGGGCGTCGTCGTGCTGACCGCGGCACCTACGGCAACGTGCTGCGCTTCCTGCCGCCGCTGGTCGATCGCCGACGACCTGCTGACCGAGGGCCTCGACGTCCTCGAGCACGCGTTCGACACCCTGGCGTCCTGACCGCTCGCGCCGTATCGACGACTGTCGCATTCTCGCAGCCGAGAGAGGAAAGCACCATGGCTGTGACGGACGAGCAGATTTCGCGGGTGCTGAACGCGGTCCCGAAGGGTCTGTTGATCGGCGGGAAGTGGATCACGCACCGACGGCGACGATCGACGTGGAGGACCCGTCCACCGGCGAGGTGATCGCCGCAGGTCGCCGACGCCTCGCCCGGCGCGACGGCATCGACGCGCTGGACGCCGCGGTCGCGGCGGCCGGCGGACTGGGCCGCGACCGCCCCGCGCGCGCGCGGCGAGATCCTGCGCACGGCCTTCGAGCTGCTGACCGAGCGGGCCGAGGACTTCGCCCTGCTGATGACCCTGGAGATGGGCAAGCCGCTCGCCGAGGCCCGCGGCGAGGTCACCTACGGCGCCGAGTTCTTCCGCTGGTTCTCCGAGGAGGCCGTGCGGATCGCCGGCCGCTGGTCGACCGCGCCCGACCGGCGGCACCCGGCTGCTGACCATGAAGCAGCCGGTCGGGCCGCGTTCATGATCACGCCGTGGAACTTCCCGCTCGCGATGGGCACCCGCAAGATCGGCCCGGCGATCGCCGCCGGCTGCACCATGGTGGTCAAGCCGGCCGCGCAGACCCCGCTGACCATGCTGGCGCTGGCCGCGGTGCTGATCGAGGCCGGGCTGCCGGACGGCGTGCTCAACGTGATCACCACCTCGCGGCACCGGCGCGGTGATGCGAGCCGATCATCGCCGACCCGCGGCTGCGCAAGCTGACCTTCACCGGCTCGACCGCCGGTCGGCCAGACGCTGATCGAGCAGTCCGCCGAGCAGCGTGCTGCAGGGTGTCGATGGAGCTCGGCGGCAACGCCCCGTTCCTGGTCTTCGACGACGCCGACCTCGACACGGCCGTCGACGGCGCGATGCTGGCCAAGATGCGCAACATCGGCGAGGCCTGCACCGCGGCCAACCGGTTCATCGTGCACGAGTCGGTCGCCGACGAGTTCGCCGAGCGGCTGGCCGAGCGGATGGGCGCGATGACGCATCGGCCGCGGCACCGAGGACGGCGTCACGGTCGGCCCGCTGATCGACGCCAAGGCCGCGGTCGACAAGGTCACCGAGCTGGTCGCCGACGCCGTCGACCACGGCGCCGACGGTGCTGACCGGCGGCGCGGCGCTCGACGGGCCCGGGCTACTTCTACCCGCCGACCGTGCTGACCGACGTCCCGCCGACGGCCCGGATGTTCCGCGAGGAGATCTTCGGCCCGGTCGCCCCGATCACCACCTTCAGCACCGACGAGGAGGCGCATCGCGCATGGCCAACGACACCGAGTACGGCCTGGTCGCCTACGTCTTCACCCAGGACCTCGACCCGGGCGCTGCCGGGTCAGCGAGGCGCTGGAGACCGGCATGGTCGGCATCAACCAGGGCATCGTGTCCAACCCGGCCGCACCGTTCGGCGGCGTCAAGCAGTCCGGCTTCGGCCGCGAGGGCGGCACCGAGGGCATCGAGGAGTACCTGGAGACCAAGTACGTCGGCATCGCCCCCTGACCCACCGCTCGCGGGCTCAGCCGGGTCGGCCCGCTGTCACGTCGGCCGGCCCGCCCGGGTCCGGCACCCCCTCGTGCTCGTCGCGGTCGGCCCACTCCAGCAGCGGGTCGAGGGAGAACACCGCGTCGTCGATGCCGGCGTGCAGGTCGCCCAGCTCGGCGAAGCGCGCGGGCACCGTCGCGATGGTGAAGTCGCGCGGCTCGACGTCGTCGATCTCGTCCCAGCGGATCGGCGTCGACACCGTCGCCTCCGGGACGCCGCGCACCGAGTAGGCGCTGGCGATCGTGTGGTCGCGGGCGTTCTGGTTGTAGTCGACGAACAGCGTCGCGCGGGTCGCGGTCCTTGCGCCACCAGGTGGTCGTGACGTCGTCGCGGCGCGCGCCGCTCGACCTCGCGGGCGAAGGCCAGCGCCGCCCGGCGTACGTCGGCGAAGCCCCAGCCGCGGCTCGATCCGCACGTAGACGTGCATGCCCTTGCCGCCGGAGGTCTTCGGCCAGCCGACGGCGCCGAGCTCGTCGAGCACCTCGTGGGCGACGTGCGGCGACCCGGCGCACGGTGTCGAAGTCGCACTCCGGCATCGGGTCGAGGTCGATCCGCCACTCGTCGGGCTTCTCGGTGTCGGCGCGCCGGGAGTTCCAGGGGTGGAACTCGACGGTCGACATCTGCACCGCCCAGATGACGCTGGCCAGCTCGGTGACGCACAGCTCGTCGGCGTGCGGTTGTAGCGCGGGAAGTGCACCCGCACCGTCTCGACCCACGGCGGCGCGCCGCGCGGCAGCCGCTTCTGGTGCACCTTCTCGCCGCTGACGCCGGTCGGGGAACCGGTGCAGCATGCACGGCCGCTCGCGCAGCGCGCGGACGATCCCGTCGCCGACGCTCAGGTAGTAGTGGACCAGGTCGAGCTTGGTCGCACCGGTCGCCGGGAAGTAGACCCGGTCGGGGTTGGAGATGCGCACGTCGCGGTCGCCGACCTCGAGCTCGACGGCTGGGCTCTTGCTCCCCGCAGGCGACATGCGGCTCAACCTAGCCGCTGTCGGCGGCCCGCTCCAGGGAATCAGCCGCCGAGGCGACGCAGGTCGGCCGGGGTGTCGATGTCGTCGGCGGACCCGACGTCGTCACAGGGGATCTCGCTCACCTCGCCCGGGTGGGCACGCAGCCAGGCCCGCGCGCCGCGGTCGCCGACCGCGCTCGTCGGCGACGTCGGCCCACGTCGTCGCCGGCAGCAGGACGGGGTTGCGCGGTGCGCCGCCGTACGTCGCCACGGCCGCGCGACCGTCGGCGCGCCCACGACGCGACCAGCCGCTGGACGGTGGCGACGGTCATCCCCGGCTGGTCGACCAGGGACAGGATCGCCGCGTCGGCGCGGCCGGTGACCGCCTGCAGCCCGGCCCGCAGCGACGACCCCATGCCGGTGGACCAGTCAGGGTTGGTCACCGGCTCGAACGCCGTGTCGTCGGCGGACGCCAGGGCCTCGGGCGCGCCGGCGCCGAGCACCACCACGACGGGGTCGCACCCCGCGGCCCGCAGGGTCCGCACGGCGCGGTCCAGCAGGAGCTCACCGCCCAGCGCGCACCAGGGCTTTCGGCTGCCCGAGACGGCTCCCGGAACCCGCGGCGAGGACGACGCCGGCGACCCGGCGGGCCGCGGTCCGGCTGGTCCATGCGCGTCCTCTCGTTGCCGTGGTCACGGAGGGTATGGTAGCGCCGTCGGGCGTATCGGGCGGGTGCCGCGCACGGCGGGTCCGGTCACCAAGCGGCCGGCTGCGCGGCGGCTGGTGTACCTTGGCGGGACGCGGCCGGGCGGCTTGCACGACGGACGGGGGAGCACCGCGTGCACACGCTGACGGGGCCGCTCCTGGCCGGCCTCGCCGTCGCCGTCGTCCTCACGGGATGCAGCTCCTCCGGTACGCGACCTCCACGGCGCCGCGCGCCTCGACAACCTCCGCGCCCGAGCGCGCAGCGCCCCTCTGCCCCGTCGGGCGACCCGTCGTCCAGGCCCGGTGACCGCAGGCTCAGCGGGCTGATCGGCGGAGCACCGGCCTCACCTGCGTCGTGTTCCAGTCCGACAGCGGCGACCGCTACGCCCTCACGGGTGCGGGCGTCACGCCCGAGGTGCGGCGGATCGCCGACTCCGGCCGGTCGCGCAGAGTCTCGACGGCCAGCCCACCGGCACCCCGCAGGTCGTGCATGTCAGGCTCTTCGGCACGGTGCACCCCGATCTCACCAGCCCCTGCGGGCTCGCCGTCCTCGTGACCACCTCGGTGACGATCGGCCAACCCGCGTGACCAGTCCTGCAGCACCTCGACAAAGGAGAATCATGCAACGACGACGTCTCACGGTGACCACGGTCGCCGCGGCCTCGCTCATCGCGGCGCCGGTGACCACCGCCTTCGCGATGCCGGCCGGCCGGGTCCGGTGACCGCGAGGTCACCCTGCCCTCCGCCGTCCCCTCCTGGGTCTCGGCGCCCGGTGCCACGACGCCGCACGTCACCGGTCGGGCCGCCGCCTCGTCCACGGTCGACGTCTCGCTGCAGCTGCCGATGCGCAACCAGCGGCTCGCCGAGCAGTACGTCGCCCAGGGCAAGGTCATCTCGCAGGCCGAGTACGACCGCACCTTCGGCGCCACGCAGGCGCAGGTCGACAAGGTCGCGACGTGGCTGCGCTCCCGGGGCGTGACCGTGACCGTCGGTGGACCGGGTCTCCGGTGCCGTGCAGGCCAAGGCCCCGTCTCGACCATGCAGCGCGCGCTGCGGACCACCCTCGCCACGGCCCAGCTCGAGGGTCACCGCGGCCTCGTGCCCACCACGGCACCGGCCGTGCCGGCGTCGCTCGGCGTGAGCTCCGTCGTCGGCCTCAACACCATGGCGCTGACCACGCCGCACCACGTGCTCCCTGCCCCCGGTCGGCTGCCGCGCGGAAGGCGCCCGCGCTGGCGTCGTCGCACCTCGCGACCGCCACGCCCAGCGACGGCCGGTGACAAGCGCTGCGCGACCTACTGGGGGCAGCACATCAACACCTCGGTCAAGCGCTACACCAACCAGTCCAACATCCTCTGCGGCTACCGCCCGCAGTCGCTGCCCCAGATGTACGGCGTGACCTCCGCCAAGAGCGCAGGCGCCGACGATCGCGATCCTCGGCGCGTACAACCTCACCAACCTGCAAGGACATCACCAACGAGTACATGAACCAGGCGGGCTACCAGCAGCTGGCGAGCTACACGGCCTACCCCTCCGCGGGCGAGCGGTACCAGTCGGAGTGCGGCGGCACCGACGGATGGGGCAGCGAGCAGGCTCTGGACGTCCAGTCCTCGCACGCCATCGCGCCCTCGGCCAAGATCATCTACTACGGCTCGCGCAGCTGCGGGCTCGCCGACATGCTGACGCGGTTCCAGCAGGTCGTGAAGGAGCGCAAGGCCACGACCGTGTCGATGTCCTTCGGGTCCTCGACCGACGCCGGGTACGACGCGAGCCTCAACGACGGCTGGAACAAGGCCACGCTGCAGGCCTCGCTGGCCGGCATCAGCGTCTTCGCCTCCAGCGGTGACAACGGCAACAACTCCGAGCTGAACCCGGGCGGTGCCAAGGGCGTCGGCATCCCGTCGGCCTACCCCTACGTCACCTCCGTGGGCGGCACCTCCGAGGGCATGGGCGCCACCGGCAAGGTCGTGGCCCGCACCGGCTGGGAGGACACGCTGTTCCAGAAGACCGGTGGCATCTTCTCAGCCGCGGGTACTACGGCGGCGCCGGCGGCGGTGTGAGCTCGCGCTGGGCGCAGCCGTCCTGGCAGGTGGGCAAGGCCCCGGCGGGCAAGCGCGCCGTGCCGGACGTCGCCGCGCTGGCCGACCCGTTCACCGGCTTCCTCATCCACACCGAGCTCGGCGGCCCGTACGACCCGACCGGTGGCACCAGCCTCGCGGCGCCGGTGGTCGCGTCGGTGGTCGCGCTGTCCAAGGCCCAGACCGGCCGCAAGGTCGGGCCTGGCCTCCCCGTCGCTCTACAAGCTGTTCGGCACCTCGGCGCTGAACTGACGTCAAGGCCAGCAGCACCGGTGTCTACCTGCCGTTCAACCCGAACAGCGGTGCCGGCGGCGACTACGTCGTCGGCTTCGACGGCAAGCCGCAGCACGACCTGCAGTCCAAGGCCGGCTGGGACAACGTCACCGGTGTGGGCACGCCCAACGGCGCCGCGTTCCTGAGCGGCTTCGGCAAGTAGCAGCAGCGCCACCGGGGTGGTCCGGCCGGTCCGGACCACCCCGGCGCGCGCTCCACGCGCTGGCACGACGCAGCACAGACAGGGGACCTCACCAGTGGCACCAGCTCCGCACGCCGGGCGGCCTGCGCGGGCTCCTGTCGAGCCTGGGCACGTCAGGCCTGGGCATCGTCGTGGGTGCCGGCCTCGCCTTCGGCGGGCTGGCGGTCGCGGGGGTCGCGGGGGTGCCACCGCGCACACCCGGGGCGGGCAGGCCCGGCCACCGGCGGCTCAGTCGGGAGCCGGCAGCCGGCCGTCGGCAGCCCGGGCCACCGCCCCGGCGCCGGCCCGCCGCGCCGCCCGTCGCCGCCGTGCCGGTCAGCCGGAGCGAGCTGTCCCGGCTGCCGCAGGCCACGACGTACGGCACCACCGAGGCGGCGCCGGTCGACCTGACCGGCCGGTCGGACGGCACGGTCGTCACCGTCGACGAGACGGTGGCGGCGTTCGCCCGCCCCGGCGGCCCGGCGGTGGCCAGCATCCCGAAGACCCAGCTCGGCCTCGAGACGTGGCTGCCGGTGCTCGAACGGGCTCCCGGCTGGTCCAGGGTCCGGCTCCCGTCCAGGCCCAACGGCGCCACGGCCTGGGTGCCCGACGGCCGGCTGCGGGCCGCACACACCACGTGGGCGGTCCGGGTCGACCTCGGCTCCGAGCGGCTGACCGTCACCCACGCCGGTGCCGCCGTCGGGTCCTGGGCGATCGGCCACGGGATGGCCGGCACCCCCACCCCGGTGGGGGAGACCTTCCTGCTCGCCTCGTTCACCGACCGCAACCAGTCCTACTCGCCGGTCATCTTCGCGACCGGCAGCCACTCCGACACGCTCGACGGCTACGGCGGCGGTCCCGGCACGGTGGCGGTGCACGGCTGGCCGACCCGGTCCGGCCGGCTCGGCGCGGTCTCGCACGGCTGCGTGCGCGTGCCCGCCGCGGCGCTCGGAGCAGTTCCGCAAGCTGCCCCTGGGCACCCCGATCTCCATCACCTCCTGATCCATGACGAAGGGAACACCCACGATGAACCGCAAGAAGGGCCTGTTCGGGCTCTCCGCCGCTGCCGGAGTGGTGGCTGCCAGCAGCCTCCTGGCTTTCGCCGGCACCGGCTCGGCCGCCACCAGCAACTCCGCGGCGGCCTTCGGTGTCCAGTCCTCGGGCGCCGAGCCCCACGCCGCACGCGCCGTTCGTGTCGACGACGACGGGGGCGACGCACACGGCCTCGGGCAGCACCAAGGGCGACTTCGTCAAGGCCGGCGGTGCGACCGTCACCACCAGCCTGGGCAGGTCCAGTGCGACCGTCGTCTCGGGTTCAGCTGGGGCTACGGCACCGTCACGCGCCGTCCGTGTCACCACGACCTGCAGCAACGGCAAGGCGACCGTGACCATCGCCGGCGCCACGCCGTCGGCGCTCAACGGCACCTACAGCGCCGCCAAGACGGTCACCTTCACCGGTGGCACCGTCACCGCTCCACGCTGCCTACGGCCGTGCCGGCGGCACCGGCGCCTACGGCCTGTCGATCCGGGCGGGCGCCGACAGCGTCCAGGTCGCCGGTGCCACCTGTGAGGCGGCGGCGCAGGCGCCCGACCCGACGTCGACGAGCACGCCGACGCGCGACCACGTCCACGCCGACGAGCACGTCGACGTCCGACGGCGACCGGCACGAGCACGCCGACCTCGTCCGCGACGAGCACGCCGACCGCGACCGCGACCGGCACGTCGACGAGCACCCCGACGGCGACCAGCACGCCGACGGACCCGCCGAGCGACGCCCCGACCCCGACCCCGACCGAGACGAACCTCCCGGTCACGGGCTGAACCCCGGCCCGACCCGTGGGCTGCTCCGGCAGCATCGCCACGTGGTGCAGGTGAACGCCGAACCGGCGCCGTCCCCGGCTGACCGGGGGCGGCGCCGGTTCGTCGTACGGCGTCAGGGCGTCGGTCGCGCAGGCGCGCCCGGGCAGGTCAGCGCGGCGGCATCCGCAGGGCGCCGTCGAGGCGGATGACCTCGCCGTTGAGCATCGGGTTGTCCACGATGTGCGCCACCAGCGAGGCGTACTCGCTCGGGCCGGCCCAGGCGCGACGGGTGCGGCACCTGCGCCTCCAGGACGCTCTTGCACGTCGCCGGGCAGCCCCGCGAGCATCGGCGTCTCGAACGTGCCGGGGGCGATGGTGACGACGCGCAGGTGCTTGTCGGCGAGGTCGCGGGCGGCCGACAGGGTCAGGCCGACGACGCCGCCCTTGGACGCGGCGTAGGCGGCCTGGCCCACCTGGCCGTCGAAGGCCGCGATGGAGGCGGTCATGACGATGACGCCGCGGTCGCCGTCGACCTCGTCGTTGTCGAGCATGGCCGCCGCCGCCAGCCGCAGCACGTTGAACGTGCCCACGAGGTTGATCTCGACGACGCTGCGGAAGGCCTCGAGCGTCCAGCGGGCCCCGCTTGCCGACGATCCGCCCGGGCGTGCCGACACCGGCGCAGGTGACGACGATCCGCAGGTCGCCGAGCTCCTTGGCCGCCGTCGATCGCAGTCGAGCACCTGCGCCTCGTCCCGGACGTCGGCCGGTGCGAAGACGCACCTGCTCGCCGAGCTCCTCGGCCAGGGCCGCACCCGGCGGAGGCCGGGCAGGTCGACGATGACCACCGCCGCGCCGCCCTCGTGCGAGCCGGCGGACGGTGGCCTCGCCGAGGCCGGAGGCGCCGCCGGTCACGAGGGCGACGGTGGATGCGTTGATCTGCAAGGGGTGTCCTTTCGGGAGGTGGCGCGGGACGCCGGTCAGCCGCGCAGCAGCTGGCGGGCGATGACGAGCCGCTGGATCTGGTTGGTGCCCTCGAAGATCTGGGTCACCTTGGCCTCGCGCATGTAGCGCTCGACCGGGAAGTCCTGGGTGTAGCCGTAGCCACCGAGCACCTGGACGGCGTCGGTGGTGACCTTCATCGCGGCGTCGGTGGCGACCAGCTTGGCGACGGCGGCCTGCTGGCTGAACGGCCGACCGGCGTCCTTGAGCCGGGCGGCGTGCAGGTAGGTCGCCCGGGCGCGACGTCGACGGCGGCCTCCATGTCGGCGAGCAGGAACGACAGCCCCTGGAAGTCGCTGATCGGCCGCCCGAACTGCTGGCGCTCCTGGCGTACGCGACCGCGAGGTCGAGCGCCGCCTGGGCGAGCCCGGTGCGACGGCCGCGATGCCGAGCCGTCCGGAGTCGAGCGCGGAGAGGGCGATCGTCATGCCCTGCGCCCTCCTCGCCGACGCAGCCGGTCGGCGTCGACCGGCGCGCCGTCGAAGATGCACCTGGCGGGTCGACGTCGCAGGCCAGGCCCATCTTGCGCTCGGGCGCGCCGAACGACATGCCGTCGGTGTCGGCCGGGACCACGAAGCAGGACAGCCCGCGGCTCGGCGTGCGTCGCCGGTGCGCACGAACGACGTGTAGAAGTCGGCGCCGGCCGCGTGCGAGATCCACGCCTTGGTGCCCTTGAGCCGGTACGTCGTCGCCGTCGGGCGTGGCCCGGGTGGTGATCGCGGCAGACGTCGGAGCCGGCCTGCGGCTCGGACAGGCAGTAGGCACCGAGCAGCTCGCCGCCGAGCATGCCCGGCAGCAGCGTCGCGCTGCTGCTCGTCGGTGCCGAAGCTGCGCCACCGGGTAGCAGGTGAGCGAGTGCACGCGAGACGCCGACCGCGACGCTCATCCAGGCCGACGGCGATCTCCTCGACGACCTGCAGGTAGACCTCGTAGGGCTGGCCGCCGCCGCCGAACTCCTCGGGGTAGGGCAGCGACAGCAGCCCGGACTTGCCCAGCAGGGCGAAGGTGTCGCGCGGGAACTCCGCGGCGCGCCTCGGCGGCGTCGACCTGCGGGGCCAGCTCCTCGGCGCAGATCTCGCGGGTCAGGTCGATGAGGTCGGCGCCGTCCTCGGTCGGCATCAGGCGTTCGGCAGGCATGCCCGAATGATACGGCAGATGGTACGCCAGTATCGTTCTCAGTCCGGTTGAAGATCGTGGACCGTGGGTAGGATCGCGTCATGGCCCGCACGCCCACGGCTCGACAGCTCGACCTGCTCGACCGCCTGACCGACCTGCTCCTGGCCGAGGGCTTCGCCCACCTGACCCTCGACCAGATGGCGGGACGCCTGCGCTGCTCGAAGACCACGCTCTACGCGCTCGCCGACAGCAAGGACCAGCTCGCGGTCCGGGTGGTCGGGTCACTTCTTCCGCCGCTGCACGACGCTGGTCGAGGCGAGGGTCTCGGCGCGGCGGGCCCCGCGCCGGCGGCTCGAGGCCTACCTCGACGCCATCGCGGAGGCGCTGGAGCCGGCGTCCCGGCAGTTCATCGCCGACGTCGCGGCGTTCGGCCCGACCCGCCAGACCTACCGGGACAACGCGGTGGCCGCGACGGCCCGGGTGCGCACCCTGCTGGAGGAGGCGGCGGCGGCACGGGCGATCGCCACGGTCGACGCGACGTTCGTGTCCACGTGGGTCGGGCTGACGATCGAGGCGATCCAGCGCGGCGAGTTCGCCGAGCGGGCCGGCCTGAGCGACGCGCAGGCCTTCCGCGAGCTGAGCCGGCTCGTCGTCCGCGCCCTCGCCCCGTCCTGACCCGCGCCGTCAGTCCTCGGGCCGCACCGGTGGCAGGAGGTCGGGGCGCTTGGCGCTCAGCGGCGTCACCGGAGGACTGGCCGCGCAGCCGCCGCTGCACCCACGGCCCGACGTACTCGCGGGCCCACTGGGCGTTGGCGCGCACCGCGTCGGCGCGCGAGATGGACGGCGCCGGGGGCAGCGGTGTCGACCAGTCCGCGTCGTCGGTGTCGAAGCCGAGCGTGGTGAACGCGTTGAGCGCCACCCGCCGGTGGCCCTCGGCGGTCATGTGGATCCGGTCGGCGGCCCACATCCGCCAGTCGCGCAGGGCCGTCATGCCCCACTGGTCGATGACGAACGCGTCGTGCCGGCGGGCGATGGTCCAGATGTGCGCGGTGTAGATGGCGGCCCGGCCGCGGGTGTGCCGCACCAGCGGAGCGTCCTGCGGGTCCACCGGCGTGGCCATGAGGACGTCGGCGCCGGTCGCCCGGATCCGCGCCACCGCCGCCTCGAGCTCGCCGGCCAGGGCGTCGATGTCGGCCTTCGGGCGCAGGATGTCGTTGCCGCCGCCGACGATGCTCACCAGGTCCGGGCCCAGCGCCAGCGCGTCGTCGACCTGCCGGCCGGCGATGTCGCCCAGCAGCCGCCCCCGCACCGCGAGGTTGGCGTAGCCGAAGTCCTCGGCCACGGCCACGGCCAGGTGCGCGGCGAGCCGGTCGGCCCAGCCGATGAAGCGGTCCGGCGCCGCCGGGTCCTCGTCGCTCATGCCCTCGGTGAAGGAGTCGCCGACGGCGACGTAGCGGCTCCACCGGCCGGGCTCGCGCTGCCGGGCGGGCGAGGAGGTCATGTCAGGCTCCAGTCGATCGGGTCGGCGCCCTGCTGCGCGCAGCAGGTCGTTGGCGCGGCTGAACGGGCGCGACCCGAAGAACCCGCCGCTGCGCCGAGAGCGGTGAGGGGTGCGCGCTCTCGATCCGCGGGACGTCACCGAGGGCGGGCCCGAGCGTCTGCGCGTCGCGTCCCCACAGGATGGCCACCAGCGGGCCGCCCCGCTCGACCAGGGCGGCGATGGCCCGGCCGGTGACGGCCTCCCAGCCCTTGCCGCGGTGGCTGGCCGCGGCGCCCGGGCGGACGGTGAGCACCCGGTTGAGCAGCAGCACCCCCTGGTCGGCCCACGGCGACAGGTCGCCGTTGGACGGCGCCGGCAGGCCCAGGTCGGTGCCCAGCTCCTTGTAGATGTTCTGCAGGCTGCGCGGCACCGGCCGCACGTCGGGGGCGACCGAGAAGGACAGGCCGACCGGGTGCCCGGGGGTGGGGTAGGGGTCCTGGCCCACGATGAGCACCCGCACCGCGTCCAGCGGCTGGCCGAAGGCCCGCAGCACGTGCTCGCCGGCCGGGCAGGTAGCCGCGGCCGGCGGCCACCTCCGCGCGCAGGAAGTCGCCCATCCGGGTCACGTCGGCCTCGACCGGGCCCAGCGCCTGCGCCCAGGTGGGGTGGACGAGCGTCGGACAGGGCTCTGGCGGCAGGCATGCCGGCCACAGTATCGAGCGCCGGGCGGGGGCTCCGGGGCGACCGGGCGCGGCCGTAGACTCGCGGCCGTGCATGGCTTCGATGACGACACGGAAGCGCTCGGCGAGGCGGTCCTGCGGTACGCCGAGGAGCGGCTGAGACTCGACCCGGTGCCCGCTGGACGGGCCCCGCTCGAAGGCGGAGCTGGACGCCGTCGCCGGCGACGACGATCACCCCCGACGGGCATCGGCGGCGCTGGCCGCGCTGAAGCTCTTCGAGGAGCGAGCTGGCGCTGGCCTGCCTGTCCATGGACCACCCGCGCTACCTGTCCTTCATCCCGTGCGCGCCGACCGAGGCCAGCCGTGATGTTCGACCTCGTCGTCGGCGCCTCGTCGATCTACGGCGGCTCGTGGCTCGAGGGCGCCGGCGCGGTCTACGCCGAGAACGCAGGCGCTGCGCTGGATCGCCGACCTGGCCGGCCTGCCGCCGGCGGCCGGTGGGGTCTTCGTGCCCGGCGGCACGATCGGCAACCTGTCGGCGCTCGTGGCCGCCCGGCACGCGGCGCGGGCGCGCCACGCCGAGGCCGGCGGCCGCGGCCCGCGGCCCGCGGGTCGCGGCGCAGCGCCAGCGCCCACTCCTCGATCGCGTCGCGCCGTGCGAGGTCATGGACGTCGACTTCGTCGGGGTCCCGGTCGACGAGCCACGGCGGCTGACCGGCGCCGCGCTGCGCGCGGGTGCTCGAGGCCGACGGGCCCGGACGACCTTCTTCGCCGTCGTGGCCACCGTCGGGCACGACGAACTTCGGCATCGTCGACGACCTCGCCTCGGTCGCCGAGGTGTGCCGCGAGTACGGCCTGTGGCTCCACGTCGACGGCGCCTACGGCGGCGCCGGCCTGGCCGCGCCGTCGCGTGCGCCACCTGTTCGCCGGCATCGAGCACGCCGACTCGTTCATCGTCGACCCGCACAAGTGGCTGTTCGCGCCGTTCGACTGCTGCGCCCTGCTCTACCGCGAGCCCGCCGCTCGCGCCGGGCCGCGCACACCCAGAAGGCCGGCTACCTCGACGTGCTCACCGACGGCGCCGGACTGGAACCCCACCGACTACTCCATCGGGCTGACCCGGCGGGCCCGCGGCCTGCCGTTCTGGTTCTCGCTGGCCACGCACGGCACCCGCGCCTACACCGCGGCGATCGAGCGGACGCTGGAGGTCGACCCGCTTCGCCGCGGCCGAGATCGCGCCGGCGCCCCTACGTCGAGCTGCTGCGCGAGCCCGACCTGTCGGTGGTCGTGTTCCGCCGGATCGGCTGGACGCCGGCAGGACTACCAGGCGTGGTCGCGACCGGCTGCTCGCCGACCAGTTCGCGTTCGTCGTCCCGACCTCGCACGAGGGCGAGACGGTCACCCGCTTCGCGATCGTCAACCCGAGCACCACCGAGGACGACATCACGGCGATCCTCGACACGATGGCGTGACCGGCGCGGCGCCCGGCACGTCGCGCGCCCGAATGACAGCGCGTGTGATTCGGCCCGTTACGATGGCGGCGCAAGGACATCATCCGGAGGGGCCCATGGACGCTGCACCGATCGAGAGCGCGCAGAGCGGCGCGCTCGAGCCAGCGCGACCGCGAGATCCTCGCCTTCGAGCGGCAGTGGTGGAAGTACGCCGGCGCCAAGGAGCAGGCGGTCCGCGAGCTGTTCGACATGAGCGCGACCCGCTACTACCAGGTGCTCAACACCCTGATCGACAGCCCGGCCGCCCTCGAGGCCGACCCGATGCTCGTCAAGCGGCTGCGCCGGCTGCGGGCCACCCGCCAGCGCGCGCGCTCGGCCCGCCGGCTCGGCGTCCAGCTCTGAGCCGTCCCCACCGGTGGCCCTGAGCGGCCACCCCCCGAGCGCAGCCCGCCCGTCCCGGACCCACCCGAGGCGGGCGTACTGCTGTCCCGCGCCCTCACAGCAGGCCGTGCGCCGCCAGGATGTCGCGCAGCGCGTCGGCGCCGGAGGAGAGGTGGAAGACCTCGGCCCGCAGCCCGGCGCTGCGGGCGCCGAGCACGTTGGGCTCGCGGTCGTCGATGAACAGCGCCGCGCCGGGGTCGCAGCCGATCTGCGCGACCGCCCTGGTGAAGTAGGCCGGGTCGGGCTTGGCCACGCCGAGGTCGCAGGAGTACAGCTGGCCGTCGAGCAGCTCGTCGTAGCCGAGGCTCGTGCTCATGTAGGCCCGCCGCAGCTCGTGCTGGTTGGTGGCGAGCCAGCAGGCGGCGCCCCCGGCCCGCAGCTCGCGGATGAGCGCGGTGACCTCCTGGTCGAGCTCGAGCCGGGTCCAGAACGCCAGGACCGCGTCCGTGCGGTCGGCCAGCCCCCAGCGCTGCGAGGACCTCGGTGGTGACCTCGGCGAAGTCCCGCTCACCGGCCAGCGCCGGCAGCTCGGCGGTGAAGCAGCTCCACGCAGCAGCCGCTCGACCTCCGGCGGGGAGCCCAGGGTGGCGTGCAGCTCGGCCTCCCAGCCGGGGGGCGTCTGCTGCACCACCCCGTCGGCGTCGAACAGGACGGTCGTCGGGCGCGGCAGGCATGCCGGCATCCTCGCAGGTGGCGCCGCTGCGGGCCGGACCGGGGGCATTTGCACTCGGGGGGGTCGAGTGCTAATCATTGGGTTAGCACTCTCGACATGAGAGTGACAACCTCGACCGCCTGTCGAGGGCTGGGAAACGCGTGCGAACGGCGCACGTCGGGCCCCGGTCCGTCCGTCGCGGGCGCCAGGCGGTCGCCACATCCGTTTCGCGTGGGAGGAACCACCCGAATGGCCAAGATCATCGCATTCGATGAGGAGGCTCGCCGCGGTCTCGAGCGGGGCATGAACCAGCTCGCCGACGCCGTCAAGGTGACCCTCGGTCCGAAGGGCCGCAACGTCGTCCTGGAGAAGAAGTGGGGCGCTCCCACCATCACCAACGATGGTGTGAGCATCGCCAAGGAGATCGAGCTCGAGGACCCGTACGAGAAGATCGGCGCCGAGCTGGTCAAGGAAGTCGCCAAGAAGACCGACGACGTCGCCGGTGACGGCACGACGACCGCCACCGTCCTGGCCCAGGCCATGGTGCGCGAGGGTCTGCGCAACGTCGCCGCCGGTGCCAACCCGATGGCGCTCAAGCGTGGCATCGAGCAGGCGACCGCCGCCGTGGCCGAGCAGCTGCTGGCGATGGCCAAGGACGTCGAGACCAAGGAGCAGATCGCCTCGACGGCCTCCATCTCCGCCGCTGACACCCAGATCGGCGAGATCATCGCCGAGGCCATGGACAAGGTCGGCAAGGAAGGCGTCATCACGGTCGAGGAGAGCCAGACCTTCGGTCTGGAGCTCGAGCTCACCGAGGGCATGCGCTTCGACAAGGGCTACATCTCGCCCTACTTCGTCACGGACCCCGAGCGCATGGAAGCCGTGCTCGAGAACCCGTACGTCCTCGTGGTCAACTCCAAGGTCGGCTCGATCAAGGACCTGATCCCGGTGCTCGACAAGACCAAGACGGCCGGCAAGCCGCTCCTGGTCATCGCCGAGGACATCGAGGGTGAGGCCCTGGCCACGCTCGTCGTGAACCAGATCCGCCGCATCATCAGCGTCGTGGCCGTCAAGGCCCCCGGCTTCGGTGACCGCCGCAAGGCCATGCTCGGCGACATCGCCATCCTCACCGGTGGCCAGGTCATCTCCGAGGAGGTCGGCCTCAAGCTCGAGAGCGTCGAGCTCGACATGCTCGGCCGGCCCGCAAGGTCGTCGTGACCAAGGACGAGACGACCATCGTCGAGGGTGCCGGCGACGCCGACGCCGATCGCCGGTCGCGTCAACCAGATCCGCAACGAGATCACCAACTCCGACTCGGACTACGACCGCGAGAAGCTCCAGGAGCGCCTCGCCAAGCTCGCCGGCGGCGTGGCCGTCATCAAGGCGGGCGCGGCCACCGAGGTCGAGCTCAAGGAGCGCAAGCACCGCATCGAGGACGCCGTGCGCAACGCCAAGGCTGCTGTCGAGGAGGGGATCGTCGCCGGTGGTGGCGTGGCCCTGCTCCAGGCGACCGACGTCGCGTTCGCCAAGCTCGACCTCGACCGGTGACGAGGCCACGGGCGCGAACATCGTGCGCGTCGCGGCCGAGGCCCCGCTCAAGCAGATCGCGATCAACGCCGGCCTCGAGGGCGGCGTCGTGGCCGAGAAGGTGCGCAACCTGCCCTCGGGTCACGGCCTGAACGCGGCCAACGGCGAGTACGTCGACCTCATCGCCGAGGGCATCATCGACCCGGCCAAGGTGACGCGCTCCGCGCTGCAGAACGCGGCGTCCATCGCCGCGCTCTTCCTCACCACCGAGGCCGTCATCGCCGACAAGCCGGAGAAGAACGCCCCGGCTGCCCCCGGTGGCGACGAGATGGGTGGCATGGGCTTCTGATCCCCGGATCAGCAGCACCCACGCTGTAACGGCAGAGGGCGGTTCCCCCAGCGGGGGAGCCGCCCTTCGTCGTCCCCGGAGCCGTACGGCCGCCGGCGGTCCGCCGACGTCCGCCGACGGCAGCGCGCGCAGGCGCCCGGTCAGCCGGCGCGGAACATGCCGGTGTTGGCCTGCTCCACCTCGCTGTACTGCGCGCCGGCCCGGTGCAGCGCGGCGCTGATGCTGTCGAGCGACTCGCGGACCGTGTGCTGCGTGCGCTCCCACTCGCGGGTCACCCCCTGGAAGCTGGTGGCGGCGCTGCCCTGCCAGGCGTCCTGCAGGGCGTTGAGCTTGCCCATCATCGCCTTGACGCTGGACTCGATCTCGCCGGAGATGCGGGTGATGTCGCCGGACGCGGCCTGGATGCGGGCGGTGTCGACCTGGAACCTGCTGCTCATCGGTCTCCCCTTCGTCGTGTCGCTCACCGTGGCCCGGCCGGGCGGCGCGGGTCCCACGGCTCCGGCACCGTAACCGGGCCCGGCGGGCGCGCGGCCCCGCGTCGTCCACAGGCGGGAGCCGACCCCGCCGCGACGTAGGGTCGACCCCGAGGGAAGGAGACGTGGTGAGCATCTGGATCGACCCGCCGCGCTGGCCGGCGCACGGGCGGCTGTGGTCCCACCTCATCAGCGACGTCTCCGCCGACGAGCTGCACGCCTTCGCCGAGGACGGTGGGCGTGCCCGCGCGGGCGTTCGAGGGCGACCACTACGACGTGCCGCAGGAGCGGTACGACGCGCTGGTGGCCGCGGGCGCGCTCCCGGTCGAGGGCAAGGAGCTGGTGCGCATCCTGCGCGCCAGCGGCCTGCGGATCCAGAAGCGCAAGGGGGAGCGGGTCGTCCTCACCCGCCGGGACGCCCACTGGATGCCGCCGCCGAACCGGTTCGACGTCATCGTCTCGACCCAGCCGCACCCGCCGCCGGCCACCGTGGTCGTGCGGCTGCTCGTCCTGGGTCCGCGCGGCGCCGTCGCGCTGGCCCCGCGCCGCGGCGGGGGGCTGGACCTGCCCGCGGCCCCGGTCGGCGACGGGGCGACGCCGTCCCAGGCGCTGGCCGCGCTGGCCGGGCGCACGGTGTCGGGCGCGTCCCCGCCCACCCTGCTCGGCTACGCGCGCAACACGGTCTGGGACCCCGAGCCGGACGGCTACCCCTGGCCGGTGCCGCAGGCGAGCTTCGTGGTCTTCGGCTGCTCGGCCGGGCCACCGCGCGCGGCTGGCCGACGACCTCACCTGGGGCGACCCGCACGTCGTCGAGCGGGAGTGCCGGACCCGGCACTGGTGGCCGATCTACGCCGCCCAGCGGTGATGACTCCCGCGCCGCACGCCGCCCGATGGCGCATGCTGTGCACATGACCGTGCAGGCAGCCACCACCGGACGGGCCGCGCCCGCGTCGCCACAGGACCTCGCGGACGCGCTGCGCGCGACCGGCTACCTGCCGGACGACGGCCTGGCCACGGTGGCCTGGCTGGCGATGCGGCTGCGGCGGCCGCTGCTGCTCGAGGGCGAGCCCGGCACCGGCAAGACCGCGCTGGCCGAGGCGCTGGCCGAGAGCACTGGGCGCGACCCTGGTCCGGCTGCAGTGCTACGAGGGCATCGACGCCACGCCAGGCGCTCTACGACTGGGACTTCACCCGCCAGGTGCTGCACCTGCGGGCGCTGGAGGCGACCCGCACCGCCGGACTCGCCGGTCGACGTCCAGACGGTCGAGCGGTCCCTGTTCGACGAGCGGTTCCTGCTCGCGCGGCCGGTGCTGCAGGCGCTGCGCACCAGCCCGAGCGTGCTGCTGGTCGACGAGATCGACCGGGCCGACGACGAGTTCGAGGCGTTCCTGCTCGAGGTGCTGTCGACCTGGTCGGTGACCATCCCCGAGCTGCGGCACGGTCACGGCGCCGGTGCCGCCGCTGGTCGTGCTCACCTCCAACCGCACCCGCGAGGTCCACGACGCGCTGAAGCGCCGCTGCCTCTACCACTGGGTCGAGCACCCCGGCCTGGAGCGCGAGATCGAGATCGTCCGGACGCCGGCTGCCCGAGGTGCCGCGCGCCCTGGCCGAGCAGGTCGCCGCCGCCACGCACGGCTGCGCACCGTGACGGCCTGCTCAAGCCGCCCGGCGTCGCCGAGACGCTCGACTGGGCCCGGTGCCTGGTCGAGCTCGGCGCCCGCGAGCTCGACATCGAGACGGCGGCCACCACCCTCGGCGCGGTGCTGAAGTACCGCGAGGACGCCGACCGCGTGCAGCACGACCTCGACCGGCTGCTGGCCGGCTGAGCGGTGCCCGTGGCCACGCGCCGGCGCCGACGCCGCCCCGCCCGGTGCTCCCGCGGGAGATCCTGCTGCTGCTCGGCGGCTTCGCCCGCGCCGTGCGCGCGGCCGGCGTGCCGGTCACCCCGGACCGGACGCGCGTCGTTCCTCGACCGCCGCCGCCGAGGTCGGCGTCGACGGACCGCGCCGCCGTCTACTGGGCCGGCCGGGCGACGCTGTGCAGCGACCCCGACGACCTCGCGCCCTACGACCTGGTCTTCGCGGCGTGGTTCGCGGGCGAGCTGGCCCGCGGCGGTCCGGCCAACCCCTACCAGCGGGCGCGCACGTCCCCGGTCGCCGACCTGGCCGACGCCGGCCGCGGCGGCGTCGAGCGAGCGGCAGGACGGAGGAGACGCCGAACGTCCGGGCCGCCGCCAGCCAGACCGAGGTGCTGCGCCACCGCGACGTCGCCGAGCTCGACGACGCCGCCCGCGGCCCAGATGCGCCTGCTGCTGCGCGGCGCTCGACGTGCGGATGCCGCCGCGCCGGTCCTCGCGCCGCCGGCCGTCGCGCCGCGGCGAGCTCGACGTGCGCCGCACCCTGCGCGAGGAGCTGCGCCGCGGCGGCGAGCCCGGGCCGCTGCGGTACCGGCGGCCGCCGCCGCAAGCCGCGCCGGGTCGTGTGCTCGTCGACGTGTCCGGCTCGATGGCGCCGTACGCCGACGTGCTGCTGCGGCTGGCGCACGCCAGCGTGCGCGCCGGCGTGGGCCACGGACGCTCGCGGGTGGAGGTGTTCACGATCGGCACCCGGCTGACCCGGCGTGACCGCGGCGATGCGGCACCGCGACGTCGAGCAGGCGCTGCGCGCCGCCGGCGAGCAGGTGCCGGACTGGTCCGGCGGCACCCGGCTCGGCGAGGTGCTGCAGGCGTTCCTCGACCGGTGGGGGCAGCGCGGGCGTGGCGCGCGGTGCGGTCGTCGTGATCTGCTCGACGGCTGGGAGCGCGGCGACCCCGCGCTGCTCGGCGAGCAGATGCAGCGGCTGGGCCGGCTCGCCCACCGCGTGGTGTGGGTCAACCCGCACCGCGGCAAGGAGGGCTACCCGCCGGTGCAGGGCGGGATCGTCGCCGTGCTGCCGTACGTCGACGACTTCGTCGCCGGGCACTCGCTGGCGACGTTCGCGGAGCTGGTGGAGGTGGTCGCGCGTGCGTGAGGTGCTGGACGAGCTGCTGGCCTGGTGGCGCGCCGGCGAGAGCCGTCGGCGTGGCCACCGTCGTCGCGACGTGGCGGTCGGCGCCCCGCCCGGCCGGCGCGTCGATGCTGGTCGGCCCGGACGGCGAGGCGGTCGGCAGCGTCTCCGGCGGCTGCGTCGAGGGCGCCGTCTACGAGCTCGGCCAGCAGGTGTCGCGACGCGGCCAGCCGGTGCTGCAGCGCTACGGCGTCAGCGACGACGACGCGTTCGCGGTCGGCCTGACCTGCGGCGGCATCCTCGACGTCTTCGTCGAGCGGGTCGACCGCGACAGCTTCCCCGAGCTCGGCGAGGTCGCCGCCGACATCGAGGCCGGCCGGCCGGTCGCCGTCGTGCACCGTCATCGCGCACCCCGACCCGGCCCGGGTCGGGCGGCGGCTGGTCGTCCGGCCCGAGGACGCCGACGAGCCGGTGCCGGCACGCTCGGCTCGCGCGCGCGCCGACGACGCGGTCACCGACGACGCCCGCGGGCTGCTGGCCGCCGGCCGCACCGAGACCCTGCACCTACGGCCCGGACGGGCGAGCGGCGCGGCGAGGGGATGCGCGGTGTTCGTCGCGTCGTACGCGCCCAAGCCGCGGATGCTCGTGTTCGGCGCGATCGACTTCGCGGCGGCGGTGGCCCGGGTCGGCGCGTTCCTCGGCTACCAGGTGACGGTCTGCGACGCCCGGCCGGTGTTCGCCACGCGCTCGCGGTTCCCCGACGCCGACGAGGTCGTCGTCGAGTGGCCGCACCGCTACCTCGCGGCCGAGGTCGAGGCCGGCCGCATCGACGGCCGCACCGTCCTCGTGCGTGCTCACCCACGACCCGAAGTTCGACGTGCCGGTGCTGGAGGTCGCGCTGCGGCTGCCGACGTCGCCTACGTCGGCGCGATGGGCTCGCGGCGCACGCACGACGACCGGCTCGACGCGGCTGCGCGAGGCCGGGCTGACCGACGCGGAGCTGGACCGGCTGTCAGCTCGCCGATCGGGCTGGACCTCGGCGCCCGCACCCCGGAGGAGACCGCCGTGTCAGCATCGCCGCCGAGATCATCGCGCTGCGGTGGGGCGGCGCGGCCAGCGGCTCGCCGAGCTCGACGGCCCGATCCACCACGGCGTCGCCCACTGACGCCGGGTCGCACAGACCGGCTCAGACTCGGTGACGTGCGCGGTCGTTGACGTCTCCATGAGGTCAGCCGAACCCCTTGTGCTGCGCGTCCGCGAGCAGCGTTGGATGACAAGGCATCGAGCCACAGCGACGTGGCCTGCACGACCGCGGCGACGCCGTGGCTCGTCGGCGTGCGTCGCGTCCCTACAGCGGTGGAGGTCGCGATGACCCGCATCACCGTCACCGTCGACGGAGTGTCCTACTCCGACGACGTCGAACCCCGAACGCTGCTGGTCCAGTACCTGCGCGAGACAGGTCGGCAAGATCGGCACCGTCGTCGGCTGCGACACCAGCAACTGCGGCGCGTGCACCGTGCACCTCGACGGCGCGCAGCGTGAAGTCGCTGCTCCGTGCTCGCCGTGCAGGCCGACGGCCCCGAGGTCACCACGATCGAGGGGCTGGCCGCCGACGGCGAGCTGCACCCGATGCAGCAGGCCTTCCACGAGAACCACGCGCTGCAGTGCGGCTTCTGCACGCCGGGCATGATCATGCCGGCCTGCGACCTGCTGAACGACAACCCCGACCCGACCGAGGAGCGAGATCCGCGAGGGCCTCGAGGGCAACCTGTGCCGGTGCACCGGCTACCAGAACATCGTCGAGCGTCCGGCCGCGTCGAAGCCGGCCGGCCGAGCGCGGCGGGAGCGTGCGCGATGACCGCCGTCGACGGACCGCCGCCGAGCCGCCGAGATCGGCAGGCCGCGCCGCCGCAAGGAGGACGCGCGGCTGATCACCGGCCGCACCCGGTGGACCGACAACATCATGCTGCCCGGGCATGCTGCACCTCGCGATCGTGCGCAGCCCGCTCGCGCACGCCACGATCACCTCGATCGACACCGTCCGCGGCCAAGGCAGGCGCCCGGCGTCATCGCCGTCTTCACCGGCGCCGACATCGCCGACGAGCAGGGCGCGCCTGCCGTGCGCGTGGCCGATCACCGCGGACATGAAGACCCCGCGCCACCCGGCGCTGCGGTCGACCAGGTCAACTTCGCCGGCGAGACCGTCGCCGTCGTCGTCGCCCGGACCGGCGCCGAGGCGCCGCGACGCCGCCGACGCTGGTCGACGTCGACTACGACGAGCTGCCCGTCGTGCTCGACATGGAGGCGGCGCTGCCGAGGACGGCGCCGACCTCGTCCACCCCGACCTCGGGCACGAACACGAACGCCACCTGGGTCTTCGACTCCGGCGCGGCCGGCACCGGCGGCGACGTCGAGGAGGCGATCGCCGCAGGCCCGCGCGACGGCATCGTCATCGAGCGGCCGGTACCGCCAGCAGCGGCTGATCCCGGCGTTCATGGAGCCGCGCTCGATCGTCGTCGACCCGACCGGCGAGCAGATGACCATGTGGTCGGCCACCCAGATCCCGCACATCCTGCGGGTCATGCTCGCGCTGGCCACCGGCATCCCCGAGCACAAGATCCGGGTCATCGCGCCGGACGTCGGCGGCGGCTTCGGCGGCAAGCTGCAGGTCACGCCGGAGGAGGTCATCACCTTCCTGGTCGCCCGCCGGCTGGGCAAGCCGGTGCAAGTACACCGAGACCCGCAGCGAGTCGATGCATGAGCGGCGCACCACGGCCGCGACCAGATCCAGAAGCTCACGCTGTCGGCGCGAAGCGACGGCACGGTCACCGGCCTGAAGGTCGAGCTGCTCGCCGACATGGGCGCCTACCTCGGCCTCGTCACGCCCGGGCGTGCCGATCCTCGGCGCGTTCATGTACAACGCGATCTACAAGTTCCCCGCCTACCGGTTCGTCTGCACCAACGTCTTCACGAACAAGACGCTGGACCGACGCCTACCGCGGCGCCGGCCGGCCGGAGGCGACGTTCGCGATCGAGCGGATCATGGACGAGCTCGCCGTCGAGCTCGGGCGTCGACCCGATGGAGATCCGCGAGCAAGAACTGGATCAAGCACGAGGAGTTCCCGTTCACGACGGTGGCCGGGCTCGACGTACGACACCGGCAACTACGAGGCGGCGACCGCGAAGGCCATGGAGCTGTTCGGCTACGACGAGCTGCGCGCGCGAGCAGGCCGAGCGCCGCGAGCGCAGGGACCCGGTCCAGCTCGGCATCGGCATCTCGACGTTCACCGAGATGTGCGGGCTGGCGCCGTCGCGGGTGCTCGGGTGCGCTGCGCTACGCCGCCGGCGGCTGGGAGCACGCCGTCGATCCGGATGCTGCCGACCGGCAAGGTCGAGGTCGTCACCGGGACCAGCCCGCACGGCCAGGGCCACGAGACGGCGTGGAGCCAGATCGTCGCCGACCGGCTCGGCGTCCCGTTCGAGGACATCGAGGTCCTGCACGGCGACACCCAGATCTCGCCCACGGGGCTGGACACGTACGGCTCGCGCTCGCTCGCGGTCGGCGGCATCGCCGTCGTCAAGGCCGGCCGACAAGGTGATCGAGAAGGCCAAGCCGATCGCGGCGCACCTGCTCGAGGCCAGCGTCGACGACCTCGAGTTCGCCGACGGCACGTTCAGCGTCAGGGGCACCGACCAGGGCGTCGGCGCATCGGCGGACCTCGCGTTCGCGGTGTTCGCGGCGCACGACCTGCCCGACGGCGTCGAGCCGACGCTGGACGCCGACGCGACGTTCGACCCGGAGAACTTCTCCTTCCCGCACGGCACGCACCTGTGCGCGGTCGAGGTCGACACCGAGACCGGTGCGGTCGACGATCCGCAAGTACGTCTGCGTCGACGACATCGGCAAGGTGGTCAACCCGCTGATCGTCGAGGGCCAGGTGCACGGCGGCCTCGCGCAGGGCATCGCGCAGGCGCTGTTCGAGGAGGCGTCTACGACGACGAGGGCACGCTGATGACCGGCTCGTTCGTCGACTACCTCGTGCCGAGCGCGGCCGACCTGCCGCGTTCACGACCGACCGCACCGAGACGCCCGTCGACGACGAACCCGCTGGGCGTCAAGGGCGTCGGCGAGGCCGGGCACGATCGCCTCGACGCCGGCCGTGGTCAACGCGATCGTCGACGCGGTGCGCCACCTCGGCGTCAACGACATCGAGATGCCGTGTCGCCCGCACGGGTCTGGCGGCGCATCCAGACCGGTCGGCGGGCGCTCGGCGACGCGCCGGCGACGCCAGCCGACGGCGTCGACGAGCCGGCGCCCGCAGCGACGTCGGCACCACGCGGCCACGCAGCGACGGAGGGGTGCCAGGCATGATCCCGGCAGCGTTCGACTACGCGCGCCCCGACCACGCGTCGACGAGGCCCTGCGGCGCTCGCCGAGGTCGGCGACCGGCGAGGACGTCAAGGTGCTCGCCGGCGGGCAGAGCCTGCTCCCGGTGCTGCGGCTGCGGCTGGCCGCGCCGGAGCTCGCTCGTCGACCTCGGCCGGATCGCCGAGCTGCGCGGCGTCCGCGACGACGGCGACGCGATCGTGATCGGCGCGATGACCACGCACGACGAGGTCACCCGCGACCCGCTGGTCCGCCAGCACGCGCCGCTGCTGGCCGCAGGCCACCGAGACCGTCGCCGACCCGCAGGTGCGGCACCGCGGCACGTTCGGCGGCTCGCTCGCGCACGCCGACCCGGCCGGCGACCTGCCGGCGCCGGCGCTGGCGCTCGACGCGCGAGCTGGTCATCGCCGGGCCCGGCGGGCGAGCGGACGGTGGCGGCGGCGGACTTCTTCCACGACTACTTCACCACCGCGGTCGGCGAGGACGAGATCCTCGACCGAGGTCCGGGTCCCCAAGCACACCGGCTGGGGCGCGCACTACGAGAAGTTCAACCGGGTCGCGCAGGCCTGGTCGATCGTCGGCGGTCGCCGCGGCCGTCCGGGTCGAGGACGGCACGATCGCCGAGGCGCGGGTCGGGCTGACCAACATGGGCTCCGCGCCGGTGCGGGCACCGCGGCGTCGAGGCGGCGCTGGTCGGTCAGCCGGCGACGGCCGACGCGATCGGCCGCGGCCCGCGCCGCGGCCGACGGCACGACCCCGCCGACCGACGCCAACGGCGACGCGGACTACCGTCGGCACCTGGCGAGGGTGCTCACCGGACGGGCGGTGCTGACCGCGGCCGGGGCGAGCTGACGGCAGACCGTGGAGCTCGAGCACGACTTCACCGTCCCGCATGCCGATCGACGAGGCCTGGGCCGCCTTCAACGACCTCGAGCGGATCGCGCCCTGCTTCCCCGGCGCGGCGCTCACGTCCGTCGACGGCGACGACTTCACCGGCCGGTCAAGGTCAAGCTCGGCCCGATCTCCCTGCAGTACACCGGGAAGGGCACCTTCGTCGAGCGGGACGAGGCGCCCACCGCGCGCGTCATCGAGGCCAAGGGCAAGGACAAGCGCGGCAACGGCACCGCCGGCGCCATCATCACCGCCCACCTGCGGGAGGACGGCGCCGGCACCAAGGTCGCCGTGAACACCGACCTCAACATCACCGGCAAGCCGGCCCAGTTCGGCCGCGGCGTGATGCAGGACGTCGGCAACAAGCTGCTCGACCAGTTCGCCAGCTGCCTGTCCACCCGCCTCGGTGGCGGCGCGCTCGGCGCCGCGGCCGGAGCGCCGGCGGCGGCTGCCGCTGCCGGGACAC
Organism: uncultured Actinomycetes bacterium; assembly: GCA_963810635.1. GTDB lineage: Bacteria > Actinomycetota > UBA4738 > UBA4738 > HRBIN12 > AC-51. The sequence goes on from CAWEOB010000005.1 coordinate 59,003, forward strand.
CTGAGGCCCCGGCCGGGCCGGCCGAGGTGCCCGCCGGGGCGGCCGCGGGCCCCGTGGGGATCGTCGCGCCGGGCCCGACCGTGGCGGAGTCCAACGGGCCGGCCGCCGGCCCGTCGGCCGAGCCCGCGGCCGCGGCGCGGGAGGCTGCCGGGCCCGCCCCGGGCGCAGCAGCGGCCGCTCCGTCACACCCGGCCGCAGTGCCCGTGTCTCCGGCCACACCGACCCGCAGGCCGCCGGCCGAGCCGGCGGCCGCCGAGCTGGACCTGGGCCACGTCATGGGCCCGGTCCTGTTGCGCCGGTTCGGCCCGGTCGTCGCCGCGTGCGCGGTCACCGCGGTGATCACGTGGGTGATCGCCCGCCGCCGCTGAGGCGGGGCGAACCGACCCGGTCGCGCAGCCGGGCGCCGGCCACCGGACCCGCGGCGCGACCGGGTCAGTCGCGCAGCCGGGCCAGCTCGCGGGCCAGGTTGACCCGGGCCGGCTGGTCCCAGTGGTGCCGCCCGTGGGCGGTGCGGTAGATCGTCTCCCGCAGGGTGAACGGCCGCAGGATGGCGGTGCGCCCGGCCCGGTAGGCGTCCTCCGGCACGAACGCGTACTCCTCGCGCACCTGGGCGCAGTAGGCGTCGAAGCGCGCCTGCGGCGCGGACAGGATCCACAGGTCGGCGTCGTGGAACGCCGAGGTCAGGGCGTCGTCGCCCGGCGCGCTGTGCCCGTCGGTCAGCCGCACGAGGTCCTCGACCGCGCGGATCTGCGCCGCGGACAGACCCAGCGGCCGCAGCGCGGTGCCGGCGTACGACGCGCTGTCCGCCTCGTTGGCGCCCGGCAGCGCGTGGGGGTCGTAGACGGCGTCGTGGAACCACGCCGCGACCCGGGCCAGGCAGGCCTCACGGTCCTCGATCTCGCCGGCGCCCTCGAGGTCCTCCAGCGCCCAGAACATCTCGACCAGGTGGGTCGTGCCGTGGTAGCGGCGACCGGGCTCGGTCCAGCGGGCCAGCAGGTCGGCCCCGGTGCGGGCCACGGCGTCGTGGTGGGCGTCGGGGGCGAGGGCTGCGGACGTCGAGCGTCCACCAGGTGATCAGGGCCGGCACGGCGCACAGTCTGTCACCGGGCGAGCCGCCGCGGGCGGCCACTCAGGACCGCAGCTCCTCCGGCAGGTCCTCGCTGTGCACGACGGTGAGCTCGGAGACGGCCCGGGTGAGGATGACGTAGAGCCGGCGCAGCCCGGTGCGCTGCGTCCGGCTCGGCCGCGGCGATGGCGGCCGGCTCGACCACGACGACCCGGTCGAACTCCAGGCCCTTGGCCACGCGTGGCCGGCACCACGTCGACCTGGTGCTCGACGTCCCCGTGGTCGGCGCCGAGCACGCCGTGCTCGATCCCCGTGCCGGACAACGCCGCCGACACCGCGCCGCACCGTGCGCGTCGGCGACGATGACGCCGATCGACCCCGGCCGCCGGGCGCCGTCGCGCGACCACGACGGCGAGGCGGTCGAGCAGGCCGCCGGAGTCGCACCGGCTCGATGTCGAGCCGGCCCGGGTTCTCGCGCACCGACACCGGGGCGCCGAGCCCGGGCGCCATCGAGCGGCAGCAGCCGGGCGGCGTAGTCGATGACCGTCGCCGGCACGCGGAACCCGCGGTCCAGCACCTCGACGTGCCCGTCGGGCTTGCCCAGGTGGCGCCAGCGACGTCGCCCACGAGTCGGTCGCCCACGGCGTGGTGCCCTGGGCGATGTCGCCGAGCACCGTCGCCGACCCGGTCGAGCAGCGGCGCCCGACCGCCCGCAGCTGCATCGGCGAGAGGTCCTGCGCCTCGTCGAGCACGACGTGGCCGAGGCTCGGGGTGCGCTCGAGGAGGTCGCGCGATCTCGTCGAGCAGCACCGCGTCGGCGGCCGACCAGCGGGCGCCGCCGCGGGACCTGCGGCGGCGTCGTCCACAGCAGCAGGCCGCTGCTCGTCCGTCGTCGAGCAGGCCGTCGGCGGCCGCGGGCCAGCGCGGCCGGGTCGGAGAGCAGCCGCGAACAGCACGGTGCGCGGGTCGAGCGCCGGCCACACCGTCGCCGGCGTACCGCGCGCACCCGGCCGACTGCGGGCGACCGCGTCCTGCACCCGGTCGTCGGGGGAGTCGCCGGCGCTGCTCCATCCGCAGCAGCACCGCGTGGGCCAGCCGCTGCGGCAGCATCTGCCGCGCGGCGTCGTAGCGGACGCCGCGCGCGCGCAGCTCGTCGAGGATCTCCTGCGACCTCGTACGCCGGGACCCGCCACTTGCGCGCCCCGCGCGGCACGACGAGCGGCCTCGGTCGGCGTCGCGGACGTGCGACCACACCGCCCGGCGCAGCACCTCGGCCATCCGCGCGTCGCCCTTGAGCACGGCGGTCGTCGCACGCTGTCGACGCCGCGGACCGGCACGCGTCGCGACCAGGTCCTCGATCGTCGCGTGGCTGACCTCGACCTCGCCGAGCGCCGGCAGCACCGCGCCGATGTGGTCGAGGAAGGCGCGGTTCGGCCCGACGACGAGCACGCCCGGCGCGGGCCAGCCGGTCGCGGAAGCGCGTAGAGCAGCCACGCCGCCCGGTGCAGGCCGACCGCGGTCTTGCCGGTGCCCGGCGCGCCCTGGACGCAGATCGTGGTGGCCGACGTCGGCCCGGACGATGACGTCCTGCTCGGGCTGGATGGTGGCGACGATGTCGCGCATCGGGCCGCTCGCGCGGGCGCTCGATCTCGCTCGGCGAGGATGTCGCTGGCGCCGGTCGCCTCGGCCGGGTCGGTGAGGTGCTCGTCCTCGTACGCGGTGAGCGCGCCGCGGTCGATGCCGAACCGGCGGCGCAGGCCGACGCCCATCGGGTCGGCCCGGCGTGGCCCGGTAGAACGCGCGTGGAGATCTCGGCCCGCCAGTCGATGACGACCGGGTCGCCGTGCTCGTCCGCGACGTGCCGGCGGCCGATGTAGTACCGCTCCATCGCGCGTCGGCGTGCCACCACCGGCCGGTCGGCGCCTCGCCCCGTCCGCGTCGCTGGCGGTCGATCCGGCCGAAGAACAGCGTCGAGGTCGGGTCGTCCACCAGCGAGGCGGCCCGGCGGTGCAGCGTGGCGGCGAGGAACTCGCTGGAGACCCGGTCGCCGCCGTGGGCCTCGAGCGACAGGGTCTGCTCGCGCATCCGGGCCAGCTCGGCGCGGGCGCGGGCGAGGTGGTCGCGCTCGCGCTGGAGCTCCGGGGCAACCGACATGACGACAACGGCCTTCCGCGGGCGGAGGTGCAGGGGGGAGCCGTGCAGCCTAGCCCGCGGAAGGCCGCCGCGCGGTAGCGAGCGGGAGGCCGCTGCTACTGGTCGGTGCTGGGCTTGCTGGCCAGGGTGACCTGGATGTCCTGGCGCTGGCCGTCGCGGACGATGGTCAGCGTGACCTTGTCGCCGACGCCGCGCTCACGGACCTGGGCGACGAGCGACAGGCCGCTGTCGACCGGCTCGCCGTCGACCGCGATGATCGCGTCGCCCTTGCTGCAGGCCGGCCTTGGCGGCCGGGGTGCCGCTGACCGACCTGCGTGACCGACGCGGCGGCCCGCTGCGGCCGTGCCGTCCTTGACGCGTGTCGTCCTGCGGGCTGACCCCGAGGTAGGCGTGCTCGGCCTTGCCGTCGGCGATCAGCTGGTCGGCGATCGATCTTGACCTCGTTGACCGGGATGGCGAAGCCGATGCCGATGTTGCCGCTCTGCGGCCGGTGCCCGAGGAGCCGAGCGAGGCGATCGAGGAGTTGATGCCGATGAGCTGGCCGCTGGCGTTGACCAGCGCGCCGCCGCTGTTGCCGGGGTTGATCGCCGCGCCGGTCTGGATCGCGTTGGTGACGACCGGCTCACCCTGCTGCTGGCTGCTGGCCGAACGGGTCCTGCTGCTGGCTGTCCTCCTGGCTGGTGGTGACCGGCCGGTTCAGCGCGCTGACGATGCCGGTGGTGACGGTGCCGGCCAGGCCGAGCGGGTTGCCGACGGCCATGACCGGGTCGCCGACCTTGAGCGTGTCGGAGTTGCCGAGCGCGGATCGGGGTGAGGTCGCGCGGGGGCGTTGTCGAGCTTGATGACGGCCAGGTCGGTGGAGGGGTCGGTGCCGACGACGCTGGCGCTGTAGGTGCGGCCGTCGTTCAGCGTCACCGTGAGCTGGGACTGGCCGCCGGCGCCCGCGACGACGTGGTTGTTGGTCAGCGACGTGGCCCTTGGCGTCGATGATGACGCCGGAGCCCTGGGCGCCGCCCTGGCTGCTCTGACGGTGATCGCCACGACGCTCGGGGAGACGGCGCCGGCCGTGGCGCTCCAGTTCGGGGCGCTGCGCGTTGGCCTGGGCGACGGGCGGCGGCCTCGGTGACGCCGGCTGGTCGACGCGGCGGCGCCGGTCGAGGTGTCCGCCGTGACGTCGCCGTGGGTGACGGCGTACGTCGTGCCGCTGGCCAGGACCGCGGCCAGCGGCCGCGACGGAGGTGATCTCGGTCCACCGGCGGCGGCGCGGCGGCCCGCGGCGGCTGCGGCGGGCCGCCCGGCGGCGACCCAGCGGTGCGGCGTGCGGCTGGCCGGGCGGCGGCGCGCCGTACGGGGGACGCGGCCGGGCGACGGAGTCGCGCCGACCGGGCGGGGGCTGCTGGCGCGATGGCTCGCCGTACCAGAGCGGCTGGGTCGGCTGCGCGACTCCGGCTGCTGTGGCGGAGTCAGGCGTCGGGCGGTCTGCGACATCGGGGTGGCTCCTTCTGGGTTGGTAGGTCCACTGCAACCCCGACGCCGCGTCAAACGGCGCTGGGCGGTTGCTGGGAGTTTGCTGTGGGCAGGTCGACGACGAACGTCGCGCCGCCGCCCGGGGTCTGGGCGACGCCGACCTGGCCGTGGTGGGCCGCCACGATCGCGGCGACGATGGCCAGGCCCAGGCCGGTGCCGCCGCCGCCTGCCGCGCGCCGCGCGAGGGGTCGGCCCGGTAGAACCGCTCGAACACCCGCGCGGGCCTGCTCCGGGTCGACGCCGGGGCCGTGGTCGCGCACCTCGCAGCGCGGCGCCGGCCGGCCGGCGCGGCTGCCGACGGCGATCTCGATCGGCGTGCCGGCCGGGGTGTGGCTGCACCGCGTTGGCCGACCAGGTTGGTGACGACCTGGCGCAGCCGGCGCTCGTCGCCGTGCACGCTCGGTCGGCGCCAGCGGCCCGTCGAGGCCGACCAGGCGTGACGGTGCGGTCCGGGGTCGAGGGCCCGGGCGTCCTGGACGGCGTCGGCGGCCAGCACGGTGAGGTCGACGGGGTCGATGCGCGACCGGGCGCTCGTCGTCCAGCCGGGCCAGCAGCAGCAGGTCCTCGACGAGGCCGCCCATCCGGGTCGGCCTCGTCCTCGATCCGGCGCATGGCGCTGGCGACGTCCTCCGGGTCGCGTCACGGCGCCCTGCCGGTAGCAGCTCGGCGTAGCCGCGGACCGTGGCCAGCGGGGTGCGCAGCTCGTGCGAGGCGTCGGCGACGAACTGGCGCATCCGCTCCTCGGAGGCCTCGCGCACGCGCGAAGGACTGCTCGATCTGGGCGAGCATGACGTTGAGCGACGCGCGACAGGCGGCCGACCTCGGTCGCTCGGCCGTGCGGCTCGGGGACGCGCCGGGACAGGTCACCGGCGGCGATCGCCGCGGCGGTGTCCTCGATCTCGCGCCAGGGGCCGGAAGGCGCGGCGCACGCGCGAACCAGCCGATGCACGGCGCAGGCCGAGCATGCACGATCGCGCCGATGAGCGACGGCCCAGTTGCGCATGTCGCGCGACCGGGTGTCGACGTCGTCGAGCGGCACGGCGACCGCGTAGGTCGCGGCGCTGTCCGCGTCGGTCGCACCGGCGACGACCCGCCACGCCGGTCCGCCGCCGTCGATCGAGCCGACCGTGAACGGCTCGTGGCGTGCGCACCCGGGGGTCGTCGATCGTCGAGGCGGGGGATGTCCGGGTGCCGGTAGCGCTCGGCGGTCGACGGCGGGCCCGGCGATGACGGCGTCGCCGTTGGCCGGCATGAACCGCACGGCGTAGTTGGTCGGGCAGCGTGCCGGGCGCGGCTGCGTGCGCAGGCTGGTCCAGCGCCTGGCGAGCGCGGTCGGGCACGGCGGCCTGGGCCAGGTCGCGGTCGACGGCGGTCATCAGCGACGCGCTGCATCAGGACGATCGCGGTCAGGCCGGTCAGGGTCAGCGCGGCCAGCAGCAGCACCAGCACGACGGCGACGAGCCGCACCCGCAGCGGCAGCGACGTCGATGCGCCGGCCCGAGGCCGCGCCGGGCCCGGCGCCGGCAGTCGCGGTCGGTGACCGAGCGCAGCCGTCAGGACGGACTCGGGCGGCAGGCGCAGCACGTAGCCGACGCCGCGCTTGGTGTGGATCAGCGGCGGGCTCCTCGACGTCGATCTTGCGCCGCAGGTAGGAGATGTAGGACTCGACGATGCCGGACTCGCCGCGGAAGTCGTAGTCCCAGACGTGGTCGAGGATCTGCGCCTTGGACAGCACCCGGTTGGGGTTGAGCATCAGGTAGCGCAGCAGCTTGAACTCGGTCGGCGACAGCGTCGATGACGCGGCCGGCCGCGGCGGACCTCGTGGGAGTCCTCGTCCAGCTCGAGGTCGGCGAAGCGCAGCCGTGCCGCGTCGTCGGCGACCTCGCCGCGGGTGCGGCGCAGCACCGCGCGGATCCGGGCGACGACCTCCTCCAGGCTGAACGGCTTGGTGACGTAGTCGTCGCCGCCGACGGTCAGGCCGTTGATCTTGTCGTCGGTGGCGTCGCGGGCGGTGAGGAAGACGATCGGGCAGCTGCCGGCCCTGCGTCGCGCAGCCGGCGGGTCACCGCGAAGCCGTCCATGTCGGGCAGCATCACGTCGAGCACGACGAGGTCGGGCTCGTGCTCGGCCGGCCAGCTTCAGCGCGGTGGCGCCGTCGCCGGCCGACGTGCGACCTCGAAGCCCGGCGAAGCGCAGGCGACGTCGCGAGCAGCTCACGGATGTTCGGCTCGTCCTCGACGACGAGCAGCCGGGCCTCGGGGCTGGCGGTCGCGAGCCATGTGACCACGGCTCCGAGGTCTCTGCGACTCCGGCATCTGGACGTTGGCCTGCGGAGCGGCGGCGGCGCGGAGCGGTCACCGCCCGCGGCGGCGCCTCGGCGCGCGGCGAGTCGGTCCCAGTCGGCGCTCAGCAGCTCGCGGGGTCGGCTGCCACCAGCACGGCGCCGGCCTCCCGCAGCTCGTCGACGCCGAAGCCGCCGGTGCGGACCGCGACGCACGGGGCGCCCATGCCGGCGCGCGGCCTCGACGTCGCAGGTGGAGTCGCCGACCATCGACCGCGCTCGGTCCCGCCGGCCTTCTCCAGCGCCAGCTCGGGGATCGAGGGCTCCGGCTTGGACGCGCTGGTCTCCTCGGACGTGGTGACGGCGTCGAGCAGGTCGCCGATGCCGAGCAGCTCCACGGCCTGGTCGGTGTGCGCCGGCTTGCCCGAGGACGCCAGCGCCACGCGGAAGCCCCGGTCCTTGAGCAGCCGCACCAGCTCGGTGGCGCCGGGCAGCGGTCGCACCTCGGCGCGCAGCGGCTCGTACTCCTCCTGCCAGCGCTGGCGCAGCTCGTCGCCGTGGCGCTGCTCGACCTCGTCGCCGGCGACCGCGGCCACCAGCTTGTCCCCGCCCATGCCGATCGCGCGGTGCACCTCCCACAGGGCGACGTCGACGTCGAGGCTGCGGAAGGCCCGGGCCCACGCCAGCGCGTGGTGGTAGGTGGTGTCGACCAGGGTGCCGTCGACGTCGAGCAGGACGGTGTCGTGACGTGGGGTCATGTCGCTCCCTTACCCACGCCCGGCCCGGGCCGCACCTGGGCCGCGACCGCCCGGGCGGTGGTCAGGCGGGTCGCTCGGCTCGCGGCTCGGTGGGCTCGGTCGGGCGCAGGACGTCGTCGGCGTCGACGATGCGGTAGGCGTAGCCCTGCTCGGCGAGGAACCGCTGCCGGTGCGCGGCGAAGTCGGCGTCGACGGTGTCGCGGGCGACGACGGTGTAGAAGTGCGCGGTGCGGCCGTCGCCCTTCGGCCGCAGGATCCGGCCGAGGCGCTGGGCCTCCTCCTGGCGGGAGCCGAACGTGCCCGACACCTGGATGGCGACGCTGCGCCTCGGGCAGGTCGATCGAGAAGTTCGCGACCTTGCTCACGACGAGCAGCGCGATCTCGCCGGCGCGGAACGCGCTCGAACAGCCGCTGCCGCTCGGCGACGCGTGGTCTCGCCGGTGATCACGGCGGCGTCGAGCCGCTCGGCCAGCGTCGTCGAGCTGGTCGAGGTACTGGCCGATGACCAGGGTCGGCTCGCCCCGGTGCCGGTCGACCAGCGCCTCGCACGACGGCGGTTCTTGCTCGTCGCGGTGGACGCCGAGCCGGTAGCGCTCCTCCGGCTCGGCCATCGCGTAGGCCATCCGCTCGGCGTCGGGCAGGGTGACCCGCACCTCGACGCAGTCGGCCGGGGCGATGTAGCCCTGCGCCTCGATGTCCTTCCACGGCGCGTCGAAGCGCTTGGGCCCGATCAGGCTGAACACGTCGCCCTCGCGGCCGTCCTCGCGCACCAGCGTCGCGGTGAGGCCGAGCCGGCGGCGGGCCTGCAGGTCGGCGGTCATCCGGAAGATCGGCGCGGGCAGCAGGTGCACCTCGTCGTAGACGATGAGGCCCCAGTCGCGGGCGTCGAGCAGGTCGAGGTGCGGGTAGACGCCCTTCCGCTGGTCGTCAGCACCTGGTAGGTCGCGATGGTGACCGGCCGGATCTCCTTGCGCGGCGCCGGAGTACTCGCCGATCTCGTCCTCGGTCAGCGTCGTGCGCCGCAGCAGCTCGTCGCGCCACTGCCGCGCGGCGACGGTGTTGGTGACGAGGATCAGCGTGGTCGCGCCGCGCCCGGGCCATCGCGCCGGCGCCGACGAGGGTCTTGCCGGCGCCGCAGGGCAGCACGACGACGCCGGAGCCGCCGTGCCAGAAGCCCGTCGACCGCCTGCTGCTGGTAGGGCCGCAGCGACCAGCCGGCCTCGTCGCAGCGTCGATCGGGTGCGCCTCGCCGTCGACGTAGCCGGCGAGGTCCTCGGCCGGCCAGCCGAGCTTGAGCAGCGCCTGCTTGAGGTGGCCGCGCTCGGACGGGTGGACGAGCGACGGTCGAGTCGTCGATGCGCGCGCCGAGCAGCGGCTGGATCTGCTTGTGCCGCAGGACCTCCTCGAGCACGGGACGGTCGGTGCGCGTGCAGCACCAGCCCGTGCGCCGGGTCCTTCTCCAGCGTGCAGGCGGCCGTAGCGGTCCATCGTGTCGGCGACGTCGACGAGCAGCGCGTGCGGGACGGCGTAGCGGCTGTAGCGTGAGCAGCGCGTCGACGACCTGCTCGGCGTCGTGGCCGGCGGCGCGGGCGTTCCACAGGCCGAGCGGGGTGAGGCGGTAGGTGTGGACGTGCTCGGGGGCGCGCTCGAGCTCGGCGAACGGCGCGATGGCCCGGCGGCGCGGCCTCCGCGTCGGCGTGGTCGACCTCGAGCAGGAGCGTCTTGTCGCTCTGGACGATCAGGGGTCCGTCAGTCATGGTCTCCGGGCCAACGCGGCCCGGGCCGGTGGTGTTCCCCGGCCCGGGCGTCGCGGCGGGTCAGAAGGTGTTGGAGAAGTCGCCCGAGCTGTGGTCGAAGGTGCCGGTGGCGGCCAGGATGATGATCGCCGATGACGCCGAGGACCGTGAGGACCAGGGCGATGACCGACGTGATCTGGCCGGCCTTGACCTGGCCCAGCCCGCTGAGGGCGCCGCCGGAGGCGACGATCTCCCGCTTCGCGCCCGGGGCGAGCACGAGGGCGATGATCGCCGGGATGACGCCCGCGCCGTAGCAGCAGAACAGCACCAGCGCGGCGATGCCGAGCACCATGCACCGCGGTCGCCTTGCCGGACGTCGAGCCCCACGGCCTGGCGTAGCTCTGCGGCCCGTACGGCGGCTGGCCGTAGCCCTGGGGCCGTACGGCGGCTGGCCGTACGGCTGCTGCCCGTACGGCCCGGCTGCCCGTACGGCGGCTGCCCGGCTGGCCGTACGGCTGCTGGCCGTACGCCTGCTGCTCGTGCCCCTGCTGGGGCTGGCCGCGGCTGCTGGTCCGGCGCCGCCCAGCGGGTTCGCCGGTGCGGCGGGGCGGCGGCTGCTCGCCGTACGGCGAGGGGGACGACCCGGGCGCGGCGTACGGCGGGGGCGCCGCGGGGCCGGGCGGGACCGGGGGCTCGGCCGGGCTGTCGGCGGGAGGGCGGGGTGGCTCCGGGAACGACGCGGTCGGGTCGGACCAGATCGGCGCGGTCGGGTCGCGAACGCTCCGGCTCGTAGGGGGTGGGCCCGCCGGACTCCCCGGAACCCGTGCTGTCGCCGGGGCCGCGTCTGGGGGTCGCGGCCGTCGTCGGAGTTCGTGGGCTCGGTCATGCGGCAGTGCCTTCCCCGTGGTGGCCCGTGCTCCGGGCGGTGACGCCCAACGTACCAACGCGCGGGCCCCGCCGGCTCCCGTCCGGCCCGCCCGTCCGGGCCGCTGCCCGTGCGGCCACGCGCGTCGGGGCGCCCGGCGGAGCGGCGGGGCGACCGGTCCTGACAGGATGGTCGCCGATCTGGAGGTGCACGATGCGACGACCGCAGCGGGAGCCGATGAGCGGCCTGCCGGAACGCGTGACGATCTACGAGGTGGGCCCGCGCGACGGCCTGCAGAACGAGAAGACCGTGGTGCCGACCGCCGGTGAAGGCGGAGTTCGTCCGCCGGCTCGTGGCGGCCGGGCTGCGACACGGTCGAGACGACCTCGTTCGTCCCCGCGACGTGGGTGCCGCAGCTCGCCGACGCCGAGCGAGCTGCTCGGCCTGCTCGGCGACGAGGGCCTCGGCCCGCGCCGGCCGGTGCTGGTGCCCAACGAGAAGGGGCTGGACCGGGCGCTGGCGCTCGGCGTCTCCGCGGTCGCCATCTTCGGCAGCGCCACCGAGACGTTCGCCCGCAAGAACCTCAACCGCAGCGTCGAGGCGTCGGTGGCGATGTTCGCGCCCGGTGGTCGAGCGCGCCCGGGCCGAGGGCGTGTGGGTGCGGGCCTACGTCTCCATGTGCTTCGGCGACCCGTGGGAGGGCGACGTGCCGATCGGGCAGGTGGTCGACGTCGCGGAGCGGCTGATGGACCTCGGCTGCGACCAGCTCAGCATCGGCGACACCATCGGCGTGGGCACCACCGGCCACGTGCACCGGCTGCTCGAGGCGCTGGGCCAGCGCGGGCATCGGCGACGGACCGGATCGGGGTGCACTTCCACGACACCTACGGGCAGGCGCTGGCCAACACGCTCGCCGCGCTCGCGCGACGGCGTCGCCGTCGTCGACGCCTCCACCGGTGGGCTGGGCGGCTGCCCCTACGCCCGGAGCGCCACCGGCAACCTGGCCACCGAGGACCTCGTCTGGGCCCTGGACGGGCTCGGCGTCGAGACCGGTGTCGACCTCGACGCCCTGGTCGCGACGAGCGTGTGGATGGCCGGCCAGCTGGGCCGGCCCTCGCCGTCGCGGGTCGTCAAGGCGCTGGGGGGAGCATGACCGACACCACGCCGCAGCCGGACCAGCGCAGCGACCCGGGCCAGCCCGGCCGGCCGGCGCCGCCGTCGGGGGACGTGAGCATCCGGCCGGCGAGCCTGGACGACCTGGCCGCCATCGTCGGGCTGCTGATGGACGACCCGCTCGGCGCCGGGCGGGAGAACCCGGACGACCTCGCGCCGTACGCCCGCGCGTTCGTCGCGCTCTCGCGCGACCCGAACCAGGTGCTCGCGGTGGCCGAGCGTGCCGGTGAGGTCGTGGGCACGCTGCAGCTGACGCTGATCCCGGGTCTGTCGCACCAGGGCGCCCTCCGCGGCCAGATCGAGGCGGTCCGCGTGCGGGTCGACGAGCGCCGCAGCGGGCTCGGCACCGTGCTGATCGAGTGGGCCGTCGAGGAGTCCGCGCGGCGCGGGGCCGCGATGGTGCAGCTGACGTCGTCGACCAGCCGCAAGGGTGCCCACGCGTTCTACGAGGCGCTGGGGTTCCAGGCCAGCCACGTCGGCTTCAAGCGCACCCTGCGCGGCTGACCGGCGGGCGGCGCGGTTCGCCCACCGGGTCAGCAGCCACTCAGGCCGAGGCGGCACCGGTGATCCGGTGGATCGAGAAGGCGCGCTCGATGGTCGAGCCGTCGACGATGCCGACCGCCCGGCCTCCGTCGATCCGCTTGGGGTAGAACAACATCCGCGTGGCCCTGCCCTCGCCGTCGGCGTAGCCGATCCACACCCCGTGCTGGTCGGCGGCGGCGTCGCGCAGCAGCGCGAGGGTCACCGCCGGCTCGGTCGAGGGCAGCCGTGGCCCGGGCTGGGACTCCTCGCGGGCCCGGTCGTAGTCCGCCGACGCCTCGCCCGCGCGCAGGGCGGCCACGAGCGTCTCGGTGAACTCCTCGTCCACCACCGAGCTGAGCGCGGCGGACGAGGGCGCCCGGCGCGCCGGGGTGCGGTGGTGCGAGGTGGGCGGCACCATCACGCCGCCGTCCGTCGTCTCGGCAACCGGCGCAAAACCGTTGTCCCGCAACATGTCCAGCGTCGTCGCCGCCTGCACGGGCGACACCAGCACCGTCGGGGCGATGCGGCGCAGCTGCAACGCGGACAGGCCGCGGTCGGCCAGCATGCTGTCGAGCACCGTCTCGTCGTCACTGCGGATGTACGACGTGACCGAGCCCACCCGGGTCTGCCCGTGGCGACGGGCGACGTCGCCGACGAGGTACTCCAGCGGCTGCGGCACCGGGGTGCGGCTGGCGTCCTGCAGCCCGGTGAGGATCTGTGCCGACGACCAGCCGGCGTCCAGGCCGCGACGCAGGCTGGCGGCGGAGAAGCGGTAGACCGTCGCCCCGCCCCGTGACTCGACGTCGGCGACGAGCCGCATGAACTGGGCGAGGCTGCCCTCGAGGCGACCGGGGGCGACGGCGGTCAGGTCGGCCTGCAGCAGGACGTGCTCGACGGGCGAGGGCAGGTGCGAGGCCATCGACGCGGCGGCGGCCCGCAGGTCGGCGGGAGCCCCGCGCTCGCGGCCCACCAGGGCGCGACCGGCACCGCCCAGCGCGCCGCGGCCGGTGACACCGAGCCACTCGGCCTCTCGCACCACGGCGGCCACGACGGCGTCGACGATCTCGGCGCGGCGCAGGGGACGGCGCCACCGGATGCGCGCGGACAGGGCGGCGCGGCCCGGCGCCTCGCCGGGCTGCAGGTCGGCCAGCTCGTGCAGCACGTCGCCGCGCAGCTGCCGGGTCGGCGGCCACAGCACGTCGCTGCTGAGGGCGTTGATGGTGCCGCTGCCCCCCGAGGGGGTCGAGCCGACCAGGTGCGGTGCGCGACCGGAGACGAGCCACGCCGCCGCCAGCACCGACCACCGCTCCGCCGAAGGCCGTTGCTGCCACTCGTCGTAGGCCGGGGTCGGCGCCCAGACCGGCTCGAGCGACCCGTCGTCGGCGACCAGCCCCGCGACGTAGGCGATCTCGGCGACGAAGGCGGCGTGGGCGGGGTCCACGTCCAGCACCGTGGCCAGCCGGCGGAGGTCGCGCACCGCCAGGCCGCCGGCGCGCAGCACGCGCGGCGGCCGGGGGCCCCAGTCGGACGCGAGCTCGTCGACCAGCCCGAGCAGGTCCGAGGCCTGCCCGCCGGCCGCGTCGTCGACCGAGTCGGCCGGGTGCGTGGTCAGCTCCAGCGGCGGCGGCTCGAGGTCCAGCTCGCGGTGCAGTCGACCGCCGCGCAGCCGCAGCGCCACCTCGCGCGGCACCACGACGTGGTCGGCCGAGAGGGGGCTGATCAGCTGCGCGGCGAGCAGCCAGGAGCCCGCGGTCGCGGTCGGCCCGGCGGTGCCGAGCACGCCGACCGGCGGCCCCCAGGTGAGCCGGTCCAGGATGGCGCGGGCGTCCGACGGGGCCTGCTCGACCAGGGCGTCGATCGCCTCGCCGGTCGCGTGGCTGCCGGGGACGGACCCCCGCAGGTCGGCGAACGACGGGCCGAGGCCGGCCGGGTGCGGCCCGAGCACCTCGGCCACGGCGCGCACCACGTGGAGGCCGTCGGAGCCGCGCCACAGCACCGCGGTCGCCCAGAGGGTGTCGACGAAGCGGGCCAGGGCGCGGGAGGGGCACCCCAGCAGCGCCGCGGCCTGGTCGAGGTCGACCGGGTCGCCGGCGACGACGAGCGCCTCCAGCACCTGCAGGTGCCCGCGGTCGAGGCCGTCGAGCGCGCGCTGCACGCTGGCCCGGGTGCCGGCCCGCGCCGCGAGCGAGGTGAGGTCGGACGGTGCCGGCCGGGCCAGGTCGGGGCGGCGGCGGACCAGGGCCCGCAGCTGGTCGTCGCTGCGCCCGCGGACGTCGTCGGCGAGGCTCCGGACGGGGGAGGAGCGCCGGGACGCGAGGGTGGCCACCCACCTACGGTAATCGGCCCCGGCCCCGTGCCTTGCCGCCCGACCTCCCGCTGGGAAGGATGTGGCCGACACACCCGCCCGCACCACGGAGGAACTCGTGACCGCAGCGCTCCCGTCGTACAGCTCAGGCACGTCCTCGGTTCCGCTGCTCGGGGACACGATCGGTGACAACCTGGCCCGCACCGTGGCCCGGTTCCCCGACCGCGAGGCGCTGGTCGACGTCCCGACCGGCCGCCGGTGGACCTACGCGCGAGCTGGACGCCGACGTGGACGCGCTCGCCCGCGGCCTGCTCGCGGACGGGGTCGGCAGGTCGGCGACCGGGTCGGGATCTGGTCGCCGAACTGCGCCGGAGTGGACCCTGCTGCAGTACGCGACGGCCAAGGTCGGCGCGATGCTGGTCAACGTCAACCCGGCCTACCGCAGCCACGAGCTGGCCTACGTCGTCAACCAGTCCGGGCATGCGGCTGCTGGTCAGCGCCGTCTCGCACAAGAGCTCGGACTACCGCGGCGATGGTCGAGCAGGTGCGCGGCGAGTGCCCGGCGCTGACCGACGTGGTGTTCATCGGCGAGCCGGGCTGGGACGAGCTGGTGGGCCGCGGCGCCGGCGTCGACCCCGAGCGGCTGGCCGAGCGGATGGCCGGCGCTCGACACCGACGACCCGATCAACATCCAGTACACCTCGGGCACGACCGGCTTCCCCAAGGGCGCGACCCTGAGCCACCACAACATCCTCAACAACGGCTACTTCGTCGGCGAGCTGGTGCGGCTACACCGAGCACGACCGGATCTGCCTGCCGGTGCCCTTCTACCACTGCTTCGGCATGGTCATGGGCAACCTGGCGGCCACCACGCACGGGGCCTGCATGGTGATCCCCGCGCCGTCCTTCGACCCGGTCGCCACCCTGCACCGCGGTGCAGCAGGAGCGCTGCACCGTCCTGTACGGCGTGCCCACGATGTTCATCGCCGAGCTGGGCCTCGCCGACTTCGCGTCGTACGACCTGAGCACCCTGCGCACCGGGATCATGGCCGGCTCGCCCTGCCCGGTGGAGGTGATGAAGCGGGTCGTCGCCGAGATGCACATGTCCGAGGTGACCATCTGCTACGGCATGACCGAGACCTCGCCGGTGTCGACGATGACCCGGGTCGACGACGACCTGGCCCGGCGCACCGGGACCGTGGGCCGGGTCATGCCGCACCTGGAGGTCAAGGTCGTCGACCCGGCCACCGGGCGCACCGTCCCGCGCGGCGAGCCGGGCGAGCTGTGCACGCGCGGCTACAGCGTGATGCTGGGCTACTGGGAGCAGCCCGACAAGACCGCCGAGGCGGTCGACGCCGGCGCGGTGGATGCACACCGGCGACCTGGCCACGATGGACGACGACGGCTACCTCGCGATCGTCGGGCGGATCAAGGACATGGTCATCCGCGGCGGGGAGAACATCTACCCGCGCGAGATCGAGGAGTTCCTCTACGCCCACCCGGCGATCGCCGACGTGCAGGTCGTCGGGGTGCCCGACGAGCGCTACGGCGAGGAGCTGATGGCGTGGGTGGTGATGAGGCCCGGGCACGAGCCGCTGACGGTGAGCGACGTGCACGACTTCTGCCGGGACCGGCTGGCCCACTACAAGGTGCCGCGCTACGTCCACGTCGTCGACTCCTTCCCGATGACCGTCACCGGCAAGATCCGCAAGGTCGAGATGCGCGAGACGGCGGTGGAGATCCTGCGCGCTGCTCGCGCCGCGAGCGGGCGGGTCTGACCGTGCGCGGCCCGGCCCTGGCCCTAGGGTGCTGACGGTGAGCACCTCGATCCCGCCCAGCGGCGAGCAGTGGACCATCCGTTCCGGCGACCTCGAGGCGGTCGTCGTCGAGGTCGGCGGGGGGCTGCGCACCTTCACCGACGCCGGCCGTGACGTCCTGTGGGGCTTCGGCGAGCAGGAGGAGTGCCACGCCGGCCGCGGCCAGCTGCTGATGCCGTGGCCCAACCGGATCGCGGACGGCCGGTACGACCGCGACGGCGAGACCCGGCAGCTGGCGCTGAGCGAGCCGGCGCGGCGCAACGCCATCCACGGCCTCGTGCGCTGGGCGACGTGGTCCCTGCTCGAGCACGGCGAGGACCACCTCACCGTCGGGTACCGGCTGCACCCGCAGCAGGGCTGGAGCTGGACCCTGGACCTGCGGGTGACCTACCGGCTGGACGCCGAGGGCCTCACCGTCCGGCCGCACGCGCGCAACGTCGGCACCGGCGACGCGCCGTTCGGCTTCGGGGTCCACCCCTACGTCACCGCGGGTGAGGCCAGGGTCGACGAGCTGGAGCTCACCGTCCCCGCCGGTTCCTCGCTGCAGGTCGACCCCGAGCGGCTGCTGCCGCTGGGGACGCAGCCGGTGGACGGTGGACCGCACGACTGGCGGGACGGGGGGCTGCTGGGCGGGGCCGAGCTCGACACGGCCTTCACCGACGTGATCCCGTACGCCGACGGGCGCTGGCGGGTGCGGTTGCGCCACCCCGGCACCGGCCGGGCCGTCACCGTGTGGGCCGACGCCGAGGCCTACCCCTGGCTGCAGGTGTTCACCGGCGACTCGCTGCCCGAGCCGCTGCGCCGCACCAGCGGGGTGGCCGTCGAGCCGATGACCTGCCCGCCGGACGCGTTCCGCAGCGGCCAGGACCTCGTCGTGCTCGCCCCCGGGCAGGAGTTCGAGGGCGACTGGGGCATCTCCCCGGCCTGAGCCCGGGACGGGGCGGGGTCAGCGCGCCGCGACGTCCTGCACGACGGCTGGCTGCACGGTGGCGGCCACCTGCGCCGGCAGGACGCCGTTGGCCGCCGCGGGGATCCGGCGCTCGGTCCGCAGGGCGATCCAGGCCATCGCCGCGCAGCCCAGCAGCAGCAGGCCGATGAACCCGCCGTGCCAGCCCGCCCCGATCATCACGCCGGCCACCGCCGGGCCGGCGATGGCGGCACCCTGGAACGCCGCCGCCATGATCGCGTTGTAGCGACCGCGCAGGTGGTCCGGTGACAGGTCGTTGGTGATCGCGGGGATGGTCGGCTGCAGGAACGTCTCACCCAGGCCGAAGATGCCGGCGCAGGCGACCACGAGCGCGGTCGCGGCGAAGGTGCCGGGGACCAGCCCGGCGAGCGCCGAGGCAGCTCCACGACACGGCCCAGATCGCGCAGAGGACGAGGATCACCCGGGTGCGCCGGCGGCCCTCGATCCGCTGCAGGACGAACAGCTGCAGCAGGACGATGACCGCGGTGTTGACCGCGAACGCCAGGCCGATGGTGCCGGGGGAGACCCGGCCGACGAGCCGGGCGAAGGCGGTGAACCCCGCCTCCATCTGGGCGTAGCCGACGAACGCCGACAGGAAGGTCAGCAGCAGCACCGGGCGCAGCGCGCCGTCGCGCAGCAGCGTGAGGTAGGACGGTGACGCCGCGACCGGCCGGCCCGTCGTCCTCGTCGTGCGGCGCCTCGACCTTGCCGGTGACGTGGCGCAGCGGGCCGAGCAGCACGGCCAGCGGCGCGAGGAAGCTGGCGGCGTTGCCGAGGTAGACCGCGAGGAAGGTGCCCGGACGGTGCACGTCGACGACCAGCCCGGCCAGCAGCCCGCCGAGGCCGATGCCGAGGTTGACCAGGGTGAAGTTGACGCCGTAGTAGCGCTGCCGGATGGCCGACGGCACGACCGCGCCGATCATCGCGTTGAAGCCGGGCCAGAACACCCCGCCGGCCGCGCCGAGCAGGGCGAACGCCAGGGCCGCCATCCAGACCGTGCCGGCGAAGGCGAGCAGCACGTTGCCGACCATCTGCGCGGTCATGCCGGCGAGGATGATCCGGCGGGCGCCCAGCCGGTCGATCAGCGACCCGGCCGGCCCGACCACGCCCATGCCGACGACGGCGGGCACGGCCAGCAGCATGCCGGCGGTCTCGACCGGGAAGTGGCGCACCTCGTGCAGGTAGATCACCCCGAACGGCAGGACGAGCCCGGTGCCGAGGGTCTCGATGGCCACGGTGGACAGCAGCAGCTTGCCGTCGCGCGGCAGGTCATGCCAGAACGACGAGAGTGCGGGGCGGGTGGTGGTGCTCACCGGGCGATTCTGCCAACGGCCACCGACAGGCCGAAACCGGTTTTCCTCCCGGCGCGACCGGGCCCCGGGGGATACGGGCGAAATCCGCTGGCACATGCGGTTAGCCTTGAGGCCAGCGCAACGTGCGCCTTCCAGCCGTGCCCGGGGCCACCCCGGACCGGCCCCAGACGAGCAAGAGGTGGGCAGTGCCTACAGGCAAGGTCAAGTGGTACGACGCCGAGAAGGGCTTCGGCTTCCTCAGCGACGACGAGGGCGGTGACGTGTTCCTGCACGCCAACGCCCTGCCCGAGGGCGTCGAGACGCTCAAGGGCGGCACCCGCGTGGAGTTCGGCATCGTCGAGGGCCGGCGTGGCGCGCAGGCCCTCTCGGTCCGCGTCCTCGAGCCGGCGCCCTCGGTCGCCGCGTCGGTCGCGGCCCGCAACCGCAAGCCGGCCGAGGACATGAGCATCATCGTCGAGGACGTCATCAAGCTCCTCGACGGCGTCTCCAACACCCTGCGCCGGGGCAAGTACCCCGACAAGCAGACCTCCACGAAGGTCGCCGCGGTGCTGCGCGCCGTCGCGGGCGACTTCGAGAACGCCGGGGCCTGACGCCGTGGCAGGAAAGCCGGACGCCGTCCTGTTCGCCGCGGTCGACCTCGCCCGCGAGGCCGCCGTGGGCATCGCCGAGCCCGACACGGTCGGCGACCACGAGGGCGCCGTGATGGACGCCGAGCGTCTCGCGACGCACTACTTCACCTGCACCGCCGCGGCCTACCCCGGCTGGCGCTGGGCGGTCACGGTCGCCCGCGCCCCCCGCAGCAAGAAGGCCACCGTCTGCGAGACCAACCTGGTGCCGGGCGAGGGTGCCCTGCTGTCGCCGGAGTGGCTGCCCTACGACCAGCGGCTGCGCCCCGGCGACATCGGTGCCGGCGACGTGCTGCCCTACATCGAGGAGGACCAGCGCCTGGTCCCCGGCTTCGAGGCCACCGGCGAGGAGGACGTCGACGAGGCCGCGCAGTGGGAGCTCGGGCTGGGGCGCAAGCGCGTCCTGTCCAGCGAGGGCCGCGAGGCCGCCGCCCAGCGCTGGTACGACGGCGAGCACGGCCCGAGCACGCCGGTCGCCGAGCAGGCCCCGGCGCCGTGCTCCACGTGCGGGTTCTTCGTGCCGATGGCTGGTGCACTCCGCGTCTTTTTTCGGCGTCTGCGCCAACGCCTGGTCGCCCTCCGACGGTCGCGTCGTGAGCCTTGACCACGGCTGCGGCGCGCACAGCGAGATCGACGTCGTGCTCGAGGAGCCGCGGCCGGCGGACGAGCTGGCCCTGGACGAGTACGCCGTCGACTCCCTGGCGTGAGGGCGGCCGCGACGCGGTGACGTAGCGTGCGGTCCATGTCCTGGACCCCTGCGCAGATCCCGTCCCTGTCCGGCCGCACGGCGGTGGTCACCGGCGCCAACTCCGGCATCGGCCTGGTCACCGCCACCGAGCTGGCCCGCCACGGCGCCCGGGTCGTGCTGGCCTGCCGCAAGGTCGACGCCGCGGAGCAGGCCGCCGCAGGGCATCCGGGCGCTCGACGGGCACCCGGACGTGAGCGTCGCCGAGCTCGACCTGGCCTCGCTGGAGTCGGTCGAGCGGTTCGCCGCCGGCTGGTCCGGGCCGCTGGACCTGCTGGTCAACAACGCCGGCGTGATGATGCCGCGCTCGTGGCGGCCGACCGCCGAGGGGCACGAGCTGCAGTTCGGCACCAACCACCTGGGCCACTTCGCGCTCACCGCCCGGCTGCTGCCGGCCCTGCTCCAGGCCCCGTCGCCGCGCGTCGTGACGGTCGCCTCGCTGGCCCACCGGCAGGGCGGCCCCGACGTCCTGGACGGCAACCCGGCCGAGCGGTACCAGCCGCAGCGGGCCTACGGCAACAGCAAGCTGGCCAACCTGCTCTTCGGCACCGAGCTGCAGCGGCGGGCCGAGCGGCACGCGCCGCGGCTCACCTCGACCGTCGCGCACCCCGGCGTCACGGCCACCAACCTGTTCACCAGCCCCGACGGCCTGGGCTCCAGCCGTGGTCGTCCGGGCGGTCGGCCCGGTGCGTGTCGCCGGTGCTGCTGCAGCCGGCGGCGGCCGGCGCCAACCCGACGCTGTACGCCGCGACCGAGGCCGAGCCGGGCAGCTACACCGGCCCGTCGTGGCTGGGGGAGATGCGAGGCCCGGTCGGTACGGCGCGCCGCAGCGGTCCCGCCGCGCGACGCGGCGCTCGCCTCGGCGCTGTGGGAGCGCAGCGAGGAGCTGACCGGGGTGCGGTTCGGGTGGCCGGAGCGCTGAGCGGGCCGGGGCGGCGCGTCAGGCGGTCTCGGCGTTGCCGCGGCCGCGGCGCACGTAGGTCAGCGCCAGCAGCCCGCCCACGACGGCCGCGACGCACACCCACGGCCACCAGCTGCGCTCGCCCTCGTGCAGCGCGGGGACCAGCAGCGTCACGGCCAGGGCGACCAGCCAGAGGGCGATGCCGACCAGCAGGACCCGTCCGGTGTCGACCCGCAGCGGCTGGGGCGTCGGGCGCGGCCCGGGCGTCGACGACTGGCTCACGGTCACAGCCTAGCCACGGGCTCGGGTAGCGGTGCGCCGCCGGACCCGGGCGACGCTCTACGCTGTCCGCCATGCCACACGTCTGTCCGCGGTCCCCAGACCGCCACCGCGCCGCGCGGCGCCATCGACTCCTTCTTCCAGATCACCCAGCGGGGGTCGACGGTCGGCCGGGAGATCCGCGGCGGGCTCGCCACGTTCTTCACGATGGCCTACATCGTCGTGCTGAACCCGCTCATCATCGGCACCCAGGCCGACTGCACCGGCACCTTCCTCGGCGGCGGCAAGACGCCCAACCTGGCGATGGTCGCGGCGGCGACGGCGCTGGTGGCCGGCGTGATGACCATGCTCATGGGCGTCGTGGCGAACTACCCGCTGGCCCTCGCGACCGGGCTGGGGCTCAACGCGTTCGTGGCCTTCGGCATCGCCAAGCTGCCCGGGATGACGTGGCCCGACGCCATGGGCCTGATCGTCATCGAGGGCATCATCATCCTGCTGCTCGTGCTCACCGGCTTCCGGCAGGCGGTCTTCCGTGCCGTGCCGACGCAGCTCAAGACGGCGATCAGCGTCGGCATCGGCCTGTTCATCACCATCATCGGGCTGGTCGACGCCGGGTTCGTGCGCACCCCGGCCGGTGCCGCGACCCCGGTCGAGCTCGGCATCGGCGGCTACCTCAACGGCTGGCCGCTGCTGGTCTTCGTCGTCGTGCCTGCTGGCCATGATCGTGATGATGGTCAAGGGCGTCAAGGGCGCGATCCTCTACGGCATCGTCGGCGGCAACCATCCTGGCCATCGTCGTCGAGGCCATCGCCAACATCGGCAGCCCGACCGTCGCCGGCAAGGTGGTCAAGCCCGACCGGCTGGCGGCTCAACGTCCCGGAGCTGCCGAGCAAGCTGCGTGGACATCCCCGACTTCGGGCTGCTGGGCCACTTCTCGCTGCTGGGCTCGTTCAGCAAGATCGGCATCGTCTCGGCGTGCCTGCTCATCTTCACCCTGATGCTGGCCGACTTCTTCGACACGATGGGCACGATGGTGGCCATCGGCGCCGAGGCCGGGCTGCTGGACGAGGAGGGCAACCCGCCGAACGCCCAGCGCATCCTCATCGTCGACTCGGTCGCCGCCGCGGCCGGTGGCGCGGCCAGCGTCAGCAGCAACACGTCGTACATCGAGTCCGCGTCCGGCGTGGGTGAGGGGGCACGGACCGGCCTGGCCTCGGTGGTGACCGGCGTGCTGTTCCTGCTCGCGACGTTCCTGTCGCCGCTGGTGTCGGTCGTCCCGTACGAGGCGGCGACCCCGGCGCTGGTCATCGTCGGCTTCCTGATGATGCAGCAGGTCAGGGGCATCTCCTGGGACGACCTCGAGATCGCCATCCCGGCGTTCCTCACCATCGTCCTGATGCCGTTCACCTACTCGATCACCGTGGGCATCGGCGCCGGGCTTCGTGGTCTACACGCTGATCAAGGTCGTCCGCGGCAAGTCCGCCGCCGTCCACCCGCTCCTCTGGGTCGTGTCCGGCGCTGTTCGTCCTCTACTTCGCGATCGAGCCGGTCAAGCAGCTGCTCGGCGTCAGCTGACCCGCGCCGCGCGAGCGGCCCCGCCGTCGGGGTGTTGCGGCCGTCCCCGTGCCGGTGGTTCGCTGACCGGACGGCAGGGGCACGGCGATCGGGAGGGTGAGCACCATGGCGGTCTGCGAGGTCTGCGGCAACGACTACCGGCTGAGCTTCGAGGTGCACGCGGCGGGCAGCGTGCACACGTTCGACTCGTTCGAGTGTGCGATCCACCGGATGGCACCGGTGTGCGAGCACTGTGGCTGCAAGGTGGTCGGCCACGGCGTCGAGGCCGACGGGGTGTTCTTCTGCTGTGCGCACTGCGCGCGCGAGTCCGGCGCCGGCAGCGCGCAGGCCCTGGCCGACCACGCGGGGGTCGCCCCCGGCTGAGCCCGGTCGCAGCGGGTGGGGCCGCTGTCGGACCGCCCGGTCAGCGGGCCGGCCGCCAGAGGACCGGGCCGACCCGGATGTCCGGCTGCGCCGGGACGTCGCGCTCGAGGGCGACGACGGTCACGGGGGGGCGACGGGACGGGCGGGGCGACGACGGTGACGTGCGTCGTACGGCGCGGGTCCGGCCGCGGTGGCGCCGGCGGCGCCGGCCCGCGGCTGCGGTCGTGCGCGGCTCGCGCCCGGTCGTACTCGGCCCGGGCGACCGGGTCGCGCAGCAGGGCGTAGGCCGCCCGCACCTCGTCCAGCGCCAGCGGGTGGCCCGGCCCGGCGCGGTGCGGCCGCGCGGTGCCCGTGTCCGGGTGGTGGTTGCGCAGCAGCCGGCGGTAGGCGCGGGCGATCTCCTGGGCGGTCGCCGTCGGCAGGACGCCGAGGAGGGCGTAGGGGTCGGGGGTGCTGCCGCTCATGCTGCCTCCGCCGGTGACCGACGCCTCTCGCGTGCTGCTGGGTGTCCCCGGCCGCGGCGGCGCCGCGACCGGGGCCTTGCGAGAGGTGTCCGCGCGGCCCGCTGCTCCGTTGCCATGAGGCGCTGCGGCCACGAGGCCCTCGTCGGGGGCGTCGGACGGGGTCGCATTCTCTTCGCGCGGGCGGCCGGACAGGCTTCGCAAGCTGGTGCAACACCTCTTCTGTAGCACTCGCGAGGCCGTGCAGACAAGCCCCCACCGCCGGCCGGGGCGCGGGTAGGTCGGTCACGGTGCGGCCGGGGTCGGGGTGGTTGCTCGGCACCTCCGGAGACCGGCATCCGGACAACGACTACCGGGAATGCTTAGCCAAGGTAATGAGTTATGCTAAGGAGCAACGGGAGGGAGGCCCATGACAGTCCGCACCAAGCAGCACCCCAGCGTGTCCAGCCCCACGGGGCTGGCCCACCTCGCCAACGACCTGCGGCTCGCCTGCATGCGCATCAGCCGCCGCGTGCGGTTCGAGAGCACCGACGCCGTCGCCCCGCACCAGTTCAGCGTCCTGGCCCGGCTGGCCGAGGAGCCGCGCACCCCGCGCGAGCTGGCCGGCATCGAGAAGGTCAGCGCCCCCAGCATGACGCGCACCGTGGCCGGCCTCGTCGAGCGCGGCCTGGTCTCGCGCCAGGACGACCCGACCGACGGCCGCCAGGTGATCCTGTCCCTGACGCCGGCCGGCGAGACCCTGCTCAAGGACACCCGCCGCCGACGCGACCAGTGGATGGCGACCCGCCTGCAGAGCCTGAGCGTCGAGGAGCGCGAGATCCTCGCCCGGGCCAGCGAGATCCTGCTCAGGGTGGCCGGCGAATGAGCCCCACCTTCAGCTCGCTGTCCATCTACAACTACCGCGTCTACTTCGCCGGTGCGCTGGTCTCCAACGTCGGCACCTGGATGGGCCGGGTCGCCCAGGACTGGCTGGTCCTGACCCAGCTCACCGACCACGACCCGATCGCCCTCGGCGTCGTGACCGGCCTGCAGTTCGCGCCCGATGGTGCTGCTCGCCCCGTGGGCCGGGATGATCGCCGACCGGTTCCGCAAGCGGCGCATCCTGTTCGCCACCCAGAGCATGCTCGCCGTGACCTCGCTGCTGCACCGGCGTGCTCGTCGTCACCGGCGTGGTGGAGCTGTGGCACGTCTACCTGCTGGCGCTGCTGCAGGGCCTCGCGACCGCCATCGACAACCCGGCCCGCCAGACGTTCGTCTCCGAGATGGTGCCGCGGACCTCACTGGCCAACGCCGTGAGCCTCAACAGCGCCTCGTTCAACGCCGCCCGGATCATCGGCCCGGGCGTGGCCGGGCTGGTCATCGCCGCGGTCGGCACCGGGCCGGCGTTCTTCGTCAACACGCTCAGCTTCGTCGCGGTGCTGCTGGCCCTGACCCAGATGAAGACCGAACAGCTGCGCCCGGCGCCGCGCTCGCGCGGCAAGGGGCAGATCCGCGACGGGCTGCGCTACGTCAAGGGCCGTCCCGACATCATCCTCATCATGGTGCTGGTGTTCGTGCTCGGCACGTTCGGGATGAACTTCCAGCTCACGACGGCGCTGATGGCCACCCAGCAGTTCCACAAGGGGGCCGGCGAGTACGGCCTGCTCGGCTCGATCATGGCGATCGGCTCGCTCTCGGCGGCGCTGATGTCGGCCCGTCGCCCGCGGCCCCGGCTGCGGATCCTGCTGGTCGCCCTGGCCGGCTTCGTGGTCGCCAGCGGCGCGGCCGCGCTGGCGCCCAGCTACGTGTGGTTCGCGGTGCTGCTCGTGCCGGTCGGGCTGAGCGCACTGACCGTGCTGACCAGCGCGAACTCGATGGTCCAGCTCGGCGTCGACGCGCACATGCGCGGCCGGGTCATGGCGCTCTACATGGCCATCTTCATGGGCGGCACGCCGCTCGGTGCGCCGCTGATCGGCTGGATCGGCGCGGCCTGGGGCCCGCGCTGGACCATCCTGGTCGGGACCATCGCCGTCGCACTGGCCCTGGTTGGTGCGACGATCTACCTCATGCGCAGCGAGAGCCTGTCGATCCGTTACCAGCTGCGCGACCGGCCGCACGTGCTCGTGACCCGCGACGTGCCCAGTGAGCCGGTGCCCGAGGTGGCGGCCTGATGACGCCGCGGTTCCGCCGGGCCATCGTCCTCGTGGCGCTCGCGGCCCTGCTCGTCGCCGCCGTGGTCGGCTCCCTGCGGCGCTGAGGCGGGCCGCTAGGGCGCCGGCTCCTCGCCGACGCTGCCGTCCGCGTGCTCGCGGAGCAGGTCGAGGTGGCCCAGGTGCCGCGCCGTCTCCTCGACCAGGTGGCAGAGGACCCACCGCAGCGAGACCCCGCGGTGGGCCGAGACGTCGTCGAGCGAGGACGCCGCCACGACGGCGTCGCAGCGCCGGCACTCGGCGGCGTAGTCGTCCAGCAGGTCGCCCATCGAGATCCCGGCGGGCACGTGCAGCTCGCCGTCCGGGTCGTCGTCGGTCCAGTCGAAGGCCACCGGCGCGCCGTACCGGCATCGGCAGGCGGCGGGGAGACGACGACGGCGCGGTGCGCGGTCCTGGACCGGGCACCGCGCCGTCGCGCGTCGGGAGCGGGCGGGGTCAGGCCCGGGTCTGCGCCACCACGTGGTCGATGCAGGCGGTCAGCGCCGACACGTCGTCCGGGTCGACCGCCGGGAACATCGCCACCCGCAGCTGGTTGCGGCCGAGCTTGCGGTAGGGCTCGACGTCGACGATCGCCGTTGGCGCGCAGCACCTTGGCGACCGCGGCGGCGTCGACGGCGTCGGCGAAGTCGATGGTGCCGACCACCTGGCGAGCGGTGCGCCGGGTCGGTGACGAACGGGGTCGTGTACGCCGTCGCGCTCGGCCCAGCTCGTAGAGGCGCGAGGAGCGAGTCGGCGGTGCGCTTGGCACGCCCAGTCCAGGCCGCCCTGGCCGTTGATCCAGTCGATCTGCTCGGCCAGCAGGGCCAGGGTGGCCACGGCCGGGGTGTTGTAGGTCTGGTTCTTGCGGGAGTTGTCGATCGCGGTCGGCAGGTCGAGGAAGTCCGGGATCCAGCGGCCGGACGCCGCGATCTCGTCGACCCGGGCCAGCGCGGCGGGGGAGAGCAGCGCCATCCACAGCCCGCCGTCGGAGGCGAAGCACTTCTGCGGCGCGAAGTAGTAGACGTCGGCCTCGGCGAGGTCGACCGGCAGGCCGCCGGCGCCGGAGGTCGCGTCGACGAGCACCAGCGCGTCGTCGTCGGCGCCGGCCGACGCGCCGGACCGGGGCCATCGACGCCGGTCGAGGTCTCGTTGTGCGGCCAGGCGTAGACGTCGACGCCGGCCTCGGCGCGCGGCGCGCGGCAGCGTGCCCGGGCTCGGCCTTGACGATCGTCGGGTCGCCGAGGAACGGGGCGCTCTGCGGTGACCGTGGCGAACTTGGCGCGAGAACTCGCCGAAGGCCAGGTGCTGGGCGCGCTCGCGGACCAGGCCGAAGGCCGCGACGTCCCAGAACGCGGTCGACGCCGCCGTTGCCGAGGACGACCTCGTAGCCGTCGGGCAGGCGCGAACAGCTCGGCCAGGCCCTCGCGGACGCCGCCCGACGAGGTTCTTGCACCGGCGCCTGGCGGTGCGACGTGCCCGAGCACCGTGCGGCCGAGCGCGGCCAGCGCCTCGACCTGCTCGGGGCGGACCTTGCTCGGGCCGGAGCCGAAGCGGCCGTCGGCGGGCAGCAGGTCGGCGGGGATGCTGATCGTGCGGCGTCGGTCACGGGTCACTCGGGTCGAGCCGGTGGGCGTCCGGAGTCGCGGGTCTGACGCCCGTCAGGCCGCAGCTGCGCGGCGTCAGCGGGGACCGGGTCCAGCTGCGACGCGTGCGCGGCGCGTCGGCGCGGCCGAGCTCGCCGGCGTCCCAGCCGCGCGACCTCCTCGGGCCTGCGCGGGCCCGGCGCCGACGTAGCGGGCCGACGGGCCGGATCAGCCGGCCGGTGCGCTTCTGCTCGAGGATGTGCGCGCGACCAGCCGGCCGTGCGGGCGCAGGTGAACATCGAGGTGAACATGTGCGCCGGGACCTCGGCGAAGTCGAGGACGACCGCCGCCCAGAACTCGACGTTGGTGGCGAGCACCCGGTCCGGGCGGCGGGCGTGCAGCTCGTCCAGCGCGGCCTTCTCCAGCGCCGCGGCGACCTCGAAGCGCGGCGCGCCCAGCCGCTCGGCGGTGCGCGCGCAGCACCCGGGCCCGCGGGTCCTCGGCCCGGTAGACGCGGTGCCCGAAGCCCATCAGCCGCTCGCCGCGGTCGAGCACGCCGCTTGACGTAGGCCGCCGGCGTCGCCGGTGCGCTCGACCTCCTCGATCATGTGCAGCACCCGCGACGGGCGCGCCGCCGTGCAGCGGCCCGCTCATCGCGCCGACCGCGCCGGAGAGGCAGGCGGCGACGTCGGCGCCGGTGGAGGCGATCACCCGGGCGGTGAACGTCGAGGCGTTCATGCCGTGCTCGGCCGCGGAGACCCAGTAGGCGTCGACCGCCTCGACGTGGCGCGGGTCGGGCTCGCCGCGCCAGCGGATCATGAACCGCTCGACGATCGTGCGCGGCCTTGTCGATCTCGCGCTGCGGCACCATCGGCCGGTCCGATGCCCGCGGGCGGACTGGGCGACGAAGGACAGCGCCATCACCGAGGCCCGGGCCAGGTCCTCGCGGGCCTGCGTCGTCGTCGATGTCGAGCAGCGGGCGGAAGCCCCAGACCGGCGCGAGCATGGCCAGCGCGCTCTGCACGTCGACGCGGACGTCGCCGGAGTGCACCGGCAGCGGGAACGGCTCGGCCGGCGGCAGCCCGGGGTCGAACTCGTCGTCGACGAGCAGCCCCCAGACGTTGCCGAAGGACACCTGGCCGACGAGGTCCTCGATGTCGACGCCGCGGTAGCGCAGCGCGCCGCCCTCCCTGTCGGGCTCGGCGATCTCGGTCTCGAAGGCGATGACGCCCTCGAGGCCCGGCTTGAAGTCCGCCTGCTCGGTCGACCCGCTCATGCTGCCCGCCTCACTCCGTGCCCCGCACCGTTGCGGGTCGCCTGTCATTGTGCACCGCACGCCCCGCGTAGCCTGCCGAGGTGCCCGTCCTGCTCGACACCACCCCGCTGCGGGTCAACCCGTCGTACCGGCGCCTGTTCACCGGGTTCACCCTCAGCGGGATCGGGGCGCAGCTGGCGGTCGTCGCGATCGGGCTGCAGGTCTACGCGCTCAGCGGCACCTCGTTCGCGGTCGGCCTGGTCGGCCTGTTCGCGCTCGTCCCGCTGGTGGTGATGGGCCTGTACGGCGGGGCGCTCGTCGACGCGCACGACCGGCGGCTGGTGGCGCTGGTCGCCGGGCTGGTGGGCTGGACGGTCTCGATCGCCAACGCGGCCTACGCCTGGCTGGGGCACCCGACGCTGTGGTGGCTCTACCTCGTGGTGGCCCTGCAGAGCGCGGCGTTCGGGGTGATCAGCCCGGCCCGCTCGTCGATCTACCCGCGGCTGCTGGACCTGTCGCTGCTGCCGGCGGCCAACGCCCTCAACGTGTTCGCCACCAACCTCTACCTCACCGCCGGCCCGCTGCTGGCCGGGCGTGCTGGTGGACGCCGGGCGGCTACCGGCTGGCCTACACCTTCGACGCGGCCCTGTTCACGTTCGCCATGTGGGGGCTGCTGCGGCTCGAGCCGATCCCGCCGGAGGCCGACCCCGACGCGGGCCCCGGCGAGGCGCGCCGCCGTCCGGGCCTGGCCAGCGTGCTCGACGGGCTGCGCTTCCTCGGCACCCGCCCGAACGTGCGGATGACCTTCCTCGCCGACTTCTGCGCGATGATCCTGGCCCAGCCGCGGGCGCTGTTCCCCGCCGTCGCCGCGCTCGCCTTCGGTGGCGGGGCGAGGACCGTGGGCCTGATGTCGGCGGCCGTGGCGGTCGGCTCGGTCCTGGCCATGGTCTTCTCCGGCCGGCTCGGGGCGGTCCACCGCCAGGGCGTGGCGGTGGTGGTGTCGGTGGCCCTGTGGGGGGTGTCGATCGCCGGGTTCGGGCTGGCGGTGGCCGGCGCCGGCACCGTGGTGGAGCGGGGGACGGCGCTGTGGCTCGGCGCGGCCTGCCTGGCCTGCGCGGGAGCGGCCGACTCGGTCAGCTCGGTCTTCCGCAACACCATCCTGCAGGCCGCCACCCCCGACCACCTGCGCGGCCGGCTGCAGGGCGTGTTCATCGTCGTGGTCGCCGGTGGCCCGCGCCTCGGCGACCTGGTCGCCGGGACCGGCGCGGCGGCCTACGGCGAGGCGTTCGCGGCGGTCGCCGGCGGCATCGCCTGCGTGGTCGCGGTGGGGGCGCTGAGCGCCTCGCAGCGCGGCTTCCTGCGGTACGACGCCCGGCACCCCACGCCCTGACCCGGGGTCAGTCGCGGCGGCGGATCGCCTTGAGCCGGGCGGTCGGGCCGGCCCCGTCCGCGGCCGGGCGCCGGCGCTGGGTGAGGTCGGCGTGCTGCAGCAGGGTCGGCAGCGGGACGTCGACGGGCGGGTGCGTGGCCACCGGGTCGTCGCCGCTGAAGACGACCCAGACCTGCTCCTCGCCGTGGAAGACCCGCAGCACCGAGCCCTCGACGACGCTCGCCGCGTGGGACCGGGCCCGGCGGCGCATCGACGACCTGGCCAGCACCTTCTCGGCCAGCTCGCGCGCCGGCTCCCGGCCGTGCTTGACCGCCTGGTAGGCCACCGGCCCGTACTTCACGCTCAGCCGGACAGCAGTCCTCATGGCCGCCGCCCTGCTCGCGCCCGTGCCCTTGCCCGCCATCGGGCCTCCTTCGGCTCGTCGGTCCCCGGCCACACTAGTGTCGGCGCCATGAGCGCCGTGGATCGTGTGGAGTACGAGGGTGAGGGCCTGACCGAGGCCGAGCTGGCCCCCACCCCCTGGCAGCAGGCCAGCCGGTGGGTGGACGAGGCGAACGAGCGGGCGCGCGCGGTGCCCGACGTGCCGGAGCCGGCCGCGCTCTCCGTGGCCACCGTGGACGCCGAGGGCCGTCCGGACGTGCGGACGGTGCTGATGCGCTTCTTCGACCCGGCCGGGCCGGGCTTCGTCACCAACCTCGGGTCGGCCAAGGGCCTGCACCTGTCGGGCAACCCGGCGATCGCGGCGTCGCTGACCTGGCCGGCCATGTACCGCGCCATCCGGTTCCGGGGCGTCGCCGTACCGCTCTCGCGCGAGGAGGTGACCGGCTACTTCCAGTCGCGGCCGTGGGGGTCGCGGATCAGCGCCTGGGCCTCGGAGCAGTCGCGGCTGATCGAGGGGCGCGCCGGGCTGGAGGAGGCCTACGCCGCGCCGGGCGGAGCAGTGGCCCGACCACGGCCGCCCGGACGACGTGCCGGTGCCGGACTCCTGGGGCGGCTACCGCATCGCCGCCGACGAGGTCGAGTTCTGGGGTGGCCGGCGCAACCGGCTGCACGACCGGCTGGTGTTCGTGCGCATCGGCGAGGGCAGCCTGGACGACGCGGCCGCCTGGCGGGTCGAGCGCCGCCAGCCATGACCGACCTCACCCAGGACGCGTCCACCCGGACCGAGGTCCCGGCGGAGGCGGGGCGGTCGGTGGCCGACCGGCGGCGCGAGGCCATGCCGGCCGTGACCCGGCACCTCGGTGCCGGGGCGCCCCCGTCGCCGGCGCAGCTGCTGGCCGACCTCGCCGAGGAGACGGCGCTGCTGGACGCGGACGGGGGCTGGGACCGGTACGGCGAGCACGGCCCGGTGGCCGAGCTGGAGCGTCAGGTGGCCGAGCTGCTGGGCAAGCCGGCCGCGGCGATGTTCCCCAGCGGGGTGATGGCCCAGCAGTCGGTCCTGCGCTGCTGGACCGACCGCCAGGGGTCGGCGCGGGTGGCGCTGCCGGCCCTGTCGCACCTGCTCCACCACGAGCAGGACGGCCCGGCGCTGCTGCACGGGCTGCGCTACGAGCACCTCACCGACGGCCCCCGCACGCCGACGGTCGAGGACCTCGCGGCGGTGCCGGGCCCGCTGGGGGCGGTCCTGCTGGAGCTGCCGCTGCGCGACGGCGGCTACCTGCTGCCCTCGTGGGAGGAGCTGGGCGACCTCTCCCGGGCCTGCCGCGAGCGCGGCGTGCCGCTGCACCTCGACGGCGCGCGGCTGTGGGAGTCGGCGCCCGCACCTCGGCCACGACCTGCACGAGGTCGCCGCGCTCGCCGACAGCGTCTACGTGTCCTTCTACAAGGGCCTGCGTGGTCTGGCCGGCGCCGCGGTGGCCGGGCCGGCCGACGTCATCGACGAGGCGCGCCAGTGGCGCACCCGGATGGGCGGCACCCTCTACTCCCTGCACCCGTACGCCGTGGCGGCGCTGCGTGGCCTGCGCCTCGAGCTGCCGCGGATGGCCGACTACCACCGGCGCGCGGTCGAGCTGGCGGGGGCGCTGCGCGACCGCGGGCTGGGCGTGACGCCCGACCCGCCGCACACCAACGCCTTCCGGGTGCACGTGCCGTGCCCGGCCGATGAGGTGGACGAGCGGGTCGTCTCGCTGATGGAGCGCGAGCGGGTCGCGCTGACCCCGTCGTTCAGGGACGCGGACACCCCCGGATGGTCCTGGACCGAGCTCACCGTGGGCGCCACGACGATGGAGTGGGACCCGGCGCGAGGCCGCGGAGCTGCTGGCCCGCACCCTCCTCGGCTGAGCGCCCGGCCGCCCGGCGGCTGTGACGTCGGTGGTCGACTCGTGTTGGAAACGGGCCGTTCCTGTGTGCCACTGTGTGGATCTGTCCAGATGGCGAAATGATGCGGCGCGTCGCTTGCCGACGCGCCGCGGTGGTGCCGTAGCGTGATCGCTGTCACACGCGGGCGTCACCGTCGCCGTTCCGCCAGTTTCTCCCTGGCCGACCGCACCTTTCAGGAGCACCCGTGTCCGACCACGCCGCCGTTCCCCCCACGCACGTTCCCGTGCACCGGGTCGTCGCCGACGTCACCGAGCGGGTCATCGCGCGCAGCCGCGAGACCCGCGACCGCCTACCTGTCCCGCATCTCCCAGGCCGCCGCCGAGCGCGGTGGCCGCCCCACCCGCGCCGACCTCGGCTGCAGCAACCTCGCCCACGCCGTGGCGTCCTGCGGTGGCTCCGACCGGGTGGCCCTCGCCGGCGACTCGGCCGTGAGCCTCGGCATCGTCACGTCGTACAACGACATGCTCTCGGCGCACGCGCCGTACGAGACCTACCCGCAGCAGATCAAGGAGACCGCCCGCTCGATCGGCGGCGTCGCCCGGGTCGCGGGCGGCGTGCCGGCCATGTGCGACGGCATCACCCAGGGCCGGGCGGGCATGGAGCTGAGCCTGTTCAGCCGTGACGTCATCGCGATGTCCGACGGCGATCGCCCTGTCCCACGACGCCTTCGACGCCGCGCTGATGCTCGGCGTCTGCGACAAGATCGTGCCCGGCCTCGTCGCCGGCGCCCTCGCGTTCGGGCACCTGCCCGACGGCGCTGGTCCCGGCCGGCCCGATGTCCTCGGGGCTGCCGAACAACGAGAAGGCCGCGGTCCGCCGCGCGCACGCCGACGGCAAGGTCGGCCGCGAGGACCTGCTCGCCGCCGAGGTCGCGTCCTACCACTCGCCCGGCACGTGCACGTTCTACGGCACCGCCAACTCCAACCAGCTGCTGATGGACGTCATGGGCCTGCACCTGCCCGGCGCCGCGTTCGTGCACCCGGACAGCCCGCTGCGCACCGCGCTGACCGACGCCGCCGCCCGCCGCGTCGCCGAGATCGCCTCCGGCGACGACGTCTACGGCATCGGTGACATCGTCGACGAGCGGGTGGTCGTCAACGGCGTGGTGGCGCTGCTCGCCACCGGTGGCTCGACCAACCACACGATGCACCTCGTGACGATGGCCGCCGCGGCCGGCGTGCAGCTGACCTGGGAGGACTTCGACGACCTCTCCCGGGTCGTCCCGCTGCTGGCCCGGATGTACCCCAACGGCCCCGCCGACGTGAACCACTTCCACGCCGCCGGTGGCACGCCCTTCCTCGTCGGCACGCTGATCGACGCCGGGCTGCTGCACGAGGACGTGCTGACGCTGGCCGGCCCCGGTCTGACGCGCTACCGGCGGATGCCGGCGATCGACGACGACCGGCGCGCTGGTCTGGCAGGACCTGCCGCCCACCACCGGCAACCCCGACGTGCTGCGGCCGGTCGCCGAGGCGTTCGAGCCCGACGGTGGCCTGCGGATGCTCAGCGGCACCCTCGGCAACGCCGTGATCAAGGTGTCGTCGGTCGCCGCCGAGCACCGCCTGATCGAGGCGCCCGCCAGGGTGTTCACCGACCAGGTCGGGTTCCTCACGGCGTTCTCCCGGCGCGAGCTCGACCGTGACGTGGTCGTGGTCATCCGCGACCAGGGGCCCGTCGGCCAACGGGATGCCCGAGCTGCACGCGCTGACGCCGTCGCTCGGCGTGCTGCAGAAGCGCGGGCACCAGGTCGCGCTGCTCACCGACGGGCGCATGTCCGGCGCGTCCGGCAGCATCCCGGCGGCGATCCACGTGACGCCCGAGTCGGTCCACGGCGGCCCGATCGCCCGGCTGCGCGACGGCGACGTCGTGCGGCTCGACGCCGACGCCGGCACGCTGGACGTGCTGGTGGATCCGGTGGAGTGGGAAGGCCGTTCGGCCGCCCCGCCGTCGCACCAGGACGCCTTCGGCACCGGCCGCGAGCTGTTCGCCAGCTTCCGCAACGCCGTCGGGCGCGCGGACCAGGGCGCCCACGTCTTCGGCCCCGCCACGCCCGCCCTCACCCACCTGCAGGAGACCCGATGACCAGCGTGTCCACCCACCCCCTGACCGCCGAGGCCCTGCTGGCCGTCAGCCCCGTCGTGCCCGTGGTCGTCATCGACGACGTCGACCAGGCGGTGCCGCTCGCCCGGGCCCTGGCCCGCGGCGGCGTCGGCATCATCGAGATCACGCTGCGCACCGCCGCCGGGATCGGTGCGATCGAGCGGGTCGCCGCCGAGGTGCCCGAGATCGTCACCGGTGCCGGCACGGTCACCACGCCGGAGGAC
Organism: uncultured Actinomycetes bacterium; assembly: GCA_963810635.1. GTDB lineage: Bacteria > Actinomycetota > UBA4738 > UBA4738 > HRBIN12 > AC-51. The sequence goes on from CAWEOB010000005.1 coordinate 93,476, forward strand.
GCCGAGGCCGTGCGTCGCGCCGGTGCCCAGTTCATCGTGACCCCGGGCTCACCGCCGCGGCTGCTGCAGGCGGTCCTCGACACCGGGATCCCGCTGCTGGCCGGGTCGTCCACGCTCACCGAGATGATGCGCCTGGCCGAGCACGGGCTCACGCGCGATGAAGTTCTTCCCGGCCGAGGCCAGCGGCGGGCGGGGCTACCTGTCGGCGGTCGCCGGCCCCATGCCGGGCCTGCGCTTCTGCCCGACCGGCGGCATCTCGATGGCCAACGCCGCGGACTACCTCGCGCTGCCCAACGTCGGCTGCGTGGGCGGGTCCTGGCTCACGCCCGAAGGACGCCGTGGCCGCGGGGGACTGGGGCCGGATCGAGCGCCTGGCCCGCGAGGCGGCGGCGCTGCGCGGCTGACCGCGCGCGGGCATGGAACAGCCCGCGAGCTCCGGCTGGTGCCGGGGTGCGATGGACGAGTCGCACAGGCTCGCGGGCTGCGGTGGACTGCAGTGGATTGCGGTTCACCCTTGCCGTCCGGGCTGGCGCACCCGAAGGGGGCCAGTGGAATCGGCTGGCTAGCGCGCAGCCACCTCACACGTCCGTTGTGTACTCACTAGGCGGACCACCTCCCTTCTTGTGTACCCCAGACCGTATGTCGCGGTGGTCGGGTCGGCAACCGAAATCTCCCGGTGCGGACGCCGCTGCCGTGGCAGGACGTCGGGCAACGACGAAGCGGCCGGCCCGTCGCACAGCCGAGGGGGCTGGCTGCGACGGGCCGGCCGCGGGCGGCGCCACCGGGAGGGGGTTCGGGGCGCCGCGCGCACCCACGCAGGGGTGCGGGCCAGAGGGTCAGACGGTCGTGACGACCTCGTCGTAGTCGAGGCGGGGCAGGCGGTCCATCCAGGCGGACTCGCCCGGCTTGCCGATGTTGACCACGGTCAGCACGCGGTGCTCGCCGTCGGGGAAGAACTCGCGGTTGAGCGCCTCGGGGTCGTAGCCCGTCATCGGACCGGCGGCCAGCCCGGCGGCGCGGACGGCGAGGATGAAGTAGGCCACCTGCAGGGTGCCGTTCAGCGTGGCGCTCTCGGCGCGCATGGCGTCGTTGCCGGCGAACATGTCGCGGGCGCCCGGGAAGTGCGGGAACGTCCGGGGGAACTCCTCGTGGAACGCCAGGTCGGTGGCGAGGATGGCCACCAGCGGGGCGGTCGAGGTCTTGGCCTTGTTGCCGTCGGCCATGGTCTCGACGAGGCGGCCCCGGGCCTCCGGGCTGCGCACCAGCACGATCCGCAGCGGCTGGTTGTTCATCGAGGTCGGGGCCCACTTGGCCAGGTCGTAGATGGCCCGCACCTGCTCCTCGGAGACCGGCTCGTCGGTGAAGGTGTTGGCCGTGCGGGCCTCCCGGAACAGCAGGTCCTGGGCCTCGGGCGAGAGCACGAGCTCGGACCGGAACTGGGCCTCGAGGTCCTGCAGGTCATTCTGGGTGTCGGGGTGCGTCGTCATGTGTGGTTGAACGATCAATGACCGGCGGGCATTCCGACGGCCGGAGTGGCCTGGCTCACACCGGGCGGACCGAGGCCGCGTCGACCGCGATCCAGATCGCCTCGGCCTGCGCGAGCAGGCGGCCGGTCCCGTCGTACAGCGCGGTCCCGCTGAGGAACCGCCGACCGGACGAGCCCCGCGGCCAGGCCATCACCACGCACGGCGCGCCGACCACGGGCAGGGCGTGCACCCGCGCGGTCATCGTGCCGAGCACCATCTCACGGCCGGCGATGCCCGACGCCCAGGCCCCCGGGCAGTCCAGCGCCGCCCAGACGATCTCCGCGGTGGACTCGGCCGGCGTCCAGGCCGCGGCGCGCAGCGTGCCGGACCCGGGCAGCGGCCCGGTGCGCAGGCACAGCGCGTCGTCCGGGCTGCGGTCGGTGCCGCAGGCGAAGCAGGTGGGGAAGGGGTGCGAGACCAGCCCCTCGTACGACGCGCCGGCGGCCTCGGCCTCGGCGAAGGAGACCGGCGGCGGCAGCTCGGACTCGTCCAGCGGCTCGGCGGAGATGGCCGAGGCCACCAGCGTCGACCCGTCCCAGACCTCCACCGTCCCGTCGTCGGCGCGGGCGACGTCCATCTCGACGTCCAGCGGCGGAGGGGTGCGCAGCCGGACCGTCACCGCCGCGTCGGGGTCGACCAGCTGGCGCGAGGTGACCGCTGGTCCAGCCGCCGTTGCCGGAGGCCGGTGGCCCGCAGAACCGGGCGGGGATCAGGAAGGACTCGCTCACCGCCGCACCGTAGCGCGGCGGCACCGGACGCGGGGCGCCGGGGCGGTGCGGGCCGGACGCGGTCAGTCCCTCGGGCGGCGGCGTAGCGCTCGAGCGCGACCTCGCGCTCGTCGGCGTGGTCGACGATCGGCTCGGGGTAGCCGTGCGCGTAGCCGTCGGTCGCCTTCCACGGCTCGTGCGCGGCCGCGCCGGGCAGGTGGGCCAGCTCGGGCACGTAGCGGCGCACGTAGTCGCCGTCCGGGTCGAACCGCCGGCCCTGGGTGACCGGGTTGAAGATGCGGAAGTACGGCGACGCGTCGGTGCCGGTGCCCGCGACCCACTGCCAGCCGTGGTTGTTGGAGGCGATGTCGCCGTCGCGCAGGTGCCGCAGGAAGTGCCGGGCCCCGTGCGGCCACCAGACGTGCAGGTCCTTGACCAGGAAGCTGGCCACGATCATCCGCACCCGGTTGTGCATCCACCCCTCGGCCAGCAGCTGGCGCATCCCGGCGTCGACGAACGGGAAGCCGGTGCGCCCCTCCTGCCACGCCTCGAGCAGCTCGGGGTGGTCGGCGGGGTCGTCGTACGCCATCGTCCGCAGGCCCTGCTTGAGGTCGCCCCAGGCGGAGTCGGGCCGGTGCCAGAGCACGTCGGCGTAGAACTCGCGCCAGGCCAGCTCGGTCGCGAACGTGGTCGGGCCCTGGCCCGCGGGTGCGGCAGCGCCGACAGGTCGGCCAGCAGGGTGCGCGGGTGGACCTCGCCGTACTTCAGCGACGCCGAGAGCATCGAGGTGCCGGCCAGGTCGGGCCGGTCACGCCGCTCGGCGTAGTCGTCGATGCCCTCGTCGAGGAACGCGTGCCAGCGCTCGAGCGCGGCCGGCTCGCCCGCGGGCGGCAGGTCGGGCACGCCCTCGCCGACCTCGGGCAGGTCCTCGGAGTCGACCCGGCGGACCCAGCGCAGGTCGCGCGGGACGGCGGCCGGACGGGGCCAGCCGTGCGCGCGCCAGGCGCGGGCGAAGGGGGTGAACACCTGGTACGGCGTGCCGCCGCCGGTGGTCAGCGTGCCCGGGCCCACGGCGTACGGCGTGCCGGCGGCCTCCAGGGCGACGCCCTCGCGGCCCAGCGCCTCGCGGACCCGCTCGTCGCGGCGCCGGCCGAACGGCGTGGACTCGGCGCTGATGTGGACGCCGGCCGCGCCGACCTCGCGGGCCAGCCTGCGGCAGCACCTGCGCCGGGGACCCGTGCCGGATGACCAGCGCGCCGTCGTACTGCTCGGACAGGGAGCGCAGGGAGGAGGCGAGCCAGGCCCGCCGGGCCGGACCGGCCGACGCCCAGAGCGTGGGGTCGAGCACGAACAGCGGCAGGACGGACCCGCCGGACGCCGCCTCGTGGGCCGCGACGAGCGCCGGGTGGTCGGCCAGCCGCAGGTCGCGCCTCAGCCAGAGGATGGTGTCGGGCACAGATGAGAGGCTATGACACGTGACCGACCTCATCGACACCACCGAGATGTACCTCCGCACCATCTTCGAGCTCGAGGAGGAGGGCATCGTGCCGCTGCGCGCCCGGATCGCCGAGCGGCTGGGTCACTCCGGTCCCACCGTGAGCCAGACGGTCGCCCGGATGGAGCGCGACGGCCTGCTCACGCCTGGCCGGCGACCGCCACCTCGAGCTCTCGGCCGAGGGTCGCCAGATCGCCACCCGCGTCATGCGCAAGCACCGCCTCGCCGAGCGGCTGCTGCTCGACGTCGTCGGGCTGGAGTGGGAGTACGTCCACGAGGAGGCCTGCCGCTGGGAGCACGTGATGAGCGAGCGGGTCGAGCGCAAGATCCTCGCGCTGATCGGCGAGCACCGCGAGAGTCGCCCTACGGCAACCCGATCCCCGGGCTGGACGAGCTCGGCGAGGAGCCCAACGAGGCCTTCCGGCTCGGGGTGACCAGCCTGCTCGAGCTGGCCGGCGAGCAGCCGGCCGTGGTCGTGGTGCGGCGCATCGGCGAGCCGGCCCAGGTCGACCACGAGGCGCTCAGCCTGCTCACCGCCGCCGGGCTGCTGCCGGGGCAGCGGGTGCGGGTGCGCCGCCAGGACGGCCGCGTCATCGTCGTCCGCGACGGGGCCGAGGACACCGCCGGGGTCTCGCTGCCCGTCGACGTCGCCGCGCACGTCTTCGCGGCCGCGGTCGAGCCGGCGACCTCGGCCGGCTGACCCGGGGCTACGGCCAGCCGGCGTGGCGCGCCCGTCCCGCGGCGGGTGTCTCGGCGCTCTCGCCGGTGGTCGCCGGGTGACGGCGCCCGAGGGGTCCGGCTCGGTGTGGTGGGAGACGGTGTAGAAGCGCACCTCGTGACCGTCCGGGTCGTGCAGCAGCGGCAGGATCCAGCCGGTCGAGGCCACGTGCACGCCGGCGTGGTGCTCGCCCAGCGCGGTCAGCCGTGCGGCCAGGTCGTCGAGGGCATCCTTGTCCGGCACGCCGATGGCGAAGTAGTCGAACCCGGCGGCGGCCGCCGCCCGCTCCGGGTCCAGCCGCAGCGCGAGCCCGGGCCCGCCGTTGGGGTGGCTCAGGGCGACGCCCATCAGGGTGCCGCCCTCGACGAACTCCCTGGCCAGCTCGTACCCCAGGCGGCTCTCGTACCACGACCGGGACCGCTCGAGGTCGCTCACCGGCAGCTTGAGGTGGTGGACCCCGGCGAGGGCGGGTGCGTCCATGATCGCCTCCACGTCGCTGCCGTCGGACCGCACTGCAGTGAGGCTGCACCCGTGCGACGCCGCCCGTCAACGCCGGCGGCGACCCGCCGCTCTTACCGGTGGGCGCCGGTCCCCGTGGCCGGCTTGGCGCTTTCTTGAGCGCGCCGTGACCTGAATGTGACTTTCCACCCACCGCTGTGTACGGTGTCGGGTGCCTCCCTCGCCTTGGGGGGTTCCCGACGTGGTTCGCCTAGTCCTGTCACCACGGCCGGGACAGCTCACACATCCGCTTGGCAGGAGCGGGGGACCCACTTCCGGGGTGTCGCAAGACGCTCCTTGGGGTGAAGCCCTCGGGCAGGTCGACCACGGACACCCCCGGGTGCCCGGCGCCGATCGTCCCGAAGGCCGGGTGCACACCTCCCACCCGAACCCGACAGCTCACCTCGTAGGCGTTTGGAGAGGTCAATACACGTGCCCAACCCCACTCCGGGGCGCCATCGCGCGCCCGGTGCGCCCAGTCCTGTCTCCGCGCTCTCCTCGGCGCTGTCCCGCTCCACCAGGCCGATCGGCAAGGTCTCGGCCGTGCTGGCCGTCTCCGGTGGGCTCGTGGCCTCGTTCAGCCTCCCGGCGTCCGCGTCGCCGCTGACGCCGCAGGCCAAGCCGGCCGTCGCGCCCGCCGCTGCCGCAGCCCGGCGCTGGAGGCGGTCGCGGTCTCGACCGCCGTCCCCTCGCGTGCGGCCGTGGTCGCCCCGCGGTTCGGCGAGATCGGCTTCAGGGCGTCGTCAAGCCCGAAGCCGAAGCCGAAGCCCGCGCCGGTCGTCGAGGTCGAGCAGGCCGTCTCGGTCGAGCGGGCCAGCGCGGCCGACCAGCCCAGCCGCTCCAGCCGGCGCACCAGCCCGGTGGCCGCCGACACGCGGCAACAGCCTCGGGCGCGAGGCGCAGGAGCCGGTCCCGGCGTCGTCCGGCGTCCTCGGCATCGCCGCCAGCCTGACCGGCATCCCCTACGTCTACGGCGGCACCACCCCGGCCGGCTTCGACTGCTCGGGCTACACCCAGTGGGTCTTCGGCAAGGCCGGCAGGAGCCTGCCGCGCACCGCCGAGGCCCAGCGCCAGGCGGCCACCCCGGTGTCCGACCCCCAGCCCGGTGACCTGGTCTTCTTCGGTGCCCCGGCGTTCCACGTCGGCATCTACGCCGGGGGCGGCATGATGTACGACTCCCCGCGCACCGGCAAGGCCACCGCCAAGCGCTCGATCTGGTCCTCCAGCGTCACCTACGGTCGCTTCTGACCGTCTCCGCCCGGCTCCGGCCGGGACCGCGCACAGGCCCTTCCCGCACTGCGGGGAGGGCCTGCGTCGTCCGGTTGGGGTGGGGCCGGTCGTCGTTGGGGTAAGACTGCAGGCATGAGCACCGCACCCGTGCCGCCCGTCGCAGCTCCCGAGACCAGGCTGACCGTGGACGTCTGGGCGGACCTCACCTGCCCCTGGTGCTACCTGGGCAAGCGACGCCTGGAGCGCGCCATCACCGGCCTTCGAGCACCCGCACGCCGTGCAGGTGCGCTACCGCTCGTTCGAGCGACCCTGGCCCGAGGGGACGGTTGCCCCCGTGACCGGCGCCGCGGACGCGTACGCCGCGGCCCTCCTGTCGCCGGCCCGCGCGCAGTCGGCCGCGGCCGACGAGGGGCTGGTCCTCGACATCGAGCACGCCGTACCGGCGAGCACGTTCGACGCGCACCGGCTGATGCACCTCGGCGCGGCCGAGGGCGGGCTGGCCCTGCAGGCGGCGGTGGCCGAGCGCATGTTCTCGGCGCACTTCTGCGAGGGCCGGGCGCTGGACGACCCGCTCGTCCTGCAGCGGGTGGCGCCGGAGGCGGGGCTGGACGAGCACCGGGTCGCGGCGGTGCTGGCCGGGGACGAGTACGCCGAGGACGTCCAGGCCGACCAGCGCGAGGCGGTGCGGCTGCGGCTGTCGGCGGTGCCGTTCGTGCTGGCCGACCGGCGGATCGCGCGCGCGGGGCCGCAGCCGGCCGACGAGCTGCTGGTGCTGCTGCGGGAGGCGTGGCAGGCCCGCGAGGCGGGCTCGCCCTCCGGCTGACCGGGGCGCGGGTCAGCCCGAGGCGCGGCCCATCAGGGCGCCCCACAGGCGCACCGGCACGAGGCGGGCGACCTTCATCAGCACCGCCATCGGGAGCGGGAAGACGATCTCGGCCCGGTCGCGTCTCGAGCCCGTCGCCGATGGCCCGCGCGGCCTCGTCGGCCTCGATGATGAACGGCATCGGGAACTCGTTGCCCTCGGTCATCTCGGTGCGCACGAACCCGGGGCAGACGGTGGTCACCCGCACCCCGCGGCGGCCGACCTCGGCGCGCAGCGCCTCCAGCAGGTTGATCTGCGCGGCCTTGGTGGCGCCGTAGCGCCTCGGAGCGGGCGAGCCCCGGTAGCCGGCGACCGAGGCGATCCCGACGACGACGCCCTCGCCGCGCTCGACCATCGGCGGCAGGACCGCGGCGAGCACGTTGTTCATGCCGAGCAGGTTGACCTCGACGTGGCGGGCGAACACGTCGGCGTCCCAGGCCTCGGCGTCAACTGCTTCCAGTAGCCGGCGGCCAGGACCACGACGTCGAGGGCGCCGAGCTCGCCGCGGACCGTGTCGGCCGCCCCGGACAGGCGGCCGCGTCGGTGACGTCGGCGGGGACCACGAGCATCCCGCCGCCGGAGACCCGCTCGAGCTCGTCGCGCCGCCGGGCGCAGATCGCCACGGTCGCGCCGCGATCGACCAGCTCGCGGGCCAGGGCGGCGCCGATGCCGCTGGAGGCGCCCACGACCCAGGCGGTCTTGCCGCTCAGGTCCACACAGGCTCCCGGGTCATCTGCAGCTGGCTCGACGTCGAGGTAGCCGGTGCGGAAGCCGGCCTCGCAGTAGGCCAGGTAGAACTCCCACATCCGCCGGAAGGTCTCGTCGAAGCCCAGCGCGGCGATGCGCCGGCCAGTTCGGCGAGGAACGCGCTCGCGCCACAGCGCGCAGCGTCTCGGCGTAGTGCGGGCCGAGCTCGCGCCGGGCGCTGACCCGCAGCGTCGGTGTGCGCGGCGAGCGTCTCCTCGATCGCCTGCAGCGAGGGGATCAGGCCGCCGGGGAAGATGTACTTCTGGATCCAGCCGTAGGTGCTGCGGGTGGCCAGCATCCGCTCGTGCGCCATCGTGATCGCCTGGATCGCCGACCTGCCGCCGGGGGCGAGCAGCCGGTCGAGGTCGGCGAAGTAGGTCGGCCAGTAGCTCCTCGCCGACCGCCTCGATCATCTCGACGCTGCACGATCGCGTCGAACTGCCCCTCGACCTCGCGGTAGTCCTGCAGCCGCAGGTCGACCCGGTCGGACGAGCCCGGCCGCCGTCGACCCGCTCGCGGGCCAGGGCGCGCTGCTCGGCCGACAGGGTCAGCGAGGTGACGTGCGCGCCGCGCCGGGCGGCGCGGATCGCCAGCGCGCCCCAGCCGGTGCCGATCTCCAGCACCCGGGTGCCCTCGCCGACGCCGGCCACGTCGAGGATGCCGTCGATCTTGCGCAGCTGCGCCGCCTCGAGGTCGCTCGGCGGCGTGCGCGCCCGTCGTCGAACCAGGCGCGCGGAGTAGGTCATGCGTCGCGTCGAGGAACGCCGCGAACAGCTCGTTGCTGACAGGTCGTAGTGGGCGCTGATGTTGCTCGCGCGACCCCGTCCAGGGTGTTGCTCCTGGTGCGCCGGCAGCCGCTCGTCCACGACCGCGCGCAGCCGCTGCAGCGGCGCGGGACGAGCGCGGTCAGCCGCGCGGCGAACGGCGTCAGCAGGTCGGCCAGGTCGGTGCCCTCGCCGGCCGTCCAGTCGCCGGCCATGTAGGCCTCGCCGAAGCCGATCTTGGCGTCGCGGCCGAGCCGGGCGAAGAAGCGCGCCGGGCGGACGCAGCTCGAGCACCGGCGAGTCGTCGGCGGCGCGCCGGCCGCCGACGGCGACGCCGTCGGGGCAGCGCGACGGTCACCGGCAGCCGCCGGACGGCGCGACGCGAAGATCGCGGCGGGCGACGCGCCGAGGCCAGCGGCGCGCGGGGCGTGCGGGCGATGGACGGCCAGGTCGAGGCCGGCGGGTGAGTGGTCATCGTCAGATCCCTTCCTGGGGACGGTGGGCGGGGCGGGGGACGACGGGCAGGCGGCGCAGCCACAGGCGCGATCGCCGTGCAGCCGGATCAGCGCCGAGACCCGGTGCGGCATCAGCGGCTGGCGGACGCAGCTGGCGGACCAGCCGCGCGCGGTGGTGGCCGGTCGCGGCGTGCCGCGGAACGTGGCGCTGAAGGCCACGGTCGCCGTCGCGGGTCAGCGTCGACCGTGGCGCGACACCGCTCCGGGGTCAGGCCGAAGCGCAGCGTCGTAGCGGCCCGCCGACGTCGTTGAACGGCGAGACGTAGAACTCCTTGTCGGTCGCGCGCGCGGCCGCTGCGCGTCGGGGCGCAGCAGGTAGGCGTGGCGCTCGCCGTAGGTGTTGTGCACCTCGGCGACGACGCAGGCCAGCGTGCCGTCGGGGTCGAAGCACCAGAAGACGCGTGAGCGGGTCGAAGACGTGCCCGAGCGACGCGGGCGTTGGCCAGCATGAGCGACCCGGCCGCCGTCGCCGAGGTCGACGCCGCGCTGGCCGAGGAAGGCGTCGACGTTCGCCCGGATCGCCGCGGCCGGGGTCGCCGAGGTGGTCGGCGGCGCCGGAACGCCGGCGAACGGGCGCAGCCAGCCACGGCAGCGCGCGGCAGCGCGTCGAGGTCGACCAGCCACTGGTAGACGCCGTGGCGGAAGGCGTGGCGCAGCGCGGCCTTCGCGCGTGTGCGCGACGTGGCCCTCGACGAGCGCCGGCAGCGCGGGCAGCGTCGCGGTGGCTGGCGGCCCCGGCGCGCTCACCAGCGTCGCCCCGAAGCGCGCGGCGGCCTCGCACGCCGGAGCGGCAGCCGTCCTCGTGGAAGCCCCAGCCGTGGTAGGCGCCGGCGAACGCGGTCCGGTCGGTGGCCAGGCCGCGCAGCCGCGCGCTGCGGCGGCGACCGACTCGGGGGTGTAGATCGGGTGCTCGTACGTCCATCCGGCGATGCACGGTGTCGGGGTCGATGCGCTCGCCGTGCGTTGAGCGTGACGACGTAGCTGCGTCGGCGTCGTCGAGGCCCTGCAGCCGGTTCATCCAGTAGCTGACGACGGTGCTGTCGCTCCGGCTCGCCGCAGGTGCCCATCAGGTAGTTCCACGAGGCCCGCGCCGCGCGCGCCGCGGGCAGGACCGAGGCGTCGGGTGCAGCAAGGTCTCGTTGCGGGAGTAGCCGAACGCGCCGAGCGTCGTGCCTTCTCGTCGTCGGTCGGCGTCGGCGAGCAGGCGCCAGCGCCTGGTCGGCGTGGGTGGCGATGACGACGCGGTCGAACGCGCGTGACCGTCGCCGGCGGCGTCGCGCACCTCGACGCCGTCGGCGTGGCGGGTGACGGCGGTGACCGGGTGCGAGCGCGCGGACCGTCGGGCAGCCGCGCGGCCGACCGCGTCGACGTAGGTGCGCGAGCCGCCGACGACGGTGCGCCACGTGCGGCGAGCCGTCGACCTGAGAGCATGCCGTGGTGGTCGAGGAACGCGGAACAGGTAGCGCGCGGGGTAGTGCAGGGCGCGTCTCCGCGCCGGCGGACCAGACGCAGGACGACCAGCGGGCACCGCGAAGTGGCGGACGAAGTGGTCGGAGAAGCCGCTCGGCGGCCAGGAACTCGCCGCACGTCGTCGAGGTCGTCCTCGGGGCTCGGTCCGCAGGAAGCGCCGGGCGCGCGCGGTGGAAGCGGCGGACCTGCAGCAGCATCCGCAGGAAGCGCGGGTCGAGCGACGCGGCGGCGCTGGGCGAAGAGCCCGTCGAGCCCGCGGCCGCCGGCGTACTCCAGGCCGCACCCCTCGCAGCGGATGCTCATGCTCATCTCGGTCGGGCGTGGCCGCACGCCGAGCTCGCCGAACAGCCGCAGCAGGTGGGGGTAGGTGCGCTCGTTGTGCACGATGAAGCCGGTGTCGACCGCGCGCCGCGTGCCGTCGGCGGCGGGGACGTCGTGGGTGTGGGCGTGCCCGCCGAGCCGGTCGTCGGCCTCGAACAGCGTGACGTCGTGGGTGCGCCGCAGCAGGTAGGCGGCGGTCAGGCCGGAGACGCCGGCGCCGATGACGGCGACGGAGGGGCGCGACGCCGTCGGGTGCGCATGGAGGGACCGGTCATGCCCCTACTTCGTTGCCGAAGGCCGTCCGGTTTGGTCCCGGACCGGACGGGTCAGGCGAACAGGCGCCCGGCCCCAGTGGTCGCCCGGGCCGCGCACCCCGCCGGGGCAGGCGAAGAGCCCGCTGCCGACGTGCTCGATGTACTCGTTCAGCGCGTCCAGGGTGCCGAGCCTGTTCTGCAGGTGGACGAACACCTGCGGGTCGCGCATGAAAGGCGATGAAGAACAGGCCGGCGTCGAGCTCGCCGGAGGCCGGGTCGACGCCGTCGGTGAAGGAGTAGCCGCGGCGCAGCATCGCCCGGCCGTCGTTGTTCTCGGGGCGGCCAGCCGGATGTGCGCGTCCATGGGGATGACCGGGGTGCCGTCGGCGCGCCTGGCGGCGTAGTCCGGGACGTCGGTCTCCCTGGTCCCGGTGAGCGGCGCGCCCTCGACCTTGTCCCGGCCGAAGACGCTCTCCTGGTCGGCCAGCGGGTCGCGGTCCCAGCCCTCGATCCGCATCCGGATCCGCCGGGCCACCAGGTAGCTGCCGCCGGTCATCCAGGCCTGGTCGGAGCCGGCCGGCACCCAGACGTGCTCGCGCATCCGGGCGGTGTCGTCGCCGCGGACGTTGCGGGTGCCGTCCTTGAAGCCCATCAGGTTGCGCGGCGTCGACTGGGTGCTCGGTCGTGGCGGACGTGCGGCCGAAGCCGAGCTGGGACCAGCGCATCTGCACCGACGCCCCGGCCGATGCGGGCCAGGTTGCGGATGACGTGGAAGGCGACCTGCGGGTCGTCCGCGCAGGCCTGGATGCGAGGTCGCCGCCGGAGCGGCCGGGGTCCAGGCCGTCGCCGGGCAGGGCCGGCAGCGTCGCGCAGCAGCGGCGGGCCGGCGAGGGGCCAGCCCGAAGCGGTCGTCGAACAGCGACGGACCGAAGCCGACGGTGACGGTCAGCAGCCCCGGCGCCAGGCCCTCCGTCTCGCCGGTGTCGGCCGGCGGCGCCTCGGTCCGGCTCGAGTCGCCCGGCACCGGCTGGCCGCGGGTCATCGCGGCCGCGGCGGCGGTCCACTCCCGCAGCAGGTCCCGCAGCTCGCCGCGGTCGGTGGTCACCACGTCGAAGCTGGCGAACGCCAGCCGGTCCTGCGCCTCGGTCGCGATGCCGCCCTGGTGCTCGCCGTGGAAGGCGACCGTCCCGGCGCCGCGCGTCCGGCCGCCGGGCCGGCGCCCGGTCCTGCCACGTGTGGGCGCCGACGGCCCCGACCGCGGCACCGACGCCGCCGACTCCGAGCCCGCCGAGCAGCGCCCGCCGCGAGACTCCCGCACCTGCCATGACCACCTGTGTCCCTCCGTCGTACGTCGAGTCGTCGTCCCGTCCGCGGTCAGGCGAGCGCGGGCGCGACCTTGCTGAGCGTCTCGGCCAGGGTGTTGACCTGGCTGGTCAGCTCCCGCCGCTTGGCCGGCGGCACGGTGGCCTCGGTGTAGGCGACGAACCCGTCCTTGGTGCGGAACTGGTCCAGCGACGTCCTTCACCGCGGCGAGCTGGGTCCTGATCCGCGCGTGCAGCGCGGGGTCGACCTTGGTCATCGCGCGGCGTCAGCGCCGTCGACGGCCGCCTCGACGCCGGCGACGTTGGCCTCGAAGTCGGCCAGGTCGGTGTGGGAGTAGCGGTCCTCCTCGCCGGTGATCTTGCTGTTGGCCACCTCGCCGAGCAGCTCGACCGCGCCGTTGGCGATCTGCGCGCCCTGCAGGTCCACGGTGCGGACCAGGGCGTCCAGGCGCGTGACGTCGGCGACCAGCTTGTCGGCGTACGGCGTCATGCCCTTGGTGGTGCCGTCCTGCCAGAGGGCCTTCTCGATCCGGTGGAAGCCGGTCCACCGCGCGCCGGCCGCGACGTCGTTGACGCGGGCGTCGATCTCCGGGTCGAGGTCACCGAACGACTCGGCGACCGGCTCGATGGTCTCGTAGTGGGTGCGGGCCAGGGGGAACAGGCGCTTGGCCTCGGCGACGTCCCCGGACTTCACCGCGGCGGCGAACGTCCGCGTGGCGGGCAGCAGCGCGGCCGACTCGGCCTCGACGTAGCTGCGGTAGGTCCGCACGCGCCCGGGTCAGCTCGGCCTGCGCGGTGTTGCCGGGCGCCGGGGTGGCGGCGGCGGTGACCGTCAGCGTCGACGCTCGGTCCGGGCGTTCGGGCAGTAGACGGTGTAGGTGCCCTCGGCTCAGCCGCAGGCTGAAGGTGCCGGACAGGCCGGCGTGAGGTTCTCCTTCTCGCCGAGGATGCGGTCGCCCTGCATCACCTCGGCCTCGGTGACCGCGCTCGCGCCGGCGTTGCGCATCTCGAAGTTGGTCGGCCCCGCGCGGCACGGTCGCCGGCGAGGGGGCGCAGCCGTCGTCGGTGAGGCTCACGGTGACCTTGGGGGCGCCGGCGACGGCGGCCTGGCCGTCGACCACCGCGTCGGACCCGCAGGCGGAGGCGAGGGCGACCGCGGCGCCGAGAGGCCGACCAGCGCGGCGGCGCGGGAGGTGCGGCGCCGGGGCGCGGCGTCGGCGGGGGTCGGTGAGCATGGGGTGCGTCCTTGTGCGGGAGTGCGGGGGCACGGCGAGGGTCAGGCGCGGGCGGAGGTGGGCGCCGGCGCCTGGGCGGGCGAGGCGCGTCGCCGGCCGGGGCGCAGCACGACGGTGAGCATGACCGCGAGGTAGAGCGCCCACACGAGCGACCTCGACGACCGTGGGGCGGGGCTGGATGCCGAGCACGCCGGTGACGCACCGCGGACCACGGCGTGCCGGGCCGGACCAGCCAGTGCAGGTCCAGCGGCCGTGGCCTGGCCGACGTTCAGCCAGCCCGCCTCGTGCGCGGTGTGCGCGGCGGTCATCAGCAGCCCGGCGGCGACCACGACGAGCACGACCGACGGTGAGGGTGAAGAAGCGCTGCAGGTTGATCCGGGTGCCGCCGCGGTAGAGCGCGTAGCCGAGGAGCAGCCGCAGCCGCGATGCCGAGGAGGGCGCCGATGGAGGCGCTGACCCGGTCCAGCGAGGCCTGGAACGTCGCGAGGAGGAAGACCGCGGTCTCCAGGCCCTCCCGCAGCACGGCGAGGAAGGCCATCACCACGAGCGCCCGGGTCGACCCCGGCCAGCGCGGCGGAGGCGGCCGACTCCAGGCCGCTCTTGAGGGTCCGGGCGTGCCGCCGCATCCAGACGATCATGGAGGTCACCAGCGCGACCGCGACGAGGCCGATGACCGTCTCCAGGGCCTCCTGCTCCGCGCTGCGGCAGGCTGCGCTCGAGCAGGTCGAGCGACGACGCCGAGCCCAGGCACAGCGCGACGGCGGCGGCGACGCCGAGCCAGACCTGCCGGACGGCGTCGCGGCGGCCCTGGCGGACCAGGAAGGCGGCCACGATGCCGACGATCAGCGCGGCCTCGAGGCCCTCGCGCAGGCCGATGACGAAGGAGGGCAGCATGACGGGTCCCGGTCTCGTGGAGGGCGGAGACGGGTGACGGCCACCCGCTCGCAGTTAGGTAAGGCTTACCTTAGCGTTACGAGGGCAGAGGGCGTCAAGACGCGTCGTACGGCGGTGGCTCAGAGGCCGGTGGGGTAGGTCTCCGGCTCCTCGCCGGCCTCCCACTCGGCGGTGGGCTCCAGCGGCGTCAGCGCGCGCGTCCGGTCGAGGTGGATCACCGCGTCGAACTGGTCGCCCGCCCGGGCGTGGAAGTAGTGGCTGTCCCGCTCGGTCTCGGGCCGGTAGATGACCCCGATCGCCCGCTCCAGCCGGGCCTGGGTCATCACGTCGGTGGCCGGTGAGTCGCTCGTCCAGCAGCAGCAGGAACTCCTCGAGGCCGGTCTCGTGGAACAGCTCCTCGATGCTGCCGCGGTGGCCGGGGCGCACCCGCTTGCGGTGGGCCGTGCCGCCCCAGTCGTCGGCGGCGGTGACCGTGCCGGTGTAGGTGGTGAAGCCGATCGAGCGGCAGTCGCCGGGGTGGCGCTCGCGGACCAGCTGGCCGACGTTGAGCTCGCCCGCGGGCCGCGGACTCGGTGGCGCGGGCGTCGCCGAGGTGCGAGTTGTGCGCCCAGACCACGATCTTCGCCGGCTCGGCCGGCTCGCGGCTGAGGTGCTCGACGAGCGCGTCGAGGGTGTCGGTCATGTGCCGGTCCCGCAGGTTCCAGGACGAGGCGCGGCCGCCGAACATCGAGCGGTAGTAGTGGGCGGCGGCCTTGACCACCCGCGCGTTCTGCTCGGCGCAGAAGAACTCGTCCTCGGCCAGCAGCCCGTCGCGCACGGAGTACTCCTGCTCGCGGCGGCTCAGCTCGACCAGCTGGTCGACCACCTCGCGCTCGCACTGCTCGCCGGCGCCGAACGCCGCGCCGCGGCCGAAGACCTCGCCCTCGTCGGAGGTGTGGTGGTCGAGGCACGCGTAGCGCTCGCGGGCCCGCTCGGCCGCGACCGGGTCCACCCGCTCGAGGTAGGCGATGACCGCCTCGGCGGAGCGGTACAGGCTGTAGAGGTCGAGCCCGTAGAAGCCGACCTGGGCGCCGTAGTCGCACGCCGTCGTTGTGCTCGCGCAGCCAGGCGACGAAGTCCAGCACGACCTCGTTGCGCCACATCCAGGTGGGGAAGCGCTTGAACCCGCGCAGCGCCTGCTCGGCCGTCTCGTCCTTGCTGCGGCCGCGGACGTACCGGTTGACCCGGTAGGCGTCGGGCCAGTCGGCCTCGACCGCGACCGCGCGGAACCCCTTCTCCTGGATCAGCCGTCGCGTCATCCGGGCGCGCGCCTCGTAGAACTCGTGCGTGCCGTGGGACGCCTCGCCGATGAGCACGAGGTGCGCGTCGCCGACGAGGTCGAACAGCACCGTGTCGGTGGGGGTGCCCTCGACGACCGGGAGGGCGCAGGCGCGGATCAGCGACAGGTCGTCCTGGGGCATCGCGGCCGGCAGGGTGCTCGACGGCGGCCTCGCGCAGCAGCTCGCGGACCTCGTCGTCGCTGGTCTGGTCGAAGTCCCAGTACGCCGCGCCGACCGCGAAGAAGGGCGTCGGCGTCGACGCGCAGACGACCTCGTCGGCAACGGCCTCGAGCTCCCGCTTGGTCGACTCCGGCGCGGCCGGGACGGCGACGACGATCTGGGCCGGCCGGAGCCGGCGCAGCGCCTGCACCGCGGCCTGCATGCTGGCGCCGGTGGCCAGCCCGTCGTCGACGACGATCACCGTCCGCCCGGTGACGTCGATGCGGGGACGGCCCTCGCGGTACGTCGTCTCGCGGCGCAGCAGCTCGCGCGCCTCCCGTTCGGCCGCCTCCTGGATCACCTTCGGTGACAGGCCGAGGCCGCGGACCACGTCGTCCACGAGGACCATCAGGCCGCCGGAGGCGATGGCGCCCATGGCCAGCTCCTCGCGGCCGGGCACGCCGAGCTTGCGGACGGTGAAGATGTCCAGCGGCGCCCCGAGGGCCTGGGCGACCTCGAAGGCGACCGGCACGCCGCCGCGGGGGAGCGCCAGCACGACGACGTCCGGGTGCCCGCGGTAGCGGTGCAGCAGCCCGGCCAGGACGCGTCCGGCGTCCTTGCGGTCGCGGAACACGTGCCGCGGCGCCGTCGGTGTCTGGGTCATGGCCGCCTCCCTCAGGTGGGGTGTTCCTCACGCTCGTCGGCGGTGTCGCGCGCGTGACAGGGCAGATGGTCCCGGCGGTGCAGAACCGGGCAAAGCGCGGCCAGGAGCCCGTGCCGGCGGCTATCTTCCCGTGGTGGGCAGACTCGGATTCCGGACTCCTCGGGACATCGCGGCCGGCGCGCGCTGGACGGCGGCCGAGCCGTGGGGCGGGCGTACGTCGCGACGAGGGTCGCGGCCTGGGCCGCCGGCTGGTGGGCGGTGGACCGATGGGGCCTTCTCGTCGGTGGGCTGGTGCTGTCGGGGGCCCTCGTCGTGGCGGGCCGGCTGGTGCGTGACCCGCGGCAGACGGACCGGGACGCCCCGCCGCCGGAGCGGCCCTGGGGGAAGTACGCGCCGCCGACATCGGCCGGGGCGGTCAGTCCGGGTGAGGGATCTCAGGCACCGTGATCCGCGGCGGTGTGGCGCGCCCGCCGGGCACGATGGCGCGCACGGCGCAGCGGTTCGGGTGTGCGCCATCGCACCGAGGTGCTCGCCACCAGCTCGACCGCCGTGGCCAGGTCGACCTGCCAACCGGGGTGCACGGCCAGCGGGCGGACCCCGGGCTGCGTGCGCATCCAGCATCCGACCACCCTGTCGCCGAGCCGCAGCGGACTCGTCGCCCCGCGGCGGTCTTCGGGCCACTCGCCCTGGGCCAGCAGCGGCCGGTGCGTGATGCCCACCGTCGGCATGCCGAGCACCGCGCCCAGGTGCAGCGCCAACCCGGCGCCACGGGGGTGGTCGCGGCCGGTGGCGTCGAGCAACAGCACGTCCGGACGGGTCGCCATACCGTGCACTGCACGCTCCATCAGCGGACCGATCCTCAGGGCCAGCAGCCCCGGGACGTACGGCGCACCCGCCACGCCGGTGACGACCCGCCGGCCGACGACGTCACCCCCGGACATGACCACGGCAGCAGCCCAGGCCGGGTCCTCGGCGCTGCCGCGACCGCTCAGGCCGCGGGGGAAGCAGACCCAGCAGGCCCCGACCAGCGGGCTGCCGCCCTGCGGGCTCCACCGCTCGGGGCAGGCGTCTGCCAGCTGTCGTTGGGCAGCAGCCAGAGACCGGGCATCGGTGGGCCACATGACCCCATCCTCGAGGACGGGCGACCCGCCGCCGGGCCGGTGGTCGGACCCTGCGCCGGGTCGCCTGCGAGCCGTCAGCCGGCAGGGGTGGCAGTGGCCTCGTAGGTGAGGATCTCGGTGCCGTTGCCCTCGTCGCCGTTGTCAGGGGCGACCCGCATGGTGAGCCGGTTGCCCTCCGCCGTCATCTTGAAGGGGTTGCGCGTGGCCACGTGCCCGGCGGTGGACCACTTCTGGAACGGGATCTCACGGGTGACCTGGTGCGACCTGAGGTCGATCATGGCGACGCCGCCGAGCTCGTAGGTTGCGGCAGCGCCGCCGGCGGTGGGGGTCTGCGGCAGGTTGGTCACGCCGGCGCACAGCATCCTGCTGTCCGGGACGTACTGGCAGTCCTGGTAGTCGAGGACGAAGTTGGAGTTCTCCCAGGTCTTCAGCTGCTTCCCTCGCAGGTCCCACTCGGCGAAGCGTCGCGATCCCCACGTGTTGCCGACCAGGTGACCGGTCCGCTTGTCCATGACGATGCCGCCGAAGTGGTCGGGGACCTCGAACTGCTTGTGGACGGCCAGCGTCGAGGCGTCGACCCGGTAGACGATGGCGCTCGAGTCGGGTCGGTACTGGGCCACCGGGACCCAGACGTTCCGGCCGTCGAAGTCGATGCCGCCCGGGTGGTACATGTCGCCCTCGCCGAGGGTGATGTCCTTCTGGAGGTGGCCGGCCCTGTCCATGACGAACAGGTGGCCGATCCCCTTGCCGGCGGTGCGGTCGTAGCCGCCCTGCGGGGTCGGGTACTTGACCGTCGGCTCGAGGATCTGGACCGCCGACAGGAAGATGTGGTCAGGACTGAAGGCGATGCCCTCGGTGTGGTAGGTCGGGAAGTTGAGCTTGACCTTGCTGGTCAGCTGCCAGTCCGTGCTCGCGGGTGACCTTGCCGAAGTCGTCGGCGAGGGCCGTCGGTCGGTGTGGTGGTCTCCGGTCTCGGCTGGCGTGGGCAGCCGCTGCGCCACCAACGCCCAGCGCTGCAACGGTGGTGAGGACGGCGACCTGCGTGCGAATCCGGCTCATGGGACTCCTCTTTCGTCGTGTGGCGACTCTGCGGCGGGCGACCCTACGTAGCGTCGATGAACGCCTGGGGTCAGGTGTCTGCCCGGCTGCTGAACAGGACTGCCGGGGCGGCGCGCCGCGGGGGAGTCAGCGGCCGGCGGCCGAGTCGTGGTCGTTGACCGAGTCGACCTCGACGTGCGGGCGGGACTGCCACAGCGCCCACTCGGCGCTGACCTCGCCGGCCGTGCGCAGGAGCAGCGGCAGGTGGTCCTGGAGCAGCTGCTCGGTCGAGGTCTCGGCGGCGTGCACGGTGACGTTCATGGCGGCCCGCACGGCGCCCGCGCCGTCCCGGACCGGGACGGCGACCGAACGGACGCCGGGCGCCAGCTCCTCGTCGGCCAGCGCCCAGCCGCGGGCCCGGACCTGCGGTCAGCTCGTCGCGCAGCTGGTCGCCGCGGTGCGGCCGATGTACGGCGGCAGCCCGGCCCGGCTCGGCATGGCCAGGGTCGCCGCCAGCTCGTCGGGCGAGAGGGCGGCGAGCAGCACCTTGCCCTGCGAGGTCTGGGCGGCCGGGAAGCGGGTGCCGATCTCGACGCGCAGCGCGATGATCTTCGGCACCGACACCCGCGCGACGTAGACGATGTCGGAGCCGTCGAGCTGGGCCATCGACGACGACTCACCGGTGCGCCGACGAGCGCCTCCAGGTGCGGGCGGGCGATGTCCCACAGGCCGAGCGCGCCGACGTACGCCATGCCGAGCGTGAGCACCTTCGGCGTCAGCTGCGAAGCTGCCGTCGTCCGAGCGGACGAAGCCGAGCTCCTCCAGCGTCAGCAGCAGCCGGCGGGCGGTCGGCCGGGCCAGGTCCGGCGGCGGCCGCGACCTCGGTCAGCGACATCGGCGCGGTGGTCGGCGTCGAAGCACGCGAGCACGTCGAGCCCGCGCGCCAGCGCCTCGACGAAGTCGGGTCCCGCGCCACGTCCTGCCATCGTCCGTCCGCTCGTCGAGGCGGTCGCCGAGCCGGGCTCGCCGAAGACGGTGCCGCGGGCCCCGTGGGTGCGTGTCGGACTTGTAGTCGGTGTACTGGTACGGGTTGTCGAGCACCTCGTCGTCGCGGGCAGCTCGGGGTTCATCCCCTGCGCCCAGACCTCCTCGCCGAGCGTCGGCCGCAGGTAGTCGACGGTCGCCTCGACGGTCCGCGCGTACGGCCGGCCAGGTCGACGCCGACCAGCTGGTGCTCGTGCTTCACGACGCGGCCGTCGACGATGCACGGTGTGCACGTCGCCGCGCTGGGCCTGGAACGCCACGTGGCCGTAGGGGTTGAGCAGCGGGAACGACACCGGCGAGGCGTCGTTCTTGATCAGCACGACGTCGGCCTTCTTGCCCGGGCTCGAGCCGGCCGAGGTCGTCGCGGCCGAGCGCCCGCGCGCCGCCGCGGGTGGCCCAGTCGACGACCTGCTCGGCGCGCAGGTGGACGTGGGTGACGGTGTCGCCCTTGGCGTGCGCCTCGAGGTGCTCGCGCGAGCGGTCGGCGCCGAGCGTCGTCCGCATCGCGGAGAACAGGTCGCCGCTCCACCACACGCTGGTGTCCATCGACAGCGACACCGGGATGTCGTACCGGCGCACCTGCCAGGTGGGCGGGTAGCCCTGGCCGGCGCTCTGCTCGGACTCGGTGGAGACCGAGATCGAGCCGCCGGTGGCCGCGATCCGCTGGTAGGAGTCGGTGGCTCAGCGTGGCCGCGTGCACGTAGATGGTCTCCGGCGTCATGAAGCCGTTCTCGTGCATCAGCCGGATGCCGTCGTCGTTGGTCGCGCCCCAGACGCCGGCGTGGGTGGTGACGGCAGCCCGAGCTCGCGGGCGACCTCGAAGGCCGCCCGCTCCGGGAAGCTCGGGTCGCCGGTCACGTCGAAGGCGAGCTGGAAGCCGAGCATGTCGCCGGCGCCGGTACGGCGGCGCTCGAGGAAGGCCTGCACCGCCGGGTCGGCGGTCCACTCCCACGGGCCGGCCTGGATGTTGCCGTAGGCCAGCACGAACCGGCCGGGCACCGCCTGCAGCGCGTCGACGGCCGCCTCGGCGTGGTCGACGGTCTGCAGGCCGTGCGACCAGTCGACGGTGGTGGTGACGCCCGGCCTCGAGCGACGTCCCAGGCCGAGAGCAGGTTGCCGGCGTGGATGTCCTCGGGGCGGAACGTCTTGCCGTGCTCGAGGTAGTACCAGACGAAGTACTGGGTCAGCGTCCAGTCGGCGCCGTAGCCGCGCATCGCGGTCTGCCACATGTGCCGGTGGGTGTCGATCATGCCGGGCATCACGATGCCGCCGGACGCGTCGATCTCCTGCGTGCCCTCGGGCACGTCGAGCGCCGGGCCGACCGCGGCGATCCGGTCGTCGACGACGAGCACGTCGGCGTCGGCGAGGACCGTGTGGCGTCGTCCATGGTCAGCACGGTGCCGCCGCGCAGGACCACCGGCCGGCCGCTCGCGGTCGCCGGTGCGTCGGGACTGGGACATCGTTCCCTCCAGGGTTCCTCGGACCGCGCGACGCTCGTCCGTCTGCCGGTCAACGCCGACTGAGCCTCACTCTCGTGGTGCCGCAGCACGACGTGTCAAGGCCCGCTGCTGCGGCGCATCGGCCCGTCGAGAGTGCTTGACAGCAGGCGCGAATCGCGATCCGAGACTGGGCCGGACGTCCGTGACGGACGCCTGTCCGTTTGCGTCGTGCGCCGAGTGTCCAGCGACGCTGGAGGAGCCGTCCGCGTGCCTGCGATGCCGACGCCGTCCGCACCGGACCGCTGGCCGGCCTGCTGGTCGCCGACTTCTCCCGGATCCTGGCCGGCCCCTACGCCACGATGCTGCTCGCCGACCTCGGCGCCGAGGTGGTCAAGGTCGAGGCGCCCGGCGGCGACGACACCCGCACCTGGCAGCCGCCGGTGCGCGACGGCGTCTCGACCTACTACCTCGGCGTCAACCGCAACAAGCGGTCGATCGCCCTCGACCTCAAGGACGCCGGACGACCTCGGCCGCGGCCCAGGAGCTCGCCCGGCGCGCCGACGTCCTGATCGAGAACTTCAAGCCCGGCGGGCTGGCCCGGTTCGGCCTCGACTACGACACGGTGGCCGCCGGCAACCCGCGCGTCGTCTACGCCTCGATCAGCGGCTTCGGCAGCGGCCCGCAGGGCGCGGCGCTGCCGGGCTACGACCTGATCGTGCAGGCGATCTCCGGGCTGATGAGCCTGACCGGCGACCCCGACGGCGAGCCCGTACCGGGCCGGCATCTCGGTCTTCGACGTGATGGCCGGCCTGCACGCGACCATCGGGATCCTGCCGCGCTGCAACGCCCGGCACGAGACCGGCCGCGGCCAGCACGTCGAGGTCAACCTGCTGTCCTCCGCGCTGTCCGGGCTGGTCAACCAGACCAGCGCGTACGTCGCCGGCGGCGTCGTGCCCGTTCCGGATGGGCAACAGCCACCCGAGCCTGTTCCCCTACGAGCCGCTGCCCTGCGCCGACGGCGACCTGATCATCACCGCCGGCAACAACGGCCAGTTCCGCAAGCTGGTCGAGGTGCTCGGCGTCCCCGAGCTCGCCGACGACCCGCGGTTCGCCCGCAACGAGGACCGCACCGCCAACCGCGACGAGCTGCGGCCGCTGCTGGTCGAGCGGCTGCGCACCCGCACCGAAGATGGAGTGGTTCCGCGACATCATCGCCGCGGGCGTGCCGTGCGGGCCGATCAACACCGTCGACGGCGGCGTCGCGTTCGCCGAGGAGGTCGGCCTCGACCCGGTGGTGCACGTCGGCGAGGGCGACGGCCGCGGTCCCGTCGGTGCGCAACCCGATCACGTTCTCCGAGACCCCGCCGGACTACCGGCTGCCGCCGCCGGCGCTCGACGAGCACGGCGACGAGATCCGCCGCTGGCTGGCCACTCCGGCCACGGCAGCCCGCCAGCCGGACCGGCCCACCGGACAGGAGCGCAGCGTGACGACGCGGACGACCTCGCTTCCCCACCTCGCTCGGCACCTCGACCGCCGACGAGATCCGGCTGCTCGGCCAGGACCTGACCGCCGACCTGATGGGCAAGGTCGGCTTCGGCGAGCTGGCGTTCTGGCTGGTCGCGCTGCGGCGGCCCGACCCCGTCGGAGACCCGGGTCTTCGAGGCGGTGCTGGTCGCGCTGGCCGACCACGGCTTCACCCCGACCGCGATCGCCGCCCGGCTGACCTACCTGTCCGCGCCCGACTCGCTGCAGGGCGCGCTGGCCGCCGGCCTGCTCGGCGGCGGGTCGCGCTTCCTCGGCGTCACCGAGGACTGCGGCGCCTACCTGCACGCCGTGCTGGACCGGCACGACGGCGAGCTGCCCACCGACGACGCCGGCTGGGACGCGCTCGCCCTCGAGGCCGTGACGCCGCACCCGCGAGGCGCGGCGGTTCGTCCCCGGCCTCGGCCACCCGGTGCACAAGGTGCAGGACCCGCGCACGCCGGTGCTGATCGGGATCGCCGAGGAGGAGGGCCTGCGCGGCCCGCACCTGCGGCTGTTCGAGGCGATCGGCCGGGTGCACGAGCAGGTGCTCGGCCGCCGGCTGCCGCTCAACGGCGCCGGCGTCTGCGGCGCCGCGCTGGCCGACCTCGGCCTGCCGGTCGAGCTGCTGCGCGGCTTCGCGCTGCTCGCCCGGGCGGCCGGCCTGCTCGGCCAGCTCGCCGAGGAGCGCCGCCGCCCGATCGGCATGGACGTCTACCTGACCGTCGACCGCAACGCCGTCTACGTCGACCCCGCTGACGACCCGACGCCCTGACCCACCCGCACTGAGGAGCCGACCATGGCCACCGTCGCCGCGGTCATCGCCTCGACGCACCACCCGTTCTACTACCGGGCGAGCACCGCCACCGGCGCCGACCGGCCGCCGTTCGCCGACGAGTGGGTCGCCAAGATCGAGGCGTTCCGCGAGACGCTGACCCGGGCCGAGCCCGACGTGCTGGTGATGGTCGGCAGCGACCACTTCCACCAGCTGTGGCTGGACAACATGCCGCAGTTCCTGGTCGGCAAGGCGCCGTTCTTCGACGCCAACTGGTACAACGAGGAGCGCGAGTTCGGCCTGCCGCGGATGACCCTGCGCGGGCGAGGAGGACCTGTCCGCGCACATCCTGCGCAACGGGCTGGACGCCGACTTCGACCTGGCGTTCAGCAACGAGCTGCGGATCGACCACAGCATCACCTGCCCGATCATCACGCTGCGGCCGCAGGCCGACCTGCCGATCGTGCCGATCTACACCAACATCTTCGCGCCGCCGCTGCCGCAGCCGAAGCGGTTCGTCCAGCTCGGCCGGGCGATCCGGCGAGCTGGTCGAGTCGTGGCCCGAGGACAAGCGGGTCGCGATCATCGGCACCGGCCACCTGTCGCTGGAGCTCGGCGGGCCGCGCCAGTTCGGCGCGCACGGCCCCGACCCGGAGTTCGACCGCAAGGCCGTCGAGTGGATCGCCAGCGGCGACCTCGAGGGCTGCCTGGCCGAGGTGACCCTGGACAGCCTGCACCGCCCCGGCAACGCCACCCACGGCTTCATGGACTTCATGCTGATGATGGGCGTCGCCGGCGAGGGCGCCAAGGCCGACCACGTCGACACCCTCGACCTGTTCCACACCATGGAGGCCTACTTCACCTGGTACCCGAACGGAGTCGCCGGCATGAGCAAGTACCTGCTGGACAAGTTCCTCTTCACCGTCGACCGCGACCCCGAGCTGGTCGAGCGCTACCGCGACGACCCGGCCGGCACCGTCGCCTGGTGGGAGGCGGAGATGGCCAACACGATCCTCAACTGCACCGCCGGCGAGCGGTCCACCTGGCTGGCCTTCACCGACGAGGAGCGGCGCGCGCTGCGCGAGCACGACCACGTGCGCGCTGTTCGAGATGGGCGCCCACCCGTTCCTCACGCTGACGCTGTTCATCGCGATGTTCGAGCGCGACCACGGGCCGCTGGAGTACCAGATGGCCTACGGCGCGGCGATGAAGCACCTCACCCTGCCCTACCCCGACATCGCCACCTGGACTCCGTGCGCGCCGCCGTCCTGCACGACCGCTCAGGGCGCGCCGCCGTGCTGCACACGCTCGGCCAGCCCCGACGCCCGATACCCCGGCCGTCGCGCCGGGCAGAGCCTGGTGCGGGTGACCGCGGCGCCGATCGTCCCGCTCGACCTGCTGTGCGCGTCCGGCACGTCGTACTTCGGCCGCCGGCGCTGCCGTACGTGCCCGGCGTGCAGGGGGTCGGTGTGGTGGAGCGCGTCCGAGACCGTCGCGCCGGGCACCCGGGTCTGGTTCGCCACCTCGGCCGGGATGGCGCCCGGCGACGGCAGCCTGGCCGAGCTGTGCGCCGTCGCCGACGACGACCTCGTGCCGCTCGAGACCGACGTCCCCGACACCGCTGGTCGCCGCGCTCGGGCTGTCCGCGGTCGCCGCCTGGATGGCGCTGACCTGGCGCGGCGGGCTCCAGCCCGGCGAGCGGGTGCTCGTGCTCGGCGGCGGCGGGGCGGTCGGCCAGGCCGGGATCGGCGCGGCCCGGGCCCTCGGCGCCGCGACGGGTCGTCGCCGTGGCCCGCTCGGAGCAGGCGCAGCAGCGGGCCGTGACGGCCGGCGCGGACGTCGTCGTCCCGCTGCTCGACGACGTCGACGACGCTCACCGCCGGCTGGCGCGAGGCGACCGGGGGACCGGTCGACGTCGTGCTCGACCCGGTGTTCGGGACCGCCGCGACGGCCGCCTCCCGGGTCCTCGGCGCCGGCGGCCGGCTGGTCAACCTCGGCGGCGCGTCGGGCGACGCGGCGCGCTTCTCCTCCTCGGTCCTGCGCAGCCGTTCGGCGAGCGTGCTCGGCTACACGAACAACTCCCTGACCCCGGCGCAGCGCCGAGACGCCCTGGCGGCGGTGCTTCACCACGCAGCGACCGGCCAGATCACCATGGCCCATGACAGCCAGCCGCTCGAGACGGTCGAAGAGGGCTGGCGCAGACAGGCCAGGGGCGAGACCTCATCGCGCCTCGTGCTTCTTCCCGCGCGCGGTGCCTGAGCCCCCGCGCCCGGCCGACGCCGCAGGTCCCCGTGACGCTGTGCAGGCAGGGCCTGACCTGGTCGCTGCCGACGGCCGAGCGGTGTCGAGCGACGGCAGGGCCCTCAGCGCCGATGAGTCAGACGCTGCTGGACGGTCTTGACTGGGACCACCGGGCGGTGAGAGGAGCGGACATGACGGAAGAGCTGTCGCGGAACAAGCAGGTGGTCGAGCGGTACCTGGAAGGGTTCCGGCGGTCCGACCACGAGCAGATCCTGTCGTGCTTGACCGACGACATCGTGTGGACGGTGTTCGGCGCGTTCCGGCTGCAGGGCAAGGAGGCTTACGACGCCGCCATCGAGGGGCCGGGTTTCGTTGGCAGCCCGGAGCTCCATGTCGTTCGCATGGTCGAGGAGGGCGACACGGTGATGGCCGAGCTCACCGGTTCGGCCCTGCGTGAGGACGGGACGACGATGCGGATGGCCATGGGTGAGGTCTTCGTCTTCCGCGATGGGCTGATCTGCGAGCGGCGGGCGTTCGTGGTCCCCCTCGACGTGGACGACGTCCGCTAGCAGGTGTCGCACACCGGGGGGACCTTCCGGACGTCCGACCTTCGGCAGGAGAGCGCTGAAACCGGCACGAGCGAGGACATTGGTGAAGTGAGCTTGACACGCCCTGAGCTGTCAAGCACCCTTTACGTCAAGCGTGCTTGACAACGAGCCGCCCAGTCACCAGGGGAGACATCATGGTCGGACGCTGGATCGCCGCCGTTGCCGTGGCCCTGCTCGGCGCTGCAGGTGTCGGTGCACTCGCGGGAAGCTTCAACCCAGACCGCTTCGCACTGACTGCCGTGGTCTTCGGCGCAGCTACCATCACGCCCCTCGGCGCGCTCGGCTGGTTTCTCTTCATCGCACCGAAGTCCGTTCCGCAGGACCGAAACGCAGCCGACAATGTGGAGCGCCGCTGGTCGGAGCAGGCTGCGTCCAAGGCGTTCACGGACCTCCTCGTCCTGGTCGGGGTGGGCCTCGCCGTGATCTCGATCGCGGGCATCGTCCTGGACGCCCAGCTCGTGCTCCTGGCGGTGGTGATCGTCGCCATGGTGGACGTCGGGCTGCGTTACGCCGTGCTCGAGCGTCGCGCCCGCTGAGTCGTGAAGAACGACATCGCCGAGCGGCGCGCGGATCGGGGTTGGTCGCAGGCGCGCCTCGCCGACGAGCTGGGGGTCTCGCGCCAGACGATCATCTCCATTGAGAAGGGTCGGTTCGACCCGAGCCTGCCCCTTGCCTTCCGCCTCGCCGACCTCTTCGGCGCCCGCGTCGAGGAGATCTTCAACCCCGTGGACTGACCCAACGTGGTGTGCCCACGGGCGGACTCGAACGGCCGACAACCGCCTCCGGAGCCCGACCGTGGACTGCCTCGACAATGCTCATGGTCCGATTCCGTTGTGGCCTCGGCTCAGGGCACGAGCACGATCTTTCCCGTCGCCGCCGAGCGCTCGAGCAGCTCGTGGGCGCGACGGGCGTCGGACAGCGGCAGGCGCTCGGCGACGACCGGGTGGATCTCGCCACGACGAAGCAGCTCGAGCAGCGCGCGGAAGTCCTCCCGGAACCAGTCCTGGTGGTGGATGCGCAGCTTCTGGACCCGGTAGGAGAGCACCCTGCGGCGGGGCGAGAGCAGGCCCCAGAGCGCGACGCTCGCGGTCGCCGCGTACCACTCGATCACCGCGGGCCAGTTCTTGCGCCCGTGCGCGATCGTGGCATAGCGGCCGAACACGACCAGCCTCCCGCCGGGCCGCAGCGCGCGGAAGGAGCGAAGCGACAGCGCGCCACCGATCCCGTCGAGGGCAACGTCCACGCCCTTCCCGGGCAGCTCGCGCACCCGAGCCAGGAAGTCCTCGTTGCTGGTAGTCGATCGCCACCGCGCCGAGCCGCTCGACCGCGGCGCGGTCGCGAGCGGAGGCCGTCCCGTAGAGACGAAGCCCGGCCAGCGCCCCGAGCTCGAGGATCGCGGTGCCCACCCTGCCGGCCGCACCGTGCACGAGCACCGTCTCCCCGCTCTTGGCCATCGCGGCCCGGTGAAGCACCTGGTAGGCGGTCATGTAGGTGAAGACGAGGCTCACGACCTCCGCCGGGTCGAGCTCCTCGGGCACCTCGACCGCGTAGGCCTCCGGCACGCAGACGCGCTCCGCGTTGGCGCCCCACACCGTCAGCGCGCCGACGCGGTCTCCCGGCTCGCAGCCTCGTGCAGCCCGGGCCCAGCTTCTCGACGACGCCGACGAGCTCGTAGCCGGGCGTGAACGGCGGCTTCGGGCCGCCGAGGTACGTGCCGGCGCGCAGCTGCGCATCGGTGAACGACACGCCGGAGGCGAGGACGCTGACGCACACTTCGCCCGGACCCGGTCGGGGATCGTCGGCTTCCACCACCCTCACGACCTCGGGCCCGCCGAAGTGGTCGACGACGACACGCCTCACGAATCCAGCGTACGCGCGTCGGTCCCCGGCGGGCGGGGACCGCTGCCTCACCCCTGGGCTGTTGTGTGCCGTCGGGCAAGTTCGAACGGCAGACCCCGCTCTGGCAGTCCGGGCGGTGGAATTCCTGAGATTCCGATTCCATTGCGCTGCAACGGCACCCACACTCAGCTATCGAGCGACGGATCGGACGGGAGCGTTCTTGCCCACTGTTCACGGCGGGGCTGTTTCACTGTGGCAATGATCAGCGCGCGTTCAGTGATGGTTGACGGCAAGGAGTTCGGCTACCGGGTGGCGGGGGAGTCGCACGGCGTGGTCCCCGTCCTGCTGCTTCATGCGACCGGGGAGACCTCCGAGAGCTGGGCCGACTTCATGCTGAGGTGGGCTGAGGTGGGTGTCGTCTACGCGCTGGACCTTCGCGGCCATGGCCGGAGTGTCTGGGAGGGCCCGTACGGGCTCGACGTGCTGGCCGGGGACGTCGTCGGTTTCCTGGACGCGATGGGGCTCGCCCAGGTGGATCTCGTCGGGCACTCGCTGGGCGGTCTGGTGGGCTGCCTGGTCGCCTCGGGCGCTCCCGGTCGCGTCCGCAAGCTGGTGCTCGAGGACGTCGGTGTTCCCCACCCGCGCGAGCCGGCCGTACTGGAGAGGCCGGCCGGTCCGTTGGACTTCGACTGGGACATGGTCGGCAGCGTCCGTGCGCAGATCGACAACCCCGACACGGAGTGGCCGACGCACGCGGCGCGGATCCAGGCCGACACCTTGGTCCTGGCCGGGGGCCCATCGAGCCCGGTGCCGCAGGAACACGTGGAAGAGATGGCGGCGACGATCCCGGGCGCCCGGCTGGTCACGATTGGTGGTGGCCACATGGTCCACGACGCGCGGCCCGATGAGTTCGCGGCCGCGGTGATGGGTCATCTGGCACGGCCTATCGGCTGAGCGCGGTTGCCGCACAGGCACATTCACCTGCGACCTCTTTCCGCCCTTGCGCCTGCTTGAAGCGCTCTTGAGCCACGTGGGTTAGCGGATGTGCCGATGTCAGAGCATGTCACCACGGCGGTGCATACCATCTGACGCATGACCGCACCGACGCCCTACCTCCACCTCCCGGGCACTGCTCGTGACGCGCTGACCTTCTACGGCGATGTCTTCGGCTGCGCCGTGCAGCTCCACACCTTCGCCGAGTTCAACAGGACCGACGGCCCGGCGGATGCCATCGCCCACGGGTACCTCCTCCAGGGGCCGGTCGCGCTCTTCGCCGCCGACGTGGCCGGCGATGAGCCTCCCTTCAGCTGCCAAGGACTGATGCTGTCCCTGCTTGGTACGGCTGCCCCCTCCGCGCTGCGCACGTGGTTCTCGAGTCTCGCCGAGGGCGGCCGGATCGTGGATGACTTGCAGACGCGGCCCTGGGGTGCATCCGACGGCCAGGTCATCGACCGTTACGGTCTCCACTGGTTGATCGGGTTCGAGGGCGAGGACGACTGAACGTCCTCATCTGCGTCACTGCGCAGGGGGATTTCACGACACCGGGGCTTGTGGGCCAGGAGACACGCCTGCGTGGTCTTCTCGAACGAGGGATCCCGCCCCAACATCACGCCGATGAGAGGTAGTGCTGGGCTGACAGCAGTGCTGTCATGGGAGACGCATTCCTTGGTGGGCCCCCAGGTGCGGGTCCCGGAGGGAGGGGCGATGTGGCAGCCGGACGGCTGGGACGTGCGCACTCGGATCGGAGTGCTGACGCCGCACGCTGACGTCGGTCCCGAATCGGAAATCAGGGCCATGGCACCGGAGAGCGTGGGGGTGCACGCCGCCCGAGTCCCGTTTGGAGCCATGGCGGCGGGTGGCGTGATGGATCCGACCATCCCCCTGGCACCGGTCGCGGCGTTCGTTGAGCCGCCCCACATCGACGACGCGGTCTCGTTGCTGGCCGCCGCACCAGTTGCAGTGATCGGAATCGGCTTCACGAGCTCCTCCTACGTCACCGGCGCGGACGCCGAGCGGGAGTTGATCGACCGACTCCAGAGGCGCAGCTCCGGCATACCGGTCGTCGCCACCTGCGCGGCCGCGGTCGACGCGCTGCGTGTCCTGGGGGCAGACAGGGTCGCGGTCGTCCACCCCCCGTGGTTCGACGATGAGCTCGACCGACTCGGTGCGGAGTACTTCTCATCGCAGGGTTTCGAGGTGGTCTCGCATGCCGCCTGTGATCTCCCGAGCAACCAGCGGAGCATCAACCCCTCTGAGCTCTTTGAGTGGATCCTCGCGCATACACCCGGCAGTGCCCAGGCGGTGTTCGTGGGTGGCAACGGCCTTCGGAGCGTCGGCGTCATCGCTGCGCTCGAGGAAGAGCTGGCACGTCCGGTCCTGACGGCCAACCAAGTGCTCCTGTGGGGAATGCTGCGGGCGGTCAGGTCGCGGGTCTCCCTCCCTGGGTACGGGCAGCTGTTCACGATGATGGGGTGACCGAGGACAGGCAGTTCTCGTCCGCAGCTGCCGGTATGAGCTCAGTTAGTGCAGGATGCGTCCTGGGGAGGCTCTGATGCGGTGGCGGTCATACTCAGTGCTGGCGGTCGTGGTTGTCGCCGCCTTGTCGGGCTGCGCCACCACGGCGGCCGTCACGTCGAGTCCTGCAACCCCTCAGACAGGACACCCGGACGGCCTGGTGGACGCGGTGCCCGTTCGCGCTCTACACGCATTGCGGCATCCACGAGCTGGCATTCAGGGCAAGTACTACGTGCGTGCTGGTGGGCCGCTGGGGGACGGTCAGGGCAACCCACCGGCAGGATGGGACAACCCCGATCAACGGGGAGCGTTGACCGTCTACACGACCAAGGCGTTCTTTACCGACGGGAAGGGTCACCGCGAGATGTTCATGCTGAGGCCCGGTGCAACGGCGTTCGAGACCCTCTGCTCCTAGCACGTGAACGCGCACTGTCCTCTGTGAGGAATCCGGGTCGTGGGGGGCTTTCGGCGCTACGATCCCGGCAGTTGCTGGCCCGGGGGAGGGGTAGCGGGGATGAGTGCCGTGGTGCTGTGGCGGTGGCTGCGGAGCGAGCTCCTGGGCCTCGCCCTTGTCGGGCTTCTGCTGTTGGGCCTGCCTGCACTTGCATCGACCCGCTCAGCCACCTGTGATCTCAGAGGACATCCTCGGCTGGGTGCTTCTCTGGTTCGTGATCGGCGCTCTGACCGGCACGTGGCGGCCGTGTGGTGCGATGGGCGTCATCGCCGGATCGTCGTCCGCGGCCTGATCCGGAACAGCGACCGGGTGGCACCATGCGTCCCGGTGCCTGGTCACGACGCTGAGGTAACAGGTGCACCCCGCGCCCTGCTCGCCGATGTGAGCGTGAGTCGAAGGGGTGCCCAACGTTTGCCGCTCCCGCCGGTAGCCGCCGGCGCCGATGCCAGGTCAGATCGGCCGGCGGGCCCGGGTCTCCTGCACCACCAGACCGTTGCCGTCCGGGTCGGCCAGGGTGAAATACCGCCCCCACGGTTGGGCCTGGATACCGTCAGCAATGAGTGCGCCGCGCGCGGTGTAGGCGCTCAGGTCGCCCTCGAGGTCGTCGGTCTCCAGAACCAGCCCGCGCAGCGTCCCCGCGGGCATGGACTCGAACCAGGTCACCAAGGTCAGCGAGGTCTGGGCGCCCGGCGGGGCGACCTGCACCCAGCGCAGGCCCGGTTGCATTTCGGCGTCGCGGATGAGGTCGAAGCCGAGGACGCCCACATAGAAGTCGCGGGCGCGGTCCTGGTCGGTGACCGGCACGGAGAGCAGCTGGACTGCGGTGATAGCCATGGGCGGATGCTAGGCCAGAACGCCTGCCGCCCAACGGGAAGGGAGTGCCCGGCGCTGCGGACGAGCGCGGCAGGGGGCGGTTGCGCGAGCGCGGCCAGCCGGGTGCTGTGCCGGATGTACGCCGCGAAGCCTCTTGGCAGGCGGGCTGAATAGTGATATCGGTGTGATAGCACTATTCAGAGGAGGCTCTCTTGAGCAACACCGAGCAGCCGATCCCCGGGCCCGCCCCGCGCGCAGAGCCCGTCGGGCACCAAGGGGCCCGGGTCGACATCACGCAGCGACCTGCCCTCGCGATCACCGGCTGGGCCGGCATCGTCCTGCTGATCGCGTTGGGTTGGTGGTCCTACTCCGCGGTGACGGCCTCGTCCGGCTGGACCTGGCTGCCGATCCTGCTGTTTGTGTTGGTCGCCACCTCGCTCGTGGTGGTGCCGCCCGGACAGAGCTCCGTGATCCAGTTCTTCGGCACCTACGTCGGCACCGTCCGCAAGCCCGGCTTCTGGTGGGTGCTGCCGCTGACCATTCGACGCCGGGTCAGCATCCGGGTCCGCAACTTCGAGACCAACAGGCTGAAGGTCAACGACTCCGACGGAAACCCGGTCGACATTGCCGCGATCGTGGTCTGGCAGGTCGCCGACACGGCGCGGTCGACGTACGCCGTCGACAGCTACGAGAACTTCGTGTCGGTGCAGTCGGAGTCCGCGCTGCGCCACGTCGCCAACACCCACCCGTACGACAACGCGGAGGAAGAGGGCGCCTCGCTGCGCGGCGCGACCGATGTGGTCGCCGCGGAGCTCGCCCACGAGGTAGCCGAGCGGGTCTCCATCGCCGGGGTGGAGATCGTCGAGGTCCGGATCTCCCACCTCGCCTACGCCCAGGAGATCGCCCAGGCGATGCTCCGCCGCCAGCAGGCCAACGCCGTGGTCGCCGCCCGCAGTCGGATCGTCGAGGGTGCCGTGGGCATGGTCGAGATGGCCCTCAACCGGCTCAGCGAAGGCCACGTCGTCGAGCTCGACGAGGAACGCAAGGCGAGCATGGTCAGCAACCTGATGGTCGTGCTGTGCGGTGACCAGCCGCCGTCGCCGGTAGTCAACACCGGCTCGCTCTACAGCTGAGAGGGCGAGCCTTGACCGAACGACGGCAGGTCCTGCTGCGGGTCGATCCGGCGGTCCACGACGCCCTCATCCGCTGGGCCGACGACGAGTTCCGCAGCGTCAACGCCCACGTTGAGATGTTGCTCCGACGCGCCCTCACCGACGCCGGGCGGATGCCGAGCAAGGCCGGACCCGTCCGGAAGCGTGGCCGGCCACGCACCCGCGACGCCTGATCGGCCACCGCAGGGGGAGCCCAGCGTCCACGAGGTGAAACGAACTTCCGCTGGCCGGCCCAGAACGCGATCGTGAGGATCACGATTCTCTCGCGCTGAAGACGGACAGGGGCCGACCTCAGGGGCCTGGATGAAGTGCCCTCGGGCAGATTCGAACTGCCGACACCCGCTTTAGGAGAGCGGTGCTCTATCCCCTGAGCTACGAGGGCGGGGTAGCAAGAGAAAGTGCAAGAGAATGTCCCGCGCATCATCTTCTGCCTGCCCACAGGGTACTTGGCCCGGTCCGGCGCTGCGGTCAGGCCCTCAGAGTGCGTGTCACTGCCCACCTCGGGCGGGTTCTCGGTGTGACTACTGGGGTTCCGGCGTCGCTGGGACGAGGACGGCGGCGTGACGACCTGCCTGCCGCCCGAGTGGCCGGACGTCGTTCACGCGTTGGGCTCGGGGGGTGGTGTCGTGGTCTGGCGCTGCAGGCTGTGTTCAAGCTCTGCCAACGCGGCCTGTTGCTGGCCCAGGAGCTCCTTGACCTGTTCCACCCGGTGCAGGACCTCAGCCGGTGTCGCGGGCGTCTCCGAGGGGGCCGCTCCTTCTGCGGCGACAGGAAGAGGTTGGCCAGGTAGCCGGTCAGCGTGCCGAAGATGCCGACGCCGACGACGATGATGAAGGTGCCCAGCCAGCGTCCGGCGTTGGTGACCGGGTACAGGTCTCCGTACCCGACCGTGGAGATGGTGACGACCACGTACCAGAGCGCGTCTGAGGCGGTCGTGATGGTGGCGTCCGGCGCGCTCCTCTCCAGGTACAGCATGGCCAGGCTCCCGAACTGCAGGACGAGGACGGCGACCAACAGCAACGTGAGCAGCGCACTTCCGGCACGGTCCTTGAGCAGGCTCCTCCCGACGTTCGCGGCGCCGTACCGGTGCAGCAGTCGCGCGACGCGGACGAGTCGGAACACCCGCAGCACCTTGACCTGGGGGAACGGCAGGCTCGCCGCCAGGTCGGCCCAGTCGAACGGCGGAAGAACTACGCAGACCGTGCCGGTGCACGGAACAGGCGGGCCAGGAAGTCGACAGGAACACGAGGCTGAGCAGGAGATCCAGGACGTAGACGACCTCCTGGGTGGCCGGGTCCCGCAGCCGGGTCAGCAGCACGATGTTGACCAGCGACAGGATCGACAGGGCTGCGATGAAGATCTCGTACCCGGTATTTCCGAGCTCGGCCCTGGCCGATTCGCTGTCGGACATACCGCCTCCTCGGGCCCCTGGGCTGCGCACCAGCATGCCGTCTTCCTGCATCGAAGCGGCCCCCACCTGTTCGATCGAGCGGAGCCCGTCCTCGGGGGTGGTGGCCTCGCCTCAGGGTCCCGGTTGACGGGAACAACCGCACCTGGCGGGACCGTGCGGTCCCGCCAGGGGATGCTCAGTCGCAGCCGAGGTTCCCCGAAGGCAGCACAGGGCCCACGGATCGGCACGGCGCAGGAAGGGCCCGGAGGCGATTCATCGGTCGGCGCGCGTATCGACAGGAAATGCGTCATACCCCTGCATCACGGGCTCGCCGGTGGCACCGTCGAAGCATGAACGCGCCCAAGCACGAGGACCCTGCTGCGCCGGTCAAGGTCGGCTGGGGCACGGCCGCCACGCTGATCGTCGTCGCCATCGCCGTGCTGGCTCTTGTCGCCTGGGGCGGCACCTGGCTCCACCGCGGCAGCGACGACGCGCGGACGGCGGCCAGCGGGCAGGCCGCCGTGGTCGCGGCCTCCGTGTCACCGCAGCTCGCGGCGTGCCAGCACGAGCTCACCCTGGGGGAGGCCGTCGCTACCGCTGCGGACGCCTCGCACCGGGACTGGGGGTCGCACGTGCAGGCGCAGCTCAGCCTGGACCAGGGGAAGATCACCCTGGCGCAGACGCTGGCGCTCTGGGCGTCGAGCAAGAAGCCGGGGCCATCGGACGTCCGCGCCTTCACGACCGCCCGCGCGGCCTGGGCCAAGGCGTCCGGAGCGTGCCAGGCCATGGCGACCACGGCCGCGACCATGACCACGGCCGACCGGGCCCACGCCGCGGCGTGCATGGCGCGCCACGCCGCGGTGCAGGCGGTGGTGACCACCGGAGCGGACGTCAACGCCGAGTGGGCCGCTCATCTGCAGATGATGGCGAACAAGGCGCACACCGACGCAGCGTCGTACTCCCAGCGCTGGCGGCAGATGGTGCAGCAGGCCCCGGCGACGCTGAAGGCCTACGAGCAGGCACGCAGCCGGCTGGCCGCCGCACCGCGCTGCGGAGCGTGACCTCGGGTTGCGGAGCGTGACCCCGAGCCGCGGAGCGCAATGGCGTCAGGCCGGCGCGGCGCCCGTCCTAAGGGTTCCAGGAGAAGGTCGGACCTGGGGCCGAGGGTCTCGGCCGCCTGCGATGGGGTCGCCGTTGATCGACAACGACGTGCGGGCGGCGATGCTCGGCGAGTACGTGCGGGGCGCCGGCCGGCCCTACCGGAACGTGATCGGCGTGTTCGTCGGCACGGGCGTGGGGGGTGGGCTCGTGCTCGACGGGAAGCTCCGGGACGGCCGAGGGGCCGCCGGCGAGATCGGCCACGCGTCCGTGACACCGGCCGGCCGGCGGTGCTCGTGCGGACGTCACGGACATCTCGAGGCGTACGCGGGACGCGGGTGCATGGAGGCGCACGCGCGGAGGCTGTACGCCAAAGGGAAGAAGACGATCCTGTTCGACATCATGGAGAAACAGGGGAAGCCTCGTCTCTCGAGCGGCGTGATCGAGCGGGCGCTCCAGAAGCAGGACCGGATGGCGGTCGCCCTGGTCGATGACGCGGTCTGGGCGCTCGGGATCGCGTTCGCCTCCGCCCAGAACCTCCTCGATCTCGAGGCGATCATCGTCGGCGGAGGTCTAGGTGACCGTCTGGGTCAGCCCTTCATCGATCGGATCGTCGCGGCGATGCAGCCGCGGCTTTTCGTACCGGAGCAACCTCCGGTCGTGCTCACGACGGAGCTCCGCGACCTCTCCGGGGCGATCGGCGCCGCGGTCCTCGCCGGGCGCGCGGTCGCCGGTCGCTCTGGATCAGGTCAGGCGCCCGCGCCGTAGATCTGGAGGCTCTCGTTGTCGGTCATGTCGAGGATCCCGTGGACCCGCCGGCTCTCCCCGTGGTCTCCGTGGACGCAAACGAGGTAGCGACCATCCGTCAGATCTTCCTCGAAATCCGGGACCACCGAGTTCGGAACGCCGAGCTGGCTCAGAGATCCCGAGCTCGGCGCCGGCGAACGCCCCGCCGGCCGCGGCGGCCAGGAAGCCACCGACGAGGATGGGACCGCCCGGCAACACCATGAGGACGACCCCGGCGACGCCCCCGATCATCGCGCCTCGCCCGGCTCCGGCCGCCGTCGCGCTCGAGCCTTGTTCCATCGGCACGACATCGTCGTCCTGCTCGCCGACCCCGACGATCGAGATCGCTCTCGGTCGGCACACCGGCCTCCTGCAGGGTGCCGAGCGCCAGTCGTGCCTGCTCGTCCGTCTCGTATACGGCCACGACCACGCTCGGTGGTGTGCTCACACTCTCCCCCGCCACGACCGCCCTCCTCGCTCCCCCGTCGTCAGGCACCGATACTGCCACGGGACGCCTGCCGCGCCATCCGGGCCTCCAGCCGGTCCTGCGCGGCGTCGTCGTGGCGCTTCCACGCCGCCGTCACGAAGAGCATCGTGACGACCATCCAGAGGTTGCCCACCAGCCACATGGTCACGGCCCCCGCTCGCTGGTCGGACAACGCGGTGGCGACCGTGGTCCCCGCTACCTCGAGGTACGACGGGTACAGGGGGGCACCGGCCACGTAGATCGCGAGCGCCAGGAACGTCATGGCCGGCATCGCCAGGAACAGCGACAGGATCCGGGCTGGGTAGCTCACCGGGTGCGGCGACGGATCGACGCCCACGATCGGCCACCAGTAGATCAACGCGGTGCCGAGCAGGACACCGTGCTCGACCATGTGGGCGGGCGTGCTGCGGAGCGCACCGTCGAACAGCCACGTCAGGTGGTAGACGAAGGGCAGGCCCACGAACAGCGTCCATCCCACGATGGGGTTCGTGAGCACCGTCACCGGACGGCTCCGGAGCACACGCGTGATGGATCTGGCGAGCCCGGGGGGCCCGGCCCTGAGCGCGAGGGTGACGGGCGCGCCCAGAGCGAGGAGCGGGGGAGCCACGAGGCTCAGCAGCAGATGTTGGGCGAT
Source organism: uncultured Actinomycetes bacterium (assembly GCA_963810635.1). Taxonomy (GTDB): domain Bacteria; phylum Actinomycetota; class UBA4738; order UBA4738; family HRBIN12; genus AC-51. The sequence continues at coordinate 131,151 of CAWEOB010000005.1, forward strand.
GTGCGCCGTGAACGAGACGTCGGCGGCGCGTTCGAGGGGCGAGACGAGGGCGACCGCGAGGATCAGCATGCCGGTCAAGAACGCTCCGAGACGACCCCGCCCGAAGCCGGTCCCCGACCGGGCCACACGTTGACAACCGGCCAGGTAGAGGCTCGCCGACGCGAGCAACAACGCGAGCGTCACGGGCACATCGTCGCATGCAAGGCCGGCCCGGCGCCCGCCCCTGAAGGGCCGCGTCCGCTCCCTCGCCGCGCGGTTGACGCGTCTGGGTCGGTGGGATACAAGGTCGGCATGCTCGCTCCGGAGGCGCATGCCGTTGAGCGCACGAGCGATCCGCCTCCCATCCGGTTCGGCGCCATCGTCTTCTTAGCTTCGGAGCTGCTGTTCTTCGGTGGACTGTTCGCCGCGTACTTCACGCTCAGGGCGGAGACCCCCGTCTGGCCGCCCGCCGACGTCGAGCTCGACACCAGGCTGTCCGCCGTCGCGACGGTCATCCTCGTCGTCTCGAGCTTCACGTTCATCGCGGGCATGCGCGCCGCGGTCCGAAGGGATCGCGCACGACTCGCCGCGTGGCTCTGGGCATCGCTCGCCCTCGGCGCGACCTTCCTCTCGCTCCAGCTCTACGACTGGACCCATGTGAACGTCGCGATCTCATCGAACGCCTACGGGACGATGTACTTCTCGATGACCGGGCTCCACGGGCTGCACGTCGCCGCCGGCATCGTCCTGATGCTCGTCCTGCTCGGCAGGATGCGGCAGGGGGCGTATCACGACGGTCCGCTCGACGGTCCCGAGGCCGTCGGCTACTACTGGCACTTCGTCGACGTGGTGTGGATCGGGCTGTTCGCCACGATCTTCCTCCTGCGATGACCCCGCGCCGCGACGCCGTGCTGCTGTCGCGGATCCTGCGGTTCGGTCTGTTGTTCGCGCTAGTGGCCCAGGTGCTCTGGTCGTTCCGGCCCACGGCCTCGAGCGCGCAGACCGATCGGCTCGCCCAGGGCCAACAGCTGTACGAGGCGAGCTGCTCGACGTGCCACGGACCCGGAGCCGACGGGACGGAGAACGGCCCGTCGCTCCAAGGGGCCGGACCGGCGGCGGTGAACTTCATGCTGAGCACGGGCCGCATGCCGCTCGCGGACCCGAGCCAGCAGCCGGTACGTCAGGAGCCACGGTTCACCGATCCGGAGATCGTGGCCCTCGTGGAGTACGTCGCCTCCATCGCCCCCGGTGGACCCGCCATCCCGGACGTGGACCCGGCGCGCGGTGACCTCCGCCTGGGGTTCCAGCTCTTCCTGAACAACTGTGCAGGCTGTCACGGCGCGGCGGGGATCGGCGACTCGGTGGGAGGAGGTCAGATCGCGCCGTCGCTCTACCCCCCTGACGCCACGCAGGTCGGTGAGGCGATCCGGGTCGGACCCGGCGTGATGCCGAAGTTCGGCGACCGCGACCTCTCGGCGCACGACGTCGATTCCATCACGCGCTACCTGGAGTGGGTCCGCGACGACGGCGACGAGGGCGGCTTCCAGCTCGGCAGGGTGGGTGCGGTGGCCGAAGGGCTCATCGCGATCGCGATCGGGATGGGGCTCCTGCTCCTGGTGATCCGCCTGACGGGGGCGAAGACGTGAAGCACCCTGCGCGCTGGGCCGCGGCCGCGTTCATGGTGTCGATCCTGGCCGCCCTCGGCCTGTTCGCCGTGTACGTGGGTGGAGGCGATCCGCAGGCCGAAGGAGCCCTCCTCTTCGTGGCGCTCGGCGGTGTGGGTGCCGGGCTCATGATCTGGGCGCGCTCGTTGATGCCGCAGATCGAGGACGAGACGCAGGCACGGGGCCACGGTCCGAGGGCGGCGCCCGAGCTCGACGCCGCCGCCGGGACGATCGTCGGGGGTGTGGAGGAGATCCGGCGCCGGAGCTTCCTGTTCCGCCTCCTGATCGCCGCCGGGGCCGCCCTCGGCCTCGCCGCGATCATCCCGATCCGATCCCTCGGCCGAGCGCCCGGGGCCTCGCTCTTCCACACGCAGTGGCGGAGCGGCTCGCGCCTGGTGGATGAGGAGGGGAACCCGGTCACGCGCGAGACCCTCGAGGTGGGCTCGTTCGCCACGGTCTTCCCCGAGGACGCCCCGGGCTCAGCCGACTCGCAGGCCGTCCTCATCAGGGTCGAGCCCGGGACGCTCCAGCTCCCCGACGACCGGGCCGCGGGAGCCCCGGACGGCTACGTCGCCTACTCGAAGATCTGCACCCACGCGGGATGCGCGCTCGGGCTGTACCTCGCGGCCCAGCAACAGCTCCGGTGTCCGTGTCACCAATCGACCTTCGACGTGCTGAACGGCGCAGAGCCCGTCTACGGTCCCGCGCCGCGGGCGCTCCCGCAGCTGCTGATCGAGATCGACGATGACGGGACGATCCGCGCCCAGGGTGATTTCACGGAGCCCGTCGGCCCGAGCTTCTGGGACTTCCCCACATGATCGTGAAACGCCTCGTGGAGGGGCTGGACGAACGGCTCGACGGGACCTCGTTCATCCAGCACAACCTGAAGAAGGTCTTCCCCGATCATTGGTCGTTCATGTTGGGCGAGATCGCCCTCTACAGCTTCGTGCTGCTCGTGCTCACGGGGACGTTCCTCGCGTTCTTCTACATCGCCTCGTCGGAGCCGGTCGTGTACCGCGGGCCGTACGAGCCCTTGCAAGGTCAAACGGTGTCCACCGCCTACGACTCGGTCATGCGGATCTCGTTCGAGGTCCAGGCGGGACTCGTGATGCGACAGACCCATCACTGGGCAGCGCTGCTCTTCATGGTCGCGATGGGCGTCCATCTGCTCCGGGTGTTCTTCACCGGCGCGTTCCGGAAGCCTCGCGAGACCTCCTGGTTGCTCGGTGTCGGGCTGCTCGTGTCCGGGATCGCGGCGGGCTTCTCCGGGTACTCCCTGCCCGATGACTCGCTCTCCGGGGCGGGGCTCCGCATCGCGTACTCGGTGATCCTCTCGATCCCCGTGGTGGGGACCTGGATCGCCTACCTCTTCTTCGGCGGGGAGTTCCCCGGGCCGGAGATCCTGAACCGGTTGTTGGTCCTGCACATCTTCATCGTGCCGCTCCTGCTGATCGCGCAGCTCGGTGCGCACCTGGGGGTCGTCTGGCATCAGACCCACACCCAGTTCCGAGCCCGGGGACGGACCGAGGACACCGTGTTCGGGACGCCGGTCTGGCCGAGGTTCGCACTGAAGGCCGTGGGCCTCGCGTTCGTGACGTTCGCGGTCCTGACGATGCTCGGCGGACTCTTCCAGATCAACCCGGTCTGGTTGAACGGGCCCTTCGTCCCCTACACGACCCCGTCGCCGTCGCAGCCCGACGTCTACGTCGGATGGCTCGAGGGTCTCCTCCGCCTGTGGCCGAACTGGGAGTTCCAGGTGTTCGGGCACACGATCGGCGAGCTCTTCCTCCCCGGCGTGATCGTCCCCGGCCTCTTCATCACGGTCCTGGCGCTCTGGCCCTTCCTCGAAGCGAAGGTGAGCGGCGACCACGGCTGGCACAACTTCGCGCAGCGACCTCGCGAGGCGCCGGTGCGCGCGGGGATCGGCGCGGCGGGGATCGCCCTGTTCACGGTCCTGGTGATCGCGGGCGGGAACGACGTCGTGGCGAAGTACCTTGGCGTCGAGGTCGACCGCCTGAACGTGCTCCTGCGCTTGCTGGTCTTCGTGGCGCCGGTCGTGGCAGGACTCCTCACCTTCTGGATCTGTCGCGACCTGCGCGACCGTGGCGATCACCCGGTGGCCGAGCCCGCACGGATCCGGTTCCGCCGAAACGTGCACGGAGGGTTCGATCGCGAGACCCCGGACGACGGATCGACCCACGAGCGGGGTGAGCCGGCGTCGTGAGGGGACGGCCCGCCGGGCGAGGCACCGCGCTCCCCACCGCCCTCCTCGCCCTCGCGTCGTTGGGCGTCTCCTGCTCGTCGTCGTTCGGGATGCCCCGCGGCGCCACCGAGCAGGGGGAGGCGACCTTCGACCTCTGGCAGACCTTCCTGCTGTTCGCGATCCCGATCGCCGCGCTGGTATACGGGCTGATCGCGTGGTCCGTGATCCGGTATCGGCGGCGCAGCGGTGACGACCCGGACGCCCAGGGGGACCAGTTCCGCGAGCACCGCGGGCTGGAGATCGTCTACACGGCGGTGCCGATCGTGATCGTGATCGTCCTGTTCGCGCTCGCGGTGCGCACCGGGAACACGGTCGATGCCGTGGCCGACCACCCCGATCTGCGCGTGGAGGTCGAGGCCTACGCGTGGGGGTGGAGGTTCGCCTATCCGGCCGAAGGGGTCGAGGTGGTGAGTCCTCCGAGCGGCGAGGGCGTCACCGGACCCGAGATCGTCCTCCCGCGCGGTGCCACGGTGAGGATCGTCCTGACGTCGAACGACGTGATCCATTCGTTCTGGGTCCCCGGCTTCCTCTACAAGCACGATGCGATCCCCGGTCGAACGTTCGAATTCGACGTGACCCCCACGGAGCTCGGCACGTTCTACGGCGAGTGCGCCGAGTTCTGCGGTCTCAACCACGCGTACATGACCTTCAGCGTGCGCGTGGTCGAGCCGACCGAGTTCCAGTCGTGGATCGACGAGCGCACGGGGGTGCGAGCGTGACGACCACCGCCGATCGCATCGTGCCGGTGCCCGAGCCCGGGAGCTCGCCCCATCGGCGCGGGCCCGTGGAGCGTTTCATCTCCACGGATCACAAGAACATCGGCGTCCTCTACTGCGTGACCGCGTTCGTCTTCTTCCTGGTGGGCGGCGCGCTGGCGGGGGTCATCCGCTTGGAGCTCGCCGAACCCGGGCGGCAGATCGTGACCAACGAGACCTACAACGGGCTGTTCACGATCCACGGCACGGTCATGATCTTCCTGTTCGTGGCGCCCTTCGGCGCGGGTTTGGCGAACTACCTCATCCCCCTGCAGATCGGCGCCCCCGACATGGCGTTCCCGCGCCTGAACCTGATGTCGTTCTGGTTCTTCGCCGGCGGTGGGATCCTGATCCTGCTCTCGGGGTTCGCGGCCGCCGGTGGTGGGGCGGCGATGGGCTGGACCGCCTATCCACCGCTCTCCGGCTTGGCGCATTCGCCCGGGGTCGGACCCGACCTGTGGATCCTCGGTCTGGTGATGGTGGCGATCTCCTCCGTCATGACCGCCGTCAACATCCTCACGACCGTGTTCCTGATGCGCGCCCCCGGCATGACGATGTGGCGGCTCCCGATCTTCACCTGGAACATGGTGGTGGTGGCGATCCTCGGGCTGGTGGCCTTCCCGCCCGCGGTCGCCGGCCTGTCGCTCCTGCTCGTGGACCGGCGACTGGGTGGCCACGTGTACGACCCGCTCGCCGGGGGTGACCCCACGATCTACCAGCACCTCTTCTGGTTCCTGGGTCATCCCGAGGTCTACATCCTGATCCTGCCGTTCTTCGGGGTCATCACGGAGATCATCCCGGTCTTCTCGCGGAAGCCGTTGTTCGGCTACACGGGGTTCGTCCTGGCCACGGTGGCGATCGGGGCGCTCTCGGTGGGCGTGTGGGCTCACCACATGTTCGTGACGGGGGTCGTCGACAACCCGTTCTTCGCGGCCATGACCCTGCTCATCGCCGTGCCCACGGGGGTGAAGTTCTTCAACTGGTCGGGTTCGATGTGGGGTGGCCGGCTGTGGTTCGCCACGCCGATGCTGTTCTCGATCGGGTTCCTGTTGAACTTCCTCATCGGCGGTGTCACCGGGGTGCTGCTCGCCGCGCCGGCGCTCGACTATCAGCTGAGCGACTCGTACTTCGTGGTGGCGCACTTCCACTACACGATGGTCGGGGGCTCGGTCTTCGGCATCTTCGCCGGGATCTACTTCTGGTTCCCGAAGATCACGGGTGCGATGCTCCGCGAGTCGCTCGGCAAGGTCGTCTTCGCTCTGTTGTTCGTGGGGTTCAACCTGACGTTCTGGCCGCAGTTCGTGGCGGGCCTGCGCGGGCTCCCGCGCCGGTACGTGGACTACCCGGCCGACATGGGCTTCGACACGCCGAACCTGGTGTCCTCGCTCGGGTACGTCGTGATGGCGGCGGGCGTGATCGCGTTCCTCATCGACGTCTGGGTCTCGCTCCGCACACGCGAGCCGGCAGGCGACGACCCGTGGGGCGGGTATTCGTTGGAATGGGCCACCACGTCGCCCCCGCCCGAGCAGAACTTCGAAACCCTGCCGCCGATCCGTTCGGAACGGCCTGCCTTCGACCTGCATCACCCGGAGCTCGCCCGATGAGGACGGCCACGAAGTTCCTCTTCGGCCTGTCGGTGTTCGGGGTGGTGCTCGGCACCGTCTACTGGCTGGTGACCTACGAATGGACCGGCGCCGTGCTCCTGTGGTCCTTCTCCCTGACGCCCCTCATCATCGCCGTGTTCGCGCTCCGTCACGGCTCGATGCGCGTCGAACGACCCGAGGACGACCCCACCGCCACGGCGGACGCGGCGCCGGGCGAGGACCTCGGCACCTTCCCGATGGCGACGATCTGGCCCCTGTTCCTGGTGCTCGGCATCATCGTGGTCGGCGCGAGCCTGATCTACGGCTTGATCATGCTCGTGGTCGGCGTCCCGCTCGTGGCCTGGGCGGTGATCGGCTTCATGCGGGAGAGTCGCTCGTAGCCGCGGTGCACCCGGGGACAGCTAGGCCGGGGTCGCGTCCCCGTCGACGGACGGGATGGGGTCCACGACCAGGTCCGCGAACGACGACGACGACTTGCCGAACTCCCACCAGCCGTGCACCCGAGGCTTCACGAGCGCCAGGCTCCGGCCGTACACGAGAGGGATGCAGCCCACGCGATCGGCCACCACCATCCGATCCGCCTCGTGGAAGAGCTCCAGACGCTCCCGCCCACGTGGCTCGCGCCGTGCCCGGTCGATCAACCCGTCGAACGCCTCGAACGAGAACCCGCCCTCGTTCGTCTTGCTCTCGGACTGGAACAGGAGCCGAAGGAAGTACTCCGGGTCGGGGTAGCCGGGGAGCCAGCCCGTCATCACGATCGGGGCGAACGCCCACGGATCGAGCGCGGAGATGGCTTCCTCGTACGTCCAGACGTGGAGCGACAGGTCGAGCCCCAGCACCTCGCGCCACGTCTGCAGGACGGGACGAACGACCGGCTCGTCGTTCGTCATGACCGCGAGGCCGAGGGGACCCGGATCCCCCGCCCGGGCGAGGTGCTCCCGCGCCCGATCCGGGTCGAAACGCAGCGCGATGTCGGGGGTGTGACCTTGGAGCGCCGGCGGGACGACGCCGCCCGTCGCCACGATCATGTTCACCGGCATCACTGCCTCGAGGGCCTGGCGATCGACCGCGTGGGCAAGGGCTCTCCGCAGGTCGACGTTCGCGGTCACCGGGTTGCGGTGGTCGAACGAGAGGTAGCCGGACCACGCGGCGGGACCCAGACTCGCGTCAGGCGCTTCCCAGGGGACCAGATCGGCCAGTCTCGGCGTGTACCGCACGGCGATGAGATCGACCTCATCGCGTTCGTAGGTCTCCAGCGACCCCGTGACGTCGGAGAGCTCGTACACCACCCGTGCCACGTTCCCGGGGCGCGCGTCGTCGCGACGTTCGAGGATGAGCTGCCCGGGTTCCGCCCGTTCCGCCACGCGGAACGACCCGCTGACCACCTGGAGCCCGGGGGCGGTCCACCGCGGCCCCTCCGCCTCGATCGCGTGACGCGGCTGCGGCCCGCCGTCGGGCCGGTTCATGACGCTCATGAAGTACGGCGCCGGCGAAACGAGACGGAACTCCACCGTCCGGTCGTCGAGCGCGCGGACCCCGATCCGCTCCGCGTCCGTCGTCGCGACGGAGGTAGTGGTCCTGCCCGTACTCGAGGACGAAGTAGATCGCGACCGACGACCCGGGCGCGTCCGGGTCGAGGACCCGCTTGATCCCGAACTCGACGTCGTGAGCCGTGAGCGGCGCACCGTCGGACCACGTGAGCCCCTCGCGGAGGTGGAAGACGTAGCGGAGCCCGTCACCCGAGATCTCCCAACGCTCCGCGAGCCCCGGGACGATCGTGCGCTCGGGCCACTGCTCGACGAGCCGGTCGAACAGCTGCATGCAGAGCTGGATGTTGGGCCACGCGATGGCCGAGCGCGGGTCGGGGTCGTTGGGCAGGAAGCTCGTCGCCACGCGGAGCGTGGCGGACGGTGCTTCCTGCCCGTTCCCCGGACCGATCCGCGTTCTGGGATCCGGCGGATCCCAGAACGTGAACGCGCGTTGGTAGGTGTCGTTGGCTTCCGCGAAGCGGAGCGACACGTGCAGGGCGAGCGCCAGCTTGAAGAGCACGAGGGCGACCTCGCGTCGCTCGCCGCGTCGTTCCAGGAGCGGCAAGAGGTCGCGGTAGTGGCCGATCGCCTCGTCCAGGGCGTACTCCTGTCGGGCCCGGTCGCCGGCCCGGGTCAGGTAGGCGATGGCCTTGTCCTCGTCGTCGGCACCCAGCCAGTGGTAGGCGAGGAGGCCCGCCACCTCGTCCTCCCGGCCGGCGTGCCGCTCCTCGAGCCACTCGGCGGCCTTGCGATGCAGCCGGTTCCGGTCCGCGGCCACGAGGGTCCGGTAGGCCGCCTCCTGGATCAGCGCGTGCTTGAAGCGGTACTCGGGCTCGGGCCACCGGCGGCCCTCGCGCACGAGGTCGAGGCGCTGCAGGTCGATCAAGGCGGCGCGCACGTCGTCGACGCCGGCCACGGCCTCCAGGAGTTGGAGACCGAACTGGCGGCCCAGGACCGATGCCGCCATCAACGCGTTGTGCGCCTCGGGGGCTAGCCGGTCGATGCGCGCCAGGATCACCTTCTCCACCGTGGGAGGGATCTCGACCTCGATCGCATGATCGAACCGCCAGCCGTCGCCGACGCGCCGGAGGGCACCGGCATCCACCAGCGAGCGCACGAGCTCCTCCAGGAAGAAGGGGTTGCCTTCGGCCGGCTCGAGGATCCGCTCCTCCATGGCTCTCGGCACGGTCCCCTCACCCACCAACGCGTGGAGCAGCTCCCGGCCCGCGTCACCCGACAGCGCCTCCAGGTCCAGCTCTCGGGTCCGGTAGGAGAGGTCGCGTGCGGCCGCCTCCTTGACGGCCCACGAGGGGTGGTCGCGTTCCGGCCGGGTCGTGAGGACGAGCAGCAGCGCCGAGGTCTCCGTGTCGCTCAGGAGCCGCTCGAGCAACTGGAGGGACGTGCGGTCGGCCCAGTGCAGGTCCTCCAGCGCCACCACGACCGGACCGTCGTCCGCCAGACGTGTCAGGAGGTGGCGCACGACCTCGAAGGTGCGGTACTGCAGCGCCTCGGGTGACAGCTCTTGGACACGCGACGCGACGTCGGGCTCAAGCGGGAGCCCCAGGAGCGACCCGAGGTAGGGCTCGATCTCGAGCGAGCGGTCCCCGAAGAGCCGCTCGACCTGGCGGTGCAACGCGACCCGGACCCGCAGGGCGGGCTCGTCGATGGCGGCGCCGAGCCACGACCGCAAGAGGTCCCGGAACGGCCAGTACGGGAGCGAATCGCCGTAGGAGACGCAGCGCCCCTCGAGCCAGAGCGCCTCGCCGTGCGTCGACGCCTCGGTCTCGGCGAGCTCGCGGATCTCCGCCAGGAGGCGCGTCTTGCCGATCCCGGGCTCGCCCACCAGGTAGAGCACGCCACCCGCCCCCGCGAGGGTGCTCCTGAGGATCTCGCGCGCGACGCCCAGGTCCCGCTCGCGCCCGATGAGTCGGGTCTCGACGCCCTCCAGCCCTCGCGCGCGGGAGGCCGTGGCCGGTCCCTCGCCGCGGACGACGCTCGCGAGCACCGGCTCGGTCTTCCCTTTCAGGTCGAAGCCCACCTCCTCGCCCCACTCGAAGATGCCCGGCGCCATGCGGCGCGTGGCCTGCCCGACCAGCACCGAGTCCGGCTCCGCCCGTGACTGCAGCCGTGCGGCGGTGTTGACGGCGTCACCGAGGGCCGCGTACTCCACCCGGCTCCCGGCTCCGATCGCACCCACCACGACCAGACCGGTCTCGATGCCGACCCGGACGCCGAACCCCGCCACGCCCCAGGCGGCCTCGACCTCTCGGGCGTACGACGCCACCTCCTCGACGATCCGCAGTCCGGCGCGGATCGCTCGCTCCGGATCGTCCTCGTGCGCCACGGGCGCACCGAACAGGGCCAGGACGCCGTCGCCGGCCAGATCCTTGATCGTTCCGCCGAACGATTCGATCGCGTCGATCATCCGCGCGATCGCGTCCGCCACGACCAGCTTGAGCTCCTCGGGGTCGAGCCGCTCGCCGAGCATGGTCGAACCCACCAGATCCGCGAACAGGGCCGTCACGATCCGGCGCTCCTCGCGCGCGTCGCCGGGAGGACCGCTCATGAGTGCATCCTCCCGTACTTCGGCCCCGCCGCCCATCACGGGGGCGACGTCGCTAAGGTTCCCCGATGGGAGGCTCGCCGTCGTCGTCGCGCATCATGGAACGGCTGGACCACGCCCAGCAGGAGCGGGCCTGGCTGGCGTTCCCGGTCGCCGTGGGACATCGCTACGCGCTCCAGCGGTGCGCGACGTTCGCCGCGATGGTCGCGTACTACGGGTTCGTCTCGATCCTGCCCCTGTTCCTGGTCGCGACCAGCCTCATCCGCGTGTTCCTGGCCGGCTATCCGAAGCTGCAGGCATCCGTCTCCGACGCACTCGTCGAGCGTTTCGGGGCGCTCGGGAGCGAGCTCGAGAAGACGATCCAGCCCACGACGGGCGACGCCGTCACCATCGTGGTGGGGCTCGTCGTCGCGCTGTGGGCGGGGCTGGGCGTGATGCAGTCGCTCCAGGTGGCGTTCAGCACGATCTGGGGGGTCCCGCGCGAGGAACAGCCCACGTTCGCTCGAGCCCGGCTCCGGAGCTTGGCGATCATCGCAGCCTTCGGGGTGGTGCTCCTGATCTCCGCGGTGCTGCCCGCCGTCGTGACGCTGCTGGGGCTCTCGGTCGCCGCCAACGTGCTGGGGTTCCTCGCTTCGTTCGCCGTGGCGCTCGCCATGTTCACGCTCGCGTACCGCGTGCTCACGAGCGTCCCACTCGAGTGGAGCGACGTGCTCCCCGGCGCTGCCCTCGCGGCGATCGCCCTCGTGGCGCTGCAAGCTGTCGGTGCCGTGATCATCGATCGGTGGATCAGGGAGGCCTCGGCCGTGTACGGCTACTTCGGCGTGACGCTCGGCATGCTGCTGTGGATCTCGTTGATCGCCCAGGTCACGTTGTTCGGCGCTCAGCTCGACGCCGTGCGGGTCCGCCGGCTATGGCCTCGCTCGATCCTCGACCGGAGCGACCGTCCCCTCGAGCCGTCTCCCGATGACATCTGAGGCTACCGGTCCATGGGCCATCGTCGGGATCTCGACCACCGTGGCCGGCTCGTCCGCCGGCGGGACCGACGGGACGAAGTGCGGGAGCCGTAGCCGGAAGGTCGCACCCCCGTCCGATCGAGCCGCGACCTCGACGCTGCCGTCGTGCGCTTCGGCGATCGCCTTCACGATCGCGAGACCCAGGCCCGTGCCGCCGCTCCCGCGAGCTCGGTCCGGCTCACGACGCCAGAACCGCACGAAGAGATGTGGCAGGAGCTCAGGATCGATCCCCGTCCCCTCATCGGAGATCTCCAGGACCAGGGTGGCACCGTCGGCCCGGGCGGTCGATCCTGGATCCGGTCGCCCTCATCGGTCGCATGGACAGCGTTCTCCACCAACGCGTCGACGGCCGCCGCCAGGCGATCCCGGTCGGCGAGGACCGAGCCGTCGGTCTCGACTGAAGCCCGCCACTCCCGACGAGCGGCCGGCTTCCACCGATGGATCCGGTCCTCGACGAAGCCACGCACCCAGAGCTCGCGTTCGACCAGGAAGTTCGGCTGGTCGGCCGCGGCCAACACGAGGAGCCGGTCGGAGAGGCGGGCGAGTCGATCCAGCTCGTCGAGGATCACCTGCGCGTCCTGCACGGTCTGGTGATCGTCGGAGCCGGACCTGATCAGCTCGGCGTGTCCTCGCGCGACGGTGATCGGGGTCCGCAGCTCGTGCGAGGCATCGCGGACGAACTCCCGCTGCCGGTCGTAGACGCGCCGCTCGCTCGCGACCGCCAGCTCCGCGGCATCGACCGCACGCTGGCGACGCTGCGCGTGCCACGCCATCACCACGAACATGGCCGCCATCAGCGGCACCTCCGAGACCTCGTCGACCGCCCGGTTGCCTTCAACGACCGTCCAGACGAGCGCCGCCCCCGTGGTCGCCACCACGACGCCGAGGACGGCCGCGGTGGTCGTGTTGCGCCACACGCGGAAGCCGTAGAGCAGCGTGAGGCTCACCCAGATGAAATGGAACGGGATGGTCTCCCACCGAGACACCGCGACGATGACCAGGACACACGCGGCCGCGAACACACCCCACGCGATCTCGACCCAATGCTTACGGAGCGTTGAACCGATAGCCGACCCCCCTCACCGTCTCGATCACGTCCGCCCCGAGCCTCGCCCGCAAACGGCCCACACAGACGTCGACGAGGTTGCTCCCGGGGTCGAAGCCGAACCCCCAGACGTCCGCGAGCAGCCTGGGCCTCGAACACGCGTCTCCGTGCCGGAGCATGAGGTATTCGAGGAGTCCGAACTCACGCTGCGTGAGGGTGACCGGCGTCGAGCCCGCGACCGCCACACGGCGCAGACGGTCGAGCTCGACCTCACCGACCCTCAGGTAGCGCTCTTCCGGTCCGCTGGCAGCTTGCCGCAGCCGCGCTCGGACCCTGGCGATCAGCTCGGCCAACGCGAACGGCTTCGCGAGGTAGTCGGATGCTCCCAGTTCCAGGCAGCGGACCTTCTCCTGGACGTCGGAGAGCGCCGAGAGGACCAGCACCCGCTGGTCGGGCCGCTCGTCGATCAGCCTCCCGAGGACGGACTGCCCGTCGAGCCCGGGGAGCAGGAGGTCGAGCACGACGAGCTCGTAACGGCCCGTGCGGGCAAGGTCGAAGCCACGGATGCCGTCGAAGGCTCCGTCGACCTCGAAGCCCTCCGCTTCGAGAGCTCGGGTCACGAAGCTGACGATCCGAGGTTCGTCGTCGACGACCAGGACCCTGGTCACGCGACGAATCCTAGGCCACTGCTGCTCGAAGCGGACAGGGACATGACGGAACGGTCATCTCCCGCAACGGGAGGGATGACGGCCGGATGACCGATCGATGAACGAGGGGTCATGGGAGCACGTCGCACGACGTCGCTCACTACGCTCGTGCTCCGACCGACCTCGAGGGGGGAACGAACGATGGCACGGCGGCTGACCCTGTTGGTGAGCATCCTCGCACCGGTGGCGCTCCTGGCCCCGGCGTGCAGCAGCGATGACGGGGGCGTCGCGGTGACCCTCGCCGACTTCTCGGTGACGCCCGACCCGACCTCCGCCTCTGCCGGCGAGGTCACCTTCAACGTCACGAACGACGCCACGCAGATCCACGAGTTCGTGGTCGTCCAGACCGACCTCGCGGCCGACGCGCTCCCGACCAACGAGGACGGCGACGTGGACGAGGAGGGCGAGGGGATCGAGGCGGTCGACGAGATCGAAGACATCGCCCCCGACTCGGAGCAGAGCTTGACGGTCGACCTCGATGCCGGGTCCTACGTGCTGTTCTGCAATCTCCCTACGCACTACGGCCAGGGTATGCACACGGCGTTCACCGTCTCCTGAGTCCGACCCATCCCGTCGGCGCACCGACGGCGACTCGCGCTCCCACGTCGATTCGTCCATGATGCTCGTCGACGACCGGCGATCCGGTGATCCATGCTCGGCTCGCACGACCGACAGGGAGGGTCCATGAGAACGTCAACCAACCTGTGGCGACGGACGATCGTTGCCGTCTCGCTGCCGATGCTGCTCGCGCTCGCGGCCTGCTCGTCGGAGTCCGCGCTCTGCCAGAGCATCGATGAGCTGGACTCGAACCTCCAAGAGCTCAAGAACGTGGACGTGGTCCAGGACGGCGTCGACGCGCTGACGACGCAGCTCGATGCGGTGACGTCGTCGTTCGCGGACGTGAAACAGGAGGCGGGCGACACGTTCTCCTCCGACATCGGAGCCGTGGAGTCGGCGGTCAGCGGCGTCGAGGGCGTCGTGCAGCAGGTGCAAGGTGGCACGGCGATCACCGACGTCGCGCCGCAAGCCGTGACGGCGGTCACCGCGCTGGGCACGGCGGTGGAGGGACTGGTCCAGGCCGTGCAGGATCAGGAGTGCGGATAGCGGCTCCGGCTTGAGCGCGCTCGAGCGGCACAGCTCTGCGACGTCGGCCGATGCTTGACCGAGGCGCGCACGACCACCGAGTCTGGTCGGTGGGAGGCATCGATGCGCGGACGAGCCATCACCCTCGGGGTCCTGCTCGCGATCCCCATCGCGGGGCTGGTGCTGCTGCTCGCGGTCCCCGACCTTGATGTCGAGTGGCAGCATCATCCGTCGCACTTCTGGCTCGTCCTGGGGATCGCGATCGTGAACGTGGTCCTGGGCCTCCTGGCGAGCGAAGCGGCGCGGCAGCGAGATGATCCGCGGCTGTTCCTCGTCGCCATGGCGCTGTTCGCGAGCGCCGGCTTCCTCGCGCTCCACGCGCTGGCGACTCCCGGCGTGGTGATCGCCGACAAGAACGCAGGGTTCGTCATCGCCACGCCGATCGGACTCTTCGTCGCGGCAGCGTTCGCGGCGGCCTCGGCGCTCGACCTCGACGAGCACGGAGTCGACACGATCCGCAGGTGGGAGCGACCGTTGCGCGGGCTCCTCGCCGCCGTGCTCATCGTGTGGGCGGTCGTGTCGCTCACCGGGATCTCACCGCTCGACCGTGCGCCCGCCGACGAGCGGGTCACGCTGTTCCTCGTGCTGCTGCCCTTCGGCGTCGGTGCCTATTGCTTCGCTGCCATCCGCTACCTGCGCTTGTACCGCGAACGCGGCCGGGTGCTACCGCTCGCGGTCGCGGTGGCGTTCCTCCTGCTGGCCGAAGCGTTGATCGCGGTGGCCTTCGGTCGCGCCTGGCACGCCTCATGGTGGGAGTGGCACCTTCTGATGGCCGTCGCCTTCGGCGCGATCCTCGTCGCCACGCGCCAGGAGTACCGACAGGAGCGGTCGTTCACGGAGGCGTTCGGTGGGTTGTACCTGGAGCGGACCCTCGAACACGTCGATCAGCGACAGCGGGAGGCTCTGGAGGAGCTCACCGACGCCATCAGGCGCGGCGACGGGCTCGACGCCGCAACCGATCGGCTCCGGCGGGAAGGGTTCACCGGTGAGGAGATCGCCTTGCTCGGACAAGCGGCCCACGAGCTCGCACGGACGGACGGCCTCCTCCGTCGGTACGTGGGCCCTCGGCTTGCCGAACGGATGCAGAGCGAGCCCGGGTTCGCCGAGCTCGGTGGGCGCGAGTTGGAGATCACGGCGCTGTTCGCGGACCTCGCGGGCTTCACGTCGTTCTCGGAGGACCGGAACGCGGCGGATGTCGTGCACATGCTCAACACCTACTGGCAGGCCGTGGTCCCGGCCGTCGTCGACGATGAGGGCGGCGTCATCGAGCGGTTCGCCGGTGACGCGATCCTCGTCGTCTTCAACGCCCTGGGCGACCAGCCGGATCACGTCGTCCGCGCGGCCCGCGCGGCCGTGGCGATCCAGGAGCACACGGAGACGCTGCGAGGTGGACGGCTGGCCTGGCCGCGGTTCCGGATCGGCATCAACACCGGCCTCGCGGTCGTGGGGAGCGTGGGTGCCGGCGAGCAACGGTCGTTCGCCGCGATCGGCGACACGACGAACGTCGCGGCGCGCCTCCAGTCGATCGCGTCGCCCGGTCAGGTGGTGATCGGGACCTTGACCGCCGCGCGCCTCGGCGACCGTGCGGCGATCGAATCGATCGGCGAGGTCACGTTGAAGGGGAAGTCGGAGCCCGTCGAAGCGTTCCGATTGCTCTCGGTCACCTGAAGACCCGGACGCTCCGAGAACGACATGCCCTCAAGGAACGAGACCCACCGCTCCCTCCTCGTCTCCCCCAACTTCCCCGTCCTCGGCGGGCATCCCGCTCAGCGCCCCTGCATCGCTCTCCCAGACGGCCTTCGCTCCTGAGTGACCGACCTGGTACACGCGGTAGCCGGCACCGACCGCGGTGAGTACCACGAGGATCGAGAGGAGGATCCCGAGGGGGGTCCGGGCAGCCGCCTTCGCGTCGTAGGTCTCTCCGGCGGTCGCAGCCTTGCGACGTTGCAGGGTGTCCCAGATCATCAGCGCGAGCACGGCGAGGAAGAAGATCAGCGCCACCCACGTGAAGGTCTCTCCCAGCTCGGCGTGATGCTCGATGAGCTCCGACTCTTCGTTGAGCGCTTCCTCCAGCGCTTCGCCGCTCCCCACCGAGATCTGCGAAGCGACGACCGCCACGCCGGCGAGGCCGACGACGACCCAACCGATCCGCTGGCGCCAGGTCGGCGAGACCACGATGACGATGGCTCCGATCGCGCAGAGCGGGATCAGAGCGACCGGGATGTGCACGAGCAGGGGGTGGGCCGGGAGGCCGAAGATCGTCTCGAGCTCCATCGAAGGGCTCCCTTCATCGGGGATACCCCCGGACCATAGGAGCAACGGGGAGCCCAGCCCAGGCCCGGGAGCCCGGAAGGAGCAGGACCATCGGACGATGGTGAGACCACGCCGCGGGAGGAGGACGGTCGGATCCCTCGCCCTCCCCTGAGCTACGGCGCGGACGAGACCTCGACCGGCGCTGCGAGCCAGACCCGAGCGGGGCGTTCCGGATCGGGCTGCACGAAGCACACGCCGGCCACGGCCGGGGCCGCCACGTCGGCCTCCGCGAGACCCCCTTCGATGAAGGTGATGAGCTCGAGACCCTTCGGCGGCTCCGTGTCCACGGGCAGGATCGAACCGTCCGGTCCGAGGAAGGCCCGGAGATCGTCGTACGTGTAGCGGCTGCTCAGTTGGATCACGCCGCCGCCCACCCCTTCGCGTCCTCGACCGTCGACGAACGCGACGACCTGCGGCCCGGCGGATGCCCGATCGGGGTCGATCGTGCACCCCTGACCGTCGAACGAGATCGAGAGCGTCGGTTCGGGACGGACGGCGGTGATCGTCTCCTCTGTGAGCACCGAGAGGTACTCGCGCTCGAACGCGAGCGGGTCCGGGACGGCACTCGCGAAACGGACCGGAGCACCCTCGTCCCAGCGATCGATCCAGCCTGCCCCGGCGTCCTGGGACGCCGTGACCAGCACGGGTGCTTCCTCCCACGTGGCGAGCTCGGGACGGAACACGAGCGCGGTGGCGAGCGTGTCCCAGAAGGAGTAGCCCGTGGCGAGGAAGATGTCCTGGTTCGCCTCGATGATCCGGTGAGCGGCCTCGGCCTCGGGCGTTGATCGGTGATCCGCGAGGACATCCGCGAAGAACGGTGTGAACGGCACGTCGTCCGTCGCATCGAGGGGCACGAGGGTCACGTCCATCCCCTCGACCACTTCCTTGGCCGCGAGCGGGTCGACCCACACGTTGTACTCGGCCACGCCGTTGGGCGTGTTCCCGGGGGCATCGATCGCGCCCGCCATCACGACGAACGCCGGAACGCGAGCGGCCAGCCCGGGGTCTGCACGGAGGGCCGCTGCCACGTTCGTGAGGGGGCCGAGCGTGATCAGCGAGGCGTCGCCGTCCAGGGTGTCGAGCAGGAGCTGCGCGGCTCCGCGGGGGTCCGCCGCTCCGTCGACCTCGGGCAGGTCGAGCATGGCGAGGTCGTCCACGGCTTGCCGCCACTCCTCCGGGAACGCGTTGGTGCCTTGGAGGGGCGTCTCGCGTCCGCACGCGACGGGGGTGTCGGGGGAGCCCCCGAGAGCGAGCAGTCCGAGAGCGTTCCGGACGCCGGGGTCGCAGTGCGCTTCCCCGGTCCCGGCGATGGTGACGGCATCGATGGCGACGTCGTCCCGCTGCAGGAGATACAGGAGCGCCATGATGTCGTCGAAGGCCAGGTCGGTGTCGACGACGACGTGGCGCAGGCCCGTCGTCGGGCTCGCCGCCGAGGTCTCGGCCTCCGTGCCGGCGTCTGGCTCGCACGCCCCCGCGAGCAGGGTGAGCCCGAGCGCCAGGGTGACCGTTCGCCGCATAGGTCGATGGTAGAACGCTTCGAAGCTCGTCCCATCTGTGGTGGCACCACTCCCCGATGCGTGCACGCATCCATCGGCGAGGTCACCCTATGGTCCGAGACCTAGCTCTCCGTGACCGATCCGGGAGCCGCGAACCGAGCGTGGACGGACATGGAGCACGGGCTCGTCGAGGACGCGGCGCAAGCCCCGTTGACGAACCCCGTTGCCACGTACGTCGTGTCGACGTGTACGGGCAACGTCCAGGTCAACCCCCAGTGGGGGATCCTGCTCAGCCGCCTCTGGGTCCGGTGACCAGCTGAGGCCGGAGCGTGCGTGAACGTTGCACGAGGAGGCGTTCCGAGGGCGCTATGGTTCGGCTGTGGACGTCACGTACGAGGGCTTCATGGCAGATGCCGTGCGGGTCTTCGAGCTCGTCGGCGTCGCGATCCTCGTCGTGGGCAGCGCGATCGCCTTCGTCGTCTACGGACTGCAGCTCTGGCGCGGCGTCACGCGTCTCGTTGCGTTCACGGCCCTGCGAGCACAGCTCGGACGCTCGATCCTTCTCGGGCTCGAAGTGCTCGTGGTTGCCGACATCGTGCGGACGATCGTCGTGGAGCCCACGCTCGAGAGCGCGATGACCCTGGGCGTGATCGTGCTCGTCCGGGTCCTGTTGAGCTTCGCCATCGACATCGAGGTGGACGGCGTCGTGCCGTGGCACAAGCGCGACGGATCGACGACGTCGCCCGGATCCGACCCCAGCGGTTGACGCCCAGGAACCGGTGGAGACGCCGGGATCCGAACCCGGAGGGAGTTCAACACCCCCTCACCGCTTATGATCGCCGAACGCCGATGGTCGAGCGATGGCCCCGGGTCGACAGGACCGATGAGCAGTTGCCGCTGCCTGAGGGCCGTCTGCAGGTACGTCATGGAACGCGATCTCGATAGCGACACCCGCGGCGCGGCTCTGCCCCGAGACGGAGCCCTGCCGCCGATCCAGTCGCTCGCCGCCATGCCCGTCGCAGACGTGCTCGACCTCCTGGGAACCGGGTCCGCCGGTCTCAGCGTGGCCGAGGCCGAAGCCCGGTTCGTATCGTTCGGCCCGAACGCGATCCGGACCCACCATGCCAGCGCCCTGTCGGTGCTCCTCCGCCAGTTGCGGAGTCCACTGCTCGTCCTGCTGATCGCAGCAGCCGTCGTGTCCGCGTTCGTGGGCGAGGGGACCGACGCGATCATCATCGGGGTCATCATCGCGGCGTCGGTGGGCCTGGGGTTCGTGAACGAGTACCGGGCCGAACGAGCCGCGGAGGCGCTTCACTCCAGCATCCGACACATGGTCACGGTGTTCCGCGGGGGAGAGCCGACCCGACTCGAAGTGACGCACCTGGTCCCCGGCGACGTCCTGCATCTCGATGTCGGATCGATCGTCCCGGCCGATCTGCGCCTCGTGACCGCGAGCGGACTCGAGTGCGACGAGTCGATCCTGACGGGTGAGTCGGTCCCGGCGGTCAAGACGCCGGACCCGGTGGGGCCCGACGCGACGCTCGCCGAGCTGTCGTCGTGCCTGTTCATGGGGACGGTCGTGAGTGAGGGCGCCGCCGACGCTGTCGTGGTCGCGACGGGAGCGCGTACCCAGTTCGGGGTCATCGCGGCCGGGCTCGGTGAGCAGCAGCCCCAGACCGAGTTCCAGTTGGGGTTGAGTCGCTTCTCCCTCCTCCTCGCCCGCGTGGGAGGAGCGCTCAGCCTGGCCATCTTCGTCGTGAACGTCATCCTGGGCCGGCCCCTCATCGACGCGGTGTTGTTCTCCCTGGCGGTCGCGGTGGGCATCACGCCGCAGCTGCTGCCCGCGGTGGTCTCGACGAGTCTGGCCACCGGCTCGCGGCGGCTGGCCCACAAGAAGGTCCTGGTGAAGAGGCTGGTCTGCATCGAGGACCTGGGCGACATCGACGTCTTGTTCACCGACAAGACCGGAACCCTGACGGACGGTCACGTCGGCTTCCAGCGAGCGATCGATCCGACCGGCGCGGAGGATGACGATATCTTCTTGCTCGGTCTCGTCTGCAACGAGGCGATCGATCTCGGACGGGAAGCCGGTGGGCGGCAATCCGCTCGACGTCGCCCTCTGGGAGGACCCTCGTTCGGGTTCGCTCCCTTCGGGTGACTTCGTTCGTTTGAGCCTGGCGCCCTTCGACCACGACCGTCGACTGGTCTCGGTCCTCGTCGACCACGACGGTCAGCGCTTGCTCGTCACGAAGGGCGCTCCGGAGAGCCTCCTGGCCCGCTGCGCCGACGTGGACCCGGTGTCCCGGGAGGTGGTGGATCGCGAGTTCGTGGCGGGGAACCGGGTCGTTGCCGTCGCCTCGCGGAGCGGCGCCGGACTCGAGCGCATCACCGCCTCGGACGAGCACGATCTGCACCTCGTCGGGTACCTCGTGTTCTCCGATAACCCGAAACCGACCGCGGGCGCGTCGATCGCCCGCCTCTCGGGTCTCGGCGTGACCGTCAAGATCGTGACCGGCGACAACGCCGTGGTGGCCGAGTCCGTCTGCCGGACCCTCGGGATGGTCTCCGAGGGAACGCTCACCGGGAACGATCTGGACTCCATGACCGAAGACGAGCTGGCAGCGAAGGTCTCGGGAACGACGATCTTCGCGCGCGTCAGCCCGGAGCAGAAGGCGGCGATCCTGCGGGCTCAGCGTGCCGCCGGGTCGGCCGTCGCGTTCCTCGGTGACGGCGTGAACGATGCCCTGGCTCTGCACCACGCCGATGTCGGCGTCTCCGTCGACACCGCCACTGACGTAGCGAAGGACGCCGCCGACATCATCCTGCTCGAACGTGATCTTCGACGTCATCGCCGACGGCGTCGCGGAAGGTCGGCGCATCTTCGCGAACACGATGAAGTACGTCTTGATGGGGACGTCCTCGAACTTCGGCAACATGTTCAGCGTCACGGTGGCCGCCGCGTTCCTGCCCTTCCTCCCGATGCTTCCCTCGCAGATCCTGCTGAACAACCTGCTCTACGACGCCAGCCAGATGACGATCCCTACGGACAACGTCGATGAGGAGCAGTTGGCTCGTCCCTCTCATTGGGATGTCGCGTTCATCCGCCGGTTCATGGTCCGCATCGGGCCGATCAGCTCGATCTTCGACTTCGCGACGTTCGCCGTGATGCTCTGGGTGTTCGACGCCGGCCCATCCCTGTTCCGGTCCGGTTGGTTCGTCGAGTCGCTCGCCACCCAGACCCTGGTCGTGTTCGTCATCCGGACGAGACGCGTGCCATTCTTCCACAGCCATCCCTCGAAGCCGTTGCTCGCATCCATGATCACCGTCGTGACGATCGGCGCTCTGCTTCCGGGGTCCCGGCTCGGGCAGCCGCTCGGCTTCTCCCCCCTGCCGATCGGGTTCTTCGTGGTGCTCGTCGTCTTCGTCGTCGCGTACCTGGCCTCCGTGGAGCTCGGGAAGGTGATCTTCTTCAAAGCCTTCAGCGCCACGGCCGCCAAACCTTTGGAGAGAGATCGCTCGCACCGTGTGCATCGCATCGCGGCCCGATGGAGCCATCACGCGCCGCTTCCGGTCTCGTGAACTCGACTTCCACCTGGACGACGCATCGACCGGTTGAACCGTTCGACGTTGCCGTTGCTCTGCGGCCGAAACAGGCGGATGACGTGACCCGGACGGACGCTCGGGTGCCCTCTGACCGGCGGAGACGCCGGGATTCGAACCCGGGAGGGAGTTCAACACCCCCTAACCGCTTAGCAGGCGGCTCCTTTCGGCCACTCAGGCACGTCTCCGTCGGCGATTCTACGGGACGACCCGAGGCGGGAGCCTCAGTCGACCAGGCGACCGGCCTCCGCCAGCAGCGCCAGGGTCCGGGCGACCGGGAGCGGGTCGAGCGCGTGGCCGTTGCGCCCGACCACGCCGTGCGCCGCGATCATCGCGTTCACGACCGCCTCCTCGGTGGCTTCGACGGTGGCGCGGAAGAGCTCTGAGAGGAAGGGGCCGCCGGCACGGGCGCCGTCGGAGACGGCGGCCGGGGCGAACCACCGCTCGCCGGTGGGCAACCGGTTGGCGGTGGAGAAGGCGAGCAGCTGCTCGCCGCTCGTGTTCGAAGCGTGGGAGCCGCCGCGCGCGAGCCCCATGCCGGCGCGCTCTGCGACCCGCCGGAGCTGGTGCGGCAGGAGCGGCGCATCGGTGGCGACGACGACGATGCACGACCCTTCGCTGTGCTCCGACGGCAGGTCCTCGGAGATGCGCTCGCCCACGCGGACGCCGTCGATGAGGAGATTCTCGCGGTCGCCGTGGTTCGTCATGACGAGGACGCCCACGGTGGAGGAGTCGGACTCCATGCCGACCACGCGGGACGCCGTCCCGATTCCTCCCTTGAAGTCGAACGCTTGCATCCCGGTCCCCGACCCGATGCTGCCTTCGTCCACGGGGCCGCCGGCCGCGGCGTCGAGCGCGGCCCACACGTCGTCGTCGCTCAGTGGATCCGCGAGCACCGCGGAGAGGTAGGAGTCGTCGCACTCGGTCACCACGGGCATCACGGCCTCGGCGGCCCGCCGGTCGCGCGCGGCGATCCAACGCACAGTTGCGTCGTACGCCTTCCCGATCAGCTGGGATGACGCGAGGACGATCGGCGATTCGAGGATGCCCCACTCCCGGATCGAGTTCACGCCGATCAACTCCCCGTAACCGTTGAGGATGTGGGTGGCGGCGTAGACGGGCGCCGTCCACGGGTCGGCCTCGTGGGGGAAGATCGCGGTCACCCCCGTCCGAACGGCATCGGAGGCACCGTCGTCACCGCGGAGCACGGTGCGGTGACCCACGCGGACGCCCGCCACATCGGTGATCGCGTTGAGCGGTCCGGGCGTGCCGCGGCCGATGCGGATACTGAGGTCGCGGGCACGGCGGGCAGCAGCGTCGGACATGAGCCCGCTACGATATCCGCTCGAACGATGGGCATCCTGACCCTCGGTATCTCGTTCCGTCGCGCCCCCATCGAGCTGCTCGAGCGGCTCGCCTTCGGTGACGACGACCTCACGAAGGCGTACCGCCGCGTGGAAGAGCTCGACGGCGTCGACGAGGCCGTCGTCCTGTCCACCTGCAACCGGGTCGAGGTCTACGGCAGCGTCGCCTCCTACCACGCCGGTTTCCTGTCGCTGAAGCGCCTGCTGGCGGAGTCCCGCGGCGTGGACCTCGACGAGCTCGCCGAGCCGCTCTACTCGCACTGGGAGCAGGACGCCGCCGAGCACCTGTTCTCGGTGGCGGCCGGGCTGGACTCCATGGTCCTCGGCGAGACGCAGATCGCGGCGCAGGTCCGCGAGGCCGTGCGGACCGCACGGTCCGCCGGCCTCGCCGGCACCGCGCTCACCGGGTTGTTCCACGCGGCGGTCCGTGCCGGGCGCCGGGTCCGCCAGGAGACGGCGCTCGGCGCCGCGCCGGACGCGTTCGTCACGCTCGGCGCGACACTGGCCGCGGAGGCCCTCGATGGCTTGGAGGGCCGGTCCGTCATCGTGATCGGCGCCGGCCAGATGGCGGCGCTCGCCGTGAAGCACCTCCGCAGCGCCGGCGTCGGCTCCATCCGCGTCGTGAACCGTTCCGGGGAACGCGCGAAGGCGCTCGCCGACCGCACCGGCGCCGACCACGGTGACCTCGACGTGTTGCCCGACGCGCTCGCCGACACCGACCTGGTCGTCTCGGCCACGGGGGCCGCGGGCTACGTGGTCCATCACGCCGCCGTGGCGCGCGCGATGCAGGAGCGCGATGCGCGCGGGCTCGTTCTCCTCGACCTGGCCGTGCCGCGCGACGTGGACCCCGAGGTCGCCTATCTCGATGGGGTCCGCGTCATCGACATCGTCACGATCCGGGAACGGATCGGGGAGCACGACGAGACGACCGCCGCCGACATCGAGCGAGCCCAGGAGCTCGTGGCGGAGGAGGTCCATCGCTGGGTGGTCCGACGGCGCGGCGACGAGCTGGGCCCCCTGATCCGCGCGATCCGACGGCGGGGCGACGAGATCGTCCAGGGGGAGCTGACGCGGTGGGCGAACCGCTTCGCCGACCTCACCCCCGACGAGCACGCGGCCGTCGAGGCACTCGCACGCGGCGTGGCCGCGAAGCTGTTGCACGATCCCATCGTGGAGCTGAAGGAGCGCTCGGAGCCCGGGACCGACCGTGCCCACGCCAAGCTCCTGGCCGAGCTCCTCGGCATCGACCTCGACGATCCTCGGTGAGAACCCTCCGGATCGGAACGCGCCGGTCACAGCTCGCCACGGTGCAGGCCGAGCAGGTGCGGCGGATGCTCCGTCATCAGGACGTCGACGCCGAGCTCGTCCCGATGACGACCTCGGGCGACCGCACGAGCTGGCCCGAGCAGGTCGACCTCGACCCGTCACCGCTCACGATGAAGGGCCTCTGGATCGACACGATCCTCGATGCGCTCCGGACCGGCGAGATCGACCTCGCGGTGCATTCGGCGAAGGACCTCCCCGCCGACGATGAGGACGACCTGCTGATCGGCGCGGTGCCGGAGCGGGCGGATTCCCACGACGTGCTCGTGTTCCGCGAGCAGGCCGTGCTCGAGAAGGGGATGGTCGTCGGCACGTCCTCGATCCGCCGGCAAGCTCAGATCCTGGCCGCCTACCCGGGCGTCGGGGTGACCGAGCTCCGCGGGAACGTGGACACGCGGCTGCGCAAGGTGGAGGAGGGCGAGGTGGATGCGGCGGTCCTGGCCGCGGCCGGCCTGGAGCGCCTCGGCCTGATCCCCCCGCACGTCCGCACGCTCGGCGTCGACGAGATGGTGCCGGCGCCGGGCCAGGGGTGCCTCGCCGTGCAGTGCCGCGCGGACGACCGGGTCGTCCGCGCGGCGCTGACCACGCTGGACCACCGGCCCTCGGCGCTCGCCCTCGCCGCCGAGCGCGCGCTGACGCGCGCGCTCGGCGGCGGCTGCGCGCTTCCGCTCGGTGCGATCGCTGCCGTGAAGGCGGATGCGATCCGCCTCGCGGCCTGCGTCGCCTCGCCCGACGGCGCTCGCTTGATCCGCGCGGCGGCCGAGGCCGACGACCCGGACACCGCCGCCCGGATCGTGGCCAGCGAGCTCGAGGTGCACGGTGCCGGCGCGATCCTGCAGGAGCTCCGGGGCGAGTGAGCGCCCGCAGCCGGACGGAACGAACGCTCGACGGCCGCACGATCCTGGTCACGCGCCCGGCCGACCGCGCCGCCTCGTTAGTCAATCACCTTGACCAACGAGGGGCGCGGGCGATCCTCGCTCCCTCGATCGAGCTCCGGCCGGCGCGGAGCGCCGCGCTCACGAACGCCCTGAAGGACCTAGCCGATGGCTCCTACACGTGGATCCTGCTGACCTCGCCCAGCACGGTCGCGATGCTGGCCGAGCGCCTCGACTCTCCCGCACAGGTGCGGGCGAGCGTGGCGGCCATCGGCGACGGGACCGCCCATGCGTTCGGTCGGTGGGCCGGACGGCCCCCTGACCGAACACCCCGCACGTTCACCACCGCGGGGCTCGCACGCGCCTTCCCACGCGGCGAGGGCCGCGTGCTCTGCGCGCGCGCCGACATCGCGCCCGAAGGGCTCGAGGACGCCCTCGCGGCGAAGGGCTGGACGCCCGAGCGCGTCGACGCCTATCGGACCGTCTTCCCCCGGAAGCTTCCGGAGGAGGCGAACCGCGCCCTCGCCGCCGGTGAGGTCGACGCCGTCACGTTCACCAGTGCATCCACCGTGCGCGGCTTCGTCGGCGCGCTCGGCACGGTGCGCGGCACGCCGAAGGTCGTGTGCATCGGACCGGTCACCGCGGGAGAGGCGCGCGCCCACGGCTTCGTGGTGCACGGGGTCGCGCGGCCCCACACGACCGAGGGGCTCGTCGCCGCGCTCGAGCGCGTCCTCGCGCTACGACGCTGAGGGCATGATGTTCTGGTTCACGCGGAAGACGTTCTCGGGGTCGTAGGCCTTCTTGACCTCCCCCAGCCGCGCGAGATTCGCGCCATACGCGTCCCGGAGCTGTTGCTGCCCCTCCTCGAGGAACCCGGGGAAGTTGAGGTACGTCCCCCCGTCCGAGAACGGGCGGAAGTCCTCGACGCACCGCCGCGCCCAGGCGATGTTCGCCTCGTCGTCGGCGGGGTCCTCCCAGTTCGCTTCGACACCGATCAGGATCGGCGAGGAACGGTCGCCGAACGCCGACCCTTCGGCCGGGACCCGGCTCATGGCGCCGCCCTGGTACCAGACGTCGATCGTCGACAGGCCCGACGGCGCCGCCTCGGCGCTCCGCTCGAGCTGCGCGAGCGCCCCCTCGCTCAGCCCGGTCAGGTTGATGGACGTCCAGTAGTAGCGGGCGCCCTTCGGGTAATCCTCGTCGAGCAGCGACTGCGCCTCAACGTACGGCAGGACGCCGCTCAGGTCGACGATGGGATCGCCCAGCTCGCGGAGCGGCTGGAGCACCGCCTCTCCTTCCCCCGCCTGAGGGTGAACGGCGGCCACGGCCACGAACGGCTTCCCGTGTGCCTCGACGGGGAACACCTCGGCGGGGGGAACCGTGCCGATGAACGCGATGGGCGCCACGTCGTCGATCGCTTCGCGGGTCCAGGCATCGGACGCACCGAAGACCGCCGCCGCTCGCGCGGCGGGATAGAGCACGAAGGCCACCGCCACGTCGGGACCGACCGGGTGCGCCGCGAGCTCGAACGACGTGACGACGCCGAAGTTCCCGCCGCCCCCGCGGAGACCCCAGTGCAGGTCGGGGTGCTCATCCGGGCTCGCGGTGAGGACGTCGCCGTCGGCCGTCACGACCTCCGCCGAGAGCAGGTTGTCGCAACTCAGCCCGTGCTTCCGTCGATGCCACCCCATACCCCCCGAGAGGGTCAGCCCCGCGACCCCGGTCTCGGAGACGATCCCGACCGGCACGGCGAGGCCGTGAGCCTGCGTCGCGGCATCCAGATCGCCGAGCGTCGCTCCGCCGGCAGCACGCGCCGTCCCGCGAGCGGGATCGACCTCCACCTGCCGCATCGGAGACAGATCGATCACGAGCCCGTCATCGACCGTTCCCGTACCCGCGACGTTATGGCCGCCGCCGCGCACGGCCACGACGAGGCCCCGTTCTCGTGCCTCGCGGAGCGCGACCACCACGTCACCGACGCCCGCACACCGCGCGACGGCGGCGGGGCGCCGGTCGATCACCCCGTTCCAGACGGCGCGGGCCTCGTCGTAGGCGGCGTCGCCGGGCAAGATCACCTCACCTTCGAACCCGCCCCACCGGCCACGTTCCGGCATCACCGACCCCCTTCCGCGACGACCGCGCGAGCGTAGCAGCGCCTCCTCGTCGGCCGCCACGCGGGTCGAATGGCCCCTCGATCGAGGGCCACGCGGACCCGGGGTCCCTCCCAGATGCGGCCGTCCGGCCCTTCGACGGGACCCTCCTCGGCGATACAACTCAACGCATCGGGAGCGCACCGGCACTCCCACCCCACGAAGGGGGGACACGATGGATCGGAAGGGTTGGGACAGGTTGGTCAGTGCGATGGGCCTCGTGGTCGCGATCGCGTTGATCGTGGCTGGCTCGGCTGCCATCTACGGAGGCAACTTCGGGCGGGACAATGTCTCGGATCGGCTGGAGCCGCAGAACATCACGTTCCCGCCGTACGAGGCGATGACGCCGCAGGAGAAGGCGGAGATCGGCGACTTCGCCGGCCAGCAGGTCGTCAACGGCGCCCAGGCAGAGGCGTTCTCCCGCTACATCGGGGGACACCTCGCCGAAGTGAACGACGGGGCGACCTACTCGGAGACCAGCGCCGCGGCACGTGAGGAGGGGCTGGACCCCGACACCGCGGCCGAGCTGCAAGGCATGGCCGACACCCTGTTCAAGGGTGAGACGCTCCGCTCGATCCTCCTGAACGCGTACGGCTGGTGGACCGTGGCAACGATCGCCCTGTGGGCCGGGTACTTCATGGTGGCGGCAGGCATCGCGCTGCTGGTCCTGGCGATCCTCGGCTTCCGGCACGCGAGGAAGGTCGACGCGGTGACGGTGACACCGACGGAGACGAAGGACTACGCGGGCGCCACCGCCTGACACGCTCGGCGCTCCGCACCCACGAGAACGGCGCCCCCGCGGGGGGCGCCGTTCTCGTTCGCCAGGCCGGGTGAGCCTAGAATGGCCGGCCTCATGCCCTTCCCACAGCACCGGCCCCGCCGTCTCCGCCGCACCCCGGCGCTCCGCTCGCTCGTGCGCGAGACCGATGTCCGCCCGACCGACCTGATCGCCCCGCTGTTCGTCAAGGAGAGCCTGGACGCGCCCGTCCCCATCGACGCGATGCCCGGGCAGATGCAGCACACGATCGAGTCGCTCCGCAAGGAAGCCCTCGAGATCCGTGAGCGTGGCGTCCTCGCCTTCATGCTCTTCGCCGTCCCCGCCCGCAAGGACGCTGAGGGCTCGGAGGCCTGGAACCCCGACGGCATCGGACAGCGAGCGATCCGCGCGCTCCGGGATGACTTCGGCGACGACGCCGTCGTGATCGCGGATCTCTGCCTGGACGAGTACACCGATCATGGGCACTGCGGCGTGCTGAACGACCAGGACGAGGTCGACAACGACGCCACGCTCGTGCTCTACCGGCGCATCGCCGAGGCGCAGGCTGAAGCCGGCGTCCACATGGTGGGACCGAGCGGGATGATGGACGGGCAGGTCGCGGCCATCCGCGAGCAGCTCGACGGGACGGGGCACGAGGATGTCGCGATCGTCGCCTATGCGGCCAAGTTCGCGAGCGGGCTCTACGCGCCGTTCCGCGAGGCCGCGGAGGGAGCCCCACGGTTCGGCGACCGCACCGGCTACCAGCAGGACCCGGCGAACGCCGACGAAGCGATCCGCGAGATCCTCACCGACATCGAGGAAGGGGCCGACATCGTGATGGTGAAGCCGGCCCTCCCCTACCTGGACATCGTCCGCGTCGCGAAGGACACCACCGGCTTCCCGATGGCCGCGTACCACGTGAGCGGCGAGTACGCGATGGTGAAGGCCGCGGCGCAGAACGGCTGGATCGACGAACGGCGTGTCGTGCTCGAGATCCTGACGTCGATCCGGCGCGCCGGCGCCGACCTGATCCTGACGTATCACGCGAAGGACGCGGCCGAGTGGCTGCGGACCGGCTGAGCGACTAGGCGTCGAACGGCTCGTAGCCCGGCGCCACGAGCGGCCAGGGCTCGGCTTCCTCCCACCGGCGCGCCACGCTGAGAAGCAGATCGTCGCGGAAGCGCGGCGCGGTGACCTGCAGACCGAACGGCACGCCGCTCGGGAACGACCCGGCCGGCAGCGAGAGCGCCGGGTGCCCCGTGATGTTCTGGGCCTCGGTCACGTACCAGCCCGACTCGCGCTGCTGACCGGGGCCGTCCGCCGGGCAGGCGTCGACCGCCATGACCGGGGTCAGCAGCAGTCCGTCGTCGCCGAGGTACTCGTCCAGGCACCGCGCATAGCCGAACCGCCGGCGCCGCGCGTCCACGTACTCCTCGGGCGCTCACACCCAACCCGAGGTCGAGGAACGAAGCCGCTCCCTCGGTCAGATCGTCGTGGTGCTCCTCGATCCACGCCCTGCCGAGATGGTGCGCGTGCTCGCACGCGCACACGAGGAACCAGTCCCAGCCCATCGACGCATCCGGGTACGGATCGTCGAGGGGCGGTCGTTCGACATCCACGCCGAAGACCTCCACGAAGCGGGCGACGGCCCGTGCGAACGGGACGGCGGCCGCGTCGGTCAGGGGCGCGTCGTCCCAGAGCCGGTCGAGCGCGACGACGCGGAGCGTCGTCGGCTCGGCCGGCGGTCGCCCCGCCCAGTCCGGGAGCGCGGTCGGGTCGCCCGCGACCGGACCGCGCAGCACGTCGAGCAGGAGCGCCAGGTCGTCGGCGTGAGCGGAGAACGGGCCGTCGGTGGAGAGGTCGAGCCAGTTCGGGATCGGATCACGGCCGATCACCCCGTTCGTCGGTTTGAGCCCCGCGAGCCCGCAGTAGCACGCGGGGATGCGGATCGAACCGCCGCCGTCGGTGGCGGTCGCGATCGGGGCGAGGCCGGCGGCGAGCGCGGCGGCCGAGCCGCCGCTGGAGCCGCCGGGGTTCCGCTCGCGGTTCCACGGGTTCCTCGTCGGGCCGAACAGCAGGTTGGTCGTGTAGCCGGCCGCCGCGAACTCCGGCGTGTTCGTCTTGCCCACCACGACGGCGCCGGCGGCGCGGAGGCGGGCGACCACCGCGGCGTCCATCGCCGCCGGCGCCGCCCCCGCGAACGCCACGGAGCCGAACGTGGTCCGCACGCCCGCCACATCGGTGATGTCCTTCACCAGGAGCGGCAGCCCGGCGAGCGGACCCGGATCGTCGCCGTCGGCGATCAGACCATCGAGGACCCGCGCATCGTCGAGTGCCTCCGGCCGGAGCGCCACCACCGCGCCCAGGTCCGGATCGAGAGCCTCGATACGGCGGATCGACTCCGCCACGAGCTCGTGCGACCCCACCCGGCGATCCCTGACCGCGGCAGCCAGCCCGCGGAGCGACGTCACGGCCCGACGCCCTCCGCCGCGGCGGCAGCCCTCGCCCGCCACTTCGGTGCCCGGCGTTTGTACAGGTAGTAGGCGACCCCTCCGGCCAGCAACGGCCCCCAGTACGACGCGAGCCGGTACGCGAGCGTCGCGAGCGTCGCCTGCGCGCCGCTCACACCCGCGAGGACGAGCATCCCGGCCAGTCCCGCCTCGACCAACCCCAAGCCTCCCGGCGTGATCGGGAACATCCCGATCACGACCGCCCCCACGTAGGCAAGCAGGACGAGGGATGGACGCGGGCTCGCTCCCACCGCGACGAGCGCCGCCAGCAGCGCGCCGTAATCGAACGCCACGTTGCCGATCGACCGCACGATGGCGCCCGCCCAACGCTTCCCCAAGATCGTCCGGACCGTGTCGCGCTCGTGCGTGAGGCGTTCCGTGAGGTTCTCGAGTGGGGGCCGGCGGCGCAGGAACAGGTTGTGCAGCTTCTCCACCCCACGAGCGGCGAGGTGCACGGGCTTGTCGGCCAGCAGCAATGCCGCACCGCCCGCGAACAGGAGCACGAACGCCCCCAGGCCGAGCCACGCCGCGCGCGCCAAGCCATCGTTGATCGCCGCACCGCCGAGGATGGCCGGCAGCGCGAAGAGCGGCATCGCGAACAAGGTCGCCACGTTGATGAGGGAGACCGCCGTCAGGCCCGCCGCGATCTTCGGCGCGGGGATGCCGCCGTCGGTGAGCATCCGGAACTGCAGGGCCGCGCCCGCCGCGCTGCCGCCCGGCACGGCCTTCGAGAAGGCGTTGCCCGCCACCTGCGACGTCCCGATGAGGTACCACCGCCGCGAACCGAGCGTCAGGCCGATCAGCAACCACATGCATCCGTAGCTCGCGGCCTCGAGGGCACCGATCACGAGGAACCAGGGCCACCTGATCTCGTCGAGATCGCCGGCGGACGCGAGCACGGCGACGAGCGACGGCCAGACGACGTAGAGACCGATCGCGGAGACGATGAGGGCGATCACGCGCCCGGGCGTGATCAGCTTGCGCGGGGAGGGACCCTCGGGCGAAGGAGCTTCCGGTCCTCGGTGCGGCTCCTGCATCGGGCAAGGTTCCCGGCGGCGGGCCCCCGCGTCAACCGACCTCGGCGCCCGTAGCATCCGGTGCATGAGCCGAGAAGGGGAGGGATCGGACCGGAACGAGGCCCTGTTCGACCGCGCTCGCCGCCTCATCCCGGGCGGCGTCGACTCGCCCGTCCGCGCGTTCGGCGCGGTCGGCGGGACGCCGCGCTTCTACGTGCGAGGCGAGGGCGCCTTCGTGTGGGATGCCGACGGGACCCGGTACGTCGATCTCGTGCAGTCCTGGGGCGCGCTGCTGTTCGGCCACGCCCGGCCCGAGATCGTCGAGGCCGCGATCGAGGCCGCCCGCCGTGGGACGTCGTTCGGCGCGCCCACCGAGCTCGAGGTGGGGTTGGCCTCGCGCATCGTCGACGCGCTCCCCGGGGTCGAGCAGGTCCGCCTGGTGTCGTCGGGCACGGAGGCGGCGATGAGCGCCATACGCCTGGCGCGAGGTGCGACCGGACGTGACCAGATCCTCACGTTCGAGGGCTGCTACCACGGACACGCCGACGCCCTCCTCACGAAGGGCGTCGGCAGCGGCCTCGCCACGTTCGGCCTGCCCGGCTCGCTCGGGCGTCACCGAGGGCGCGGTTCGCGACACGCTGACGGTCCCGTACAACGACCTGACCGCCGTCGGCGACGTCTTCGAAGAACGCGGCGACGCGATCGCCGCCGTGATCGTGGAGCCGGTGGCCGCCAACATGGGCGTGGTCCCTCCGGAGCCGGGCTTCCTCGAAGGGCTCCGAACGCTCTGCGACCGACACGGCTCCCTGTTGATCTTCGACGAGGTGATCACCGGGTTCCGCATCGCGTACGGAGGAGCCCAGACCTTCTACGGCGTGACGCCCGATCTGACGGTGCTCGGCAAGGTGATGGGTGGGGGGTTCCCGTGCGCCGCGTTCGGCGGGCGACGGGAGCTGATGGAACGGTTGGCCCCCGTCGGGCCCATCTACCAGGCGGGGACCCTCAGCGGGAACCCGGTCGCGGTGGCGGCGGGGATCGCCGCCCTCGACCTCGCTCGGACCACCGACCCCTACCGGGAGCTCGAACGGACCGCCGACGTCCTCATCGCGGGCCTCGCGGAAGCCTTCGCCGGGAGCGGGATCCCCGCCACGATCAACCGGGCCGGATCGCTGTTCAGCGTGTTCTTCACCGAAGATCCCGTCCGGGACTTCGGTGGGGCGGAGACCGCGGACCTCGAGCGCTACGCGCGCTTCTTCCACCACCAGCTGGGGCGGGGGGTGGCCCTCCCTCCCTCGGGCTTCGAGCTGTGGACCCTCTGTACGGCCCACGGCGACGCCGAGGTTGCGCAGGTGCTCGAGGCCGCGGCCTCCTTCCCGGGGTGACGCCTCTAGGCCGCTGCCGTCGCGAGACGGCGACGTCCGGGTTCGAACGGCCCGTCGTCCGCGTCGTCGTCCGTGGCCAGGCAGAAGGTCCCGATCACGCACCCATCGGCTGCGTGGGTGGGCTCCACCCGGCACCGGATCCTGCGGCCGTCCCCTTCCAGCGAGAAGGTTGCCTCGCCGCCCTCGAGCGCCTCGGTGTGCGCCTCGAGGACGGCGAGGTTCGCCCCCTCGATGCCGAACGTCGCGAGCAGGTCCTGCCCCTCACAGCGCCACGCAGGCTGTCCGAGTGCAGCCGCCGCAGCATCGCTCACGGTCCGGAACCGCAGGTCCGTATCCGTCGACCAGAAGAACGTCCAGCGCACGCGGTTCTCCTCCCGATCCCCTTCACGCGAAGGGAACCACTCCGGCTCGTGGTCGGTGATCCCGACGAGCTCCCATTGCCGCATGTCACTCCCCCCTCTCGCCGGCCGTCCTTCGGTCGGCGCTGTGTTACCCGGTTCCGGGTATCGGCGGGCAGGCACTTCCGGGTACATGGGACCTTCGGCTACATCTCCAGGTCCCCCAGGGGGGCCACGTCGGAACGACTAGGCTCGGAGCCCGACGATGAAAGGCGTGCACGTTGTCCTCGGCGCCGGCGGCGGGATCGGCGGCGCGCTGGTCCGGACGCTCATGGACCGAGGGACCCCGGTGCGGGCGGTGAGCCGGCGGGGCAACGTGGGGGTCCCGGATGGCGTCGACCGAGCCCGGATGGATCAGGCCGTCGCGGACGTGACGGACGCCGCACGGCTCGAGGAGGTCCTGGCCGGAGCCGCGGTCGTCTACCACGCCGCGCAGCCGCGCTACAGCCGGTGGGCGGCGGAGTTCCCGTCGATGACGGCGTCGGTGGCGGATGCGACCACCCGCGCGGCCGCCAAGCTCGTCCTGGCCGACAACCTCTACATGTACGGGCCGGTCGAAGGTCCGCTGACCGAGACCAGTCCGACACGGCCCCGGTCGACCAAGGGCAAGGTCCGCCTGGCGATGGCGAACGACCTGTTGGAGCGGCACGCCAGGGGTGACCTGCGCGTCACGATCGGCCGGGCGTCGGACTACTACGGGCCGGGGGGTCTCGACTCAGCTCTCGGCCGACGGCTGTTCGAGGCCGCGATCCGAGGGAAGAAGGCCCGGTGGATCGCCGATCCGGACGTCCAGCACACGGAGCACTTCCTCGACGATCTCGCCCAAGGGTTGGTGGTCCTCGGCACGAGCGACCGCGCCGACGGTGAGGTCTGGCACCTCCCGGCCGCCCCTCCCATGACGGGCCGCGCGTTCATCGAGCTCGTCGCCCGCGCCGCCGGGCACGAACCCCACTTCACGGTCACCTCACGCGGGATGATCCGACTCGCTGGTCTGTTCGACCGCGACATCGGGGCGCTCGCCGAGGTGATGGACCAATGGGACCGGCCGTTCACGAGCGACGCCTCCACGTTCCGAGGCGCCTTCCCGGGCTTCGTCGTGACACCGCACGAGGAAGCGGTCGAGCGAACGGTGGCGTGGTTCCGGCGGCGTCGCGGCACGCGGCACTGACGGTCGAGAGAGCGAGCTACCGCTCCTCGTCGCCCCGGTCCCGCTCCTCCCAGTCGACCCACCGTACGTTCTCCGCCTGCACGTAGGCGTCGATCGCGGTGCCGAGCGTCGGGAAGAAGTGCGCGTCTCCGATCCGCGCGTACAGGCCGTAGGCGCGGAGACGATCCTTGACAGGGTCCTTCATCTCGGCGAACGCCATCGTGATGCCGGCGGCCTCGAGTTCGTCGAGGAGCTCGTCGAACATCGCTGCAGCGGTGGTGTCGACATCGGTGATCGGTTCGGCCGCGATCACGATCCAGCGGATCGGCTCCTCCGCATGAGCGACGCGGGCGCGGATCTCGCGCCGGAAGTGCTCGGCGTTCGCGAAGAACAAGGGCGCATCGAACCGGAAGATCAGCAGACCGGGGATCGTGCGTGCCTCGGGGAACCGCTCGAGGTCGTGATAGCCCTTCAGTTCGTCCACCCTTCCGAGGACGGCGTCGTGCGGTCGCCACGCGCGGCGCACGAAGTCGGCCAGCGACAGCACGATGGCCACGAAGATCCCGAGGAGCACCCCCAGGAGCACGACGCCGACGAACGCAGCCAGCCACAGCACGAACTCGGCGCGGCGCATCCGCCAGAGCCGGCGGATTCTCTCCGATGTCCACCAGCTTGATGACCGCGGTGATGACCACCGCCGCGAGCACCGACTGAGGCAGATCCCGCAGGAGGCCCGGGGCGAGCACGAGCATGGCGGTCACGGCCAGCGCTCCCACCAGCGGCGCGAGCTGCGACGTCGCGCCGGCTGCGATCGCGACCGGGGTCCGAGAGGCGCTGGCGCTGATCGGGAACCCTTGGAACAGGCCCGTCGCCACGTTGGCCGCGCCCACGGCAACCAGCTCGTGGTCGGGATCCACCTCCTCCCGCCGGCGCATCGCCAGCGACTGCGACAGCACGCTCGTGTCCGCCACCGCGATCAGGGCGAGGGTCGTGGCCGCGCCCAGATACTCGGGGAGTTCCCCCAGGCCATCGACGGGAGCGCGAAGGAGGGGAGTCCCGACGGCAGGCGTCCGACGGTGGCGACGGTCAGATCGAGCACGGCGACCGCCGCGATCCCCCCGAGCAGCGCCAGGGAGACCCCCGGGAACCGAGGCCACAACCGCGAGATGACGAGGATGATCGCGATCGCGGCGAGACCGACGGCCAACGCCGCGACGTCGGTCGCGCCATCCTCGATCCCTTCGACGATCGCACCGATCTCCTGGATCACGTCATCGCCGGACGAGGGGAACCCGAGCAGGTTGGGGAGCTGCCCGAGCACGATGATCAGGGCGATCCCGGTCAGGTAGCCGACCCGCGCCGGCCGCGAGAGCAGCTCGGTCACGAACCCGAGCCGCAGGACCCCGGTGAGGACGATGAGGGCGCCGGTCACGACGGCGAGCGTTGCCGCGATCTGCACGGCCCGCTCGGGGGAACCGGCGCCGAGCAAGACGACGAACGCGGCGATCACGGGGACGAGCGAGGAATCCGGTCCGAGCACCATCACGCGCGAGGGGCCGAGCAACGCATACACCAGCAGCGGCACGATGGTCGCGTAGAGGCCGTTGATCGCCGGCAGACCTGCCGCCTGCGCGTAGCCCATCCCGACCGGAACCAGGAAGCCCGCGAGGACGATGCCGGCGAGGAGATCCCGACCGAGCCGGCTCCGTTCGTACGTCCGGGCGGTCGTCACGCCCTGGAACCAGTCGTTCACCCGTGGAACCCTAGTCCGAACGGTTGCCACAGACCGCCTGCCCGTGGCTCGATCCCCCGATACCCTGCGGTCGATGGCGGCGGAACGTGGGAGCGGCGGGCGCGGGTGGACGGACCGCAGCGCGGAGGAGCGAAGCGCCCGGGGACGGGCCGCCAGGGTCGAGACCCCGCGGTCGAGCCACGGGCGGTGGGAGCCGGCGGCGGACCGGCCCGATCCGGTGGCCCTCTTGGAAGGACAGGCGGCGGACCGCCTTCCCGAGCTCGTCCCGATCCGTCACGGACGGATGGCTGCGTCCCCGTTCGCCTTCTACCGGGGGGCGGCGCTCCTGATGGCCGCCGACCTGGCGACGACACCGCGCAGCGGGATCACCGTGCAGCTCTGCGGTGACGCCCACCTGTCGAACTTCGGCCTCTACGGCACGCCCGAGCGCCGGATCGTGTTCGACATCAACGATTTCGACGAGACGCTGCCCGGACCGTGGGAATGGGACGTGAAGCGACTGGCCACGAGCTTCGAGGTCAACGGTCGCGACCGAGGGTTCAGCCGGACGGACCGTCGCGCCGTCGTCATGGCGGGGGTGCGGGAGTATCGGGAGCGCATGCGGCGGGCAGCCACGGGGTCGGCCCTGGATGCCTGGTACGACCATCTCGAGGCGGGGGACCTGCTCGCTCAGCTCGAGGAGGAGGTCCGGAAGGACCGGCTCTCCCGGCGGGAGGCCCGGACGGCCGAACGACACATCGCGAAGGCACGGACGAGGGATCACGAGCGGGTCTTCGCCAAACGGGTCGACGAGGTGGACGGCGCCGTGCGGATCGTGGCCGATCCCCCGCTGATCGTTCCCCTCGAGGACCTCGCGGTGCCGGGGAGCGTGTGGGAGGACGCCGCGGGGTTGATCGAGAACCTGCTCCGCTCGTATCGACGCACGCTCGCGAAGCACCATCACCCGATCGAGGAGTACCGGTACGTGCATGCCGCTCGCAAGGTGGTCGGGGTCGGGAGCGTCGGGACCCGCTGCTACATCCTCCTGCTCGTCGGACGTGGCGGCGAGGATCCCTTGTTCCTGCAGGCCAAGGAGGCGCAGGCGTCGGTCCTGGAGCGTTCCGTCGGGGAGACCCGGCGTCGGCACCAGGGGGAACGCGTGGTGCTCGGTCAGCGCACGATGCAGGCGGCGAGCGACATCTTCTTGGGCTGGCAACGCGTGACCGGCCTCGACGGTCAGACCCGCGACTACTACATCAGGCAGCTCCACGACTGGAAGGGCGGCGTCGACGTCGACGCCCTGCTCGTGCCGGGAGCCACCCTGTACGCGCGGATCTGCGGAGCCACCCTGGCGCGCGCCCACGCGCGGTGGGGCGATCGGATCGCGATCGCCGCGTACGTCGGGAAGGGTGAGGCGTTCGACGCCGCGATCACCGACTTCGCCGTCGCCTACGCCGACCAGAACGCACGCGACCACGCGACGTTCGTGGAGGCGATCGCAGCGGGCAGGATCGCGGCGGACCCGGACGCGTAGGTCAGCCCTTCGGGTGCCGCTTGTCCTTGAGGATCTCGCGGACCGCGTGGTGACCGGGCAGCCCGGTCACCCCGCCCCCCGCGTGCGTGGCGCTCGATGCTTGATACAGCCCGTGGATCGGCGTCCGGTAGTCGGCGTAGCCGACGGCCGGACGCAGATGGAAGAGCTGATCCACCGTGAGCTCGCCGTGGAAGATGTTGCCGCCCAGCAGATCCCAGCCTTCCTGCATCTGCTTCGGGCCGATGATCTGCCGCGCCAGCACCGAGTCCTTGAAGCCGGGAGCCACCGCCTCCAGGTGGTCCATCAGCCGGTCGGCGTACGCCTCGAGCTCCGGCAAATGATCGTCCTCGTCGTCGGCCCAGTCCGCCGGCACCCACTGCGTGAACATCGACATCGTGTGGATGCCTTCCGGCGCGAGCGTGTGGTCCACGACCGTGGGGATCTCGGTGTCGCTGAACGGGAGCGCGGCCGCCCGGCCGAAACGGGCGTCCTGGTACGCGCGCTCGAGCTGCTCGACGTCGTCGAGCAGCTCGATCGCCACCACCGTGGATCTCGGGGTCGAACCCGGGGTCGGCGGTGAAGGTGGGCAGGCGCGACAGCGCCAGGTTCACCTTCACCGTGCCGCTCCGGGTCTTCCAGTGCTCGATGTCCTGGACGAACGCCTCCGGCAGCTCGGCACGATCGAGCTGCTGGAGGAACGTGATCTTCGGGTGGCAGGCGGTCACCACGAGCGGCGCCGCGATCTCTTCGCCGTCGTCGAGCACCACGCCGGTCACGCGGCCGTTGGACGTCCGGATCGTGGAGACCGCCGCGTCGACGCGGAC
This sequence comes from uncultured Actinomycetes bacterium, assembly GCA_963810635.1. Classification (GTDB taxonomy): domain Bacteria; phylum Actinomycetota; class UBA4738; order UBA4738; family HRBIN12; genus AC-51. Next base: position 169,837 of record CAWEOB010000005.1, read on the forward strand.
CTCCGCACCGAAGAACCTCGCCGACTCCTCGCACGCTTTCGCGACGGCGCCCATCCCGCCCTCGACGAAGCCCCAGCTCGCCACCTGGCCGTCGCCGATGTCGCCGACCGAGTGGTGCATGAGCACGTACGCCGTCCCGGGCGCGTCGGGTCCCGCCCACGTCCCGATGATCCCGTTCACCGCCATGAAGCCCTTGATGACGGGTGACTCGAACCAGCGGTCGAGCAGATCGGTGGCGCTCATCGAGAAGAGGCGGGTGATGTCGGCGACGGTGCTCTCGTCGATCTCCTTGCGGAGCTGCCACCCGAGCATCGCGACGTCCTTGATGTCGCGGAACCGCTTCGACCCCACGTGCGGCGGGGTCCGCATGAGCATCGGACCGAGGATGTTCGAGATCCGGCTGATCCAGTCGTAGAACGCGAAGTAGGCGTCGGCGTCGCGCTTCGAGATCTTCTCGATGGAGGCGCGGGTGACGGCGTCGTCCTCGGCCTGGATGATCGAGCCTCCATCGCGGAGCGGGAGGTAGCCCTGGCCGAGTGGGAGCAGCTTGAAGCCGAAGCGCTCGAGCTGAAGGTCGCGGCGCACCGACGGCGGCATGAGCGACATCGTGTAGCTGAGGGTGTTGACCTTCACGCCCGGCAGCTCGTCCGGCCACGGCTCCATCGTGTCGGCCGCGCCACCCGTCTTGTGGCGCTTCTCGAGCACCACCGTGCGGGCTCCGTGCTTGGCCAGGTAGGCCGCCGCGACGAGGCCGTTGTGACCGCCGCCGATCACGATCGCGTCGTAGCGGTTCGATCGCAGGTCGGACATGGTTTGAATCTCCGTTCAACGAGAGGGCGCAGCGTACACCACGGCCGCGGGCGAGCGGTCAGTGCAGGGAGACCTCGAGGAGCAACAGACCCACGCCTGCGAGCAGGAGGACGCCGGAGAGGGCCAACGCGCGGGGCCAAGCGAGGCCCGCTGCACGGGCCTCGCGCAACGAGAACGCGGCGAGCGCGGCCAGTCCGGCCGCGGTCGCCACTCGGTACCCGGCTCGATCGGAGAGGACGCCGAGCTCCGCGAGGAGGAGCGGGGTCACCGGGATCGCGACCGCGACGAGGATCCCGATCTGGTCCCGAGCGGTCTCGACGACACCCCGGACCCGGAGCCCTCCGTCGGAGGCGATCCGGGGGATGAGGAACGCGTACACGTGGGCCAGCCAGAACACGAACCCGGTGGCGAGCAGGATGCCGATGATGTCGCGCGGCGTCGTCCGATCCTCTTCGAGGAGCACCAGGATGGTGAGGTACACGATCGTGCCGTAGATCTCCCCGGCGATCACGTGCTGGCTCCGCTCGGTCTCGCCCTGATCCATGATGGCGGACCGTAGCAGCCGAACCCGCACGGCCTCGGCGGGCCACCGTCAGCGTGCAACGGATCGACCCACCACCCACACTGAAGGGTGAGCGGAAGGAGACACGATCCATGCGAACCGAAACAACCACCCTCGGTGCGGGCTGCTTCTGGGGCGTGGAGTGGGTCTACCGGCGGGTCCCCGGCGTCCTCGACGTCGTGAGCGGCTACGCGGGAGGCACCACCACGGACCCGACCTACGAGGAGGTGTGCAGACACGGGACCGGACATGCGGAGGTGGTCCAGATCACCTTCGATCCCGACGTCGTGACCTTCGAGCAGCTGCTCGAGGTGTTCTGGGCGATGCACGATCCGACGCAGGTGAACCGGCAGGGGCCGGACGTGGGCGACCAGTACCGCAGCGTGATCCTGCCGGAGACCGACGAGCAGCGGGCGACCGCGGAGGCGTCGAAGACCCGGACGCAGACGCGGTTCGACCGACCGATCGCCACGACCATCGAGGTCCTCACGCGGTTCTACCCCGCCGAGGACTACCACCAGCGGTGGTACGAGACGAAGGGCCACGAGCCCTACTGCCACACCTTCCCGGCCGACGTGGTCCGCAGCCTCGGCCTCGCGGCATCGGCGTAACCGGGTCGGCGCGCGCCGGGCGACGACATAGGTCGTCGCCCGGTCAGTCGTCCCGGAAGCCGTTCACGCGGTGGGAACCGTCGCAGAACGGTTTGTTCCCCGAGCCACCGCACCGACAGAGCGTCTGGCGGTTCCGAGCCTCGTACGGGACACCGTCGGCGCCGACCACCGGGACGGCGCCCCGGACCCACACCGGTCCGTTCTCCTCGATCGCGATCGAGGGCTCGAACGCTGGTTCATCACGGGCATCGGCACCGTCGAGCTCCGTCACGATCCTTCCCGACGGACACAGGGCCGTCATGTGGCGGATCCGTTCGCGGACTTCCGGGTCGCTCGCCTGCGGCAACATCTCCCACACCGTCTGGAACCGGTCACCGCAGAACCCCGCATGCGTGCAGAGCGAGATGTCGTCGTGCAACGTGAGGCCTCGTCCGCGATACGCGTGGGCGCGGTCGTCGTACGCCCCCCGATCGGCGACCTCCGTGCCGTCGAACCCGTTGCGTAGGTGAGCGTCGTCGCAGAACGGCTTGGTGGATGAGCGGCCGCACCGGCACAGACGGGCATCCGGTGGCACGTCCAGCGGCTCGTCGGGGGCCCACGCGACCGGTTCGCCGTATCTGGTCTCGATCGGGCGCGGTGCGCACGACCGGCAGCGCACCGCGGATCTGGTACGGGCCGTCGACCGTGATCTCGATCCTCGGCTCGGGCTCGTCAGACGCCATCCGACAACCCTAGTGCGGAGCGTCGCTCGCGTGACGGCCGGTCCCCGTTGGCATACTCGCTCGCATGAGGATCGCGATCGCGAGGACCGGCGCGGCGCCGCCGTGGGAGCAGGTGCGCGACGGCGTGATCCGGCGCATCCGGAGCGGCCGGCTCCTGCCCGGCGACCGCCTCCCCACCGTGCGAGGCCTCGCCCAGCAGCTACAGCTGGCGCCGAACACGGTGGCCCGCGCGTACGCCGCGTTGGAGGACGAAGGGTGGCTCGAAGGGCGCGGGCGGCGCGGAACGTTCGTGGCGGCGACGATCCCGGCCGGATCGGGCGACGCTACCGCCGCTCTGGCCGCAGCCGCGGAGGACTACCTGCGGCGCTCCCACCAGCTCGGGTTCTCCGAGACCGCGGCGCGGAAGGCGCTCGGCGCCAGCATCGCGGCGAAGAAGAGCTCGACCGCGGCGCCCACGTAGGCCACGCTCGAGCCGAGGGACGCGCTCGTGCCGGGCGGCACGACGGTCCAGGTCCACCAGCCGATCGCGAGCAGCCCCACCCCCACGGCGGCCAGCCAGATCGCGACGGCCGCGACCAACCGGGGTCGCCGGACCGCCGGCTCCAGCCCCGCGAACGCCCGAGCACGGGCGAGCGCGAGCCCGGTGGCCACGGCCGCGATGGCGACCAGGAGGGGAAGCAGATGCCGCATGTAGGGAAACCTACCGTCGGCCGTTCGGCGGGGACACGGCCGAAGGTCGGTACCCGCGGATTTCCCGGAGGCGTCCCGGGTCGCGACTAGACTCCGAACGCATGTTCGAGGACCTGAACCCGGAGCAGCGTGCGGCGGCGACCCACGGCGGCGGGCCGCTCCTGATCGTCGCGGGTGCCGGCACGGGCAAGACCACCACCCTCGCGGCCCGCGTCGCCTGGCTGATCGCCGAGCGACGGCGTCCGCCCCGAGCGGATCCTGCTCCTCACGTTCAGCCGCCGGGCCGCGCGCGAGATGCTCGGCCGAGCCGAACGGATGGCGGGCGGCGGCGGCACCGGCCGGGTATGGGGCGGCACCTTCCACGCGGTGGCCAACCGGCTCCTGCGGCTCAACGGGCGGGCGCTGGGTCTCTCGCCCGATTTCACGGTGCTCGACCAGGCCGACGCCGCCGACGTCATGAACCTCCTCCGCGAAGAGCTGGGGTTCGCGGCCCGGGAGCGCCGCTTCCCGCGCAAGGAGACCCTCGCCGCCGCGTACTCGCGGGTGGTGAACGCCGGGGTCAAGCTCGATCCGGTGCTCGAACGCCACTACCCCTGGTGCGTGGACGAAGCCGACGGCATCCGCGCGATCTTCACCGCCTACCTCGAGCGCAAGCGGTCCCAGCAGGTGCTCGACTTCGACGACCTCCTGCTGTTCTGGAAGGCGCTGGCAGCGTCACCGCAGACGGGACCACAGCTCGCAGAGAGCTTCGACCATGTCCTCGTCGATGAGTACCAGGACACGAACGCCCTCCAGGCCGACATCCTCGGCGCCATGCGCCCGGCGGACGGCGACCGCAACCTGACCGTGGTCGGCGACGACGCGCAATCGATCTACGGGTTCCGTGCGGCGACCGTGCGCAACATCCTCGAGTTCCCCGAACGGTTCCCCGGAGCGGCGATCGTGCGGCTCGAGCGGAACTACCGGAGCACGCAGCCGATCCTCGATGTCTCGAACGCGGTGATCGCCGGGAGCCCACAGCGGCACGCGAAGACCCTGTGGACCGAGCGGGCGAGCGGCGAGCGGCCCCTGCTGCGCGCCTGCCTCGACGAACCGGAGCAGGCGAGCGTGATCTGCAGCTCTGTCCTGGAGCAGCGGGAGCGCGGGGTGCCGTTGAAGGAGCAGGCCGTCCTGTTCAGGGCGGCACACCACTCCGACCTCCTCGAGGTGGAGCTGATGCGGCGCAACATCCCGTTCGTGAAGTACGGCGGGCTGCGGTTCCTCGAGGCCGCGCACGTGAAGGACGCCATGTCCTTGCTGCGCGTGCTCGAGAACCCGTGGGACGAGATCGCGTGGTTCCGGATCCTGCAGCTGCCGGAGGGCATGGGGCCGGCGTCGGCCCGGCGGCTGATGGAGGAGCTGGGCGTGCGACGCACGCCCAGCGACGGGGTCGGCGGACCGTCACCGTTGGTCAACTTCGTTGACCAACCGGTGTCGGTCCCGAAGGCGGCGTCCGGCGGCGTGCGCGAGCTCCGCTCCGCGCTCGCCGCCTGCGTCGACCAAGAGCTCCTCTCGCCCGCCGGGCAGCTCGAGCGCCTCCGGGCCTACCTCGAGCCCGTGGTGACCCGGATCTACGAGGCGCCCGGTGCGCGCATGGAGGACCTCGAGCAGCTCGTGCTGTTGGCCCAGGGCTACGAGACGCGCGGTCGGTTCCTCGCGGAGCTCACGCTCGACCCACCCGCGTCCACGGCGGACCTGGCCGGGCCGCCCCTCCTCGACGAGGACTACCTCGTCCTCTCGACGATCCACTCGGCGAAGGGCCTGGAGTGGGACGTCGTGCACGTGATCCACGTGTCCGACGGGCACATCCCGTCCGACATGGCGTTGCGCGACGACGACGAGGTGGAGGAGGAACGACGGCTGCTCTACGTCGCGCTCACGCGGCCGCGGGACACCTTGGTGCTCACCTACCCGCAGCGTTACTACCGCCGGCCCCGCGGTGCGGACGACGCCCACGGGTACGCGATCGTCTCGCGGTTCCTGCAGGACGACGCCGTCCGAGCGTGCCTGGACGAGCAGGGTCCGGAGGTCGTCCCGCTCCCGGAAGCCGGCGCCATCACCGGCGCGGCGCGCGTCGACGAGTATCCTCGCGGATCTCTTCGACGCACCCGGCTGAGGCACGGCCCACCGGCATGCGGCCAGCTACGCTGGCCGCATGCCTCCCCCCGCGGCGCTCATCGACCTGTACGACACGCTGGTCGACGGCGACTGGGCGTGGTGGCACACGCGACTGGCCGAGCGCCTCGGCGTCACCGAGGAGACGGTGGGCGACGCGTTCCGTCGGACGCGGCCCCTGCGCAACACCGGGGCGTTCCCCGATCAAGCGGGCGACCTCACCGCCGTGATCGAGGCCGCCGGCGTCACGCCGGACCCGGCCCTGGTCGCGCAGCTCGTCGCGGAGGAGCGCGCGTTCTCGATCGGACACGTCCGTCCCTATCCGGAGTCGATGGCGGTGGTGTCGGAGCTCCGCAGCCGTGGGATCGCGACGGCACTCGTGAGCAACTGCTCGCACAACACGGTGGTGGTCGTCGAGCACCTCAGGCTCGCCGACGCGTTCGACGCCGTGATCCTCTCGTTCGAGATCGGCGTGGCGAAGCCCGAGCCGGCCATCTACGAAGCAGCGCTGCGTGCCCTGAGCGCCGATCCGGCCGAGGCGATCTTCGTGGACGACCAGACCGCGTACTGCGACGGCGCGGCCTCCCTCGGGATCGACACCCGGTTGATCCTGCGTCGCGGCGTCGAGCCGGCGGAGGGTGTGTCGCAGGTCGTCGGTCACCGGGCGATCGAGAGCCTGAGCGCGCTGCTGGACGACGTCACGCCGCCGCGTACACCGACAGGATCACCGTGAAGAAGCAGACCGCGGCAGCGATGGTCGCGGCATGCCAGACCTCGTGGTAGCCGAAGATCCGCGGGAACGGGTCGGGGCGGTTGAGCGCCAGCACCAACGCGCCGAGCGAGTAGATCACGCCGCCGGCGACGAGGAGCGCGATCTGCCATCCGGCGAGCTCCGAGACGAGCGAAGGGAAGACGGCGATCGCCACCCACCCGAGCCCGAGATACAGGAACCCGGAGAGCACGTGCAGGTCGACGCGGTAGACCTTCGTCGCGATCCGATCAGAGCGCCCGCCCACACGACGGCCAAGACGATCCATGCAGCCCGGCCGGTGAGCACGAACAGACAGAACGGCGTGTACGTCCCCGCGATCAGCACGAAGATCGTCGAGTGATCGAGGCGCCGCATGAGCAAGCGGCCACGCTCGCCCCATCGGCCCCGGTGGTACAGGGCGCTCACACCGAATTGCCCCGCGAGCGCGAGCACGTACACGAGGGCGCCGATCCGGGCTGCGGATCCTGGTGCGAGCGCGATCAGCACGATCCCGGCCGGGATGCTCACGACGAAGGCGCCGGTGTGGAGCCACCCGCGGAGACGGGGTTTCGTCGGAGCATCGAGGGAGGACGTGGCCGCCGTCACAACCCCAAGGGTACGGGACCGCGATGCCCGATCCGCGCATAGACTCCGGGCCATGAGCGAACCTCAGGAGCGCCAGCGACCTCCCAAGCTCCGGCGCAAACCCTACGAGGCCGAGCTGCTCCGGTTGCAGGAGGAGCTCGTGAAGATGGAGGAATGGGTCGGCGCGACGGGCGCCCGCATCGTCGTCGTGTTCGAGGGAAGGGACGCGGCCGGCAAGGGCGGCGTCATCAAGCGGATCACCGAGCACATGAACCCACGCACGACACGCGTGGTCGCGCTCCCCAAGCCGACCGAACGGCAGCAGACCCAGTGGTACTTCCAGCGGTACATCGAAGAGCTGCCGGCGGCCGGCGAGATCGCCCTCTTCGATCGCAGTTGGTACAACCGCGCCGGCGTGGAACGCGTCCTCGGCTTCTGCACCCCGCAGGAGTACCAGCGGTTCCTCCGCCAATGCCCGATCTTCGAGCGCCTCCTCATCGAGGACGGGCTCATCCTCATCAAGTACTGGTTCTCGGTGAGCGACGAGGAACAGGAGCGGCGCTTCGAGAAGCGCATCGACGACCCGATGCGGCGGTGGAAGCTCTCGGCCACGGACCTGTACTCACGGACGAAGTGGATCGAGTACTCGCGCGCCAAGGACGAGATGTTCGTGCACACCGACACCTCGGAGTCGCCGTGGTACGTCGTCGAGGCCGACAACAAACGGCGCGCGCGCCTGAACTGCATCGCGCACCTCCTGTCGAAGGTCCCGTACACGCCGAAAGAGCTGCCGGAGATCGAAATCCCGATCGCCAGCGCGACGAGGGGTACGTGCGCCCGCCCCGTGACCTCTACACGTACGTTCCCGACCACGCGTCCAGCCTCGAGGAGAGCGGGTCGAAGGACTGAGCAGGAAGTCCTACACGAGATCGTCGATCGCGGCGGCGACGTCCTTCCGGATCCCCGTGATGAACGGGATCTCTTCCTTCGTGAACGTCCGGGCCTTCGCGTCGCGGAGCCGGCGGATGCAGTCGACGATCGCGTCGAGGCGCTCTGCTTCGAACGCCAGGATCCACTCCCAGTCGCCGAGGCCGAACCCGCTCGTGGTGTTCGCGAGCACCTCGGGGAACTCCCGTCCGATGACGCCGTGCTCCTGCAGGAACGCCGCGCGCTCCTCGCGCGGGAGGAGGTACCACTCGGGGGTGCGGACGAAGGGATACACGCAGAGGTAGCGGCCGGGTGGCTCGCCCTTCACGAACGCGGGAGCGTGGTCGGCCGTGAACTCCGCGGGCTTCACCACGCCCATGAACGACCAGGTGGGATCGAGCAGATCTCCCACCTCCGTGCGACGGAACTCGACGAACGCCCGCTGGACGTCGTCGGGGGTCGGCGCCACGAGCCAGAGCATCAGATCGGCATCGGGGCGGAACCCGACCGTGGAGTACGTCCCGCGCACCGAGATCGTCGGTCCCCACGAGGCGAAGAGCTCCTCGACCTCCTTCGTCGCTCGAGCTCGATCGGCGGATTCGCCAACATCTCCCGGAGGTCGGACGAGGCCGCGAAGACGGGATAGAGGGCGTAGATCGTGTCACTCATGCGACGGTCTCCCGGTCGGTTCGGTCGGCGCCGCCCCGTTCGGCGGCCGCGAGGTGGTCGGCGATGTGGTCGGCGGCCGTCCCGGCGGCCCGGACGCAGTCGGGGATGCCCGTGCCGTCGTAGGACTGGCCGGTCACGACGATACCGGGCGGGAGCGCCTCGCGGATCGCCGCGACCCGGTCCAGGTGGCCGAGCTCGTACTGCGGCATGGCGGCCGGCCAGCGGATCACCCGTGCGTGTTCCGGCCGGTCAGGGAGCGGGAGGAGCGCGGCGAGGTGCCGCGCGCACGCCTCCACGATGTCCTCGTCGGGCGCGTCGAGCACGTCCTCGTCGCCATCGGCTCCCACGAAGCACCGCAGCACCGCCCGTGTACCGAACGACGGATCGGGCCACTTCGAGGAGAGCCACGTGCAGGCGGTCATGGGCGCGCGGCCCCGCGGGACCACGAAGCCGCTCCCGTGCGGGAGGGCGGCGGCCGTGTCAGCGCCGTAGACCATCAGCACCGAGGCGGTAGAGACCGAGCGGATCGCGGCGAGCCCTCGTGCGGCGTCGGGCGCGACCGCCGTGAGCAGCTCGGCTGCGGCGGCCGCCGGGACGGCGAGGACCAGGGCGTCGGCGGCGAGTCGCTCGCCGCCGACCGTGCGGACCGCCCAGCCGTGACCGGCCTCTTCGAGGCCGGTCACGGCGACCCCCGTGCGGACCGTCGGGCCGAGACGGTCCGCCAAGGCGTCCGTCAGCGCCTCGACCCCGTGCCGCGGCCGCAGGAACATGGGGCCGGGGTCGGTGCCGCGCCCCGCTGCCTTCGAGGTGGCCTGCGCGCCGCGGATGAGCGACCCCTGTGACCGCTCCCATGCTTGGAGCTCGGGGAACGTCGCCTGCACCGACAGACGGTCCACGTCGCCCGCGTGCAGACCGGCCAGCAGCGGCCCCACGGCGAGGTCGGTGGCCTCGTCGCCGAGGCGGCGGCGGAGGAGCGCGCCGAGCGTCTCGTCGCCGTCCACCTTCCGCTTCGCCTTCACCAGATCCAGCAGCGCACGACGGCGGCCCTTCCGGGAGACCCCGGGCCAGCGGAACACATCGCCGACGTCGCCGGGGATCCCGAACGCCGTCCCGGTCGGGAACGGCACGAGCCCCCTCGCGGTCCACAGCCAGGCGCCGCTCTCGGCCGGCGGGACCAGGTCGCTCCCGATCCCGAGCTCCCGGCAGAGCTCGACCGCCCAGGGCTTCCGCGCCAGGAAGGAATCGGCTCCCGCCGGCACGCGCACGCCGCCGACCTCCGCGCTCGCGAGCTTCCCGCCGGCGTGCGCCGCCGCCTCCAGCACCATCACCACAGGCGCCGGCTCCTTCTCGCCGAGGCGAGAGGCCGCCGTGAGACCGCTCACACCACCGCCCACGACGATCACACGGCTGGTCAACGTCAAACGTGGACCTCCGCGAGGTGGTCCCGGACGACCTGCGCCAAGACGTCGAGGTACGCGGGGTCCGCGTTCGGCATGCGGGTCCGAGCGAACGCGATGCCCGCCTCCAGGGCGATCCTCGCGCCTCGATGTCGAGATCGAAGAGGGTCTCGAGGTGGTCGGCGACGAACCCGGCGCTGCAGACGACGACCGCGCTCCGTCCGGCGGCCGCGAGCTCGGGGATCACCTCCTCGACCGGTGGTCCCCACCATGGGTCGGCCGTGCGCCCGGCGGACTGCCACGCGATCCCGTAGCTATCCAGACCCAGCTGCCCGGCCACCAGATCGGCGGTCTCCTGGAGGCCGTCACGGTATCGGCACGACCGGTCGCAGTCGCACGTCTTGCATCGGAGGGTCCCGTCGTCGACGGTCCGCACCGGCAAGGAGTGCGCCGTGAACAGCACGGTCATGGAGCCTCGGACCTCGGGCGGGAGATCCCTGATCGCTTCCGAGACGCGGCCGGCGAGGAAGCCCACGAACATCGGGTGGTCGTGGTAGTGGCGCACGAAGGTGATGTCCGGACCACCGCCCTCGGCCGCCACCTGCACGCGCTCCACGTAGGTCTCCACCGACATCCCGGACCAATGCGGCGCCATGACGATGCCCACGCCCCGACCGACGCCATCGGCGCGCATCTGCTCGACGGCCTCGGGGACGAACGGCCGCGAGTGCTTCATGCCGAGGTACGCCCGGAACCGGTCGCCGCCGGGTCCGTTCAGCCGCTCGACCAACCCGTCAGCCTGCGCGCGCGTGGTGTCGAGCAGCGGGAACACGTTCCCGATGGCGCGGTAGCGCGCGATCAACTCGTCGAGATGCTCCAGGGACGGCGGGCGACCGCCACGGATGTCCGTGTAGTACCGCTCGATGTCGTCGGGACCGCTCGCGGTCCCGTACGCCATCACGAGCACGCCGATCCGCTCGCTCATCCAGCCTCCCGCGCGGAGCGTTCGTGGACGAGGTCGACCAGGCGCTGCAGCGATCCCACCGGGGTCGTCGGGAGCACGCCGTGGCCCAGGTTGAACACGTGCCCCGGTCGGCCGCCCGCTCGGCGGAGCACGTCGAGCGCGCGGGGCTCCACGGCCTCCCAGGGCGCGAGCAGCGTGGCCGGATCGAGGTTCCCCTGGATGGCCGCATCGTGACCGACCCGTTCCCAGGCGACGTCGAGCGGAACGCGATGGTCCACACCGATCGCCGTGCCGCCTGCTCTGTGCATGAGGCCGAGCAACTCCCCGGTCCCCACCCCGGAATGGATGACCGGCACGCTCAGGTCGGACAGGCCCTCGAAGAGCCGGCGCATCGTGGGCTGCACGGATGCCACGTAGTCGTCCGGGGAGAGCGCGCCCACCCACGAGTCGAACACCTGGAGCGCCTGGGCGCCGGCGGCGACCTGCGCCCGCAGGTGCGGCACCACGATGCCGAGGAGCGCCTCCATGAAGGCATCCCAGAGGGCCGGCTCGCCGAGCATGAGAGCCTTCGTCTGGGCGTGGTCCCTGCTGGGCCCCCCTTCGACCAGGTACGACGCGAGCGTGAACGGGGCGCCACCGAACCCGATCAGCGGCACCTGGAGCTCCTTCACCAGGAGTCGGACGGCCTCCGGCACGTACGGCTCGTCCACCTCCGGTTCGAGGACCCGCAGGCGCCCGAGGTCAGCCGCGGTCCGGAACGGCTCGTCGATCACCGGCCCACGGCCCTCCACGATGCGGACCCCCACCCCGACCGCTCGGAGCGGAACCATGATGTCGCTGAACAGGATCGCGGCATCGACCGGCATCCGCCGGAGCGGCTGGAGGGTGATCTCGACCACGTCGGGCACCTGCCGGACCGTGTCGAGGATGTCGCGGTCTCCGCGGATCGCGCGGTACTCGGGGAGTGCCCTGCCCGCCTGGCGCATGAACCAGACCGGGGTTCGATCGACGCGCTCGCGACGGAGCGCGCGCAGGAGACGATCGTCGAAGGGGGCCACGGGCCACCAAGGATACGGATGGCCGTGCGACCGGGACCCGCTGGGACCTACGCGAAGCCCAGGTCGGGGGCGACCTCGGGGACCGGCAGCGCTTCGACGAGGCGACGGCGTGACGACGCTGCCTCCACGACGGCGTCGACGACCCGCGAGATGTCGAACGGCTTGGGGAGGTACTCCCAGGCCCCCAACCGGCGCGCGCGCTCCATGTCCTCCGCGTTCTTCTTGGCCGAGCAGACCACCACGGGAGCCGGGTCGCCGAGCGCGTGCAGCTCCTCCAGGACCTGCCAGCCGTCGATGCCCGGGAGCATCACGTCGAGGAGCACGGCGTCCGGGCGTTCGCTCATGACGCGGGCGATGGCCGTGCGCCCGTCGGCGGCGAGGATCGGCTGCAGTCCGGCGCTCGACAGGTTGATCCGCAGGACCACCAGGAGGTCGGGGTCGTCCTCCACGATCAGCACGCGAGGCTTCCCGAGGGTCACAGGATCACCTCTGTCTCGGTACGGAGCTGGGTCACCTGCGCGCGCTCCGCTTCGTACCGGGCGGCGTTCTCGATCGCGCCGGCTGCCGGCCCCGCGAACACGGCCAGGGCACGGAGATCGTGCTGCGTGAAGGCGTGACCGTCCGGTGCGTTGACGTTGAGGACCCCCACGAGCCGGTCCTGGTGGATCAGCGGCACCGACATCGAGCTGTCCACGTACGGGTCGCGCTCGGCGAGACCCGGGAAGCCCTGGCGGTCCACCACGCCGTCGATGAGGATCGGCTCTCGGCGGAGCGCGACCTGCCCGGCCACGCCCTCGCCGAGCCGGACCCGCTGGCCGAGCAGGTCGTCGCGTCCGCGGGTCTGCACGATCTTCGAGCTCCCCTTCCCGCAGGAGCATCACCGATCCACCGCCGGCCCCGAGCAGGTCGGTGGCGCTCGCGAGGATGGTGCGAAGAAGCACCGGCATGTCCAGGATCGAGTTCATCTCGCGTCCGACCTCGGACAAGACCTCCACCTCGTGGAGGCGGTTGGTGAGCGCGGCGGTGAGGACCCGTTCGTCGGTCAGCATCCGGCTCAGCCGGCCGAGGTGCACCTCCTGGCGAGCGGCGAACGCGAAGAAGCCGGCCGCCAGCACCACGAGGATCACGCGCGTCGTCGACGCGGGGAGCGAGGGCGCCTGATCCTGGGACCACGTCGAGGTGACGACGACGCCAACGAGCACGGCCAGCAAGCCGCTCGCGGTCCGGTATCCACAGCTGGGACCGGCGGCGCTCGACGGCCTCGAGCGATGGCGTCTGGAACTCTCGCAGGCTGGCGACGTTGGCCCGGCGAGCGACGGTGCCGCTGCCGGTCCCGACCGTAGCCCGTTCCTGATGCACAGCGCCCAACCGCGTTCGACCTCCAGTGGCAGGTGGGGCCACGGACGTGACCCCTCACGATTGAGTATCGGGAACGGGGCTCCTCGGCTCGATACGACGGGACGGTGTCCCCCGTCGGGGGGACACGTTGTAGGTCGCTTCCGACCCGAGGCCGGTCGCAACGTGCTGCAGATCAGGCGAAAGCGGCAGCTTCGTTCGCGAGTTGCGACGAGGTCCCGCCCTGGAACGAGCTGGAGTAGACCTCGAGGTAGGTCGCGTACATGCCGCGCACGGCGCGGTACACCGACGCCCAGTCGTAGGTGTTCGAGCCACCCACCATCTGAGCGCCCCGCTTCGGGGGTGGCGGGGCGCTCGGCAGTCCCGAGCCACCCGGTGCGACGTTGTTGGCCTGCATGTAGCAGCGACGCCATCGGGGGCTCGCCAGCAGCCGGCGCTGGATGTCCATCCTCAGCTGGTTCGGGGCGTGGCCGGTGGTGGCGAAGCCGACCCACATCCGGCGGGTGGACTTCCGCAGCCCGTACGTGAGCAGACGGAGATGCGTGGCCTTCGCTGCCGCATAGCTGTAGCCGGGCTGCCGCATCATCTGGTCGACGAGCGCCAGCTCCGCCCACAACAGGCCCGGCCACGACAGATGGAGGTCCGGACACGGTGGCGCTTCGACCAGCTCGCGAGATGGTTCACGAGCTTCCTCCACCCGCGCTCGAAGGTTCGGTTGGCTCCCCCGTGGCGTCCGAACGGGAGGGGCACCACGACCCCTCGTCCGCGCCCGCCCGTCGCGGTGCCGTCGTAGACCATGGCGTTGCCGCGCCAGAACGCCGGCGTGGAGCGGCCGGCGATGAACCGAACGGCCAACAGCTCGGAGCCGGCGATCCGACGGGCTCGGCGGAGGACCCGGAAGTCGTAGTGACCCTTCCGCGGCTCGAGCTCGTTCCACGGGACCCTGATGGAGAGCCCGACCACCCCGTTCAGGCGGAGCGCCCGGCGGATGCCTGGCGCTGCGCGGTTGAGGCGCCGCCACCGACGAGGCCTCATGGAGCACCCAGGTACCGTGGCGGGGGTCGCGCGCCGCCTGGGCCCGCGGCCCGGTGGCGACACCACCGGCAAGGGCGGCGATCACCAGCGCGACGGCGAGCACGCGCGAACGATGGAAGGAGATGACGGGCTTCATACGGGGGGTTTCGACGGGAACGTCGACGGCTGTGAAGGCTAGCAGCCGACCCCCGCGGTGCAAGGACCCGGGGTCATGTGCGCTCGGGAGGGGCACGGTGGCTCCGGAGTCCCGGTCCCGTTCACCAGATAGACTCACGCGCTCCGCTTGGAGAGGACGCCGGCATGACGACCGATGACGCGGTCGCGGAGGTCTCACCCGAGGAGATGGACTCGCTTCGGCGAGCCTGCACCCGGTTCCTGACCTGGCACGGCTGGCGTCCCCCGGCCGACTACCTCGCGGAGATCCCACCGGACACCGCCCCGGATGTCTACGGGCGAGGGCGGTGTGGTCGAGGAGCTCGAGCGCGAGGTGGCCTCGGTCCTCGGCAAGCCCTCGGCAGCCTTCTTCCCCAGCGGCACCATGGCGCAGCAGATCGCGCTGCGCGTCCACGCCGACCGCCGGGGTCGGCGGACCATCCTGTTCCACCCGACGTGTCACCTCGACCACTTCGAGGGGCGCGGATACGAGCGTCTGCACGGGCTCCACGGCCGACCGGTCGGGGATGCCACGGGCTTGCTCACGCTCGATGACCTCCGGACGGTCGCCGAGCCACCGGCGGCGCTGCTGCTCGAGCTCCCCCAGCGGGAGATCGGAGGGCAGCTCCCTTCCTGGGACGAGCTGGTGGCCCAGACCGAGTGGGCTCGGAGCCAGGGCGCGGCCGTCCACATGGACGGCGCCCGGCTGTGGGGGTGCGGATCGTTCTACGGCCGCTCGCTCGCCGAGATCTCCGAGCCCTTCGACACCGTGTACGTGTCGTTCTACAAGCAGCTCGGAGGGCTGGCCGGCGCCTGCCTTGCCGGACCGGAGGACGTCGTGGCGGACGTTCGCGAGTGGCGGAGGCGCCACGGCGGCACGCTCTACGGCCTGTGGCCCCTCGCGGCTTCGGGATCGAACGGCCTGCGGACGAGGTTCCCGCGCATCGGGTCGTACCGGGAACGGGCACTCGAGATCGCCGAGGTGCTGCGCGGCATCCCCGACGTGGAGGTGCTGCCCGATCCCCCACACGACGATGATGCACCTGTTCCTGCGTCGGGAGGCGGCGCCTCTGCGGGCCGCCGTCGTTCGCCTGGCCAGGGAGGACCGCATCTGGACCTTCTCGTCGTGGGCTTCCGATGTCCCCGGGATGCAGCGAGCGGAGCTCGAGGTCGGAGATGCCACGCTCGGGTTCTCACCCGAGGAGGTCGGGGACGTCATCGAACGGCTGCTCCGCGACTGATGCGGATGCGGGAGGCTCAGCGGGAGACGGATGGCGGAAGGAGTGGGATTCGAACCCACGAGGGACTCGCGCCCCTAGCGGTTTTCAAGACCGCCGCCTTCGTCCGCTCGGCCATCCTCCCGCGAGGAGCGTACCGGATGCCCCAACGGTTTTCCGCGTTGCCTTCCCTCGGCGTGAACAGGCACGTACGCTGCGGCGGATGGATCCCAGCGGCGGCGATCCCCCGGCGGAAGCAGCGCTCCGTGCGTCGGAGGCCCGCTACCGGGCGCTCGTGGAGCGACTCCCGGTGGTGGTGTACGTCGACTCCGACGACCCGGAGCCGTGGACCCTGTACGTGAGCCCGAGCGTCGAGCGCATCCTCGGGTACCCGGTCGAGTACTACATGCAGGCGGCGAGCCCCGCCGAGGGATGGACGAACCTGATCCACCCGGACGACCGGGACCGCGTGGTTGCCTCGTGGGGCCGAGCCGTCGAAAGCTCGCTCCCGTTCACCGAGGAGTACCGCTTCCTCCGCAGCGACGGCGCCACGGTGTGGGTCCACGACCACAGCGCCCTCGTCCGGGACGACGACGGCCGCCGCCTCTACTGGCAGGGCGTGCTCATGGACATCACCGCCCAGGTGGAGGCCCAACGCGAGCTGGCCGAGTCGGACGCGAGGGGTCGCGCGCTTGTCGAGAACATCCCCGCGGTCGTCTACGAGATGGGCCCGGATGACGAGCGGAGAACCGTGTACGTCAGCGGCGCCATCGAGGCATTGCTCGGCTACACCCGCGACGAGTGGCTCGAGCAACCCGACATCTGGCAGGAACTGCTCCACCCCCACGATCGCGAGACCGAGCTCGCCGCGCACGACCGTCAGAGCGCGACTGGCGAGCCCTGGTCCAGGGAGTACCGGCTGATCGCCGCCGACGGCAGGACCGTCTGGGTCCGCGACCAAGCCACGCTCGTCCGCGACGACCAGGGCGAACCCATCATCTGGCAAGGGGTGATGCTCGACATCACCGCGCAGAAGGAGGCGGATGAGCTCCTACAGCTGATCAACGAGGAGCTCGAGCAGCGCGTCCTCGAGCGGACCAACGAGCTCGAAGAGGCCAATGAGCTGATGACCCTCGAGATGGGCGAGCGACGGCGCGCCGAGCGCGAGGCCTTCGAGGCGCGCGAACGCTTCCGCGTGCTCGTGGAGCACATGCCGGCGGTCGCCTACGTGTGGCACATCTGGCCAGGTCCCGATCCGAACCAGGGGCCCACCTGGTACGTCAGCCCCGTCATCGAAGACATCCTCGGGTACACGCCGGCCGAGTGGCTCGACGACGAATGGGAGCGGCGCGTCCATCCGCACGATCGTGACGTCGTGCTCGCCACGGCCGACCGCTGCAAGACGACGGGTGAGCCCTTCTCGATGGAGTACCGCTACCTCGCCAAGGACGGCCGCGTGGTCTGGGTGGACGACCGGGCAGTGTTGATGTCCCGCTACCCCGACGGGAACCCCGAGCTCTTCCAGGGCGTGATGGTCGACATCACCGCCCGCAAGGAGGCGGAGCGCCAAGCAGCCGAGGCCACGGAGCGCTTCCACGAGCTGACCGAGCGCGGGCCCGTCGTGACGTACGAGTTCGAGGTGGCATCGAACGACCCCCTCGTGTTCGACGCCTCGTACATCAGCTCGCACCTGGGGGACATCTTGGGGTTCCCCGTCTCCGTGTGGCTCGAACGAGCCGAGACGTGGTTCGACATGATGCACCCGGACGATCGCGATCGCGTGACGGCGGACGCCCGGAACCGGACGATCCACGGCAAGCCGTGGGAGCTCCGGTATCGGATGATCGCGGCCGACGGACGCGTCGTCTGGCTCGAGGACCGTGGACTGTGCGTGGCTCGCGATGGAGCTGGGCGGCCGCATCGGTTCCAAGGGACCCTCGTGGACGTCACGGAGCGCGTCGAGCTCGAGACCGAGCTCGCCAATGAAGCGCGCGATCTCCGTGGCTTGATCCAGGGGATCCCGCCGTCACGTGGACGGAGACGGTCGATCCGATCACGGGACACGAGCGCTACCTGTTCATCTCTCCGCAGGTGATCGATGTCCTCGGGTACACGCCCGAGGAGCTCATCGCCGAGCCGAACCACTTCTCGCGGCTGGTGCATCCCGATGACCGCGCGCGCGTGGAATCGATGTCTCGCGCTTCCGACGTCACCGGGACCTGGGAGGACACCTATCGCGTCCTGCACCGGGACGGCTCTACGCGCCGTCTCTACGGCCGCGGACGGCGCGTGACCCCCCGCGGCGTCGTCCCCGAGCTCTGGCACGGGATCACGATCGACGTCACCGACGTCGGCGGGCCGTGGTCAGGCGCCAGCGTGGATGCCGCGAGCCACGGCGCGCACGGCTGACGCCGCGCCCCGCTCCGCTCAGGCGACGGAGACCTTCGGACGCAGGATCCGTGCTCGCTCGGGCAGGTGCGGCCAGAGATGCTCCGGCACCACCACGGACCCATCGGCCTCCTGATGGTTCTCCAAGATGGCGATCAGTGTTCTGCCGATGGCCGTCGCGGTGCCGTTGAGCGTGTGGAGTGGCTCCACCTTGCCGTCGCCACGACGCACCCGGGTCTGCAGGCGTCGCGCTTGGTAGTCGGTGGTGTTCGAGCAGCTCGTGAGCTCGCGATACCGGCCCTGACCCGGCAGCCACACCTCGATGTCGTACTTCTTCGCCGCGCTGCCTCCCAGATCGCCCGCCGCGATGTTGACCACGCGGTAGGGGAGCTCCAAGCCATCCACGATCCGCTCCTCGACGCTGAGGATGAAGTCGTGCTCGTCCCAGCTGTCCTCGGGCCGGGTGAACGAGAACATCTCCACCTTGTCGAACTGGTGGACGCGGAACATCCCGCCCAGGTCCTTCCCGTAGGTGCCGGCCTCGCGACGGAAGCACGTGGAGTATCCGCCGTACCGGAGCGGGAGATCGCCTTCGTCGAGGATCTCGCCCATGTGGAACGCAGCGAGCGGCACCTCCGCGGTTCCCACCAGGTAGAGATCGTCGTCGCGGGTGACGTAGATCTGCGCTTCGTCCGCGGGAAGGAACCCCGTGCCGTACATCGCTTCCTCGCGCACCAGCACCGGGGGGATCACGGGGAGGAAGCCCTCCTCCACCAGGACGTCCATCGCGTTGCGCATGAGCGCGAACTGCACGAGGACAAGGTCACCCACGAGGTACACGAACCGGGAGCCGCTGGTCCGCGCTCCCCGATCCGTGTCGAGCACGCCGAGCAGCTCGCCGAGCTCCGCGTGATCGCGCGCCTCGAAGTCGAAGACGGGAGGCTCCTCGTGATTGCGACGGATCTCGACCGCGTCGTCATCGGTGAAGCCGTCGGGCGCGCTCTCGTGCGGGACGTTGGGGGTGGCGGCCAGGAGGGCCGCGAGCTCCGCCTCCGCGTCCGCCAGCTGCGGCTCGAGCTCCTTGATCTCGGCGCTGACCTTCGCGACCTCCTGGATCAGGGCCTGCTTCTCCTCAGCCTGGGCGCCCCCGATCGCCTTCGATGCACGGTTCTGCTCGGCGCGCAGCTCCTCGACACGGCCCGTTAGCGACCGCCGACGCTCGTCGACGTCGAGGAGCGCATCGACCCGTTCGGCGAGATCCCGACGGGCGAGCGCCCTCCGGAAGGTCTCCGGGTCGTCCCGGATCAGCCTGACGTCGAGCATGGATGGGTCACACCTTCACCTGATCCGGGCGTCCCGCTTGGCCGGCATCCTTGTCACCCTTGTCGCTCGACGATGCCGGAGCGGACGAACCCGACGCGGCGCCGGTGTCCATGATGCTCTGCCCGTGGAAGACCCCACCCTCCTCGACCACGAGGGTTTTCGACGTGATGTTGCCGTCGATCCGGCCTCCGCGAGCCAGATGGGCTTTGCCCTTCACCACGATGTTGCCCTTGAAACGGCCCGCGACGCTCACGTTCTGGGCGCGGATGTCCGCCTCCACCTGGCTCTGCGGAGAGAGGGCGACGTCACCGTCGGCGTTGATCTGGCCCTTGACGTGGCCGTCGACCCGCATCGAGCCGGCGGAGACCAGGTTCCCTTCGAGACGAGCGCCGGTACCGACGATCGTGACCTCATCGTTCTCCGCCATCCGAGTGTCCTTTCTCTCGTCCCCTCTGGCTTCCTCTTTGGCATCCCGCTTGGCTCGCGACCGCTCCGCGAACGACTCGTGGTGCGACGCCTCGGCGTCGTCGCGACGTCGCATCATCCGGCGGTGGCCGCCTCGTGGGTATCGACCATAGCCTGCCGGATGGCTTCGCCTTCCTCGCTGGACAGGTTGTACGAGCTCGTGCCCGCCGTCACGGGCTTGGCGTACACCCGCGTCTCCTGCCGCCCGTTGATCGACGTGAGCACCACGCCGTTCCCGTGCTCGTCGAGGAGCGCACAGGAGAACGAGAGGCGGCCGCCCACGTCCTCGAACGCGTCGTACCGCAACAGTCCCACGCGTCGCACGCCGGCTTCGATCTGCAGCTGCTGACGTTTATCGGTGGCGTTGAGCACGCGCGCCGCCTTCTCCAGCCGCTCGATCCGAGCCAGGAGCACACCCACGGCTTCGTCGGCCGGCATGGAGCTCCGCTGATCGACGCGGCGGCCACCGCTGCCCACCATGGTGAAGACGATCGCCAGGACCGACAGCCCGATGGCGATCAGGGCGAGCAGTGTGAGCGTTCGGGTGGAGAGATCCATCAGCCCTGTCACATCCGGAACCGCACGTCAGAGGCGGTTCGGGAGGGGTTCGCAGTATACGCCGCGCCTCTGCACGGCCCACGAGGCTCAGGTGACGTCGCGTCGATGGGTGAGGATGAGGGCGACCGCGAGCGCCACGAGCGCATACGCCACCAAGGTCGAGAGCGCCATGCCGGGGGTCATGGTGCCGAGCCGTTGTCCCGTGTTCTGGTTGTAGAGGACGACCGCCCGGTCGGTCACGAACACCGTCGCGTTCTGGACGAGCACCCATCGCTCGATCGACGGCCGGAACCCCCGGAAGACCGCCTCGATCAGGATCAACTCTCCGAGCAGGACGAACACGCCACCGGCGGTCGAGCGGGTGATGGCCGCGGCCGCGTAAGCGAACGAGGCCCAGATGATCGCGAGGATCCCCACCCGCCCGATCGTCTCCACCGCAGGGGACAGCCAATCCGAGGCGTCGGCCGTGCCGCGGAGGGAGACGCCACTCCGCCAGAGAGCGACGAGCACGGCGTCCACCACGACCACGAAGACGAACACCACGATCGCGATGACCAACGCACGCATCAGGAACACGCGGATCCGCCGCGGCTCCCACGTGAGGAGGGTGGCCATGGAGCCGCTCGACCAATCGGCGCCGACCAGCGAGGCGCCGAGGACGACCGCCAGCATCAGCAGGATCGGCGCCGTGCCCTGCAGCCCCTCGTCGATCCCCGACGTCTTGAGACCGTCGACGTACTGGTAGTTCTCAGGCCTGACGGCGTCCTCGCAATAGGCGACGAGGGTGGGGTACCCCATCTGCTCCAGGTCCCGTGGACCGACGCCGAAATCGCCCGCTTTGCACCGCTGGAGGTCACGCTGGAACTGCCGTTCCCCTCGTCTCAAGTCGGCATCGGTGAGGCGATCGGAGTTCACGGTCGCGAGGATCATGCCGGCGAGCGCGCCGAGGAGGGCGACGGCGAGGAGGAACCGGACGAGACGACGGGAGACCGCCCGGAGCAGCTCCGAGGTGAACAGCCGGATCACGACTCGAGCCCCGCATCCTTGGTGAGCTCGAGGAACACCGTCTCCAGGTCCACCGTGTCGGGACGGAGCTCGGAGAGGTAGAGGCCGCGCTCGGCCAGGATCCGCGTGATCCGTTCGCCGTCGGCGGGTTCGGCGTCCACCTTCAACACGTCGCCTGCACGCGCGGCCGAGTACCCCGGCCTCAGCGAACGCCTGGAGCGCGGCGTCATGGTCGCTCACGCGGACGACCATGCCTCGGGCTCCGCCGGCCTCCAACACCTCGGAGACCAGACCCACCTTCACGCTGCGCCCGCGTGCCAAGATCGCGACCCGGTCGGCCGTCTGCTGCACCTCGGACAGGATGTGGCTGGAGACGAACACCGTGCGTCCCTCGGCGCCGAGGGACCGGATGAGCTCGCGGACCTCGACGATGCCCGCAGGATCGAGGCCGTTCGCGGGCTCGTCGAGGACGAGGAGCGAGGGATCCTTGAGGAGGGCGGCCGCGATCCCCAGCCGCTGCTTCATGCCGAGCGAGTACGTCTTCACGGGGTCCTTCGCTCGTTCGGCCAGGCTCACCCGCTCCAGGACCCTGGTCACGTCGGTGCTGGAAGCACCCCCGATCCTCGCGAGGATCTCCAGGTTCCGCCGCCCGCTGAACCGCGGGAAGAGGGCCGGCTGCTCCACGATCGACCCCACCTTCCCGATCACCGGCGCCAGGCCGCGCGGGATGTCGGCCCCCAAGAGCCGGACCGTGCCGGCCGAGGGGCGGACCAACCCGAGCAGACACCGGATCGTAGTGGTCTTGCCGGCCCCGTTCGGGCCGAGGAAGCCGAAGACCCCACCCTCGGGCACGTCGAGGTCGAGGCCGTCCACGGCAACCGTTCGACCGCCGCGCAGCCGCCGGAAGTCCTTGCGGAGGCCCTCGATCTCGATCACGCCCACGCGGGCACCTTATCCCGCTCGCGCACGCGACCGATGCTCCTTCCGATGACTGCCTTCGCCCGCACCGACCTCCCCGACGACCTCCAGCGCCGGTTCACGACCCACCGAGCGATCGGAGCGCTCGTGCTCATCGCGGTGTGGGGATGGTTCGCCCTCGTCCGGAACGACCCGACGCCGGTCTTCGTGTACCTGAACATCGCGGCCCACGAGACGGGCCACGTCCTGTTCCGGCCGTTCGGCGAGCTGACCATGTTGATCATGGGGTCGGGCTTCGAGGTGCTCTTCCCCTTGCTGGCCGGCGCGGCGTTCCTGGCATGGAAGCGTGATGTGGTCGCGGCGGCCGTCTGCTGGGGGTGGGCGGCGAGCGCCCTCGCGAGCGCGGCGACCTACATCGCCGATGCGGACGATGGCGCGCTCATGCTCCTCGGCGGCGGTCCGGACACCGCCGGCGACTGGGAACGGATCCTCGGCGCCGAATACTTCGACGTGCTGTACATGGCCGACCGCATCGCGGCCCCGGTGAGGACCGCCGGCTACGTCCTGTGGTTCGTGGCGATGGGCGTCGCGATCTGGGCGATCGTGTCCAACCGGCGAGCCAAGGGTCCGGCGCGCCCGGCGGCGCGACCCGCAGCCGCGAAGTCCCTTGCCCCACAGGCGCCCGTCTCCGACGAGCAGATGTGGCGATGACGTCACAGCCTCGCGTTCGGAGCGTTCACTCCCTCCACAGGCGGCCGGCGAGCCGCTAGCCTGCTCGCGTGCTTCCCCGAACCGAGGATCCGACGGTGGTCGCCGCCGGGAGCCTGACCGGCGCCGTCCTGGCCGACCGCTACGAGCTGCGCGGCTTCCTCGGACGCGGCGGGATGGGCGAGGTCTACGAGGCGGTGGACCGCCGGCTGGACCGCACGGTAGCCGTGAAGGTGCTGCGCCCCGAGATGGGAGCCGACCGGCGCTTCGTCGCGCGGTTCCACCGGGAGGCGAGAACGGCCGCGAGGCTGGCCCATCCCGGGATCGTGGCCGTCCACGACTACGGCCAGGACGGCGAACGCGTCTTCCTGGTACTCGAGCACGTCGCCGGCCGCACCCTGACCGAGATGGTGCGGCGTGACGGGCGACCTGCACCCGGCCGCGTTGCGGAGATCGGTGCCGAGGTCGCGGACGCCCTCGCGCACGCGCACGCTCGCGGCGTCGTCCACCGCGACATCGCCCCCGGCAACGTGATGGTGCGCGACGACGGCACGGTCAAGGTCCTCGACTTCGGGATCGCGGCGGCGGCCATCTCCTCGGGTCATGGCGGTTCCGTGACCGCGCACGGGACGCTGGCCTACGCGGCGCCCGAGGTCCTGGCGAGTCTGCCGAGTGACCAACGCGTGGATGTCTACGGCCTCGGTGCCGTGCTGTACGAGCTGCTCGCCGGCGATCCCCCCTTCCGGGGAGCCGACGTCGCCGCTCGACTCCAGATCGCGACGCCACCGTCGCTCCACCGGCGTGATCCAGCCATCCCTGCCGGCTTGGACGAGACCGTGCTGCGATGCCTGAGCCGGTCCCCCGACGCCCGCGACGCCGACGCCGGGTCGCTCGCGGCCGAGCTCCGGCGGCTCGCCGTGTACCTCCCGCGGGTCGCGGGTCCCGCCCGGCCCGCCCAGGAGTCTCCGAGGACCACACCGGTGGTCGTGGATCCGGGGACGGCTCGTCTGCCTGCCGCCGACGAGGCCGTTCCCTCCACGCACGTCCTCCCCGGGACGCGGCGCCGGCGGCGTCGGCGGCGGACCTCGCGGGCGGTCTCCTTCCTCGTGGCCCTCGTGGTCCTCGGCGCGGCCGCGATCGTGAGCGTCCCCGCGCTGTTCGCCCTCGATGACCCGGTCCGTCCCCGGACGACCCCTCCCGACGCGCTCCCGGCGCCCCGCGGCCTGACCGCGGTGGCTTCATGCGACGGCTTCCTGGCCACGGGGGTCGACCTGACGTGGTCCCGCGTCGCGGGCGCGAGCGGGTATGAGGTGCAGCGCCGGAGCGGGACGTCCGCAGCGTGGGGCACCGTGGCGCTGCCCGGCTCCGCGTCGCGTTCGATCCGCGACGCCGACCTGGGCGTCGATGCCCTCTACGCGTACCGCGTTCGGGCCATGAACGGACCGCTCCCGGGCGACTGGTCGACCCGGGCGCGAGCCTCGACGCCCCTGCTCTGCTTCACCTGAGTCGCCGCGCGACGCTCAGGCGTCGATCCCGTTCCAGGGCGGCACGGTCACCGTCCGGGCTCCCGGCGAACCGCCCAGGATCACCTCGCGGAGCGCCACGTCGTTCGACGCGTCCGCGTCGTAGAGCACGCCCTGCGGGTTCGCGGCCACCTCGATGAAGTAGGAGCCGTTGGGAACGTCGGTGATGTTGAACGCCTGCCCGGACAGGCTCTGGTAGTAGGTGTCGCCCCATCCCACCGGCAGGGTCTCGCGGATCCAGACGGCGCTCGGGCCCCCGCACTGGCTGAACCCGAGCTCGTCCGTCCGCCGCGCCGCGTTCGGGACCAGCAGGTCGATAGGGTCGGTGGGCGCGAGGCAGAAGGACGCCTTGCGACTCCGCACGACCTGGGCGAGCGACGGATCGAGCAGCCGGTAGCGGGCGAACTGCTGGAAGTGCCAGTGGGAATGATCGGCGTGGTGCTCGAACTCGAAGGCACCCACCGGGGCTCGCCCGACCACGTTCCCGTTCCAGGAGAAATACTGGAACGCATCCATGAGCTCGGCGCCCGGCTGCCGGAACCCCTCGACCAGCAGGGGAGCGGGGCCGCGGTTCCAGACGTTGGCGGCGAAGCTCAAGAAGTCGTTGCGGCGTGTCGCCTCCACGGTGACCGCGTACGCGGGGAGCGCCGCCAGGTCCGGCACGGTCCCGGGTCCGGGCGAGGTGTCGGTCGGCACCGCGGCGAACGGGGTCGGTTCGGACGTCTCGCGTCGGAACGGGCACTCGATGCAGCCGCCGCCGGACGACCGGACATGCGCGATGACCTGGATCTCCGCATCCGCCGGGTCGATGTCGAAGAGGCGGCGGAACACCGGCCGGATCCGCAGGACCACCGTGTACCGACCTCGGTCCAGTTGCATCATCGGCCCACCGCGCGGATCCGACGCCGTGACGGCCCAGCCTTCGTCGATCCCCCACGGCATGCCGAGTGTGAACGGATGGAACCCTCCGCAGCTATCCGGGAAGGTGGGCTGGAACGGACCCGTGTCGTCGAGCCGTTGCACGTCCCAGCCGTTGGGGCAGAAGTCCGCCGCCCGCTGGCGGACCAGCTCACCCCGGCGGTAGACGGCGATCCAGAAGAAGCGACGCAACCCGCGCCAGCCGTGGAGCAGCTCGTCGGGGATCGGAACATCACCACCAGGAGAGACCCACACGGCGTGCACGTCGGGGCCGAAAGGGTCGCGACGCACCTGCACCTCGAACGGCGCACCGGAGGCGCCGAGGAAAGCACCGATGTCCACCCAGACCTTCTCGTTCCCGTAGCGGTAGAGATCGACATGGTCGGCACCGGCGACGAGGTGGAGGCGCAGCGGGGCGGCGGCGGTCGCCGTCGCGCCCGGGAGCAGGGTCGTGAGCAGCATCGTGGCGACGGCGAGCGCCGCGAGGCGTGGTGTGTTCATCCGGTCATCCTCCTGGCGTCCGAGGAGCGGGTGGTCGTCGTCTGACGCCCGGCCGGTCCCCCGCGGTTCCGTCTCAGCACCTGCACCATCGCACAACCGGCCGTCCGCGCAAGGGAGACCTGCTCGTCCTCCCCCGTGGGTGGTGGTACCACCATGGGGCCGTCGGCACCTCCCGGCTAGCGTGCGAGGCAGATGGACACGCTCGAACGGACCCTGACGAGGACCTCGTTCTCTGCCCGGATCCAGGAGCTGCTCCGGGAGCCCCTGGTGCGGGAGATCACCGTCTGCATCACCGCGGGCGGCGTCGCCGGCATCGTGGTCGGGGGTCTCGGGGCGCGCCTCGTGATGCGGTTCTCGGCGATCGCCGCCGGCGCCGCCGCCCGCGGCATCCTCACGGAGAACGGCAACCGGGTCGGCTCCATCACGGGCGACGGAACCATGGCGCTGATCCTGTTCGGAGGCTTGTTCATGGGGCTCCTCGGCGGTCTCGCCCTGCTGAGCGTCCGGGCCCTGCTCCCCCACCGGCTCCTCGTCCTCACCTTCGCGACGGTGCTGCTCGGGTTGGGAACACCCGAGGTCCTCGACGCGGGGAACGCCGACTTCGTGATCCTGGACAACCAGCCACTCAACGTCGCGATGTTCCTCTCGCTCTTCGTCCTCTTCGCGGTGCTCGCCGTGTGGCTGGCCGATCGGCTCCCCAGCTGGCTCTCGCACCCCCCGCTGTCGTTCCTCGCGCCGCTGTTCCTCGCGGGCTCGCTCGCCTTCGGAGGACTCATCCTGGCCTTCACGGTCGGCGCGAGCCTGTTCGGACGGGAGGATCTGGCGCGCGGCGGGGGAGTTCGGTTCGGGACGGTCCTTCTGGCCACCGTCCTCGCGATCGCCACCCTGACGACGAGCGGGGCGACGCGGCGGATCATGCAGCGCGTGGGAGCCGTCGTGCTCATCGTCGGCACGGTCGGGGGGCTCTGGATCGCGGTCGATGAGGTCCGCACGATCCTCTGAGAGCCCGCCGATCTCGGTCAGGCGAACAACGGGCGCAGGTGGTCGTTGAGGAAGATCCCGCCGGGTCGAGCTCGCGCCGGATCCGGATGAACGTCTCCGCCGCCGGGTACCGCGCAACCAGCTGCTCGCGGGTCAGGAAGTGGAGCTTGCCCCAGTGCACCCGGGCCCCGAACCCGCCGAGCAGGCGATCGACGTCTCGCAGGTAGCCCCAGTAGTCCATGCCCGGGACGCCGGACACGGAGATCACCGTGGTGGCCGTGCCGTACTGGGAGGAGAGGAAGGCGTCGTCCGCGGCGACCGTGCGCACCTCCATCGGGAAACGGGCGTCGGGCTGGCTCGCCAGCATCAGCTCGCGCATCGCGGCGACTGCCGCCGGGCCGTCGCCGATCGGCACGAAGTACTCGAGTTCGTGGAAGTTCGGCTCGAAGACCATGGGGTAGATGCGATAGGAGCGGTCGACGCGGGCGAACGGAGTCGCGTCGTCGGGCTCGTCCGCTGCGGCCTCGTCGTAGATCTTGACGTAGCAGGTATCTCCGTCCGGCACGCCTTCCGGCGTCTCGAGCCCGTAGAGCGCGCCGGAGCCGTCGACCGGGATCCAGAAGAACGAGAAGTGCCGGTGGGCGTGTACGAGCTCGTCCCATCGCTCGGCCACCTCGGCGTACGGCAGGTGCAGGATGCGCTCGCGGATCCGGTACGCCGGCGCCACGGCGAGCTCGACCTCGGTCATCACGCCGAGCATGCCGACGGCGACCTGGGCGGCGTGGAGAAGCTCGGGCGTCGACTCCGACGTCTCGATCACCTCGCCGGTGCCCGTGACGATGCGGGCACCGCGGAGGGTCGAGGAGAACGAGCCGAGGCGGATGCCCGAGCCGTGCGTGCCGGTGCCGATCGCGCCGCCGATCTGCTGGGTGTCGATGTCACCCTGGTTCGCGAGCGCGAGGCCGGCCTCCCACAGCGGCTGGCCGAACGCCCCGACGCTGGTGCCGGCGGGTGCCGTCGCACGACAACGCTCCGGGTCGGCGTCGGGCACGCCGGCGAGATCCGCGAGCTCCAGCAGAACGCCATCGGTGAGGCAGACCGGCGTGAAGGAGTGACCGGTGGCGGCGACGCGCACGTTCCGGCCCGCCGCGATCGCGTCGCGGACCGCGGCGACGACCTCGCCCTCGTCGCGGGGACGCACCACGGCCGCGGGGTGGCAGGTCTGGTTGCCCACCCAGTTCGTCCAGGTCGCTCCGCCCACGTTGCCCCCCTCCGTCCCCCCAGGTTCCGAGCAAGGCTATACGCGCATCTGCACGATCGGGACCGCACGTTGACGTCAGCAGCGCGTCACCAGAGGCCATCTTCGGCACGCATCTCGCGATCCCCTGAGGATCACGCCGGAGTGCGTCAGAGGTGGTGGGCGAGGGGGGAGTTGAACCCCCACGTCCTTTCGGACACAGGAACCTGAATCCTGCGCGTCTGCCAATTCCGCCACTCGCCCGTGCGGGCAGGCATCGTAACAGCGCTGCTCATCGGCCCCGTCCGCCGGGATGCCGTCCTCCCGGGCCGCCCGGGATAGCCTGTCGCCGATGAGCTCGCCACCGCTCCCGCCGCCGCCGGACGGCCTGCCGCCACCCACAGTCTGGACACCGCCGCCGCCCGTGCCATCCGGCCCCGCGTTCAACTACGCCACGTTCTGGCAGCGCGTGGCCGCCACTCTGATCGACGGGCTCCTCTTGCTCCCGATCGCGATCCCGTTCCTGATCCCGCTGATGCGCGATGTGGTGGACGAGGTCCAGCGGTCGATCGACACCGGCGCTCCGGTCGATGCCACGCTCTTCGCCTCGGGGCGATTCCTCGGATTCACGCTCGCGCTCGGCGCCGTGCAATACGCCTACCAGGTCGTGATGATCGGTCAGTGGGGAGCGACCGTCGGCAAGTTCGCGCTCAGCCTCCGGGTCCGCCGCTCCGACGGATCGATCGCCACGTGGCGGGAAGCCTTCATCCGGCCTCTCCTCCAGGTCGCGATCAGCGTGGCCGGAACCGTGGCGCCCACCGGCATCCTGTCGTTGCTCGACAACCTCTGGATGCTCTGGGACAAGCAGCGGCAGACCCTGCACGACAAGATCGCGAGCACCATCGTCATCAAGCTCTGATCTGACCCCTATCGTTGGTCTGTCCCCGTGACGGGGGAGCCGCGAAGGGGCCGGTCGACCGGTGTCCCCGCCCCACCCCCCTGCCGATACCTGGTTCCGGGTAGGCCAGAGGCTCGAGGGGGCCTGCGAGGGCACACGGGCCGAGGGAGAGGCAGCACGGAGAGGGAGGTTGTCGCATGCAGCAGGTGAGGGCGCACGCCAGCTTCGACCTGGATCAGCTGATGCACGATCTGATGCTCGTCGGGTTCGGCGCGCTGGTGGCCTGGTGTCTGGCCAGCATGGTCGGTCTGGTGAGCGGGATCTGGGGCGTCGAGCCGCAGGCCGCGTTGCGGTTCCTGCTCGCGGTCCTCGTGCTGGTGTTCGCCCGGCGGACGTACTGGGAGCTCCAGGAATGGCGCTGGAAGCGGCTGCCGACGGATGATCGCTACGGGTTCTCGAACCCGCTGGCTGGGCCCGCGGGCGACCCCGCGAGCGACGAGCCCGAGTGGGACGACTGACCGCCCGCGCGGCTCCGCATCGGCCACGTCGACCCACGCCGGAACGGCGTGGAAGCGTCACGTGGGCGTGACAAGGGGGGCGGAACCGCGAGGGTAGGATGGGCGCGATCGCGCGGTCGTGGCCGCGCGCACGCGCCATGCCGAACCTACGGGACTTCGAACGACGGCTCGGGGGCCTCGTCGAGGGCCTCTTCTCCAAGACGTTCCGGAGCGGCGTCCAGCCGGTCGAGATCGCCAAGCGCATCGTGCGCGAGATGGACGATGGCAAGCAGGTGGCGATCAACGAGGTCTGGGCGCCGAACCGGTTCGAGGTCTCCCTCTCGAGCGAGGATGCACCCCGCTTCCAGCAGATCGAAGCCGCCCTCGCTGCCGAGCTGCATCGCGTGATCCTCGAGACCGCGAGCGAGCGCGGCTGGGGTCTGGTCGGTCCTCCGGAGGTCGCGTTCTTCGTGGACAACGACCTGCGCAAAGGTGACCTCGACATCGAGGCGTCTCTGGTGGAGGGCGAGGAGAAGATCGAGCCGGTGGTGCCGGATCGGCCGCGGCTCGTCGTGCACGACGGCGCGCGGCGTGAGGTGCAGCTCGACAAGGAGGTCGTCACGATCGGCCGCCTCCCCGACTGCGACATCGTGCTCGACGATAAGGGCGCGTCCAGGCGCCACGCGCAGGTCCGCACCCGCGACGGCAGCTCCACGCTGATGGACCTCGGGTCCACGAACGGGACGAAGCTGAACGGTCAGCAGGTCGAGACCCGGGTCCTCGAGGACGGCGACCGCATCACGGTGGGCACGACGCTGATCGAGTTCCGGAGGGCGTAACCGTGTTCGAGGAGGGGGTCACACCCTTCGCGCTCTCGGCCCTGAAGTACGGGTTGCTGGCCCTGCTCTTCCTCTTCGTGTGGCGGTCGATGCGGTGGGTGATCCGCGGCCTCGCCGTGGAGCACCCGGTGGGGCCGGCCACGGTGGGGCGCGGCAGAGCCGCGCCCACCGGGGACGGTCCTCCTCCCACCACCCTCACGGTGCATCCCGCCGAAGGCGGGAAGCCCCGTGCCGTCCAGCTCGACGCCGCCACCACGATCGGGCGAGCCCCGGAGTGCGAGCTCCGCGTGGACGACACCTACGCGTCGCAGCAGCACGCCCGGATCTTCGGCAGGAACGGGTCGTGGTACGTCGAGGACCTCGGCTCGACCAACGGCACGTTCGTGAACGAGCAGCGCCTCGCCGCCCCCGCCATGCTCACGCCGGGCGACAGGATCCGGGTGGGGACCACCGTGCTGGAGCTCCGGCGATGAGGGTGGAGGTCGGCGTCGTCACCGACATCGGTCGGGTCCGCGAGGGCAACGAAGACTCCTACCTTGTCGAGCCTCCCCTCTACGCGGTCGCCGACGGCATGGGCGGACATCGCGGCGGGGAGGTCGCGTCCCAGCTCGCGCTCGAGACCGTGGAGGAGCTGTTCCTGGCCGGCGAGGGCACGCTCGCGGACCAGGTCCGGGAGGCGAACCGCGCGGTCTTCACGCGGTCGGCGTCGGACCGTTCGGTGACCGGGATGGGCACCACCCTCACGGCGGCGCGCATCGACGAGGACGGGGCCCACCTGGTGCACGTGGGCGATTCACGCGCCTACCTGTTGCGCGCCGGATCGCTCCGCCGCCTGACCGAGGACCACACGCTCGTGAACCGCATGGTGAAGGCGGGCGAGATCAGCGCCGCCGAAGCCGACGTCCACCCGCACCGCAACGTGCTGC
Source organism: uncultured Actinomycetes bacterium (assembly GCA_963810635.1). GTDB lineage: Bacteria > Actinomycetota > UBA4738 > UBA4738 > HRBIN12 > AC-51. Next base: position 201,183 of record CAWEOB010000005.1, read on the forward strand.
TCCGTGCCCTCGGCACCGACCCCGACGTCGAGGTCGACGAGCAGGACCTCGGACTCCTGGCGGGAGATCGGCTCCTGCTCTGCAGCGACGGATTGACGTCCATGGTCACCGAGGACCAGGTCCAGGCGATCCTCGAGGCCTATCCCGAGCCGCAAGCGGCCGCGGACCGACTGGTCAGCGCCGCCAACCGCGCCGGCGGCATCGACAACATCACCGTCGTTGTCCTCGACGTCCTCGATGGCGACGACGACCCTGTACTCACGTCGGGGGGGCGTGAGGCTTCCGACTCGCGGGGTATGGCGAGGCAGGGTTCAGCGAGCCGGAAGCCTCACGCGACCAGGTCGAGCCGACCTGAGAACGCTGCTCGCCGCGTCCCCTGGCGGTGGATCGTCGGCGCCGTGGTCACCATCGTCATCGTCGCCGCGGCGTTCACCGGCTTCCGCATCTGGCTCGACGGCAGGTGGTACGTGGGCGAGTCGAACGGGAAGGTCGCGGTCTACCAAGGCGTGCCGGCGCAGCTGCTGGGCTACGAACTGTCGTCGGTGGAGGTGGAGACCGACCTGCCGGCTGCCGACGTCGCGGCGCTCCCCGACTGGGACGAGCTCCCCCAGGGCATCAACGCGAACTCGCGCGAGGACGCGATGGCCATCGTCGCGAGGATGGAGACGGTCCTCGCGGAACAACAGCAGGACCAGCAGCAAGGGAAGGCCCAGGGGGCGGGTTCGGGATGAGCACGGCCCTCGAACGGCCGCGCCGGCGGGCCACCGGGGTCGTGCTCCTGGTGATCGCGGCCCTCGCCGCCATCCTCGGCTACGCGTTGCAGAGCCTCGGTCTGGACGAGGCGCTCCCGCACGACCTGGGGCTCGCGGCGTTGCTCTTCGTCGTGGTCGCGCTCGGCGGGTGGATGGTGGTTCGCCTCGCCGCCCGTGGCGCCGACCCGGTCCTGTACCCCACCGCCGTCGCGCTCGCCGGGATCGGCCTGGTCATGATCTTCCGGATCATGAATGGACGCGGTCACCCGGAGATCGCGCAGAGCCAAGCGGTCTGGGTGGCGATCGGGATCGCCACGTTCGCGGCGGTGCTGCTCGTGATCCGCGACATCCGCCAGCTGGATGCCTTCACGTACACGATCGGGCTCGCGGGCCTGATCCTGCTCCTGCTGCCGGTGGTGCCGGGTCTCGGCGAGGAGATCAACGGCGCTCGGCTCTGGGTCTCGATCGGTCCGTTCTCCTTCCAGCCGGCGGAGTTCGGGCGCGTGCTCATCGTGATCTTCCTGGCCAGCTACCTCGCCCAACGGCGCGAGATGCTGGCGACCGGCATGGGGCGGCTCGGGCTGCCGCGCATCAAGGACCTGGGCCCGCTCCTCCTCGCGTGGGGCACGTCGCTCGTGATCTTGTTCCTGGAGCGCGACATGGGCGCGTCGCTCCTGCTGTTCGGTGTCTTCACCGTGATGGTGTGGATGGCGACCGGGCGGGTCAGCTACCTGGTGATCGGGGTGGTGCTCTTCGCGGTCGGCGCCTATATCGGGTGGCTCGCGTTCCCGCACATCCAGGAACGCGTCGCGGCCTGGCTGCACGCCCTGGACCCCGACATGGTGGAGGGGGCCGGCTACCAGCTGGCGCAAGGCTGGTTCGCCTTCGCCACCGGCGGCATGGTGGGCGCGGGGCTCGGCCTCGGATCGCCCACCCTGATCCCCTACGTCGGGAGCGACTTCATCCTCGCCGCGTTCGGCGAGGAGCTCGGGATGCTCGGCGTGTCGGCGCTCCTGCTCCTCTACCTGGCCCTGATCGGCCGGGGGCTCCGTGTGGCGATCGAGCGGCAGGATCCGTTCGAGTCGCTGCTGGCGGTTGGGATCACCACGTTGATCGCCCTCCAGGTGTTCGTGATCGCGGGCGGCGTGCTGCGGCTCATCCCGCTCACCGGTGTCCCGTTGCCCCTGGTCTCCTACGGGGGCACGAGCCGGGTCGCCACGTTCGCGACGATCGCGCTGCTCGTGCGGCTGTCGGCCGGTCCGTGGATTCCGCCGGCAGAAGAGCGTCACCGAGCACTCCGGCGGAGAGGGCTGACGTGGATCGGCGCGTCCGGCGTCTCGGCGTGGCCTTCGTGGTGCTGTTCGCCCTGCTGTTCGGCCAGGTCGCGTACGTGCAGGTCTTCGCATCCGAGCGGATCGCGAACCAGCCGGGGAACGCCGCCCGACAGATCCGCGCCGAGTACCAGACCGAGCGGGGCGCCATCCTCGCCGCGAACGAGCTGGTCCTGGCCGAGAGCGTCGAGGCGCCCGAGGGGTCGGTCTACCGGTACGAGCGCACCTACCCGCTCGGCGAGCTCTACTCCCACATCACCGGCTACTACTCGCGCGTGTTCGGTCGCGCCGGCCTCGAGCAGTCGATGAACAGCTACCTGTCCGGGACGGCGCCCGAGCTCGCCGCCTCCAACCTCACGGACCTGATCCTCGGGCGACCGAAGGAGGGCGGGACGGTCGTCACGACGATCGAGCCCTCGGTGCAGGAGGCCGCGCGGCGGGCCATGGGGACGCTCCGCGGGGCGGTCGTGGCGATCGAACCCGAGACCGGTCACGTGCTGGCGTTCTACTCGAACCCCGGGTACGACCCCACGCTCCTGTCGGTCGGCACCGCGCAGGAGATGACGGCCGAATGGGACCGGCTGAACGCGGACCCCGAGAAGCCTCTGCTCTCGAAGGCCTCGCAGGAGCTCTACCTCCCGGGCTCCACCTTCAAGCTCATCACCGCCTCCGCCGCGCTCGAGAACGGCTACCCCCCCGAGAGCACCTGGCCGAACCCCAGGGTGCTCGACCTCCCCACGACCGACGACGACCTGGAGAACTTCGGCGGCTCGCTCTGCAACGGCGGCTCGCGGACCGTGACCATGGCCGAGGCGTTCCGGGAATCCTGCAACGTGACGTTCGGCGAGATCGGGCTGGAGCTCGGCGCCGACCGGCTCTCCTCCCAAGCGTTCGCGTACGGCCTCTGCGAGACCTTCCCCCCCGAGGATTCCTCGTGCGCACGACAGACGATCCCGTTCTCGCTCCCGTTCGAGACCGGGAGGTTCCCCACGCCGGCGTACTTCGCGGAGCGGACGCCAGCCCTGGCGTATTCGGCGGTGGGCCTCGACAACGACCTCCTGAACCCGCTGCAGCTGGCGCTGATCTCGTCCACGATCGCGAACGCCGGGCGGATGCAGATCCCGCAACTCGTGACGGAGATCCGCGACCCGCAGGGCCGGATCGTCCGCACGTTCGGTGACGAGGTCTGGGGGGCGCCGATCTCGGACGAAACGGCGCTCGAGATGCGGGACATGATGGTCAGCGTGGTGGCCTCGGGCACGGGCTCCTCGGCGCAGATCCCCGGCGTCGTCGTCGCCGGGAAGACCGGCACCGCGACGAACGGCGAGGGCCGGCCGCCGAACGCATGGTTCACCGCGTTCGCTCCTGCGGGTGACCGGCAGACGCCGACCGTCGCCGTAGCCGTTATCGTGCTGGACGGCGGCGACCTGGGGAACGAGGCGACGGGAGGCCGGGTCGCCGCGCCGATCGCCAGAGCAGTGATCGAAGCGGCGCTGGATCTGTGAGCAGCCACCTGAGACCGAGACCTGTGAACGCCGAGAGACGAGCGAGGTGACGGGAGGCCGGTGAATCCATCGGAGCTTGGCGGTCGTTACCGCATCGAGGCGCGGATCGGCGCCGGAGGCATGGCCGAGGTCTTCCGCGGCTTCGACCCCGTGCTCAACCGCACGGTGGCGATCAAGGTGCTCAACCCGCAATTCGCACGCGATGCGGGGTTCGTCGCACGGTTCCGCCGCGAAGCGCAGGCGGCGGCGCGGCTCAGCCACGACTCGATCGTCGGCGTCTACGACACGGGCGCGGACGGCGACACGCAGTACATCGTGATGGAGTTCATCGAGGGCCGGACGCTGGCGGAGTTCCTGGCATCCGGCCGTCGCCCGAGCATCCCGCAATCGATCGAGCTCGCGAAGCGGATCGCGACCTCGCTGTCGGTGGCGCATGCCCAGGGCATCGTGCATCGCGACATCAAGCCCGCGAACGTGATGATCACGCGCGAGGGCCGCGTGAAGGTCATGGACTTCGGCATCGCCCGGATGCAGACGGTCGAGACGGCACCGCAGACGTCCTCCGTGCTCGGCACGCCCACCTACCTGTCCCCCGAGCAGGCACAGGGGCAACAGGTGGACGCGCGCTCGGACCTCTACTCGCTCGGCGTGGTGCTCTACGAGCTGCTCACCGGGCGGCCGCCGTTCACGGGCGACTCGCCGGTGGCCATCGCGTACAAGCAGGTGAACGAGATCCCCGTGCCGCCGTCCCAGCTGAACCCCGACGTGACGCCGAGCCTGGACGCGGTCGTGATGAAGGCGCTCTCGAAGAACCCCGCCAACCGCTACCAGACCGCCGAGGAGTTCTCGGCGGACCTCGATCGCGTGACGGCCGGCGAGAACGTGGAGGCAACGCCGCTGCTCGCGGCCGGCGGTGGCGACGCCACCCAGGTCATCGCCCGGCCCCAGGCCACGCAGGTGATGCCCCCCACCGAGGAACCGAAGGGATCGTCGCGCAAGGTGTGGCTCGGCGTCCTGATCGGGATCCTGGTCGTCGCGGTGCTCGCCGGTGGCGGCTACCTGCTCGCGCAGACGTTCCTCGACGGCGGCGACAGCGAGACCTTCGCCATGCCGAACGTCCTGGGCCAGACCTTCGAGGACGCGAAGGCGGCGCTCGAGGCGAAGGACCTCGTGGTGCTCGAACCGAAGAAGCGACAGTCGGACGAGGCTCGGCCGGACACGATCGTCGACCAGGACCCGCTCGGCGGGACGCTCGTGGAGACGGGCGAAGACATCCAGCTCTGGATCGCCGTCCCGGTGAAGACGAAGACGGTGCCCGACCTCGCGTGCCTCACGGTCGAGGCGGCCAACCAGGCCCTCGAGAACGTGGGGCTCCTTCGGGGGACGCTCACGACCGAGATCAGCGACGCGTGCCCCGACGTCGGGCTCGTGATCGACCAATCGATCGCCCCGGGCGAAGAGGTGCCGCCCGGCACCACCGTCGACCTCGTCATCTCGGGCGGGCCTGAGACGGTGGTCCTCCAGGACTACCGGTGCGTGCCGTACGCCGAGGCGAGATCCGAGCTCACGGGTCTCGGTCTCGTCGCCGTGCTCGGCGGCTCCGCGCCCCTGCTCCCCCAGTGCCCCAGCACGAACCTCGTCGCCCAGCAAGACCCCGTCGCCGGGACCGAGGTGGAGGTCGGGAGCATCGTGACCCTCTACACCGGCGAGGAACCGTCGCCCTCGCCGACCGCGAGCCCCACGTGAGCCTCTGGTACGCCCAGGAGACCTTTACGCCCGAGGAACGGCGGCGTCTGGCGCCGCACGTCACGAACCTCGACGGCCCCGTCTTCGCGCTCACGAACCTGCCGGAAGCCGTGAAGGGCGCGCTGTTCGCGCGCTACTCACGGACGACGAAGTCGCTCCGGCGCCTGTTCCTGGATGAGTTCGCGACCGATGTCGCGGGCGCCGGCACGGCGCCCGGCGAGGTCGGCCGCGAACGCGCCGCCACGCTCTACGGGCGTGTGTTCGTGGAGTACGGGGACGACTCCGTGGCGCAGCTCGGCGGTGTGCACCTGGCGTGTGAGCAGTCGTCCCAGCTGCTGGCGAAGGCGCTCGAATGGGGGCGCCTGGCCGCCTACCTGGAACAGTCCACGCGCTACATGCGCTACGACGACCGTCCCGGTGGTCGCTGGCGCGCCACCGTCCCGCCCGAGCTCGAGGGCACCCAGCTGGAGGAGCGGTACCTCGCCTTGCTCGACGAGAGCTTCAGCACGTACGGGCGGATGTACGACCACCTCGACACCTGGTTCCGCGAGCGCTTCCCGAAGTCCGACGCCGACAGCGACGTCGTGTACGGCCAGACGATCATGGCGAAGACGTGCGACACGCTCCGCATGCTGCTCCCGGCGGGGACGCGGTCGAACCTCGGCATCTACGCGACCGGCCAGTCCTACGAGCAGCTCTTGATGCGGTTGGCGCAGCATCCGCTCGTCGAGATGCGCGAGTACGGCCGGCTGATGCTGGTGGAGCTCCGCGCCGTGATCCCGGAGTTCCTCGAGCGCGTCGACGCGCCGGAGCGGGGTGTGGCATGGAGCGCGTACTGGCGCTCCGTCCGCGAGGCCACGGAGGAGCTCGGCGCCAAGCTGGCGAGCGGCGTCGACCCGGAGCCGCGCGATGAAGTCAACCTGGTTGACTACGATCCCGATGGCGAGCTGAAGGTCACCGCCGCCGTGCTGTACGCATCCACCCCGCTGCCCGACGATCAGCTCCTGCGGATCATCGGGGACATGCCCGCCGACGAGCGGGCGGCCGTGCTGGCGGCCAGCGTCGGCCCGCGGGCCAACCGGCGCCACAAGCCGGGACGCGCCTGGGAACGGACGCAGTACCGCTTCGACATCCTCTGCGACTACGGCGCGTTCCGCGATCTCCAGCGCCACCGCCCGCTCACGATCGAATGGCAGCGCCTCTCGGCCGACTTCGGCTACGACGTGCCGGCGGCCGTCGATGAGGCCGGGCTGCGGGCGGACTGGGTGCGGGTGATGGAGCGCTCGAAGGAGACGCACGATGCGATCGCGGCGGGCGGGCTCCTCGATGCGGCGCAGTACGCCGTCGCCATGGCGTACCGGATCCGCTTCGTGATGCAGATGACGGCACGCGAGGCCCTGCACCTGGCGGAGCTGCGCTCGCAACCGCAGGGCCACCCGACCTACCGGCGCGTAGCGCAGGCGATGCACCGGCAGATCGCGCGGGTCCACCCGGCGATCGGAGAAGCCTTCACGTACGTCAGCCACGAGGGCGTCGACCTCGAACGCCTCGAGGCGGAGCGGCACACCGAAGCCAAGCGGAAGGCCGCCGAGCGGGAGCCACGAACGGGCTAGACGTGCGGCTCGAGGGACTCCGCGACCTCCTGCCCGACGTCGGTGCACGCGAGCCCGGCTACCACCTGGCCGTGATCGCCGGCGGCGAGGTCGTGTGGGACCACGTCGCGGGCCTCGCGAACGTGGAGACCGGACAGGCGATCACCACGGATCGCCTCTTCTACGTAGGGTCGCTCGCGAAGCAGTTCGTGGCCGCCTGCGCCGCGCTGCTCTGGCGCGACGGCGTCCTCGACGTGAGCGCGCCGGTGTCCACGTACGTCTCCTCGCTCCCTGCGTGGAGCGAGGGGATCGACCCTGGCGCACCTGATCCACCACACCGGCGGGCTCCCGCGCCCGCGTTACGGCCCCGGCGGACTCTCACCGGGCGGCGTCCCCGCGATCGGGAACGCCGCCCGGCTCGCACGGATCGCGGCGCTCGGCGGGCCCGACGCCGAACCGGGCGTCCGCTACGCCTACTCGAACGATGGCTACGTCCTGCTGGCCGAGGCGATCGCGATGGCCGCCGCGGCGCCGCTCGCCTCGGTCGCCGACGAGCGGATCTTCGCTCCGCTCGGGATGACCGACACGCGGTTCCGCGACACGCCCGGGGCCCTGCCGCCCCGAGCGGCGCGCGGGCACTTCCGCGCCACCGACGGCCAGCTCCACGTCGAACCCGCCCGCTTCCACGTGGTCGGACCCGGTGGCCTGTGGACCACCGCGGGTGACCTCGCACGGTGGAACGCGAACCTCGACGACGACCGCCTGGGCGGCGGGTGGCTCGCCGAGCGACTCGTCACGCCCGGCCGGCTCCGCGACAACACGGAGCTCCACTACGCGTGGGGTCTGTCGATCCGGACCCATCGCGGGCTGCCTCTCGTGGTCCACGGCGGGAGCTTCCCCGGCTGGGAGGCGGCATCGCTCCGCTTCCCGGAGCACGGCGTCGCCGTGGTGTGCCTCGCGAACGCCGAGGACCTCGACGTCCGTGCGATCGCCTTCCGTGCGGCCGACCACGTGCTCGCGGAGCACGTGGTGGCCGGGGAGCCCCCTGCTCCGTCGTTCCGGTACCCTGGCTCCTCCCATGGACCGTGACGCCACGTTCCTGCTCGCCCTGGTGATGCTCGCCGCCGCCGCGCTCGTGGTGGGCGTGAGCGGCTGGGTGCTCTTCGCACGCGATCATCGTGCGTGGAGGGTCGCGCGAGCCTCGGCCGAGGAGCACCATCCGTCCGACGAAGGGTCCTGATGCTCGACGTCCTCGACCTGCGCGAGCGGGGCGGACGGCTCGAGCCCTCGAAGCTCGAGATCGACCCCGCGACCACCGAAACCGTCCGTGAGATCGTCCAACGGGTCTTCGTGGAAGGTGACGACGTGCTGGTCGAGCTCGCCCAGCGCTTCGACGGCGCCACGCTGTCCGACGGGGTGCTCGTCACCGACGAGGAGTTCGATCGCGCCGAGCGCGCGACCGCGCCCGAGCTCCGGCGTGCGCTCGATGAGCTGATCGAGCGGCTCCGCGAGCTGGCAGCGCGCCAGATCCCCGCCGAGTGGTGGGACGAACGCGACGGCGTGCGGTTCGGCGAGATCGTGCGGCCGCTCGCCTCGGTCGGCTGCTACGTGCCGGGCGGGAGGGCCACCTATCCCTCCAGCGTCTGCATGACCGTCGTCCCGGCCGTCGTCGCGGGGGTGGAAGAGATCGTCTTGTGCACGCCGCCCACCACGGACGGCGGGTCACGCCTCGGTCCTCTACGCGGCGCGGAAGGCCGGCGCCACCCACGTCGCGAAGGCGGGGGGTGCCCAGGCGGTCGGCGCGATGGCGTACGGGACCGAATCGATCCCCTCCGTCGACCGGATCGTGGGGCCCGGCAACGTCTACGTGACGGAAGCCAAGCGACAGGTGGCCGGGTTCGTCGGCATCGACGGGCTCGCGGGTCCGACCGAGCTCGCGATCGTCGCCGAAGGAGACGTCGACCCCCGGTTGGCCGCGCTGGATCTCATCGCGCAGGCCGAGCACGACCCCGACGCTCGCACGTTCTTCATCACGCCCGACGCCGCGCTGCTCGAGAAGGTCGATGCGGCCCTGGAGCAGGAGATCGGCGCAGCGGGGCGGCGCGACATCGTGGACGCCGCCTTGCAGCGCGCGAAGCTCGTCCTCGTCCGCGATCTGGTCCAGGCCGCCCGCGCCGTGAACGATGTGGCCGCCGAGCACGTCCTGGTGCTGCTCAACGAGCCGGAGGCCTTCCTCCGGACCATCCGCAACGCGGGAGCGATCTTCCTCGGCCATTGGACGGCCGTGCCGTTCGGCGACTACGGAATCGCCTCGAACCACGTCCTGCCGACCGCCGGCACGGCGAGGTTCGCGAGCGGGCTGCGCGCCTCCGACTACGTCACGGTGACGTCCGTGGTGCAGATGTCGCCCGAGGCGGCCGCGCGCTACGCCGGCGGCACCGCCACCATCGCTCGCGCGGAGGGTCTGGTCGGTCACGCGAAGGCGATGGAGGCCCGAGCCGATGAGGCCGGACGGTGACCGGCGCCGATCCGCGGCCGGGTCTGCGCGACATGGCCCCGTACATCTCGCCCCAGCTGGACGTGGTCGCGCGCCTGAACACGAACGAGTGTCCCCATCCGCTCCCGGAGGACTTCGGCGACGAGCTCGCCGCGACGGTGCGCGATCTGCCGCTGCACCGCTACCCCGACGGGCAGATGCATCGATTGCGCGAGGATCTCGCTGCCGCGCACGGGCACCCCCCGGACGGCACCTGGGCGGCCAACGGGTCGAACGAGATCCTCCTCCAGCTGCTCCAGGCGTACGGCGGGCCGGGACGGCGGGCAGTGATCGCTCGAGCCCACGTACCTGCTGCACGCCCGCGTGTCCTGGCTGACCCACACCGAGATCGCACGCCGCGAGCTCGCCTCCGACTTCTCCATCACCGGCGCACAGGTCGACGACGCGATCTCCTCGATGCCCGACATCGTGTTCGTCTGCTCGCCCAACAACCCCACCGGGAACGCGCAACCGCTCGACGCGATCCGCGCGCTGGCCGAACGTCTCCCGTCGTCGCTGGTGATCGTCGACGAGGCCTACGGCGAGTTCTCCCCGGCCACCTCGGCCGTCCCGCTCGTGGCCTCCTACCCCAACGTCGCGGTGGTCCGGACCTTCTCGAAGGCGTTCGCGATGGCCGGCGCCCGGCTCGGCTACGTCCTCACGGCACCGGGCGTCGTGGAGGACCTCCAACGGGTGCGGCTCCCGTACCACCTCTCCGCCCTCACGCAAGCGGCGGGCATCGTGGCACTCCGTCACCGTGCCGAAGCCCAGGCGATCCTGGCCGACATCGTCACGCAACGCGACCGCCTCCTCGAGGAGCTCGGTGTGCTCGACGGTGTCACGGTCTTCCCGTCCGACGCCAACTTCGTCCTCTTCATCCCGCCGGGGGACGCCGCGGCGATCTGGCAAGGTCTCCTCGACCGCGGCGTGCTCGTACGCGACATGACCGCGGTCGTGCCGAACGCGTTGCGCGTCACCGCGGGCGCGGAGCACGAGGTCGATCTCTTCCTGAAGGCGCTGAAGGAGGTGCTCGGCCCGTGAGCCGCGCCGCGACCGTCACCCGGACCACGAAAGAGACCGATGTCGCCGTCCAGCTCGAGCTGGACGGTCGCGGCGCGGCGGAGGCCGACACGGGCCTGCCGTTCTTCGACCACATGCTCCAGCAGTTGGGGAAGCACGCCGGCTTCGATCTCTCGGTCACCTGCAAGGGCGACCTCGACGTCGACGGTCACCACACGGTGGAGGATTGCGGGATCGCCGTGGGGCAGGCGGTCGCGGAGGCGCTCGGCGACAAGGCGGGCGTGCGTCGCTTCGCCTCCGTGGTCGTGCCGCTGGACGAAGCCGCGGTGGAGGTGGCGCTCGACCTCGCCGGGCGGACCTTCGTGGTGTACGAGGTGCCGGTCCCCGCCGAGATGATCGGGACGTTCGACACCGGCCTCGTGGAGGACTTCGTCCGCGCGTTCGCCCAGGCGGCGGAGCTCACGCTCCATGTCCACCTGAAGCACGGACGATCGCCGCACCACGTCGTCGAGGCGACGTTCAAGGCGATCGCGAACGCGCTCGGCGACGCCTGCGCGCTGACCGGCCGCGGCGGTGTGCCGTCGACGAAGGGCACGCTCTGAGCGCTCGCGACGTGGGGGGGATCGGGTGAGCCGTCGCATCGCGGTGCTCGACTACGGCAGCGGGAACCTGCACTCGGTCTCGCGTGCCCTGGCGCACGTCGGCGGCGACGTCGACGTGACGGCCGACGCCGACGCCGTCGATCGCGCGGACGCCGTGGTGATCCCGGGGGTCGGGCACTTCGGTCAGTGTGTGCGTGCGCTCCGGGCGACGAGGATGGACCGGCAGATCGAGCGGTTCGCGGCCTCGGAACGGCCCATGCTCGGCGTGTGCATCGGGATGCAGGTCCTCTTCGCGGGCAGCGAGGAAGATCCCGAGCCCGGGCTCGGTCTCGTCGAGGGGATCGTCCGGCGCTTGCCGGCGACGGTGCGGGTTCCCCACATGGGTTGGAACACGGTCCGCTTCGGTTCTCCTCATGCCTTCCACGAGGGTCTCGATGGGGCGTACTTCTACTTCGTGCACTCCTACGCGGCGCTCGCCGAGGAGACGCATCCGGCCGCGGTGAGCGAGCACGGGGTCGCGTTCGCAGCTGCCATCGCGTCGCGGTCGATCTACGCGACCCAGTTCCATCCCGAGAAATCCGGGGACGCCGGCCTCCAGCTCTACGAGAACTTCGTCAAGGCGGTGGCCGCATGATCGTGATCCCGGCCATCGATCTGCGCGGCGGTCGCGCGGTCCGGCTCCTGCGGGGGAACCCCGCCGACGAGACCATCTACGACGACGACCCGGTGGCGCTCGCCGTGCGCTTCCAGGAGGAAGGCGCCCGCCGGCTCCACCTGATCGACCTGGACGCGGCGCTCGAGGTCGGCGACAACCGGTCCGTGATCGCCGACATCTGCCGCGCCGTCGTGGTGCCGGTGCAGGTCGGTGGCGGCGTCCGCACGCTCGACGACATCGCCGTGGTGGCGGATGGGGGGGCCGCCCGCGCGATCCTCGGGACGACGGCGGCGCTCGACCCGCCCTTCGTGCTGCGCGCGGTCGAGGAGTATGCGGAACGGATCCTCGTGGCCGTCGACGTCCGCGGCGGGCACGTGATGGTGAAGGGATGGCAGGAAGAGGGGCCTGTCCTGGAGGACGTCCTGCCTGCGCTCAACGACGCGGGCTCGCCCCGCTACCTCGTGACCGCGATCGCCCGCGACGGCACCCTGGACGGCCCCGACCTCCGTCTGTACCGGCACGTGGCGACGCTGACCGACCGGCCGGTGATCGCGAGCGGGGGCGTCCGCACCGCCGACGACATCTGGGCGCTCCGCGACGTGGGCTGCGAGGCGGCCGTCACCGGCAAGGCCCTCTACGAGAAGTCGCTGAAGATCTCGCAGGTCACGCGGGGCTGACGGATGCTGGCGAAGCGGATCATCCCGTGCCTGGACGTGGACGCCGGCCGGGTCGTGAAGGGCGTCCGGTTCGAGCAGCTCCGCGACGCGGGCGACCCGGTGGAGCTCGCGGCCCGCTACGACGCCGAGGGAGCCGACGAGCTCGTCTTCCTCGACATCACCGCGACGATCGAAGGGCGCGATGCGACGCACGCCGTGATCACCCGCACCGCGGAGCAGGTCTTCATCCCCCTCACGGTGGGCGGCGGCGTCCGGACGGAAGACGACGTGAAGGCTCTGCTCCGTGCCGGAGCGGACAAGGTCTCGCTGAACAGCGCCGCGGTGCGCGACCCTTCGTTGTTGCAGCGGTGCAGCGACACGTTCGGTGCCCAATGCATGGTCATCGCGATCGACGCGCGGCGGCGCGAGGACGGGAGCGGCTGGGAGGTGTTCGTCGACGCGGGCCGGACGCCGACGGGCCGAGAAGCCGTGGAGTGGGCTCATGAGGCCACGGCGGCCCGGGGTGCGGGAGAGGTGCTGCTCACCTCGATGGATCGCGACGGGACGGGCGATGGCTACGATCTCGAGCTACTCGAGGCGGTCGCCGACGCCGTGACCGTGCCCCTGATCGCGAGCGGAGGCGCCGGCGAGCTGGCGCACTTCGCGGAGGGCCTCGCGGTCGCCGACGCCGTCCTGGCCGCCAGCCGGTTCCACGATGAGGACCTGAGCATCCAGGAGGTCAAGGACTACCTGGCGGCCCGAGGATCCCGGTGCGGCCGCGATGAGCGACGGAGCGGTCGATCGTGCGCCCGTGAGCATGGACGCGCTCCGCTTCGACGATCGCGGGTTGATCACGGTCGTTGTCCAGGACGTGGAGAGCGACGACGTCCTCATGGTGGCCTGGGCCAACCGCGAGGCCCTCGACCGCACGCTCGCGGAGGGGCGGATGGTCTACTGGTCGCGCTCGCGGCAGGAGCTCTGGCGCAAGGGCGACGCCAGCGGACACGTGCAGCACTGGGAGAAGCTCCGCGTCGACTGCGACGGCGACGTGCTCCTGGCGCGTGTGCATCAGGAGGGCGCGGCCTGTCACACGGGCGAGCGCTCGTGCTTCTTCCGCTCGCTCGAGGGCAGCGGCTAGGGCAGCGTGGACAGCAGGAAGGCGAGCTCGAAACCCGCCACGGCCGCCAGCCCGCTGACGGGACCGGCATCCCGGAAGGCCTCGGGGGCCATCGAGTCCATGACCATCGTGAGCAAGGCCCCGGCGGCGAACGCCTTCACCGTGGCGATCCCGCTCGGAGGGAACGTGTCGAACAACGCGTAGCCGAGCGCGGCCGCGACGCCGGAGGCGACCGCGATCAGCGTGAAGGCGCGGAGGATCGTGCGACTCGGCTCTCCGGCCCTGATGAAGCTGGCCGCCGAGGCCACCCCCTCCGGGAGGTTGGAGATGATCACGGCCGCGAAGAAGGCCAGCGACACCTGGCCGCCCCCGACCAACGACACCCCGAGGATGATCGACTCCGGGATCCCGTCGAGCGCAGCACCGATGGCGATCGCCTTGCCCGACCCGGTGGAGCGGGCCGAGGTCCGCTTCCGGTCGGCGCCGCCCGCCCGGTCGACGAGCAGGTCGGCCACGAAGTACACGAGGGCACCCGCGACGAGGCCCGCCGTGAGGAGCGTGGTGCCGCCGTCGTCGAGGGCATCCTCGACCAGCTCGAACGAGACCGCGCTGATGAGCGCCCCCGACCCGAACCCCATCACCAGCCCGACCACCCGATCCGAAGGGTGGAAGCGGTACGCGGCCCAGGCTCCCACGAAGAGCGTCGAGGATGCGAGGAACGCCCAGAGGCCCGCCGCCAGCACGATCGGATGGTAGTCCCGCTCACCCCCGAGGGCTCCACGGCCGATACACGAAAGGTATGCGGCGATCCATCCTCCCCCTCGTGGCGCTCGCGCTCGTGCTGGCCATCCCGCTCCCGGCCTCGGCAGCGGCCGGCGACGTGGACGACACGTTCGACAACAACGGGATGCTCACGGTCGGGTTCGGCTCGGCGGCCGAGGGGATGGAGGTCCTGGGCGACGGCACGATCCTGCTGGGCGGGACCTACGACGGCGATCTCGGGTTCGTATCGCTCGGTTCGGGCGGGAGCCCCACAGCGGGCTTCGGCAGCGGCGGTGTCGCTACGATCGACGTCGGGGGGCCCGACCGAGGCCAAGGCCTCGCCGTCGACGGCGACGGCTCGCTCGTGGTCGCGGGGTGGAACAGCTCCGGCGGCAACGTGAACACGGTGATCGGCAAGGTGGACGACACCGGGTCACCGGTGGCCGGCTTCTCCGCGGGCGGCGCGGCGGCGTTCGACTTCGGCAGGGGCAAGGACGACCGGGCCTACGATGTGGACCTCACCTCGTCGGGGAAGATCGTCGTGGGCGGCACGGTGACCGTTGCCGGGAAGAAGCGCTTCCTGCTCGCGCGGATCCGCAAGGACGGGGAGAAGGACACCTCGTTCGGCGGCGGCGACGGGGTCGTGAAGCTCAAGGTCGGCTCCAAGTCGGAGATCCGCGACGTCCTGGTACTCCCGAACGACGCGATCCTCGTGGCGGGCTACTCGCAGGTCGGCGGACACGGGAACGACTTCGCGATCGCGAAGTTCAAGGCCAACGGCACCCTCGACGGCGGCTTCAGCGGCGACGGGAAGCTCGTCGTGGGCGAGAACGAAGGCGAGATCGCCGAGGTGGTCGCCCTCCTGCCCGACGGCCGGATCGCGGTCGCGGGATCGTTCGGCCGGGACATGATCGTCCGCTGGTTCACGGGGAGCGGCGTGCCGTCGGAGACCATGGGCGTGAACGGCCGGACGCGGATCGCGTACGGCACCTCCCCCGCGCGCGCGTACGACTTCGTCCCCGGCGGCAACAACCGCTACTACGTGGCAGGCACCGGAGCGAGCCCCACGGATGTGCTCGTGGTGCGCCTGAACGGCCAGGGTGTCGCCGACGGCGCGTTCGGCGACACGGGCCGCGCGGCGGCCGACTTCTTCGGCGCCGAGTCGGGGGCGGCCGCGGCGCTTACGCCCGGGGGCAAGCTCCTCGTCGCCGGTCAGACCGACGGCTTCGATGCGGATCCCGGCCGCGCGGTCTCGGGGTCGATGCTCGTCGTTCGGTTCGACACCTGAGCCTGCTCCCAGGTCCCCCGCTAGACTGCCCGTCCACCTCCGCGAGGGACGGCCCATGCTGAAGCTCGTCATCCCGAAGGGTTCGCTCGAAGCCCAGACGCTCCGCCTGTTCGAAGAGGCGGATCTGCGTGTGCGGCGTGGCTCCGATCGCGACTACCACGGCACGATCGACGACGAGCGTGTCGAGCGCGTGTCGATCCTTCGTCCGCAGGAGATCCCGCTCTACGTCCAGGACGGCATGTTCGACCTGGGCATCACGGGGCAGGACTGGATCGCCGAGACGGGGGCCGACGTCGACGTCCTCACCACGCTCACGTACGCGAAGAGCGGCACCGGGCACGGGACGACGATCGTCCTCGCGGTCCCCAACGAGCACCCGGCCTCGAGCGCCAAGGAGATCCCACCCGGCACCCGGATCTCCACGGAGTTCGTGGAGCTCACGCGCCGCTTCTTCGACGACCTGGGGATCGACGTCAAGCTGAGCTGGTCCTACGGCGCCACCGAGGCGAAGGTGCCCGAGATCGTGGACGCGATCGTCGACGTGACGGAGACCGGGTCCACGCTCCGCGCGCACGGGATGAAGATCATCGAGACGCTCCTCACGAGCGACCCGGTGCTGATCGCGAACCGCGCGTCCGCCGCCGACCCCGCGAAACGCGCCGCCATGGACGACCTGGTGACGCTGCTGCGGGGTGCGCTCGAGGCCGAAGGACGGGTGCTCATCAAGCTGAACGTGACCGCGGACCGTCTCGACGATGTGCTGAAGGTCGTGCCGTCCATGAAGGCGCCCACCGTCTCGCAGCTCTCCGACGGCGGCTACGCGATCGAGACCGTGGTCCCCAAGCGCGGCGTGAACCGGCTGCTGCCCGATCTGAAGGCGGCCGGCGCCACCGACATCCTCGAGATCCCCATCTCCAAGATCGTCCCCTGACCCTCGGCGCGATCCGCCGGCGCGGACGACCGTGCCTATACTCGGATCAGCGATCACCGGGGAGCCCGGGCACCACCGGGCTGAGAGGCCGGCTCACCGCGCCGGCGACCCGACGAACCTGACCCAGGTCATGCTGGCGGAGGGAGCTGATGGGAACGGCCCCAGACGTCGTGGTGGTGTGCGGTGGCGGGCCCGTCCGCGCCGCCGTCCGCGAGCTCGCGGGCGACGCCCACGTGGTGGCGGCGGACGGCGGCGCGGACGAGGCGCTCCGGCTGGGGCTGCACGTGGAGCTCGTGGTGGGCGACATGGACTCCGTGACGCCCGGCGCCTTGGTGCGGGTCGAGGCCGAGGGTGGTGCGATCACGCGGCACCCGGTGGACAAGGACGCCACCGACCTCGAGCTGGCCCTCGACGAGGCGCTCGCGCTCCGACCCGAGCGGATCCTGGTCGCAGGGGGTGCCGGCGGCCGGTTCGACTTCGTCCTGGCGAACGCGCTGATCCTCGCGCACCCTCGGTTCGCCGACGTCGAGCTCGACGGCTGGTTCGGCGACGCCACCGTCCACGTCGTCCGCGACGTCCGGCGGGTCGCGGGAACCGTCGGCGAGCGCATCAGCCTGCTGGCGGTCGGCGGCCCGGCGCGCGGCGTCCGGACCGAAGGCCTGCGGTGGGAGCTGACGGGTCGTGACCTGCCCGCTGGCGTGGGCCTCGGGGTGAGCAACGAGTTCACCGAGGCGAACGCCGAGATCCGCCTCACCGACGGCGTGTTGCTCGCCGTGCGCCCCGGGGGGGAAGCGACGTGAGGCGGATCCTCGCCCCTCTGATCGCGATCGGGCTCCTGGCCGGCGCGTGCACGTCCGATGGCCCCACGACCGCCGAGCCCGTGACGCTCACGCTCCTCACCCACGACTCGTTCGACGCTTCGGAGGACGTACTCCGGGACTTCACGCGGGAGTCCGGGATCGAGGTCCGCGTCGTCCCGGCCGGCGACGCGGGGCAGCTCGTCAGCCGCGCGATCCTCTCGGCCGGGAACCCCGAGGGCGACGTGCTCTTCGGCGTCGACAACAACCTGCTCGCCCCGGCGCTCGACGCCGGGGTGTTCGCCCCGCACACGTCGCCTCGCCTCGACGTCGTGGACGACGCCTACCAGCTCGACCCCGAGCATCGGGTCACGCCGATCGATCACGGCGAGGTCTGCCTGAACGTGGACCGCGGCTGGTTCGCCGACGCGGGGATCGAGGAACCCGACGATCTCACCGACCTGACCGATCCTGCCTACCGGGGGCTGACCGTCGTGGAGAACCCCGCCACCTCGACGCCGGGCCTCGCGTTCCTGCTGGCCACCATCGCCCGTCTCGGCGAGCCCGCCTGGGAGGACTACTGGCGTGACCTCCGCGCCAACGACGTGCTGGTGGTGGACGGCTGGGAGGCCGCCTACTACGGCGAGTTCTCGGGCGCCGGGGGTGGCGAAGGGACCCGCCCGATCGTGGTGTCCTACGCGACGAGCCCGGTGGCGGAGGTGGTGTTCGCCGACCCGCCGATCGACGAGCCGCCCACCGATGTCGTCACGGCGAGCTGCTTCCGCCAGATCGAGTTCGCCGGTGTTCTGGCCGGGACGGAGCATCCCGAGGAGGCGGGGGAGCTCGTCGACTTCCTGCTCTCGCGGCGGTTCCAGGAAGACATCCCCCTGCGGATGTTCGTGTACCCGGTCGCGAGCGATGCGACCCTGCCGCCCGTCTTCGTGGAGCACGCGGTGGTGCCGGCGACGCCGCTCGAGATGCCGCCCGAGGAGATCGCGGCGGGACGAGCCGCGTGGGTGGACCGGTGGACCGACCTCGTGCTCCGCTGAGCCGGTCCCTCGGACGCGGCGCGGCGCTGGCCATCCCGGTCCTGTTCCTGGCGGTGTTCTTCGTCCTTCCCGTGACGCAGATCGTGGGCCGGGGGGTCTGGGATGACGGCCGGCCGGACCTCGGGCCGGTCGTCCGGGTCGTCACGGATCCCGCGCTCCGCCGCGTCGCGTGGTTCACCGTGTGGCAGGCCACGCTGTCCACCGCGCTCACGCTCGCGTTCGGGCTCCCGGCCGCGTACGTGCTCTCCCGGTTCTCGTTCCCGGGTCGTCGGCCGTTGCGGGCGCTCGTCCTCGTGCCGTTCGTGCTCCCCACGGTGGTGGTGGGAGCCGCGTTCATCGGCCTGCTGGGTCCCGGCGGCCCGGTGGTCGCGGTGCTGCGATGGGTGGGGCTCGAGGCCCCCGACGGGCTGCATCGGACGTTGGGCGTCCTCCTCGCGGCGCACGTGTTCTTCAACCTCGCCGTGGTCGTCCGCGTCGTGGGGTCGTTCTGGGACCACGTCGATCCCGCCGTGGAGGAGTCGGCCGAGGCGCTCGGTGCCGGGCGGATCCAGACCTTCCGGAGGGTCCTGCTCCCGCTCGCCCGCCCCGCGGTCGGTGGTGCCGCCGCGCTCGTGTTCCTGTTCACCTTCACGTCGTTCGGTGTGGTGCTGCTCCTCGGAGGTGCCGGACGGTCCACGCTCGAGGTCGAGATCTACCGGCAGACCGCGCAGCTGCTCGACCTGCGCACCGCCGCGGCGCTCGCGATCGTGCAGATCGTGTTCGTGAGCGCCTTCCTCTGGATCGAGGCCGTCCTGGGGTCGCGCGCGGCGGTCCGCCAGCCGCTCACACGGCCAGTGGATGCCGCGCGCTCTCCTACCACCCGTGCGGAGCGCGCCGGCGTCGCGCTCGTCGCCGGCTCCCTCGCCGCGTTCCTGCTGGTGCCGCCGCTCGCCCTCCTGTGGAGGGCGCTCGGCGGCCCCAGCGGCCCCTCGCTCCGTCCGTTCCTCGGCCTCGGCGAGGCGCGCGCCGGCAGCGTGCTGCCGGTGGCCCCGCTCGAGGCGATCGGGACCTCGCTGCTGATGGCCGGCGCCGCGGCGGTGGTCGCCCTCGCGATCGGCATCCCGACCGCGTTCGCCGTGGCCCGCCTGCGACGCTCCGCGTGGTTGATCGCGCTCGTCGCCCTGCCCCTCGGCGTCTCGGCCGTCACGATCGGCTTCGGCTACGTCGTCGCCTTCGACGAAGCGCCGCTCGACCTCCGCGGGACGTGGTGGATCGTGCCCCTCGCCCAAGCGGTGGTGGCGATCCCGTTCGTCGTGCGCATCGTGGCTCCCGTCGTCGCGTCGATCGAGACGGGACTGGCCGACGCGGGTGCGGACCTCGGGGCTGCGCCCCGAGAGGTCCTGCGACGGGTCACCGTCCCACTCGCCCGCGGCGCGTTCCTCGCCGCGGGCGCGTTCGCCTTCGTCGTCAGCCTCGGCGAGTTCGGCGCGGCCGCCTTCCTCGCGGCGGCCGACCGCCCGACGATGCCGGTCGCGATCGCGCGGCTCTTGAGCCAGCCGGGGAGCGCATCCCTGGCTCGTGCGGCCGCCATGAGCGTGATCCTCATGGTCGTGACCGCGGTGGCCGTGCTCTCGATCGATCGGGGTGGTGGCGGCGCACGGTAGGCTGCCAGGTCCCCATGCACCGTCGGCGCTCGCTCCGCATGACCGTGGTCCTGACGTGGGTCGTGGCGGGCCTCGTCCTCGCGCTGACCGCAGCAGCGGCGCCCGGCGACCTCGATCCGACGTTCTCGGACGACGGCATCGCGACCGTCTTCTCGAACGGCTCGGTCGCCACCGGGGTCGTGGTGGACCCCCAGGGCCGGAGCGTCGTCGTCGGCTACACGCTCGATGGAGGCGTCGACGTCGCGGTCGCGCGGTTCCGGCCCGACGGCGCGCCCGATCCCGCGTTCGGCGACGGCGACGGGCGCGTGCGGCTCGACCTCGGTGGCGCGGACTACGCCTTCGATGTGGCACAGGTGCCGGGTGGTGGTGTCGCGATCGCCGGCCGTCGGACCACCGCGGATACCGATCTCGCGTTCGTGCTCCGCCTCGGGGGCCGGGGCCGGCCGGTGGCGTCCTTCGGTGACGACGGCCTCCGGACCGTGGACTTCGACAAGCGGTATCAGGCAGCCAACGCGGTCGCGATCACGCCCACGGGACGACTCGTCCTCGCCGGTTGGACCTCGAACGGAACGGCGAGCCGGGCCGCAGTTGCTCGCCTGCTCCCCGACGGATCGCCGGATCCGAGCTTCTCGGTCGACGGGTTGGGCACCTTCAACCTCTCCGACGCCGCCGAGCAGCTCCGGGACGTGCTCGTGCTGGACGACGGGAGGATCGTGGGCGCGGGTGAGGCGGAACGAGGAGCCCAGACGCGCTTCGCGTTGCTGCGCGTGCGCGCCAACGGGACGCTCGACCGTGACTTCGGGACCCGCCACGGCATGACGTTCACCGATCTGGGGCCTGGGGCGGACTCAGCGAACGCACTCGACCGGCGCAAGGACGGGCACCTCGTGCTGGCCGGATCCTCCGGCGGCGACTGGGGCGTCGTCCGCTACCTGGCCGGCGGCACACCGGATCCGTCGTTCGGGACCGGTGGTGTGGTCGTCGTCCCGTTCACGGGGCATCCCGAAGCCGCCCAGGATGTCCTGTGCGTGGGTCTGCGCACCGTGGTGGTCGGCGCCGCACGCGGGACGGGATCGCAGGACCTCGCGGTGACGCGGATCCGGGACAACGGGACGCTCGACGCGTCCTTCGCCGACGACGGACACGCATCGGTGGACGTGGCTGGCGCGTTCGACGCGGGACGCGCGGCGGCGTTCGCTGCCGGTCGACGCCTCGTCGTCACCGGTGAGGCCTGGTTCGACGGCGTGCCGCGGATGGTGGTCGCACGCCTGCGGATGTCCTGACGACCGAGGGAGGTTGACCCCACCCCCCCGCGTCTGCCACCATGGGGGTGGTGATCGAACGGCCGTTCAACTTCGTAGGTAGCTAGCCGCGCGCAGGCGGCCCGACGGCCGCACGCGCGCAGACGACCTCTCGGGATCCGAGGGGTCGTTTTCTTTCCACCACAGTGTTTCTCGGTTGTTTTCCAGGATCGCCACCGGTTCGAGATGGAGGCAGGGACCATGGACGTGCAGGAGATGATCCGCACCGAGGCGGCGGAGCTCACGAGGCGTTGGGCGACGGAGGAGCGATGGAACGGCATCGTCCGGCCGTACGGGGCCGAGGAGGTCGTCCGGCTGCGGGGACGGATCCGTGAGGGGCTCCCCTTCGCGCGGTCGGCGGCCGAGCGTCTGTGGTCGCTCGTCACCGACGAGGACTACGTCGCGGCCCTCGGCTGCATGACGGGCGGCCAGGCTGTCGAGTGCGTCAAAGCCGGCCTGAAGGCGATCTACCTCTCCGGGTGGCAGGTGGCCGCCGATGCCAACCTCGGCGGTCACACGTACCCCGACCAGTCGCTCTACCCCGCCAACTCCGTGCCGGCCGTGGTGCGCCGGCTGAACAACGCCCTCCGCCGCGCCGACCAGATCGCCTGGGCGGAGGGCGAGGAGGCCGATTTCCTCGCTCCGATCGTGGCCGACGCCGAAGCCGGCTTCGGCGGGCCGCTGAACGCGTTCGAGCTGATGTCCGAGATGATCCGGTCGGGTGCGGCCGGCGTGCACTTCGAGGACCAGCTCTCGTCGGAGAAGAAGTGCGGGCACCTGGGCGGCAAGGTCCTGATCCCGACCTCCCAGTTCATCCGCACGTTGACGGCGGCGCGCCTCGCGGCCGACGTCCTCGACGTTCCCACCCTGCTCATCGCGCGGACCGACGCCCTCGCCGCCGGGTTGGTGACGTCGGCGCATGACGAGCGCGACCGGATCTTCGCCACCGGCGAGGAGACGGAGGAGGGGTTCCAACGGGTGCGGCCGGGTCTCGACGTCGCGATCGCCCGCGCCAAGGCCTACGCACCGCTCGCCGACATGCTCTGGTGCGAGACGTCGACCCCCGACCTGGAGGAGGCGTGTGTCTTCGCCGAGGCCGTGCACGCCGAGTTCCCGGGCAAGCTGCTCGCCTACAACTGCTCGCCGTCCTTCAATTGGAAGAAGCAGCTCGACGACGCGCAGATCCGGACGTTCCAGAAGGAGCTCGCAGGCTTCGGCTACCGGTTCCAGTTCATCACCCTCGCCGGCTTCCACGCCCTGAACGCGAGCATGTTCGACCTCGCCAAAGGCTTCGCCGCCGAAGGTATGACCGCGTACGTGGGGCTCCAGGAGCACGAGCTCGCGCTCGAGCTCGACGGCTACGGGGCGGTGCGTCACCAGCACGAGGTGGGGACCGGCTGGTTCGACCTCGTGTCGCAGACCGTGAGCCGCGGCCACTCCTCGACCCTGGCGCTCGAAGGGAGCACGGAGACGGCCCAGTTCTGAGGTCCGAGGGCCGGCGCCCTCGGCGAGGGGTTGCGTCCTGCGTCCCCTACACTGCACACGATGGCGGGACTGCAGGGGGCGATCGCGGCCGCCGTCACGCCCTTGCGGGATGGCGGCTCGCGCCTCGATGACGAGAGCATCGAACCGCTCGTCATGTTCCTCGCGAGAGCAGGGCTCGACGGCCTGCTCACGTGCGGAACTACGGGCGAGGGGATGCTGCTCTCGGTCGAGGAGCGCAAGCATGTGACCGAGCTCGCCGTCGCGGCACGGCCGGCGGGCTTCCGGGTCGCGGTGCACGCCGGCGCGCAGACCACGGCCGACACCGTCGAGCTCGCCTCGCACGCCGAGGAGGCCGGCGCCGACGCTGTCGCGGTGATCGGACCGCCGTACTTCGCGTTCAGCAACGACGAGCTGTTCCACCACTTCTCGGCCGCCGCCGACGCCGCGGATCCGTTGCCCTTCTACATCTACGAGTTCGCGGAGCGCAGCGGCTACGCGATCCCACCCGAGGTCGTCCTGCGGGTGCAGCGATCGTGCCCCAACCTCGCCGGGCTCAAGGTCTCCGACCGCCCCTTCGAGGCCGTCATGAAGTACAACCTGCCCGGGTTGAACCTCTTCATCGGCTGGGAACCCTTCGTCCGGAGCGGGCTCGAGAGCGGCGCGAAGGGAGCCGTCAGCGCGCTCGCCACCGCCTTCCCCGAGCTCGTGCGCAACCTCGTCCGCGGCGTTGATCCCGCCGCCCCGTCGAGGGTCGCGGAGCTCCGCCTCGCCATGACCGGGATGCCGTTCCATGCGGCGCTGAAGTACGTGCTCGTGCAGCGAGGGATCATCGCGCACGGCGACGTCCGCCGCCCGCTCCTTGGGTTGATCGAGGCCGAGCGCAAGCGCATCGATGCGCTCGTTCCTTGACGCGATTCCGACCTGATGGGTAGGGTTTTGCACCTGCAACAACCGCGTCCCGACGAGCGGGGGACGGCCGCCGAGGGCTACCTCGGTCGAACAGCAGGCCGGAAAGGGAGCCGTGATCCGCACACGAACCATCGGAGAGGTCGCCTCCATGATCCCCGCCCGTCTCTGCGGCTGTCCGGACGGCGCGCGCACCGTCTGCGCGCGTCACAGCGTGCGGTAGCCCTCGCGATCCATCAGCGCCACGGGCCGCCCGCACGGGCGGCCCCTTCCGTTCCCGGCCCCGACCACCATCACCCGAACCCATGACCGAACCCACCGTTCGCACCGTCCGCACCCCTCGCCCCCGCGGCGAGGGTCAGTGGGGGTTGGGCTACCACGAACCGCTCAACACCGCGGAGCAGATCAAGAAGGAGAACGACGGCCTGGCCGTCCGCGAGCGGGTCGAGAGGATCTTCGCACCCGGAGGGTTCCGGTCGATCGGCAAGCAGGATCTGCGCTCCCGTCTGCGCTGGTGGGGTCTCTACACGCAGCGCAAGCAGGGCGTGCCCGGCGAGCGCACCGGCAGCGCCGAGCCGGAGGAGCTCGAAGACGAGTACTTCATGCTGCGGATCCGGGTCGATGGCGGGCAGCTGAGCGGTGACCAGCTCCGCGCGATCGCGTGGGTCTCGGAACGGTTCGGACGCGACGTCGCCGACATCACCGACCGGCAGAACGTGCAGCTGCACTGGATCCGCATCGAGGACGTGCCGGCCATATGGGAACGGCTGGAAGCCACCGGACTGTCGACCCAGGAAGCGTGCGGCGACACCCCGCGGGTCATCATGGGGTGCCCGCTCGCCGGCGTGACCGCCGACGAGCTCCTCGACGGCTCGCTCGACATCCGCGCCGTCGCGGCGCGGATGCTCGGTGACCCGGCGTTCTCGAACCTGCCGCGCAAGTACAAGACGTCGATCAGTGGGTGCACCGTGCAATGCACCAACCCCGAGATCAACGACGTCTCCTTCGTCGGGGTGGCGCACCCCGACGAAGGAGCCGGGTACGACCTCATGGTGGGGGGAGGCCTGTCGACCAACCCGATGCACGCGGTCCGGCTGGGCGCCTTCGTGGAGCCGGGCCGCGTCCCCGAGGCGTGGGTGGGGGTCACCTCCTTGTACCGCGAGTACGGGTACCGCCGCTCACGGAACCACGCGCGGATCAAGTTCCTCATGAAGGACTGGGGTCCCCAGCGGGTCCGCGAGGTGCTCGAGTCGGAGTTCCTCGAGGCTCCGCTCCCCGACGGACCGGCCCCCGCGCTGGCGCCGATGTCCCGGCGGGACCACGGAGGCGTCCGGCCCCAACGGGACGGACGCCGGTCGGTCGCTGCGACCCCGCACGCCGGTCGCATCGGCGGCCACCAGCTGCGGCTGGTGGCCGAGGTCGCCGACGCCTTCGGGACCGGACGGACCGCCCTGACGCCCCAGCAGAAGATCGTCCTCCTCGACATCGAGCAGGACGCCGTCGGGGAGCTCTCCGAGCGCCTGGCCGCGCTCGATCTCGCCGTCCGGCCCACCGCCTTCCGGCGAGGGATCATGGCGTGCACCGGGATCGAGTTCTGCAAGCTCGCCATCGGCGAGACGAAGGGCCGCGCGCGGTGGCTGGCCGACGAGCTCGCCGCGCGGTTCCCCGACCTCGACGAGGACATCCGGATCCACGTGAACGGCTGCCCGAACTCGTGCACCCGGTTCCAGGTGGCCGACGTGGGCCTGATGTCGGCGCTGCAGGTGCGGCCGGACGGCACGAAGTCCGACGCGTTCCTCGTGCACCTGGGTGGCGCCCTGGGCGGCGACGATCCTCGTTCGGTCGCAAGGTCAAGGGCGTGAAGATCCTGGCCGAGGACGCCGCCGACTACGTGGAGACCCTGGTCACGCGCTACCTGGGCCGGCGTGCGGACGGCGAGTCGTTCTCGGCGTTCGTCCGCCGCCTGGACGACGCCGACCTCGCCCGTTTCGCCCGCCCGGAGGTGGTGCTGCCGTGAGCGACACGCCCCGGGCGGTACCGTTCTACTGTCCGTTCTGCGGGGAACAGGACCTCCGTCCGGCGGATCCCGCCGGGTGGCGATGCGAGACGTGCGACCGCGTGTTCGAGTTGACCCTCACGACGATCGGGAAGGACCCGTGATGTTGGACCCCGTGCAGCCGATCCATGAACCGGCCCCGGCCGTCGTAGCCGAAGAGGCCGAATGGGTCCGCGAGGCCGCGCAACGCTTCGAGCACGCCACGGCGCAGGAGCTGCTCGCGTGGGCGCTCGAGACCTTCCATCCCAAGATGGCGATCAGCATCGCCGGCGGCGTGGACGGCATGGCCATCCTCGACATGGCATGGCGGATCGACCCGAACGTGCGCGTGTTCACCCTCGACACCGGGCGCCTTCCGCCGGAGACGTACGCCTTGTTCGAGGACGTCCGCGAGCGCTACGGCGTCGACGTCGAGTTCGAGTACCCGGATGCCCACGCCATCTCCTCGCTCGTGACACAGCACGGGCCCAACCTGATGTACAGCTCGGTGGACCTGCGCCTGGCGTGCTGCAACCTGCGCAAGGTCGAGCCCCTCCGGCGCAAGCTCGCCACCCTCGACGCCTGGGTCGCCGGGCTGCGCCGCGAACAATGGGCCAGCCGGCGCAACGTCGCGAAGGTCGAGATGGACCAGGAGCACGGGGGCATCGTCAAGCTGAACCCGCTGGCCGACTGGACACTGGAACAGGTGTGGGCGTACACGCGCGAGCACGAGGTCCCGTACCACGAGCTCTTCGACGCCGGGTACACGTCCATCGGCTGCCTCCCGTGCACCCGCCCCGTCCAGCCCGGAGAATCCGAACGCGCCGGGCGCTGGTGGTGGGAGCAGAACACCGACAAGGAGTGCGGCATCCACTGCAGCGTCGCGCTGCTCGGGACGAAGTCCGACAGCGAGAAGGCCCAGGAGGGAGCCCGGATCGGCTGACGCCGGCCCGGCGAGGACCGCATGGGCGCCTTCGGCTACCCGGTGAACCTGGAGCTCCGGGGGCGGCGCGTCGTGGTGATCGGCGGGCTGCCCGTGCGGGAGGGGAAGGTCGACGGGCTGCTCGCCGGGGGCGCCGACGACGTCCTCGTGGTCGGCGAGGATCTCCCGGACGAGCTGGCCACCTCGGCGGACCTCGGGGTTCGCGTCGAACGACGCTGCTGGCGCCCGGAGGACCTCGACGGCGCGCTCCTCGTGATCGCCCACGACGCCGATCCCGACGAACGCCTCGCGATCGCGCTCGAAGCACGCGACCGCGGTGCTTTGGTCAATATGGTTGACGATATCCCCAACTGCGACGTGGCGATGCCCGCCGTCGTCCGCCGAGGCGACCTCCTCGTGGCGATCAGTACCGGCGGCGCGTCGCCGGCCGTCGCGAGCATCCTGCGTCGCCGGCTCGAGACCGAGTACGGGCCCGAGTGGGGCGAGCTCCTGCGGGTGGTCCGGGAGGTCCGCGAGGAGACCCTCGCGGACCTCCCGGATCTCCGTGTTCGGGGTGAGCGCTGGCGCGCGGCCCTCGACCCTGACGAGGCAGCCGGCCTCGTCCGCGAGGGCCGCACCTCGGAGCTCCACGATCTGTTGCGGGCACGTCTGCTCGCCGAGGCGACGCCGTGAGCGGCCGGGTCGTGCTGGTCGGCGCGGGTCCGGGCGATCCCGAGCTCATCACGGTCAAAGGGGCGCGGGCCCTCGCGCAGGCCGACGTGGTCGTCTTCGACCGGCTCGTCGCTCCCGCGCTCCTCGACCTCGCGCCGCCGTCGGCCGAGCGGATCTACGTGGGCAAGGAGCCCGCGGGCCACGCGATGCCGCAGGCGGAGATCGACGCGCTGCTCGTGGAACGGGCGCTGGGCGGGGGGGTCGTCGTCCGCCTGAAGGGCGGCGATCCCTTCGTGTTCGGGCGCGGCGGCGAGGAGCTGCTCGCCTGTGCGCACGCCGGCGTGGCGTGCGAGATGATCCCGGGGGTCACGAGCGCCCTCGCCGCGCCGGCCGCCGCCGGGATCCCGCTGACCCATCGCGAGCTCGCCCGTTCGTTCGCCGTCGTGACCGCCAGCACCGCACACGGCGATCCGATGCCGGATCTCGCCGGGCTGGCCGGCGCCGTCGACACGATCGTGGTGCTCATGGCGGTGGGCAGGCTCGCGGAGACGTGCGCGGCGTTGATCGCGGCCGGTCGTCCTGCGGACGAGCCGGCCGCGCTCATCCAGTGGGCCACGACCCCCGACGAGCGTGCCGTGACCGGCACGCTCGCCGACCTTCCCACGCTGGCGGCCGCGGCCAGCATCGGCCCACCCGCCACGCTCATCGTCGGCCCGGTCGCAGCGATCCCGCGTGCGCTCGCCCGGCTCCGCGCGCTCGACGTGCGCGGCGACCCGGTCGGCTGAGTCCTCCGAGACCCCGCGGTTCAGCCGGAAGAGGTCAGGTCGACGTCGACCAGGATCAGCTCGCTGTCGGCGGCGGCGTGCACCGCGACGTCCGGCTCGTCGCTGATCTGGGCGGCTGAGCCGGTCACCATCCGCTCGCCCAGGATCGAGACATCACCGTCGATCACGTAGAGGTACGCCCCGCGACCCGCCACGAGCTCGTACGTGAGATCCTTCCCCGCGCGCAGCCGCGAGACCAGGACGTGTGCGTCCTGATGCACGAGCACCGCGTCGCCACCGTCGCCGCTGATCGCCTTCAGCCAGCGGTCGGTCCTGTCCTCGGTCGTGAACACCTTCTGCTCCACCCCGGGCGGCAGGCCCCGCTCGCGCGGGAGGATCCACAGCTGGATGAACCGCATCGGCTCGGTCTCGCTCGCGTTCTGCTCGCTGTGCCAAGCACCCGACCCCAGGGTCATGCGCTGGACCGAGCCCGCCGGGAGCGGTCCCGGCGCGCCGCCCACGTCGTCCTCGTGGCGGAAGCTCCCCTCGACCACGTACGTGAGCCCTTCGATGTCCCGGTGCGGATGCAACGGCCAGATCGCGCCGGGGATCAGCCGATCGTCGTTGAACACCCGGAGGGTGCCGAACTGCACGTACTCGGGGTCGACGTAGGTGTCGAACGAGTAGTGCCAGCGTGCACGGAACCAGCCTCCGTCAACGTCGCTGATCTCGCCGTCGCGGCGGACCTTGATGGCCATCGCCCCAGCCTACCCACCCGACGCGCCAGGGGCCTAGGGAAGGCGGGACGTTCGCCCCGGGACCGGCCCCAGAGCGCTTGCGACGATGGCTGTACATCGGGACGCGCGACGACCCCCCTCGTCGCGCGTCTCGATGTGCGACCGCCGTCAGCGGGGCGGCAGCCGGGCGAGGAGGTCACGGAGGTCCGTCACGGCCGCTCCGGGCCACTCCTCGGCCTCCGGGCGCAGCTGGGCCGTCGTGTCGACGGCCGGGTCGCGGATCTCGACGGCGGTCATGCCCACCCGTTCGGCACCGCTCAGCTCGCCGTACGATCCGTCGCCGCAGTACAGGACGGCCGATGGCTCGACGTCGAGCTCCTCGCAGCACCGCCGATAGATCGCGGGGTCGGGCTTCCGGAGGCCCGTCTCGCTCGAGAAGACGGTCACGTCGATGAGCGGCGCCAGCGCCGACGCACGCCAGAGCGCCGGCGTGTCCGGGGCGCACATCGAGATCAGGCCGATCGGGTACGAGCGGTTCCGGAGCTCGCGGAGGGTCTCGATCGCGCCCTCACGGGGGAAGAACCACCGGCGGTACATCTCTGCGCGAGGTGCGAGCGCGCGGTCGACCGCCTCCTCGGAGGGTGACGGGAGGCCGATCGCCGAGCAGATCGCCTGGACGTTCCCTACCAGACCGTTCGCGAAGGCGCCCGTCTGCCTCGCCACAGCCGTCCTCGTCCACTCCCGCTCGAAGACATCCGGGTCGGCGCCGAGCTCCTCGGCGGCGGCCCGCACCACGCCGAAGAACTCCGCGCGCGGGAATTCGGGGACCAAGGTCCCGAACAGGTCGAAGATCGATCGCCGCGAACCGGCGGCCGGTCAGCTCCGTGCCCGCCATTCGTCCTCGAGGAGACCGTAGACGCAGAGATCGTGGAAGCCATCGATGCCCTTGCCCTCGCCGCGGAGGACGCCCTCCAGCGTGAAGCCGAGACGTTCGGGGATGGCGCGGCTCCGCGTGTTGCCGACGCCGGCGCGGATCGCCACGCGATGCACACCGAGCTCCCCGAACGCGAGGTCGATGAAGGCGCTGCACGCCCGTGTCACCAGACCCTGCCCCTCGTGATCCCGGTCGATCCAGTACCCGAGCTCCGCCCAGATGCCGAACGGGCCGGCCGTCAGACCGACGCCGCCGGCGAGGCGCCCCCGGACCGAGAGCGCCGTCCCTTCGAGGTTCGCGTCGTCCGCGAGCACCGAGCGGAGCCACACGAGCTGGTCGTCCACGGTGCGCGTGAGCGGCGCCCACGGCATCCACACGCTCAGACGATCGCGGTTCGCATCCACGAGCGCGAAGAGCTCGTCCGCGTCGTCGAGCGTGTACCGACGGAGCTGCGCTCCGTCACCCAGGTCGATCGGCAGCGGGCTCACGACCCGGTGCCGGCCTCCGACGTGGCTCGACCCGCTGCCTCACGCTTGGTGCGTTCCTCCTCCTGCAGCGCGCGACGGAGGACCTTGCCGATCATGGTCTCGGGGAGCGTGTCGCGGAACTCGACCTCGTGGGGAGCCCGGTACCCCGTGAGGCCCTGCTCGGGATCCTTCGTCCAGGCCATGATCTCCTCCGGCGTGGCGGTCACGCCCTCCTTGAGGACGACGAACGCCTTCACGCGCTCACCGGTCCGCTCATCGGGCACACCGACCACGGCGCACTTCGAGATCTTCGGGTTCTTGTACAGCACGTCCTCGACCTCGGTCGGATACACGTTGAAGCCCGAGACGATGATCATGTCCTTCAGCCGGTCGACGATCGTGAAGTAGCCGTCGGCGTCGACCACCGCGATGTCGCCCGTGTGGAGCCACCCGTTCCGGATCGAGAGCGCCGTCTCCTCGGGCCGCTGCCAGTAGCCGAGCATCACCTGGGGTCCCTTGATACAGAGCTCCCCGGGCTCCCCCATGGCCACCTCGCGGTCGGGTTCCTCCAGGGCCACCAGCTTGAAGTCGGTGTCGGGGGCCGGCAGGCCGATGGTGCCGGGCTTGCGGACGCCCTCGTACGGATTGGCGGATGCGAGCGGGGAGGTCTCGGTGAGGCCGTAACCCTCGAGCAGGCGGGCACCCCCCGTGATCCGCTCGAACTCCTCTGCCACGGCCGCCGGCAACGGCGCCGCGCCCGACACGCAGACCTTCAGCGAACCGAGGTCGTACTCGGGCGTCTTCGGATGCTCGTTCAGCGCGATGTACATGCGGGGCACGCCCGCGAACAGCGACGCCTTCTCCTTCGCGATGGACTCGAGCACCATGTGGATGTCGCGGGGGTTCGGGATGGGGATCAGCTTCAACCCCTTCAGGATCGCCAGGTTGGCGGCCACCATCCCGAACGAGTGGAAGAACGGCAGGACGCCGAGGATGGCATCCTTGCCGTCCTCGATCGACGCGAACCAGGCGCGGGCCTGACGCGCGTTCGACGTGATGTTGTGGTGGGAGAGCGCCGCGCCCTTCGAGACCCCCGTGGTGCCTCCCGTGTAGATCAGCCCCGCGACGTCTTCCTTCGGTCGCACGGTGGCGACCGGCGGGACCGGGCCGGCATCCTTGAGGGCCCGGTGCCAGCGGGTGACCGCCGCGTCGGAGGGCACCGGCGGCCACGGCTTCCCCGCTGCCTTCTGCTGCTTCTTGAACACGGCGATCGGCGCGAGGAGCTTCTTGTGGATCGGCATGTAGTCGTTCAATCGCATCACGACCACGTGCTCCTGCCCGATGTCACGGAACACCTCGGCGAAGTCCGCGTACATCAGGTCGGCCACGATCACCACGGTGGGCTCGGCATCACGCAGCTGGTGCTCCATCTCGCGCTGCGTGTAGATCGGGTTGCAGCCCGTGATCACACCGCCCAGCCGCGCCGTGGCGTAGTACGCGATCGTGTAGTGGGGTGCGTTCGGCATGATGAACGCGACGCGGTCCCCTCTGCCGACACCCATGCCGGCCAGCATCGCCGAGCAGCGCTCGACCTCCGCCAGGAGCGCGGCGTAGCTCATCCGCTTGCCGAACCACGCGATGGCGGGACGATCGGGGAACCGCCGGGCCGAGGCCTCGAGCATCGCGAACACCGACTCCTCGGGATACGGCTCGAGGCTGTGCGGGACATCGGCCGGATACGACGCGAACCACGGTCGGTGTTCGGTCATGCGCGGCATCATAGGGCGATGGCGATCGCCGCGCAGACCGAGGAGGCGCGCGGCCAGGGGCTCTTCCTCCGTGGAGCGCACCTGGTCGCGACGTACATCCGGATGCACCCCCGGCCGTTCTCGGCATCGGTCGCCGGGTCGTTGCTGTTCGCGCTGTCGTCCCTCGCGCTCACGATCACCTTGGGGAGAGCGACCGACGAGGTGCTCCAGCCGGCCTTCGAAGGAGAGGTGGACGCCTCCAAGGTGTGGCTCGCCGCCGCCCTGCTGGTCGGCTTCGCGTGCGGGCGGGCCCTCGGGATCATGGTCCGCCGCTACTACAGCGGGGTCGCCGGCGAACGCGTGATGGCCACGCTCCGCAACCGCGTGGCCGACCGGTACCGCGACCTCCAGCTCCAGTACCACCGCGAGACGCCCACCGGAGAGCTGCTCGCGCACATGGAGGCGGACGTCAAGGCCGCGGTCGACGTGTTCTGGCCGGTGCCGTTCGCCACCGGCGTCGTCGTGCTCACGGTGCTCGCCATGATCATGCTCTTCCGCGCCGATCCGTGGCTCGCCCTGGTGGGTCTGGTCCTGTTCCCCACGCTCGCGTTGCTCAACCAGAGCTTCGCGCGGCGGATGGAGGGTCCCGCGCAGCGGGCGCAGGAGGACATCGGCGAGGTGTCCGCGGTGGCGCACGAGTCGATCGACGGTGCGCTCGTGGTGAAAACCCTGGGGCGGGAAGCGGCCGAGGCGGAGCGCCTCGCCGCGAAGGCGGAGGCACTCCGGGTCGACCGCGTCACCGGCGGGTACCTGCGCGCCACGTTCGAGGCGGCCCTCGACACGCTCCCGGTCCTGGCCACCGCGGCTCTGCTCGCGATCGGCTCGTGGAGGGTCGCGTCCGGCGCGATCACCGTGGGTGACCTGGTGGGCTTCATCGCCCTGTTCGGGCTGCTGTCGTGGCCGATGCGGTTCATCGGCTGGATCCTGGCGGAGCTGCCGCGTGCGGTGGTCGGGTACGACCGGCTCGAGGAGGTCTTCGCCGAGCGGATCACGGTGACGCCGCCCGCCGAGCCCGTGCCACTCCCGCCCGGACCGCTCGGGGTGGAGGTGCGGGGCATCCGCCACATCTACGACGGCATCCCGGTCCTCAGCGGCGTGACGTTCGACGTGCAGCCCATGGAGAGCGTGGCGATCGTCGGTCCCACGGGCGTCGGCAAGAGCACGCTCGCCCAGCTGCTCGTCCGCCTCGCGGATCCCGAGGAAGGGGTCGTGCGGGTCGGTGGCGTCGACGTTCGGGATGCGGATCCGATCGAGCTCCGACGAGACGTGTCCATCGTGTTCCAGGAGAGCTTCCTGTTCGCCACGACGGTGCGCGAGAACATCGCGCTCGAGCCCGACGTCCCCGAGTCGGAGGTCGTCCGGGTCGCCATGATCGCGTCGGCCGACCGTTTCATCCGCGAGCTCCCGCGCGGCTACGACACCGTGGTCGGCGAGCGCGGCCACACGCTGTCGGGCGGCCAGCGCCAGCGGGTGGCGCTGGCGCGCGCCCTGGCGCGCGGGCCACGCGTGCTGATCCTCGACGACGCCACGTCGTCGGTGGACTCGACGATCGAGGCGGAGATCCTGTCGGCGCTGCGGCGCGAGCTCTCCACGACGCTGATCGTGGTCGCCTACCGCCTCTCCACCATCCGCCTCGCCGACCGCGTCGTCTTCCTGGAAGACGGGGTCGTTCGGGCCACCGGTCCGCACGACGAGCTGCTCGCGACGGAGCCGGGGTACGCGGCGATCATCCACGCGTACGAGAAGGGGCGCCGATGAGCGCCACGGTCGAGCTCGATGTGACGCGCGATGCCGACGAGGCGCTGCCGGTCCCCGACGAGCTCAAGAGCGCCTGGGCCGTGCTGCGGCGCGGGATCCGGGAGAGCCCGGAGCTGCGCCGGGGCCTCTGGTTCACGGTGGTCGTGTCGTTGGGCGTCACGGTCGCAGAGCTCGTGACCCCGGTGCTGGTGCAACAGGTGTTCGACCACGGGTTCACGCCGGAGTTCGACCCGGCGTTCGTGTACGGGCGCTGCGCGGCGGCGTTCGTGCTCGTCGTGCTCGCCTTCGTCGCAGCGCGGGCGGCGGGGAGACGCCTGGTGGTGGCGGCCGAGCTGGCGCTCAAGAACCTCCGGGTACGGACGTTCGCGCATATCCACGAGCTCTCGATCGCGGAGCAGTCGGAGGAGAAGCGCGGGGTCTTCGTGGCCCGTGTCACGGCCGACGTCGACGCCCTCCAGCAGTTCATGGAGTGGGGCGGCATCGCGTGGATCATCTCGTTCACGCTCGCCCTGGGAGCACTCGGCTTGATGCTCGTGTACTCGTGGCAGCTCTCGCTCGCCGTCCTGGTGCTCCTGATCCCGCTGCTCCTCGTCGTGTGGGCGATGCAGTCCCGGCTGTCCGCAGCGTTCAACACCGCGCGGACCCGTGTCGGCGAGATGCTGTCCGAGGTCTCCGAGAGCGTGATGGGGGCAGCGGTCGTGCGTGCCTACGGGTTGGACGATCGCACGCACGAACGGGTGCAGCACGCGATCAGCGAGCGGTACCGGGCGGAGGTCGTGGCGCACCTGCGGGCGGCCACCTTGTGGCCGGTCTCCTCGATCTTCTACGGGTTGTCCCTGGCGGTGGTGGTCGTCCTGGGGGCGTTCGACGGACCGGACTGGGGGCTCACGTTCGGTCAGGTGACGGCGTTCCTGTTCCTGGCCGACGTGTTCCTGCACGTGTTCACCGACCTGCCCGAGATCTACAGCGAGACGCAGACGGCGATCGCGGGGTGGCGCAAGATCCTGGCCGTGCTCGACCTCCCCGTGGAGGTCGTGGAGCCTTATGCGGGCGAGGCGCTCCCCGGAGGCGCCCTGTCGGTCGAGGCCAACGACGTGCGCTACCGCTACCGCGACGGACCCGCCGTGTTGCGGGGGATCTCGCTGACGGTGTCGGCCGGGATGCACGTGGTCATCGTGGGCGAGACGGGGTGCGGCAAGACGACGTTCGTGAAGCTCATGTCGCGTTTGGCGGATCCGGTCGGGGGGAGCATCCGGGTCGGCGGCGTGGACCTGCGGCAGGCGGATGCGGCCTCGCGGCGGGCGGCGATCCGCATGGTGCCGCAGGACGGCTTCCTGTTCGACACGACCGTGCGCGAGAACGTGCGGTACGGGCTCGAGGGCGCGATGGACCGGGACGTCGACGTCGCCATCGAGGAGCTGGGGCTGGGCGGATGGGTCGCGGGCCTGGCCGACGGCTTGGACACGCCCGTCGGCGAGCGGGGCGAGGCCCTGAGCGTGGGCGAACGGCAGCTGGTGGCCCTGGCGCGGGCGCAGATCGGGATCCCGGGTTGCTGATCCTCGACGAGGCGACGTCGGCGGTGGACCCGGCAACCGAGCGGCGGATCACGGAGGCGCTGCGGCGAGCGTCCACCGGACGGACGACCGTGACCGTCGCGCACCGCTTGTCCACGGCAGAGGCGGCCGACCACGTGTTCGTGTTCGATGCCGGGAGGCTGGTCGAGGAGGGAACGCATCCCGAGCTCGTGGCCGCCGGGGGTGTGTACGCGGCGCTCTACCGGAGCTGGCTGGGCAACGTCGGGGTCGTGTCAGAGGGCTGACACACCGAGTCCCTCTCCACGCGCCTTCGTGTCAGGTATCTCACGACGAACACTGCATCGTTCATCGTGAGATACCTGACACAGATCTGCGTGGAGTCCCGCGCCGCGTGGTGCGCATCTGACACGGGGAGACGACGCGTCGTTCGTTCAGCGACCCGTCAGCGAGAAGTGCATGTATAGACGCTGACATCTGCGCTGACCTGCTGCTGCACTGCTCGGTGAGCCTTCTCGATGCCGTCGGCGTCGAGGCGACGAGCTCGACCTCGGCCATGACCCCGCGGCTCATGCGCTTTCGGCGGCGACCGTCCTCACGCCGTTCACGCCGGATGTGGATCGCTCGAGACCGGCCAGAAGCGTCCCGAGGAGGCGCTCGAGCGTGCGGCGCTCGCTCAGCGTGAGTGGCCGGAGGAGGCGCTCCTGGTTGGCGAGGTGGGCCGGCATCGCCCTGTCGATGACGGCCTTGCCCTTGCGGGTCAGCCGGACCAGGGTGCCCCGGCGATCGCTCGGATCGGGCCTACGTTGCACCAGGCCGGCCTCGGCCAGCCGATCCAGGCGTTTGGTGATCCCGCCGGAGGTCAGCATCGTCGCCCCCATCAGGTCCGTCGGGTTCAACTCGTAGGGGCGCCCCG
Source organism: uncultured Actinomycetes bacterium (assembly GCA_963810635.1). GTDB lineage: Bacteria > Actinomycetota > UBA4738 > UBA4738 > HRBIN12 > AC-51. The sequence goes on from CAWEOB010000005.1 coordinate 237,402, forward strand.
CCCGCCGGAGCGCAGCGAGCAGGTCCGTCCACCCGGGCTGTAGACCGCGGGCGGCCAGCGGCGGGGCAAGGGCCGCGTCGGCCAGCGCCGTCGCCCGGAACAGCCGTCCGAGGATCGCCATGGGAGCGAGATCGAGGTCGGGGCGCTCGCGCCGCCACTGGGCCAGGATCTCGTCGATGTGGTCGCCAGAGTCATCGCTCATGGATGGAGTATAGCTTCCTAGGAAGATACATCCTGGTAAGATTTCGTCTCATGAGCGAGAGGATCTCATGAGCACCTCGGCGCCAACCCTCCCTCCTGCCAGACGGGTGGTCCGCCTGCATGCACCCGGGGGACCGGCCAACCTGGTCGTTGAGGAGATCGAAGATCCTCGACCCGCCCCAGGCGAGGTCCTCGTTCGGGTCCACGCCGCGGCGATCACCCGGGGCGAGCTCGAGTGGCCGGTCGACCGCCTGCCGGCCATCCCGTCGTACGAGTTGTCCGGGGTCGTAGCCACGACGGGCCCGGACGACGAGACGCCGAACGTGGGCGACGCCGTGTTCGCGCTCACCCCCTTCGACCGCGACGGTGCCGCCGCGGATTTCACCGTGGTGCCGGCCGTCTGCCTCGCGCCCAAACCGCATTCGCTCGGCCACGTGGAGAGCGCCGCGCTAACGATGGCCGGGCTCACCGCTTGGCAGGGGCTGTTCCTCCACGGCGCGCTGGAGGAGGGACAGCGGGTGTTGATCCACGGCGGCGCCGGTGGGGTCGGGCACATCGCCTGCCAGCTCGCCCGCTGGCGCGGTGCCCACGTCATCGCCACGGCAACGGGTGCTGGGGTCGAGGCGGCGAGGGAGTTCGGTGCGCATGAAGTCATGGACCGCGTCGGGATGAGATTCGAGGACGTCGTCGGGCCCGTGGATCTCGTATTCGACACCGTGGGCGGCGACGCCCTGGTGCGCTCGACGTCGGTCTTGCGAGAAGGCGGCCGGATCGTGTCGGTAGCCGAGGAGCCCCCGGAGGGCGTCCAGGCGACCTACTTCGTCGTGGAGCCGGACCACGAGCAGCTCGTCGAGCTGGCTCGCCTCGTCGACGAGGAAGCCGTGCGCCCCGCGATCGACTCCGTGTTCCCGCTCGCTAACGCGGTGAAGGCGTTCGAACGCGCCATGACACCCGGCAAGCGTGGCAAGGTCGTGCTGGAGGTGCAGCGATGAGGTCCCAGGTGGAGAGGGCGGCGGCGTTCCGAGCCCTGCACGAAGGCCCACCGTTCGTGGTCCCCAACCCGTGGGACGTCGGGTCCGCCCGGGTCCTCGAGGCCATGGGATTCCAGGCACTGGCCACAACCAGCTCGGGCTTCGCCTTCACGCTGGGCCGGCTCGACGGCAACGTGACGCTCGACGAGGTCGTTTCCCACGTGTCCGGCTTGACGCAGGCGACCGACCTCCCGGTCTCCGTCGATCTGGAGAACGGCTACGGCGCCACTTCGGAGCGCCCCGCCAGGGCGATCGTCCGGGTGGCGGAGGAGGCGGGCGCCGTCGGAGGCTCGATCGAGGATTGGGACGGCGGCCACCTGTACGACAAGAGCCACGCTGCCGAGCGGATCGCGGCCGCCGCCGAGGCGGCGCACGCGCTCCCGTTCCCCTTCATGCTGACCGCGCGCGCCGAGAACCACATCCGCGGCCACCCGGATCTCGACGACACGATCGCTCGCCTCCAGACGTACGAGGCCTCGGGGGCCGACGTCCTGTACGCGCCCGGCCTGCGGACCCGGGAGGAGGTCCAGGCCGTCTGTCAGGCGGTCTCCCGGCCGGTGAACGTGCTCGCGCTGCCGGGCATGTCGATGACCGAGATCGTCGAGGCGGGTGCCCGGCGCGTGAGCGTCGGCGGTGGTCTCACCTGGGTCGCGATCGACGCGATGGTCGGCGCGGCGACCGCCATCCGTGAGCGCGGCGACTTCTCGGGCCTAAGGAGGGCGCCGCCCCTTCGAGAATGGTTCGCGGGTGCGGGCAGCCTTCCGGCATGACCAAGGCGTCCACGGACCGGGGAGGATCGTGCTCGAGCTGGTTCAGGAGTCCGGGGCGGTGGACACAAAGGAGAGGAGTGGCGCGATGAGCGACCAACGAGCCCATGAGCCGGAGGACATAACCCGGCTCCTCGTCGAGCGGATCAAGGTCGGCGACGCGGAGGGCGTCGCGGCGCTGTACGAGCCGGATTCGGTCCTGGCCTTCCCGCCGGGGAGGACGACGGTGGGGCGGGAGGCGATCCGTGCGGTCTACGAGGGCCTGATCGCCCAGAAGATCGAGTTCAAGCCGGAGGAGCCTCTGCCCACTCTTCGCATCGGCGATCTGGCGCTGACGGCGACGCGCGCGAGCGATGAGGCGTCGGCTAGAGCCCAGGTTGCCCGCCGGCAGTCCGATGGGAGCTGGCTTCGGATCCTCGACCGCCCCGACTTCCGCGGGTAGATCCCGCGACGGGTGGGGGGCGTTCTTCGTTGGGTACACGGTGGGCACATGCGTGTACCCACGGAAAGGGCAAAGATAGCCGTTGACCTGCTACTTTCCGGTGAGCGAGAAGTGCATGTAGTCCTTCAGCGTGTGCCAGGTGCCACCCCACTCCCAACCGATCGCGGCGAACGAACGGACGACCACGTCGTTCGCGTGGATCATCCCCTTCCTCCGCAGCGTCCGATCCCGGTACGGCCTCACCGCACGCCGGAGCACCGAGCCGTCGGAACGCACGTAGGGGTTCTGGAGCGGGTTGAGATCGATCGCCCACCCGTACGAATGCTGCGAGAGCGTCGAGGTGCTGCCGGTCGCGGGACGGCAGTTGAACGACGACGACAGGTTCCGCGTGCTGTACCAGTCGCGGGGCTGAGGGGGACGATACCGCGGCGGGAGGCCGATCCGATGGATGGGGAAGTGCGCCCGGAAGAGGCGACGGAAGACCCAGAGCACATCGTCCGCCACGCGTGCGTGGACGACCAGCGGGCCGCGGCGGGCGTTCCCCGTGAAGTCCCAGTAGCTGACAAGCACCAACCGCAGATCCGCGAGTGGGACCGGGCACCCAGGATGCCAGTTCCTGCCGATCAGCACTTCGCGCATCGCCGGTGGGATCGGGGAGACGCGGCCCTCGAAACGGTTGCGGGATCGGCCGGGCGATGCGGCCGCGGTCGATGGTTGCACGGCCGTGGTGCCACCACCACCGCGGACGATCGTCGACACCGCCGACGACGGATCGGGCGTCTCGGCGAGCGGGGAACCTGAGCACCCAGCGGCCACCAGCATCACGACCACCGCGACACGGACCACGGTGAGCACGCTACGCCGGGGTCGTCCCAACGGCGTAGCCAGCTAGGCTCGCCGCCGGCATGACCGACTTCGTCGACACGCTCCGGTCCCAGGCCGCTGCTTCGCTCTTCCCGGTCGAGGGCGAGCTCCGCGTCCAAGGCCTCGAAGCACCCGTCACGGTGACCCGGGACCGTTTCGGCGTCCCCACCATCGAGGCCGCGACGCTCGACGACGTGTGGTTCGCGCACGGTCTCGTGACCGCGGGCGAACGACTCTTCCAGCTCGACCTCGCGATCCGGGCGTCGACCGGCCGGCTCTCCGAGGTGTTCGGAGAGCGGACGGTCGACACCGATCGGTTCGCGCGCACGATCGGCTTCCACCTCGCCGGGCGCCGTTACCTGGAGGACTGGAGCGAGGAGGACCACGCGATGCACGCCCGCTTCCGAGCGGGCGTGGCCGCGGGGTCCGACGTCCTGCCCGCGAAGCCCATCGAGTACACGCTCCTCGACCTGGAGCCCCAGCTCCCCGACGATCCGGCCGACTGGGCCGCGTGCTTCGCATTCCTGGCCTGGGGTCTTTCGAACAACTGGGACAAGGAGCTGCTGCGGGCGGCGATCCGTGAACGGGTGGGCGCCGAGGCCGTGGACCTCCTCATGCCGCCCACTGCCGGCGGGAACGGGCTCGGCTCGAACGCCTGGGCGGTCGCCGGCTCGCGGACCGCCAGCGGGAAGCCCCTCCTCGCCAACGATCCGCATCTCCTCGCGATCCAACCGGGCTCGTGGCTCCCGGTCCACCTGCGGGCGCCGGACTTCGACGTGCGCGGCGTAGGCCTCGTCTTCAGTCCCGGGGTGATCCTCGGCGCCACGCCCCATCACGCCTGGGGCGTCACGAACGTGAGCGGCGACGTGCAGGACCTCTACGAGGAGCACGACGACGCGGTCCTCCTCACCCGGGACGAGCCGATCGTGGTGCGCGGTGAGCCCGAGCCGCGGACCATCTCCGTCCGCGAGACGCGGCACGGCCCCGTCGTCGACCACGAGCCGCTCGGTCTGCTCCACACGACCTACCGGCCCATCGAACGCACCTACGCGCTGCGCTGGACGGGGCGTGAGCACGGGATCCGGCCCACGATCGCGCTCGAGGCGGTCCGCGCGACGTCCTTCGAGGAGTTCCGCACGGCGGCCCTGCGGATCGGTTGCCCGGGCCAGAACTTCGTCTACGCCGACGTGGACGGCACCATCGGCTACCAGTGCACGGGGCGTCACCCCATCCGCAACAACGGCGACGGGACCGAGCCGGTGCCCGGGTGGACCGACGAGCACGAGTGGATCGGGTGGATCGCGCCGGACGACCTGCCGCGCGCGCAGGATCCGCCGGAGGGTTACCTGGTCACGGCGAACGACGGCCGGCACGCCGCCCGGTCGCCGCACCCGATCTCGCTGGACTTCCACGAACCCGCCCGCGCCCAGCGGATCACCGACCTCCTCGCGGCGCGCGAGGATCACGACCTGGCCTCCATGGCCGCGATCCAGGCCGACACGATGAGCCTCCCCGCACGCGACGTCCTCCCCGCACTCGTTGCCCTGCAGCCCCGGACCGACGCGCAGCGACAGGCCCTCGAGGCGCTGGCGGATTGGGACGCCGACCTGTCGGCGGATTCCCGGCCCGCCGCCGTGTTCAACGCCTGGTGCGGCCGGATCGCGCTCCGGGTCCTCGAGCCCCGGCTGGGCCAAGAGCTCACCGAGAGCTATCTCGCGTGGCGGGAGACCTTCCAGTGCTCGGTCCTCGGGAAGCTGCTCCGCGAGCGGCCGGACGGCTGGCTCGACGACGACCTCCTGTCGGCGAGTCTCGACGAGGCGATCGAGGAGGTGGCGGACGCCCCGTGGGGCGAGCGCCACCGGCTGGTGCTGGCGCACCCGCTCGCCGCCATCCCCGGGCTGGAGGGTCTGTTCGTCGCCGCCGACCTGCCGGTCGGCGGCGACGAACAGACCGTGAGTCAGTCCGGGAGTGACGGGATCATCGGCGACCGAGTCGCCGTGATCCCGTCCTGGCGCGCCATCTACGACCTCGCCGACCTCGACCACAGCTCCGGCGTCCTGCCGACCGGCGTCAGCGGCAACCCGGCCTCGCCTCATTGGAACGACCAGGTCGCCGACTACGCCGCGGGGGCCCCCCACCCCTTCCCCGGACCCCCCGTCACCTCCCTGTCCATCCAGCCCGGCTAGCCGGTAGCATCGAGCCGCCATGCCGAAGTCACGCGGCCGCCAGAAGGCCAAGTCCAAGAGCACCCGCTACCAGCTCACGCCCCAGAAGCGGCAGCGCTCCAAGGCGAGTCCGCGCTGGTACGGGCCCCTGATGCTCGTGATCATGGGGGTCGGCGTCCTCATCATCGTGTGGAACTACACCCGCGGCGACGGCGCCTCCAACACCTATCTGGTGGGGGGTCTCGGCCTCATCGGGATCGGCTTCCTCGGCGTCACTTTCTGGAAGTAGCGGGCAGCACGGCTCGCCCGCCACGTCTCCCCTCCGTTCGGCTCCTGTTCACGACCTGTGGATAACCACGGGGGAACGTACGTGCCAAACGTGGAAAACGGGTGTGGAAACGGCCTCAGGGCCCCACGGCCCGGCGCACGACCTGCATCTTCTCCCCACAGTGGCGAGGGATCTGCAGCTCACCGAGTCGGGAGACCTTGAACTCGGTCCCGCACTCCCCGCACACCAGGTACACCTGGAGGTCGTCGACGTCCTCGGGCTCGGTGGGCGGCGGCTCCTCGTCCAGGGTTCCGGGAGGGGTTCCGGAGAGCGACCGGAGCGTTGCCACCCCGATCCTCCAGATCGCGTACGCCACCAGCGGCGCGGTGACGAAGACGAGCCATCTCGGCATCCCGCCACCGTAGCAGCCATCCCGGCGTGCCCCGCTCGCCCAGCCGAACGGACCGATGGGGCATGGACTTCCGGTCGTTCACCCGCCGTTCACCTGGACCTATGCTCGCTCTGTAGGGAGGGAGACCGATGACCGAATACGTCAACCGGCTGATGCGTCAGGTCGTGGCGAAGAACCCGGGCGAGCCCGAGTTCCACCAGGCGGTGCACGAGGTGGCCGAGTCCGTGGAGCTGGCCCTGATCCGCAACCCGAGCTTCGTGGACGCGAAGATCTTCGAGCGGATCCTGGAGCCCGAGCGCGTGATCATCTTCCGCGTCCCGTGGGTGGACGACCGGGGCGAGGTGCAGATCAATCGCGGGTTCCGCGTAGAGATGTGCAGCGCGATCGGCCCGTACAAGGGCGGCCTGCGCTTCCACCCCACCGTGTACCTGGGCATGCTCAAGTTCCTCGCGTTCGAGCAGGTCTTCAAGAACGCCCTCACCACGCTCCCGCTCGGCGCCGGCAAGGGTGGGGCGGACTTCGACCCCAAGGGCCGTTCCGAGGGCGAGGTCATGCGCTTCTGCCAGTCCTTCATGACCGAGCTCCAGCGGCACATCGGGCAATTCACCGACGTCCCGGCCGGCGACATCGGCGTGGGGGCGCGCGAGATCGGCTACCTGTTCGGCCAGTACCGCCGGATCCGCAACGAGTTCGCCGGCGTGATCACCGGCAAGGGCATGACGTGGGGCGGCTCGCTCATCAGGCCGGAGGCGACCGGCTACGGGGCCGTCTACTTCGCTCGCGAGATGCTCGGCACGCGGGACGACACCCTCGAGGGCAAGCGCTGCCTGGTGTCGGGCGCCGGCAACGTCGCCCAGTACACCGTGGACAAGCTGCTCGAGCTCGGCGCGGTCCCGGTGACCCTCAGCGACTCCGGCGGATTCATCTACGACAAGGACGGGATCGACGGCGAGAAGCTCGCGTACGTCGAGGACCTGAAGAACGTCCGCCGCGGCCGGATCATGGAGTACGCGGAGCAGTACCCGCACGCGGTGTTCACCGCCGTCGATCCGGCGAAGCACTACAACCCGCTGTGGGCCGTCGAGGCCGACTGCGCGTTCCCGAGCGCGACCCAGAACGAGATCAACGGCGACGACGCGGTCAACCTGCTCGCCGCCGGGGTCACGGTCGTGAGCGAGGGTGCGAACATGCCCACGGTCCCCGACGGCGTCGAGCGGTTCGTCCGCGCGGGGATCCTCTACGGTCCCGGCAAGGCCGCGAACGCGGGCGGTGTGGCGGTGAGCGGCCTGGAGATGTCGCAGAACAGCGGGCGGGAGACCTGGCGTCGCGAGGACGTCGACCGCCGTCTCCAGGAGATCATGCACGACATCCACGAGCACTGCCGCTCGACCGCCGAGGATTACGGGGTGCCGGGCAACTACGTGCACGGCGCGAACATCCAGGGGTTCACGAAGGTGGCCAACGCGATGCTCGCGCAGGGCGTGGTTTAGCGATCTATCGGGCTCCGCAATCTTGCTGAGGAGCAGCATTGGCGGCACTGGTGCCGCCCTTCAGTAGGCTCATGACAAGGGGGCTTGGGAGGCATGCGCCCCCGTTTGGCATTTGAAACGGGAGATGCGGCATTTAGTGAACCGCCGTCCTACCTACTTCTTTCGCCGTACACGCTGGGCCTTTGCGCACGTCCCCGCGTTGTGGCTAGCCTGAAACAAGACGTACGGGCAAGGCTGTTCGTCGGGTTGGCTGCGCTAGCGCTTGTCTTTGGGACAACCAGGATTGCCCTGGCGACCGGCCAACATACTGGAAGGGACCTCTGGGATGATGAGAACTGGGGGGAGGCAACCAACACCTATCGGTTCGAGGACACCCTCGAGGACCACGGCGAGTGGCGAGCTCGAGTCAATGGTGGCATCGACAACATCGATGCTGCCTTGTCCGGGAACTGGGCTGGGCTTCACTTCAACCCCGACACAGTGACCTACTCAGGGGTTCACTGGACCTACTCAGACTTTGTCTACTCCGGTGGGGATTCCAACAACTCGAATTTCTGTCAGAACCCCCCGACAGGAGCTGACGGGTATGTCGGGTGGGACAACTTCAGCGGGTCCGGGGCGGCAATCACTATCACCTGCGACACCAACGACAACGGCTTGATTGAGGACTTCGGAATCCTCTTCAACAAGCCTTGGGATGAATACGGTTGGAACTCGGACACAGCAAACGATATTGGCCTGTGGGAGATCGACGCAGTTGCGACTCACGAGGCATACCATGCTCATGGAGCCCTCTTCGGGCCAGAAGATGGCCATTGGGATCCTTCCGACATTGGTTGCACTGGTGGACTTTACTCGTCCCTGGAGACTATGTGTCTGTCATCTTTCGTGTTCGGTACTGCGCACGACCATGAGATGGAGTCCTTGGAGCATTCCGATCTCGCTGAGTTGTATGAAACTGGGAACTACGACTAGCAGTTGGCCAGATTCCCAACATCTCTGTCTTCGCAGGGGATTGGTGGTGAACCGGGGTCGAGAGCCCCGGCTCTTACCATTAGCAGCCCCCCCAGTATTAGGGCCGCTAGAACACCAATCACGATCCACCGTTTCATAGAGGAAAGGTAGCATCGCGACCAACGAGATGGAACGTCAAGAGCAGGTCGCCAAGAGCCGATACTGGTCTGTTGGGCCGGGTCTGCGACGGGGTTCGTCACCTACGTGCATCCACACACGCCCCCAGCCGCACTCAGCTCTCGCGGAGCCCCGGCAGCTGCCGCGCCAGGAAGTCCAGGATCACGCGCTGCTGACGGACGTCCTCGTCGGTGTCGTTCGAGCCGTGGCCGGTCGTGTAGCGGTAGACCTCGTGGGGTGCCCCTCGTGCTTCGAGCCGCTCCACGTACGCCAGTGCCTGGCCGAGCGGACATCGTGAATCGTTGTCGCCGATCACGAACAGGACGGGAGCCTTCACGGCGTCGGAGTACGTGATCGGGTTCGACCGCCGGTAGAGGTCCGGCTTCTCCTCGGGCGTGCCGCCGAACAACGCCCGGTCCATCGCTTGGAGCGACGGCGCCTCCTCGGTGTAGGCCATCTCGTAATCGCCCACCGGGACCCCCGCCATCCCGACCGTCCAGAGATCGGGGTTCCGTCCGAGCTCCATGAGCGTGATGTAGCCGCCCCACGACCAGCCGGCGATGACCGTCCGCGACGCATCGACGTCGGTCCGGTCGAGGATGTCGCGGAGTCCGGCCGTCACATCGTCCACGTCGGTGAAGCCGGGGTCGCCCGTCAGCGCGTCGCGCCAGGCTCGGCCGTAGCCGGTGGAGCCGCGGTAGTTCGGCATCGCCACCAGGAACCCGGCGTCCACGTAGGCCTGGATCTCCGGCATGTAGCGGTCCTCGTAGAGCCAGTGCGGGCCGCCGTGGACGTAGATCATGACCGGATGCGGACCGGGACCGTCGGGCTCCACGACCCAGCCCTGGACCGTCTGACCCTCCTCGTTGGGGTAGCGCCACTCCTGGAAGGGCCGCCCCGGCGGCGCGGGCTGCGCCAAGGCGATGGGCTCGCCACCTCGATCGTCGAGGACGCGGGAGCGCTGCTCGCCGTCCGTGTGCCGGAACCACACCGTGCCGTCGGGCCGGACCCGCGCCTCCTGGACGGTGCCCGGCGGCGTGTCGACCTTGGCGGCCGTGCCGCTCGCCACGTCGTATCGGTAGAGCTCGGTCCTGGCTTCGAAGGCGTGGACCAGCAGGAGTGCGCTCGCGTCGGGCCACCAGTCGACGCCCTCGACGTCACCGGGTAGCCCGGGGTCGAGGTCGGTCCAAGAACCGTCCGCCAGGTCCCACAGCGCCACGCCGAGACGGTCGGCGGGCTCGTGGCTGATCGCGACCCGCTGGTCGCCCTGCACGGGGGACCACGTGGTGGCGAGCACCGCGCTCGACCCATCGCCGCGCTCCCCCACCACGGCACCTGTGCGCGGGTCGACGATCCGGACCGACGGGTGCGTGATGTCGCCGTGGTCGGCGTGCTGGAGCGCCAGGAGCGTCCCGTCCGCCGAGAACGCCGCGAGCTCGACGCCGCCCGTCTCGCTCGCCATGCCGGCCAGACCGAGCCACTCCGAGCTCCGCGCGATCTCCTGCACGGGCGCCCCGTGCTCGGACACGTAGACGGCGAAGCCATCGCGGTCGCTGATGCCCGCCGCTACGATCCCCGGCGCCTGGGCCATGCCCTCGTCCCAGCCGACCGGGATGCCGTCGAGGAACGGCTCGTTCCCGCCACCTTCGAACGGCTGGAGGAGCCATCGCCCGGTCTCATCACCCGTGTCCTCCTGCCAGAAGACGACCCCGGACCCGTCGACGGTGGGATACCCGGTCAAGACCCCCACGGGGTGATCGGACACCTGGCGCGTCTCGCCCGTGTCCACCTCGAACGTGTGGACCTGCCACACGCCGCTCTCGTTCGTCTCGTAGACGGTCCGATCAGGCGCTTCAGGGGACCAGCGGGGGAGCGACAGCTTGGGGGCGCGGAAGCGCTGCTCCCACAGCGGCACGTCCGGCTGCGTCTCGGGCGGGTCCTCGCTCATGCTGGGCGCACGCTACACCGTCGGCGTCGTGGGCCGGGAGCCTCGGCCGGGTTCACGCCGAGGCCCCGCGGATGGCTCGGAGCACCCGCTCCGGCGAGCACGGCAGGTCGATGTGGCGCACGCCCAGATGGGCTACCGCGTCCACGACCGCGTTCTGCACCGCCGGCGTCGAGCCGATCGACCCGGACTCACCGATCCCCTTCGCACCGAGCGGGTTCACGTCGGTGAGGGTCTCGGTGGTGTGGGTCTCGTAGGACGGGAGGTCGGCCGCGCTGGGGATCAGGTAGGTGGTGAGGTTGCCGGTGATCGGATTCCCCACCTCGTCGTAGAGGACCTCCTCGTACAGCGCCTGCGCGATGCCCTGAGCCATGCCCCCGTGCTGCTGGCCGCGCACGAGGGCGGGGTTGAGATCCGCCCGCAGTCATCGACGGCGACGTGGCGGATCAGCGTGACACCTCCGGTCTCGGCGTCGACCTCCACCACCGCCACGTGCGCGCCGAACGGGAACGTCGAACCCGGCTCGCGGTAGACGCCGGCCGACCAGAGCCCTCCGTCCTCTGCGGCGGCACCCGCGAGCGCGGCCCAGGTCATGGCTCGGTCGGGGGCACCGGTCACGCGGAACCCACCGTCGACCGGCCCTTCGAGATCGGCGACGTCGACCTCCAGCCTCCGAGCCGCCAGCGCCCGAGCCTTCTCGATCACCTCCTCGGCGCGGACCGCGACCGACGAACCGCCGGCCTGGAGCGAACGCGAGCCCCACGTGCCCTGTCCCTGCGCGACGACGCCGGTATCGGAATGCAGGACCCTGACGGCCCCCACGGGCACCGCCAGCATCCCCGAGGCCAGCTGCGCGAAGGCCGTCTCGTGGCCCTGGCCGTGCGGCGACGTCCCGGTGTGGACGAGCACCGTGCCGTCCTCGGTCACCTCCACCCGCGCGAACTCCTTCGAGGAGTACGACGTGATCTCGACGTACGTGCTGACACCGATCCCCAGGAGGAGATGGTCGCCGCGTTCCCGGCGCTCCCGCTGCTCGGCGCGGAGCGCGCCGTAGCCGGCCACCCGCAGAGCCTCATCCAGGGAGCGGACGTAGTCCCCCGTGTCGTAGGTCGTCTCGGTGGCGGTCCGGTAGGGGAAAGCATCGGACGGGATGAGGTTCTTCCGCCGGATCTCCACGGGGTCCAGGCCGAGCTCCGCCGCCACCATGTCGACGGCACGCTCCACCAGGGCGGCCGCCTCGGGGCGTCCCGCGCCCCGGTACGCCATCATCGGCGTCGCGTTGGTCACGACCGAGAAGCCGCGGTAGGCGACCTTGCCCCAGGTGTACACGCCGGGCGACATCTCGCCGGTCGTCACGGGCATGTAGGCCCCGACGGGGTATGCGCCGAGATCCGCGTAGAGATCCACGCGCATGCCGACGAGCGTGCCGTCGCGCGTGGCGCCGACCTCCACGTGCTGCACCTGCGCCCGTCCGTGGTTGAGCGAGAGCATCGACTCGCTGCGCGACTCGAACCACCGGACCGGCCGGTCCAGGAGCTGGGCCGCCTTCGCGACGCACAGGTACTCGGGATAGATCAGCAGCTTGGCCCCGAACCCTCCTCCCACGTCGGGCGCGATGGTGCGCACCTCCTTGCGAGGCACGCCGAGCAGCTCCGCGACGTCGTCACGGACGTCGAACGGCACCTGGCTCGAGACCCACACGGTCCACGGACCGTCGCCGTCCGGCGGCACGACGGCGATGCCATTCACCTCCAACGGGACCGGCGCCACGCGTTGGTTCACGAACCGGCCCCGGACCACGACCTCGGCTCCCGCCAGCACATCGTCGTCCCACGCGTGCTCGAAGGTGTGCGCGACGTTCGTGCCGATGTCGGGCCAGAGCATCGGCGCGTCGGGGCGGGCAGCCACCTCCGGGTCGGTCACCGCCTCGACGGCATCGGCGTCCAACCACACCACCTCGGCAGCGTCCTGCGCCTGGACGGGCGTGTCCGCGACGACCACCGCGAACGGCTCGCCCACGTACCGCACACGGTCGCGGGCGAGCACCTCACGGTGGAACGGCAGCTCCAGCTCGCCCCCCGGGGCCTCCACGTTCCCCGCCGGCGGTTGCGCGGGGATGGCCAGGTCAGCGGCGGTGTACACGGCCACCACCCCCGGCATCCCGCGTGCTTCCTCGAGACCTTCGACGTTTCGCACCACCGCGTGAGGGAAGATGGAGCGGACGAAGACGGCTCGGAGGGCACCGGGGATCTCCACGTTCTCCAGGTAGCGGCCCTCCCCTCGCAGGAACCGCGGGTCTTCGGTTCTGAGGGCCGGGATGCCGAAGACCGAGGGAGGCACGTACGTCACGCGGGCCATGCTCGCAGATGAGGAGGAACGCTCGATGCGACGAAGCACGCTCCTGATCACGGTCCTCGCAGCCACGGCGCTCACGCTCGCCGGCCTCGCGCCGGCGGCCGCCCGCCCCAGCGGCACGCGGCCGACGCGCGCGCACGCCGCCGAGCCGGCGCAGGCACCCGTGGCCCTCACGACGGTGCCGGTGGCCACCGGCCTGAACGGACCCTCCGGGTTCACGTTCGGCCCGAGAGGGAAGATCTGGTACCTGGAGCGAGGGACCGGCGAGGTGAGGATCCTCACGCCGTCGACCGGCCACGACCGCCTGTTCGAGGACATCTCGGGTGTCGACGGGGACGGCGAACGCGGCGCCCTCGGCATCGCCCTGCACCCGAACTACCCCGCCACGCCCTTCGTGTACGTCTACGTGACGCGCCTCGATCACGGGGACCTCGTCAACGAGCTGCTCCGGATCCGCTCGGTGGACGGCCACGGCGGCGGCCGGTCGGTCCTGTTCAAGTGGGCCGTGAGCAGCGCCACGAACCACAACGGCGGGCGGATCGTCTTCGGACCCGACGGCAACCTCTGGATCATGACGGGTGAGAACGCCGACCCCTCGAACTCGCAGCAGCGGGCCAACCTCCGCGGCAAGGTCCTGCGGATCCGACCCGACGGCGGCATCCCCTCGGGGAACCCCTTCGGCACCCGGATCTTCGCCTACGGCATCCGCAACTCGTTCGGCCTGACGTTCGACCCCCGCACGGGCCGCGCCTGGGAGAGCGAGAACGGACCCGAGTGCAACGACGAGATCAACTGGATCCGGCGCGGCGGCAACTTCGCCTGGGGACCGAACGAGTCCTGCGGGTCCCTGCCCACGCCGCGGGACACGAACCGGGACGGCCCCATGCCCCGCCGCCTCCCCAAGGCCACCATCGTGAACACCGTCGGGGTCACGGGCGCCGCCTTCTGCGATGGCTGCCGTCTCGGCTCCGGCCGGGAGGGCGACCTCTTCGTCGGGGACGTCAACACGGGGAGCGTCCGCGTGCTGAACCTCAACGCGGAGCGCAACGGCTTCACGGGAGCGCCGCGGATCGTGCTCGGCCTCGGATCCGGCATCCACTCGATGGAGGTCGGTCCGAACGGGCGGATCTACGTCAGCACCGCCGACGGGATCTGGAGGATCGTCAAGGAATAGCTCCCGAGAACCTCAGCGGCGCAACTACAGAGGCCTTCCAGGCTGCCTCCGAAGTTCAGCCGAAGGTCGGGGATGCGCGATGGAGCCCACGACGGTAGGGTGGGTCGGTCAGGGGTTCGGCGGCCGACGCGACCCCTGCGGAGGTGGGACAGGTGAACATCGGTCAGCCCAAACGCATCATCGAGGTCGAGCCCGAGTCGCTCCCGCTGCCCGACCCTGGGCTGCCCATGCCGGAGCCGATGCCGGAGGCGGTGCCCGAGCCGATGCCCGAGTCCGTTCCCGTCGCTCCGGAGACACCCGAGCACGTGCCCGCCCCCACCCCGGACGTCCCGTGAATCCGGACCCGCACGTCTCGATCGCGCGCGATCTCGAGCGGGGTGTCTCGACCGAGCCCATCCTCGCCTGGCGCACCTGGGCCCTCACCGGCAAGCGCGACGGCCACGACCTCCTCCTGCGGCCGGTCGCCGGGCGCTCGCGCCCCTGGAAGCCGCTCGAGCCCGCCGAGGCCGCGTGCAAGCAGGCCCGGCTCCACGGCGCGCCCAACATCGACTGCTCGTGCGGCCTGCACGGGACCCACACCGCCGACATCCTGCGGCGGACCCGGATGCCGGCCGTGCTCGGGCGCGTCGCGCTCTGGGGACGCGTGATCGAGCACGAGCTCGGGTACCGGGCCCAGTACGGCTACCCGCAGCGGCTCTCGCTCGTCTGCCAGTTCTGCTTCTGGCAGTGGGGACAGTTGGGATCGCGGCCCGCGGTGGTCGGATCCTTCCCGCGTGACGAGCTCGTTCCGTTCTGCTGGCCGCACCTCGAGATCGCGCAGCGCTACGGCATGCACCCTCGGCGCCTGCTCCCGGCCGCGGAGGTCGACCTCCGCCTGCGCGAGACGTACGCGGTCGACGCCCTCCCGCTGTGAAGCGGGGCTCTAGCCCCTGACCTTGCCGAGCAGGCGGAGCATCTCGAGGTAGAGCCAGATGAGCGTGGCGAGCAGCCCGAAGGCCGCGTACCACGCCATGTAGGTAGGGGCCTGCCGCTGCGCACCCTCTTCGATGAAGCGGAAGTCGACGAAGAGGTTCAGGGCGGCCACGATGCAGATCGCGACCGACAGCAGGATCCCCAGGGGCGAGGGCGAGTTGATGAACGAGAGATCGACCCCGAAGAACCCGAGCACGATGGCCGCCACGTACATCAGCAGGATCCCGCCCGTGGCGACCATCACGATGAACCGGAAGCGATCGGTGACCTTCACGATCCTCGTCACGTAGAGCACGAGGCACGCGAGGAACACCGAGCCCGTGGCGAACACCGCCTGCAGCACGATGCCCTCGTACTGAGCCTCGTAGTAGTTCGAGATGATCCCGGCCCAGGCGCCCATGATCACGGGCGTAGAGCGGCCCGATCACGATGGCGAGCTTCGGCTTGGCCACCGCGACGAAGGAGAGGACCACCAGGAGGAGCAGGCCGCCGAGCAGCACCCCCCTGAACCCGTCGCTGAGATCGGCCGCGCGGTTCCACCCGAAGATCGCGCTCGCGACCGTGAGGGCGAAGAGCGCCAGCGTCCTGGTGACGACGCCGCCCACCGTCATGACGTCGGTCACGGTGTCGGGACGGCCGGGGACCGCCACGGTCCCCATGTTCGCCGGGGTGAACGTCTTCTCGTTCAGCATCTGGCGTGACACGGCGAGCTCCTCCTGATCGCGCGGGGAAGGTTCGTTCCCGCAGCAGCGTAACGGACCCGTCCGTGAACGAAGACGACCGTCAGCGGCCGTTCGTCGAGAAGTGCTGGTAGTCCTGGGAGCTCGTCCACGTGCCGCCCCACTCCCACCCGATCGAGTGGAACGCCCGCCACACGCGGTCGTGGAGGAAGATCATCCCCCTCCGGTGGCGGTCGCGATCGACGAACGGCGCACCGTTCGGTGGCGACACGCCCCAGGAGCCCACGTAGGGGTTCTCGACGGGGTTGAGGTCGATCGCCCGCCCGTACGCGTGCATCGACCAGGTGCAGCACTCGTCGTTGCGGTACCGGCAGTTGAACGCGGAGGTGTTGTCCGCGCGCATGGAGCGCATGTCCTCGGCGCCGTAGCGATCCACCAGCTTCATCCGGCGGATCGGGAACGATCCCTGGTAGAGGCGACGGAACACGTCCTCGAACGCGTGCGCCCACCGGCGATGCACGACGAGCCGGCCGGTGTGGGCGCGATCGTCGAACCCCCAGTAGGTGAGCCGCACGAGCCGGAGATCGTCGAGGCCGACCGGGCATCCCGGTCGCCACGACGACCCTCGCATCAGCCGCTCGATGTGCGGAGGGATCGCCACCACCTCCGATGCGTAAGCGGGGCGTGCTCGCACGTGGGCGGCCGGAGCCGTGGCGGATGCGGTCGCGGCGGGCTCGGCGACCACGAGGGCCGAGAGGAACGCGATCAGGACGATCGTGGAGGAGGAGCGCTGCATCGTCCTATCTTGCCGCACGGATCGCGCGGAGGTCCCGAGCGCCTCAGGACCACATGGAGGGCCCGTCCGAGGATCCGCCGGCGCCCCCGACCCCGCCGGAGATCCCTCGCTTGCGCGCTGCCGCTTGCGCCAGCCGGAACCGCAGGCTCGGGCCTTCGTCCTCCTCGACCTCGTCCTGGGCGGGCGGCTCCGGATCCTCCCCGCGCGCACCCGGGCATCGGCCAGGTCGGCCTGGAGCTTCGACGCGCGGTTCTCGGCTGCCTGGGCACGCTCCATGGCCTGGGCGAGCTCACGTCGCAGGCGCGTCTCCTCGTCGGAGTTCCCGCCCAGGCCGGCGCTCGACCCGCCGCCGGACACGAGCTGGGCGCGGGCCTCCTCGGCATCGGCGTAGGCGCGGCGGAGCCGGTTCCCCATGTGCTCGAGCTCCAGCGTGAACTCGGCGTTCTGGCGTTCGAGGTCGTGGATGCGGCCGCTGTCGGATACCTCGACGTCGGGCCCCGAGCCGCTCGCGCTCGCGCGCTCCTCCGCTTCGGTCGCCCGGGCCTCCGCTTGACCGATCCGGCCTTCGGCGTCCACAGCGCGCTGCTCCGCAGCACTCGCGCGTGCCTCGGCCTCTGCCGCTCGCGCATCCGCCTGCGCGACCCGGGACTCGGCGTCGGCGACACGGCTCTCTGTCTCCGATGCGCCGGACTCCGCCTGGCCGATCCGCGTCTCCGCCAGCGCCGCCCGGGCTTCGGCCTCGCTCACGCGTGCGTCGGCGGCCGCGACCTGGGCCTGCAGCTGCCGCGCGGAGGCTTCGAGCTCGGCGACCCGCGCCTCGAGTGCCTCGCCGCGCGCCAGGATCCCGCCACGGGTCGACTCCAGCTCCACCCGCTGCGTCTCGAGCTCACCGATCCGCTGATCCCGCTGCCGCACGACGGCCTCGCGAGCCTCGAGCTCTCCGGTGAGCTCCGTGAGCTTCGCGCCGGTCGCCTCGGCGGCCGCGAGCGCCGCCTCGAGCTGCGCCACCTTCGCGGCCATCTCCACCTGCTGTGCGTCCTGCGACTCGCCGCGCTCACGGAGGGCGGCGATCGTCGCGTCGCGTTCGGCCGCACCCGATCGTTCGACGGTGAGCTCGGCCTCGAGGGCGCCGATCCGGGATGCCGCAGTGCTCTCCGTGTCCGCGGCGGCCGCGCGGAGACGCTCGGCCTCGGCGCGGACGGTCTCTTCGGAGGCCCGGAGGGTCTCCAGGGCGGTTTCCGCGGCCGAGGCTCGCGCTCCTTCACGTCCGGCTTCGGCGGTGAGCTCTTCGATACGGCGTTCGGCCTCGGCGCGGACCGTCTCTTCGGAGGCCCGGAGGGTCTCCAGGGCGGTTTCCGCGGCCGAGGCTCGCGCTCCCTCACGTCCGGCTTCGGCGGTGAGCTCTTCGATGCGGCGTTCGGCCTCGGCGCGAGCGGCGACCTCGGCTCGGCCCGCCTCCTCCAGCTCGCCGAGCCGGGACTCCATCGACCGCGCCTTCTGCTGGAACTCCGCCAACTCCTGGGCCACGTCCTGGCCGGCCCGGGTGGCCTCCTCCCGACCTGCCTTCTCCTCCTCGAGGGCATTGGCGAGGACCGTGCTGTGCTGCTCCAGAGCGCGCTGGAGGTTCTCCGAATCGAGCGCGCGCTGCTCGGCCCGGCGCGTCTTGTCCTGCTCGGCCTCCAGCTCGGCGCGCACGTTCGTGAGCTCGGCCGACACCTCGCTCGTCGCGGCGAACTTCGCCTCGGCCTCCGCCGCGCGGGCGTCGGCCTGCCGGATCAACTCGTCGCTCTGGCGGACCTTCTCATCGACGTCGGCCAGCCTGCTCCGCGCCTCGGCGAGCTCACGTTCGGACTCATCGCGGATCTCGACGAGACCGGCCTTCTCGCTCTCGAGCTGGTCGATGGATGCCTGCAGTGCCGCGCGCGCCGCCTCGGCCTGCTCCATCTCGTTGCGGAGCGCCGAGAACTCCTGCTCCATCTCGGGAGCGGCCGGGAGGCGCGTGGCCGCGGCCGACTCGAGCTCCACGATCCGCGCCTGCGCCGCGCTCAACTCTTCCCGGACCCCGGCCAGGTTGCGCGATGCCTCTCCCTGGATGCGCTCGAGCTCGGCCATGGCCTGCGTCGCAACGGTCTCGCGCTCGGTGGCGATCTTGGCCAGCAGCGTCTCCCGCTCGGCGGCGGCGGCGGCGAGTGCCGCCTCGAGCTGGGCGACGTCGCCCGTGGCCGGCGGGCCCTGTGCGGGCGCCGCGGCCGCTCGGCGCTCGGCTTCCTCCGCCCGGCGCTCGGCCTCCTCCTTCTGTTGCTCGGCCGCCGTCTTCTGCTGCTCCGCCTCCGCTTTCTGTTGCTCGGCCTCTGCCTTCTGCTGCGCGGCGTCTGCCGCGAGCCGTTCGACCTCCTCGGCACGGGAGCCCATCTGGGCGAGCCGAGCCTCGAGCTCGGCACGGGCGGCTTCCGTCGCATCCGCCCGGTTCCGGTACTCCGCAGCTTCGCGGGCATGCGTCGCCGCGAGGACCTCGAGCTCGGCGACGCGAGCGGCAGCAGCGCCGTCATCCGGGGTCGCGCCGGCGCCGGCTCCATGCTCCAGCTCGTTGAGCCGTGCGAGGACGGACTGGTGCTCGCGCCGGAGGCTCTCCAGCTCCTGCATCGCGCGCTCCGCCCGGTCGGCTGCCTCGTTCGCCCGCTCTTCTTCCTGGCTGGCCGCGACGCGGGCGACGCGCAGCTCTTCGAGCGACTCCGCTGTGTCCGGCGAGGTCTCGGGCGTTCCCGCCGAGGCGGCGGCCTGCGCCTTCGCCAGCTGCGACTCGAGATCGGCGGCCTTGTTCTCCGCTTCCTCAGCCCGAGCCTCGGCGCGCTGCCGCTTGTCGTCGGCTTCCTTCGCGAGCCCCTCCGCGATCCGCATCAGGGCCTCGTGGCCGTCGCTCCCGTCCGACGGGTCGCCGGCGCCGTCGCCCGCTCCACGGCCTTCGACCGCTTCGGCGCGCCGCGTGGCCTCGTCCAGCTTCGCGGCCGCGTCCCGTGAGGCAGCCGTGTTCGACGCTTGCAGTTCCTTGTACTGGTCGCGCAAGGCCTCGAGCTGGCTCTCCAGTGCCTGGCGCGCCTTGGCCTCTTTCGCGGCCTCCTTCTGCGCTTTGCGCAGCTCGCCCGGTTGTGCGGCGAATCCCGAGCGCTTGGCCAGCTTGCGAGCCGTGATGCTGCGGCCCAATCCGAAAAGGGCGAGGACGAAGAACACGATCGCTGCGACCGAGGCGCCGAGCATCACAGTGCTCCACGGCTTCTTCGAGGCGTTCTCGATGGGGCGGTACTTGACGTCGGCCTCCACCACGGAACCCGCTTCGCTCGCGCCGATGGGGACCGGCGCGAACACCTGGAGGAGCCGCAGGGACTGCGAGTTGCCGCCGTCGGTGGAGACGCGGTCGTCCGAGACGATGCTGGTCGCCGCGCCGGCGGCCGCGGCACGGACCGCGTCGGGGTCGCCGATCCGAGCGGCGCCGAGGCGATCGCCTTCGTCGGTGGAGTACAGCAGGATGCCGTTGGTCGCGAAGATCCGGACCCGGACCGTGGTGTTCGACAGGATGCCGCGTTCGAGCTGCTGGGTCAGTGCGGCGGTGACACCGCCTTGGCTGAGCGGCTCGGACAGGTCGATGCCCTGGAGGCTGGCGCTGAGGTCGCTGGCGGCGAAGTCCTCCACCCCGACCACTTCCTTGTCCACCCGAGCCGTGAGCGCCCGTTGCTGCAGGTTGATGGCCACGAACACCGCGATCAGGCACGCCACGGACAGCCCCGTCCAGAGCAGCCACTTCGAGCCACGAACCGACGTTCCGCAGATCATCCGGCTATCCCACGTTCCATCCTTCGAAGGCCTCGGATGCCCTCTCGGGTTTGCTTCGGCGCCCCCAATGCCGACCTGAACCCCGTCGGCGAAGGACATGGGACCTTCGTCGTATTGCCGCAAGACCAGGCGGGATGCGTACGATGGTGCATGGCTCGGATACGTACGCTGTTCGTCGTCGCCCTATCGGCCGTCACCCTTCTCGTGATCGGGCTCCCATCTGCCCAGGCGAGGGTTGTCTTCGACAAGGTCTTCGTGAGGCCCTCACTGGCCGCGATGTACCCCTCGGGGCTCGAGTGGGACTCTGCGAACGACCGGATCGTGGTGGCCGATACCGGCCGCAACCGGATCCTCTTCTACTCGATCACGGGGCACCGCCAGGGGGCGTTCGGGCACCACGGGACCGGCCCGGGCGAGTTCGACACGCCCCGAGACGTGGCGTCGACGACCAGGGCAGGATCTACGTGGCCGACGCGGCGAACGACCGGATCGAGGCCTTCACCGAGAACGGCGGGCTTCCGGTGGCAGCGTCGGAGGCCTGGGTTCAGCGCGTCGTGCCTCAACGGGCCCATCGGTGTCACCTGGGATTCCGAGAACGACGTGCTCCTCGTGGCGTCGACGGGGCACGACCCCGCGCCTCAAGGAGGAGCCAAAGGTGATCAAGGCGTTCAGCGCCGGTGGGAACCATATGTGGACATCCCCCGCCCCGAGGACCTCGGCATCGACGCCCCGCGCGACGTCGCCCGCGGTCCCGACGGAGGCATCTGGATCGACGACTACGCAGCATCACCAGATCAAGTCGTACAACGTCACGGTGAGCGGGAACTGGACGAGCAACGCGCCCGAGGTCGTGCTCGGAACCGGCACCGCGGGAAATCCGGGGCCAGCTGACTTTCCGTACAACGTGGACTTCAGCCCGGATCGGCGACTTCGCCTACGTGAGTTCGACGGGGAACGGCCGTGTCGCGGTGTGGGATATCTGCCGACGCCAGTATTCGTCGACTTCATGACGGTCAAATGCGACGAGCCCTGCCCCGACCCAGGCCAGACCCCCGACAACGAGATCGAGGACCTCCGACGGGTCGCCGTCACCGACAGCGGGCAGACTCATCACGGCCGATTTCTGGGGGAACGGACTGAAGGTCTTCCGTTCAAACAGGACGGTTCTCCGAGACATCGAAGGGGAGCGCGCGAGGAACCGCGGGGTCGCAGAGGCCTTCGGTGTCGACGTCGGACCGAACGGCATGGTCTACGCGGTCGACCGCCTCAACCAGCACGTCGAGTGGTATTCGCGGAACGGTACGTACCAGGGGAAGGCGGGCTCCCGAGGTAACGGAGTGAGCGACGGTGCAAACACGTTCTCTTGGCCCGAGGCAATCGCTGCAGCAGACGATGGCGTGTGGACGGCGAATACGCGGCTCGGTCCGATCCAGTTCTGGAGTCCCAACCTCAACGATGCTTCGCCGACTGTTGTCGATCTCGGCGTGACCGGCTACCTCCATGACCTCGATGTGGCGCCGAACGGCGACGTCTTCGTCGTGGTGGGTCTGCCCGGACCGGAGAAGAGCCTCTACAAGGTCGGCGGGGGCGTCCAGACGTTCGGCCCCGGGTTCAGCGATCCACAAGGGGTCGCGGTCAATAACAAGTTCATCTTCGTCGCGGATGCGGGAGCGGACGAGATCGTGAAGCTCGACCGCACGACCGGCGCCGTGCTCGACCATAGTTCGGTCAACCTCCACGGAGCGCAGGGCGTCGCGGTGGCACCGAACGGACACGTGTGGGTGGCGGACACGAACGCGAACACGATCGTGCACCTGAGGGCCAACCTGAGCCTGGTCGAGCGATACAAGCCGAGAGGGAGCAAGGCGCTCGATCTGCCGCACACGCTGGCCGTGAGCCCCGACGGCGACTGGCTCTTCGTGGCCGACACGTTCAACAACCGGGTCCTGCGCTTCGAGATCTAGCCCCTGGCGGTCGATCGCAACCGAACCGCCGGCATCGCCCCCAAGGGTGTAGCTCGTTCCGTGGACCGCGTCCCAACCGCCGTAGCTCGTTGACCCGATTGTCCGCCTCGAACCATCACGGGCATCATCTGGCGAGTCCGGACCGTCGACCGGGGGGTGCTGCGTGACGGGGGACGTACAGGTTTCCTCGCACCATGCTCGATGGGATCAGCGCACCAGAGAGCTGCTCGAGGAATGGCACCTGCGAGCGACCGCGGCGCAGTTCGGCCATCAGACGCGATCGGCCACGACGCGCACGTTGTACCTCCTCCTCGGCGTCCCGGTGGTCGCGCTCACCACGCTGGTGGGTACGAGCGTGTTCGCCACGTTCAACGAGACCCCCAGTCAGCGGGCGAAGCTCATCGTCGGCTCGGTCAGCATCCTCGCGGCCGTGCTCGCAGCCATCCAGACGTTCCTCAGCTACGGGCAGCTCACCGAGCGCCATCGCACCGCTGCCGCCCGGTACGCGAGCTGTCGACGCTCGATCGAGGTCGCCCTCGCGCGGCACGACGCATCCGCCGTTGATCGGATCAGGCTCGAGATGGACAAGGTGGGGGCTGCCTCACCGCAGATCGGAGACAGGGTGTGGCGAAGCTCGCTCGCCCAGGCCGAGGAGGCGATCGACCGATGGAGCCGCGGAGGAGTGGATCTGGACACTCCTGTCGCGGCTGACGCGTAGGCACATCTCCGATGTCGATCACCCACGGGTGAGGCGGGCCGTAGGCGAGAATCATCGGTCGTGGAGACCGCGACGCAGACGCTGCACCGGCTCACGTCGTACGAGCCCGGACGCGACTGGGACGAGCCGATCGACGACCCTCGCGTCGTGCAGGACCTCGAGGTCAACGACCTGGCTCGCTTCCCGTGGTTCTACAAGCGGTACGCGGCAGTCGCTGCCCCGCGTGCCGCTCCCCCGCGACCTGCCGACCACGACGGCTCCGGCCGTCGCCGTGCTCGCGGGCACCGCGGACGTCGCCGCCACCGAGCTCGACCTGCCGCAGCTCTCCCGGTTGCTCCACCTGTCCGCGGGGGTGGTGCGGACGACGGAGCGCCCGTACGCGACCTGGCTGTTCCGCGCCGCCGGGTCCGCGGGCGGCCGCTTCCCGCTCGAGCTGTACGTCGCGGTGCCCGACGGCGGCGCCGCTGCCCGCGGGCGTGCACTGGTACGACCCGCAGGACCACGCCCTCGTGCAGGTCGGACCGCCGCCGCGCGGGGCACGCGCCCGCCTTCGTCGTCACCGGCGTCCCGTGGCGCACCGGCTGGCGCTACCGCGAGCGCGGGTACCGGCACATCTACTGGGACGCCGGCACCATGCTCGCCCAGCTGCTCGCGGTGGCCGACTCGGCGGGTCTCACCGCGCAGCTGCACAGCCGCTTCCCGGACGCGGCGGTCGCCGCGCTCGTCGGCGCGGACGGCGTGCACGAGTGGCCCGTCGCCGTCGTCGCCCTCGGCGACGGCGCGCCCGCGCTCGACGCGACCGGTCCGGCCGCCGCGGGCGAGGTCGACGCCGCGCCGCTCGAGTTCCCGCTCGTCACGGCCGCGCAGCGGGCCGGAGAGCTCGACACGCTCGGGCCGCCGTGGGACCGCGGCGCCCCGGTCGACGTGCCTCTCGCGGAGACGACCCGCGTCGAGGTCGTCGTGCTCGCGCGCGGCTCGCAGCGTCGCATGGACCCCACCCGCGGGCTGCCGGAGAGCATGCTCCGCACGTCCATGCTGGCGGCGATGCGCGGCATCGAGGTCCCGCACTTCGTCGTGGTCGCACGACGTCGACGGGCTCGAGCCGGTGTCTACCGCTGGCCGGATCTCTCCGCCCCGGCGCGACCGGGCGCGATGCGCGACGAGCTCTACCGCGTGTGCCTCGATCAGGGGCTCGCGCACGACGCGGCGTTCGTCGTGATCGGCGCGACCGACGTCGGCGCGCTCGACGACCGGGAGTACCGCGAGGCGCAGCTCGCCGCCGGCCTGGTCGAGGGCAGGCTGCACCTGCTCGCGTACGCGCCTCGGCGCGAGCGCCTCGGGGATGACGTTCCTCGACAGCGAGGTGCCCGCGCTGCTGGGCGAGCCGCTCGACGGTCTGCTGTTCACCTGCGTCGGCGTGCCGGAGTACACGTCGACGGCCGGCGGGCCGCCCGGTGCGCCGACCGCCGTCCGGATGATGGAGCCTCGCTTGTAACGTCCCCGGTGTTCCTCGAGCTGTCAGCCGCTCGATGCTTCGAGGCGGGCCTTGATGTTCACGAGGTCGCTGTGGAGAGCCTTCGGGATATCCCTCGACAGCTTCCAGCTCGTGAACCTCGCGAGGAAGCTCGGCTCGACGATCTCAGCGGACTTGGACAGCATGGTCGACCCGGCGTCGTCGGCGAGCGTGAACCGGTGGTGCGCTCGCCCCAGCGCGCCGACCGAGTCCCACCCGAAGGCGCTCCCCGGCGTGACCTCGGTGATGGTGCTCTGCTCACGCTGCGTTCCGAACTGCCGTGCCGTGGTCGAGTACGTGGTTCCCACTACCGCGGGACCCTCGCTCGTCGCCGACACCTCGAGGTCGTTCCCGGCCCACTCCCCATGCCGGGGAAAATCGGCGACGTACGCGAACACGCGATCGGGCGGAGCGTCGATCGAGATCCGGTCTTCGAAACGTTTCATGGCGCCCCCCTCTCGCCGGCCTACTGGTCCTCCCGTACGATCCGCACCACGACCTCCGCGGTCGGGTGCCCGTTCGAGCCCTTCGACCGCAGCTTCCGGAGGATGAACGCGGTCAGGACCGCGCTCCCCAGGATGATCCCGGCGGCGCTCTTCGCCGACCGAAGCGGTGCGGGGAGGCGGGCCTCCAGCTCGCGCAGATCGTCCTCGAGCTGTCGGCGAGTGCCCTCGATCTCGGTCACCTTGCGATCTGCTGCTGCGCCCATCGCGCATCCTCCTTCAGCGTCTCGCGGGTGCGCTCCCCGGCGGCGGAGCCGTCCGCAGCTTGCGGCGCCCGTACCAGCACGAGCACGCCGGCCACGATCACGAGCAACACGGTCACGATCAGGATCGCCGCCCAGACTGGCAACACCACGGCGAGCCCGGCGGCGATCGTCGCGCCGGCGAAGCCGATCGCGTACATCGCCACGACGCCCGCGGCAGCGAACATCCCCGCACCTTGGGCGCGGACCGACACCGCCTCGGACACCTCGATCTTGGCGAGCTCCGCGTGCTGGCGGAGCAGCGTGCGGAGCCCACCCACGGCCGACGCGACCACGGTCCCGATCGGCCGCTGCCCCCCAGGCAACGACGGAGCCGTGACCACGTCCGGTACGGGACTCCCTCCGTTCTCACTTCGAGCGCTCACGAGCTAGACCTCCCTCCCTCGACGATGCTCACCAGCCAGTGCACGGAGGCTGTCGAGCGAGATCAGTGTCGCACCGCTTGGTGGCTCTAGGGAAGTCCGGATGAGCGAGCTGGCTCGCCCTCCCCCTGGCACGTGGTCCTCCAACTCATCACAGACCGTCATGAACTCATCGACCTTCGACACGATGCGTTCCTGCTCGGCGCGAGGTGGAAGCGGCACAGCGAACCTGCCCAGTCCCTGATCCAGATCCGGCTGTGCCGTCCCGTTGTCGAAGCTCCTGCAAACTCGAACGTCGAGTGCGCCGACCGACAGCACGAGGTTTCTCGCGAGCGAGCCGCCGATCACGCCTCCCCAGCCCTGAGGGTCGACCGAGGTTCCTCCGGCGTCCTGTGGCTGGTCGAGGTGAAGGCGTAGGCTAGGGACCCGATGCCGCCCATGGACCGTCGGGACTTCTTGAAGGCGACCGCGGTCGCCGCCACCTCCCCCTGCTCCTTCAGGGCTTCGCACGGGCGGCGCCTACCGGTGGGGACCCCGTCGAGGGGCTCTCTGGGCGAGATGACCTCGACCCCCGCCTTGGGTCGTGGACGCCCGCGCTCGCTGGGCGGACCTTCAGCCCGAGCCCTTCGGACCGCTCGTCCGCCCCAACGCCATCGATGGGGCCCGCGACGCTGCGCTCGCGCAAGGCAAGCGGTTCCGCGTGCGACTCGACGCCGGTCGGTTCTCGCCCGCGTCGGTTCTGGCGATGGGGAGCGTCCAAGATCGTCGATCCGGAGGGTGGCGGCCCGAGCGGATCGAAATGGGTGCGTTCACCGTGCCGACATGGTGGACCAGCGGGTTCCTCACCGCGTACGACGACCTTCTGAGGAAGCTGCGGACAGAGTTACGACCGCGACCTATCCGCGCTCACGCTGAGCGCTCCCATGACGATCTACGCGGAGCCGTTCCTCAGGCAGGCCGCCGATCACCATCACGCGTGCCAACCTCGCGGCGGTCGGGTACAGCCGGAGTGCCGACCGATCTCGTTCCTCAGCGCGATCGACTCGCACGCGCGGTATCTTCAAGTCGTGCAGAGACGATCCTGACGCTGAACCCGGGCCAGACCTACGATTCCGGCGGCGAGCAGGTGGAACCAGCGCGACAACGCGCACATGGAGGAGATCGCGGAGGCGTTCATCGCGAAGCTCGGCAAACGTGCCATCCTCCAGAACTGCTCCCTCAACGTGGAACGGCTGACCACGCCCGAGAGCTACCGGCTGATGTACCTCTATATGCAGCAGAAGCGGGCCGGGGGTGTTCCGATCGCGTTCCAGACGTCAACGCTCTCGATCATCGGCGACCTGCCGACGACCCTCGAGACCGCGATCGGCTGGGGCGCTCATCTCGTGGAGCTGCCGAAGGGCTACCAACTGACCGACGCTGAGATCGTCGGCTTCGACGCTCGCCTCCGCGCCAACTGACTCTCCCAGGGCGGAGACGACGGCCGGGGCACGTCGTCACGGATCGCAGACCTCACCGAGGTGGCGCGAGGATGGGCATAGACGTTGCCTGCTGCGGTGGTTCGAGTGCCAGGACTCGCAGGAAGTCCCGCACGCCGACGAGATCGGCTTCGGGAACTCGCTCCAACGGCACGCAGGATCGCGCGGCTGTCAAACCGGGTCAACGATCCGTGCATGTGTCGCGATGCCTCGATCAGCGACGGCGGGACTCGCGTGGAGACGAGCGGACTCGAACCGCCGACCCCCTGCTTGCAAAGCAGGTGCTCTACCAGCTGAGCTACGTCCCCGCGATCTGAGTGTAGCGAGCAGGCCGCTCCGATCGGAGGACCGCCACCTAGGTCGCGCGGAGCAAGGCTGTGGCGTTCCCCGCGAGCCACCCTTCATCGTCGGCGATGGTGGCCAGCTCGCCGTTGCGGAGGAACGTGGCCCACGGCTCGCGTCCCTCCGCACCCCACGCGATCGTTCGTTCGCGATCGAGCTCATGGAACGTCGTGACCGCCTCGACCACCTCACGAGAGGTGACGCCCCCGTACGCGTCGCAGAGGAGGGAGAGTCGACGGCCGCGAGGAGGCTCGGCCGTGAACCCCACCTTCCTGGCTCGGTCGTCGGACCGGAGCGGGACGATGTGGAGCGCGAGGAACGCGACGTCGTGGAGCGGCGATCCAGGCTCCGCCATGTCCCAGTCCACGATGCCCACGAGGCGGTCTCCGTCCCAAAGGGTGTTCCAGGGAGCGAAGTCGCCGTGGCACACGATCTCGGGGCGGACCAGGGGCCTCCTTCCGGCTCGCCAATGGGCATCCGCTCCCGGATCGAAGGCCCGGACCGCCTCGTGGTAGCCGCGCAGGGCCGACGCCAGCGCGATCACACCCGTGTCCGCGAGCATGGGCGGCGGCCATGGGATACGCACCGGCACGCCCGCCATGAACGAGAGGATCTCGCGGTCGCGGTCGTCGAGGCCGAGCGGTTCGGGGGCGAGCTCGAACCCGGTCTCCCGGAGGAAGCGGAGGAGCGCATGCACGGTCGGGGTCCACGGACCGGCGCTCTTCCGGACCGTGGAGCCCACACGAACCGCCCCCAGCGCGCCGGGGAGCGGCTCCTCGGGCTCCCCGCTCACGCGGCTCCCTACTGCTGGGTCCAGGTCGGCTGTTTGCTCGGATCGATGAACTGCACGAACGGCGAATCGTCGTTCGCCAGACCCACCACCGCGCGCAGCTCGCCCTCGTGGTCGAGCAGACGGAGCACGGGCGCGCCCTTGGCGGCCAGCCCCAGCCGCACGCGCACCTTGCCCGTGGCGTCATACAGCCCGAGCGTGGGCGACCCTTGTTCGGCCAGGCTGTACTTGTGGGTCAGCTCTCCCCCGTCGACCTCGACGCCCATCGCCGGCGAGGCGTCGGACCCGAGACCGAACTTCGCGCGGATCCGGCCGTTCTTGTCCCCGAAGGCGAGGGACGCCGAACCGTCGGACGCCAGCCCGAGCGTCGCACGGACCTTCCCGTTCTCGTCGGCGATGGCCAGTCCCGCCGCGCCATCGGCTTGGATCCCGAACCGTGCCCGGACGCTGCCCCCGGTATCCATGAGCGAGAAGTAGGGATTGTCGTCGCTCGACAGGCCGATCCGCATCCGGACCCGGCCGGCCTCGTCGACGACCTCGAACTCTTCTGCTCGGACCACGCGTTTCTTCATGGGGACGGGAAGGCCGGGGGCCGGACCGGCAGGGCCTATCGTGCCGTACGCGGGCGAGGGTCACAAGGATGAACGCGCAACCAGCCGAACACCGCCACAAAGTGAGAGGCCGCCGGGACCCGAAGGCTCCAGCGACCTCTCGTCTCAAGTTGTACACCGCGGCGTCATCCGTGGTCAACCTGACGGCCGTGTTCTTGTCACTCTTTCTCCCGGATCTTCCGACTCAGAGCGTCGCGGTGCGCAAAGTGCACGCTTCGAGGCGATCGGGGCGCGGAGCCACCCCGATCCCCGGTCCCGATGGGACCGCCATCATCCCGTCCGGGTCGAGGACGAACGGCTCCGTCAGGTCGTCGGGGAAGTACCGTGCCGACGCGCTCGTATCGCCCGGCAAGGAGAAGTTCGGCATGGACGCCAGCGCCAGGTTGGTGGCCCGGCCGATCCCGGTCTCCAGCATCCCACCGCACCAGACCGGGATCCCGGCGCCGCGGCACACGTCGTGCACGCGGCGGGCCTCGAGGAGGCCGCCGACCCGGCCCTGCTTGATGTTCACGATCTGGCAGGCGCCGAGCTCGATGGCGGCGGCGGCATCGGCGGCCGAGCGGATCGACTCGTCCAGGCAGATCGGTGTGTCGATCCGTCGCTGGAGCTCGGCATGCTCCACCAGATCCTCGAACCAGAGCGGCTGCTCGACCATCAACAGATCGAACCGGTCGAGCTCGCGGAAGATCGCGACATCCTCCAACCGGTACGCGGCGTTCGCGTCCACCGAGAGGAGGATGTCCGGATGGTCGGCGCGGATCGCCGCCACCCGCTCCACGTCGACGCCGGGCTCGATCTTCAGCTTGATGCGCCGGTACCCCTCCTCGAGGTAGCCGTCCACCTGACGACGCAGCTCGTCGATGGTCTCCGTGATCCCGATCGAGACGCCGCACGCGACGCGGTCGGTGAGGCCCCCCAGGTAGGTCGCGAGCGACTCGCCGCGTTCGCGGAGCGACGCGTCCAGGAACGCGTCGATCAGGGTGGCCTTCGCCATGCGATTGCCGCGGACGAACGCGAAGGCCGCATCCAGGTCCTCGATCGCGAGGTCGCCGCCTCGCAGCAGCGCCGGGATCAGGAAGTCCGCCAGGCACGCCCAGGCGCTGTCGTTCCACTCGGGGCCGAAGTCGGGCTCGCTGTCCGCCACGCATTCGCCCCAGCCTTCGGCGTGCTCGGTCTCGACCCGGACGAGGACGCAGACCTTCTCGGTGGCGGTCCCGAACGACGTCCGGAACGGCCGGACCAGCGGCAGCCCGATCAGCCGGAGCTCCACGGACCGGACGCGGGTCACGGCGCGTCGTCCCGGTGTGCGAAGACGTAGGCGCTCTCAGCCCGGTCGAACGCTGCGCACACGAGCCCGGCGCCCAGGTGCTCCTCGAACGAGCGAGCCGCCGCGTCGCGCTGCCGTGAGGCCTCGAGCGGTTCCACCGCACGCAGTTCGTGGTACTCGGCCGGGATGGGCACGGTCACGTGCTCCGGTGGGATCGGGCGGGGACCGGGCTCGCGCTCTAGGTCCCACCGCACCGTGAACCGGTCGCTGCGATCGCCCGCGTTGATCGCGTCCTCCATCTCGCCGTAGAAGCTCCGCGCGAACCGGTCCACGACGACGCCCAGCTTGCCCAGGTTGAACCAGGCGTTGCGAGCGACCATGGGGTCGAAGGTCCAGCGCATGACGCTGATGCCTTGATCCAGGGCTTGGGCGCGCTGCGCGAGCTTGAGCGCGTACCCCACCCCCACGTGCCGCCGGTCGGGCACCGACGCCAGCATGTGCGAGTGGACGTGGAGGCCGTCCTCGTCCACACCGGCCCAGCCCAGGACGAAACCGATCACGGCGCCGCCGGCTTCCGCACCCCACGGCACGTTGCCGCTGACGCACAGAGCGCGGACCACCTCGTGCTCAAGGTACTGGCCGCCCCAGGTGGCGGCGACCACATGGTTGATCGCCTCCGCGTCGGTGTCGGCGGCGAGCGGCCGGAGGTTCACATCGGCGGCTCGGGCCGCGCGTTCCGCGAGGTCCCAGGCCGCCGTCATGTCGCGGTCCGCAGGAAGCCGGCGACCAACGAGCCCACGGCGTGATGGCCCTCGGCGTCGAGATGGAGCCCATCCGGATCGGGGGGCATGCAGACCGTCCCCAGATCGAGCACCGGGACGCCGAACGGTTCGCAGACCGCCACGTACTCCGGGAACAGCGCGCGCGAGACCTCGTTCGCATCGGGCGCGTCGGCCTGCCAGTCCTCACGCAACCGTCCCACCGGCGGCGGCGCGAGCACGACGCACCGGGGAGGGTCCCCGCTGGATCCGGCCTCGCTCTCCTGCACCACCTCGACGAGCCGCTGGATTCCCTTCGCCGACCACCTCGCGGTGACGCCCGGCACGAAGATGTCGTTGATGCCGAGCGCGATCAACACGACATCGAGCGGGGCGTGCGTCTCGAGCAGCATGGGGAGGTGGTCCAGGCCACGCCGATCGTCCTGATCCGGCACGTCGAAGACCGTGGTGCGGCCGTTCAGGCCTTCCTCGATGACGTGGAACGACAGGCCCAGCTCGTCCTGCAGGACGCCCGGCCAGCGCTCGGCACGCGGCAGACGGTCTTCCGACGGCGGGGTCCAACCCCAGGTGTTGGAATCACCGAAGCACAGGATGGTGGCTGCGGTGGCGCGGTCCCCGCTCGACACGCCGGGTGGGCGAGGCGGTTCAGCCGCCTGCGGGCGGTGGAAGCTCCTGCCACTCGACGTCGTCCAGATCGGAGCCCTTCCGACGGCGCATGAACTGAACGACGGCGGCGATGATGGCGCCGATGATCGACGATCTTCATGAGCTTGCCCAAGAAGCTGCCTTTCTTCTTCTCCTCGATGACGACTTCCTCGTCGGTCACGGGACCCTCCTTCTCGCCGAGTGGGCCTGGATGGACTTGAACCATCGACCTCTTCCTTATCAGGGAAGCGCTCTAACCGAGCTGAGCTACAGGCCCGAGAGGCTTGGAACCGATGGCCCGGAGCCCTCGCGACCACCATACGCAGGGCCCGGAAAGCGTGTCAACGAGACGCTCAGCGGCCCCGGCGCTCGGCGAGCGTGACGTTGATCCCGCCCACGAGGTCGCTGATCAGGTTGTACATGATCGCCACGAACATGTTGATGAGGGCCAGGACGCCGGCCAGCAGCATGGCGCCGAAGAACCCGATGGTGAAGAGCTCGACACCGTCGATGAGGATCGGTACGCACGCGCTGGTGGTTCCCTGCGGTTCGTTCACGATGCAGCCGAGCTGCTCGGCGAGCGTGTCGATCACCCCGCCGGCCTGCAGGACCAGATAGATCAGCAGCATCGCGAGCCAGATGACGAGCATCACGCACACGTAGAACAGGATCGAGTACTTGAGGACCGAGAGCACGCCGAAGCTCCGGATGGTGACCCGGGTGCGACGCGGCGCGACCGCGCTGGCGCGTGTCGCGCGGGGCCGAGGCGAGGCGGCGCGCGAGACCCGGCCCGGCGTCACCGGTTGGGTGACCGGCTCCGAGGGTTGCTCACCCACGGGCAGGTCGATCGCCGGCGCTTCAGGAGGCGCCTGATCGTGCTTGATGGGGTCTTCGGCCGTCGTCGCCATCCATCCTCGTCCCGGGATGGATAGCGTAGTCGCATGCCACACCCAGGACCCGGAAGCGCCCGCAACAAGCTGTGTCAGGTGCGGAAGGGTCCGTCACCCGCGAACAGCGCGCGCGCGTGGACCACGGCGCCCAGTGCCAACAGGATCGGCGTCAGCACCCACGATGCCGTGCTCACGTCGTCGAGGAACAGCAGACCGCCGATGGCGACCCCCGCGCCGGAGACGGCGAAGAGCAGGTCGACCGCCGGCTGTCGGAGACGCTGCCGGAGCACGAACGTGGTCAGCAGGAGCAGGACCACCGAGCACGCGAGCGTGATCCAGGCGGCGATGGGGTCCATGGCGCCCCAGCGTACGCGGGGCGCCCTGGACCCCGCCAGGATGACACCGTGGTGAGCGAGCCGGATCGGCTCGCTCACCGCTCCGTCCGCGTCTCCCTGCTGTGCGTGGTCGCCATCCCCGTGCTCGTGGTGGCGCTCACGGCGCTCCCCGAACGATGGCGGGGCGCCGCCTTCGTCCTCGGCTTGGCGGCCATCGCCGCCGTGGCGATCTGGGCCGGGCTCCTCGGGCGCCGGGTGGTCGCGGAGGCCGACGCACCGGGATGGCGGGCCATGGCGGGAGCCTGGATCGGGCTCACACTCGGTGTGACCACTGCGCTCTTCACGTTGTGGACGCTGCTCGGCATCGTCATCGGCTGATCCGCCACCGCGGTGATGCCGGCGTCGCTCAGTGCGCCGCCACGTCGACCTCGAGCCCCTCGAGCACGAGGAGCGGGGCGGGATCGCCGAGTCGCTCGATCCTCACGATGACACCCGTGTCCTCGTCGACCCAGATCTTCGAGACCACCGTGGGACCCCGCAGCCCATGCGCTTCCACGATCAGGGCGCCACGGCCACCGACGTCCTCGCGGCCGATCACGCGGCCCTCGACCCCCGGGAGGGACAGGTGGCGCCACGGCTCGATCGCGGCGGCGAGCCATCCGGCGCGGCCGACGTCCGTCGAGCCCTCATCGAGGACCCATGCTCCACCAGCCCGATACTCCACGCGGACGGGGGCCTTCCCGATGGCGTACGCCGTGCACCGCAGGGATGGCTTGGGGCGCAGAAGGAGTGCGAGCACCTCGGGCCAGGACGGCAGCCCGTCCAGCGGGCTACTCCTCGTCCATCTGGAGGATCACGGGAGCGATGGCCGCGACCGTCTCCCCCGGCTCCACCCGCATGGTCCGCACGCCCTGGCTGGCGCGGCCGACCCGCCGGATGTCGGCGGCCGCCACCCGCTGGACCTTGCCTGCCGACGAGATGGTCAGCAGGTCCTGGTCCTTGCTGCCGATGAACGCCCCGGCGAGCTGCCCGGTCTTGCTCGTGAGCTGGTGGCCGATGACGCCCTTGCCGCCGCGACCTTTGACAGGGTAATCCGCGAGCTTCGAGCGCTTGCCGTAGCCCTGCTGTGTGACGCTGATCATCTCCTCACCCATGGACGCCAGGTCGAGCGAGATGACCTCATCGTCCGCCGCGACGCGGATGCCGATCACGCCGGCGGTCGCCCGGCCCATGGCGCGTGCGAGCGTCTCCTTGAAGCGGATGGCCTTGCCGAGGCGAGACATCAGGAAGACATCGTCGGAGCCATCGGTGAGCTTCACGTCGATCAGCTCGTCGCCGTCCTTGAGGTTGATGGCGGCGAGACCCGTCCGCGGTGAGTCGTACTCCGGCAGGGCGGTCTTCTTCACCATGCCGCGACGCGTGGCGAACAGGAGGAAGCGCCCCTCCTCGTACTCCTTCAGGTCGAGGACTGCGCTGATCCGCTCGTCGGCGCTCACGACCACGCCGGGCAGGTTCGCCGCGTAGACGCCCTTCGCGGTCCTCGACGAATCCTGCACCTGGTGCACCTTCACCCGGTAGACCTTGCCGCGGGTGGTGAAGACCAGGAGCCAGTGGTGCGTGGTGGTGGTGAAGACGTTCGTGATGACGTCCTCTTCCTTCAGGTTCGCCCCGCGGATGCCCTTCCCGCCGCGGCCTTGCCGGCGGAACGTATCCACCGCATGCCGCTTGATGTAGCCCGCACGGCTGACCGTGAGGACCACGTCCTCCTCGGCGATCAGGTCCTCGATGTCGAGCTCTCCCTCATCGGGTCGCAGACGCGTCCGGCGTGCGTCCCCGTACTTCTGACGGATCTCGATGAGCTCGTCCTTGATGACGCCTCGCAGCTTCACCGGGCTCTTCAGTAGCGAGTCCAGGTACTTGATGCGCTCGAGGAGGTCCTTCTTCTCGCTGTCGAGCTCCGCGCGCGCCAGCCGCGTGAGACGCCGCAGCGGCATGTCGAGGATGTGGTTGGCCTGGATCTCGCTCAGCTTGAACTTCTTCATGAGCTTGGTGCGCGCCTCTTCCGCGTCCTGCGAACCGCGGATGATGGCGATGACCTCATCGAGATGATCGAGGGCGATCAGCAGGCCCTCGACGATGTGCAGCCGGTCCTCGCGCTTGGCCTTCTCGAACCGTGTGCGTCGCGTGACGACGTCGACCTGATGGTCGACGTAATAGCCGATCATCTCCGCGAGGTTGAGCGTGCGCGGCACACCGTCGACGAGGGCGAGCATGATGACACCGAAGCTGTCCTGCAGCTGCGTGTTCTTGTAGAGCTGGTTGAGCACCACGTGCGGGTTGGCGCCGCGCTTCAGGACGATCACCAGCCGCATGCCCTCGCGGCCGCTCGAGTGGTCCTGCACGTCCGCGATGTCCTTGACCTTGCCCGACTTCACGAGGTCGGCGATCTTCTCGGCGAGGCGCGCCTTGTTGACCTGGTACGGCAGCTCCGTCACCACGATGGTGGAGCGGCCCTGCGTGCCTTCTTCGATGGTGGTGACCGCGCGGACCTTGATGGAGCCCCGGCCGGTCTCGTACGCGTCCTTGATCCCCTGCGACCCGATGATGGTGGCGCCGGTGGGGAAGTCGGGCCCCTTCACGAACTTCATGAGCTCGGCGGGCGTGGCCTCGGGGTTGTCGATGACGTGGACGACGGCGTCGATGACCTCGCGCGCGTTGTGCGGCGGGATGTTCGTGGCCATGCCGACCGCGATGCCGCCGGCGCCGTTGACGAGCAGGTTCGGGAACCGGCTGGGCAGGACGGTGGGCTCCTGCTCGTACCCGTCGTAGTTGGGCACGAAGTCGACCGTGTCCGACTCGATTCTCGCGGAGCATCTCCATGGCGAACGCGCCGAGGCGCGACTCGGTGTAGCGGGAGGCGCCGGCCGGATCGCCGTCGACCGAGCCGAAGTTGCCGTGCGGATCGATCAGCGGGTAGCGGAGCGAGAAGTCCTGGGCCATACGCACCAAGGCGTCGTAGATCGCCGTGTCGCCGTGCGGGTGGTACTTGCTCATGACGCCGCCGACCACGTTGGCGGACTTGCGGTACGGCCGGTCGGGTCGCAGGCCCTGCTCGAACATGCGACCAGAGGATCCGCCGGTGGACCGGCTTCAGACCGTCCCGCACGTCGGGGAGCGCGCGCCCGACGATGACCGACATCGCGTAGTCGAGGTAGGAACGCTGGATCTCTTCCTCGAGCTGGACGGGCTCGACGCGGCCGGCGAACAGGTTCTGCGACATCGGCGATCTCCTAGACGTCGAGGTGCACGACGTACTTGGCGTTGGCTTCGATGAACTCGCGGCGCGACGGCACGTCCTCGCCCATCAGCACGGTGAACAGACGGTCGGCGGTGGCCGCGTCGTCGAGCGTGACCTGGAGCAGCGTCCGGCGCTCGGGGTCCATGGTGGTGTCCCAGAGCTGCGTGGCGTCCATCTCGGCGAGTCCCTTGAAGCGCTGCGGCTCCAGCTTGCGGCCGTTGCCGTTGGCGGTGCGCCAGTCGTCCCACTCGCGCTCGGTGTAGAAGTACCGTTGCTCCTTGCCGTCCTTCACCAGGTACAGCGGCGGTTGCGCCAGGTAGACGAACCCGGCGTCGATCAGCTCGCGCATGTTCCGGAAGAAGAACGTGAGCAGGAGCGTGCGGATGTGGGCGCCGTCGACATCGGCGTCGGCCATGATCACGACCCGGTGGTACCGGGCCTTCTCGAGGTCGAACTCCTCGCCGATCCCGGTGCCGATCGCGGTGATGAGCGCCTGGATCTCCAGGTTCTCGAGGGTCTTGTGCAGCCGCGCCTTCTCCACGTTCAAGATCTTGCCGCGGATGGGCAGGATCGCCTGCGTCGCAGGGTTCCGAGCTCCCTTCGCCGACCCGCCGGCCGAGTCGCCCTCCACGATGTAGAGCTCGCAGGAGCCGGGATCGTTGAGCTGGCAGTCGGCGAGCTTGCCGGGCAGGCTGCCGCCCTCGAGGAACGACTTGCGGCGGGTCAGGTCGCGCGCCTGCTTCGCCGCCAGCCGCGCCTTGGCGGCCTGCTGCGACTTCTGCACGACGCGACGAGCCTCGGTGGGGTGTTCCTCCAGCCACTCCGCGAACTGTGCGTTGACGGTGGTCTCGACGAGCGACCGCATGGAGGCGTTGCCGAGCTTGGTCTTCGTCTGCCCCTCGAACTGCGGATCGCGCAGCTTCACCGAGATGATGCAGACGAGGCCCTCCCGGACGTCCTCGCCGATGAGGTTGTCCTCCTTCTCCTTCAGCAGACCCTTGGATCGCGCGTAGCGGTTGAGCACGTTCGTGAGCGCCTTCTTGAGGCCCTCCTCGTGCATGCCGCCCTCGTGCGTGTTGATGGTGTTGGCGAACGAGTAGACCGACTCGGCGTAGCCGTTGGTCCACTGCATCGCGAGCTCGATCTCGGAGTCTTCGGACTTCGTCTCCACCGGGATGATGCGCGTGACCGTGTCCTTGCCCTGCGCCAGGTACTTCACGAAGTCCACGAGGCCCCCGTTGGCGCGGAAGACCTCCTTGGCGCCGTCGCGCTCATCGATGAGGTCGATCTCGGCGCCCTTGTTGAGGAACGCGAGCTCGCGCAGGCGTTCGGCGAGGAGCTTCCGGTCGAAGTCGCGCGTCTCCGTGAAGACCTCGGGGTCGGGCCAGAAGCGGATGGTGGTGCCGGTCTTGGTGGTGGCCTTGCCCTTGGCGAGCTTCTTCGTGGCCTTGCCGCGCGCGTACTCCTGATGCCACGAGAAGCCCTCGCGTTGGACGTCGGCGGTCATCCGCTCGGAGAGCGCGTTCACCACCGAGACACCGACCCCGTGCAGGCCGCCCGAGATGCGGTACCCGCCGCCGCCGAACTTGCCGCCGGCGTTCAAGGTGGTGAGCACGACCTCCACGGCCGGACGGCGGTCCTTGGCGCCGGGGATCGCCTTGACGGGGATGCCCGCGCCGTCGTCGGTGACGCTCACGGAGCCGTCGGCGTGGATGGTGACGACGATCTTCTTGGCCCGCCCCGCCATGACCTCATCGATGCCGTTGTCGACGACCTCGTAGACCAGGTGGTGCAAGCCGCGCGAGCTGGTGGTGCCGATGTACATCCCGGGGCGGAGACGGACGTGCTCGACGCCTTCGAGAACCTGGATGTTGCTGGAGTCGTACCCGGAGCGCTTCGTGGTGGTCCGTGCTGCCGCCTTCTGGGTGGTCTTCGGTGCCGTCGCCAAACGTCCTCCGATCGGGGCCGCGCGCCACCCACGTGGGTCGGGCGGGAGGCGTGCGACGGGGGTGTCGCACGAACCTCTCCATTCTACCGGACGAGGGGGGCGCCGACCGTGATTCGCGTCACGGAAAGACGCCGTTCACCTGCGGTTTCTCGGGTCAGCGACGGTGATCCGGATGCGCGAGACCGCATCGCCCCCGAGGGCCTCGTCGGCTCGTTTGCGGATCTCCTCCGCGAGGTACCGGGCCTGCGATCCCCAGGGGCCGTCAGACGCCCTGACGGTGAGCACCCCGCCCTCCAGCGAGACCGGCTGGGTGGCCTTCGCGAGCCGTTCCCCCACGAGCTCCGGCCATGCGCTCGCGAGACGCGCGACCGGCATCCCGCGGCTGAAGAGATCCTCTTCGAGGAGCCCCTCCACGACCTGCCCGATGGTGACGGCGTCGCGGGAGCGGGGGTCCTTGCGGTGAGCGAAATCCTTCGAATGTGGCATCTACGTGCCCCCCGTCGGTTCGCGGACCCGGACCGACCCCGCGCGCACGTCCCACACGGCAGCGGCGCGCGCCGGCACGTCGGCCTCATCGGCCACGCTGATCACCACGGTGCCGGCGCGCGCCGCGAGCCGTTCCCCGATCCGGTCCCTGCGGCCCGGATCGAGCGCGCTGTACGGATCGTCCACCAGCAGGAGCGGGGGCTCGCCGAGCTCACGCTCGACGGCCCCCGCCAGCCCCAATCGGAGACACAGGGCTGTAGCCCAGGTCTCGCCGTGCGAGCCTGCGGCTCGCGCGCCGAGGTCCCGCACGGACAGATCAAGATCGTCGCGGTGCGGCCCGACCAGCGAGGCCCGGCGCTGCAACTCATCGCCGCGCCGCGCCGCGAGCCGCTCCCGGAAGACCTCCGCGACGTCGACCACCCGGTCCAGCGGGTCGACCTCGACGTTCGGCACGTACCGGACCTCCAAGCCGTAGCCGGCGAGGTGCTCGAACTCCTCGGTGGCGAACGGGGCGAGCGCCGCGACGGCCTCCGCGCGCGCGCGCATCACCGCGGTGCCGGCCTCCACGAGCTGTTCGTCCCAGGTCTCGAGGCCGGCGGGCGGGCCCGCGCCGGCCCATTCCTTCAGGAGCCGGTTCCGCTGCCGCAGCACCCGGTCGTAGGCGCTGCCGAGGGTGTCGCGCGGGGGCTGGAGGGCCACCACCGCCTCGTCCATGAACCCCCGGCGCTTCGAGGGGTCACCGATCACGATCGGGAGATCGAAGGGCCCGAAGAGCACGGCCCTGATCTGGCGACGGAGATCGCGCTTGCGCCGAACCGGCGACCGGTTGACCTGGACGCGGTTGGCACCGCGCTTCCGGATCTCGACCTCGACGAGCACCCGACCGCCCAGCGTCTCGAACTCCCCCCGCGCGTATCCCGCATCGAGCCCCTGCCGCACGAGCGGCTCCGAGCTGCCGGCACGGGGGCTCCCCAGCGCGTACAGCACGTACATGCCTTCGAGGAGATTCGTCTTGCCTTCGCCGTTGGGGCCGACCGTCACCACGAGCCCGTCGGGGATGTCGTGAATCTCGGTATGCGCGTGGTTCCTGAAGTCGCGAAGCTCCAACCACGACAGCCGCATGGCGGGGAAGCCCTGTGGCGCAGGGCTATGAGACCGCGGCCGGCAGGCGAACGGGCATCACCAGGTAGGTGAACTCGTCTCCCTCGCCGTGCACGACCCCCGGCTTGAGTCCGTCGCGGACGTCGAGCCTGATCGACTCCCCCACGGCGGCCGTGAGGCCATCGATCAGGTACTGGGGGTTGAACGCGACGGTGAGATCGTCGCCCTCGTACCGAGCCTCCACGGTCTCGACGGCCTGACCCACATCGGGGCTGGAGCTCGAGAGGCGCACGCCGAGCGCGTTGAACTCGAGACGCACCGGCGTGGTGTCGCGAGCCAACAGACCCACGCGGCGCACCGCGTCGAGGAGTTGCTGCCGCGAGACCTCCATGCGGCTCTCGTGACCTTCGGGCAACAGCTGGCGGAAGTTCGGGAACTCTCCTTCGATGAGCCGCGACGTGAGCGTGAGCCCGCCGGCACGGAACGACACCTGCGCTTCGTCCACCATGATCTCGACGATGCCCTTCTCGTCGGTGGACGCCGCGCGACCCGCCTCCGACAGGGCGCGCTCCGGCACGATGGCGCGCCCCTCGCCGTCGGCGCTGGCGACCAGGTCGCGGACCGCGAGACGGTACGAGTCCGTGGCCACCAGCACGCAGCCCTCCCGCGAGATCTCGACGAGGACCCCCGTGAGGACGGGGCGCGCCTCATCCCGGCTCGCCGCACGCCCGACCTGGCCCACGGCCTCGGCGAAGGCGGCCGCGTTGGCCTCGACGCGGGTGCCCCCGGGCTCGAGCAGGCCGGGGAAGTCCTCGGCCGGCAATAGCCGGAGGACCCCTTCGTACGCGGCGCACCGCAGCTGCGCCTGCGAGCGATCCGTCTCGAACTCCACCGGCGCATCCGACAGCGACTTCACGGTGTCGGCGAGCAGTCGCGCCGGAACGAGCGCGACACCCGCCTCCGAGACCTGGACGTCGATGGCAAGCCGCGCGGAGACCTCGAGATCGGTCGTGGTCAAGGTGAGCCGGCCCTCGTCCGTGGCCTCGAGCAAGACGCCGGTGAGCGCGGGGATCCCCGGCCTCGAGGACACGCCGCGCTGGACGATCTGCAGCGCTTCGGACAGCGCATCTCGGTCGCATCGGAACTTCATGGTGTCGACACCCCCTGGTTCTGTTGGTTCATTTCAAGGAAGGTAGTAGTAGGCACGGTGGACACGGTGGATGAAGGGGCATCGGTGCAGCGTAACGGCGCTGTCCGACATGGGGAGCGTGTGGTGACAACCCCTGTCACTCCGCGAGATCGCGGTCCCTGAGCGCCGATGGTCCCCAAGGTTCCCCCCGGTTCCCCCCAGGTTCATGCGGCACCTCGCACACGGCCGCGCACGATCCTGGTGAGGTCTTGGACCTGCCGGAAGGTAGCGTCGCGGGCTCGCATCTCGTCCTCCACCTTCTTGATCCCGTGCAGGACCGTGGTGTGATCGCGGCCTCCGAAGATCTCGCCGATCTTCACGAGCGAAAGAGCCGTGCAGTCGCGCATCAGGTACATCGCGATGTGGCGCGCCTGCGTGAGCGGACGCGACCGCGACTTCGACGTGAGATCACCGGTGGACAGTGAGAAGTAGGTCGCCGTTTCCTCCATGATCAGCTGGGGTGGGATCTCGTGGTCGGTCTGGGGGATCAGATCCTGCAGAGCGCGCTCGGCGAGCTCCTGATCGATGGGCTGCGCCGTGAGCTCGGACCATGCGACCACGCGGACGAGGGCTCCCTCGAGCTCGCGGACCGACTGGTCGAACTTGGAGGCAACGAACTCGATCACCTCGTGCGGCACGGTGAGCCGCTCACGCTCGGCCTTCAACTGGAGGATCGCGATGCGCGTCTCCAGGTCGGGCGGCTGCACGTCGACGCACAACCCCCATCGGAACCGGTTCACGAGCCGTTCCTCGAGACCGCTCAGCTCGTGCGGCGGTCGATCGGAGGCGATCGCGATCTGCTTCGCGCCGGCGTGGAGGTGATTGAAGGTGTGGAAGAACTCCGTCTGCGTCTCCTCGCGCTTGGCGAGGAACTGGATGTCGTCCACGAGCAGCACGTCGACCTCGCGATACCGCTGCCGGAACCGGTCGCCCTGCCGTTCGCGCACCGACTTGATGAACTCGGTCACGAACTGCTCGGACGTCACGTACTTGACGCGCGTCCCGGGGCTGAGCCGGTGCATGTGGTGGCCGACCGCGATCAGGAGGTGGGTCTTGCCGAGCCCCACACCTCCGTAGATGAACAGAGGGTTGTACGCGGTGGAGGGCGGAGCTTCGGCGACAGCCATAGCGGCCGCGTGCGCGAACCGGTTGGACGGACCGGGGACGAACGCATCGAACGTGTAGTTGGGGAACGGCAGGCCTGGGGCGCCCATCTCGGCAGGGCGCGCCGGCGTCCGAGACCCGGCGGCCGA
Source organism: uncultured Actinomycetes bacterium (assembly GCA_963810635.1). Classification (GTDB taxonomy): domain Bacteria; phylum Actinomycetota; class UBA4738; order UBA4738; family HRBIN12; genus AC-51. The sequence goes on from CAWEOB010000005.1 coordinate 279,658, forward strand.
CGCGGGCGCGCCGATCGCCGCGAAGGATGCGGGCGGCGGCGGTTCCTCGCCCACCTGGGGTGACCGCAAGCCCTCCTCGACCTCGAACTCGATCTTCACCGCTCGGCCGCGAGCCTCCGCCGCAGCCTCCTCGATCATCGAGAGATGATTGTGCTGCAGGCGTTCTCGCACCAAGGTGCTCGGAACGCCGAGGGTGAGGACGTCGCCATCGAGCGCGACCGGGCGCACGTCGGAGAACCACATGACGATCGTGGTATCGGGGAGTTCATCGTGTGCCCGCTCGAGGATGCGGGACCATGTTTCGAGCGCCTCGTGCTCGGCGTAGGCGGGTGACATGCCTATTCCACAAGACCTTTCCACACCGGTGGATAACGCATCGGGGAGGGCTTTCGACGGATCGGGATCCGTCGGTCGACGAACCTCGGGGGAAGGCGTCGGCGAAGATAGCACGGGCGTTTTCCACACCGCACGCCGGGCGCAGGGTCTTGGCACTCTTTCTGTTGTCAAGGGCTTTGTCCTGCGTCGATGTGCCCCCGTATACTCGCTGTCCGCCGGCCGTCCGCCGGCCTTCCAACGAACGAGGGACGTCCTCCGATGGCCAAGGGCAAGCGCACCTATCAACCGAACAACCGCCGCCGCTCCAGGGTGCACGGGTTCCGTCACCGTATGCGGACGCGTGCGGGCCGCGCGATCATCTCGTCCCGGCGCCGCAAGGGCCGGGCCCGACTGGCCGTCTGACCTGCGACGACGGGGCGCCAGGTGCGCTCGCGCGAGGTCCAACGGCTCTACCACGAGGCCAGACCCTTGCACGGGGAGCGGGTGGTACTGTTTCTCGCGCCCGGGTCCGGGTCGATCGCGGTCGTGGCCGGTCGCCGAGTGGGCGGCGCGGTCGAGCGGAACCGAGCCCGGCGCATCCTGCGAGCAGCTTGGCAACAGGTCGCTCCGCAGGCCCGAGACGGATACGACGCCGTCCTGGTCGCCCGTGCGGCGATCCGGGGCGCGAAGACGCAGGATCTGGTGGCCGAGATGACAGAGCTCCTCGCGGACGGGACTCGCCCATGAGCGACGTCCGTCACGCCGTATGGACGCTCGGCACCCCCGTACGCGCCGTCCTCATCGGCGTGATCCGTGTCTACCAGGTCACCTTGTCCGGGTGGGTCGGCGGGCACTGCAAGTACTACCCGTCGTGCAGCCGGTACGCGATCGAGGCGATCCAGATCCACGGTGCCCTCCGGGGCGTGGTCCTGGCTACCTGGAGACTGTTGCGCTGCAACCCGTTGTCGCTCGGCGGGGTCGATCATGTCCCGGCCCGCCGCGAGCCCGCCGCGATGTATGACCATGTCCTACAAGCGGCTGGAGGACCTCGACCCGTTGCTCCTGATCGGGCCGAGGGGTAGCGGTGCTCGCCTTCGCCCCGTTCCAGTTATTGCTGAACACCCTGGGCTGGGTCCTGGCAACGATCTACGACTTCATCCCGGACTACGGGATCGCCGTCATCATCCTGACGTTGCTGATCCGCGCCGTGCTCCTTCCGCTCTACACACGCCAGATCAAGTCGATGCAACACATGCAGGCGTTGCAGCCCGAGCTGCAGAAGATCAAGACCAAGTACAAGGACAAGGCGAAACAGCAGGAAGAGCAGATGCGCCTCTATCGCGAGGCGGGCGTCAGCCCGTTCAGCAGCTGCCTCCCGCTCCTCCTGCAGTTCCCGTTCCTCATCGCGATGTTCTCGGTGCTGCGGACCCCGCTGTACCAGCCGGTCAACGAGGGCGGTCAGGTGGTCGCGTACAACGTCGTCAACAGTCACCTCCCCGTTGACTCGCAGCTCTTCGAGAACACGCTGACCCACACCGACCGGAACTTCCTGGGGATGAACCTGGACTGTTCGCCCCGACAGGTGTGGAAGGGCCCGCCGACCGACATCATGGACACGAGCGGGAACCCCGCGCAGGCGGGCCTCCCCCTTCGACGTGACGACCAGGCGGTGACCGAACCCGGCGGCCAGGTGATCACCAGCCAGGCCACGTTGTCCTGCGGTGCGACGCGCTCCGCCGTCATCCCCTACGCGATCTTGCTCGTGCTCATGACCGGTGCCTCGGTCTTCACCACCTGGCAGTCGCAACGGATGAATCCACCGGGCTCTCAGACGGGGTCACAGCAGGCGATCATGCGCGTCATGCCCGTCGCCTTCCTCTTCTTCGGGATCAACTTCACGGCCGCCCTGATCCTGTACTGGACGACGTCGAACCTGGTGCAAGCAGGGCAGCAGAGTGTCTTGATCAAGCTCGGGCACCTTGGACCGGACGCGGTGGATCGTCGCCGGGCTGAACAGCGCGAGCGTCAGCAGCAGGCCGCCGTCAACCCGCCCAAGCAGAGTCTGGTGCAGCGTTGGATGGGTCGGCTGGAGGACACGGCGACGCAGCGCGAGCAGAACAAGAAGCCGACCAAGGACACGCCGCGAGGGTCCTCATCGGCGAAGGGCAAGCGATCGACGCCGCCCCCCAAGCCAACGAAGCAGACGAAACCGACGGGCTCCTCGAAGCCGACGGGCTCATCGAAGCGGACGGGCTCGACGAAGCCCGGCAACCAGCTCCGCCCGAAGCCTGATCCCGATGGAACGGGAGGGAAGACGTGAGCGACCCACGGGACGACGACGTCGATCTGGAGGAACAAGCGGACGCCGTGGCGGACTTCGTGGAGGAGTTGCTCGCGGCCATGGAGATCGACGCGGTCGCCGAGCCGGCGCTGGTCGGCGGTCGGATGTACGTCGATATCGTGGACGGCGACGAGGCGGACATGGGCGTGCTCATCGGCCGCCATGGACAGACGCTCGATGCGATCCAGGAGTTGGCACGGCAAGCGGTCGGTCACCGCCTCGACGAGCGGATCCGTGTCCTCGTCGATGTCGAGGACTACCGGAAGCGCCGGGCAGCCGACCTGGTCCACGTGGCGCAGGACGCCGCCGATCGTGCACTGGAGACGGGGCAGGAGCAGGCGTTGGACCCGATGGACGCTCTCGAACGGAAGATCGTGCACGATGCCGTCGCGGAGATCGACGGCGTCGAGAGCGGTTCCCGCGGCGAGGATCCGGATCGCTTCGTCGTGGTCCGACCCGCCGAGGACTGACTCGCGAAGGACCGCCCGCGAGCTCGCGAGAGATGTTTCACGTGAAACATGAGGGATGGGACGACCTCGCTGCCACCCTCGATGTCCCCCTTTCGGAGGACATCCGCGAGGATCTGGAGACCTACGAACGACTCCTGTTGGATCGCGCAATCCCCTTCGGCATGATCGGGAAGGGCGATGCGGCGGCGCTCCGATTCGCGGCACATCGCCGATGCCCTCAGGGCTGCCCCCTTGATCTCGCCGGGTTCGAGCGTGGTCGATCTGGGGTCCGGTGCGGGCATCCCCGGCGTTCCACTCGCGATCGCCCGACCCGATCTCGGGGTCACACTCACGGAGATGCGACGCAAGCGCGCCGCCTTCCTCGAGTTGGTGCTCGACGAGATCGATCTCCCGGGCACCCGCGTTCACCCAGGACGTGTCGAAGACCTGACGGGGCCCTTCGACATCGCGGTCGCGAGGGCCTTCGCACCTCTCGGGACCACCTGGCAGGTCGCCGACGGGGTCCTTCGTCCTGAGGGTGCCCTCCTCTACTGGGCCGGCACGAGCGCGCTCCCCTCGCTCGAGATCCCTCCCGGTACATCGGTCCGCACCTTCACGACCTCCACGCTTGCCGAGACCGGGGCAATCGTTATCATGACCCGGCAGTGAGCACCCCTTCCTCCGGCACGTCTTCCGCCCGTGCTTCCACGCGCAGTGCGTCAGGTCGCACCGGCGGAGCGCCTCGCACCAAGCGCGCTCCCGTCGTCCCTGCCGTCCCAGGCGTGGCTCGCGTCATCGCCATCGCGAACCAGAAGGGTGGCGTCGGCAAGTCCACGACGGCAGTGAGCCTCGGAGCAGCCCTCGCCGACATCGGCTATCGGGTCCTGGTCATCGACCTCGACCCTCAGGGGAACGCCTCGACCGGGTTGGGGATCCGTCACGAGGCCCGCGAGGTGACCGTGTATGACGTCGTGGTCGCGGAAGCAGGCCTGGACGACGCTATCGTCGAGACCGCCGTTCCCGGCCTGCATGCCGTTCCTTCCACGATCGACCTCGCCGGGGCCGAGATCGAGCTCGTCAGTCAATTCTCCCGCGAGGGTCGACTGAAGCGCGCCATGGAGCCCGTCGCCGAGGGGCGTTATGACTTCATCCTGCTCGACTGCCCGCCGTCACTCGGCTTGCTGACCGTCAACGCCCTCACCGCGGCGGATGAGTTGATCGTTCCTATCCAGTGCGAGTACTACGCGCTCGAGGGCCTGGGGCAGCTGCTCAGGAACGTGACCCTCGTCCAGCAGAACATCAACCCGAACCTCCGGATCTCGGGCATCGTGATGACGATGTTCGACCCCCGGACCAAGCTCTCCGAGCAGGTCGTGGAGGAGGTGCAGCGGTTCTTCGGTGACCTCGTGTACGACGTCATCATCCCTCGGACCGTGCGGCTCTCCGAGGCTCCCGGCTACGGTCAGCCGATCACCCTCTACGATCCGAAGTCGAAAGGCGCCGAGTCGTACCGGTCGTTGGCCCAGGAGGTCGCGACGCGGGAGGTCCCGCAAGCGCCCCTGCCCACGGCCGACGAGCTCCCGGCGGTGGTCCTGCCCGCCATCGTGCCGGAAGCGGCCCCCGTGCCGCCACCCGTCGAGGATGCGGACCTCCCGGAGGTCCCGACCGTTCACGCCTTGACGGATGAGGGTCCCGGGGTCCCCGCCGACGCGCCACATGCTGCGCGGACTGCGCCGGGAGCTCAGGCCCGGCCAGAACCTCCGGAGCCATCGTCGGCGTCCGCCGGCGCGGTCCCCTCGGCCGAACGGGCCGCGACGGCGCCGTCCGGGTCCCCGCCTGCCTCACCAACCGTCGAACCATCGTCACGGGTGGAGACCGCTCGGCCTCGCGCGGACGTGCCTCCCGCACGGGTCGCCGCAGCCTCGTCCCCTTCCCCGGCGCCGCCCGCATCGCGATCGGCAGGTCAGAGCGATGACGAGATCTGGGAGGAGGCCGACCGGGAACCGGAACCACGCGTCCGACCTCCCCGGGAGGAAGCCGAACCGGGACAGCTTCGGGAACGGCGGGTCGTGATCATCGACGATGCGGCCGATCTGGGGCTCGCTCCCCCCCGCGACCAGGAGGGCCGCGACGTGGTCCCGTCTGCGGCCGACGAGCCGGAGGAGATCGGCACCACCCTGCACGACGGGGGAGAGCCCCCCAAACGCCGGTGGCGCCTCTTTCGAAAGGACGACGAGTGATGGCCAAGCGAGGTGGACTCGGCCGGGGGCTGTCGGCTCTGATCCCGGGGGCGCCCGAGGCCGGTGAGACATCACCGGGGCTGTTGGAGGTCCCCGTCAACGCCGTCGCTCCGAACCCGAAGCAGCCACGGACCAGGTTCGACCAGGAGGCGATCGAGTCGCTCGCCGCCTCGATCCGTGAGGTCGGGATCCTCCAGCCTATCGTGGTCCGCCGCTCGGACCGCGGCTACGAGCTGATCGCAGGCGAGCGCCGCCTCCGCGCCGCGCGTGCCGCGGGGCTCGCCACGGTGCCGGTCGTGCTCCGAGACTCGAACGACACCGATCTCCTCCGCGAAGCCCTCATCGAGAACATCCACCGCGAGGATCTCGAATCCTATCGAGCAAGCAGAGGCGTTCCGTCAGTTGCTGGAGGAGCTCGGTCTCAAGCAGGAGGAGCTCGCCGATCGGGTCGGTGTGTCGCGGTCACACATCGCGAACACCATCAGGCTGCTCGGTCTGCCGTTGGACGTGCAACAGCTGTTGGCCGACGAGAGGATCACGGCCGGCCACGCCCGGGCGCTCCTGTCGCTCGGTGACGCGGAGGCCATCACCTCGCTGGCGCTGCGCGTGGCTGCGGAGGATACTCTCGGTGCGGCAGACGGAAGAGGCGGTCCGGCGGTTCCTCGAAGCCCCTGTGCCTGCACCCTCGGCTTCCGCCGACGCCGAACCGGCACGCAAGCCCGGCTCCGACCTGAGCGAGGTCGAGGAGATCCTCTCGGAGCAGCTCGCCACGCGGGTGACGATCCAGATGGGTGCGAAGCGCGGCAAGGTGATGATCGAGTTCGGGTCCCCCGACGACCTCGAGCGGATTGTGTCCGAGATGATCGGTTCCGGCCCCGGGCTCGCGCCCGACTAGCTCCGGGCGGCTCGAGCGGGTCGGTTCAGGACCGCCGGCCTGGGGCCGTGGCCGCCTGTACGACGGCATCACACACATCCGCCAACGACATCCCCGCGGCGTGGGCGGCCATCGGGATCAGCGACGTGTCGGTCATGCCGGGCGACACGTTCACCTCGAGGACCCACGGCTCGTTCGCGTCATCCACGATCAGGTCCACCCGGGTGAGGTCGCGCAGGCCGAGCGCCGCCGCCGCTCGCCGGGAGCGTTCGACGACCTCCGCGGACGTGCCCTGATCGAGCCGGGCTGGAGCGAAGTACTCGGTGGCCCCGGCCGTATATCTTGCGGCGTAGTCGTAGACACCAGATTTCGGAACGATCTCCACCAGGGGAAGCGCCTCCAGCTCCGCTCCCACGAGCCCGCAGGCGACCTCGACGCCGGCGATCTTCGACTCCACCACCGCGGCGCCGCTGAACGACAGGGCGGCCATGACGGCAGCCGGCAGGTCGACGGCCCTCTCCACCGTTCCGACGCCGAGCGCCGAGCCGCTCCGTGACGGTTTGACCACACAAGGCAGGCCGACACGTTCGACGGCGTCACCCAGGGCGGCCCCCGCGCCGAGGTCGCGGAGCGCCCATCCTTCGATGACGATCCAATCGGGGGTTCGGACGTCGGCTCGTTGGAGGGCATCCTTCGCGAGCACCTTGTCGAAAGCGACCTCGCAATCGAACGGCGCCGTGCCGGTGTAGGGCATCCCGAGAAGGTCGAGGAGGCGTTGGATGGTTCCGTCCTCGCCCTCCTTGCCGTGCAGGCTCAGCCAGCAGAGGTCAGGGGCGCGTTCCCTGAGAGCCTCGACCAGCGCCACCTCGCCCGGATCGACGAGCCAGGCGTCGTGGTCGAGGGAGGTGAGTGATGTCATCACACGATGCCCACTCCGCAGCGAGACGTCGCGCTCCGGGGTCCGACCTCCGGCGAGCACGGCGATCCTCATCGTCGCTCCAGGCTCCGGAAGAGCTGCTCCTCGTCGCCGAGGAGCTCGCCGAGCCGGCCGATGCCCTCTTTGATGCGAGCTTCGGTGGGGTGGCAGAACGCCAGCCGCAGCTGGTTGGCTCCCCGGCCGTCGGGATAGAAGGCCGTCCCCGGCACGTAGGCCACCCGGCGCTCCACGGCGGCCGCGAGCATCGCCCTCGAGTCCAGCCACGCCGGCAAGGTCACCCAGACGTAGAACCCACCTTCCGGGCGCGTCCACGTCGCCGCGCCGGGGAAATGCTCCCCGATCGCCTCGAGCATGGTGTCCCGCCGCGACCGGTACGTCTCGACGAGCGCAGACAGCGTCGTGCGCCAACGCCCATCGTCAGAGAACCATCGCTCGGTGACCAGCATGTTGAGGTTGGAGCCGCACAGATCCGCCGCCTCTTTGGCGAGCACGAGGCGCTGGACGACCGACTGTTCGGCCAGAGCCCAACCCACGCGGACCCCCGGCGAGAACGTCTTCGAGACGGTGCCGAGGTAGATCACGTTCTCCGGATCCAGGGTCCGGAGGCACGGCGATGGCTCCCCGTCGTACCGCAACAGGCCGTACGGGTTGTCCTCGATGATGGGGATCCCCGCCTCACGGCACAGAGCGACCAGCCGCTGCCGCCGTTCGTATGAGAGCGTCACACCGGCGGGGTTGCTGAAGTTCGGCACCGTGTACACGAAGGACGGGCGTTCTCCGCGGAGGAGCGCTTCCTCGAGGTGATCCACGATCATGCCGTCCTCGTCGACCTCGATGGGGAGATACGCGGGCTCGTAGGCTCCGAACGCGGTGAGCGCGCCCACGTACGCCGGCGCCTCGACCGCGACGAGATCGCCCGGATCGATGAAGATCTTGCCGAGGAGGTCGAGCGCCTGTTGCGCACCGGTCGTGACCACGATGTCATCGGGATCGGCTTCGACGCCCTCCTCCGCCATCAGCATCCGGAGTCGTCCGCGCAGCCCCGGGTCTCCCTGCCCTCCGCCGTACTGGAGGGCCGTGGAGCTCGCGTCGTGCAGCACCGACCCCACCACCTCCGCGACGAGGTCGGCCGGGAGGGCCTCGACGTACGGCATCCCCCCGGCGAGCGACACGACGTCGGGCCGCGATGCGACGGCGAACAGCGCGCGGACCTCGGAGGCGGACATCCCGTCGGTGCGACGGGCGTACCGGTCGACGAATCGATCGATGGAGAACTCAGCCATGGGAAGAACATCCAGCGTAGCAGCGGGTTCCGGCCCGACCGTGAGCGTCAGCGCATCAGCGGGACGGGGGAGGAGGTGGCGGTGGCGGGGCACCTCCACCGGGAGCGGTCGGCCGTGGAGTCGGCTGCGTCCCCCAGCGAGCGATCGCACCCGGGGCTCCACCCTCCGGCCGCCCGACGGCCACGTAGATGATGGAGCCGATCAGGCTCGCGAGCACGATCACCAGCACCCAGACCAGCTTCGTGCCGCTCTTGTACTGCGAGTCGTCGGGTACGCGGATCGCGTCCACCAAGGTCCAGATCCAGAACGCGAGCCCACCGAGCCAGAGCGCGAAGAAGGCGAGGATGAGCAGCTCCGGTCCGAACGATGTGTCCATCGTTCGGACGGTAGCACCCGACCCCCGCACCGGTGGCACCGGACGCGCCGTCAGTCGTCGAGTCGAGGAAGCACGTCGGTGGCGACGAGCTCGAGCATCTCGAGGTCGTCGTAGAGCTCGTGGTTCAGATAGATGCGCTGGACGCCGATCTGCGCATACTCGCGCAGGCGGCGGGCGGCGCGCTCGGGGGTCCCCACGACGCAGTCTCGTTCGACATCACTCCGGTACGCGTCGAACGGCCCGGCCGTCGGATCGAGCGCGTGTGCCCGGGCGAGCTTGCCCAGGTAGTCGTCCTCGGTGCGGCCGACGAACATCCAGGTCATCAACGACGTGATCAACGACGCTTGGTCGCGCCCTGCGGCGTCGCAGCCTGCCCGAGCTCGAGCGAACCGGGCCGCGACCTCGTCGGGGGTGCCGCCCACCGTGTCGAACTCATCCGCGTAGAGCCCGATCAATGCCTGCATCCGCGGCCCGACGGTCTTCCCGCCCAGGATCAACGGCGGACGGGGCTTCTGGACGGGCTTCGGGAGGAACTCCACGTCGTCGAGCCGGTAATGGGTGCCGTGGAACGAGAACCGATCCTGCGTCAGCAGCCCGTCCACGATGGTGACCTGCTCTTCCAACCGCTGCCACCGACCATCGACGTCGTAGAACGGGAACCCGTGCCCGGAGTGCTCGTCCTCCCACCATCCTGCGCCCATCCCGATCTCGACGCGGCCGGCGCTGATCTCGTCGACGGTCACGGCGATCTTCGCCAGCAGCGCCGGCTCCCGGAACGTGACGGGCGAGACCAGCGTTCCCAACCGGATCGTCGAGGTTCGAGCGGCGAGCCCGGCCAGCGTGGTCCACGCATCCGTGGAACCGCGACCCCCCACACCGACGGCGCTGAAGTAGTGGTCCGAGCGGAAGAGTCCTTCGAAGCCGAGGCGCTCGCACGCGTCGGCGAGCCGCAACCAGGAGGGCCACGTCACGCCCTGCTGTCCCTCGACCATCACACAGGCGCGCACAAGCGTAGCCTATCCACCGTGGATGCGATGACGGCCGAGAGCCCGCAGCCGGCCGAGCGCGAGCGCGCGATGCACGCGATCGCGCTCGGTGGTGCGCTGGGGCTGGTACTCGCGGTGCTCGCTCGCTGGCGTCGCCGCTAGTCGCGGAAGTACCCGCGGATCCCGCTCGCGATCGCGTGCGCGACGCGGGTCGGGTACGTGGGGTCGACCCCGGCCGGAGGTGGCGTTCCGATCTGGACCGCGGGCATGCGCGTCTCGCGGAGCATCGAGATGGTGAGTCGCTCGACGCGCCACGTCCCGCCCAGTTCCCGCTCGAGCGCGTGCAGGATCGACTCGGCGAGTCGCTTGCCCGCGGGTGAATGCGTCTGGGAGCTGCCGAAGTACGCGCAGGAGGCTCCCCGGTCGCCATCGATGAGGAGCGAGACACACATCTGCGCGCCGCACTCGTTCGCACGAGCCGCTCGCTCCGACGGCGAAGGATCCTGGTCGTCTTCCATGAGCATCTCCGGCTTGGCGCCGAGTGCCGCGAGCTCGGCGGCGAGCGCTCGGGCGATCGGCAGGCGCACGCTGGCCTCGGAGGTCACCTCGTCGCCCGGATCGATCGCGATCACCTGCCCCGCGATCGACGCGGCCATCTGGAGCAGCTCCTCTTCCTCCCGCACGAGCGCGCGACTGGGAGCGTCCTCGAGAGGTCGCATCCGCTCGAGCGTCACGATCGTGTGCAGGCCTACCACCCCGTCCGGCTCATCGGCGACGTTGCGCTGGAACTCGCGGACGGCTCGGTCGGTCCGTGGGCCGAACACGCCATCCTCACGTCCCGCATCGAAGCCGAGCGCGTTGAGCTTGCGCTGCAGGAGATGGACATCGTCGCCGCGGAAGTGCGGAGCGTGCAGATACAGGGTTCGATCGCCGAGATGCAGGCCGGCTTCGACCAACTGGGCCCAGGTGTCCGGGCCGACGAGACCGTCGGCGGGCAACGAGCGCTGCGCCTGGAAGGTACGGACGGCAGCTTCGGTGGAAGGGCCGAACCGCCCGACGAGCTCGACGGATTCGATCGTCACGCCGGCGCCGACGAGTCGGTGTTGGATGTCGAGCACCTCGACGCCCTCATCGCCGAGCCGGTAGATCCGCATGCAGCCAGTCTGCGCCGCGCCGGCGGGACGCGGCAACGGGGTCGTTCAGGCGTCGGCCGTTCCGGTGAGGTGCGGCGAGAGATCCCGGAGGATGGCATCCTTCGGCTTGGCGCCGATCACCCTCGCAACCTCCTGTCCTTCCTTGAAGAGGATCAAGGATGGGATCGACATGACGCCGTAGGTTCGCGTGGCCTCGGGGTTGCTGTCGATATCGAGCTTCACCACCTTGAGGTGCTCCCCGCGCTCGTTGCCGATCTCTTCGACCACCGGCGACACCATGTGGCACGGCACGCACCAGTCGGCCCAGAAGTCAACCAGTACAGGTGTTTCGGAGTCGAGGACGGTCGTCTGGAATTCGTCGTCGCTCACGTTGCCGAGGTTGGTCATCCGTCGTGCTCCTTCGGAGATCGGGTTCGATGGTCGCGGGGGGAAGGCGTCTCCAGGTTCTCAGAACGCGCCCGGGCCCGACCGCATTCCCGGGCCACGGCGTCTCCCTCAGCCGGGTTGACCGCCGTGTGCGAGGGCTTCGAGGAACCGCTCGGCGTCGATGGCCGCCTTGCATCCCTGGCCCGCCGCGGTGACCGCTTGTCGATAGACGCGGTCCGTCACGTCGCCCGCGGCGAAGACCCCCTCGACGTTCGTGGAGGTTCGAGGCTCGTTCACGCGGAGGTAGCCATCGGCATCCATGTCGAGCTGCCCCTGGACGAGCTCGGTGTTGGGGTCGTGCCCGATCGCGACGAACACCCCTTCGGTGGGGAAGTCACTCTTCTCGCCCGTCACCACGTTTCTGAGCCGCACGCCGGACACGGTTCCGTCGCCGAGGATCTCGTCGACGACCGTGTCCCACGTCACCACGATCTTGGGATCGCCGAGCACGCGATCCTGCATGACCTTGGATGCTCGGAACTCGTCCCGCCGATGCACGAGGGTGACCTTGGACGCGAACTTCGTGAGGTATGTCGCCTCCTCCATCGCGGTATCGCCCCCGCCCACGACGACGAGCTCGCGATCGCGGAAGAAGAAGCCGTCGCAGGTGGCGCACGCACTGACACCGCGACCACGGAGCTTCTCCTCACCCGGGACACCGAGCCAGCGCGCCGACGCGCCTGTGGCCACGATGAGGGTGCGCGCGGCCCACCGCTGATCGCCGGCCTCGACGGTGAACGGGCGGCTCGACAGATCGAGCCGGGTCACGTGCACCGGCAGGATCTCGGCTCCGAAGCGGGCCGCCTGCTTCTCCATCTGGTCCATGAGCTCAGGACCGAGGATGCCGTCGGCGAACCCCGGGTAGTTTTCGACGTCGGTGGTCAGCATCAGCTGCCCGCCGGCATCGAGGCCCTTCAGCACGAGCGGCGCGAGGTTGGCTCGCGCCGCGTACAGGGCAGCCGTGTAGCCGGCCGGCCCCGACCCCACGATCAGCACGTCCCGTTCGTCCATGGGCGCTCCGAATCCTCCCATAGCGTTCGAACGAGCGGCTATTCCCAGACGATGCAGGGCGCGGCGCCGCCGATCAGATGCTGAACTGCGTGCTGTGCAGGACCGAGCAGTCTGCCGACGACGCGACCCAGACAGTGATCATGTCCGCGTCCTCACCGGCGCCGGGCCCGGAGGCGAAGACCCCGAGGTACGCGGGGGTGCCTTGGAACCGGGCCTCGACCAGCTCGACGGGCGGCCCACCGTCGGCGAGATACGGGAACGCGTGCTCGAGGCAGGCGAGGGCGCCGGGGACGCCGGCACCGGAGGCCGCGGGGACCTGGCTGCCTCCCGCCTCCACCCCGCGGTCCTCGGCCGTGGGTGGAGGCCCGGCGAGGACCCCGTACGACTCGGCCAACTCCTGGACGTCGGCGACGTCGTAGTCCTTCTGCTGACGCTCCACCCCGCCGGCCGCCCTGAAGCCGGCGTCGCCCGACCTTGCGGTGCTCTCCGCAGCCGGTGCGTTGGCGGGGACCGCGCCGCCGTCCCCGCCCACCTTCGGGAGGACGAGGACCGCCACGATGAACGCTGCGGCGATCGCCGCCGCCGCTCCGCCCCAGCGGTACCACGCGGGGGTCGCTGTCGCCTCCCGATCACGCCGAGGGGTGAGGGTGGCGACCCCGGCGGCGCCCGGGTCGGTGCCGCTCTCGGCACCCCGCGCGGCCGCGGAGCCGAGGCCGACGGGTGCCTGGACGTCGGGAAGCTCGGCGAGCGCCCGCTTTGCGCCGGCGGACAGCGTGACCTCGTCGCGACAGCGAGCGCAGGTCTGCAGGTGGGCGCGAACGACGGCGCGCTCCCGTGCTGGGAGCGTGCCGTCCACGTAGTCAACGAGCTGCTCGACCGGATGGGTCATGTCTCTCGCTCCGACGCTCCGGGGAGCGGGTCGGGTTCCCGTGGCTGGAGGCCCATGGCGTTCGCCAGCGCGAGGCGGCCACGGTGGACTCGCGACTTCACCGTTCCCACGGGGATGTCGAGGATCTTCGCGATCTGCTCGTACGGGAGGTCCTCGACGTCGGCGAGGACGAGCACCATCCGGAACTCATCGGGGATGAGCGCCAGGGCCGCCGCCGCATCGTGCGTGCCCGCGATCTCATCCGCATGATCGGGGTGTGGCGGACCCATCTCGGGGACGGGGTCGTCCTCGTCGCCGACCATCCGGAGCAGCGGCTGCCGTGCGCGCTTGCGGAGGACGTCGTAGCAGGCGTTGACCGTCACACGGTGCATCCAGGTCGTGAAGGCCGCGTCGCCGCGGAACTGGCCGAGCTTGCGGAACAAGGTGAGGAAGGCGTCCTGCGAGGCATCGGCGGCGTCATCGGGGTCGCTCAACATCCGCAAGCAGATGGCGTAGACGCGCCGCTCGTGCCGCTGGACCAAGGTGGCGAAGGCGCCGCTCTCGCCCGCTACGGAACGACGCACGAGGTGTTCGTCGGACTCGGCCTCCGGCACGGGTGGCACGCTACACGCCCGATGGGCGCCCGGTTTCCTTCACCGCGATCGTCGTCAGGTCCTCGGAGAACGAGAGGCGACCGGCCAGGATCGTCGGCGCGCGCTGCTTGAGGGTGATCGTGACCGTCTCGGTCTCCAGGTTCACCCTGCAGAAGCCCCGCCCGATCGTCAGGTCCGGCTCTTGGGCTTCGATCACCGCTCGAGCGTCATCGCACACGCGGTCCCGAGTCCGCTGGCCTCGGAGGTTGGCGGCTCCGGCGGTCGCAGCGTTCGAGGCAGTGTCGGAGAGCCGGAACGTGGTGATGGCGATCGATGCCGCGTCGACGGCGACCACGCCGACGAGCCCGACGAGCAGGAGCCACACGACGAGGATCTTGCCGACGAGCCCGGATTGCCCTCGCCACGTTCTTCGAGTTGGGAGTTGGAGTCTCATCGCCGGAACCTCGCGAAGAGTGCGGTCCTCACTTCATCGACCTCTTGCACCCGCATCATGAGCGCGGCTCCCACGAAGACAAGCACCCCCACGACGACCGCGAACGTGACCTGGAGGAGGCGCAGGAGAGGGCGGTCGAGGTCCACCGCGGCGGCGAACGCCGTCGCGGCGGCGAACGCCGCGGCCGCCGAGAGGACCGAGGCGACCGTTGCGCGTGCGACGGTCGAGGCGATCCTCCGCCCGTCGGCGCCCTGCAGGCGCGTGCGGAGCAGGACGAACATCGCGACCGAGCCGACCGCGTACGACGCCGCGTGCCCGAGTGCCAGGCCCGGCACGCCCAGGTCGAAGACGAGACCGAGCACGACGGCCACCGTGAGGTTCACGATCGCCGCACCGATGTTGACCAACGCCGGCGTCTTGCTGTCCTTGGTGGCGTAGAAGGTCCGGGTCAGCAGCTGGAACGCGGAGAAGAACGGGAGCCCGATCGCGAACGCAGCGAGCGTGTGCGCCAGGAGCTCGGCGTCGGGGGCGTTCACCGCGCCGTACTCGGCGAGCAGCGCGACGATGGGACCCGAGAGTGCGATGAACCCCGCGGCCGCCGGCAGCATCGCGACCTCGGTATCTCGGAGGCCACGCGAGAACAGCTCGCGCGTGCCGCTCAGGTCGCCGCTCGACCACCGTTCAGCGAGGCCCGCCAGCAGCGTCGTCACGATGGAGACCGCGATGATCGCGTGGGGGAGTGAGAAGAAGATGAACGCTTGCGAGTAGGCGGTGTAGGCGCCGACGCCGACCCTCTGGTTGAGGTTGATGATGACGAGGTACGCGACCTGATTGGCGACCACGTAGACGATCACCCAGGTGGCCAGCCGGAAGAGCGATCGGACCACGTCGTGCCGAACGTCGAAGCGTGGCCGCAGGCGGAAGCCGAGCCGATGCAGGGCCGGCCAGAGGGCGAGGGCCATCGCGACCACGCCGAAGGTCGTTCCGGCGGCGAGGAGCGTCCGCTCGGCCCCCGTCAAGGCGTCGATCGAGGGTTCCACGTCACCGCGCATCGCGATGAACGCGAGCATCGTCGCGATGACCGCGAGGTTGTTCAGGACCGGCGCGTAGGACTGCGCCGCGAACCGTCGGTGCGCTGTGAGGATCCCGCTCGCGACCGCGGTGATCCCGTAGAACACCATCTGGGGCATGAACCATCGGAGGAAGTACGTTCCGAGCTCGACCTGCTCCGCGCGCTGCGCATCGTCCGTGACGCCCGCGAGGTAGAGACGCATGATCCACGGCGCCGCCACGATCCCCACGACCGCCGCCCCCGCCAGCACGACGACGGTGATGGTGAGGATCCGGTTCGCGATCTCCCATCGCTCGCCGCTCCTCGTCGAGATCTGCTCGACGAACACCGGGACGAACACCGACGTGAGGATCCCCCCGAGGAGCAGCTCGTAGATGATGTTCGGCGTGGTGTTCGCCGCGTTGTAGGTGTCGGAGAGCGCCGTGAGCCCGAGTGCCGCCAGGGTCGCCGAGACCCGGATGAGCCCGGTCCCGCGGGACACGAGCGTCCCCGTCGACATGAGTGCCGCGCTGCGGACCGTGGCGTCACGGGAGTCGGGTGTCAGCTCGGGCTCGTCCGCCGCCGTCTCCACCTCCTCCCGTAGAGCGTCAGCAGGACGACGGCCGCCCCGACCGTGACGAGCAGCGCGATCCTGTTGAGGGCGGTCGAGCGGACCTGCACGATCTGCGTGCTGATCGTGCGCCCGGATGGCGCGTACACCTCGACGCGGATCGTCTTGAGGCCGGCTCCCCGAGCGACCACCTGGAAGGTGACGATCTCGTTCGGCTGATCGAGCACCACGACCTGCCGGTCCCCTTCGGGGAAGTCGAAGTAGGACGAGCGGAGCTGGACGGCGACCTCGAGGGTGATCTCGCCCGGATCGCCCATGCGGAGCGGGATCGTGCCCTCGCCCGACGTGAAGGTGAAGACCTGGTTTACCGTCGGCGTGGTGCTCGCGAAAGCCGCCTCCGTGGTGGCGCCGACCGAGGCGAGCCAGGTGCGTCCGGCCGGCTCGTTCACCAGGAACTCCGCGGCCTCTGCGTACATCACCTTGCGGCGAAGCACCCCCGGTTCCGGGAGATCTCCGTGAGCATCGACTCGTAGGCGCCGATGTCGCGCTGCAGGGTTCGGATGTCGTCCGCGTAGCCGGTCGTGAACGCACCCTCGTCGGGTGCCTCGAGGGTGGCGGCGGGACCCGGCGGGTTCACCGAGGTCACGAAGTCCTGCGCGTGCTCGGGCTTGAGCCACGGCGCCAGGGCCAAACGGCGGAGGAGCGGTGTCCAGATGGTGGGCGGAAGCTGCGAGGGGAGCGCGAGCGCGAGCCCGCGGACCGTGGGTGTGCCGTCGGGCTGTGGCGCGGGGTTCGGCTGCTCCTTCCAGATCACCGCGAGCTCACCGAGCACGGCCTGCGCGGCGCGGACGGGATCGATGAGCGGATCCGGACGCTCGAGCAGACCCTGTGTCGCCGGGTCCGGGAGGACCAGCGACACGGTCCGGTCGCCGAGGACCGGGATGGTGGCCGTGGGGGCGGGCGCGAACTCGAGCTCTCCTTGCGTCGGCCGCTCGACGTCGCCGACCGCGTCGGCGAGCACCGCGGCGGCACCCGTGAACGCGAGGTGGTCGAGGGTCGCTTCATCCATGAGCCCCTCGGGTGGCCGAGCCACGGTGTCGGTGGGGTTCACGTCCAAGATCTCGCCGATGAGCCGATCACCGATCGCACGCTGGCGGGTCAGCTCCGGCGCCAAGCCGCTGCGGAGCATCGCGGGGATCGAAGGCCCGGAGAACGGCATCGCGCTCACCTGGACCTCGTCGATGCCGGCCACGTCGCGGAGGAGGTCCAGGAACGCAGCGGCCGCAGCAGCTCCGTCCGTTCCTTCCTCCACCACCTGCCCCGTGGTCCGCTCGTAGCCGTCCACCATCTGATGCGCCTGCGAGAGGAGGGACGGTTGGATCACGAGGTCGATCTCGGGTGGCGCCGCCTCCGCCAGTCTCTGGAGGGCCGCCACCGGCTCGTACAGCGAGCCTCCCGGCGCGAGGCTCGCCGCGAAGCCTGGATCCGCCAGCCTCCCATCGGGCGCGAACGCCACCGGGGCGGTCAGCTCCATCCACCAGGCGAAACGCACAGGGACGTCGGGCTCCTGCACGATGTGGATCAAGGCGGTGTTGAGCTCGGCGAGCACGATGCCGTGGCTGCGAACGTCCACACGTGCCGGGTAGACCCCGGAGTCGTCCACCTCGATCTCAGCGGATCGTCGAGACGTCGTCGATGGCGAAGCTCGCGGTGGCGGCGGTTCCCGGCCGGATCGAGCCCTCGTAGGGGAATGACTTGAAGGGCTCCCCAGAGGGCGGTCCCTCCACCAGGGCCTCCTCGTACTGGAACCTCGAGATGATGGCCGGGCCCACGGTGAGGTCGATGGAGAGGTCGTCGAAGGCCGCCGCGCCGCGGTTCGTGACCACCACGCTCATCTTGAGCTGCGGCGTGTCGTTCGTCGTCCACGGTGTCTGCTGGAGCAGCGTCAGTGAGACGTCGGTTGTCTGCTCGCGCGCCGACGCGACGCCCGAACCGGAGACGGAGCCCACCAAGGAGCCGGTCATCACCAGCAGGGCAGGCAGGATGGCGCGCGCGGCGCGGCGTGCGGTCATGGGGCCGCACCCATCGTAGCGGCGGCCCCTCCGCCCCCGAGCAGGGCGCCGAGCTCACCGATCCCGTACGCGCAGGCCACGAGCAGCATGAACCCGCCGACGAGGACCCGGAGGGCACGCTCTCGGGTGCCGAGCGCCAGGCCCGCACCGATCCGCGCACCGGGGACGGCACCGATCGTGAGGACGACGACGTACGCCCAGTCGATGTTGCCGAGGAAGGCGTGCGCGATCGTGCCCGGGATCACCATGCCGACGATCGCGGTGAGCGAGGTGCCGAGGGCGCGTTTGAGCGGCATCCCGAGCCATCCCGCCATGAGCGGGACCATCACGATCCCACCGCCGACGCCGAGGAGCCCGGAGGTGAGCCCGGTGACGGCGCCGATCAGGACGAAGGCCCTGGGCGTGGGGGCGTGCCGGGCGGCCGCGGCTCCGCCGCGGCCGCCCCCCCGGATGATGGCGACGGACTGCCAGCCCAGCAGGACCGCCGTCACCACCAGGAGGAGGTGGGTGTCGACGAGCTCCGTGAGCCATGCACCCGCGATGGCCGCCGGGATGCCGGCGGCCATCATCCAGGCCGCCGCCCGCCCGTCCACCTCGCCGGCCTTCCGGTAGCGCAGCGATCCCGCGATCGCGGTGGGGAAGACCACCGGGAGCGGGGTCGCGAGCGCCACGATCGGCGGCGCTCCGAGCAGGACCTGCACCCCGGGTGTCATCACGACCCCCCCGCCGATCCCGAAGAGTCCCGCCAGGAGTCCCGATACCAGCCCGATCCCGATCCCCAGCGCGATCTGGGCGGGGCTCACGGCCTCACCGCAGGCGCTCCGCCGCGCGGGCGAGGACGTCGCGTTCGCCGCGGTAGGCGCTCCGCTTCAGCGCTCGCTCCAGCGGGAACCAGCGGATCTCCTCCATCTCGTCGTCCCGGTCGCCGACGTCGCCGCCCACACAGCGCATCAAGAAGAAATGCACGGTCTTGCGGATCCGGACGTCCTCCCACACGTACATGTACTTCGTGTCGCCCAGATCAGCTTCGATCTCCGCGACGAGGCCGGTCTCCTCGCGGACCTCGCGGAGGGCGGCTTCCTCCTTCGACTCGCCCGCTTCGATCCCGCCCTTGGCCAGACCCCAGGCGAGGTCGCCTCGGCGGGTCCGGCGCGAGGCCAGGACGACCTCGATGTCGCCGTCCTCGGTCCGCCGATAGACGACGCCGCCGGCCGACACCTCGCGGGTCGTCGGGAGCTTCGGGTCGCGCTTGCCGACGGGCGGCTTCTTGTGTCGCGGCTTCGACGACCGCTTCCGGCCCGTGGCCGCGGATGCCGCCGGGGCGGCCTCCGCGGCCGTCTCCCCGGTGGCGGCTGCGGTGCGGGGGGTGGAGGGCTTCCGCCGCCGCCTGCGGCGGCGTCGCCCTCCACCCCCCGCGGGCTGCTGCTCGTCGGTCATGTGTCGCGATTGTAGGTGCGCTGAACCGCTCTTCAGCCCGTCTCACCTCTCCGCGCCCCACCCCGTGCATCGCTCAGGGTTGGCTCCTGACCTGCCGAAACCGGGAACGGATGCGATTCGACGAGTTGCTGCGGCATACCGTGGAGCGTGGGGCGAGCGATCTCCATCTCAAGGTGGGGAACGTGCCGTTCCTGCGCATCGATGGGGACCTCGTCCCCACGGCCTTCGCCGTGCTCAACAGCGAGGACACCGTGGCCTTCGCGCTCGAGGTGATGAGCGAGCACAAGCGCCGCACCTTCGACGACGCGAACGAGGCGGACATCGGCTACACGCTGCTCGGCGTGGGCCGGTTCCGGATCAACGTCTTCCGCCAGCGCGGGGTGGTCGGGTTGGCCGTTCGCCGTGTGCGTTCGGAGATCCCGACCTTCGAGGAGCTCTTGCTCCCGCCGGTCATGGCCACGCTGTCGGAGGCGCCGCGCGGTCTGGTGCTCGTGACCGGCCCGACCGGCACCGGCAAGACCACGACGATCGCGGCGATGATCGGCCACATCAACCGGAACCGGCGAGCGCACGTCATCACGATCGAGGATCCGATCGAGGTCGTGCACGACGACGAGCGCTCCATCATCCAGCAGCGCGAGGTGGGGATCGACACCGACTCGTACGCCGCGGCACTCAAGCACGTGGTCCGTCAAGACCCCGATGTCATCTTCGTGGGTGAGATCCGCGACCCCGACTCCGCCCTGAGCGCGATCCAAGCCGCCGAGACCGGGCACCTCGTGATCTCGACCCTGCACACGATCGACTGCATGGAGACGATCAACCGCGTGCTCGACCTGTTCCCAGCCGGCCAGCAGAAAGAGGTCCGCTCCTCGTTCGCCGGGGCCCTGCGGGGGATCGTGTCGCAGCGATTGGTGCCGAAGGCAGATGGGAAGGGGAGGCTGCCCGCGGTGGAGGTCCTCATCAACACCGGGCGGGTGTTCGATCGCCTGACGGATCCCAACCTCACGGATCAGATCGTCGACGTGATCAGCGAGGGCGGCTACTACGGGATGCAGACGTTCGACCAGAGCCTGGTCCAGCTGGTCAAGGACGGCCTCGTGAACGAGGACGATGCGCGCCGCACCGCCACGAACCCGCACGACTTCGACCTCAAGCTTGCCGGGACGACCGAACGCGCCGGCGCCTACGTCGAAGAGAACGCCCCCGCGGGCTTGCCCTACTAGCCGCTCACGGCTGCACGGATCACGGGAGGCGCCGACGCCCGACGGTATCCTCGCGCCATGACCGATGCGATGCCGATCGGCGGCGTGCTCGAGGTGCCCGCGCTCCTGAAGGAGCTCGGCGAGCGCTACGCCGACGCCGGCTACGACCTGTACCTGGTCGGTGGCACCGTCCGCGACCTCCTCCTCGGCCGCGTGGCGCTCGATTGGGATCTCGCTACGGACGCTCACCCACCCGAGACGACCCGGATCCTGCAGGGTTGGGCGGACCGGCGGTACTTCGTGGGTGTGAAGTTCGGCACGGTCGGGGCGCTGAAGGACGACCACCTGCTCGAGATCACGACCTACCGCGAGGAGGTCTACGTCGCGGAGCACCGCAAGCCGACCGTGACCTTCGGCAAGGATCTGGCGACCGACCTGAGCAGGCGCGACTTCACGATCAACGCGATGGCCGTCAAGGTGCCCGAGGGAGCCTTCGTCGACCCCTTCGGCGGCGTGAAGGCGCTGGGAGCCCGGCTCCTGGACACACCGCTCGACCCCGCCACGTCGTTCGGTGACGATCCGCTCCGCATGATCCGCGCGGCGCGGTTCGTGGCCCAACTGGGCGTCCGGCCGAGCGACCGGATCGTGAGCACGATGCGAGCGTTGGCGGGCCGGCTCGAGATCGTGGCGCCGGAGCGGATCCAGGGAGAGTTGGACCGTCTCCTGATGTCGGACGACGCGCCGGCGGGTCTCGACCTGCTGGTGGAGACCGGACTCGCGGAGGTGGTCCTCCCGGAGCTGCCGGCCTTGCGGCTGGAACAGGATCCGGTGCACCGGCACAAGGACGTGCTCCGGCACACGTACGCGGTCGTCGCCGCGACCGAACCTCGCCTGCACCTCCGCCTGGCTGCGCTCCTGCACGACATCGGCAAGCCGGCCACGCGTCAGATCACCGCCGACGGCGTGAGCTTCCACCACCACGAGGTGGTGGGTGCGCGGATGGCGCGCGAACGGCTCACCGCGCTGCGCTACCCGAACGCGGTGATCGACGACGTGTGCGCCCTCATCGAGCTTCACCTCCGCTTCCACGGATACGGTGAGGGGTGGACCGACAGTGCCGTGCGGCGGTACGTCCGCGACGCGGACGATCTCCTCGATGACCTCAACCAGCTCACGCGTGCCGACGTCACCACCCGCAACGAGGAGAAGGCCGCCTGGTTCCGCCGGTTGCAGGATGAGCTCGAGGAGCGGATCGCGGCGCTCGCGGAGGCGGAGAACCTGGATGCGATGCGCCCGCCGCTCGACGGCGAGCAGGTGATGCAGCACCTCGGTCTGGAGCCCGGCCCCGCGGTGGGGGAGGCGCTCGCGTACCTCATGGAGGTTCGGCTCGATCGCGGCCCGATCCCGGACGAGGAGGCGTTCGCCTTGCTCGACGCGTGGGCGCAGGAGCGGGATCGGGCCGGCGAGGGCTGATCCACCTCCTCCGCCGCCCGCCTCCCTCGGCGGACGGAGGACGGCGTAGGCTCGAACGCCATGGTGGTCGACCAGACAGCGATCGATCCGGCGAAGGGTCTGACGTCGGCCGATGTCGCCGACCGGGTGGCCCGTGGTCAGGTCAACGACGTGCCGGCGGCGCCGACCCGCACGGTGGCGCAGATCGTCCGCAGCAACGTCTTCACACGCTTCAACGCGATCCTCGGCGCGATGTTGGCCGTGATCGTGGTCGTCGGTCCGTTCCAGGACGCGCTCTTCGGGTTGGTACTGATCGGCAACGCCGCCATCGGGATCTTCCAGGAGCTGCGTGCGAAGCGGACGCTCGATCGGCTCTCGGTCCTGACGGCGCCGAAGGCACGGGTCGTTCGCGACGGCGAGGTCCGTGAGGTCGCGATCGGCGAGGTCGTCCTCGACGACGTGATCGAGGCTGCGGCCGGCGCTCAGGTCGTCGTGGACGGCGTGGTCCTGACCGCCGTCGGGCTCGAGGTGGACGAGTCCCTGATCACCGGCGAAGCCGACCCCGTGGTCAAGGAGCCGGGGGATGAGGTCCTCTCCGGTTCGTTCGTGGCGGCCGGGATCGGCCGCTACCGCGCCGCGCGCGTGGGCAAGGACGCGTACGCGGTTCGCCTCGCCCAGGACGCCCGGCGGTTCACGCTCACCCATTCGGAGCTCCGAGCGGGCATCGACCGGATCCTGCTGTACGTGACCTACGCGATCATCCCCACCGCGATCTTGCTGTTCGTCAGCCAGATCAGGGCGAACGACTCGCTGCAGCGCGCGCTCTCGGGCGCCGTCGCGGGGACCGTCGCCATGGTGCCCGAAGGACTCGTGCTGCTCACGTCGATCGCCTTCGCGGTCGCGGTCGTCCGCCTGGCCCGCCAACGGGTGCTCGTCCAGGAGCTCCCCGCCGTGGAAGGGCTCGCTCGCGTCGATGTGCTGTGCATCGATAAGACCGGGACCCTCACGCAGGGGACCCTCGCGGTGGACCGCGTCGAGCGGCTCGGCGACGCCGACCCCGCGCTCCCACTGGCGGCCCTGGCTACCGCCGACCGAGCCCCGAACGCGACGATGCGGGCGATCGCGGAGGCCTTCCCCGACCCGCCCGACTGGATGCTCGCGGATGCCGTCCCGTTCTCGTCTGCCCGTACGTGGAGCGCCGGAGACTTCGAGGGCCAGGGCACCTGGGTCCTCGGCGCCCCCGATGTCCTGTTGTCGGATGCCCCGGATCACGGTCTGCGGGAGCACCTGCACGACGAGGTCGCCGCCGGCCGGCGGGTCGTCCTGCTCGCTCGTGCCGTGGGCTTGAACGGGGAGGAGCTCCCCGCCGATCTCGAGCCCGTCGCTCTGGTTGTGCTGGGCGATCGGGTGCGTCCCGACGCGGCCGACACGCTCCGGTATTTCGCCACGCAAGGGGTCAGCGTGAAGGTGCTGAGCGGCGACCACCCGCAGACCGTCGGCGCCATCGCCTCGTCCCTCGGCCTCGAGGGCGCGGACGATCCGGTGGATGCGCGCGAGCTCGGGGAGGAGGGCTCCGTGCTCGCCGCAGCGCTCGAGCGGCACAGCGTGTTCGGCCGAGTCTCACCCCAGCAGAAGCGCGACATGGTCACGTCCCTCCGTGCGAACGGGCACACGGTGGCCATGACGGGTGACGGCGTGAACGACGCCCTCGCGCTGAAGGAGGCGGACATCGGTGTGGCGATGGGCTCGGGCTCGGAAGCGACCCGCGCCGTCGCCCAGCTGATCCTGCTGGACTCGAACTTCGACGCGTTGCCACCCGTGGTCGCGGAAGGCCGGCGGGTGCTCGGCAACATCGAACGCACGAGCGCGCTGTACCTGACGAAGACCGTCTACGCGATGCTGATCTCGCTCGCGATCGGCGTGGTGGGTTTCGTGTTCCCGTTCCTTCCGCGGCACCTCACGCTGGTCGGCGCGCTGACGATCGGCATCCCGTCCTTCTTCCTGGCGCTCGCGCCGAACACCGAGCGGTTCCGGCCGGGCTTCGTGCATCGGGTCCTCCGGTTCGCGGTGCCCGCCGGCATGTTGGCGGCGATCGCGACCCTCTTCGCCTACGCCTTGGCGCAGGACGAAGCCGGCGTGACGCTGCTCGAAGCCCGGACGGCGGCGGTGATGACGCTCACGTGGATCGGGCTCGGCGTGCTCTCACTCGTGGCGTCGCCGCTCGGGAAGCCGGGCGTGGCGTTGGTCTTCGCGATGGGCGGGCTCTTCGTCCTGGTGATGGCACTGCCCGTGGCTCGGACCTTCTTCGCCCTCGAGGTCCCGCCGCTCATCGTCTGGTTGGCCGGCATCGGGATCGCCGCGATCGTCTGGTCGTTCTCGCGGCTCTTCGTGCCTCGCTATACGTCGCCGTCGACGGCGTCAGAGGCCGGACATGCGTGAGGGAGGCCAGACGATCGATGAAGGCCTCGCCGATGATCTTGTCCTCGGGGATGAAGCCCAGCGAGAACCGGGAGTCCATCGAGTTCTCGCGGTTGTCACCCATCACGAAGTAGTTGCCGTCGGGCACCTTCGTCTTGGGGAAGTCGGCGGTCGTGCCGACGGCGAACGGCTCGTCGAGGCGTTCGCCGTTGACGTACACGTCTCCCTTCTTCGCCCACACCGTGTCGCCCGGGAGGCCGATCACCCGTTTGATGAAGTCCTCGTGATCGGGCTGCGACACGCCCAGGCCTTGCGAGAGCCAGTGGACGAAGCCGCTGACCAGTCCGCGCTCGGTCTCGGAGGTCGGGTGGGGCTCCTCGAACACGATCACGTCGAAGCGCTCCGGATCGCCCAGGTAGTACGGCAACTGGGACACCAGGACCCGGTCGCCGACCTTGAGCGTGGGTGACATCGAGGGGCTGGGGATGAAGAACGCCTGGACCAGGAAGGTCTTGATCAGCAACGCCAGGATCAGGGCGGTGAGGATGAGGCCGGGGAGCTCGCCGAGGGCGTGCAGGACCCGGTTCTTCTGTTTCGGCGGCGTGCTCCCGGCGGGGGCCGAGGCCTCCGGCTCCTGGGGAGCGAGCGCGGAGCGCTCGGCGTCGGTCTTCACGTCATCAGGGTATCGGGTTCGACCCCTGCGACCATGAGCCGGACCTCCACCGCCTTGAAGCTCGCGAAGACGTCACGATCGACCTCCAGGGCGAGTCGGTCGACCGAGCCGAGGGTGATCTCCGCCACCATCGGCGGCGAGGTGCGGAGCCGGACCCGCGCTCGTTCCCCATGGATCGCGATCTCCGCGACGGACCCCCTGAGCACGTTGCGCGGCGAGCCTTCCGGTTGCTCGAGGTGCAGCGCGACGTCGGCCGGGCGCAGGGTCGCGACGACGTCGTCCAGGGGCTCGAGCGGCGCCCCCGCGGGCCAGGCGACGGTGATCGCACCCTGGACGGTGTCCAGGGTGCCGGCACCGTCGCCGAGCGGGAGGAGCCGGCCGCGGAACAGGTTCACGCCGACCAGGTCCGCCGCGTAGGTCGTCGCCGGGGCGCGTCGGACCTCGTCGGCCGTCCCCACCTGGACGAGCTTCCCGTGCTCGAGGATCGCCACGCGGTCGCCGAGCGTGAGGGCGTCGACGGGGTCGTGCACGACGAGCACGCAGGGACCTTCGAAGGAGGCCACGACCTCGCGCAGCAGGGTGCGGAAGATCGGCGCGGGCGCTGACGTCGACGGCAGCGAGCGGCTCGTCCAGCAGGAGGAGCCGCGGATCGGGGGCGACCGCCCGAGCCAGGGCCACGCGCTGGCGTTCACCGCCGGAGAGCTCGGCCGGCTTGGCGCCTGGCGGGACGCCGGGCGCCACCCGGCCGAGCAGCAGCGCAGCCCGCTCGCGTGCGTCGCTGCGGGTGCGTCCCCGCGACCGCAGCGGGAACGCCACGTTGTCGAGCGCACTCAGGTGCGGGAAGAGGAGCGGGTCTTGGAACGCCACGCCGATCGGGCGCCGCTCCGGAGGCAGCCCGTCGATCCGCTCACCGTCCAGCGTGATGCTGCCGCTCTCCAAGGGGATGAGCCCCGCCAATGCCGCGAGCACGGTGGACTTACCGGCGCCGTTCGGACCCAGGAGCGCAAGGGTCTCGCCGTCGCCGACCTCGAAGGACGCCGACGCCTGGAACCCGTCGCGTCGCAGACGGAGGTCGGCCTCCAGGGGCATCAGCGAGCCCCGGTGATCCGCTCGCCGAGCGACACGATGACCCCCACCGACACGACGACGAGCACGAGCGACAGGAGGATGGCGCCTCCGGGATCCGTCTGGCGAGCCTGGTAGACGGCCAAGGGGAGCGTCTGCGTCTTCCCGAGGAGGTTGCCGGCGAACGTGATCGTGGCGCCGAATTCGCCGAGGGCCCTCGCCCATGCGAGGACGGCACCGGCGGCGAGCTGCGGTGCGGCCAAGGGCAGCGTGACCCGGCGGAACACCACACCCGGCCGAGCGCCGAGGGCCGACGCGGCACGTTCGTACCGCTGGTCCAACGATCGGAACCCAGCCTCGGAGGCGAGGACGGCGAGCGGCATCGACACGAACGTGGCCGCGATGATCGCTCCCCAGATGGTGAAGGTCAGTTGGATCCCCAGGGCGCCGTGCAGCCATCGCCCGACGACCCCCTCGCGACCCAAAGCTTGGAGCAGACCGACGCCGCCGACGACCGGTGGCAACACGAGCGGGAGCACCACCGCGGCCCGGAGGAACGACCTGCCCGGGAACCGAACCCGTGCGAGGAGCCACGCGAGTGGCACCCCCATGAGCACGGAGAGCACCGTGGCCGCGAGGGAGACGACGATGGAGAGGCGGAGCGCGGTGGTCGACCCTTCGCCGCGGAGCACGTCGCCGGCGCTCGACCATGGCGCTCTGATGAGGAGGGCGAGGATCGGCACGACGACGAATGCCGCGCCCAGCACCGCCAGCGCCGCGACGGGGAAGGGGAGACGGCGCACCTCGGTCACCCCAGGAAGAGCGGGTCGAAACCGTAGGCCTCGAGCGTGGCTTGACCTTCGGGGCCTTTCACGTACGCCACGAACCGCCGGGCCAGATCCTCGTTCTGGACCCCGTCGAGGATCGCGATCGGATACGTCGCCGTCACGTTCACTCCACCATCGAGGGAGACGGCTCGGAGGTCGTGACCTGCCGCGTCGGAGACATCGGAGAGGTACGTGATGCCGGCGTCGACCTCGCCCGACTCCACACGCGTCACGATCGCGGCGTCATCGACCGCGTTCGGCTCCTCGACGTTCGGCAGGATCTCGACGAGGAGCTCGGCGTTCACCAACATGTCCCGCGTGTAGTCGCCGATGGGCGTCCCGCGCGCGCCGATCACGACCGAGACGCCCGGCCGCGCCAGGTCGTCGATCGATGAGATGTCGCCCGCGTCGTCGACCGGCGTGACGATGACGAGGGAGTTCTCCACGAAGTCGCTCCGATCGAGCACGCCCGGGTCCTCTTCGATCACGTCCATCCACGGCTCGCTCGCCGACGCGAAGACATCGGCTTTGTGATCGCGCTGGATCTCGGGCTGCGAGCGCATCCGAGGAGCCGAACGTGAAGATGACCTGGGCGCCCTCATTGAGGAACTCGAAGTCGGCGCCGATCTCGGTGAACGCGGGGGTGAGCGACGAGGCGGCGAAGACGCGGAGCGGGGCGGGACTGGGACTCGAGCTCTCGCCGGGCGAGCCTGTGGCCGCGGGGAAGCACGCGGTCATCGCGAGGAGGACCCCGCACGCCGCGATCCGCCGCGGAGACCTCATCCGGCCTGGATCTCCACCATCACGCTCGTTGCCTTGACGGTGGCGATCGCCTGGATGCCGGGGCGGAGATCGAGCTCGTCCGCCGCTTCGCGGGTGATGAGCGAGACGACGCGGTGCGGCCCGGATTGGATCTCGACGAGCGCCGACACCTTGTCCTTCGTCACCTTGGTGATCACGCCGGGGAACGCGTTCCGGCGGCTGGTGTGGGCGGTCGCCGTCGAGGTGGCGCGCCGTTCGGCGAGCAGGCGCGCGACCTCGGCTGCCGGAACGAGCCGCTGTCCTCCCGGTGTTCGTTCGGTGTGGAGCAAGCCATCTCGCTCCCAGCGACGGAGGGTCTCCACGCGAACACCGAGGGTCGTGGCCGCCTGTCCGATCCGATAGGAATCCTGTTCCATGGGGCGGCTAGCCTACAGGTTTCCCTGGCGAGCGGGGAAGAGAACCTCGCGAAAGCTGGAGCTGGCCCCGAGCCTAGCCGGTAGGTGCGGGACCGAACCCGTACTCCTGGAGGACCGCCTGGCCGTCACCGAGGACGTACGCGACGAAGGCATCCGACGCGTCGCCGCCGTCGGCTCCCGTCACCACCGCGATCGGGTAGGTCGCGATGACGTTCACCTCAGCGGGGATCTCGACGGCGACGAGGTCGTTGCCGGCGGCGGCCGAGACGTCGGAGGTGTAGACGATCGCCGCGTCGGCCTCGCCGGCGACGACCTTCGCCACGACGCTCGCGTTGTCCTCCTCGTTCGAGACGACGTTGGCCAGGGCGTCCTCCGAGATACCCGCGTTCTCCAGTGCCTCCCTCGCGTAGTCGCCGACCGGAACCCCTTCTGCGGCGAGGACGAGCTGGACCCCGGGTGCGGCGATGTCCTCGAAGCTCTCGATGCCCGCAGGGTTGCCGGGGGGCGTGACCACGACGAGCTGGTTCGTGCCGAAGTCCGTCCGGTCGCTGACACCCGGATCCTCCTCCACCGCGTCCATCCACGTGCCCGACGCCGACGCGAACACGTCCGCGGTCCCCTCACTCTGGATCTGTCCCGCGAGTCCGTCCGAGGGGCCGAAGTTGTAGGTGACGGTGACGCCGGGGTTGTCCGCCTCGAAGTCCGTGGCGATCTGCTCGAAGGCGCCGGTCAGCGATGAGGCGGCGAAGACGGTCAGCTCGACCGCCTCCGCCGGCGAGCTCGTCGTCCCCGCGGGTGTGGACGTCGGGTCGGACGAGCAGCCCGCGACGACGCCGAGGCTGAGGGCGAGGGCAAGGGCAAGGGCGGTGAGCTTGGTCGTCCGTGTCATGGCCGGGGAGGATACAGCAACAACCGCTTGACATACCAGAGAATCCTGGCGGTCGGGGGCATGGAACGCCCCTACGACCGGTGTGGGTCCCAACGGGAGCCCAACCCCGCTTCCGCCGTGGCATCATGCCCGCGCCGTGGATCGCTCGCTGGGCCCCGCCGGTCTCTTCTTCCAGCCCGCCAAGGACCTGAGGAAGCTCTCCCTCCGGTTCCGCGACGTGGCCTTCGAGCCTCGCTTCCAGGCGACCTACTTCCGCGACAACCTCCCCTATATCCGGCTGGCGCACGTGTTGGGGCTGGCCGTGTGGGCCGCCTTCGGTCTCCTCGCCGCCAGCGTGTTGGAACGGGGCCAGACGGCCGACGTGGTGCTCCGCTACGGGATCGGTGTGCCGGTCGCCCTGCTGAGCCTGCTCCTCACCTTCGCCCCCTGGTACGAGCGGGTGTGGCAACCGCTGCTCGCCTCGGTGCTTGCCGTCAGCGGCATGGCGTGGTCCATGCATCGGTGGTTCGTCCCGGATGCTCGTCCCGACTGGGGCTACGCGGGGCTGATGGTGGTGCTCGCGTTCGTCTACATCCTGAGCCGCATCCTGTTCCGCTACGCAGCCGTGGTGGGTGTGATCCTGGTGGCCTTCCACAACGTCGTAGCGATCGCCTTCATCGGCGACACGAGGCTGGCGCTCTTGTTCGCCGACTACTTCCTGATCGTGTTCGCGGCCATCGGGACGGCCGCCTCGTACGGCCTCGAACGCTTCACACGGTTGCTCTTCCTCCGTGAGCTTGAGCTGGAGCGCGAGCGTGAGCGCGTCGACAGCCTGCTCGGCAACACGCTCCCTCGTGCGGTGGTCGAACGACTCAAGGGAGGCGAGGGCGTCGAGGGCCAGCCGATCGCCGACGCTCTCGATCACGTGAGCGTCGTGTTCGCGGATCTCGAGGACTTCACCGCGCACGCCCAGCGCATCCCGCCCGCCCAGCTCGTCGCGCTCCTCGACGACGTGTTCCGCCGGTTCGATGCCCTCGCCGCGGATCTCCGGCTCGAGAAGATCAAGACGATCGGCGATGCCTACATGGTCGCCGCCGGCGCGC
The DNA here is from genome assembly GCA_963810635.1 of uncultured Actinomycetes bacterium. GTDB lineage: Bacteria > Actinomycetota > UBA4738 > UBA4738 > HRBIN12 > AC-51. The sequence goes on from CAWEOB010000005.1 coordinate 309,885, forward strand.
CCGAGCCGCGAGCTGACCACGCGGAGGCAGCTGCCGAGATGGCGCTCGGCATCCTCGACCTGATGCGGGACGCCACGTGGCCGACGGGCGATCCCCTCCAGGTCCGCGTCGGGATCGCGTCGGGGTCGGTGGTCGCCGGGGTGATCGGCCGGCAGAAGTTCGCGTACGACCTCTGGGGAGACACGGTGAACCTGGCGAGTCGTTTGGAGTCGAACGCCGAGCCGGGCCGGATCCTCGTGTCGGAGGCCACGCGGCGGCTGCTCGATGGACGGTTCCGGTTCGACGCTCCCTGCACCGTGGATCTGAAGGGCCGGGGGCCGACCCGCGCGTACTTCCTGCTCGGCCGCGTGTAAACGGATCGACCGGCCCTGTCCTCTATCTCGCGGATGGTGACGGCCCGATGATGTCCATCGTGCGCGAGGCGAGCTCGGCCCACGACTTCGACGCGCTCTTCCGGGCGGAGGGGCAGGGGGTGTATCGAACGATGTACGCGTTCACGGCTGGGCGGCGTGACATCGCTGAGGATGCGACCGCGGAGGCTTTCGCACGCGCGATCGCCCACGCGGGGACCATCCGGGAGCCGCTCCGCTGGATCTACCGGGTTGCGTTCAGGGTCGCCGCCGACGAGTTGAAACGCGACCGCGAGATCGGGATGGCCGCCGACGAGAGCGTTGCATCACCGGAGTTCGTGGGGCTGATGGACGCGTTGCGACAGCTGTCACCGAACCAACGTGCCGCCGTGGTGCTCCGTCACGTGCTGGACCTCGAGGTACAGGAGGTCGCCCGGCGGATGGGCGTGGCAGCGCCCACGGTCCGGGTCCACCTGCATCGGGCGCGAGGGCGGTTGCGCGGGTTGCTCGGTGACGAGGAGGTCGACTGATGCCGGAGCGGTGGGAGCGCGAGCTGGAGAAGCTGAACGACGTCGATGCTCCGGCATCGACGCGCTCCCGGATCGCCGAAGGCCCCCGCGGAGAAGGCGTTCCGCCCTCACCGGGCAGGTCGCAGCGGATCGTGGCCGGGGTCGTCGCGTTCGTGGTCTTCGGCGGAGCCGTCGCGCTGGCCTACGGAGGCTTCGGTTCCGATGCGGAGCCGGTCGCAACGACGTCTCCGCCACCGGACGCGATCGTCGTGACGTTCGAGGTGCGTCGGGAACAACACCCAAGCGCGTCCATGTCGCTCGGGGGACGGACGATCGAGCCCTTCGGGACGTCGTATTGCTTCGAGTTCGACGGCGGGTCGATCTGCGCGGACACGGTGGATCCCGAGGACTACGAGTCGGTCAACGGGCCGTGGGATTACACACCCGTTGTCGCGGGTGTACCGCTCCTCATCCAAGGGACAGCAGCGAACGTCGAGGGCACCGTGCTCGACGACGCGTTCACAGAGATCGGATCGCTTCCATTGATAGACGGGCTCGGTGCCATCCCCGACGACATGGGGAGGCATTTCCTCGTGTTCCACGCGACATGGCCCGAAGGCGACCGGTCCTTCTACTTCCCGGTGGAGATCGTGCCGGCGGCGCCGACGCCCTCGCCCGTCCCATCAACGCCCGACGCACGGCCAACGCCCTCGTCGACGCCGGGCGCTTCCAACGTCGTCGTGCCGGACCTGGTCGGGCTCGACGATCAAGCTGCCATGCAGGCCCTCAACGACCTCGGGCTCACCTGGATCATCAGCTACCGAGCGCATCCCGACGTCCCTCTGTGGGAGGTCGTCGCCCAGACTCCCGCAGCCGGATCACCGGTGTCTCCGGGTTCGGAGGTCAGCCTGGAGGTGGCGACGACGGTCACGCCGCTCCCACCGGGGGCCGCCGACGCGTTGAGCTGCGCTCCGGACGAACGGGTCGGCTTCGGCGGGCCGAACGCCAGGATCCTGCCGGGTGGGTCGGCCTTCATCGTGGGCAACCTCGTTGGCATCGACCACAACGACGAGGTCGTCCAGATCACGTCGACCGGCCACGGGTCCGAGTGGAACGGTATCTGGCACGTGATCCGCGAGGGAGACGTGATCGCGGTCGTCGACTTCGAGTCGCTCGATGGGGAGGCGTGCCGCGGAACGGGTGTCGCCGGCGCCTGAGCGGACGCGGAACGGACGTCCCCGAAGACCGGGCGGATCGCTACGTCAGCATGCCGGCGGATCGGAGGGCGCTGTCGATGACCTCGCCGAACGCCGCGATCAACGAGAGATGACCGTGCTCCGGACGGAGTTCGAGCGTCGCGTTCGGGATGTAAGTCGCCAACCACGCGGCGTGCGCGGGAGGCACCATGAGGTCCTGGCCGCCCTGCCAGATCGTCACCGGGACCACGATCTCCCCGAGGTCGAACCCCCAGGGTCGGGTGAAGGCGAGGTCGTCATCGAACCACCCCCAGACGCCGTTGCGGAACGATTCGCGCCCGTCCTCGACGAAGTGCGCCCCCATCGCTCCCGTCAGCGCCCGAACGTCGACGGGTGACAGCAGAGATCGGATCGCCTCGGCGATCGCCTCGGGCGTGGTTCCCGCCGCCGACCGCCGGTACGCCTCCATGTATCGGACGAGTCCGTCGCGGTCGCCCGATGCGGCCATGCCGAACTCGACCACGTTGTCCTCGCCCATACCGGCGAGGAAGTCGAGGTCGTCGGCGCCGTACTCGCCACAGCCGGCGATCGTCGCCACTGCCCGGACCCGGTCGGGGAGCAGCGCCGCGACGGCGAGGGCGTGCGGCCCGCCGCCTGAGGCGCCCATCGTCAGGCACAGATCGGCTCCGACCGCGTCGAGGATCGTGGCAACGTCGGCGGCACAGTCGCCGATCGAGCGACCCTCCGCGCGATCGGAGTCCCCGTAGCCGGGTCTGGAGTACGTCACCAGCCTGAGTCCTCGAGCGAGCGTCGCCTCCGTCATCGGCTCGAGTTGTGTCAGCGAGGAAGGGGTCCCGTGGTGGAACACGAGCGGTGTGCCGCGATCCCCCGACACCAGCACGTCGAGTCGCCGGCCGTCGGGCGTCCGCACCTCGAGTCGCTCGGATCGCATCGCCGGCAAGCGTAGGCGACGAGGGCGCTCCTAGACGGCGAAGCGCACGTGCAGGATGTCGCCTTCGTGCACCACGTAGTCCTTGCCCTCCACCCGCACCTTGCCGGCGGCCTTCGCGTGCTCCATCGAACCGGCCGCGACCAGTTCGTCGTATGCGATCACCTCGGCTCGGATGAACCCGCGCTGCAGGTCCGTGTGGATCACGCCCGCCGCCTCGGGGGCGGTCGCTCCGCGCCGGACCTCCCACGCTCTGGTCTCGTCCTCGCCCGTCGTGAGGAACGTGATGAGGTCGAGAGCCCCGTAGCTCGCCGCGATCACCGTCTCGAGTCCCGGCTCCGCCACCCCGAACTCCTCCAGGAGGGCGCGTGCCTCTTCGGGGTCCATCTCCGCCACCTCCGCCTCGATCGCGGCGTACACGCCGACGGCTCCCGGCATCCCTTCGGGCACCGAAGAGTCCTTCCTCCAGGTTCGCGACCACGATCTCCGGCTTCAGCGTGAGCGGCGCGATCCCCTTCAGCTCGCCCACCACGTCGCGATCGAGCTCCGCGTCGCGCAGCGGCGTCTCAGCGTCCAGGGCCGCCTTCGCGATCCGGAGCGCGTCCACCTCGGGACCCGATTTGCCCCGGGACTTCTTCTCCGCCTTGTGCAGCGCGCTCTCGATCACGGCCAGGTCCGCCAGCAGGAGGTCGGCGCGCACGTCCGCCAGCTCGGCCGCCGCCTTCGCATCGGCCCCGAAGCAGCGGACGACGATCGCGAGCGCCTCGACCTCGCGGAGCTTCGCCAGACCTTGGGCGCTCGCCACACCGCCCGGCACGTCCACGAACCGCACCTGCGCGTGCACCGTCTTCGCCGATCGCTCCAGGTCGGTGAGGACCTGCAGCCGCGGATCCGGAACGGGAACCACCGCGACGTTCGCCTGACCACCGTGGAATCCAGCATGCGTCAACGCTGTGAACAGCGTCGACTTGCCGCTGAACGGTACCCCCACCAGGCCGATGTCCTTCACGGTCGCCCACGGTAGCAGTCACCCGGAAGCCTCTCGGCCCGGGCCGGAGGTCTTGTCTCCCAGGCCCTTCGGCGGGCGCGAAACCGACTTCCGTCCAGTGCGTTCAGCGACGCTTCGCAGCCGATAGTTGCAATGAGGACTGGGCGGCCGGGGTGCTGCCAGACCCACCCCGGCCGCCTGCCCTCGCACGACCGCAAGGATCCATCGGTGGACGGGCGCGGAGAAACGTGCGGGGGGGTGGGGACCGACGGCCCTGCCCCCCCGTCACGCTGCTGAGAACTCGCCCCTGGATCTAGGCCTTGGTCTCCCAGAAGATCTTGCCGATCTCGTCGATAGCATCCAGCAGCTGCTGGCCCTGCGCCGGATCGTCGGACTTCTTGGAGGCGCCTGCCTCCTTCGTGGCGTTCCAGAACTTCTCGTGGAGGTCCGGGTACTTCTCCAGGTGCTCGGGCTTGAAGTAGTCGGTCCACAGCACCCACAGGTGGTGCTTCACCAGGTCGGCCCGCTCTTCCTTGATGGCGACGGCGCGCTGCCGGAACTCGGGATCGTCCGAGCCTTGGTACTTCTCCTGACACGCCTTGACCGACTCGGCCTCGATCCGTGCCTGTGCCGGGTCGTACACCCCGCAGGGCAGATCGCAGTGCGCCCAGACGTCGCGGCGAGGTGCGAGGATTCGTTCGAACATGGAGCCCCCTCCTTCTTCCGAAGATGCCCTTCACGAGGAATCCTACCCTCGGGGTCGGAGAAGGGTCGCCGGGGTCGGCGCCGTCGCGTCGCTCCTCGCAGCGGTGGTGTGGACCTTCCTCCGCTACCGCCCGTCACGCGTGCGCGTGCGAGGGCCGAGCATGGCGCCCGTGCTCCTGCCCGAGGACTGGGCGCTCGTCGTGACGCCCCGCGGGTACCGCCAGGGCGACGTCGTCGTGGTGGAGCACCCGGGCCGGCCCGGCTACGAGATGGTGAAGCGGCTCACCGCGTTGCCGGGTGATGTGGTCGACGGCAGGGTCCTCGGCGACGACGAGTACTGGATCGAGGGTGACTTCGCGCAGGCCTCGACGGATTCCCGCTCCTTCGGTCCGGTGACGCGCGACGAGCTGCGGGCGAAGGTCGTGCTGGTGTACTGGCCGGCGGAGCGACGAGGCGTCGTGCGCTGAGACCGCCTCGTGGGGCCGGCGTTGACGCTTGGTCCCCCTACGATGGCTCCATGTCCGTCCCCCCGCGGCCCGACCTCGGCACCCTGCTGCCAGGTCCACAGGCATGGCCGCCACCCCGCCCCCGCCGCTCGATGCGGTTCGTCGCCGTGGTCGTGGCTCTGTCCGTGGCGGCCGCCACGTTCGCGGGCGCGGCGGCGCTCATCGGCGATATCGTCCGTCCTTCCGGGCGGCCCGCGGAGCATGAGTTCCTCGGCTACACGTTCGACGGATTCTCCGATGCGGTGGAACCCGTGCGCTCCGATCCACTACGTCGTCAACGTCGACCTCGCTCCGGAGGGGTCGATCGAGGATGTCCACGAAGCGGTTCGTCGCGTCGCGGCGGTGACCGGGATCGCGTTCGAGTACGACGGCCTCGTGCACGAGATCCCGTTCCGAGGGCGATCCGCGTACGAACCCGACCTGTACCCGAACCGCTGGGCCCCGGTCCTGGTGGCATGGGTCGACCCGGACGAGACCGACATCGCGTTCGAGTCGGAAGGACGCACCGCGGCCGGCGTCGCACGACCGCTGGCCACGAGCACGCCCGACGCCATCGTGAGCGGCTGGATCGCGATGAACGCGGAGGACCCGAACGGTCCCGGCTACGACGACCCCGGTGACCAAGGGCCGACGGTGCTCCACGAATGGGGGCACGTGATGGGCCTGGACCACGTGGAGGAGCAGGGAGAGCTCATGGAGCCCTCGGGGGGGTGGATGACCGACTTCGGACCCGGCGACCTGGCCGGGCTGGAGGAGCTCGGGAGCGAGGGCGGGTGCATCGACGTGGGCCCCCCGACCGGGTGAGCGCGCTCGCGATCGGCCCCGGGGCCCGCCCTTGTGCCATCCCGCACCTGCGGGTACCATGTTGCACCTGCAAATGATCTGCACACGCGAAGCCGGCATCGTCGCAGCGATGATCCCCGATCTGTGCTGCTGTCCGCGCTGACAACCGGACAGCGCGAAGCACCGCGCTCCGCGTCCATCTCCACCCCGTCCACTCCCTCGCACCGGAGGTTCGCCGACCTATGAACGTGATCACCGCCACCGTGGATGCCCGCGGTCAGTCCTGCCCCGGGCCGCTCGTCTCGCTCGCCCGCGCGCTCAAGGACGCCGATGTCGGCGACCTCTTCGAGCTCCTCGCCACCGACCCCGGGTCGAAGTCCGACGCCCCGAGCTGGGCCACGATCAGCGGCAACGAGCTGCTCGAAGCCGAGGAGCTGGGCGACGGGTCCTTCCGCTACGTGGTCCGCAAGGCGGTCTGACCGTGGCCGTCACCGAGGATCGGGTCCAGGGCGTCGATCCGGCGGCGTTCGCCGAACTGCTCCGTCGGGTGGAAGCGCTGGAGACCGATGGCGCGGCCCAGATCAAGAAGAAGAACAAGCTGACGATCATCGCCTGGGGCGGTGATCTCGACCGCATCTGGCCCACCACTATCCTGTCGTCGACCGCTGCCGCCAGCGGCATGGAGGTGAGCGTGTTCTTCACGTTCTGGGGGCTGTTCTCCATCGTGAAGCCCGGCGTGCGCATCACGGGCGACAACTGGATGCAGAAGATGATGTCGGCCATGAACCCGGGCTCGGCGCAGAAGGCGAAGCTCTCCCGCTACCACTTCGCCGGAGCGGGACCGGCGATGTTCAAGAAGCTCGCCGATGACCAGCACGTCGAGAAGCCAGAGGCCTTGATCCAGCTCGCGCAGGACATGGGGGCGAAGCTGATCCCGTGTCAGATGACGATGGACCTGCTCGGACTCAAGCGAGAAGACATGCTCGACGGTCTCGAAGAGCCCATCGGCGCTGCCACGGCTCTCTTGGAGATGCGCGACGCCGCGGTCTCGCTCTTCATCTCGAGCGATCCCGGTTCGTTCGGGGTCAGGCTCGGGTCGCGCTGATCTCCAGACGGACGTAGTCGATCGTCGGCTCGGGCATCGCTCGCGCGACCCCGTGCACGAAGGCCGCCGCTTCCTCGGCCGGCATGCCGTCGATGAGCCCCCCGAGGCAGATGGTGGCCAGGTACGGCTCGAGCTCATCGGGTGGCAGCGGCGTCGGTTCGGACCGCAGCCAGCACCGGATGTCCATGAAGCCCGCGCGCGCGAGCCGTTCGGTCGTCTCCTCGGGGCCGGCGAACGTCTTGGCGGCGGTTCCCTCACGATGTCCCACCGCACGGAGGGCGCGGTCGATGCTCGCGATGTTGCCGCGGCCGCCGCACTGCGCCTCGAGATGTGCCCCGGGGCGCATGACGGCGGCGAGGTTGCCGAAGAGGCGATCGTCGATCGGGGATCCAGTGGAAGGTCGCCGTGGACAGGACCGCGTCGACCGCGTCCAGCGGGATCGGCAGCAGCAGGTCGTGCGCGAGGTAGTCGACCCGGTCGTCGCCGAGCCGAGCTTCCGCCGCCCGGATCATGGAAGGCGAGGCGTCGAGGGCGATCACGCGCCCCCGGGGGAGCCGGTCGCGGAGGAGCTGGGTGACCTGACCCGTGCCGCAGCCCGCATCGAGCACCCGCTCGTCGCCGCGGAGGTCCAGTCGCTCGACCACCGTCGCCCCCCACTTCGTCATGGGGATGGGGAGCCGGTCGTACTCGGTGGCGTTCCAATCTCGCGGGCCGTCGACCATCGCGCCCCACGATAGTACGGGTCGCTAGTTAGCGAGTCGTACTATCATGATGTCGTGAGATCCACGTCCCACTCCGAGACCCGCGACGCCGCCGAGCTCGCCTCGACCCTCCGGGTCTCCGTGTGGCGCGCTGCCCGGCGGATGCGCCAGGAGTCCGACCCCGGCATCACCCCCACGCTCCACGCCGCGTTGTTCACCCTCGAGACCCACGGGCCCATGACGGCCGGGCAGCTGGCGAGCCACGAGAACGTCCAGAAGCCCACGATGACGCGCACCATCCAGGCGCTGGTCGATGGTGGTTTGGCGCGCCGCACGCCCGACCCGCTCGACGGCCGGATCACCTGGCTCGCCATCACACCGGAGGGCACGAAGCTGCTGCAGCGCACGCGCCGCCGCACGGACGAGTTCCTGTCGAAGCGGCTGAAGGCCCTTTCGCCCGAGGACCGAGACATGCTGTCCCGTGCCTCGGAGATCCTCACCCGGATCGCGGAGAGGCAACCCGACGAGAAGGGTCCGGACGCTTGAGCCCGCGGGTCGACGCCGCGGTCGGGCGCACGTTCGCCTCGCTCCGGACATCCCGGAACTTCCGCCTGTACCTGGCGGGACAGCTCGTGTCCGCCACCGGCACGTGGATGAACTTCACGGCCATGGCCTGGCTGGTGCTGAAGCTCACGGGCAGCGGCACCGCGCTGGGTCTGAGCGCGGCGCTCTCGTTCGGCCCCGTGCTCCTGTTCGGTGCCTTCGGCGGGGTGCTGGCCGACCGGTTCGACAAGCGCCGGATCTTGATGTGGACCCAGACCGCGTACGCGGCCGTCGCCCTGACCATGAGCGTGCTCGTGTTCACCGACGTGGTCCAGCTCTGGATGGTCTTCGTGTTGGCATTCACGGCGGGGATCGTGACCTCGATCGACATGCCGTCACGGCAGAGCTTCTACGTGGAGATGGTCGGTGAGGAGGTGCTCACGAACGCCGTGAGCTTGAACAGCGCGGCGTTCACCGGCTCGCGGGTCGTGGGCCCCGCCATCGCGGGGATCCTGATTCGCGACCGTGGGCATGGCCGCGTGCTTCCTGATCGACGGGATCTCGTACATCGCGGTCCTCGCGGCCCTCATCGCGATGCGCCCCGCGGAGCTGCACCCGCAGGCGCGCAGCACGCGTAAGCGAGGACATCTCGTCGCCGGGCTGAAGTACGCGTGGCGGACCGACAACCTGCGGAGGCCCTTGATCCTGATGGCGGTGATCTTCACGGTCACGTTCCAGTGGCAGGTGATCGTGCCGCTCCTGGCGGAGCGAGCGTTCGGGGCCGGTCCTCGGGAGTTCGGTTTCCTGTCTGCGGCGGCGGGGATCGGGTCGTTCGCGGCGGCGATCATCATGGCCAACCGCAACCTGCGGCCACGGATGCGGAACCTCGCCATCTTGGCGATGGGGATGGGGTTGACGATGTACCTGACCGCCGTGACCCCGTCGCTCGGCCTCGCCATGCTGTCCATGGTCCCCGTGGGGTTCGTGGCGATGGCGTTCATCATCACCGGCAACACGATGTTGCAGACGAACTCGAAGCCGGAGGCGCGCGGGCGCGTCATGGCCCTGTACGGCATGGTCTTCCTGGGGTCGACGCCGATCGGTGCCCCGCTCGCCGGGTTCCTCGGCGAGCACCTCGGGCCGAGGGTGGAGTATGTGATCGCCGGCTCGGCGGCCGTGATCGCGGGAGCGGTGGTGCTCTGGGCCCGTCAGCGCAGGGCGGCGACGGAGACCACGGAGATCGACACCGCGGTGGGCACGGCGGAGGTCGGCGCCACGGCCTGAGCCTCGGCGAGGAGGTGGTTCAGGACTCGCGCTCGCGGTCGATCTGCCACTCGCCATCGGGTTCGGCGCGGCTGACGTCGAGCTCGGTGCCGTCCTGCAGCTCGAGCCGGAACGACCTTCGCCGTTCGCCGTCTCGCTCCTCGAGCCACGAGCGCACCACCTCGGCCGGTTCCTCGGCGGCTCCCCATCGGATCGCGCGCGGCCACTCTTCGGCGCGCCCTCCCTCGTGGAACAGGAGCCGGATCTCCGGCTGACCTTTGATCCACCGTGGGAGCACCGGTGCCCACGTGAGGAAGGCCACGCCGACCATGGCGAGGGACCAGCGCACCCCGACGGCCGGGAACAGCACCACCGAGATCGCGGCCGCCAGCGTTCGGGCAGAGTTGTAGAAGACGTCGTACACGGAGAAGACGCGCCCGCGATAGCCATCGGGCAGCGAGCCTTGGACGAGCGTGTCGACGGGGATCTTCTTCCACGCGAAGGTCAGACCCACCACGAGGCTCGCGGCCAAGATCGTTCGATCGGTGAGCACCGCCGCCGTGCCGAGGAGGGCGACGCCCCCCACGACGAAGGCTCCGGCCACGATGCGTTGCTTCGGGTAGCGGTCCTCGAGCCACCCCACGGTGGCGATGCCGAGGAGCACCCCCACCCCACCCACCCCGATGAGATCCGAGAACGAGCCGACACCCTCGCCGAGCTCTTCGCGGAACACGACGAGTGCCAGCGTGAGGATGATGCCCTGTCCCACCTGGTCGACCGTGATCGAGGTGATCGGCCCGATCGCCCGCGGCGTCAGGAACAGGGCGGAGGCGCCGTCGGCGAACTCCACCCCGACGCGGCGCACGGCGTGACGGAGGAGTTCGGCCGACTCGGGCACCGTCATGGGCGCGAGCTCCGACCGGATGCGTGTGGCGATCGCCGATGCCGCGAGCCATCCGATGCCCGCGGCCACGACCACCGGCGTGGCGGACCCTGCCGCGTCGGCAACCTTCCCGCCCACGAAGACCCCGACGAGGAGGGCGAGCGTGCCGCCCACCGTGGCGAGGGAGTTCGCCATCAGAAGGTCGGTGGGGGCGACGAGACGCGGGACGACGGCGGATGCGGCCGCCAGGTAGAAGCGGTTGATGGACAAGATCGCGAGCGCGCCCAGGTAGAAGGGGATCCCGAACCGGTCCGGATCGAACAGGACGAGGCCCACGAGGAGCGCCTTGACCACGGGGGCGATCGTGAGGATGGCGCGGCGTGGCCACCGATCGATGAAGACGCCCACGAAGGGGCCCAGGATGGTGAACGGGAGGATCGTGATGAGGCCAGCCTTCAGCAGTCCCACGGACGTGCTCTGATCGGTGGGCGCGAACACGACCGAGGTCACGAGCGCAGCCTGGAAGAAGCCGTCCCCCACCTGTCCGGTCAGGCGGATCGTGAAGAGCCGCCGGAAGTCGGGGGCGCGCAACGCGTGCTTCGCACGCGTTGCGGCCCCGGGGTGAGCAGCAGGAGGCATGGCCGCATCCTAGGGGCGGGTCTTCGCGGAGGCGGGGGGGCCTCGGCCGCGACTGCGGCCGGAGCCCCCCGCTGCCGATACCTCACGCGTGCGCACGGTGACGATCGCGATGGGGATGACGCTCGTGCTCGGCGCGGCCGCGCCGAGCACGAGCTTCGCCGGGCAGCCCGCGAGCGACGAGCACGTGAGCGCCTACAACCACGGGTTCTACGACGCGTTCGAGCCGACGACGGTGCTGCTGGCGCGGGGTGGCACGGTGACCTTCGACTTCGATGGTCCGGACCACCACACCGCCACCGACGGGACCGGGATGGACCTCTACGACTCGGGGGTGGTCGACGAGGGCGGTCCGAGCTTCTCGTACACGTATCAGGCCGCGGGCGGATATCGGTTCGTCTGCACGTTGCATCCCGAGATGAGCGGTCAGGTGCGCATCCCGCTGACGGCGTGGCCACCGAGGGGGCAGAGGCGCGAGAGCTTCACGGTCCGCTGGGCGGCCGCCGTGGCCGACAGCGGGTTCGTGTACGACGTCCAGGTCCGCCGCCCGGGGGACGGTTGGCGACGTTGGATGTGGGCCGTCACCACGAGGTCGACCACGTTCCATCAGGACGGCGGCAAGGGCAGCTACCGCTTCCGGGCGCGGATGCGCCAGCTCGGCACGGGCGGGTCGAGCGACTGGTCGGAGCCCGACCGGATCGAGGTCGTCTGATCCCCGACCGGGTCGCTACGCCTTCGTCACGTCGAAGAAGCCCGTCCAGTCCGCGTTGGCGCCCTCGCCGGACCCGGCGATGAACTGCTCCACCATCTCGCGCGCCATCTCGTCGGAGAACTGCACGGGCGGTGACTTCATGAAGTAGGCACTGGGGCCGATGATCGGACCCCCGACACCGCGGTCGAGCGCGATCTTGGCGCACCGGAGCGCGTCGATGATGACGCCGGCCGAGTTCGGCGAGTCCCACACCTCGAGCTTCATCTCGATCGTGAGCGGCACGTCCCCGAAGTTCCGGCCCTCGAGGCGGATCATGGCCCACTTGCGGTCCTCCAGCCACGGCACGTGGTCGGACGGCCCGATATGGATGTTGTCCTTCGACAACGGCTCCTCCAGCTGGGACTGCACGGACTGGGTCTTCGACACCTTCTTCGACACCAGCCGCTCGCGCTCGAGCATGTTCATGAAGTCCATGTTGCCGCCGAAGTTGAGCTGGTACGTGCGGTCGAGCACGACGCCGCGATCCTCGAAGAGCTTCGCGAGCACGCGGTGGGTGATGGTGGCCCCCACCTGGCTCTTGATGTCGTCGCCCACGATGGGCACGCCCGCGTCGGCGAACTTCCTCGCCCACTCAGGGTCGCTCGCGATGAAGACCGGCAGCGCGTTCACCAACGCCACCTTCGCGTCGATCGCGCACTGCGCGTAGAAGCGGTCGGCTTGCTCGGAGCCCACGGGCAGGTAGGAGATCAGGACGTCGGCTCCCGTGTCCTTCAGCACCTTGACGACGTCGGCCTCCGGTGCATCCGATTCCTCGATGGTCTCCCGGTAGTAGGTCCCGAGGCCGTCGAGGGTCCTGCCCTTCTGCACCGTGACGCCGAGCGGTGCCACGTCGGAGAAGCGGATCGTGTTGTTCGGCTCCGTGAAGATGGCCTCGGCCACGTCCTTGCCGACCTTGTTCGCGTCGACGTCGAACGCCGCCACGACCTCGACGTCGCGGACGTGATACCCGCCGATCTCCACGTGCATCAGGCCGGGGACCCGGTCCTTCGGATCCGCGTCCCGGTAGTACGTGAGTCCCTGGATGAGCGATGAGGCGCAGTTCCCCACGCCCACGATGGCGATACGAACCGTACTCATGCCGAGTGCTCCTTCCTCCGCAGCGTCGCCGAGGCGCGCCGCCGGTCGCCGACCGGCGCGGTGATGCCGTAGCGCGTGCGTTCACGCTGGATCAACTCCGTGATCCACGCGATGTCGGATTCGATGGCAGCGCGTCCATGCTCGGTGAGCGAGCGCTGGTAGTCGTCCATGGCGTCCGGGTCACGCAGGTGGGCCTTCACGCCCGCGAGCCGGTCCTCGAGACCGAGGCGCCGACGCTCGAGCAGGCGGATCCTGGTCTCGGGGGGGAGGTAGCGGAAGAACGCGAGGCGCAGACGGAACCTCGTGTCCTCGCTCTGCCCCTCCGTGGGGGCCTCTTCGAGGAGCTCGAAGAACAGCCGCTCGCCTTCCAGGGTGATGCGGTACACGGTCTTGCGTCGGCCACCCGTGCCGCCGGGCGTCTCGCTCTCGATCGCGCCGTCGCTCTGGAGGCGGCGGAGCGTGGGGTAGAGCGAGCCGTAGCTCACGCGCCACAGGCCGCCCAACTGTTCGGCCAGCTCGCGCGAGAGCTGGTACCCGTGCATGGGGCGCTCCTTCAGGAGACCCAGGATCGCCAGTTCGATCACGTCGCTTCGTTCCCTTTCGTGTCAGAAGACCGTACCTCGCGGAGCGGGCACGATATATCAACCTGCTATATCGGCACGACATATGGATACCACAGGATCGGGGCTCTGTCGAGCGGTCCGCTCAGGCGGTCGTCGGACGACGGTACCCGCTGAGGTAGGAGGGGAGGTCGATCCCCGGCCGCAGGTCGTCGGCGGGAAGGGCCTCGCCGGGTTGGGTCGCAAGTGGCAGCACACCGGCCCAGATCGGCGCATCGGCCTCCTCGGGGTCGTTCGGACCGCCCGCCCTGATCTTGGCGCTCGATTCCTCGAGGGGAACCGCCAACAGGAGGGTCTGTTTGTACTCGTCGGGCGTGGGCATCCGCGCCTCGTCTTCCCGGCCGGGCACCACGTGCCGGGTGATCGCCCTGGCCGCGACGTGCTGCTCCTCGGGGTCGATCACCTCGCGCGCCGTCCCGAACACCACGACGCTCCGGTAGTTCATGGAGTGCTGGAACGCGCTCCGCGCGAGCACGATGCCGTCGACGATGGTCGCCGCGACCGCGACCTCCGCGCCGCCGGCGAGCGCCTTCCAGGCCCGCGCCGCGCGCGAGCCGTGGAGGTACAACGTGTCGCCGGCGCGAGCGTGGATCGTCGGCAGGATCCGCGCCCGCCCCTCGGCGTCGGTGAACGCGACGTGGCAGATCAGCGCCTCGTCCAAGATCGCATCGATCTGCGTGCGATCGTGGGACCCACGTTCGGGGTGACGATGGATGCGGGTGCGCTCGCTCGGGGCCTCGGGCATGGCCAGGGATGGTACCGGGCCCGGCGGACCCCTCGGCCGCGCTCAGTGGACCTCGAGGTGCATCCGCCGCGAGGCCCGGTCGAGGGCGGAGAGCAAGGGCTTGCCGAGGACGAGGACGAGCGCCACGTTGCCGACGGCGCGGGCCGTGTCCCACCAGAACGAGGTCACGGCATAGAAGGCGAGGTAGTGCCGGAGGTTCTCCCTCGAGGAGCCGGCCGGATCCCATGCCAGGGCGGAGCCGTCCACCAGGAACGGCCACGACCACAGGTTCATGATGGCGCCGTAGAGGTAGCCGGCCACGGCGCCGTAGCCCGCGAGCCACGCGAGACGTGCCGGCCAGCCACGGCCGTGGGGGACCAGTCCGGCGCCGGCGCCGACCCAACCGATGGCGACCATCTGGAAGGGGAGCCACGGCCCGAGGCCACCGACGAACAGCCCGCTCGCGAACGTCCCGACCGCACCGAGGAGGAACCCGAAGGACGGTCCGAACGCGTTGCCTCCCACCAGGACCACGATGAACATCGCGCTGAACCCCGCGACGAAGCCCGGCAGCCGCAGGGCCACCATGGCTGCACCGAGGACGCCGAGCAAGGCGATCACCTTCGGCCCGAGCCCACCACGCCCGAGCTCCAGGAAGAGCAGCGCGGTGAGGATCCCGCCGAGGGCGAACAGGAGCCAGGGACCGTCGATCTGGTGGTTCGCGAGCCCCGGCGCGAGCGCCGGGAGCGCGAACGGCCAGAAGAACGCCAGCAGGCCGATGATGTTGGCCGCGATGAGCAGGCCGACACGGACATGCTCGGACGAACGTCCGGGCACGGCCGCGGCGGGCACGGCCACGTTCACGACGCCACCTCCGCGAGGGCCGGTGCGACCTGCTCGGGCGTGAGCCAGCCGGGGCCGAACACCCGCGTCATCTGCGGGGCGAAGACGCGGGAGTCGCCGAGCACCTCGCCGGGCTCGCCGTCCGCGACGACCTCGCCGCCCGCGAGCATGACGACCCGGGTGGCCACCGCCGCGGCGAGCTCCACGTCGTGCGTCGCCACGATCGCCGCGCCGCCGGAGGCCGCCCGGCGAGCGAGGAACCGGACGAGCCGCCCCTTCGCGTCGGGATCGAGCCCGCGGGTGGGCTCGTCGAGCAGGAGCAGGGGTGCGTCGGTGGCCGTGATCGCCGCGGTCGCGACCAGGAGACGCTGGCCGGCGGAGAGGTCACGGGGGTGTCGCCGCGCAAGCTCGGCGATCCCCATCTGCTCGAGCCACGGCAGCACGTCGAGAGCCGCTCCGCGGGCCGCGAGGGTCGCGCGGATCTCGCGGCCCACCGTCTCGGCGAACAGAACCGACTCGGGCTCTTGTGGACAGAGCCCGACGTCGACGCCAGGACGGGGGGGAGCCCCCAGGACCTCGACGGTGCCGGCGCTGGGTTCGTGCACGCCGGCGAGGCATCGGAGCAGCGTGGACTTGCCGGCTCCGTTGCGACCCATCAGCGCGACGACGTCGCCGCGGGCGACCTCGAGGTCGACGTCACGGAGCGCGACCAGGTCGCCATAGCCGGCGGTGGCGCCGTGGAGGCGTGCGACCACCTCGCCTCCCGAAGGGTTCGGGGCGGCGCGCGGGGCTCCGAGCGGGTGCTCCCGCGCCGCACGACGCGCCTCGCGCACCGTAAGCGGGACGGGTCGCCACCCGACGAGCCGCCCGAGCCGGGCGACCGGAGGACCGATCCCCAGCGAGGCGATCACCTCGGCGGGTGTTCCGCTCCGGACGGCGCCATCGTCGAAGCCGAGCGCCAGGTCGACCCACCCGACCACGCGCTCGAGCCGGTGCTCGGCGAGGAGCACGGTCATCCCATGGTCGTGCACGAGGCGTTGGAGGGCCGACATCACGTCCTCGGCCCCCTGCGGGTCGAGCTGGGAGGTCGGCTCGTCGAGCACGAGGATCCGTGGTCCGGCGGCGAGCGCAGCCGCGATCGCGACGCGCTGACGCTCGCCGCCGGACAGCGTGCGCACGCTGCGGTCCCGCAGCGCCGCTAGGTCGAGCAGGTCGAGGACCTCCTCGACGCGCCGCCGCATGTGCGCCGGGTCCACGCCGAGGTTCTCCATGCCGTAGGCCAGCTCGTCCTCGACGCGGTCGAGCACGAAGGAGCTCGCGGGGTCCTGGGGCACGAACGCGACCACGTCGGCCAGCCGCCGCGGCGGGTCGGCGAGCGTGTCGCGTCCATCCACCCGGACCCGGCCGGTGAACGTCCCGCCGGTGAAGTGCGGGACGAGGCCGTTGGCCGCCCTGAGGAAGGTGGACTTGCCGGCTCCCGTCGGACCGATCGCGAGCGCGAACGCTCCCTCAGGGATCGTGATGTCGACGTCCCGGAGCGCCGGCCGGGCCCCGTCCGGATAGGTGAACGAGAGGCGTTCGAACCGGAGCGCGTCGGTCACTGGCGATCGCCTCGCCGCACGAACCCGGGCAGGGCGAGGAGCGCGATGGCCCCCACCAGGGTCGCGGAGACCGGTGGCCAGGCGAACGGCATCGTGGACGGGTGCAAGACGGCCCAGCCCCCGAACGACGCGGAGAGGAAGATCGCGGCCGCCGTCCCCGCCGCCACGGCGATCGCCGCGGCCGGCGCCGACCACCGCTGGGCCCGGTATCGCGACCGCCGGCCGCGGCCGTGTCCGCGCGCATCCATCGATTCGGCGAGCGTGACCGCTTGCTCCATCCCGGACTCCAAGACCGGGACCGCGAGGGCGGGGAGCGAGCGGAGCGGCGAGACGTTGATGCCACGCAGGCGCTGGGCCTCACGCACGCGCGTGACGCTCGTCACGGTCCGTGGCGCGATCGACAGCGCGAGCGCGGCGGCGAGCGCGGGCTCGTGCAGGCGCCGCGGAGCCAGCCGCACCACGCCGAACGGGTCGGTCACCGCGTTGAAGGTGCCGAACACCACGAGGATCGTGGCCAGCCGCAGTCCCTCGAGGAAGGCGAACGCGACGCTGCCCGAGCTCACGATGCCGATGAACGCGAGCGAGGTCCTGAGCGCGACCGTGATGAGGGCCGCGAAGAGGAAGAACCGGAACGCGCGCGCCTCCGGTCCGTCGATGCGGTGGGTGGCGTAGACGAACCAGGACACGCCGACGAGCAGCAGGAGGTAGACCGGATCGGTCGTGAGGAAGGCCACGAGCCCGGCGCCGGTCGCCCACGCGATCCAAGCGCCGGGGTGGATGCCCGTCCTCACCGGCGATCACCCGGCTTCGCGCGCATCCGAAGCACGCCCCCTACCACGAGCGCCACACCCAGCGCACCCGCGAGCAGGAGCGCGGCCGGCGGGCCGCTCCCGCCCGGCGGGGACCCCGCGCCGGCCGCCTCGAGGCTCGGGCCGACGACGGAGGAGCTGCCCACCGGCGTGGTCGACGCGCTCGCCGTCTCGGACCGCGGCGATCCCGGTGGGCTCGAGGCGACGCCGTCGGGTCTGCCGGTCCGTCCGGTGCCGCTCGATCCGGGACCGGTCGCGCCATCAGGCCCCTGCTCGCCTCCGGGGTCCGCCGACGGGCTCGGAGGAGGGGTCGCCGACGATCGCGTCGGGGTCGGTTCGGGTGCGGCCGCTTGACACAGATCGTCGAAAGCGGCGGTCGGCGGCTCCGCGTGGGTCGCGGGGGTGTCGCCGTCCCCCCACACCCATCCGTCGACATCGCCGTCCTCCAGGCGGTGCGAACCCGCCCCGGTGGACGCCCACGACCATCCGCCGTGCCCGTCGCCGTGCCAATAGCCCCAGAAGTCCGGGTACGCCTCGAAGCAGTCCGATCCTTCGGCTCCGACGCCGGCGAGCCGGCAGACGGCCGCCCCGCCCAGGCCGAACCCGTACGACAGGCCCTGCTGCTCGGCGGCCAGCTCGATGAGGTGGAGTCCGGTGACCTCCGGGGCATCGAGGCGGACACAGAACGTCAGCACCCGAGCACCGGTGTCGACGACGAGGCCCGCGTGCGGCTGCTCGGCGGCGCAGACGGGACCGGCCGGTCCCGTGAGCGGCCATGCGCTGCCGGCGAGCAGCGCGACGACGATCGCGAAGGTCCGGACGGGACGCATTGCCGCTAGCCGGTACAGCCCGGCGTGGACGGCACCGGTCCGTCGATCCCGCCATCGAAGGGGAAGGCGAGGCCCAGGAGACCCGGCACCGCGCCGATCGTGGCGCCGAGGTCCGGGTCGCCGCGGTCGGCTCCGTCGAAGGTGAAGGCGAACGCGCCACAGCGTGGGTACTGCAGACGCCGGAGCGCCGCCCCCGCCGCGGCCGGAGGGTTCCGGTCCGCCGCCGCGAACGCCTGGAGGACCAGCCCGGTCGAGTTCGCATCCGTGGCCTCGAACCCCCACGAGTACCCCCAGCCACCCTGATCGGTGTCGCGGATCGCCCACAGGAAGTCGAAGGCATCGTCGACGTTAACCATCCCGCCGGACCCGAGGAGGGCCATCACCACGTACGCCGTCGTGTTCGTGTCCGAGAGGAAGAAGTCGGTATCGCCCCCGGAGCAGTGGGTGTCCTCACCGGGGTTGAAGGCGTCGTAGGCCCACCCGCCGTCGGGACACTGCTCGTCAGCCAGGAGCCCGAGCGCCACGGCCGGGACGGCGCGCCCGGCTGCCTCGACGGCGAGGACCCCGAGCGCGGTATCGAGCACCGTGTCGGCGGACGGATCCGTCAGCGTCTCGCGGATCGATCTCACGAGGTTCCGTCGCCCGATCCACCCCGTGGAGCGGCCGGCGGCCGCGAACGCCATGACGACTTTCGCCTGCAACCCGACACCCTCGACGGCGCCGAGCCGCACCTGATCATTCAGGTAGCCGAGGGCACGGCGCGTCGTGCCGCCACCGACCCGTGCTGCGGTGAGCGCGAGCACCGCGTCCGCGGTCGACCCGACCGCGGAGAACGCCGGGAACGAACCGTCGTCCTGTTGCTGGGAGGCGAGGTAGCCGGCCGCGCGCTCGGCTCGATCGATCACCGCCGCTCCTGCGGTGGTGGCGCACACGATCATGATCGTGATCGCGACCAGGGCGCACACGAGCACCCGTTGAGAGGTCCGGCCCATGAGGGCTCCTTCCCGGGCGTCCGCGCGCCCATCTCGGAACGTCCCGTTCGGAGAGGGAGCAGCGAATCCGGCGGAGCCGGCGACCGCTCCCCGTCCTCGAGGGATCGTTCAGCCGTGCGTCGCGCAGGGCGGCCTGGCTCGTCCATCCGTTCGTGCGATCGGGTGGACCTACAGTTGCGGGACAGCGCCGGACTTCGACCGGCTTCGCCTCCGCGGCGCAGTGCTTCGGGACCATAGCACGGGCCTCGGAGGCCGGATCGAGAGCGGTCGTCGCCGGTTCGCACGTCGTCGACGGCGACCCCTCATCACGAAGGAGGGATGGTGCTCCCTCCTTCGCCCGTGCCTTCGGCCCGGAGGAAGCGCTCGATCTCGGCGGCCAGCTCGTCGCCGCTCGGGGATCTCCTCATCGCTCGCCGTCTGCAGTTGCTCGAGGAGCATCCGGACGTCGTCGTCGGCCTCGACCGCCGCATCGAGTCGTGCCCGCTGCTGGGCTGCGTCCTCCTCGAAGGAGCCGACGGGGAGCTCGACGGACAGATGGCGTCCGAGGTGCTCCAGGAGCGAGAGCGACGCGGCCGCGAAGGGTCCGCCCACGTAGTGGGGGACCTGGGCGTAGAACCCGACGGCCGGGATGCCGCTTCCGTTCACGGCCAGCTCGATCGCCGACAAGCATGCGCTGGGAACCCGGAGCAGCCCCGGCGGCCCTTTGGTCTCGGCGTCGTGGAGCGAGCCGTCCTCCGACGCGGTCGCGAGCACCGTGACCGGTCGTGTGTGCGGTACCGCGGCGGGGATGGCGCCCAGGCTCACCCATTCGACCACGCCGAGCCGGAGGCAGAGCTCCAAGACGTCGTCGCCCAGCTCACGCCATCGGAAGTCCGGTTCCGCACCGTGCAAGACCAGGAGGTCGCGGCCCCCCACGTGGACGCGGTGCATCTGCAGCGATGGCCACGAGAGGCGTTGGAGCGTGCCGTCGATGATGTCCAGCACGGGACGACGTGACCGGTAGTCGAACAGGACATCGGCGTCGAACGTGGCGAGAAGCTCGCCGCCACTCCCCAGATGGGTCGCGGCGGCGCTCGCAGCTCCGGCCGCATCGACCCACCCATCGAAGGCGGCCACGAGCACCGGTGCGGAGAGCGTGTCGGAGGGAAGCGCCTCAGCGCGATAGAGGCTCACGCTCCGAGCATAGTCACCCGGCGTGGATCCGATGCCGGGGCGACGGCCGCCCGATGCTCGCGAGCACGTCGGTGGGCCGCGGGGGCCGATACGCTCGGGGCATGTCGACGGAAGCGCCCGCGATCGAGGTCGATGCCCTGACGAAGCGGTTCGGCGACGTCGTCGCTGTGGACGCGCTGACGTTCAGCGTTCCGCGCGGCTCGGTCACGGGGTTCCTCGGTCCCAACGGCGCCGGGAAGACGACGACGATGCGGGTTCTGCTCGGGCTCGCGCGGTCGTCCTCCGGCGCCTCACGGATCCTGGGAGCGCCCTACGAGCGGTTGGACCGCCCGATGACCCGGGTCGGCGCAGCGCTCGAGGTCACCGGCTTCCATCCGGGACGGACGGCTCGCCATCACCTCGCGATCGTGGGGCTGGAGGCCGATCTCCCTGCCGGCCGCGTCGACGCCGCGCTCGCGACGACCGGCATGACCGAGTACGCCGACCGGCGGGTGGGAGGGTTCTCGTCCGGCATGCGCCAGCGCCTCGCCCTCGCCGCCGCCCTCCTGGGCGACCCACAGGTCCTGATCCTCGATGAGCCGGCGAACGGGCTCGATCCGGCAGGCGTGGCCTGGCTCCGCGGCTTCCTCCGGAGCTTCGCCGCCGCCGGTGGCTCGGTGCTGATCTCCAGCCACATCTTGGCCGAGGTCGCGGAGGTCGCCGATCGCGTCGTGGTGATCAACCGCGGCAGCCTCGTCACGGAGGGGCCGGTATCGGTGTTGACGGGCTCCGGCGCCGGGGTCGTCGTGGCACGGACCCCAGACCCGTCGCGCCTCGCGGATGCTCTCCGCCGTGAAGGCGCCTCGGTCGAGGAGGGAGACGGAACCCTCACCATCGCCGGGATCGCCATCGAACGCGTCGGCGAGCTCGCCCTGTCGTCCGGAACGGTGCTGCACGAGCTCCGTCCTCGAGCGGTGACCCTCGAGGAGGCCTTCCTCTCGCTCACGGAAGGGATCCCCGACGTGGGGGTCCCGCCGGCGATCCCGCCCCCACCGCCGGCGCCGGGGGGTCCGTCGTGATCCGTCTGACGCGCGCGGAGGTGCTCAAGCTGCGCACGACCCGGCTCTGGATCGGCATGTTCATCGGGGCCTTGCTGCTCGCGGCGGTCGGGGCGGTCGCGATCCTTGCCCTCGCGAACACCGAGGAAGGGCGCCAGGCGGGGATCGTCCCCATCGAGACGCCGGCCGACGTGCAGAGCCTGGCCTTCGGCGGCTCGGTCGCCGTCGTCTTCGTGATGGTGGTGGCCGCCACCATGGCCACGGCCGAGCATCGGTACGGAACGGCCGCCTCGACCTACCTGGCCACGCCGACGCGCACACCGGTGGTCTCGGCGAAGACGCTCGCGGCTATGCCGGTCGGCATCGTGTTCGGGATCGCAGCCGCCGTGTTGCCGATCGTGATCGCCGGGGTGTGGTTCGCGGTGCACGGCGACGCCCTGCCCTTCGACGCCTCGGTGGCGGGCGCCGTCCTCCTCGTGGGGTTGCAGTGTGCGTTCGGGGCCGTCATCGCGGTGAACGTCGGCGTCGCGATCCGGAGCCAGCTGGTCGCGATCGTCGGCGTCCTCGGCTGGGTGTTGGTGGTCGAGCCTCTCGTGGGTGCGCTGCTGCCGTCCGTCCTGCGGTGGCTCCCGTTCTCCGGTGTGCAGGCGTCCTTCGGTGCACCGGATCCCCGGCTCTTGGACCGCCCCGCCGCGGCAGGCCTCATGATCGCGTACGCGCTCATCGCGTGGGCGATCGGCGTGTGGCTCGAACGTCGCCGCGACGTCTAGCCGGCCGCCTGCGCCACGACCTGCTCGCAGGTCTCCGCGGTCGGTGTGGTGACCTTCGCGAACGCGGTCGCTGCCCCGACCTGCTGGGTCGTCGGAACGCCGTAGGTGGTGAACCGGACGGGGAAGGAGGCGAGCGACTGACCGCTGCTCGCATCCGGCGCCGGGAGGCTCCCGCAGGCGAGATCGGGGTTCGGGGCGAACACGATCAGCACGCCAGCGGCCTGACCCGGGTCCAGCGAGATGGGTGCCGCGGGGGAGGCGAGCGCGGGATCGGTGGAGT
This sequence comes from uncultured Actinomycetes bacterium, assembly GCA_963810635.1. Lineage (GTDB taxonomy): Bacteria > Actinomycetota > UBA4738 > UBA4738 > HRBIN12 > AC-51. The sequence continues at coordinate 332,530 of CAWEOB010000005.1, forward strand.
CGCCATCGCTCGGGAACATCGCGACCGGGATGTAGAGCGCGCTGGTCCGTCCCTGCGTCCGCCCGAGTCCCTCCAGCGTGATCGGGAACCTGCCCGTGTTCTCGATGAAGGTCGCCACGTCGACGCGACCGCCGGACTCGAACGTGACGGTGGGCGGTTCGCCGGCCTCCTCGACCACGGTGGCGTCGAGGACGCCGTTCCACCCCACTTCGACGTGGCCGAGCGTGAAGGGGGCCTGGCGCGCGGCGTACCAGTAGAACGCGATGCTCGCGCCGATCACGAGGAGCATGGCGGTGAGCAGCACCTTGAGGAGCACCCCGCCCCGTTCGTCCCGTACCCGGTCGTTCACGGGGCCGAGGATATGCCGCGACCCAGGCTCCGGGCGGGAACCATGCCTCATCCCGACGGTGTCTCGCCCTCCCCGAGCACGGAGCGGAGGGTGGACATGGCGTTCATCGCGGTGGGGAACCCCGCGACCGTGGCGGTCTGCAGGATGATCTCCCGGAGCTCGTCGGGCGTCAGACCCGCCTTCAAAGAGGCGCGGAGATGTTGAGGGATCTGCGAGGAGCGGCCGAGCGCCACGAGCGCCGCAACGGCGGCGATCTCGGTCGCGCGTGCCCAGGGCCTCGCGCGTGTAGAGCTCGCCGTACACGAGGGTCACGATCACGCGACCCAGATCGCCGAGCCCTTCGACGGCAGCGAGCGCCTTGGCGTCGTGGACCTCGAGGAACCTCGCCCGGCCGCGTTCGTACCGCTCGTCGTCCATCGTCGTGCTCCTGCCCACTCGGGCCGGCTGGGAGGACGCCGGCGCGGTCTGGCGAGGGTGGTCGCGAACCACGATCGTACCCCGGTGGGTCCTGCTGGAGCGAGTCCATCGGCCCTCGCGGCTCCCCGTTCCCGGCTCTAACGTGAGGTTCGGGAGCGGAAGGGAGGCGCCATGTCGTACGAGGTGACGGTGAAGGAGGTGCCGAGCGTCCTCGTGGCCTCGATCCGAACGCGCGCGACCATGGCCACCGTGGGCAAGGAGATCGATGCGTCGTTCGCTCGCCTGGCTGCGTTCGTGACGGAGGTGGGGTTCGGCAGCGGCTCGCCGGGGATCGTCATGTACGACACGCCCACCGGCGGTCTCGACGACGACATGGACCTCGAGATCGTGATGCCCATCCAGGAGGCGGCCGCGCCTCCCGAAGGGCTCCGGGTCCGGATCACTCCAGGGCGGGTGCGTTGCCTCGACGATCCACCGGGGTCTGTACGACCAGGTGGGTCCCGCGTACGAGACGCTCGCCGCCTGGATCCCCGCGCACCGTCACGACGTGGCGGGTCCGCCGCGAGAGTTCTATCTGAACGACCCACGCGAGGTGGGCGAGGACGCCGCCTTGACGGAGGTTCAGTTCCCGATCCGCTGAACGACGTGAGCGGGTTCGCGCCGCCGCACGTAAGGTTGGGTGGTCCGTTCGTCGCTGCCCGCGGGAAGGGGAAGGACATGCCCAGCTACCTGTTCAAGGTGTCGTACAGCCAGAGTGGGCTCAACGGGGTGATGCAGGAGGGTGCCGAGCACCGCGCGGCGTTCATCGGGAAGATGCTGGGAGACCTCGGGGGGTCGCTCGAGTCGTTCCACTTCGCGTTCGGCGAAACCGACGTCTACGCGATCGGCCAACTGCCCGACGACGAGAGCGCGGCGGCGATCGCGATGGCGGTCGGCGCCTCGGGAACCGGCAGCACGGAGACCGTGAAGCTGCTCACGCCCGCGCAGGTCGACGCCGCACGCGCGGTCTCCACCGGCTACCGAGCACCGGGTCCGTGAACCTGGTCGACGCTCACAGCCGAACCCACAGGCCCTCGAGCCCGCGGATGATGTAGTTCGGCTTCCAGCGAGGTTCCTCGAGCGGTTCCATCCTTGGGAATCGCTCGAGGAGAACGCGGAACGATGTCTGCAACTCCATCCTCCCGAGCGGTGCTCCCAGACAGAAATGGATCCCCGCCCCGAACGTGAGGTGGGGGTTGGGGTCTCGGTCCAGGCGGAGCTCGTCCGGAGCGTCGAAGATCTCGGGGTCGCGGTTCGCCGAGCCGAAGAGGAGTCCGAGCTCCGCGCCGCGGGGGATCTCGATCCCGTGGAGTTCGAAAGGCTCCAGCACCCAGCGCTCGAACATCTGAAGCGGCGTGTCGAAGCGCAGCAGCTCCTCGACGGCGGACGGGATCAGCGTGTGATCCGCACGCAGCTGCGCGAGGCGCTCCGGGTGACGGAACAGCGTCCACCATCCCAGGAGCGTCGAGTTCACGGTCGCCTCGTGTCCGGCGTTCAGGAGCAGCACGCAGGTCCCGACGAGCTCGTCCTCGGTGAGGCGCTCGCCCTCGTCGAGGACGTGGGCGAGCGCCGTGATCAGGTCGTCCCCCTGCGCACCCCGGCGCTCGCGCGCCAGCGTGCGCAGGTACGCCGAGAACTCCTCGCTCGCGCGCACCGCGTCGTGCTGGAACTCCACCGAAGGGTTGAGCTCGTACATCTTGCAGATGTCGGCCGACCAGGGTCGCAGCAGAGGGCGGTCGCTCTCGGGGACGCCGAGCATCTCGGCGATGACGGTGACCGGGAGGGGCTCGGCAACCGTCGGAAGAAGGTCGGCCTCGCCGGCTCCCACCAAGGGGTCGACGAGGTCGTCGACCAGTGCCTCCACGCGCGGGCGCAGTCCCTCGACGTACGCCGGCGTGAACGCCTTCGAGACCAACCGCCGGACGCGCGTGTGATCGGGGGGCTCCATGTCGAGGATCCCCGCGTTGATGAGATCCCAGAAAGGATCGTGCCACGCCGGCGGATCGGGGTGGCCCATCTGCGCGTGGGTCGCCACATGGAGGTAGGTGCGCCCGAGCCGTCGATCGCGGAGGAGCCGGTTCACGTCCTCGTAGCGGGCCACGAGCCAGTGGTCGGTTCCCTCGTCGTACCGGACCGGGGTGTTCGCGCGCAGCTCAGCGTACGTGGGGTAGGGGTTCTCGATGAAGCGAAGATCGTGCGGCGCGAACGGCATGGTCGAAGGGTAGCTGTGTCCCCGGATGCGGCGTGGCCCTCCGTCGGGGACCGTGAGCTCGTTCAAGCGCCGGGAGGCCCTCCGAACGAGCGGAACGGTTCTGGCTCGTAGTCGCCGAGGAACGTGGTCCAGTCGGGCAGCGCTTCGCGCACCGCGTCATCGTCCTTCACCAACCACGACAGGTGACGGAACGCGTGCTCCAACACCTGCGAGAGATCGATGTCCACCGGTGGCCCCAGGGCGTCTCCCCGGGCGAGATCAGAGCGCAGCACCTGCTCGTCGGTGAGGTGCTGATCGGGTTCGGTTGGCTCCTCCACCGCGACGATGTACGTCAGGATCACGCGCGGACCTTCGAACCGCCACGAGGTCGAGTGCACCAACAGCGGGCGTAAGCCGTACCGCTGCACGGCGCCGAGCACGATGTCCCCCGGTTGCTGCTCGGGGTGCCACCCCACCCGGAGCGCCGGCGCGTGGATCGGCCGGAGCGCGCGCGCTCCGTCGGGCCCGAGATACACGATGAGCGCCTCGAGCGTCTGCCCGACGACCTCGGGCGCCCAGGCGACGCGCGTCAACGCCGGCGCCTGGTCGACGAGGGGGACGGGTGGTCGTTCAGGCCGGCTCGTCATCCGAGCCCGCCGTGGAGCCGGCAGGAACCGCCATCTCCAAGATGGTCTCCCTCGACGACATGGAGCCGTGATCCGCCAGACCGTGCGCTTGGATCTGGTTCACGACCTCGTCCTCGGTGCCGTGCGCCTGGAAGCCGCACATGCAGGTCACCTCGAGCAGCATCCCGTCGGTCCTCCTCGATCGCGATCACCAGCACGGCCGCGACCGTAGCACCCACATGGCCGAACGGTCTCAGCCTTTCGGGGGTGGTCGGACCCGCCCGTCCTCCTGCATGCTGATGGCAGGTATGGAGGGAGGGCGATGAAGACCGAGATCCATCTCGTCGGCGGCGAGCACGTCAGCTTCGATCAATCCGAGAGCGACGTGCGCATGAACCACCTCGGTGTCGAAGTCGTGCACACCGAGGGCGACGAGGTCATCCGTGTGCTCTTCCCATGGACGCGTATCGAACGGGTGGAACAGCGCGGCCCCGGCGTCACCGCCGTCTACAAGTTCTGAGCATCCTGCGGATCAGCGCTCCGGCCGTCCTCGCTCCGGTGGTGTCGGCCTCCTGCGGTCCACGAGCTGGTCCGGGGATGGGTCGGACGCCTCCTCGACCTCCGGGTAGGTCCACTGCTCACGGATGCGCCCCTCGATCAGATGGAACACGGCCACCGCCCGCGTGACACCGATCGAGGACGCATGCTCCTCCAGGACGATGGCGTGCTCGTCGTCGGCCACGATGGCGTGGGCCCGGAGCCGGTAGGAGGAATCGCCAGCACGCCCCAGGCGCTCGAACGCGTCCCGCATCTCCGTGACCGTTCGAGCACCGGCGAACGGGCCGCTCGCCGGAGGGTGCACGATGGCGTCGGGCTCGTAGAGCGCCATGATCGGCTCGACGTCGCCTTCGCCGAGCGCGTCGTACGCGAGCGTCAGCAGCTCGGCGTTGCTCGCCATGGCGGGACACTACCCCGGCTCGCCCTCACCGGGGACGCCGAGCCTCTTCTTCTTCGGCACGCCGCCACCGTTCCTCCGCGGCGGCGTGGTCGCCTCGTTTCTCGGCGACCTTGGCCAACGCGCGCCAGGTCCAGCCGGCCAGTTGCCGCTCGCCCATCTCGTCGGAGATCCGAGTGGCTCGCCGCAGATCCGCCTCGGCCTCGTCGAGCTGGTTGAGCTCCCGGTAGGTGATGCCTCGCTCCGCGAGCGCGTCGGCGAACTCCCAGCGGGCCCCGAGCTCTTCGAAGATCTCGATCCCTTGATCGAAACACGGCAGGGCCTGCTCGAGACGTCCCGCGTCTTCGTGGATCCGTCCGTGCTGCACGGTGGCCACCGCGAGGCTGAAGCGATCTCCCATCTCCAGAGCGAGGGCCTCGGCGCGCGTGATGAGCTCGTCCGCGCCGGCCGGATCGCCGAGACCACCGCAATTGATGGAGAGGTTCGTGAGGGCGCGGACCTGGGCCCAGCGGTCATCGTGCTCCTCGGCGATCTGGAGGGCACGTTCCCAGATCGCATGGGCTTCGTCGTAGTGGTCGCGTGTCCACGGCACCCAGCCGGCGAAGAGCAGTGTCCGCGCGATGGCCCATGGTTCGTCGAGTGCCTCCGCTGCCACGAGCGAGCGATCGAGGAGGCGCTCCGCTTCATCGACGTCGGCCTGGACGTTGATGGCGATATCTCCGAGGAAACGCAGCGCGTGTGCCAGGGTCCACAGGTCCTCGTGAGCCTCCCCCAGCCGGACGGCATGCTCGAGGTCGCGGCGAGCCTCCTGGTACTCCCCGAGCCAATATCGAGCCTCCCCGCGTCCCGCCAACGTCCGGGCCTCTCGCACGCCCCAGTCGGTCTCCGGTCCTCCGAGCGCGAGGGCGCGCTGGTAGCGGTCGACGGCCTCCCGGCTCTCCAAGCGGCGGCGGGCCCGGTCGCCGGCAGCGGCGAGCGCGTCCGCCGCCCGCTCCGCGAGGGCCCGGTCGCCGGGATCCAGGTCGAGCGATGCGAGCGCGGCCAGCTCCAGATGGTCGGCCGCGAAGCCCTTGTGGGCGGCCTCCTGCAAGGCGTCGGCAACCTGCAGGTGCAGCCGGAGACGCTCCCGTTTCGGGAGGTTGGCGTAGGTGACGTCGCGCACGGTCCCGTTGCGGAAGCGCCAGCGCGGGGTGGTGCTCTCCTGCTCGACCACGAGGATCTCGGCATCCTCGAGCTCGCGGAGCTCGTCGCGGCCCGCCTCGGCGACCATGGCGATCTCGTCGAGGTAGAAGGCGTGCGGGAACACGGAGACCCTGCGAGCGAGGTCGCGCGTGGCGGCGGGGAGGGTATCGAGTCGCGCGGCAACGGTCGCTTGCACGGTGGGTGGGAGCGCTGAGTCCGGCCGGTGCCGGTCGCCGCCGTCGTCGAGCAGCATGCCGGTGGTCTCGACGATGAAGAAGGGGTTCCCGCCGGTGCGCACCGCGATGGCCGCCGCCTCGGCCTCGGGGATGCGCCCACCGCCAGCCTGTCGAACGAGCTCGATGGCGTCCTCCGGCGACAGCGGCTCGAGTCGCAACGTGACGGTGTTGCCGGCCGAGGAGCCCCAGCCTGGCCGGTCGTCCCACAGCTCGGGCCGGGCCATGAGCACCACCGTCACCCGCGTGGGCACCTGGCAGCCACGCATGGTGAGCCGCTCGATGAGGTCGAGCATGGCGGGCCGCAGCTCGTGGCCGTCCTCGAACACCAGGACCAACGGCGCCGCCTCGCTGAGGCCCTCGACCAGGGTGAGGAACCCGGAACGCACCGCTTGGACGAACGCCGACTCCTCCGGATGCTCCGTGAGGTTGAGCGGCAGCCCGAGCTGGAACACGAGATCGTCGACCTCCTCGGGGGCGACGACCGAGCTGGCGAGCGACCGGAGCTTGTCGACCGCCGCGACCGCATGGTCCGCTTCCTCGATGCCCGCCGCGTCGCGGATCACGGCGGCCACCGGCGCGAACGTGGCGCTGTCGCCGAACCCGCCGGCCCGACCCTCCAGGGCGACCACGTCGTCATCGAGGCCGGCCACGAACTCGTCGGCCAACCGTGTCTTGCCCACGCCCGACTCACCCACGATCGTGAGCATCGTGGGGCGTTCGGTGGCGACGACCCGCGCGAGCCCTTCGCGGAGCATGCTGAGTTCGTGCGTCCTCCCGACGATGGGGATGGTCCGCCGCACCGAACGGGTGCTCAGGCCATCGACGGGGAAGGCGACCAGCCCGCCCTCGAACCCCTTGGCGGGGATGTCCCGCCGGTTCCCCAGGCTGACGGAGGTCTCGACCAAAGCGCGCGCCGTGGCACCCACGACCACCTCGCCGGGTTCGGCCCCGGTCTGCAGGCGCGCGGCGGCGTTGACTACAGGCCCGGTGACGAGCAACTGACCCGCCGGACCGACACCGGTGGCTGCCTCGCCCGACTCGATCCCCACGCGAACCTCGAGCTCCTTGTCGAGGCCTGTCTCGGCCGCCAGCCTGCGGATGCGCGCGCGGATCGCGAACCCGGCGCGCACCGCGCGCACCGCGTCGTCCTCGTGGACCTGCGGCAGACCGAACACCGCCATGACGGCGTCGCCGATGAACTTCTCGGGCCGGCCGCGGAGTGCCTGGAGCTCTTCGGTGGCCGCGTCGTAGAACCGGCCGATCACGTCACGCGCTCGCTCCGGGTCCAGGTGCTGCGCCAGACCCGTGGAATCGACGAGGTCGGCGAACAGGACCGTGACCATCTTGCGCTCCTCGGTCCCGATCGAGGTCGGGACGAGGGCACCACACGAGGGACAGAAGCGCGCGTCGTCGGGCAGCGGCGCGCCGCACACGGCGCAGATCATCCTCAGAGCATAAGAGGCGGAGCCGACAGCTTCGGGGCCACGGGTGCGGCGGCGAGGCCGGTCAGTCGAACTCGATCAGGCGCGCCCGCGCGAGGGTCTGGGTCACGATCTGACGGAAGACCGGGTCGAGGTCGCCCGTGCTCGGGAGACAGAAGTAGAAGTCGCCGTCGCCGTTCTCCGCGTCGGGGTTGGGGCACGTGCCACCGGACTGCGGCGGGGTCGGGCTGGACCCGACAGCGTCCCCGGACGGCTGGCTCGCCATCGCGGCGTACATCCTGGTCGCGTAGGAGTTCGGCCCGGTGCCCGAGAAGGTGCTGCCGGCGCCGTCCTCTCCGCAGCGGATCCCGTTGATGCCGTACCCGATCGTGTAGATCGACAGGTTGGGGTTCGCGGCCTTCGCGGCATTGGCGACGTTCACCGTCCGCTGGCAGGGGTTCCAGCCGGTCGGCTGGTTGGCCTCACCGTCGGACAGGAAGATCGATCACGTCCGGGATGCTCGGGTCGCTCACCGCGAGCATGTTCGCGGCGGCTTGGACCGGATCGCTCAGGTTCGTGTGTCCACCGCTCGACGTGGCGTACGACGTCGGGAGGCCCGGGGCGTCCACGTACACGGCCCCACCGGTCCCGGAAGGGTTGCCGTCCAGGTCCGACGGCGCCCGCTGCATGCACTCGATCGTGTCCCACAGGTGGGACCCGGGGCCGTTGTAGTCGGTGGTCAAGCCCACCAGACCCCACGGCGAGGATCGCCACGAGCCACCGGTGAACGAAGCCTCCGGAGGCTCCCAGGCATTGATGATCGGCCCGGATCCGTTGGGCGGCGACGTGACGGGTTTGATCGAACGGGGTGGCACGGCGGGGTAGTACTGGTGCTTCGCCGTCGTGCACAGCGAGCTCGCCGGGTTGGCGTAGGGGAGCTCGACCAGCCCGATGTTGTGCAAGCTCGGATCGTAGGCAGTGAGAACCTCTTGGGCGCCATCGCGGACGTTCTCGACCTCGGCCGGGCTGAGCGATGCCGTGCGGTCGAGGACCAGCACGATGTCGAGCGGGAGCGACGGGTTACCGCAGAACCCCTTGCACGCGGCACCGGCGACCGAACCCGTGTTGCCGACGTTGTGGCCGATCACGGGGGCGAAGAAGTACTGGACGTCGTTCGATGCCCGAACGACGATCGCGTTGCACTTGTCGCCGACGTCCGGGTCGCAGATGTGGAACGCGCGCTTGCCCCTGATCTTCCATCCAGGACCGCCACCCGTGCTCAGGAACTGGCTGAACCCGCCACCGGCCGCGTCATTGCACGCGAACTCGAGGTCCGGGCTGAGCCACGGCTGACCGACCGGCTGGTTCAGCACGACGCAGCGGAATGTGACGTTCACGTCCGATGCCGTTGATCCCCGGTGCGTTCGCGAGCGCCACGTTGATGGCCATGGTCTCCGCGCGGCCACCCTCGATGGACCCTTGGGCCGGGAGGAGGCCGGCGGCGGAGAGCGCTCCAAAGTCGACCGCCGTCTGGACGACGTGTCGCTCGTGCCTGAGCCGGGACATGTCGACCGCGAACGCGACCGCTGCGAACAGGACGACCATCAGGATCGCCGCGAGGACCGCGACCACACCTTCGTCCCGCTGCAGGCGCCGCCCGATCCAGCGGGCGATGGAACCGTTGGATTCGCTCAATTGCCTTCGAACCTCGTCTCGGCGACGGACTTCATGTCGAGCGTGGTCCCCATGCCGGCGAAGGCGGGCAACGGGGTCATGTACTCGTACTGGTACTCGACCGTGACCCGCACGAGGTCACCTTCGTCCCAGGTCGCCGACGGCCCACAGGCGCCGAACGGACCGTTCAAGCCTGTGGGAAGCACCTTGGCGCATTCGAGCGGGGGGACCGTCACCGTGTTGGGCAAGAAGCTGGCGGTTTGGACCGCTCGGTTGTGGATCGCCGTCTGGTCGGACGAAACGGCTGCGAGCCGTGCGCCTTCGCGCGCCGCGTTCTGGGTGGCGTCCCATGCGTGGAAGCCGAACCCGAAGTCGATGATCGCGAACACCAAGAGGAAGAGCAGGGGCGCGACGATGGCGAACTCGACGGCAGCTGCTCCACGGTCGTCGCGCACACGCATGCGCGAACGCCGGTTGTGATTGGGCTTGTCCCCAGTCATGTCACCCTATTCCGTTCCTCGGATCCGTCCGATCCCTCGTGGTGGATGCTCGACCTACCGAGCCCGTGGGGGAATCGGCAACACGTCCATTTCTCCTCGGCCGAACGACCTACACCGCATCAGGGCCCTCCGCCCTGAGGGATGCAGTGTAGGCAGCGTGGAGAACCGTGTCCAGGTTCGTCACACGTGGCGCCGGGAGCCCGTACGGACCCCCGGCGCTCCATCGTGTCGTGACCGGAGAGCGCTCCGGCCCCGTCGCCCGGTTTCAGACCATCAACCGAGCGACGCACGTCTCATCGGTGATGACGTTGCGTGCTCGCGCTCGGTAGAGATCGGGCCCGTCGGTGTTCCGTGTGGGACGTCGGACGGCCAGGACCCCGTCCTCGCCGGTCGTCAGGAGATCGACGAAGAACAGGTGGTCACCGTGGGCCAGCTTGACTCTCCACACCTCGCCCGCGACTCCCGTTCGGACGCGGAACCCCACGACGATGACGTTCGGACCTCGCTTCACGAGCGCGAGACGCCACACGCTGTCCGCGCTGCAATGCCCCCGAGCCACCACGGTTCGGAACGGGTGATCGCGGTGGTGGCGGTGGCCCGCGTTCGCAGCAGGCCCCACGGCCAGCAGCCCCACGATCGCGAGTGTGATCAGCCCCGTTCGGGTCAGCCGGCGGAACTTCGCGTCGACCATCGGCTCTCCTTCCGTCGCGGCCCCGGCCGATCCGGGCCCCGCTCGGCAGGGTCGCGGCGCGCCGGTCCGCGTCGCAATCCGACGTTCGTCCCGGGACCGGTTCGCGGGAGCGGCCCGTGTCCGAGACCGAACCGACAGAACGGGACGATGGACGAGCCGAGATGGTCGCGTTGCGACCGATCAGATGCGGATCGAGCCCTGGCAGGTCTCGCCGCTCGTTCGGTTGAGCGCTCCGAAGCGGAACCGATCCTCACCCGGCTCGTTCTCGACGGCGCGGCGGGTCACGACGTCGCCGACGGTGTCGCTCGTCCGCGGACCGTGGAAGATCAACTCGCCGTTGTGGTTCAAGATGACGGTCCACGTATCGCCTGCATGTCCCGTCGCGATCACGAGGCGAAGACGCCACACGCCCGGATCGCCCGGACGGACCCTGAGCCTCCAAGTGCTCCGTTCCTCGCAGTCCCCGTGACGATGCGCCCGTCGAGCCAGCGCGGGCTCGTCCGCCCCCGCAGTCGGCGCGCCCGCGAGCATCGCAGACAGCGCGACCGACATCGCGAGGGCCGTCCAGCGATGGGCGGCGCGCTGAGGGGTGCGGTTCGCCACGGATCCAAGGGTGCGACCCGGCAGGCGCGATCGCAACCGGACTTCGGTCGTGCGACGGGCGTCCACGGTCGCCATCGGACGGGGTCAGGTCCTACGGAGGAGTCCGTTGCGTTCGGCCCAGAGTGCCGCTTGCGTCCGGTCCTGGACGCCGATCGCCTGGAACACGCGGGTGAGGTGTCCCTTCACGGTCTTCTCGCTGATGCCGAGCGCGCGGGCGATCTGCTTATTCGCCATGCCGCTCCCGACCAACACGAGCACCTCCCGCTCACGGTCCGAGAGATCTCCCGATGGCGACGACGCGGCCCGCTCAGCGAGCACCTCCGCCGCCGCCTTCGGGTCGATCGGGGCGAGTCCGCGGGCGGCGGCGTGGATCCCGCGCTCGAGCGTTTCCGGCTCGCAATCCTTCAGGAGGTAGCCGATCGCCCCGGCGTCGAAGGCCCGCAGGATCCTTTCGCGATCGGAGAACGATGTGAAGACGACCACGTTGGTGTCCGGCGAGACCTCCCGGATGCGGGCCGTCGCGTCGATCCCGTCGGCGCCCGGCATCTCGAGATCGATGAGGGCCACCGCGGGCCGTTGCTGGGCGCAGAGCTCGACGGCCTGGTTGCCGTCGGCAGCGGAGCCGACCAGCTGCACACCTTCGAAGGTCGCGATCAGCAACTCCAGGCCCGTGCGCACGACCTTGTGGTCGTCCGCGATCACGAGATCGATCGGCTGCTCGGTCATCGGGTGAGCGGCACCTCCAGGTGCACGGTCGTGCCTTTGCCGGGAGTGGAGGTCACGTCCAGGGTTCCATCGGCATCCCGGGCAAGGTCCTCGAGGAGTTGGAGCCCGAGGTGGCCGTCCTCACCCGCGCGCCGCTGGTCCTCGGGCGAGAAGCCGACACCGTCGTCGGCGACGTCCAGGGTCGCACTGCGCGCGTCAGATGTCACGACGAGCCGCACGTGGTCGGCTCCCGCATGGGCAACCACGTTGCGCATCGCTTCCTGAGCGGCGCGGAACAAGAGCGACTCGACCTCGGGGGGGAGGCGGAGGTCGGAGGGGACGACGAGCTCCGTCCGGTCTGCGACCGGCTCGACCAGATCGGAGAGCGCCGCGGCGAGCCCGGCTCCTTGGAGCCGGGGGGGCGCGATACCCATGACGGCGGAGCGGAGCGATCGCATCGCTCCGCGGCTGGAGGTGGCTGCCTCGCGGAGCGAGGCGGCCGCCTCGGGGCTCTCGGCGGCGACGTTGTCGGCCCTCGCCGACAACGACATCGAAATCCCGGCGAGCTGCTGGATCGTGCCGTCGTGCAGATCGGCGGCGATGCGCCGCCGCTCCATGTCCGAGGACTCGATCGCGCGTCGGAGGAGTCGCTCACGCTCCTCCTCCGACGCTCGCACGCTTCGCGCCAGGCGATACGCGAACGGGATCTGGAGGAGAGCCAGGGCGATCAGCGCGACCGCCAGCACCGGCCAGAGGTCTCCCACGCTCTCGTCGACGGAGGCAGGGCGCACCCACACCCTCGCGAGCAAGGGTGTGCCGTTCGGCGTCGTCACGGGGACCGAGACCTGCAAGAGCGGCGCGGCGCCCTCGGCGGCGGGAGCGCCGGCGACGGGTGGCGACGCGAGGGACGCTGCGAGTGGCGTGGTGGCGTGCGAGGTCGTCACCTCCACGTCGCGGAGCGCGCCGACCTCTCCTGCCTCCAGCTCCACGCTCGTGCCGATCAGCTCGGTGCGATCCGCGTAGACGACCATGCCTTCCGCATCCACGATCTGGAACGCTACGATCGGACCACGCAGGAGACCGCCGTTCACGAGGTCGTCGATCCTCAACAGGGGGAGGACCCTGCTCTTCGTGATCCCATCGAGCAAGCGAGGCTCCACGATGCCGCGGGCCGCGACGACCGCCACGCGCTCCGCGTCCTCCTCGGCCTGCGTCGTAGCGATCCGGCGGAGCACGATCACCCCGGCGGTGGCCACGACGATCAGGACGAGCAGGCTCGAGAGGGTGAAGACGATCAAGGCCCGTGCAACCGACGTGCGTTTGTGTGCCACTCCGGCCGACGTTACCGCGGGGACCCGTCCTCAGGCCCTCCCGCCGGACGGTCGGCGATCCTCGACGTTGCGCTTGAGTCGCGCCAGCCGGTCGTCCCACCCGGCGCCGACGTCGACCATCCATCCCATCACGTCTTCGAGGGGCGCGGGGGTCAGGCGGTAGCGCCGCCCACGTGTCTCCCCGTAGCCGGCTCATGGAGGAGATCCTCGCGCGGCACACCGGCCGGTCGGTGGACCGGATCCACGACGACCTCGATCGCGACTTCATCCTCGACCCAGAGGAGGCCCGCGAGTACGGCTTGATCGACGTCGTCGGCGCGCGCCCGACGCTACCGCCGTCCGCTTGATCGAGGGGACCGGCTCCGACCCGTGGCGCTCCCTCGACGGGACCGCCGCCGCCCTCCGTGGAACGCACACATCGGCGTATCGTCGGGTTCCGACGATCGGAAGGGGGCGCGTTCCATGGCCGACGGCAGCGGGACGAAGGACGATCCGTGGGTCTTGCAGACGCCCAGCGGCGGGTCCGAGTACCGGATGTGGCGCGACGACGATGCCGAACCGCCCACCCTCGTGTGTCAGGTCGGCACGACCAAGCTCGGCTACCAACTCCGGTGCATCGAGGACCTCCACGCGATGCTGAAGGAGCACGGCGACTGGATGCCCCTCGGCAACGCCGACGAACAGAAGCCGGCAGCGGAGGGGACCGTCGAAGCGTGGGCGCGCTCGCCGGAGAACCCGGTCGGAGGCTTCTACGGGGTGAAGAAGGGGCTGCGAGGCAGGTTCGGCAACTACGTGCCACCGCTGATGGAGGCGTTGGGCCTGGCGGAGGTGGAGCACAACCCCCGGAACAACCGGATGCGTGCGATCTGAGCGGACCTCAATCGCGGCGCAGATGTTCCGCGAGGGCGGCGATGTCCTCGCCGCCCCGGTCGTGCGTCGCGGCGCCCACCATGACCTCGAGGTTCCGTTCGGTCTGCGGCATCTCCGCCCCGGATCTGCCGGCGAGGTCGAGGATCAGGCGAAGATCCTTGATCGCGAGGTCGATGGTGAACGCGGGCGGCGCTTCACCTGGGCGTTCGAACATCGCGCGCCGGTACTGCACCATGGGCGCGCCGACGGCGCTCCCCGCGATGACGTCGTAGGCCACGCTCCGGTCGATCCCGGCGCGCTCCGCCAGCACGAGCGATTCGGCGACCGCCTGGTTGAGTCCGAACAGGATCGCGTTCACCGCGAGCTTCATGGCCGCGCCGGCCCCCGCGACGCCGACCCGGATCACGTTGGAAGCGGTGGTCTCGAGGATCGGACGGACCCGCTCGAGGTCCTCGACGCTCCCGCCCGCCATGATGAGCAGGCTCTTCGCCGCCACCGTAGCCACGCTCCCCGAGACGGGTGCGTCGACCATGCTGGAGCCGGCCGCCTCCAGTGCGGCGCTCAGGTCGAGCACGGTGGATGGGTCGACCGTGCTCATGTCCACGGCGATGCTTCCTTCCCGGAGCCCCGCGATGAGACCGTCCGGTCCCTCGTAGACGCCGCGGAGCGCCGCGTCGTCGGCCAGACTCGAGATGGTGATGTCGGCGGCCCCCGCGGCCTCGGCGGGGGTGGCCGCGACCTCGGCGCCCACCTCGGTGGCGAGTTCGCGGGCCACCGAGGCCGTCCGGTTGTAAAGCACCATCGGGTAGCCGGCCTGGGCGATGTTGCGTGCGATCCCGCTCCCCATGCGGCCGAGCCCGAAGAAGGCGACCGAGGTCGTCACGGTAGGGACCAGCCGCCGTCGACCCGGAGATCCGCGCCGTTCATGGCGGGGTTCTCCAGGAGGAACTCGGCCGCGTTCACCACATCGACCATCTGGACGAGACGCCCGGTGGGCGTCCGGCCCTTCACGGCTTCGAGCGCCTCGGTCTTCGGGGCCCAGTACGGGCTGTCGCCGACAACTCCCGGATGGATCCCGTTCACGCGGATCGGCGCGAGCTCGGTCACGAGGGTGCGGACGATGCCGTCGACACCAGCATTGACCGTGGTGACCGTGGTGGAACCGGGGTACGGCCGCAGCTTCGCGCACCCACCGAACACGACGATCGAGGCGTCGTCCGTGAACCGCGAAGCGAGCGTGTGCACCACCTCCGTGTACCCGACGAGCTTCAAGGTGATGAGCCGGAGCGCTTTCGCGATGTCGTACTCCTGCACCTTGTTTTCGTCGCGTTCGATCGAGGCGATCGCGAGTCGATCGACCTCGCCGAGGCCGGCGAGCGCGGGAGCGATGGCGGCGGGATCCGCGAGGTCGAACCCGATCCCTGTGACGTCGCCGCCGATCGCGGCTGCGACGCCGGCGGCTCGATCCGCGTCGCGCCCCGAGATCACGACGTGTCGCCCTCGCTCGGCGTACCGCTGCGCGAGGGCCCATCCCAACCCGGCTGTTCCTCCAACGATGACGACGGATGGTTCCATCGGTCCCTTTCCTCCTCGGCGCGGCCCGCGGGCCGTCAGGTGAGTTGCTGTGGCAGGTACTCCCAATCCCGCGCGAACCGGTATGAGTGGCGCGCCGGTGGCTGCGGGGCCTGCGTTTCGAGCCACCGCACGACTCCCGGCCCCGGGTGCACGAAGCTGTGGACGCACCCCGCACCTGCCCAGGCGATGTCGCCGGGCTCGAGGTGGTACGTGGCGTCGTCGAACGTGGCGTCGACCGATCCCTCCAGGATCAGATAGGTCTCCTCGAAGGGGTGATCGTGGCGTCCCGCCACGCCATCGGGCTCGTATTGCACCATGAACATGGTCGAGAGCTGCGCCCCGAGATCCGTGTCGACCATCATCTTCACGGTGATGCCGCTGTAGACGAGGAGCGCGGTGCGCATGCTGGCGGAGACGGCGAGCATGTCTTGGGTCTGGCGGTCGACCGCCATGTTCGAGGGATCGATGTGCCCGAACGACCGGGTGCGCGGATCACGGACATCCACGAGCACCGGGATTCCTTCGGCCAGCTCCGGAACCCCGTAGGTGTCGCCCGCGTACCTCTGGCGTGGTTGCGGCGCCGTCATCTCTGCCCAGCGCGCCCGCGCCGCGCTGAGGTTCTTCCAGACGTGCGGGACCCCCACGGGGATGACGCCGTAGTCGCCCGGCTCGAGCGCGAACGTCCCCTCCGATGTGATGAGCACGACGCGACCTTCAAGGATGAAGGCGCTCTCTTCGTAGCTGTGGACGTGGGACACGCCGACCTGCCCGGGATCGAGCTCGCAGATCGCGAACCCGGTGTGGACGGCGTCGTCGGACCCGCTCACGGCGAACCGACGCCGGACGCCGTCGGCCGGCAGCTCGGCGGGAGCGGCGAGTTGGAGCTCGTCGCCCCGGCGGATCACGTGTCGGGAGCTCACGATGCCGGTTGCTCCGCCCGCTTCTTCGCGAGCGCCTCCTGCAGGTACTCGCTCGAGGCTTGCAGCCTCGTGCGCGCCGCTCCCCAGTCGGCCACGAGCGTCCCATCTCGCTTCTGGACCGTTCCGCCGACGACTACGGTGTCGACGTTCGCGGTGTCGGCGCTCAAGACGACCGCGCCCACGGGGTCGACGATCGGTGCGGTCCCCGGTGCCGATCCATCGATCACGACGACGTCGGCCTGCTTGCCGGGCGTCAGCGACCCGGTCCGGTCCTCCAGTCCCGCTACGTGTGCGCCGTCGAGGGTGGCCATGGTGAGCAGGTCGCGGGCGGTGAGCGCGTCGGCCGGCAGCGGTTCTTCGCTCTCCCACACGGAATCGTTCGACCGCCACCGCTCCGCCGAGAAGGCGCACCGCATCTCGGTGAACATGTCCCCGGGCACGGTGGTGACGACATCGATCGAGAGGCTCGGCCGCAAGCCGTGGGCACGGGCCTTCATGATCGGAGGCCAGCCGTGGCCCATCTGCATCTCGACCTGCGGAGCGATGGAGATGGTGCCGCGACTCTTCGCCACCAGGTCCCACTCTTCGTCGCTGAAGTAGCAGCAGTGGACGTAGGTGGTGTCGGGTCCGAGCAGGCCCAGCCCCTCGAGCTGGTTCACCATCCCCCACTTGCCGGCGAGCTTGCCCATGGCGATGTGCACCGTGATCGGGATCCCGAGGTCGCGCGCCATGCTCCATTCCTCGCGCACCACCTCGTCCTTGCAGAAGCCGGGGCCGCGGGTGGCCAGACCCATGGTGAGCAGACCGTCGCCGGAGGAGAAGTACGTGCTCTTGATCCGCTCGACGTCGCTGCGGGGGATCGCGATAGTGCTCCCGAACCAGTAGTCGACGAGCGAGGTGTTCGCGCTGCCGTAGGCGTAGAGCGCGCGGATGCCCGTTTCCTGGAGCCCACGGACGCCGGCATCGGGATGCTCGGGCGTGTTGTTGATGTGTGACCAGTCGACCAGGGTGGTGATGCCGGCGTTGATGCACTCGAGCGCCCCGGCCAGGTTGCTCGCGTAGACGTCCTCCGGACGATAGAGCGGCGCGAAGCTGTCGAGGACCTCGACGAAGTAGTCGTCGAGGGTGGCGTCGGGCGCGCAGTTGCGGATGGCCGTCTCCCACGTGTGACGGTGGGTGTCGACGAAGCCGGGGATCACGATGTCGCCCGTGACGTCGATCACCTCGGCGTCCGCCGAGATGTCCCTGCCGACCTGCGCGATGGTGTCACCTTCGATCAGGACGTCGCCGCCCGGGATGTCACCGAGCTCCGGGTCCACGGTGAGGACGTACCCCCCGCGGAGCAGGATCCGATCTGCCATGACCCCTCCCCTCCTCCTCGTTCGTTCGCGACAGCCTCAGGCGGTCGCCAGTCGCACGGCCTCCACGACGCGGTCGGCCGACGGGATCGGCGAGATCCTCGAGCGCATCGGCTGCGGGCAACGGGATGTGCGGCGTGGTGACCCGGACGATGGGTCCGTCCAGGTCGAAGAAGCACTCCTCCGCCGCGATCGATGCGAGCTCCGCTCCCCACCCGCACAGACGCGGGCTCTCCTCCACGGTCACCAGTCGACCCGTGCGGCTGACCGAACCGAGGATCGTCGACGTGTCGAGTGGGACCAGCGAGCGGACATCGATCACCTCGGCGGAGACGCCGTCGGCGGCGAGGCGGTCCGCCGCTTCCATGGCCTTCGGGACCATGGCGCCGAGCGCACAGACGGTGACGTGCTCGCCGGCCCGGAGCACCTTCGCGGCGCCCAGCCGGTCGACCACCTCGCCGTCGGGAACCTCTCCCTTGGAGGCGTAGAGCACCTTGGGCTCTACGACGATCACCGGATCGTCGGTTCGGACCGCCGCCGCGAAGAGCCCGATCATGTCGACCGGCGAGCATGGCACGACCACCTTCAACCCCGGTATCGCCATGGCCCAGCCTTCGATGCTCTGCGAATGCTGGGCGCCGAACCGCACGCCGCCGCCGTTGGCCGTACGGATCACGATTGGCAACGACACCTGGCCGTTCGTCATGTACCTCGTCTTCGCGATCTGGTTGGCGACCAGGTCCCAACAGACCGCGAAGAAATCGCTGAACATCAGCTCGGCGACCGGACGTAGCCCGTTCATGGCGGCGCCCATGACGGCGCCGATGATCGCTTGCTCGGAGATCGGTGTGTCCCGCACGCGCGCGGGGCCGAACCGTTCGAGCAAACCTTCGGTCGTCTTGAATACTCCACCGGCCGCTGCCACGTCCTCGCCGATGAAGTACACGCGCTCGTCGCGCGCCATCTCCTGGGCGATCGCGCGGCTGACCGCTTCGCGGTACGTCAGTTCCGCCACGCGGACCCTCCGTCGGACCAGAGCTCCGTCTCGAGTGAGGCCGCGTCGGGTTGTGGCCCTGCCTTCGCCTCCTCGGTGGCCCGGTCCACCGCTTCGAGGGCAGCTGTTTCGATCCCGTCCAGCACCGAGGCCCCGACGCCCTCGGCGAGCAGCCGCTCGCGGTAGGCGGGGATCGGATCGCGCTCGAGCCACGCCTGCACCTCGTCATCGGGCCGGTACTTGGCCGGATCCGCCCTGGAATGCCCGCCGTGCCGGTACGTCTTGGCCTCCACCAGGGAGGGGCCGGCACCGCTGCGCGCTCGGCCGATGGTCCGCACCGCGACCGCGTGCACCTCGTCGGCGTCGTTCCCGTCGACGATGATCCCCTCCAGGCCGTAGGCGGCAGCCCGGTCCGCCGCGGGATGCTCCACGGCCGTGACCTCGCCGATCGGCGTGTACTCCATATAGAGGTTGTTCTCGCAGACGAACACCACGGGCAGCTGCCACACGACGGCCATGTTCAGCGCCTCGTGGAAGGCCCCGATGTTCGTCGTTCCGTCACCGAAGAAGCAGACGGCCACCTGACCCGTCCCGCGCACCTGTGCTGCCCACGCCGCGCCCGCCGCGATGGGCATGTGCGCTCCCACGATGGCGTAGGAGCCCATCGCGCCGCTCGAGACATCCGTGAGGTGCATGGACCCGCCCTTGCCGCCGCAGATGCCGTTGGCGCGGCCGAGCAGCTCGGCCATCAGGCGGCCCATGGGTGCACCGCGCAGGAGGGTGTGGACGTGCCCGCGGTACGTGCAGAACACGAGATCGGGTGGTGAGAGCGCCGCGGCGAAGCCGGCCGCCACAGCCTCTTGGCCGAGCGCGAGGTGCGAGGTCCCCTTCACGAGCCCCTCGAGGAACAGATCCTGCGCCCGGCGCTCGAACAGCCGCGCCTCCTGCATCATCCGGTACATGTCGAGGCGGACCGCCTGATCCGCCACCGTCGACCTCGTCTCGCTCAACCGGCGCCCCTCAGTACTCGTTCGCCACCATGAGCTCTTCGCACGGGAACAGCGTGATGATCCGAGGGCCCTCCGCGGTGACGACGACCTCTTCCTCGATGCGGGCTGCGGACCGTCCGTCGGAGGCCGGGCAGTAGGTTTCGAGCGCGAAGAGCATGCCCTCCTTCAACTCGATCGGATCGTCGAAGGAGTTCAGGCGGCTGATGATGGGCCGTTCGTGCAGGCCGACGCCCACCCCGTGGCCGAACTGGAGCCCGAAGGCGTCCATCTCGTCGGCGAAGCCGAACTCCTCGGCCTTCGGCCACACGGCAGCGAGCTGGTCGGTGGTCGCACCGGGCTTCACGAGATCGATCGCTGCGTCCATCCACTCGCGCGAGCGTTTGAACGCGTCGCGCTGCGCGTGCGTGGCGCGGCCGACGACGAAGGTGCGGTAGTAGCAGGTCCGGTAGCCGTTGTTGACGTGGATGATGTCGAAGTAGGCCTGATCGCCGGGTCGGATGAGCCGATCCGAGAACACATGCGGGTGCGGACTGCAGCGCTCGCCGGCGATCGAATTGATCGCCTCGACGAACTCCGACCCCATCTCGAAGAGGCGTTTGTGCGCCAGCGCCACGACGTCGCTCTCGCGCACGCCCGGCTTCAGGTATTCGAAGATGTCCTGATAGACGCCGTCCACCATCGCGCACGCCTGGGTCAGGAGTGTGATCTCGTCGGCGCTCTTGATCTCGCGGGCGAGCATCATCACCTGTTGCCCGTCGCGGACGTCGATGCCGGCCCGCTGCAGCTCGAGGAACACGGATGTCTCGGCGAGGTCGACGCCGAGCGGCATCTCGCCCAGTCCTTCTTCCTTCAGCACCGAGCGGATCTCCTCGGCAGCCCGACGCTGCAGACCGACCACCGGGGCGATCGCTCCCTGCAGGCCCGTGTTCCCGCCCACCGAGTTCCCCGTGTCGTAGAGCTGGGGGAGCTGCAGTCGGTGCGCCTTGGCGGCGGAGCCGAAGTCCCAGATCCGCGGACGTCCGGAGCGGGTGATCAGCGCGTAGCGCTCACCCTTGTTGAACGCCCAGTAGCCGATGTGGGTGCTGGTCGCGTAGCGGATGTTGCTGGTCTCGAACAGCAGAACGGCGCCGAGGTCGGAGTTCGCGAGCTGCTCTTGGACGCGAGCCAGCCGATAGTCACGCAGGCGATCGAAGTCGACACGGTTCTCCCAGTCGACCCCGTGCAAGCCCGGCGCCGGTGTCGTCGCCACGGGGAACCCGTCCGTCATCGCTACCTCCCGCCCAGCAGGGCATCGCACAACCGTCCGGGTACAACAGCGGGACTGTACAGCCGTCTCAGGTCGGGAATCATACGCCGGTCGTGAGAGCCGCGCATCTCGCATCCAGGTTCCCCAGGGGCCCCACGGTCATCCAGCGAGCCTGGAGGATGTTCAGTCTGTCTTGACACGGCCCCATCTGCGTCGCGAGACTTCGGCGAAACGCGCGGTACGGAGGTCCGAGGGGCGGACTCCGCCCGGCCATGCACCGAGAACCGTGCGGTGGCTCCCCTCGGTCCGAGGAGGATCCCGGGATCGTGGAGCCACACGTCATCGCTTCTCGTATGTCCGAGATGGTCGGTGGCTCCCGAGCCGAGGATCGGGATGGGAGCGCCGAGAGAGGAACGACGGGTCGAGCGTGAGCGCCAGAGGAGCAACCGACGTCGCCATCCCTGGTTCTGCTCCATCGTCCCCCCCGCACCGTCTCCGGCTCGGTTCCGGGAGCCGTACGTGACGACTCGGTTCCTGCTCCGCGGCGGCTGTGTCCTCACCTTGGGAGCGAAGACCTCCAACCTCACGCGGGGGGACGTCCTGATCGACAGCGACACCGTGGCCGAGGTCGGCACCGGACTCCGATCGCGCGACGCCGAGGTGGTTGACGGGAGCGACACCATCATCATGCCCGGCTTCGTGGACACCCACCGTCATGCCTGGACGGCGTTGTTCCGGAACCTCGGCGAGAGCGCCCAGGGCGGCGCGGCATCCGCGTCCGCCCAGCTCTTCGATCGCTTCCAGCCCGAGGACGTCTATGCAGCCACCCTGGTCAGCCTGTTGGGAGCGGTCGAAGCTGGCATCACGACGGTGGTCGACTGGTCCGACGCCCGACCCGACGGCGGTTCGGCGGAAGCCGCGCTCCAGGCTCATGCCGATGCGGGGCTGCGCACCGTGTTCGTGCACGCCGCTCGGGAAGCTCGGCAGAGCCCGGAGGATGCCGGGCCGCCGATCGATCAGGTCGTCGCTGGACTCAACGCCGCCGCCGGACCGTTGACGGCGATCGCGTTCGGATTCCTCGTGCCGCGCGCGAACGATGTCGACAGTGTCGCCGGCCGGTGGGCGATCGCCCGTGGGCTCGGTCTGCGCATCCATGCCCACGCGGGCTCCTCGAGCTCCGATGGCGGCGTGATCGCCGATGCCGCGGCGCAGGGGTTCCTCGGTGACGACGTCACGTTCGTCCACCACGCGGGTCTCGACGATGCGGACCTCGACGCCATCGCGACATCCGGAGCGTCGCTGTCGTTGACGACGTCGAGCGGGATGGCGAGCGGATCCGGATCGCCGCCGATCCAGCAATTGATCGACCGCGACATCCGGCCGGGGCTGGGGATCGAGGACGAACACGTGACCCCAGGCGACCTCTTCGCCCAGATGCGAGCGACGATCTCGATGCAACACGCCATCGTGTTCGATCGCAAGCTCGCCGGGAAGGCAGGCGTGCCGCGACTCATGAGCACCCGAGACGTGATCCGCTACGCCACGGTCGACGGAGCCCGGGCAGCGGGGATGGGGCGCGTGACCGGATCCCTCGAGCCCGGCATGCAGGCAGATGTCGTGATGCTTCGCACCGATCGCCCCAACGTCTTCCCGATCAACGACCCGATCGGTGCGGTGGTGTGGGGCATGGACACATCGAACGTCGACTGGGTGTTCGCCGGCGGACGCGTCCTGATGCGCGGAGGCGTCCTCGAGGCGGACGTGCAACGCGCTCGCGCCCTGGCGGCGGAGGCACAGCAGCGGGTCGCCGACCCCTCCGGTCTCGCGGTGGGTGTCGCGCCAGGGGGTGAAGCGTGACGACGACGAAGGCCCCTTCCGCGGCGCTGACGTCGTTCGTCGTCGCGTCTCGGTTCCTGCCGGTGTACATCGCGTTCCTGCTCCTGATCATCGTGGCATCGATCTGGGCTCCGGCGACGCTCAGCAGCGTCTCTTTGCGCGCTATCGCTCCCTACGGTGCTGTGCTGGGCATCGCCGCGCTCGGCCAGATGCTCGTGATCATGACGGGCGGGATCGACCTCAGCGTCCCGGGGACCATGAGCCTCGCGGCGGTGATCACCGTCGGCGTCGGGGACGGATCGAACCAGAGCATCACGATCGCGATCGCCACCGGGATCGCCGCCGCGGCGGTCGTCGGCCTCGTGAACGGCATCCTGATCGGCGGGTTCAAGCTCAACGCGCTGATCGTCACGCTCGCGGTTGGTCTCGTCGTCACCGGCGTCGTGAATCGCTACGGAAGCACCTTCCCGGTCCAGAGCGCGGTGCCAACGGGTCTCTCCGACTGGACCTCCAACCGCATCCTGGGTGTCAGCCCCGTCTTCTGGGTCGGTCTGGGGCTCACCGTCGTCCTGATCCTCGGCCTGCGGTACACGGCGGGCGGCCGCAGGTTCCAGGCGGTCGGTGCGAACCCGGTCGCCGCCCACGTCGTCGGTGTGCGCGTGAACCTGAACCAGATCCTCGTCTACGTGGTCGCGGCGATGTTCTACGCCGTCGCCGGGATCGCGCTAGCGGGGCTGCTGCGCAACCCGGGCGTCGCGGTGGGCACCCAGTACCTCCTGGGCCCGATCGCGGCCGTGGTGATCGGGGGGGCCGCGCTGACCGGGGGCCTCGCCAGCCCGATGTCGACGTTCGTCGCCGCGCTCTTCCTCACGGGTCTCAGCCAGATGCTGAGGACGATGGGGTTGCCGACGGCGTTGCAGTTCGTGGTGTTCGGCCTCGTGATCATCGGAGGCATGCTCGTTTCGGGTGACCGGATCATCCGAGTGGTGGAGCACGCGCTCCGAGAGCGGAGACGGCCCGCGTTCCGGAACACGCCGACCATCGTCGGTTCCGACGATCGGGCGCCTTGAGAGAGGAGGGGCACGGATCTGGCATGTTCGAGCGATCCACGAGTCTGAGTGTCATCGACCCAGGGGGAGGAACATGAAACGGATCAGGATCATCGGCTTCGTCGCCGCGATCGCGATGGTTGCAGCCGCATGCGGTGACGATGGGGGGACGACCGAACCTGTTGCCCCGACCGGGAGCGCGACCGCCACCGGCAGCGGTGATCTCGCCCAGTACGGCGAGAGCACCGATGCCGATCCGGCGCTGGTCGAGAAGGCCCTCGGGCCCGTGGAGCCGTCAGACGAGGCCAGTTGGAACATCATCCTGGCTGCCATCGCGCGGGCCGATCAAGACGTCGATCAAGCCACCATCGACACGGCGATGGAGTGCTGGAACAAGCAGGAGTGCGACACCGGAACCGGCGGCGAGCTCGTGATGGGCTACGCGGACGGCGGCGGGGACACCGTGAACGTCTGGCGTGCGGTGAGTCACATGGAGGCGATCCTCCAGGCGCTCACCTACGACGAGATCGGGACGATCGTCTCGACCGAGGCTGACTTCGACCCGGATCCTGCCGTCCACGCCAACGACATCACGTTCCTGATCTCGCGGGGCGTCGACTTCATCGTCGGCTACCCCGACATGGGTGTGGCGATCGCCGATGCGATCAAGGCGGCCGACGATGCGGGGATCCCGTACGTCTCGTTCTCGGCGGGGTGGGTCGGTCTGCCCGACCAGGAAGGTGCCCTCGTCCCTGGTGAGGATTACCTGACCGTGGTGGGCGAGGACCTGTGCGCGCTCGGCGACAGCTTCGCTGAGGTCCTGAACGAGAACGTCGGTTCGGGCGAGGTCGCCCTCCTCGGCGGGACGCCGGGCAACGCTCTGTCCCTCGGGTGGCAGCGGTGCACGGTCGATGCGCTCTCCGACAGCCTCGACCTGGTCAACCCACCGGCCAACGAGAACAGCACGACCGGTGACACGAACTGGTACCCGCCGGCGATCCCCGGCGTCTACCAGGGGCTGCTGACGACCAACCCCGAGATCCGCGGCTGGGCCTACGAGTACGCCGACGGCATGTACTACGGCCTGCAGACGTACGAGGATCTGGGGATCCCGGTGAAGAACCTCACCGTGGCGTTGCGGACCGACGAGCAGAACCTGTTCTGCGACTGGGCGGACCGGAACGAACCCACCTACAACATCTGGTACTCGGCCGGAGGCAACTTCCAGTCCCGGGTCGGCGTCACCGCGGCCATGATGTCGATCAACGGTGCGACGATCCCGCCCGAGGTCATCGTGCCGCACGTGATGCGACAGGTGACCGACGCGGACTGCGATCCGAACCGTGTGAATGAGGCCGTTTCCGGCACCTCGCTCGTGCCGGACCCGGTCCTGCAGGCGATGTTCGCTGGCTGATGGAAGGGAGCGGTCTAGGAGGAGGGTCGGCGGACGGCGACCTCGTCCTCGAGCTGAGCGGCGTGTCCCGGCAGTTCGGGGCGGTGCGAGCGCTGACGGATGTCAGCTTCGACTGTCGAGCCGGGGAGGTCCACGCCGTCGTCGGCGAGAACGGGTCGGGGAAGTCGACCCTCCTCGGGATCGCGAGCGGGTTCGTCGACCCCGATCTGGGCACGGTCCGGATCGGGGGCGAGCCCCTCCGCCGGGATTCCCCGGCGCTGGCACGGAGGCTGGGCCTGGCGATGGCCTACCAGGACACCTCGCTGATCCTGCCAGAACCCGTGAAGAACAACCTCTACCTCGCCGCGCCCGAGGACCAGCGACCGCCGTTCTGGCGGAGGAAGAAGTGGGCGCGCAAGCAACTCGCCGCGTTCGATCTCGACCTGGAGCTGTTCCCGGACGCCCCGGCCGGGTCGCTCACCCTGGCTGACCGTCAGCTGTTCGAGGTGGCCAAGGCGCTCGCCAGCGATCCGAAGATCCTGCTGCTCGACGAGCCGACCACGGCTCTCGGGCCCGACGAGGTGGAGGCGCTGCATAGGACCGTCGCCGCCTGCAGGCGTCGTGGCGTCGGTGTCGTGTACGTGAGCCATCGTCTGCCCGAGGTCCTCGAGATCGCCGACCGCATCACGGTCCTGCGCGACGGCAGGAACCGGGGCACGTTCGACGCGCCATCGACGACCGAGTCGGAGCTCGTCGAGCTGATCGTCGGTCGCCCCTTCGAGGCAGCGTTCCCCCCGTCCTCCCCCGAAGCAGGCGATCGACGTGAGGTGCTCCTGGTCGACGGCCTCCAAGGGCAGTCGTTCGGGCCGGTGAGCCTCACGCTGGAGGCCGGCGAGATCGTCGGCATCGCTGGAGCCGAAGGGAACGGCCAGCCGCAGCTCTTCGACTGTCTGGCGGGGCGCCAGCCGCCGAAGGCGGGACGCGTCGTCTGCGACGGGAAGGAGCTGTCGTTGATCTCGACCCACGAGACGGTGCGGGCGGGGATCATGCTGCTGCCCGGCGATCGCAAGCACGAGGCGCTGATGTCCGTGCTCGGGGTCAAGGTGAACACCACGATCCAATCGCTGCGACGATTCTCGGTGTTCGGCCTCCTGCGGAGGCGGGCGGAACGGCGCGCCGTCGCGGACCTCGTCGATCGGCTCGAGATCCGCACACCATCCCTCGAGCAACCGGTCGAGTTCCTCTCCGGGGGCAACCAGCAGAAGGTGGCGGTCGCCCGCACCTTCCTGAAGGAGCCGTCGGTGATCCTCGCCTACGAGCCGACGCAAGGCGTCGACGTCGGCTCTCGCTTCGACATCTACAAGGCCCTCCGCACCCGCACCGACGGAGGGGCGGCGATCCTCGTCAAGTCGAGCGACCCCCTCGAGCTCGCCGGGTTGTGCGACCGCGTGCTCGTGATGTCCCGAGGGCAGATCATCGAGGAGATCCCCGGCGAGGAGCTCGACGAGCTGCGCATCGTCGAGGCGATGGTGCGAGGTCCGGGTCTTTCTCGGGCGGGCAGGTCGCCGCTCGGTGTGGCCATGCCGAAGGCTCCCTCGTCGAACGGGGGGACATGAGCGAGCGCGTCCAGACCGCGCGACGAGCCGTTCGGAAGGTCCTCCGCGACGCTCGCGACAAGAACAAGTGGCGCAAGATCATCCGGTTCCGTCTCTGGATGCCGGTGGCGCTGCAGGTCCTGCTGGTCACCGGGTTGCTCGTGTACACGAGCTCGCGGTTCCCCGGCTTCATCAACGCGTTCAACGTCGAGCAGATCCTGATCCTGGCGCTCCCGTTGATCGTCGCCGCCATGGCGCAGACCCACGCGCTGCTCGTCGGGTACCTCGATCTATCCGTGGGCGGCATGATCGGCCTGGGTGTCGTCACCGCCTCGTTCCTGATCGGCGCTGAGGCGTCCGCGTCGCAGATCGTCATGGGGATCGTCGTGATCCTCCTGATCGGCGCCGTCGTCGGCCTGGCCAACGCCGGGCTGATCCGAGGTCTCAAGATCCCGTCGATCATCGCCACCCTGGCGACCTTGAGCATCCTGGACGGGATCTCGCTGACGATGCGCCCGACGGCCCAGGGGGTCATCAGCCCGGACCTCGTCTCGTTCCTGACGGCCACGATCGGGCCGATCCCCGTGGCGTTCGTCGTCATCGTCGTCGCGGCCGGCGTCCTGGATGTCTGGCTCCACGCCTCGGGGTCGGGTCTCGAGCTGCGGGCGACGGGTTTCGACGAGCGGTCGGCCAAGCGCGGCGGGGTCAGGACGAGCTGGCTCCGGGTCCGGGCCCTGGTGCTCTCGGCCCTGCTGGCGGCGGTGGCCTCGTTCTTCGTGATGGGCCGATCCCCGATCGGGAACGCATCCGTCGGGTCCACCTTCGCCCTGAACAGCATCACCGCGGCCGTCCTCGGCGGAGCGGCGCTCTCCGGAGGTCGGGCGACGTTCCTCGGTAGCGCGGTCGCGGCGGTCCTCCTCGCGCTGATCCTGACGGTCCTGCCGTACCTGGGACTGTCACCGGACGACGGACCGATGATCATCGGCATCCTGCTCCTGCTCGGCGTCGTTCTGTTCCAGATGGGTGACATCAAGGAGCTTGTGAAGCGGAACTACAAGCGGGCCCGCCGGCTGGTGGTCGGAAGCCGCCCAGCGCCGACCGCCGACCTCCCCGGCTTCTATCCCGCCGGAACCGACTTCAGCGTCGTGCCGACGGACCGCACGCTCATCCGAGGGGGGACCGTGCTCAGCCTGGATGCCGAGGTCGGCGACTTCAGCGTCGGGGATGTCCTGATCGACGGAGGCCGCATCGTCGGCGTCGGCCCCGCACTGTCCAACGGCGAGGCGGAGCTGATCGACGCCTCGGGGATGATCGTCCTGCCGGGGTTCGTCGATAGCCACCGCCACATCTGGGAGGGCTTGCTCCGCAACATCGGCACCGACGTCCCCTTGGAGGGCAGGACCAGCTACATCTCGTTCGTGCTGCACAAGCTGGCGC
The DNA here is from genome assembly GCA_963810635.1 of uncultured Actinomycetes bacterium. Lineage (GTDB taxonomy): Bacteria > Actinomycetota > UBA4738 > UBA4738 > HRBIN12 > AC-51. The sequence goes on from CAWEOB010000005.1 coordinate 360,733, forward strand.
CCGCGTTCCGGCCGGAAGACGCCTACGTCGGCAACCTCGTGTCGGCCCTCGGCGCGATCGACGCCGGCATCACCACGCTGCTCGACTGGTCACACATCCAAGGCTCGCCGGCGCACACCGACGCCGTGATCCAAGCGCTCGAGGATTCCGGATTGCGGGCGGTGTTCGCCTACGGGTTCCCCTGGTGGGGGAAGTGGGAAGAGCGACAACCGAGCTGGTTCGTCCGCGCCGCCACGGAGCACTTCTCGACGACCGATCAGCTGCTCACGCTCGCTCTGGCCGCGCCCGGACCCGAGTTCACCGACTTCGAGGTGTCCCGCGACCACTGGAAACTCGCTCGCGAGACGGGGGCCCGGATCACGACCCACGTCGGTGTCGGGAGCTACGGACAGGACGCGAAGGTTCAAGAGATGGGTGCGGCGGGCCTGCTCGGCCCGGACACGACGTACATCCACTGCACCACGCTGAACGACACCGAGATCCAGATGATCGTCGACACGGGCGGTACCGTTTCGCTCGCGTCGCCCGTGGAGATGATGATGGGTCACGGGATGCCCCCGATCCAGAAGTTCCTCGATCGTGGTCTCCGACCCAGCCTCAGCGTCGATGTCGAGACGAACGTGCCCGGGGACATGTTCAACCAGATGCGCTCGGTCTTGACCTTGCAGCGGGCCATCGCCTCCGCGCAGGGGAAGTCCCCGGTGTCGACCCGCGAGATCCTGGGGTACGCGACGGTAGAGGGGGCCAGGGCCAACGGCCTCGATGCGAAGATCGGAACGCTGACCCCAGGGAAGCAGGCGGACGTCGTCATGCTGCGCACCGATCGGATGAACGTGACGCCCTTGAACGACCCGGCGACGGCGGTCGTCGCCGGGATGGACACCGGCAACGTCGACACCGTCATGATCGCCGGCCGGGTGATGAAACGTCACGGGCGGCTCCTGCACGTCGACTGGCCGGCGGTGCAGCGGAAGGCGGCCGAGTCCCGGGACTACGTCGTCGCCAAGTCGGGCTTCAGGCTCCCGAGCATCTGATGGAGGTCGACGTGGGACCGAGCGCGTGGATCCGCCGGATCGCGGTCGCCCGAGGGGCGCCGAGTATCCTGGCCGCCGTGGTGACGAGGTGGCGTCGTGGCCGGTGAGCTCGAGGAGATCGGGCCCAGGCTCCGCGAGGAACGCGAGCGCGTCCGCATCAGTCAGCGCGAGCTCGCACGCCGGCTCGGCGTCTCGGCGAGTCTGATCTCGCAGATCGAGGCCGGCCAGTCCAAGCCCTCGGTCAGCACGCTGTACGCGATCGTGACGGAGCTGGGCGTGAGCTTGGACCACGTCTTCCGGGGGCACGCGAGCGACGGGCACCTGGGCAACGGGGGGTCCGGCCACGTTCCCGAGCCGGACGTCGACCCGGTGCTCCATCCCGGCGACCGGCACGTGATCGACCTGGCGTCGGGCGTCCGCTGGGAGCGGCTCACCAGCCACCAGCACGAGGACGTGGATTTTCTGGAGGTCGTGTACGAGGTGGGTGGCTCCTCGGCGCCGGACGACCGGTTGATGCGCCACGAAGGGCGCGAGTACGGATACGTGATCGCGGGGCGGCTGAACGTCCAGATCGGGTTCGAACGGCGGGAACTGGCGCCCGGCGACTCGGTGGCCTTCGACTCCACGCTGCCACATCGGCTCTGGAACGACGGTGACGAACCTGCGCACGGCATCTGGTTCGTGGTCGGTCGCGCCGGCTGAGCGTCTCCTTCGCCGTCCCTTTCGCCAATACGGAGAGCGGAGCTATCTGACTACGGAGAGTGGTACTCTCCATCCCGTTCCATCGAGAGGAGATCGGATCTGAGGATCGCTGAGCTCTCACGTGACTCCGACCTTCCGGTCGCGACGATCAAGTTCTACCTCAGGGAAGGGCTGCTGCAGCCCGGTGCGCGAACGGCCGCCAACCAAGCCGAGTACACGGATGCGCACGTCCGGAGGCTCCGCCTCATCCGCATCCTGACCGACGTTGGCGGACTGTCGCTGCAGCAGGTCAAGTCGGTTGCACGCGCCATCGACGACGACCACCTCTCGAGGCACGAGATGCTGGGTGTCGCGCGGCATGCGCTCGGCCCCGACGTTGCGGAGGACCCCGCGCCCGACGCCGCGGCGGCTCGCGATGAGGTCGATCGGTTCATCGACGAGGACCTCGGCTGGCAGGTGAGCTCGGAGGCTCCCTCCCGCCGCTCACTCGCTCGTGCACTCTTCACCTTGCGGCGGATCGGGCGGGACGTCGACGTCTCCGTCTTCCGCCCGTACGCGCGCGCGGCCGACTGGCTGGCCTCCGAGGAGATCGACGCGGTGCGTCGAGGGGTGACCGAAGGGGGAGACGTCATCGAGCAGGAGCTCGCCGGCACCTTGGTCTTCGAGTCAGCACTGATCGCCTTGCGACGCCTGGCGCAGGAACAGCTCTCGGCGCGGTCGGACCCGCCGGCATCCGGTGGGTAGGTCCTACCTGGACGCCCGGACCGGGTCGGGTTCCTCGCCATCCGACCTCGCCGGCGTGAACGGCGACGCGGGGGTGGAGAGGGGCTCGAGCGCGGCCCGGAGCGCCTTCAGGCGCGCCGCGCCGAGTTCGAGCAACTCGGGCGGTGGCTCGAACAGGGACGCGAGCAGCCGCTCGCGGGTCCGCACGCCGAACGGCGTGAGGACCACCGTCTTCACGCGGCGATCCGCCGGCATGGTCCCGCGTTCGACGAGTCCCTTCTCTTCGAGACGATCGACGAACCAGGTCGCCATCGAGGGGTCGCAGTTGAGAGCGTCCGAGAGGGCACGCATGGGGCGAGGTGTCGCGGGGTCGAGGGCCGCGAGCGCCTTCAGGTGTCCGGGCGTCAGCCCGAGTTGACGGAGGAGCACGAGGTGGCGCCCGCTCTGGACGCGGGCGAATGCGAACGTCGCCATCACCCTCCACACGTCGGTGGCGATGGTCAGCTTGCGGTCCGTTCGAGCCCCCATCGCCTCCATCGTACGGGTCGTCGCTCGATAGTTCAAGTCAGCCGAAGGTCGAGGTACCAAGATGATTGACATATCTCAAGGACCTGTGAGAGGGTCGCGTTCATGAGCGGTCCCGCGATCGTCGTGGATGGCCTCCGCAAGCGGTTCGATGAGGTCGAAGCGCTGACCGGCGTCGACCTCGAGGTCGAGCCCGCCACGGTGTTCGGCCTCCTCGGTCCGAACGGCGCCGGCAAGACGACGACGGTCCGTGTCCTCGCCACCGTCCTCGAGCCGGACGAGGGTCATGCCGAGGTCCTCGGGCACGATGTGGTCAAGGAGCCGGATGCGGTGCGCCGCCGCATCGGTCTCGCCGGGCAGTACGCGGCGGTCGACCCCAACCTGACGGGTCGAGAGAACCTGCGGATGGTCGGCATCCTGTCGCAGATGCAGAGGTTCGAGATCCCCCGCGCGCCGCCGAGCTGCTCGGTCGCTTCGACCTCGCGCACGCCGCCGACCGCCCGCTCCGGACCTACTCGGGTGGCATGCGGCGCCGTCTCGACATCGCCGCCTCGCTCATGGCCCGCCCGCCCGTCCTCTTCCTGGACGAGCCCACCACCGGTCTCGACCTGAACAGCCGCAACGAGCTGTGGGACATGATCCGCGAGCTCGTCCACGACGGGACCACGGTCCTGCTCACGACGCAGTACCTGGAGGAGGCCGACAAGCTCGCCAGCCGGATCGCCGTGGTCGACGGCGGCCGCGTGATCGCGAACGACACGCCGGAGCGCCTGAAGGCGGAGCTCGGCAACACGGTGGTCGAGATGGGTGTGCTCGGCGAGGGTCGTGCGGATCGTGCGCTCGAGCTCCTGCGTGGGCGGATCGAGGGTCGTGTGGAACGCGAAGGCGAGATGCTCCGGATCACCTCGGACACGGGTGCGCACGTGCTCGTCGAGGTGCTGCGGGTCCTGGGTGAAGGCGGCGTCGAGCCCGACACGCTGATGGTCCGCGAGCCGAGCATGGACGACGTCTTCCTGGCGCTCACCGGGCACCACGCGGAGGACGTCGCCACCCAAGACGAGGCTGCGATGCGCTCCATGCCAGGAGCGAAGGAGGAGAAGCCGTGAGCGCCGTCTCCGTGGCCGTGGACACTGCCCGGGACCATCGGATCCGGTTCGGCATCGTGCGTGACACGCTCGCGATCGCCCAACGGGGCCTCATCGCTTACGTGCGCGTCCCGCAACTCCTGGTCTTCTCGACCATCCAGCCCGTGATCTTCGTCCTCATGTTCCGGTTCGTCTTCGGCGGGGCGATCGACACCTCTCCCATCCCGTATGTCGACTACCTGATGCCCGGGATCTGGGTGCAGACCGTGACGTTCGGGGCGATCGCCACGGCGATCGGTCTGGCGACCGACATGAAGAGCGGGCTGATGGAGCGCTTCCACGCCCTCCCGATGGGACGATCCGCGGTCCTCACCGGCCGGACGCTCGCCGACCTCACCCGGAACGTCTTCGTCGTCCTCCTCATGATGGTGGTCGGCTTCCTGGTGGGGTGGCGGATCCACACGAACCTGTTCGCGTTGTTCGCAGCCGGGTTGCTGGTGCTGCTGTTCGGGTACTCGATGTCGTGGATCTTCGCCACGGTCGGGCTGGCGGTGAAGGACCCGGAAACGGCGCAAGCGGCAGCGTTCCCGGTGCTGGCCCCGCTGGTGTTCGCCTCGTCGGCGTTCGTCCCGACCGACACGATGCCCCCGTGGCTGCAGGTCTTCGCGAACCACCAGCCGGTGTCGGCGACCGCGAATGCGGTGCGCGCACTCACGATCGGCGGTCCGACCGCGAAGTACGTGATCGAAGCGCTCGCGTGGGCGATCGCGATCCTCATCATCTTCGTGCCGAACGCCGTGCGGCTCTACCGCAAGGCCGTGTAGCGCTCGCCACCCGAGCCAGGGAACGGACCCACCCGTTCGCGCACGCGTCGCTCCGTCGTTGGCAGCTGCCATGATGGACGCATCGTGACGTCTGCCCATCCGTCGATCGACGAGATCCGCCGTGCACCCAAGGTCTTGCTGCATGACCACCTCGACGGCGGGCTCCGCCCCGAGACCATCGTGGAGCTGGCCACGGAGACGGGCTACGCGGATCTCCCCACGCACGATCCGGAGGAGCTTGCCGCGTGGATGACGCGCGGAGCCAACCGGCACGACCTGGTCTTGTACCTCGAGACGTTCGTGCACACGGTCGGCGTGATGCAGACACCCGACGCCCTCGCGCGCGTGGCACGCGAATGCGCCGAGGATCTCGCCGACGACGGTGTCGTCTACGCCGAGGTCCGCTTCGCGCCCGAGCTGCATCTCCAGCGTGGCCTCTCGCTCGATCAGGTCGTTGAGGCCGTCCTCGACGGGTTCCGGCAGGGCGAGGAGTCCCGATCCACGATCCGCGTCCGGGTCTTGCTCACCGCGATGCGCACCGCGGCGCGGAGCCTGGAGATCGCCGAGCTCGCCGTCCGCTGGCGCAACCGTGGGGTCTGCGGCTTCGACATCGCCGGCGCCGAGGCGGGGTTCCCACCCACCCGCCACCTCGACGCGTTCGAGCACGTACGCCGCGAGAACTTCCATCTGACCATCCACGCGGGCGAGGCGTTCGGCCTCCCGTCCATCTGGGAAGCCGTCCAGCTGTGCGGCGCGGAGCGCCTCGGCCACGGCGTCCGGATCGTGGACGACATCGAGATCGACGGCGAGCCCACCCTCGGCCGACTCTCGGCCCTGGTCCGTGACAAGCGTGTCCCGCTCGAGCTCTGCCCCTTATCGAACGTCCACTCCGGCGCCGCGGCGTCCATCAAGGAGCACCCGATCGGCCTGCTCACGGACCTCCGCTTCCGGGTCACGGTGAACACGGACAACCGGCTCATGTCCTCCACCTCCATGACGGGTGAGCTGGCGGGATTGGTGGAGGCGTTCGGATGGGGATGGGACGAGCTCCGCTGGGTGACCATCAACGCGATGAAGTCCGCGTTCCTGCCGTTCGACGAACGCCTCGAGCTGATCGACGGCACCATCAAGCCGGGGTTCGCCTCGCTCCACCGCTCGTTCTGAGCGCGCCCACGTCCTTCCCGGCGGGCCTGTGGGAAGCTCGGGGTTGGAGTTCGCCCGACATCCGACCGAAGGGATCCGACATGCCCGTTCGTAGAGCAGACGCCACCTGGAAGGGTTCGTTGCAGGAGGGGAACGGCACCTTCCAGACCGGGAGCGGCGCCGTCGAGGGGACGTACACGTTCGGCACGCGGTTCGAGGATGAACCGGGCACGAACCCCGAGGAGCTGGTCGGCGCCGCGCACGCAGGGTGCTACTCGATGGCCCTGTCGGGCGGGCTCGGCCGGGCGGGCGCGACCGACATCTCGGTCGCCACCACCGCCGACGTCACGATCGAGAAGCTCGAAGCCGGCTTCACGATCACGGGGATCCATCTGAGCACCCGGGTCAGCGCCGCCGGGATCGAGGACGAGGAGTTCCAGAAGGTCGCGGCCGCCACGAAGGACGCGTGCCCGGTCTCGAGGGCGCTGGCCTCCGTGCCGATCACGCTCGACGCGGTGCTCGCCAGCTGAGCCTTCCTTCTTCCTGCGTCACCGAACCGCGCGGATCACCGGCCAGTAGCCGGGCGGCGGCTCCGCCGCCGCCCGGGAGCACACCTGCGTCACCGGCTCGAAGGGCAGCAGGTCGACACCGTAGGTGTCGAGCAGCGCACCACGCAGCCCGGCCGGCTCCAGACCCGCGTCGCGGGTCCGTCGCCCGTCGGGCAGTTGCACGCCCAGGCGGTGCGCCTCGCACAGCGGGAACAGTTGTCCGGCGAACCGGTGGATCACCACCGGTTCGCCTCCCCCCGGCTCCAACCCCAGGCACAGCGTGCAGGCGAGGGTCAGTCGGGATGGGTACGCGAGCGCTCCGCGCCACCCCTCGTCGTGCTCGATCACCCGGCCCCAGAGCGACACCGTGCCGACGACCGGCGGCACCGGGTACGACGGCGTGACGCGCGGCGACCGGTCGAGTCCGCGCCGCGCGTAGATCCCGCACGAGCACCGCGGATCGGGGGCGTCGTGCGGGCGGCCGGCGCGGAGCAGGGTGGGCTTGCCGCAGCGCGCCCGGACGGGCTCGCGCGGACGCCACGCGTCCACGCCCGAGCCCGCCGGGAGCAGCTCGGGATGACCTTCCCCATCGAGGCGCACGTTCCAGACCCGCCACCCGTCGATCGGCTCGGTGCTCGATGTCACCGGCAGCTCCCGTCGATCCATGCTCCCAGGGTGTCGTCGCGAGCCGGCTACGGCAAGGGAGGGTTCCTCGTTCCAGGGAAGGGCCGTCGGGTGACGGTCGGGCCTCCACCCACCATCCGAACGGCAGGGGTCGTCCAGCGCGTTCGGGGGTAGCGTGGAGGGGTCGAAGGGAGGCCGAGATGGACGAGCAGAGCGATGTGCGGCAGACGATCGAGCAGGCCAAGGAGGTCTTGACCGTCCGGCGCGTGTTCGGCGACCCGTACGAGAAGAACGGCGTCACCGTGATCCCCGCGGCGCGCGTGCAGGGCGGCGCCGGTGGCGGGCGCGGTGAGGGGCCCGAGGGCGAGGGGACGGGTGCCGGCAGCGGCTTCGGTGTCAACGCCAAGCCTGCCGGGGCGTTCGTGATCAAGGGCGACGAGGTGGACTGGCGTCCCGCGATCGACGTGAACCGCGTGATCCTCGGTGGTCAGCTCATCGCGATCGCGGCGCTGCTGTTGGCTCGTGCCGTGGTCAAGTCGCGGACGCCGAAGTCGGAGTCGTAGCGCTCAGGCTGCGAACCCGCCAGGCTGCCACGTGCCGAGGTGCTCCAGGAGGATCCTCGCTCCCGCCACGTTCGTGGCCACCGGCACGTCGTAGACGTCGCACACCTTCAGGAGCGCCTGGATGTCGGGCTCGTGCGGGTGGGCGGTGAGAGGATCCCGCAGGAAGACCACGGCGTCGACCTCACCCGTGGCGATCTTCGCCGCGATTTGGAGATTGCCCCGTGCGGACCGCTCGCCGACCGATCGACGTGGAGTCCGAGCTGGTCGTGCAGGACCGAACCGGTCGTGCCGGTGCCGAGCAGGCGCATCCGCGCGAGCGGCGTGACGTGTTCGGTCGCGAGCCGCACCATGTCGTCCTTCTTGGCGTCGTGCGCGATGAGCGCGACGACCGGGACGTCGGATCCGCTCCTGTTCGTCACCATGATCTCCAGGCTACGAGGCGTGGGTGTCGGCGCGGAGGCCGCGACGTAACGCCTGCGTTACGTCTCCGCCATCTCCACGGGCATCAGCTGGCGGTAGACCTCTGCGATGTCCACCACCGACCAGCGGGCGGGCTCGTCGTCCTCGCTGAGTCGGTCGACGGTGACCCACGGGACGTCGAGCCGGAGGCCGTTGGCCGGGATCCCGAGCGCCGGGATGCCATCTCGGTTCACACCCCTGAGCCGGCTCCAGGTGACGATGTGGTCGTTCACGACCGACATCCGTTCCACGGTGATCTGGTGGTCGTGCAGCGCGCCTCGCAGGGCGGGGAGCAAGGTCCTCGGATCGCGGTGGCTCCTCATCTCGTGCTCCTTCCGTCGCGGATCCTCTCGAGGAACGGACCCGGAGATGCACGAAGGCCGCGGTGCCGAAGCATCCGCGACCTCCAGTTCGTCCGGTCGGTCGTTCGTGTGTGGACCTGGCGTCGACCCTACGCTTCCCTCGGGCACGCGGTCAACGAGCACCCGCCATCGCAACACCTTCGTCACGCCGCCAGCACGGTCCGTTCACCTGCGGCCGCGGGCTCAGTCGAACCACGCGTCGAAGGCTCGCCGGCTCGTCAGCCGAGGCCGATCCTTCCGTCGACGGATGATGCACGCTAGCTCTTCGCCGCGCTCGCCGAAGGCGAGCGCGGCACTCCGCGCGGCGATCGCCGCCTCGCCCTCCTCGAACGCACGCAGCCCGATGGGCTGCGTGCGTTCCCACCCGGTCCGGCGGCGCATGTCGTCGAAGGGGTAGGTGGCCGGCAACCCGACCGCTCGGCAACCGGCAGCCGTCACCACGTCGACCGCGCGCACCTCGGCCACGCGCACCTCGACGAGGTCCGGCCGCCGCTCGGGTCGCAGGTCGACGACCCCGTACGGGAGCCCCTCGAACCGGTGGAACACGTTGGCGCGCGCGACCTGGACCGTTGCGCACAGGTAGAGCATCGGGAACGAACCGGGTGGGTTCCACCTGCCGCCGTGTTCGGCCGCGAACGAGGCGTCGAGCGGATCGTCCCAGCCGGGATCGGCCACGCGGAGGTACGCGCCGCGGCGCGTGATGTGTCGCGTCACGCGATGGTGGCCCAATCGAACGACCGCGCCACGAGCTCGAGCAGCTCGTGGTGGCGGTCGGCCGCGATCAGCTGGAGCATGGACCGTCCGCCGTAGGCGGCGGCCGGCGCCCGCACGATCGCGGGATCCGATCCACCTCCAGGTTCCGCTCCAGGAGGTCCGCGATCCGTTGGACGGTGAGCAGCTTGGGCTGACGTGAGGCAGGAACATTGCCGCCGAGCCACTGCTGGACGGCCTGGCGCCGGACGCCGAACAGCTCTGCAGCCTCCGTGATGCTGAGCTGCCAGGCCGCCAGGAGACGCTCGAGCCCCGTTCCCGGCCCGGCAAGCTCGCTCAGGACGGTGCGGGCGAAGCGCCGGTACTCGAGAGCGGAAGGGAGCTCGGTGGCGGTGGCGGCGGGCGGTGCGGGCATGGGACCGATGATGCCCTCGGCCACCGACACCAGCGCTCGGAGCGGACCGCCTCGATCGAACGGCGCGGTCACCGCGAGCTGGTCGAGCACGGCGGCCGCCGACGGGGGAGCATCGGGATGGTCGGCGAGCAGTTCCCGCACCAGCACGCTCCATGCCCGCGCGTACGCGCGGGCCGCCTCCTCGTCACCGGCCAGGGCGGCCGGCAGCATGTCGAGCGGGTCGGCGATGGCTGTGGGCACGTCATCACGGTACCGCAAGGAGAACGCAAGCGCAAGCGGAACGCAAGCTCGGCCGTCGGGGACCCGAGGGTTGTCATCCTGGCTCCGCCGGATTCAGGGGATGTGCAGCCGCCCGTCCCCGTCGAGCGGGAACGCCGGGTTGTACGCGATCTCCCAGAGGTAGCCGTCGGGATCTGCGAAGTAACCCGAAACACCGCCCCAGTCCGCTTCGGTCGCGGGCTTGACGATGGTGGCGCCGGCCGCCTGAGCGGCCGCGAGCGAGACGGCGACGCCCTCGGGCGTCTCGACGTTGATGGCGAGCGTGATCCCGGGGAAGGGGCCGCGCTCGTGGCTGACGCCCACGTCCGCCGCGAGCTCGTGGAGCGGGAACAGGCCGAGGGTGCCGTCGGCGGTGTGGAACCACTGGATCACGCCGGCGATGGAGGACGTCGCCCGCTCCCACCCGAGAGCCTCGTAGAACGCCACCGAGCGCTCGAGGTCGCCGACGCCGAGCGTCACGAGACCGAGCCGTGCCGGTACACCCATCGGCCCGCATGGTACGGGTACGCAGCGACACGGGCGACCCGCTAGCCTGTCCCAGCGATCGAGGTGAACCACTTCAAGGGGGGAGTGGCGGCGCCATGGAGAGCACGATGGGCACGGAGCGCTCCGCTCCACAGCCGACGAAACGGTTCGTGCGGCGAGGCTCGGACGTGGCGATCCTCGTCGCCGGCCTGCTCGTGCTCCTGGTGTCCTCGGTGATCGTGGAGGATGGCCTGTCCTCGTGGGAGGCGCAACTCTTCCGCTGGGTGAACGAGCTCGCCAGCGGGATCTACCCGGTGATCTACCCCTTCATGCAGTACGGCACCTTCATCACGATCCCCGTCGTCACGGTCATCGCGTTCGTCTGCGGGTACCGGCGCCTCGCGCTGGTGTTCGTCGTGTCCGGCGTCGGCATCTACCTCCTGGCGAAGGTGGTGAAGATCGTCGTGGAGCGGGAACGGCCGCGCTTCCTCCTCGACAACGTGATCGAACACGGCGCGGGTCAGCAGAGCCTGGGGTTCCCATCGGGGCACGCGGCGGTCGCGGGAGCGCTCGCGGTCGCGGTGATCGGCTACCTGAGCTGGCGGTGGGTGCTCGCTTCGTTCGTCCTGGCGGGCGTCGTGTGCTTCGGTCGGGTGTACATCGGGGCGCACTTCCCCCTCGACGTGGCCGCCGGGTTCGCGATGGGCGCCGCCATGGCGGCCCTGGTGCACCTGGTCATGGGCGTGCCGGCCGACCGGAGCCTCCACGCGGCTCCGCTCTGGCGACGCCGTCCACGGGACGATCTCCCCGAGGTTCCTTCCCCCGCGATGTAGCGTGCAGGGAGCCGTCCGGACATAGGAGTTCGAATGCCCGAAGAGCGTCCGGGGCGAGACGCCGACCACGCACGGTGGGAGGCGCTCTTCACGGGATACGCGGACCTGGTGTACGCGTACGCCGCGCGTCGGGTGCCGATCGAGGATGCGCCGGATGTCGTCGCCGAGACGTTCGTGGTTGCGGGCCGGCACGCGGACGACATACCGGAGGACCCGCTGCCATGGCTCTACGCGGTCGCACGCAACGTGATGCGGAACCAGCGCCGGGCGGCGGATCGCCGCGCTGCCCTGCGGGGCAAGTTGTCCGGGACACAGCCCCCGCCGCTGGAGGTCCCGCCCGAGATCGAGGAGGTCGAAGCGCGCGACGCCGTGATGGTCGCGCTCTCGCGGCTCCCCGCGGCCGAACGGGAGGCGCTCCTCCTGGTCGTGTGGGAGGACCTCGACGCCGCGCGCGATCCCAGGTCCTCGGCTGCTCACCCGCTGCCTTCAACGTTCGGGTGCACCGGGCGAAACGGAGGCTCCGGTTGATGCTCGCTGAGCCCGGAGGCTGGGGACTCGACATCCGAGCCGCCGATGGGGAGGCCACGTGAACGAGTGGACCGACGACGTCTCGGACCTGGTCGGCGCCGCGAACCCGGTGCCCGCGGCGCGCGCTGCGGGGTGGAGTGCGTCGGACGAAGGAGCCGTCGTCGAGGCTGAGGTGCGCGAGCGGCTGCTGGCCGGAACGCACACCCGAACGCGTCGATCCCGGAAGGTGACGCTCCTCCTGGCGGCGGCGCTCGCGCTCGTGGTCATCATCGCGTCCACCGTCGGTGTGATCGCGACGTCCACGTCGACTGCGCACACGGTGGCGTGCTGGGAGGGTGAAGGACCCGATGCGAACATCAGCGTCGTCGGGCTCGGCGATGGGTCTCCCATCCAGGCATGCGTTGCCGACTGGCCGAACGTGACCGATCGCCCGCTGCCGTCAGCATTCGTCGTGTGCACGCTGTCGGACGGCTCCACGGGGGTCGTCCCGAACGACAGTGGCTCGGACGCCGCGACGATCTGCGGCATCCACGGCGCATCACCCGCGGACTGACGGGCCGCCCGCCCGTTCACGACACCACGCGTCGCTGACGCACAGCCACGCCGGCGATCTCGGGATCGACCTGGGGAGGCCACGTGGCCGGACGGAGCAGTCCCAGCGCGTACGCACGTGCGATCATCCCCGTGCGGTTCTCGGCCCCCAGCTTCCGGATCAGGTTGCCGATATGGAAGGTCACGGCCGCCGGGGTCACCCAGAGCCGCTGCCCGATCTCGGCGGTCGAGAGTCCGAGCGCCACCATCTCGAGGATCCGTGCCTCCGCCGCGGTGGGGCCGTGCAGGAGGGTCACGGGGAACGGCGCGTCGAACCGATCATCGTGTCCCACGGGCCCCTCCCGGCGCCGCGAACCTCTCCTCTGGATATGTCCGTGGTTGCCGCAGGTCTTACGCCCTACAGCGGAAACTATGGAACTCCCTAGAGACCCCGGAGCCGCGCCTTGCCAGGCTCGCCGACATCGTTCGGTGAAGGAGGGGTCAGATGGCTTCCGGGAAACGGCATCTCGCGTTGCTCGTCATCACGTCGGCCACGCTCATGCTCATGTCGCTGCCCGCCTGGGGAGATCCCGACATGCCGGAGGCCATCGCCGAGGCCTACCCCACGGGGCTCCCCGCCGGAGGGGTCGTCGTGGACGCCGACACGGTGTCGTTCCTCGACGGCGGGATCGTCGTCGACGTGGTTCCGAGCGCGGCGACCGATGGGACCTGTCCCGATGGGAAGGTCTGCCTCTGGGAGGACGCCGACTACGAAGGCGCCAGGATCACGTTGTCGCAGTGCGACACCAATGGGGACGGCGACTGCGATTGGACCAACCTGGCGCCGCTCAACTTCAACGACGACCTGTCCTCGTGGTGGAACGCGAAGTCGGTGGACGCTCGGTGGGCCTACGACGCGAACGGTGGTGGCACGAAGCGATGCCTGCAGCCGTTCACATCGCTCAATTGGGTCGGGAGTGCGGATAACGACGAGGCGTCGAGCCTGAAGATCTTCAAGAACGCAACGACCTGCTGAGCCCCATCGCCTCGAGTGGCGCTCGGCCCCGTCGCCGGGGGAAACTCCGATCCATGGCAGGTCGGAACGACCCGACGCTGGCGGGGCGACTCGAACCCATGGTCGGCGCGCACGTGCCGGGGGTCGCCGTGGCGGTGGTCGGAGCCGAGGGCATCCGCGACGCGGCAGGTGTGGGGGTTGCCGATATCGCGATCGGTACGGCCGCCTCGCCGCAGATGGTGTGCCCGTGGTTCTCGATGACGAAGATCGTGACCGCGACGGCGACGATGCGTCTCGTCGAACGTGGTGAGATCGACCTCGACGCACCGGTCGCACCCCTCGTGCCGGCGCTCGACCGGATGCGCCCGGCGTCCTGGGCGGCCGCGATCACACCTCGGCATCTCCTGTCCCACGGGGCGGGGTTCGCGAACCCGATCCCGGTGAGCTGGGTCCATCCGGCCGGGAGCCCGGCTCCCGACCCCCACACCTTCCTCGCGGAGAAGCTCGGGAAGCACCCCAAGCTCCGGTTCGAGCCGGGCTCCCGCTCGAGCTACTCGAACCTCAGCACGCTCGTGCTCGGGGACTTGATCACGACGGTCACGGGTTCGCCGTTCGGCGACGTCGTCCACCGGGAGGTCCTCGATCCGCTCGGGATGCGGCTGACCGACTTCGGGTACTCGCCCGAGATGCAGGCACGTGCGGCGACGGGCTATCACCCGAGATGGAGTCCGATGCGTGTGTTCCCGCCTCGATGGGTCGTCGGGAAGGCTGCGGGGAAGTGGGTGGCGCTCGAACCCTTCCTCCTCAATGGACAGCCGTACGGCGGGCTCGTGGGGTCGCTCGAGGACGCGGCCCGCTTCCTCCGGATGCACCTGAACGACGGCGAGCTCGATGGCGTCCGGGTCCTAACGCCGGCGTCGGCCCGCTCGATGCGCGAGATCACGCTCCGTGGCAAGCGGTACGACCTGGGGCTCGGTTGGTTCCGCCCGGCCGACCAGCGCGACGCTTCGCCGGCCTTCATCGAGCACCTGGGCGGCGGTGCGGGCTTCTTCAACGTGATCCGCGTCTATCCGTCGGAAGGCGTCGGCGTCGCGATCATGGGGAACGCGACGAGCTACGACATCGATGGGATGGCGCGAACGGCCATCGGAGCCTAGACGGCCGCCTCCCCACGGCAGCATCGGGGTATGCATCGGGTGTATAGTCCTCGCCATGTCGTCTCTGGGGCACGCGATGCTCGGGCTGCTCGAAGACGGGCCGCGCCACGGCTACGAGCTGAAACGTCGCTTCGATGAGAACTTCCCCGGCGGCCGCTCGCTCCCCTTCGGCCAGATCTACGCGACCTTGGCCCGGCTGAAGCGTGATGGTCTGGTCGATGTGGCGGCGGTTGAGAGCGGCAGCGGTCCTGACCGCAAGCTCTACGTGATCACCCCCGCCGGGGTCGCCGACCTCGAGCTCTGGCTGGACACCCCTCAGCCACCGGCTGCCCAACAACGCAGCGAGCTCTTCGTGAAGGTGGTGGTGGCACTGATGTCCGGCAGGGACGCCGACGGCGTCTTGGACACGCAGCGTGCCGCACACCTGCGGCGGATGCGTGGGGTCACCGATCGGCGGCGCACAGCCGACGCGATCGGCGCTATGGCGTGCGACCACGAGCTCTTCCATCTGGAAGCGGATCTGAAGTGGATCGAGCTGGCGGGCGAGCGCCTCGTTCGATCCGGCCCGAAGCATCGCGCCAGGAAGGACATCCCATGAACGATGTGACCCAGCACGCCCCCGCGGCGTCTCCGTCCCGCGAGACAGGTCCGCTCGTCTCGGCGGTCGACGTCGCGAAGCGCTTCGGCGACACGGTCGCCCTCGACGGCTTGTCCATGGACATCGCGGGCGGCGAGATCGTGGCGATCCTCGGCCCCAGCGGGTCCGGCAAGTCCACGCTCCTGCTCTGCCTGGCGGGGATCCTGCTGCCCGACGCAGGCGACATCCGCTACCGGGGCCGGTCGCTCCTGGAGGTCTCCGACGCCGTCCGCACGCGGTACCGGCGCGACGAGTTCGGCTTCGTCTTCCAGTTCGGTCAACTGGTGCCCGAGCTCACCGCGGTCGACAACGTGTCGCTCCCGCTGCGACTCGCAGGGCTGAAGCGCCGCGACGCCGTGGGCCGCGCGCAGACGTGGCTGGAGATGCTCGGCGTGGACGACGTAGCCGACAAGCGAGCGGGGGAGATGTCGGGCGGGCAGGCACAACGGGTCGCGGTGGCGCGCGCGCTGGTCAGCGGACCGCGTGTCGTGTTCGCCGATGAGCCGACCGGCTCGCTCGACTCGATGAACGGCGAGATGGTGATGGAGCTGCTGGTGTCGGCGGCGCGTCGGCAGGGGACGAGCGTGGTGCTCGTCACTCACGAAGCGCAGGTGGCCGCGTACGCCGACCGGGAGATCGTGGTGCGCGACGGCCGGCTCGCGCACGCGGCGGCCCTGGCGTGAAGCGATCCCGCCTGATCGGGCTCGGCCTCCGGCTCGCGGTCGCCGGCGGGAGACCGGCGTGGGTGCGCCTCGCGCTGATGTCGCTCGGGTTCGCGCTCGGCTGTGGACTCTTGCTTGCCGCCTTGAGCGTCGTCCCAGCCTCCCAGAACAGGGATGCCCGCTACGCGGTCCGCTACGGTCAGCAGGTCAGCCCACGCCGGTTCCGTGAGGACGGCGGTCTCCTCCTCTGGTACTCGCGGCAACGCTACGGCGAGGCGTTCGTTGAGGCATGGGCGGTGCAGCCGCACGGTGATGCCCCGGTGCCTGCGGGACTCGACCGGATCCCCGACCCCGGCCAGATGGCGGTGTCGCCGGCGCTCGCGGAGGTGCTCGCGGGTCCCGACGGCCCTCGGCTCGAGGCGCGGTTCCATGCTCACCAGGTCGGAACGATCGGGGACGCTGGCCTCGTCTCCCCGAACGAGCTCTTCGCGATCGTCGGCCTGCCACCGGATGTGGAGCTCAGCGAACAGGGCGCCTCCAGGATCGCGTCGTTCCATCCGGTCGCCGGCGCCGAGGAGCCGCTAGATCTCGGTGCACTCATCGTGATCGTGATGATCGCCGGCGCGCTGCTGATCCCGATCTGGCTCTTCGTGGCGACCGCCACGCGGCTATCCGCCGCCACACGTGAGGCGCGGTTCGCCGCCGTCCGGTTGGCCGGCGGCACGCAGGGTCAGGTCCGGCTCCTGGCGGGACTGGAGGCGGGGGTCGCTGCAGGATTGGGCACGCTCGTGGGGATCCCGGTCTTCCTTATCGCTCGCCAGGTCATGGCGGGCGGCATCATCCTGGGGATCGAGTTCTTCCCCTCTGATTTCGTGCCTCCCCTCCCTGGAGCCATCGCGGTGATCGTGAGCCTGCCGCTGCTCGCGGTGGTCATCACCCTCGTCACGATGCGACGGCTCGTCGTGTCGCCCCTGGGGATCGCACGTCACGAGCGGAAGACCGGCGTCCGGTCGCTGTGGCCGGTCGTCCTGCTCGCGGGGATCGACGATCCTCGCGTGGGGCGCGAGTCGTCATGCGGAGCTCACGAACGGCGGTGAAGTCCGGGCGGCCGTGATCCTCGGGACCGGTCTCGTCCTGACGGCGTTCGGTCTTGCCGGAACCGCGGTGTGGGCCGCGTGGATGCTGGCGCGCCGTCTCGCCGGGCGGGTCCCTTCAGTCTCAGGGCTGCTCGGGATGCGCCGACTGGAGGCCGATCCGTCCTCGGTAGGGCGCGTCGTCGGTGGCGTCGCGATCCTGATCGCGTTGCTGGGCGTGGCGCAGTCCGGCTACCTGTCCGTCGAGCAAGACGCGATCGCGCGGTATCTCCCGAGATGGGTCAACGCGCTCGAGCCGCAGACCGTGCTCGTCTTAGCGAACCAACCGCGCGATCGGGTCCACCTACCGCCGCTCGCTTCGATCGAGGGTGTCGAGTCGCTCGAATTGACGAAGCGTGTGCCGTACGGCGGCTACCGGACCGTGCCCACGACGGCGATCATCCGGACGGATGGGAGTCCGGAGACCTTGGAGGCGCTCCGCGATGCCGTGGGCTGGTACGCGTCGGTCGAGACGGTCCAGGAGCTCCGCGCGGAGCCTGCCGATCTGTCGGAGATCGCCCAGCTCCGACGCGTCATGGTGTTGGCGTCCCTGTTCCTCCTTCTCGTGATGGGGGCGACGCTGTTGGTCGCCACGGTGGACTGGGTCATGGAGCGTCGGCGTGCTCTGGCCGTGTTGTCCGCCGTCGGTGTCCAGGCAGGGGTGATCCGGCGGTCGATCCTGGCGCAGGTGGCGATGCCGCTCGCGACCTCGGTGGTCTTCGGCCTCACCGGCGCTATCGTGGTGACCGCCTTGCTCTACACGGCGGTCGAGACCCGCATCGAGATCCCGCTGAGGGAACTCGCGGTCGTGGCAGCCGCCGTCGCGGTGATGGTGCTGATGGTGACCCTCCTCGCGACCCCGTGGGTCCGCATCGCACGGAGACCTGACCTGTTGCGAACCGAGTAGCTGACACAGGGCAGCTGTTCCTGGCTCTGTCGGCGGTTGGGTGGGTGGAACGCCGGTCGACCGATGGGAGAGCCCACCTCCCGGCCCGGCCGGGAGGCTGGGATATCGTCCCGGACCATGAGCGCGAGAAGGTTCCGTCGTGTTGCCCTCTTGACTGCCGCGGTCGTTCTGCTGCTGACCACGAACGGTTCCGCCGGCGTCCAGATCGATCCTAACGTCGGTGACGACGTGCTTGGCTCGGTCGGCGGTCTGCGGTACGCGTCCGACCATGAGCCGTTCGATGCGATGAGCGAGTCGATCGAGCATCGAGGTCGGATGCGGGGGTCCGCAGTGGCACGTGCTCGGGGGCGGCTCGTTGGCCGGTGGCCCGGTCAGCCAGGCGTGGCAGACCTCCGATCGTCCTACG
This sequence comes from uncultured Actinomycetes bacterium, assembly GCA_963810635.1. Taxonomy (GTDB): domain Bacteria; phylum Actinomycetota; class UBA4738; order UBA4738; family HRBIN12; genus AC-51. The sequence goes on from CAWEOB010000005.1 coordinate 379,004, forward strand.
GACTACCTCGACGCGGACATGGATCTCGACGACGGGTGGCGCGGCGGAGGCAACGGCGCGGCGTCCGCCGAACTCACCGCGTACTCGGTCTGCAGCCGGAACGACGACATCCGCTACCGGCAGGGGGACATCGCCCCATCAACATCGACCCTTCGTTCCGGCTCGGTCGCCTGCGGTGGCGCCGCCTGGCACGTCACCAGTGGAAGCGTGTTCATCGCGACCACAGGGAGTTGGGTCAACTCCTCGTACCCGTGGGATGGGCCTGATGCCGACCATCGCCCGGACGACGGGTGGCAAGGAGGTATCTACGACGTGAACGGTGGGACAGGCGGGTTCTCCGTGTATGCCATCTGCGTTCGGAGCGGAGCCCTCCGCTACGTGAGCCAGGGCCCGTTCTCGGTCGCACCGGGCAGCGCGCATCGTCACCGGGTGGCCTGCGGACCGGGCGAGCAAGTGGTGGGCGGTGGTGCCCGGCTGGGCGGCCCGGAGGACCGTGGTCGGTTGGTGGCGAGCTTCCCGTCCGACGGTGGCGACGGGGACCACATCCCCGACGACGGGTGGACGAGCCGCGTCTACAACGTCGCCGGAGCCGCCAAGCGGGTCACCGCCTACGCGGTGTGCCTCAGCTGATCAGACGAAGCGCTGGACGAACGCGAGCGCGGTGTCGGCGACCTCCTGCCAGCCGCTGTCGATCACGAGCGCGTGGCCGCGGTTCGGCATCTCGACGATCTCGGTCACGCCCTCGTTGCGCTTCTGCCGCTTGTAGGAGGCGTTCGCGATCGACCACGGCACGGTGTTGTCCTTCTCGCCCGAGATGATCAGGAGCGGACCGCGCTCGCGGGTTCTTGCGTCTTCACCTTCGCCTCGGTCCACGGGTTGAGGTTCGCCGACGCAGCCTGGAAGAGCGGCTCGCCCGACGCCGGGACGGCGTACGTCTGGTACAGCTCCTTCGCCTCGTCCTCGCTCACGGCGTTGGCGAAGCCGTAGCGGAACTGGTCGTAGGTGAGCGGCACGGCGCGGTTGCGGTTGGCGGGGTTCTTCAGGACGGGTGACGCGGACTTCAGCGCCGAGATCGGCAGCGGCAGCACGCCGCGGAACGGCGCGGGGTCGATCGCCACCGAGGTCGCCGCCGACAGGCCGCGCCCGGCGAGGATCTGCGTCAGCAGGCCGCCGAACGAGTGGCCGATGATGGCGGGCTTCTTGTCGAGCTCGGCGATCGATCGCGTCGAAGTGGTCCGCGACCTCGCCCACGGACTTGTGGGCGAACACCTCCGGCTCGGCGTTGGCCTCGTCGACCGTCTCCGGGTCGTCGGGCCATCCGGGCGTCAGCGCTGCGAAGCCGTTCTTCTCGAACAGGTCCGCCCACCGGTCCCAGCTGCTCGGCAGGAGCCAGAGTCCGTGGACGAAGACGACCGGCTGGTGTCCGTCCCTGTTCGCGCGCTCGACCTGCTCGGTCTCGTGCTCGGTGATCGTGAGATGCGTCATCGCGTGCCCCCCTCGTCGTGCGTTCCGTCCAGCGTACGAGCACATCTCCGTTTCGGCCCGGGCTACGAGCCGATCTCGAATCGCACCGACGTACCGCCGCCCGATGGCGTGCTCGCGGTGATCGTCCCGCCGTGGGCCTCGACCAGACGCTTCGCGATCGCGAGCCCGAGTCCGGTCCCGCCCGCGTCGGCCGAGGTGACGAAGCGGTCGAACACGTTCGGAAGGCGATCCGCCGGGATTCCGGGGCCGGTGTCCTGCACCTCGAACGCCACGCCATCCGTGCCGGCGGACGACACGCGCACGGTGACCCGTCCTTCCCGCGGCGTGTGCCGGATCGCGTTCGCCAAGAGGTTCGCCAGCACCTCTGACACGCGCACCGGGTCAACCTCGATCGACGGTGGGGTGCCCGGCGCCACGATTACGTCGAGGTGCACGCCGGCCCGCTCGGCCGACGGGCGGAAGGCCGTCGCGCCGTCCTCCGCGATGACATGCGGATCGACGGCCTCCCGATGCAGCGCGAGGACGCCGGCTTCGGCCATCGAGAGCGTGCGAAGGTCGTCCAGGAGGCGAGCCATGAGCTCGGTCCGGTCGAGGACGGGCCGCAGGTGCGCGGCGTCCGCCGGGTACAGCCCGTCGAGCATGCCTTCGACGCTGCCCCGGATGGCTTGGAGCGGCGTCCGGAGCTCGTGGGCCACGTCGGCCAGCAGCTCGCGCCGCCGCTCCTCGTTCGTCTCGAGCCGCTCGGTCATCTGATCGAACGAGCCGGCGAGGCGACCGAACTGACGTGCCGGCACCTCGCCGACGCGCGTGGTGTAGTCACCACCCGCGACGCGGTCGGCCGCGTCCATCAGCATCCCGATCGATCTGCCGCTCCGCCACAGCCACCGCGCGGTCGCCACGATGCCGACCAGCACGACGACCGTCACGGTGATCGTGATCCAGGGAGCCGGCGCGTTCCCGCCGGCGATCCACGTCACGATCCTGGTCAGCGCGGTGACGAGGAGCACCAGGACGAAGAGCGCTCCCAGCGCGCCACGCCGGAACCGGCGTCCGGGACCGGGGCGGAACCCGGGTCCGCCCACCCAGGGCGGCCGCCCGTCGCCCCACGCCGGGCCGTGACGCTCACGCTGCTCAGGCATCGGCGAACCGGTACCCGACGCCGTGCACGGTCAGGACGTAGCGCGGCCGGCCGGGCTCGGCTTCTATCTTGCGCCGCAGGTTCTTCACGTGGGCGTCGATCGCGCGGTCGTACGAGTCGACCGTGACGCCGTGGAGCGCGTCCTGCAGCTGCCCACGTGTGAACACGCGGCCCGGCTCCCGCACGAGCGTCGCCAGCAGCTGGAATTCGGTCGGGGTGAGGTCGACGGTGCGGTCACCGATGCGCGCCCGCATCTTCAGCAGGTCGACCTCGACGTCGCCGGCCCGCGATACTTCGGATCCCGCCATGCCGCTCGTACGGCGCAGCACCGCGCGGACGCGGGCCACGAGCTCCTTGGGGCTGAACGGCTTCACGAGGTAGTCGTCGGCGCCGAGCTCGAGGCCGACGATCCGGTCGGATTCTTCGCCTCGCGCGGTGAGCATGATGATCGGGACGGTCGAGGCGCGCCGCAGCTCGCGCGCGACGTCCAGGCCGTCCATCCCCGGCAGGCCGAGGTCGAGCACCAGCAGGTCGGGATGATCGCCCCGGAAGCTGGCGACGGCGGCCGAGCCGTCACCGACGACGGTCACGGAGAACCCGGCCACCTCGAGATAGTCGCGGAGCGTGCGCGCGATCTGCATGTCGTCCTCGACCACCAGGATGCGTTGCATCGCGTCCGAGCCTCTCGCGACAGGAGGGCGGAGGCAACCGCCCCCGCCCTCCGGTCGGTGTCAGAGGGTGGGGGCCGCCTGACCGGGCGGCGATCCGCCGTGCTGCTGTTCGTGCCACTCCGTGGCGCGATCGTCGAACCGCTTCCGGCCCTCCTCGTTCCACGGGCCCGGACCGTGGTGGCCCTTCCAGCCGAAACGTCCCGCCCCTCGGAAGATCCCGCCGATCACGAAGAACAGGCCGAGGAAGAACAGGGGGAAGAGGAAGAACCCGGGGAAGAAGAAGGGCCTGCCCTCGTTCACGACGTGCACCACCTGCACCTCTTGACCGTTCTCCTGCGCGGTCTGGACCTGCTCGACACCTTGGGTGATGCCGTTCCGCTCGCCGGCCTGATAGGCGGCGACCCCGATGCCGATTCCTCCAGGATCACCATCAGCAGAACGACGATCGCGACTCCTCGTCGCATCTCGACCTCCTTCGTCTCGTCTGTGTCCAGGCTGACGGCGAGATGTGAAGGGCTCGTGAACCTCCCGCGGAGGCTTCGCGGGGTCAAGATGGGGGAGATGAGGGAGGCGCGCCCATGGCCAAGCTGCTCTACTCGGTGATCATGTCGCTCGACGGCTACGTGGCCGACGAGGATGGCACCTTCGACTGGGCTGCGCCGGACGACGAGGTACACATGTTCGTCAACGACCTCGAGCGGTCGGTCGGCACCTACCTCCATGGCCGCCGGATGTACGAGGTGATGGTCGCCTGGGAGGCCATGGACCTCGCCGACGAGCCGGGCTCCATCCGGGACTTCGCGGAGATCTGGCGGTCGGCCGACAAGATCGTGTTCTCGACGACGCTTGCGTCGGCTTCCAGCGCCAGGACGACGATCGCACGCACGTTCGACCCGGACGATGATCCGGCAGCTGACGGCGTCGTCGGGGCGCGACCTCAACGTGGGTGGTCCCCACCTCGCCGCTCAGGCGATCGCTGCCGGACTGGTCGACGAGTTCCACCTGTTCGTCGTGCCCGTTGTGGTGGAGGCGGCACGGCGGGCCTCCCCAACGGCGTCCGCCTGGACCTCGAGCTCCTGGACGAGCGCCGGTTCGGCAACGGCACGGTGTACCTCCGCTACGCGACCGATGCGTCAGGACGGGCGGTGAACTAGCGGAGCTCGGCGAGGTGGTCGGCGAGCCGGAGCGCCAACGCCACGATGGTCAAGGTCGGGTTCGCGTAGCCGGCGGCGGGGAAGACCGAGCTGCCCGCCACATAGAGGTTGGCCATCCCGTGCACGCGGCCGTCGCGGTCGACGACCGAGGTCGACGGGTCGTGGCCCATCCGCGTCGTGCCCATGTGATGCGAGGCGTCGTTGCTGATCGCCCCACGGCTCGTCGTCTCCCGACAGCAGCGGGCTGTCGACGCGGCCGAACCCGCGCCGGCGGAGGTCCTCGTCGAGCAGGGCCTGCAGCCGTCGGATCGTCTGCCGTTCCCGCTCGTCGATCGACCACGCGAGCTGCGGCAGCGGCGTCCCGAACCGGTCGACGCGATCGGAGAGCGTCACCCGGTTCTCGGGCCGGGGCGCCTGCTCGAGGAAGTTGTGGATCTCGGCGGATCTCGACCGCGCCTCGGTTGGTGACCTTGAAGCGCGCGAACCGAGCGAGATCGGGGGAGCCGGCCACGAGATCAGCGAGCACCTTCCGGCTGCGGATCGCGGAGGTGGGCCGGCGACGGAGCGCGCGAAGGGCCTCGGTGCCCCGTCCCTCCGTGGCCAGGATCGGGTGGAAGCGCAGGTAGGCGTCGAGGAGCCCTTCCTCCTCCTGCCTCGCCGGGGAGAGGCGCACCCCCAGCCGGTAGCGGCCGGGACGGCTGTCCCAGTACCCGGGGTGGAGCAGCGGCCCCCCTCCCGGGTCGAGCGAGACGCTCCCGACGACCCCCTTCGGGTGGTCCATGTAGTAGCGACCCACCACGTCGTGGTCGTTGCCGAGGCCGCCCGCGATCGTTCGCGGACGCGAGGAGGAGGCGAGCGTTCTCGATGCCGCCGCAGGCGAGCACCACGACCGTGCGGTCGAACCGTGAACGTCCGATCGGCCACGGTCGCGGACCGTCACGGACCCGACCGACGCCCCCGTCGGCGGACGGCACGAGCTGCGTCACGTGGGCGAACAGGTAGGTCTCGAGCTCGCGGTCGTCCCGCACCGCGCGCTCGAGCCGATGGCCGAACCGGAGCGGGTGGCGAGGCCAGTACAGCGTGGCCACGCCGAGGTCGTCGTTCTGGACCAGGAACCCCTTCCCATCCCGGAACCGATCGGTCCGGACCGCGGTGAGGTCCGGGACCCCGAGGGTCCTGCATCCCCGAGCGTAGAAGGGCATCAGCTCGCCGCGCTCGATTGGCCACCCCGGGAAGCCCAGCCACGGGCGCGGCGCGACATCCGTCTCTTCGAGCATCGCGGCGCCGCCCCACCACACGTTGGTGGTGCCGCCGAGCGCCCTCACCCGCGTCACCCTGCCGATCGGGAGCGCCGTCGTGGGGAGCTCGTACAGAGGGTCGTCGTCGGGGGGCGGACGGACCCCGCCCGATTCCAGGAGCAGGACGGACCGCCCCCGCTCGCGGAGCCGGAGCGCGAGGGTCGTGCCGGCGGCCCCCGATCCGATGATGCAGACGTCGCAGCGGAGTTCTCGGCCGTCGTCGACGTGCCGAGCGTCGCGGAACCCGGGCGGGACCTCCTCGCCGCTCAGCCCTCGTCACCACCTGAGCGCACGAACGGAGCGGCCAAGCGGGCTGCCGACCGAACGAGGGACGGCTGTCCCGGCATCGCGAACGGCAGCCGCTCCGCGAACCGGAGCGTGAGGTCATCGGCGATCGCGTCCAGGGCCGGGTAGCGGAACCGGGACCGGGGGTCGCCGAGCCCATCGAGCAGCTCCATGAAGCCTCGGATCTTCATCTGGTTCATGAGCGAAGGGTCCTCGAGCGGGGCGTTGTCCAACCCGGCGGCGAACGCCCGATCGAGGTCGGTGTCCGGCGCCGGTTCGCCGTCCACGGAGAGCCCGAGGTACCGCCCTTCTTCAGTCCGGTAGCCAACCTCGATGGCCTTCGGGTGCTCGATCGGATAGTCGGCGATGAAGCCCTTCTCACCGACGATCATCGTCCGGCCCGATCCGTACCGACGAGGCTCCACGATCAGCGCTCGGACGTCACCGGGCAACCGGACCCGGACGTCGGCTGCCGATGCGCTCCAGCGAGCGACGCGGACCCGCTTCGGGTGAGCGGCGCCGGTGAGCTGCTTGAGGGCGGCGAGCGCGTGGTGCCGGTACCCGCTGTGCATCAGGAACACGCGGCGCAGAGGTCCGATCGCGCCCTCGTCGACGAGCCGCCGGGCCAGCACGAACAGCGGGAGAGCGTAGTTGTCCTCGGAGGCCAGCACGCTGGCGAACCTGGCGAAGAGCTTCTCCGCGCCGAGATCCTTCGCCGCGAGCCCCGGCGTGTCGAGCATCAGGGTGAGGCCGGGCGCGGCTCGCCGGGCGAGCTCGTCCAGGAGGCCGGGAACCTCCGCCAGGCCCACCGCCACGACGACCGCGTCGATAGCGGAGAGGTCGACGTCGTCCAGGAGCTTCGTGGTGGTTCGGAACCGTCCACCCAGCAGCTCGAGCTCACGCTCCGAGCGCGTGCACACTCCCACCAGTTCGACACGATCCGAGGACGCGTGGATCGCCGGCAGGATGACCTGCCGGGCGCGCCGACCGGCTCCGATCAGCAGCACGCGGGTGCGCGACGGGACCACCTCGGCCATGTGGTCGGGACCCTATGCGCCCGGGTGAGGGCCGGTCAACGGTCGGCGCGGGAACGGGTCCCGTCTGTCGGCGCTATGGTCAGGCAGGCATGTCGGAGGATCGCCCGTACATCGAGGAGAACGCGCGCGAGCGCGAGCGTCTCCGTGCCCTGGTCGAGCGGCTGGATGAGGACGAGCTTCGCGTGCCGGTGAACCCGCACTGGACGGTCGCCGCCGTGTTCGGCCACATCGCGTTCTGGGATGCCCGGATGCTGGCGCTCGCCGACAAGCTGGAGCGTGGGGAGCCGTTCGCGCCCTCCGACGCCGAGCCGGAGGACGTCGACTGGATCAACGACGCCTCGCGCCCGCTGATCCACGCGATCCCTCCGCTCGAGGCCGCCCGGCTGGCGCTCCGGATCGCCGAGGAGACCGACGCCCGCGTGGCGACCCTCCCGCTCGACCGCCTCTGGCCTCGAGACCCGGACAGCCCGCTCTACGCCGTGCGCGCCGCGCACCGGAGCGAGCACCTCGACGAGGTCGAAGCGGCGCTCGTAGTCCCCTGAGGTCGACCGGCCCAGGCTGCGCTCCATCCTGGTGGAGGTCGTGTGGGTATCCGGCGTATGGCCGTCCGGCCCTGAGTGACCCGGTGCATCTGCTCCAAGCTTGGGGGTAGCGAGCGCTCTGGAGGCTGCGATGTTGAGACCGATGCTGATGTTCACGGGTGTCCTGTTGCTCGGAGCGGTGATCGTCCTGATCGTCTTCTCGATCGGGATGCGGAGGAAGACCCCCTGGGTGCTCAACGGCGTCCGCCGATTCGCTCGTGCGGTCGGCAACCCGTACCAGATGCGGAAGGCGGGGACGCCGGGGGCGTACGCCTCGGTGATCCGTCACACGGGCCGGACGTCCGGTAAGGCCTATGCGACCCCGGTCGCGGCGGAACCCACCGAGGACGGGTTCGTGATCGCGACGGTCTACGGGCCGAACAGCGACTGGCTCAAGAACGTGCTCGCCAGCGGGTCGGCGACCATCGTGCACGAGGGATGCACCTACCAGGTCGATCACCCGGAGATCGTCGCCACGGAGGATTCCACGGTCTACTTCGACCCGAAGGAGCTGCGGGACCTCCGCAGGTACCGCGTGAGCCAGTGCCTCCGGGTCCGGCGGATCGACCGGTCCTCGGGAGACGCCCCGGGGATGCCCTCGCACATGGCTGATCGGCGCCTATCGATATGAGCGACGCGTCGTTGATGAGGCCGAAAGGAAGGGGTCCGAGATGAAGTGGGAGTACCTGGTCGTTCCCTTGCAAGACGCCAAGGGACTGAAGAAGTCGGAAACCTTGACGCCTCAGCGCCTCAACGAGCTCGGCGCCGAGGGTTGGGAGGCGATCGGCCTCACCGTGAAGTCCGGTGACCTGGTCGCCTGGCCGGTGGTGCTGCTGAAACGTCCGGTTCCGTGACGTACATGAGCGCGGGTGTTGGGGGCAGGGAGGTACGCGATGAGTAACGGCAACGCCAGCGCGGCAGGCGGCGGCGCGATCTACGGTCTGGGGATCTTCGGCGCCTGGGTCTGGTTCTTCCAGCAGGCCGACACGTTCTGGGGGTTCGTGCTGGCGTTCTTCCAGGGCATCTTCTGGCCGGCCTTCATGATCTACGACGTCTTCCAAGCCCTCGCCCGCTGAGGCTGAGCCCTCAGCCAGCGTGCGGCTTCCCCCAGACCGAGACGTGACGCTCGCTGTCGCTCGTGAAGGGCTCCCGCCTCCAGCCCTCCCAGCGCTCGCGCACGGTCATCCCCGCGAGCTCCGCCATCAGGTCGAGCTCCGAGGGCCACACGCAGCGGAACGGCATCGCGAGGTGCTCGATCCTCCCGTCGGTGACGTCGAGGTGATGCGACGTGAGGCCCTGCGTGGCGACGTCGTACTGGTCGATCCCCCAGTGGTCCTCGCTCGCGTGGAAGACGTGGAAGGTCTCACCGGGCGGGAGCCGCCGCAGCGACGGGACCATGACCTCGATCACGAAGCACCCGCCCGGCTCGAGGTGCGCCGCCGCGTTGCGGAAGCACGCGACCTGCGCAGCCTGCGTCGTCAGGTTCATGATGGTGTTGAAGACCAGGTAGACGAGCGAGAACGACCCTTCCACCGTGGTCGTCGCGAAGTCGCCGATCGTCACGCCGACGTCGTTGCCACCGGGTTTCGCGCGCAGCCTCGCGACCATCGCCTCCGACAGGTCGATCCCGTGCACCGGCACGCCACGAGCGGCGAGCGGGAGTGCGATCCTTCCCGTCCCGATCCCCAGCTCGAGGGCGCGTCCGCCTTCCACGAGCTCCGCCAGGAGATCGACGGTCCGTTCGACCACGGCTGCATCGAACTCATCGCCGCCGGACCCGTCGTACCTCGCGGCAACGCGTTCGTCGAAGTACGCGTCGTCATGATCCACGGCCAGACGCTACCGCGGCCGCGTGACGGTGACGCCGGATCGACGATGCGGGTGCGGCGTTACCCGGCTGCCGCCTCGGCGAGCTCCGCGTCCTCCTTGGTGCGGTGCACCGTGCCGTCGGCGTGCTGCGGCGGTGCGTACAAGGAGTAGAGCTTCAGGTCCTCGTCGCCGGTGTTGACCAGGTCGTGCCAGACGCCGGCCGGCACGATGATCGCCCACCCGTCGGCGACGTCGTAGGTCTCATCGATGCGGCCCTCGGCGGTGCCGAGCTCCACACGGCCTCGCCCGCGCTCGACGCGCAGGAACTGGTCGACGTGTGGGTGCATCTCGCGTCCGATGTCCTCGCCGGGCGCCAGGCGCATCAACGTGAGCTGCTCGTGCGCGCCGGTGAAGGCCACGGTCCTGAAGTTCGTGTTCTCCTCCGTCGCTCGCTCGATGTTGCCGACGTAGCCGATCATCGTTCCTCCCCGCGGCACCTGGACCACGGGGCGAAGCGGTCGTCCCACCTCGAGGAACCCGCAGCCGGGCCTACCGACACCTTGCATCCTCCGGGCGGGTCGACGACGTGCTGAAAGGCCTGGCCTGAGCGGGTCCTGTCGAGGTTGGCTAGAGTCTCGGCGATGACGACGGTGCTCCTGTTCCATCACGCGCACGGGCAGACGACCGGGTTCCTCGCCTTCGCCGATGAGCTGCGCGAGGCCGGCCACACGGTTCATGCGCCGGACCTCTACGACGGGAAGACGTTCCAGGATCTCGACGAGGGTGTCGGCTACGCGCGACAGGTGGGCTTCGACGAGGTCTCCGCCGAGGTACGGCGACCGCCGAGGATCTGCCGGCCGACATCGTGTACGCGGGGTTCTCCCTCGGCGGCATGCCGGCGCAGTCGCTGGCCCAACAGCGACCCGGCGCGCGTGGCGCGCTCCTCTACCACTCGTGCCTCCCCCCGGCCGAGTTCGGGGGTCCCTGGCCCCCGAGCGTGCCCGCGCAGATCCACATGATGGAGGCCGACCCGTGGGGAGATGAGGATCGGCCCGCCGCCGAGGCGTTGGCCGAGGAGGTGGAGGACGTCGAGCTGTTCCTCTACCCGGGGTCGGGTCATCTGTTCGCCGATGCGAGCTCGGGCGACCACGACGAGCAGGCGGCCGGGCTGCTCATGGAGCGCACGCTGGCCTTCCTGAACCGGGTCGGCTAGCCGAGGAGGTCGTCGAGCGAGCGTTTCGGCTCTTCGTCGCGTGACAAGAGATCGTCGAGGGAGAGCGGCTTTCCGAGGATCTCCGGCGGCAGCTATGAGGTCATCGAGACTCGAGCCCGCGTCGCCTTTCAAGCGGATGCGCAACGCGGCCAGGACCGCGGCGTGCGGCTCCGAGAGCCCGTCCGCGACCTTGATCTCGGTCAGGGCCTCTTCGGCCCGTGCCAGGAGTCGCTCGTCCTCGCTCCGTTCGCCGCCGCCGTCCGCCTCGCCCATCGTCTGATCTCCGCCGTTCGATCGACCCGTGTCTACTCGGCGGCGATGCGCCACTCGCTGCGCAAGATGGCTCGATAGACCTCGCCCGCCTTGGCCCTGCCGCCAGTCGCGTCCTCGATCGCCTGGGCGCCCTCGCGGCGCGCGCCGTCCGTCCCGGCTGCCGCTCGACCTCGCCGATCACCTTCCAGGTGTCCTTGCCGATCCGCCGCAGGACCACGTAGGCGGGCTTCGAGCTCGTTCCCCCCATGACCGGATCGGAGTCTAGTCCGCTCGATCGTCGTCCGCGGATGAGCGCTCCCACAGGTCCCATCGGTTCACGACCCGCATCCCCACGCCCTCGTAGACCCCCGTCGCTCCGGTGGGGTTCTCCGCATCGACGTTCAACGTCACGCGCCGGAGCCCTCGGTCGGCGAACGCGGCGAACGAGCGCCGCAGGAGCGCCGTTCCGAGCCCGCGTCCACGATGGGAGGGGAGCACCGCCAGCCAGTCGACCGAGGCTCCGTCGTCGCCGGCGCTCCCGTTGAGGACGCCGATCGGCACCTCCCCGTCCCGAGCCAACAGCCAGAGGGTGGGGTCGTAGCTCGGGCTCCTCGTCTCCTCCTCGACCCACCGATCGAACGGACCCGGATCGTCTCCCCAATCGTCGACGAAGGCGTCGGTGAGGACGGCGTGGACCGCTCGAAGATCGCCGGGCGGCTCGACCCCGCCGATCTCGATCCCGTCCGGGACCCGTCCTGGCTCGATCGGCCCGGTGAGGTCGATCTGCATGTGCCAGAAATGACGGACCGGCTGGAAGCCTCGGTCGCGGAGCATCGCAACCGCGGCGACATCGCTCGCGTTGATCGAGTGGCGGACCCTGGGCGACGGGACGCCGGCGAGGAGCTCGGAAGCCCGGGCTTCGATCCGCTCGAACAGCGACGGGCCGATGCCGTGCCCCCGGTGCTCGGGATCGACGACCCCCCACGATCCGACGACGTCCGGCTCCTCCTGTCTGACCTGCCCGTACGCGACGATCGACCCCGAGCCGTCGGTCACGACCCAGGCGTCGGTGGCCAGGTCGAAGCCCGGTCGGCTCCACACGTCACCGATGAATCGGGCGTCGAGGACGGGCTCCACACCGTCCGCGCGTTGGTCGGCGATGAGCACGCCCGCCACGGGCGCGAGGTCATCCGGCATCGGCGCCCGGAACGCGTATCCGACAGGGCGCTCCATCCCGGCAGCCTACGTGGCCGAAGCTGCAGATCCTCAGCTGATGGGTCTGGGCTCCTGATCGAAGGTTCGTCTGCGGCAACATCCTCTTCATGGGAGGAAGCTTGTGGTGGCCATCACCGCATCTCGGGTCATCCTCCGCGTCTCGGTCGCATCGTCGGTTTGCCGCGGCGGTTCTCTGGGGATCAGGGTCGGAGACAACGAGGAGGGAGCAGGGTGGTGATGCCGACCGATGGCGAAGTGGTCGAACTCGAGAAGAGCTATTGGCAGGCGCTGAGGGAACAGGACGGCGATGCCGCGCGCCGGATGACCAGCGACCCCTGCATCGTGGTGGGGGCCCAAGGCGTGGCATCCATCGACGGCAAGACGTTCGTCTCGATGACGAACGATCCATCGTGGCGGCTCCGCGACTTCACGATGAGCCATGTTCACGTGCGGTACCTCCGCGACGGCGTCGCCGCGATCGGCTACGAGATCCGAGAGGAGCTCACGGTGGACGGAGTGCCGCTGACCCTCGAAGCCGCCGACACATCCGTGTGGGTCCGAGACGACGACACGTGGCGGTGCGCGCTCCACACGGAGTCGTTGATCGGCGACCCGTTCGGCCGAGATCGGCAGGGCGCCGCGGGCTGACGCGCGTATCGTGGTCGCGAGGTGCGGTCGTTCGGCCTGGGCACGTGTCTGGTTGTGTCGGTCCTGGCTGCCGCGTGTGACCGGACCGTCTCCGCTCCGGTGCCGCCCTCCGTCGCGAGCTCGATCCCAGGTCCCACGTCGTCGGGCATCGTCGACGGTTCGGTGCTCGTGGTGGCACCCGCGTCCTTCCTGCAGGAGTGTCGCGAGACTGCGCGCGAGGTGGGGTACGCGGTCCCGTGCCCTTGGCGCATCCTGTCGGGAGGCCAGCCTCCACCCGGGTTCGCGTCCTGCCGGATCGGGCTCATCGGCCCCGGAGGGGTCGGCGGATGTTCGCACGCGTGGCGGGGTTGGGTCGTCGGCTCCATGCAGACCGACCAGCAGCACCTCGTGCTGCAAGCGTCGCCGGAACCGGTTCGCTCGCTCGCGAAGATGGTCAACGGTCCCGGCTGGTACCCCGGCGCGAGCGTGAAGCGTCTCGGGATCGTGCGTGTGGGCGGGTGGGCGATGCGCCAGGTGTACGCGGATCCGGCAACGAACGAGGGGAGCGTCTTCGCCGGTCACATCGTGCTGGTGTGGACGACCGGCGGACATACCTACGCGCTCGGGTTCCACCAGAGCGGCTCGCGCGAGGAGACCGAGCTCCTCAACGAGGCCGTCGCCCGCTCCGTGACCCTGGTGCCGCCGTAGGATCGGAGCCGTCCAGCCACACCTTGGAGAGGAGACACCGCATGACCGAGCCGATCACGCCGACGCAGTTCCATGAGGCCGACGGGGTCGAGGACTGGCGAGTGATCGAGCGATGGAGCCTGCGCCTTCTTCCGGACCGGGTCGTTCGCTGCTGCCGCCAACTTGGTGAACGGCATCAGCGGACTGGCGGACTTCGATGACCACTTCCCCGACGTGGACGTCCGACCCGACGGCGTGACGGTGCGGCTCATCACGGTCACCGACGATCACTACGGGATGAGCCAGCGCGACGTCGCGCTCGCACGGCAGATCTCGGCGGTGGCGCGGGAACAGGGTGTGCCGGCCGACCCGTCCGCGGTCCAGAGCCTGCTCGTCATCCCAGGCGCGCCCGACATCGTCGAGGTGGTTCCATTCTGGCGGGCCGTGCTCGGCTACGACCCCCGTCCGGACAGCCCGGACGAGGACCTCGTGGATCCGCGGGGCCGTGGGGCCGCCTTCTGGTTCGAGCAGATGGAGGAGCCGCGTCCGGACGGCGGCGGCGCGATCCATCTCGCTATCTGGGTGCCGTACGAACAGGCCGAGGCTCGTGTCGCGGCGGCGCTCGCCGCCGGCGGTCGCATGGTGCGCGACGAGTTCGCGCCCGCGTGGTGGACGCTCGCCGATGCGGCCGGCAACGAAGCGGATATCGCCACCGTGATGAGCCGCGACTGAGCTCTCGGGAGCATCCATGGGGTCGACCGCTCGGCCGTGGATCGCAGGTGTCGTCGTCATCGCCCTCGTCGGGCTCGCCGTTCCCGCCGCCGCCGCCGGGTTCCTCGGTGTGAACGACGGACTCGACTGCTCGAACCCGGACGTGCGAGGGGGGCCACCCTTGACTACGGGTCCGACGCTCAAGGGAAGCACGACGGCGGACAGAGCGATCCTCCGATCAGAGTTCCCCGAGGTCCTCGGGATCCCGAGGACGGCGTGGAGGTTCGCCGACATGTCCGGCATCGATGAGCCGTACGAAGGGATCGTCCGGATCGGAGCCACCGGGCAAGGAGGAACGGAGTACCTCGTTTTCGTTGAAGGTCGAGGCGTCGCGCGTATCAGCGTCGCTCGAACGGAGAACGGCTACCTCATCACCGGTTACGAGTCCTGCTAGGCGACGAGACGTTCCGTCGGCTGCGTGAAGGTCAGGTAGCACCCGTTGGGGCCCTGGAGCCCAACGAACCTCAGTCGGCGATCGGTTCCCAGATCAGCTCGGCGACGTCGAGCACGAGATCGGGCTCGACCTGGTCGGGGTCGGCCGGCGTGCGCACCTCGCCCACACAGACGCAGACGGCATCGTTGAGTCGGCGGTAGGGCTCGGCGTCGCCGAGATGGAAGACGGCGCCGACGATCTGCCGACGCCCAAGAGGGTAGGCACGCCCGTACCCATGCCACTTGAACATGATCGTTGCCCCGTCATCGGTTTCGATCACGGCACGGAAGTCAGGCCGGAACGGCCCCGAAGCTCCCTCCCGACGGGCGAAGTTCGCGCCCCGGAAGCGACCGGTGATCGATCCCTCACAGCGGCCCTCGGCGAGGAACAGATGCTGTTCCCAACCGCCCTCGAGAGCGACCATCCAGCTCTCGGGATACGTGAAACGGATTCGGTACAGCGGCTCGAGCCTCAACCTGACCTCCTGCGCCGGAACCCTACTCCCGCTGGCGTTTGAGCCGACAGCACGCCGAAGTGCGCGAGTGCGCGGCCACGCCCTGTCGCGACGGTCAGTTCTGGGCAGAAGACGTGACGGCATCTCCTCCCTCCTGACACGAGACCCGACCAGCGTGCGAGTGTTCGCGGATGTTCCTCGATCCCTAGCTGGCCCACCGTTCAAGCATCACGTTGAATGCCCACCATGCGAACGCCATCAGGAGCAGCACACCCGAGAGGCAGAGGCCGACGACCCACAGTCTCCGCCGTCCGGGACGCGGGCTCCACGAGATGAGCACGGCGGCGAAGAGCACGGCCGAACCCGCTAGGAACGTCACGAACGAAGGAAGGTCCTCCCCGTCGTGTGGGCCGGATCCCACGTAGTAGCCCACGCCGCGAACGAAGAGCGCGAGGGATGCGACGCCGAGGACGACCGAGAGCACCAGGCGCCACGTCGCAGAACGCCGCATCTCGCTCACTCGATGGACGATGACACGCGGATGGTCCTGCACTCGTTGCAGGGATGTTGAGATATCGCACCCATCCACCCACCAAGGGATGTGGGAAGAGACTGACGGTTCGCCGATGTCGGCTAGGTCCCCAGAGGAGCCGCCCGCGAACGGCAGTCGATGTACACAACGGCCCCAAAGGACAGGCCTGCCTCGGGCGGCGACACCGGCGCAACGCCGAACGTCACCTCGACCTCGTTGCCCGCCTCGCCGAGGCAGCTCGGCCACCCTTCTTCGTTGAAGGTCCCCGACCCGTCGAACCAGGGCACGCTCTCGTTGACCCCGTAGTAACGGTCACCCGACTTGATGCTCGCCATGTGGTTGCCGACGTACGCCGTGCCATGGAGCTGTTCCGTGACCTCGTGCCGGGACCCAACCGCGTATCCGATGAGGCCCGCGACGAGTGCGGTGACGAGGAGCCCGACGAGATACGGACGAGACAACCCCGGAGTTGAGGCTTCCGTTGTGGGGCTGTCCGCGTCCAAGTCGCGATCGTAGACCCATCTTCAGTCGTGGAGTTGAAGGAAGGAACAGCGCGATGCGCCTCGCGCGGATGCCACGGGATCTCACGTGGCGCGACGCCGCATGGCAACACATCCGGATGCCCAGGGTTCGCGGATGTACCTTGAACTCCGATCGAGTGGATGGGTCCGGGTGTGGGCTACGCGCATGTCTACGCGGTACTGACGTGGATCTACGCTGTCGGCTTCGGCATCACGGCGGCTCCGGTCGCCGTCTACCTGATGCGGCGCGGCACACTGCCGGAGTTCTTCGGCCTCTTCCCGATGTACGGAGGCCCGTGGTCGTCACGGGTGGGAGACGGCATCTTCGTCGTACTCCTGATCGCGTTCTTGATGGTGACCCTGGTTGCCTCCTGGGCCGCCTGGCTCGTGTGGAACGGATCGGAGGCTGGAGCCGTGCTCGGCCTCGTCCTGTTCCCCGTTGAGGCGATCTTCTGGCTCGGCTTCGCATTGCCGATCCCCTGGATCTTCGGCATCGCCAGAGCTGCATTCCTGGTCCTCGCGTGGAAGTCGCTCGACTGACTCTCGCTCCGGCGGCGGGAACACCTCCTTCGGATGCCCGAGGGTTCGCCCATGTACCTGGAGATCGGACCGGAAGAGGGGTCACCGGCGAGGCGCACTTGGCATGATCCTTTCCAAGAGGAACCAGCAGGCTACTTCCCAGACTGCAGCTCCCAGGCGCCGATCACCGCGTCTTCGACCGCATCGGCATTCCCGTTCTCGAAGTCCGCGACCACCATCATGTGTTTCGCGAAGCGCTTCGGCACCGAGAACGTCTCGGGGAACGTCTGGAGCAGGAGGTCTCGAAACTCGAACGACGCGCGGATGACGACGTGGCTGTCGTCGAGCTGCCGCGCCACCAGGCGGCCGCGATACCGCCAATCAAGCAAGCCCTCCCGACGACTCTCGGAGACACCGTTGAGCTGGGCAGCCAGGCGGCTGAGGTCCGCGAGCGTCATCGGGTAATCGTCGCAGGTCGGTCGAGGATGTCCGCCCGGCGCAAGACGACCTACCGAGATGACGGTCGCCTGTCCGAGTGGCACCTCGCCGGACGCCACGTAGCGGCTCGTAGCCTCCGCGGTTTCGTTGGAACGCAGGCTTCCCCTGAGGTTCCGCGGAGCGACATCGACCGTAGCGCGCATCCGCGCTAGGTTGGGGAGGGTGGAAGGAAGGGGGATGGGATGGACAAGGTTGTGCACTTCGAGATCCCGATGGACGACGAGGAGCGAGCCAAGGCGTTCTACGCCGCCGCGTTCGATTGGGACCTGCAGACGATGGACATGGGTGGTGGCGGCAAGTACACGACCGCCACGACGGTGCCCGTCGACGAGAAGATGATGCCGAAGGAGCCGGGCGCGATCAACGGCGGCCTCATGGACCGCTCCTCCGACACACCGAACCCCGTGATCACGATCGCGGTGGACTCGATCGACGACTCGTTGAAGAAGATCGAGGCCGAAGGCGGCAGCACCATCACGCCGCGGACGCCGATCCCCGACATGGGCGCCTTCGCCTACTTCAAGGACAGCGAGGGCAACGTGATGGGTCTCTGGGAGACGATGAGCTAGTCGATCGCGAAACGAGACCCGTCGACGTGGGACGCCGGCGAAGCTAGTCAAGCCCGGGCGCGACGTGGCACGATCTCGCAGGTGACCAGCACGCCCGCCAAGACGCAGCACCTGCGCGACCTCGCTCGGCTGCGTCGCGTCCGCGACCGGATCGACCGGGAGTACGCGCGGCCGTTGGACGTCGAGGCGCTCGCCCGCGGTGAGCACATGTCGGCCGGGCACCTCAGTCGCCAATTCAGGCTCGCGTACGGCGAGTCGCCCTACAGCTACCTGATGACGCGGCGCATCGAGCGCGCGATGGCGCTGCTGCGTCGTGGCGAGCTCAGTGTCACGGAGGTCTGCTTCGAGGTCGGGTGCTCGTCGCTGGGCACCTTCAGCACGCGCTTCACCGAGCTGGTCGGTGTGCCGCCCAGCACCTACCGCCGCCAGGCGACGGGTGCGATGGCGGGGATGCCGCCGTGCGTCGCGAAACAGGTGACGAGACCGATCAGGAATCGAGAAGCGGCGGCCACCGAGCCGTCGCTAGCATGACCGCCATGGACATCACCATCCACGCGAGCTTCCTCCCGCAGGACGACCCGGACGCCGCCTTGGCCTTCTATCGCGACACCCTCGGCTTCGAGGTCCGCAACGACGTCGAGTACGGCGGGATGCACTGGATCACGGTCGGCCCCGCCGACCAACCCGGCACGTCCATCGTCCTGTATCCGCCGGCCGCCAGTCCCGGCATCACCGACGATGAGCGCCGCACCGTCGCCGAGATGATGGCCAAGGGCACGTTCGCCAGCCTCCTGCTGGCCACGAAGGACGTGGACGGCACCTTCGAACGCCTGCAGGCCGCCGACGCCGAGGTGGTCCAGGAGCCGACCGACCAGCCGTACGGGGTCCGCGACTGCGCCTTCCGCGATCCAGCGGGCAACCTGATCCGCATCCAGGAGCTGGCCTGAGCCTCCGGGAACGCATCCGAGGTCGAGCGGCCGGCACCCATCTGCAAGGAGGTCTGTGATGGCAGAGAAGACCGCGAAGAAGAGCACCACGTCGTCCGCCAAGCGCACCGCAACCTCGTCCAAGGGGTTCACGGCGGACGAACGAGCCGCGATGAAGGCTCGTGCCCAAGAGCTGAAGGCGGAAGCGCGTGCGAGCAAGAACAGGGCCGAGGGGGAGCGCGACGTGCTCGCAGCGATCGCGGCGATGAAAGGACCCGGATCGCGCCATGGCCGAGCGCCTCCACGCGATCGTCGGGGCGAGCGCACCCGACCTCTGGCCGAGGACCTGGTACGGGATGCCCGCGTACACCAAGAACGGCAAGGTCGTCTGCTTCTTCAAGAGCGCGGGGAAGTTCGACTCGAGGTACGCGACGTTCGGCTTCGAAGAAGCAGCGAACCTCGACGCCGCCGCCATGTGGCCGACCTCCTGGGCGATCAAGGAGCTGACCGCCGCCGATGAGAAGAAGATCGCCGCGCTCGTGAAGAAGGCGGCGCGCTGAGGCTGGATCCGCTCGCGATGCACGTTGCCGACAGCCACGATCTGATCCGCGTGCAGGGCGCGCGCGTGAACAACCTCAAGGACGTCAGCATCGAGATGCCGAAGCGCCGGCTGACGGTGTTCACCGGCATCTCCGGCTCGGGCAAGAGCTCGCTGGTGTTCGGCACGATCGCCGCGGAGTCGCAGCGACTGATCAACGAGACGTACAGCTCGTTCGTCCAGGGCTTCATGCCGACGCTGGCCCGGCCCGAGGTCGACGTGATGGACGGGCTGACGACGGCGATCATCGTCGATCAGGAGCGGATGGGCGCCAACGCCCGCTCGACGGTCGGCACCGCGACCGACGCCAACGCGATGCTGCGCATCCTCTTCAGCCGGCTGGGGAAGCCGCACATCGGCTCACCCCAGGCCTTCTCCTTCAACGTCGCCTCGGTCAGTGGCGCCGGAGCGGTCACGTTCGAGCGCGGCGGCCGCACCACGAAGGAGCGACGGAGCTTCAGCATCCTCGGCGGCATGTGCCCGCGCTGTGAAGGCATGGGATCGGTGACCGACTTCGATCGGTCCCAGCTGTACGACGACAGCAAGTCGCTCAACGAGGGCGCGCTCACGATCCCCGGCTACAGCATGGACGGCTGGTACGGGCGGATCTTCACCGGCTGCGGCTTCTTCGACCCGGACAAGCCGATCAAGAGGTTCACGAAGAAGGAGCTCGACGACCTCCTCTATAGAGGAGCCGACCAAGATCAAGGTCGACGGCATCAACCTCACGTACGAGGGGCTGATCCCGAGGATCCAGAAGTCGATGCTGTCCAAGGACGTCGACGCGCTGCAACCGCACATCCGGGCGTTCGTGGAGCGGGCGGTCACGTTCACCGTCTGTCCCGACTGCGGCGGCACCCGTCTCCACGAGGCCGCTCGATCGTCGAAGATCGAGGGGATCAACATCGCCGATGCCTGCGCGATGCAGATCAACGACCTGGCCGGATGGGTGGGCGGTCTGGACGAGCCGTCGGTGGCACCGCTCCTGGCGTCGCTGCAGCGGTCGCTCGACTCGTTCGTGGAGATCGGGCTGGGGTACCTCTCGCTCGACCGGACATCGGGCACGCTGTCGGGCGGCGAGGCGCAGCGCACCAAGATGATCCGTCACCTCGGGTCCTCGCTCACCGACGTCACCTATGTCTTCGATGAGCCGACCATCGGGCTGCACCCCCACGACATCGAGCGGATGAACGACCTGCTGCTGCGGCTGCGGGACAAGGGCAACACCGTCCTGGTCGTGGAGCACAAGCCGGAGACGATCGAGATCGCCGACCACGCCGTCGATCTCGGCCCTGGCGCCGGCACGGCCGGTGGCGAGGTGGTGTTCGAGGGGACCGTCGAGGGACTGCGTGCCAGCGGCACGCTCACCGGGCGGCACCTGGACGACCGGGCCTCCTTGAAGCCGTCGGTGCGGACACCGTCGGGGGTGCTGGAGGTCCGCGGCGCCAGCACCCACAACCTGCGGGACGTCGATGTCGACATCCCGCTCGGCGTGCTGGTGGTGGTGACCGGCGTCGCCGGGTCGGGGAAGAGCTCACTGATCCACGGCTCGGTGTCGGGGCGGGACGGCGTGGTGTCGGTCGACCAGACCGCGATCCGCGGCTCGCGGCGGAGCAACCCGGCCACGTACACCGGACTGCTCGACCCGATCCGGAAGGCGTTCGCGAAGGCCAACGGCGTGAAGCCGGCGCTGTTCAGCTCCAACTCCGAGGGGGCCTGCCCCACCTGCAACGGCGCCGGCGTGATCTACACCGACCTGGGCGTCATGGCAACGGTCGAGACCACCTGCGAGGAGTGCGAGGGGAAGCGGTTCCAAGCCGACGTCCTGGAGTACCGGTTCGGCGGGAAGGACATCAGCGAGGTGCTCGCGATGCCGGTGACCGAGGCCGAGGGGTTCTTCGGCGCCGGCGCGGCGAAGACGCTGGCGGCGCACACGATCCTGGACCGGCTCGCCGACGTCGGGCTCGGGTACCTCAGCCTCGGTCAGCCGCTCACGACGCTGTCCGGCGGCGAGCGGCAGCGGCTCAAGCTGGCCACCCACATGGCGGACAAGGGCGATGTCTTCGTCCTCGACGAGGTGACGGCCGGCCTCCACCTCGCCGACATCGAGCAGCTGCTCGGCCTGCTCGACCGGCTCGTCGACGCCGGCAGGTCGATCATCGTCATCGAGCATCACCAGGCGGTCATGGCGCACGCCGACTGGATCGTCGACCTCGGCCCCGGCCCCGGTCACGACGGCGGCCGGGTCGTCTTCGAGGGCACACCCGCCGACCTCGCCGCCGCCCGCTCCACCCTCACCGGGGAGCACCTCGCGGCCTACGTCGGCGCCTGACCGAGGCTCGCTGCCCGCCGTCCTCAGCGTTGCTTGGCGTCCTTGAGGCGTTCGATGCCGTCGAGCATCAGGTCGAGGGCGAACTCGAACTCGAACTGGTCGTCGCAGCCGGGGCCCACGACCGACGCGCCGTCGTGCGTCACGGCCAGGTACAGCTCGTGGATCGAGGGGTACGCCTCGGCCATCGCCTCGTACATCTCGGCTTCCATGGCGGCGTCGGTGTCAGCCTGGTCGTTGAACAGCTCCTGCGAGAAGCCCATCAGGCGGCTGCCCATCGCGTGCATCGCGTGGTGGGTGAGGTCGATCGAGAACCCGCCCGCCCGGAACATGCCGATCATCGAGTCCATGTAGGCCATCACGGTGGGCGTGGGCTCGGTGCGCGACTCCATCACCCGTGACGCCCACGGGTGGCGGAGGAGCGCGCGGCGCGCCGAGAGGATCCGCTCGCGGACCGCGGTCTTCCAGTCGGTGTCGGTGCGCGGGGGGTCGATCTCGCCGACGACCACGTCGAGCATGCCGTCCAGCAGCTCGTCCTTGTTGGCCACGTGCTTGTAGAGCGCCATCGGCACGACGCCGAGCTCCTGTCCGAGCTTGCGCATGCTGAGCGAGTGGACCCCGTCCCGATCTGCCATCGCGACGGCCACGAGGAGGATCCGCTCCCGGCTCAGGCGCTCGCGCTTGGTCTCGGCCTCGCTCAGCATTTGACGAGTGTACGCCGTACACACTAGGGTTCACGCATCGGGTGTACGGCGTACACCCCAATCGAAGGACGAGAGGGAGAACGTGATGAAGGCGATCGTGCAGGACGGCTACGGCTCGGCGGACGTGCTGGAGTTCCGGGACATCGAGGATCCGGTCGTCGGGGACGACGACGTGCTGGTCCGGGTGCGCGCGGCCGGCTGCGGCCCCGACGTGTGGCACCTCATGGCCGGCCAGCCGTACTTCGCTCGGCTCATGCCCGAGTTCCGGAAGATGTGGCCCTCCCCGCGTGGCCGCGACGTGGCGGGTGTCGTCGAGGCCGTCGGCGCGTCGGTCACGGACTCTCAAGCCCGGCGACGAGGTGATGGGCATCGCCGAGGGCTCCTTCGCCGAGCTCGCCGTCGGCCGAGCGGACAAGCTCGTCCCCAAGCCGGCCGGGCTCAGCTTCGAGCAGGCCGCCGCCCTCCCGATCTCGGGTCTGACCGCCCTCCAGGCGATCCGCGACGTGGCCAAGGTGCGCCCGGGACAGACGGTGCTCGTCATCGGTGCGGCCGGTGGGGTGGGCACGCTCGCGGTGCAGATCGCGAAAGCGTTCGATGCGAAGGTCACCGGGGTGTGCAGCACGTCGAAGGTCGACCTCGTCCGATCGATCGGCGCCGACGACGTGATCGACTACACGCGTGAGGACTTCACGGACGGGTCCCGGGGCTGGGACGTCATCGTCGACACGGCCGGCCGCCGGTCGTTGTCACGGCTCCGTCACGCTCTGACGTCCAAGGGGACCCTCGCGATCGTGGGCGGCGACGGCGGCGGCAAGTGGACCGGCGGCTTCTTCCGCCAGATCCTGCGAGCGCCTCTCTTGTCCCTCTTCACCGGTCAGCGCATGCGCCCGGTCATCTCGAAGGAGAACGGGAAGGACCTCGAGACGCTGCGTGAGATGGTGGAAGCCGGTCAGGTGACACCTGTCGTCGACCGGACGTTCTCGTTGAACGAGGCGGCCGAAGCGGTCCGTTACCTCGAGCTGGGTCACGCGGCAGGCAAGGTCGTCGTCACGGTGTGACGGACTTGTCCCGAGTCACGTCTCTTTGAAAGCCATCGCGACGCGTTCAATCCATTGCGATTGCGCGGTCGATGAGGTCGTCGGTCTCCGCGAGGGCAGGCCCAGCGCCGAGAGAACTGAAGACTTCGCGGGCTGTCGCAAGGACCTCGTGTGCTTCGTGGAGTCGCGAGAGCTTCAGCAGACATCGACCTTGACCGAGGAGAGCGAACCCGTGCTCGGGGATGTGCCCGAAGCGCTCCCACCCGGTGGAGACGGTGGAGTATGACTCGGCGGCTTCTCGGAAGCTGCGTCGGGCCTCCGCGATAGCCGCTCCCGCCGCCGTTGAGGCGAGGGCTGCGTAAGGGCTTCGCGAATCGGTCGCTGCTCAGAAGTTGCCTAGCCACGTCCAGGTCGCGGCAATCTAACGCCGCCCGGACCAGCCGGGGGAGGCACGGTGCGTACACATCAGACGCGCCGGCGTGCGGTGGGGGACTTCGAGACACGCGATGCCGCAACTTCGGCGGCCAAGGAGGGGCAGAAGAACGATCCGCCGCTTGCCGAGATACCCGTCGTAGACATCGGCCCGACGGATCATCCCTAGGTCGGGGGCCTCCCCCCGGGTCGGAGAGCGAAGGTTGCATCCGAGCGCCGTCGGAATCTTCCTAGTTCCTCCAGCATGAAGGATCGCTCGGATGCGACCGATACCGAGGGATGAAGACATGCGAGCACGATTGGCAAACGCGCATCTCGATTGGCGGCCGACGTGCCTAGTGCCGGAGATGTGCGGTCATCCTGGCGGAACAGGCGACCCGGAAGAGTTCACGCGGTCGCGGAACAGTTCGACCGCGTGTGCACGGAGACGGGTCGCACTTGACATCACTCTTGTCCCAGGCCACGGTTGTTCGAGTCGAAAACTCTTGAAGATGAGGAGGACGAACACATGGATGGCGCAAGGCAGCTCACGCTTGCCATCGACGGGGGGCCTGATACCGACGCCAATGAAGTGAGTGAGTTGACGGCTCAACTGCGCCAGCGCCTGCTCGAACTCGACGTGGACGCAGTAGAGCTCGTTCGCAGCCAGGACGTGCCTGCGGGTGCCAAACCTGGTGATGCGATCAGCCTCGGAGCCCTCATCGTCACGTTGGCTCCGGCGGCCATGACCGCCGTGATTGGTCTCCTGAAGGACTGGTTGACTAGCCGTCCCGTTCGCAGCGCGAGGTTGACCATCGACGGCGACTCCATAGAACTCTCCAATGTCTCTCCGGAGGATCAGGAGAAGCTCACCGAAGCGTTCATCGAAAGGCACGCCAACCACTAGAGAGACCCAACTACTAGAGAAGGCTGACCGTGACGGGGAGCCGCGAAGCACTCATCATCGCAACCGGGACGTACGAGGACCCCGAGCTACGTCGGTTGCGAGCTCCGGCCCAGGACGCGGAGGCGCTCACTCGGGTGCTTGCTGACCCTGCGATCGGTGGCTTCCAGGTTGAGTCCGTCGTGGATCAGCCCGCCCGCGTGATCACCAGAGCAGCTCAGCAGTTCTTCGCAGGCCGTGGTCTGGATGACCTGCTGCTGGTGCACCTGTCCTGCCACGGAGTTAAGGACGATGACGGACGGCTCTACTTCGCAGCTCTGGACACGGAGAAGAAGTTCCTAGCTTCCACGGGCGTCTCAGCTGCCTTGATGGTCGACCTCATGGAGCACTGTCGGGCCCGTTCCATCGTGCTTCTTCTGGACTGCTGCTATAGCGGCGCGTTCGTAGCGGGGGCGAAGGGGGACGAAGGCGTTCACTTGAAGGAGAAGTTCGAGGGCGAGGGGCGGGCAATCCTGACCGCATCCAACGCGATCGAGTACTCCTGGGAAGGGGATGACTTGACGGGCGAGGGTGCGCCCTCCGTCTTCACCGCTGCCATCGTCGAAGGCCTGGAAACCGGAGCGGCGGACCGGGACCGTGACGGCAGGGTGTCGATCGAGGATCTCTACGGACACGTGTATGAGCGTGTCCGCTCCGCCCACCCTGGCCAGACACCGAAGAAATGGGAATTCGGCGTCGAGCATGATCTCTACGTAGCTCGTAACCCTCACCCGATCGAGATCCAAGCGGCCGCCCTTCCTCCCGAGCTCCAAGCGGCTCTCGAGAGCCCTCTTCCGAGCGTGCGTTCCGGGATTGTTGAGGACCTAGGGCGGCTCCTACTGAGCAGCAATGCCGGCATGGCGAAGGCCGCGCAACAGGCGCTTGAGCAATTGCGGGCTGATGACAGCAGGCGAGTCTCGGCCGCAGCGATCGCAGTCTTGGGGGCCCAGCCGACAGTGCACGCCGTCGCTGAGCAGAGGCCCCGGGCGGCTCAGGAGGAGAAGGCCTGGGAGGCCCAGGAGGAGAAGACCCAGGAGGAGCAGGGCGCAGACAGCTCGGGATGAGCAGGAGCAGACAGCTCGGGATGAGCAGGAGCAGACAGCTCGGGATGAGCAGGAGCAGACAGCTCGGGATGAGCAGGAGCAGACAGCTCGGGATGAGCAGGAGCAGACTGCTCGAGATGACCAGGGGCAGGCCCATCCCAAACCTCTATTGCGTCGCCCTCTCACTGGAGTTGTACTCGCGACACTCGCCATACTCGCGATTGTCGGCGCGGCCGTCATCTTCGATGCAGACGATGGCGGGAGGTCGACCGACCCGAGTTCCTCATCTTCTCTTCCGTCGATTCCGCCTCAAGGCGTAGCGCCTCTGAGCGCCGAGGAGGTCGCCCTTATTGATTACCTGAACACAGGATTTCTTGGCGAGACCTCGGCCGTCACTCGATGCAAGTCCGATCAAGCCGCCATGAACGAAGCTATAGACACTGGCGCGCTGGACCCATCGGCCGTTGTCGCCGGCGTGCGGTGTCTGGAGGCAGGCGAGGCGGACTATGCCTTGTATTGGCAATTTGCCAATCGGGGCGCACTTTATCGCGACTACGACAATGCCAGAGAGCAGCTCGGCATTCGGCGCAACATTGGGGAGTGCGACGGCTCCGAAGGAGAAGGCGCGTACTCGATAAACGACGAGCCATCAGGGCGTATCGTGTGCGGTAGAACGGACGGTGCGTACCTGGCCTGGACACGGGATGACGCACTGATCGGCGTGCTGGATTTCAGATCCGATGGAGACTTATCTCGGTTGTATGACTGGTGGAAGGAACAAGGGTACGAGTTCATCTGTGACCTCGCGTGTGTGGCGAACCAGCTCCAATCGTGACCACCTGGCTGTCAACAGTGAAGTGACAAGGTCACTCGACTAGCTGCACCGAATGCAAGAGGCCACGCCCCCGGTTGGCGCACAGCCGCGCGCAGGCCCTCGGATCCCCCCGGGCCGCGACCCAAACGCACCATCCGGTTAGCGCACAGCTCGGCGCGCCACACCAGCCCCTGGTTGCCGGAGTGGGCTCGTACGGTCAAATAGCCCATCTATTGGCGGACTCAGAACGGGTGCGGACCCTCACACGGGGTTGGCGTCGCGCCAGGCTTGCAGGCGCCGTAGATCCGCCACGTTCTCCTTGTGCTCCCACAGGGCGGCCGCTTCGTCGAACGACGTGGCTGCCTCGTCGCGGCGTCCGGCCGCGAGCAGCACCTGCCCCCGGATCCGCAGCGTGTCGGCGTGGAAGTTCAGGTAGTCCGTGGGGGCGATGTTCGTCAGTGCGTCGTCGATCTCGCGCAGCGCCGTCTCGTGGTCACCGTCCGCCGACGCCACGAGTGCGGTGGCCCATCCGAGCGGCACCGTGGCCCCGAAGTCGTCCGGCGTGACCATCGTGCGTGCGTCCTCGATGAGCGGAACGGCCTCGTCGAGTCGCCCGTCCTCGGCCAGGTAGGTCGCGATGATCGACGTGATGGTCGCGTTGTAGCCGATGCCGCCGCTGCGTTCCACGAACGCCTTCGAGTCGCGGAGCGCCGCTTCGGCCTCGGCGTGGCGACCGAGTCTCCGGTACGACTCCCCTCGGCCCTGGAGCGCCACGTAGCGCCCCTCGGGATCGCCGAGATCTCGCCAGGCCTGGTCGATCCGCGCGATCGTCGCGTCGAACGCCGAGTGATCGTCCTGCATCGCCGCGAGCCCCGAGAGCCCGATGTCGGAGGTGACCCCGCCCCTGATGCTCGAGCCGACGATCGGGCGCATCCGCTCGATCAGATCGTAGCCCTCGTGGACGGGCAACGAACCGAAGTAGGTATCGATGCCACAGTGCTGCGCCGTCAGGAGGCGCTCGTTGAACCGGAGCCGTGGGGCGAGGGGGATCATCGTCTCCGCGATCGCCCGGCACTCGCCGCAGTGGCCCTGCCAGAACGCGAACGCGCTGCACGCGATCGTGGCGACGATGAAGGCGCGCTCATCACCGGACGCGACGGCCTCCTCGAGGAGCCCGTCCGCGAGCCGTCGCGCGACGTCGATGCCGAAGCCCGGTGTCGCGATCGACTCCGCCACGAGCAGGAACACACGGGCGCGGATCGCGAGCGCAACGTCCTCGGCCGCGTCGAGATCGTCGAGCGCACCCTGCAGCACCTCGACCACCCTCGTGTACTGCCCTTGTTCCTCGAGGCACTCACCGAGATCGACGGTCGCGCGGACACGTTCCCTCCCGTGCGCGAGCGCGATCGTGCGCTCGAGCAGCGCGATGGCGCTGACGATGTCACCTCGGTCTCTCGCATGCTCGGCCGAGATGTGGAGCGAACGCGCGGCCTCGCGCCCGAGCGCGTCGCTCCGCTCGTCCGCCGGTCCGAGCTCGAGGCGATACCGGAACGCCTGCTCCAGGTGGTACCCGAGGATCTCGCGGTAGTCGTCGGCCTTCTCGCCGGCTGCCTGCGTGAGCCACCGGGCGAACCCTTCGTGGAGGTTCGCACGCTGCTCTTTGGGCAACGCGTGATACGCCGCGTCGCGGATCAGGAGATGGCGGAACCTGAAGGCGTCTTCGCCGGCGAACTCGGCTCGATCCGGGCGGATCAGCTCCTTGCGTGCGAGCGCCAGCAGCCGCGGCCGTACCTGCGTGCGGAGCCCCTCGGGCGAGAGCGAGGTGACCGCTCCGGCATGGAAGACCTTTCCCTCCACGGCTCCGCGCTCGATCACCGCGCGCTCCTCGGCGTCCAGGCGGTCGAGCCGCGCGGCCAAGAGCAGCTGGATCGTGGGGGGGATGGTGAGGTCCGCGAGGTCGTCGGCCGCCCTCCAGCCGTCGTCCTCGAACCGCAGGAGCCCGTCGTCGATCAGCATGCCCACCATCTCTTCGACGAACAAGGGGTTGCCGTCGGCCGCGGCGAGGATCCGCTCTCGCGCCGCGCCGGGGAACGCGGCCTCCCCGAGGAGGTTGTCGAGCAGCGCGTCCGCCTCGTCGCCGGCCAGCGGCTCCAGCAGGATCGAGGTCGCGTTCACCTTGCCGCCGCTCCAGCCCGGGCGGATCTCGAGGAGCTCGGGGCGCGCGACGCAGACCATGAGCAGCTCCGCGTCGCGGGTCCAGTCGGCCAGGTACTCGATCAGGTCCAACAGCAGCGGCTCGGCCCAGTGGATGTCGTCGAACACGACGACGAGCGGCCATTCCCGGGCGAGATGCTCGAAGAGCCTGCGCGTTCCCCAGGCGGCGTCGTCGGGGCCCGAGGGTTCCGTCCATGCGAACAGACCCCCCACCACATGCGCGATCCGGTCGCCGTCCTCGGCGCCATCCAGCAGCCCGGTGAGCTTGGCGAGCGCGGTCGCATCGTCGTCGGCCTCCACGATCGACGCGGCGGTCTTCACGATCTCGCCGAGCGCGTAGTACGTCACCCCGTCGCCGTAGGAGAGGCATCGACCCCGGAGCACCGTGCTGTCGCCGACCCCGGCGAGGAACTCGTTGACCAGCCGTGACTTGCCGACGCCGGCCGGTCCGAGCAGCGTGAACAGCTGCGAGGTCCGCTCGTCCCGCACGCGCTCGTGCGCACGACGGAACATCTCCAGCTGCTTCGTGCGGCCGACCATCGGCGAGTCGAGGTGGCGCTCGTGCCCGGCCGTATCGGTGAGCACGTCCAGCAGCCGGAACGCGGGCACGCGCTCGGACTTCCCCTTGAGCTCGAGGAGATCGACCGGCGAGACGCTCACCGCGTCGCGCACCAGGCGTTGCGTGGCTTCGCCGAGCAGGACCTCGCCGGCGCCGGCCGCCTGCTCCAGGCGCGCGGCGACGTTCACCGTGTCGCCGGTCACGAGCCGCTGGTCCGCGTGCTGCTCGCTGGAGACGACCTCGCCTGTGTGGACGCCGATCCGGATCGGCGATCTGGACGTCGTGGTCGCGCTCGAGCTCGACGTTCAACCGCTCGAGCGCGGTCTGCATCTCGGCGGCGGCCCGGACGGCGCGCAAGGGATCGTCTTCATGCAGCCGCGGGATCCCGAACACCGCCATCACGGCGTCGCCGATGTACTTCTCCACGGTGCCGCCGTGGCGCTCGAGGACCGCCGTCATCTCGTCGAAGTAGCGAGCCTGCACGCGCCGCAGGGCCTCCGGGTCGAGCCGCTCGCCGATCGCGGTCGACCCCGCCATGTCGGCGAAGACGATCGTCACCACACGTCGGGACTCACCCTCCGGCGCCGCGCTCTCCTCAAGCGGCGCCCCGCAGTTCAGGCAGAACCTCGCGCGATCGGGGTTGTCTTCGCCGCAGGAGGGGCACCGCATGGCGAGCATCCTATGCCGGTCGCGCCTTCGCCCAACCGCCGCTTCGATACACTCGGGCCGTTTCCTGACCTGCGGAGATAGCCCTTCATGTCACGAGTCATCCTGATCGCGTGGGACGGCGCCGATTGGCGCATCCTCGACCCGCTCCTCGAGCAGGGCGCGCTGCCGAACCTGCAGGCCCTGATCGACCGGGGCCAGCGCGACGTCCTGCGCTCCACCGTCCCCACCCACTCCTGGTCCGCATGGCCGTCGTTCCTTACAGGTGTCGACCCGGTGGACCACGGCGTCTACGACATCCTCGAGACCGTCCCCGGCACCCACAAGCAGTACCCGGTCACCTACAAGTCGATCAAGGCGCGAACGTTCCTGGACGACCTGACCGCCGCCGACAAGAGCATGCTGCTGCTCGACGTGCCGCTCACGTTCCCGCCGCCCGCCATCAAGGGCACGCTCCTGGCTGGCGGCGTCCTGCCGAAGCACCGCACCTTTACCGCGCCGGCCGACCTGGGCGCCGACCTCGTGAAGGCGCGCCTCGAGTGGCCGATCAACGGGATGAGCTGGACCACCTACCGCAACCGCCCCGACGCCTACCTCGACGAGGCCTACGACGTCACCGCGAAGCGGATCGCCGTCTCCGAGCACCTGATGGACACCACCGAGTGGGACCTGATGGCGAGCGTCTGGGTCTCGATCGACCGCACCCAGCACGCCCTGTCGAACTACGTGGCACCCGACCACCCCGACTACGCGGCGAACAAGGACACGCGGATCGGCACGAAGGTGGCCGACATCTTCCGCCAGGCCGACGAGGCGATCGGCTCGTTCGTCTCCCGCGCCCGCCCCGACGACCTGATCCTGTTCATCTCCGACCACGGCTTCCAGTCGTGCACCCGCACCATCAACATGGACCGCCTGCTGAAGGAGTTCGGCTACCTGGAGTTCTCGGCGTCGAACGCGGTCTTCGGCCCGATGCAGTGGGGCCCGATCCGCACGGTGGCGCGCAAGGCGTACGACATGTTCGGCCTCCACGGGAAGGTCGCGCTGCCGCAGACCGTGAACTGGTCGAAGACGAAGGCGTACACCACGATCCGCTCCACCGGCGAGGGCGTCTCCGTGAACCTGGCCGGACGCGAGATCGACGGCATCGTCGACCCCGGCGACTACGAGAAGGTGCGCGACGAGCTCCTCGACCGCCTCGGCTCCTTCGTGGACCCGAAGACCGGTCAGAAGCCGGTCAAGGAGATCTACAAGCGCGAGGAGATCTTCAAGGGCCGGTTCGTGGACACCGCGCCCGACATCCTCATGGTCCCGAACGAGGGCTACTCGCTCACCCACGCGAAGTCCGCGATCGAGGACGCCGACTGGGTGAGCGGCGACCACCGCATCGAGGGCACCATCGTGGCGGTCGGTCCGAACGTGAAGCCGTTCGAACAGCAGCCGGCGCTCATCGACATGGCGCCGACGCTCGTGGCGGCGCTCGGCGCACCGACCGCGGTGAAGCCGACCGGCCGCGTCCTCCACGAGATCGTGGGAGCGGACGCGGAGCTGGTGGCGCGCGAGCCGGCGGAGGCGTCGTCGGCCGGCGCCGGCATCCCCGGCATGGGCAACGAGGGCGAGGTCACCGACACCGAGGCCGACGAGATGGAGGAGCACCTCCGCGGTCTCGGCTACATCGAGTAGGACGCACCCGGCCCGCTCGAAGCTCTCAGCGGAGCAACTCCGCACACGGGGCACTCGCTCGAGGGCGCCAACCGTGCGACGCTGTGCCATCCTCAACGCATGGCGATCGAACACGTCGCCGCGAGGATGACGACGATGGGGGTGTATTCCCTCCTCGCGTGGCTCGCAGGGGCCATCCTCGGCGCCCTCGCGTTCCCGATGTGGGGAGCTGTGCTCGGCTGGGGGATCGCGTGCTTCGCCATCGGGTATGGGAGCGCCCTCGGGATCCGACACGGTGCGCCTCCGCCTCCCATGCGGGATGACAACACCTCGAAACTTGGGGACCCTCCACACGGCCCATGAGCCTCACGAGCTTCATCGTGTTCCTCCACGTCGCCGCGGCGTTCGGGCTGGTGACCGGGCTGCTCGGCTGGGACATCCTGTTAGGGCAGGCGCGGCGGAGCGACGACATCCGCAAGGTGGAGGACCTCGTCAGCGGCGCCGGTCCCTTCGAGCGCTACCTGGTGGTTCCCGGATCCTTCGTGGTGCTCATCCTCGGCATCGTGGCGTGGCGGGCAGAGGAACTCCCCTTCTGGGGCGAGGGCACGCGCTGGGTGACCGTGTCGCTGTTCCTCGTCCTGACGCTCATCCCCTTGATCCCGCTCGTGTTCATCCCTCGCGGGACGGTGTTCGAAGCGGCGCTCAATGGAGCGATCGAAGCTGATCAGGTCACCCCGGAACTGACCGCGGCCTTCAACGACCCCGTGGTGGCCGCGGCGCGCTGGTACGAGCTCGGGGTGGTGGCCGTCGTGATCCTGCTGATGGTCGCGAAGCCGTTCTGAAGCACCCGGGTCAGGTCTTCCGCACTGTGTAGTACAGGTGGGTCACGCGGTCGCCCTCGATCACCTTCGTCGGTCCGTCCAACATGATCGGCGCCTCCGTGAGGTTCGCGAAGTATGGGATGCCCTCGCCCAGGAGCACGGGCACGAGGTTGATGACGAACTCGTCCAGGAGTCCCGCGTTCAGGCACTGCTGGATCACGTTCGGACCCGAGACCGCCACCATCTTGTCGCCGGCGAGTTCCGTGGCCCGCGTCACCGCGCTCTCGAACCTGTCGGTGACGAAGGTGAACGGCGTATCGTCGCGCGGCCAGCCGTCCGGAACGGAGTGGCTGAGCACCACGACCGGCACGCCCATCGGATGGCTGCCGCCCCACCCCTGCGTGATGTCGAACAGGCGACGGCCGGTGATCAGCGCGCCCACGTTGTCGAACCCCCATCGCAGATGCTCCGCGCTCGCCGCCGACACGTTCGCTGTCATCTGCCCGTTCGGGAACCGGACCTCGACGTCGCCGTTCCCGTACCAGTCGAAGAGCGGTCCCACCTCGTCGTTGGGATGGGCGATGAAGCCGTCCAAGGACATCGACAGTTCCGTTGCGATCGTCGCCATGCGTGTTTCCTCCTCGGCCCTGCGCCATGAGCTCGCTCACCGGGTCGCGTCCTCCGCCAGCACCCGCTCGAGCTTGTCGAGGCCCCCGCTCCACCCTTCCTGGTGACCCTCGACCGCGGCGGACACCTCGGGGACCGCGTGGACGATCACCGAGTGGACCGTGAGCTCGGTCTTGCCGTCGAGATCGACGAACGTCACGGTGGTGCGCCCTTCGAGCCCGGCCTTCCCGTCCTCGTCCTGGAACGCCCGATCCGCGAAGACGAGCCGCTCGAGCTCGACCACCTCGAGGACCTCGCCCATCATCGGGTAGACGGTCCCGTCGGGGGCGGTCATGTGGATCTCGATCCTGCCTCCCGGACGCGGCTCGAACGTGCACACCGGGTTCGTGAAACCTTCCGGTCCCCACCACCGCGCGAGCTGTTCCTGATCGGTCCACGCTCGCCAGACGACCTCGCGCGGCGAGTCGATGAGGCGGGTGATCGTGACGTCGTTCGTCATCGCTCCTGTCCTTCCTCTCGGATCTCGCGGAGGTGATCCTCGAGACGATCGAAGCTGCTCTCCCAGAAGAGGCGGTACCGCTCGAGCCACTCGGTGACTTCCTCGAGCGGGGCCGGAGCCAAACGGCACGGCCGCCACTGCGCGGACCGCGTGCGGGTGATGAGCCCCGCCCGCTCCAGCACCTTGAGGTGCTTCGAGACCGCTTGGAGGCTGACCGGGAAGGGCTCGGCCAGCTCGTTCACCGTCGCCTCGCCCCGTGAGAGGCGCGCCAGGATCGCGCGCCGCGTGGGATCCGCGAGTGCGGAGAAGGTGGTGCTGAGCTCATCCTGGTCGACCGACATGCCCCTCTGCCTCTGTATTTAACCGATAGGTTGACCATAGAGGCGAGCGACGGATCCGTCAACCGCGGGGGGCGGGCTCACGCGCCGGGGCCGCAGACCTGCGTGAGCACCTCGCGGAGGTGCTTCGCGATCCCGTTGTGTCCGGCATCGTCCCAGACGTGCGTCTCGTGGTCCGGGATGCGATCCGTCAGCCGCGCCATCACGTCGGGTGGTGTGATCGTGTCGTTCGCGCCTAGCCAGACATGGACGGGCATCGAGATGTCCTCGATCCGGAACCCCCAGGGGGCGAGTTGGGCGACCCACTGCACCGCGAACCCCTCGATGCCTTGCCGGACGCCCTCCCGGACGGCGTCGACGAACATGTCGCGCCGGGCCGGGTCCTCGAAGAACCAGGCGTCGCCCTCATCGTGGTCGCCGGCCAGGAACTGCTCGGGGTGCTCGGCGACACCTTCGACCCATGAGGCGCCGATCGAGATCGCCTCGCGGGTCGCGGCCTCGGTGTCGTTCGATGCGATGTCCAAGATGCGTTGGTCCTCATCGTCGAGGATCCGGGTGCGGATCTCGGCGTCATCGCCGGCCAGGTAGATCATGGCGCTGGCGCTGTTCGTGGCGGCGACCCCGCTGAGACGATCCGGGATCACGGCGGCACACGCGAGCGCGTAGGAGACGCCGGCCGACCAGCCGATCACGCCGAACCGATCGAGGCCGAGGGCGTCGGCGAAGGCGATGACATCCGCCGGCCAGTCGACGATCCGGTGTCCCGGCTGCGCGTCCGAGCCGCCGATGCCGGGCCGGTCGATCGTGATGGCGCGGACGCCCATCGCGGCGGCGGTCTCCGGGTCGGGGAAGATGAGCCGCGATGACGGCAGCCCGTGGAAGAGCAGGACGGGTGTGCCCTCGGGGTCGCCCCACTCGGCGAAGGCGAGCGCTCGGCCGTCCGGGAGTCGAAGGGTCTCGTCGGCGCGTGGGACCAGCGCCTGGCTCAGGGTGGACTCATCTCCTCCCACGGACGGATAGGTAGTGGTGCCAGAGGATACGGGCGGCCGAGGCCCGATGTGGCTCCCACGCCCGGGCTCGGACCTCGAGCTCCGCGAACGATGGTTGTGCCGGCAGCTCGAAGAGCTCGCGAGCCGCGGTGGCGAGCGCCTGGTCGCCGTGCGGCCACACGTCGGGGCGACGCAGGCACATGATCAGGTAGATGTCAGCGGTCCACCGACCGATCCCTCGGAGGCGCATCAGCTCCGCGCGGACCTCGTCGTCCGGCAGCCGCCCGAGCGTGTCGAGGTCGAAGCCGTTGTTGAGCGTCATGGCGAGATCGCGCGCGTAGCCGGCCTTCTGCCGGCTGAAGCCGACGGCCTTGAGCTCGGCGTCGTCGAGTTTGAGAAGACCGTCGGGTGTGATCGGATCGCCCGCCGCCGCGCGCAGCCGGTCGAACGCGGCCTGCGCCGATGCGAGCGACACCTGTTGCTCCAGGATCACATGGACCAGGGTCGCGTACGACGGCTCGCGCGCCCAGAGCGGTGGGGGACCGAACCGTTCGACCGATGCCGCGAGCGCCGGATCGTGTTCCCCGAGCTCCCGGACCGCGGCCAGCAGCGAGCGCCGCGACAGCGCTCCGATCATCCCGGAGCGATCCGCGAGAGCCCGAGCCAGCCGCTCTCTCCCTCCAGGGTCAGGCGGTCACCGTCCACGGTCGCCCTGCATCTCCCGGACAGCACCGCCAGGAACCGTGTCTCCAGATCCATCGCCTCGGGGGGCCCCGCCATCCGGGTCACGGTGAGGGGGCCGAACTCCAGCAGGTCCACGATCTGGGTCCACGTCCCCCTGAAGCGGTTCACGCCGGCACCGCCACTCACCGTGCCGTCGGCGTGGAAGTCGATCGTCGGTCGCTCCTCGCCGGGCGCCTCCACATCGTTGATGGCTCCGAGCCGCCAGCTCGTGCCGGCGACGGCCGGCCCTTCGGTCAGGTCCGTCATCGTCGCGATGCTACCCGCGCGGCACCACGCAGGTACCATCGGTCGATGCCGGAGACCCAGACGCTCGTCACGTTCGCCGCGGCGTGCGTGCTCTTCGCGGTGATCCCCGGGCCCGCGGTGATCTACATCGTCACGCGGGCCGTGGATCAGGGGCGCATGGCGGGGATCGCCTCGGTGTTCGGCATCGCGTCGGGCACGCTCGTGCACGTGCCGGCCGCCGCGCTCGGACTCTCGGCCCTGCTGCTCTCGTCGGCCACCGCGTTCACGGTGGTGAAGTACCTGGGCGCGGCGTACCTCGTGTACCTGGGGGTCCGCAAGATCATGGGTCGGAACGAGGCGTTCGGGGGGCCGGAGGATCGCGTCAGCCGCTCAAGCGCATCTACCGGCAGGGCGCGGTGGTGGGGGTGCTGAACCCGAAGACCGCCCTGTTCTTCCTGGCGTTCCTGCCGCAGTTCGTGGACCCGGCTTTGGGGTCGGTCACGCTGCAGTTCATCGTGCTCGGTGTGCTGCTCGTGCTGATCTCGATGGTGAGCGACAGCTGCTACGCCCTCGCCACCGGAACCGCCGGCGAGTGGCTGCGGACACGGAGTCCCATGTTCGGCAAGCGGTTGGCGTGGGTGAGCGGCGGCATCTACATCACCCTCGGGGTTGGTGCGGCGATCAGCGGCGCTCGCGCGTCCGTCGTTTCCGCCGACTGACGGCTTCCCGGGCGAGCCGGCCGCAAGGAACGATCGTCCGGCGGACCTAGGACCACCGGCCCCCCGCCCGTCCCCCAGCGCGGCGACAGGGCGAGATGCCGCCCCATCGAGGCTTGCGTCTGACAGCCGATGCCCTCGCGCCGGCCCGTGGCTGACACTCCTGTAGGACGTCCGGCCGAGCCACCATCCGGTGGACAGAGCGGGCGATCGCGACACCGACACGGACGGGAGAGACATCAGCGTGCAGGTAGCTTCGCTCGGGACGCGTGCTCAGGGGAGCCGGGCTCTCGCGTTCTTCATCGCGAGCTCGATCGTCCTCTCCGTGGCGGCCACCCACCCGGCGGTCCCCGCGGTCCCGGACCCCGGCCCGCTCGTCTCGGTCATCGTTCGGGAGCTCCCCGGTTCCGGCGACCTCCCGGAGCAGCGCGTCGTCAGCCTGGGGGGGAGCGTGGGCCGGCACATCGGCATCATCGACGGTTTCGTCGCGCAGCTGCCTACCTCCGCCATCACCAGCCTGGCGCAGCTCGCGAGCGTGCATTCGGTCACGCCGGACGCGCAGATCCACCTCCATGGCCTGATGGATGGCTACGACGCGTACCACGACCCGAACTCGATGATGAAGGCGAGCAAGGTCATCGACGCCGACGACTACTGGAGGGCCGGCTTCACGGGCGCGGGTGTCGATGTCGCCCTCATCGACTCCGGCGTGGTCCCCGTGAACGGGCTGCGGTCCCCGGGGAAGGTCATCAACGGACCGGACCTCTCCTTCGAGTCGCAGGCGCCGAACCTCCGGTACCTCGACACGTTCGGTCACGGGACGCACATGGCCGGCATCATCGCCGGACTCGACGACGGTGCGCCCGCGCCCGATGACGCTGACGAGACGACGACGTTCATGGGAGTCGCCCCGGGGGCGCGGATCGTGAACATCAAGGTCGCGGACTCGTCCGGGACCGTCGACGTCTCGCAGGTCCTCGCCGCGATCGACTGGGTCGTCCAGAACAAGAACGCAGGCGGCCTGAACATCCGGGTGCTGAACCTCTCGTTCGGCACGGACGGCGTGCAGAACTATCAGTTGGACCCGTTGACCTACGCGGTGGAGGTCGCCTGGCGCAAGGGCATCGTGGTGGTCGTCGCGGCCGGCAACAACGGGTTCGGGTCGGCCAAGCTGAACAACCCGGCCTACGACCCGCGGGTGATCGCCGTCGGCGCCGCCGACGCGAAGGGGACCCACTGGCCGGGAGACGACACGGTCCCGAGCTTCTCGAGCTGCGGCGACGGCCAGCGCAACCCGGACGTCGTCGCACCCGGGAAGTCCATCGCCAGCCTGCGCGCGCCCGGATCGCACGCGGATGAGACCTATCCCTTGGCACACGTCGGGAGCACGCCGAGGTTCATGCGCGCAAGTGGCACATCGCAGGCCGCAGCCGTGGTCTCGGGCGCGGCGGCCCTCGTGATCCAGCAGCGGCCGAACATCACTCCCGACCAGCTCAAGAAGCTGCTGATGACGACGGCTGAGCCTCTGCCGTTGGCGAGCGCTCGGTGCGAGGGGGCCGGTCTGCTGCAGCTCGACGACGTGAAGTACGCGCCGACGCCGAGCGTGACATCGTCCGTCCAATACTTCCCGCTCGCGACCGGCGCCGGCTCCTTGAACGCTGCGCGAGGCTCTCACCGGCTGGTCGCTGACGGCGTGGAGCTGAACGGGGAGATGGACATCTTCGGCTCCCCGTGGGACGCGGAGGATTGGGCCGCGAAGTCGTGGAGCGGGGCGAGCTGGTCCGCCGGGGTGTGGAACGGCAAGTCGTGGTCCGGGAGTTCGTGGTCCGGTGCGTCCTGGTCGGGCGCGTCCTGGTCCGCCGTCTCCTGGTCGGGCGCTTCGTGGTCCGGTGCGTCCTGGTCGGGCGCGTCCTGGTCCGGAGCCTCGTGGTCGGGCGCCTCGTGGTCCGGCGCGTCCTGGTCGGGCGCGTCGTGGTCCGGAGCCTCGTGGTCGGGAGCCTCCTGGTCCGGTGCGAGCTGGTCGAGCGGTGCGTGGGAGTGACGTGGTCGGCGGTGTGGAAGGAGCTCGACGATGACGATTGACGGGACGATCGGATGGGTGCAGGACCTGATCCTCGCCCTCAGCATCGCGGTCGTGG
Organism: uncultured Actinomycetes bacterium; assembly: GCA_963810635.1. Lineage (GTDB taxonomy): Bacteria > Actinomycetota > UBA4738 > UBA4738 > HRBIN12 > AC-51. The sequence continues at coordinate 417,756 of CAWEOB010000005.1, forward strand.
CTCTGTCCGCCAGAGCGATGGCCAAGAGGTCGCGTACCGACGCTGTGCGGGGAGGCGTCGAGAGGTCCGGGCTGTCCTGGTACGGGCGGTCATGGTCGGCACGCTCCTGGTCCTGAGACCGCCGGAGCCCATCCGTCCGGATCCCGTCGTCGTGCAGCGGAGGCTCCGGCCCTAGCACGGGTCTCGAAAGGTCAACCCGGGCCTCAGGCGGCCGAAAACACAGGATATGGGCTCTTTCCAGGAGCTTCCGAGGAACGCTCGCCGACTCATCATCGGCTTCGCCGTTCTCGCCTCGGCCGTCATCGTCATCCAGGTGCCCGACATCCGGATGTGGACCGGGCAGGAGGCACTGGCTGCTGCGCTCCTGGCGCTGGCGGCGGCGCTGACCGAGCAGTTCACGGTCTCCATCACGCACCGCACCGAGACCGAGAACTTCTCGGTCACCGATGCCCTCTGGGTCCCGGCCCTCATCCTGGCGCCGGGGAGCGTCCTCATCGTGAGCGTGCTCCTCGGGACCGTGGCGGGGCACGCCTTCCGTCGGTGGGCTTGGTACAAGGTCGTCTTCAATGCGAGCCAGTTCGTCCTGGCGATCACCGCCGCCCAGGCGGTCTACCACCTCTTCGAGTTGCCGCCGGAGTTCAGCCTGATGACGTGGGTGGCCTGCGTCCTGGCGATGTCCCTGTACTTCACGATGAACGAAGTCGCGGTGGCGCTGATCATCTCGCAGGTCGAGGAGATCTCGATCCGCAAGGTCCTCCTCCTCCCCGGTGGCCTGAACCTGCTCCACGCCGCGGGGAACCTCACGATCGGGATGCTCGCCGCGCTCGTGTGGCGGGCCGGCCTGGTTGGGCTCCCGCTCTTGATCGCGCCGGTCGTGCTGTCCTTCTTCGCCTACAAGGGTTGGCTCCAGAACAAGCGTGAGCAGGAGGAGCGCCGGGAACGCGACCGCATGAGCATGCTGTACGAGGCGGGGCGGGCCCTCTTCGGCCCGCTCGATGGCGCCTTCGACTTCCGGCCGTTCCTGCAGCTCGTCCGCCGAGTCCTCGATGCTGCCGGTGCCGAGCTCGTCCTCCGGGAGGGCGCGGAGCTGCACGTGTACAGCTCCGAGTCGGGCCTGTACCTCTCGGTCCCCGATCCGTCGGGCCACGGGGATCCGGCCGCCTACGTGAGCGAGCGACCGGGTCTGTCCACGCACCGCTCGTCGATCACGGACGAGACGGGGGTCGTGGGCGTCCTGGCCGCCCACCGGGCGGTCGCGTTCTCCGCCGCGGAGGAGGCCATGGTGGACGCGCTCGCGTCGCAGGTCGAGGCCCGGCACCAGAACCAACAGCTCTTCGACGAGACCCTCGAACAACGCGGCCACCTGGCGGATGTGGTGGGGAGCAGCTCGGACGGCATCTTCGTGCTCTCGACGGCTCGCTCGGTGCTCTCGTGGAACCCGGCGATGGAGCGGATCTCCGGCTTCCGCGCCGAGGAAGCGGTCGGTCGCCCGATCGCCGAGGTCCTCGTGGTCAGCAGTGCGCAGGAGGAGGACGCTGGCGCTCCGGCCGGCTTCGACTGGGAGGCCGCCGGTCCCGAGGACGCGTTGATCCTCCGCCGCGACGGGTCCGAGCGATGGATCCGCTACACGCGCAGCAGCATGCCGGACCGGGAAGGCACCGCTGCGAGCCTCGTGGTGACCGCCCGGGACGTCACCGCGGAGCTCGAGGCCGAGCGGCTGAAGAGCGACTTCATCGCGACGGTTTCGCACGAGCTCCGCACGCCGCTGACGCCGCTCAAGGGTCTCCTGCACTCGCTCGATCGAGGGCTCATCGACGACACGCCGGAGACGCGGCGCGAGTACCACAGGATCATGCTCCGCCAGGCCGACCGGCTCGAGCGGCTGATCAACGATCTCCTCGACGCCTCGCGCATCGAGGCCGGAGGGTTGAAGATGCAGTCGCAACCGCTCGAGGTCGGCGATGCCTTGGTGCACGAGATCACCGAGGCCCGCGCCCTCATGAACGATCGCGAGGTCCGGTTCGACCGGCCGCAAGGCCCGATCTGGATCCAAGGCGACCGGTTCCGCCTCGGGCAGATCGTGTCCAATCTCTTGGTGAACGCCGCCAAGTACTCGTCGCCGGGGACGCCCGTGCTCGTGGAGCTCGAAGAGCATCCCGACGGCGCGATCATCTCCATCCACGACGAGGGTGAGGGGATTCCCCTCGTCGAGCAGGAGCGGGTCTTCGAGCGCTTCTACCGCACGGGCGGCGCCCTCACGAATACGACGGGCGGCGTCGGCCTCGGGCTCTACATCGCCCGGCAGTTGACCGAGGCCATGGGCGGGACGCTCACGCTCCGGTCGCGACCGGGTGAGGGCTCCACGTTCTCGCTGTTCCTCCCCGGGCTCGACATGGGCTCCGCGGATCGCGCAGAGGGTGCAGGCGAGGAGGCCCTGAGCGAGCCCGCCGCCGCGCCGTCCCTCCCGGTGACGACGAGCGCACCGACCGTGTAGTCCACCTCACCAGGTGGTGCGGTGGATCACGTCATCGAACGCTCGGCGGTCCGGCCGCGCGATCGGCGTGAGCGGACGATCGGTCGGGTAGCCGAAGGCGATGAGCCACGCGCAGGTGCGATCGTCGGGGAATCCCAGGATCTCGCGGGCGAGCGCGTCGTCGTGCACCGCGGAATGACCGCTGCCGATCCCGAGGTCCACGGCGGCGAGCATCATGCTCATCGTGACCTGACCGAGGTCGTAGTGGATCGACTCGCGGACGCGGCCCTCGGCCTCGACGGGCGCGCAGAGCGCGACCGCCGCGGCCGAGGTCGCGACGTGGCCGGCCCCGCGCCAGACGCGCGAGAGCGCCTCCAGGCGCGCTCGCTCGGTGACCACCACGAGGTCCCAGCGTTGCTGGTTCTTCGAGGACGGCGAGCGCCATCCCGCCTCGAGGATCCGGTCGAGGTCCTCCTCAGGGATCGGGCGGTCCTGGTAGCTCCGCACGTTCCTTCGGCTCCTGATCGCGTCCCAGGTCTCCACGGCATCCCTCCGTTGCGATGACGCCCGAGAGATACCACCTCATCACCGACGACGACGCTCGGGAGCACCATCAGGCTGCGGGTGACGTCACCTCCACCGGCCCAGCCGGGAAGATCCCGGTCGGTTCATCCGCGGCGGGATCGAACGGGATGCAGGCGAAGACCCAGGTCCCCTGGTCCATGGTGACGTCCTGGCTCCCCGTCTCCGTCTCGACGGTGATCTCCGATCGGCCGGAGACCCATGAGGGCGGGCCGAGGCCCGGCTGGTCTGCCTCCATCAAGCGCATCTCCTCATCGAGATGTGCCACGAACTCCTCGTAGGCGCGCCCTTCATCCAGCTTCCAGACATCGATGTCGACGGCCTGGCCCGTCTGGTTCACGATCTCGATCGTGACGGTGCCGGCCGAGATCTCCGTGGGGCCGTCGTAGGCGCAGCTCGTCCCCGAAACGGTGAGCTGCGACACGGGCTGCTCGCCCGTCGGCGCCTGCGTTGCGTCGTCACCACAGGCGGTCATCGCGGTCGTCGCGACGGCGATGCCGACGATCAATCTCCGCATCTTGCTCACCTGAGCCTTCCTATCTGGAGAACCGCACGGCGCCGATTCTAGGATCGGTTCGTGGGGGCCGGGAACCACCGTGCCGGCCGTGGCACCCCTCGACGGCGCCGCTCGAACCCGGCGGGTCGGGTAGCGTCAAGGGCATGGCCGTCGCCGCGCACCAGCAGCGGATCATGGGCTCGCTCCGGCCGTTCCTCAGCGTCGTGATGGAGCTCGGCCCGGCGATGGCCGACCCGGACGCGTGCGACTTCCTGGCCGGCAACCCGGAGCTGCCGGCGCTCCCGGGCTACGTCGAGACGCTCCAGCGGTGGCTCGAGCCGCGGGATCGTCGCTGGTTCGCCTACGGGATGGCGGACCGCACGGCGCAGGAGGCGGCCGCCGGGAACCTGTCGGAGGAGCTCGGCCTCGCGTTCGAACCCGACGACATCCTGCTGACGCGCGGGGCGCACGGCGCGCTGGCGCTCGCGATGGCGATGGTGCTCGATCCCGGCGATGAGGTCGTATTCGTCAGCCCGCCCTGGTTCTTCTACGAGGCGTTGATCCTCGGCGCGTACGCGAGCCCGGTGCGCGTGCGCGCGGACGAGTCGTCGTGGGATCTCGACGTGGGGGCGATCGCGAACGCGCTCACGCCGCGCACGCGGATGGTGCTGATCAACACGCCGAACAATCCCACGGGGCGGATCTATCCCGCCGAGACCCTCGCGAGGCTCGGCGAGCTCCTCGACAGCCACGGGCAGACGATCGGTCGGGCCATCTACCTGCTCTCCGACGAGTCGTACAGCAAGATCCTCTTCGACGGGAACCGGATGATGACGCCGGCGGCGCACTACGCGCGCTCGCTCCTGGTGCACACGTTCAGCAAGAGCGCGCTCGCTCCGGGACAGCGCCTGGGCTTCTTGGCGCTGCCGCCCACCATGCCCGACCGCGAGACGCTCCGGATGACCGCGATGGCCGTGGGGTTCTCGACCGCCAACATGCTGCCGGACGCGGTGATGCAGTACGCCCTGCCGGATCTCGAGGACATCGTGGTGGACATGGACCGCCTCCAGCGGCGGCGCGACCGCGTCCTCGAAGCGTTGCGAACAGCCGGCTACGACGTGCACACGCCGGAAGCGACCTTCTACCTCCTGGTGCGCTCCCCCGATCCTGACGACCGGGCGTTCGCGCGACGGCTCGCGCAGGAGAAGGTGCTCGTGTTGCCGGGTGCCGCGTGCGAGATGCCGGGATGGTTCCGGATCTCGCTCACGGCGACCGACGAGATGGTCGATCGCGCGATCCCCGTCTTCGAACGCGCGGCGACGGACGATCGATGACGCGGAGGGGATGAGCATGGAGCTGGAGATCAAGCGCTTCGATGCGCCCGACGAGACGCGGCGCTTCGACTACGGCACGTTCGAGGTCCTCGAGATCGGTGGGATGACGGTGGGGCGGGCCAGCTACGAGCCGGGATGGCAATGGTCCGCCCACGTCGGCGCGGCGGTCGGCCTGGAGCGCTGCGAGGTGGAGCACATCGGGATGGTGGTCTCGGGGCGGGCAGCCGTCCGGATGCAGGACGGCGTCGAGTTCGAGATGGAGCCGGGCGATCTGTTCGCCATCCCCGGCGGCCATGACAGCTGGGTGGTGGGGGATGAGCCCTACGTGTCGCTGCACTTCCTGGGCGCCGCAACCTACGCGGCCGACCACGAGCGCTGACGCGGTCAGTACCCGTAGCCGCCCGGGGGTGACGTCGCGCCGCCTCCCGCGTCCATCATCGGCTCACCGGTCGGGGCCGCCACGTACCAGACGTCCCCGACCCCCTCGCCGTTCGTGTCGCCCGGCGCCTCGTCCCCGGAGTACGTGTACACCGGAGCACCGCCTACGGTGATCTGCAGCGTGGCGTCGTCACGCGTCATGCTGCCGACCTCGCCTTCGACCCCGTTGCCCGCTTCGGGCTCGCCGTCCGACGCCAGGGGTGGCCAGGTAGCTGCGCAATCTCCCGTGCAGGCACTGTGCCCGTCTCCGTCGGGGAGGAACACGTAGAGCGTGTTGCCCTGGGCGTCGGTGAGGATCTGGCCGAGGTCGGAGTCGGCGACGAGCACGTCGGCCCCGGCGGGCTGATCCGCGGCGCCCGACGTCGTCGTCTCCGAGCACGCCGCGGCACCGAGGACGAGCACCACGATCCCCACGGTGGAACGTGCGAGCCGACGACGGAGCACGGCGACCTCCCTGGATCTCGACAGACGCGACGACGTTAAGGGTACGGGTGGAGCCGGCGTCCGGTTCAACCGGTTCCTCGCCTACGCTTGCCACCGGCTCGCGTCGCGCGGGCGAGGAGGGTCCGCTGTGCCCGGAGGACGACGACCACCGCTCGAGCGGGCCTTCCGCGAGCTCGCCGGCGTCCGACGCGCCGTGGGGCACCCTCGGCCGCTCTCGCTGGACGAGGCGATCCACGTGGCGGGACAGCTGTCGCGGCGCGATGTCCTGCGGCTGGCGGGCGTCGCCGGTGCGGGAGTGCTGCTCGCCGGTTGCACCCGGGACGCATGGAGCCCCACCCCGATCCCTTCCTCGGGTGACAGCAGCCCCCGCATCGTCGTCGTGGGGGCGGGGCTCGCGGGTCTGACGGCCGCCTACCGATTGGGGCAGGCAGGCCTCGGCTGCCGGGTGTTCGAGGCTCGCGACCGGGTGGGCGGGCGGTGCTGGAGCGCGCGCGACTTCTCCGGGGGACAGGTCGGGGAGCACGGTGGTGAGTTCATCGACACGCGGCACGTCCATCTGCGGCTGCTTGGCCGAGGAGCTCGGCCTCCGGCTCGACGACCTGCAGGAGTCGTGGCTCCCCGGCACCACCTGGCTCAGCTACGTGGATGGCGAGCTCGTGCGAGCCGCCTCCGTGTACGCCGAGATGGACCGCGCGATCAGCGACCTCGTCGAGCTCGCCGGGGCCGGCTCGTACTTCGCCGGGGAGGCGGCGCCGGACATCGTCGCGCTCGACGAGCTGTCCGAGGCGGACTGGTACGAAGAGCACGTCGGGTCGAAGGACTCGGCCACCTACCGGTTGTGGTCCGCGAACCAGGTCGGGTGGTACGGGTTGGAGCCGGAGGCCCTGTCCGCCGCCAATCTCATCGACTTCTATGCCACCGGCACGCGGGGCGACGACGAGCGCTACACGATCCACGGTGGCAACGATCAGGTGCCGGCGCGGATCCTCGAGGAGCTCCCCGAAGGAACCGTCACGCTGGAGGCGCCGCTCGAGGCCCTGCGCGCCCGCGACGACGGGACGACGGAGCTCCGGTTCGCCGGCGTGGCCGATCCGGTGATCGCGGATCGCGTGATCATGACGCTCCCCTTCACGACGCTCCGCAACATCGACCTGGCCGAGGCCGGGTTCTCCGAGGTGAAGCTCCGCGCGATCCGCGAGCTCGGCATGGGCACGAACGCGAAGGTGCTACTGCAGTTCGATCGTGCCTTCTACACCGGGTTCGGCGACTGGAGCGGCGATCTGCTGCGTGCCGACGACCCGGTCATCTGGACCTGGGAGAGCGGTTCGACGGACGGGAGGGGCGCACTTCACTACGGACTCCTCACCGTGTACACGGGCGGAGAGGCAGGGGCCTCGTATCCCGTGGACGAGCCGCATGCTCCTGCGCCCGCACCGGTCGTCGCGGCGACGCTCGCCGCGATCGACGGGGCGATCCCGGGCGTCTCCGATGCGTACGCGGGCACCGCGTGGCTCGACGCGTGGGCGTACGACCCATGGGTCGGCGGCTCGTACGCCGCGTTCACGCCGGGGCAGGTCACGTCGTTCTGGGGGCTGACGGGGGAGCCCGAGGGCTCGGTGCACTTCGCGGGCGAGCACACCTCGACGTTCAGCCAGGGGTACCTCAACGGCGGCGTGGAGAGCGGGTCCCGGGCGGCGGCGGAGGTCCTCGCTGCGCTCGGACTCCCGCCGCCGCCCGAGCTCCGGCGGACCCTCCGGGTAGCGCGGCGCTTCGCGCCGCGCTACCCCTGGCACTGAGCCGGTCGGGCTACTCGTTGGGTGGAGCCGGGTGCTCGAGACGTGATCTCCAGTCCACCAACCGGACGAGGGCGATGCCGATCGGTGTCAGGATCGCGCCGAGGATCGCGACGGATCGGGGAACATGCACGCCGGCGCCGGCCAGTGCATCGAGCGTGACGATGATGGAGCCGGCCGTCAGGCCGGCCAGCGCGACACGTCGGGCGAGTCCCGGTTGGGCGACCTCGCGGTAGAGCCCGAAGAAGGCGTTCGTCCCGATCTGGATGGCGACAGCGAGAGCGATGAAGGTGAAGAAGGTGCGCACGTACCAGCTCGGGACGGAACCTTCGAAGCGGAGCCAGAGGCCGGAGAGGTACGCGCCGAACGTCACGCCAACGTCGAAGGGAAGCAGCTTGGCCTTCCTCATGGTCTCGCTCTCCTCGGTCCCGTCCCGGTTGCCCCGATACGGCTGATCGTAGCCAGGATCAGCGGGCTGGGCGTGCCGACCACCTGAGATCGCCTCATGGCGATCCGGTGACACCTCCCGGAGGGGCCGGGCAGCGCTGAGATACTCGCGGCCGGATGGATCCCGAGACCGAGATCCTCGAGGAGCTCGCCGAGGCGACCCCCGGCGGAGCCGAGCAACGCACCATCGTCGGCCAGACCGGCCAGAACGTGGTCGGGCTCGCGATCGGCGCCGTCGCCACCTTCGCGGCGCAGGTGCTCATGTCGAACCGCCTCGGCGAGGCGGCCTTCGGCGTCGTCACGGTGGCCACGCAGTTCGCCTTCGTCGCCGCGGCCTTCACCCGGTTCGGGATGGACGTGGCCAACGTCCGGCTGGTCGCCATCCTGGTCGGCCGGGGCTCAGGCGGCCGTGCGCGCGGGCTCGTCCGCCGGAGCGTGGGGATCGCGGCGGCCGTCTCGGTGCCGTTCGCGGTGGTCACGTTCCTCCTGGCCCCGTGGCTGTCCGACACCCTCAGCGGGCTGCCCCTCGTGGCCGAGCCGGCGTTCCGGTGGGCGGCGGTCACGATCCCGTTCGCGGCCCTGGCGTTCACGTACATGGGAGCCACGCGCGGGCTCAAGGTCATGATCTACACGCTGCTCGCCCAGTGGGTGGCCCAGCCGATCGGGTGGATCGTGCTCACGCTCGGGTTCTGGGCGGTCGCGAGCGTGACCGCCGGCTGGGCGAGCGCCGGGTTCGCCGCGTCCTGGGCGGTCGCGCTCGCGATCGCGTTCACCGGCTGGCACCGCGAGCGGTCGAAGCTCCCCGTCGAGCTGACGGGCGAGCCGATCCCCGAGGAACGGACCGGAGCCCTCTGGCGCTTCGGTGCGCTTCGGGCGCCGGGAACGCTCCTCGCTCAGCTGCTGTTCTGGACCGACCTGTTCGTGCTCTCGTACCTGATGTCCGGGCTCGGCGTGATCGGCGCCGACGCCGTCGGCATCTACTCGGGCGTGCTGCGAGCCGGACAGTCGCTGTTCCTGTTCCTCTCGTCGGTCTCGCTCACCTTCAGCCCGTTCGTGGCCGACCTGCACCACCGCGGGGAGACCCCGCGCCTCGACGCCCTCTACAAACAGGTGAGCCGATGGGCGTTCGCGGCTACGGTGCCGGTGATCCTGGTCCTCCTGATCCTTCCCGACCAGGTCCTGCGGATCTTCGGTCAGGAGTTCGGCGCCGGCGCCTCCGCCCTGCGGATCCTCATCGTCGGGATGATCGTGCCGGTGATGGTGGGGACGGTCGGCTTCATCCTGATCATGGCCGGGCGCACCGGATGGGATCTGGTTGTGTACGTCGCCGGGTTCGTGCTCGACGTTGCGCTCGCCTTCGCGCTCGCTCGGCCGGAGGTGCTCGGGATCCGCGGCGCGGCCATCGCGCAGGCCGCGACCCTCACGTTCAGGAACGTCGCCCAACTCCTGCTCGTCCGCCGGTTCCTGCGGATCTGGCCGTTCGATCGAGCGTGGTTGCGACTCCTCGTGCCCACCGCAGTCTGCGCGATCGTGATCGTCGGGGTGCACCTGGTGGTCCCCGAGCAGAAGTGGCTGGTGAACCTGGTGGCCTCCGCGGCGATCGGTGGCATCGCCTACCTCGCCGCGGTGCTCGCCGTGGGGCTCCCGAGGACCGAGCGGGACTCGGCCGTCCGGCTCCTCCGCCGCCTCACGAGCCGCGCCTGACGGCGGGAACCGCCCAACGGAAGTGCCAGCGGTCCGGACGACCTCGACCGAGGGGAACCGCCGCGTCGCAAGGGTCGATGGCCGCTCCGCCGGCTAGGCGGGTTCGGCTTGGTCGGCCGTCGCGGGGGCCGGCTCCGGCGGGGTCTCCACCACGGCCAGGCGCTCCGAGGACTCGGGCTCCGGCTCCAGCGGGGTCTCCACCACGGCCAGTCGCTCCGACGATTCCGGCACGATCACGACGCGTCCGTTCTTCCCGCGCCGCGAGCTGCGAGCCTCGGCCGCGCGGACCTCGGTCACGAGCGCGTCGCGCTGGACGAGCAGCCGGTCGATCGACATCTCCAGCTCGTTGACCCGGTTCTCGAGCAGGAGCTCGAGGGCCGCGTCGCCGGCGGTCCGCGTGGTGTCCTCGACGTAGACCTCCTCCTGCCGACGCCGTAGGTACCTGCCGCGGAGATAGGCCAGCGACAACACGAGGAAGAAGGCGGCGGAGGCGGACAGCCCGCAGAGGATCGACGATCCCCAGCTGCGCCTCGGCTGCGGTCGTGGCCCGGTAGACGACCTCGTCGAAGAGGGCGATCTGGCCACCGGCGGCCCGGGCACTCTGAGCCACGACGATGTAGACAGCCCCGCTGTAGATCAGGGACGCGACCACGAAGATGTAGGCGAGGACCATCGGAGGGGCATGGTCCCCCCACCGGGGGGTTCCGGTCAAGCCCTACGAAAGTCCGCCGAGCGCAGGTGGCCTACGTCGGTCGGACGAGGACCGAGAGGCGGTCCATGGCTTCCGCGGGTGTCTCGGCCCGCACGATCGGGTCGTGATCGAGGTCATCGCGGCCGAGCTCCCAGGTCCCGAGACCGATCACCGGGCGGCCCATCTTGAGCGCCAGTGCGATCTCCGAAAGGGTCCCGAACTCGCCGCCCACCGCGATGACGGCATCCACGCTGCGCGCCACGATGGCGTTCCGGGCCTCGCCGAACCCGGTCGCGACCGCGACCGTGAGGTGCGGGCTGGCGCCGTCCCGGTCGTCCCCCGGGAGGATCCCGACCGAGACCCCGCCGGCCGACGCCGCCCCGTGCGCTGCCGCGTTCATGACGCCCCCGAGCCCTCCACAGACGAGCACGTAGCCGGCCTCGGCGAGGAGACGGCCGAGCTCCTCGGCGGTGGTCAGCTCCCAGCCCGTTGCGTTCGTGGCGCCGATCACCGCCACGTACTGACCCTGGGCGGCCGCCATCACCGGATGGGAGCCTCGTTCGCGACCGGTCGTGTCATCCCCATGCCCGGCCGAGTATCGCAGCCAGGAGCGCCGCCGCGGCCCGCTTGTCCAACGGCTCGTTCCCGTTGCCGCACTTGGGACTCTGGACACAGCTGGGGCAGCCGTCGCGGCACCCGCACTCCCGGACCCGCTCGGCGGTCGCCTCGAGCCAACGACGCGCGCTCCGGAAGCCGCGCTCGGTGACGCCGGCCCCGCCCGGGTAGGCGTCGTAGACGAAGATCGTGGTCAGCCCGGTGTCCGCATGCAGCGGGGTGGAGACCCCGCCCACGTCCCAGCGGTCGCACGTGGCGACGAGCGGGAGCAGTCCGATGGCGGCGTGCTCCGCCGCATGGATGGCGCCCGCGAGGTCCCGCGGCCCGACGCCCGCGCGGCCGAGGACCTCACCCGGCAGGGTCCACCACACGGCCTTCGTCTCGAGCGTGACGGGCGGCAGCGCGAGGGTCTCCTCACCCACCAGCTCGTTCGATGAGACCAGCTTGCGCACGAACCCCGTCACCTGGTTCGTGACGTGCACCGTCCCGAAGTGCATGGTCGCCGTTCCGAAGGCGTCCGAGTGGTCAAGTACATTGACGACTTGGATGTCCGTGATCTCACGGGCTTGCGTGTAGTGATCGGGGTCGGCTTCATCGACCACGGCCACGCGATGCACGAGGTCGAGCTCACGCACCAGGTACGTCTCACCCTGATGCAGGTACACGGCCCCCGGATGCAGCGTGCCGAAGGCGCGATGCTCATCCGAGGTGCCGAGCAGCTCGCCGCTGTCACCCAGGACGATCCGGTAGACGTGCCCGCCTCCGGCGCGCACGTCCACCGCGCGGTGTGGCGGCTCGTGGCCCACGTCGTGCCACGTCTCGCCGCGGCGCTTGAGCAGCTCGGCTGCGCCGAGCCGCTCCAGCGCCGCTCCCGCCGAGGGGCCGAAGAAGACCGCAGCCTCTGCGTCCCGCAGAGGCTGCTCCCTCGCCGCGCAGCGCAGGTGCGGCTCCATCACGTACGGGTTCGCAGGGTCGATCACGGCCGCCTCGGCCGGCCGATCGAACAGATCCTCGGGATGCGACACCAGGTACTGGTCGAGCGGATCGTCCTGCGCGACCAGGACCGCGAGCGACTGCTCCTCCCGTCGCCCCGCCCGGCCCGCCTGCTGCCACATCGACGCCCGCGTTCCGGGGTAGCCGGTGAGCACCGCGGCATCGAGCGACCCGATGTCGATCCCGAGCTCGAGCGCGTTCGTCGAAGCGACGCCGAGCAGCTCGCCGCTCGCGAGCTCGGTCTCGATCCGCCGCCGGTCCTCCGCCAGGTACCCGGCGCGGTAGCTGCGGATCCTCGAGCGGTTCGACGCATCGCGCACCTCCCGTCGCGCGAACTCGGCCAGCAGCTCGGCGCCGCGACGTGAGCGGATGAAGCCGATCGTGCGGACGTCGTCATCGATGAGGGATGCCATGAGCGACGCCGACTCGGACAGCGCGCTGCGGCGGACACCGGTCTCCTCGTTCACGACCGGCGGGTTCCAGAGCGCGAACAGCTTGCGGCCGCGCGGCGAGGCGTCGTGGCCGATCACCTCCATCTCGAGCCCGGTGAGCCGCTCGGCCAGCTCCTCCGGGTTACCGACGGTTGCCGTGGCGAGGCACCAGCGCGGCTGGCCCCCGTGGTGATCGATCAGTCGACGGAGCCGCCGCAGGACCATCGCGACGTGCGAGCCGAAGACGCCGCGGAGGACGTGGGCCTCGTCGACGACGACGAGCGACAGCCGGAAGAAGAAGTCCGCCCACCGTGCGTGGTCGGGCAGCAACGACAGGTGGAGCATGTCGGGGTTCGTCAGGACCAGGTTGGCATTGCGCCGGATCAACGGGCGCTCGGGCTGCGGCGTGTCGCCGTCGTAGACGGCGGCCTTCACCTGCGGGAGCTTGAGGGCTCGCACGCCGCGCAGCTGATCGCGCGCGAGCGCCTTCGTGGGGAACAGGTACAGGGCGGTGGCCTTCGGTCGCGTCAGCGCGGCCTCCGCGAACACCATCTGGTACACGAGGGACTTCCCGCTCGCGGTGCCGGTGGCGAGCACAAGGTCGCGGCCCGCCCGCAGGACGTCGAGGCCCTCGCGCTGGTGCGGATACAGCCCGTCGATCCCCAGGAGACCGAGGCGGGAGATCAAGAGGTCGGGGAGTCCGTCGGGGAAGGGGAGCAGATGGGGCGCCCGCGCGGGCAACGCGCGGACGTGCACCAGCGACGCCGCCCGGTCCTCGTCGGCACTCAGCCGGTCGAGGAAGGCCTGCGGGTCCACGCGCGCCAGGCTACCGGCCGGGGGCGAGCGGGGCGGCTCAGCCGGCGCCCCCGTCTTGCCCCTCGGCGGGAACCGGGCGTTCGACGAGCTCGGCGTAGGGCGCGCGGAACCCGTCGTTCAGCAGTGGGCGGACCAGCCGCCGGTTCCCGATCACGAGCCAGATGCCCATGACCATGTAGATGATGCCGACGGCGATCCGTTCGATGCCGTGCAGGTCGGGCGGCACCACCGCTCCCAGCACGAACTGGAACCAGAACAGGCCGAACAGGAACCCGGCCTCCCGCAGCGACATCCGGAGGTTGAGCAGGATCGAGATGGCGAGGAAGGACTGCGCGGCCGTGAGGAACAGCTCTTCGCGCTGGACGGCGTCGATCGGCAAGCCGTGCGTGCTGGCCGACGAGATCGCGAAGACGATCGGCAGGGTTCCCACGAGCAGGGTCCATTGGTTCACCTTCGAGCTGACCAGCGTCCCGAGACCCGCGTTGGTGTTCAGACGCCACGCGTAGAGCCCGGCGATGAGGAGCTCCGGCGCCTCGGAGGCGAGCGGTGCGAGCCATTGGACCAGCAGGAACTCGCTCACGCCCAGGCTCTTGCCGGTGGCCACGAGCGCCTCGGCGAAGTGCTCCGCCGAGAGCAGGATGACGAAGGCGGCGAAGACCATCATCCCGACCACCGTGGTTCGTCGTTTCCCCGTGCTGAACCCGCCGATCACTCGGGCCGGCCCCACGAGGTGCGGCTCCTCGGCCGGCGCCCGCGACACGCGGACGGTGTAGAGGACGAAGATCGTGACCAGGATCGCGGCGTCGACGAGGGTGATCGACTCCTTCAGCGGCAAGGTGAGCGAGTAGATCGTGGCGAGCGTCAGGTACGCGAGCTCGATCGAGTGCTCTCGATCGAGGCGCACGCCCTCCCATCGCACGCCCTTGCGGATGGCCCCCTTCTTCCTGAGCCGGTAGAAGGCGATGAACACGACCATGGTCCAGCCGACGCCGATCAGGAGCCGGTTCGCGCCCGTCATGTTCGCGAGCGCCAGCGAGCAGGGCGATTCGTCACCGCCGGCGAGCGGGGGACAGCTCGTGTAGCCGGTCGACTGGTACGACTCGCCGCCCTCCCAGGCGAAGACGAAGTCGACGGCGTACTCGGGCAGGACGGCGATCAGCGCCAGGACCGCGATCGCGAGCCCGGCCGAGATGTCGAGCTGTGCCGCCTCGGCCGCCCACGACAGGAGGAAGGCGGACCCGACGATCGCGAGGCCGTAGAGCAGGGCTTCGGCGGGGTGGGGGAGATCGGGCGAGGCGACCCGTAGGTACAGGGCGGGCAGGGTGATGGCCACGGCAGCGGCGATGCCGACCACCTGCCGGGCGGGATGCGCGGGGTGGAGCTCTTCGTCGAGTGTCGTCAACGCCGATCGGGTCGTGAGACGGGTCCGGGTTCGGCGGAGCCTATCACCGGTCTGGTTCTGGACAGCTGGGGCCGGATGTCAGGCCCGGTTCGTGGCGCACGAAGGCTACGCCTGGACCTGCGCGGCTTCGGGGATGTCCTTCGGCATGATGTAGCCGTCGTCCTCGAGGTCCTGGAAGAGCCGGGCGTTGTCGGAGGACAGGTGCACGACGCTCATGGAGCCGACCATGCCGCCCGAGCCGAGCGCGACCAGGTTGGTGACCCGTGAGGGCTTGATGCTCATGGCCAGCTCCGACATCCGGGTGAGCTCGTCGAGCGGAACGTCGAGCTCGACCTCGCGGAGCCCGGCGCCGAGCCAGGTCAGGAGCGCACCCGCGTCGGCGCCGTACTCGTCCCGGAACTGCGTGAGCGCGCTGATCATCACGACCCCCTGGTGGAGGGACCGGTCGAAGTCACCGCGGGGGAGCGTGTGGCGCGTGCGCGCGTACCCCAGCGCCTCCCGACCTTCGTATCTGGCTTCGCCGGCCGGGAAGTAGCCCTCGTCCCCGTCGACCGTATACGGGACGTCGATGACGAGGCCACCGATGTCGTCGATCGCACGGCTGAAGCCTCCGAAGCCGGTGAGCGCGTAGTAGTCGAACGTGATCCCGGTGAGTTGCTCCACCGTGTCGATCTGCGCCTGCGGACCGCCACCCGGCATCGCCGTGTTGATCTTGTTCGTGCCGCCCGTGGAGATGGGCACGTAGGAGTCGCGGGGGATGCCGAAGAGCGTGGCGCGCTTGGCGGCCGGGTTGATCCCGAGGATATGGAGGGAATCGGCGAGCCCAGCGTTCGTGGGTGTGCCCGGGCGGGCGTCGGATCCGATCGAGCAGGACGAAGATGGGTTCGTCGCCGTCGAGGGTCGGCGCGAAGGCGGCGTCCGCGTGGGCGCGACCGACCTGGAGCAGCGCAGCGCCCGCGGGAGGAGCCGTCCCGAGGGAACCGGCGAGGGTCCCTGCGACCCACGCTGAGAGGGCGAGCGCCGTGGCCAAAAGCCGCTTCATCCTGCGTCTCCCGATCCCGTCGCGGCCGCCGTCGGCGACGGGGCCTCGGCTGCCTTCTCGTTGCGGTCGACCCGGTACGACTGGATCCGCCACGCGTCGCCGTCCTTCACGAAGAAGTAGGTCGCGGTGCTGGTGACCGTGGTGTAGGTGCCGTCCGTGTGCTCCGCGAGGGCTCGGAACGTGACGTCAGCCTGGGCGATCCGTGAGCCGTTCTCATTGGTGAGCACCCGGACCTCCAGCTGGCCCTCGGGTTCCGACACGTACTCGTACGTGTCGGAGGCATCGATCCCGAGGGTGATCGCCGCCTCGTCTCCTTCGAGCTGGTCGGCCGCCTCGCCCGTGAAGAAGTCCTCGATCTCGCCCGTGTCGCCCCACGTGTCGGGGTCGAGGAACGCGACCACGTACATCTCGTCGAGGCTCGCCTTCACGGTGTCGGCCGTCTGGTCGGCGGCCTCGGATTGCGCGTCGCGGCCATCGAGCGTCATGGGCTCGATGCTCGTCTTGCCAAGCTCGAACGCGAAAGCCGGCACCTCATGGGCGGGCGCACCGAGGACCGGGATGTCGATGAGCGGGTTGCCGCCGCGGGTGGCTAGGTACACGCCTCCTCCCACGAGGAGGAGCGCGACGACGCCGCCGACGATCAGGCGATTCCGGGCGACCGTCGACCGCTGTGCGGTCTTCTGGGAGCGTCCGGGCGCGGGAGGGGCGGCCTCGCTGAGAGGGGTCTTCTTCTGGGTCGCCAAAGCGCTACGGAACGTACCAGACACCTTCTCGCCGACCGGGATTTCGCGCATTGCGAGTCTGTGGAGTCGTAGGATGAGCCTCCGTTCCACAGGCGAGCCGGGAAGACTGGTCGGCGCGGGAGCTGCCATGGCCAACGACGACACGCCTCGCCCCTGGTCCAGGTCGGAGCGTGTCGTGCCCCGGACCCTCGTCCGCCCGATGCAGGACTTCCTCCGCTCCTCCATCTCGGGCGCGTTCCTCATGGTCGGTGCGGCGGCCGTCGCGCTCATCTGGGCCAATGTCGGCGACACCTACGACACCTTCTGGGACACGCAGGCGGTGTTCCGCCTCGGTGGGCTCACCGTGCATGGCGACCTTCGCTTCTGGGTGAACGAAGGACTGATGACGGGCTTCTTCCTGCTCGCGGGTCTGGAGATCCGCCGCGAGTTCGCGTCGGGCGAGCTCCGCGACTCGCGCGCTGCCGCGCTCCCGATCCTCGGGGCGATCGGCGGGATGGCGCTCCCCGCCCTCCTCTACGTGGTGGCGCTGCGAGGGACCGACGCGGTGGACGGGTGGGGCATGGCGATGCCGACGGACGTGGCTATCGCGTTGGGTGTGCTCGTCCTGGCGGCGCGCGCGGCGCCCTCACCCGTGCGTCCCTTCCTCGTCACGCTGGCGGTGGTCGACGACCTCGCGACGGTCGTGGTGGTCGGCCTCGTGTACTCGGCCTCGGTCTCCTGGTTCTCGCTCGCGGTGATGGCAGCCGCCCTCGTCGCCATCCCACTCCTCGAGCGGGCCCATGTCCGGCACTTCGCTCCCTACCTGCTGCTGGGCGTCGCCGCGTGGCTGGCAGCGTACGAAGCGGGCATCCATCCGGCGCTCGTCGGCGCGATCGTCGGGTTGCTCACGCCGCCCGCTCCCTTCCACCGGCCTGCCTTCGTGAGCGGGCAGGCGCACCGGATCGCCGATGCGACGGTCGACGAACCCACGTCGGCCGACGCGGATGCTCCCGCCTGGCTCGAGCTCGCCCGGCTCTCACGCGAGGCGGTCTCGCCGCTCGCTCGGACCGAGCATGTGCTCCTGCCGTGGGTCAACCTCCTCGCCCTCCCGCTGTTCGCGCTGGCGAACGCCGGTGTGCACCTGACCGGGGCGGCTTTCACGGCGGGCATCGAACGACGGCTCATCGTGGCCATGCTCTTCGCTCGGATGGTGGGCAAGGGGTTCGGAATCGACCGGCG
Organism: uncultured Actinomycetes bacterium; assembly: GCA_963810635.1. GTDB lineage: Bacteria > Actinomycetota > UBA4738 > UBA4738 > HRBIN12 > AC-51. The sequence continues at coordinate 435,418 of CAWEOB010000005.1, forward strand.
TCTGCCTGCTCCTGGTCCGGCTCGGGGTGGTGCGGATGCCGGCAGGGGTCACGCCCCGGGCGCTGATCGGCGCCTCGCTGGCGGCCGCCGCCCCGTTCACCGTGTCGCTGTTCGTGGCCGACGCCGCGTTCCCGGAGGGCTCTCCGTTGCTCGACGCCGCCCGCGTGGCCGTCCTGGTGACGGCGGTCGCGTCCGCCCTCGTGGCGATCCTGCTCCTGCGGACCGGGGCGGCTCGCAGCCGGGATGGCGTCCCGGGCGACGCCTGAACCCGCCGGCCGACGGCGAGGCCGGTCGCGGGACCCCGTACGGGTCCCTCCGGTATCCTTCACCGGTTCCCGAGCCGGTGGGTCCCGGCCGGGGTGGCTCCTATCTCATCCGGTCCACATACAGGAGGTTCGATGGTCGGCTGGCTCGCCCAGGAGAGCGGTCCCCTCGAGGTCGTCTTCGGGTCCTTCGAGAACACCCTGCTCTGGCTGGTGCTCGGGATCTCGCTCGTGGCCCTGCTCTTCGCCTGGTACCTGGTCCGAGCGGTGCTCCGCGCTCCCGAGGGGTCGGAGAAGATGAAGGAGATCGCCCGAGCGATCCAGGACGGCGCGAAGGCCTACTTGCGCCGCCAGTTCCGCACGGTGGGCGTCTTCATCGTGCTGATCGGGGTTGCGCTCTTCTTCGTCCTGCCGGCCCACGATGTGATGAACGCGAGCGGGGAGGTGGCCTACTCGGCGCTCTCGATCCGCTTCGGGCGGTCGATCGCCTTCCTGCTGGGAGCCGGCGCCTCCATGCTCACGGGCTACACGGGCATGTGGCTCGCGGTGCGGGCGAACGTCCGGACCGCGAACGCCGCCAAGGAGTCGGGACTCCGGAAGGCCCTGACCATCGCCTTCCGGGCAGGCGGTGTGGCGGGCATGTTCACGGTCGGGCTCGGGCTCTTCGGGGCGACCTTGATCCTGCTGATCTACCAACAGGCCGCCGCCGCCGTGCTGGTCGGCTTCGGCTTCGGCGGCGCGCTGCTCGCCATGTTCATGCGCGTGGGCGGGGGCATCTTCACGAAAGCCGCGGACGTCGGCGCCGACCTCGTCGGCAAGATCGAGCAGGGATCCCCGAGGACGATCCGAGGAACGCCGCCACCATCGCGGACAACGTGGGCGACAACGTCGGCGACTGCGCCGGGATGGCCGCCGACCTGTTCGAGTCGTACGAGGTCACGCTCGTCGCCGCGCTGATCCTGGGGGCGGCCGCGTTCGCCGACTCACCGCTCGGCGCGATCGCCGGCGTGATGTTCCCGCTGTTCGTCCGGGCGGTTGGGGTCGTGACGTCCATCATCGGGATCCTGTCGGTGACGCCGCGCTCCGAGGAAGAGCACGGGATGAAGGCGATCAACCGCGGTTTCTTCATCTCTGCGGTCATCTCAGGCGTGGTGGTGCTGTTCATCTCGCAGGCCTACATGGAGAGCTGGCGGCCGGGCATCGCCGTCGCCATCGGTCTCGTCCTCGCCTCGATCATCCAGGTGCTCACGCAGTACTTCACCGATACGAAGCACAAGCCCGTGCAGGAGGTGGCCGAATCCACCGTTACCGGCCCGGCCACCACGGTCCTGTCGGGGTTCTCGGTGGGGCTCGAGTCCGCCGTGTGGGCGACCCTCGTGGTCGCGAGCGCGATCCTGGCGGCGTTCCTGCTCGCCGATCCGGATTCCACGAACCTCTTCGCCGAGCGGCTGTACTTCATCGCGCTCATGGGGATGGGCATGCTCACCACGGTGGGCGTCGTCGTGTCGATGGACACGTACGGGCCGATCTCGGACAACGCCCAGGGCATCGCGGAGATGTCGGGGGAGTTCGAGGGACGGCCGGCCGAGATCCTGGGTGGGCTCGACGCGGTGGGCAACTCGACGAAGGCCATCACGAAGGGCATGGCCATCGCTACAGCGGTGATCGCGGCCACGTCGCTGTTCGGCTCCTTCGAAGAAGCCTTGAAGGCGGCCGGCTTCACCTTCGAGGGCATCCGGATCGACCGGCCGAACGTCCTCGTGGGGCTGCTCGCGGGTGGGACCATCGCGTTCCTGTTCTCCTCCCTCGCGATCCGGGCGGTGGGCCGCGCCGCGCAGCAGGTCGTGGTCGAGGTGAGGAATCAGTTCCGCGACAACCCCGGGATCATGGACTACTCGGTGAAGCCGGATTACGCGCGCGTGGTGGATATCTGCACCAAGACGTCGCTCAGCGAGCTGAGGACACCCGGCTTGCTGGCCGTCCTTTCCCCGGTCATCGCCGGCTTCCTCCTGAAGGAAGAAGCCCTGGGCGGGTTCCTCGCGGGTGCCATCGTGACCGGACAGCTCATGGCCGTGATGCTCTCGAACTCGGGAGGCGCCTGGGACAACGCGAAGAAGTACGTCGAGGAGGGCCACTACGGCGGCAAGGGGTCCGACAGCCACAAGGCCGCCGTGATCGGCGACACGGTCGGCGACCCGTTCAAGGACACCGCGGGACCGGCGTTGAACCCCATGATCAAGGTCATGAACCTGGTGGCGCTCTTGATCGCGCCGCTCGTGGTGGAACTCTCCGACGACACCGCGGTGCGCATCGGCATCGGCCTCACCGCCATGGCCGTGCTGGGGGCGTCGATCTGGATCTCGAAGTCGCGGACGTCAGAGCTCGGGGAGGAGATCAAGCGGGCGAATGCCGCAGCGCCGGTCGGGTCCTGAGGACCCGTCTAGGATGCCAGCGGCATGGGCGCGCTCCGTCGGTTCCTCGATCGGCTGACCGAGACCGATGAAACGCGTCTCGCCGCAGAGATCCGCGACTGGGCGGCCAAGGTCCCGGGTTCGGTCCGGATCGCCGACGCGCCCCTGCGGGAACCGGTCAAGATCGCCGGTCAGATCCGACGTCTCACCGTGTTCCCCATGCAGGACAACGAGTCGCTCGAGGCCGTGGTGTCGGATGGGAGCGGCGAGATCGTGGTCCGGTTCATGGGCCGCCGAGCGATCGGCGGGCTCAGCCTCGGCACCAAGGTGGTGCTCGACGGCGTGTTGGGCGAGCAGCGCGACGTCGTGCGGATGATCAACCCGCGGCTCGAGTTCACCGGCTAGCCGGGGCAGCGTCGCCTGTCGCCGAGGAGGCCGGCGCCGCGCCACCCGATAGCTCGTAGGGCACCACGACCACGTCGACGTGCGGCTCATGGGCGAACGCCTTCGTGATCTTCCGGCTCGTCCGATCGTGCAGCAGCAGGTGCAGCTTCCGGCGGAAGTGACGCCGCGGAAGGATCAGCGTGACCTCGGTATTCGGCCCTTGCAGCTGTGCCACGTAGAGGCGGAGGCTCCGCTCGAGGTTGCGGTCGTGACACTCCTCGATGTCGAGGGGCACGCCGGTGAGGTGTCCGAGCTCGAGCCACTGGTGCGTGAGCTCGCGCGCCCGCTCGAGATCGGTGGCGGCATGCACCGCTCGGATCGAGCTGGCGTTGATGCCCCGGGCGTAGCGGGCCGACTTCAGGACCGCTCGGTCGAGCCGTTCGACCAGGATGAGCGCGACGTGGCGATGGCGCGGTCCGATCTGGGTCCGACCCTGCGTGACCGAGTGACCGGCCCCACCGTGATCGCGCACGACGACGACGCCGACGTTCGGCAGCTGCCGGAGGGACTCCGAGAGCGCGGACCAGGCCCTGGCTCGGTGGATCCGTGCCCGGAGGCGCTCATCGGCGGGCGCCGGGAGGATCACGGTGACCTGCTCGCCTGGCCGTGACCGGCCTCGGACGTACGCCCCCACGGCCTCGTCGCGATCGTCGCAGGGGATGAACTCGAGGGGGGCGCGGATGCCCGTGGCCGCCCAGGCCGCGGCGAGCTCCGGATCGTGGTCCCCGAAGTGCACGGCGTGGACGTCGGTCGGTCGGATCGTCAGGCCGTACTGGGCCGCGTGCAGCGTGGCCTCGGCGACGTCATCGACCAGCACGAGCGCGGTGTGGACGGCGGGTTCCACGTCCACGCGCTCGTCGTCGTGTCCGATCTGCAGGAGCGCGTCCTCGGCCTCGTACGTGTGGTTCACGCGCACCAGGATGAAGACGACGGTGGGGACCAGGATCATCACCACCCAGGCGCCGCCGGAGAACTTGACGATGGCGATGATCACGGCCACGAGGCACGTGGCGATCGCGCCGAGCCCGTTCACGAAGAGTCCGAAGCGCCACCCCTTCTCCCGGAGTCGCAGGTGGCGCTTGGCCATCCCGGTCTGGGACAGGGTGAAGGACGTGAACACCCCCAGCGCGTACAGCGGGATCATCGCGGTGACGCTCGCGCGGAACACGATCACGAGGACGCTCGCGGCGCCCGCCAGCGCCACGATGCCGTTCGAGAACACCAGCCGGTGCCCTCGCTTCGTGAGCTGCCGAGGCATGAAGGCGTCGCCGGCGTGGAAGCTGGCGAGCCTCGGGAAATCCGCGAAGGACGTGTTCGCGGCGAGGATCAGGATGAGCGTGGTCGCCACCTGCAACACGAGGAACAGCGCGTGGCCGAGCGGGCCACTTCCGTACACGGCCTGCGAGATGATCGCCAGGACCGACTTGCTCTCGTCCTCCACGGGGATCACCTGCAGCTTCTGGGCGAGGAACGACACGACGAGGAACGTTGAGCCAAGGATCAGCCCCATCCACACGAGGGTGATCTGGGCGTTGCGCCACTCGGGCTTGCGGAAGGCCGGGACTCCGTTGGAGATCGCCTCTACGCCGGTCACGGCCGCGCCACCCGACGCGAACGCCCGGAGGGCGATGAACGCCGTCAGCGCGGCCGTCCCGGCCGGGATCCCGCCCGAGGCCTCTTGGCCGGTGATGCTGAGCGGCTGGATGTCACCGAACAGGACCTCGTACATCCCCACGATGCACATGAGGGCCAGACTCACGATGAACAGGTACGTGGGCGCCGCGAAGATCTTCCCGGACTCCCGGACGCCGCGGAGGTTGCCGAAGGCGATCAGCCAGATGAACACGAGCGACAGCGCGATCCGAAGTGGGACGTCGAGCGGCACCACCGAGCTGATCGCGAGCACGCCGGCGGCGATCGACACGCTGACGGTCAAGACGTAGTCGATGAGGAGCGCCACCCCCGCCAGCTGTGCCGGCAGGAGGCCCAGGTTGTCCTTCGTGACGATGTAGGCGCCGCCGGCGCTCGGGTATGCCTTGATCGTCTGGCGGTACGAGAAGATCAAGATCGCTTCGACGAGCACGATGGCGAACGAGATCGGGAGGACGAGGGTGAACGCCGCCGATCCCGACCGCGGGGATCAGCACACGGAGGATCTCCTCGGTGGCGTAGGCCACCGAGGACATGTTGTCGGAGGAGAAGACGGCGAGCGCCGTGGGCTTGCCCAGGCGTTCGTGCTCCAGGCGTGAGGTCGCGAACGGCCTGCCGAGGAAGAGCCGCTTCAGCCCGTAGCCGGTGCCGAGATCCGGTCCTGGTGCTGCCGCTGGATCCGAGCCATGCCGTCCCGTGCCGGTGGGGGCATGACTCATCGCGTCACAGCTCCTTTCGCGCCATCACATGGACGTCGATGTTCCTTGCTTCCCGGATCAGCCGGTTCACGAACGAGCCGCCGGTCAGTTCCTTCCACCTCGAGCGGAGCGACTCGCCGACCACGATCTGTGTCACGCGCTGCTGGTAAGCGTAGGAGAGCACAGATTCCACCGCATCATCCGCCTCGACGACCTCGAACTGGCCGCCGAGCTCGCGGACCAACCGGCTCGTTCCCTCGCTCCACTCGGTGCCCGGTCGCTCCTTGCCGTCGATGACGTGGATGACGAGGAGGTCTCCGCGCGTCCTTTGGGCGATGCGCGATCCGCGGCGGATCGAGTGCCTCCGAGACGCCGGGGCGGGAAACGCACACAAGGATGCGTTCCCGCGTCTCCGGGATGACTTCCTCCTTGGACCAACGCCGGAGGAGAGTCCTCGTCGACCTGGTCGGCCACGCGCATCAGAGCGAGCTCCCGCAGGGCCGTCAGGTTCTCGGTGGTGAAGAACCGTTGGAGGGCGGTCTCGGCTTTGCGGCTCTCCGGGTAGATGTTGCCGTGGAGCATCCGCCGGCGGAGCGCGTGCGGCGACATGTCGATGAGCTCGACCTGGTCGGCCAGATCGAGCATCCAGTCGGGCACGGTCTCCTGCTGGCGGATGCCGGTCACGTTGGCGACCACGTCGTTCAAGCTCGCGAGGTGCTGGGCGTTGACGGTCGTGATGACCTCGATCCCCGCCGCCAGCACGTCGATGACGTCTTCCCATCGCTTCGCGCGCTGGCTCCCCGGGACGTTCGTGTGGGCGAGCTCGTCGATCAGGGCCACCTCGGGCGCGCGTGCGATCAACGCCTCGACATCCATCTCTTGGAAGTCCCGTCCGCGGTAGGTCATGGTCCGAGTCGGCACGACCTCGAGACCCTCGAGCATCTCGATCGTCGCCGGGCGGCCATAGGTGTGGACCACGCCGACGACGACGTCGGTCCCTCGCTCCATGCGCCGGCGACCCTCCCCGAGCATCGCGTAGGTCTTGCCCACGCCGGGCGCAGCTCCGAGGTAGACGCGGAGGGGGCCTTCCTTGCGCGCCATCGCGTCCTCGAGGCTCAGCGTTGTGCCGATGATCGGCTCGGCGACCTCCCGCCCCGCCAGTGCTTCCACCGATTCCGAGTGCACGTGGGGTTCTGCTTCCGGCACGATCTCGCCCGGAACGGCTCCGGGTGGTTCACTCCCGCCCGACGCGGAGGTGGTCGTGGCCGCCGCCCATGGGGGCTCGGGATCCGGCGTGCCGGATCGCGAGCTCACGGGTCCGGCTCCCTCGCGGTCCCGAGGTGTCGTCGAGGCGAGCGCGCGCCGCAGGCGCGCGCGCTCCCGCGACGACACCTCGAACGTGACCGGCTCGTCGGGACCGAGCGCGCGCGCCACATCGTCGGCCGTGGGTGTGAGCTCCGCATCGAGCCAGATGCGGAGCTCCCCGGCGAGATGGATCGCCTCGTCGATCACCGCTCGCTGTTGGGCGGACACGGGGTACCCCAGCGAGAGCAGGACGAGGCGTGTGCCCTCGGCCGCCGACCGCCGCGCCGCAGCGTCGACGTCGAGGGAGACCCGCCGCCCGAGCACGACGACCCTCCGTTCGGATGGCGGGGCGGGACTCCACCAGTGGCCTACCCTCCGAGTTCTCGCAGCGCGAGGTTGAGCTCGAGCACGTTCACCCGTGGCGCCCCCAGGATGCCGAGCACTCGCGTCGCGGTGTGGTCATCGATCAGCTGGGCGACCTGCTCCGACGTGAGGCCGTGGACCTCCGCGATCCTGGCGGCTTGGAACTCGGCGGCGGCCACCGAGATGTCGGGGTCGAGGCCGCTCGCCGACGCGGTGAGCAGGTCGACGGGGATGTCGGCGACCGTCAGGCCATCCGTGTACGGCCCTTCCAGCGCGAGGATCGCGGTGGCCCGCTCGGCCACCTGGTCGGCGAGCTCCTGCGAGCGTCGGCCCGAGGTTGGAGCCCGACGACGTCGAGGCGTCGTAGTCGATGGCGGAAGGACGCCCGTGGAACCACTCGTCCCCGTCCCACAGCTGACCGATCATCGAGCTGCCCGACGACCTGCCCATCGACCTCGACCAAGGAACCGTCGGCCTTGCCCGGCATCGCGACCTGCGCCAACCCGGTCATCACGAGCGGGTAGGCGAGCCCCGTCAGCAGCGCCAGCACGATGGTGGCGCGGAGCGCTCGCACCGCGTTCTGCATCACGTGAACTTCACCGCCTCCAGGAGCATGTCGATCAACTTGATGCCGATGAACGGCACGACGATCCCGCCGAGTCCGTAGATCAAGAGGTTCCGCCGGAGCAGCCCGTTGGCGCCGATCGGCCGGTACTTCACCCCGCGCAAGGCGAGCGGCACGAGGGCCACGATGATCGAACGCGTTGAAGATGACCGCTGACAGGATCGCGGACTCGCGGCGTGGCCAGATGCATGATGTTCAGCTGGTCGAGCGCGGGGTACGTCGCAGCGAACATCGCGGGGATGATGGCGAAGTACTTCGCCACGTCGTTGGCGATCGAGAACGTGGTGAGCGAGCCCCGCGTGATCAGGAGCTGCTTCCCGATCTCCACGATGTCCATCAGCTTCGTGGGATTGGAGTCGAGGTCGACCATGTTGCCGGCCTCCTTGGCGGCGCTCGTTCCCGTGTTCATGGCCACGCCCACATCGGCCTGCGCCAGCGCGGGGGCATCGTTCGTGCCGTCACCCGTCATCGCCACGAGCTTGCCGCCCTGCTGCTCGTGCTTGATGAGGTCCATCTTGGCCTCGGGTGTGGCCTCGGCGAGGAAGTCGTCCACGCCCGACTCCTGCGCGATCGCGGCCGCCGTGAGGACGTTGTCGCCGGTGATCATCACCGTGCGGATCCCCATCTTCCGGAGCTGGGCGAACCGCTCGACGAGTCCTTGCTTGATCACGTCCTTGAGCTCGATGACCCCCAGGGGGACCCGATCCTTCGCGACGGCGAGCGGGGTGCCACCAGCTCGCGCGATGCGCTCGACCTCGGTGCTGAGCTCGGTGGGAAGATCCCGGCCGGACCATCCCACGATGGCGTCGACGGCTCCCTTCCGGATCTCGCTGCCGTCCACGTCCACGCCGCTCATCCGCGTCTGCGCGGTGAAGGGCACGAACTGGGCACGCGTCTCCATGAGCTCCCGCTCCCGGACACCGAATCGCTCCTTCGCGAGGATGACGATCGAGCGCCCCTCGGGCGTCTCGTCGGCGAGGGAGGCGAGCTGGGCCACCTCAGCGAGCTCCTGGTCCGGGACACCGGGGGCGGGGAAGAACGCCACCGCCTGCCGGTTGCCGAGCGTGATGGTGCCGGTCTTGTCGAGGAGGAGGGTGGACACGTCCCCGGCGGCTTCTACCGCGCGTCCGCTCATAGCGAGCACGTTCTTCTGGACCAGCCGGTCCATCCCCGCGATGCCGATGGCGGAGAGGAGACCACCGATGGTGGTCGGGATCAGACAGACGAACAGCGCGATGAGGACCGCGTCGGTCAAGCGACCGCCGGCGTAGATCGCGAACGGCTGCAGCGCGACGACCACGATCAGGAAGATGATCGAGAACTTCGCGAGCAGGATCGACAGCGCGATCTCGTTCGGGGTCTTCTGCCGCTCGGCTCCCTCGACGAGGGTGATCATCCGGTCGATGAACGACTGACCGGGCTCGGCGGTGATCCGGACCTTGATCCAGTCCGAGAGGACGCGTGTTCCGCCGGTGACGGCCGAACGGTCGCCGCCGGACTCGCGGATGACCGGTGCCGATTCGCCGGTGATGGCCGACTCGTCGACCGAGGCGATCCCCTCGACGATGTCCCCGTCACCGGGGATCAACTCTCCCGCATCGACCATCACGAGATCTCCGGCACGCAGCTGCGAGGCCGCGATGGTCTCGAGGGTCCCGTCGCTGGAGAGTCGCCGCGCGACGAGGTCGGCCCTCGTCTTACGCAGCGCCTCGGCCTGCGCCTTCCCCCGTCCCTCCGCCATGGCTTCGGCGAAGTTCGCGAACAGGACGGTGAACCACAGCCCGAGGGCGATGGCGGTGTCGAACGCGACCGCGCCCCCGTTCACGATGTCCGCCACCACGCGGAGCGTCACGACGACGGAGACGATCTCCACCACGAAGATGACCGCGTTCTTCGCCAGGGTGATGGGGTTCAGCTTGACGAAGCTGTCGATCACGGCCTGGCGGACGATGGGGGGGTCGAAGAGAGGTCGTGCCTTGATGGTGCCGTGCTCCGACGGCCCAGCGTGCGGTGTCGTCGACACGGACATCAGAACAGCTCTCCCTTCGTGAGTTGCTCGACGATCGGCCCGAGGGCGAGCGCGGGCAGGAACGTCAGGGCGCCGATGATCACCACGACGGAGGTCAGCAGCACCACGAACAGGGTCGTGTCCGTATGCAGGGTTCCCGAGCTCTCCGGGACCGACGTCTCGCGCGCCAGGCTCCCGGCGAGGGCGAGGGCCGCAAGCAGCGGCACGAACCGGACCGCCAGCATCAGGAGTCCGCCGGAGATCGCGTAGAAGGGGCCCGATGCGGTCAGACCGGCGAACGCCGAGCCGTTGTTGTTCCCCATCGAGAGGAACGCGTACAAGATCTCGCTGAACCCGTGAGGACCGGTGTTCAGGCGCGGGTCCGTGCCGGCAGGCGTCACCGACGCGACGGCCGCGATCGCGAGGACGAGGAGGAACGGCGCCAGGACCGCGATCGCGGAGAGCTTGACCTGGAGAGCACCGATCTTCTTGCCGAGGTACTCGGGCGTGCGCCCGACCATGAGGCCGCCGATGAACACGGCGATCACGGCGTAGAAGAGCATGCCGTAGAGGCCCGACCCCACGCCACCGAAGATCACCTCGCCGACCCCGATGTTGAACATCGGGGCGACCATGCCGAGGGGGCGGTACGAGTCGTGCATCGAGTTCACGCTGCCGTTGGAGGCGTCCGTGGTCGCGACCGCCCACAGGGAGGACTCTTCGGGACCGATCCGGACCTCCTTGCCCTCCATGTTGTTCGCCGCAGCGGGCACGCCCGCGGCGACCATGGCCTCGGACGCGTTGCGCTCCTGTGGGATCGTCAACGCCAGTCCGGCGACGAACAGGACCATCATCACGGCGAAGAGGGCCCAGCCCTGCCGCGTGTTCCCGACCCACTTCCCGAACGTGTACGTGAGGGCGGCGGGGATCAGGAGGATGGAGAACATCTCGAGGAAGTTCGCGAGCGGCGCCCCACCCTCGAAGGGGTGCGCGGAGTTCACGTTGAAGAAGCCACCGCCGTTGGTGCCGAGTTGCTTGATGGCGATCTGACCGGCGACGGGTCCCCGCGCGATCGCCTGCTGGAACCCCTGGATGCCCGTGACGGACTCGTTCGCCCCGAGCGTTTGGGTCACCCCTTGTGTCACGAGGACGATCGCCACGATGACCGCCAGCGGCAGCAGGATGTACACGGTGCCCCGGACGAGGTCCCGCCAGAAGTTCCCGACGCCGTCGGCGTTCGCGCGGGCGAATCCACGGAACAGCGCGACCATGACGGCCATCCCCACGGCGGCCGACACGAAGTTCTGGAAGGTGAGCGCCAGCATCTGGCTGAGGTAGCTCATGGTGGTCTCGCCGCCGTAGGCCTGCCAGTTCGTGTTGGTGATGAAGCTCGCAGCCGTGTTGAAGGACACGTACTGGTCCACGCCGGGGAGTTGCTGTGGGTTCAAAGGTAGGGAGTCCTGCACGCGGAAGAGGATGTAGAGGAGCACCATGGAGAAGGCGCTGAGCCAGAGCACCGACGATGCGTAACGACGCCACGATTGCTCGGTGTTGGGGTTCACGCCGAACAGGCGGTAGATCACGCCCTCCACGGTGCCGATCCGCTCGCGGCTGTAGACCCGGTACATGTAGGCGCCGAGCGGCGGGGTCAACACGACCAGCAGAACGATGTAGAAGATGACGGCACCCATGTCAGAAGCGCTCCGGCCGGATGAGCGCGTAGCCCAGGTAGATCAACAGCGCGACCGCGAGGATCAGCTCGAGGACATCGACGATGTTCATACGCGATCCAGCCACGCGGCGAAGGCGAACAAGACCACCATGGACACCACGGTCAGTCCGAGCATCAGCAGATCGAGCATGGAGCCTCCTCGCGTCGCGTTCCCGAGTTCACGCCTGCCAGGCTAGGAGCCGGGTCTAAGGGATCCCGTAAGGAGTGCCACCGGCGGCGTACGGGAAACCTTCGGGTTCTCCGGCGGTGGGCGTGGGGGATCGCGGCGAACCACCCGGCACTGCCAGACTGTGACCGTGGCGCAGATCGAACCGAACGTCGCGGTGAACCGGGAACGGACCGCTCCGGGCCTGGATCTCGGCGTGTCTCGCCTCGCACCCTCGGACGCCGTCAGGATGCGACGACGGGTGATCGGCTACGCGGTTGCAACGCTGGGGATCGCCGCGCTGACCGCGATCCTCCTGCAATACCGCGACGATCTCACACCGCTGTCGGTCGGGTTCGGGTACCTGGTCGTGGTCGTCGCCGCAGCGGCCATCGGGAGGCTCGGTCCGGGCCTGCTCGCATCCATCCTCGCCTTCCTCACCTTCAACTACTTCTTCCTGCCGCCGTACGACACGTTCATCATCGACCGGGCCGAGTACGTCGTCGTGCTGTTCGTGTTCCTGGCGCTCTCGATCCTCATCTCGACGCTCCTCGCCAGGGTCGCCGATCGCGCGGAGGCAGCCGAGGCGCGCGAGATGGAGCTGTCGATCCTGCAGAGCCTGAGTGCGCAGCTCACGGCGGTGCTCCCCGGGCCGGACACCTACACGTCGATCCTGTCGAGCGTCGTTCAGACCTTCGGCTTCGCGGCCGGTGCGCTCTTCGTCCAGGCCCACGACGTGCGCGAGCTCCGCGAGGAGGCGGTCGTCGGCGCCGCACCGGGAGCCATCCCGTTACGGGGCGAGCCGGGGACGACCCGCTCGGAAGAGCGGTTGCCCTTGTCGGTTGGTGGACGCAACCTGGGTCTCCTCGTCCTGAGGATCGACCGGGAGCCGCTCACGCCGGCGGAGTCCCGGGTGCTGCGTGCGTTCTGCGACCAGTTCGCGTTGGTGCTGGAGCGCGACCGACTCCTGCGGGCCGCCACCGAGACCGAGGTGCTCCGCCAAACCGACCGGACGAGACGCGCGCTGCTCGACACGGTGTCGCATGACCTGCGCAGCCCGCTCGCCGCCATCAAGGCATCGGTCACGGACCTGCTGGGGAGCGACGCGGAACACGATCCGACCGAAACGAAGGAAGCCCTCGAGAGCATCGATGCGGAAGCCGACCGTCTCACCGGGTTGATCGCCAACCTCCTGGACATGTCGCGGATCGAGCAAGGCACGATCGTCCCCCGCATCCACGTGGTCGATGTCGGTGAAGCGATCAACGCCGCGATCGACCGGATGCGCCAGTTGGGACCGAAGCTCCACTTCTCGGTCCGCCTGACCGAGGATCCATCGTTGGTCCGGGCGGACCCCGTGTTCCTCGACCGCGTGGTGGCCAACCTCCTCGACAACGCGATGAAGGCGGCGGCGGAGAGCGACGAGAAGACCATCGACGTGGATGTGCGCGCCCGCGAAGGTCGGACGACAGTGCGCCTCATCGATCACGGCCCCGGCGTGCCGCCGGACGCGAGGGAGCAACTCTTCTTCCCCTTCTACCAGTTGAGTGACCGGCATCCCCGCCATGGCACGGGGTTGGGGCTCGCCATCTGCCGCGGCTTCCTCTCGCTCATGGACGGCGAGATCTGGATCGAGGACACACCGGGCGGCGGCGCGACGTTCGCGTTCTCGCTGCCCACCGCGGAGGCGGGCACGTGAAGCTCGCTCGCGTCCTGGTGGTGGACGATGAAGAGCAGATCAGGCGCGCGGTCGGCCGGGCGCTCACCACGCGGGACTACGTGGTCGATCTCGCAGCCGACGGTGAGGAGGCGCTCGCGGATCGCGAAGGACACGCAGCCCGATCTCGTCGTGCTCGATCTGAACATGCCGAACCTCGACGGCCTGTCCACCTGCCGCGAGCTCCGGGGGTTCGCTCGGTGCCGATCCTCATCCTGTCGGTCCGGGAAGACGAAGCCGACAAGGTGGCGGCGCTCGACCTGGGGGCCGACGACTACCTGACCAAGCCGTTCGGAACCGACGAGCTGATGGCGCGCGTTCGCGCGCTGCTCCGCCGCGCGGGATCGGCCGGCGCGACCGAGGGGATCAGGTTCCAGGCGGATGGACTCGACATCGATCTCGACGCGCTGGTCGTCACCCGCGAGGGCGCGGCCGTGCACCTCACGAAGACCGAATGGGCGTTGCTGACCGAGCTCTCACGCCATCCCGGGAAGCTCCTCACCCACCGGTGGCTGTTGGAGCGGGTGTGGGGTGCCGGCTACGGCGACGACGTCGACGTGCTCCGCGTGTTCGTGAGCCAGCTCCGAGGCAAGATCGAGAGGGAACCCGGGCGGCCACAGATCGATCGCCACGGAGCCGGGCATCGGCTACCGGTGGCTCCTGCAGCCGGCGTCGGCGGACGAGGCCGAGGGCGACAGCTAGCCCACGAGGGCTGCGCGGAGTGCCGGTTCCGAATCGGGCTCGGCGAGGGCGACGAGCTCGTCGTCGGCGGCGAGCACGGTTTCGGGCTGGGGGATCAGTACATGGCCTTCGCGGAGCACGGCCACCAGTACGGCATCCGTCGGCAGCCGGAGCTCGTACAGAGGACGGCCGGCCGCGGGCGAATCCTCCGCCAGCTTCAACTCCACGATCGAGATGCGGCCCCCTTCGAGCTTCAAGAGGCGCACCAGGTCTCCGGTGGTGACCGCTTCCTCGACCATGGCGGTCAGGATGTGCGGGGGGGACACCGCCTGATCGACGCCCCATTGCTCCGTGAACAGCCACTCGTTCTTCGGATGGTTGACGCGCGCGAGCACGCGCGGGACGGCGAACTCCTGCTTGGCGAGTAACGCCGTGACCAGGTTGTCCTCGTCGTCCCCGGTCGCCGCGACGACGACGTCGGTGGTGGAGAGGTCGGCTCGCTCCAGGACCCAGGGCTCGCACGCATCGCCGAGTTCCACCGTGACGCCCTCGAGCTCAGCCCGGAGATCTTCGACCGTCGGCTTGTGTTGCTCGATCAAGGTGACCCGATGACCTCGCGCTGCCAGATCGGCCGACAGATGCCGTCCCACCGCTCCTCCACCCGTGACCACGACCTTCATCTCAGGCGTGATCCTTCGGGAGCTCGAGCTGGGCGTCGAGGAGGTCCTGGCCGTCCTTCGCCATCATGACGACCAGGTAGTCGCCCTCCTGGAGGGTGCTCTCGGCGGTGGGGATGAAGCCTGTCCCACCTCGGGAGACGGCGCACACGAGGATCTTCCCCTCCACATCGAGGTCGTACACCCGTTTGCCCACCAGGTGACCGGTCACCGGGATCCGCAGGCGGAGCACGTCGCCACCGCCGAGGCTCTCGCGGACCTCCTGACGATCGTGGAAGAGCATCAGCTGGATCTGCTTCACGCCCCACTTCGTGGTGGCGACGGTCGGGATGTTGAGGCGCTCGTAGATCTTCGGCTCGTCGGGGTCGTAGATCCGCGCGATCACCTTGGGCACGTGGTAGTGCTCCAAGGCGACCCGCGCGGACACGATGTTGGAGTTGTCGCCGCTGGAAACGGCGATGAACGCGTCGGCATCCTTGATCCCCGCGTCCTCGAGGACGTCCCGGTCGAAGCCGAGTCCCACGAACGTCTTCGCTTCGAAGCCGGGGGGCAACTTCTCGAACGCGGTTGCGTTCTTATCGATGATCGCGACCTCGTGGCCGGCGGCTCGGAGCTCGATGGTCAGCTGCAGACCAACCCGGCCGCAACCCATGATCAGGGCATGCATGGGTCCGAAGGCTACCGCGGCCTGTCACGGTTGGCATACGGACGGTCCGAACATCGCGGGACCCGTCGGCTGGGTGCTGAACGACCCCTGGAATGCCCGAGGGCCGACGGCTGGAGGGAGCCGCCGGCCCCACGGACGGGCTCGGAGGAAAGTGGTCGATCGTCTCGAATTCCGCCTTCCGGCTCGCGCGGGGGTGACGACCGCTTCGATCCGGCCTGCGGAAACCTCTTTCCAAGCCGGAAGTCTGGGGGGTGGCGCGTGAGCGTGCCGTGAAGGATGCCTCCGGGGGCGTGAAGAAGTCGTGAAAGACCGTGCGTCCGTGAACGTGGGGAAACCGGGCGGTACCGTGACGCCGTGAGCGCGGAGCTGGCGGAGTCCAGGTGGGGGCGTCTCTCCACCAAGGCCGTGGTGGCCGGGGTCGTGGCGACCGCGATCGGTGGTCTCCTCGCCTATCCGACGCAACCCCTCGGGCCGGCGAGCGGGGTCGCGATCTTCATGCTCGCCGTGACCGCGGCCGCCGTGATCGGGGGGCTGTGGGGTGGCGTGATCGCGGCCGTGCTCGCGTCGGTCCTGCGCCCCGTGCTCTACGACTTCGATACTGCCTTCCGCTTCGACCAACCGCTGGACCTCATCGCTTCCGTCGTGTTCCTCGCGGTCGCCGTGGTGGTGGGCCTGGTGGTGGGCAACGCCGCTGAGGAACGGGCTCGCGCGGGCCGGCGGGAGCGCGAAGCTCGGCTGCTCGCGCAGCTCTCGACGAAGATGCTGACCGGCGACGTGCCCGAGCGCGTCCTCGACGAGTTCGTGCAGGTGCTCTTGGAGCCGTTCGGACTGGCCGTCTGCCTGGTGAACGTGAACCTCGACGGCCACGACGTCAGCGCCCGGGCCGAGCAACCGGGCCTGCGCGCCGGTGGGCCGCGCGAGGTCGTCCCCGTGGTCGTGGCGAACATCCCGCTCGGGACCCTGATCGCGGAACGAGCGGCCGGCCGCCGGCCGTTCACGCGGGACGAGCGGATGCTGCTGGAGGCGGCCGTGCGGCAGGCGGCCGTCGCCCTCGACCGAGCCCGGCTCGACGCACGCGCCCGGCTGGCGCAGGTGGATGCCGAGACCAACCAGCTCCGCGCCGCCATGTTCTCGTCGGTCACGCACGATCTCCGAACGCCGCTCGCCTCGATCAAGGCCGGGGTCACGAGCCTGCTCGACGAGGGCGTCCAGTACGACCGCGACCAGGAGCGCGAGCTGCTCACCACCATCCTCGAGGAGACGGACCGCCTCAACCGGCTCGTGGGCAACATCCTCGATCTCGCCAAGGTGAGGGCGGGCGCGCTGATCCCGCGCAAGGTGCGAACCGCCGTCGATGAGGTCGCGGAGGCCGTGGTCGGACGTCTGACGCCCACGATGAAGGCCCACGGACTCAAGGTCGACCTGCAGCTGAGTCCCACGCCGGAGGTGCCCGCCGACCCGGTCCAGCTCGACCAGGTGCTCACCAACCTGCTCGAGAACGCCGCCCGGCATTCGCCGGAGGGCGGCACCATCAGGGTGCACGTCGGGGTGGTCCCGCGGGGCGTCCGGGTTCGGGTGAGCGACGAGGGACCCGGGATCTCGGGTGATGAGCGAGAGAAGGTGTTCGACGCCTTCTACCGTGGAAAGGAGATGCCCGAATCGCCCGGCACCGGGTTGGGACTCGCGATCGCGAAGGCGATCGTGACGGCGCACGGGGGCCGGATCTGGGTGGAGGAGACGGTGCGCGGTGGGACCGCGTTCGTCTTCGACATCCCTGTGGAGGAGTCGGTGGTGCTGTGAAGGTCTTGGTCGTCGACGACGAGCCCCAGATCCGCCGAGCGCTCCGCACCAGCCTCGAAGCGCACGGCTACGAGGTGACCGCGGTCGGAACGGGCGAGGAGGGCGTGGTCGGCGCCGCCCAGGTGGATCCCGATCTCGTCCTCCTCGACCTGGGGTTGCCGGACATCGACGGGACCGAGGTCGATCCGCCGCATCCGCGGCTTCTCCGAGGTCCCCGTGATCGTGCTGTCGGTGCGCGAGGGTCAGGGCGACAAGGTGGCGGCCCTCGACGCGGGAGCGGACGACTTCGTGACGAAGCCGTTCGGGATGGAGGAGCTCCTGGCTAGGACGCGCGCGGCGCTCCGCCGAGCGGGGACGGACGAACCTGCGCTGCCGACGCTCCGCTACGGGGCGCTCGAGGTGGATCTCCCTCGGAGGTTGGTGACGCTCGACGGCGAGGTCCTGCACCTCACCCCCACGGAGTACGGGCTGCTCGAGGCGTTGGTCACGAACCCCGGGAAGCTCCTCACGCATCAGTGGCTCCTCCGCAGGGTCTGGGGTCAGGGGTACGGGACCGAAACCACCTACCTCCGCACCTACATCCGTGCGCTCCGCAAGAAGCTCGGCGACGATGCGGCCGCACCGGCACTGATCGTCACCGAGCCCGGCGTCGGTTACCGCTGGGTCGCCGAATCGCTCCCCGCGGATCCTGACGTCGAGCCGCAGGTCTGACCCGGCAGGGGCCCCTCACGTGACCCGCGTGAGCGAGGGGGAGCGGCGTAGCATCTCCCGCGATGTCCACCAAAGCCTCGGCGGTCGGGAAGCGGCTGCTCGTCGGACGCGCGTTCTCGAGCGCCAGGCTCGAGCACACCCTCCTGTCGAAGATCCTGGCGTTGCCGGTGTTCGCGTCCGACGCCCTATCGTCCGTGGCCTACGCGACCGGCGAGATCCTCATCGCGCTCGCCTTGGTCACGGCCGACCCCAACCCGTACGTCATGCCGATCGCGATCGCCATCGCGCTCCTCCTGGCGGTCGTCGTGAGCTCCTACCGACAGACCGTCCGTGCCTATCCGGGCGGGGGCGGCGCGTACATCGTGAGCAAGGACAACCTCGGCCAGTTCGCCGGTCTGGTGGCCGCCGGCGCGCTGCTGTTCGACTACATGATGACCGTCGTCGTGTCGATCGTGGCCGGTGTCGTCGCGATCCAGTCCGCCTTCCCGGAAGTGGAGTCCTACGCGGTCGAGCTCTCGATCCTGTTCGTCGCCTTCGTGACCATCGCGAACCTGCGCGGCGCTCGGGAGTCGGGCGTCCTGTTCGCGGTCCCCACATACGGGTTCGTCGTCGCGATCGGGGTCATGGTGCTCATCGGCCTGGTCCGCTGCACCACCGGGTGCCCGCCCATGACCGCGGAGGTGGAGCCGCTGCCCGGTGCGGCCACCACCATGGGGGCCATCGGCGTGTTCGCCCTCCTCAAGGCGTTCTCGTCGGGCGCCACCGCACTCACCGGGGTCGAGGCCATCTCCAACGGCGTCCCCGCGTTCCGCCGACCGCAAGCTCGCAACGCCGCGACCACCTTGGCGGTCATGGGGGTCGATCTCGATCACGCTGTTCCTGGGGATCTCGTGGCTCGCGACCCACACCCAGGGCGTGATCGCGAGCGACGAGGTTTCCGTCCCGGCGCAGCTGGGCATCGCCGTCTTCGGCGACGGCTCGATCGGGTTCCTCATCGTGCAGTTCTTCACGTCCGCGATCTTGATCCTCGCCGCGAACACGGCCTACCAGGACTTCCCCCGACTGGCCTCGATCCTCGCGCGGGACCGGTTCCTGCCGTCGCAGTTCGTGAACCGGGGCGACCGCCTCGTCTTCTCCAACGGCGTCATCGTGCTCGGTCTCGCCTCGGCCGCGATGATCTGGATCTTCGACGCGAGCCTGACGGCGGTGATCCACCTCTACGTCGTCGGCGTGTTCACGTCGTTCACGCTCTCCCAGGCCGGCATGATCCGCCACTGGCTCGCGGAGGGGCGCCGCGGGGACGCTGCGGAGAAAGGATGGCGACGCTCGATCGTCATCAACGCCATCGGATGCGTCGTGACGGCCATCGTGCTCGTGGTCGTCATCCTGTCGAAGTTCGCCGACGGCGCGTGGCTGTCGATCCTCATCATGGCGGTGCTGGTGCCCTCCTTCTACGGGATCCACCGTCACTACAGCTGGGTGCGGACGCAGCTCCAACGCGGCACGGAGCGGGCCGGCGCGGCGGGGACCAATCACGTGGTGCTCCTGGTCCGCGAGCCGGATGCGGCCGTCGCGGAAGCCCTCGGGTACCTCCGATCGTTCCGTCCTCGGTCGATCCATACGGTGACGCCGGGGGGCCCGGGGGACCCGACGCTGGCCTCGTGGTGGCGCTCGTTCGCGGGGGAATCGCTCGAACTCGAGGCGCTCCCCGGGGGTGGGAGCCTGACCTCGCGGATGAAGGCCTACGTGCGCAGGATGGAGCCGGAACCGGGCGACTTCATCACCGTCTACGTCCCGGAGACCGTGACCGGAGGGCTCTTCCGGTATCTGATCGGCCGGTGGGACCTGGTCCGGCTCAAGGGTGCACTGCTCCGCGAGCGGCAAACGGTGGTCACGGACGTGCCCGTCTACCACGAGGCCGGCATCCCTCGAGGCGTAGACGCGAAGCCTTTGATCCGCAACGGACGGTGACGCTCGTCTTCGTGTCGTCGGTGAACGACGCCGCGGTCCGAGCGATCAACTACGCCCACACGCTCGCGGCATCGACCACGCGAGCCATCTACTTCGACGTCGACCCCGAGGAAGCCCATCGGTTGGAGGAGCGCTGGTTCGCGGCCGGTTTCGAGATGCCGCTCGACATCGTCGAGGCGCCGTTCCGTGACCTCTCGGTGCCGATGTTGTCCGAGGTCCGGCGTTTCTCCTCGCGGGAGGACACCGTGGTCAACGTGGTCATCCCTGAGGTGATCGTGTCGCATTGGTGGCAGCTCCCGCTGCACAACCAGAACGCACTCTTCATCAAGCGGCTGTTCCTCTACGAGGACCGCGTGTTGCTCACGGACGTTCCGTACCTGCTCGGCGAGCGGGTCGTTCCCGTGGAGCCGGCCCGGTCCTGACGGGTCGTGCACCTCCGGCTGCGCTAGGGTTCCACGTCGCCAGTCCCACACCGACCACGATCCGCCGAAGGACCACAGGATGAACATCCGGCCGGCCACCAAGGACGATGTCGCGTTCCTGAAGAAGATGCTGTACGAGGCCGCCCGGTGGAACCCGGACTGGCCGCGCGAGCCGATCGAGGAGGTCCTGGCCGACCCCGTGCTGGTCCGCTACCACGAGGCGTGGGGCCGCCCGGGCGACGGCGGCGTCGTGGCCGAGGTCGACGCCGTCCGGGTCGGAGCGGCCTGGTATCGCGTCTTCCCCCCGGAGGCCCCCGGCTACGGGTACGTGGACGCGAAGATCCCCGAGCTCTCGATCGCCGTGGTCCCTTTGCATCGGAGGAAGGGGATCGGCGAAGCGCTCCTCCGCTCGTGCATGGTGCAGGCACGCGAGGAGGGCTTCCAGGCGCTCTCCCTCTCGGTCGCGGTGCACAACCGTTCGCGCATGATGTACCAGCGGGCCGGCTTCGAGAAGGTGGACGAGACCGGCGAGAGCTGGACCATGGTAGCCAACCTCTGATCGCCCGATCGGGGCGGGTGTCTCAGGTCGAACCCGTTCCCGCGTCGTCCGCCCGCGCCGCATCCAGGGCCGCGTACTCGGCGCGCACCGACGTCCAGCGCCGGCGCACCACGACGACCAACGCGACCACGAGCACGATGACGATCGCCCAGGTGACCGGCCGGAGCACCTTCTCCACGGTCCCCCAGTTGTCGCCGAGGATCGCCCCCAGCCAGGTGAGCGCGAGGCACCACGGCAAGCAGCCGGCCAAGGTGTAGGCGGTGAAGCGCCAGAACGGCATCTCGGCCACCCCGGCGGGGAGCGAGATGAAGGTGCGGATCACGGGCACGAGACGTGCGACGAAGACCGTCACCTCGCCGTGGCGCTCGAACCACACGTGCGCCCGGTCCACCTCGTGCGGCCGGATCAGCAGGTAGCGGCCGAACCGGTCGACCAGCGGCCGTCCGCCGCGATCCCCGGCGCCGTAGGCGAGCCAGGACCCCAGCAGGTTGCCGAGCGTGCCCGCGGCCACCACCGCCCAGAACCCCAATTCGTTCCCCGCGCCAGCGAAGGCCGTCGCCGTCATGGCGCCGCCGAACAGCATCGTGATCTCGCTGGGGATCGGGATGCACGCCGATTCGAGCACCATCAGGATGAAGATCGCGAGCAGTCCGTGATCGCCGATCGCGGTCGTGATGAAGTCTTGCAGCGCTTCGAGCACCGGGTCTCCGAGGTCGGGGCGGGAGTGGGTCGAGGGTAACAGCGCCACGTCCGGCGCCCATCGCTGCCCTCACCGGTGTTCCCGACCGCCGGTGGTACCGTCCGCCACGGAGGCGTTCCGGGCGCCCCGATCTGATCGATCCGTGCAAGGGATGGCCCAGATGGCGAGAACGCTCGTGGTCGTCGAGTCGCCGGCGAAGGCGAAGACGATCGAGAAGTACCTCGGCGGCGACTACGCCGTCCGTGCTTCCGTGGGCCACATCCGGGATCTGTCGAGGGAGTTCGATGGGCTCGGGGTGGACGTCGAGCACGGATTCGAACCGCACTTCGTCGTGACCGAGGACTCGGAGAAGAACGTCGCCGCGCTCCGGAAGGCCTTCCACGGGGCCGGTGGGGTCGATCCTCGCCACGGACTTCGACCGCGAGGGCGAGGCGATCGCCTTCGACGTGGCCGAGGTCCTGGGGGTCCCTCCGGCGGAGGCCCAACGGGTCACCTTCACGGAGATCACCCGCGATGCGATCCTCGACGCCTTCGCGCATCCGAGGGCCGTCGACATGCAGCTCGTGGACGCGCAGCGAGCTCGTCGGATCCTGGACAAGCTCGTGGGGTTCGGCATCTCGCCGATCCTCTGGCGCAAGGTGCGCCCGGGTCTCTCGGCCGGCCGGGTCCAGTCGCCGGCGCTCCGGCTCATCGTGGAGCGCGAACGCGAGATCAAGGCCTTCGACCCGGTCGAGTACTGGAGCATCCATGTCCGCCTCACGCCCGATGGCGAGGAGCGCTCGTTCTCGGCCCGCGTGACCGAGACGCCGGCGGGCAAGCTCGCGGCGTCCCCCGATAAGAGGGGCGTGCTCCTCGGCGCGGAGACGGATGCGGCCACCCATGCCGAGCGCCTCGGCAGGGCGACGTACGCCGTCACCAAGGTGGAGCGGAAGGAGCGCAAGCGCTCGCCGGCTCCGCCGTTCACCACGTCCACACTGCAGCAGGAGGCCGCCCGCAAGCTCGGGTTCGGAGCCCGCAAGACGATGCAGACCGCCCAGCGTCTGTACGAGGGGATCGACCTGCCGGGCGAGGGCTCGGTGGGGTTGATCACGTACATGCGGACCGACTCGGTCAATATCGCAGACACGGCCCTCCGCGAGATCGGCGAGCTCGTACGGTCGGGATTCGGCAAGGAGTACACGCTCGCGGAACCGCGCCGCTACAAGACCCGGTCCCGCAACGCCCAGGAGGCGCACGAGGCCATCCGGCCGACGAGCGTGCTCCGCACCCCCCAGCGGGTCGCGTCGGCGCTGAGTGCGGACCAGCTCAAGCTCTACTCCATCGATCTGGCAGCGGACGGTGGCCACCCAGATGGCCGAGGCCCGCTTCAACCAGGTGGGCGTCGATATCGACGGGGTCGACGGCGAGGCCCGGTACGGCCTGCGTGCCACCGGGCAGACGCTCGTGTTCGACGGGTTCATCCGCGTCTACAAGGAGGGCCGCGACGAGGGGCCCGACGAGGACGCGGAGGAGGCGCTCCCGGAGCTCGCGGACGGTCAGGACCTCCGCATGCTGGAGGTGCTGCCCGAGCAGCACTTCACCCAACCGCCGCCCCGGTACTCGGAGGCGTCGCTCGTGAAGGCGCTCGAGGAGCTCGGGATCGGGCGGCCGTCCACGTACGCGTCGATCATCTCCACGCTCCAGGAGCGGAAGTACGTGCGCTTGGAGGACCGCCGGTTCCGCCCCGAGGACGTGGGCGAGGTCGTCACCGACGGCCTGATCGAGCACTTCGCCGACATCGTCGACGTGAACTTCACCGCGCGCCTCGAAGAGGAGCTGGACGAGATCGCGGAAGGTGAGATCGACCGCGTCCGCGTCCTCACCCAGTTCTACGGGCCGTTCAAGGACGCCCTCGACCGCGCGGACGAGAAGTGGGAGCGGTTCGTCGTCGAGACCGGGGAGTCGTGTCCACGGTGCGAGGCGGAAGGCCGCGTCCCACCTGGCCGGCTCCAGCAGCGGCTCGGGAGGTTCGGTTTCTTCATCGGGTGCAGCCGGTTCGCCGACGAGGATGGTGGCTGCAAGTACATCCGGAACCTCGATGGGAGCGAGCGGCCGGAACCGGAGCTCCTCGACGAGCTGTGTCCCGTGTGCGGGCGCCAGTTGCAGCAGCGGTTCGGCCGGTACGGGCCGTTCGTGGGGTGCAGCGGTTACCCGGACTGCACGTACATCAAGAAGGATCCACCCAAGGAGCTGGGCATCACCTGCCCGCAGTGCAACCAAGGCCAGATCGTCGAGAAGCGGACGCGGTTCGGGCTGTTCTACGGGTGCGATCGCTACCCGGACTGCGACTTCGGCGTGAACAACCCGCCGGAGAAGGACCATCCTTGTCCCGAGTGCGGGTCGCTCTTGGTGCGTCGACCCAAGTCGCTCCGTTGCTGGAACTGCGGGGCCGAGCTGGATCTGGATCTGCACGTCACGAAGTCCGGCGATCCCGAGGCGGAGGCGGCGGCGCGACGCGCGAAGGCGGAGGCTCGCGCCGCGCGCGCCGCGGCGAAGAAGAAGCCGGCCGCCGGGAAGAAGACCGCTGCTCGGAAGAAGACCGCCGCGCGGAAGAAGGCGACCGCGCGGAAGAAGGCCGGCGCGAACCAGGACGCGACCGCCGACGAGGCGACCGCGGGGCGGGCCTCGACCACGACCATCGCGAGGGCAGCGGCCACGGCCGACACGTCCGACGGGTAGGGACGAGCGCCGGTGTCGTCGATCGCCGACGAGGTCGCGGTCCTCCGCGGGACCCGTCCGGCGACCCTGAAGGACCTCGTCACCCACGGACCGTTCCCGCGGCTCCTCGCCGCGATGTCCGTCTCGTCGCTCGGCGACTGGGTTGGGTTCATCGCGGTCACGTCGATCGTGGCCACCCGGTTGGGCGGCGCGCAGGCGAGCCTCGCGATCTCCGGCGTGATGCTCGCCCGAACGCTCCCGGCCTTCGTGTTCGGCCCCATCGCCGGTGCGCTCGTCGATCGCATGGACCGGAAGAAGCTGATGATCGCGGCCGACCTCGCCCGGGGCGCTCTCTACCTCTCGATGGTGTTCTTCCAGTCGCTCTGGGCGATCTACGTGCTGTCGTTCGTCATCGAATGCCTCTCGCTCGTGTGGGGCCCGGCCCGCGATGCGACGCTCCCGAACCTGGTGCCTCGGCGGCAGCTCGCGAACGCGAACTCCCTGGCGCTCGTGAGCTCGTACGGCACCCTCCCGGTCGCCGGTGTCGTGTTCACGGTGCTCGTGTCGCTGTCGGACTGGATGGCCCAGCGGGTCCCCGTGCTCGAGGCGCAGCCGGAGTCGCTCGCCCTCGCCTTCGACGCCGTCACCTTCGTGTTCTCAGCCGTCATGCTCCTCGGGATCTCGATCCGGACACCGGCGTCCCGGACCCGGGAGCGGCTGGATCCGGCGCGCGTCTGGTACGACACGCTCGACGGGATCCGCTTCCTCCGCGAGGACTCCATCGCCTCGGCCATGACGGGGGGCATCGTGATCGCGTTCGGGGCGGTCGGCGCGGTGCTCGCGATCGGTCCCGTCTTCGTGACGACGACGATCGGCGCCAATGCGTCCGGCTGGGGCATCGTCGTGACGGCGTTCGGCGTGGGCATGGCGCTCGGCATGGCAAGCTCGAACCCTGCGGCGCGTGTGCTCGGGCGCGACCACGTGTTCGTCTGGTCCCTGTTCGCGGCGGCCGCCACGCTGTTCGTGCTCGCGGCCATGCCGAACGTTGCCTGGGCCGCGGTCTTCAGCGTATGGCTCGGCACGTTCTGCGGCGTGGCCTGGGTGTCCGGGTACACGCTGCTGCAGGAGAACGTGGTCGATGAGTTCCGGGGTAGGACGTTCGCGGCGCTGACGACGCTCGCCCGGACGGTGCTCTTCCTCTCGCTGGCACTGTTCCCCGTGCTCGCGCAGGTCTTCGAGAACCTGTCGGCTCGGGCGCTCGAGGGCGGCGACTTCTTCGTGGGTGGTCAGCGGTTCGACCTCTCGGGGACACGGCTGGCGCTCTGGTCGGCGGGATTCATCGTGATCGGCGCCGCGCTCAACACCCGCCGGCTGCTCGCGCGGTACCGTCTGTCCCGACCCGTCCCGCTCACCATCGTGCCGAAGCTCAAGCGACCGCCCGCCACCGGCCTGTTCATCGCCTTCGAAGGCGTGGAGGGTGCCGGCAAAGGGACGCAGATCGAGAACGCGGAGGTCTACCTCAGGGGCCAGGGACTCGACGTCCTCGTGACCCGCGAGCCCGGCGGCACGCCGGCCGGCGAGCGGGTCCGGGACCTCGTGCTCGACCCCGCCACCGGCCCCCTCGACGCCCGGGCCGAAGCGCTGCTCTTCGCGGCCTCGCGCGCCCAGACCGTCGCCCAGGTCGATCCGCCCGGCGCTCGCCGAGGGGAAGGTCGTGATCTGCGATCGCTACGTCGACTCGTCCCTCGCGTACCAGGGGTGGGCCCGAGGCCTCGGCGAAGCCGACGTGTTGTCCCTCAACGTGTGGGCGACACAGGGTCTGTTCCCCGACCTCGTGATCCTGCTGCACATCGAACCCGAGCGTGGCCTGGAGCGTTCCACCGACGCTCCCGACCGGATGGAGCGCGAGGGCGCCACCTTCTTGGCGAAGGTGGCGGATGCGTACCTGAGGATCGCCGAGGAGCATCCGGAGCGGTTCGTGGTGATCGACGCGGATCGGGGGCCGAACGTCGTCTTCGACGACGTTCGGGTGTCGCTCGACAAGGCCCTCAGCGAGCGGGACCGCGGCGGGGGCGGGGGCGGCTCCGCCGCCCCCGCCCCCGCCGCCGACCGCTGAGCGTCGGCCGGGCCCGCTAGGCTGCGACCGTGACGCGGGTGCTCGACGACGTCCCGGGGCAGGAGACCGCGATGGCCTTCCTCCGTGGCGCGCTCGCCCGGCCGCACCACGCGTACGTCCTCGCCGGCCCCGAGGGCTCGGGCAAATCGCTCGCCGCCCGGGCCTTCGCCGCCGCGCTGCTGTGTCACCAGGGCGGGTGCGGGGAGTGCCGGGATTGCCGGCTCGCGCTCGGCGACCGCCACCCCAACGAGTTCGTCGTGGAACCCGAGGGACGCGACATCCACGTGGACACCATCCGCGACGAGGTCTGGCAGCCCGCCTCCCGGACCGCCCCCGAACCCGGGCGCAAGGTGTTCCTCATCCGAGAGGCGGATCGCCTGTCGCCCGCCGCCGCCGACACCTTGCTGAAGGTGCTGGAGGAGCCGCCCGCCGACACCGTGTTCCTGCTGCTGTCGGCGCGCGCCCACGAGCTGCCGGACACCATCTGGAGCCGGTGCCACGTGGTCACGTTCACGGCGTTGTCGGAGTCGTTCGTGGTGCAGCGGCTCACCGACGAAGGCGTGCCCGCGGTGCGGGCGCGCCTGGCCGCGCGGATGACCGGCGGCAACCTCGGGCGAGCCCGCCGCCTGGCCGTGTCAGACGACGGTCTGGCGTTCCGCGACACCGCGTCCCAGGCCCTCGCCGTGGCGTCGCGCTCGCCGGCCGGCGCCCTCGAAGCCGCCGACGTGGTGCTCGCGGCGGCCGCCGACTACAAGAAAGGACTCCGCGCCGAGTTCGATGACGAGCTCGCACCCTTCCTCGATGACAAGGGACGTCCTGAGGATGCCTACCGCTCCGCGATCAAGCGGATCCAGGTCAGGTTCCAGCGCAGGGAGCGTCGTTCCGAGCGCGAGTACGTGGACCGTGTCCTCCTGGGGGTGTCGGCGCTCCTGCGCGACCGCGTGGCGGCTGCCGTGGGGGAGCCTCGTGAGGCCCTGCTCAATCCCGATATCGCACCCGACGACGAGCTCTCCGTCGTGCGCGCGACGGAGGGCCTCGCCGGGATGGAGGAGGCTCGGGCTGCGCTCGCCGACGACGTGAACCTCAACACACGCCTGGTGGTCGAACAGGCGTTCCTGCAGCTCACAGCCGCTTCGGCCTGATATCGGCCGAACGGACCTGCCTCCGCCCTTGGACGGGTGCCCATCGCCGCGCGGGCGGAGTACCCTTTTCCATCCGGTGCGGCCGCGCCGTCCGGGGAGGGCTTGAGGATGGGGATCGTCGGTCGCTTCACCCGCGACAAGGTCAGTGCCAGGATCTGGTGGCCGTTCGCCGTGGTCCTCCTCGCCCTCTTCGTGCTGACCTTCCCCGCCGAGGACCGGGCTCGGGCGGACGCTCCCTCGGTCGGCGCCGACGTGTACCCGGTCAGCCTGATCACGGAGGCCACGCCGCAGGAGTGGGTCGGTTACCGGATCACCGCGGGCGTCGGGTTCGGTCTCGTCTTCGTCCTCGCGCTTCTCTCCTTGCGCCCGTCCCGGGCTCGGATCGGCGCGGGTGTGAAGTTCTACCCGGAGAGCTCGCCTCCGAGCCTGGCCGTGAACGACGCCGACGAAGCCGAACAGCTGCGCGAGCTCGGCTCCACCGCGCGGCGGCGCGTGGGGGACCTGCAAGGGCGCGTCACCTCCATGGAGACCGAGATGCTCGCCCTCGAGGGCGAGGTGCAACGCCTGCTCTCCGCGGCAGCTGAGGGGGACGAGGAGCCGCCCGTTTCGACCGACGAGCCGGTGGCGGGCGGCGGGGTAGGGCTCATCGTGGTCCCGGACGCCGAGGACGTCATCATCGAGCTTCCCGGCGACGGGGTCGGGCTCCCGTCGGGGTCCGAGCCCGAGCGGGACGCGCCCGGGACAGCCGCGTTCGTCGCGTCGACCCATGCCTCCTCGCCCGTCGCCGACGAACCGGTCGCGCCGAACGCCGGTTCGCCGCCGCCGGGCGAATCACCCGCCGACATGCTGGCGAGGATGGTGGAACCCGTGGGAGGCGTCGATGTGAGCGATGCCGACCGTGTCGAGCTCCGGGCGCGCCTAGAGCGGACCGCCGCCCTCAAGAAGCCGGGCTCGAAAGAACGGCGCGAAGAGCGGGAGCGCATGGACGGATCCGTCCGAGAGCCGGCTCCCGTAGGACTCGTCGTCCGACCGACCGACGGAGAGCACCCGTCCCGTTCCTGAACGGTGGTGCTGGCATCACTGGCATCTGCCCGCTGACCTGGCACGCTTCGTGATGGAGGAGCTTGCCATCGTGACCGTCAGGGTGCTCATCGTCGACGATCAGGAGCCGTTCCGCCTCGCGGCCCGCATGGTCGTGGAGGCCACGGACGGCTTCGACGTCGTGGGGGAGTCCGAGACGGGCGAGGAGTCGGTCACGATGGCCGCCGAGCTCAACCCCGACCTCGTGCTGATGGACGTCAACCTGCCCGGGATCAACGGCCTCGACGCGACGCGGCAGATCCTGGCGAGCTCCGACACCGTCGTGGTACTCCTCCTCTCGACCTACGAAGAGGAGGAGTACGCGCCGCGCGCGGCCGAGTGCGGCGCCGCCGCGTACATCCCGAAGGCCGTGTTCGGCCCCGACCGGCTGGAGGAAGCGTGGGCCGCCGCGTCCGCGGCCGCCTGAGCTAGGCCCCGCCGTCCGGGGCTCGGATCGTGCCCCCGATCCGTGGTCCCCCGTCCCGGGGCCGACTCCACCCGGAGCTCACCGCCGATCGCCTCGAGGCGGTCGGCCATCCCCGGCAGCCCCGTGCCGTGCCGGGCGGCGGAGGCGTCGAAGCCCCGCCCGTCGTCGTCGACGCGGAAGCTCAGGATCTCGTTCGACCGTTCGAGCTCGATCGTGGCGTGCGAGGCATCCGCGTACTTCGCGGTGTTCTGCAGGGCCTTCGAGGCACGCGAAGTACACGGCGGCCTCGACCTCCTGCGGGTACCGGCCGATCTCCTCGGCATGGACGGTGGTCGGGATGGGCCGCCTTCCGCGCCTGGGCTTCGAGTGCCGCGACGAGGCCTCTGTCGGCGAGCAAGGGCGGATAGATGCCGCGGGCCAGATCCCGGAGGTCTCTCGATGGCTGCTCCCGCGTCTTCCTGGAGCTGCTCGAGCAGCTCGATCGACTTCGCCGCGTCGCGCGTGGCGAGCTGCTCGGCCAGTCGCAGCTTGACCTGGATCGCCACGAGCTGCTGCTGGGCGCCGTCGTGGATGTTCCGTTCGATCTTGCGGCGCTCCAGGTCCTGGGCGGCGACGAGCCGCCGGCGGGAGCCTCGGAGCTCCTCGAAGAGACGCACGTTCCGGACCACCAAACCGGCCTGTGCGGCGAGATCACCGACCAGCCGCTCCTTGCTCGGGTTCATGGGGTCGTTCGCCGGCATCGTCACGGCGAGCGCGCCGAGGAGGGCCCCCTGGTGTCGGACCTCGACGGCCAGATCTCCCGGGAGCGCGGGCAGCACATCACCCGACATCGGGAGCGGGCCTTCCGGAGCCCCGTCGCCCGATGTCGCCTCCGGCCGGATCCCGTTGCCGATCTTGACCCACACGGTCGCAGCTTTCGCTCCCGTGGCCTCACGGATGATGCGAGCCATCCGCGGGAGCACGTCGTCGGTGGCGTAGGACTCGGACATCCGCTCCGAGAACTCGGCCAAGACCTCGTACGGTGAGGCGCGCCCTCCGTAGACGATGTCGATCCGCGATCTTCCGTGCGAAGTGCCAGAGCGGCCAGACGAGGATGCCGAGGAGGGCTCCGTAGACGGTCGCGGCCGCGACGTGGTCGGAGATCCCCCACGTGAGCGGGCCGACGAAGATGACGGCCAAGACGACGCCAGCCGCCATCAACAGGACGGCACAGATCGCGAACACGGCCGTCTTCTTGACCACGATCTCGAGCTCATAGAGGCGGTACCGGAGCAACGCGACGCCGATCGCGACCGGATCCCGATCCCGAGGAAGAAGAGGAAGAAGAGGAACGAGAGGTCGTTCACGAGCGACGTCTCGCCTTCGGTGACCCACAGGCTCGTCACGAGCACCGCGACCAGGGCGACGCCCGTCAGGCAACCGACGAAGGCGAGCCATCGCACCTGTTGGCGTTCCTCGCCTGTCGCGCGACGGAACCGGAGCACCAACGCCGCGACCGAGGCCAGCGCGAAGGCCGCGATGCTGAGCCCGGCGCCCCAGGCGATCGCGGTCCACACGCCCTGGAAGGCGGCGACCCCCAGGGGGTTCTCGGGCTGGAACTCCTCCGTGATGTCGATCGGGCCGGGGCGGAACGCGCTTGCGACCCCCAGGAGCACGATGCAGACGATCGAGCCCCAGAACACCGGCAGCCAGCGCCTCGACGGGAGGTGACCCGTGGGGAACAGCAGGAAGAGGAGGGGGATGACGAGGATCCCCGTGTACGCCCAGGTCTGGAACCATGCCGCGGGGAGGCCGAACGGCAGCGAGCCGGGTTCCGTCACGAGCGTGTAGATGGCGTACTCGGACCAGAAGCCGCCCAGGAGCAGCCCGAGACCGGCCGTGAGCATGAGCCACCCGATGGGGTTGCGGGGGAGCCGGAGGGCGAGGAGGCCGCCGACCACCACGTACCCCATGATCATCGCGACGCTGACGAAGATCGTCGGGTCCCGGCCGAAGGAACCGTTGCGGATGCCCAGCACCAGCGTCGTGACGATGATGACGGATCCGCGAAGGCGACCAACGACCGAGCGAGCGTCTTCATCCGCGAGCCTCACCTCCGGCGCCGATCGGCACCGTGCCCTCGATGCTCGTTCCGGAGCCGGCGCGGCTTTCGATCGCCAGGCCGCCACCGATCGCATCGAGGCGATCGGCCATCCCCTGCAAGCCGGTGCCGCGCTGCACCTCGGCCGGGTCGAACCCCGTCCGTCGTCGACGACCGAGAACCGCAGCTCCCCGTTCGTCTGGCTCAGCGCCACCGAGGCGTGGGTGGTCTCCGGCGTACTTGCCCACGTTCTGGAGCGCCTCCAGGCACGTGAAGTAGACCGCAGCCTCGACGTCCTGCGGATAGCGTCCGATGTCCTCCGCGACGACCGTCGTCGGGACCGCTGCCTTCCGCGCTTGGGCTTCCAGCGCGACCACGAGGCCCTGATCGGCGAGCAGGGGCGGGTAGATCCCGCGCGCCAGGTCGCGGAGGTCCTCGATCGCAGCGCCGGCGTCCGCTCGGAGCTGGGTGCAGCAGCTCGCCGGCCTTGACCGCGTCATGTCCCGCGAGCTGCTCGACCAAGCGGAGCTTGACCTGGAGGGCCACCAGCTGCTGCTGCGCTCCGTCGTGGATGTTGCGTTCCAGCTTGCGCCGTTCCTCGTCCTGAGCGGCGACGAGTCGGCGCCGGGAGTCCCTGAGCTCCTCGATCAGCCGGACGTTGCGGAGCACGAGACCCGCTTGGGCCGCCAGGTCGCGGACGAGCTTCTCCTTCGATGGGTTCATGGGGTCGTCGGCCGGCATCGTGACCGAGAGCGCCCCGAGCACCTCCCCCTGATGCGCCACGTCGACGGCGTCATCGGGGAGCGTGGCCGGAGCCCCGGCGCCGGACGGCCAGACCGCTTCGGCGCGCAGGACGCCGCCGACCCGTAGCCAGACCGTTGCACGCGCGGCCCCGGCACCCTCGCCGAGCACCGAGGCCATCCGGGAGAGGACGTCGTCAGCCGCGTACGTCTCACCCACGCGCTCGGAGAACTCCGAGAGGACCTCGTAGGGTGAGGCGCGCTCCCCGTAGACGATGCGGTCGGCGAGCCGCCGCGCGGACGGCGGACCACGTGAACGTGAGCGCCAGGATCGGTGGCGAAGACCACGACGGACACCAGCTCCGTTCCTCCCAAGCCGACGAGGAGCGTGGGGATCGCGATGACGGTGACCGTTGCGACGATCGCGAACGCCCCGACGAGCACTCCGTACTGGACGGTCTTCTTGACCACGATGTCCAGGTCGTACAGGTGGTACTTGAGCATGGCGACGCCGGTGGCCAGCGGGATCCCCACCGCGAGCGTGAAGACGAACGGGATGAAGAACGCGAACCAGAACAGGGAGCTGTCCGGGAGCGTCACGAGCCCGATCCAGGATCAGGATGAGCACGAACCCGAGCACGAGGGCCGCGGCGGTGCCACCGACGAAGGCGAGCCACCGGATCTGCTGCCGCTCGTCGCCGGTCGACCGCCGATAGCGGAGCCCAAGCGAGATCACGCTCAGGATGCCGGTGAGCAGGAACAGGGTGGCAGCCGTGCTGCTGATGGCCCCGCCGACGCTCTCGAGCGCGGGGATCGCGACCGGGTTGGGGACGCTGAGTCCGAGGTCCGCGAGGCTGTTGAGGTCCGGATCCGGCGTGAGGGCCGCGGCGGCGAAGGCGAGGGCTCCCGCGACCGCCGCGACCCAGATGACCGCCTTCCATCGGGAGGAGAGCGGGTGCCCGTCCGGGAACAGGAAGAAGACGAAGGGAAGGAGACCGATCGCGGCGAAGAGGATGCCCGCCGACCAGGAGATGTAGGCATCCGATCCGCTCATCCGGCAGCCGGATCGCCAAGACTCCCCCGATGGTGTTGACGAGCCCCCACACGCCGAACGCGAGGCCGAGCGTGAGCACGAGCCATCCGACCGGGTTCGAACGATGGCGCGAGGCGATCAACGAACCGACCCCGATCCAGAGCAAGGAGACGGCTCCGCCGATCCCGACGAAGTACCAGAACCCGGCTCCCCCTGATCGCGGTTCCCACGCGACCGTCGCCACGATGACCGCGAGCAGGCCGATCCCGAGCACGAGCGGGCCGCGACGGAGCATGGAGTCGCTCATCCGGTGGACCTCGCGACCGGGATCGAGCCCCCGACGAAGGTGCCGTCACCCGGAGCGCTCTCGACCCGAAGGTGCCCGCCGAGCGCGTCGAGGCGGTCCGCCATCCCTTGCAGGCCGGTGCCGTTCGCCGCGGCGGCCACGTCGAACCCTCGACCATCGTCCTTCACGCTGAACAGGAGCGTGCCGTTCGACTGGGTCAGCTCGACGGTCGCGCGAGACGCATCCGCGTACTTCGCAACGTTGTTCAGTCCCTCCAAGCAGCAGAAGTACACGGTGGACTCCACGTCCTGCGGGTAGCGACCGATCCCGACGGCCGACACCGTCGTCGGCACGGCAGCCTTCCGCGCCTGCGCTTCGAGGGCAGCGGCGAGCCCCTTGTCCGCGAGCAGCGGCGGGTAGAATCCCCCGCGCCAGGTCACGGAGGTCATCGAGCGCCTCGTTCGTCGCCGTTCCGAGGTTCGCCAGCAGCTGGCGGGCCTTCGCCGGGTCACGCTCGACCAATCCGTCGGCGAGCTTGAGCTGCACGGCGAGCGCGACCAGTTGCTGCTGGGCGCCGTCGTGGATGTTGCGCTCGATCCTTCGCCGCTCCTGATCCTGGGCAGCCACCAGCCGTTGCCGCGACGCCTTCAGATCCTCGATCAGGAGGACGTTGCGGAGGACGAGTCCTGCGTGTCCTGCCAGATCGCGGATCAACCGTTCCTTCGTCCCATCCATCGGGTCGTTCGCGGGCATGTCCACCGACAGCGCGCCGAGGAGATCGCTGTGGTGGACGATGTCGAACGCGTCGTCCGGGGGAGCGCCGGGCCGGTCGGCGTCGGCGGGCCAGACAGCCCCCGGCCGGAGCCCGGTGCTCAACTGCAACCACACGACGGCGCGTTGTGCGCCCACGCCTTCGCCGAGGACGGCCGCGAGCCTCGAGAGGACATCGTCGGAACCGTACGCGACCGACATCCGCTCGGAGAACTCGGTCAGCGTCTCGTAGGGCGTCGCGCGTCCTCCGTAGACGACCCGGTCGGCGATGCGTCGTGCGAGCCGTCGCAGGGGCCCGACCGAGAGGCCTATCGCGACCCCGACCAGCAGCAGCCCACGTTCCCAGCCCGTCAGACCCGTGCCGATCGCGAGCGTCGGGAGCCCGAGGACCACACCGACGGCGACGAGCGTGATGCCTCCGGCCACGATCGCGAACACGACGGTCTTCTTGATCACGACGTCGATGTCGTAGAGGCGGTACTTCAAGATGCCGATCGCGATCGCGACGGGAACGCCCAGGAACGACAACGCCGCCACGTTCTCAGCCCACGTGATGTCGATCGACGGATTCCAGCCGGTCGCGCCCACGTAGGCGATGTAGAAGCCAAGCGTGATCGCCACGAACGCGGTGGCGAGGATCAGCCACTTGAGCTGCTGCCGCTCGTCGCCGGTCGAGCGCCGGAACCTCCCGATCGCGCTCGCCACGCCGCCGACCAGGACGACGATGAAGAAGAGGAACGGCACGGTCGACCACTTCGTGTACTCGGTGAGCGCGATGCTTGTCACGCCCACCGGGTTGTCGTGGCCGGGGAAGATGGTGAGTACCGGGGTGAGAGCCGCGGCCACCACCGTCGCAGCCGTCCCCGCGATGCCGATCAGCATCACGGTCCGCCAACGCCGAGACGCCCACGCCCCGTCCGGGAAGACTGCGGCGATCAAGCCGACGCCGGCGACGGCGGGATCCAGATCCACTCGGTGAGCCAGGCGCCCCAGAGGCCGAGTGCAGGCTCCCCTTTGTCGGGCTGCAACGCCCACAGAGCGTAGGCCTCGCCCAGCCCCTGGATGGCGCTGAGGAGCGCGCCTCCGCAACAGATCCATCCGATGGGGTTCTCGGGCCGGCGTGCCGCGATGAGGGCTCCGCTCGCCCCGAACGCGAGCGCGAGGGCCGTCGCGTATCCCTTCGAGGCGAAGATCGTTGGCGGCCACGGCGCGTGCCACGCCGCCACTTGGAAGGCGACGGCGACCGCCGACAGGGCGATGGTGACGCCGAGCGAGCCCCACGCGAGGAACGGCACCCACGGTGGCGTCGTGTCCGACGCCTGCGACGCCTGGTTCATGTCGCGGATGGTGGCACCAGACCGCTTCCGGGCCAAGGGGGTCGGCCCTCCCGACGCGGGTGTCGGAACACCCCTCGTGACGTGGTGCTGGCACCCCGAGCGCTCTCATGCCCGCGCCGTCGTCGGGGAGGCATGGTCGGCCTATCGTCGGAGCCAGAGATCACAGGAGGCGAACGATGGACACCATCTTGGTAGGGACCGACACCTCGGCCGCGGCCGACCTCGCGGTGGAGGACGCGGCGCGGCTGGCGAAGGATCGCGGGGCCGAGCTCCTCGTCCTGTTCGTGCGGCCGGATGGGGACGTCCGCGCCATGGTCGACCCGGACAAGGCCGCCGATCCTGCCGCCTACATGGCGCGCATCTCCACACGGTTCCCCGGGCTCACGACCAGGACCCGGACCGAGGCCGGCGATCCGGCGGACCGGATCGTCCAGGTCGCAGCCGAGGAGAGAGCCGAGGCGATCGTGATCGGCAATCGCGGCACCCACGGATCGTGGTGGCGGGTTCGGGACAGCGTCCCCAACCTGGTGCTGCGCCATGCTCCGTGCAGCGTGCTGATCGTGGACACCCGCAAGGCGCAGTGAGGAGGATCACGCGTGATCGGTCTCACGGAGGAACGCGAGCACCGCCATCACCCGGCGATGGACATCGGGTTCCTCCGTGAGACCGAGCTTGTGGAACATCGAGTTGATGTGCTTCTCCACGGCCCGCTCGGTGAGGAACAGGGCCTTCGCGATCGCCGCGTTGTTCTGTCCCTGCGCCATGTGCGACAGGACCTCCCGTTCCCGGTCGGTCAGCTGCGCCAAGGGGGAATGCGGCCATCCGATCCTTGGCCGCCACGAGAGATTCCACGACCTTCGGATCGAGGACCGAGCCCCCCTTCGCGACCTCGTGCAGGGCGCGGACGACCTCGTCGACGTCGGCCACGCGCTCCTTCAGGAGGTATCCGAGTCCTGCGGCCCCGTCCTTGAGCAGGTCGTAGACGTACTCCTCGTCGGCGAACTGGGAGAGGACGACGACCCCGATGTCCGGGTGGTCGGCACGGATCCGTTTCGCGGCCCGGATGCCCTCGTCGGTGCCCGTCGGGGGCATCCGGATGTCGGTGAGGACCGCGTCGGGGGTCTCGGCCTCGACGGCCGCCAGGAGCTCATCGAAGGAAGCTGCGGTGCCGACGATCTCGACATCGCTGGCCTCGGCCAGGAGCGCCGTCGTACCCTCGCGCACGAGATAGTTATCTTCGGCGAAGACCACGCGCAGCACGCGCGGATGGTACCGCCGCCGCAGACGGGAGCGATGGAGTGACGATCACGGTCGTGCTCGGCGAGGACAACATGCTCGTCCGAGAAGGCGTCCGGGCGCTGCTCGACTCGTACGACGACATCGAGGTCGTGGGCGTGGCGCAGGACGCGCCTTCGCTGCTCGCGACCGCGGCCGAGCACGTGCCCGACGTGGTGGTCACCGACATCAAGATGCCTCCGTCGTTCCAGCTCGAAGGGATCGATTGCGCGCATGCGATCCGCGAGAAGCACCCGGACACGGGCGTGGTCGTGCTGTCGGCGCACGATGACGAGGAGTACGCGATCGCGCTGCTCGGCAAAGGTCACAGCGGCCTGGGGTATCTCCTGAAGGACCGGATCGCGCAGGGCGACGAGCTCGCCCGCGCGATCAGGGAGGTCCACGCCGGGGGGAGCACCGTGGACCCGATCATCGCGGAGCGATTGTCGGGGCGCGGCGACGCGGCCGAGCGCGAGCGTGAGCTGCTCGACATGATGGCGAAGGGCTTGGGGTACGCAGCCATCGCGGATGAGCTCGGGACCACGCAGGAAGCGGTCGATCGTCAGGTGACCGAGATGTTCGCGCGGCTGGCGGGTGACGGCGGCAGCGCGGGTGGCCCACTGCTCGATGAGTTCAAGCGCTTGCACGCGGCTGTGGTCGAGCAGGCCGCGTCCCGCAAGACGCTCGCGTCGTTCGTACCCCAGCAGCTGGCCGACCTGTTGGCTGCCCAGCCCGAAACCGCGATCGAGCCCCAGGAGCTCGAGGTCACCGTCCTGTTCTCCGATATCCGTGGGTTCTCCACCTTGGCGGAACGACTCTCTGCGCGGGACGTCGCCGCCGTGGTCGGCACGCACCTGTCCGCCATGGCGGAGGTGGTGCTCGTCCACGGCGGCACCATCGACAAGTTCCAGGGCGACGCTGTCATGGCCGTCTTCGGAGCGCCCGAGACCGTGCCGGACCACGCCGAGCGCGCGCTCCGGTGCGCGATCCAGATGCAGCAGCGGCAGACGGAGCTGAACCTCGCGGGATGGGACGTGGAGGATCTCCCCGAGCTCGGCGTAGGGATCGGCGTCAACACCGGCCAGGTGATCGCGGGCACGATCGGTGGTGGGGGAAGGCTCGAGTACACGGTGGTGGGTGACGCCGTGAACGTCGCGTCGCGGCTCCAGGCCGAGGCGGCGGGGGGCGAGATCGTGGCTGCCGCGACCACGGTTGCCGAGGCCCCCGGTATCGCCTGCGAACCGATCGGATCGCGGCAGGTCAAGGGCCGCGACGCGCCCGTGGAGGTGTTCCGTGTCCTCTGCGATTGAGGTCTCGGCAACGCTGGGTGAGGGGTCGAGCGAGGATCGCAGGTTGCGGGTGCTCGCGTGGGCGCTCTTCGCCTTCGTCGTGCTCGGTGGCGCCATCGGCCTCGCGCTCGACGCCGTGACCGGGAGGCTCTCGACGAACCTCGGCGAGCTCCCGTTCGTCGCCTATCCGATCGTCGGTGTCATGCTCGCGACGCGGCGCCCGCACAACGCCCTCGGTTGGCTCATGCTCGGCGCGGCCATCGGGTTCGCGTTCCCGGGGGAGTCGTACGCGCGGTTCGTCGTGACCCACGGTGGCGATCTCCCGGGCGGTCCGCTCGCCCTCGCGATCGGCGGCCCCACGTGGGTGCCCTTCATCGGCCTGTCAGGGTTCATGCTGATGGTGTTCCCCGACGGCCACCTTCCCTCCCCTCGTTGGCGATGGTTCGCGTGGCTCTGCGCAGCCGGGATGGTCGCGGTCTTCCTGTTGATCCTGCTCGCGCCTGGGGACGTGGGAGAGGACCTCCCGGATCTCCCACCGATCGTGAACCCGATCGGGATCGACGCCATCCAGCCGTACGTGGAGTCGCTGCTCTTCCTCGCCTTGTTCGCGCCGCTCACCGTGGCCGGCGGGGCCGTCGGCCTGATCGTCCGCAAGCGCAGGACCACCGATCCCGTCCAGCGCGAACAGATCCGGTGGGTCGCCTGGGGCGCCGGCGTCATCGCGGTCGCGTACGTCTTCGCATTCTTCCCCCAGCTCTTCGGGATCCCGGATCGCTCCGAGACCTGGGAGAACTGGCTGGGCACGCTCGCGGTGTGGACCTTCATGTTGATCCCGATCACGATCGGCATCGCCGTCCTGAAGTACCGCCTCTACGACATCGACGTCGTGATCCGGAAGACCGTGCTCTATGTCATCCTCGCGGTCCTGATCCTCGTCAGCGGGCTCATCCTCGTGTGGGTGACGACCGGGATCTTCGCGGCGACCGGTGACGGAGGTCGGCTCGATCTCATCGTTGGGATCGCGATCGGCTTGCTCTTCCTCCCGCTGCGTCGACTCGCGACGCGGATCTCGGATCGCGTCGTCTACGGCGGGAGGGCCACGCCCTACGAGGTCCTCACGGAGTTCGGCGACCGGCTGGCAGGTACGTACGCAGCCGACGACGTTCTGCCCCGCACGGCGAGGGTCCTCGCCGAGGGCGTGGGCGCCGAACGTGCCAGCGTCTGGCTCGCGGTGGGGGACGACCTCGTGCCGGTCGCCACCTGGTCACGCGACGGAGCCGATCCGGCCAGCCCCGACGACCACCGCGCCGAGGTCCGGCACCAGGGCGAGCTACTGGGTGCGCTCTCCGTCACGATGCCGGCGAACGATCCGATGGATCCGGCGAAGGAGAGATTGGTCGGGGATCTCGCCGCCCAAGCCGGCTTGTTGCTCCGCAACGTACGGCTGGTCGAGGAGCTCCGTGCCTCGCGCCGCAGGCTGGTTGCGGCCCAAGATGAGGAGCGTCGCAAGCTCGAACGGAACATCCACGACGGCGCCCAGCAGCAGTTGGTCGCGCTCGCCGTGAAGAGCAGACTCGCTCGCGGCCTGACCGAACGTGACCCCGCCAAGGCGGCGGAGGTGCTCACCCAGATCGAGCAGGAGACGCAGCAAGCCCTCGACGACCTCCGGGACCTCGCGCGCGGGATCTACCCGCCGCTGCTCGCGGACAAGGGCCTCGCCACGGCGATCGAAGCGCAATGCCGCCGCTCGCCGCTGCCCGTCACGGTGAGCGCGGATGGCATCGGTCGATTCCCCTCGGACGTCGAAGCGGCGGTGTACTTCAGCGTCCTGGAGGCCTTGCAGAACGCCGCCAAGTACGCGCAGGCGACCGAGGTCAGGGTCAGCCTCTCCCTCGTGGGAGACGAGCTGACCTTCGAGGTGGCCGACGACGGCCGCGGGTTCGATCCGGCGGCGACGGGCTATGGGACGGGGCTGCAGGGCATCGACGATCGACTCGGGGCGCTCGACGGTTCGCTGCGCGTCGAGAGCTCCTCGGGGACAGGGACCCGCCTGGTGGGCAGGCTTCTCGCGAAGCACATCGGCAGGATGGACGCCGTGGCGCAGGCGGCTCCGGATGGGTCCGTTCCAGACGTCCTCACAGAGGTGAAAGAGGTGGCGCGATGACCGCGCCGTCGGTGTCCGCCAGCCCCGCGCGGTGGCCGTGGGTCGTCCTCGCCGGTTTCCTCGCGATCGCCGCCGCCGGCTCCGTCTTGGTCGTGGCGAACGGCGAACCGATCGGCGACCAGGTTCCCTTCATCTTCGCGTTCTCGATGTTCGGCGCCGTCGGAGCGCTCATCGTCAGCCGCGACCGTCGGAACGTGATCGGTCTCCTGCTCCTGTGGGGTTCCTTCACGACGGCGATGTCCTTCCTCGGCGGCGAGTTCTCCACGTGGCGCTACGAGCAGGGCATCACCGGTGGGCTGACACCATGGGCTGCGCTGGTGTCGGGGTTCGGATGGCTCTTCGGCATCCTTCCGGTCCTGTTCTTCCTCCCTCTCCTGTTCCCCGACGGCCGGCTGCCGTCGCGCCGGTGGCGGCCATTGCTGTGGTTCATGGTGGCCACCCTGCTGGTCCTGTTCGTGTGGCTGGCGCTCGGTTCCTCGACCGTGACCGGCTCGAGCGAAGACATCGAGATGGCGAACCCGCTGTACGTCGAGGCCCTCGGGCAGATCTCGATCCCCGATGCCGTCTTCGGCTCGCTCCTGGTCGTCGTGTTCGGGCTCTCGGTCGCGTCGATCTTCGTCCGGTTCCGAGGAGCCGATGGGGTGGAGCGTCAGCAGATCAAATGGGTCGCGTTCGGGTTCCTCGCTGCGTTCATCGCGATCAACGGTGCGGATCTCATCGCGGAACCGACCCTCTCCTCCCTCGTCGGGGGACTCGGGTTCACGCTCCTCCCGGTCTCGATCGGGGTCGCCGTCCTCCGATTCCACCTGTATGACCTCGACATCGTCGTCCGCAAGGCCCTCGTGTTCGGGTTGCTCGCCCTGTTCGCCACGCTCGTCTACGTGGCCCTCGTGGTGGGGATCGGCGCGTGGCTCGGCCGCGGCAGCTCGTTCCTCACCATGCTCGCCGCCGTCGTGGTGGCGGTGACGTTCCAACCCGTCCGGACCCGTTTCTCCCGGTTCGCCGACCGTCTCGTGTACGGCAGGCGCGCGACCCCGTACGAGGTCCTGACGGAGTTCTCGGAGCGGATCGGCGACACGTATGCCGAAGACGATGTCCTGCCGCGGATGGCGCGTGTGCTCGGTGAGGGCACGGGGGCGGAGCAAGCCGTCGTCTGGCTGGAGGTGGGTGAGCGGCTCCGGCCCGCGGCGATCTGGCCGCCGGACTCAGCGCCACCCGCCGAGGTTCCCAGGGACGCCGTCGAGGTCACGCACCACGGCGACGTCTTGGGCGCCCTGTCCGCCCTGATGCCGGCGAGCGATCCGATGAACCCCACGAAGGTCAAGTTGGTTGACGATCTCGCGGCGCAGGCAGGGCTCGTGCTCCGCAACGTCGGACTCACCGCCGAGCTCCGAGCCCGACTCGATGATCTCAAAGCGGCGCAGAAACGCCTGGTCGCGGCGCGGGACGAGGAACGTCGCCGGCTGGAACGCAACATCCATGACGGCGCCCAGCAGCAGCTCGTGGCGCTCACGGTGAAGGCACGCCTGGCCCGGCAACTGACGGAGCGTGATCCCTCGAAGGTCGCCGCGATGCTGGAGCAGATGGAGGCCGAGACGCAGACTGCCTTGGAGGATCTGCGCGACCTGGCTCGCGGGATCTACCCGCCATTGCTGGCGGACAAGGGTCTCGCCGCGGCGCTCGAAGCGCAAGCGCGGAAGTCGCCCCTGCCCGTCATCGTCGAACCCGACGGTGTCGGGCGCTATCCGCAGGAGATCGAGGCTGCCGTCTACTTCTCCGTCCTCGAGGCGCTGCAGAACGTCGCGAAGTACGCGGAGGCGAACCGGGCCACCGTGAAGCTCGGCCGATCGGAGGATCGCCTCACCTTCGAGGTGCTCGATGATGGGTGCGGGTTCGACCCCGCCTCGACGAAGTACGGGAGTGGCCTCCAGGGGATCGCCGATCGCCTGGGCGCGCTCGAGGGAGAGTTCGTGGTCGCGTCCTCGACCGGCGGCGGGACCCGCGTCGCCGGTTCCGTCCCGGTGCACGAGGCGTCGGCATGAGTCGGGCGGTGGCTCATCACCGACCCTCGTTCTTCCGACGGCTGGAGCGCCTGTTCGTCGGGTTCCTCATGGCGATCATGGCGTTCGTCCTGGAGAAGGCGGTCCTGCGTTCGGTGAAGAGGAAAGGACGCGCGGCGGCGGAGGCTGAGGCCACCACCCTGACGTCGCGCGGGAGCGAGGTCGATCTGCCCGACTGATCCCGACGGTCAGTCCCGCCCGCGCTTGCGGATGAGGTCCACGATGAGCGCGAGGGTGAGCGACACCCCGAGGGCGCCGAACGCGAACGGTACCCAGGTCGGCGCACGGTCCGACGTCACGGTGAGCGCCGAGCCCAGGATCGCGGCGCCTGCCGTGAGGGAGAGCGCCAGCCTGCGGCCTGCGCGTCGGATGGTGGTCTCGAGCGTGGCGGCACGGAAGTTGACCTCGAGTTTCTGGCCGGGACGGGCGCCGATCAAGCGCTCCACCGCCTCGATCACCCGTGCCGCGCGGACCCGGAACCGCTGGGCCTGGTAGAAGAGCGCTTTCGGATCGGCCTTGCTCCCCATCCCCCCGAGGACCGAGCGCATCAGGAACTTCCCCGCCACGTCGAACGGGTCGATGTCGGGGTCGAGCTGCGCCGCCGCCAGCTGCATCTGGGCCATCGACTTGCCGATGAGGGCGAGCGAGGCGGGCAGCGGCACGCCGTGGCGCAGCGAGATCTCGGTCATCTCTTGGAGTACGGGCCCGAGCTGGATGTCCTTGAGCGACGCGCCCCGGTAGCGGACCATCAACTCGCCGATCTCCGCCTGGAAGGCGTCGACGTCGAGGTCGCTCCGATCGATCGCGCCCGACAGCATCAGCGAGACATCCGTGAGGAAGCCCACGTCTTCCTGCCAGAACGCCATGAGCAGGAGCATCATCTGCTCCCGCATCTCGGCGTTGACCTCCGCGATCATGCCGAGGTCGAGGAGGTAGAGCCGCTCCTCCTCCGGCTGCCACATCAGGTTCCCCGGATGCGGGTCGGCGTGGACGAAGCCGTCGACCATGATCTGCTTGTAGAACGACTCCAGCAGCTGGCGGGCGACCTGGGTGCGAACGGGTCCCTCGGGCACCGACGAGACCGGAGCACCGCCCACGTCGTGCATGATCAACAGGCGCGACGTCGAGTAGTCACCGTAGACGTCGGGGACGGCCAACCTGGGGTATCGCTCGATCACGGCGGCCATCCGGACCATGTTCTGCGCCTCGCCCCGGAAGTCGAGCTCCCGGTGCAGGGAGGTCGAGAGGTGCTCGAACACGGCGCCCATGTCGATCACGGCCCGCAGGCCCGGCCGGTCGGAGACCTTCTCCGCGAACAGCTCGAGCAACGCGAGATCCTGCTCGATGAGCTCCCGGGCGTCGGGCCGCTGCACCTTGGCGACGACCTTCTCGCCGTTCGCGAGGACCGCTCGGTGCACCTGCGCGATCGTCCCGGCGGCGAGCGGGAGGGGATCGATCCGGTCGAAGACGTCCTCCCAGGGGACGCCCAGCTCCTCCTCCATGACCCCGACGACCTGCTCCTCGCTGAGGGGTGGGACGTTGTCCTGCAGGGTCGCGAGCTCGTCGATGAACTCCGGCGGCAGGAGGTCGGGGCGCGTCGACAGCATCTGGCCGAGCTTGCAGAAGGTCGGCCCGAGCTCCTCGAGTGCAGCGCGGACGCGCTTGGCCTGCCGCTGCCGGCCGATCGCCCCCTCCTCGTCGGGCCGGCCGAAGAGCTCCCGCAGCCCCTGCTTGGCGAAGACCGCGGCGATCTTCGTCCCGCGGGCGGTCAGGCGAGGCTGGGTCTCGGTCTCCACGTGCGAGCTCCGCAACACCGTGGAGCTCTGCGGGTTCCGGACGGGCGTGACGGTGCCGTTCGCGGTGTTCACGATGATGACCGTGCAGCGGGCGTTGTGGCTGATCCGGTTCGGCACGTTGCCCAGCAGGAACTCCTTGCGCCCCGCCATGCCCGCGTTCCCCACGATCAGCACGTCGATCGCGTGCTCCTCGGCCGCATGCACGATGGCCATGGCCGGATCGTCGTCGAGGACCACGTGGGCGCGGCCGCGCTCGCCGGCGAGACGCGTGGCCTCCACCTGGAGCTCGTCGGCGGCGCCCGCCGCCTGGGTCCGCTCGGCGGCCCCGAACTCGGTCCCGGCCGGGTTGGAGGGCAGGATCGACCTGCACGATGTGGAG
Organism: uncultured Actinomycetes bacterium; assembly: GCA_963810635.1. GTDB lineage: Bacteria > Actinomycetota > UBA4738 > UBA4738 > HRBIN12 > AC-51. The sequence goes on from CAWEOB010000005.1 coordinate 479,639, forward strand.
CTCGGCGCCGAACCGAGCCGCGAACGCCGCCGCCCAACCGACCGCGCGGGTGGCGGTCTCGGAGCGGTCGGTTCCCACCATCACGCGACCGACGGGTTCCGTCACGAGCACGTCCGGAGACTCGGCCATGTGCGCATGATGCCAGGCTCGGGGCCGCGCGCGAAGGGCGTGTCCCCGCCGGTCGCCGGTGGTGCGTGCACGAAGGCCGCTGCCTGCGGCGTTGGTAGACTCGGCGACCCGGCCGCCGGAGTAGCTCAGTGGCAGAGCAACCGCTTCGTAAGCGGTAGGTCGGGGGTTCGAATCCCCCCTCCGGCTCCTTGGTGTCGTGGGTCCCCCGTGTCGCATCGCCGGATGCTTCTCGGCAGGGCGGTTGCCGGGCCCGCCCCGGGTTGCGAGAATCCCGCACGATGAACGCAGCCCGCAGGCTCCTGATCGCCGGGGCGATCGGCGTCGTCCTCCTGCTGTTCACGGCCGGGAGCGCGCTCGCGCAGAGCAGCATCGTGCCCAGCGTGAAGCCCGAGAAGAACACGGGCGGCTGGGTCTACGGCATGGCGGTGCTCATCGCGGCCCTGGGGTTCCTGCTCGTGATCATGATCGTCGTGGGGTATATGCGCTACGCGCCGCGCTTCGCGAAGGACGAAGAGAGCTCGCGGGTCGTGCACGCAGACCGGGTCCTCCCGGGTCGCGAACCGCCTCGGCGGGCCGTTGACCTCTCGCAGGCGGTTCCCATCGTCGTGCAGCCGCCAGCTCTCCCGGCGGCGGTCGCCGCCGTCGGCGCGTCCGTGGCGGCTCCCGCCGCCGCCCCCGCAGCGGTCGCAGCTCCCGCGCCGGTGGCCCCGGCACCCGCCGCCGCCGCTCCTGCACCCGCCGCCGCTCCGGCACCTGCACCCGCCGCCCCGGCTCCGGCAGCCGCTCCCGCGGCGCCCCCCGCGGCTCCTGCGGAGCGCGTCGAGGTCACGATGGATCAAGAGGTCTACGACACCACGCTCGCCGACCTGCTCGGTCAAGGCACGGATCGCCGGATCGCCGAGGGCAAGGCTCGCCGTGCCGGCATGATCGCAGCGCGCAAGAAGGCAGAGGGCGGGGGCTGACGCCCTCCCTCGTGGAACCCGCCACCAACCTCGACTGGTCCATGGGCTCGCACGCGAGCCGTCTGGCCGACTGGACCACGGCGCTCGACATCGGCAAGCGGGTCGCGGGCCCCGGACCCCGTGTCGCGCCCGCCGACCGTGCGCGGATGCGCGAGGACCTCGCCGGCCACGTTCTCCGCGCTGAATCCTTGGTCACGGACTTCACCGGCCTGGCGGTGGAAGGGTTCCGCTCGCGAGCCTGGGTGATGGGGCGCGGCGACTGGATCCGCCAGAACATCTCGGGCTTGCAGCGGCTCATGGAACCTCTCGCCCAGCGTCTGCTGGAACGGCGGCCCGACCGCCCGATCGGTCGCAAGGCCCTCGGCCTCCAGGCCGGCGCGCTGTTGGGGTACGTCTCGCGCCGCGTTCTCGGGCAGTTCGACGTCTTCCTGCCGCCCGACGATGACGGCCTGATCTATTTCGTCGGTCCGAACATGGTGGAGGTCGAGCGGAGATACGACCTGACCCCGGAGGGGTTCCGCCTCTGGGTGGCGATCCACGAGGTGACACATCGGGTCCAGTTCTCGTCCGCGGGCTGGCTCCGCGGCTACCTCGGCGGGATGGTCGATGAGTACCTCGCGTCGGTCTCGCTGGAGTCCGGTGAGCTGCTCAACCAGCTGAAGCACGCCGTCGAGGAGCTGCGGGCCGGTACCGCCGAGATCCGAGGACCCGGGGGGTCCTGCTGCTGCTCACCCCGGAGCAGCGCGGCATCTTCGAACGCACGCAGGCGATGATGTCGCTCTTGGAGGGGCACGCCAGCTACGTGATGAACGAAGTGGCCAAGGAGCACGTCCCCGACCTTCCCCGGCTGAAGCGGGCCCTCACCGCCCGCCGCTCCGTGCAGGGTCCCGAGAAGACGCTGCAGCGAGCGATCGGCTTCGATCAGAAGATCCGGCAGTACGACGCGGGTGAGCTGTTCGTGCGCCAGGTGATCGACCGGATCGGGATGAGCGGGTTCAACCTGGTGTGGGAGCGACCCGAGAACCTCCCGGTCCACGGCGAGATCACGGACGCGCCCCGCTGGATCGAGCGCGTCGCCGGGTAGTCACGGTGGCGAGGCGACCGCCCGCCGTCGCCCGGGTGCTCGGACGCGTCACGCAGACGTCGCGTGAGCACCGGATGTTCGAGCCCCGCGACCTCGTCCTGGTCATGGTGAGCGGCGGCCCCGATTCGGTCTGCCTCCTGCACTCGCTTTGGCACCTCCGCCGGCTCTTCGAGATCCGCCTCGAGGTCTTCCACTTCGACCATCGGTTGCGCGCGGACTCGCAGAAGGACGCCGACTACGTCCGGCGGCTCGCCGGTCGGCTCGATCTCCCCTTCCATCTCGGGGTCGCGTCGGATCGTCCCCGCAAGGGCGATTCCGTCGAAGCGTGGGCCACGGTGGCGCGCACGGCTGCGGCGGAGGAGGTGCGACACCGGGTCGGTGCGGCGATCGTGGCCGAGGGGCACACGCTCGACGATCAGGCCGAGACGGTGCTGCTGAACCTGGTGCGCGGGACGGGTCTCGACGGCCTCGTCGGCATCGACCCCGGAACCCGGGACGACGGCCTGGTCCAGCCGCTCCTCGATGTCGATCGGGCCGAGGTCGAGGCGTTCTGCCGGGCCCTGCATCTGCGCCCGCGCCACGATCCGATGAACGACGATCGGCGGCTGCTCCGCAACGCGATCAGGATCGAGGTGCTCCCCATGCTGGAGCGCGCCACCGGACGGGGCGTGATGTCGTCGATGGCCCGCACGGCGGCGAACCTCCGGGGGGACCGGAGCGAGCTGGTCGCCGCGGCGGTCCGGGCGGCGGCCGACATCGTCTCCGAGGATCCCGGCGGTGTTCGCTTCGATGCCGCGGCGCTCCGTTCCCTCTCGGACGCCGCGGCGTCACGGGTGGTGCGTCTCGGCATCTCCGGGACGGCGATCGCCGAGCGGCCGTCGAAGCCGGCGATCGAGGCCGTGCTCGATCTCGCCGGCGGGCGGCCGGGCCGGACGCGCGACCTCCCGGGCGGCCAGGTCGCCCGCCGCGACCGGACCCACGTCGTCGTCACGCGCCGGGAGCCATCGGACTAGACTCCGGCTCCCATGGACGTCTACGAGCCCGACATCCAGAAGGTCCTGATCTCGGCCGAGGACATCCAGTCGAAGCTCGCGGAGATGGGCGAGCAGATCACGCGGGACTACGCGGATCGACCCATCCTGCTCGTGGGCGTGCTGAAGGGTGCGTTCGTGGTCATGGCCGATCTCGCGCGCCACATCCGGCTCCCGCTGGAGTTCGATTTCATGGCGGTCTCGTCCTACGGCGCCGCCACGAAGACGAGCGGCGTGGTCCGCATCCTGAAGGATCTCGATCACGACCTCGAGGGCATGGACGTGCTGGTGGTGGAGGACATCGTGGACTCGGGGCTGACCCTGAAGTACCTGCTGAAGAACCTCGCCGCGCGCAAGCCCGCGTCGCTCGAGGTGGCGGCGCTGCTGCGGAAGACCGGGATCCAGCAGGTGGAGCTCGACCTGCGATACATCGGTTTCGACATCCCGAACGAGTTCGTCGTGGGGTACGGGCTCGACTACGCGGAGAAGTACCGCAACCTGCCCTACATCGGGACGCTGCACCCGGGCGTGGCCGCCGACTGAGCCGCCGGGGCCCGCGTCTGGACCCGGTGCTACCATCGCCCTCACGGGCCCCTGGCGAGCGATCGCCCGGGCTCGCGTCATCTTCCCCGAGAGGTGCGAACTGACCGCCAAGCAGCCGCCGCTCAAACAGATCCTCCGGTCGCCGTCCATCTGGATCCTGGGCGCCGCGCTCCTGCTGCTCCTCGGGTTCTCACTCTTCAACACCGAGAGCACCTCCGCGGTGGAGCTCACGGCGAGCGAGTTCCAGGAAGCGCTCACCGACGGGCGGATCCAGAACGCCGTGATCGACATCGGCACGTCGACGATCACGGGGGACCTCGCGGACTCCGACGAGACGTTCGTCACGACCTTCGCCTCCGAGCGCGAACCCGACATCGAGGACGACCTCCAGGCGGCCGGCGTGCCGTACGAGGTCGTGCCGGAGCAGTCCACCGGCATCCTCGGCAACCTGATCTGGACCCTGCTCCCCACCCTGCTGATCATCGGGGCCCTCTTCTGGCTGTTGAACCGGTCGCAGGGAGCCGGCGGCCGCGTGATGCAGTTCGGCCGCAGCAAGCACAAGCAGGTCACGAAGGACACCCCGAAGACCACGTTCAACGACGTCGCGGGGCTCGACGACGCCATCGAGGAGCTCCAGGAGGTCAAGGAGTACCTGCAGAACCCGGCCAAGTTCCAGGCGATGGGCGCCAAGATCCTCGGGGCGTGCTCCTGTTCGGGCCCCCGGGAACCGGCAAGACGCTGCTCGCGCGCGCGGTGGCGGGCGAGGCGGGGGTGCCGTTCTTCTCGATCAGCGGGTCGGACTTCGTGGAGATGTTCGTGGGCGTCGGTGCCGCGCGGGTGCGGGACCTCTTCGAGCAGGCGAAGGCGACCGCGCCGGCCATCGTGTTCATCGATGAGATCGACGCGGTCGGCCGCCACCGCGGCGCCGGTCTCGGCGGTGGTCACGACGAGCGCGAGCAGACCCTGAACCAGCTGCTCGTCGAGATGGATGGGTTCGATCAGCGGACCACGGTGATCCTGATGGCGGCGTCCAACCGCCCCGACATCCTCGACCCGGCCCTGCTGCGGCCGGGCCGGTTCGACCGACAGATCGTCGTGGACCGGCCGGACCTCGAGGGCCGCAAGGCGATCCTCCGCGTGCACGCTCGCGGCAAGCCGCTCGATCCGGATGTGGATCTCGACGTGCTCGCGCGGCGCACCCCGGGGTTCACCGGCGCCGACCTCGCCAACGTGATCAACGAGGCGGCCCTGCTCGCGGCGCGCCGGTCACGCCGCGCGATCACCATGGCCGAGGTCGAGGAGGCCGTCGACCGCGTCATGGCCGGTCCGGAGCGCAAGACGCGGATCATGGACGAAGAGGAGCGCCGGCTGATCGCGTACCACGAGGGTGGCCACGCGCTCGTCGCCCACGTGCTCCCGAACACCGACGAGGTCCATAAGATCACGGTGATCCCGCGCGGCCGCGCGCTCGGCTACACGCTCACCCTCCCCGAGCAGGATCGGTTCCTGTTGTCGCGCGAGCAGATGCTCGACGAGCTCGCCATGCTCATGGGCGGCCGTGTCGCTGAGGAGATCGTCGCCGGCGACATCACCACCGGTGCCGCCAACGACATCGAGCGGGCCACGAAGGTCGCGCGCCAGATGGTCACCGAGTACGGCATGTCGGATCTGATCGGCCCGCGCACGCTCGGGCAGAAGCAGGGCGAGGTCTTCCTCGGCCGCGACTGGGCGACCACCCCCGACTACTCCGACGCCGTCGCCTTCGAGATCGACCAGGAGGTCCGGCGCCTGATCGACGAGGCGCACGACGTCGCCCTCGAGATCCTCACGGAGCGACGCGCCAAGCTCGACACGCTCGCGGCGCTGCTGATCGAGAAGGAGACGCTCAACCGCGACGAGGTCGCCTCGTTCTTCGCGGATATCGACAAGCGGTCGCCGCGGGAGCCGGAGGTCCGAGGTGCGGGCCTGGCGGTGTCGCGGCAGGCTCGGCGGCGGGAGCAGGAGCCCCCCGGAACGTTGTCGGGCTGACGCCGCGGTCCCCACTTCATCTCTGCCCTTCCGCTGTTCGCGTCGGGAGGGCACAATCCGTCCGGAAGCGAGGGGGGGGTCAGGTGCGAACACGGACGGCCACGCGTATCGCCGTCTCCTTGTTGGTCTTCGACCTGCTCATCACGGCGTTCGGGATCTACCTGATCGTCCTGAATCGCCAGACCGAACTCGACCCGGGGTCAAGCTCGGCCATGTCCGACGCCGTGCTCATCCTCTCCTTCCTCCCCTTCGCCGTCGTCGGCGCATTGATCATCTCGCGGCAGCCGAGGAACCGGATCGGCTGGATCTTCCTGATCACCGGGCTCGGCATCGTGATCTCGCTGACGGGGTACCAGTACGCCGTCTACTCCTTGCTCACCAACCCGGGCTCGCTTCCCGGGGGCGAGTGGGCCGTGCGGGTGAGCGAGGGGGGGTTCCAGCTGCCGTATCTGGCCTACATGTTCCTCTTCCTGCTCTTCCCGACCGGATCCTTACCCTCACGGCGCTGGGTCCCGGTCGCGGCACTCGCGGTGCTCGCGGTCATCGCGTTGGAGGTGAGCGAGTTCTCCCCGACGACGGTCTCCTTCGAGCTCGCCCGCGCTCTCGCCGTCCTCGCGGCATCCGCGTGCGCGACGGCGCCGCTCTTCAGGTTCCGAAGGGCAGGAACCGAGGAACGAGAGCAGATCAAGTGGTTCACGCTCGCGGCCGTGCCCGCGGTCGCCGTCGTGATCGGGCCGCTGTTCTTCAACCCGTCGGGCGTGTACCTGGTGGTGTCGTTCCTCGCCACGGCCGGGGTCGCCGTCGCAGCGTGGATCGCGATCTCCAAGTACCGGCTCTACGACATCGACTTCATCCTGAACAAGGCCCTCGTGTATGGGTTCCTGGCGGCGTTCATCACCGTGGTCTACGTCCTGGTGGTGGTCGTCTTCGGTGCCCTGATCGGAGCGACGGGGGGTCTGTCGATCGTGGCGACCGCGATCGCGGCGGTGGCGTTCCAACCGGTCCGGAACCGCGCCGAACGCTTCGCCAACCGGGTCGTGTACGGAGAGCGCGCGACGCCGTACGAGGTGCTCTCGAAGTTCTCGCGCCACCTCGGGGAGACCTACTCGACCGAAGACGTCCTTCCGCGAATGGCGCAGATCTTGGCGGAGGGCACGGGCGCTTCCCGAGCCGCCGTCTGGCTGCGGCTAGGAGAGGAGCTCACGCCGGCCGCCTCCTGGCCCCCGAACGGCCCGATGCCGCCCCGGGTCGCGATGGACGGTGACACGCTGCCGACGCTGGCGTCCCAGAGCGACGTCGGGGCCTCGACGCATGAGGTTCCAGTCCGCCATCTCGGCGAGCTCCTCGGTGCCTTCACGGTCACGAAGCGTCCCGACGAGCCGCTCACACCCGTCGAGTCGGAGTTGCTGAGCGACCTGGCCGGGCAGGCGGGATTGGTGCTTCGCAACGCTGCCCTGATCGTCGACCTGCGTGCTTCCCGGCAGCGGTTGGTGAGCGCCCAGGATGAAGAGCGACGGAAGATCGAGCGCAACCTGCACGACGGTGCCCAACAGCAGCTGGTCGCGCTCGCGGTGAAGGTGCGCCTCGCGACGGGGATGATCGGGAAGGATGAGGCGGCGGAACGTCGCCTGCTCGACGAGGTCCAATCGGACACGGGCGAAGCCCTCGAGACCCTGCGAGACCTCGCCCGCGGCATCTATCCCCCGCTCCTCGCCGACCAGGGCCTCCGAGCCGCCCTGCTCGCCCAGAGCCGCAAGGCCGCGGTTCCCACGACCTTGGAGGCGGATGGGGTCGGCCGCTATCCGCGCGACTCCGAGGCGACCGTCTACTTCTGCTGCTTGGAGGCCCTCCAGAACGTCGCCAAGTACGCCGATGCCTCGCGGGCCGTCATCCGATTGTTCGCGGAGGAAGGTCACCTCCGGTTCGAGGTGGCCGACGATGGAACAGGCTTCGACCCGACGACCACCGGGTACGGAACCGGCCTCCAGGGCATGGCGGATCGCCTCGAGGCGGTCGGTGGAACGCTCGAGCTCCGCTCCGCGCCGGCCGACGGGACGATCGTGGCCGGGCGACTTCCCGCGGTCGCCATCGGGTAGCCGGCACGATCGCGGCGTCTCTACACGGCGATCGGGTTCGGGAGGATCGTGATGTCGTTCCGAGAGCCCGGCGTGCGAAGCTTCGGGGGGAGCGCCCCGCATCCACGCGAGGACCGGGGCTCGGTCGTGATCGATCGGAGGGGCTCACGGATGGCGAAGAAGAAGAAGAAGAAGAAGAAGTCCGGAGGAGCCAAGGCGGATGGCACGCGACTCCTGCAGGCCGCTGGGTTCGTCACCTTCCTGAGGGTCAACGATCTCGGAGCGGGGTTCGGCGGTGGCGCGTCGAACGCGATCCCGGTCGAGGTCGTCTTCAGGCTCGACTCGAAGCCGGACAACGCGTTCGGCTTCCAGCTGCGTGACGACGAGTGGCTCCCCGCACGTCAGGGGATGCTCGCGATCCTGCGCGACGCGATGATCCACGGCCTCGAGGTGACGACCGACTACGAACAACGGGTGAGTCCCCCGGATCAGAACGGCATCGCGATCAGGGTCTGGATCACGCGTTCACCAGCCGATCCCCGACGAGCCGTTTCCCTCTGAGGATGAGCGTCCCATCGACCGATGCTACCGTCCGCCGTGTGGACATCCGGATCTAGCCTGCGTGTGGATCGACGCCGACGGTCTGCGACGTGTTGATCCCGATTTTGTGTCGGAAGCGCTCGGCTTGGTGGCCGCGATCGTGGTCGCCAACCCACGAGATCCCGACGAGTGGGTCGATCGAACCGCCGGAAGGAAGCGCTGAGGTCGATTCGCGCCGGACATCCTGTTCGTGAAGGTGCCGGTGGAAGACTCGACGAACCGCCTGCTACCTGATTCGTGCACGACGACCAGCAGGCGCACGTCGAGCGCGACCGAGCTCGGGCCCGACGCGTCGACATCGGTCAGCCCGCGGAGGTGACCTGGGTCGTGATGGCGGACCCGGAGGGGAACGAGTTCTGTGTGCTCGCCCCTCGTCCCGTCGCCACGGGTGCGACTCGACGCGAGCGGGCGACCTCCCGATGGCACACGCTACGGATCGGGGGGTGAAGGCACCACCTCGGTGTGGCCAGGATGCACCCTTCTCCGCGCCTGGCGCGCGTGCCACCATCCTTGGGAAGCCTCGTCCAGGATCCTGGAGATGGGCACGTGACCACTCGAACGGCCCGGCGACTCGCGATCGCGCTCACGATCCTCTACCTGGTCCTGGAGACCGTCGGTCTCGCGTTCCAGTTCGTGACCGGGACGCCCGAAGATGAGGTCTCCGGCCTTCCGGGCGATGTCGTCTCCGGGTTCACCTTCCTGGTCTGGTCGGCCATCGGCGGTCTGATCGCGTCCCGACGTCCCGGCAATGCGATCGGGTGGGTGCTGTCGGGGATCGCGCTCCAGTGGGCGATCTCGGACCTCACGTTCGGCTATGCGAGCTACGCCCTCGAGGCTCACCCCGGAACGCTTCCGGCTGGGGCCTTCGCGGCGCTCACCTACAACAACGCCTTCTTCCTCGCCGAACTCCTGCTCGTCCTGCTGTTCCTCCTCTTCCCCGACGGTCGCGCCCTCTCGCGCCGCTGGCGTCTGATCGGATGGGTGGCGCTCGGTTCCTCCACACTCATGTTCCTGGGGAGCTACATAGGGGAAGGGGAGATCGAGCGGTTCGGCATCCAGAACCCGTACGCGATCCTGCCGCCACAAGAGGACCTGGGCTTCGTTGCGTTCCTCGTTCTGTTCGCGACCGTCATCGCCTCCGTCATCGCACTCATCGTGCGCTTGCGGCGCGCTCGAGGAGATGAGCGGCAGCAGCTGCGATGGTTCGTCTACGCGTCCGCGTTCCTCCCCGTCTCGTTCGCGTTCTTCTTCTTCGGCCCGAACCGGACGGCCCTTCTCTTCGGCGCGGCGTTGCTCGGGGTCGCCATCGTCGGTATCCCCGTGTCCGCTGCGATCGCGATCTTCAAGTACCGCCTCTACGACGTCGACGTCGTGATCGGGAAGACCGTCGTCGTCGCTGTGTTGGCTGCCTTCGCAACCGCGGTGTACCTGGCGGTCGTCGTGGGCATCGGAGCGCTGGTGGGCTCGAGGGGTGGAGAACCGAGCGTGCTCCTCGCGGTCGTGGCGACCGCGGTCGTCGCGGTCGCGTTCCAGCCGGTCCGGCAGCGAGCGCAGCGGCTGGCCGACCGGGTCGTCTACGGCGAGCGCGCGAACCCCTACGACGTGCTGTCCGACTTCTCGGAGCGATTGGCGGGCGCGTTCGCCACGCAGGATCTGCTGCCCACGATGGCGAGGATGCTCGCGGAGGGGACGGGGGCCGCTCGTGCCGACGTGTGGTTGCGCGCCGGCGATCGGATCCGCCCGACCGGATGGTGGCCCCCGCATACCGCCCCGCTCGACCCGGTCCTCCTCTCGGGTGACGCGCTCCCTTCGATCGACAGCGTGGATCTGGCCGCTCCCGTCCGCCACCAGGGGGAGCTGCTCGGGGCGGTGACGATTTCCAAGAAGCCCGGCGAGCAGCCGACCCCGATCGAGGAGCGGCTCGTCGCCGACCTCGCGGCGCAGGCGGGACTCGTCCTGTCGAACGCCCGGTTGATCGAGGACCTCCGCGCCTCGAGGCAGCGGCTCGTCGCGGCCCAGGATGAGGAACGCCGGAAGATCGAGCGGAACCTCCATGACGGAGCGCAGCAGCAACTCGTCGCTCTGGCCGTGAAGCAGCGTCTCGCCGAAGGACTGATCGAGCGCGACCCCCAGCGGGCACGCGGCGTGTTGACGGAGGCGCAGGCAGACACGGTCGATGCGTTGGAAACACTTCGAGACCTGGCTCGAGGATCTTACCCGCCGATCCTCGCCGATCGGGGACTCGCCGCCGCGCTCCAGGCACAGGTCCGTCGCGCGGCGATCCCGGTGCAGGTGCACGCGGATGGGGTCGAGCGGTACGAGCAGGAGGCCGAAGCGGCGGCGTACTTCTGCTGTCTCGAGGCGCTCCAGAACGTGACCAAGTACGCGGCGGCAACGGCGGCGGACGTCCGCCTCGGCGCGGCGGATGGCCGGCTCACGTTCATCGTGTCCGACGATGGAGCGGGGTTCGACCCGTCCTCGGTGCCGCGTGGGACCGGACTGCAGGGGATGGCCGACCGCCTCGAGGCTCTCGGCGGTGGGTTGGAGATCCGGTCGCAGGCCGGGTGATGGGACGACCGTCACCGGGTGGATTCCCGGCACTGCCCAACGGTCACGGCGAGGTCACGCGGTGAGCAGCCGGCCGCGCGTGGCCGGTCAGGGGTTCGTGAAGGAGTAGATGTCGGCCCTGGTGGTGTCGCAGTCGAGGACGTCGACGAACACGGTGATCGTGCCGGCGTCGTCGTCGAAGGTCATGGTCCCGGTCAAATCGGTATCTCGCGCGAATCGGTAGAAGATGGTCGGGTCTCCCGTGCCGGCCCACTTCATCATCCGCGCCGACCGCCCGCATCCTGGGCGGCTGCGTTCGAAGTAGACGTTGCCGGCGAGATCGGGTGACGGTGCGAAGTACAGCTGATCGAGAGGGTTCGGGATCCTCTGGACGGTGTCGGCGCCGATGTCGTAGCGGTAGGCCTCGCACGTCTGCTGGTTGCAGATCGCGTAGGTCACCCAGTTGCCATTCATCCTCGGGAGGTTCGCGAAGCTGGCCCGGTCGCTGTCGATCGTCTCGATCGGGATCTTCGTCCCCGTCGTCCTGTCGGTCACGAGGAAGAGCCGGGTGTTGACCGCACCGTAGCGGATGAAGATCATCTGGTTGCCGTAGACGGCGGGCCAGTACTCCCACTTGGTGGTGTTGATTCCTGCAGGCAGGTCGAGGTGGTGCTGCGTCGCCATATCGAAGAGCCGGAGGTCGCTCTCGCCCCGTGCCACCCGCTGATACGGGAGGACGGTGCCGATGGGGTCCATCTGACCGGCGAACCGGCGCCCGCCGTGCCCCACCTCGTAGGCGGGAGACCCGTTGGGGTGCACCCACACGTTCCGTGCATCCCGGTCGCCGGCCACATCTTGCGTCCAGGCGAGATACCCGGCGTTGCCGCTCGCGTACGCCTCATCCCGGTTGCTGGTCTTGATCGGGGTCGGGTCGACACCGGCGAGTGCCGACGCAGCCATGAACGCGGTGGCGAGGCCGGCGACGCCGATCATCAGCAGCAGGCGGGATCGCATGCGACACCTCCTTCTCGTCGGGGTCTCGCCGATCATCCCCCTCGGTTCGCTTCCGCGCAACCCATCGACCGGGACGGCGCTGCGGGCCGCGAGACTATCGTTGGCCGCGATGGCCGGTGTCGGCCTGGGGCCGCCGGCGGGACCAGGTCGACCGCGAGGACGCGATCAGTAGCCGCACCTCGTCTTCACGTTGAGCACGATCGGCACCGACCTCGTGGTCGTTCCGTCGGTCGCCCACAGGGACGCGGTGTACGTGCCGACCGGTGGGTTGGTCGTCATCCTCACGTGCACGTACGCGAGCGAGTAGACACCCGTGCTCGACCCCGGCGGGATCGGCGCGTAGCTCGTGTCGAACGACGCACCTGCGGGGAGCGCGCTCGCCCCCACGTTGATGGGCCGGCTCCACCTCCCGGAGATCCAGACGCCGTAGTAGGCGTCGTGGACGTTCGCGGAGAAGCACGCGGCTTGCCCGTAGTCCACGAGTTGCCACCGGGCGGCATGTCCGCCTCCGGGAGCGCCCTGCGCCGAGCCGGCGGCGACCAACGTCACCGAGCCGATCAGCGCTGCCAGCACGAAGATCCGAACCAGCCGTCGCGCGTGTCCGATCACCATGGGCCCCCTCAGGTCGCTCCGCCGTACGGACACTAGGACTACGGGCGGGAGCGCCCACCGGTTCGCGCTCGAACCCGGATGGAAGCCGATGGCCTCCGTTGCCCCGTGTCATCCTGGGAACCGCAGCAACGTTCAGGGCTCCTCATGGATCCATCTCTCAGGATGAACGAACCCCTCGGACTTGTGGCCGGATCCCCTCAGGGGGGGGAGGAGGTCGTGGCGGAGCCGCTCGGCTTCGAGATCTTCTTCGAGACCGAGGCACGGACGTTGTTCCGGCGTCTGTGCGCCGTGACCGGGAACGCTGCCGAGGCAGAGGAGATCATGCAGGACGCGTTCCTCGCGCTCTGGGAACGCTGGGACCGTCTGAGCACGCTCGAGGATCCGACCGGGTACCTCTACCGGACGGCGATGAACGTCTTCCGGCGTCGTCGTCGTCGAGCCGCACTCGCGATCCGTCGCGAGCTCTCGCTGGCGCCGGATCCGGTTCCGTTCGAGGAGATCGACGAACAGCAGGATGTCGTCGCGGCACTCGCGGCGCTCACGCCCCGGCAGCGGGCGGCGCTCGTGCTGACCGACGTCATGGACTACTCGAGCGAGGAGGCGGGACGAGCGCTCGGCATCACCGCCGGCACGGTGCGCGGCCTCGCCTCGCGAGCGCGGGAGAAGCTCCGACGACAGGTGGGTGAGCGGACATGAACGAGACGCGCGAACTGCTCGAGCGGGTGGGCGGACGGTTCACCTTCCCCGAACGTGCCTTCGAGGCGCTGCAACGCCGGCGCGATCGCAAGCGGCGGAACCAGCGCATCGCCGCGGGGGCGGTCGGGATCGCGATCTTCGTGGCGGCGATCTGGATCGTGACCGCCGGTGGGTCGTTCGATCGCGCGCAGACGCCTGCCGGCACCGGACCGACGGCTCCGTTGACGTCCGGCCCCCACCGCACCAGCGATGGCTCCCTGGACGGTCCCGGTGCCCGCACGATCTCCCGGACCGTGGAGGGCGTTCCGTTCTCGTTCCGCGTGCACACGCACGGCTGGGAGGCGAAGAGCGCCATCTCGATGAACAAGTCGATCGTGGGGCCGCAGGGAGCTGAGGCCATGATCTTCTGGACGAGCTTCCCCGACGGAGGTCGCACCTATCCCTGCGCCGCCGTCCTCGGTCCTTCGGTCGGACCTTCGGCGGCAGACCTCGCCGCCGCCGTGGCGACGGCGCCCGGCACCGATCTGGTGGCGGGGCCGTCCGACATCTCGGTGGGTGGGCTCGCCGCGAAGCACGTGGTGCTCACCATCCGCGAGAACGTGGGCTGCGATCCGGGATTCTTCTACGGCTGGCTTGCCTCGATGGGGGGAGCTCTGTTCACGAACACGACCGTCGGCGACACGATCGAGGTGTGGATCGTCGATGTGGACGGGACACGCCTCGTCCTCGAGGCGGTGACCACCACGGAGGCCGACGTCGCTCTCGAGCAGGAGATCCAGCAGATCGTCGGCTCGGTCCGTTTCGAGGAGCCCTCTCCCACCTAGACAGATCCCGGCGCTCATGCATCCACGTCACGTGCGAGCAGAGAGGGAGGTCGTGGCATCCCCGACCGAGCGCGTCGAGACACGGGCCCGTTTCGACGCGTTCGTCGAGGAAGAGCACGAACGCTTGTACAAGGCGCTCTACTTCGTGACGGGGAGCCGCGAGGAAGCGGAAGATCTGTCCCAGGATGCTTTCCTGAAGCTCTGGGAGCGGTGGGATCGGATCGACGAGATCGAGGACCCCACCGGGTACCTCTTCCGCGTCGCATTGAACGGGTTCCGGATGCGCCGACGCCGCGCGGCGATGGCGCTCCGACGGCACGCTCCACTCGTGGAGTCGAGTGACGGGTACGTCGAAGCGGAGATGCGCGCCGACGTGCGCCGCCTGCTGCTGGGCATCACGCCCCGCCAGCGGGCCGCCCTCTTGCTCGTGGACCTGCTCGGGTACCCATCCGAGCAGGCAGCGCGCATCCTGCGTGTTCGACCGTCGACGGTCCGCAACCTCGCGAGCCAAGGTCGGAGGGCCCTGAAGGCGACGGAAGGAGCTCGGGATGCCTGAGGTGCAGGAGGTGTTCCGCATGACGACGCAGAAGGTGCGTCCCGACCCAGGCTTCGTGGACCGCCAGCTCGACCACCAGCGCCACCAGGCGCGCAGGCGCAAGATCGCTGCGTTCGCCGTGGCAGCGGTGATCAGCCTCACGGCGATCGTGCTGCTCCTCATGAACCTTCCGGGACAGGACCCGCGCGTACCGGCGTCGCCGCAACCTTCGGTGCCGGTGATAGACCCAGTTGATACGGCTGCGGAAGAGGTGGCGAGGGGCTACCTCGATGCGTTCGGGGCCTTCGACGTTGAGGCGGCCACGACCTATCTGGCCGACGACGCCGACGTCACCGGGATGACCGAGGGGATCGGGGTCGATGGCTTGCCGCTGATGACTGCCCTCCTCAAGGCCCAGGGGTACAAGCAGACGATCACCTCCTGTGAGGCAACACACCTGAACGCTGATTCCACCGTCATCTGCTCCTTCGATCTCCACAGCATCAGATCCGATGAGATCGGTCGTGGCCCGTTCAGCGGCAGCTACTTCAGGGTGAGGGTCCGCGACGGAGAGATCACCGATGCCTCGATGCAGTGGTGGACCGAGGAGTACTCGCCGCAGATGTGGGAGCCCTTCGCCGACTGGGTGTCCACGACCTACCCCGAGGACGTCCGGGTCATGTACAACGACACACTCAGCAGCCCACAGCTCACCCACCGGTCGATCCGGCTCTGGGGGCAGCACACCCGGGAGTACGTGAGGGCAGTGCAGGCAGGCGAGGCACAGTGACATCGCCAACCTCCTGACGCTCGACGGTTCCCCGAGCATCCTCGAGAAGCAGCCGGGCGAGCAGGGCCACGTCCGATAGGCGCCTGCTCGCCCTCTGCTGTCTCACATCGCGGCCGAGCGTCACCGTCCGGCACCGGCCGGAACCCCTGCTACGGTGCCGAGATGAGCAGGTCGCTGCTCGAGGACGCGTTCGCGCACCACGTGTGGGCGACGGTGCGGTTGATCGACGCGTGCCTCAAGCGCATCCCCCAGCGGCTGGCGACCAGCGTCCCGGGGACCAACGGCTCGATCCTCGACACGCAGCGCCACATCGTCGGTTCGGACGCCTGGGACCTGTTCGTCGCGACCGGTGATCGCTCCGTCCTCATCGACGAGGACGCCATAGGCCTCCCGGAGCTCAAGGCCACGATGGAGGGCCACCGCGTCACTTGGTCGAGGCTCCTCGCCGAGGACCCCGACCCGGACTCCATCCTGCACGAGGTCGACGAGGACGACGGGTTCCAGAGGGACTCGCCCATGGGCATCCAGCTCGGAGGTCCTGCATCACGGAACCGATCATCGGAGCCAGATCTGCCCGCCCTCACGATGCTCGGCGTCGAACCGCCGCCCATCTCCGTCCTGGACTTTCATCCAAGATGGCCGTGTCGTGGAGATACCACCAACCGAGGAGCGATGAACGATGGAAGATCCAGACCCGAGGTACGAGGACGAGGGCGACGAGCTGGAGGCGGACATCATGCGGGCCGATCACGCGTTCGGAGCGGAGTCGGTCGGCACCACGCCCGCGGAGGCCCTCGAGGGCGAGACGCTCGACGAGCGCCTCGCCGAGGAACAGCCCGACCGTCCCGGCGACGAT
This sequence comes from uncultured Actinomycetes bacterium, assembly GCA_963810635.1. Lineage (GTDB taxonomy): Bacteria > Actinomycetota > UBA4738 > UBA4738 > HRBIN12 > AC-51. The sequence continues at coordinate 495,965 of CAWEOB010000005.1, forward strand.
GAGGTCGTCTCGGTGGTCGACGAAGGGGTGTCCGACGACGAGGACGAACTCGTCGGAGAAGTGGTGTCCGAGCGGGACGATTTCGCCTCCCCCGAGGAGGCAGCGGTCACCGTTCGGGAGAGCGCGCCCGGAGCGACCGATCACGACGATCCCCATCCCTCAGAAGACGAGCGGTAGGTCGCGCCGGGATCCCTTCCCGCGTCGTCCCGTACGGTGGGAGTCATGGAGGGCGCGCCCAACGGACTCACGCGCGTGCGCGCACTCATCGCCCTGGCGACCGGCGATGAGAAACACGAGGAGAGCTCGACCAGCACGCTCGACGCGCTCTGGGTGCTCTACGACCGCGTGTTGCGGATCGATCCGACGCGGCCCGATGCCGAGGATCGCGACCGCTTCATCCTCAGCAAGGGGCACGGTCCGGTGGCGCTGTATGCGATCCTCGCCGAGAAGGGGTTCTTCCCGACGTCCTGGCTCGACGGCTTCATGGACCACGGTGGCAGGCTCGGCTCGCACCCCGACCGCACCCTCGTGCCCGGCATCGAGGCGTCGACCGGCTCGCTCGGTCACGGGCTTCCGATCGCGGTCGGCGTCGCCCAGGCGCTCCGCGCGAAAGGGGCCACCGAGCCACGCGTCGTGGTGCTCTGCGGCGACGCCGAGCTGAACGAAGGCTCGAACTGGGAGGCGATGGCGCTCGCGGCTCACCTGGGGCTCACGAACCTCACGTTGCTGGTGATCGAGAACCACAGCTCGTCGTACGCGCCGGCATCGTGGACGGCACGCATCGGATCGTTCGGATGGTCCGTCCGGGAGGTGGACGGCCACGACCACGACGCGATGGCACTCGCGTTCGCCGGGCCGGTCGGGACCCCCCTCGCGGTGGTCGCCGATGTGCCGGCGGGGGAGTGGTGATGACACCGCGTCCGATGCGCGAGGCGTTCGCCAACGAAGCGACCCGACTCGTGGTCGAGGATCCGCGCGTGGCGATCGTGTTCGCGGAGATCAGCGGCTCGCTGTTCCGGGATGCGACGCGGCACGATCCCCTCCGTGTTCTGAACGTCGGGATCGCCGAGCAGACGATGGTTGGGGTCGCCGCCGGCTTCGCGATGGAAGGGTTCCACCCGATCGCGCATTCGCTCTCGCCGTTCATGGCCGAGCGCCCCTTCGAGCAGTTGAAGCTGGACTTCGGCTATCAGGAGCTCGGGGGGACGTTCGTGGGGGCGGGTGGCTCCTACGACTACGCCGCCGAGGGCGGCACGCACCACGCCGCCGGTGACGTCGCGGCGATGCTCGCCATCCCGCGGATGCAGGTGCTCGTCCCCGGCCACGGTGACGAGGTGGCGAACCTGCTCCGGGCGACGTACGCGAACGGCGACCCGACGTACGTGCGCACGAGTCTCGCCACGAACGACGACCCGCTCGATGTGGCGCCGGGCCGCCTCGAGGTGGTGCGGCGCGGTGCCGGAGCCACGGTGGTTGCGTTCGGGCCCATGCTCGGCCCCACGTTGCAGGCTGCCGAGGGCCTCGACCTCACGGTCGCGTACGCGTCGAGCGTGGAACCTTTCGATCTGCATGGGCTCGCGTCCATCGTGGGCGACGATCCACACGTGATCGCGATCGAACCGTGGTATGAGGCGACGGTGGCACGGCAGCTCGCGGGTGCCCTCGGTCACCGGGCCGCTCGCTACGACTTCGTCGGCGTGCCCAGACGGTTCGTCCACGACTACGGGACGTGGCGTGAGATCGACGCCGATCTCGGCCTCGACGCTGCGGGCATCCGGGCCCGGGTCAGGACGTCCGTATGAAGGATCGCAAGGATCGACCGGGTTCCCGTCAGACAAGGATGAGGGTCCTCGCGACCGGATGGCCCATCTGCAAGAGCGACCTGATCTAGTCTGGCTCGGTCGAGCCGATGGGGAGGACACGCATGGCACGCGTAGGGTCGCGCAAGAGGAACAAGCGATTCGGGCGAACGATCTTCTTCTGCCTGCTGGCCTGGGCCATCATCACGGAGCTCCGGAAGCCCGAAGAGCAGCGGACGTGGCACGGCAAGCTGGCGGGGTTCGTCCCCTACGAGCTCCGGCCGCCGACGCTCGGTCGCGTCCGCGAGGTCTACTGGTCGCCGGACGACGAGCACGTGCTCAAGCCCCCGGTGTGGGGGGTCGGTTGGGCGTTGAACGTGGGGCGCGTCGTAGAGCTGATCAGGCGCCAAAGGGGCGCCGAGACCGCGCCCTTCGTCGCCTGATCCCTCCCTCAGCGCCGCAGCGTGGCCGACCCATCCCGACATGGATGCGGCGGCGAGCGGCTCCTCGCGGTGAGGACGGCGGCGAGCGTCAGCTCGGCACGATGTCGGGTTCGATCGAGGACGGTCTCACCGGGACGCTCGCGGTGCTCGTCCCGGCCTGAAGGCCGGCACCTTGATGACCGGGTATCGTCGTGCTCGACACGGTGCGGACGAGCCGAGAAAGGTGTGTGCGATGACCTACACGATCTGCGAGCCCTGCATCGACGTGAAGGACAAGGCGTGCGTGGATGAGTGCCCCGTCGATTGCATCTACGAAGGGCCCCGGATGCTCTACATCCAGCCCGACGAATGTGTGGACTGCGCGGCGTGCGAGCCGGTCTGCCCGGTGACCGCGATCTTCTACGAGGACGACGTCCCCGCCGAGTGGAGGCAGTTCACGCCGGTCAACGCCGAATGGTTCAACGATTCGGTGACCGGCCTCGGCTCGCCCGGCGGAGCGGCGCAGGCCGGCCCTGCGGCGGTGGACCACCCCGTCGTCGCGGCATGGCCGGTCGCCTGATCCGAGAACCCTGGCAAGGGGTCGGTCTACCGGATCACGCGGTACGTGATGTGCGTGACGCCGGGCGCCTCGATCACGCGCACCTGCTCGAGCCGCAGATCGCCGACGTTCTCGAACAGCCGCTCGCCCTCGCCGAGCAGGATCGGGACGATGTGCAGCTCGAAGCCGTCGATCAGCCCCGCGGCCAGGTACTGCTGGATGGCGTTGGCCCCACCGCCGAGCAGCACATCCAGGTCGCCGGCCGCCTCCCTCGCTTGCGCGAGCGCTGACCCGATCCCATCGGTCACGAAGAAGAAGGTGGTTCCACCGTCCATCTCCAGCGGTTCGCGTGGGTGGTGCGTGAGCACGAAGACCGGCGTGTGGTAAGGGGGGTCGTCGCCCCACCAGCCCTTCCACGGTGGGTCCTCGCTCCAAGGACCGGGACCGCCGCCGAACATGTTCCGGCCCATCACGACCGCGCCGACGTTGGCCTGCGTCTCCTCGACCACGGCCGTGCTCGCGTTGACCTCGCCACCCTCCTGCCCGGTCCGCGCTCGCCACACTCCGAGATCGAAGACCCACTGGTGGAGCTCGAGGCCGCGGACGCCGAGCGGGTTCGTCACGCTCTGCAGGGGGCCTGCGACGTAGCCGTCAAGCGAGATGGCGATCTGGAACCGGAACATGCCCATCGGATGATCCCTTCCTCTCGGATGCCTCAGTTAGGCACACCCTAGTGAGGCCGCCGCCGCCTGCGCGTCTCCTACACTGCGCGGCATGTCCGACCGCTGGGCGACCTTCGATTGCTACGGAACGCTGATCGATTGGGACGGAGGGGTGCGCGCCTGCCTCGCATCGCTGTGGCCCGACGAGCACGCCGACCTCCTCCTCGCTCGGTACCACGAGGTCGAGCCCCGGCTGCAGGGATCGGGCGGCTCGTACCGTCGGGTGCTCACCGACGCCGTCCGGCTGATCGCGTTGGAGGAGGGTCTCGATGTGCCGACCGGGCGTGAGACGGCGCTCGCCGACTCGCTGCCCGCGTGGCCGCCGTTCCCCGAGACGACCGCCGCCCTCACCGAGCTGCGGTCACGCGGGTGGAGGATCGGATCCTCTCGAACACGGACCCCGACTACCTGGCGGCCTCGCTCGGGCTGATCGGGGTTCCGGTCGACGAGACGGTTACCGCTTCGGAGATCGGCTCGTACAAGCCGGGGCTCGCGCACTGGGAGACGTTCTTCCAGCGGACCGGCGCCGACCGGACCCGGCACGTCCACGTCGCCGCGTCGCTGTTCCATGACGTGGAGCCGTGCGCCGCGCTCGGCCTCCCCTGCGTGTGGATCAACCGGCTCGGGGAGACGAGCCCGCTGCCGCGGGCCGGCGAGCGCACCGATCTGCAGGGGCTCGCCGACGCGCTCGACGCGCTCGTGCCGACGGAAGGACCCTCGGCGGCCGACTGACCTACACTCGCGCGGTGGGTGTCGAGCAGCTCGGCCCGCCGTCCGATCCGTACCTCGTCCTCGGGGTCTCGACGCTCGCGAGCCGCGAGGAGATCCAGCACGCGTACCGGGGCCTCGCTCGCCAGCTCCACCCCGACGCGACCGACGGCGACGCGGCGAAGGCGGCGCGGTTCGCCGAGGTGAGCGCCGCCTACGAGCTGCTCCGCGACGACGCTCGCCGCCGCACGTACGACCTGCAACGAGCGGCCTCGAACGGACCGCGCTCGCAACGTGTCGCACCGGGCCCCACGGGGAACACGGCGGTGCGTGGCCCCGCAGCCCGACCTGCACCCCGCCGCGACCGCGAGCACGAGCCCGAGGTCGTCCGGGTCGTTCGCGACACGGACGAGCTCGCCATCGTCCGCACGTTCCTGAAGATCGCCGTCGTCGCGATCGTGCTCTTCCTCATCGGGGTCGGCGTCATGGCGCTCAACCCGGCGCCGGATTGTGCCCCGGGGGTCGGTCCGCCGTGTCGCGTCGTCGAGACGCCGTCCGGCGGCTAGCATCCGTTGACCATGGCGATCGTCGACCGATCCAAGATCGAAGAAGGTGTCCGTCTGATCCTCGAGGGTGTGGGGGAGGATCCCGCGCGCGGAGGGTTGCGCGAGACCCCGTCGCGCGTGGCCCGGATGTACGAGGAGATCCTCGGTGGGATCGGCGAGGATCCCACCCCACTCGTGACCGTGGTCGAGGGCGCCGACTTCGACGAGATGATCATGGTCCGCGACATCCCCCTCTCGAGCCTCTGTGAACATCACCTCATCCCGTTCAACGGACGCGCGCACGTCGCGTACGTGCCGAACCGCTCGGGTCAGATCACCGGTCTGTCGAAGGTGGCACGCGTCGTCGACGTCCTGTCGAAGCGCCTGCAGGTCCAGGAGCGTCTGACGACCGAGATCGCCGATTCGATCGAGGCGGCGCTCAGCCCCCGCGGCGTGTTCGTGGTCATCGAGGCGGAGCACCTCTGCATGACGATGCGCGGCGTGAAGAAGCCGGGCGCCGTCACGGTGACCTCGGCGGTGCGTGGCCTCTTCCGGACCGATGCGAGGACGCGCCAGGAGGCCATGAACCACATCGGGATGCGCTGACGCGCCGGGGACCTCCGGCGACCGCGCACTACGATGGTCGTGTGAGCAGCGAACCGCGCGTGTGGCGTTGCCGTGACCGGGTCCTCGAGCTGGGGAGCCGGACGCTCGTCATGGGCGTGGTGAACGTGACCCCGGATTCGTTCAGCGACGGCGGCCTGTTCGCGGACGCGAACGACGCCGTCGTGCATGCGGCGCGGTTGGTCGACGAGGGCGCCGACCTCGTCGACGTCGGCGGTGAGTCCACGCGGCCCGGGGCCGATCCGTTGCCCGTCGACGAGGAGCTGGCGCGCGTCATCCCGGTGATCGAGGGTCTCCGGGCGGCACGCCCGGAGACCTCGATCAGCGTGGACACGCGGCACGCGGCGGTCGCGGCCCCGGCGATCGCCGCCGGGGCCGACGTCGTGAATGATGTCGGCGGCGGCAGCGACCCCGCCATGTTCGGGGTCGTCCGCGACGGCGGTGCCGGGCTCGTGCTGATGCACATGCTCGGTGAGCCGAAGACGATGCAGGACGACCCCCGCTACGCCGACGTGGTGGCCGAGGTGCACGAGTACCTGCGCGAACGCGTGGAGGCTGCCGTGTTCGCCGGCATCGGCGCGGACCGGCTCGCCGTCGACCCCGGGATCGGGTTCGGCAAGGACCTCGAGCACAACCTCACCGTGCTCCGCGATCTCGAACGGTTCACGGATCTGGATGCGGCCCTGGTGGTGGGAGCATCCCGCAAGCGGTTCATCGGCACGCTCACCGGGATCGAGGACCCGCGTGATCGGGTGGAGGGGTCGCTCGCGGCCGCCGTCTGGTCGGCCGCGCACGGCGCCGACGTGGTGCGCGTCCACGACGTGCAGGCGACCGTCCGCGCCCTCCGCGTCGTCGATGCGATCGCGCGAGGGCAAGGCTAGCGATGCAGCGCGTCGCGACGCAGCTCGGAGAGCTCGCGTACCTGGACGAAGGCGAGGGTGAGGTCGTCCTGTTGCTCCACGGCTGGCCCGTCGACGTCACCGTGTGGCGCCGCCTCGTCCCGCTGCTCGCCTCTCGGTTCCGCGTGATCGCGCCTGACCTCGTCCTCGGCGGCGACCTCCCCGCCCAGACCGACGCCGTGCGCGAGCTCCTCGCGCACCTCGGTGTCGAGCGGTTCGCGGCGATCGGCCACTCCCACGGCGGCGGCATCGCGCAGCTGCTGGCCCTCGATGGCCCTCCCGTCGACGCACTCGTCCTGATCGACACCGTCGCGTTCGACGTCGCCCCACCCGCCCATCTCGATCCTCGAACCCTCCTCGAGACGGGGTCGGTCGAGTTCGCCCTCCTCCCCGAGGCCGACCTCGACGCCTACCTGAGGGTGCCGTCCCGGTCCGCACCCGACCTGGCCGGCGCCCTCGTCGGGCGGGACGACGACCTCGAGCGCCTCGATCTGCCCGTCTTCATGCTGTGGGGCGAGGACGATCCGTTCGTGCCGTTGCCGGTCGCCGAGCGCCTGAACGAGGCGATCCCGGCTTCCACGCTCGGTGTGGTCCCGGAGAGCGGGCACTTCCTCCTGGACGACGCGTTCGACTCGGTGGGGGTCCTCGTCGCCGAGTACCTCCGAGCCCGGTACCTCGGCGCGCCGCACGGGCACGACGGGCTCGTGATGCTGCAGCTGGAGCGGCGTCCCCCATGGGTCGACCCCACGCTCTTCGAACGGGGCCATGATCGATGGGGACCTCGACGTGGACGACGATGTCGCCGGAACGCTCGATCCGGCCGAGCAGGAGGTGGGACCCAACGCATGAGTCGCGCGAGGCTGTTCCTGTCGGGGATCCGGGCGGAGGGCGCCCACGGTGCCCGCACGGGGGAGAAGGACGACGTGCAACCGTTCGTCGTCGACCTCGACCTGGAGGTCGAGGTGGGTGAGGACCGGATCGATGGCACCGCCGACTACCGGAACGTGACGGAGCGCGCTCGCGCGGTCGTGGCGGAGGGCTCGTTCGACCTGATCGAAACCCTGGCGGAGGAGATCGCGAAGGAGTGCCTCACGTTCGACCGCGTGATGCGGGCCACGGTCGTGGTGCACAAGCCGCGGGCCGCCGAGCGCCTCGGCATCCAGGGGGCAGCCGCCGCGGTCACGCTCCCCGAGGGGTGACCGGCGAGGCCCGGCCATGGCCCACGTCGCCTCCCTCGGCCTGGGGTCGAACCTGGGGGACCGGCTCGACGCGCTCCAGCGCGCCGTGGACCTCCTGGCCGAACGGGGCGTGCGCGTCGTGGCGTCCTCCCGCGTGTGGGAGACGGGGCCCGTCGGCGGACCCGAGGATCAGGACCCGTACCTGAACGCCGTCGTCCGCGCAGAGACGGACCTCGAGCCCGGCGATCTCCTCGGTGCTGCGAACGCGGTGGAAGCCGCGCTCGGCCGTGTCCGCGAGGTCCGCTGGGGACCCCGCACGATCGACATCGACATCCTGCTCATCGATGACCTGATCCTGGACGATCCTGCGCTCACCGTCCCGCATCCGCGGATGACCGAGCGTGCGTTCGTGATCCTCCCGCTCCTCGAGCTCGACCCCGACCCCGTGCTCCCCGACGGGACGCGCGTGCTCGAGCTGCCGGTGCCCGCCGGGGACGCCCGGCCGTTCGCCCCACCCTTGAGGCTGCCGTGAGTCAGCGCGTCTGCCTGCGGTGCGACTGGTCCGGCGACACGAAGGCGGTGGCGTGCCCCAGCTGCGGAGCCCCCCTGTTCGCGCCGGCAGGCGCGGACCGCCGGGCGGAACCCGCCCGGCGCGGTCCGCGACTGTCTCGCCTCCGGGGCGGCGAGCGCGGCCCGGACCCTGGGCAGACCCCCTCGCCCACGGGGCCCGCATCCCAGGATGCGGCCCCCGCCACCACCTCGGACCGGTCGACAGCGGGTCGCATCGGCATGGCGCTCCTCCTGGTCGCCGCCGTCGCCGGTGTGATCGTCGTCCAGTCGAACACGAAGGACCCGAACGCCCCCAGCGGGCGGATCGAGGGCATGCGCGGGGTCCTCCTCTACGTCGATCCCGACCCGGCGACGGGGCGTTCGCGCCTGTGGTTGTGGAACCTGGAGACCGGCGGGATCCGAGAGGGGCCGGAGATCGCGACACCGACCGAGATCGTCGACGCATCGCAGGCCGGCACCGGGTGGGTCGGACTCACGAGCGCTTCCGGCGACGAGCAACGGGCGTCGTACCTCGACGGATACGGCGAGGATGACGAGGAGGTCCGGCTCGCGAGCGGGGTCTCGGTCGCTTGGGGCCCGTTCGGGGAACACGTCTCGAGCCTCACGCGCAGCGAACCCGGCTGGTGCACCATCCTCACGCGCGCGATCGCGCTGGAGACCGACGTGTCCTTCCCACCGTTCCCGTGCGACCGTGCCGGCACCGTGGCGTTGAGCAGTGCGAGCACCTTCGTCGACGTCACCGAGGATGGCTCCACCTCGATCTACTCCACGCTCGGGAGCGACCGGCTCGTCCTCGAGGTCGCCGACGCGACGCTCGCGGGCGTCTCCGAGACCGGGCGTGTCCTCGCGGTCCCCACCGTCTGCCGGCGCCGGGAGGAGAGGCAGTTCCTGTGCCCCTCGCTCTCGATCCTCGACGTGACCCCGGACCCCGACCCGCGCAACGATCCCACGAAGGAACTGATCCGCTACGGGGAGGAGGACGCCTCGTTGACCTTCGACGGCCTCGCCGGATGGTCGCGCTTCGGCGATCGCGCGTACATCGTCGGCTCGTACTTCGGCGTTCTGGGTCTGTACTCGGTCCCGGTTCCCCGTCGGTCCGTCCCGATCGAGGGTTCCATCGAACCCGACCTGGTGATGCCGTCGAGCACCACGGCGATCCACGTGACGGAGACGGCGACCGGCGAGCTGCTCGTGGCCCGCGGCGACACCCTCATCCTCGTGCGTGACACGGCTCCCCTCGAGTACCCCGAGCCGCCGGACGGAGCCCCGATGCCCGAAGGGCCGATCCTCTGGCTCCCCGCCGTGGCGGGCGGACCGTGATGCGCATCGCGGTGATCGGTGCGGGCAGGGTGGGGACCGCCGTGGCCGTCCTGTTCCGTCGTGCCGGTCACGAGATCGTGGCCGTCACGGGGCGGGACGCGACGCCGCAGCGCGCGGCCGAGCATCTGCCGGGCGTGCCCGTGCTCGATCCCGCCGAGGCGGCCGCCCGCGCCGAGCTGGTCCTCGTGGCCGTCCCGGACGACCTGCTCGCCGTGACGGTCGAGGCCTTGGCGCCGTCGATCGCGCCCGGGACGTGGATCGCGCACCTGTCCGGGGCCAGCGGGCTGGGCGTCCTCGCGCCCGTGGTCGCCGCGGGAGGGCGTCGCCTCGCGATCCATCCGCTGCAGACGTTCCCCGACGTCGAGGGCGCCCTCCGGGCGATCCCCGGCTGCGTGCTCGCCGTCACGGCCGACGACGAAGAGGGGAGCCGGCTCGGCGAGCAGCTCGGCAGGGACCTGGGCACGCGCCCCTTCCGCCTGGCGGAGGAGCACCGCGCGATCTACCACGCGGCCGCCGTCTTCTCGTCGAACTACCTGATCGCCGTCAGCGCGCTGGCGGTGGAGCTCTTCGAAGCCGCGGGGGTCCCCGATCCCATCGAGGCGATGCGCCCGCTCCAGGAGGCCACGCTCGCGAACATCGCCCGGCTAGGCCCGGCCGCCGCACTGACGGGACCGGCGGTGCGTGGCGATGCGAGCACCATCGGCGCGAACCTCGAAGGGCTCGCGGCGTCGGCTCCGGGTGCCGTCGAGGCCTACGTGGTGCTGTGCCGCGTCGCCCTAGACCTGGCGACCGACCTCGGGCGGCTGACGGACGACGATCGTGCCGCGGTCGAGGAGGTCCTGGCCCGATGGAGCTGACCGGGGGGTCGAACCGATGGAGGTGATCCGCTCGGCGACCGGTCTCCGCGCCTTCACCGACGCCTGGAGAGCCGCGTCCTCGAGCGTTGGGTTCGTGCCGACCCTCGGCGCGTTGCACGCGGGCCATCGCAGCTTGTTCCGGCGCGCACGGGCCGAGAACGACCGCCTCGCGGTGTCGATCTTCCTGAACCCGCTCCAGTTCGGCCCCGGCGAAGATCTCGACCGTTACCCGCGCGACGAGGAGGCGGATCTGGCGGTGGCTGCCGAGGACGGCGTGGACGCGGTCTGGGCGCCGTCGGTCGAGGAGGTCTATCCGCCGGGGATCGAGCTCATCCGGCCGGACCCCGGCCCGGTCGGCCGGACCTTGGAAGGCGCGTCGCGTCCCGGCCACTTCGACGGCATCCTGACCGTCGTGCATCGCCTCTTCGAGGTGGTCGGGCCGAGCCGCGCCTACTTCGGAGAGAAGGATGCGCAGCAGCTGTTCCTGATCAGGCAGATGGTCAACCAGCTTGACCTTCCGATCGAGCCGGTCGCGTGTCCCACCGTGCGCGAGCCCGACGGTCTGGCGCTGTCGTCGCGGAACACGTACCTCGGGTCGGAGGAGCGGGAGCAGGCCGCATGCCTGTTCCTGGCGCTCACGGAGGCGGCCGAGGGAGCGCGAGCCGGCGAGCGGGACGCTCGCCGGCTCGTCGCGGTCATGGCGCGGGAGATCGGCGCCACGCCGCTGGCCCGTCTCGACTACGCCGCGGTCGTGGACGACGCCACGTTCGAGCCGGTCGACGCCATCGACGGGCCGGCCCGCGCTCTGGTCGCCGCGCGCTTCCCCAGCGCGCGGCTCATCGACAACCTGCTCCTCCCCGCGAGCGCCCGAGCCCGGGGCGTGACACCCCTTCGGGGTGCCCCGCCCCGCCCCCGTCTAAGCTGAGCCGTCCTTCCGGCCCGCCGTCCTTCGCGAGAGAAGATGACCTCGATGCTGCTCACCGCCGACGTCGGCAACACCGAGATCGTCCTCGGCGTGTTCGAGGGCGAGGACCTGCGCCATACGTGGCGCCTGTCCACCCGCCCCGAGAGGACGTCCGACGAGCTCGCGTTGCAGCTCGCCGGGTTCCTCGAGCACCGCGACCTCGATCTCCGCAAGGACGTGACCGGCTTCTGCATCGCGAGCGTGGTGCCCGACGTCACCTCCGCGCTCCGCGAGATGGCCGACGGGTACCTCCACTTCACGCCCGTCATCGTCGGCCCGGGGACGAAGACCGGCGTCCCCGTGCTCACCGACAACCCGCGCGAGGTCGGGGCCGATCGGGTGGTGAACACGCTTGCTGCCTTCACGCGGTACGGGGGTCCGGCGATCGTCGTCGACTTCGGCACCGGGACCAACTTCGACGTGGTCTCCGACGAAGGGGAGTTCCTGGGCGGGGTCATCGCGCCGGGCCTCCAGATCAGCGCCGGAGCGCTGTTCGGGCGGACGGCCAGGCTCACCCGGGTCGATCTCCAGGCGCCGCGCTCGCCGGTGGGCACCAGCACGGTCGAGGCGATCCAGTCCGGCCTGATCTACGGGACCGCCGGCGAGGTGGACGGCATCGTCGAGCGGATCCGCGGGTTCCTCGAGGCCCCCGAGGCGACCGTGATCGCGACCGGGGGCCTCGCTCCGGTCGTGATCCCTCACTGCACCACGGTCCAGCACTACGAGCCGTGGCTCACGCTCGAGGGTCTCCGGCTCGTCTACGAGAAGAATGCGGGCGACGACGATGCCTGAGGACGTCGCTCCCCAGGACGCGACCTCGCCGAACGCGGACGAGGGGGAAGGAGCGCGAGGGCGCGGTGCGGAGGTCCTTGCCGCCCGTCGTGCCTCGCTCGAGCGTCTCGGGCGCGAGCGGGCGTTCGCCCTCACGCTCGAGCAGGCGCTCGGTGTGGCCGAGCCCGTCCGGACCTCGGTGGTCCGCGCCTCCCATCCCGGTCTCGAGCCGGACAGCCGCACGGACGACCGGGTGACCGTGGCGGGCCGGGTGGTGCTGCGACGCGACATGGGCAAGCTCGTCTTCATGACGCTCCGCGACCGCGACGGCGACCTGCAACTGGTCTTCGAGCGGAGCTCGTTGGACGAGCGGGCGTTCGCCGACCTCGCCGAGATCGACCTCGGTGACATCGTCGGCGCCACCGGCATCGTCGGCACCACGCGCAAGGGCGAGCTGAGCGTGTTCGCCGAACGGTGGGCCATGCTCACGAAGGCGCTCCGTCCCCTCCCGGAGAAGTGGCACGGCCTCCAGGACCCCGACCTCCAGCAGCGCCGCCGCTACGTGCATCTGATCGTGGACGACATGCCGCGCCGCTACCTCCTGGCGCGCGCGGCCGTCCTGCAGACGATGCGCCGCGTGCTCGATCAGCGGGGGTTCGTGGAGTTCGAAGGCCCCATGCTCCAGACGCTCGCCGGCGGCGCGAACGCGCGCCCCTTCGAGACGCACCATCACGCGCTCGACCAGGACATGAAGCTCCGGATCTCGCTGGAGCTCTTCCTGAAGCGAGCGATGGTCGGCGGCGTGGAACGGGTCTACGAGCTGGGCCGGAACTTCCGCAACGAGGGCATCGACCGCGACCACAACCCCGAGTTCACGATGCTCGAGGCCTACCAGGCCTACGGCGACTACGTGACCATGATGGAGCTCTCCGAGACGCTCGTCGTGGAGTGCGCGATGGCCGTGAACGAGGTGCTCGGCCGCGAACGCGAGGATCTGACGATCCCGTACCGGGGGCGCGACCTCGATCTCACGCCGCCGTTCCGCCGGCTCACGATCCTCGATGCCGTCTCCGACGCAACGGGCGAGCCGATCACGCTCGGGCGCCCCGACCTGCGGGAGATCGCGGCGCGTCACGACGTGCCGATCGACGGGAGCTGGGGACCGGGGAAGATCGTCCAGGAGCTCTTCGAGAAGCTCGTCGAGGAGACGATCTGGCAGCCCACGTTCGTGTGCGACTTCCCGCGCGAGGTCTCGCCGCTCGCGCGGCCCCACCGCGACGACCCGGGTCTCACCGAGCACTTCGACCTGGTGGCCGGGGCGGTCGAGCTCGTGACCGCCTTCTCGGAGCTGACGGACCCCGACGAGCAGCGGGCGAAGTTCGAGCTGCAGCAGGAGCTGCGCGCGGCCGGCGACGAGGAGGCCCATCCGCTCGACGAGGACTTCCTGCGTGCCCTGGAGCACGGCATGCCGCCCACCGGTGGCCTCGGGATGGGCGTCGACCGGCTGCTGCTGGTCCTGACCGACGCGCCGAGCCTGCGCGACCTCATCATGTTCCCGTCGCAGCGCCCTGAGTAGCGGCCTCGGGCCGGCCGCGCTAGGCTCGGCTGCCGTACGCAGAGCCGCACCAGACCACCGGAGCAGGGGGCAACCGATGACGGTGACGATCGAACAGCTCCGCAGCGTGCCGCTGTTCCAGGGGCTGAAGGACTCTGATCTCGAGCGGATCATCTCGATCGGCAAGGAGGTCACGCACGCCGTCGGCCAGCCGGTCGTGGAGGAGGATCACACCGGGGTCGGTTTCCACCTGATCATCGACGGCGAGGCCAGCGTTTCCGTCCACGGACGCGAGGTGGGCTCGTTCGGACCCGGTTTCTACTTCGGCGAGATGTCGGTCATCGACGGCGGGCCTCGCTCGGCCACGGTGACGCCCGTCACCGACCTGGCAACCTTCTCGATCCCGGCGTGGAACTTCCAGGAGCTGATGGACACCTACCCGAGCATGGTGAAGGCGCTCCTGATCGAGCTCTGTGCCAGGATCCGACGGATCGACGAAGCGAAGGCGTAGCGAGCCGGGGCCTCGCTCGGGTCAGCTCGGGACGACCGCCTGGAGCGCTCCGACCAGCTCCCGGAGCCCGGTGCCCTTCGCCAGGAACCCCTGAGCACCGGCTTCGCGGGCAGCCCGCTCCACCCCTTCGTCGGCGTGGGCCGTGAGGATGACCACCGGCAGGTCGGGGGTGGTCTCGTGGATGCGCTGCATCGCACCGATGCCGTCCAGATCGGGCATCGACAGGTCCATGACGATGGCATCCGGTTGCAGTCGCTCCGCCTGCTGACAGGCCTCGACGCCGCCGCCGGCTTCGCCAGCGACCTCGATGTCCTCCACCAAGCTCAATGCAGACGTCAGTGCCTTCCTGAATGCCATGTGGTCGTCGACGATCAATACCCGCACTGGTTCATCGCCCTTCCGTTCCGCCCCGGCACCAAGAGACCCCTTCCCGATCCGGCCTCCACCGACCTTCGGCACGGAGCCCGCCTCCCTTGACATCGTGCCTGCCGGTTGCATGGCTTGCCAGGGTCCGTGTGGCGGATTCGTTCATGGCCTGAACGGGCGATGGGGCATCGGCCGCGTGTGGCCGTCCCTCGGGTCCGGTCCCTCGTTCGCTGTGGGACTCATCCTCGGCCCCCTTCGTACCGAAGCACTGAACGTGGCGAAGATGACGGCGGAGCGGTGCTGGTTCCGGGTGAATCGGGGCCCGCGGGTATACTCGCTCCCAAGGGGCGCCGGGGCCGAGCCGCGGTCCCTGCGCCCTACGTACCTCAGGGGGAGGACGTGGTCTGAGGATCCCCGGGGCCACTGGGTGACGAACGGGCCACGGCCCGGAGGATGGTGACATGTTCGAGCGATTCACGGACCGCGCCAGGCGCGTCGTGGTCCTCGCCCAAGAAGAGGCGAGGATGCTCAACCACAACTACATCGGGACCGAGCACATCCTGCTCGGCCTGATCCACGAGGGCGAAGGGGTCGCCGCCAAGGCGCTCGAGTCCCTCAACATCTCGCTCGAGGCGGTCCGCCAGCAGGTGGAGGAGATCATCGGTCAGGGGCAGGCTGCCCCCACCGGTCACATCCCCTTCACGCCTCGGGCCAAGAAGGTCTTGGAGCTGTCGCTGCGCGAGGCGCTGCAGCTCGGCCACAACTACATCGGCACCGAGCACATCCTGCTCGGCCTGATCCGTGAGGGCGAGGGCGTCGCCGCCCAGGTCCTCCAGAAGCTGGGCGCCGACCTCAACCGCGTCCGCCAGACCGTGATCCAGCTGCTGTCCGGCTACACCGGCGGCAAGGGCGAGCAGGTCTCACCCGGCGGGTCCGGCGAGCAGCAGCAAGGCGGGTCCGCGGTCCTGGACCAGTTCGGCCGCAATTACACGCAGCTCGCCCGCGAGGGCAAGCTCGACCCGGTCATCGGTCGTGAGAAGGAGATCGAGCGGGTCATGCAGGTCCTGTCGCGCCGGACGAAGAACAACCCGGTGCTGATCGGCGAGCCCGGCGTCGGCAAGACGGCGGTCGTCGAGGGCCTGTCCCAGCAGATCGTGAAGGGCGAGATCCCGGAGACGCTCAAGGGCAAGCAGATCTACACGCTCGACCTGGGCGCCCTGGTCGCCGGCTCGCGGTACCGCGGTGACTTCGAGGAGCGGCTGAAGAAGGTCCTCAAGGAGATCAAGACCCGCGGCGACATCATCCTGTTCATCGACGAGCTCCACACGCTCGTGGGCGCGGGCGCCGCGGAAGGTGCCATCGACGCCGCGAGCATCCTCAAGCCGATGCTCGCCCGTGGTGAGCTGCAGACCATCGGCGCCACCACGCGCGACGAGTACCGCAAGCACCTCGAGAAGGACGCCGCGCTCGAGCGCCGGTTCCAGCCCATCGAGGTCAAGGAGCCGACGGTCACGCACACCATCGACATCCTGAAGGGACTGCGCGACCGGTACGAGGCGCACCATCGCGTCACGTACACCGACGAGGCCATCGTGGCGGCCGCCAACCTGGCGGACCGCTACATCTCCGATCGGTTCCTGCCCGACAAGGCCATCGACCTGATCGACGAGGCCGGCTCGCGCATGCGGATCCGCCGTATGACCGCGCCGCCCGACGTCCGCGAGGTCGACGAGAAGATCGCCGACGTCCGGCTCAAGAAGGAATCGGCCATCGACGGCCAGGACTTCGAGCTCGCCGCCCGCCTGCGCGACGAGGAGCGTCAGCTCCAGGAGGAGCGCACGCGCCGCGAGCAGACGTGGAAGGCCGGCGAGATGGACGTCCTCTCCGAGATCGACGAGGAAGAGATCGCCGAGGTCCTGTCGCTGTGGACCGGCATCCCGGTCTTCAAGCTCACCGAAGAGGAGACCGAGAAGCTGCTCCGAATGGAGGAAGAGCTCCACAAGCGGATCATCAGCCAGGAGGAGGCCATCTCGGCCGTCTCGCGGGCCATCCGCCGCACGCGGAGCGGTCTGAAGGACCCCAGGCGGCCATCGGGTTCGTTCATCTTCCTCGGGCCCTCGGGTGTGGGGAAGACCGAGCTGTCGAAGGCCCTCGCGGAGTTCCTGTTCGGCGATGAGGACGCGTTGATCCAGCTCGACATGTCCGAGTACATGGAGAAGCACACGGTCAGCAGGCTGATCGGCTCGCCCCCCGGCTACGTGGGATACGAGGAAGGTGGTCAGCTCACCGAGGCCGTGCGCCGCAAGCCGTTCAGCGTGATCCTGTTCGACGAGATCGAGAAGGCGCACCCCGACGTGTTCAACACGCTCCTGCAGATCCTGGAGGACGGGCGCCTCACCGACTCGCAGGGCCACCAGGTCGACTTCAAGAACACCATCATCATCATGACGTCGAACCTGGGGACCCGGGACATCGCCAAGGGCATCGGTGTGGGGTTCACGGCGGCGCGCGACGACGCCGTGACGTACGAGCGGATGCGCGAGAAGGTCCAGGACGAGCTGAAGAAGTCGTTCCGGCCCGAGTTCCTGAACCGCATCGACGAGGTCATCGTCTTCCACTCGCTCAGCCAGCAGCACGTGGTCCAGATCGTCGACCTGTTGATGAAGCGGCTCGAAGAGCAGCTGCGGTCGAAGGACATCGACATCGAGCTGAC
Source organism: uncultured Actinomycetes bacterium (assembly GCA_963810635.1). Lineage (GTDB taxonomy): Bacteria > Actinomycetota > UBA4738 > UBA4738 > HRBIN12 > AC-51. Next base: position 513,048 of record CAWEOB010000005.1, read on the forward strand.
CGACGCCGCGAAGGAGATGCTCGCCGCGAAGGGCTACGACCAGGCGCTCGGCGCGCGGCCGCTCCGCCGCACGCTGCAGCAGTACGTCGAGGACCCGCTCGCGGAGAAGCTGCTCCACAAGGAGTTCCGGGCCGGCGAGACGATCTTCGTCGACGCGCAGGACGGCGAGATCGACGTTCAGGTCGACCGGCGGCGTGCTGCCGCCGGACGTGCCGCCCGTCGAGCTCGCGGGCCAGGCCGACCAGGCCTGACCCGCGTCCCGCCGCTCCCCCGTGAGCGGCACTTAAGGCCGAAGGCCGGTCCGCTTCGCGGACCGGCCTCCTCGGCGTCTGGGGTCGTCACGGGATCGAGGTGATGGTGAGGATCCGCCCAGCATCATGTCGCCCTCAGCGACGTCCGACCTTGCGAAGCGAGAGCGCAGACGGTTGCCGGTCGGATGCCGATCTGCGCGGCCCGTTCCGAGTCGTAGTCCAGGATCTGGGTGAGCACGAGCGCGGCGCGTTGCCGGGGAGGCAGCCCCATCAGCACAACCCCCGTCGACGCTTCCCGAAGCCGAAAGATGAGGAGCCCGATCCCATGTGGGACCGGGCGCCTCGGGTTCGGTCTCCTCATCTCACGAGGATGTGACTGTCATCGACCCAGCTTTCCACCGTTCCTTCCGTCACGAAGCGCGTCTCACCGGTCGCAACATCGACGACGTACATGCCGGAACCGTCTTCGTCCGTGCTCCACTGGAAGGCGATCCGCGTGCTGTCGGGCGACCATCTCGGGTGGCTGCCGCTGTACCTCGCATGCAGGATCTTCCGTCGATCCGTGCCGTCGACGTTCATGAGCGACAACCAGGCCTCGCCCGAAGGGTGGAAGTAGGCATCGAACGCGATCAAGGTTCCGTCGGGTGAGACGTCGGGGGTGCTCACGTCTCTCGCGATCGTGGTCGTCGTCCCTGTCCCGAGGTCGATCGATCGGGCCAACAACGGATAGGACGAGGTCGGGTTGCTGGTCGAGAAGACGAACGACCGATCGGACGCCCAGTCCCCTTCAACGACGTCCTCCGGTTCATGGGTGATTCGGGTCGACACACCGTTGCTGACGCTCACGGCGAAGAGCTCGACTCCGCTCTCCGGCACCGTCGCCCAATACGCGATGGTGGAACCGTCTGGCGACCACTGGGGAGGGCTCTCCATGGGGGTCACACCGCGAGAGCCGTGCGTGAGCTGGCGGGGGTTCGAACCGTCCACGTCCATCACGAAGACTCTGTAGGTTCCGATCCTCATCGAGGTCGGTGTAGGCGATCATCGAGCCGTCGAGGGCGACGTCGAACCCCTTGGCATCCAGCGGAGCCGAGAATGCGGCTGCCTCGCCGGACCCAACGTCAACGATCGACAATGCCTGCGTTGTGTCAGGCTCATCGACCGTCACAACTCTGTCGTCTTCAAGTGCCAAGAACGCCGCCGTCACAGCGATCGCGACGATCGCGGCCGCCACCGCGAACCCGCCGAGCCGCCGGTTCCGAGCCGCCTTCCGCTGTCTCGCGGCCTGCCGATCCAAGGCGCCCGGATCCTGCCGGATCTTCTGTGTGGACATGCGGAACACCTCCTGCACGTCAGGCATCCCGCTCTCCTTCCGCTCGCAGGGCCCGTCGGCCCTGGCTCGCCAGGGCCCGAACCGTGGACGGACGGACGCGCAGGATGCGCGCCGCCTGCTCGGATGGGTACCCGAGCAGGTCCACGAGCAGGAGGGCGGCCCGCTGCCGCGGCGTGACCTCAAGAAGGAGCTGGCGCACGTCGGCGCGCATCTCCGCCTCGACGAAGGCGTCCCGGTCCTCCGACACCGGCAGGATCTTCCGCAGCGCGATGGCTGCACGACGCCGCCGCGCCCGGAACCCGTTCAGCGCGATCCTGAAGAGATAGGCGACGGGATCGTCGATCCGGTCGATCTCATCCCACTTCTCCCAGATCTTCAGGAACGCTTCCTGGGTGAGCTCCTCCGCGTCCTCGCGGTTGCCGGTGACGAAGTAGAGGGCCTTGAAGAGGTGTTCGCGTTCCTCCTCGAAGAACTCGTCGAAACGGGCCCATGTCCCGACGCGTTCGGTGGGGAACCTCACGACCTCGCCTTCTGCTCGCACGGAGCATGGATGCACGAGGGCCATGTTCCGCTGAGATGTGGCCCGAGGAAAGGGTCGGAATGGAATCGAAAAGGTCCGGGACGCGAGAAGCCCGGTCCCGTGGGGGACCGGGCTCCTCGGGTCTCGGGCTCCTCAGCTGACGAGGATGTGATCGTTGTCGATCCAGCTCTCGACCGTTCCGTCCGTCACGAACCGCGTCTCCCCGGTCGCGAGATCGTAGACGTACGTGCCGTTGCCATCTTCGTCGGTGCTCCCGATGTAGGCGATCTGTGTGCTGTCGGGCGACCACCGCTGGTATCCGTCGTCGGTCATGGACCGATCGATGGTGCGTCGTTCGGATCCGTCGTTGTTCGCGATGATCAACCGCCCTTGGGGCTTCAACCATGAGGTGAAGGCGATCGATGCGCCGTCGGGTGACAAGGTGGGGGTGCTCGCGTCGGCCACCAGCAGCCTCGACCGTCCCGTCGAGAGATCGAGCGATCTGGCCGTGTAGTGGCTACCCTCGCTGTTGATGGTGGAGTAGACGATCGATCCTCCGTCCGGCGTCCAACCGCCAGGATCAACCGCACCCTGTGGCTCCGTTGTGACCTGGGTCGAGATACCGTCGGCGACGCCAACGACGAAGACCTGAGGGTTGTCCGACGTGTCTCGTTCGTATGCGATCATCGAGCTGTCGGGGGACCAACTGAGGCCGCGTGGGCGAACGGCCCCCTCTTCGTGGGTGAGCTGCCTGGCGTTCGATCCGTCGGCATCCATCACGAACACCTGGGTGGCCCCGTTCTCATCGAGGTCGGTGTACGTGACCATCGTCCCATCGAGCGAGACGTCGTACTGCGATGAACCGCGAGGAGCCGCGAACTCCGTTACCGTTCCGGATCCCACGTCGACTATCGACAGCATCTGCGGTGTCTCGGTTGACGGAGGAGCGATGGCCGGTGGTGTGCCCTGCTCGTCATCGGTCCGAGCGAGAACCGCGGCAACGACGGCGATCGCGACGATCGCAGCGGCCACGGCGAATCCGCCCATCCGCCGATTGCGAGAGGATCTCCGGTGCCGATCTTCCTGTTCCTTCCACGAGTCCAGGTCGGGCTCGGTCTGCTTGGTGACCATCTCGAAGACCTCCTTGAGTTCAGCCATGCGGGCCTCCTGTGGCGCGGAGCACGGTTCGGCCTTGCGACGCCAGCGCTCGGACGGTCGACGGACGGATGCCCATGATCCGTGCGGCCTCCTCGGAGCCGTAGCCGTACAGGTCGAGCAGGACGAGGGCGGCCCGCTGGCGCGGGCTGAGCGTTCGGAGCATCGCGAGGACGTCTTCGTGCACGTCGATGTCCTCGAACGGGTCCCGGACCACCCCGAGCGGGATCTTCCCGACGGCCCGACGTGCGGCGCGCGCCCGCATCCGGGAGCCGTTGAGCGCCACCTTGAACAGGTAGGCGGTCGGATCGTCGATCCGGTCGATCCGGTCCCAACGCTCCCAGAGCTTCAGGAACGCCTCCTGCATGAGGTCGGCGGCGTCCGCCCGGTTCCCGGTGACGAAGTACAGGGTCTTGTACAGACGCCGGTGCTCGTCCTCGAAGAACATCCGGAAGTCCGGCGGGCCCTCTTCTGCCCGCTCGGGGAGCCGCATGACCTCACCCTCTGCCTGCATCACCTATCCAGATGCCACACGGACAGCGTTCGCTTAGGGCGTCAAGGATGCATGAAACCGCGAACGAGGCCGTCAGGCCCCGACTGAGGTGATCTCGAGCAGGAGCTTGTCGTCGCCGGCCCAAACGGGATGGGAAGCACCTTCGATCACACGGAGGACATGGCCGTCCTCCGCATCGATCACCGTCACGGAGACCCGACCGAGTTGGTCCTCGCTCCAGAAGGCGACCTTGCTGCCATCCGGCGAGGACGTCGGGTCGAGGTCGTCGTCCGGCCCGCCGAACAGCAGGACCCCCGGACCCCTGGCAGCTGGTTCTCGCGTGAGGATGTCGAAGTCGCCGCCCTCAGGTGCCGCTCCGTAGACGAGGGCCCCGTTCGGCGACCAGGCGGGAGCGCCCTCCACGATCTCACCCGAGGGGGGGAGGGGAAGGTCGGAGGACCGACTCCGGTCGAGATCGTGGATCCAAAAGGAGTTGTTGTCTCTTTCCGTGCTCTCGAGAACCAGGAACACGACTCGTTGACCATCGGGCGACCATGCCGGGTCGCGCGGTTCGTCCCTCGCCCCCTCCACGATGTCGGTGAGATGCGTGTCTCGATCGACGATGTAGAGCTCACGGCGACTGGCATCGCGGCCAACCCCAACGTAGATGATCTGGTCTCCGTTCGGAGACCAGGCAGGGTCGCGAGCCTCGAAGGGATCGTCCGTGACCCGCTCGGGATCCGAACCGTTCAGGTCCATCACGTAGATCTGAGGGGTGCCTTCGTGATCGCTCGTGAAGGCGAGCTGGGTGCCATCCCGAGATGCGTCGAAGTCGGCGGCGCCCTCGGGTAGGCCGAGGACCTCGGTGAACGCTCCCGAGCGGAGGTCGTGGATGAACGTTCCGGGCGTCGATGGCACAGGTGGGCTGATCACTGCCCTCTCGGGATCCGGGAGAGCCCGGACCCCGATCACGACCGCCGCGATCAAGGCGGCCGTGATCACCGAGGCGAGCACGACGTTCCCTCCCGCCCGCCGGCGCGCCCGCCGCACCGCTCGCTCCGGGGCCGGAGCGGAGGGCGCCTCCGAGGCCGCCCTCTCCAACATCCGCCGGATGTCGTCGTAGGTGTCGGTGTCGTTACGCATCGGCGTGCCTCTCGATCTCGTCTCGCAACGCGTGGACGCCGCGGAAGACCAGCGACCGGACCGTGGCCGGTCGGCATCGGAGGATCGCCGCGACGCTGTCCTCGGGTAGGTCCTCGTAGAAGCGCAACACGATCGCCTCACGTTGTCTGCGTGGGATCCGATGGAGGGCGTCCAACATGGCCCGTCGCTCCACGATGCCGCGGTCATGGCCGGCGATCTCCTCCGGTGTGTGCTCCGTGGCGAGGTAGGCGCGCTCGATCGCGCGGCGCCGGAAGTGGTTCTTCGACAGATTCACCACGGTCTGCCGCAGGTAGGCGTCGAACGCAGCTGGCTGGCGCAGGTGCACGAGCCTGCCCGCGACCCGGACGAACGCGTCCTGGGCCAGATCCTCGGCCAGCGCGCGGTCGCCCGTCAGCAGGTAGGCGAGGCGCACGGCGCCGGGCGCCGAGCGCCGGTACAGGTCCTCCAGCCCCTCACGATCACGGACGCGGGCTTCGCCCACGCCCGCGATCTCATCGGTCGTCCCCATGCCTCTCCCGACACGCAGGCCGCTCGTCGCGTTGCGGAGAACCCTACGCCTGCCGGGCCGCGGAGCGGCACGGCAGGCGTAGGGTGGACGGCACGGGAGGGGACCCGCGCTACCTCTGTAGCTCCGCGGCGAGCAGCCGGCCTTCCATCGCGTCGAGCTTCTGCTGGTCCCAGAGCTGGGCGCGCTGGCTGCCGACGGATCTCGGCGTACAGGACACGGCCTTCCATCGCGTCAACCTTCTGAACGTCCCAGGTCGCGGCGGCGACCGGAACCAGTCGCACGTCGCGTTCAAGGGCGGCCCGTGTGATCATGCTGCCGGAGACCACGCCGATCGTCAGCGCGAGTCCCGCGGCGATGGCGACGGGTGCAGAGACCCGTCGGGTGCGTGCGCGAAGGCTCTGCGTGGTCGTGCTCATCGTCCACTCCTTCAGGTCGGTGTGGCGGTCAGATCCGGATCTCGGTCGCCGGAACCACCCGTAGGGACAACGCTCGACGTCGATCCGTTGCGGAACCCGTTGAGCGCCACGCGGAAGAGGTAGGCGGCCGCGTCGTCGAGCTCGTCCACCCGGTCCCACCGCTCCCACAACTTCATGAAGGCGTCCTGCATCAGCTCTTCCGCGTCGTGCCGGTTCCCCGTCACGAAGTACAGGGCCCGGTACAGGCGCTCGTGCTGATCGAGGAAGAAGTCATCGAAGCTCGCCGGCGCATCCTGGGCGTCGGGCGCCGGGAACTCGATGATGTCTCCCTCGGTCTGCACGGGCCATGGATGCCCACGCCCGTCAGAACGTTTAGGAGACGTCCTGGCCGACCGGCGACGCCCCACACCTGGCAGCCTAGGCGGACGGGTTCACACCTGCTCCTCGATCACCAACCCTCGGAGCTCCTCCGGCACGAGGTCCGCGAACAACCACCCGGTCCACAGATCGAGCGCGATCTGGTCCCACGGCTTGTGGAGCCCACGGCGCTCGAAGAAGCCGCCGAGCCGCTCGACGTCGCGCGTCAGGAACGCCTGCGCGTGCTGGTTCTTCTTCGCGTCGACCGCCTGCGGGAAATCGATGATCGACGATCTCGCCGTCCCACACGAGGATGTTGTAGCTCGAGAGGTCGGCGTGGACCACGTCGCGATACAGCATCCGCACGATGGCGCGGTGCACCTGCTCCCAGAGGCCCTCGAGCTCGTCGAGGTCGTCGTGGTGGTACTCGTGCAATCGCGGTGCGGGGACGTCTTCGTCCCCCACGTACGTCATCAGGATGGCGTCGTCGGTGTTCTCGATCGGTCGAGGGACGGGCACCTGCCCATCCAGCAGGCGCAACGTCTCCCACTCGCGGCTCACCCAGAGTCCGCCCTGGACCTCTCGCCCGAACTTCGTTCGCTGCTCGAGGGCAACACGGGTGCGTCGCTCCTTGATGAACTCGCCGTCCCGGTACAGCGTCTCGTCCCGGAAGTCCCGCCGGTCCAACGGGTGGTAGAGCTTGAGCGCCACCAGATCCTCGCCGGTCGTGCTCGGGTTGGCGCGGAAGAGGTGGACGCTCGCCTCTTTGCCGTGCTTCAACGGTTTCAGATGTCGTTCCACGAGCCCTTCGTCATAGAAGTGCTCGAACGCTTCGTGTCGCAACGGAGTGCTCCTTCGTGTCGGGATGCGGACATGCGGGAACCGCGTCCCGGAAGGAGTGTCAGGAGCGGAGAGCGCTCAGACGCGACCGGTGGGACGCGGCGCGATGGCAACGGCGGCAAGGACCTCGTTCATCGTCACATCCCTCCTTCGTGGTCGTGCTGCGGTGACGACATCACCGCGTGGAACGATCAGCATACCTGGTCAGGCGGGCGTGGTCGACCTCGGACCGTCGGCTCGCTGTCCGGCGATCCAGACGAGCCAGGCGATCAGCGCGAACCCCGAGAGCGCCATGAACGGGATCGAGATGAAGTGGAACATCCACACCCACACGACCGTGCACGGAGCGGCCGCGGTGCAGAACCCGGATGACTGATCGGGGAACCGTTCCAACTGGTAGTGGTAGATCGAGATCGCGGCACCGATGAGCGCGAGCGGGATCACGTAGTTGCGGATCGAACGGTCGCGCTTCCAGGCTGCGATCACCGAGGATCACCGGCATCGGGTACATCGCGATCCGCTGGTACCAGCAGAGCTGGCACGGGATGAAGTTCGCGATCTCCGAGTAGTAGAGGCTCCCGAGCGTCGCGGTGAGTCCCACGACGACAGCGAGTGGGAGCGCGATCTCACCGAGGCGATCCCAGGCTGCGTCGCGTGCGTCGGCGAGACCATCGGAGACACGTGCCCCGAGGGCGAGGAACGTGATGCCGATCACCGCGAGGTCGGCGACGACGGTCAGCATCGCGACCAGCAGGTTGAACGTCTGGACCTTCATGCCGGCAGGCTACCGTGTCGGACCTGCTGGATAGGGTCGCCGGCGTGGCGAGAACCAAGGTCCTCTACGCATGCGTGGCCTGCGGCCACGAGGCGTCGCAGTGGGCGGGTCGGTGCAGCGCGTGCGGGGAGTGGGGCTCGGTCGCCGAGTCGCTGCGCCCCGCGCTCGGCTCGCACGGAGACGGCGCCGGCCCGCTCGATGAAGGTCTCGAGGTCGAGTCGCGCATCACGACCGGTGTCGCGGGCCTCGACCGCGTCCTCGGCGGTGGCCTGGTGCCGGGTTCCGTGGTGCTCCTCGCCGGCGCCCCCGGCATCGGGAAGTCCACGCTCCTCCTCCATGTCCTGGCCAACCTGGGCGGGGCCGGCGCCGCCTGCCTGCTGGCATCGGGCGAGGAGTCGCGCTCGCAGGTCGCGTGCCGTGCCCGGCGCCTGGGGATCGATGCCGCGCGCATCCGGTTCGCACCCGGTCGCGAGCTCGGAGCGCTCATGTCCGTCGCCCGAGCCGAACGGCCGTTCGCGCTCGCGGTGGACTCCATCCAGACCCTCCGCGATCCTCGGGCTCCCAGACGGTCGGGGGGGTCGCCCAGGTCCGGATGTGCGTCGACGAGCTCCTGGGTCTGGCGAAGGAGCAGGGGATCACGGTCGTACCTGGCGGGCCATGTCACCAAGGATGGCGACCTGGCCGGGCCGCGGGCGCTCGAGCACGCCGTCGACGTCGTCCTGTCGTTCGAGGGGGACGTCCGGTCGGGACTCCGGGTCCTCGCCGGTGGCAAGAACCGGTTCGGCGCCGAGGGCGAGACCGCGTGGTTCGAGATGACGCCCACGGGACTCCTCGAGATCGATCCCACGGACCTGCTGGTGTCGGGCGAGGCGGTGGCCGGCTCGGCGGTCGCGCTCCCGCAGGTCGGTCGTCGCTCCATGGCGGTCGACATCCAGGCTCTCGTCGGGTCACCCGACGGCCCCGCCCGGCGTCAGGTGACGGGTCTCGACGGACGTCGATTCCAGTTGGTCGCCGCGGTGCTCGATCGCGCCGGGGGGTTGCCGTTGGGCCGTGCGGAGCTGTTCGGGGCGGTCGCCGGGGGCGCGCGCGTGGACGATCCCGCCTGTGACCTCGCCGTTGCGGCGGCGCTGACCTCGGCAGCCACCGGCATCGCCTCCCCTCCCGGAACCGCGTTCGTCGGGGAGGTCTCGCTCACGGGGCTCGTTCGGCCGGCGCCGGCCATGGCCGCCCGACTGCAGGCCGCCCGGGCGGCCGGGTGTTCGGAGGTGTTCGCCGCCGAGGCAGGGGGCCCCGCCCAGGGGTTGAGCGTCTTGCCGGTTCGGCATATCCGCGACGCACTCGGCTGGGCCCTGCCGCCGAGCCGATCCTCGGTCAGGAGGCTTCCGGCGTAGGCCCTTCAGGAGGACCGACGAAGGGAGATATAGCCCTCTGACCTGCGGTTTTCGATTGCGCCGGAAGCACTCTCCGTGCTATCCTGGCTGCCCGTCGTTCATCTGGCGCATTTCCCGCTTCTGCAAGGGAGGGGTTCGTTGACGTTCCGAAAAGGCGACACCGTGGTACACCCGGAACATGGGGCCGCGGTGGTTGAAGAGGTTCGTGAGAAGGAATTCCTCGGCGAGAAGCGGAAGTACCTGGTCCTGCGGGTGGTCTACGGCGATCTCACCGTGCTCGTACCCACCGATTCCACGGATCAGGTCGGTCTGCGGCCCTGCGTCAGCAAGAACGAGGTCAAGAAGGTCCTGAAGGTCCTGACCGAGGATGAGACCTCGGTCGCGGCCAATTGGAGCCGCCGCTTCAAGAACAACCTCGAGAAGCTCCATTCCGGAGACCCGTACGAGGTCGCCGAGGTGTTGCGCAACCTGGCGATCCGCGATCGCGAGAAGGGTCTCTCGGCCGGCGAGAAGCGCATGATCACGAAGGCGCGCCAGATCCTCATCTCCGAACTGGCGTTCGCCACCGAGAAGTCCGAGGACGACGCCGAAGCCATGATCGATGCGGTCCTGGACGACGCGCACGGCGAGAAGATCGTCGCAGCCCAGGGCTGAGTCGACGCCCCGGTCCTCCTGAGGGGCCACGAGGCCGTTCACCTCAGGTTCGTCGCTGCCCAGGCCGATGAGGGTTCGAGGGGGCAGGTGTGCCCCTTCGCCGCGTCGGAGGAGCGATGAGCCAGGAGGGCCACAAGTCCACGCTCCGCGGACGCCTCGTCGAAGGCGTCCGCCTCATCTTCGTGGCCGTGCTCGGCGCCGTCGGGTACCAGGTCGGGACCCTGGCCACGCAGACCACGGGTGGGGGAGCGCTCCTGTACGTCTTCCTCGGAGCATCGTGCGGCTACGTGCTCGGAGGGATCTTCGGGCGCCTCACGTTGCAGGCCGTCAGCGGCATCGAGCGTGAGCTCCGTCGCCGCCCCGCGGCGGAGATCGCCGGCGGGGTCGTGGGGCTGCTCGTCGGGATGCTCGTGGCCCTCCTGTTGTCGGTGCCGCTCCTGCTCACACCGTTCGTCTTCTCGTGGCCCGCGATGATCTTCATCTTCCTCGTCCTGGGTTCGATCGGGATGCGTCTCGGGCAGGCCAAGCACGAGGACATCTTCGGTCTCGTCGGCATGAAGCCGCGCGCCTCCATGCGCGGCGCCGGCGATCTCCACGTCGTCGACACGAGCGCGCTGATCGATGGACGGATCGAGGACCTGGTGAGCACCGGGTTCGTCTCCGGCACGATCCTGCTGCACGAAGGTGTATTGCGGGAGCTCCAGGCGATCGCGGACTCCTCGGACGCGGGTCGCCGGTCGCGCGGTCGCCGCGGGCTCGATGTCCTCGTGGAGCTCCAGAAGGCCCCCACCATCCAGTTCCAGCTGGTCGAGGAGGCCGGCGTGATGGACGTCGATGCGGCGCTCGTCCGCCTCGCGCGGGAGAGCGGTGCGTCCTTGATCACCGTCGACCACAACCTCGCGAAGGTGGCGGAGGCGCTCCGGGTTCCCGTCGCGCAGGTGAACGCTCTGGCGTCGAAGTTCCGCACGCCGTACTCGGCCGGCGACGAGCTGGCCGTTCGGTTGGTGAAGGAAGGACGGGAGCACGGCCAGGCGGTCGGCTACCTGGACGACGGCACCATGGTCGTGATCGAGCAGGCGACGGCGCGGATCGGCAGCGTCGTCGACGCCCGGGTCCGCAACGTGATCCAGACGACGACCGGACGCATGATCTTCGCCAGCCTCAACGAGGTCGAGGAGCAGGCCCCCCAGGCACCTTCCGGCTGAGCCGGGCCGGCACCGAGGATGCGACCCCGACCCGGGCCGCGGCCTTCTGCGATGCTTCGGTCATGAGCGAGGAACGCGGTCGCGCGGTGGCGATCGTGCTGGCGGCCGGGGCCGGCCGCCGTCTCGGCGCCGAGCTGCCGAAGGCTTTGCTCCCGGTCGGTGGGCGGCCGATGCTCGCCATGGCGGCCGCCGCGGCAGCGGCATCGCCGGCCGTCACCGCCCTCGTGGTCACCGCGCCGACCGGGTACGAGGAGGCGGCCCGATCGTGCGTCGAAGGGTTGAGCCTCCCGTGCCATGTGGTCACGGGAGGCGACTCCCGGCAGGCGTCGGTCCTGGCTGCGCTCGATGCGCTCGGCGATGACGTGGACGTCGTCGCCGTGCACGACGCGGCCCGGCCCTTCGCACCGCCCGACCTCTTCACAGCGGTCGTCGATGCCGTCGTCGATGGCGCCGACGCCGCGGTGCCGGTGGTGCCGGTCACCGACACGGTCAAGCGGCTGGAGGACGGCCGGGTGGCGGGCACCGTGGATCGACGGGAGCTGGGGCTCGCTCAGACGCCGCAGGCGTTCCGTCTCGCGCTCCTCCGCACGGCCCACGCGCGGGCCAGCGCGGAGGGGACCGTCGTGACCGACGACGCCATGCTCCTCGAGTCCGAGGCGCAGGTGCTCGCCGTCCCCGGCGATCCCGGGAACTTCAAGATCACGACCCTCCTGGATCTCGCGAGGGCGGAAGAGCGGATGGGGAGCGCCGATGCCTGAAACACGGAGCGGGATCGGGTTCGACGTCCATCGGTCCGCCGACGATCGCGAGCTCTGGCTCGGCTGCGTGCGCTTCGGGGGTGAAGCCGGCCTGGTCGGCCATTCCGATGGCGACGTGGTCAGTCACGCGATCGCCGATGCGCTGCTCGGGGCGGTCGCGCTCGGTGACATCGGCGAGCATTTCCCCGAAACCGCCCCCGCCACCGCCGGCATCTCGGGTTCGGAGGTGCTGCGTGCCACAGCGTCGCTGCTCCGTGCTGCCGATCACGAGCCGTGGTCGGTGGACGTGACCGTGATCTGTGAGCGACCCGTCATCGGGCCGCGCCGGGATGAGAATCAGGAGCGCGCTGGCCGCCGCGCTCGGGATGGATCCCGGCCGTGTGTCCGTGAAGGCCACACGGCCGGAAGGTCTCGGCCTGGTGGGTGACGGCATCGGGTGTCTCGCCATCGCGGTGGTCGTGTGACGAAGGCCCGGCCGCGGGATGCTCGGGAGCCGGGTGTCGTCGCGGGGAAGCGCGCCGTGACCGAGGCGATCCGAGCGGGAACCGCCGAGGAGGTCCTGGTCGCTCGCGGCAGCCGCGCAGGCGCTGGCCTTCACGACGTCCTCGCCGCCGCGGCCGACGCCGGTGTCAGCGTGCGCGAGGTGGATCGCGATGAGCTGGACGAGCTGGCAGCCGAGCATCGCGGCGTCGTGGCGAGGGTGGTCGTGGCTTCCGCCCATCCCCCGATGGGAGAGCGCGATCTCTCGACGTTCCCCTTCACGGACGAGGCGATCGTGGTGGTCCTCGACGGGGTCGAGGACCCGCAGAACCTCGGGGCCTCGGCTCGGTCGGCCGAGGCCGCGGGCGCCGAGATGCTCGTGACGCGGACGCACCGCGCGGCGCCGGTGACGCCGGCGGCCGTGCGGGCGTCCGCGGGCGCCCTGGTGCACCTGCCGCACGCGCGCGTGGCCAACATCCCCCGCGCACTCGACCGCCTGCGCGATGCGAGCTTCACGGTGGTCGGGCTGGATGGCGACGCGCCCACGTCGGTCTACGACGCCCAACCACCCGACGGGCGCGTCGCCGTCGTGATCGGGAGCGAGGGATCAGGCATGTCGAGGCTCGCTCGCGAGCGCTGCGACCTCTTGCTGTCGTTGCCGATGCGCGGGCGCGTCGGTTCCCTCAACGCCTCGGCGTCGCTCGCCGCCGTCCTCTACGCCTTCGTGCTCCCGTCGCGCGCAGCCGGTCGCGAGAGCTCGCGAGGGTAGACTTCGCGGCAGGCCGGCGTGGCGCAGTCCGGTAGCGCAACCGATTTGTAATCGGTAGGTCGTCGGTTCGAATCCGACCGCCGGCTCCATCGCAGCCCGCGACGGTGTTCGAGATGCGCCCGGGTCGGCTCCTGCGCTCGGTGACGATCTCGTACCGGTGGTCACCACCTTCTGCCCTCGCCCGAGCAAGCCTGCAACGAGATCCAGCGTTCGTCGGTCATAGGGGTCAGAGCGCCGAAGGGGTCCTCACGAGCGAAAGGGGTTCGGACATGGCGAAAGCCCTCGGCCCTGACGGGAGGAGTGTCATGGCCCGTCTCATCTCGACGCGAGGATCTCGCGTCATCGCAGCATCCGCGACCCTCGGGCTCGCGATCTTGGTGCCGACCGCGGCCATGGCGTCACTGGCGACGGCGACAGAGAAGGCGGCGCCGGCCGTAACGCGATTGGTCTCCGGACTCGCGAGCGGATCGGGCAGCACGGTCGGACCGGATGGGGCGCTGTACGTCACCGAAGGCGCAGCGGGTCGTGTCCTGCGGGTCGATCCGCAGACAGGTAGCGTCACCACATACGCGAGTGGCCTGCCGCCTTCGATCATCGGTATCGGAGGCGCGATGGATGTGGCGTTCCTCGACGGTATCGCCTACGTGCTCATGACGCTGGTCGCCCCAGATGTAGGGGGGAGCGATGTCGTGGGCATCTACCGGGTGGACGGGCCAGACCACTTCAGCGTCATGGCGGACATCGGCGCGTGGTCGATAACCCATCCGCCCGTTCCGGCCTTCTTCATCCCGACCGGAGCCCAGTACGCGATGGAGACGTATCGCAACGGGTTCCTCGTAACGGACGGCCACCACAACCGGGTGTTGCGGGTGACTCTGGATGGAGAGATCACCGAGGTGATCGCCTTCGGCAACATCGTTCCGACCGGCCTCGAGCTCCGTGGCAAGAGGGTCTACATGACACAGGCCGGACCGGTGCCGCACCTGCCGGAGAACGGCAAGATCGTGTCGTTCCAGCCGAGATCGAACGAGGTCACCGAGGTGGCCGCTGGCGGTCGGCTCCTGGTGGACGTTGAGTTCGGCGCGGGTCACGATCTCTTCGCCCTCGCACAGGGCGAATTCACGCCCGGGAATCCCGAGGGTTCGCCTGCGAACCCGAATACCGGCAAGCTGCTCAAGGTCGATGGACACGGTGGTTTCACCGTGGTGGTGGAAGGGCTGAACCAGCCGACATCACTCGAGTTCATCGGGAGGAGTGCCTACGTCGTCACTCTAGGCGGCGAGATCTGGAAGATCGACCTACGGCGCCACGCCTAGGGAAGGACCGGGGGCTCAGTTGGTTCGAGCAGGGCGGTGGAGGGCCGGTTCCCCGGACCGGCCCTCCTGCCACGCCCTCTGCCTCCGGAACTGTCGGCGTCATCGATGGGAGATCGTTCCGTGGTGGTGAGCGGTTCATCGGTGCAACGGACCATCGGCGACCGTGACGTAGGCCAGCTGTGGTCCCCGAAATGGCCGACAGCCTGATTCGGCAGGGCAGCGAGCCGTCTAGGGTCGTTGTGGGAGGTACACGGATGTCACACGACGTTGAAGCACGGGTTGTCGCACGTCTGACCCCAGCCCCATACGACCGCACCGCATTGCGCGACAGGATCGGCGACGCAGAGATCGCACAACGATCGATCGAAGCGGAGCTGCGCTCCGAGGCTCAGAGCCGTATCGAGAGCGCCGGCGAGGAGGTCGACACCTCGCCGCGGACGCGCTGGCGGTGGTGGCGCTAGGGAAGCCCGCTCGAACGCCCCGCCTCACCACTCCGTGCGGACCGTCTTCTCCTTGCGGCCCTTGCGGGATCGTTGCGACTCGAGACGATCGACCGCGACAGCTCGGAGCTCGGCCTCCACGGAGCGATGCGCGATCTCGACATCACCGATGCGCAGGCGCAGGGCCGAGTTGTCCCATGTCTTGGGCAGCTTGGGCGTTGTTTCGAGTTCCTCGTACGGATCCAACGACATGTCCCACCTCCGGGCTCGACCCTACGGGGCCCGCGGTGTGGCAGGGATCCGGCTGTAGGCCGTTTCGGGGAGGGAGAGGGCTAGATCGGGAGGACCGGATGGCTGAGGCCATCCGGTCATCCCTGCCGCCGGTGTCCGAGGCGGCCCCGGGCGGTCTCCGCCCGGGGCCACACCACGTCAGTGCAGCTGCAGGACCTGGATCCGCTCGTTGATCGAGTCGGCGATGTAGATACGGCCCTGGGTGTCGATCGCGACCCCCGTCGGCTTGCTGAACTGGAGGTTGCCCGTCCCTTGAGAGCCGAACGAGCCCTGGAAGACCCCGCTCGTGTTGAACACCGCGACCCGGTTCCGGGTCTGGTCGACCACGTAGACGAGGCCGTTGTAGAAGGCCACGTCCATCGGCTGGCTGAGTTGCCCGGCGCCGAACGAACCGAGCTGGGTCCCGTTGGGCGAATACTTGATGATCCTGGCGGACGTGGGAGCCGCCGCCCAGATGTTGCCCTGGGCGTCGGTGACGACGCCGGTGCACCCCATGAGGATGAACCCGCCGCTCCCCGCCGGGGAGCCACACGGCCTCGTCCAGAGCACCTGTCCGGTCTGCGAGACGGCTTTGATCCGGAGGTTGCCGCTGTCGGGGATGTAGAGCGTTCCGTTGGGTGCGACCCAGATCCCTCGAGCGTAGTAGTACTGGCTGGTCCCTTCGCCCTCGGTGCCGAACGATCGGATGAACCCGCCCGAGGACGTGAAGGCCTTGATGTTGCCCGTCCTCGTGTTGTTCACCCACACGTTGCCGTTCGCCTGATCGATCGCGATCCCGCGCGGGTAGCTGAAGCCGTTCGGTGAGCCATCACCCCGGAAGCCCCAGGTCTGCACGAAGGCTCCGCCGTTCGTGAAGCGCTGGATCCGATGGTTCCAGGTGTCTGCCACGTACACGTCACCGGTCGCGTTGTTCACCGCGACGTCTTCGGCCTGGTTCAGGCCACCGTCGGGCGCGGGCAGAGGGGGGTCCGGGAACATCCGGACGATGGTCCCGTTGGGATCGAACACCACGACGCGCGTGCCGGTGTAGTCCGCCACGTACACGTTGTGATCGAGCCCGACGGTGAGCTCGCGCGGGCCCCACGAGTTCGCGTCCGGGGGTGCCGGCGCCGTGAACGTGTCGAGGCACTGCCCGGCGAGCGAGTACTTCTCGATCTGACCCTGCGCGTTGTCGACGACATAGAGCCAACCGTTGTCGGCGTCGACCGCGAGACCTCGGAGATCGCCCCCGAGACGACAGGCGCCGGAGCCCGCGACGCCGAACTGCCGCAGGTAGACGCCGTTCTCGTCGACGACCGTGATGCGGCGGTTGGTCGGGTCGGCGAGGTAGATCTCATCGTTCGGGCCGATCGCGATGCCGCGGATCACGCCGAACGATCCCGGAGCGGACGACACGCCGGTGTTGTACGTCACCGAGAACCGGAGCGACCCGTCAGGGTTCAACACGATGAGCCTGTGCGTGAAGTTGCCCACCGTGTGCGAGTTGACGACGTACACCCAGCCTTGGGAGTTCACGGCGACGCGCGGCGTGTAGTACCCGCCGTACCGAGCGACGTTGACGGTCCAGATCGGATCCCGGCCGCGTTGTACTTCTCGACCTCGTGCGGTGTCAGGTCCGCCATGTAGACGGACCCGTCGTTCGGATCGACGGCTAGGTTGTAGGGCTGCTGGGTCTGACCCGGGCCCGATCCGCGACCGCTGAAGGTGCGGATCAGGGTCCCATCCGGTGCGAACCGGTGGATCACGTAGTTGTTGTAGTCGGAGATATAGATCGAGCCGTCGGTGCCCGTGGCCGCGCCCCAGGCGTAGACGCCGGCGTGGCCAGAGAAGCCGATCGACCTCAGGAACGTCGGCGTCGCGACCGCGGCGCCGGCCGTTGTCGATGTGAGAAGCGTTGCGGCGAAACAGAAGATCGCGATCACCGACGTGATGACACGTCGGAACGATGTCGACATGGTGTTCCCTCCCGTGAGCGGATGCGGCCGGGGGGTCGGCCGCAACCCCTACTTCTAACGCATGCGCTTCGCCGGGCGTATAGGCCGAAGGTCGGACAAGGTGGGCGCTTCGTCTCCCGACCCGTGCACGCACGAGGGGTCTGGGATCGCGTGTTCGCCCGCGATGGGCCCTCGGAAGGCGGGGCCTCCGTCCTCCCGCTGGCGTCGTGCTGGACCCAAGCTGGTGGCAGGACCACGCAGCCCGCAGCTCGGAAAGGGGCACCATGGGTGAGGACGGCACCGTTTCCCTCGTCCTGTTCTCGGGGACGGACGACAAGCTCCAGGCGGCCGCCGTCCTGGCGGTCGGAGCGGCGGCCATGGGCCGCTCGGTCGAGGTCTTCCTGCAGTACTGGGCCCTCGATGCCTTCCGCGCTGACCGGATCCTGAAGGACCACGGGGTCGCACCCGAAGCCGGTGAGGAAGGACTCCGAGCCATGCGCGATCACGGCAAGACCCACTGGAGCGAGCTGTTTCGGCAGGCGAAGGACCTCGGGGGGGTCCAGATCCACGCGTGCTCGGACTCGATGGAGATGTTCCACCTCATGACCGACGACCTGGATCCGCTGGTCGACGGCGTGTGGGGCGTGGCCACGTTCTTCTCGGCGGCCGACGGCCCCGTGACGTTCATCTGAACAGGAGGCGAGCACCATGACGACGACGGAGGTCACCCGCTCGATCGATGCGCGTGGGATGCCGTGCCCGGGGCCGCTGATGAGCCTGATCGGCGCCATCCGGGAAGGCCAGGTGGGGGACGTGATCGAGGTACTGTCGAGCGACGAGGGCTCCCGCACCGACATCCCTGCCTGGGTCGCCAAGGCGAACCACGAGCTCGTCGATGTCGTCGAGGACGATGGCGACGCCCGTTTCGTGGTCCGCAAAGCCCGGTGACCGGTGATGCCGGCGCGCGTCGTGATCCTCGGTGGAGGGGTGGGGGGGACGCTCCTCGCCAACCTGCTCGACAAGAGCCTCGGCAACGATGTGCAGGTCACCGTCGTGGACCCCACCGGGATGCACGACTACCAGCCCGGGTACCTCTACGTCGCGCTCGGCGAGGCCACCGGACACTGGCTCTCGCGCGACGAACGCACCCTCATTCGGAGGAGGGTCGACCTCGCCGTGGAGGAAGCCGTTCGGATCCACCCCGAGGCGCAGACCGTGCAGCTCCGGCGCGGTGGGAGTCTCGACTACGACTACCTCATCATCGCCACGGGCGCCCGCCTGATGCACGACGCGATCCCTGGGCTCGTCGAAGGCGCGCACGGTTTCTACTCGCTCGGCGACGCCGAGCGGCTCCGCGAGGAGCTCCGTCGGTTCCGCGGCGGACGACTGCTCGTCGGGGTCGCGGGGATCCCGTACAAATGCCCGCCGGCACCCGTGGAGTTCACGTTCATGGTGGAGGAGCACCTGCGCAGGCGCGGGCTCGGCGACACGACACAGATCACCCTGCTCTCCCCCCTGAACAGGGCCTTCACGATCGAGTCGGCGTCCAAGCTGATCCAGCCGATCATGGAGGAGCGAGGGATCGAGCTCTCCACGTTCTTCAACGTCGAGGAGGTCGATCCGTCGGCAGGAACGGTGAGCTCGCTCGAGGGTGAGAAGCGCGACTACGACCTCCTCGTCCTCGTCCCGCCGCACCGTGGTCAGCAGGTCGTGATCGACTCCGGTCTGGGTGACGTCGGTGGCTGGGTGCCGACCGACAAGCACACCCTGCACGTCGAAGGTCAGGAGCGGATCTTCGCACTCGGCGATGCGACGAACCTCCCCATCTCGAAGTCTGGCTCGACGGCGCATTTCGAGGCTCCCGTGATCGCGAGCCGCATCGCGTCGCTGATCCGCGGAACCGCGCCGGTCGAGAACTACGGGGGCCGGGTCATGTGCTTCCTCGAGGTGGGGAACGGCAAGGCGACCGCGCTGCGCTTCGACTACGAGCACCCGCCGATGCCGCCGCAGCCCAACCGCGGCTGGCACATGGCGAAATGGATCTTCAACCGCGCGTACTGGGAGACCGTCCCGCAGGGACGGCTGCCCGAGCATGCGCCCGGCACGATGCCCAAGGGGGCGTGAACCATGAGCCAGACCATCGCGAGATCCCTCGACCTGAAGGGCCTCAGCTGCCCGATGCCGATCGTGAAGACCGCCCAGGCGATCCGCGAGCTCCAGCCGGGCGAGCTCCTTGAGGCTCTGGCCACCGACCCCGGTTCGGTCCCCGACTTCCGCGCATGGTGCGAGAACACGGGGAACGAGCTCGTGGAGCAGACCGAGGACGCGGGCGTGTTCCGTTTCCTCATCCGGAAGGTGTGATCACCGATGACGACCGACATGACGACGACCACCGAGGCCAACCAGAGCTCTGACGACCTGGTCGCGGAGCTCCGGAACGAGATCGAGAGGCACGAGCGCGAGAGCGCCAAGCACTCGAAGCTCGTGATCATGGCCTGGAGCGGCGACCTGGACCGGATCTGGCCAACGTTCATCTTGGCCACGACCGCTGCCGCGATGGGCATGCACACCACGGTCTTCTTCACGTTCTGGGGCCTGTTCCCGCTGGTCAAGAACGAGGTCCGGATCACCGGTGAGAACTGGATGCAGAAGATGATGTCGGTCATGAACCGGGGCGGGACGGAGCACCTGGGTCTTTCGAAGATGAACTTCGCCGGCATGGGCCCCGCCATGATGAAGAAGCTCGCCGATGAGCATCACGTGGCGTCGCCGACCGAGCTGCTCGAGGTCGCGAGGGACCTCGGCGTGACCCTGATCCCGTGTCAGATGACCATGGACCTACTCGGGCTCGAGCGCGGCGATCTGATCGATGGCCTGGCGGAACCTGCGGGCGCGACCACGGCGCTCGCCGAGGCGCAGGACGCCATCACGTTGTTCATCTGAAGGCCTCGCCGGGGCCTCGCGCGGTCAACCGCCGGGCAGGAACACGCGGAAGCTGGCGCCACCGCCGGAGCGATCTTCCACCCACGCGCGCCCACCGTGGAGCTCCGCGAACCGCTTCACCAACGAGAGACCCACCCCCACGCCGGGGGAGTGCTCCGCCGCCGAGCCGGGTGCCTGACGGAACGGCTCGAAGATCTCGGCCTTCAGGTCGTCGGGGATCCCGGGGCCGTCGTCGTCCACCATCAAGAGGACCCCACCGTCGCGACCCTGTGCGGAGACCCACACGGATGCTTCCGGCGGCGTGTGCCGGATCGCGTTCGACACCAGGTTCTCGATGATGCGCTCGACCTTGGCGGCGTCCACGCTGACCTCGATCGGCTCGGCATCGACGGTCACCGTCCGCGCGTGCGGGTTCTCCGTCTCGGCGACGCCGCGCTCCACCAGCTCCTGCAGGTTCATGTGCCGGCGCTGCGGGGACACGATCCCGCGCTGGAGCCGGTCGAGGTCGAGGAGGTCGCCGAGCAACCGTTCGAGCTTGCGGGCGTTCGAGGCGATCCGCCGGACGAGGTCCAGGGCGTCGTCGTGCGGGATGTCGAGCCGGGTCTGCTCGAGGGTGAGCGCGGATCCGAGGATGGATGTGAGCGGCGTCCGGAGATCGTGTGAGACCGCCTCCAGGAACGTGTTCTTCATGTCGTCGAGCGCCCGGAGCTGGTGGGCCGCCTCCCGCTCTCGTCGGAAGGCGTCCGAGTACTGACGCTCGGACTCGCGCAGGGCTTGCTCCGCGTTCTTCCGCTCCGTGACATCCACCATGAGACCGCGGAGCTGCCGTGCTCCCTGTGAACCCCGGACGACGTGGATGAGATCACGGAGCCAGACCGTGTCTCCGTTCGGCGCCACGACCCGATACTCGACGCTCGTGTCCTCGCCGGCGTCGACGGCGCTCCGACACGCTGCCAACGCGAGATCGCGGTCGTCCTCGAGCACATGGTCGCCCCATCGGTACCCGTCGCTCGGCCACGATGAAGCGTCCGGACCGAGGACATCGTCCGACCCCCCTCCGACGAACGACAGCCGCAGGTCGGAGGCGTTCGCCTCCCAGAAGATGGCGTCCAGGCTCTCGACGAGCTCGTGGAACCGCTCGAGCTCCGAGAGACGGCGGGCGGTGCCGAGCGCGAGGGACGCGATGTCGGCCACGCCACGAGCGATCCGCAGCTCGTGTTCGGTGAACGCGGGCGTGTTCGAGGCGCGGACCGTGACGATCCCGCCGAACCCGTCCGGGTCCCACTTCAACGGGGTGACCAGGACGTCGTCGGGCTCGTCCATGAAGAGGAGGTCGGGCGGCAGGGCCGCGACGACGTCGCGGTCGACGACGAACGGCTCGACGTCGCCGCTGAGGAAGGCGTCGGCGATGTGCGCGGGGACATCCGCGATGTCCGACCGACCCCTCACCGTGACCCCTTCTTCCGCGTGCAGCCGCGCGAGACGGAAGTCACCCGTCTCGCTGTCACGCACGTACGCGGCCACCGCGGCGCACGACATGATGGTGGGGATCGTCTCGATGGCTTCCTGGAGGATGTCGCCGACGGTCCGCCGGGCGGTGAGCGCCTTCGACAGGTGGAGCAAGGCCATCGATGCCTCGGCCGCCTCCCGGGTGGATCGGAGGAGGGTGGCGTTGCGGAACGCGACCCCCGCGTGCGAGGCGAGCACCTCGAGGATGCGCTGATCCCCTTCGTCGAACATGCCGTAGCCCAGGCTGGACAGGACGATGACGCCGATCACGTCGTCGCCGACGACCATCGGGACGGCGAGCATGGACTCGAGGAGGTCATCCTCGGTGCCGGGGATCGTGACGGCGAACTCGACCTCGCGGGCGTCCGGGGTGAGCAGGGACTCCCGCCGCTGCGCGACGGAGCCCGTGATGCCCTCACCCAGGACCGTGACGAGCTCGTCGTAGGTCTCGGTCGCGTACTCGGTGGTGAGCTCTCCACGGAAGGCGATCGGCCACAGCGTGACGCCATCCGGCAGCATCAGGTACACGCGGCAGTTGTGGTAGTCGATGATCGTGTCGAGCTCGGCGGTGATCGCGTTGCCGATCTGCTGGGCGTCGCTCAACGCGTTCAGCTTGGCGCCCAAGCTGTGGAGCATGTCGAGCTGCGCGACGGACCGATCGTGGTCGTCGCGGATGCTCGTTGCCTGGTCTCCAGCCTCCGGCACCCTGTCGCCCTCTCGCCCGCCCGATCCGTGCAGCAGGACCCCATGGTCTCACCGCGGTGCGGCCCCAGGAAGCGTTTCGACGCGAACCGCGGCGTGCTTGAACGTCCCCATCGCTCATGGGAGCCTCGCCGCGTGAGGGCGGCGCACGAGAGGGAGACGGGGAGCCCGGGGCTCGACGAGCGGGCCTTGGCCATCCTGGCGTTCGAGCGGGAAGCGTGGAAGCTGGCGATCCCGAAGCATCGAGCGATCCGGGAGCGGCTCGAGATCTCGCCCACGCGATACCACCAGCTGCTGAACCGGATCATCGAGACGCCCGAAGCGCTCGCGGTCGACCCGATGCTCGTCCGCCGTCTCCGCCGGATCCAGCGAAGCGCGACGCCGCCGGCGCGTGGCCGAGCGTCTGGGCGTGCCCCTCTGACGCGCCGCGGAGAGCCCTCGAACGCGTGAGGTGTCGCGGCGAGAGGCTCCGGTAGGATGGGCTACGTGAATCAGGGCACCGCGCGGATCGTCATCATCGTGGCGCTCGTCGCCGTGGGAGCCGTGGTGCTCGCCAACGGGTTCGACGACGGCGGCCCGGTGACCGCCGCCACGCCCAGCGGCTCCGAGACGCCCTCCCCCACAGGGACCCTCACTCCCTCGGAGACCACCTCGCCCACGGCGACCGAAACGCCGTCGCCGCTGCAGCCGTCGCAGGTGATCTTCATGGCCCTCAACGGCACGGACGTCACGGGTCTCGCCGCGGAGGCGCAGCAGGTCCTCGAGGGCGCCGGGTACACGCCCGCACAGGAGGCCGGCAACGCGCCCACGGGCGGCGTGCAGGTCACGACCATCTACTACCGCGGAGGCGCCAACGCAGCGCAGAACCAGTCCGATGCGCAGTACATGGCCGACACCTTCTTCGAAGGTGCGGAGGTGGACAAGCTCGGACCGGCCTTCGACGAATCCATCGTGCCGAGCATCGCCACGGTCGTGGTCGTGGTGGGCCAGGATTACGCCGATCAGGTCGCCGGCGGGGAGTGACCCCGCGCCGTTCGTTGACGGGACGGGCACCCCCTCCTAGCCTGGTCATCGAGGTGGTCGTGTGCTGAAGGTTTCCCAGAAGCTCGAGTACGCGATGCGCGCCATGATCGAGTTGGCGCAGCGTCGCGATGAGGACGTCCTGGTTCCCGCTCGTGAGATCGCCGAGCGCCAGCAGGTGCCGCTCCGGTTCCTGGAGCAGCAGCTGGGGGCGCTCTCGAAGGCGGGTCTCGTCGAGAGCTTCCGAGGGGCGGGCGGCGGGTGTCGTCTCGCCCGAGATCCCGGCGAGATCACGGTGGCGCAGATCGCCGATGCGATCGAGGGCCAGATCTACCCGATGTTCTGTCTCGAGCCCTCGGACCACACGTGTTTCGCCGACTCACACTGTGGGCTGCAAGGATTCTGGGCCGACGTGGCGAAGGCCGTCCAGAGCGTGTTCGAAGAGACGACGGTGGCGGACCTCGCGGTCCGCCACCGGAGCTCCACGGGGCCGATGGTGGTCAGCCCCGAACAGTTGCTCTCACGCTTGAGCTGAGGGTCAGCCGGTCCCTAGCCGGACGGGGCTTGCCACCCCATCGCTTTCGCGGCGTCCATGCCCATGATCTTCGTCAGCTTGGTGCCGCACACCGGGCACGTGCCCTGCATCGCCGGTCGGCCGTTCTTCAAGGTGACCAGGCTGCCCTCGAACTCTCGCTTCTCGCGGCACTTCATGCAGTAGGCCACGTCGGCCATCCGCCGCCTCCTTCCCCGTCCCACGAACGCTTCACGAGCCGCCCCATCGGGCGGCTCACCGCCGATGGTGGGGCCGTACGGAGGCCGATGCAAGCACCTCGGCCATCCTGGGAACGAGCGTCGCGGGTCGCCCCGGGCACCACAGGGTGCGTACGATGCAGCCCTCGTCTCGAGCCTGAGGGGGTCGGAACGCCGTGAGCGACGTCGAACGCACCATCGAAGCCCTCCTGTCGGAGCTGCGGGTGTTCGAGCCTCCGGAGGCCTTCCGAGCCCAGGCCGTCGTCTCCGACCCCGCCGTCTACCAGGACGCCAACGCGGATCACGAGGCCTTCTGGGCGGAGCAGGCGGAGCAGCTCAGCTGGTACCGCCCGTGGGACAGCGTGATGGACTGGAACCCGCCGTGGGTCACCTGGTTCGCGGGCGGCGTGCTGAACGCATCGGTCAACTGCTTCGATCGCCACGTGGAGGTCGGTGGCGGAGACAAGGTCGCGTACCACTGGGAGGGCGAGCCCGGCGACACGCGGACGATCACGTACCGCGAGCTCCTGGAGGATGTGTGCCGCCTCGCGAACGCGCTCCGGTCGCTCGGGGTCGGCAAGGGCGACCGAGTCAACATCTACCTCGGCATGGTCCCCGAGCTCCCGATCGCCATGCTGGCCTGCGCGCGGATCGGCGCCCCGCACTCGGTGGTGTTCGGCGGCTTCAGCGCCGAGTCGCTGCGCGACCGGATCAACGACGCCGAGGCGAAGGTGCTCATCACGGCCGACGGCGCCTGGCGGCGCGGGACGATCGTGCCCCTGAAGGACAACGCCGACCAGGCGCTCGAGGAGTGCCCGTCCATCGAGCATGTGATCACGGTCCGCAGGTGCGGGAACGAGCACGCGTTCACGGAGGGGCGTGACCACTGGTACCACGAGCTGGTCGCCGACCAGCCGGCCTCGTGCGAGCCGGAGCAGATGGGCGCCGAGGACCTGCTCTACCTCCTCTACACGAGCGGCACGACCGGCAAGCCGAAGGGGATCGCCCACACCACCGGCGGCTACCTGACGCAGGTGGCCGCCACGCACCGGATGATCTTCGACATCCACGACGACGACGTGTTCTGGTGTGCGGCGGACTGCGGCTGGGTCACGGGGCACTCGTACATCGTCTACGGGCCGCTCGCGAACCACACGACCGGGATCATGTACGAGGGCGCGCCCGACTGGCCCGACAAGGATCGCTGGTGGTCCATCGTGGAGCGCTACGGTGCGACGATCCTCTACACCGCGCCCACGGCGATCCGTGCGTTCATGCGCTGGGGCACGGAGTTCCCGCAGCGGCACGACCTGTCGTCGCTCCGGCTGCTGGGCTCGGTCGGCGAGCCGATCAACCCCGAGGCATGGATGTGGTACTGGGAGTTCATCGGCACCGAGCGGTGCCCCGTCGTCGACACGTGGTGGCAGACCGAGACCGGCGCGATCTTGATCACGCCGCTGCCCGGGATCACGCCGCTCAAGCCCGGTTCCGCCACGTTCCCGTTCCCCGGCATCGAGGCCGACGTCGTGGACGAAGCGGGCGCGACGGTCGCTCTCGGCGGGGGCGGGTACCTCGTGCTCCGGCATCCGTGGCCCGCGATCGCGCGGACGATCTGGGGCGATCCGGACCGCTACGTGGAGACCTACTTCGCGAAGTACGGGCCCGAGGTGTACGTGGCCGGCGACGGTGCGCGACGCGACGAGGAGGGCTACTTCTGGCTGCTCGGCCGGATCGATGACGTCATGAACGTGGCGGGCCACCGGCTCAGCACCTTCGAGATCGAGTCGGCGCTCGTGGACAACCCCGCCGTCGCCGAGGCGGCGGTGGTGTCGAAGCCCCATGAGATCAAGGGCGAGGGGATCGTGGCCTTCGTGACCCTGAAGAGCGGCTACGAGGGGGACGAGGTCATGCTCCAGGAGCTGCGTGAGCACGTCGCCAAGGTGATCGGCCCGATCGCGAAGCCCGACGTCATCATCTTCACCCCCGACCTGCCGAAGACGCGGTCCGGCAAGATCATGCGGCGGCTGCTGCGGGACGTCGCCCGAGGGAACACCCTCGGCGACGTGACGACGCTCGCGAACGCGGAGATCGTGGACCAGATCCACGGGCAGGTCGAGAGCGCCTCCGGCGACGAGTAGATGAGCGAGGGCGTCGTGCTCTCGGGCGGACCCGCAGGGTTCTTCGCCGCGGCTCGATCGGTGTCGCTCGCGACGGTGAACGCCTTGGGCGAGCCGCACGTCGTCCCCGTGTCGCCCGTGCTCGACCTCGACCGTGTGATCGTGGCGTCGGACGCCGACACGGTGAAGGTCCGTAACGTCCTCGAGAACCCGTCGGTGGCGCTGTCCGCCGACGAGTACGCGGAAGACTGGGACCTGCTGCGCGCGGTGGTCGTGTTCGGCGAGGCCACGGTGATCGAGGCGGGCTTCGAGTGGGAGCGGGACCGGAACCTGCTCTACGAGAAGTACCCGCAGTACCCGCAGCAGGCGCCGATCGAAGAAGGCGTCACCGTGATGCTCGACGTGCGGATCGACCGCGTCGTGACCTGGGGGTTCTGAGGGGGCTCGAGGAGTAAGGCACAGCCGCGCGGTAGCCCCCGAGGGGAGCTCTTCAGCGGTACCGGTCGAAGAAGTCGAGGATCAGCTGCATGTGGCTCACCTGCTGCTGCATCGAGTTCGCGTGGTGGCCGCTCGCGTAGTACAGGACCTCGACCGGGACACCCCGCGCACGGACAGCCTCGACCCAGGGATCGACCCCTTCGGGCGGACACCGCGGATCGTTCTCGCCCGCGATGATCAGCGTGGGAGCGATGACGGCGTCGGTGTAGGTCATGGGATCGCTCCGCGCGTAGGCGTCGGGCACCTCGTCGGGGCTGCCGCCGTAGACGGCGTCGTCCCAGGCCTGGAGTTCGGCCGCCGCCGCCGCGTGGGCGGCCACGAAGTCCCCGGCGGGGATCCCGCGAAGATGGCTCGCCACCGGTCCGGGTGGACGCCGGCGTTGAAGCACGCGAGGCAGCCGCCCCAGGACCAGCCGCTCCAGAACACCCGGTCGGGGTCCGTGGTCCCGTCGGCGACGAGTGCGTCCAGACAGGCCAAGATGTCGTCGGTCTCCGTGAAGCAGACGTTGCCGATCAGGGCCTCGCGGAAGTTCACGCCGTACCCGGTCGATCCTCGGTAGTTGACGAGGGCCACCGCGTACCCCGCGTCGACGAACGCCTGGGTCTCGGCATCGAACCGGTCGCGCTCGTGCCACTCCGGCCCGCCGTGGATCGACATCACGGTGGGGAAGGGCCCTTCCCCACCGGGGGTCACGACGAACCCTTGGATCCGCTGGCCGTGCGGGTTGGTCACGAAGAACGGCCGGTACGGACGTCCTTCGGGGGGCGGCTCGTCGGGGTCGGGCACGACCACGCGTCCATCCGCCGCGGTGATCCGCGGCGGATGGACGCTGTCGCTCGCGCGGAGCCATACCTCGCCGTTGGGTCGGACCCGGGCGTCGTCGATGTCGCCACGCGGATCCGCGACGAGGTCGACGGACCCGGTGCCCGGGTCGAGCCGGTACAGCTGGCCGAGCCCTTCGAACTCGTGCAGGACGAGCAGGGTCGAGCCGTCGGGCCACCAATCCAGGGGGAAGACACCGCCGGGCAGGTCGACATCGATGTCCTTGCGCTCGCCACGGACCGGATCCCAGATGGCCGGGCGCTCGAACGCGCCGAGTTCGCTCGTGAACGCGAGGCGTTGGTCGCCGTGCACGGGCGACCACACGCCCGGGTCGAGGTTGCGACCCGCATCCACCAGCTCGCCGAGCTGCTCACCGGTGGTCGGATCCAAGGCGCGGAGGGCGTTGTGGAGGATGTCGCCGTGTTCGGCGTGATGGATGCAGAGGATCGACCCATCGGTCGAGAGGCCGCCGGCGCCGACGGGGTAGGAGCGCCCCACCCCCGCGGGGTGCTCGAACCTGGCGAGCAGCCGCGGGGGTTCCCCGCGGTCCAGCAGGTAGATCAGGTACTCCCCATCGATCTCCAAGCCGGCCGCCGCTCGCCCGCCCGCGAACGAGAGCCCCATGGGCCAGCCCTCGGGGAGAATCGGGGAAGACGGCCTCGGGCGCGCCGCCGGCCGGGTCCACGGCGATCAGGCGGCCGCGCTCACCCCCGGTGGTGTCCCGCCACCACGCGATCCGACCATCGGGGAGGGCGAGCGCTTCCTCCACGCCGATCGGTTCGTCGCTCACCTGACGCCAGGTGTCGTCGCGGAGGTCGTGCGTCCAGACCTCCCAGGAATCGCTGCGGTTGGTGATGAGTGCGAGCAGGTCCGGATCGCGCTCGCTCCACGTCGGGAAGCCGATGGAGGTGGCGGTGAATCGGCGTTGCCAGGCGGGCACCGTGTCCATGGTGGGGCAGCTTATCGGCCGTCCGAGCGGCAGCGGGCGACCGGAGGTCACGGGGGTATGATGCCCTTGTGAGCATCCCCCCTGGTGTGCAGAACGGTCCCGAGCATCCGGTCGTCTTCCGCCGCACCGTGGCACTCGAGCAGCAGCTCGAGCGTGGCGTCGACGCTCGGGCTCCTCGTTGGCGATGGCCCCAGCTCGTCTTCGCGTGGATCGGTCTGGCGGCCGGGTACGTCTGCTTCGTGGTGCCCGGCCTGCTCATGCGGCCTCGTTTCCGGGCCCGGCGGGCCTGTGAACGGCCGACATCGGGTGTCGCAGGTCCGCTCGGCGCCGTCGTGGTCTGGGTGGCCATCGCAGGGACGATCGCGGTCCTCACCTCGTTCGACGTTGGGGCGTTCGTGATCTTCCTGTTCGGGCTCCTGCCCTCCCTCGTCGTGTCCGCTCGCGGCTGAGCGCGTTGCCACGGGCGCGCTCTTCGGGCTACCATCCTTAGCACTCGCACCCATCGAGTGCTAGCAGTCGACGGACCCGTGTGGGAAGACGAGGCTGAGAAGGCCACAGAGACGGGCTGGGAAGCCTACGAAGGAGGTCAGAGGGGATGGCACCGAAGCTCATCGCCTTCGACGAGGAGGCACGGCGTGCCCTCGAGCGAGGTATGGATCAGCTCGCGAACGCAGTGAAGATCACGCTCGGACCCAAGGGTCGCAACGTGGTCCTCGAAAAGAAGTGGGGCGCTCCCACCATCACGAACGACGGCGTCTCGATCGCCAAAGAGATCGAGTTGGACGACCCCATGGAGAAGGTCGGCGCCGAGCTCGTGAAGGAGGTCGCCAAGAAGACCGACGACGTCGCCGGTGACGGCACCACCACCGCCACCGTGCTGGCGCAGGCCATCGTCAAGGAAGGCCTGCGCAACGTGGCGGCCGGCGCGAACCCCATGTCGCTGAAGCGCGGCATCGAGCGTTCCGTCGAGCTCGCCGTCGAGTCCATCAAGAACCAGTCCAAGGACGTGGACTCGAAGGAAGAGATCGCCAACGTAGGCGCCATCTCGGCCGCGGACCCGGAGATCGGCGAGAAGATCGCCGACGCCGTGGACAAGGTCGGCAAGGACGGCGTGATCACGGTCGAGGAGTCGAACACCTTCGGCATGGAGCTCGAGTTCACCGAGGGCATGCGCTTCGACAAGGGCTACATCTCGCCGTACTTCATCACCGACCCCGAGCGCATGGAGGCGGTCCTCGAAGAGCCGTACGTGCTGATCGCGAACTCCAAGATCAGCGCGGTGAAGGACCTGCTCCCCGTCCTCGAGAAGGTCATGCAGACCGGCAAGCCGGTGCTCGTGTTGGCTGAGGACGTGGAAGGCGAGGCCCTCGCCACCCTCGTGGTCAACAAGATCCGCGGCACGTTCCGCAGCGCCGCGGTGAAGGCTCCGGGGTTCGGTGACCGGCGCAAGGCCATGCTGCAGGACATCGCGATCCTCACCGGCGGCACGGTCGTCTCCGAGGAGGTCGGTCTCAAGCTCGAGAACGCCACCTTGGACCTGATGGGTTCGGCCCGCAAGATCGTCGTCACGAAGGACGAGACCACGATCGTCGAGGGCGGGGGCGATGAGAAGGACATCCAGGGCCGGATCAACCAGATCAAGGCCGAGATCGAGAAGACGGATTCCGACTACGACCGCGAGAAGCTCCAGGAGCGCCTGGCCAAGCTCTCGGGCGGCGTCGCCGTCATCAAGGTCGGCGCGGCCACCGAGGTCGAGCTCAAGGAGAAGAAGCACCGCATCGAGGACGCCGTGCAGTCCACGAAGGCGGCCGTCGAAGAGGGCATCGTGCCCGGCGGCGGTGTCGCGCTCCTGAACGCTCAGTCGGCGCTCGACAAGGTGGACCTCGAGGGCGACGAGCTCACCGGGGCCGCCATCGTGCGGCGCGCGCTCGAGGAGCCCCTCAAGCAGATCGCTGCCAACGCCGGCCTCGAGGGCGGCGTGATCGTGGAGAAGGTCCGTGCGCTCCCCGATGGTCACGGTCTGAACGCGGCCAACGGTGAGTACGGCGACATGATCAAGTTCGGTGTCGTCGACCCCGCCAAGGTCACGCGCTCCGCGCTGCAGAACGCGGCATCCATCGCGGCGCTCTTCCTCACGACCGAGGCGGTCGTGGCGGAGAAGCCCGAGAAGACACCGGCCATGCCGGCCGGTGGCGGTATGCCCGGCGGTGACATGGACTTCTGAGTCCGGTTCCAGCTGCGAGCGAGAGGCCCCCGCCCTTCGGGCGGGGGCCTCTCGCGTTCCACCCGTCCGCGTTTGACCGTTCGTGGGGACGCTGGTCACGATGCGGCTCATGGCCCGGCTCGCCACGACGGCACGCACCTACCGGGAGGTGCTGGCCAACCCGACGCTCCGCCGCGCGCAGGTCGCCTTCTTCCTCTTCAACGCCGCGGAGTACGCCGTCTGGATCGCGGTCATCCTCTACGCCTACGCCCAGGGCGGTGCGACGACCGCCGGGCTCGTGCTCCTGGCGCAGCTGGTACCCGCCGCGCTCATCGCCCCGCTCGCGTCGACGCTCGGCGACCGGATGCCCCGCGGTCGGGCGCTAGTGGTGGGCTACCTCGCCCAGGCCGCGGCGAACCTCCTGCTGGCGGTCGCGCTCTGGACGGGCCCGCCTCCGTTCGCCTACGCCTGCGCCGTGATCGCCAGTATGATGATCACCCTCACGCGGCCGGTCCACTACGCGATCCTCCCGGAGATCGCCACGACCCCTGGACAGCTCACCGCGGCCAACTCGGTCGCGGGAACGATGGAGGGCGTGGGGATCCTGGTCGGCCGATCACCAACAGCCTGTTGGTGGCCGTCTCCGGCCCATGGCTCGTGGTGCTCGCGTACGCGGGCGTGATGCTCGTCGCAGCGCTGCTCTGCGTCCGGATCGAAAGCTCCGAGCACGTCGCACCCGACGAGGTCCCGGAGACACCTCGCCGGATGCTGCAGGACACCGCCGAAGCGCTGCTCGTCCTGTCCCGTGACCCACCGGCAGGTGTCCTGACGCTCCTCGGTGGATCGCAGCACGTCGTGGTGGGGATGCTCGACGTGTTCTACGTGCTGCTCGCGATCGACGTGCTGGGGGAAGGCGAGGCGGCCGCGGGCGTTCTCGCGGGCGCCGTCGGCTTCGGAGCTCTCGTGGGCGCCGGGACCACCGCCGTCCTCGTGGGGCGCCGGCTCCTCACGGGACCGATCGAGCTGGCGCTGTTCGTCGCCGGTGTCACGCTCGCCGCCGTGTCGCTTGCCACCGGGATCGGCGTCGCCATCCTCCTCCTCGTCCTCGTGGGTGCGGCCCGCAGCTTCTTCGACGTGGCGGCGCGGACCCTGTTGCAACGGAGCGTCGATGGCGACGTGATCTCGCGGGTGTTTGGTCTCCAGGAGGCGCTGATCATGTTGGGGCTCGCGCTGGGCGCCGTGCTCGTCCCCGTCATGGATTCGCTCTTCGGTCCGCGTGGGGCGCTCGCCGTCGCCGGGTGCGTGTTCCCGTTGCTCGGGCTGGCCTCCTTCCGCGCGTTGCGGCGCCTCGACCGGCGGGCCACGCCCGTGGACGAGGAGCTGAGGTCGATGCTGGGGGCGATCGCGATCTTCGAGCCGTTGCGGCAGTACGAGCTCGAGGAGGTCGTCACCCGCCTGGTGCCCACGACGGCGCCGGCCGGGACGACCCTCGTTCGGAAGGGCGAACGGGGGGAGCGCTTCTACGTCGTGGTGGCAGGTGAGCTGTCTGTCGAGTCGGACGGCCGTCACATCGCGGATCTCAGCGCCGGGGACTACTTCGGGGAGATCTCGCTGTTGCGTGACGTGCCCCGCACGGCCTCGGTCATCGCGGTCACGGACGTCCGTCTGATCGCGTTGGAGCGGGATGACTTCATGACCTCGATCGCGTGGGGGTGGCGCCTGTCACCGGCGGCCGATGCCGAGATCGATCGGCGGCTGGAAGAGCTCCGCGAGGAGGGCGGCGGCCCCGCCTGACGACCACCGACACAGGATCGCAACAACCCCATGCGAACCGTCTCCGGGGATCGGCCGAACGGAAGGGTGGAGCCCCTCTCTCCGAAAGCAGGGCCCCGGAGGTTCCCTCCGGGGCCCTGCCGTATGCTGCGGCTCCATGTACCGGCAGACCGTGCGTATCCGCTGGCGTGACCTGGACGCCTACGGCCACGTGAACAACGCCGTATACCTCACCTACCTGGAGGAATGCCGCGACCGCTGGGTCAAGGACGTCATCGGTGGAGGCTTCTTCGAGTTCGTGATCGTCCGGATAGCGATCGACTACCGCCGCGAGCTCGGGCTGGGGGATGAGGAGGTCGCGGTGACCTGCCGCGGCACCGGCTATGGCACGTCGTCCATCCGGACGGCGGAGCAGATCGATCGCGAAGGAAGGATGGGTCGCGGCGACCTCCGAGTCCGTCATCGTCGCCCATGATCCCGAAGCTCGGGCCGCGCGACCGCTCTCGGACGCCGAACGATCGTTGCTCGACGCCGCGATCGCCGCCGATGCGGACGCGGACGCGCTCAGCCCCGGAGAACCCGCCGGCCGTACTTGAAGTGGTCCCGGTACCAGTCGTCGCCCACCCACATCACGGTGACCCCGCCGGGTGTGCTGGAGGAGTCGAGCGAGTACCCGTTCCCGATGTACGTGTCCACGTGGTCGACGACGCCGTCGTCGTCCCCGTCGTAGAACATCATGTCGCCCGGCCGGAGCTCGTCGAAGCTCAGGCGGTCGGGGGTTCCGCGCGCCATGTCGGCCGACGACCGCTCGGGCAGCGCCCACCCGCGGTAGGGTCGCGGTGGGGCGACCTCCCATCCGCCGTCGTTCTTGCGGAGGAGCCACCACGTCAACCCCGAGCAGTCGAACCCCGGCTGTGTCTGCGCTCCATCCGCGAAGCCCCACTCACCGCCCCAGTAGTACGGGAAGCCGATGAACCGGACACCCCACTGCACGATGGCGCTCTTCTTCGGACCGAGATGGGGGAGCTCGACGTTCGCGTACTGCTCGAGGAGGTCGCTGATGCTGTACGCGGGCTGGGTCGTCGCGCGCCACAGCGAGTACGCCACGTAGGCGCGGCGCAGCTCGTCCGACGGGGTGACGTCCTTCGACTCCGAGCCGCTCGGGAAGTTGTAGCGGAGGCCGAGCCGGAGGCCGAGCATCGTGGTCCCGAAGTTGTCGGGTGTGTCGAAGGTGGTCCCGGACACCGTGTGGATCCCATCGAGGGCTCTCGCGGCGGGTCGCAAGCCGAGCGCGAGCACGAGCGCCCGGTGAAGGGCGATGGTGGTGACCCGATCGTCGGGACGGAAGGCACCCTCGGGGGTCCGCCGCATCCAGCCATGCGCGACGGCAACCGCCGCGTACCGATACCAAGGGCTCGAGGGATCGAGATCGGTGAACACGACCGTCGGGTCGGGCTCCTCGTCCACCGCGAAGGCTTCCACGATCGCTCGGGCCGTGTACTTGCGGGTCGCGAACGCGTCCGGTCTGAAGCGATACGTGCCGTCCTCCGCAGCGGCGTAGTCGCGCATCCAGTCGTTCGTGCCCGCGACCCACCGGATGGCCTCTCTCGCCCAGGCATCGGTCGCGTCGAGGTCGGAGAAGACGACATCGGCCTGCCGTGTCCGCGCGGCCTCCGTGGATCGCGGATAGACGACCGGGATCGCCGGCATCCCCGAGCCCTCGACAGGACGGCCCGGCGGCCGGCTGACCGTCGTCGCATCGGCAGGGGATCCAGCCAGCGGCAGCAGGAGCGCAACGGCCGTCGCAGCCGTGACCGCAACGCGCAGACGACGAACGGACCATCCCCCGAGGGCCATGACTGAGTGGTCGGCGGGGGCGGCGAGAGCCTTGAGCCTGCGGAGGGGCCGCCGCATCCCCCCGACCCTACCCATCGGATCCGTGCCGCGCATCCCCCCAGGTGACGAGCGCGGGCGGCGCGTCCAGGCGGCCGGCCGGCTCAGCGCATCACCGCACGGGGCACCCCGGAGCCCGATCCATCGAGGGGGCGGCTGGTACGGTCGGCGCGTGCTCGGGACCCGATCGGGGATCGTCAGGCAGCTGCGCCCGGTGGACATCCACGGCGCCCGTTTCGTGGACGTGACGGTCGTCCTCGACGACGGGTCGATGCTGGAAGGCAGGCTCGGGGCCGAGAGCGTCCCCGCGGACCTACATCACGGCGACCACGTGCTCGCGGTCGCCGTGATGTCCACGTTGGTGGAGATCAGGCGCCCCGCCTGAAGCTCAGTCGGTCGGACCTTCCGCGCGCACCTGCTCGACCTGCTTCAGCGCCTCGCGGAGGTCCTTCAGCCACTCGTCCTGACGCTCGGCGACGAGCCGCACGCACCACGCGAGGGCATGGCTCCTCGATCGGGCGACGCCGGCGTCCACGAGCGTGTCCAAGACGTGGCGCTCGCGCATCCCGAGGCGTGTCATGGCCGGCACCGAGAGCGTGGTGAACAGCTCACGCTGGTCGCCGCACTCGACCCCCCAGCTGACCTTCCGTCGGAAGCGGTGCTGCGCCTCGTCCGCGATGCTCATCCGCTGCTGCCGGGTGTCCTTGCGGAAGCCGTCGATACGCCCGGCGATGGCGGCTCCGAGCAGGTCATCAGATGCGTCCTCGGGGACCTCCGGCGATGCCAGGGTTCCCACCACTAGGATCTCGTCGCGGTCGGCCGTCACCTCGGGCGGGCCCTCGAACCAGTCGTCCGGGAGCCTTCCCGCGAACCAACCTGTCAGCCGCTCGTCCATCATGCCTCCTTACGTAGGTGCATGCGAGATTACATCATTACACACATGATCGCGACGAACAGGCACCACGGCGGGTCTGCCCGAGCGGCCGGTGTACGCTTCCCGCCCATGTCGCGCGTCCCCGACGAGGTCCCCCCGGCCTTCTACGCCGGCAGTCGACTCGGCACCGATCTGGGGCCCCCTGAGGAGTCCGCCTACGACGGGCTCGCGCTGCCGGTGGAGGTGGCGCCGGAGCTCACGGAGCCCGGATCGGAGGATCGTGAG
The DNA here is from genome assembly GCA_963810635.1 of uncultured Actinomycetes bacterium. Lineage (GTDB taxonomy): Bacteria > Actinomycetota > UBA4738 > UBA4738 > HRBIN12 > AC-51. Next base: position 548,436 of record CAWEOB010000005.1, read on the forward strand.
CTCACCGCGGCGATCGCGGGCGAGGCGGCGTGGATGACGGCTGTCCTCGAGCGCCTCGTGGATCAGCCCACCGTGCTCGGTCACGAGGAGCCGGGTCAGGCCGTCGTGCGCGAGGCGCTCCGGGAGATCGGGCTCGAGCCGGTCGACGTCCCGATGGATGCGGAGGCCCTCCGCGTGCACCCCCTCGCATCGCCGTTCGATTGGGACGTCGACGGGAAGGTGAACGTGGTCGGCACGTGGGACGGCCCTGTGAACGGAGGCCGCTCGCTGATCCTGAACGGGCACATCGATGTCGTGTCGCCCGAACCGATCGGACAGTGGCCCCGCGATCCGTTCGTGGCGCACGTCGAGGACGGATGGCTCTACGGGCGCGGCGCCGCCGACATGAAGTGCGGGCTCGCGGCCATGCTCGGCGCCGTCAAAGGGCTCCGGGCGCTCGGGCTCGAGCCGCACGCCCCGGTGCACATCCAGTCCGTCGTCGAGGAAGAGTGCACGGGCAATGGCGCCCTGCAGACCGTGCTGGCCGGGTACGCGGCGGATGCGGCCGTCATCGTCGAGCCATTCGGCGCCGCCATCACCACGTCGCAGGTCGGCGTCCTCTGGTTCCACGTGCGGATGACCGGCCTCCCCGGTCACGCGGCAGAGAGCGGACGTGCGGTGAACGCGATCGAGAGCAGCCTCAGGATGATCCAGGCACTGCGCGTGCTGGAGTCGGAGTTGAACCTCGACCCTCCGCCCCCGTACGACGGCTATCCGCACCCGATCGGGCTGAACGTCGGCACGATCCGGGGTGGCGACTGGCCGTCGACGGTTCCCGGCGAATGCACCATCGGGTTCCGCATCGGGCTGTATCCGGGGATGGAGCTCCGCGACCTGCAGGATCGGATCGAAGCCATCGTCGCGGAGGCGGCGGCCGCGGACGACGCGATGTTCGCGCACCCGCCCGAGGTGATCTACCGGGGCTTCCGAGCGCCCGGGTACGAACTGGAACACGACCACCCCCTCGTGACGACCTTGGCCGGCGCGTACGCGCGCCACCACGGCGTCGCACCGGCCCTTGTGGCCACCACCGGCACCACCGACGCCCGTGTGTTCGGCCTCGCTGCCGGTATCCCGTCCGTCTGCTTCGGCCCCTACGCCGAGCAGGCGCACGGCGTGGGTGAGCGGGTGTACCTTCCGTCCGTGACGCAGACGGCACAGGTGCTCGGCCTGTTCATCCGCGACTGGTGCGGTCTGTCGTGAACGCGGTCATCGCGATCGCCATCCTCATCGTCCTGATCGTCGCAGCCAGGCTGTACGTCCTCCGATCCGAAGCGGGTCACGCCGTCGACGCGACGGATCACTCCGCAGCCGAGGCGCCCGCGTTCAACGCCGTGACGACCTCGTCGCTCGTCGGCATGCCGGCCATCCGGCACTTCTTCCGCACGAACGAGACGCCCGTGTACTTCGTCAGCGCCACCGCGTTCAACCTGCTCGGCATCGACCGCTGGGTGCGCAACTTCCGGTTCGTGAACTACTACGACTCGTTCGACGGCGGCCATGCCAACGTGATCGTGCCCAAGGAGCAGACGCCGCGCGCCTTCGAGTCCATCGAGGAGATCGTCAACTATCTGTTGGGCCACAAGGAGATCGGGGACGTCGTCCGAGCCCGCGGCGCCGGCAAGGCCGTCTTCTTGATGTTCGATGACGAGACCGAGGAGCTCGCGAACGAGCTCGGCTTGGAGGTGGCGTTCCCACCCGCGTCGCTCCGTCACCGGCTGGACTCCAAGATCGAGACGACGCGCCTCGGGAACGAGGCCGGCGTGCCGAGCGTCCCGAACACGATGGGCAAGGGAACGACCTACGGAGACGTGCTCGAGCTGGCGAAGGGCGCTGGTCTCGGCGCGGACCTCGTCATCCAGACGCCCTACGGAGACTCGGGACAGACCACGTTCTTCATCGCGTCCCACGACGACTGGCGGGAGTCCGAAGAGGAGATCGTGGGCCAGGAGATCAAGGTCATGAGGCGGATCGAGCCGCGCGAGCTGGCGATCGAAGGCGTCATCACGCGGCACGGCACCTTGGTGGGCCCGCTGATGGCGGAGCTCGTCGGGTTCGAAGAGCTCACGCCCTACGACGGTGGCTGGTGCGGCGACGACGTCTCGCCGGAGCTCCTGACGGAGTCACAACGCGCCGTGGCGAGGGAGCGCACCATCGCGATGGGGGACCGGCTCGCGCGCGAGGGCTACCGGGGCTACTTCGAGCTGGACTTCTTACTCGACGCCGACACCGGCGACATCTGGCTCGGTGAGCTGAACCCCCGCGTGACCGGCGCCTCGAGCATCACGAACGTGACCGCCGTCGCCTACGGCGACATGCCGCTCTTCCTGTTCCACCTCCTCGAGTTCATGGACGTCGACTACGAGATCGACGTCTCGGAGCTGAACGAGCGGTGGGCGCAGGTGCACAACCTGGACGAGTGGACCCAGTTCATCCTGAAGCAGACGGAGGAGGTGACTGAGCTCATCACGAGAGCCCCCGCCTCGGGCATCTGGAGGTTGCACGACGACGGCGCGATCTCGTTCGCGCGTCGCGATACGGACTGGCACACCGTGACCGACGAGTCGGAAGCGTTCTATCTGCGGATCGCATCGACGGGCCAGTACCGCTACCCGGGGGCCGACCTCGGGATCTTGGTCACGCGCGGGCGCTTCATGGATGCCGAGCACGAGCTGCTCGATCGTGCGCGAACGTGGATCACCGGTGTGAAGGATCAGTTCGCCAGCGTCCCTCCCGGTGCGGACACCCCGCCGCTCGTGAAGCCGGAGCCGTTCGGCTTCAAGATGCTCTGAACCCCGGCCACGGCTGCTTCCACCCGAGGTGCTGGCCGTGGAAGGGTTTCCCTGCCACCATCTCTCGAACATGCGGATGCTGCCGTTCACGTTCCGCGCCCTCGAGGAGCTCGAGATCGGCCCGCGATGGCAAGCCGTCTTCGAGGAGAAGTGGCCGCACTATCGCGCGTGGTTCCTGCGCGAGGGGGAGGCCGCTCGTCCGTCGTTCGCGACGAGCGTGCGGATGCTCCGCGCGCACATGCCGGAGCTGATCCCGGTGTACGAACGGTTCGTCGAGCTGGCGGGCGGCGGGGATCTGGCGGCTCGGATGCTGTCGCTGTACCGGCCGCCGCCGTACCTCGCCGCCTGCTCGCAAGGCGCGTGGACGCGCGACGACCATCCCATGCTCGTGCGGAACTACGATTACGCCCCGTCGCGCTTCGAGGGGCTCTTCTGGCACACGCGCGTGCTGGAGAAGCGTGTGCTCGGGATGAGCGACTGTCTCTGGGGACTCCTCGATGGCATGAACGACGACGGGCTCGCCGTCTCGCTCACGTTCGGCGGACGACGGATCCTGGGAGACGGGTTCGGGATCCCGATCGTGCTCCGGTACCTCTTGGAGACGTGCACCACCGTCGACGAGGCGCGTGCGACGCTCGCTCGCCTGCCCTACTCGCTGAGCCACAACGTGACGGTGCTCGACCGGGGAGGGCGGTACCTGACCGCGTACCTCTCGCCCGACCGCGAACCGATCTTCCGGAGCTTCCCGGTGGCCACGAATCACCAGGGGATCGTGGAGTGGCCAGAGCAGGCCCGTGCCACGCGCACCATCGAGCGCGAGCAGGAGGTCGTGCGGCTCCTCGAGGATCCATCCCTGGACGCGGCCGGGTTCACCGACGCGTTCCTGCGAGCGCCGCTGTTCTCCACCTCCTACGCGAACGGATTCGGCACCCTGTACACCGCCGCGTACCACGTCGCGGACGGCGTCGCGGAGATCCGGTGGCCCACCGCTGCTTGGCGGGAGTCGTTCGATGCGTTCACGGAGGCCGAGCACACCGAGGTGCTGGCCGAGCCGGCCTTCACCGACGTGATCTCGAACTGATCGGCCGATGGAGACCGAGACCTTCACGATCTCGACCCGCGATCGGCGGGTCGTCGATGTCACGGAACGCGTCCGAGCGTTCACCCGGGGGCTCGGTGACGGGCTCGTGAACGTGTTCGTGCCACATGCGACCGCGGGGGTGGCCTTGATGGAGACGGGCAGCGGATCCGAGCGGGATCTCGAGGGGTTGCTCGAGCGTGTGTTCCCCCGCGACGACCGCTACGCCCATCGGCATGGGAGCGTGGGACATGGCGGCGACCACCTGCTGCCCGTCTTCGTCGCATCCTCGGTGACGCTGCCGGTGCTGGGCGGCCATGTGGAGCTCGGGACGTGGCAATCGGTCGTGGTCGTGGACCCCAACCGGGAGAACGATGAACGGACCGTGCGGTTGAGCTTCGTCGCCGGGTAGCGCCGACGTTACAGGTACTGGCCGGGCGCGTGGTCCTTGGAGGCGTCGGCCGGCTTCGACGACACCGCCTGCACGTCGCGTTCGCGGAGCAGCACGAACTCCTCACCGTCGAGCTCGACCTCGAGGACCGACGACGGCAGGTATAGGACGCGATCGCCCTCCTTCGCCACGCGGACGTCGGGACCCGTCTGATGCACGTCGCCCCAGGACAAGCGCCGGGGGGCGGGCATGGCCGTGGCCGGGATCAACAGGCCGCCGGCGGTCTTCCGCTCGCCGTTCTCGGGGGACCGGACGATGAGCCGGTCGCCCGTGAGGCGGATCTCGCCGGCCTTCGAGGCGCCGGCCTTCGTGGCGCGCGGCTTGCGTGGCTTCGCCGTCTTCGACGTTCTGGCGCCGGACGACGCGGCCGCGTCCTTGGCGTCGGAACGGGCATCGGTCGACCTCGGCATGGTGTCATCGAGTCTACCGGCGACCGACGCGGGTACGATTCCGCGCCGATGCGAGCACGAACGCTGATCAAAGAGGCCGTTGCGACCCTCAAGGCGTCCGAGGCCATCGACCACTGGCAGAAGCACCGCGAGCGGATCGAGGCCGAGGATCTCCTCGGGTTCGTGATGGGCGGCGAAGAGCCCGATCCCGATCAACCGATCTCCCCGAAGAAGGCGAAGGAGTTCCGCCGGTTGATCGAGCGACGGGCGGCGGGGGAGCCGATCCCGTACATCCGGGGCACCACCGAGTTCCGGGGGATCGAGCTCGTGGTGACCCCGGGCGTCTTCGTGCCACGGGACTCCTCCGAGTTCCTCGCCGAGCAGGCCGTCAGGAGGTTGCGGAAGCGCCATGAACCCGTCCACGTCGATCTGGCGACGGGGGCCGGCACCATCGCGCTCGCGGTCGCCGACGAGGTGCCGCAGGCCCGGGTGTACGGCACCGACCTATCCCAGGAAGCGATCCGGCTCGCCCGCAAGAACGCGAAGCGCCTCGGTCTGCACGCGACGTTCTCGGTGGGCGATCTGTTCGGTGCCTTGCGGAAGCGACTCAAGGGCACGGTGGACGTCATCACCCTGCACCCGCCGTACGTTGCGAAGGACGAGGTGGCGGACCTCCCCGACGAGATCCGCGCCTGGGAACCCGTCGACACGCTCACCGATCACAGCGACGACGGACTGGGCCTCGTCCGTCGCGCGGTCGAGGAGTCGCCCGTGTGGCTCCGCAAGGGTGGTTGGCTCCTGATGGAGACCGACCCGGACCGCGCGCGCGACGTGAAGCGTGTCTACGAGGGCGGAGGGTTCCGCGACGTCGCGTCCACGAAGGGTGGCGAGCTCCAGGTGACGCGCGTCATCGTCGGCCGGCGGCCCCGATGAGCGAGCCTCGTATCGCGTCCTATGGCGCCTGGTCGTCGCCGATCAGCGCATCGATGCTGGCGACGAACGAGATCCGGATCGGCCAGACGTGGCTGGAGGATGGGGTCGCGTACTGGTCGGAGGGCCGGCCTGCCGAAGGCGGTCGAGGCGTCGTCGTGAGCGGCGACCCGTACTCCTCACCGGTCGATCTCGTGCCGGCGGACTTCAACGTCCGGACGACCGTGCACGAGTACGGCGGCGGCGCCTTCGCGGTCCAAGGCGGCGTCCTGTACTGCTCGCGGTTCGAGGATCAGCGGCTGTATCGGGTCGAACCGGGTGCCGATCCGGTCGCGATCACGCCGGAGACCGGCGGCGCGCATCGGTTCGCGGATGGACGGATCACGGCCGACGGGTCGCTGTGGATCGGCGTGCGGGAGCGGCATGAGGGAACGCGCATCCCCGATGACGTCCACAACGAGCTCGTGGTGCTCCCCACCGACGGGAGCGCCGAGCCCCGGATGCTCGCCTCCGGCCGGAGCTTCTACGCCGCCCCTCGCCTGTCGCCCGATGGCGGGCAGCTCTCCTTCCTCGCGTGGATCTTCCCCTGGATGCCCTGGGACGGCTGCGAGCTGTGGGTCGCGGACCTCGCCACCGACGGCTCGCTCGGGCCGTCGCGCCTCGTGGCGGGCCGAGACGGGGAGGAGTCGATCTGGCAGCCGACCTGGAGCCCCGACGGCGATCTCGCGTGGGCCAGCGATCGGAGCGGGTGGTGGAACCTGGAACGCGAGCGCGGCGGAGAGCGGCAGGCGCTGCGGCCCGCGGAGGCGGAGTTCGGCTGGCCCGGATGGGTGTTCGGCAGTTCGTCGTTCGCCTTCCTCGCCGACGGTCGGATCGCCTGCCACTACGGCGCGCAGGGGGTCCAGCACACCGCCGTCCTGGATCCGGAGTCGGGGGAACTGATCGGATCTCGACCTCCCGCACACGGCGGTCGCCTTCCCACGGATGGTGGCCGAGGGCTCCCAGATCCTCTTCGTTGCCGGTGGGCCCTCGATCCCCGACCAGGTCGTGATGCTGGACTTCACGAGCCGGTCGGTCGAGGTGCTGTTCTCGAGCGCTGAGATCGAGGTGGACGAGGCGTACCTCGCGACCCCGCATCAGGTGGAGTTCCCCACGGAGCACGGTCTCACCGCGTTCGCGCACGTCTATCAGCCGCGCAATCCCGATCACGTGGCTCCGGAGGGCGAGCGGCCGCCCTTGATCGTGATGAGCCACGGCGGTCCCACCTCCGAGTCCACGCCGACGTTCGACCTCGACATCCAATACTGGACGTCACGGGGCTTCGCGGTCGCCGACGTGAACTACGGAGGCAGCACCGGCTTCGGTCGCGCGTACCGGCGGCGCCTCAACGGCAACTGGGGCGTGGTCGACACCCTGGACTGCATCAACGCGGCGCGCTTCCTGGTGGACGAAGGAACGGTCGACGGCGACCGGCTGCTGATCCGCGGCGGATCGGCCGGTGGCTACACGACGATCTGTGCGCTCGTCTTCCACACCGAGTTCGCCGCCGGCGCGAGCTACTACGGCGTCGCCGACCTCGTACCGTTCGCCCAAGGCGACACGCACAAGTTCGAGTGCACGTACGAGCACACCCTGGTCGGGCCGTGGCCTGAAGCCGAGGACCTCTACCGCGCGCGGAGCCCCATCAACTCGGTCGACCTGCTCTCGACGCCGATGCTCGTGCTCCAGGGCGCCGAGGACGAGGTGGTGCCACCCTCGCAAGCCGAGCTCATCGTCGGCGCGCTCCGCGACAAGGGGCTCCCCTTCGCGTACCTCCTGTTCGAAGGCGAGCAGCACGGGTTCCGCAAGGCCGAGACCATCGTCGCCGCGACCGAGGCCGAGCTGTCGTTCTACGCGCAGATCCTGGGCTTCGAGCCAGGCGATCCCATCCCTCGACTGGTCATCGAGAACCTTCCGGAGGCTCCGTGACGAACGGGCAACGATGACGAACGCGAAGCGGTCCAAGCAAGCGCGCTCGGGCTCCGCCAAGAAGCAACAGGCTCAGCGACGAGCCTCGGGCGGCGCCCGGCGTCTCTGGCTCTGGCTCGGGCTGGGCGCGGTCGTCCTGGTGGTGATCGCGCTGGCCCTCACCAGCGGGGGTGACGGGGGAGGCGACGGCGCCACCGAGCCGGCCCCGGCCGGCAGCGTCGAGATCGCGAGCACCTCGGCGACCCTCTTGGACGCCGGCCAAGCGATCCCCGAGTGGTCGGCCCCCGCCCTCGACGGTTCGGGAACCATGACGTGGTCCGACTACGTGGGCGAGCCGACGGTCTTCGCGATCTGGGCGCCGTGGTGCCCGCACTGCCAGGCGGAGCTCCCACGGCTCAACGCGTCGGTCGAGGCCCACAGCGGGGTCCAGATGGTCACCGTCACGACCGGCGTCGAGCAAGGCGGGCAATCATCGCAGGGGTACCTCGACGGGCAGGGCCTCACGTTCCCCGTGGCGGTCGACGACGCCGACCAGACGATCTTCCGCGGCCTGGGCGGCCAGTCCTACCCCACCACATACTTCGTGGACTCGCAGGGCAACGTGATCACGGTCACCGAGGGTGAGATCTCCGACGCCCAGCTCGAGCAGATCATGGCGGAGCTGGAGACGTCGTAACGGGCGGTCAGCCGCCGATCATGGACATCGAGCGGTCGGGCTGGACGAAGTCCGGATGGTTCGATCCGGTGCCCCGACCACTTCGACCAGATGCCCACGCGGATCAGCTGTTCGAGCTCGTCATCCGTCGCTCCCTCGCGGAGCGGGGTCCGGAGGTCGGTCTCCTCCAAGGCGAAGAGGCAGGAGCGGAACTGACCCTCGGCCGTGAGCCGGAGCCGGTTGCACGTGTCGCAGAACGGCTCGGTCACGCTGGCGATCACGCCGACACGCCCGGGAGCTCCGTCCGCGAACGCGTAGGTGGACGCAGGCTCGTTCGTGGGACCGTCGGGCACGAGCGGGAAGACGGCGTCGATGGCCTCGAGGATCCGGCCGCCGGGAACCACTTTCTCCCGCTCCCACGCGTGCTGGGCGTCAAGCGGCATGTACTCGATGAACCGGACCTCGTACCCCATCTCGCGCGCCCACCGGGCGAAATCGACGACCTCCCCGTCGTTCGTGCCGCCGATCACGACCGTGTTGATCTTGATGGGCGTGAGGCCGGCTTCCTCCGCGGCCTGCAGGCCGCGGAGGACCCGGTCGAGCGCGTCGCGGCGGGTCATCTCCTCGAAGCGGTGTCGCAGCAGCGAATCGCAGGACACGGTGGCGCGGTCCACGCCGGCCTCGGCGAGGGGCCGCGCCAGCTTGTCCAGGAGGAGGCCGTTCGTGGTGATCGAGATGTCGAGGTCCGGACCGACCGTCCGGAACATGTCCGCGAGGACCGGGAGGTCGGCCCGGATCGTGGGCTCGCCCCCGGTGATCTTCAGGGAGGACACGCCGAGGTGCACGAAGAGTGCCAGGAGACGCGTCAGCTCCTCGAACGTGAGGAGCTCATCCTTCGGGAGCCACCGGAGCCCCTCCGCCGGCATGCAGTAGGTGCAGCGGAAGTTGCACCGGTCGGTGACCGAGATGCGCAGGTCGTCCGCGACCCGACCGAAGGTGTCGAGCAAGGGTCCGCTCGAGGGCATGGGAGTGGGGGCGGGTGTCACCGACCCAGGGTACCCCGGTTGGTCGCAGGTGTTCTACGCGGGCGACGTGCCGGCCGCCGGCAAGGTGGCGCGCAGCGTGGCGACCGCGTGCGCGAACGCCTCGCCGCTTGGCTCTCCGGCGGCCACCCGCTCCTGCACGGCCATCCCGAGGACGAACGTCGACAGCGGCGTGACCTTCCGCTCCACGGCATGCGCCACGTCGCGGGCCACGTCCAACAGCTGCACGGCTTCGTCGGCATCCGGAGCCTCGACGCCGAGCGCCGCGGCGAGCTCATCGATCCAGTCCATGGGCGGGAACCTAGCAGCGAACGAGCCGGAGCCCGCCGTGACCTGCTATCTCTACGGCGTCGTGCGCGTGCTGATCCTCTACGAGACCCGGCGTGGCTTCACGCTGACGGTGGCCCGCGCGATCCGCGACGAGCTCCGTGGACGGGGCGTGGACGCCACGACCGCGCCCATCCGCGAGGTGGATGCGGGCACGCTCGCGGCGGCGGACGCCCTCATCGTGGGTTCCTGGGTGCAGGGTGCGGTGATCGTGCGCGTGGGGCCCGCCGAGGGAGCGCTGCGAGGGATCGCCGCCCTGCCGAGGCTCGATGACCTGCCGGCGGCTACCTTCTGCACGTGTGACGTCGCTCCGCGTCGCTCGCTCGAGACCCTCGGCGACCACCTCGGCGACCGCGGCGCCCGGGTGGTGGGCGGGTTCGCCTTCAAACGGAAGAAGAGCCTGCGCCACGTCCCTGCCTACGTGGATGCGGTGCTCCCGGCGCTCGCCGAGACCCCGGCGGCCACGGGCGCCTGAGCCGCAGGCCGCGTGCGAGGATGGGGTCCATGGACGGGACCCTTCGGGCGGCCGTGCTCACCGTCTCCGACGGCGTGAGCCACGGCACACGGATCGATGAGAGCGGCGACGCTGCGGATGAGCTCCTAGGTGCAGCCGGGTTCGAGGTGGTCACCCGTGAGGTCGTCCCCGACGAGCGCGAGCTGATCGAGGCAGCCCTCCGGCGTCTCGCCGACGCCCACGCGATCGTCGTCACCACCGGAGGCACGGGCTTCGGACCGCGCGACGTCACGCCGGAAGCCACCAGGGCCGTGATGGACCGTGAGGCCCCCGGGCTCGCCGAGTTGATGCGGACGGCCGGCCTCGCGACGACGCCGATGGCCGCGCTGTCCCGCGCCACGTCGGGCGCGCTCGGCGCCGCGCTCGTGCTCAACCTCCCCGGGAGTCCGAAGGGTGTCCGGGAATCCCTCGAGGCCGTGCTGCCCGTGGCGGGCCACGCGATCGAGCTGCTCCGGGGGGGGACGGGGCCCCACCCGACCGGGCACGCCGTGCCCGGCGGCGGGGCGGCCGCCGGTTCGGCGATCCCGCCCGCCGGTCCGCCCCGGGGCGAGGTGGACCGTCCGCATGTCGAGGCCACGGCGGTGAAGGTGGTGGGTTCGCCGCCGTGCCGGGTCGGCAACCGGATGTCGATCGTCCCCGGCGGCGAGGTGCACGGGACGCTCGGCTGCGCGGAGTTCGATGCCGCCGCCGTCGAGGCGGCGGCAGGGATCGCAGCTCGGGGGGAGCCCGAGACCCTGACCCTGCATCACGACCTCGGCGACATCGAGGTCTACTTCGAGCCCCACGCCGCGCCGCCGCACCTCGTGGTGGTCTCGGCGACGGACGTGGCTCGAGCGCTCCGGACCGCCATGCAGCCGCTCGGCTACCGGAGCACGCTCGTGGAATCACGCGAGGACCGCGTGACGGCCGGCGATGCGCCGCGTGCGGCGTCGCTCGAGGACATCGATCTGGACGCGAACGTGGTCGTCGTCCTCACCGACCACGACGCGCCGGACGTCGTTCCTGTGTTGTCGGCGTTGCTGCGGTCGCCGGTGCGCTTCATCGGCGTGATGGGATCGCGCCGGCACGTGGGCCACTACGTGGAGACGCTCCGTCACGCGGGGTTCGCCGACGACGAGCTCGCCCGGATCCGGTCCCCGCTCGGGCTGGACCTCGGGGGAAGGACCGCGGAGGAGATCGCCCTGTCGATCGCGGCGGGGATCGTGGCCGATGCCCACGAGCGCGCGGGCGGGTGGCTCGACCGATGAGCCGCGACGACGTCCGGACGAACCTCCGTTCGTGGGAGGTCTCGAGCGCCGAGTACCAAACAACGAACGCGAGTCAGCTGGACCGCTGGGAGCGCCTCGGGTGGGGGATCTGGGACGTCCCCGAGGACCAGGTCAACGCGCTCGGCGAGGTGACCGGCCTCGACGCCCTGGAGCTGGGGTGCGGAGCGTGTCAGTTCGGGATCCGGGTCGCGAAGCGCGGCGCCCGGGTGACCGGGCTCGACTTCTCGGCCAACCAGCTGCGTGCCGGTCAGCAGAAGATGGAGGCATCCGGCGTCCGGTTCTCGCTCGTTCGAGCCGACGCCGAACGCCTGCCGTTCGCGGACGCCAGCTTCGATCTCGTTTTCTGCGACCACGGCGCCACGAGCTTCACCGACCCGAGCATCACGATCCCCGAGGCGTCGCGGGTCCTCCGGCCGGGCGGCCGGCTCGTGTTCAACATCGCCTCGCCGTTCGTGTGGACGTGCTGGGGTGACGGCGAGGCGCCGGCGGGGCGCGCGCTCGTCCGGCCGTACTTCGGCGGCGGCAGGACGGTCTGGGACGATCCGGATGGACCGTCGGTCGAGTGGCAGCTCACCTACGGCGACTGGATCAGGGTCTTCCACGCGAGCGGCCTGTCCGTGGAGGATCTCATCGAGCTCCGGCCGAGCGAGGACGCGACGACGACGTACACGTCCTTCGCCCCGCACGCGTGGGCGCGCGACTACCCGGGCGAGGCGCTCTGGAAGGTCCGGAAGGTCTGAGCCGTGCGGACCGGCCGAGCCCGGACGGTCGCCGCCGTGGTCGCGCTGGCGGTGCTGGCCGCGGTCGCCGCGTTCGCGCCGCGCCAGCCGTTCGTGCCGCCGGATCGCCCGAACATCATCCTGGTCCTGACCGACGACCAGCGGGCGGATTCCCTCACGCTCGGATCCGCCGGCGATCCCGGTGGGCGAGGAGAGGGCATGCCTTGGCTGCGGTCGCAGCTGGATGACCCCGGCTCCGGCTGGCTCGGGTTCTCCGATGCCTACATCACGACACCGCTCTGCTGCCCGTCCCGCGCCACGATCCTCACGGGACGGTACGCGCGGCATCACGGCGTCACGTCGAACGGGGACGGGACCGACCTGGACGAGAGCGACACGCTCCCCGTGTGGCTCCACGACGCCGGCTACCGCACGGCCCTGATCGGCAAGTACCTGAACGAGTACCCGTGGAACCGTGGCCCGTACATCCCGCCGGGATGGGACCGCTGGCTCGCCAAGACGAACGAGTCGCTCGCCACGACGTACTACGGCTACGGGCTGGTCGATCAGGGCACGTACCGCGTCGTGGGTCGGCGCCCTGCCGATCACGTCGTCGACGTGCTCGGCCGGGCGGCGCTCGACTTCGTGCGGACGGCGCCGCGCGACGCGCCGTGGTTCCTCTACTTCGCGCCCCCCGCGCCGCATCCCCCCTGGGTGCCGCTGCCGCGCGACGTGGATGCGCTGCCGATGCCGGCGCCGCCGGACGAGCCGGTCCTGAACGACGTGGGTGGGAAGCCGGCGTGGATCCAGGACCTCGCGCCGATCGATGCCACGAGGCTCCGGGTGTTGCAGGAGGGGCGGCGCCGCGCCGCGGAGACGCTCCTCGGCGTCGATGCGTACCTCGAGGCGCTGGTCGACGCGGTCGCCGCTCGCGGCGAGCTGGACCGGACGGTCATCGTGTTCCTGTCCGACAACGGCTACGCGTTCGGCGAGCATCGATGGGAGGGCAAGATCGTTCCGTACGACCCGTCGATCCGGGTCCCCTTCGACGTCCGCAGCCCGTGGACCGATGGCGGCACCGTGGGCGGGGTGGTGTCGAACCTGGATGTGGCGCCGACGATCGCGGCGCTCGCGGGCGTGCCCGCGAGCCCCGCGATCGACGGCATCAGCCTGGCCGACGTCATCCGGGGCGGCGCCGACACGGCGCCGCCCCGCCCCCCGCTCCTGATCGAGTGGGCCGGCGGCGGCGGCGTGTCGCCCTGGTCGGGGGTGGTGTCGGCGACGCACACGTACGTGCGCTGGGCCGACACCACCGAGGAGCTCTACGACCGCACCACCGACCCCGACCAGCTGGTGAACCTCGCGCTCGACCCTGCGATGGACCTCACCCCGTACCGGGAGGCGCTCGCCGGGTACGGGCCACCCCCCGGGTACGGGCCACCCCCCGGGTAGACTCGCCCGGATGCAGGAGCGTCCCCGCCCGATCATCCGGCCCGCATCCGGACGGCGCAGGCCAACCCGACAGCAGGTCGCTCGCCGCCGCACCTTCGCGGCCGTGTGCGTCGTGCTCGTGGTCTTCCTCGTCTGGCAGTTCTGGCCCGCGGGAGGAACGCCGGGCGGCACCCCGTCGGAGACGGCGGGTGGTCCCGGGGGCACGACCTCACCGTCGGGTCCCGGCACCGTCGTGCCGGGCGAGAACCCTATCGAGCACGTGATCTTCTTGGTCAAGGAGAACCGGACGTTCGATCACTACTTCGGCACGTATCCCGGCGCCGAGGGCGCCACCGAAGGCGGGACGCTCAACTGTTCCACCCTGGAGGACGCCGGGACGATCCCGCTCAAGCAGGCGCCGCAGGTCATCCCGCACGATCTCGGACACGCGTTCTACCCCGGCCTCCTGTCGATCAACGGCGGGAAGATGAACGGGTTCAACTGCATCGCCCTGGGGGAGGATCTCACCGGCTACACGCAGTACGACCGGTCGGATCTCCCCGCGTACTGGGCCTATGCCGATCGGTTCGTGCTGGCCGACATGTTCTTCACGTCGATGTATGGACCTACGTTCCCGGAGCACCTGTACACGGTCGCGGCCCAGTCCTACGGGATCGTCGACAACAAGTCGACCACGAACGTCGAGGGCAACTACTGCGACGACGCGACCGAGTACACCCAGCGCTTCCCGATCGAGGACCTCACCGAGGCGGACATCCGGCGGATCATGCGGCTGGAGGACACGATCACCGCGAGCCCGTCGCAGCTGTTCAAGATCGCGGCGTACTGGGAGCGGACGCGGACCTGCATCGACATCGAGGTCCTGCCCGACCTGCTCCGGGAGGCCGGGATCAGCTGGAAGTACTACGCGCTCCCCGACAAGTGGATGAACGCCCTGCAGGCGATCAAGCACGTTCGCTTCGGCCGCATGTGGAACAAGGTGCAGACCCCCGAGACGATCCTGCAGGACCTCGAGCGCGACCGGCTCCCCGCGGTGTCCTGGTTGATCCCCCCCGAGGGCGCGCCGAACGAACATCCGGGCTCCGGGGCGAGCGTGTGCGAGGGCGAGAACTGGACGGTGGAGTACCTGAACGCGATCCAGCAGAGCGACGCGTGGCCGAACACGGTGGTCGTGATGGTCTGGGATGACTTCGGCGGGTTCTACGACCACGTGGTGCCGCCGCACTACGACATCATGGGGCTCGGCCCCCGCACGCCGGCGCTCATCATCTCCCCGTGGACGATGCGGGGCGACAACCCGGACGGCGGTTCCATCGACAGCACGGTCTACGAGTTCTCGTCGGTGCTCCGGTTCATCGAGGAGCTCCATGGACTCGACCCCATGACCGATCGCGACGCGCAGGCATCGCCGCTGGCCGGGGCCTTCGACTTCACCCAGGAGCCGCGGACCGACCCGCTGATCCTGGAGCCACGAGACTGTTCGACCGCGTGACCCGGTTCATCCTCCTGCTGGGGTTCGTCCTCGTCGCGGCGGCACCCGGGGTGGCGAACGCGGTGCCCGACCCCCCCGGCGACGTCGCGACCTGCCCGGGGATGCGCGCCGGCGGTGGCGGGGAGGCCCCGGACCTCGTCGCGGCGGCTGGCGACGTCGTGGAGCTGGGGACGTCGATCCGTTGGACGCTCAGGTTCGCACGACCGCTCACGGTCCCCGACGACGAGGGGAAGCCGTTCCGCGTCGACGTGCTCGTGTACGACTCCACGGTTCCGAAGGTCTCGCTCGGGTACTACCACGGTCTGAACCGGCTCCTCCGATACGACGCCGTGGCGGATCCGGTCCTGCACACGCTGCTCCTCCCCGAGCTGGGTGAGAGCCGCTTCCTCCCTCCGCTCGTGGACGGCGACACCATGACCATCCGGGTCCCCGGCAGGACCCTGACGGCCGACGAGGAGGGGACGGGGACATCGCCGGGTCTGGAGCACCTCCGGTGGAGCGTCATCGTGCGCGACGGGACCACCTGCGATCTCCTCGGCGACGGCCGGCCCACGCACCCGCTCCGGGTCCTCGAGGCGGCACCGCCCACGCACGCTCCGCCGGCCTCCTCGACGGTGTCGAGCGACGATCGATCTCGCCTGTGGCCGTTCGCCGCCGGCGCGTTGCTCGTCCTCGTCGGGATCGGGGTGGCGCTCGCGCTGTGGCGCCGGGCCGCTACGCGTCGACCGTGATGCCCTGCTCGGCCTGGAGCGAGTCCAACAGCTCGTCGACGCCGGCAGCGATGCGCTCGCGCCACCACTGCTGGCCTTCGGGCGGGAGCGTCGAGATCGGGTCGTAGTAGTGGTACCGGCGCGTGAGCGCCTCGGGGTCGTCGGCTTCGATGCTCGTCCGGTAGTTCTTCGTCCAGTACGAGATGCCGCGCGTGCGGTCGTAGTCGGCGGCCATGTGCACCCAGCGCTTGCCCACGTACGGCACGTCGCACAGGAAGCGCGGGGTCGCGAACCCGGGCAGGTACCCGAGGATCGCGTACTGCAGCTCCTGCGCCTCGGCCACCGACAGCCGCCAGTGCTCGGCGTTCGGGATCATGTCGCACATGTAGAAGTAGTAGGGCATGATCTTCCCGTGATCGAGCAACGTGAAGCACAGCTCGAGCAGCTGGTTCGGCGTGGTGTTGACCCCACGCAGCAGCACGCCCTGGTTCCGGACGTCGCGGTAGCCCATGTCGAGCAGCTTCCGCACGGCGTCGCCGACGAGCGGCGTCACCTGCTGCGCGCGTTGACGTGGGTGTGCACCGCGATGTCGATGTCGCGTTCGCGCGCCCGCGTTGAGATCGCCTCGTAGGCCCGGAGCACCTCGTCCTGCAGGAAGTGCTGGGGGATGCCCATCAGCCCCTTCGTGGCGATCCGGATGTCGCGGATGTGCTCGATGTCCATGAGCGCGAACAACCACTCCTGGAGCCGCTTGGCCGGCACGTTGGCCATGTCGCCGCCGGAGACGACCACGTCGCGGACCTGCGGCGTGGCCCGCAGGTAGTCGAGCATCGCGTCCCACCGGTCGTTCTGCTTCATCTCGAACTTGTACTTGAGGACCTGGAGCGTGTCGTTGCCGACGAGGTCCATGCGGGTGCAGTGGCCGCAGTACTGCGGGCAGGTGGGGATCAGCTCCGCGAGCACCTTCGTGGGGTAGCGGTGCGTGAGCCCCTCGACCGCCCACATGTCGGCCTCGTGGAGCGAGTCGCGCGACGCCATGCGGGTGGCTCGGCCATTCGGGCTCGCGCTCGCTGTAGGCGGGCGCCATGTAGCGCCGGACGGGGTCGGCGTAGAGGTCCGCCTCGTCCATCGTGTTGACCATCTGCGGGGGGATCAGCATCGACATCGTGGCCCGCTCCTGCTGGTCGCGCTCGATGTCGGCGTAGAGCTCGTCGGTCAGGTGCTCGCCCAGCGCCTCCTTGAACTCGTTGAGGTTCTTCACGCTGTGGGCCCGTTGCCACTGGGCGGACTCCCACTGGTCCTTCGTGACGTCCCGGTATCCCGGCAGCCGGGTCCAGTCAGGCTCGACGAACTCGCGGGTCAGCGGGTACGTGAACGGCTGCGGGGCGGCTCCGGTGTGCGCCTCCCGGTGGCCGGGTCGGACGTTCGTGGGTTGCGTGTGGAATTCGACACTCATCGCTCGCTCCGTGGGTGCAACGCGGTCGGTGGGCCGCGCGCAGATCGCGCGGCGAACGAAAGGATCGGCGGTGCATGTGGATTCTACCCGAACGGCGTCCGGGAGAGAAGGGTGATGACCGGATGATATCCGGTGGCCGGCTGTCCTACGGTCAGCGACGGCCGCCGGGCCGACCGCCGAAGCCACCGTCGCGGCGAGGGCGCCGTGTGTCGCGGATCTCCGGCGCCTTGCGGGGGAGCCGCGCACGCATCGGCGCGTGGCCGGTGCGCTCGAACCGGACCTGGATGTAGTCGGCGTTCTGGTTGCGCTCCGTCTCACGCCATCCGTTGGCCAGCAGGTGCTTCAAGCGAGAGGCCGCGGTCTTCCGGAGCTTGTCCGTGCCGGGCACCCGCACGTACAGACGCTCGTGGATGATCTCCTTGTAGTCGGACATCGCCCGCAGACGATAGCAGGGGGACCGTCGGCGGGACCCGTCGGCACCTGGCTGCCGGATCGTTCCATCGCCGCACATCCGCTCCGTTACAGGACGTTCCTGGGCTTGCCGATGCATCAGCGTATGGTGGCTCCCCAAGCGTCTGGGGAGGCCGTCCCTGCTGCTGCGCGCGTCGCACTGGCTCGGTTGGCCTCCGGTGGCTGGCCGACAGCGCTCCCCGATGTCTTGGCCGAGGTGGCGGCAGCTGCGAGAGCCCAGCGGGCCTACGTGTTCCAGAACCGTCGCGGACCCGACGGACGCCTGTGGATGGATCTCGTCGGTGAGTGGGACGCGTCCGGCATCCGCCCGATCTTCGATGACCCGAAGAACCACCTCCACCCGTACTTCCCGCACTTCTCCAGGTGGATCGAGGTGCTGGGCTCGGGGGGGTTCTTGCACACGCACGTCGGCGATCTCGACGGCGCCGAGGCTCGGGTGCTGGCGGAGGAAGGGACCGCGTCGCTCCTGATCGTGCCGGTCACGGTCGGCGGCGAGTGGTGGGGCTACGTGGGCGTGGATGCCTGCGGGGAGGAACGGACGTGGGGGGACGACGATCGCTCCGTCCTGCGCGCGCTCGCGTCCGCGGTGATCTCGGCGGTGGCGCTCACACGGGCCGACGAGGACAAGCAGCTGCGCGAGGATCGCTACCGCGCCATGGTCGAGGACGGCCCGGCCATCACCTACATCGACGGGATCGACGAGAACGCGTCCACGCTATACATCAGCCCGCAGGTCGAAGCGATGCTCGGGTTCACCCCCGAAGAGTGGTACGCGGACGACGAGATGTGGCCGCGCATCCTCCACCCCGACGATCGCGCCCGTGCCCTCGCGGAGAACACGCGGCACAACGAGACGGGCGAGCCGTTCCGGCTGGAGTACCGGATGTTCGCGAAGGACGGCCACGTGGTCTGGGTCCACGACGAGGCACGGATCGTGCGTGACGAGCAGGGGATGCCGCGGTCCTCGCACGGCGTGATGGTGGACATCTCCGACCGGAAGAAGTCGGAGGAGCAGGTCGCGTTCCAGGCCTACCACGACGAGCTCACCGGCCTGCCGTCCCGAGCGATGTTCGAGGAGCTCTTGGATCTCTCGATCGCACGCGCGAAGCGGCACGACGGCGCGGTCGCGGTGCTCTGCGTCGATCTCGACGACTTCAGCCTCGTCAACGACTCGCTCGGCCACGCGTCGGGTGACGCGCTCCTGCGGTTGGTGTCGGAGCGGCTGCGCGAAGCGACCCGCGAGACGGACCTCGTCGCGCGCCGGGGGGGCGACCAGTTCCTGCTCCTCCTGTCCGACCTCGAGCTGGACGATGCGGGGAACGACTTCGCCGTGGTCCGGGCGGAATCGGTCGCCCAGCGGATCACCGAGTCGCTCGTGGCGCCGTTCGAGATCTCGGGCACAGAGGTCTACGTGGCGGCGAGTATCGGCATCAGCATGTTCCCGAGCGACGCCCAGGAGGCCGGCGCGCTCCAGCGGAACGCGGAGGCGGCCATGTACGAGGCGAAGCGACAGTCGGCCGCCAAGTTCGTGATGTCGGTGGGGTCGGCGGGCGACTCAGGGGCACGGCTGCAGTTCGTCACCCGGCTGCGGAAGGCCGTGGAGAGCCAGCGCTGGACGCTGCATTACCAGCCGGTCGTGGAGCTCGACACCGGCCGGATGGTCGGGGTCGAGGCCCTGATCCGCTGGGTCGAGCCCGACGGCACCATGGTTCCGCCCGGCGACTTCATCCCGCTGGCCGAGGAGATCGGCGTCATCGAGCACATCGGGGATTGGGTCGTGAAGGAGATCGCGTACCAGATGGCCGCGTGGCGCGAGCTCGACATCGACCTGGAGATCGGGTTCAACCTCTCGCCGCGGCAGTTCTGGCAGCCCGATCTCGCCGAGAGGATCGTCCGCGAGTTCCACGAGGGCGGCGTCGATCCGTCCCGGGTCGTGGTCGAGGTCACCGAGTCGTCGGCGATGCTGGATCCGGACCGCGCCCAAGGGATCCTGATGGGCCTGCACGACGCCGGGTTCTCGATCGCGATCGACGACTTCGGGACGGGCTACTCGTCGCTGTCGCGCCTGCGCGAGATGCCGGTGCGGGTCCTGAAGATCGATCGGGCGTTCGTGAGCAACGTGAACACCGATCCGCAGGCCGCGTCGATCGTGGCGGCGTTCCTCGAGCTCGCGAAGGGTCTCGACATGACGACCCTCGCCGAAGGGATCGAGACCGAGGAGGAGCTCGCCTTCCTGCGCGAGCGCGGCTGCAAGCTCGGACAGGGCTTCTACTTCTCGAAGCCCGTCCCACCGGAGGAGATCGATCGCGTACGTGTTCGGCGGGATCCCACGGCGGTCCCGCTCGGCGCCTAGGCCTCAGGCCAGCGCGCGGCGCGCCCGCTCGGCGATCGACGCGGCGTCGATCCCCGCCCACGCTCGGAGCTCCTCGGGGCTCGCCGACCCCGGCATCCCGGTGACGCCGAGCTTCTCGACGCGGCCGTGCAACGGGCCCGTGGACGCGAGGGCGTCGAGGACGGCGTCGCCCAGGCCCCCCTCCACCCGGTGGTCCTCCACCACGACGAGCACGCCGGTGCCGTCGAGCGCCGTACGGAGCGTGGCGGCGTCGATCGGCTTCACGCTGTAGCAGTCGATGACGCGCGCGCTGATGCCGTCGGCCTCGAGGAGGTCGCGGGCCGCGAGGCACTGGTGCAGCGTCACGCCGGCGCCGACCAATGTGACCGTGTCGTGGTCCGTCGACGCGAGGGTCTTCGAGCCGCCCACCGGGAACGCCTCACCGGGCTCGTACAGACGGGGTGTGGCCTCCCGCGTGGTCCGGAGGTACGAGATGCCCTTGAGGTCACACATCTCCGTCACGATCGCGAGGGTGCTGTGGCCGTCGGCCGGGTAGAGCACGGTCGAGCCCTCGATCGCGCGGAACATCGCGAGGTCCTCCACCGCCATCTGCGACGGTCCGTCCTCGCCGATCGAGACGCCGGCGTGCGAGCCGCAGAGTCGGAGGTCCGCGCGCGACACCGCGCCCATCCGGATCTGGTCGTACGCCCGCGTCAGGAAGGCCCCGAACGACGCCGCGAACACCGTCTTGCCGAGCGCCTGCATGCCGGTCTGCACGCCGATCATCGTCTGCTCCGCGATGTACATCTGGACGAAGTGCTCCGGCGCCACGGCCTCGACGTCCTCGGTGTGCGTCGAGTTGCCGACCTCGCCGTCCAGCACCACGAGCGTCGTCGCGGCGGCCGGCGAGCCACGCGAGCGCCTCACCGAACGCTTTGCGCGTGGCGACGGGTCCGTCGTAGGTGGGCGCCGACGCGTCGCTCGGCTCGGGCGGTGGCGGCGCGGCCCACTCCGGTGGCGCCGGCGGCGTGACGCGGAGATCGCGCACGCCGCCGAGCTCGGCGATCGCCTCGGCCTCCCGGTCGGCCGGCACGGCCTTGCCGTGCCAGCCCTCCTGGTCCGCGAGGAACGACACGCCGTGGCCCTTCTCGGTGCGCGCGATGATCATCGTCGGACGGTCATCCGCCACGGCGTCGCGGTAGGCGCGGTCGATCTCGCGCACGTCGTGCCCGTCGATCTCGATCGCGGTCCAGCCGTACGCCTCCGCTCGGTCGCGGAAGACGTCGGCGTTCCACCCATGCATCGTGGGGCCGCGCTGGCCGAGCCGGTTGAGGTCGAGGATCGCGGTGAGATTGCCCGCTTCGTGGAACGCGGCCGCCTCGGCTGCCTCCCAAACGGAGCCCTCGGCGGCCTCGGAGTCGCCCATCAGCACCCACACGCGACCCGGCGCGCCGTCGAGGCGCATCGCGAGCGACATCCCGAGCCCGAACGCGAGCCCCTGGCCGAGCGACCCGGTCGCCACGTCGACCCAGGGGAACTCGGGGATGGGCGCCGGGTGCCCCTGCAGCGGGGAGTCCATCTTCCGGAGCGACAGCAGCATCTCGTCGTCGTAGGCGCCGACCGCTTTCAAGGTCGCGTAGAGCCCCGGCGCCGCATGTCCCTTCGAGAGCACGAACCGGTCGTTGCCCGGGTAGTGCGGCTCCTTGACGTCGAAACGGAGGTGATCCGCGAACAGGACCGCCAGCAGGTGCGCGCTGGACATCGACGAGGTGGGGTGCCCGCTCCCGGCAGCCGTGGTCGCGCGGATGCTGTCGACCGCGATCTGCGCGGCGAGGTCCTTCCAGAGCTGCGTGCGGTCATCCACCCAGTTGATCCCCCTGGTCTATTGAAGGGGTCAGGCTACCGCGGGTGGTGGCTCAGGGTGCCCCTAGACTTCGCCGCCCTTCGCAGCATCTCCGCGAAGGTAGTCTCGCGGGGCAGCACTTCTCGATGTGGAGTTCTTGGAACCACCCGCCGGGCCCGTCCGAAGGTCGGACGCCCAAGAGTGTCCTCGCTGGGCGGCCGGAACCGGGCTCGTGCACCTCGCAGACCAGTGCACCGCAGCTCACGTCGCTTGCGTTCGAACGACGCCTCGAGAGGCCGACATCGTGCACTCGGATCCGGGTCGTAGGCTGCTCCGCGGCCGAGAGCTTCTTCAGTGTTCTGCGACGGTCAGCATCGATACTTCACGCTTGGTCGCTGTCACCCCCCCCGAGTTCGAAGGGGACCATCCTCGCGCCTCACCTCGTAGTGCCAACGTGTCCGCGAGAGCGGGGTATGTTCAGGTCAAGAGAAAGCTCCACCTGGCCGATGGGTAGACATATGGGTGTTCGGCCCGACGTCCGCGAACAGAGTCGCGCCTCTTCGGTACAGGACCGATACTCAAGGCCCCCAACTGCTGCGGGTCTCGAGAGACTCATGAGGTTGTCGACGCGGACCGTCGCGCTGTGGGCGATCGGAGTTCTCCTCGCCGTTGCCCTGACATCCTTCAGCTTGCTGAAGGCTCGAGCCGACGATGGTGATCCCGTCCTTGGGGATGCTCAGGCCTTTGAAGACGGCACACCTTTGCATGCCCCGACCGGCATGTCGCTCATCGCAGCGCAGGACGAACCTTCAAGCGAGTTCATCTCGGCCGAGGAGGCGCTCGATGTCGCCTGGGAGCTCGAAGGCTCGCCTGGAAGCCCGGAGACCGCCACCGCCGTTCTTGCCGAACTCTCATGGGGGGAGCGATACTCGAATCTCCCGGTGTGGGTCATTTCCCTTCCCGACGCGTGTGTACCGCTCTTTGGCCCGATCCAGACTGGCTCGGCTGCCGACGCGCCTGCCGAGTGCGCGAAGACGCCCTTCGATACCATCATCGACGCGGTCTCGGCAGAGTTCGTGGCTTCGTATGCGGTGAGCGACGCTGGTTACGAAACGGTGCCCATCGGATAGGCGGGTACTCCGTCGGGCCAACCTGGCTCCCGGTCCGCGACTCTGGCTCTTCCCCCACCAGCCAACTTCTGCAGCTGGAGTTGACGCGCTCCCCCGGACACCTCTCGCGTCCGTGAGCGGAGTTCGAGCGTCGGTCGTGCTGGGCCGTATCCTGTTGCTGTGACGGATCAGCTCCCCACCTTCCAGGATCTGGGGGTCACGGAGCCGGTCGTCGAGGCGCTGGCCGCTCGCGGCATCACCGCCCCGTTCCCGATCCAGGCGATGGTGCTGGAGGATGCGACGGCGGGTCGCGACACGCTCGCGAGATCGAAGACCGGTTCCGGCAAGACCCTGGGCTTCGCGCTCCCCATCATCGAACGGCTGGACCCGAAGGCCTCGCCCAAGCCGGGGGCGCTCATCCTGGTCCCCACGCGCGAGCTGGCGCAGCAGGTCACGGTGGAGTTCATCGACATCGCGAGGGTGAAGGGCCTGCACGTGAAGGCCGTCTACGGCGGCACGAACGTGAAGGAGCAGGCGAAGGGCGTGGAGAAGGCGGACATCGTGATCGCCACACCCGGGCGCCTCGACGACCTCCGCGAGCGGAAGCTCGTGGATCTCTCCGCGATCCGGACCTGGTGCTCGACGAGGCGGATCGGATGCTCGACATGGGCTTCCAGCCGCAGGTCCACAGGATCGTGCGGCACATCCCCTCCGACCGGCAGACCATGTTCTTCTCGGCCACGCTCGACGGCGCGGTCGGCCGGATCGCCGAGGTCTACACGCGTGACCCGATCCTGCACGAGGTGGCCGGTGAGATCGCGCCGTGGTGGAGGAGGCCGACCATCGCTTCCTCCCGGTCCCGCACAACGGCAAGCTCGACATGCTGATCGAGCTGGCGCAGGCGCAGGACGGCCTGTCGCTCGTGTTCGTGAACACGAAGCGCGCGGTGGACTCGCTCGCCCGGCAGCTGAAGGGCAAGGGGCTCCCCGCGCTCGCCCTCCACGGCGACATGCGGCAGGAGGCCCGCGATCGCGCGCTCGCGCGGTTCGCGTCCGGGAGCGTCGGTGTCCTCGTGGCCACCGACGTGGCCGCGCGCGGCCTGGACCTGCACGACATCACGCTCGTCGTGAACTACGACCCGCCGATGGACGACAAGGGCTACGTCCACCGGGTGGGCCGCACCGCGCGCGCGGGACGGGGCGGCACGAGCGTCACGCTCGTCACGCCGGACCAGCAGGGCGACGTCAGCCGGATGGCCGCGCGCCTCGATCTCCACGAGGAGTTCGAGGAAGAAGGCATGAAGGTCGCGCCCCCGCGGATGGTGTTCAGCGGCGGTCCGAAGGGCCGCAGCGGGCTGCGTCCGCGCCGTCCCCGCCGGTAGGAACGAGCGGGAAGCGACCTGCCCGCCCTCCAGAAGCCGGGCAGGCCGCCTCCAGCCGGACGCCGGTCAGCCGGCGAGACCGCCGTCGACCAACGTCAAGCCTTGGCGCCGATGCATCGCGAGGATCTCCTCGCCGGGCACCGCGCGTGAGAAGAAGAAGCCCTGGCCGTGCTCGCACCCGCGATCGGCCAGGAACCGCCACTCGGCCTCGGTCTCGATCCCCTCGGCGAGCGGTCGCATCCCCAGGTTCGAGGCGAGGGCGATGATCGCCGACACCATGCTCGCGCTCGCCGGATCGTTGTGTACGTCGCGGATGAACGTGCGATCGATCTTCAGGATGTCGACCGGCATGTACCGCAGGCGCGACAGCGACGAGTAGCCCGTCCCGAAGTCGTCGATCGCGAGACGCAGCCCGCGGTCGCGGAACCGGCAGAGGATCTCGATGATCCGGTCGGGGTCGTTCATGGCCGCCGACTCCGTGATCTCCACCGTGACGCGTCCGGGATCCATGCCCGCCGCCTCCAGATGGCCGGCGATCCGCTCGACCGGGTCGACCTGCCAGAGCTCGCGAGGCGACAGGTTGAAGCCGACATCGAGCTCGAGCCCTTCGGCGCGCCACACCGCGTCCTGGCGGCACAGCTCGACGACCACCCAGTCGCCGATGGACTCGATGAGGCCCATCTCCTCGGCGAGCGGGATGAAGTCGCCCGGCGGGACCAGCCCGCCCTGCGGGTCGGGCCAGCGGATCAGCGCCTCGACGCCGACCATCTCGCCCGTGACGAGGTCGACGAGCGGTTGGTAGTGCAGCGCCCACACCTTCTGGTCGACGGCCTTGCGGAGTCGCGTGGACAGAGAGAGACGTGAGAGGGCGTCGGCGCCCTCGGATCGGTGCAGTGCGAACGCGCCGGGACCTGCGCGCTTGGCGCGGAACATCGCGGCGTCGGCGTTGCGGAGCAGGGCCCCGGTGTCGGGTGCATCCTGCGGGAAGACGCTGATCCCGATCGAGACCGTGACGTAGAGCTCGGTGCCGTCGATCTCGAACGCGTCCTCGAGCGCGGCACGGATCCGTCCGACCACGGTCTCGGCGACCCGTTCCGCGTCGTCGCGCCCGTCTTCGTCGCGGTCGATGTCGGCGATGAGGAGGAGGAACTCGTCGCCCCCCTGGCGTGCGACGACGTCGGTCTCCCGGGTGGCGGTGTCGAAGCGCTCGGCCACCTGCTTGATCAAGCGGTCGCCGGCGCCGTGCCCGAGGGAGTCGTTCACGAGCTTGAAGTTGTCGACGTCGAGCGCGAGCACCGCCACGCCGCGGTTGCTCCGTCGCGCCCGGGCGAGCGCGCGGCCGAGGAGCTCGTCGAACATCGCCTTGTTCGGGAGACCGGTGAGGTTGTCGTGGTAGGCGAGGAAGGTCAGTCGTTCCTCGGCCGCCTTGCGCTCGGTGATGTCGAGCATCACGCCGTGGACCGAGGCGGGTCGTCCTTCTGCGTCGCAGAGCACGATCGCGCTGTCCTGGAACCAGACGACGCGCCCGTCGCGGGCGATCAAGCGGTACTCGTACGAGAACGGGTCGCCCGACTCTCGGCCCCGCGTGTAGGTTTCGAGCGCTCGGTCACGGTCGGCGGGATGCAGCATCCGGGTCCAGAGCTCCGCGTCATCCAGGTACTCCTGAGGGGTGACCCCGAGGATCTGTTCGATCTGGGGGCTCACATACATCGTGGTCATGGATGCGTCGGCCACGTCGACGTAGACGATCGCGGGGATCTGCTCCACGAGCGCGCCGTACCGGGCCTGGAGGTCGCGGAGCCGCTCGTCGGCGCCGACCTGCGGGTCGTCCGCGGCGAAGAAGCCGCCATCGAAGGCGGGCGCGTTCGGCTGCAGCTGGTCGTCGTCCACTCGGCCCCCCGGCCACGTGTCCCTCCCGGTATCGGTTCCGGCGGGGACCTCCTTGAGGCCGGGTATACGCGAGTCGTTGCATGACAAGGAACCTGAGGTTTCGCGCGGTTGGTCGCCGATCGGTCCGCCGACCCGTGATGGGGAGAGCGGTACGCTGCCGCTCGTGAGCCGCCGAACGATGCGCGCCCTGCGGAAGATGGAGAAGGGTCCGGGCGCGGAGCTGGTCGAGATCCCGGTGCCCGAGCCAGGCGAGGGCGAGGTGCTCGTGCGGGTCCATGCGGCCTCGATCTGCGGCACGGATCTCCACATCGTGGACTGGAACGAGTGGGCCGAGAAGCGGATCCCCCAGGTGCCGATGACGTTCGGCCACGAGGTCGCCGGGACCGTCGAGGCCGTGGGGCCCGAGGTGCACCACGTGGAGCCGGGGGCGTTCGTGGCGGCCGAGACCCATATCGCATGCCGGCATTGCTCCACCTGCCGGACCGGGCGCGAGCACATCTGCCGAGAACCTGCGGATCCTCGGCGTGGACGCCGAGGGAGCGTTCGCGGACTACGTGGTGCTGCCTGCCCACAACGCCTGGGTGGTGGGGCCGAACATCGACCCGGACGTGGCCTCGATCATGGAGCCCTTCGGCAACGCCGTGCACGCCACCTTCGGCATCGGGGGGTGGCGAGGACATCGCCACGAACGCGGTCGCCGTGATCGGGTGCGGACCCATCGGCCTGTTCGGGATCGGGGTCGCACGGTCGCTGGGAGCCTGGAAGGTGATCGCGGTCGAGCCGAACGACTACCGGCGCGGGATGGCGGACGAGATGCGCGCGGACGTCGTCATCGACCCTTCGTCGGACGACCCGGTGGCGGCCGTCATGGACGCCACGAACGGGCAGGGAGCCGAGGTCGTCCTCGAGATGAGCGGCAACGCGAGGGCGATCGATCAGGGGACGCGGATGCTGGCACGCGGAGGCCGGATGTCCTTGCTCGGTCTGCCCGACGGCGCGGTCACGCTCGACCTGAACGACCAGGTGATCTTCAAGGAGGCTCGGCTCCAGGGCATCACCGGCCGCGAGATGTTCCGCACCTGGCAGCAGACCACGACGCTGCTGTCGACCGGTCGGGTGGATGTGGCCCCGATCATCACGCACCGGTTCCCCCTGGAGCGGTTCGAGGAAGCGTTCGAGACCACCGCGTCGGGTCGGTCCGGCAAGGTCGATCCTGTTGCCGGGGGCCGTGGCGTGACGGGCGCGCTGGACTTCCTGAAGGACGAGCTCGCCACGCTCGAGGCGGACGGGCTCCTGCTGCATCCGCGGACGCTGAGCGGCCCCACCGGCGCGCGCGCGGTCTTCGACGGGCACGAGGTCATCAACCTCGCCTCGAACAACTACCTCGGGCTCGCGAGCCACCCCCGGATGAACCGCGCCGCCGCCGACGCCGCGGCGCGCCTCGGCGCCGGCAGCGGCGCGGTGCGCACGATCGCCGGCCAGATGGAGATCCACCGCGTGCTCGAACGCCGTTTCGCGGCGTTCAAGCACGCCGACGCCGCCCTGATGTTCCAGTCCGGGTTCACCGCGAACGCCGGCACCGTGGCGGCGATCCTCGGCAAGGAGGACGTGATCGTCAGCGACCGGCTGAACCACGCGTCGATCATCGACGGCGCGCGGCTCTCCCGGGCGCAGATCGCCGTGTTCGAGCATCGGGACGCCGAGGACGCCGACCGCAAGCTCACCGAGACGAAGCGCGAGGGCAGCCGACAACTCCTCATCACGGACGGGGTCTTCTCGATGGACGGCGACATCGCACGCCTCCCGGACCTCGTGGAGGTCGCGGAGCGGCACGGCGCGATCATGATGATCGACGACGCCCACGCCTCGGGGGTGCTCGGGACCGGCGGCGCCGGGACCGTGGACCATTTCGGGCTGCACGGCCGCGTCGACATCCAGGTCGGCACGCTCTCGAAGGCGATCGGCGTCCTCGGCGGGTTCATCGCGGGTCCGCCCCATCTGATCGAGTGGCTCCAGAACCGCGGGCGCCCGTACCTCTTCTCCACGAGCGCGCCGCCGTCGGTGGTCGCCGCGTGCATCGAGGCGCTCGACATCATCCGCGACGAGCCGGAACGCCTCGAGCGGCTGTGGTCGAACACGGCATTCCTCAAGGAAGGCCTGCACGGGCTGGGCTTCGATACGGGAGACTCCGAGACGCCGATCACGCCGGTCATCACGGGCGACGAGGAGAAGACGCAGACGTTCGCCCGGCGCATCTTCGAGGAAGGTGTGTTCTGTCCGGCGATCGTGTTCCCCACTGTGGCGCGTGGGAAGGCCCGCGTCCGCACCATCGTGACGGCGGACCACACCGAAGCCGACCTCGGCGAGGCGCTCGCCGTCTTCGAACGGGTCGGGAAGGAACTGGGCCTGCTCTAGGCCTTCGCCGTCGAGCCGCGGGTCGCGGCGACGCGCGCTTGCAGGCCTCGGATCATAAGATCGAGCCCGAACTCGAACTGCTCGTCCGCGTCGCACTCGGCGAAGTAGTGGCCGACGGCGCAGAGCACCGGGAACGACTCCGGAGAGATGGCACCGAACGCCTCGGGCGAGAAATGGTCGCCGTGGTCGCTCCCCTTGATGGAGCCGCCCTCCATCATCACGAAGCCCTGGATGTAGCCGCCGAACGCGTGGAACGCCTGGACCGTGTCGCGGTCCGAGAGCCCGGCTTCGCGGATCAGCCGGAGCGCGAACTCGGTCGGCCGGAGGGAGTCGGGCGAGGTGGGTTCCGGACCGTGCGTTTCGGCGAACAGACGCATCATGTCGGGATGCGCCTGGAGGAGTCGGCGCCACGCGCGAGCGCCGGCGCGACACTGCTCCGCCCAGTCGCCCCGCTCCGGAGGGAACTCGAAGCCGGCCATCACCCGGTCGCACACCGCTTGCAAGAGGTCGTCCTTGTCCCGCACATGGTTGTAGAGCGACATCGCCTCGGCCCCGACCTCTCGCGCCACGCGACGCATGGTGACGGCATCGAGTCCTTCGGTGTCCATGACGTGCAGCGCGGCCTCGACGATCCTGTCGCGCGTGAGGCGTTCGCGGGCCTTCGTGGTAGTCATGGAACGTTCACCTGGTTCCGTTACGGTCCGGGGTTGACAGGCTTACGGTGTACGTCTAGGGTCACGTACATCGTAAGCGTACAACGTACGTCAAGCGTCCTTCGGAGCCGGCTCAACCGGCCCGGTGGAAGGGGGGCACCGTGAAGATCAATCCCGAAACCCTGGCCCGGGCGAGCAGCCGCCATCCGTGGAGAACCGTTGGCGTCTGGGCGGTCATCCTGGTGGCCGGGTTCGCGGCCTCCGGCGTGCTGCTGGACAGCGCGCTCACCACGGACATCGACTTCACCAACAACCCGGAGGCGAAACAGGCCCAGCAGATCTTGGAGCAGGAGCAGCTCAAGCAGGACCTGATCCCGGAGACGATCATCATCACCGGCTCTCCAGGCGCCGTGCAGGACACTGCGTTCGCTGACACCGTGAACGCGGCGCTCGAGGACTTCCGAGGGCTCGGACCCGACGTCGTGACGCAGGTCCCGTCAGCGTTCCCGCTGCCTGAGGACCAACAGAACGACCCGCAGGTCGCGGCGCTCGGCCCGATCCCATCCGAGGACGGGAGCGCCGTCCTGTTCACCGTGATCCTGGCCGGCGACTCGGACCAGACGGCTGTGCACGTCGGTGAGCTCGAGACGATCCGCGAGCGGTACAGCGAGGGCGACACGCAGATGTACATGCTCGGCGAGCCGACCTCCACCGAGGACTTCAAGGTGATCTCGGAGGAGGACCTCCGCAAGGGCGAGTCCATCGGCGTCCTGGTCGCGATCATCGTCCTGATCGCAGTCTTCGCGGCGCTGCTGGCGGGCGTGACGCCCATCGTCATGGGTGTGTTCGCGATCGGTGTGGCGCTCGGGCTCGTCGGCCTGCTGGGCCAGATGTGGCAGTTCAGCTTCTTCGCGCCGAACCTGATCTCGATGATGGGTCTGGCCGTCGGGATCGACTACTCGTTGTTCATCGTGTCGAGGTACCGGGAAGAGCGGCAGCGTGGCCGCGACAAGCTCGAAGCCATCGGGCGTTCGGGCGCCACCGCGAACCGGGCCGTCTTCTTCAGCGGCGTGACGGTGGTCCTCGCCCTCGCCGGGATGCTTCTCGTCCCCACCACGATCTTCCGGGCGCTGGCCGGTGGCGCGATCCTCGTCGTGCTGGTGTCCATCGCCCTCTCCATGACCCTCTTGCCGGCCCTGCTCTCGTTCTTCGGCACCAGGGCGGAGCCGATGTCCGACCGGATCGACTGGCCGTGGAAGTCAGTGGTCGGGAACCTGCTGGTGCTCGGCCTCATCCTCGCCGTGGCGGGCGTCGGCGCGGCGATCCCGGGCGCACTCGGTGCTCCACCGGCGCTCGGCGCCCTGGTGGCGTTGGCGGCGGTGGTCGTGTTCATCATCGCCTTCACCCGTGGGATCAAGAAGGGCTCGGGGTGGGCTGCCTGGATGACGCGTGCGGAGCCGGCCGAGCACGGCCGCCCCGGCGGGTTCTGGGACCGGGTCACCCGCACGGTCATGGCGCGGCCATGGCTGTGGCTGGTGCTCACATCGGTGTTCATGATCGGCGCTGTCGATCCCGTACTGGCTGCAAGCGCACCCCGAGGACGACGGTCGCGGCATCAAGACCGGGTTCTCCGGCATCGGGACGATCCCGGACGGGATCCAGACCAAGGATGCCTACGAGGTGCTGATCCGGGAGTTCCCGAGGGCGGGGCAGCAGGCGACCGCCGACGTGGTGATCCCGGGCGCCGCTACGGACCCGGAGGTCGCGCAGGGGATCGAGACACTCCAGGCGTCGATCGCCGACGACTCGGCGTTCGGAGAGCCGCAACCGCCGCAGTCGAGCGAGAGCGGAGCCATCACGTTGCTCCGGATCCCGTACGCGGGGGAAGCGGTCGACGCGTCGAGCGAGTCGGCGGTGGCGGCGGTCACGCGTCTCCGTGAGACCTACGTCCCCGAGGCGTTCGGGGAGGACTCGGGCGTGCTCGTCGGCGGTGACACGGCGTTCGTCAAGGACTTCTTCGACATCTCCGACCTTTACACGCCGATCGTCATCCTCCTCGTCCTCCTGCTCTCGTTCATGTTGCTGACGGTCGTCTTCCGTTCGATCGTCGTGCCGGCGAAGGCGATCCTGATGAACCTGCTGTCGGTCGGGGCGGCCTACGGGCTCATCGTGCTGGTCTTCCAGAAGGGCGGCCCCGCGTTCGGCGGGTGGATCGCGGAACGCCTCGACTTCATCCGCGTGGATGCGATCGAGTCCTGGTTGCCGCTGTTCCTGTTCTCGATCCTGTTCGGCCTCTCGATGGACTACCAGGTGTTCCTGCTCACCCGGATCCGTGAGGAGTACGACAAGACCGGGGACAACTCCGAGGCGGTCGCGTTCGGCCTGCGGACCACCGGTGGGATCATCACCGGTGCGGCCATCATCATGGTCGCGGTGTTCGCGGCCTTCGCGAGCGGTCGGATCGCCGGCCTCGAGCAGATGGGCTTCGGCCTGGCCGTCGCCGTGTTCCTGGATGCGACGATCGTCCGTTCGATCCTGGTGCCGTCGGCCATGAAGCTGCTCGGCGACCGCAACTGGTACCTGCCGAAGTGGCTGCAGTGGCTGCCGAAGCTCGACGTGGAGGGCCACGAGGCCGCACACGCGGTCGAGGTGCCCGACACGCCGGCCGAGCTCGTGGAAGCCGGCGAGCGCGGCGAGGGTTGACCACCGCGGTCTGACCCGCGGAGGTCGTGAGGGAGGGGGCAGCCCGCGCCCCCTCCCTCCGCTCGTCTAAGGGGTCAACCGGGCGATCTGCGCGGGGTCCCGGAGCTCCCGCAGCACGTCGCGCGCGATCCAGCGCGCACCACGGGAACCCGTCGCGAGGGCCTCATCCAGCATCGCCTCGGCTTCGCGGACCGCCGCATCATGCAGGGCGAGGTTCCGCTTCCCGATCTGACGGAGCGCCCAGCTGACCGCCTTCTTCACCTCGTTGCGGTCGTCCTGCGCCGCGCGCCGCATCGAGGGGAAGTACGCTGTGAACGTGCGGTCGGGCGCTGCCTTGTCGCTCACCGCCCTCCGCGCGATCATGGCGAACGCGCATCGCTTGACGAACGGCTCCCCGCGGCGCGCCCACGCTCGGATCTTCGCGTCGCGGAGGGTGGTGGCTGCGAACAGGTCGGCCGCGGCGTCACCCACGTCCCAGGAGTCGATCCCCGCCACCCACCGTTCCGCCTGGGCATCGGTGGTGGCGGCCGGATCCTCGACGAGGGTGGCGAGCATCTGTGCCTCGTGGATCCGGCTCTCCCAGAGTTGCAGCGCGAGTCCGTGGTCGTGGCCCGCGCGTTTCGCGATCCGCCGGATGTTGGGCACGCTGACCCCGAGGGCGCTGTCCACCCTGATCCCGACGCGGGCCATGCCAGGTTTGCGCGAGGGGTCCGCGGCTTGCCTCAGCGCCGTGAGCGCATCGTCGAGGTTCACGTCGGCAGCCTACGGCGAGCGCCTGGGAAGATGCCGGTGTGCGCTTCACCGACGGATCGCCGCGCGCCCGCCTGACCTTCGGGCTCGACCTGGCTGCGCTCGCGCTGTTCGTGGTCGCCGGGATGCGGTCGCATGCGACCGGCACGTACGCGGAGGTCTTCCTCCGCACCGCCGTGCCCGTGATCGTGGCGTGGCTCGCCGCGTCGGTGCTCCTCGGGACGTACCAGCCGCCGTCGATGACCGGGCTGCTGAAGACGTGGATCGTCGCCGTTCCGATCGGGGTCGTGATCCGATCGGTGTGGGTGGGCTCACCCACGGGTGGGCGATTCTTCGTGTTCCTCGGCGTGGCGCTGGCGTTCACGTTGCTGTTCCTCGCCGGCGCGCGTGTGCTCGCGATGCTCGCCGGGCGCCGGCTCGGCGAGCGGCGTGCCGTGTGACCGGCCTCGACCTGCCCGCTCCGGGCTCCGCGCGGAGCTTCTGGCTGCAGGAGGCGTTGGCGCACGACCCCGGCGAGCCGTGCCCCGGGCTCGGGTCCCACGTTGTCGCGGACGTGTGCATCGTGGGAGGCGGGTTCGCCGGCCTGTGGACCGCGATCGAGCTCACCGAGCGCGCTCCCGGTCTCCGGATCGTCCTCCTCGAGCGGGACATCGTGGGAGGCGGCGCCAGCGGGCGCAACGGTGGGTTCTTCTCGTCGTCCTGGCACGACCTCGACGCGCTCGTCGGCCTCTTCGGTGCCGTGGAGGGACTCCGCTACGCGCACGTGCTGTCCGACTCGGTCGCCGAGGCGGACACCTTCTGCCGGTCGCACGAGATCGATGCGTGGTTCCATCGGGAGGGGGTCCTCGGGGTCCGAACCGGTGTCTGGCAAGGCGAGGGGGTTGCAGGAACCCTCGCCGCGCTCGAGCGTCTCGAAGTCGACGATCGAGTGGTGGACCTCACCCTCGACGAGGTCCGTGCGTACGCGAACTCACCACGCTTCGTGGAGGGCCGGCTCGTCCCCGACAACGCGATCTGTCAGCCGGCGCGTCTGGCCCGCGGGCTCCGCCGGATCCTGCTGGAGCGAGGTGTCCATCTGCACGAGGGCACGTCGGTCACGGGGATCGATCGCTCGAGACCGGCGATCGTTCGGACCGAGGGCGGAGCGGTGAAGGCCGACCAGGTCGTGCTGACCATCGGCGCTTGGGCGGCGGGGTGGCCGGGCTTCCGCCGGAGCTTCGGGGTGATCGCCGACTACGTGGTTGCGACGGAGCCCATCCCGGACCGGCTCGCATCGATCGGCTGGACCTCGCAGGTAGGGATCGCCGACGCACGTGACTGGCTCTATTACCTACGGCCCACCGACGACGGCCGGATCGTGATCGGTGGCGGGGCCGGGAGCGCGGTGTTCGGCGGCCGCGCGGGCGGACGATCCGCCACGGGTCTCCGCCGGTTCGCCGAGGTGCCGGCGCGCGGGCTGCTCTGGATGTTCCCGCAGCTCGAAGGGATCCGGTTCACGCATGCATGGGGAGGTCCGATCGACCAGACGGTCACCTTCGTGCCTTTCTACCGGTCACTGCCTCCGGGCAACGTGCACGCAGGTCTCGGCTTCAGCGGCCACGGCTTGGCGCAGACCATGGTGGGTGGGCGGATCCTGGCATCCACGGTGCTCGGGCTGGACGACGAGTGGACGTCGCTCGCGGTCAACCGACCCGAGTTCGCGAAGGCGCCGCCCGAGCCGTTCCGTTGGCCGGTCGTCGGTGCGGCCGCGCTGGCACTCGATCGCGGTGACCGGCGACAGGACGACGGCCGCTCTCGGGGCTCCGTCTACGAGCTGGTCGGCAGGGCACCGTTGAGGTACCGCGAGCGGGTGATCGGTCGAGCGGTGCGTGACCGCGGCGATCAGTAGCGGTCGTCGCGAGGAGGCGGCAGCTCGTCACCCGCGCGGTCCCGCTCGCGATAGACCTTGCCGATCTTGATGTCGGTCGATCGCTGCCCCATGGCGGCCGTCGCCTTCCGCACCTGGTGTCGGAACGCGAAGTAGGCGATGGCGGCGAGGGTCACGGCGGTGGCGACCCCGACGAAGATCACGAACGCGATCGCCTTGAGGACCACGCCGAGGAGCCCGGCGATGGCGAGGAGGATCAGGACGAAGAGCAGAACGAGCATGCTCCTATGGTACGGCCGACCGGACGAAGCGTTGGATGGAGCGGACGAGCCGGCCGGGATGTTGGATCGGGGAGGTCGTGGATCCCCTCGATCCACTCGATCCGCGTGGCCGCTCCCACCTCGCGGAGAGCCCGCACGGCCCGTGCCTTGGCCTCGACCCACGCGGCATCGCCGGAGGAGCGGGCCAGGATCGCCAGCGATGGCCGGCGTAGGTGCACGTGGAGGGCGATGGGGTCCTGCCGCCAGATCGCGTGCAGGATCGCGAGGTGGTGCGCGCGGGTGAGGCGCGGGCGGATCGTGCCGTCGGGACCGACGTGCATCACCGAGAGCGGGATCGCCTCGATCTGCGGGTCGACGCGGACCGCGCCGCCCCAGAACGAGGGGATCGCCTCGCGGAAGGCCTCGACCCTCATCCCGGCGAGATCCGGCGGAGAGAGCGCAGCCTTCGCGGCTCGCCACGACGGGAACGAGTCCCGCATCGACGTCACGCCGCCGTCGATGAGGACGATGCCGGTGAGCGTTCGCGGGTGGCGCGCCGCGGTGTCGAGCGCGACCATGGCTCCCCAGGAGTGGCCGACCATGACGGGTCGACGGAGCCGGGTCGCTTCGACGACGGCGACAGCGTCGGCCGCGACGTGTTCGAAGCCGTAGCGGCTCGCGGGCTTGCCGCTCTCTCCGTGACCCCGCGCGTCGTAGGTCACCACCCGGAACCGCTCGGCGAGCCGCGGCAACATCAGGTCCCAGATGTGCTGCGACGAGGCGAGGCCGTGGTGCAACAGGAGCGAGGGGGCGTCCGGCTCAGGCCCCGCGATCTCGCGGGTCCGGAGCCGGACGCCCCCGTCCCCGGTCACGTCGCGGATCCGCTCGTTCCGGCCCTCCTGCATACTGCGGCAGATGGTAGAGGACCCCTCGGATCGTCCCGCGCGCGAGGCTCCCTGGCGCTCGCCGCTGGCGGGCGACGCGCTCGCAGAGCGCGTCGCCCTGATCACCGGCGGTGGGACCGGCATCGGGCGAGCCACGGCCCGCGCATTCGCGCGGGCCGGGGCCCAGGTGGCGATCTGCGGCCGGCGCCCCGAGCCCCTGGCAGCCGTCGTCGAAGAGCTCGGCGACGGCTGCCTCGCCCACGTCGCCGACATCCGCGACGGCGACCAGCTCACCTCGATGCTCGACGCGGTGGGGGACCGCTTCGGTCACGTCGACGTCCTCGTGAACAACGCCGGCGGTCAGTTCGCGGCGCCGCTCGAGCAGACGTCGACGAAGGGGATGCGCGCGGTCCACCGGCTCAACATCGACGCGACTTGGGAGGTCACCCAACGGGTGGCCGAGCGCTGGCTGATCCGCAACGGCACGGCTTCGTCGCGTTCGTCGGCTTCAGCCCGCGCCGCGGCGTGCCGCTCATGGTGCACTCGTCGATGGCCCGCTCGGCACTGGAGATCTTCGCGGCCGGGATCGCTCTGGAGTGGTCGAAGTTCGGGATCCGCGCGGTGTGCATCGCCTGCGGGCTGATCCAGACCGAAGGAGTGCTGCAGTACGGCGGCCAGGAGGTCGTCGACGCCTTCGCCGAGCAGGTCCCGTTGAAACGCGCCGGTCGTGCGGACGAGGTCGGCGACACCATCGCGTTCCTGGCCACCGACGCCGCCGCCTACATCACGGGCACGACCGTGGTTGTCGACGGTGGCTCGGACGCCTGGGGCCTCGGCACGCTGCCGCCGGCGCTCGCTCCCCCTTCGTAACGCCCGGGTTTGCGCATCGCACGGTCGGGCGTAGGCTCGAAGGGATCGAGAACGAGGCGAGCCTCGCCCAGGCAGCGAGACCGTCACCACGCAGGAGGGGGAACGTCCATGTACGGAACCGTCGCCAAGATGGTGGTCAAGCCGGAGAACCGCGAGAAGATCATGGCCGTGATGGCGGGGGACGATCGCAAGGTCCCGGGCGCCATCGGCTCGTACACGCTCATGGAGAACGACAGCGACAACGTCTGGATGCTGGCGATCTTCGAAGACCGCGCCACGTACGACGCGAACGCCGACGATCCGGCGATGCACGAGATGTACGTGCAGTACCGGGCGCTGCTCGAGGCGGATCCCGAGTGGCACGACGGGGCGATCGAGCACCAGGAGCTGTAACGCAGCCGGCGGTGGGAGCCGGGCGTTGTCACCGTCCTACCGTGCGCGGTTGCCCCGGCGGGAGGCTCCCGTCGGCGCTTCGCTCGGCACGAGCAAGCCCGCCACGACGATCCCCGCGGTCGAGGCCACGATGAAGGCCATCGCGGCTCGCAGGCTGTACGTGGCGCTGATCCACCCGATCACCGGCGGTGCCCAGACGAACCCCGTGTAGCCGATGGTGGTGACGCCGGCGATCGCGGCCGACGGATCCTCGTCGTCCGCGTCCTCCACCAAGCCGAAGGCGGCCGGGGCGGCCGCCGACAGCATGAAGCCGAGCACCAGGTAGGCGAGGGTGACCACCGCGGCACTGGTGGTGAGCACGGTCACGAGGCCGGCGGCGGCGGAGCCGGCGCCGGCCACCACGATCGTGGCCCGCCGGCCGAGTCCGAACAGGACGCGGCCGGCGAACAACCGGCCGAAGAACGCCGCGCCGGAGAACGCCATGAAAGCTCCGGCCGCCGCCATGGGTGAGGCGCCGAGTCCCTCGCGCAGGTACAGACCGGCCCAGACGTCGAGCGATCCTTCCACGAGGAACGCGCCGAGCAACGCCAGCGCCGGAATCCACAGGAACGGCGAGCGGAGCAACGGCGCCAGCGAGAACGATGCGCTCACGCCGTCGTCGCTCCGCTCGCGTGGTGCCGTCCGGGCGTTCCAGATCGCGGTCGCGAGCAGCATGCTCCCGGCGTAGACGAACCCCAACCGGTGGTCGAGCTCGGCGGTCAACAACAGACCGGCGATGACGGCCCCGGTCACCCCGCCGAGGGAGTACGAGGCGTGGAGCCATTGCAGCACGGGACGGCCCGTGTCGGCCTCGACCCGCTGCGCCGCGACGTTCAGGTAGATGTCGATCAGACCGTTGCCGACCCCCACCACGATCAGCGTCAGCACCAGCGCCCCGCCGGGAGACAGGCCGATCCCGACCGACCCCACCGCCAGCGTGGCGAGTGCCACCGGGATCGAGACGGCGAGGGCCCACGGCTGCATCCGGGGCGCCAGGAACGTCATCGTGAGGATCGCGGCGATCGAGAGCACGGCGAACAGGGTCCCCACCTCGCCGTCAGACAGGTCGTGCTCGGTCTGGAACTCGAGGAGGAGGATCGTGAAGACACCCCAGAACTGCCCGAACGACCAGTAGGCGGCGAGGAGTGGCGCCGCCTGCCGGCGAACGGTCGGGGGGTGTTCGGCCCCGGGGGGCTCGGAAGGCGCGATGCGTTCGTCGGGGTCGGGCACCGCGTCAGTGTGCCCGCAGGCCCGTGTCGGAACAATCACGCTCCGGCTGCCGTCGCTTGACCTTTCCCGAGGCATCACCGGTAGACTCCGCGACCATGGCAGGCGGAGAGGTCCAGCTCGTCGACCTCGTGAAGCGGTACGGGGACTTCACGGCGGTGTCCGGGATCAACCTCCAGATGCCACCCGGCGAGTTCTTCTCGTTGCTCGGCCCGTCCGGGTGCGGGAAGACCACCACGCTCCGGATGATCGCGGGCTTCGAGCGACCCAGCGAAGGGCAGATCCTCCTCGATGGCGACGACGTGGCCCAG
The DNA here is from genome assembly GCA_963810635.1 of uncultured Actinomycetes bacterium. Classification (GTDB taxonomy): domain Bacteria; phylum Actinomycetota; class UBA4738; order UBA4738; family HRBIN12; genus AC-51. Next base: position 587,117 of record CAWEOB010000005.1, read on the forward strand.
GTTCCGCCGCACAAGCGCAACGTGAACACCGTCTTCCAGAACTACGCGTTGTTCCCGCACCTGTCCGTCTCCGACAACGTCGCTTTCGGCCTGAAGTACCAGAAGGCGTCGAAGAAGGAGGCTCGCGAGCGGGTCGGTGCGGCGCTCGAGCTCGTGCAGATGAGCCAGTTCGCGAACCGGCGCCCCGGACAGCTGTCCGGTGGACAGCAGCAGCGGGTGGCGCTCGCACGTGCCCTGATCCTCAACCCGAAGGTGCTGCTGCTCGACGAGCCGCTGGGTGCGCTCGACGCCAAGCTCCGCAAGCGCTTGCAGATCGAACTGAAGGCCCTGCAGGAAGAGGTCGGCATCACGTTCATCTACGTGACGCACGACCAGGAGGAAGCCCTGACCATGTCGGATCGCATCGCGGTCATGTCGCAGGGCCGCGTGGAGCAGGTGGGGCCCCCGCAGGAGATCTACGAAGCACCTGCGACGGCGTACGTCGCCGACTTCCTCGGTGTCTCCAACCTGATGGACGCCGAGGCGCAGGGCGCGACGAACGGCGGATGTCGGGTCAAGCTCGGCGAGTTCGAGATGATCGCCGGTGAGGGAGAGACAGCCACGACCGGCGCGTGCATGATCACGATCCGCCCCGAGCGCGTGGACGTCGACGAGCAGGGCATGAGCGGGGAGAACCGTCTGCCGGCCATGGTGGAGCGCGTCGTCTACGTCGGCTCCATCCTCCAGATCTTCCTGCACCTGCCGAGCGGCCAGACGATCCAAGCGTGGATGCCCAACGACGGCGACCACGAGCCCCACCGTTCGGGCGACGCTGTCACGGCGCACTTCCCGCGCGAGGCGCTGCGCGTCCTGCAGCACGGCGGCACCGAGGTGCTGGTGGGCGCCGAGCTCGACACCGAGTAGCCGGCCGCCGCAGGCCGGCTCAGATGTTGACGCTCACGAACTCCTTCACACCCGACTCGTCCTTGCTGCGCTGTCCGCGGGTGGAGAAGTGGTAGATGAGGTACCCGACCGCGATCGCGGTGAGGGTGGTGACCAGCATCAGGCTCGCGGCGGCGTTCACGGCGGGGGTCGGCGATCCGCGCGAGGAACCGTAGATCACGATCGACAGGGACTCGCACGCCTGGGAGGCGCAGAGGTAGCGGACCGTGACGAAGTCGTCGATCGAGTCGGCGAACACGAGGGCGACGCTCGCGAAGATGGCCGGATACAGCAGGGGCAGGAGCACCTTCCGCACGGCCTGGGTCGGCGAGGCCCCGAGGTCCATCCCGGCCTCCTCGTAGTACTTCGGGATCGTGAGTAATCGGGCCCGCACCACGATCACCGGGTACGAGATCTGGAACGTGACCAAGCCGATCACCTGCGCCGTAGTCCCGAGCTTGATGAGGTCCTTCAGGAGGAACGTGATCACCAGGTACATCGCGACGCCGATCACGATCTCGGGCAGGACGAACGACAGCAGCATCCCGAAGTTCGCACCCTGGGCGGGACGACCGTGCCACCGATCGATGCCGATGGCGAAGATCGTGCCGAGCGGCACCGCGATCAGGACGGTCAGGATCGAGAGCTTGAAGCTCTGGGGGATCGCGTCGCGGAACCCGGGGTCGGTGAAGAGGGCGTCCGTCGGGTCCTTCCACCACCACCGGAACGAGAACCCCTCCCAGGTGCTCCGGGACCTGCTCGAGTTGAACGAGAACATGATGGCGATCAGGACGGGGAGGATCGACCACGCCAGGTAAGCGATGGTGACCCCGCCGAGCACCCACGGCCTCCGCCACGGGTTCCGGAGGCCGCGCCCTGGGCGCTTCGTCGCGGTCCGAACGCCTGCCCGCGGCACGGTGGTGACGGTCGCGTCGCTCATCGCGTCTCCGCCGCGCGCTTCGTCGAGCGCAGGTAGTACCCCATCGGGATGATCAGGAACAGCATGAGGAGGATCACGAGCACACCGGCCCGCGGTCCCTGGCCGGCCTGGTTGATGGCGTGGTCGATGAGGTTCCCGTACATCCGTGTCTGCGGCCCTCCCATGAGGTCGTTCGTGTAGTAGTCACCGAACATCGGGAGGCTGACGATGATGAGCCCCGCCAGGATCGCCTGCTTCGACAGGGGGACGGTCACGCGGAAGAAGGTCCTGCTCGGGCTGGCTCCGAGGTCACGTCCGGCCTCCAGGAGGCTCTCGTTGATCCGGTCGAGCTGGCCGAACAGGACCAGGATCATGTACGGGATGTAGCCGTAGACGAGCGACAGGATCACCGTGACCGGCTTCCCCGACAGCCATGCGTACGGATCCGAGATCAGATGGAGACGCACGAGGATGTCGTTCACCCACCCGTCGTTGGCGAGCAAGCTCTGCCACGCGAAGATCCGCATCAGGTAGCTGATCCAGAACGGCGAGATGAGCAGGACCAGCAGGAGGGCCTTCCGCTTCCCGCCGAACCGCGCCACGTAGTAGGCGACCGTGTACCCGAGCACCAGGCAGATGATGCTGGCCACGGCGACGTACAGGACGGTCCGGATCGAAGACCGGTTGCCAGAACGCCGCGGGACCGACGAAGCGACCGATGACCTGGCGGAAGGCGTCGGCCGACCACCAGTACGGGTTGTAGACGGGTTCGGGGGATCGGAAGATCGGGTCGACGGTGCCGAACCCGACCGACACCACCGTGTAGAGCGGGAGCACGAAGAAGATCAGCAGCCACAGGACGCCGGGGATCGCGAACGCCGGCCAGAACCAGCGTGGATAGCGAACGCCTTCCTGCTTGGACGCCTTCGCCGCCCGCGGCTTGTGCTTGCCGGGAGGGGCCGCGGGCGTGGCGACGTCGCTAGCCACCGACCGTCACTTCGTCCCACGCATCCAACCAGAGTTGGTCGGCGGCAGGCTCGAGTTCGAGGAGCAGGAGGCCGGTGTCGAAGTCGGACTTCGTCATGATCGCTTCGGGGAGGGTCGGGGGAACGGCTCCGTCCTCGATCAGCTGCGCGGGCTTGATCGAGGTGAAGGGCGGCTGGTAGCCGTTCCAATCGACGAAGTTCATGTACCCCCACTTCTTATCCAGGAAGAAGTTCAGGAACTCGTGGGCGAGCCGGGGGTTCCTCGAGGTGCTGGGGATGACGATCAGATCGTTGAAGAACGCTCCCACTCGGTCCTCGGGGTACCAGTAGCCGAGGTTGTCGCTATCGAACTTCGGCCCGAAATAAAGAGGCGTGGCGACGATGTCGCCCGACCACGACTGGGTCACCCACAGCTGATCCTCGCCGAGCTTCACGTAGACGTTGTTGGTGGCGATCTGCGCATCCGTGGCATCGAGCAACGCGAGGAGATCGTCCTTCGCCCGGTCGATCAGGACGGCGTCGCCCGTGTTGAGGTCGGTGACGCCTCGCTGGAGCAACGCCATGCCGATCGCGTCGCGATAGGAATCGTAGAAGCCGGTCTTCCCTCGATACGTCGGGTCCCACAGGATGCCGTAGCCCTTCTCCGCGACCTCCGCATCCTCGATGTGGTCGCGTCGATAGGCGATCCCCGTGGTGTACAGGACGTACGGGACGGAGTACCTCCATCCCAGGTCGTAGAACGGGTCCTGGTACTGGGGCCAGACGTTGCCCTCGAGGTTCGGGATCAGCTCGTGGTTGAGCGGCATGAGGAGCTGCGCCTCGTTCAGCCGGGCCAGGTAGTCCACCGTGGGGAAGAACACGTCGGCCTCGATCTGACCGGTGTCGATCTTCGAGATGCCCTCCTCCATGTTGTTGAAGGAGGTCCATTCGACCGTGACGTCGTACTCGGCCTCGAACGCGCGGAGCACCTTCTTGTACATGTAGTCGTCCCAGTTGTAGACCTGGAGCGTTGCCCCCGTCTCGATCGGCGTGTCGGTGGGGATCGGATCCCGGTACAGCGGCAGCTTCGTTGGGGCATCCGGCCGTGCCGGTGGGACCAGCTTCGTACCCTCGGGGAGCTGACCCGGGCGGGCACACGCGGCCAGGATGGCGGCGAGGGACGGGGCCGCGAGCGCGGTTCCTCCCGCGCGTCGCAAGAACTCCCGTCGTGACAGGCCTCGTGGTCCGGTGCGCATGGTTCCTCCTCGATGGTGGATCGATCTGAGCCACCGACCGGTCCACCGGTCGCTGACTATCACAGCCGCCGTCGGCACTGCAAGGCGGCGGTTCCTGCGGACAGCGTCCTTCGGTGCAACACCTAGGGGCGCGGGGCAGTCTCTGGGTAGGTTCGGCGCCCGGCGCCTGCGGGTTCGAGCGCCGGGCGGCGACATCGCCGTGGCGGGACCGTTGCTAGCATCCGGGCTCCACCGCCCCGCGAGGAGGGATCTTCCGTGAGTGACGCCGACGACGGATCGATCGATGAACGGGTGGTGCTGGTCGAGGATCTCGGACCCGTCCGACGGCTCACCCTGAACCGGCCGAAGGCCCTGAACGCGCTGAACCACGACCTGATCGAGGGCCTCTCGCAGGCGATCGGCGCGGCCGGCCGGGACGACACCGTCTCGGTCGTGATCCTGCGTGGCGCGGGCCGGGCGTTCTGCGCCGGGTACGACCTGAACGAGGACGCGTCCGAGGGCGAGCTCACCGCCGAGACGTGGCGTGCGTCGCTCTCGGCCTCGGTCGACAGGATGCTCGAGATCGTCGAGTGTCCGAAGCCGGTCATCGCGAGCGTGCACTCGTACTGCCTCGCCGGCGGGGCCGACCTCATGCTCGCCTGCGACCTGGCGGTGGCGGCGGACGATGCCTACTTCGGGTACGTGGACGTCCGCTTCGGCTCGGGCGTGGTCTCGATGTTCCTCCCGTGGGTCGTCGGTGTGCGCAAGGCCAAGGAGCTGCTGTTCACCGGCGAGGACCGTGTTCCTGCCGACGAAGCCCTCCGCATCGGCCTGGTGAACCGGGTCGTGGCGCGTGCGGACCTCGACGACGCCACGCTCGCGCTCGCCGAGGAGATCGCCAAGAACGAGCCCTTCGTGATCCAGAACACGAAGCGCGCGGCGAACCGCGCGTGGGACGTGGCGGGGTTCCGCCAGGCGCTGGCCGACAACGTGGAGCTCGACGTGGAGATCGAGACGGAGAACCTCCCGGCCCGCGACGAGTTCCGCCGGATCACGACCGAGCAGGGGTTGAAGGCGGCCATCGCCTTCCGTGATGCCAAGTTCCGTGATGCCAAGTTCCGTGATGCCAAGTTCCGTGATGCGAAGTTCCGTGACGCGACGGACCGCGGGGACGCGTGACGTGCCGCGCTCCCGCTCGTGGGACCTGACGCCCCTCCTGGCACCTCGGTCGATCGGCATCGTCGGCGCCAGCGAAGCGTCGGACTCGTGGGCGCCCGAGATCGAGCGCTCCCTCCGCCACGTCGGCTTCGCCGGCGACCTCTTCCCGGTCAATCCCAAGTACGACACGGTGTGGGAACGACCGTGCCTCGCATCGATCGAGGAGCTGCCACGCGGGGTCGACCTGGTCGTCTTCGTCGTCCCCGCCCGGGTCGTGGTCGGGATGGTGGACGCCTGTGGCGCCCGCGGCGTGCGCGGGATCATGGTCGTCTCCTCGGGCTTCGCGGAGGCCGGCCCCGAGGGGCGCGCCCTCCAGGAGGAGCTCCGTGCCGCGGCGCTGCGGCTCGGGATCCCGGTGCTCGGCCCCAACGTGGAGGGGTTCGTCAATCACATTGACCATGTTGCCCCGTACGGGACGACACCGCCCCCGGAGCCGGTCGCTGGCTCCATCAGTGTGATCTCGCAGAGCGGGACCGTGGCCTGGTCCATGAACCAACAGGCGTCGGACCGCGGTGTGGGGCTCCGGATCGTCCTGGGCGTCGGGAACGAGGCGGTGCTCGGGCTCGGCGACCTCTTCACGTGGGCCGCGGCCGACCCGGCCACCGAGGTCGTGACCTCGTACGTGGAGACGATGCGCGACGTGGAGGGGATCGGCGCCGGGCTCCGCGCCCTCCGGGCTGCGCGGAAGCCCGTGGTGATCTGCGCGCCCGAAGGCAAGAGCGAGGCGGCGCTCCGCTCGATCGTGGCGCACACCGGAGCCCTGGCCGGGAACACCGAGCTCCGCGACGCGTGGCTGCGCGGGCAGGGCGCGGTGCTCGTGGAGGACCCGGTCACCATGTTCGAGGCCGCGGTGCTGCTCTCGCACGCTCGTCGGCTCCGGACCACCGGTGTCGCAGCAGCGCTGCAATCGGGTGGCGCGTGCACGTTGTTCGCGGAGGCGGCGGGCGCCGCGGGTCTCGAGCTCCCCGCGTTCTCCGCACGCACCACACGCACGCTCCGGCGTGTGCTGCCCCACTACGCCTCGCAGAACAACCCCCTCGACGTCACGGGGCAGGCGGCGGTGGAGACCGACATGTTCGAGGGCGCGTTGACGGCGCTGGCACACGATCCCGCCGTGGGGTTCGTCGCGTTCGATGCGTTCCCGCCGCGTCTGGCGGGGGAGGCGTCGTGGGCCGACCCCGTCCTGACGCGGGTCCGGGCGTTGCGGAAGGAGACCGGCGTGGTGTTCGCGAGCGTCGCGATGAGCGCGCTCGCGTACGGCCCGGAGGCGAAGGCCTTCGTGCGACGGCACGACCTGCCGTTCCTCCAGGGGCATCATGCCGCCGCGGGTGCGATCCGGGCGTTGACGGCGTGGCAGGGGGTTCGCGGGCGGGCCGTGGCGGAGCCACCGCCGCACGCGAACCGGGGCAGGGCGCTGCGGGTCCTGCGCGGGAAGGCCGGGGCCGTGGACGAAGCCACGGCCGCGGCCGTGCTGGCGTTGTACGGGGTCCGGCGGCCGAGGGAGGCGGTGACGCGGACGCCGCAGCAGGCTGCGGCGTCCGCTCGCGAGGTGGGCTTCCCGGTTGCGATCAAGGCGCTCGCCCCCGAGGTGCCCCACAAGGCGCGCCTCGGCGGGGTGCGCCTCGGCATCGCGAACGTCACCGATGCCGAGGTCGCGGCTGCCGAGGTGCTCCAGGCCGCGCGTCGCGCGGGCGCCCGGGCGCCACGCGTCCTGGTCCAGCAGATGGCGATGGGGACCGAGGTGCTCGTCGGTGCCATCGTCGACGACGCCTACGGTCCGATGCTCACGATGCGTCCCGGCGGAGAGATCGCGGAGGCCGGCGACGCGGCCTTCGTGCCGTGTCCGCTCACGGCGACCCAGGCCACGCGCTTCGTGCAGGAGCAGGCCGCCCGGTGCGGTCTCGATCCCCGCCGCCACGACCTCCGCGCGACCGCCCGAGCCGTCGCGTCGATCTCGCGCGCGGTCCACGATCTCCGCGCGCGTCTCCATTCGCTCGAGGCGAACCCGCTCCTCGTGGCCGGGCGCGGCGCCGTCGCGGTGGACGCGCTCGCCGAGGCTCGCGCGCCCTCGTGATCTTCGGGTTGATCGCCGCGGTCGGCTGGGGGCTGGCAGACTTCCTCGGGGCCGTCGCCGGTCGGCGGACCGGCTCCCTGCCCGCCGTGATCGTGGGCCAGGCGTTCTCCGCGTTGTTCATCACCGCCGTCGTCGTGGCGACCGGGAGGAGCCTGGCCCCGCTCGCCGCCGTCATCGGCTTCGTGGTGTTGAACGGGATCGCGTCGGCCACCGCGTATGGCACGCACTACCGGGGCCTCGAGCTCGGCCCGGTCGCGGTCGTGTCGCCGATCGGTGCGAGCTACGCGGTGGTGGGGGTGCTGCTCGCCATCGTCTTCCTCGGCGAGCGGCCCTCGGCCTTGGCGCTCGTGGGGATGGCGGTGACGGTGGTGGGCGTCGCGCTCGTCTCGACCGACCTGCCGTCGTTCTTCGCGAAGATCCACGAGCCGGCGCCGGGGCTCAAGTGGGCCATCGCGTCGGGGATCACGTTCGGCGTCGCGGGCTTCCTCCTCGGCTTCCTGGTGCGCGAGACCGACGATTGGGCGGTGGCGATGTTCGGGTCGCGGTGGGCGATGCTGGCGGCCTTCCTGCCGATCGCGCTCGCGCGACGCCGGGAGTTCAGCCGCCTGTGGGTGGCCGGGCTCGTGGGCTTCGGCCTCGCCGTCGTGTCGGGCGCGGCCGACACGCTCGGGGTCGTCTCGTACTCCTACGGGGCCGAGCGAGACAGCGTCGCGATCATCCTCGCGGCGAGCGCGGTGTTCCCCCTCATCGCGGTGGCGGCCTCCCACGTCTGGCTGCACGAGCGCCTCGTGGCGAACCAGTACGTCGGGATCGGTCTCGTGGTGCTCGGCCTCGCCCTCCTGGGTCTGGGCAGCTAGCGGCGGTCTGCGATCCGTCGCGGAGCGCTGGGCGCGACACCCGTTGCCGAGGCTGCAACCCGCGGGTTGCAGCCTGAGCACCGCTGGACCACCATCCGACCGTCGGCCGACCGCTGGCCGATGGTCGGGTCCCACTCTCGGGAGGGTGCGTGAGCGACGGAGCGCAGGTCACCGTTTCCTGCCAGCACGTCTGGAAGGTCTACGGGCCCAAGGCGGAGAAGATCGTCGGCACGCCCGATGCCGATCTGCCGCGCGGTGAGCTCCTGGAGAAGACCGGATGCGTGGCCGCGGTCCGTGACATCTCGTTCGACGTGAAGCAGGGCGAGGTCTTCGTGGTCATGGGGCTCTCTGGGTCGGGCAAGTCGACGCTCGTCCGCATGATCGAACCGGATCCACGACCCCACCGCCGGGCAGGTCATGATCGACGGCGAGGACGTCGTGAAGCTGGACGACGAACGGCTCCGCGACGTCCGGCGGAAGAAGATCTCGATGGTCTTCCAGCATTTCGGCCTCCTGCCGCATCGGCGCATCGTGGACAACGTGGCGTTCGGGCTCGAGATCCAGGGCCGGGACAAGGCGGAGAGGCTCGAGACGGCTGAGCGGGTGATCGAGAAGGTGGGTCTGGGCGGCTGGGGGAACGCGTTCCCCGATGAGCTCTCGGGCGGCATGCAACAGCGCGTGGGCTTGGCGCGCGCTCTCGCGAACGACCCCGAGATCCTGCTCTTCGACGAGCCGTTCAGCGCCCTGGACCCCTTGATCCGCCGCGACATGCAGGATCAGGTCATCTCCCTGCAGCGCGACCTGAAGAAGACCATGATCTTCATCACCCACGATCTCGCCGAGGCGCTGAAGCTCGGCGATCACATCGCGATCATGAAGGACGGCAAGTTCGTCCAGGTGGGGACGCCCGAAGAGGTCGTCGCGCATCCGGCCGACGACTACGTGGCGGACTTCACGCGCGACGTCCCACGAGCCCACGTGCTGACCGCGCGCGTCATCATGCGCGCCGTGAACGGCGACGCTCGTACCGATGGTCCGAGCGTACGCGGGGACACCCTGGTGCAAGAGTTGATCCCGATGGTCGCGGAGGCCGATCGCACGATCCGGGTTGTCGAGGGTGACGTCGTGGTGGGGGTCGTCGATCGTGAGGCCGTGATGAAGGCTCTGGTCGAGGAGGGATAGGGGTGGCGGTCACGAAGACCGACGCGCCTCGGGTCGCGCTCGAACCCGCTCCGAAGATCACGATCCAACCCGAGCGCTCACCATGGCCGCGCCGGATCGGGTGGCTCGTCGTGGTCACCGTGATCGTGGCAGCGGGGATCATCTGGTTCACGCCGGGGTTCCCCGAGCGGTGGGTCGTGGACGTGACGGGCCTGTTCGATGATTTCCGCGAATGGGCGATCCGGAGCCGCGAAACGAGCCCGCTCTTCGTGTACTTCCTCACGCCGATCGGCGACGCCGTCGACGCGATCTACGACCTCGTGCTGACGGTGCTCGAGCGGATGACGTGGCTCGGCCTGGTGGTGGGGGCGGGGGCGCTAGCAGGCGTGGTGGCGGGCTGGCGGATGGCGCTGCTGGCTGCGGCGGGGGTGCTGAGCTTCGGCATCCTCGGCGTCTGGGAGCCCGCTCTCGAGACGATGGCCCTCCTGCTCATCTCGGTGACGCTGGCTTTGCTGATCGGCATCCCGCTCGGCATCTGGGCCGGCCGCCGGCCGCGCGTGGAACGCGTGCTCCGGCCGATCCTCGATGCGATGCAGACCATCCCAGCGTATTCCTACTTGCTGCCGTTCGTCCTGCTCTTCGGGATCGGCATCCCCCCTGCGCTCCTGGCCACGCTCGCGTTCGCACTGCCGCCCGCGATCCGGCTCACGGCGCTCGGTGTGCGCGACGTGCCGGCGACCTCGCTGGAGGTGGCCGAGTCGTTCGGGAGCACCGTGCGCCAGGAGCTCCGTCTCGTGCAGGTGCCGCTCGCGAAGCCATCCATCATGCTCGGCGTGAACCAGACCATCATGATGGCGCTCGGCATCGTCGTGATCGCCGCGTTCATCGGGGCGGCCGGGCTCGGGCAGTCCGTCCTCAACGGCCTCCAGCGCTTCAACGTGGGCGATGCCTTGAACGGCGGTGTCGCGATCGTCGTGATGGCGATCGTCCTGGATCGCGTCACTACGGCGTGGAGCAAGCGCGACCGGACGCGACGTCGGCCGCTCACGTTCGCCGGCCGTCCCATCACCCGACGGATGCAGATCGTCGCCGCGATCGGCTGCACGGTGGCCGCCGTGATCATCGGGCGCCAGGTTCTGCTGCAGCAGGCGTTCCCGGAGTCGTACGAGACGGACGCGCTCGCTCGCGCGGCGAACTCGATCGTCGAATGGTCGCAGCAGACGCTGGGCAACGCGATCAACGCGCTCAGCGACTTCCTGCTTATCTACATCCTCGACCCGATCCAGCGGCTGTTCGTGGAGGAGCCCTGGTGGATCGTTGCCGGCCTCTTCGCGGCCCTCGCCTGGCGTCTCAAGGGGTTCCGCCTCGCCGCCCTCGTCTTCGGGTGCATGGTGGGGATGGGTCTCCTTGGGATGTGGACGTTCTCCATGGCCACGCTGAGCCTCGTGCTCGTGTCGGTCGCCCTCACGCTCCTGTTCGCGATCCCTCTCGGCGTCCTGTGTGCGAAGAGCGACGCCTTCGAGCGGGGCTCGCGGCCGATCCTCGACGCGATGCAGACGATGCCCGCGTTCGTCTACCTCGTGCCCGTGCTCCTGCTGATCGAGCCCGGCCGGGTCCCCGCGGTGATCGCGTCGTTCATCTACGCCCTGCCCGTGGGGATCCGCCTGACGAACCTGGGCATCCGGCAGGTGCCGAAGGAGATCGTGGAGGCTGGGGAGGCCTACGGCAGCACGTCGTGGCAGCTGTTGCGCAAGGTGCAGCTCCCGCTCGCCAAGCCCACGATCCTGCTCGGCGTGAACCAGACGATCATGATGGTCTTGTCCGTCGTGATCATCGCCGGTCTGATCGGGGCCGCCGGTCTCGGCCAAGAGGTCGTGTTCGCGCTCGGCAGACAGGAGATAGGGCGCGGGGTCGTGGCAGGTGTCTGCATCCTGCTCCTCGCGATCGTTCTCGACCGTATAACTCAAGCGATGGGATCGGCCCCCCGCACGATGCGCGGACCCGTGGGGGCGCTCGGGTTCGTCCGGTGGCCGAGGTTGCGGGCGATCGTCCCTGGAGGTGCCGAAGGGGCCGACGACGAAGCGCTCGAGGACGAGGAAGAGAGAGAGGTGGACGGATGAGGAAGAAGAGGTGGTCGTGGGCCGCCGCGATCGCGGTGGTCACCTTGGTCCTGGCAGCGTGCAGCGACGTCGAGTCGGAACCCACGAACGCTGGGACGGGGGGGACCGGGGGGACGAACGACGTCGCGCAGTGTGGCGACGAGACGATCGTGATCGCCGTGAACCCCTGGGTGGGTGCGGCGGCCAACGCCAACGTGGTCAAGGGCGTGATGGAGCAGCAGATGGGATGCACCGTCGAGCTCCAGGAGGTCAACGAGACCGCTCAATTCCCGGGGATGGCCGAGGGTTCGATCGACGCCACGCTCGAGGTGTGGCCGTCGGGACACTTCGACGACCGTCAGCTCTACATCGAGGACGCCGGCACGGTGGTGGATGGAGGCGAGCTCGGGATCACCGGGAACATCGGGTGGTTCGTGCCGGGCTACGTGCTCGAAGAGCACCCCGAGTTCGCGACCTGGGAGGGGTTCAAGGACAACGCCGACCTGTTCGCCACGGCCGAGACCGGGGACAAGGGCCGCTTCCTCGGCGCCGACACCACCTACTCGATCTACGACGAAGCGATCATCGAGAGCCTCGGCCTCGACCTCGAGGTCGTGTACAGCGGCGGCGAGGCGCAGTCCCTCGCGGCGCTCGACAAGGCCGTGCAGAACCAAGAACCGATCCTGATGTACTGGTGGACGCCGCAGTGGTCGGGTGCGAAGTATGACCTGAAGGAGGTCGAGCTTCCTCCGTTCGACGACGAGTGCGAACAGATCGCGGCGGAGGACCCGAAGGCCGTCGGCTACGACTGCGACTACGCGGTCGACACGCTCTACAAGGCGTTCAGCTCGGGTCTGGAGGAGAAGGACGCAGCCGCCTTCGCGGTGCTGTCGAGCTTCCAGTGGACCGAGGACGATCAGAACAGCGTCGCCCTAGAGATCCAGGCGGGTACGGACCCGGCCGAAGCCGCACAAACGTGGATCGACGCGAACGAGGACGTCTGGAGCACCTGGTTGCCACCCGCAACGTCGTCCTAGCGGTTCAGCAAGGTAGCGGTGGGGCGGCCCGCGGAGCGGGCCGCCCCACGCTCAGGACGAGCGACCGGGCGAGCGGAAGGCACGACGGAGCGAGTGGCCCGACGCCGCGTGGTGGACCGTGGTCCCGCCCATGAGGTGGGTCGTCGGCGCCATCCTCCTCCTCTGTCTCGTGCTGGTCCCGGTGCTCTTGCTCTGGGTCCTCATCCTGGCGATCCGGCCCTCATCGTGCACTGGATCCTGCGTCGTTCGGGACGGGAAGGTGAGCGACGGCGAGCGGGATCTGGATGACGGCGCCTTGGCGGCGTCCCTCCTCGAGCCGCGAACGCGATGATGCCGTCGGAGTGCGTGCACGACGAGCCGGATCCCTGCCTGATCTGTGACGGATCTCACAGCGGATCGGGTTGTGCTCAGCGTAGGCTCGAATATATGTTCGACGGAGGGAACGTGACCGTTCCGGTCGAGAGGTGGCGCCCCGCCCCGTCCGTGTCCGGTGCATCCGTGCGAGACGAACCCGTCCGTCGCGCCGATGCGGCGCATGTCGCCGCCTCCCGCGCTCAGCTCGAGCTGCTCTCGGTGATCGCCGAGCTCGACGGCACCGAGGACTGGCATCACGACGGCGCGCGACCTGGCCCACTGGCTCTCGATGCGGTACGGGATCTCGACCTGGAAGGCCCACCGGTGGATCGGTGCGGCTCGCGCCCTCCGGGGGCTCCCGAGGGTCGCCGAGGCCTTCGGGAACGGCGAGCTCAGCACGGACAAGCTGCTCGAACTCTGCCGGTTCGCCACGCTGCAGACGGAGCGCGACCTGCTCGTCTGGGCAGGGAAGGTGTCCGTGGCGGCGGTGCGCCGGAAGGGCGACCTCGAGGTTCGCCGCTCGGAGGAAGAAACCCGCGACGTAGAGCGAGCCCGGACGTTGTCGTGGTGGTACCTCGACGAGGGACGCCGCTTCGGCCTGGAGGCCGAGCTGCCGGCCGCCCAAGGTGCCATCGTGGCCAAGGCGCTGGAACGGATGGCGGCGCAGATACCCGCGATGCCCGATGAGGGCGACGGCGCGTTCGCGTCCGCTCGCAGGGCGGATGCCCTCGTGGCCTTGTGCTCGGCGAGGATCGCCGGCGACCCGGATCCGGACCGCGCGACCGTCGTGGTGCACGCGTCGATCGAGACCTTCGCGAGCCACGATCCTGAGCAGGCTCCCGGCGGGGAGGTCGAGGACGGTCCCGTGATCCCGGCGGCCACGGTGAGACGGCTCGCTTGCAGCGCTCGCGTCCAGACCGTGATCGAGAGCCGCCTCGGCGAACCCCTGGCGCTCGGGCGGCTCACCCGGCAGCCTTCGCATGCCATGGTGCGTCTGGTCCGGCAGCGCGACCGCGGCTGCGTGTTCCCCGGCTGCGGCACCCGGCGGTTCAGCGAGGCCCACCACGTGGTGTGGTGGCGCCACGGTGGACGCACCGACCTCTCGAACCTCGTGCTCATCTGCTCGTTCCACCACCGGCTGGTGCACGAGCATGGGTGGGAGCTCGAGCGCGATCCCACCGGCACCGTCCGGTGGCTCCGTCCGAGCGGGGTGCGGTATCGCGCAGGGCCGGCGACGCCGGCGGGCGTGAGCGACCCGCCGGGAACTCCTCCCATCGGCTGACACGCCTTCACGGCCGTTGCGTCTAGGCTCGATCCATGAGCCCGAGTCGCGGGGTCGCGCGATGGGTCGCCGTCACGCTGGTCGCGCTCGCGGCCTGTACCAACGCTTCCTCGACCGGCACATCACCATCGGTCACGAGCCCGGCCTCGCCGTCGAGCTCCGCCACCGCGTCCCCGACGCCCCAGGGCGCGGTCCTCGCGAACGGGGAGCCTCTCCCCGCGGGGTGCCCGGACGGGACGCACGCCGGCTCGCAGACGGTCGCGTTCGTCGCCGGCGGGAACGCCTGGGCGCTCGATCCCGGGAGCGAGGATCTGACCTGCCTCTTCGCCGCGCCCGATCCCGGCCCGTTCGTCTGGAACCCGCGCGGTGACCGGGCCCTCCTGAGCGGTCTCGCGATCGAGTCGATCCAGGGGAGGACGCTCCGGACCGCCACCACGCCCACGGACCCCGTGTCGTCGTGGGGCCATCCCGTCGGCAAGGCGGTCGTGTCCATCACCTCGAACCGTCGGCACCTCCGCAAGGTCTACCCCGGCACGCAGGAGAGCGACGACGTCACGCCGCTCGACGACGTGCGCTACCTGAACGTGATCTACCACCCCTCCGGGATGGCGCTCGCGTTCGTGGTGGACACGGGCGACGGTCAGGAGATCTGGCTCTCGTCGAACCTCGGCACGGACCCAGTCCGGTTGGTCTTCGCGGTCGGGGGGACGACGTTCGGCGCGCTGGCGTTCACGGCGGACGGCGAGACGCTGCTCTACGGCGCCGTGCACGAGGACGACGCGCCGCTCCTGCACGCGCTCGACCTCACCGACCCGACCACCAATCAGGGTCTGTGGCATGGCGATGCCGGCGATCGGATCGAGGACATCTCCACGCAGCCGACGCAGGACGGGCAGCTGATCGCGATGACCGTCGGCGCCGACTGTCAGGATTCGCAGGCGCTGCTCTTCGAGCGGGACCACGAACCGCGGCTGCTCGCCCGCTCGCCGTCGAGGGTCGTCGGCTGGCTCGGTGGCGACACCGTCCTGGTGGCGACCGGTGGCTGCAGCGGCTCGTCGCTCGACCTCGCGTCCGTGGACGTCGCGCCCGACGCCGCGGCGATCCCCCTGGTCACCGGCGTCGACGTGGCGGGCGTCCGCACACCGCTCCCGGATTTCGTGCCGATCCTCCCCTCCACCATCGAGCAGGAGGTCGGCGAGGGCGTCGGCTGATGAGCGGATCCGCGCGGCCGGTCGGCCGCGCCCGACGGGAGGATCCATGCACCTCCAGCTCCACGGCGGTCAGATCCCCGAGAGGGCGGAGATCCTGCCGCTCTCGATCGCGTCCGCGAGTCGAGCGTGATCCGCTTCGTTCAGGTCCGCGTACCGTGCCGCGAACCGGGCCATCCCAGCATCGAACGTGTCGCGTTCCCCCAGGTACGCCGCCATCTCGATCCGATCACCTGAGCCGGGAGCCGCTCGTACCAGACCTCGAGATCGCGTTGCTCGGCGAACCCGAGCATCGCCTCCCGATACGCACGAACCGTCGCCAGCACCGCCGCCTCGCGTTCGGACTCAGTGAAGGTGAGATCACGTCCCGCGATCTCGACGCTGGCTGCCAGACGCTCCACATCCCATTCGATCGGGCCGGGCAGTGTTTCATCGAAGTCGTTCAAGCCGAAGATCAGGGACCGCTCGGGCGTCTCGAACAGTCCGAAGTTCATCACGTGGGCGTCGCCACAGAGCTGCGCGGTCAGGCCCGACACGGGGCTCTCGGCGAGGTCGGCGGCCATGATCGCCGCCCCACCACCGTGAAGGCGAACGGGGAGGCCGCCATCCGTCCGTAGCGGATGGGGATCAGCTCGGGGATCCGCTCAGCGGACTGGGCCTCGAGGATCGAGATGGGGTCGGCTCGGACGCCGGACGGCGCCCAGGCGAGGAGCCGCTCATGGGGAACCTGCTTCCGCAGCGCGTGACCCCGTGCCACGCGCTCCTGCAACGTCACCCGGGTGAGGTACTCGGGGTCAAGCAAGGAGTTCCACCCGGCAGCGTGCGTGCTCATCCAGCATCGTCCCGCATCGTCGGCCGGAGACTACTTCCGCGGCGCCAGGCTCACGCAGCCCAGCAGCAGTTGCCGTTGCTGCAACGCTATCGTTGTCGGCGCAACGCAGCTCGGACACCATCGCGACGAACGAACCGCGAACGGAAGGCAAGGAGTCACAGGCATGCGCGAGCGCGTCGAGACGGTGATCGTCGGAGCCGGCATCGTCGGCACGAGCGCCGCTCACCACCTGGCCGAGATGGGCGTGACCGACGTCCTCGTGCTCGACCAGGGGCCGCTGTTCGAGACGGGCGGGTCCACGTCGCACGCGCCCGGGATCATCTTCCAGACGAACGGCTCGCGCACCATGTGCCGGATCGCCCAGGACTCCGTGGCGCTCTACGACTCCCTGGATCTGGACGGCGAGCGGGTCTGGTACGGGGTCGGCGGGCTGGAGGTCGCCACCACGCCCGAACGGATGCAGGAGCTCATGCGGCGGCAGGGGTTCGCGCGATCCTACGGGATCGAGGGCACCGAGCTGCTCACGCCGGCGGAGGCCGCCGCGAAGAGCCCGTTGCTCGACCCGTCCACCATCCTCGGCGCCTACTGGGTGCCGAGCGACGGTGCGGGCAAGGGCGTGAAGATCGCGGCCGCGTTGGCCCAGCGAGCGACGGCGGCCGGCGTGGATTTCGAGGGCGGCGTGACGGTCACCGGCTTCGATCGCCGCGACGGCCGCGTGCACGGCGTGGAGACCGACCGCGGACGCATCGAGTGCGAGCGTGTCCTCCTCTGCGCCGGCATCTGGGGTCCGACGGTGGGGGCGATGGCCGGCGTCCCGATCCCCCTCGTGGCCGTCCAGCACCAGCTCGTGTGGACCGACCCGATCCCCGAGTTGGCAAGGCTCGACGGCGACACATGGGCGCAGCATCCGGTGGTCCGCCACCAAGACATGTCGTTGTACTTCCGCCAGCGCGACGATCACTACGGTGTGGGGAACTACCGGCACGAGCCGATCGTGACGCCGCAGTCGGCGATCCGGCCGCCGGGCCAGGCGATGCAGCCGTCACTCATGCCGTTCACGCCCGACGACTTCGACCTGTGCGAGGCGGAGACCGCCCGGATGTTCCCGGCGCTCGCTGGCCGGATGCGGCCGTCGGATCCGGCGCGCTCGCTCAACGGGATGTTCTCGTTCACGCCCGATGCGGGCTCGATCGTGGGGGAGAGCGCCCAGACGCGCGGCGTCTGGGTCTGCGAGGCGGTCTGGGTCACGCATGCGGCGGGTATGGCGAGGCAGGCGGTGGAGTGGATGTTGTCGGGCGAGCCGTCGTACGACCTGGCCGAGGCCGACGCGAACCGCTTCTACCGGTTCCAGATCACCACGCCCTACGTGCGGGCTCGCGGCGAGCAGCAGTACCGCGAGGTCTACGACATCATCCATCCCCGCCAGCAGATGTCCTCGCCGCGCGGCCTGCGGCTGACGCCGTTCCACGCCCGGCACGACGATCTCGGCGCCTCGTTCGTGACCGGCGCCGGCTGGGAGCGGCCGCAGTGGTTCGAGGCCAACCGGCCGCTCGTGGACGGCGTCACGCACGAGTGGGCACGGCGGAGCGGGTGGGCGGCACAGCTGTGGTCGCCGATCGAAGGAGCCGAGCACCTCGCGACGCGCGAGACCGCGGCGCTGTTCGACCTCACGCCGTACGTGAAGCTCGACGTCGACGGGCCCGACGCGCTGGCGTTCCTGGAGCGGGTCTGCGCGAACCGGATCGACCGGCCATCCGGCAACGTTGTCTACACGGCGATGCTGGCGGCGAGCGGCGGGATCCGCTGCGACCTCACGGTGACGCGCGGGGGGGAGGACGACTTCATGGTCGTCACCGGTGGCGGCTCGGGGATGCACGACCTGGCGTGGCTCCGCTCACAGCTCCGGCCCGACGAGCGCGTGAACATCGTCAACATGACCGACCATCGTTTCTGCCTCGGTCTGTGGGGGCCGCGCGCGCGGGACATCCTGGGGGCCGTCACGGACGCCGACGTCTCGAACGAGGCCTTCCCGTACATGACCGTGCGCGAGGTCAACGTGGGAGAGGTCCCCGGGTTCGCCCAGCGGATCTCCTACGTGGGCGAGCTGGGCTGGGAGCTCTACGGGCCGATCGAGATGGGCGACCGCGTGTGGGACCTGGTCTGGGAGGCGGGTCGCGAGCACGGCCTGATCGCCGCCGGCCTCGGCGCGTTCGACTCGCTCCGGCTCGAGAAGGGCTACCGCCTCTGGGGCCAGGACCTGAACACCGAGCACGACCCGCTCGAGGCCGGCTTGGGCTTCGCGGTCAACTGGGACAAGGACTTCCAGGGCCGCGAGGCTTTGGAGCGCAAGCGCGAGCGCGGTCCCGCCGAGCGGCTCGCGTGCATGACGTTCGACGACCCCCGCCACGTGGTGATGGGCAAGGAGCCGATCTGGGCCGGCGGCCGCGTGGTCTCGTACGTGACCAGCGCGAACTACGGCTACTCCATCGGGCGCGGGATCGTCTACGGGTATCTGCCGGTGGACCTCGCGGTCGAGGGGACGTCGATCGAGGTGGAGTATCTCGGTGAGCGGCTCGCCGCCACGGTCGCCGCCGATCCGCTGTTCGACCCGAAAGGCGAGCGGCTCAAGGGCTGAGGCGGCTGGCGGGCGCGTTGCCGTGGTCGCAACGCTGGTGTTGCCCGGGCAACACCAGCCGCCAGACTAAGGACGCGACCGAGACACACAGGAGCACAGAGGAGCCACTCGATGCCGGATGACGACCTGGATCTGTCCACCCTGTCCGATGACGATCTCACGAAGCAGATGCACGACGACCTCTACGACGGGCTGGCGCCCGAGATCGTGGAGGGGACGGAGATCCTCCTCGCACGCGGGTGGCCCGCCGACCGCGTCCTGAACGAGGCCCTCGTCGAGGGCATGCGGATCGTGGGCATCGACTTCCGCGACGGGATCCTGTTCGTGCCCGAGGTGCTCCTCGCCGCCAACGCGATGAAGGCCGGCATGGTGATCCTCCGCCCGCTGCTCGCGGAGACCGGCGCCGAGCGCATGGGGACCGTGGTCATCGGCACCGTGAAGGGCGACATCCACGACATCGGGAAGAACCTGGTGGCGATGATGCTCGAGGGCGCCGGGTTCGAGGTGCACGACCTGGGCATCAACAACCCGGTCGAGAGCTACCTCGCGGCGCTCGAGGAGCACCAGCCCGACATCCTGGGCATGTCGGCGCTGCTCACGACGACGATGCCCTATATGAAGGTCGTGATCGACGAGCTCGAGGCGAAGGGTCTCCGCGAGAAATACATCGTGCTGGTCGGCGGCGCTCCGCTCAACGAGGAGTTCGGCAAGGCCGTGGGCGCCGACGCGTACTGTCGCGACGCGGCGGTGGCGGCCGAGACCGCGCAGGCCCTGGTGATGGCGAAGCGTGCCGCGGCGTCCGCCTCGGTGGGCTGACGTGGCGCCCGAGCTCACCGTCATCCGCTGGCGCGACATCCCGATGCAGGTCATGGCGCGCGACGGCGAGCGCTCGGCGCGCCGGCTCCTGCCCGAGCGGTTCCAGGAGGCCGTCGACGCGTCGGCCATGGTCGACGGGCTGATCGGCTCCGAGGACTACACCGCGCAGATGGTGATGGCGCGGCGCGCCTGTGGTGACGATCTCGACGCCGAGGTGCAGGCCGAGGCGGATCGGCTCGTGGCGGAGTGGACCGACGAGGTGCTGCGGGTCGCGATCCGCGCCGGCGGCGTCAAGGGCGGCGAGGACGTCTCGGGTCAGACCGGTGGTGCCGTTCGCCCGTCGAGCGAGGCATCGTGACGTGACCGACACCGTGCTGTCGTCGGCCACGCGCGAGGTCGTGATCGGGAGCGGCCGCCCGTTCGTGGTCATCGGCGAGCGCATCAACCCCACGGGCCGGACGAAGCTCGCCGAGGAGATGAAGGCGGGCGACTTCTCGACGGTGATCGCCGACGTGGCCGCGCAGGTGGCGGCCGGCGCCCACATGCTCGACGTCAACGCCGGGATCCCCCTCGCCGACGAACCGGCGATCCTGGCCGAGACCGTGAAGCTGGTCCAAACGCTCACGGACGTGCCCTTGTCGATCGACTCGTCGATCGTCGCAGCGCTCGAAGCCGGGCTCGCCGTCTACCAGGGGAAGCCGCTCGTGAACTCGGTGACGGGGGAGGACGACCGGCTCGAGTCGGTGCTGCCGCTGGTCGCGAAGCACGGCGCTGCGGTGGTCGCCATCACGAACGACGAAACCGGGATCAGCGAAGACCCCGACGTCCGGTTCGAGGTCGCGCGGAAGATCGTGGAACGCGCGGCAGACCACGGGATCCTGGCGTCCGATGTCGTCGTCGACCCGCTCGTGATGCCGGTGGGCGCCATGGGGACGGCCGGGCGGCAGGTGTTCGCGCTCGTACGGCGACTGGACGACGAGCTCGGCGTCAACACGACCTGCGGCGCGTCGAACATCTCGTTCGGGCTGCCGAGCCGCAACGGGATCAACGGCGCGTTCCTGGCCATGGCGATCGCGAACGGGATGACGAGCGCGATCACCTCCCCGCTGCACGGTGAGGTGCGCGAATCCGTGATGGCGGCGGACGTGCTGATGGGTCACGACGCGCACGCGGCGGCGTGGATCGCGCGCCACCGCGAGCAGCCGGCCGCCGAAGGCGGCCGGCGCCGCGGTGGCCGGGCGGCCCGGGTGGGCGCCGCCACCACCGACGCGCCGAGCGAGCCGGCGTCGTGACCGACGCCGGCTCGCTCGTCGTCTTCACCCCTTCGGGTCGCCGCGGTCGCTTCGACGAAGGAACCAGCGTGCTCGACGCCGCCCGATCGCTGGGTGTCGACCTCGACTCGGTGTGCGGCGGGCGCGGGATCTGTGGCCGCTGTCAGATCGTGGTGAGCGAGGGCTCGTTCGCGAAGCACGGGATCGAGTCGCGCGCCGACCACCTCATCGCGTTCACCGAGCCAGAGGAGCAGTACCGCGAGCGGACCGGGCTCGCGGCCGACCGCCGGCTGGGATGCCACGCGCGGATCTGTGGCGACCTCGTGGTGGACGTGCCCCCCGAGTCGCAGCTGCATCGCCAGCTGGTCCGCAAGGAAGCGGACGCCCACCCGATCGAGGTCGACTCGGTGGTACGGCTCCACTACGTCGAGGTGCGGCAACCCGATCTCTCCGATCCGAGCGGCGACCTCGAACGGCTCCGCGAGGCGCTCCGCGAAGAGTGGGAGCTGGAGGGTCTGCTGATCGATCCGGTCGTCCTGCCCGAGCTGCAACGGGCGCTGCGCGACGGAGAGTGGTCGGTGACCGTCGCGGTGCACGACGCCGAGACGATCGACCGGCATCTGGCCGGGCTTCCACGACATGCCGCTCGGGGTCGCCTTCGACGTCGGCTCCACGACGGTGGCCGGGCACCTCTGCGACCTCCACACCGGTGAGGTGCTCGCGAGCGCCGGGGCCATGAACCCGCAGATCCGGTTCGGCGAGGACCTCATGAGCCGGGTGT
This sequence comes from uncultured Actinomycetes bacterium, assembly GCA_963810635.1. Lineage (GTDB taxonomy): Bacteria > Actinomycetota > UBA4738 > UBA4738 > HRBIN12 > AC-51. The sequence continues at coordinate 608,782 of CAWEOB010000005.1, forward strand.
CGTACGTGATGATGCACCCGGGCGCGGAGCGGGACCTGACCGAGGCCGTGCGGGCGTGCCTCCGCGAGTTGATCGACGAGCTCTGCACGGCAACGGGTCTCGAGCGCACCGACGTGCTCGAGGTCACGATCGTCGGGAACCCGATCATGCACCACCTGGTGCTCGGTTTCGATCCGACCGAGCTGGGTCAGGCGCCGTTCACGCCGGTGACCGACGAGGCGCTGCGGGTCCCCGCGCGGGAGCTCGACCTGGACATCCACCCGGGCGCCCGGGTGTACGTCCTGCCGCTGATCGCGGGGCACGTCGGCGCCGACACCGCCGGGGTGATCCTGTCGGAGGCGCCGCACGACCAGGCCGGGGTCAACCTCATCGTCGACGTCGGCACGAACGCCGAGATCGTCCTGGGGAACCGCGATCGGCTGCTGGCGGCGTCGAGCCCCACCGGCCCGGCGTTCGAGGGTGCGCAGATCTCGTGCGGGCAGCGCGCCGCGCCGGGCGCGATCGAGCGGGTCCGGATCGATCGGGAGACGTTCGAGCCACGGTTCCGGCTCATCGGCACCGATGCCTGGTCCGACGAACCGGGCTTCGACCCGGCGTCCGTGACCGGCGTCTGCGGCTCGGGGATCATCGAGCTGGTCGCGGAGCTCTACCTGGCCGGCGTGCTGACGAGCGACGGCGTGATCGACGGGACGCTCGCCGAGCGGACGCCGCGCGTCGTCCCGGACGCCCGCACGTTCTCCTACGTGGTGCATGACCCGCCCGTCGGCCCGCGCCTCGTGCTGACCCAGAACGACGTCCGGCAGGTCCAGCTGGCGAAGGCGGCACTCTACGCGGGGTGCCGGCTGCTCATGGACGCGTACGGGATCGAGCAAGTCAACCGGATCCGGCTCGCCGGCGCCTTCGGGGCACACATCGACCCGATCTACGCGATGGTGCTCGGGCTCGTGCCCGACTGCGAGCCGTCGCAGGTCACGAGCGCCGGGAACGCGGCAGGGACCGGCGCCCGGATCGCGCTGCTGAACCGTGCGGCCCGCGCCGAGATCGAGGACGTCGTCCGCCGGGTGGAGAAGCTGGAGACCGCGGTGGAGCCCCGGTTCCAAGAGCACTTCGTGGCGGCGATGGGCATCCCGCACACGACCGATCCGTTCCCCCGGCTCGCCGCGGCGATCGAGCTGCCGGAGCAGCGCGCCGCGGTCCCCGCCGGGAGACGCCGACGTCGAGAGAGGAGCACCGCATGAGCGAGACGCGCGAGGCCCGGGGAGGGCGCCGGACCGGTGGCCGCGCCGGGCGGCAGGCCGCGCGGCTCGCCGCCGCCGTTGACGCGGTCCCCTTCCTCACCCGGACGTTGCAGCCGTTCGAGATCCTGTCGGAGGAGGGGTTGGAGCTGATCGAGCACAATGCCGACACGATCCTGGAGAAGGTCGGCATCGACTTCCGGGACGCGCCCGACGCCGTGGCGCTCCTGAAGGACGCCGGGTGTGACGTGGACGGCGAGCGCGTCCGGTTCCCGCAGGGACTGGCACGGCAGCTCGTCCAGGCCACGGCACCCCGGGAGTTCGACCAGCACGCGCGGAACCCCGAGCGCACCGTCCACCTGGGCGGCATGGCCACGGTGCTCGCGCCCGCCTACGGCTCGCCGTTCGTCCGTGACCTGGACGGCGGTCGCCGCTACGGCACGATCGAGGACTTCCGCAACTTCGTGAAGCTCGCGTACACGACGCCATGGCTCCATCATTCGGGCGGCACGGTGTGCGAGCCGGTCGACCTGCCGGTCAACAAGCGCCACTACGACATGGTCTACGCGCACATGCGCTACTCGGACAAGCCGTACATGGGCTCGGTCACGCACCCGCAGCGCGCGCAAGACACGGTGGACATGGCGCGCATCCTCTTCGGCGCCGACGCCCTGGAGGAGCGCACGTACATCCTGAGCCTCATCAACGCGAACTCGCCGCTCGTGTGGGACTCGAGCATGCTCGGTGCGGCGAAGGCGTATGCCCAGGCGAACCAGGCCGTGATCATGACGCCGTTCATCCTGGCGGGAGCGATGTCCCCGGCGACCTCCGCCGGGGCCGCCACCCAGACGCTGGCCGAAGCGCTGGCCGGCATGGCGTACGTGCAGCTCGTCCGGCCGGGCGCCCCGGTCGTGTTCGGGTCGTTCGCGTCGTCGATGTCGATGCAGTCGGGGGCGCCCACGTTCGGCACGCCGGAGCCCGCGCTCGTGCTGTACGCGCTGGCCGCGTGTGCGCGCCGGCTCGGCGTCCCGTTCCGCTCCGGCGGCTCCCTCACGGCGTCGAAGATCCCTGACGCGCAAGCCGCGTACGAGTCGGCCAACACGCTGCAGCCCACGATCTTGGCCGGTACGAACTTCGTGCTCCATGCTGCCGGCTGGCTCGAGGGCGGCCTGGCGATGGGGTACGAGAAGTTCATCCTCGACCTCGATCAGTGCGGGCAGCTCCACGCCTTCGTGCAGGGGATGGACCTGTCGCCGAACGGCCAGGCACTGGACGCGATCCTCGAGAACGGTCCCGGCCAGCACTTCCTCGGTACCGCGCACACGCTGGCCAACTTCGAGACGGCCTTCTACCGGTCGAGCATCGCCGACAACAACTCCTTCGAGCAGTGGGAGCTCGAAGGTTCGAAGGATGCGATCGTCCGCGCGAACGCGATCTGGAAGAAGATGCTCGCCGAGTATCAGGAGCCGGCCATCGACGAGGCGAAGGACGAAGAGCTCCGCGCGTGGATCGAGAAGCAGAAGGCGTCGTTCCCGGACTCGAACGTGTGATGACCGGAGGTCGGGGCATGACGAACCACCGAGCGGTCCGAGGGACCATCATGGAGCCGGCCAGGAGGACCGATCGATGGCGTTGAGGCTCGGGAGACGGAAGGCGGTCGACCTCACGACCGAGCAGCGGTCGGCGCTGCGCGCGCTCGTGTCCCGTCCGAAGTTCGAGGTCATCCCCCTCCTCAACGCGATCCACACCTGTGAGGACCTGCCACCGGGCGCGGCCGTGACGGTGACGTCCTCGCCGAGCCACGGGATCGAGGCCACGATCGAGCTCGCCGAGAAGCTCTCGGCCCTCGGCCACGACGTGATCCCACACCTCTCCGCGCACATGATCTGGACCGATCAGCACCTGGAGGACCTGGTGGCCCGGCTCGTGGAGGGCGGGTTCCGGCGGATCTTCGTGGTCGGAGGTGACGCCAAGGATCATGGCGACTTCCATGACGGGCTCATGCTGCTGCGAGCGATCGACGCGCTCGGGCGGCCCTTCGACGAGATCGGCATCCCCTCCTACCCGGAGGGGCATCCCAGCATCCCCGACGACGTGCTGCTGCGCGCGCTGCTCGAGAAGCAGCGCTACGCGTCCTACATGGCGACCCAGATGTGCTTCAACCCGGACGCCATCGCGTCGTGGGTGCCCCGGATGCGGGACGCCGGCGTGACGCTGCCGATCCACCTGGGGACGCCGGGTGTGGCAGAGATCACGAAGCTGATGCGGATCGCGGCGCGCATCGGGGTCGCGGACTCCGCTCGCTACCTGAAGAAGAACCGTTCTTTGATCGGCCACGTGATGAAGGGGCGCTTCGGCCCGGACGCGCTGCTCGAGGCGCTGGCGCCGACCATCGCCGATCCGGCCGCGCGCGTGGAGGCGCTGCACCTCTTCACGTTCAACCAGGTCGGCGGCACGGTGGAGTGGCAGCGCGGCATGCTCGAGCAGGATCTCTCGACGCCGTCATGACGGTCACACTGGTCCAGGTGGTGGGGGACCGCGAGCCGTTCCTGGACCTCTTCCTCGAGGCCGACGACGCCGAGGAGGTCGTGCGGACCTACATGGATCAGGGGCTGCTCTTCGAGATCCGCGAGGACGACCGACGCGTGGGGGAGGTGCTCGTCCTCCGAGACGGCGACGCGATCGAGATCAAGAGCATCGCGCTGTACGAGGCGGACCGCGGACGAGGGATCGGGCCGGCTGCGATCGCCGAGGTCGTGCGACGAGCGCGCGGGGAGCGCGCCTCGAGGGTGATCGTGGGGACCGCGGACAGCGCCCCGCAGACCGTCGCCTTCTATCGCAGGTGCGGTTTCCGCGACGCGGGCGTCCGCGAGGGCTTCTTCGACGCCTACCCGGAGCCCGTCATGGTGGACGGCGAGCAGGCGCACGACATGGTGATGCTCGAGATCCGGCTCGACGATCCTTGGCAGGTGTGAGGCGCCCGGTCGAACGCGTTCGCCTCACGGACCGTGGGTGACCGGCCGATACCCTTGCGAACGATGTCGACACGTCTCCTCGACCGCTGGTGGGTGGCAGCGCTCGGCGCGCTGCTCCTCGCCCTGGCGTTTCCGCTCATCCCCCGGTCGTTCCGCGGCGACGCCGGGGTCATGGACATCGGCGCCCTCATCGCCTGGACGGGTGTCGGCGCCCTCGTGGGAGCGGTCGGTGGCATCGTCGCGGCCTCGAGGATCGAACGCCGCCGGCAACGAGGACGGCGGGGCGGCCGCGACCAGGACGGTGTTGTGGGTCGCGCTGGCGGTCTTCGCCGTGGCCGTGGTCGTCCGGATGATCGTCCCGATCGCGGCGGCGGGACTCGCCGCCCTCGCGGTCGGCTTCGCGCTCGCGGTGCTGACCATCCGAGCCCTGGCCCTCCGTCGCCGGGGACGCGGCGAAGCCTAGGCTCGCGGCAGCACCGCGGCGGCAGCCACGAGCCGGTCGAGGACGGAGCCCGCGAACGACGGTCGGACGAAGACGCGCGTGGTGCCATCGAGCTCCTGGAGCAGGACCGGGACGGTGTCGAGCAGGGTCTGCGCGCATCGTCCCGCCCGCCAGCCACCGGCGCGATCGAGATCGAGGGAACACCCCGTCGCGAGGAGGTCGTGCCGGTCGTGACCGCGCAGCTCGAGCACCGTCCGGTTCGCGCTCACGTCTACCACGCTGTGGTGCTCCCCAGCGAGCCGCTCGGTCAGCTCAGCAGACATGGCGAGGGCGACGCCCGGACCGGCGACGACGAGCCACTCGTCGGGTCCGAGCCAGAGCACGCCGCGCGCCATGTCCCCGGTCACGGTGTTCGGCTCGAGAGGGAAGCCGAGGCCGCCAGCTGTTTCCTCGCTGCACCGAACGTCGATCTGGGTCAGGAACGGGACCTCGACGGCGGAGATGCGCGCCAGGTCGGCCTCCCGCCCGGCGAGCGGCGACCGTGCCCCCAGCGGCCGGCGCTCATCCATCGCGTCGCGTCCCCTCAGGGTCGTAGAACACCGATCCCGTGACCGTGACCGGCACCGTGGTGTGCCCGAGCGGGGCCACGAGCGTCGCCCCGTAGAGACCGCGTCCGCCTTCGATCATCGCCAGGGCGAAGGACCGCCCGAGGACAGGGCTGCGGTAGCTCGAGGTGACGTGGCCGAGCAACGGGACCGGCGGCGTGGCGTCCGGTCCGGCCACCACCTGCGTCCCTTCCGGGAGGAGGATCGTCGGATCCTCAGGGAGGAGGCCCACGAGCTGCTTCCGGTCCGGGCGCACCGTGTCCGGCCGTACCAGCGATCGCTTCCCGACGAAGTCCCCCTTCTCGGGGTTCACGATCCAGCCCATCCCGAGGTCGTCGGGGGTCGCGGTGCCGTCGGTGTCCTGGCCGACGATCACGAAGCCCTTCTCGCCGCGGAGCACGTGCATCGCCTCGGTGCCGTACGGCGTGGCGCTCAGCGGCGCGTCGGCATCGAGGACGGTCTCCCACACGTGGAGCCCGAACCACGCGGCGACATGGATCTCGAACGAGAGCTCACCCGTGAAGCTCACGCGACAGAGCCGCGCGGGCACACCCGCGACGGTTCCCTCGCGGAACGTCATGTGCGGGAACGCCGCGTTCGACAGGTCGACGTCGGTGCCGGCCGCCACGACGACCTCCCGCGCGCGCGGCCCGCCGACGGCTACGACGGCCCACTGCTCGGTCACGCTCGTGCAGGCGACGCGGAGCTCGGGCCACTCGGTCTGCAGCCATTCCTCGAAGCGATCGAGGACCATGGCCGCGCCGCCGGTCGTGGTGGAAACCAGGTACCGGTCGTCGGCCAGGCGCATCGCGACGCCGTCGTCCACCACCATGCCGTCGAGCCCGAGCATGAGGCCGTACCGGATCGAGCCGACGGCGAGGTTCGACATCCGGTTCGTGTACATCCGATCGAGGAAGACACCCGCATCGGGCCCGACGACGTCGATCTTCCCCAGCGTGCTGGCGTCGAGCGCCCCGGCGGCCGTCCGCACCGCGAGGCACTCGCGCGCGACCGCGTCCTCCATCCCTTCGCCGGCGAGGGGGAAGAACCGCGGCCGCTTCCACTGCCCGACGTCCTCGAACACGGCGCGCGTCGCCACGTGGGACGGGTGCATCGGCGTCGTGCGGATCGGGTCGAGCAGGAGGCCGGTGCCGGTTCCGGCGAGCGCCGCGAACGGCACGGGGACGAACGGCGGCCTCGCGTTCGACGGACCCTGCGCGTCGGGTCCCCACCCGAGGAGCTGGTTCGTGATGCCGGCCGTGAGGGCACCGCTGGTCCGTCCCTGGTCGATCGTGGTGCCGATGTACGTGGCGCGCTTCACGTGCTCGACGCTGCGGAGTCCACGGGCCACCGCGACGGAGACGTCGGCGACGGTCTGGTCGCGCTGGAGCTCGACGTACTTCCGCGTGTCGTCACCGGCGGGGACGTCCCAGAGGGGGACGCTCGTCGGGAGCCCGTCCCCCGCTGCGGCACCCACGACCTCCAGCCACGCCGGGCCGGTGCCGTCGGGGACGAACGTGGCGAGCGCGTCGTCGAAGCGGAGGCCACCGCCGATGGCGCGATACAGCTGGAGGGCGGGGTCCCAGCCACCCGCGACGAGGAGCAGGTCGGCGTCGATCGTCTCCTTCTCGCCGTCGGGACCCTGCAGCGTGACGGCGGTGAGGTGGGGGTCGCCGGCCGTGCCGGCGACCATCCACCGGTGACGGACGGTGGTGCCGCGGGCGCGCGCAGCGTCGCCCGCGGGTCCACCCTCGGCGGTGTCGGCGATCGCCACGATCTCGGCTCCGGCGTCGGCGAGGACGCGGGCCGCGTCGTAGCCGGTGTGGTTCGTGGTGAAGACGACCACGCGCGAGCCCGGCAGCACCCCGAACCTCTCCACGTAGGTCCGGGCTGCTCCCGCCAGCATGATCCCCGGCCTGTCGTTGTCGGCGAAGGCGAGCGGGCGTTCGAAGGCGCCGGTCGCGAGGATCACGCGACCGGCGCGCACATGCCAGATCGTGTCCACCTCGTCCCGCTGATGCAGGACCACGGAGCCGTCGTCGTACAGCCCGGTGGCGACGGTCCCCGTCAGGAACCCGATCCCCCGCTCGGCGAGCTCCTCGAGCGCGGGCCTGAACGGCGCCCGCTCGACCAGCAACACGCGGCCACCTCCCAGCACCGCCTCGGCCGCCGCGGCGAGGCCCGCCGAGCCGCCGCCGACCACGAGCGTCTCCACGTGGCGGTGCCGGTGGACGGCCGGGCGGGCGGGCGGCGACTCCTCTGGCAGCCGACCCACCCCCGGTCTCGGCACGGCCACCATGCCGTCAACCAGATTGACCATCGTGGCGGCCACGATGGGGTCGAACCACGGCGCCGACACCTCGATGAACGCGTTCGGCTCCTCGACCCCGGCGGTCATCACGCCCCGTGGCCGGCCCTGGATCGGCGAGCGCCCGACCACGGTCACGCCGTTCGCCAGCAGGGCGCTCGCCACCGTGTCCCCGGCGAACCCCGTCATCGGCACGCCGTCGAACGAGAACGAGAGCGGCCGGGACCGGTCGATCCGATCGCCGCCGGAGGGGAGCCGCCGCGCCGTCACCGGAGGCGCCTCAGTCCGCCGCCGGTTCCTCCACGGGGCGGTAGCCGGAGCACATCATGCTGAGCCGGACGATCCGCCCGTCCACGGCGTCGAAGAACCCGTGTTGTTCCACGACGCACGGTCCGCCGTCGCTGTCCATGAGGAACCGGTACGCCAGCCGCTGCCGGTCCGCCACGGTCCCCGTCGTCACCTCGAGGACCTCGCGGACGTGGTCCGTAGGTTCGAACCAGGGTCCGAAGACGATCTCCGCCACACCCTGCGGGTCGCTGGCTTCCCACGCTCTGCCGGGCGTCAGTCCACGGAACTCGACCGTCGGCGCCAACACGCCCATCAACCCGACGCGATCCTTCCTGATGATCGCGTCCACGAAGGCCCGACCCACCTCGTCGGGCTCTGGCACCTCGTCGGGGATCGCCATGATCACCTGTCACCCTACGCCCGTGGGCTCGACGGGTGGGGCGCGCATCGCTCATCCGTCGACCTCGGGTGGCTCCTCGCCGTACCGGTACGTGGCGACGAATGCATGGGTCGCCGTGTCGCGCACCGCGTTGAACCACCGCCTGCACCCCGCCGCGTGCATCCACCGCTCGCGGAACGGGCCCTTCGGGTTGTCGCGCATGAACAGGTAGTCCGCCCACGCTTCGTCGGACAAGCCTTCGGGGTCGGCCGGGTACGTGACGTGCGCCTGCCCGCCGTAGCGGAACTCGACCTCGTCGCGCGGGCCGCACCAGGGGCAGCTGATCAGCAGCACGTCAGCCGGCCTTCGCCTCGTCGAACGCCGCGAGCAGCCGCTTCGGCGCCGTCATCCGCCAAGCCTCGATCATCAGCTCGCGCATCTCGTCGGGGTCGACCGTTCTGATGATCACGCCGACCCAGCCGCCCGGCCCCACGTACGGCGGGAAGAAGAAGGTGTCGGCGTCCTGCGCGATGAGCGCCTGTTGCTCGTCGCGGGTGGACTTCACCCAAGCGTGCCGCTCCTGCTCGGAGAACATCATGAAGATCTTGTTCCGCACGCGAAACGTGGCCGTCTCCCACGTCTCTCGCTCCTCGGCCTCCGGGAGTGCGAGGGCGAAGCGACGGATCGTGTCACGCCGCATCGGTGTGTCTCTCATCCGCAGGCATCGATGCGCCCCTCCATCCGCGCGCATCGATGCGCCCCTCCATCCGCGCGCATCGATGCGCCCCTCCATCCGCGCGCATCAATGCGCGACCCCCGCGGCGCCGTGCTCGTCGATCAGCGCGCCGCTCGTGAAGCGCTCCAGCGCGAAGGGCTCCGCGAGCCCGTGCGGTCGCCCGTTGGCCACCGTGTCGGCGAACACCCACCCGGAGCCGGGCGTCGCCTTGAAGCCCCCCGTCCCCCAGCCGCAGTTCAGGAAGAGGCCCTCGATCGGCGTCGTCGCCCACGATGGGCGACGCATCGGGACACACGTCGACGATGCCCGCCCAGGTGCGGAGCAGCGAGGCATGGCGGAAGATCGGGAAGAGTTCGATGGCTGCGGCCATCTGGTGCTCGATCACGTGGAAGGAGCCGCGCTGCGCGTAGCCGTTGTACGCGTCGATCCCTGCGCCCATCACGAGCTCGCCCTTGTCGGCCTGCGACACGTACACGTGGACCGCGTTCGACATCACGACGCAGTCGAGGATGGGTTCGTACAGCGCGGATACCAGCGCCTGGAGCGGATGGGACTGCAGCGGGAGCCGGAGCCCGACCATGGAGGCGAGCACGCTCGTATGGCCGGCGGCCACCAGGGCCACCTTCCTCGCCGAGATGGCACCCCGCGTGGTCTCGACGCCCGTGACGGCGCCCGCGCCGGACCGCAGGAACCCGGTGACCTCAGCGTGCTCGACGATGTCCACCCCGAGCTCGCTCGCGCGCGTCGCGTACGCCCAGGCGACCCGGTCGTGCCGCGCGACACCACCGCGTCGCTGCAACGTGGCGCCGTGCACGGGGTAGCGGACGTCCGGAGAGATGTTCAGGATCGGGCAGATCTCCTTGACCTGCGGGGGGTCCAGCCACTCGGCATCGATGCCGTTCAGGCGGTTCGCTTCGACGCGGCGCACGCTCCCTCGGACGTCCCCGAGGTTGTGGGCCAGGTTCAGCACGCCGCGCTGGCTGAACTGCAGATCCCAGTCGAGCTCCGCCTCGAGCCCCTCCCAGAGCTTCAGGGAGTGCTCGTAGATCGCGGACGATTCGTCCCACAGGTAGTTCGACCGGATGATCGTGGTGTTGCGCGCCATGTTGCCGCCCGCGAGCCAGCCTTTCTCCACCACGCAGACGTCGGTGATGCCGTGGTTCTTGGCCAGGTAGTACGCCGTGGCCAGGCCGTGCCCGCCACCGCCCACCACGACGACCTCGTAGGAGGGCTTGGGATCGGCTGCGCGCCAGTAGCGGGACGGGGGCTCGTGCATGCGGGCGCATCGTAGGACAGCCGCCCGAGATCCAGCCGGGGGCAGGTGCGTGGTTCGCAACGGGTGGTTCGACAGGCGCGACACGGGAGGCGTAGCCTCCGCAGGTCGGGCGGGGTTGCGGAGCGCGCAGGAGCGTTGCGACATGGGGAACGAGGACGGCACCGGGCTCCGGTCGGTCTCCCGAGCGGTGACCGCCTTGGAGCTGATCGCCGACGCCGGTGAGCTCGGGGTGACCGAGCTCGGGCGTCGGCTCGGCGTGCACAAGGCGACCGCGTCGCGTCTGGCCGCCACGCTCGCGGACCGCGGCCTGATCGAGCGCGATCCCGTCACCGACCGCTACCGGATCGGGTTCGGGCTCGTCCGGCTCGCGGGGACCGCCATGAGCGGGATGGATCTGGTGCGTACGGCACGCCCCGTCCTGGAGCATCTCGCCGAGCGCACCCGCGAGACCGTGAACCTGGGGATGTTGTCGACCGACGGCGTCGTCTACGTGGACCAGGTGGCCGGCACGCGAGCGATCGTGGCCGCGAACTGGGTCGGGCGCAGGACGCCGCTGCACTGCACCTCGAACGGCAAGGTCCTCCTGGCCGCGATGGACGACGAGGAGCTCGCTCGGCATCTCACGCCCCCGCTCGAGCGGTTCACGCCGAACACGATCGTGGACCCCGCGAAGCTCCGGCGTCACCTCGACGAGGTGCGACGCCGCGGCTACGCCCAGACGATGGAGGAGCTGGAGGACGGGTTGAACGCGGTGGCGGCGCCGGTCCGCCGCGCCGACGGGCGGGTGACCGCCACCGTCGGCGTCTCGGGCCCGGCCTTCCGGATGGCGGCCGTCGATCTCCCCCGCGTGGGCATGTTGACCGTGGAGGCGGCGGGCGTCCTGTCCCGCCAGCTCGGGTTCGTGGAGCGCCGACGATGACGATCGACTGGTCGAGCGACCGGACGTTGGCCTCGTCGCTCCTCGACACGATCGGCCGGACGCCGCTCGTGCGGCTCACTCGCGTTGCGCCGCAGCTCGAGATCCTCGCGAAGGTGGAGTGGTTCGGACCGACCGGCTCGGTGAAGGACCGGATCTACGCCCACATGCTGGCACGTGCCGAAGCGCGCGGGGAGCTCCGGCCCGGCATGACGATCATCGAGTCGACCACGGGGAACGCGGGGATCGCCTGCGCCGCGGTCGCCGCGATCAAGGGCTACGCGTGCACGGTGGTCATGCCCGAGGGGATGAGCCCGGAGCGACGGAGGATGATCGAGGCCTACGGCGCCGAGCTCGTGCTGACGCCCGGCGCCGGCACGGACATCGACCTGGCGCTCGCGCGGCTCCGCGAGATCGTGGCGGCCGATCCCGACCGGTACTTCTTCCCGGGCGAGTTCGAGAACCCGGACAACCCCGCCGCGCAGGAGATCTCCGGGGTGGAGATCTGGGAACAAGCCGAGGGCCGTGTCGACGCGGTCGTGGCTTCGCAGGGGACCGGCGGCTGGATCACCGGCGTCGCGCGCGCCCTGAAGGCGCGGGTCCCGGGCGTGGTCGCCTACGCCGTGGAGCCCGCGGAGTGCCCGCTCATCAGCGAGCAGCGCTGGGGCACGCACGGCGTCCCGGGGATCGGCGACGGGATCATCCCGCGCAACCTCGATCTCGCGGTCCTCGACGGCATCGTCACCGTGAGCACCGAGGACTCCCTCGAGATGGCGCGGCGGCTCGCCCGCCAGGAGGGCGTGCTGTGCGGCCCCTCGTCGGGGATGAACGTGGTGGCGGCCTCGAAGGTCGCCGCGGCACACCCCGAGCTGCGGCGCATCGTGACGGTGATCTGCGACACGGGCCAGCGCTACCTGTCCGGCGAGCTGTTCGGAGACCGGCCCGAGATCGACGAGCCCGTGCGTGACCACACGCCCGATCCCGACATCCTGGAGCAGGTCGCCGCGCATCGCGACCGTCTCGAGTTCCTCCGCTGAGGGGCTGACGGTCCGCTGTCCCCGGCCCGTATCCTCGGCGGCATGACCACCTATCCGCTGTCCCACGCCGACCGGGCGATCCAGGACCGCGCCCGCGCCTTCGTCGACGATGAGCTGATCCCCTGGGAGGTGCACGCCGAAGAGCACGGCGGCCACATCCCGGACGACGTCCGCCACCGTCACCAGCGGATGGCGATCGACCTCGGTCTCGCCGCGATGAACATGCCGACGGAGCTCGGCGGCTCGGGCATGACCGTGCTCCAGCAGGTGCTGGTCTCCGAGCAGATCGGGCGTGTGACGAACGCCCTCGGGTGGTGCGTGTTCACGCCGCCCGCGTGGGCGCCGGCCGTCATGACCGAGCACCAGATGCAGACCTGGATCCTGCCGACGATCCGCGGTGAGCTCCACGAGTGCTACGCGATCACGGAGGCCGGCGCCGGGCTCGGACGTCGACGCGATCGAGGCCACCGCCCGGCGCGACGGCGATCACTACGTGATCGCGGGCGAGAAGATGCACGTCACGTCGTTCAACGTCGCGAGCTATTGCTTCGTCCAGGCGAAGATCACCGGGGGTCAGCACGACGGCGAGCACGCGATGTTCGTGGTCGACAAGGACACCCCGGGGGTGCGGCTCGTCCGCGAGCCCCCCTACATGCACACCTATCCCGATACCCACGCGATCGTGGCGTTCGACGATGTCCGCGTGCCGGCCGAGAACCTGATCGGGTCCGAGGGCGACGGGATGGCGTTCACCTACGAATGGTTCCGGTACGAGCGCCTGATGATCGCGGCGCGGTGCTGCGGCGCCGCCGAACGGCTGATCGACGAGGCCTCGGCGTTCGCACAGCACCGCATCCAGTTCGGCCGTCCGATCGTGGAGAACCAGGCGATCGCGCACATGCTCGCCGACTCGCTCACGGAGCTCTGGGCGGCGCGCCTCATGACGTACCGGCTGGCCGAGAACATCGACGCGGGCGTCGACGTGAAGATCCAGCACGCGCAATGTTCGATGGCCAAGCTCTACGCGAGCGAGATGGCGGGTCGCGTGGCGGACCGGGCGGTCCAGATCTTCGGCGGACGTGGGTACATGCGCGAGAACGTCGCCGAGCGCTTCTTCCGCGAGGTCCGCGTCGACCGGATCTGGGAGGGGACCTCGGAGATCCAGCGGAGCATCGTGGCGGACCAGCTCGTCAAGCGAGGGGCGCGAGCGATCGCCGGCTGATCGCGGGCCTGGCGCGGGCGCACGCTCCCGATCTTGCCTATGCTCGCCGCTCCACCGGCCGGGAGGAACGCATGGATCGGAGAACGGGCGGCGACCAGGCCGCCGCAGAGGGCCCCCTCAGGGTCGGGCTGATCGGGTACGGGCTCGGGGGGTCGGTCTTCCACGCGCCCCTCGTGGCCGCCACGCGGGGCCTCGAGCTCACGTCGATCGTGACGAGCGACCCGGGGCGGCAGGAAGCCGCCCGGGGTCGCTACCCGGGGGCGCGCATCCTGGCGAGCGCCGACGAGCTGTGGTTGGCCGCGGGAGATCACGACGCGGTCGTGATCTCCACGGTGAACAGCGCGCACGTGCCGCTCGGGCTCGCGGCCATCGAGGCGGGGCTCGCCGTGGTCATGGACAAGCCGCTCGCGCCCACCGCCGCCGACGCTGAACAGCTCGTCGCGGCCGCACGCGGCCGCGACGTTCCGTTCACCGTCTTCCAGAACCGTCGCTGGGACTCGGACTTCCTCACGCTCCGCCGCCTCTTGAGCGAAGGAGCGCTCGGCGAGCCGGCCCGGCTGGAGTCCCGGTTCGAACGGTTCCGGCCGCTGCGCGACGCGGATGCGTGGCGCGAACGGAGCGGGACGGATGAGGCCGGTGGCCTGCTCTTCGACCTGGGGAGCCATCTCATCGATCAAGCGATGCAGCTGTTCGGACGGCCCACGCACGTCTACGCCGAGCTCGGCCGGCGGCGGTCCGGCGCCCAGGTGGACGACGACTCGTTCGTCGCCCTCACGCATCCCGGCGGGGTGCAGAGCCACCTGTGGATGAGCGCCGTGGCGCCCCTGTTCGGTCCACGGTTCCGTGTCCTCGGCTCCGCGGCGGGGTTCCGGTCGTACGGGCTCGACGGGCAGGAGGAAGCCCTGGCCGCAGGCGCGGACGCGAGCGACGGGGACTGGTGGACCGAGCCGCAAGAGCGGTGGGGGGTCGTGGGGACGGAGGGGAGCGAGCGGCCGGTGGCATCGGAGCGCGGCGCCTACCCCGCGTTCTATGCGGGGGTCGCCGCCGCGCTCCGGTCCGGGGCGGCGATGCCGGTGGACCCGATGGACTCCGTGGCGGGTCTGCGGGTGATCGAGGCCGCCGCGCGGAGCGCGGCGGCCGGGACCGTGGAGGTCATCTCGTACGGAGGGGTCGACGGATGAGCGAGCTGCGCTGGGGCGTGCTGTCCACCGCCAACATCGGGGTCGCGAAGGTCGATCCCGGCCACGCAGGCAGCGGAACGCTGCCGCGTGGTCGCGATCGCGTCACGTGATCCCGCGACCGCCGAGGCGGCCGCCGGCCGCCTCGGCATCCCGACCGCCCACGGCTCGTACGAGGCGCTCCTGGCCGACCCGGAGGTCGACGCCGTCTACAACCCGCTGCCGAACCACCTGCACGCGGCGTGGACCATCGCGGCGGCACGTGCCGGCAAGCACGTGCTCTGCGAGAAGCCGCTCGCCGTGTCGTCGGCAGAGGCCCAGGAGATGGTCGACGTCTGCGCCGCGGAAGGCGTCACGCTCATGGAGGCGTTCATGTATCGCCTCCATCCCACCTGGGTGACCGTCCGTGAGCTCGTCGCCTCGGGTCGGATCGGCACGCTGCAGGCCGTCCAGAGCTGGTTCTCCTACTACAACGACGATCCCGCGAACATCCGGAACATCGCCGCGTACGGGGGCGGCGCGCTGATGGACATCGGCTGCTACTGCGTGAACCTGTCGCGGATGCTCTTCGAAGGGGAACCCGGTGAGGTCGAGGCGACCGTCACCCGCGACCCGGGGAGCGGCGTCGACGTGCTGAGCGCCGCGATCCTGCGGTTCGACGACGGCGTGGCCTCGTTCGTCTGTTCCACCCGGGCGGAGACCGACCAACGCGTGCACGTGTACGGCACGGAGGGCAGGATCTCGATCGCGATCCCGTTCAACATCCCGCCCGACCTGCCCACCGAGGTGTTCCTGACGGCCGGCGGCGATCCTCCCGTCCACCCGGACACCGAGGTGATCACCCTGCCGGCCGCGGATTCCTACACGGTGCAGGCCGAGCGGTTCGCCGCCGCGGTCCTCGACGGGGAGCCCGTCCCCATCCCCACCGAGGACGCGCTGGCGAACCTGCGCGTGCTCGAGCGGATCGTCGAGGTCGGCGACCCCAGCTGACGCCGGTCAGCCGGCCGCGAGGCCGAGAGCGTGGAAGGTCGGTGCGAGCGCCGGGTAGAGGGCGCGGTAGCGCTCGTACGCCGCGGCGTAGCCGTCGGCTTCCGGCCCCGGCTCGATCGTCTCGTCGGTCTCGACCAGGGCCGTCGTGGCCGCCTGCACGGTGGGGAAGGCGCCCGCGCCCGTCGGCGGCCAGGATCGCCGCTCCGTGCGCGGCCCCTTCGGCCGTCCGCATCGACGTGGTGGGCAGGCCCAGCACGTCGGCCACGATCCGTCGCCACACCGGGCTCCTGCTCCCGCCACCGGTCACCCGCGCTTCCTCTCCGCCCGAGAGACCGAGTCCACGCATCAGCTCCAGCGAGTCGCGCAACCCGAACGCCACGCCCTCCAAGACCGCTCGCGTGAGATGGGCTCGCGTGTGACCGACCGTGAGCCCGACGAACGCGCCTCGCGCCAGCGGGTCGGGGTGCGGCGTGCGCTCGCCGGTGAGGTAGGGGAGGAATAGAAGGCCGTCGGCGCCCGGCGCCACGTTCGCCGCTTCCGCGCTCAGCTCCTCGAACGGAACCTCTCGGCGCCAGCGCATCGCGGAACCAGCGGAGGCTCCCCGCGGCGGAGAGCATGACGCCCATCAGGTGCCACCGCCCGGGAACCGCGTGGCAGAAGGCGTGGAGGCGCCCGTGCGGCTCGACCAGGGGGCGGTCGGTCGCCGCGAAGACGACGCCGCTCGTCCCGAGCGAGACGGAGAGGACCCCGGGATCCACCGCGCCGACGCCGACGGCGGCGGCGGCTTGATCGCCGCCGCCGGCCACCACGGGGGTCCCGGCCGCCAACCCCGTGATCTCCGCCGCCGCGGCGGAGATCGCCCCCGTCACGTCGGGCCCTTCGTACGTCCGTGGGAGCCAGGCGGGGTCGAGGCCGAGCGCGTCGAGCACCTCGTCGGACCAGTCGCGCAGCGCGAGGTCGAAGAGCAGCGTGCCGGCACCGTCGGCGCGGTCCACGGCATGGTCGCCGGTGAGGTGGTACCGGACGAAGTCCTTCGGCAGGAGCACGTGCGAGATCCGCGCCCAGATCTCGGGCTCGTGGCGCCGGATCCAGAGGAGCTTGGGAGCGGTGAACCCCGTGAGCGCGTCGTTCCCGGTGATCGCGATCAGCCGCTCCGCGCCCACGACCTCGCGGATCAGGTCGCATTCCTCGGCCGTCCGCTGGTCGTTCCAGAGGATCGCGGGGCGGAGGACGTCACCGGCAGCATCCAGCACCACGGAGCCGTGCATCTGGCCGGCGAGTCCCACCGCCGCGATCTCGTCGCCGGCGACCCCGGCATCCGCCAGCGCGGCACCGATCGCTTCGACCGTCGCGTCCCACCACAGCGCCGGATCCTGTTCGCTCCACCCCGGTCGAGGCGTCGACGCCGCGTACCCCGCGGCGGCCGTCGCGCGGATCACGCCGGCGCCGTCCAGCAGGAGCGCTTTCGTCGCCGTGGTCGAGACGTCGAGCCCCAGGGTGAGGGTCGAGGAAGCGGAGGTCACGGCGCCGATCCGGCGAACGCCGTCACGTCACCCCGAGCAGCAGCTCGACCGTGAGCTGGTCGAGCTCCTCGTACGGCTGCCCGCGCGCCGCGAGCATCCGGCGATCGAGCTCGACCCCCTGCAGGGCCGCGGCGCGTTCCGGCGAGTACGGCCCCAGCACGTCGGCCGTGCTCCCGTCGTCCGCCGTGATCCTGGCCACCAGCTCCTGGATCCGCGGGTCGGCGTTCCACCGCTCCGCCTTCTCCCTGAGGATCAGGTACGTGCGCATGCAGCCGCGCGCGAACGCCTTCACGTCGTCGTAGTCCGAGGTCCGGTAGGCGTGGGCGTCGAAGTGCCGGCTGCCGGTGTAGCCGACGTCCTCGAGGAACTTCACGAGGAAGAACGCCGCCTTCGGGTTCGCCGAGCCGAAGCGGAGGTCCTGGTCGTAGCGCCCCGGGATCTGGTCGTTGAGGTCGATGTGGAACAGCTTGCCCATGGACCACGCCTGCGCCACGTGGTGGGTGAAGTTGAGGCCGGCCATGTGCTCGTGGGCCACCTCGGGGTTCACGCCGACCATCTCCGCGTGCTCCAGCGTCGAGATGAAGGCGAGCATCGCTCCCGTGGTGGACAGGTAGATGTCGCCGCGCGGCTCGTTCGGCTTGGACTCGAGCGCGAAGCGCAGTTCGTAGCCCTGGTCCTTCACGTACCCGCAGAGGAAGTTCAGCGCGTCCGCGTACCACCCGAGCGCGGTGAGCGGGTCCTTCGAGGAGTCGGTCTCCACCCCTTCACGTCCGCCCCAGAACACGTAGGTCGTGGCGCCGAGCTCCACGCCCAGGTCGATCGCCCGCATCGTCTTCTGGAGCGCGCAGCGCTCGGACCCGCGGGTCGTTCGCCGTGAAGGCGCCGTCACGGAACACGGGGTCGCGGAACAGGTTCGTCGTGGCCATGGGGACGACGAGGCCGGTCGCATCGAGCGCCTTGCGGAAATCATCCACGATCTGGTCACGTTCGTGCGCGCTCGCGTCGATCGGGACGAGGTCGTTGTCGTGGAGGTTCACGCCCCAGGCGCCGACCTCCGCGAGCAGCTCCACGAGCTGCACGGGGGAGAGGACCTCGCGGACCGGCTCGCCGAACGGGTCGATCCCGATGTTGCCCACCGTCCACAGACCGAACGAGAAGCGATGTTCCGACTTCGGTTCGTACGTCATCTCGCCTCCACCTCCTGCGGGGCTCCGCCTCGCACGGTCAGGCTACGCCGCGGGCGGCCCGCATGCGCTTCGACACGGCATCGATCAGGACGGCGACCAGCAGGACGAGCCCGGTGATCACGGACCGCGTGCCCTGCGGCAGACCCAGGAGGTTCATGCCGCTGTTGATCGAGGCGATGACGAGCGCGCCCAGCAGGGCGGAGACGACACGTCCGACGCCGCCGAACAGGCTGGTGCCGCCGATGACCGCCGCCGCGATCACGTTCAGCAGCAGGTCCCCGCCGCCCGAGCTGGTGGCCACGGACCGGAGCCTCGAGGCGAGCATGATCCCGCCGACCCCGGCCATGAAGCCGTTGATCATGAACACCCAGATCCGGATCCGGTCGACCCGGATCCCGGCGCGCCGCGCCGCTTCCGGGTTCCCGCCCACGGCGTAGACGTGGCGTCCGAAGCGCGTGCGCGAGGCCACGAAGGACCAGAGCAGGAGGAAGATCCCCAGGATGACGGTCGCCATCGGCACGCCGCGGTCGAGGTTCGCGTAGTACACAGCGGCGAAGGTCACGGTCGCGAGCCCGGCGATCTGGAGGACGAGGAGGGAGGTCGGCTTCGCCTCGAGTCCGCCGGTGCGGCGGGACCGCGCCGTGGTCGCCTGAGACAGCGCGAACCCTCCGACGACGATGAAGCCGAGCACGTATCCTTGCGTGTCGCTGAGGAACGAGTTGGCGATCGCGACGATGGTCGGTTCCGAGATCCTGATGCTGCCTGTGGTCGTCGCCTGGGTCATGAGGACCAGCACGACGCCGGACCAGATCAGCAAGCCGGCGAGCGTGACCACGAACGACGGGACACCGGCCTTCGTGATCACGAGCGATTGCAGGAGCCCGATGAGCGTCGTGACCGTGACCGCCGCGACGGATCGCGGCCCACCACGGCCATCCCGGGTCGCCCGTCCGGATCAAGAGGGTCATGACGACGCCGCCGACGGCGCTCACGTAGGCGATCGAGAGGTCGATCTCGCCGATCAGCAGGACGAAGACGATGCCGATCGCGAGGGTGGCGACGGCCGCCATCTGGAGCAAGAGGTTGGTGAAGTTCCGTTCCGTGAGGAATGTGTCGTCCAAGGCACCGAACACGATCGTGATGACGATGAGGGCGACGACGATCGGCAGGGAGCCGAGCTCGCCACCGCGGACACGCTGCCACCATCGTCGTGTGTAGCCGGCGAACGACTGGTCGACGGTGGGACGTTGGAAGGGTTCGGCCACCACCGTTGCCCCGGCGGCACCCTCCTCGGGTACCACCGCGCCGGCGTCGTGCTCGCTCATCGCGCTTCCACCGCCGCCGCGTCCGCCATCCCGGGGACGTGCTGGAGCTCGCCCGCCGTGATCGGCGTGGACCACATCTTGCTGCGTGACGGCGGCTCGGTCGTAGAGCGCCACCTGCTGTCCGAGACGCAGCACCGTGATCCGGTCGGCGCAATCGAACACGTCGTGGAGGTTGTGGGAGATGATGACCACCCCGAGGTCCTGTTCGGCCAGGCGTCGTACCAGGTCCAGCACCTGCCGGGTCTGCGCCACGCCGAGGGCTGCCGTGGGCTCGTCCAGGATCACGAGCTTCGAGTTCCACATCACCGACTTGGCGACGGCCACGGCCTGCCGCTGCCCGCCGGACAGACCGATCACCCGCTGGCGGACCGATCGGAGCGTCGTGACCGACAGGCTCGCGAGGGTCTGCGCCGCCGCCTGTTCCATGCCCGCCTCGTCCAGGACGAGACCTCCACGGATCCGTTCTCGGCCGAGGAACATGTTGCCGACGACGTCGAGGTTGTCCGCCAGGGCGAGGTCCTGATACACGACCTCGATGCCGAGCCGCGCGGCTTCCCGGGGGCTGTGGATCCGCGTGGGGTTCCCTTCGAACCGGACGTCTCCCTCGTCGAACGGGTAGATCCCGGCGATCCCCTTGATCAGGGTGGACTTGCCGGCCCCATTGTCGCCGACGAGCGCCATGACCTCCCCGCGCCGGACCTCGAAGTCGACGCGATACAACGCCTGGACGGCGCCGAAGGCCTTCGAGAGTCCCGTGCACGCGAGGAGCGATTCACCAGCCATCGACGTCCGGCCTCCCTCTCAGCGTGCGACGACCGGGACGCGTCGGAACGCGTCCCGGTCGCCGCACCACCCGTACAGACCTTGGGTCAGGCGTTGTCCTGGCACCAGGTCGTGTCGGCGACATCGCCCGTGCAGATCTCGTCGACCGTGCGGAAGCCGTCGGCGATGACGGTGTCCGCCATGTTGTCCTCGGTGACGGGGATCGGCACGAGGCCGAAGTACGGCACCACGCCGTCACCTTCGGCCGAGTCCGTCGGCTGACCCGTCGCCGCCTCGATCCCGATGAGGGAGTAGTCGTAGTCGTACGTCGCGGTGAGGATGTCCTCGCCGGCGCGCAGCGAGAGCGCGATCGCCGATGCGAGACCCGCCTCGTTCTGGATCGGCTTGTAGACGCTCATGGTCTGCCTGCCGAGGAGGATGTTCTGCATCCCCTCCGCGGTGGCGTCCTGGCCGCTGATCGGGATGGGGTCCATCCCGGCGGAGTCGACCGCATTGGCCGTGGCCGCCGCGAGTCCGTCGTTCGCCGCGAACACGGCGTCCACGCCGTTGTTCGCGTCGACCAGGATCTGTTCCATGATCGTCAGCGCTTCCTGGTTGTCCCAGCCCGGGACGTGCTGGTCGGCGACCAACTCCCACGTGCCCGCGTCGACATGCTCGGTGACGGTCGCCTCGTAACCCTGCTTGAACAGGAAGGAGTTGTTGTCCTCCTCGCCGCCGTTGAGCATCACGACGCGCGCCGGGTCCAGGCCGAGGTCGTCGATCACCGGCCCGAGGACCTCCGCCATCGCCGCGCCCACCGCGACGTTGTCGAAGCTGACGTACGCAGCGCCACCGGCACCACCGGTGTTGAACCGGTCGTACTCGAGGACCTGCACGTCCGCCTCGGCGGCTTGGTCGATGATCGCGGCTCCGGAGCCGGTGTCGAGGCTGGTGAGCACGATGACACTCGCGCCGTCGGCGATCGCCTGCTCCGCTTGGGACTGCTGCGTCGCGGCGTCACCCTCGGCGTTCACGATCGTGAAGTCCTCGCCTTCGACGAGACCGGCCGCCTCGAAGTTCTCCTTGAAGTACCGCCGGTCGTCTTCCTCCCAACGGGTCGACGACTCGGTGTCGGGAAGGAGCACCCAGATGCTGCCTCCTCCTCCGCTCCCGGTGCCGCTCCCGCTGCCGGCGGGCTGCGACGAGCTGTCGTCGCTGCACGCCGCCATGACCAGGACGAGCGCCGTGAGCAGCGCGATCCAGGTCAATGCCTTCCGCTTGCTTGCCATGTCCACCCCCTCGTGGTGTGGTGCTGTTCGCCCGACGGCGGCACCTGCACATCGGAGCCCGGCCGTTCGGTTGCGCTGCGAGCCTAAGCTGCGGAACCCCTTGCCCGCAACGCAGTCATCGTGCTGCGATCGGTAGCGGAACCTCCTTCCTCGTCCCGGCGGCCAGGTCCCGCGACGGATCGAACCAGCCGTCTCCCGTGCCGATACCGTCGTCCCAGGTCGTGGTGGTCTCGTTGACGAGCGGGTCGACCCGCTGGAGGACGAGCGCCACCGCTCCGAGCGCGGCGGCTCGATCGCCGAGCTCTCCGAGGACGACCTGGACCGTCTCGGCAGCGATGGGCAAGGCCGACCGCGAGATCGTGTGGCGCAGCGGATCCAGCAGGATGTCGCCTGCTGGGCTGAGCGGTCCCCCGATGATCACCCGCTCGGGGTTCAGGAGGTTGCAGAGCGTCGCCACCTGGACGCCGATCACGTACCCGGCATCGGCGATGATCCGGCGGCAGGCAGCCTCTCCTTCGAGGGCATGCTCGAGCATCTGCTGCAGGGTGATCTCCGACCCGTGGTTGCCGGCGAGGCTGTGGAGCAGGGCGCGCCCACCGGCCACACGTTCGAGGCACCCTCGGTTGCCGCACCGGCACACCGGTCCGTCCTGCGCCATGGTCGAGTGTCCGATCTCGCCCGCCGTCCCGATCGCTCCTCGATAGACGGCGCCGCCGATGATGAGACCGGCACCGATCCCGGTGCCCACGCGGACGTAGGCACCGTCGGACACGCCGCGGGCGGCACCCCACATGAGCTCGGCGAGGGCACCCAGGTTGGCATCGTTGTCCACGAACACGGGGACACCGAGCTTGGCGCCCATCGCTGCGCCCGCATCGATGCCCACCCAACTCGGCGAGATGCTCGAAGGTCGAACCGTCCCGGCGGGTTGCTCGATCGGGCCCGCGAGCGCCATCCCCACGCCCAGCACCCGGTGGCGATCCAGGTTCGCCTGCTCCAGCACGCGATCGATGAGGCCCGACGCCAGCGCCATGGCGTCGGCGGCGTCGTGGTCGATCTCGAGCGGCTCGGACGTCTCGGCGAGAACCGTGTGCGCGAGATCGGCCACGATCACGCGCAGCTGCTCGTGGTCGACATCGACACCGATCGCGGCGCCGGCCGCGGGGTTGAGAGCCAAGAGCGACCCCGGGCGCCCGACCTGGCCGCGGGGCCGATCGGCCGACCCGTCCGCCACCTCCCGGATGAGATCCGCCGCGAGCAGCTCACCGACGATGGCAGAGATGGTCGAGCGGGACACGCCGGCCCTGCGCGAGAGCTCCGCGCGGGTCAAGGGGCCCCGGACTCGCAACAGCCTGACGATCCTGCGGCGGTTCCCTTCGCGGAGAGCCGCCTGGGAACCGCCTCCTCCCCACTGCATGGAGCGAACTCTCGCCCCCGAGAGGTGGATCCGTCAAGAGAGTGCACGATCTCCGGCACCCGCAGGCGAGAGTTCTGCCGAACACCGAACGATCGCGACCGGCGTCATCCTGGCCGTTCCTCCCGGGCGCGCTAGCATCCCGGCCGCGTGACGTTCTTCTGGCATCCGTTCGCGGACATGGCCGCGGTCGAGGCGACCGGGGAACTGTCGCTCGTCCGCGGCGATGGCGTCCACATCTGGGATGCGACGGGGCGTCGCTACCTCGATGCCGCCGCCGGGCTCTGGTACTGCAACGTCGGCCACGGAAGGACGGAGATCGTCGATGCGGCCGCCGCGCAGATGCGCGAGCTCGAGGCGTCCTCGACCTTCGGCGAATCTCACGAACCCGCCGACCCAGGCCCTCGCCGAGCGGGTGGCCGCGCTCGCTCCGGTGCCCCACGCCAAGGTCTTCTTCACGAGCGGTGGATCCGACTCGATCGACACGGCCACGAAGATCGCGCGGCGGTACTGGCAACGGGTGGGTGAGCCGGAGCGCACCGTCCTCGTCCGGCGGGAGCGCGCGTACCACGGCATGCACACGGGCGGGACGTCCTTGTCGGGGATCCCGGCCAACCTGGAGGGCTACGGCGGCTTGCTGCAAGACGTGGTCGAGGTCCCGTGGGATGACGCGGAGGCGCTCCGCGCGACGATCGACCGGCTCGGCACCGGGAGGGTGGCGGCGTTCTTCTGCGAGCCGGTCCTCGGAGCCGGCGGCGTCTTCCCGCCACCCGAGGGCTACCTGGCAGCCGCGCGGCAGGTCTGCCGCGAGGCGGGCGTCCTGTTCGTCGCCGACGAGGTCATCACGGGGTTCGGCCGGACCGGCGCCTGGTTCGCGAGCGCCCGGTTCGAGCTGCAACCGGATCTCGATCACCTGCGCGAAAGGGATCACGAGCGGCTACCTGCCGCTCGGCGCGGTGATCGCTTCGCCGAACGTCTGGGAGCCGTTCTTCGCTCCCGGTGCCGGCATGTTCCGTCACGGGTACACGTATTCGGGACACGCAACGGTCTCGGCGGCGGCTCTGGCGAACCTCGACATCCTCGAACGCGAAGGGCTGCTCGAGCGGGCCGCCGTGCTGGAGACGGAGCTCACCGCCGCCCTCGCGCCGCTCCAGGAGCGGCGCCTCGTGGACGAGGTGCGCTCGGGGACCGGGGTGCTCGCGGCCGTGCAGATCGCGCCGGCGGCGCTCGCCGCCGACCCCGGTCTGCTCGGCCGCGTCGTGCCCGCGTGCCGGGAACAGGGCATCATGACCCGCATGCTCGCCCCCGGGGCGATCCAGGTGTCGCCGCCGCTCGTCATGGACGACGCGGATCTGCGCGAGCTCGCGGAAGGCCTCGGAGCGGCGATCGACGGACTGGAGGCGCGGACGTGAACATCGGCATCCCGACCGAGGTGAAGAACCACGAGTACCGGGTCGCCGCGACGCCGGAGGGGGTGCGGGAGCTCGTTCACGACGGGCACCGTGTCGTGGTGCAGGCCGGCGCGGGGATCGGGTCGTCGATCACGGACGAGCAGTACGTGGCCGCCGGCGCGGAGATCGTCCCCGACGCCGACGCCGTGTTCGCCGAGGCCGGTCTGATCGTGAAGGTGAAGGAGCCACAGCCGGAGGAGTACGAGCGGTTCCGCCCCGACCACGTCCTGTTCACCTACCTGCACCTGGCGGCGGACGAGCGGCTCACGCGGTTCCTGATGGATCGGGGCGTCCGCGCCGTCGCGTACGAGACGGTGCAGCGGCCGGACGGCAGGCTGCCGCTGCTCGCGCCGATGTCGGAGATCGCGGGGCGGATGGCGCCACAGGAGGGAGCGAAGTACCTCGAGCGACCGCAGGGGGGGCGCGGCGTGCTCATGGGCGGCGCCTCGGGTGTGATGCCGGCGAAGGTGGTCGTGCTGGGCGGGGGCATAGCCGGATGGAACGCGGCGGAGATCGCCGCGGGGATGCAGGCCGAGGTCGTGGTCGTGGACCGCGACGTGGAGCGGCTTCGCGAGATCGACCGGATCTGGCACGGCCGGTTGCAGACCGTGATGTCGTCACGTCTGGCGGTCGAACACCTCGTGCTCGACGCGGATCTCGTGGTCGGTGCGGTGCTCGTCCCGGGGGCCAAGGCGCCGCACCTCGTCACGGCGGACCACGTCCGTGCGATGCGCCCGGGCACCGTGCTCGTCGACATCTCCATCGACCAGGGCGGCTGCTTCGAGACGTCGCATGTGACGACGCACGCGGACCCCACGTTCGTCGTGGACGATGTCGTGCACTACTGCGTCGGGAACATGCCGGGGGCCGTCCCGCGTACGTCGACCTACGCGCTCACGAACGTCACGCTGCCCTACGTGCTCGCGATCGCCGCGGGCGGGATCGAGGCGGCGATCCGGCACGACCCGGCCTTGGCGTCGGGCGTCAACACGTGGGACGGAGCCGTGACGATCCAGGGCGTCGCGGACGCCTGCCGGACCCCGTACACCGCCATCGGTGAGCTCGTGGATCTCGCCTCGGCCTGACCCGACCGTCCGGACGACATCCCACCGCACCCCTCCGGTACGCTTGCGCGGACGGACGAGGGGGGCACCGATGGATCGCATCAGTCACTGGATCGGTGGGAAGATCGTGCCGGGTGAGTCGGGCCGGAGCGGACCGGTCTACAACCCCGCCACCGGCGTCCAGACGCACGAGGTCGACTTCGCGAGCGCGGCCGACGTGGACGCGGCCGTCGACGCCGCGAACGAGGCGTTCCCCGGATGGCGCGCCACGTCGCTGAGCAAGCGCGCCGAGATCTTCTTCGCGATCCGTGAGCTGCTCGAGCAACGCAAACCCGAGCTGGCGCGGGTCCTCACCGGCGAGCACGGGAAGGTGTTGTCGGATGCGGCTGGCGAGATCCAGCGCGGGATCGAGAACGTCGAGTTCGCCACGGCGATCCCGAGCCTGCTGAAGGGTGGGTTCAGCGAGCAGGTGTCGACCGGCATCGACGTCTATTCGATCCGGCAGCCCCTGGGGGTCGCTGCCGGGATCACGCCCTTCAACTTCCCGGCGATGGTCCCGATCTGGATGTTCGCCAACGCGATCGCGTGCGGGAACTGCTTCGTCCTGAAGCCCTCGGAGAAGGACCCGAGCTCGTCCCTGTTCCTCGCCGAGCTGCTCAAGGACGCCGGCATCCCCGACGGCGTCTTCAACGTGGTGCAGGGGGACAAGGTCGCGGTCGACCGGATCCTGGAGCACCCCGGCATCGCGGCGGTCTCGTTCGTCGGTTCTACCCCGATCGCCCGGTACATCTACGAGACGGGGACCCGGAACGGGAAGCGCGTGCAGGCGCTCGGCGGCGCCAAGAACCACATGATCGTGCTGCCCGATGCCGACCTCGACATGGCTGCGGACGCCGCCGTCTCCGCGGGGTACGGCAGCGCGGGGGAGCGGTGCATGGCGATCAGCGCGGTCGTCGCGGTGGGCGGCATCGGTGACGAGCTGGTCGCGAAGATCGCCGAGCGTCTCCCGAAGGTGACCGTGGGCGACGGCGCCGGGCCGGACTCGGAGATGGGACCGCTCGTCACCCGCGAGCACCGGGACCGGGTGGCGTCGTACCTGGAGAGCGGTCCGGCGCAGGGCGCCACCCTCGTTCGTGACGGGCGGCAGGACGACGTGTACCGGCGCGACGGCTTCTTCCTGGGTGTGTCGCTGCTCGACCACGTGACCCCGGAGATGGACGCGTACCGCGACGAGATCTTCGGACCGGTGCTCGGCGTCGTGCGCGCCGAGACCTACGACGAGGCGCTGCGGTTGGTGAACGAGAACCCGTACGGGAACGGCGTCGCGCTGTTCACGCGCGACGGCGGGGTGGCCCGGCAGTTCCAGTTCGACGTCCAGGTCGGGATGGTCGGCATCAACGTCCCCATCCCGGTCCCCGTCTCCTACTACTCGTTCGGCGGCTGGAAGGCGTCGCTGTTCGGCGACAACCACATGTACGGCCCCGAGGGGATCGCCTTCTACACCCGCGGCAAGGTGGTCACGTCGCGGTGGCCAGATCCCGCCACGTCGTCGGTCGACCTCGGCTTCCCACGGACGCGATGACGGACGATCGCGACGAGCTCTTCCCGCGCGAGGAGGCCGCGTGGACCGGGTTCTCCGCGCTCGCCGGGGCGATCCCTGCGGAGAAGCGCGATCTCCCGGAGCTCCGCGACGGCTGGTCGCCCACCGGTGTGCTCTGGCACGTGGGCGCCTGGATGGAGCGGGCGGCCGGCAAGCTCGAGGAGATGGTGGCGGGGACCTGGCGTCCGGAGCCGATCGACCTGGACGAACGCAACGCCCAGCTGCTCGAGGAGTCGCGCTCGATCGTGTGGGACGAGGCGTGGGACCGGCTGGTCGCCGCGCGGGGACGGATCCGCCCGGCGTTCGCGGCGCTCCCCGAGGTCGACGAGAACGCACGGGGGTACTTCGTGAACGACACGATCGAGCACTACGCCGAGCACGGCGCGGACCTCGCCTCCATGGCCGGGGCGACGTCATGACCGCCGACGAGCTGCTGGCCCAGGAGGCGGTGGCCTGGGATGCCCTCAGGACTGCGATGGATGCGGTGCCCGCCGACCGGCGCAACGAGGAAGGTGTCGTGCCCGGGTGGTCGGTGCACGACCTGGTCTGGCACTGCGGCTACTGGGCGGGGTTCGTGGGCGGCGAGCTGGAGAAGATCGCGGCCGGTCTCCCAGCGGAGCCCGACCACGACGACGCCTACTGGGATGCGGTGAACGCCAAGGTGTTCGAGGAAGCGCGGACCCTGTCGTGGGAGGAAGCGTGGGCCAGGTCGGAGAGGGAACGCGAACGGGCCCGCGCGGCGTTGGCCCGGCTCGGGGCCCCCACCGAGGAAGCGGCCGACGAGTTCGCGGGTGAGACGTTCCGCCACTACGAGGAACACGCCGCCGAGGTCGACACCTTCCTCCGCGGGAGCTGACCGGTCCATCGTGCTTTACCCGCTCGTGCTCGTCGGGGGGCCGATCGACTCCGTCGGCCGGGCCGGGGGCACGGAGCACGCGCCGGGCGCGTTCCGGGAGCTGATCCGGGACGGCGACCCGTGGACGCGCGACGACGGCGACCTGCCCGTGCGGGTGCGCGGGGACGAACGTGACCCCGAGACGGGGATCGTGGCGAGCGACGACGTCCTCGCCATGACGAGGACCGTGGCGCTCGCCACGGAGCAGCTGGTGGGCGGCGGGGCCGTGCCCTTCCTGATGGGCGGGTGCTGCTCGCTGCTCCCCGGCGCGCTCGCCGGGGCGCAACGTGCTGCGGGCGCCACGGCGATCGCCCACCTCGACGGTCACCTCGATCCCTACGACGGCGTGACCTCGCCCACCGGTGAGGCGGCCGACATGCCGATGTCGGTCATCCTCGGGCGAGGCCCGGCGGCGTGGCGGGATGCGGCGGCGCCCGCCACCGACGCTCGCCACGCCGCCATCCTCGGGTATCGCGATCTGGACGAGGCGCTCGGGTACGGCCATCCGCACCCGGACGCCGTCGTGGGACTCATCCACATCGATGTCGACGGCGTCCGTGCCGACCCTACGGGGGTCGGAGGGAGCGTTGCGGCTCGGTTCGCCGAGGACCCCGGCCGCTTCTGGGTCCACCTGGACGTCGACGTGCTCGATGAGGCGGTGTTCCCCGCGACCGACTACCTGATGCCCGGCGGTCTCGATCTGTCACAGCTCACGGCGCTGCTGCGTCCGTTGCTCTCATCGCCGGCGCTCGCGGGGGTGTCGGTGGGCTGCTACAACCCCGAGAAGGACCCTGGGGCCGGGTCGGGCGAGGCGCTCGTCGAGCTCTTCCGGGACACCCTCGTCGGCTGAGCTCCCGACGTGAGCTCATCGATCCGTCGCTTCGTGGGCATCCCTTCACGGGCGCCGGCGACGGTGACGGACATCGCGGCGGCCACCACGCCGCGGTGCACGGCCTCGGCGAGCTCCATCCCCTCCCACAGCGCGGCGGCCACCACGCCGTTGAAGCAGTCGCCGGCGCCGGTCGTGTCGACCGCGGGACCGACCAGCGGGGCATCGACCTTGTTTGATCCGCCGTCGTCCACGAGGAGCGCCCCATCGGCTCCCATCGTCACCACGACGGCGAGCTCCCGGTGGGTCTGCACGAGCTCGCGCGCCTTCGACCCGGTGCCGGTCACGTCGGGGACGAGCGTGGCCAGCTCGACCACGTTCGGGGTCACGACGGTGGCGCGATCGAGGACGTCCCGGAGCTCCTGCGATGCGGGCGCCGGGTTCACGACGTACGCCGCGCCGTGCTCTCGGCACCATGAGGCGGCGGAGCGCACCGCATCGATGGGGACCTCGCAGCTCACCAGCACCACCGACGGATCCAGGACGTCGAGGTCCTCATGCAGGTCACCGACCGTGGCGTTCGCTCCGGGCGCGACCGCGATCTGGTTCTCGCCCTCGTCGTCCACGACGATGAGCGCCACGCCGGTGGGTTCCTGCGAGCGCCGAACGCGATCGACGCCGATACCCTCCTCCGCGAGCGCTCCGAGCGCCTCATCGCCGAACGGATCCCCCCCACGGCGCCGAGCATCGCGACCCTCGCCCCCGCTCGTGCGGCGGCGACGGCCTGATTGCCACCCTTCCCGCCGTGATGTCGTGCGAAGGCGCCGCCGACCACCGTGGCACCCGGCCCGGGCAGCGCGGCGCCGGTCACCACCAGATCGACGTTGATCGCGCCGAGGACCGCGAGCGGTCGCTCCGTCACCGCTGTGCCTCCACCATCGAGCGGAGCCGATCGACGATCCGCTCCACCACGACCTCGGCGCGGACCGACCGCGCGACGAGGGCGTTCTCCTCCGCCGACCAATCCGACCACGGGCTCGACCTGATCCCGAGCAGGTCGGTCACCGTCTCGCCGCGTGTCCACCGGCCGTCGAGCTCCACCTCGACGCGCGTGGGCGACCACTCGCACAACGAGGGTTCGATCGCCGCTGCGATCGCGAGCGGATCGTGCATGCACGCCCCCGCCGACCGTCCGCTCGACGCGTAGAAGTCGGCGTAGAAGCCGATCGCCTCCGTGAGCAGGGCCGCCAACGGTGAGGTTGGAGCGGGAGCACAGGCTGCGGCCACGTCGTCCTTCGTGAGCCACACCTGCTCCGTGACCTCGAGACCGAGACATCGCGGGAGCTCCGCGGGCGCGGCTCCCGACCAGGCGAGGAACACCCGCTCGGCGGCCTCAGGATCCATCCACACGTTGGCCTCGGCACGCGGCGTCACGTTCCCACCTTCGCGGAACGCGCCACCCATCAGCGCGAACCCTGCCAGCAGCTCCGGGAGCCGCGGCTCCATCTCCACCGCGAGGGCAACGTTCGTGAGCGGGCCTGTCGCGACGAGCAGGATCTCTGACGGCCGGCGGCGCGCCTCCTGGACGATGAGGGTCGCGGCGTCGCGCGCCGAGATCGTGCCGACGGGGCGTGCCGGGCACGTGCGCGCCCAGGCCCTCTTCTCCGTGGACCACGGGGAAGGGCTCCCACGTCTGGGTGAGTGGTGCCACCGCGCCACGCGCGACCTCGACGTCATCCGCGCCGGCGAGCTCGAGGACGTGCAGCGTGTTCCGCGTGACCTTGTCCACGTGGACGTTCCCCGTGATGCAGGTCGTCGCGACCAGGTCCACCTCAGGTGCGGCGAGCGCGTAGAGGATCGCGACGAGGTCGTCGACCCCGGTATCGACGTCGAGGATCAGCGGCGTGTCGGTCACGGGGCGGAACGATACCGGGGTTCAGCCGTCGGCCGAGGGGGCGGGGTCGTAGCCGATCAGGCGCACGGCGGCGTCGGTCACGATCTCCTGCATCCGTTCCGGCGTCATCACGGTGTCGTTGAGCAGGACCTGGATGGCGAGGCCGTCCATCACCGCGCCGAGCTGCAACGCGAGATCGTCGGCGTCCCGTTCGGTCCCTGGCCCGTCGGCGGGGAACTCCCCGGTCTGGCGCCCGTACCGGATGATGTCCGCGAGCGACTGCACCCACCTGCGGTCGAGGGCCTCGCGCTCCTTCGCGATCTGCGGGTCGCGGAGCGCCCGCACCCAGATCTCGACCCACAGCGCCCACTCGTCGAGCAGCGAGTATTCGGGGAGCAGTCCCGGGACGGAGAGCTCGATCATCCGCGTCATGCGTTCCTTCGCCGACGGGAGGCGGCGCATCTCGCGTGACACCCGGAGGTAGAACGTGTCGTTCGCGTGGATGAGCGCCTCCACGAGGAGCCGATCCTTCGACTCGAAGTAGTAGAGGATCAGGCCCGGCGAGACACCGCAGCGCTCCGCGATGTCCTGGATGCGCGTGTCGGCGAGGCCCCGCTCCGTGATGACCGCGGCGGCCGCGTCCAAGATCTCTTGGCGGCGGTCGCGCTGCTTCTGCCGTGCCTTCACCATCCGCTGTCCTCGGGGTGCCGATCGGGCGCCCGATCTCGTTTGAACGCCGTACAGCGAGCCGTGATCATCCGCTGATCGACTGACCCGCCATTCAGGACACTTTACCCGGGTGACCAGGGAAGTCAAAGGCCGAGGTCACGCGGGGTCGAGTTGACTGACGATTCAAAGACGGTGCATGATACGCCGGTCTCGGCCGTCTCCGCCCCGGCTCTCGGGCGGCCGTGGGGAGGATCGTTCGCCGGGGGAGAGGATCAGGAGTCATGGCTTCCAACGTCTACGACGCCATCGTGATCGGCGGCGGGCACAACGGCATGGTGAGCGGTGCGTACTTCGCGCGCGACGGTCTGCGGACCGTGGTTCTCGAAGCCAGGAACAAGACCGGCGGGGCAGCGGACACGAGCGCGCCGTTCGCCGATCATCCCGAGATCAACGTCACCACCTACTCCTACGTGATGTCGCTCATGCCGCCCACGATCATCCGCGAGCTGCGGCTGAAGCAGCACGGCTACGACGTCACGCCGTTCGGGCCGTACTTCCAGGCCTATCCCGACGGCCGGGCGGTCACCGTCTACGCCGACGACGCGGCGAAGTCCCACGACTCGATCGCACAGTTCTCGAAGAAGGACGCGGAGACCATGCCGAAGTGGGAGGCGTGGCTCAAGGGTGTTGCCGACGTCTTGGGGCCGCTGCTCCTCAAGAGCCCGCCGCACGTCGGGTCGATGCATCCCATGGACCTGCTCGCCACGCTGCAGTCCGCGTGGGGGATGCGCAAGCTCGGCGAGCGCGGCGTGGGCGATGTGACGCGGCTGTTCACCATGAGCATCTCGGACCTGCTGAACGACTGGTTCGAGTCCGACCAGGTGAAGGGCATGCTCACGGTGAACGGCGTCATCGGCACGTGGGCGGGTCCCGACGAGCCGGGCACCGCCTACGTGATGCTGCACCACTCGATCGGCGACGTCGGCGACGGTCACCTGGGCTCGTGGGGCTTCCAGCAGGGCGGCATGGGCGGCGTGTCGGACTCGATCCGCAAGGCGGCGGAGTCCTTCGGCGCGGAGATCCGCACCGATGCGCGGGTCAAGAAGGTCCTGATCCGCAACGGCCGTGCGGTGGGCGTCGTGCTCGAGTCGGGCGAGGAGCTCCGCGCGCCGGTGCTCGTCTCCGCGATCCACCCGCAGATCGCGTTCCTCGACCTGATCGACCGCCACGAGCTGCCGGCCGACTTCGTCTGGGACATCGAGCGGTGGAAGACACGCTCCGGCACCGTGAAGATCAACGTGGCGATCAGCGAGCTCCCCGATTTCGTCGCGCAGCCCGGCACGAACCAGCAGGATCACCACACCGGCTCGGTGGAGCTGTGCTTCAGCTCCCAGTACGCGGAGCGCGCGTTCCAGGACGCGCACATCGAGCGCAAGCCCGCCGTCGCGCCGTTCGTCGACGGCACCATCCCCACCACGCTCGACAAGAAGCTCGCGCCCGAGGGCACGCACGTGTTCTCGATGTTCACCCAGTGGGTCCCCGACGACTGGAACACGGAGCCGCATCGCGATGAGCTCGATGCGTACGCGAAGCGGATCTTCGACCTCTACGATGAGCTGGCGCCGAACTTCAAGCGGTCGATCATCGACTACCAGGTGATCGGGCCGTACGACATGGAGCAGGACCTCGGGCTGATGGGCGGCAACATCTTCCACGGCGAGCTGTCGGTGGATCAGCTGTTCCACATGCGCCCGGCGCCGGGCTACGCGGACTTCCGGACGCCGATCAAGGGCCTCTACCACGGGTCGTGCGCCACGCACGGCGGCGGGGGCGTGAACGGGATCCCCGGTTGGCAAGCCTACCGGGCGGCGAAGAAGGACAAGGCGTTCCCGAAGAAGTAGTGGCCGAGGCCGCGAGGGTTCCGAGCGACGGCCGAACCGCGCTCCAGCGGATGCTGGAGGCGAGGTCCGTCGCCGTCGTGGGCGCCTCGGTGAAGGAGGCGACGCTCGGCCAGCGGATGCTGGCCGAGCTGCGCCGGGGCGGATTCGACGGCCCCATCTATCCGGTCAACCCGAGCTACGACGAGGTCGGCGGGCTGCGGTGTTATCGGTCGATCCCGGAGATCGACGAGCCCGTCGATCTCGCGATCGTCGG
Organism: uncultured Actinomycetes bacterium; assembly: GCA_963810635.1. GTDB lineage: Bacteria > Actinomycetota > UBA4738 > UBA4738 > HRBIN12 > AC-51. Next base: position 642,425 of record CAWEOB010000005.1, read on the forward strand.
GCTCGCGAACGCACGGGTCGAACAGGCGGTCCGTGACGCCGCCGACGCGGGTGTCGGCGGCGTCGTCACCTTCGCGTCGCTCGTCGACGACGAGCCACCGACGCCCGGGAGCTCTCCGCTCCGCGAGCGCGTGGCCGCCATCGCGAGGGACGCCGGGATGGCCATGTGCGGCGGCAACGGCATGGGCTTCGTGAACCTGAGCTCCCACGTCCGTGCCACCGGCTTCCTCACCCCCGACGACCTCCGACCGGGTCCCGTGACCTTCATCTCGCACAGCGGCTCCGCCTACGACGCGGTGATCTTCAACGATCGCGGGATCGGGTTCGACCTCATCGTGTCGAGCGGCCAGGAGATCGCGACGACGATGACCGACTACATGGGGTACGCGCTCGACGGCGGACGCACCCGCGTGCTCGCGCTGTTGCTGGAGACCGTTCGTGATCCCGGGGCGTTCCGTGCCCAGCTGGCGCGGGCCGCCGAGCTCGACGTGCCGGTGCTCGCCCTCAAGGTCGGCCGGGCGGAGACGTCCCGAGCCATGGTCACCGCCCATTCCGGGGCTCTCGCCGGTGAGCACGGCGCCTACGAGGCCGTGTTCGAGACCTACGGCGTGCACGAGACCCGGACGTTGGACGAGCTGGTCGACGCCATGGAGCTGTTCTCCTCGCCGCGGCGGGTCTCGTCGGGTCGTGGGATCGCGAGCGCACACGACAGTGGAGGCGAGCGGGCCCTCTTCGCCGACCTCGCGAACGACCTCGGGATCCCGTTCGCCGAGGTGAACGCGGCCACGCTCGCGAGGATCGACGCCGTGTTGGATCCGGGCCTCGAGGCGGCGAACCCGCTCGACGCCTGGGGGACCGGCATCGACGCCGACACGGTCTTCCGCGAGTCGTTGCGCGCCCTCCACGACGACGCGGACACCGCGATCGTGGCGTTCGTGGTGGACATGACCCCGCAGGGCGAGCCCTTTTCCGAGGGCTACCTGCAGGTGGCGAGCGACACCTGGGACGCCACCACGAAACCGTTCTGCGTGCTCTCGAACCTGGCGAGCGCGGTCGCGAAGCACGAGGCGGGCGTGCTGCGTGACCGGGGGATCCCGGTGCTGGAGGGCACCGAGCCGGGGCTGCGCGCCCTGCGGCATCTGCTCCACGACGCGCACCACCGAGGATCGCCCCGCTCGAGGCGCCCGCGCCGGTCCCCGACGCGGTCCGCGAGCGTTGGCGCGGGCGCCTCGGCACCGCGGCGCCGTTCACCGAGCTCGAGGGGTACGAGCTGCTGGCCGACTACGGCGTGCCGGTGGTCGCGCATCGCCCGGCGGGCTCGCTCGGCGAGGCGCTCGCGGCGGCCGACACCGTCGGCTACCCGGTGGCGCTCAAGACCGCGGCCCCCGGGGTCGCGCACAAGTCCGACCTGGGCGGCGTCCGGCTGGATCTCGCCGACCCCGCGGCGTTCCGGACCGGCTACGAGGAGGTGACCGAGGCGCTCGGCCCGCGGGTCATGGTGGCGGCCATGGCGCCGCCGGGGGTCGAGGTCGCGCTCGGCATCGTGCGCGACGAGACCTTCGGTCCGCTCGTCCTCGTGGCGGCCGGTGGCATCTTCGTGGAGCTGCTCGACGACCGCCGCCTCGCCCTCCCGCCGCTCGACACGCGGCGTGCAGGCCGTCTGATCGACGGCCTGCAGATACGGCCGGTGCTCGACGGCGTGCGCGGTGCGCTCGCCGCCGACGTGGGGTCGCTCGCTCAGGCGGTGTCCCGCCTGAGCGTGCTCGCCGCCGACCTCGGCGACCTGATCGCCGAGCTGGATGTGAACCCGATCATCGTGTCACCCCAGGGCGCGGTGGCGGTCGACGCCCTCGTGGTCCCCGCCTCGCCGACGTGACGCTGGAGCGGTCGTGACGATCCCCTCGGAGGCCTAGGATGGGCGCATGGCCCTCCTCGGCGAGCTCGTCGTGATGGTCCTCGTGATCGGCATCGTAGGCGGCCTGGCCGCCGCGCTCGCCGAGCGGACCTCGCGCCCCGGGAGTCTGACGATCCGCGAGGTCGTCGCTACCGCGTTCGCCGCACGCGGTCGCGCGCCGCGGGGGCGGTCCGGCCTTCGCACCTCGTCCGGCGGCTGAGGCATCCGCCGGGCCGCAGCCGCGACCGGCCCGGCGGCCGCGGGTCGTTCGCCCGGTGCCGCGCCCCTCGATCGGAGGCATCGTGGCGATGGACGTCACGAGAGGAGGATCCGATGGTTGCGCGTCGGCTCGCTGCGATCGCGGCTGCAGCCGGTGCGGTGGCCGCCTACGTGGTCGCCGTTCGGCCTCGGCACCTCCGGTACGGCGCGACACCCGAGGAGGTCGCGCGCGTGGTGCCGGGGGACGACCTCCTTCCCGACGTGAGGGTCCAGGCGACCCGGGCGATCACGATCGAGGCACCCGTCGAGAGCGTCTGGCCGTGGATCGTCCAGATCGGAGCGGATCGTGCCGGCTTCTACTCGTACGAATGGCTCGAGAACCTCTTCGGCTGCCGGATCGAGGGCGCGCGGTGGATCGAGCCCGCGTGGCAGCACGTCACTCGCGGCGACTTCGTGCGGGCGGAACGGCAGGGGAGAGGCGGATGGTACGTCGAGCTCGTGGAGGCTCCTCACGCCCTCGTGCTGCGGATCGGCGAGCCGGGCACCGGCACGCGGTTCTCCGTCGATCGCCACGGTCTCGCCTTCACGTGGGCCTTCGTCCTCGAACCGGACGGCACCGGTCGGAGCCGATTGCTCGTACGGGCGCGCTACGCGTTCGTGCGCCCGGTCGTCCGTCTCCCCGTCGAACTGCTCGAGGTGGTCGACTTCGTGATGACCGAGCGCATGCTGCGTGGCATCCGCACCCAGGCCGAGTCCTCCATGCCTCTCGTCGCGGCGGTCGACGAGGGCACCGCCGCGTGACCGTGGTAGCGACCAGCATCGACCTCACCCCGTAGGCTCCTCCGGGATCCGAGAGGAAGGGGCGCGCGTCATGGAGCCGTGGTCGTTCGAGCCGAAGGGCCGATTCGAGGAACACACGATCGTCAGTGAGGTACTCCGTGGGAACCCCCTGGGCGACCCGCACGAACGACCGCTCTGGGTGTACACGCCGCCGGGGTACGAGGACGACCCCGACCGGTGCTTCCCGTCGGTCTATCTGATCCAGGGTCTGACGGGCCAGCTCGACATGTGGCGGAACCGGTACCCCTTCCGCAAGAACTTCCCCGAGGAGGCCGACGACCTCTTCGCGCGTGGGGAGGCGCCGCCGGTGGTGGTCGTGTGGGTCGACTGCTGGACGTCGCTCGGCGGGAGCCAGTTCGTCGACTCGCCGGGGACGGGGAACTACCTCACGTACCTCTGCGACGAGGTCGTCCCGTGGGTCGACGAGCGCTACCGGACGCTCGCCGATCGCGATCATCGCGGGATCCAGGGCAAGTCCAGCGGCGGCTACGGCGCCATGGTGGTGCCGATGCTCCGCCCCGAGCTGTGGGGTGGTCTCGCCACACACGCCGGTGATGCGCTCTTCGAGATGTGCTACCTGCCGGGGTTCCGCGAATCGGTGCGCGCCCTGCGGGACGAACACGGCGGCTCCTTCGACCGGTTCTGGGAGGACTTCCGGAGCCGTCCCTCGTTCTCGAAGCAGGGCGATGACAGCCTCCTCAACGACTGGTGCATGGCGGCGTGCTATTCGGCCGACCCGGACGGCACGGTGCGGCTGCCGTACGACACGGCGACCGGCGAGCTGATCCCGGAGGTCTGGGAGCGCTGGCTGCGCCTCGATCCCGTCCGGATGGTCCCCGCGCATGCCGAGACCCTGCGCTCGATGCGCGCGATCTACATCGATGCGGGGAAGCGCGACGAGTACTTCCTGGACCTGGGCGCGGAGGCGTTCCGTCGCGCGCTCGCCGGGATCGGCGTGACCGACGTGTCCTTCGAGCTGTTCGATGCCACGCACATGGACATCGGCTACCGGTACCCGATCAGCCTCAAGTATCTCGCCGAGCGATTGAGCGCCTGACCCGGCGACTGGGCCGCAAGCAGATCCGTCAGTCGGCGGGCGTCCAGGCGGCCCGCAGCCTGCCGTCCACGAGCCAGAGACGGAGCTCCACGGCTCCGCGTCGGGCGGCCGCGCGGATGTCGCGACCGCCGGCCCGCACGGCGACGCTCCCGGCGTCGTCGAGCCGCAACGTCACCTCGTCGTCGCCCTTGAGGACGAAGCGCTCGCCGGCCGCGAAGGTTCGGTCCTGGACGACCTCGTCGTCGACCGTGGCCACGAGGTACGCGGAGGTCGTCACGTCGACGACGGCCCGCACGTTCGTGAGCGCCGGGTGGTCGGACGATCCGTCGCCTTGCGGCGCCGGGTTCGTGGCGCCCGGCCCGGGCGGCGCGGCGAGGTCGCCGGAACGATCGCGTTCTCGGAGGAAGGCGCCCGCGGCGATGGCGAGCAGGACGACGACCGAGACCGCCACCAGCGCACCTCGGCCGACCCGGCGGGGTCGTTCGAATTCGGTGAGGAGGCCGAGCGGGGAATCGTCCTCGAGCTGCGGCCGGGCCCCGCCGTTGCCTTCCCGCCCGCCGTTGCCCTCCCGCCCTGCCGCCATCAACGCGGATCCGCAGAAGCTGCAGCGTGGCCCGGCGGTCCCTCGGAGCACGTGGACGGAACGGAGGGCGGCGCCGCACACCGAGCACGTCGCGACGAAGTCGTCGACGGTGGGCATGCTGCGCTGCTTGAGCCCTCGCATCGCGACCTCCTGGTTCCGCAGGTCTCGTGGGGAAGGCAGGGCTCTGCCTCGGCCATGGAGCGTGAGGGTCCAGCCTGACGGATGGCCGAGGACGACGCCAGTCGGGAGGACGGACTACCCTGCGCCCTCCGATGGGCCCACGGTCCCAAGCGACCGAGAGCCGTCCGCCCGATGGCCTCGGTCGTTCGGAGCTTGCTCGGCCCCCATGCGTGGGGCACCATTACGTGACGATGGGCATCTACCAGAGCTCCGGGAGGGTCGCGAATCCCTTCGGCACGATCGGGGTCTTAACGGGTGTGATCGGCGCCGCGTTCAGCGTCATCCTGTGGTTCCACCACTACAACCCCGGCACCACGATCCTGGGTTCGTACTCCACACAGCTGGCGGGGGGCGGGCAGTTCGCCGACCAGCTCGGGGTGCTCGCGGCGGTCTTCGGGCTGATCGCCGTCGTCTCTGGGATCATCGGGGGCTTCGGTGGCAAGGGCGGAGCGACCACCGTGGCATCCCTCCTGCTGGGTGTGGTGGCCTTGTCGTATCCCGTGCTGAACGCGCTCAACCTGGTGGAGCGGTACGCGCCGAACCCGCTGAACTAGGTCGAGGTCGCGGCCCCCTGTCGGCACGATCCTAACGGCTCAGAGCGGCTTGTCGACCGGTTCCGTGCCCGGCTCCCAGCCGGTGTACGTGTCGCCGACCCATTCGTACGGGTCGTCGTTGAACGTGGGTGCGCGCATCTCGCCGAGGACGGGATCGCGCGGTCGCTTCGAGAAGTCGAACACGTGCTCGAAGGCGTGCGTGTACTCGATCCGTTCGCTCAGGTACGGGAGTCCCCAGTTGTCGCTGATGAACTTCAGCGGCGTCGAGAACTCACCCTGTTCGGTGTCGATCAACCCGCGCCGGGTGTAGGGCGAGATGGTGAGGAGCGGGACGCGCATGCCGAGTCCCACGTGGTCCACCTGCGGCGGCAGCACGGGATCGTAGAACCCGCCCCACTCGTCCCAGGTGAGGAAGATCGCGGTGTGCTCCCACATGTCCGACTTCATGACCGCGTTCACGATCTCCGTCACCCAGTTGTGCGAGTGGGCCGTGGAGAAGGGGGGGTGGTCCGAGAGCTCGAAGCGCGGGGTCGCCCACGTCACGGCCGGCAGCCGGTCCGCCTCGATATCCCGCACGATCCGCTCGATCGGCCGCATCTGGGTGTGCCACAGATCCGAGTGGAACACGTTGTCGATGCCGTTGTAGGCGTTCCAGAAGTACCCGGTCTGTCCGGGCACCGCCGAGTAGAACGCCCAATCGATCCCCTGGTCGGTCAGCTGCTCGCCCACCGTCGGGAAGGTGAAGCAGGTGCTGTGCTTGGTGGTGTCGCCGCGTGGATCCGACGTCAGGACGAAGACCTCGTCACCCACGACGTCGCAGCCCCAGCTCTTGAACGTGGAACCGTCGTCCAAGGTCCGCACCTTGATGTTCTCGGGGTTGTCGATGACCCCACCGGACGTGCCGGCGATGAAGAAGAAGTGGTTGGGATAGCTCGGGCCGTTCACGCTCGCGAAGAAGTGGTCCGAGAGCGCGTACTCGCGAGCCCACATCCAGTAGTTGGGGATCTAGTCCTTCGTCGAACACGGAGTATCCGTAGGTGGAGCCGTACGTTCCTGTGCCGAAGCCGTCCATCGCTCCGCCGTTCATACAGTTGAGCCCCGCGGCGCGATCGTGCGGGATGTCGCCGGGGAGCCACTCGGGGCAGCGGATGAGCGGCTTCTCCTTGCCGTACTCGACGCCGACGGTCCTGCCGTCGAAGACGCCCGGGAACCTCCCGAAGAGGTTGTTGAAGCTCCGGTTCTCGAGCATCAGGTAGATCACACGCTTGATCGGCGTGTTCGTGTCGAGCCTCGGCGTCGGATCGGTGACCGACGTGATCACCTTGCCGCCGGTGCACGAGAACAGCGTGGCGCCCGCCACGGCCATCGCGGACTTCTTCAGGAAGTCGCGGCGAGGAAGGGGGAGCGGGTGCCCCCAACGGCGCTCGCCGTCCTCCTCGGGAGAGGGGTCGGCGAAGGGGTGGGGGTGCGCGGGCATCGTTCGTTTGTATCAAGCGACGGAGGTCAACGCCCTGTTCCCGGGACGGGCCGCACAGGTTCGCAACACGGTTTGGCTAGGCTGAGGCACCGCATGCGCCGACCCCTCGTCCTCCGCGACCGCTCGCGACCCGTCGTCCTGACCGTCGTCCTGACCGCCGTCGCGATCGGGCTGGTGGCCTGCGAGAGGGAGACGTCGGACCCCTTCTCGGTCTCCCTGGCGCCGACGACGTCGAGCACGCCACCCGTGACGGCCGCGCCACCGTCGACGGCATCGCCGACGCCGCCCGCCACCCCCGCGACACCCCCGCCTGCTTCGGGGGCGGTCACGGCCTCGTGCACGGGGGGCTGGGTCTCGCCGGATCCCGGCACGAAGGACTTCACCCGGCCGATCGATCGCATCCGGAAGGTCGCGCCGTTCGAAGGTCCGGCGGAGGTCGTCGAGATGCGTCTGTTCGTGGGGCCGGAGTCGCCCCCATCGGACAAGAACTACCTGGAGGACATCCGTCGTTGGTACGTGAAGCTCTACGCGGCGAACGACCTCTCGTACCAAGGGCGGTTCCTCGTCGAGGAACGACGGTTCGGCACCGGTGTGGCCGCCGTGGCGCCGTACGACACGTCGGGCTTCACGTCACCCGACTGGATCGGGTTCCAGTGGGATGCCGGGAACACGAGAGCGCAGCGATACGACGGTCTCCCGGGCGCGTGGCGGGGGATCCCGTACGACTTCGTGAAGGGTGGGGAGAGGCTGACGATCCCCGGCCTCCCCGACGAGGTCGTCGGCTGCCTGGACGGGACGTAGCGAGGTCCGGTTTGCGCGAGATCGTCCCCGCGCGTAGGGTGCGGGAGGCTGCCCGCGTACGCATCCTGGGGAGGGATCGCATGGTACGTCGGTGCAAGCCGTTCATCGTGGCGTTGCTCGCCGCGGCGCTGTTCTCGATCGGTGCTCTTCCGGGGAGCGCCCATCCCGGAGCTCATCACGGGCTCGGCATCTACCGCCCGTCCGTGCCGCTCGCACGTACGTACACGCGGTGGGCGCTCGGGGCGAGCCCGAGCCCTCTGTTCGGTGCGCTCGAAGGTGCGTGTGGCGCGGTGATGGGGAACGACTTCTTCATCGCACCGCCCATCGCCGAGGGGATCGACGTCCGGTGCGCCGTGCCGCACGGCAAGCGGATCGTCTTCTCGCACGCGGCCTGGTTCACGCTGATCCCCTTCGATGGCTCGACGGACGCGGAGATCATCGCGGCGGCCGACGCGGGTTTCACCCCACTCACGTCGTGGGTGCGCTTCGACGGACATCCTGTTCGTCTGTTGGGCAAGTCGTTCAACGCCGGAGCGTTCGACGTCTGGTCGGCTCCCGACAGCTTCCTCGACCAGATCGGCGCGGGTACCGGCTTCGTTCGGACCTCGATCACGGGCACGTTCCTCGTGATCCCGCCGCTCCGATGCGGGCATCATCTGCTGCGCTCGGCGGTCGACTTCGGGATCGAGGGGCAGAGCTTCAGCGGGACGTACCACATCCGCGTCAGCGGATGTGGTGGCCACGCGCGGGCCGCGTAGCGCGCGCCTCACCACCCGGGGTGGCCGGCCGCTCAGCCTTCGGCTGAGTCGGCCGGCCACTCCGTATACGCCTCGGGCCCGCGCTTGCGCAGCTCGTTCCCGATGATCGTGCGCTGGATCTCGGAGGTGCCCTCCCAGATCCGATCCACACGGAGCTCGCGGTACAGGCGCTCCACCGGTTGGTCGCGCATGTACCCGCGTCCACCGAAGATCTGCACCGCCTTGTCGGCTACACGGCCGGCCGTCTCGCTGCACAGGAGCTTCACCGCGGCGGCCTGCGCATGGACCGTCTTGCGGTCGGCACCGCCGCGCGCGGCCTCCCAGCACACGCGGTAGAGCAGGGACTTCGCGGCCGCGATCTCGGTGGCCATGTCGGCCAGCATGAACCCGATGGCCTGGAAGTCGGCGATCGCACGGCCGAACTGCCGGCGTTCGTTCGCGAACGCGAGGGCGAGCTCGAGCGCGCGGGTCGCGGCGCCCATGGTCCGGGCACCGATCATCAGGCGTTCCTCGACGAACCAGTCCTTCGTGAGCTCGAACCCCTGTCCCACACCGCCCAAGACGCAGTCGTCGCCCACCCGCACGTCGTCGAACGCGTAGATCGGATGCTCGAACACGAACGTGTGCATGTACCTCGGGGTGCGGACGAGGCGGACCCCCGAAAGATCCTTGTCGACGAGGAAGACCGTGGCCGCCGCCGGGTCTCCTTCCACGTGAGCATGGACCAGGAAGAAGTCGGCGACGTCGCCGCTCGTCACGTGCCACTTCTCGCCGTTCACGATCCAGTCCGCGCCGTCGCGGCGAGCGCTCGTGGCGACCATGCTCACGTCCGAGCCGGCACCCTCCTCCGTGATCGCGTACGCGTCGCGACGCTCACCGCGGCAGGCGGGTCGCAGGAAGCGGTCCTTCTGATCCTCGGTTCCGGCTGCGAGCGGGATCGAGGGGCGCCACGGGATGTCCCACAACGCGCCCGTCGCACGGCCCCACTGCTCCTCGATCAGCATCACCTGGAAGACGTCGTACCCCTTCCCGCCGTCCTCCACCGCGTGATTGATCGCCGGGAAGTCCCAGTCCAGGACCGCCTGCTTCGCTGCGGCGAGCGACGCCGGCGTGAGGCCCTGGTGCTCCTCGCATTCGTCCTCGAGCGGCAGCAGCACCTGATCGCAGAAGTCCCTCGCCCGGCGGGCGAGATCGCGGTCGGCGGGGGAGAGACGGAGGTCCACGGGAAGCTCCTCGGGGTAGGGTTCGCGCCGGAGTGTAGGAGCCGGACGGACGGAGGCGCGAGTCCCGATGACGAGAACCGTGTTCCACGGCGGCGCGGTCTTCGACGGCACGGGGGCGCCGCTCGCGAAGGGCGACGTCGTGATCGAGGACGGCCGCATCACCTCGGTGGGCACCGACCTGGACGGTGACGAAGGCGTCGACTGCACGGGGAAGGCGCTCCTCCCCGGACTCTTCGACTGCCACGTCCACCTCGGTGGCCGCTACGAGGACGACGAGCTGACGCTCCAGCACCGCCCGTTCTCGTACGCCTTCTTCCTGATGCCGGAGAACCTCCGGCTGACCCTCGCGTGCGGGATCACGACCGTGCGCGATGCGGGCGGCGCCGACCTCGGGCTCAAGCGGGCGGTGGACGACGGCGTCGTCCCCGGTCCCCGGATGCAGATCTCGATCACGATGCTGAGCCAGACCGGCGGACACAACGACGGGTGGCTCCCGAGCGGCGGGGTCACCGCCGATTGGCTCCCGTACCCGGGGTTCCCCGACGGGCGATGCGACGGGGTGGCCGGCGTGCGGGAGAAGGTCCGCGAGGTGATCCGCGCCGGCGCCGACGTCATCAAGATCGCGTCGAGCGGCGGCTTCTTCTCGCCATCCGACGATCCGATGCACCCCCACTTCGCGCAGGACGAGCTGGACGAGATCGTGCGAACGGCGGCCGACCTCGACCGGCCCGTGATGTCCCACGCACACGGCCCCGAGGGGATCAAGCGCGCCGTCCGGGCCGGGGTGCGCTCGATAGAGCACGGCACGTTCCTGGACGAGGAGGCCGCGGCCATGATGGTCGAGCGGGGAACATGGCTGGTCCCCACGCTGACCGCAGGCGACACCACCGAGGAGCTGGCGAAGGACCCGAAGCTCGCGCCCGAGATCCGGGCGAAGTTCGCCGCACTCGGGCGTCCGGAGCTCGACGCGATGCGGCTGGCGGCCGAGGCCGGTGTGAAGGTGGCGATGGGCACCGACTGCCCGGTGGCGCCGCACGGCTGGAACCTGCACGAGCTGGGGCACATGGCGGACAACGGGTTCACGCCCGAGCAAGCGTTGGTGGCCGCGACCTCGAGCGCGGCCGAGCTGCTCGGCGTCCGCGACCGGCTCGGATCGCTCGAGGAGGGGAAGATCGCGGATGTCGTCGTCGTCGACGGCGATTCCTTCGCGTTCGCGACGCTGAGGGACCGGATCGAGCAGGTCTGGAAGGACGGCGCTCGGGTTGTCGTGGCCGGGCGCGTCGTCGCTGCTGATGGCGCGCCTCCATGGGGCGAGCTCGCTCCAGGCTAGAGTGCCCGCGTGACGCCGGACGCGACGGAGATCCAGGCCGCGAAGGGAGCCGGTGTCGTGCTCCTCACGCTGTGCGCGGGCCAGTTCCTGATGGCCCTCGACAGCTCGGTGATGAATGTCTCCATCGCGACGGTCGCCGACGACCTCGACACGACGGTCACCGGCATCCAGAGCGCCATCGTCCTCTACACGCTGGTCATGGCGATGTTGATGGTGACGGGCGGCAAGATCGGCGCGATCGTCGGGCGCAAGCGTGCCTTCACGATCGGACTCGTCATCTACTGCTCGGGTTCGTTGACGACGGCCCTCGCGCCGAACCTCGGCGTGCTGCTCTTCGGCTGGTCGCTCCTCGAAGGGATCGGCGCGGCGCTGATCATGCCCGCGATCGTCGCGCTCGTCGCGGGGAACTTCGCGCCCGACGGACGGCCGCGCGCGTACGGCCTGGTCGGGGCCGCCGGGGCCATCGCGATCGCCGTCGGGCCGCTGATCGGAGGGCTCGCGACGACGTACGCCTCCTGGCGGCTCGTGTTCGCGGGCGAGGTGGTCGTCGGCGCCGGCATCTTCCTGTTCTCCCGCCGGATGGCCGACCAGCCCGTGGTGGTCCCGCCCGCATCTCGACCTGTTGGGCTCGCTCCTGTGGGCCCTCGGCATGGGCCTCGCGATCTTCGGTGTGCTCCGCTCCTCCGAGTGGGGGTGGATCCTGCCCGCCGAGGGGACGCCGACGGTGCTCGGCATGTCACCGGTGATCTGGATGATCCTCGGAGGGTTCGTCGCCATCTGGCTGTTCATGCTGCACGTCCGACGCCTCGAGGACGCAGGAGGCGAACCCCTCGTCACGCCCTCGCTGTTCCGCAACCGTCAGATGACGGGCGGCCTCGAGATGTTCTTCTTCCAGTTCGTGGTGATGATGGGCCTGTTCTTCGTGATCCCGCTGTACCTCTCGGTCTCTCTCGGGCTCTCCGCGATCGAGACCGGCATCAAGATCACGCCGCTGTCGCTCACGATGCTCCTCGCGGCGGCCGGCATCCCGAAGTTCTTCCCCACGGCCTCGCCTCGGCGCGTGGTCGAGCTCTCCCTCGTGGCGGCGACCGTCGGTCTCGTGGTGCTCTTCAGCTCGATGGATGTCGAGGCGAGCGCTGGGATCGTGACGGTGCCGCTGATGCTGATCGGGCTGGCCATGGGTGGCCTCGCCTCCCAGCTGGGGAGCGTCACGGTCTCGGCCGTCCCCGACGACGAGAGCCCCGAGGTCGGCGGTCTCCAGAACACGGCGTCGCAGTTCGGCGCGTCGCTCGGCACGGCGCTCGCCGGCTCGGTGCTGATCGCGTCGCTCACGGCGTCGTTCCTGAGCGGGATCGCGCAGAACCCGGACGTTCCGGAGGAGGTCTCGTCGCAGGCGAGCGTGGAGCTCACGGCCGGCGTGCCGTTCATCTCCGACGCGGACCTGGAGACGGCGCTGGATGACGCGGGGGTCGACCCTGCGACCTCCCAGGCGATCGTCGAGGTGAACGAGCAGGCTCGCGTGGACGGCCTCCGCTCCGCGCTCGCGCTCCTCGCGATCATCGCGGTGATCGCGCTGTTCTTCACGAAGCGGATCCCGAAGGAACAACCCACCGGCGTCCCGTCCGGCGACGACCCGGAGCGATAGCCTTCCGCCCCATGGGCGTGAGCGAGCGCGACGTGATCGTGGTCGGCGGCGGGCACAACGGGCTCGCGTGCGCCGCGTACCTGGCGAAGGCGGGCCTCGACGTCCTCGTGCTCGAACGCCGGCCGATCCTGGGCGGGGCCGCCGCCACCGAGGACGCTTGGGACGGCTACCGGATCTCGTCCGCGTCGTACGTGGTGTCCCTGATGCCCGACCGGATCGTGGACGAGCTCGAGCTGAAGCGCCACGGCTACGAGGTGTCGATCATCACGCCCGACTACTTCGTGCCGTTCCCCGATGGCACGTCGTTGACGCTCTGGGGGGACGTGGAGCGCGACGCGAAGAGCATCGCGGCGTTGAACGGCCACGACGCCGAGGCCTACGTGGCGTTCGATGCCTACTTCGAGCGCGTCGCGGGCCTCATGAAGGACCTGCTGTTCGTCGTGCCGCCCAACCTGCGGCTGCGGGAGCTCGCAGCCCTGGCGCGGACGGGCGCGCGGTTCCGCGGGTGGACCGGGCGCGACGTCCACGAGCTGGTGCGGCTGTTCACGATGAGCGCGGCCGACTTCCTGGACGAGTGGTTCGAGGACGAGCGCGTGAAGGGCGCGATGGCCACGCAGGCCATCATCGGCGCGTGGTGCGGGCCCATGACCCCGGGCTCGGCCTACGTCCTGATGCATCACTGGATCGGCGAGGTCGACGGCCACTTCGGCGCGTGGGGCTGGGTCAAGGGCGGGATGGGCGGTGTGTCGGCGGCGATGGCGTCGGCCGCACGTGAGGCCGGAGCCACGATCCGGACCGACACCGAGGTCGCCCGGATCGCGATCAGCTCGGAGGGCCGCGCCGTGGGGGTGGAGCTCGCCGACGGGTCGCTGCTCCGAGCCAAGCGCGTCGTGTCGAACGCGCACCCGACGACGACCTACCTCGACCTGATCGGGCGCGAGCGTCTCCCGGACGACGTGGTCCGCGACATCGAACGGTTCCGGACCAGGAGCGGGTCCGTCAAGGTCAACGTGGCGTTGTCCGAGCTGCCCGCGTTCCCCGCCTGGGATCAGGGAGGCGACGTCCACAAGGGCCTGATGGCCGTCTCGCCGTCGATGGAGTACCTGGAGCGCGCGTTCGACGATGCGAAGTACGGGAAAGCGTCGCAGCACCCGTACGTCGAGGTGATGTTCCCCACGGCGCACGAGCCCGAGGGCCTCGCCCCGTCCGGAAAGCACGTGATGATGGCCTTCACGCAGTACCTCCCGTACGACGCGTCGAACACGGCGAGGACGCGGGATGCCTGGGCGAAGAAGGTGATCGGCGCGCTGGCCGCGTACGCGCCCGGTCTGCCGCACGCCGTCGAGCACGTGGAGGTGCTGACGCCGAAGGATCTCGAAGAGCGGTTCGGCCTCCTGGGCGGCAACATCATGCAGGGTGAGCTCACGCCCGACCAGATGTTCTCGTTCCGACCCATCCCGTTCTTCGGCGATCACCGCACGCCCATCCAGGGCCTCTACCTCTGCGGCGGGGGAACGCACCCCGGGGGCGGTGTGATGGGGGTGCCAGGTCGCAACGCGTCGACGGTGGTGCTGCACGACGCCAGGTGGTCCGGGGTCACGCGACCGGCGGCGGATGTCGTGGCACGGGCTCGTGACCGTCTCGGTCTCTGACGTGAGCGCGTGGTGGGAGGAGATGTTCGCCTCTCCCGCGTGGCAGGCGGTGCAGCTCGCCTGGGAGTCCGCCGAGGACGCCGACGACCAGGTCCTGCGGGTCGAGCGCGCTCTCCGGTTGGAGCCCGGGATGCGGGTGCTGGACGTTCCGTGTGGCACCGGCAGGATCGCGGGGCGGCTCGCAGCTCTCGGGTACGACGTGGCCGGCGTCGACCGGACGCGGCGGTTCCTCGAGGAGGGTCGGGCCCGCGGCGACCGTGTGCGCTATGTCCGGGCGGACATGCGCGAGCTGCCGTTCGGGCCGGCGTTCGACGCCGCGCTCTGCTTCTGGGGCTCGTTCGGGTACTTCGACGAGGCGGGCGACCTGGCGCAGGCTCGCTCGGCGGCGCGCGCGCTTGAGCCTGGCGGCCGCTACCTGCTCGACGTCCCCGTCGAGGAGACGATCGCACCCAGGTTCTCCGAACGCGAGTCGTACCGGGTCGGCGACACCTGGGTGGAGGAGCGGCGCGCATGGGCACCGGATGGCCGGATCGAAACGGCGTGGACGTTCGCCCGCCGCCGCGAGCGCGTCGAGCACCGGTCCTCGATCCGGATCTACTCCCTCGGCGCGCTCACGGATCTGCTCACCCGCGCCGGGTTCACGTCGTTCGAGGCGCGCGATGACCACCTCCGGCCGTTCGGCGGCGGCTCGTCGCGCCTGTGGCTCGTGGCCACGACGGGCTAGGCGGCAAGATCCTCCGGGTGAGCGTCACGTGCGCGATCGCGTACGCCACGACGGCGACCGCCACGAGCACGAGCACGTTCTGCAGCTGGAACCCTGCCGTGAGGGGATCGGGCTCGAGGTACCAGCGGAACAGTGAGAGCGGGCGGAGTGGCTCGAGCGCGGTGACGGTGGGAGCGAGCGCGTTCACGATGAGGCTGACGACCGCGACCGCGCCGGCGGTCGCGTTCGCTGCCACGCGTCTCCCGGTGGCGGCGCCGACCGCGAGGGCGATCGCGCCGAAAGCGATCGCGGTGAGCGCGAGCATGAGGCAGCCGTTCGCCAGGTCGGCCAGGGCGACGTTCAGGTCGAAAGGGGGACCGGCGACCGCCACGACCACGAAGAGGCCCGCCGCCAACCCGAAGCAGACGACCCCCGCCGCGATGGCCTTGTCGCGGAGCACCTGAGCCCGGCGCAGGGGGGTGGACAGGAGCAGGTCGAGCGTCCGGCTCTCCTCTTCGCCGGCGATCGCGCGAGCCCCCGCCCCGATCGCGTACACCAGCATCAGCAGGATCCCGAGCGAGCCGAAGAGCTCGCCCCGGAGGTAGCCGCGCGGGCTCGTGTACTCGGTGCCGATGATGTTCTTGACCGCTTCGGGCAGCTTGTCCATGTATGCCTGGAGGTCCGCCGCGCTGTCGCGGATGCTGGGGTAGAAGGCGCCGTACATGAGCGCCACGCCGGCGAGGGCGAGCATCCAGCCGATGAACGCTCGGCGCTGGTCGCGGAACGCCTTGCCGGCGTAGGTCATGAAGCATCGCCCCCGGGTCCGTGGCCGTCGCGATAGAGCTCGAGGAAGATGTCCTCGAGGCTGGGCTCCTCCGAGGTCACGTTGAGGACCGTGTGGCGGGCCGCTTCCTTCACGACCTCGTCCACGGGTCCGCGCACGCTGAGGGCGACGGTGTCGCCGTGCGTCGCTGCCGAGACCACCGACGGCACGTGGCGGAAGCTGTCGGCGGCGACCGGCCGATCGAAGTGGAAGATGATCTTCCGCACGGCCTTCGCCTTCAGGTCGCCCACGTCGTCCACGGTGACGAGCCGTCCCTCGCGGATGATCGCGACCCGATCGCACACGCGCTCGACCTCCGGCATCACGTGCGAGCTGAGGAAGACCGTGCCGCCGCGAGCCCGAGCCTCGTCCACGAGCGCGTAGAACTCCTGTTGGACGAGGGGGTCGAGCCCCTGCGTCGGCTCGTCGAGCACAAGCAGGTCTGCCTCGTGCATGAACGCCTGGATCAACGCCACCTTGCGCTTGTTCCCGTGGGAGAGCGAACGGATCCGGATGGAGAGGTCGAGCCGCAGGCGCTCGGCGAGCTGCTCGTAGTTCGCGGGGTCGAGACCACCGCGGAACGATGCGAACGCGTGGAGGTAGTCCCACCCCGTCATCCGTTCGTACAGTCCGAACTCACCCGGCACGTAGCCGAGCCGTGTGTGGACCTCAGGGTCGTGGGCGCGGGGGTCGAGCCCGAACACCCGGATCTCCCCCGACGTCGGACGGATCAGATTCAGGAGCGTACGGATCGTCGTGCTCTTGCCGGCACCGTTCGGGCCGAGGTACCCGAACACCTCGCCGGCGGTCACGGTGAACGAGAGGTCCTCGACGCCGCGGGTCTTCCCGTAGTACTTCGTGAAGCGCTCGACGGCGATGACCGGCGCGTCCGAGCTCATGACGCCATCTTCTCGCGGGTGGTTCGCACGGACAACGGCATCGGCCCCCGAGAGGGTGGGTCCGTCGGCTACGGTCCGAGCTCGTACCCCATCCGTCGCGGCAGCCGTGCGAGGAAGCTCGTCAGGGGTCCGGGACGCCTCCCTCGGTCCTCCGCCCCATCCTTGCGGACGATCGCGCCTTGGGTGAGGGCCGCACCGACGGAGCGGAGCGGCTCGGTGGGGAACCGGCCGGGAGCGCGGTGGACCAGGGGGAGGGTGGTGATCTCGTCCTCGACGCCGAGCGCGAGGGCCGACAGGATCTTGCCGCCGAGGTGCGTGGGGCCCACGCCGCCGCCCGTGTAGCCGGCACCGACGTGCAGGGTGCCGCCGGGAAGGGTCGCGAAGAACGGCTGGTGGGTGGCCGTGACGTCCATGGGTCCTCCCCAGCCGGTTTCGAGGTCGACGTCGTGCCAGCCCGGGAAGAAGCGGTGGAAGTCGTCAACTAACTTGACCATCGACCGTTCGTCGTAGCGGAGGCGCGGGCCGAGGCCCGTGCCGAACCCGGCGGTCGCGGCCGCGGCGCCGAAAGCGACGCGGCCATCCACCGTGGTCCGGAGGTAGTGCAGGGCCGTCCGCCAGTCGGACAGCCCTTCGCCGCCCGTCCACCCGAGGGCGACGAGCCGCTCGGGAACGGGCTCGGTGATGATTATGGACGTGCCGCGGGGCACGATCGCGCGGCGGTAGCTGGCGAGCTGCGCGGTCCACGCCCCGAGGCCGAGCACCCCGTGCTCGGCGGTGACGGTCCCCTCGGAGGTCTCGACCCTCACCGGCGGGCCCGCGGTGAACCGTGTGACGGGACTGCGCTCGTGGATCCGGACGCCGCGAGCCAGCAGCTCGCGGCGCAGACCGAGGGCGAGCCGGGCCGGCTGCAGCACGGCGTTGCCGGGCTGCAGCAGGCCGGCCCGGAACACCGGGAGGTTCGCGCGGGCGCGGACCTCCCTCGCCGAGAGCTCCACGAACCGCTCGCCCACCCCGAGACGCCGCCCGACCTCCACGAGCTCGTGCCATGCGCCGTCCTGCGCCGCCGACGTGGACGCCGCGAGGTGCCCCGGTCGCGAGAACCACGCGTCCACGTCGTGGGCGGCCAGCCACTCGCCGATCTCGCCCACGGATCGCTCGGCAGCCTCGCAGAGGCGCACCGCCTCGGCCTCACCGAGCTGCCGGACGAGCGCGGGGAGGTCCTCCCACATCCCGTTGCAGAAGCCGCCGTTGCGGCCCGAGGGCCCGCTGCCGCAGAGCTCGTCCGCTTCGAGGAGCACGACCTCGAGCGCCGGTTCGCGTTCCGTGAGGAACCAGGCCGTCCACATCGCGGTGTAGCCGCCCCCCACGATCACGACGTCGGCGCGCGCCGACCCGGCGAGCGGCGGCGTCTCGTCGGACGCGGCGAGCGCCGGGTCGGCGCGCGCCTCCTCCATCCACCACGAGATGTGAGCCTGGCGCGGGAGGATCGTCACGGACGGCATCGTCGCACGCGTGCCGTCGCGCCGGGCGGCGTCCGCAGGCCTGGGTTCCCGATCTACGGCCCGAGGTTGTAGCCGAGTCGCCGGGGCAGCTTCGCGACGAAATCCGTGAACGGGTTCGCCTCCTCGCCGGCGTCCTGCGCACGGTCGCGTCGCACGATCGCGTGGTTCGCGAGCAGCACCCCCGGCGAACGGATGGGCTCGGGCGGGAACCGCCGAGGCTCGAGATCGACGAGCGGCAGCTCGAGCACCTCGTCGTGCTGGCCGAGCGCTCGGTTCGCGAGGATCCGGCCGCCGAGGTGCGCCGGCCCGACCCCGTTGCCGGTGTAGCCGAGCCCGTAGTGGACGGTGCCGGTCTCGAGGCTCCCGAAGAACGGGAAGTGGGTGCCGCTCACGTCGATGGGCCCACCCCACCCCGCCTCGATCGGGACGTCGGCGAACGCCGGGAACGTTCGGTGCAGGTCGTCGACCGCCGCGCGGATCGCGGTCTCGTCATACGCGTACCGCGGGTCGATGTGCCGGGCCATGTTCGGCTGCATCCCTCCGATCCCGAACGCCAGCCTGCCGTCGGGTGTCGTGCGCACGTAGTGGATCGCCCCGCGGTAGTCGGACACGCCGGTGCCGTCGGTCCAGCCGATCCTCTCGAGCTCCGCGGGTGCCGGAGCGGTCATCACGATGTAGGAGCCGCGCACGGTGATCGCGCGGCGGAACCGCTTCCAATGCTGCGCCCAGGCGTTGATCCCGAGGACGGCGGCGCCGGCCGTCACCGTGCCGCCGGCGGTCTCGGCCACGACCGGGTAACCCGCCCCGAACCGGGCGACGTGCGTCCCCTCGAAGATCCGGACGTCGCGCTCCAGGAGGGCGCGTCGCAGGCCGAGCGCGAGCCGGGCGGGATGCACGGTGGCGCCGAACCGCTGGAACACGCCTCCGTGGAAGATCGGCGACCCGATCCGAGCGCGGATCTCCTCGCGGCCGAGCACCTGGAAGCTCTCGGCGAGCCCGAGCCGGTCCATCGTGAGCACCAGGTCCGCCCAGCGTCCGATCTGGGCCTCCGACGTGGCGACCCCGAGCGTGCCGTCGGCCCGGAACCACGCGTCGATCCCCTGCTCCTCACAGAAGCGTCCGATCGCCCCCACGGACGCTTCGCCGGCCTCGCACAGACGCAGCGCCGCAGCGTCCCCGAACGCGTCGCAGAGCTCGGGGAGGTCGCCCCAGAAGGAGTCGACGAAGCCGCCGTTGCGGCCGCTCGGGCCGCCCCCGCAGATGTCCTGTTCGAGGATCACCACGTCGAGGCCGGGGTCGATCTCCTTCAGGAACCACGCCGTCCACAGGCCGGTGTAGCCACCGCCCACGATGAGGATGTCCGCCGCGGTGTCGGTGTCGAGCGCGCGAGCCGGCGCGCCGGCGAACTCGGGGATCGCGAGGGCTTCCCGGAGCCACCAGCTCCGCCCCTGGTCGGCGGGGATCGAGGGGCTCGTGGTGGTGGCGTCGGTCATCGCGGGCGGCCGGGACGCCCTGATGGGTTGGGTCCCAGGTTGAGGCCGAGTCTACGCGGCAGCGTGGCCACGAAGCCGGTGAGCGCGCCCGGTGTCCGCTCGTCGGCCTCGGCGTCGTCCTTGCGCCGGATCGCTTCGTTCACGAGCAGCGCGCCCGGCGAGCGGAAGGGCTCCGGGGGGAAGCGCTTCGGCTCGCGCGTGACCACCGGGAGCCGGGTCAGCGCGTCGTCGGCATGGGTGACGAGCGAGGCCAGGATCTTGCCGCCCAGATGCGAGGGCCCGACCCCGTTGCCCGTGTACCCCAGGCCGTAGTGGACGTTGCCCGGCGGGCGCGTGCCGAAGAACGGCATCGTGTGACCGCTGACGTTGATCGGGCCACCCCAACCGGCCTCGAGCGGCACGTCGCGGAAGCTCGGGAACATCCGGTGCAGATCGGCGCCCACCCGCCGCACCAGCCGCTCGTCGTAGGCGTACCGGTGGTCGATCCGCCGTGCGAGATCCGGCTGGAGCCCGCCGAGCCCGAACGCGATCCGGCCGTCGGGCGTGGTCCGCAGGTAGTGGATCGACGAGCGGAGATCGCGCACGCACTCCCCGCCCGTCCAACCGATCGCCGCCAGCTCCTCGGGGGCCGGCGCCGTGACCACGATGTAGGAGCCGCGGACCGTGAGGTACGGATGGAACGCCTTCCACCAGGTGGCCCAGGCCCCGAGGGCGATCACGGCCTCGCCGGCGCGGACGGAGCCGCCCGGTGTCTCCGCCACCGTCGGCCGGCCGGCGCCGAACCGCGTCACCGGCGTGCCCTCGTGGATCCGGACGCCTCGCTCGAGGAGCACGCGCCGCAGGCCGCGGGCGAGGCGCGCCGGCTGCACGTTGGCGGCGTCGTCCACGAACATCGCGCCGCCGAAGATGGGGGAGTCCACGCGCTCGCGGACCTCGGCGGGGGACAGGACGCGGAAGCGGTCGCCGAACCCGAGGCTCCGGGCGGCCTCGATCGTTCCGTTCCACCGGCCCTCTTGGGCCGGTGACGACGCGACGGCGAGGTCCCCGCCGGTGCGGAACCAGGCGTCGACACCGTGCGCCTCGCACCAGGCGCCGATCTCGGAGGGCGACGGCGCGCACGCGAGCAGCAGCTCCTTCGCGCCGTCCTCGCCGTACGTCGCCACGAGATCCGCGACGTGGCCCCACCAGCTGTCCAGGAAGCCGCCGTTGCGCCCGCTCGGACCGCCGCCGCAGATGTCGGCTTCGAGCAGCACGATGTCGATGCCGGGGTCGCGCTCCTTCAGGAACCACGCCGTCCACATACCGGTGTAGCCGCCGCCCAGGATCACGACGTCGGCGATCGTGTCGGCGGCCAAGGGTGGCGCGGGTTCGCCGGCGAACGCCGGGATGCGCGAGCGCTTCGCGCAGCCACCAGCTCCGGCCCAGGTCGGGCGGCGCGGCGAGGTCGTCGTATCGCATCGTCGGGGTGGTACTCCGGTTGCTACCGTGAGTGCCCCGCATCCTACGAGCGCACGAGGGAGACCCGTGGGGAACCGTCCACGCAGTTGGGAAGTCACGGAGGGCCCGCATCGCGCACCCGCCAGGGCCATGCTCCGTGCCGTCGGCTTCAGCGAGGACGACTTCGGCAAGGCGCAGGTGGCGGTGGCCTCGTCGTGGAACGAGGTCACGCCGTGCAACTACCACCTCGACAAGCTCGCGGCGCTCGCGAAGGAAGGCGTGCGCCAGGGCGGTGCCGTCCCGATCGAGTTCACGACGATCGCGATCTCCGACGGCATCGCGATGGGCCACGAGGGGATGAAGGCGTCGCTGATGTCGCGCGATCTGATCGCCGACTCCGTGGAGCTCGTGATGCACGCCGAACGGCTCGACGCCCTGGTCGGCATCGCCGGTTGCGACAAGTCCGAGCCGGGGATGCTGATGGCCATGGCGCGGTTGGACCTGCCGTCGGTCTACCTCTACGGCGGCACGATCCTGCCGGGCACCTACCGTGGTCGCGACATCACGATCCAGGACGTCTTCGAGGCCGTCGGATCGCACGCGAGGGGATCGATGGACGACGACGAGCTGCTCGCCGTCGAGCGCGCCGCGTGCCCCACCACGGGGTCGTGCGCCGGGATGTACACCGCGAACACGATGGCGGCGGTGGGCGAGGCGCTCGGGATGTCGCTGCCGGGCTCCGCGTCGCCGCCTGCCGTCGACTATCGGCGTGAAGTGGCTGCTCGCGAGAGCGGGATGGCGGCGACGAGGGTCCTCGAGCTGGACCTCCGCCCACGGCAGATCATGACGAAGGAAGCCTTCGAGAACGCGATCGCCGTGGTGATGGCGATCGCGGGCTCCACGAACGCCGTCCTGCACCTGCTCGCGATCGCGCGCGAAGCGCACGTGGACCTCGTGCTCGACGACTTCGACCGGATCGGCCGGACGGTGCCCCACCTCGTCGACGTGCGGCCGGCCGGCCGCTTCGTCATGAGCGACCTCGATCGCGTGGGTGGCGTGCCCGTGGTCATGAAGGAGCTCCTCGACCTCGGACTCCTCCACGGCGACTGCGTCACCGTGACCGGGAAGACGATCGCGGAGAACCTCGCCGAGCTCGCCCCACCGCCACCCGACGGTGAGATCGTGCGCCCGGCGTCCGATCCCCTCCATCACGACGGCGGGATCGGCGGTGCTGCGCGGCTCGCTCGCACCCGACGGCGCGGTGATGAAGATCGCCGGCGCGGCGTCGTTCGCGTTCCGCGGCCGGGCCCGTCCCTTCGACTCCGAGCAGGAAGCGTTCGACGCCGTCACGAGCGGCGCGATCGAGGCCGGGGACGTGATGGTGATCCGGTACGAGGGCCCGAAGGGCTCCCCGGGGATGCCGGAGATGCTCGCCGTCACCGCCGCGGTGGCCGGGGCCGGCCTCGGGAAGGACGTCGCGCTCATCACCGACGGCCGGTTCAGCGGCGCCACGAAGGGCTACTCCGTCGGCCACGTCGCGCCCGAGGCCTTCGTCGGGGGGCCGATCGCCCTCGTGCACGAGGGCGATGAGATCGTGATCGACGCGGCGAACCGCGCACTCGAGCTCGTCGTCTCCGACGACGAGCTCGAGACGCGCCGCGCGGCCTGGACGCAGCCGCCTCCCCGGTACACGCAGGGCGCGCTCGCGAAGTACGCCCGCGCCGTGGGGTCGGCCGACACGGGAGCCGTCACGTGGTGACCAGGACGGCCACCGTCGAGAATCCGGCGGCGCTCCAGTGCCGGATCTGCGGCTGCCAGTACCCGGTGGAGCCGCTCACGATCTGCGAGGAATGCTTCGGCCCCCTCGAGCCGACGTACGACCTCCTGTCGATCGACGGCGACGAGTTCAAGGAGCACACCGAGCGGGGCCCGGCGTCGCTCTGGCGCTACGACCGGCTCCTGCCCGGCGTCCGCGGGATGGCGCGGATCGACCTCGGTGCGGGCTTCACGCCGCTGCGCAAGGCCGACCGCCTCGCGGAGGCGCTCGGCCTCGAACGGCTCTGGATCAAGGACGACTCGGTCAACCCCTCGAACTCCTTCAAGGACCGCGTGGTGACGGTCGCCATCACCATGGCCCGTGCCTTCGGCTTCGAGGCGATCAGCTGCGCGTCCACGGGCAACCTCGCGAACGCGACCGCAGCGCACGCCGCCAAGGCCGGGATGCCCTGCTACGTGTTCGTCCCGGACGATCTCGAGCGAGCCAAGATCCTGGCGACCGAGGTGTACGGCGCCAAGGTCGTCGCCGTGAAGGGGAACTACGACGACGTGAACCGGCTGTGCAGCGAGGTCGCCGACGCGCTGCCGTGGGCCTTCGTGAACGTGAACATGAGGCCGTACTACGCGGAGGGCTCGAAGTCGCTCGGCTTCGAGGTCGCGGAGCAGCTCGGCTGGCGTCTGCCCGATCACGTGGTGGTGCCCATCGCGTCGGGCGCGCTGCTCACGAAGATCCACCGGGCGTTCAGCGAGCTGATCGCGATCGGGGCCGTCGACGAGAAGCGGTACCGCGTGAGCGGCGCGCAGCCGGAGGGGTGCCGCCCGGTCGCGCAGGCCTTCAAGGACGGTGCCGACGTCGTGCAGCCGGTGAAGCCCGACACGATCGCCCGCTCGCTCGCCATCGGGAACCCGGCCGACGGCATGTTCGCGATGCAGGTCAGCCGGCAGACCGGCGGTGCCATCGAGTGGTGCACCGAGCACCAGATCCTCGAGGGCATCGAGCTCCTGGCTTCTACCGAGGGAGTGTTCACCGAGACCGCGGGCGGTGTCACCATCGCGAACCTGAAGCGACTGGCGGAGCAGGGCGTGATCCGTCCCGACGAGGAGACGGTCGTGTTCGTGACGGGCAACGGCTACAAGACCGTCGAGGCGCTGGAGGGGTTCGTGGAGCCGTCGTTCCACGTCCCACCCGATCTCGACGCGTTCCTCGACGCCCTGGAGGCCTGAGCGCTCCTCGTCAGGGGCGCACGGCCGCCCACCAACGCCCGCCGCGCCGTCCGACCTCCAGGTCCAGATCGAAGCAGGCCGAGAGCGCCGGTCCGGTCAGCGCCGACCCCGCCGCCCCGGCCGCGACCACGCGGCCCCGCCGGAGGAGCACCGCATGGGACACCGACGGCGGGATTCTCCTCGAGATGATGCGTGGCCATCACCATGGTCGGCGCGCCGGAACCGGCGAGCGACGTCTCGAGGGCCCGCACGAGATGCTCGCGCGCGGGGAGGTCGAGCCCGGCAGCCGGCTCGTCCAACAGCAGCAGCTCCGGACGCCGGAACAGCGCCCGGGCGAGCATCACGCGCTGCCGTTCGCCCTGGCTGCAGGTCTCGATCCGCCGTTCCCACAACTCGGCGCACCCCACCTCGCCGAGACGGTCTCTCGCCCGTTCTCGGTCGGCCGCATCGAAGCGCTGGAACCACGTGACGAGACCGGCGTCCTTGCCGGACAGCACGACGTCGGCGACCCGCATGCCGGGTGGCATCCGCTCCGCCAAAGCATGGCTGGCGTGGCCGATCCTGCCGTGCAGCAGCCGCACGTCCGTCCTCCCGAGCACCCCACCCAGGATCGCCGCCCGGCCGCGCGACGGCTGCCGCCGGGCCCCCACGACCGACAGCAGGGTGGTCTTCCCGCTCCCGTTCGGACCCAACACCACCCACCGTTCGCCGAGCCCGATCCGGAGGTCGAGGGGGCCGAGGATCGTGGAACCCGCGACCCGGACCTCGACACCGTCGAGGGAGACGGCGGGCGCGGCATCGCCGGGTGGTCGTTCGTCCATCGGGCGCTGACGATAGTCCCCGCCGCCAACCGGACGGCGCGTCATCCTCCGGGTAGGGTCCGCAGCATGGCGCTGCCGCTGGAGGACTACGCGCTCATCGGCGACACGCATACCGCGGCCCTGGTCGGCCGCGACGGATCCATCGACTGGTTGTGCCTCCCGCGCTTCGACTCGGGCGCCTGCTTCGCGGCTTTGCTCGGAGACGAGAGCCACGGCCGCTGGCTCCTCGCACCCGAGGCTCCGCCGATCCGGACGACCCGCCGCTACCGCGAGGGCACCCTCGTGCTCGAGACCGAGCACGAGGTCGAGGGCGGGGCCGTGCGGGTGATCGACCTGATGAGCCCCCGGCGAGGTCCCGCGCGGGTGATCCGCCTGGTCGAGGGTCTCCGCGGTTCGGTGGCCATGCGGAGCGAGCTCTTGTTGCGCTTCGACTACGGGCTGGCCGTCCCCTGGTTGCGGCCGGCCCGGCGCGGGGTGGCCGCGGTGGCCGGTCCCGACGCGGTCGAGCTCAGGACCGACGCCCTGCTCGACATCCGGATGGGCCGCGTCACCGCGGACTTCGTCGTCCGCGCCGGTCAGCGCGAGGCCTTCGTCCTGATGTGGTACCACTCACACGAGGAGCCGCCGCCGAAGATCGACCCCTGGGAAACGGCCAAGCGCACCACGCGGTTCTGGCGCGCTTGGTCCGATCGCTGCACCTACCGGGGAGAGTGGCGGGACGCCGTCCTGCGGTCGCTGATCACCTTGAAGGCGCTGACGTACCGGCCGACCGGCGGGATCGTCGCGGCCATCACGACCTCGATCCCCGAAGAGATCGGCGGCGTCCGCAACTGGGACTACCGCTTCTGCTGGCTCCGCGACGCCACCTTCACGCTCTATTCGCTGTTGATGGCGGGCTATGCCGCGGAGGCCGAGGCCTGGCGCGAGTGGCTCCTGCGGGCGATCGCCGGTGACCCGCGCGATCTCCGGATCATGTACGGCCTCGCCGGCGAGCGACGGATCCCCGAGATGGAGCTGGAGTGGCTCCCCGGCTACGAAGGCTCACGGCCGGTGCGGGTGGGCAACGACGCCGCCCGGCAACGCCAGCTCGACGTCTACGGCGAGGTCCTCGACCTCCTCCACCAGGCGTCGCGCGAAGGCCTCCCGCACGAGGCTGCGGTCTGGGAGATGGAGCGACGGATCCTCGACATGCTCGAGTCGGACTGGCGTCAGCCCGACGAGGGCATCTGGGAGGTCCGCGGCGGACCGCGGCAGTTCACGCACTCTAAGGTGATGGCGTGGGTCGGTGTCGACCGGGCGATCCGCGACGTGGAGCTCTTCGGGTTCGACGGCCCCATCGACCGATGGCGAGCGCTCCGCGCCGAGATCCACGAGGAGGTCTGCCGCGAGGGCTACGACGCCGAGCAAGGCTCCTTCACCCAGTCGTACCGATCCCGCGACCTGGACGCGGCCCTGCTGATGATCCCGCTCGTGGGGTTCCTGCCGGCCGACGACCCGCGGGTCGTGGGTACGGTCGAGGCGATCCGGGAGCGGTTGATGCTGGATGGGTTCGTCCGTCGCTACGACCCGTACGGCGGAGCCGACGGCCTGCCCGGAGGCGAAGGTGCGTTCCTCCCGTGCACGTGTTGGCTCGCCGACTGCCTCGCGCTCGCCGGCCGCCACGACGAGGCCCGTGAGCTGTTCGAACGCGTGCTCTCCGTTCGCAACGACGTGGGCCTCCTGTCGGAGGAGTACGACGTGGCCCGGGGCCGGCTGACGGGGAATTTCCCGCAGGCCTTCTCCCACGTCTCGTTGATCGGGACGGCGCGGAACCTCTCCCGCGGCGCGGAGGGACCGGCCGAACGACGCAGGCCGGGGCGGAGGTACCGGGTCGGCCGGAGCCCCGCCTAGTCCCGGTCGCGGGCCGGCGCCGCGGTCACCGCCGGATCTCCGTCCTCGGGCGATCCATCGTCCGGGCGTGGCCGCAGACCGCGGAGAGCATCCAGATCACGGAGCTGGGCGGCGAGCCAGCGCCCGGGGTTGCTCGTCAGGACCGCTCGCATCAGCCCTCGCGCTCGCCGGATCCGCTCGGCTTCCGGCATCTCGAGTCCGGTCTGGAGGGCCTCGGCGGTCTCGATGACGTCGAAGGGGTTCACGGGGATCGCGTGGCGGCCCAGCCGACCGAACGCGCCCGCGTTGCGGGACAGGATCAGCGCGCCGTTGGTGCGGTTCACGAGCGGTCCCTCCATGGCCACCAGGTTCATGCCGTCGAACACGGGGTTCACGAGCAACGCGTCGTAGAGGCCGTAGGCGGCCACCGCCTGGACGTAGTTCTCGTCGGTCCGGATCTCGATCGGAGTCCACCCCTCGCCGCCGTACCGTCTGTTGATGGCGTCGGCGGTCTCCAGGCAGCGTTCCGTGTAGGCGATGTACTCGGGGATCTCCGAGCGCGAACTCGGGAGCAGCGAGAGGAACTTCACCTTGCCTCGCCAACCGGGGTTCTCGTCGAGGAACGTCTCGTAGGCCTGGTAGCCGCGGACGATGTTCTTCGAGAGCTCCAGGCGGTCGACGCGGAGGAGCAGCTTCGCGTCACCGCGCCAGGCGCCGATCTCGCGGCGGATCGCCTTCGCTTCCGGCGAGCGAGCCGTCCGCCGGAGGGGTTCCGGCGCCAGGGCGATCGGGTAGGTCCGCACGAGGACGAGCCGTCCGTCGACCTCGATCCGGCGTCGGCGCACGTC
This sequence comes from uncultured Actinomycetes bacterium, assembly GCA_963810635.1. Taxonomy (GTDB): domain Bacteria; phylum Actinomycetota; class UBA4738; order UBA4738; family HRBIN12; genus AC-51. The sequence goes on from CAWEOB010000005.1 coordinate 670,032, forward strand.
GACACGCACGTCGGAGAGCGACTCGCGGGTGGCGAGGAGGAAGTTCTCGGCCCACTGATCGGACTGGAACCCGATGATGTCGGCGCCGAGCATGCCCCGGAGCAGCTCGTCGCGCATGGCACCCGGCAGGAGCCGGATGTAGGTCGCCCCGCAGAACGGCGTGTGCGAGAAGTGGGCGATCCGCGCCTCCGGCTGGAGATGGCGCAGGAACCCCGGCACCATCGAGAGCTGGTAGTCCTGGACGAGGTAGACCGGAGCTCGGTCGCGCTCCGCGTTCAGGGCTTCGGCGAACGCGCGGTTCACGTTGCGGAAGTCGTTCCAGATGTTGCGGGTCTCGGCATCCCACGCGGGCAGGTAGGCCAGGTCGAAGAGGTAGTGGTGGAGGAGCCAGAGGACCCGGTTCGCGACCCCGTTGTAGTAGCCCGCGTACTCCTCCTCGGCGATCTCCAGGAAGGCCGCGTGACCCATGGGGTCGACCTCGATCGTCTTGCCGGAGCGGGCCACCTCGCGGTCGCCGTCCGTCATCGCCGCGGACAGCCACGTGGCGTCCGACTCGAAGAGCACCCCCGCGAGCGTGGTGACGAGGCCGCCGGAGCCGCGATCGCCGACGAGGGCTCCCGTGGCCTCCTCCCGATGGAAGGAGACGGGGCCTCGGTTCGACGCCACGACGAGCGGCGACTCGAACGCGGGGTGTGTGGGCGTCCTGCTCATGGTGGGTGTTCCTTACCCGGGAGGCGCCGGAACCCAACCCTACCCCAAGCGGGGAGAAGGGGGCTCCGGACCCATCCGGCCGCGCTCAGCCCACCGGCGTGAAGGTGTACCCATCCCCTCGGCGACGCACCCGGCCCATCTCGGGGAGGTGGGAGGCCGCGAGCAGCCATCGATCGTCCGCCGCCCGGCCGAGCAACGCCCTGCGGGTGGCTTCGTTCCGGCGGGGATCCATGTCGGCTGCGCTCACCCAGTCGGGATGTGCCACGTTCGGCGTGGCGACGATCGCGTCGCCGGCCCACAGGAGTGCACCGCCGACGACGACGGCCAGGTGCCCGGGGGTGTGACCCGGCGCCTCGATCGCGTCCATGCCAGCCGCGATCGACGTGGTTCCCGAGATCTCGTCGAGGAGGCCGGCGGCGCGGAGGGCCCCGAAGGCGACGCGCGCGGGCTCCCCAGCTCCGCCGGGGAGCCCGCGCGCCTCGCCCGAACGCCAGTACGCGAGCTCCGCTGCGTGGACGACGTGCCGCGCATCCGCGAAGGCCGGCACACCGTCGTTCGTGACGAGGCCTCCGACGTGGTCCGCGTGCCCGTGCGTGATCACGACGGTGCGGATATCGCCGGGGGAGACGCCCAGCGCGTCCAGCTCCCCGCCGAGCAAGCCCGCCTCGAGGTCGGCCGCGAACGGGCCGATCCCGGCGTCGACGAGGATCGGCCCGTCGGGTGCTTCGACGAGCAGCGCCGCGAAGCGCCCGGGGAGCTTCCCGTCGGCGTCGAGGCGTGGGATCACCTCCGGACCGTGGATCGCCTCGTCGTAGTCGCGGAACACGAACCGGGGAGAGACCGTGCGCCGGCCGTCGACCACCACCCGGCAGCGGACCCCTCCCGCATCGATGGCGACCGGGGTGCGCGACGGGTCCCGTTGCATCGGAGAAGGATGTCACGCCGAGATGGTTCCGGCGTTGACGCGCATGGGGGCGATCCGGCACAGTGCGATGTGTGAGGATCCTGTTCGACGCCGAGGTCGGAGCCTTCATCCGGGACCGTGGTGGGCGGGTCTTCGTCTGGCCCGAGGTGCGGAGGTGCTGCTCGGGAGGCGTGTCCTACCTCGCCACCTCCACCGAGGCGGCGCCCGCGCGGAGCGATCTCCAGAAGATCCCTGCCGATGGCTTCGAGGTCTGGTTCGCGGCGAGGTCCAGACAGCCGCCCGCCGAGCTCTACCTCGATCTGAAGGGATGGCGCCGTCGCAGGGTCGAGGCGTATTGGGAGGGATGCGTCTTCCTGGTCTGAGGTGCCGAGGGTTGACACCGGCACGAACGGACCCCAAACTAGCCTGGCCATGCGGACGACCAGGACCCTGCTCTCACACGACAACCTCGTACTTATCCGCTAGGCGCGGGCGGGCCGATCGGCCCGAACTGACCCCCGCGCCAGACGCCCCTCGCACCGCGAGGGGTTTTTTCTACCCGCCAGGGAGTCACGGACCGGCCGTCGAGGTCGGGAGGGAACGGAGGAACGACATGCGCTACGAATTCGAGCGAGACGGCAAGGTCGTCGCGAGCGTCCTGTGGGAGGGCCCGGGGCAGGTCGAGGTGGAGGCCGCCGATGCGTCCACCCGCTCGGTCGTCGACCGCTACCTGTCCTCCGAGGTCGTCTACCTGGGTGCCGGCTTCGACACCGGGGAAACGCAAGCGCCTGAGTTGCTGCAGACGCGCCGGCGCGACTGGACGCCCTGGGAGTTCGAGCGCGCGTGCCGGAACCTGGCGCACCGGCTGCAGGCGCACGTCCGCCGGGTCGAGACGGGCCCGGTCGAGGAGCGTCGAGAGGTGGTTGCCGGATGAAGATGTCGGGCGCCGACGCGCTCCTGAAGGCCCTCGACCAGGAAGGGGTCGAGGTCGTGTTCGGCATCCCGGGTGGTGCCAGCATGCCGATCTACGACCCGCTCGTGGACCGGTCGCCCATCCGCCACATCCTCTGTCGTCACGAACAGGGCGCCGGGCACGCCGCCGAGGGCTACGCGTGGGCGACGGGCAAGGTCGGGGTGTGCATGGCGACGTCCGGGCCGGGCGGGACCAACCTCGTCACGCCCCTGGCCGACGCCAAGATGGATTCGGTGCCCATCGTCGCCATCACCGGACAGGTCCCCATGCCGGTGGTCGGCAACGACGCTTTCCAGGAGGCCGACATCACGGGTATCACCATGCCCATCACGAAGCACAACTTCCTCGTGAAGGATCCGAACGAGATCGTGGAGACGGTGCGCGAGGCGTTCCACATCGCCTCCACCGGCCGTCCGGGGCCCGTCCTCATCGACCTGCCGAAGGACGTGCTGCTCGCCGAGATCGACTACGTCTGGCCCGAGCGCCTCGCGCTCCCGGGGTACCGCCCCACCACCAAGGGGAACCAGCGTCAGGTCATGGAAGCCGTGCGGCTGATCATGGAGGCCGAGCGCCCGGTCCTGTACGTGGGCGGCGGGGTGATCAAGTCCGACGCGCATGCCGAGCTGTTCGAGCTGGCCACGCTCGGACAGCTCCCGGTGGTGACCACCCTGATGGCTCGCGGTGCCTTCCCCGACTCCCACGAGCTCTGCCTCGGGATGCCCGGGATGCACGGCAACTACACGGCCGTCACCTCGATGCAGCGTGCCGACCTGCTGGTGGCCCTCGGGGCTCGTTTCGACGACCGCGTGACGGGCAAGCTCACCGCCTTCGCTCCGAACGCGAAGATCGTGCACGTCGACATCGATCCGGCCGAGATCGGCAAGAACCGTGCCGCCGACGTGCCGATCGTGGGTGATTGCCGCGACGTGATCGGCAAGCTGGCTGCCGAGCTCGCGAAGCGGCAGGACGCCGCCGGGGCACCGTCCGACCGCTCGGCGTGGCTCGCGCAGCTGCGACGGTGGCAGGCGGACTTCCCCTACCGCTACGACCAGCAGCCCGACGGCCCGCTGAAGCCGCAGTTCTGCGTCGAGCGCCTGCACGCCTTCGCCGATGACGACACGATCCTCGTGGCGGGTGTGGGCCAGCATCAGATGTACGCGTCGCAGTACTGGCGGTTCGAACGGCCGCGCCACTGGATCAATTCCGGCGGCCTGGGCACCATGGGCTTCGCCGTGCCGGCGGCCATGGGTGCGAAGGTCGGGCGCCCCGACGCTCGCGTCGTGGCGATCGACGGCGACGGCTGCTTCCAGATGACCGCACAGGAGCTGGCCACCAGCACCACCGAGAAGATCCCGTTCGTCACCGCGATCTTGAACAACGGCTACCTGGGCATGGTCCGCCAGTGGCAGGAGCTGTTCTTCGACGAGCGGTACTCCGGGGTGTGGCTGGATCCCAACGTGCCGGACTACGTGAAGCTCGCCGAGGCGTACGGCGCCGTCGGGCTGCGCGTCGAGCACCCGGAGGAGGTCGACAGCGCGATCGAGAAGGCGTACTCGGTGGAGGATCGGTCGGTCGTCATCGACTTCCGGGTTGATCCGGCCGAGATGGTCTTCCCCATGGTCCCCGCCGGCGGCTCGAACGACGACATCATCTTGGGTCCGGAGAGCATCCAGCCCACCACGGATCCGGCGGAGGCCCCCATCGCATGAGCACCGGCAACGGGTTCCTGCACACCATCTCGGTCCTCGTGGAGGACAAGCCGGGCGTGCTCACGCGTGTCGCGGGGCTCTTCGCGGCGCGCGGCTACAACATCGACTCGCTCGCAGTGGGGGCCACGGAGACGCCCGGGCTCTCGCGGATGACCGTCGTGGTGAACGTGGAGTCGAAGCCGCTCGAGCAGGTCACGAAGCAGCTCAACAAGCTGATCAACGTGATCAAGATCCTGGAGCATGAGCCGGGCAGCGCGGTCGAGCGCGAGCTGATGCTGGTGAAGATCAGGGCCACGGGTGATCAACGGGCTCGGGTGATGGAGCTCGCGGAGGTCTTCCGCGTGAACGTCGTCGACGTCACGCACACCACGCTCACGCTCGAGGCCACCGGCAAGCCCGAGAAGCTGGAGGCGCTCCTGTCCCTTATGGAGGACTACGGGGTGGTCGAGCTCTCGAGGACCGGCCGGATCGCGCTGGCACGTGGCGATCGTGGGATCCGCGAACGCCCGCTCCGCTCGGCGGACGCCCTCTGACGAGGCGCACGTCGGTGGGCACGGCCGAACGACGACGGAGGAAGGACGGACAGGCACATGGCGACCATCTACCACGAGCAGGACACCGACCCGGGGGTCTTGAGCGACCAGAAGATCGCCGTCCTCGGCTTCGGGTCCCAGGGGCACGCGCACGCGCAGAACCTGCGTGATTCGGGGTACGACGTGCGGGTCGGCCTCCGTGCCGGCTCGGCGAGCCGCGCGAAGGCCGAGGAGGCCGGGCTTCCGGTCCTCGACACCGCGGAGGCGGTGGCCGAGGCCACCGTCGTGATGTGCCTGCTGCCCGACACCTCGCACCGGGCCGTGTACGAGAGCGACATCGCGCCCCACCTGAACGACGGGGACATGCTGATGTTCGCCCACGGCTTCTCGATCCATTTCGGCACGGTCGTGCCGCCCGCCGGCGTGGACGTCACGATGATCGCGCCCAAGGGTCCCGGGCACCTCGTCCGACGCACATACGAGCAGGGGATCGGGACCCCGGCCCTCGTCGCCGTGCATCAGGATGCAACCGGCAAGGCGCGCCAGCGCGCGCTCGCCTACGGAGCTGCCATCGGCGCCGCGCGCGCCGGCATCATCGAGACCACCTTCCAGGAGGAGACGGAGACAGACCTTTTCGGCGAGCAGACGGTCCTGTGCGGCGGGATTCTCCGAGCTCGTCCGCAACGGGTTCGACACGCTCGTGGGCGCCGGGTACCAGCCCGAGATCGCCTACTTCGAGTGCCTCCACGAGCTGAAGCTGATCATCGACCTGATCTATGAGGGCGGGCTCTCGTGGATGCGGTACTCGGTCTCCGACACCGCCGAATGGGGCGATTATCAGAGCGGGCCGCGTGTGATCGATGCCCACGTGCGGGCCCAGATGGAGCAGGTCCTCGCGGAGATCCAGGACGGCACGTTCGCCCGCCGGTGGATCGCCGAAGCCGATGCCGGTTTCCCCGAGTTCCTCGCACGTCGCCAGCAGGCACAGACGTCCCAGCTCGAGCAGGTGGGGCGCGGGTTGCGCCAGATGATGCCCTGGCTGGAGAGCGAGAGGAAGGTGCCCCCGACATGACCGACCGACAGGAGTCCGACGTAGTACGGATCTTCGACACCACCCTGCGTGACGGCGAACAGGCGCCGGGGATCGCGCTCACGCGCCACGAGAAGGTCGAGATCGCGGAGCAGCTGGCTCGGCTCGGGGTCGACATCCTGGAGGCCGGGTTCCCGATCTCGTCGCCGGGTGAGTTCGAGGCGGTCCGTGAGATCGCCGACTCCGTCCACGGCCCGGTGATCGCCGCGCTCGCGCGCACGGCCACGGGTGACATCGAACGCGCGGCCGAGGCACTGAAGGGTGCCGACCGCTGGCGGATCCACACGTTCATCTCCACGAGCGACATCCAGATGGGCGCCATGCTCAAGATGTCGAACCAGCAGGTGCTGGACGCCATCCGCGAGAACGTCTCGCTCGCGAAGAGCTACACGGAGGACGTGGAGTTCAGCGCCCAGGACGCCACGCGGACCGAGCTCGACTTCCTGCTCGCGTGCTTCCGCCTGGCCGTCGAGTGCGGCGCCACCACGATCAACGTCCCCGACACGGTCGGGTACGCCACACCGAGCGAGTTCGGCGAGCTCGTGCGCATCGTTCGGGAAGCGGTGCCGGAGCACGTCGTCATCTCCACCCACTGCCACAACGACCTCGGCCTCGCGGTCGCGAACGCCCTCGCCGGTGTCGAGAACGGCGCGCGGCAGGTCGAGGTGGCGGTGAACGGGATCGGCGAGCGGGCCGGCAACTGCTCGCTCGAGGAGATCGCCATGATCATCCGCACGCGCGGGGAGCATCTCGGCGTGCGCCACGGGCTGAACCTGCGTGAGATCATGCGCACGTCGCGCCTCGTCAGCATGGCCACCGGCTACGGGGTCCAGCCGAACAAGGCCGTGGTGGGCTCGAGCGCCTTCGCGCACGAGAGCGGCATCCACCAGCACGGCGTCCTCGCCAACCGAGCCACCTACGAGATCATGGATCCGCAGGAGGTCGGTCTGGAGGGCAACCGGCTCGTGCTGGGCAAGCACAGCGGTCGGCACGCGTTCGTGGACGCGCTCGCGAAGATCGGCATCGAGCTCGACGACGGACAACTGAACCGCGCCTTCGCCCGGTTCAAGGACCTGGCCGACCGGAAGGTCAACCTGACCGACCAAGACCTGGAAGCCATCGTCGCCGAGGAGATCGGCACCGGGAAGGAGGACGCCCTCGTCCTCGAAGCGGTCCAGGTCGCGGGCGGCACGCACCTCGCGCCCACCGCCACCGTCCGCCTCCGACGCGGCGACGAGATGATCGAAGAATCCGCCATGGGCGACGGCATGATCGACGCCGCCATGGGGGCCATCATGCGCGCGTCGGGCGTGGAGGGGCGGCTCATCAGCTTCCACGTCTCGAGCGTGACCGGCGGTTCCGACGCCTTGGGCGACGTCGTGGTGCAGCTCGACATCGACGGGCGCCGCGTCACGGGCCGCGGCGTCGCCACCGACGTGGTGGAGGCCTCCGCGCGCGCCTACCTCGCGGCGGTGAACCGGGCGCTCCAGGTGCAGGCGAAGGACGAGGGCCGGTCGAACGAGGTCACGCCGTGAGCCCGAGTTACTCGGTCGGGGTGATCGGAGGCGACGGCACGGGCCCCGAGGTGGTCCGCCAGGCCCTGAAGGTCCTGGAGGCCGTCCGGCGCGGGTTCGACGTGGAGCTCGTCTCCATCGACCTGGGTGCCGATCGCTACCTGCGCACCGGCGACGTGCTCCCGGACGAGGAGCTCGACCGACTCCGGCAGATGGACGCCATCCTCCTCGGAGCGGTCGGCGACCCGCGGGTCCGCCCCGGGATCTTGGAGCGTGACCTGTTGCTACGGATCCGCTTCGAGCTCGACCAGTACGTCAACCTCCGTCCGGTCGATCCGCTACCCGGGCGTGCAGACGCTGGTGCCGGGTCACGCCGAGGGCGACGTCGACATGGTGGTCGTCCGCGAGAACTCCGAAGGCCTCTACTCGGGGGCCGGCGGCTTCCACCGGAGGGGAACGGCCCACGAAGTGGCCGTGCAAGAGTCCATCAACACCCGGCACGGCGTGGAGCGGATCGTCCGGTACGCCTTCGAGCTCGCGTCGAGCCCCGATCGGCGCGGCAAGGTCACCCTCGTGCACAAGACGAACGTGCTCACGTTCGCGGGTGACCTCTACCAGCGGGTCACCGACGAGGTGGGGGCCGGCTACCCGGACGTCGAAGCCGACTACGTGCATGTGGATGCGGCGTGCATCTACTTCCTGGATCAGCCGTCGCGGTTCGACGTCATCGTGACGGACAACATGTTCGGCGACATCATCACCGACCTCGGCGCCATGATCCAAGGGGGCATGGGCACGGCAGCCGGCGGCAACATCAACCCCGACGGCGTGTCGATGTTCGAGCCGATCGGGGGCACGGCGCCCGATCACACGGGGAAGGGCACCATCAACCCCCTGGCGGCGATCGGCGCGACGGAGATGCTCCTGCGCCAGCTCGGTGAAGCGGGGGCCGCCGCCGCGATCGGCCGCGGCATCCGCGCCGCCACCGAGCGGATGAAGTCGATGCGGGCCGGCGAGATGGGGTACTCCACGAGCGAGGTCGGCGACCTCGTCGTGGAGGGCGCCCAGGCCCACGCCGGGGGAGACGGATCGTGAGCGACGCTTCCGCTCGATCCGTGGAGCTCTACGACACCACGCTCCGCGACGGTGCACAGCGCGCCGATCTCAGCTACACGATCGACGACCGGCTGCGGATCCTCCACAAGCTCGACCAGATCGGGTTCCCCTACGTGGAGGGCGGATGGCCGGGTGCCAACCCGCGCGACACAGAGTTCTTCCGGGTCGCGGGCAAGGAGACGCTGCGCCACGCGCAGCTCACCGCGTTCGGCATGACCCGCCGGGCGGGGGAGCGTCCGGAGGACGCGCAGGTCCTGCGCGACCTCCTCGAGGCCGGTACCGAGGTCGTCTGTCTCGTCGGCAAGGCCTGGGACCTGCACGTCACGGAAGCCCTCCGGACGGACCTGGACGAAGGCGTCGCGATGGTCCGCGACTCCATCGCGTTCCTCCGCGGTCAGGGTCGCCGTGTCTTCTTCGATGCCGAGCACTTCTTCGACGGGTACCGAGCCGATCCTGCCTTCGCCCTGCGCGTGCTGGAGGCCGCCGAGGAGGCCGGCGCCGAGCGACTCGTCCTGTGCGACACGAACGGCGGGATGCTCCCGTTCGACATCGCCGCGGTGGTGGAGGCGGTGGGCGCGCAGGCCAGCGTCCCGCTCGGCATCCACGTGCACAACGACGCCGGTTGCGCCGTGGCGAACTCGCTGGTGGCGTTCGATGCCGGTGTCTTCCAGGTCCAGGGGACCGTCAACGGCTACGGCGAGCGCACCGGGAACGCCGATCTCATCCCGATCGCCGCCGACCTCGTCCTGAAGATGGGTGTCCAGGACGCGCTGCCCGACGGGAGCGTCCAGCACCTCACCGAGCTGGCGCACTACGTGGCGGAGGTCGCGAACCTCGCGCCCGACAGCCATCAACCGTTCGCGGGCCGGCACGCGTTCACGCACAAGGCGGGGCTGCACACCAGCGGGGTGGCTCGGCTCTCGGAGGCCTACGAGCACGTGCCGCCCGAGGTCGTCGGGAACCGCCGTGGCGTTGTGGCGTCGGACTACGGCGGCGGCGCCACCATCCGCATGAAGGCTGCCGAGTTCCAGCTCGACCTGTCCGATGAGGCCGTGGCCGCCGCTGTCCGGGACCTCAAGGAACGCGAGGCGAACGGGTACGCCTTCGATGTGGCGGAGGCCTCGCTCGAGCTCCTTCTCCGCCGCGCCGCGGGGTGGGAGCAGCCCTTCTTCGGTGTGGAGAGCTACCGCGTCCACGTGGAGGAGCGCGCGAGCGATGGAGAGGCTCCGCTGGCCGAAGCCACGGTGAAGGTCCACACGAAGGGCACGCGCCACATCGAGTCTGCCGAGGGGCACGGTCCGGTGGGAGCGCTCGACAACGCGCTCCGCAAGGCCCTCGCCAACGACTACCCGGAGCTGGGTCAGATGTCCTTGGAGGACTACCGCGTGCGCGTGCTGGACGAGAGCGTCGGCACCGGCGCCGTGGTGCGCGTGCTCATCGACACGTCGAACGGCGAGCACGAGTGGAGCACCGTGGGGGTCAGCGAGAACATCATCGAAGCCTCGTGGGAGGCGTTGGTCGACGCCTACACGTACGGGCTCCTGCATCCGCGCGCGCACCCCGACGAGTGAGCCGAGGGACGGAGAAGGAGACGGTTGCGGGTGCGGTGGGCCTGCCCGGCTGAGCGCTCAGGCTTCCGAGACCGCGTCGGCGTCGGCGAGCATCTCGAACCGCTCCGTGAGCATCGTCTGGAGCTCGTCGCTGGGGAGCGGCCGGGCGAAGTAGAAGCCCTGGCCCAGATCGCAGTGCATCTCGAGGAGGCGCTCGAGCTGGTCGGCACGCTCGATCCCCTCGGCCACCGGCTTCAGGTTCAGGATGCCGGCGAGCTCGATGACGGCCGCCGTCAGGGCCGATGCCTCGCCGCCCTCGCTGACACCGTCGATGAACGACTTGTCGACCTTCAAGATGTCGACCGGGAACCGCCGCACGTAGTTCAGTGACGAGTACCCCGTTCCGAAGTCGTCGATCGCCAGCTGGACGCCGAGCTCCTTCAGCTGCGTGAGCCGGGCGATGGAGAGATCCATGTCCTGCATCATCACGCTCTCGGTGATCTCGAGGATCAGCAGTTCCGGTTCGAGACCCGTGCTCACGAGGATGTCGCGCACCTCGTCCACGAGCTCGGCGCGCTGGACCTGCCGCGCCGACAGGTTGACCGCCATGTGGATCCCGCCGAACTCGGCTTGCAGCTGCACGGCGCGCCGGCAGGACTCCTCGAGGACCCAGGCACCGATCTGCACGATGAGCCCCGTTTCCTCCGCGAGCGGGATGAAGTCGAGGGGCGGCACGAGTCCGCGGGTCGGATGCATCCAGCGCAGGAGGGCTTCCACGCCCGAGATCCGGCCGGTCTCGAGCTCCATCACCGGCTGGTAATGCAGGATGAACTCCTCGTGGTCGAGGGCGCGCTGCAGGTCGGCTTTGAGCTCGAGTCGTTTCAGCGCCGTCTCGTGCATGGCGGGCTCGAAGAGCTGGTAGCGGCCCTTCCCGTTCTCCTTCGCCATGTACATCGCCACGTCGGCGTTCCGGAGGAGCTCCTCGGCTCCCTCCTCGCCACCGGCGGTCGTCGCCGCGTCGGCCACGGCGATCCCGAGACTCGCCCGGCAGAAGAACTCCTTGTCGTCGATCTGGAAGGGGTCATCGAAGGACTGCATGATCCGGTCGGCTACCTCGACGGCCTGGATCCCCTCGCCACCGTCCTCGAGCAGGATCGCGAACTCGTCGCCGCCGAGCCGTGCGGCCGTGTCTGCCGCGCGCAGCTCACCGCGGAGGCGTTCGCCGACCTCGCGCAGCAACTGATCTCCCGCGGCGTGTCCCATCGAGTCGTTCACGGTCTTGAAGTCGTCGATGTCCATGAACAGGACAGCGATGGGTTTGTGGTCGCGTTCCTGACGTTCCAGCGCGTGGAGGACACGGTCGCGGAACAGCGCGCGGTTGGCGAGGCTCGTCACGGAGTCGTGGAAGGCCTGGTGCTGGAGCTGGTCCTCGAACTGTTTGCGCTCGCTGATGTCACGGATGTTCAGCACGATGCCGTGCACGTTCGGATCGTGCAGGAGCGCGGTCCGCAACGTCTCGGTGAACAGGAACGTGCCGTCCGCGTGGTGGAGCCGGAACTCCATCAGCCCTGGTTGGCCCTCCATGTCGGCCGTGGATGCGAGGAACGCCAAGGCGCGGGTCCGGTCGTCGGGGTGGATCAGCTCGCCGAAGCGCTCGCCTTCGAGGGCCGTCGGCAGGAATCCGAGCACGCGGCCGGTCGACGGGCTCGCATAGCGCACCGTGGTGTCGGGCTCGATGACGAGCACCACGTCCGAGGAGTTCTTCACCAACGAGGCGAAGCGGGCCTCGCTCTGGCGGAGCAGCAGGTCCTCGGTCAGGGCCGCGCTCTCGAGAGCGAGGGCGACCTGCGAGGAGAGCGCCTGCAGGGCGTCCGCGACCGACCCGTCCATGCGCTCGGGGGTGGCGACCACGAGGAGCCCGTGCATCTCGTCGCGCATGAACAGCGGCGCCACGAACATCGAGCCCTTCTCCTGGTCCTGGAACAGACCCAGCGGCTCTCGCCACGCGCTGTCGTTCAGCGGGCCGACGTAGACGCCGCCGTGCAGGAGGTGTTCGCGCTTCCACTCCTGGAGCGCCGTCAACGGGAACTTCATGCCGACGACGTCGTCGCCTCCGGAGGCTGAGACGACGACGAGGCGATTCTCCCGCTCGGTCTCTTCGCACAAGCGGACCGCGGCGGCGCCGCCGGTGACGGCGAGCGCCGCCTCGATCGCTGCCGCGTGGATCCCTTCCCGGCTCGTGGCCGTGACCAGGTCGGTACCCGCCTCCCGTAGGGCCCGCTCCCGCTCGGCCGATCGCTCCTGGAGCTTGACGAGCAGCGCCATCCGCAGGATCACGAGCGAGAACATCACGACCGTGATCCCCGAGAGGACCACCGACAGGAACTCGTCGGACCGAACCGACGTGAAGACCCGAAGCATCGGAGGCGTCAGCGCCACGGCCGTGAGCAGAGCCAGGCGGCCGAACGTCAATCGTTCGTCAGGTGCGGGAGCCCGGTCGGTGAGCTCGCGCATCGATGGATGCAGCGCCGCCATCCCCAGCAGCACATAGAAGGCGAGCCAGCCGGCCTCGAGCAGGCCACTGCCCGGCTGATACCCCTCCACCGTGTAGAGACCGAACCACGCGTAGATCGCGTCCGTCACGAACAGGGCGACGATCGCCGCCATCATCAGGTAGAAGGCTGGCGGCCTGCGGCCGGCACCGACCGCGAGACGGATCGCCGCGCCCGCTAGCAACAGGTCGGCCACGGGGTAGGCCATGGCCGTCAGCTTCACCTTCGTGTCGAGGTCGGTGAACTCGGTGTAGGGCGCGATGAGGAAGACCCACGACACGGTTCCGAGGCCGATCGCGACCAGCAGCGAGTCGATCAACCCGGCGCCGATCGCGCCCGGGGTTCCGCGCGCGGATGAGCAGGACGATGCCGGCGATCAGGAATGGGTACACCAAGAGGTAGAGCGCGTCGGCCGGTCCCGGGAAGGGGACATCACCTTCCGGATTGAAGGAGAAGTCCAGAGGGAAGACCGTCGGGATCGCCGCCGAGAAACGGGCGTAGTTGTACGACACGACGTCTCCGGCGATGAACACGAACTGACCGAGCGCGATCAGGAGCCACGGGGCTCGCCGTTCGGGCTTGTGGATACGGATAGCAACCAAGATCAGGATGGGGGAGGACAGCCCGATCATGTTGAACAAGAAGCTGTTCTGGCCTACCGCGAAGTAGACGAGAGAGGCGACGGTAGCCGCCGCGAGGTACACGAGCCACGCGCGGTTCTTCACGTAGGCTGGTATCGGCTGTGGCGAGGCGAACCTGAGCCCGGCCGGGGGCGGCGCGATGTCCCCCAGACGACCGATAGCCGGGCGGGTGAGAGGAAGGTCTCGTGGCGAACGGCGACGCGCCCAACGAAGGAGTGCCGCCGGCGTCGGCGGTCCGGCTGTCGGGCAAGGCCGCCCTGGTCACCGGAGGAACGTCGGGGATCGGGCTCGCGGTCGTCCGGAGGTTCGTCGCCGAGGGGGCGTCCGTGGTGGCCGTGGCGCGGCGACACCGTCCCGAAGCAGAGGATGTCGGTGCGTCGGTCATCACCTGCGACGTCGCGGACGAGGAGCAGGTCCGTGCGGCCTTCGACCGAGCCGTGGCGTCGGTGGGTCCGCTCGACATCGTCGTGTTGAACGCCGGGATCGCCGACCTGGATGGCGCCACCCTCGACGAGACGGAGACGACGACCTTCCGCCGGCTGTTCGATGTCAACGCGCACGGTGTCGTGCATGGTCTCCGCTGTGCCGACACGCGGATGCGCGACGGAGGCAGCATCGTCATCACGTCGACCGCCGCGCTCGCGTGGCCCTTCCCGGGGTACATGGCCTACAGCGCGTCGAAGGCCCCGCTGGAAGCGCTGCGTGTGCACGCGGCCATGAAGCTGGGTGCCCGCGGGATCCGCGTGAACACGGTGAGCCCCGGCACCATCCTCACCGAGATGCAGCCCGCCGACGATCCGGAGGCTCGGATCGGCGCCGCTCGCCACGTGTCTCGGCCGCGTGGGCTCCACCGATGATGTGGTGGGCGCGTACCTGTTCCTGGCGTCGGATGAGAGTCGCTACGTCACCGCCACCGACGTTCGCGTGGACGGCGGCTGGCTCGGTGGTCTCACAGGAGCGGAAGCGGCGAAGCTGCTGGACGGCCCAGGCTAGCCGACGCCCATCCGCTGCTGTCGGGGGGCACGTGCTCGACCACCTGCTCGAGCTGGAAGTGATCGTGGAGGGAGCTCAGGACCCCGATCAGCTCGTCGATCTGCTCGTCGGTGTTCGCGGCGGTCACTTGGATCCGGAAGCCCACCTCGTTCTTCGGCACGAGCGGGTAGGCGGCGAGCGTCGCGTACTGACCGTGGTCGAACAGGTACCGTCCGAGCACGTCGAGCTCGTCCTGCGTCGCGAGGGGGATCTCGATGATGGGGTACCCGGACGTGTTGGGCGTGTGGATCTCCAGCTCGTAGATCGGCGCCCAGGAGCCGGCGGGTCTTGCGGGCGAGGTCCGCGCGGATCGCGTCGCCGCGCGTCCGGTTCACCTCGAGGCCCACCAACGCTGTCGCGAGCGACGCGACGGGGGACGGGCCGGAGTAGAGGTAGGGGGGTGCGAGCACCTTCAAGGCGTCCTTCAGTCGCGTCGGCAGGGCCATGAACGCCAGCAACGACGAGTACGCCTTCGACATCCCCGCGACCAGCACAGCGCCGTCGTAGGAGACGCCCTGGTGGCGGAACACGCTGTTGCCTTTGATCCCGTAGGAGCATGGTTCGTCGCGGGAGCGTTCACCGATCACGCCGAAGCCGTGAGCGTCGTCCACGTAGAGCAGGCAGTCGTACGTCTGCGCGATGCGGGAGAACTCGGCCAGATCGGGAGCGTTGCCGGTCATCGAGTTGACCCCGTCCATCGCGATCACCCGGGGTGCTGCCGGCTCCGTGGTCCGGAGCAGCTCCTCGAGGTGACCCGGGTCGTCGTGTCGGAACCTGACCACGTTCGCGCCGTGCCCGGCGGCCGCCATCGCGCCGTCGTAGATCGTCTTGTGTGCCCGGCCGTCCAGGAACAGCGTGCCGTCACCGACGAGCACCTGGATCACCGACAGGTGGATGTGGGTGATCGTCGGGAGCAAGAGGACGTCCTCGGCCCCGACGAGCTCGGCGAGCTGCTCCTCGATCTCTGGGTACAGGCGGGGGTTCCCCAGGAGACGTGACCACGAAGGGTGCGTCCCCCATTCGGCCAGGTACCCGGGAACGGCGTCGATGATCTCTTGATCCAGATCGAAGCCGAGGTAGTTGCAGGAAGCCCAGTCCGTCAGCCACTGGTCACCGATCCTGATCCGGCGTCCCTCCTGCTCGTCGATCGTGGCGTCGAGCATGGGGTGGGTCCCCTTGAGGCGCGCCAGATCCTCGACCGTGGCGGCCCACCGGTCGAGCCAGCCGTCCACCTGACGGCGGCGCGGTTTCGCGTTCGGCGACGGCTCCGTCGGGAGGTCGTTCAAACGCCGATCGAGCTCGTCGGTCGCGCGACGGCGCGGGGCTACGGGCGTGGGTTCATCCATCGCACATCTGCCATCGGCCACTTCCCCGGTTGGCTTGACCTTTTCGCACGCTGCTCGTGGGCCGGGCGATGCGACCACCCGGACGGAAGGGGGTAGGTCAGATGCCGGAGTCCGGGTCGGTTGCGTGCGCGCTCACGATCCGGACGATCCTGTTCTCGATCTGCTTGGCTCGGGAGTCATCGAAGCCACTCGAGAGGATCGAGAACTCGGCCCACTCGGCGGTCTGCTCCAGCCAGACCCAGCCCGAGAGCGCCGACACGTCGATCAGCGTGCCCGTCTTCGCTCGGAGCTCCACATCGGCGAGACGATCCTCCAGGGTCCCCTGGCCACCGTGCGGGAGGGTGGACCGGAGGGCGGCGCCCCACGGCTCCGTGTCCGCGTTCCAGAGGAGGTGCAGGATGCCGATGGCGTTCGCGCGGTTCCCGTACGACAGACCCGAGGCGTCGTGGCAGGTTCCCGTCATGCCGTGGGCGGCCGTGTAGGCGCAGATCGCCCGGCCCGCGTTCGCGATGGTGCCGGCCCCGTACCTCGCCGCGGCGAGGTGCTTGCCGAGCACCTCCGCCCACAGGTTCCGCGACTTCACGTTCATGCGATGCACGATCTGTGCGAGCGGATCGGATCCGGATCTGCGCCACGGGGGTCAGGCCCGTCGGCGCGGGTGCCATGTCGGGCTCGCGGCGGACGTCGATCCCGTGGGCTTCGAGGCGCTTCGTGAGGTGCCGGGCGGCCCGTCGCTCCGGATCCCCGATGTTGTGCCCCGCATGATCCTCGTTCCCACGGAACGTCAGAGCCGTGGGGATCGGTATGTAGTACGTGGGGAAGTAGTCGCGCCACCCGGGAGCCCACCAATCGCGCGCGTACGGCCCGGTGGATGCCATCACCGACCCCGTGATCCGCGTGACCCCCGCCGCCTCCACCGCCTGCGCCAGGTCGTCGAGGTCGTCCTCCGCCACCTCCGGGTTCCCCCGTCCGACGAGCCACAGGTCGCCGCGGAGCACGCCATCGTCGAGGGGCACGGCCGCCATGGCGCGGGTCCTGATCCGGTGGCCGGTCCCGAACCGGTCGAACAGCGCCATGGACAACAGCAGCTTCTCGTTCGATGCCGGCGGGCGGCGAACCCAGTGCAGGTTCCGGTACCAGACGTCGCCGTCGTTCCCGATCGCCACGGAGAACGGGCGGTTCCCGATCACCGCGTCGAGCCGCTGGATCCAGCCGGGAGGGTCGGCCCGCCGAGCGGCGACCGCCGGCCTCTCGTCCGCCGCCGGGAGCGCCCCGGCATCGCTCGTGAACGTTCCGATGACGGACAGGCAGAGGGCGAGCGCGAGCACGGAGGAGCCACGGCGGGCGCGTGTCATCGCCCGATGGTAGCGGACTAGACTTCGGCGACCTGCAGGTCGCGGCCTCCTCCGAGGTCGGAACTCCACGCGGTTGCTGCCCGAGGGAGACAGACGTGAACACGATCGATCGGTCCCGGCTCCGTTCGCTGATGGAGCGTGAACGCCAGCTGTTCCGCGAGCGCCACGCCCGGTCGGGGCAGCTGTCCGAGAGAGCGGCGAAGTCCCTGCTGTTCGGGGTGCCCATGAACTGGATGACCCGGTGGCCGGGTGACCATCCCGTGTTCGTCGACCGTGCGGAGGGTGCCCGGTTCTGGGATGTGGACGGGAACGCGTTCGTCGACTTCTGCCTGGGTGATACCGGCGGCATGGCGGGCCACGCGCCGAAGATCGCCGTGGACGCCATCGCCGAGCAGGCGGCCCGTGGGATCACGTTGATGCTGCCCACCGAGGACGCGGCGTGGGTGGGCAGCGAGATGGCTCGGCGCTTCGGCGTCCCGTACTGGAACTTCACGCTCACGGCCACCGACGCCAACCGCTTCGCGATCAGGTGGGCCCGTCAGGTCACGGGCCGGACCAAGGTCGCGGTCCACAACTGGTGCTACCACGGATCGGTCGACGAGTCCTTCGCCACGCTCGACGAGCGGGGGAACGTGGTGGCGAGAGAGGGGAACGTCGGCAAGCCGGTGCCACTCGACGAGACGACGCGCGTCGTGGAGATCAACGATGTGGATGGGCTCGAACGGGCGCTCTCCCACGGCGACGTCGCCGTCTGCCTCTTCGAGCCGGCGCTCACGAACATCGGGATCGTGTTGCCGGATCCCGGCTACCACGAGGCGGTCCGCGAGATC
The DNA here is from genome assembly GCA_963810635.1 of uncultured Actinomycetes bacterium. Taxonomy (GTDB): domain Bacteria; phylum Actinomycetota; class UBA4738; order UBA4738; family HRBIN12; genus AC-51. The sequence goes on from CAWEOB010000005.1 coordinate 687,888, forward strand.
TGCACCCGCTCGGGTACCCTCCTCCTGATCGATGAGACCCACACGTTCTGCGCAGGGCCGGGCGGGTGCACCGCGGCGTGGGGGCTGGCCCCCGACATCGTGACGATCGGGAAGACCCTCGGCGCCGGCATCGCCACGGGCGCGTACGGCTTCAGCGAAGAGCTGTCCCAGCGCGTGTACGCGAACACGGACTGGAAGAACGCCGACGTCGGTGGCGTCGGGGGGACCTTGGCCGGCAACGCGCTGTCGTTGGCGGCGATGCGGGCCACCCTCGGCGAGGTCATGACCGACGAGGCGTTCGCGCGCATGATCCAGCTCGCGGAGCGGTTCGAGCGAGGGGTCCAGGACGTCATCGCGGGCCGTGGTCTGCCGTGGCACGTCGTGCGGCTCGGGTGCCGGGTGGAGTACCTCTTCCGTCCGGACCGCGCACGCAACGGCAGCGAGGCGGCGGCTGGCCAGGACGACGAGCTCGACCCGTTCATCCACCTCTACCTCTTGAACCGAGGGGTCCTCATGACGCCGTTCCACAACATGGCGTTGATGTCGCCGGCCACCACCTCGGAGGACGTGGACCGGCATACCGAGGTCTTCGCGGAGATGGCCGACGAGCTGCTGGACGGGGAGGAAGGGTCGGGATGACGATCGGAACCTTCAACGCCATCACGATCGACGCCAACGATGCCGAGCGGATCGCGGACTTCTGGTCGGCGGTGCTGGGGACCACGCGCGGCGCCGCGGTCGATGACGGGCGGTTCATCTTCCTCGAGGGCCGGGAGGACCTGCCCGTGGTCTGCATCCAACGCGTTACCGAGCCGAAGGTGGGCAAGACCCGGATCCACCTCGACCTGACGGTCGCCGACCTCGCCTCCGCGACGGAGCGGATCATCGCGCTCGGCGGCGCGTGGGACGGTCGCGATCTGGTGCTCGAGAGCTTCCGGTGGCGAACGATGACGGATTCCGGAGGGGACCGAGTTCGACATCGTGGTGGAGTAGCAACCGGCCCTGCCCGGATGGTTCAGGCGGCGGCACGATCGCGGAACGCTCGCATGAAGCCGGCGAGAGCCTCCGCATGCTCGGGTGGAACCGCGTTGTAGAGGGACGCGCGGATTCCTCCGACGCTCCGATGCCCTCGCAGCCCGATCATCCCTTCGGCCTCCGCCGCGGCCACGAACGCGCGCTCCAGCTCCTCGGTGGGGAGTCGCCAGGTCAGGTTCATCATCGAGCGGGACCCCGTAGCTGCATGGCCGCGGTAGAAGCCGGGCGCGGCATCGATCTCCGCGTACACCGTGGCCGCTTTCGCACGGTTGCGTGCGTCGATGGCCGCGAGCCCGCCGCCGTCGCGTAGCCAGCGGGTCACGAGCGACAGGACGTAGATCGAGAAGACCGGAGGGGTGTTGGAGAGGGAACCGTGCTCCACGAAGGTGCGGTAGTCGAGCAGCGTGGGCAGGCCGGCGGGGATGCGGTGCAGGAGGTCGTCACGCACCACGACCACCGTCACGCCCGCCGGGCCGGCGTTCTTCTGGGCGCCCGCGTAGACGAGGCCGAACCGGCCGACGTCGGCCGGACGCGACAGGAAGTCCGAGGACATGTCCGCCACCAGGGCCGAGCCGTGTGGGGCGGTGGGCGTCTCCGCGTACTGCACGCCGTGGATGGTCTCGTTCGTCGTCACGTGCAGGTAGGCCCCCGGCGTCTCGAGGGTCTCCTGCAGCTCGGCGTCGTCCGGGGTCCGTCGGAAGCCGTCGGCTTCCCCGGACCAGGCGATCCGAACCTCGCCTTCCCGTTCGGCCTCGCGCGCTGCCTTCGACCCCCAGGCGCCGGTGACCACGTAGCGAGCGGGGGTCGGCGCGCCGCGGAGGAGGTTCATGGCCACCATCGAGAACTGCAGGCTGGCGCCACCCTGACAGAAGATGACGTGGTGGGACTCCGGGAGGTCCAGCAGTGCCCGGAGGTCGCGCTCCGCTTCCCGGATCACCTCCGTGAACCAGGCGCCCCGATGTGACACCTCGAGGGGCGAGGCGCCGACCTCCGGCAGGCACACGAGATCACGCTGGACCTGTTCGAGCACGGGGAGCGGGAGCGCGCCCGGCCCGGCACCGAAGTTCATCACGCGACCCGTCACCGAACGTTCATCCCCGCAGCAGGGGTCGGGTCAAACAGGTGGGACCGCCATCGCCCTTACGGCTGATCTCCTCGCCCCGGTAGGTCCGCACCTCGACACCGGCACGCTCCATCCGCCGCCGCGTCTCGTCGTTCCCCTCCAGGGCCAGCGCCGATCCGGGGTCCCAGCGCGAGCACGTTGGGTCCCATGGTGAGGAACTCATCATCCGGCACCTCCACGAGCTGCACCCCTCGAGCGTCCAGGAGCTGGAGGAGACGAACGGGCATGAGGCGCGGATAGCCGACCACCAGGTCGGCGTCCAAGGGCGAGAGGAACGACATGAGGTGCTGGCAGGCACCGGGGCCGTCCAGGTGGACCAGGTCGAACCACGTCACCGTGACGCCGCGCCGCTCGAGCAGCCGCGTCAGCTGCGCGACGCCGTCCCGGTTCGTCCGGTACCCGATGCCGACCAGCAGCGTGGCGGGGTCGAGGAAGAACATGTCGCCCCCTTCGGCGGTGGCCGGCGGGGTGAGCCTGCCCGCGATGGGCACGCCGGTCGCCGTGAGGTCAGCCTCGCTCGCCTCCGCCTCGGCACGCCGGCCTTCCTTGCCCGGCCGGAGCACGATGACCCCGTCGTCGGTCACGAGGACCGGGTCGTACGCATAGATGTGGTCGGGGTCGCCATGCACCGGCGCCGATCCGAGCACGACCTCGGCGCCCGCCTCGGTCAACAGGTCACGGAACGCGGCGTGCTCGGCCGCAGCGGCCGCGGGATCGGGCAACCCGTGCCACCCATACGTGGCCCACGCGTCCGCATCCTCGGGCCGGGGGGCACGGACGTACACCCGTCGCAGGGGTGCCCAGCCGGTCTGGATCGACATGGCGGGAAGTATGCCGTGCGGCCCCGTCAGCGCTTGTGGTGATGCCGCGCCGCCGCGTCACCGAGGGTCCGCTCGGCCACGAACGTGAGGATCCCGCCCGCCGGCACGGCGGCCAGGGTGGGCGGCGACGGAGGGTACGTGGGCTCGGGCGGCTCCGTGGGTGATGAGCCCGTCGGGGTCGGTGGATACGTGGGCGGCGGCGTGGGCGGGGGTGTGTGGGTCGGTGGAGGCGTGTGACCCGACGTGTGCGAGGTCGGCGGCGGGTACGTGGGAGTCGTCGTCCCTCCGCCGTGCGTCCCGCCGGTGGGTCCACCTCCGGGCGGCGATCCTGCGCCGTTCGGTCCGCCTCCGGTGACGGAAGGGGTGCCTGTTGCACCAGATCCGCTCGTGCTCGGTGACGGTGTCGGGGTGAGCGGCGGCGAGGTCCCGGTGGACGGGGCCAGGCTCGGGCCGCTCACATCGACGACGTCCGCGGGCACGCGCCCGCCCACGATGGCGAGCGAGAGCGCCAGGGCTCCCACCACCGCCGCACCACCCAGGGCCAGGTTCCCGAGGGCTTGGTTCCGTGCGGCGATGTTCGGTCCCGGCGACACGGCAGCGGCAGCCATGGCGCCCGCTCCCGGCCGCGACCCCCGTCCCCGTCGCTGCGGCGCCCGCCGCAGCTCCCGCCGCCGCTCCCGCCGCCGCTCCCGCGCCCGCCGCTCCCGCGGTTCCCCCGGTCCCCGCCGCGGCTGCCGCCGCCGCCGCCGCGGCCGCCGCGTCGGGGAGCACGAGGGTCGGCTCCGCGGCGGCCGCCGCCTCGCCGGGCAGGATCACCAAGGGCACGGCCGCAGCGGCCGCCGCCGCGCCCGCCAGCTTTGCTCGTTCGAGCCGGTCCCGGAGCGCGGACTTGTCCTTGCGGACCCGGGCGACCCATTCCGGCTGCTTCGAGCCTTCCTGCCGGGGAGCGAGGCCGATCGTGAGGGCCGCCACGGCCGGGCCGAGCTGTCGCAGGACCTGCCCGGGTTCCACGCGCGCGTCACCGCCGACCGGGACGACGCCGGCGGGCCACACGAGCACGACCTTCGATGCCGGCGAGGCCTCGCGCGCGACCTGGACGGCCGTCGCCCCGATCCCGTCATCCAGGATCACCGCATCGGGCTTCTCCGTCGCCAGGATCCGGGCGAGCTCGGCGGACGTCGCCGCCTGACCGACCACGTCGTAGCCCTCGCCTTCCAACACGAAGCGCAGCAAGCCTCTTCGCGTGGACTGCCCCTCGCCGACCACGACGCGCACACCGCGTTGACTCACGTCCGGGCTCGCCCCTCCCCAGGTGCGGTTGACGGCTAGCCTATCGTCCCGGTCCGAGCACGGGCCACGTCCGGAAGTCCGGACCCCGTCATCCGCGCGGGCCAGGCCGGGCTAGGCCGATAGACTCTCCGCGATGAGCCCAGGCGCGGGCCCACGGCAAGATCCAGGGTCCGGAGAGGCGCGGCTCCTGTGGACGGGTGACCGGCTCCAGTTCTCCGGACGGACCACGTACGGCGACCCGATCCTGGTCGGTGGGAACGTGGAGGGCCCCGGCGCCAAGCCGTCCGACCTGCTCCCCCTCTCGCTCGCGGCGTGCACCGCCTACGACGTCGTCGAGATCCTCCGCAAGCAACGGCAACCGCTCCGCGCGCTCGAGGTCGTGGTCACGTGGGAGCAGGATCCGGACCCTCCCTGGACGTTCCGCTCGATCCACTGCCGTTTCGTGATGGAGGGCGCCATCGACCCCTCGAAGGCGGATCGCGCGATCGAGCTCGCCGAAGGGAAGTACTGTGCCGTGGCCGCGACGATCCGGCCCACGGTGACCCTCACGCACGAGGCCGAGATCAGAGGTGGCGAGGATCCGGAGGGTGATCGGAGATCGCCACCGTAGCCGCGTGCCGACCGGCTACGATTGGACGAGCAGCCGCCCCCGAAACGGATCACAGGAGCCAGGCACGACCGTGTCCGAGAGCGCCGAGCAGCCGGCCGCTGCGCCCGCCTCCGCGGGCGCGGGTCAGCACCCGTTCCTCGATCAGGTCCTCTCCCTCATCCAGGCCGATGTGCCGGTGGAGCGGCGCGATGCGATCGGCGCCTTCGCGAAGGCGTACCTGCGCCGGCTGGGTGAGAGCGAGCTCGCCGAGCTCGGACCGGAACATCTGACGGCCGTCACCCGTTCGCTCTTCTCGTTCGTGGATGGGCGCGGCCTCCACCCCTCGGCGGTCCGGGTCTTCGTCCCCACCCAGGCGGAGCACGGCTACGCGGTCGCGGGCACCGTCATCGAGTCGAACACCGACGACTCTCCGTTCCTCGTGGACTCGGTCAACGAAGAGCTCGTCGCCCGCGGGCTCCGGGTCACCCGATTGCTCCACCCGGTGATCGGAACGGCGCGCGATGAAGATGGCCGCATCGAGCGGGTGATGTCGGGTCGCGACGCCTCGCATCGCGAGTCGGTGATGCACTTCGAGGTGGACCGGCGTCTGGTGGAGGAGGAGCGCAAGGACCTGGAGGAGAGGGTCCGGGAGATCCTCCATGACGTCCGTCTCGTGGTGCGCGACTTCGAGCCGATGCTCGACCGGGTCCGCCACATGATCGAGATGGCGAGGATGGCGGCCGTGCGCTACTCGCCGCAGGAGGTCGGGGAGACGGTCGACTTCCTCGACTGGCTCCTGCAGCAGAACTTCGTGTTGCTCGGCTACCGCGAGTACGAGCTCGTGGACGGCGACGAGGGGCGGGCGATCCGCACGGTGCCGGCCTCGGGTCTCGGGATCCTCTCCGACGTCTCGCGCTCGGCGTTCGCCGATACGACGCCGCTCGCGTCGCTCTCACCCGACATCCGTCAACGGATCGAGGAGGGCGACCTCCTCGTGATCTCGAAGACCAACGCGTACTCCTCGGTGCACCGGCGTGCGCGCATGGACTACATCGGCGTGCGGAAGGTCGATCCGGATGGAGAGATCCTGGGCGAGTCGAGGCTGATCGGCCTGTTCACCAGCAAGGCCTACATGGAGCCGGCCGCGAAGACGCCCCTCCTGCATCACAAGCTCGATCAGATCGTGGCCGCCGAGGACCTGATCCCCGGCTCGCACGACTACAAGGAGGTCGTCGAGCTCTTCGAATCGTTCCCGCGCGACGAGCTGTTCCTGGCTTCCACCGAGGAGCTCCGTCAGCTCGTCGTGGGTCTGCTCCAGCTCGAGAAGCACGGAGGGATCCGCGTCCTCGTGCGCAAGGATCTCTACGGGAGGCAGGTCTCGATCGTCGTGGCCCTCCCGCGCGAGCGGTTCAGCGCGTCCTTGCGGAAGCGTCTGCAACAGATGTTCCTCGAGCGCTTCCACGGTTCAACGGTCGACTACCACCTGTCGCTCGGCGAGACCCAGAGCGCCAGGATCTTCTTCACGGTGCACGTCGAGCCGGGCGTCCAGATCCCCGAGATCCCGTACGAGACGCTCGAGGACGAGGTCGAGCGGCTGGCGCGGACCTGGGAAGACGATCTGCTCGACGCCGCGTGCGAACACTTCGGCGTGGAGGAGGGGACCCGGCTGGCCGAGAAGTACGGACCCCGTTTCCCCGACTACTACAAGATCGGGCGGACCGACTGGGGGCTCGTGGTCGACGACGTCGAGCACCTCGAGGAACTGGAGACCTCCACCGAGGGCTTCGTGGTCGGCATCGGTCGCGAGTCCTCGGGTGAGCGGCTCACCCGGGTGAAGCTCTACAAGACCGGCGGCAGGGTCGAGCTGTCCGCGTTCATGCCGTTGCTCGAATCGCTCGGTTTGCGCGCGATCGAAGAGATCCCGGTGCACATGCTCGGCGAGGGGCGCGAGTACATCCACGACTTCGGGGTGCTCGACTCGCGCGGGGCCGTGCTGGAGCTCGGGACCGAGTCCGACCGGATCGTGGAGGCGATCGCCGCCATGTGGCGCGGCGAGGCCGAGGTTGATTCGCTGAATCGGCTCATCACGTTCTCGACGCTCGACTGGCGCCAGGTCCAGATCCTCCGGGCGTATCGGAAGTACCGGATCCGCGTCTCCGCCCGTTTCACCGAGGAATACCGCAACGACGCGCTCGCCGGGAACCCGTTGCTGGCGGCGCAGCTGATCGAGCTGTTCGAAGCCAAGTTCGACCCCGTCCGAGCGGTGCCTGATGACGAGGTCGAGCGCATCCACGCCGCGATCCACAAGGGGCTGCAGGCCGTCGAATCGTTGGACCAAGACCTCATCATCCGTTCGTTGCTGGGCACCATCGATGCCACGGTCCGGACGAACGCCTACCTCGAGGCCCGGACGTACCTGTCGTTCAAGCTGCGTTCGGACGAGGTCCCGGAGATGCCGAAGCCGCATCCGCTGTTCGAGATCTTCGTCTACTCGCCGTTCATGGAGGCGATCCACCTCCGTGGAGGGATGGTCGCCCGCGGCGGCATCCGTTGGTCGGACCGCAAGGAGGACTACCGTACCGAGGTCCTCGGGCTCATGAAGGCCCAGAAGGTCAAGAACGCCGTGATCGTCCCGGACGGGTCCAAGGGCGGCTTCGTCCTGAAACGGCAGCCCTCCTCACCGGAGGAGCTCAAGCAGGAGGTCGTCATCCAGTACGTGACCTTCATGCAAGGGATGCTCGACATCACGGACAACCGGGTCGGCGGTTCCGTCGTGCACCCGGAAGGGGTCCGCGTTCTCGACGACGACGACCCCTACCTGGTGGTGGCCGCCGACAAGGGCACCGCGGCGTTCTCCGACATCGCCAACGGCGTGAGCGAACGGTATGGGTTCTGGCTCGGCGACGCCTTCGCGAGCGGTGGATCGACCGGGTACGACCACAAGGCGCTCGCCATCACGGCACGCGGCGCGTGGGAATCCGTCCGCCGCCACGTGCGTGAGCTCGGCGTGGACGTGCTGCGCGACTCCTTCACGGCCGTCGGCATCGGCGACATGTCGGGCGACGTCTTCGGGAACGGGCTCCTGTACACCGACAAGGTCCGGCTGCTCGCGGCCTTCGACCACCGTCACGTCTTCCTCGACCCCGATCCCGATGCCGCGGTGTCGTTCGCCGAACGCAAGCGCCTGTTCGAGCTCCCGGGGTCGACCTGGAACGACTACGACCGAGCGGCGCTCTCACCGGGGGGTGACGTCCTCGATCGCAAGGCCAAGAGCGTGTCCCCGTCGGCCGAGGCGCGAGCCGCGCTCGCGATCCCGGATGATGTCCCCGCCGCCATGACCCCCAACGTGCTGATCCGCCACATCCTGAAGGCGCCCGCGGACCTCCTGTGGAACGGTGGCATCGGGACCTACGTGAAGGCCTCGGACGAGTCCCAAGCGGACGTCGGTGACCGGACGAACGACCAGGTCCGGGTGAACGGGTCCGAGGTGCGGGCGCGCGTCGTCGGCGAGGGGGGGAACCTCGGCTTCACGCAGCTCGGCCGGATCGAGTACGCCCGCGCGGGCGGGAAGATCAACACCGACTTCATCGACAACTCGGCGGGGGTCGACACGTCGGATCACGAGGTGAACTGGAAGATCCTGCTGGATCTCGCGATCCAGCGAGGGGAGCTGATCCTCGATGAGCGCAACGACCTCCTCCAGGCGTGCGCTTCCGACGTCGTGCGCTACGTGCTGTACGACAACTACCTCCAAGCCCAGATCCTCTCCCAGGAGGAGGAGGTGACGCTCCAGCGGCTCGAGGCGTCCGAGGATCTGATGCAGCAGCTCGAAGCAGAGGGTGAGCTCGAACGCGAGGTCGAATTCCTCCCGACCTCGGAGGAGATGCTGGAGCGTCGTGCCGAGGGGCAAGGGCTGACCCGGCCGGAGCTCTCCGTCCTGCTCGCCTACGCGAAGCGCTCCGCCTACGCCGCGCTCCTCTCGAGCGATCTCCCCGACAGCGACTACCTGGTGGCCGACCTCGAGCGGTACTTCCCGCCGGCGATCGTGGAGCGTTTCGGTCACCTGCTCGTCGATCACCCGCTGCGGCGCGAGATCATCGCCACGCTGGCGGCGAACGACGTCGTCAACTCGCAGGGGATCACCTTCGTGTCGCGGATGGTCACCGAGACCGGCGCCGAGCCCGCCGACGTGGTGCGGGCGTTCCGGATCGCTCGCGACGTGACCGGCGCGGTCGACCGATGGGCCGACGTCGAGGCTCTCGACGGCAAGATCGATCCGAAGATCCAGAGCGAGCTGATGAGCGGCGTCGATTGGCTCGTGGAGACCACGTCACGGTGGTACCTCGTGCAGGCCGCCGGCGAGCGACTCTCCGACGCGGTTGGGGCGGCCCGCGCCTCCTTCGCGGAGCTCTCCGAAGCGATCCATCAGATCGGGCCGGACGCGTGGCGCGAGGAGCGCGAGCTCGAGGCGCAGCGTCTCATGGCCGAAGGGGTTCCCGAGGTCGTCGCGCAGCGGCATGCGTTCCAGCCGGAGCTCGTGCACGCCCCCGACATCATCGCGGTGTCGCACGCCACCGGGCGTCCGCCCTTGGAGGTGGCGCGCGGCTTCTTCGTGCTCGGCCAGAGGCTCGAGATCGACTGGCTCGAGCGGCAGTTGGAGGCGCTGCCGACCACCACGCGCTGGCAACGTTGGGCCCTGTTGTCGACCGAAGACGATCTGATGGCCCTCCGGCGCCGGTTGTGTGAACGGGTCCTCGAAGTCTGCGCGGACCGGCCGATCGACGAGGCCATCGAGACGTTCCTGGAGACGCGCGAAGAGGCGACCGATCGCGTCCGCCGCTTCATGCGCGGACTCGCCGTCGAGGGCATCACCGATGCGTCACAGGTCACCGTCGCGCTGCGGCAGTTGCGCACGCTCGTCGGCTGAGCGGTCGGTGGCGCCCGGGAACAGGCCCTCCAGGCGGCCTTCAGGCGTCGTGGTGCCGCTCGGTCTCGAGCGGCACCCACGCGATGGTTCCATCCGGCTCGCGACGCACCGTGCCGAACGCCTCGCCGAAGTGGGCCGGCGCCAGCAGCGTGCCCTCGTGGTCCAAGACGCCGGCGAGCAGCTCGCGCCGGGTCCGAGCCGCTTCGTCGCCATCGGTATCGCTCCCGGACGCCCAGGTGGGGTGCGAGAGCTGGGCCGGATGGTTCCAGGTATCGGCGGCCAGGAGCAGGCGTTCGTGATCAGCCGTGACGGCGAGCACCTGGTGACCGGGCGTGTGACCGGGAGCATGCCGGAGCTGCAGATGCTGGGTCAGATCGACGTCGCCCTCGATCGGGTCGAGGACGCCCGCGTCCAGCAGGGGAGCGAGCTGCCGCTCCCACACGGCCGCATCCTCGTCGTTCGCCTCCGCCCAGGCGCGTTCGGCGTCCAGGTCGCTCCGTTGGAGGAGGTACCGGGCGTTCGGGAACGCAGGGGTGCCCTCCTCGTTGACGGTGCCGCCGACATGATCGTCGTGGGCGTGGGAGAGAACGACCGTGTCCACCCGCGCGGGATCGACGCCCAGGCCCGCGAACGCGTCGAGGAGCCTGCCCGGCTCCGGGAACCACTCCATCGCGACGGACGTCGACGGGCCGACCCCCGTGTCGAGGAGCAGGAGCCCGCCCGGGTGACGGACCAGCCAGGCCCGCACGGTGATCATCCAGCCTGGGTCGACGCCGGCTCCGTACACGGCGGGGTATCGCTCTCGGAACCCGAGCAACGCTTCGGGTGGCCCATGGGGGAAGGAGTCCGTGATGGAGCCGTTCAGTTCGGCGCGTCCATCGACGATCGCCGAGACCTCGACGGGCCCGATCGCGATCGTCTCGTGCGTCATGGGTGCCGACCCTACCAACGGGGTCCCGAGGCTCGGATCGCCGGCGTGTTCAGCGAGCGTGCCGTTGGCGCGATGACCGTGGGATAGGCTCACCACGGTCGCCGGAACGGCGCGGTGGGGAGGAAGCATGCTCGGGACACGTGGGGCACCGTTGAGGCTCCTGATGATCGGCCTCCTGGCCGTGATGAGCACGGGGTGCCTCCGCGCCTACCAGGACCTGACGCTGCACCAAGACGACACGGTCGACGGCACCATCGTCTTCGCGGTGGACAAGGACCTCCTGGAGCTGAGCGGGCAATCCGTCGACGACTTCATGGGGGAGGTCACCGGCGACAACGCGGGGATCCCGGCCGGCATCGAGTTCGAGACGGAGCCGTACGACGAGGACGACTTCGTCGGTGAGAAGTTCACGTTCACGGGTGCGCCCCTCGAGCAGTTCGGCGGCAGCGGCACCGCCGAAGAGCTCTCGATCAAGCGTGAGGGAGACACGTTCGTCGTCCAGGGCACCTTCGACGCCACCGGCGACGAGTTCGACCCCTCGTCGGTTCCCGGCGGGGAAGGGTTGCTCGACACGTTCGATGTCCGGGTCTCGGTGACGTTCCCGGGGGAGGTCACCTCGCACAACGGAGAGCTCGACGGGACCACGGTCCGATGGAAGCTCGAGCTGGGACAGGTCAACGAGATCGAGGCGGTGGGCTCTGCCATCGGCACCGGTGACGGTGGCGGCGGTGGTGGCGCCGGTGGTGAGACCCTCGTGTGGGTCCTCCTCGGGATCGCCGTCGTTGCGGGGATCGCGCTCGTGGTGCTGCTGGTCGTGTCCCGGAGGAAGACGGCGGCATCCGCCGGGCCCCTGCCGGGTGAGCCGATCCCGGGGAACGCTCCGTCCGGCGACGCCGCACCCGGTGACACCTCGGAGATGGAGACAGCGACGGCGCCGGTCCCGGGCGTCCCGCCGGCCGATGCGCCCCCGACGCCGGTCCCCGTTCCGCCGCCGGCGCCCATCCCCGTGGAGGACGGGCCGGGGTCCGCAGCACCGTCGGCCACCGAACCGCTCGCCCCCGACCCCGTCGAGCCGGATCCGGAGCGGTCAGGCCCCGACGGCGGTGGGCCGCCCACCGACTGAGGAGCGGACGGGTCGGAGGGCCCATGACGGGCAGGGTGGTCGTGGTCGGCGGCGGTCTCGTGGGGCTGTGCTGCGCCTGGTTCCTCCGCGACGCCGGCCACGAGGTCACCGTCCTCGAGGCGGGCCGGGTGGGCGGCGGCGCCTCCCGTGGGAACGCGGGCGCCATCTGTCCGTCGCTGGTGGAGCCGCTCCCCGCACCGGCCACGATCCATGCCGCCGTGTCGTCGCTGGGCCGCCCCGACGCTGCCCTGTCCGTCCACCCCGCGTTCGCCCCGAGGATGGCGCGCTTCCTACGCCGTTTCACGGCTGCCGCGACGGTCACGCGGTACGACGCGGGCCTGCGGGCGCTCGCCGAGCTCGGGCGAGGCGTGACCGCCGCCTACGACGAGCTCGCACGCGATGGGATCGGCAGCACCGTTCGCCGCGACGGGTACCTCCTCGTGTTCCCGTCACGAGCCGAGGCGGAGAACGACCGTGCTCGGGTGGTGAGGGCGGCTGCGATGGGCCTGTGCGACGACCCCGGTGACCTGGTGGCGGGCGACGCGCTCCGGACCGAGGAGCCCTTGCTGTCCGACCGTCCCCTGACCGGGTTCGCCATCGCCGGCGAACGATGGGTCGACCCCTCCGTGCTGATCGACGAGTTGGCGGTGGCGGTCCGGGACCGCGGCGTCGAGCTGGTCGAGGACGCTCCGGTCGCCGGGCTGCGCAGCACCCGCGACGGGGTCACCGTGGCCACGGCCGCCGGCGCCGAGTACGCGGGCGACGAGACGGTCGTGGCCGCGGGGGTGTGGACGAAGGATCTGATCGCCCCGCTCGGGCTGCGGCTCCCGCTCCTCCCGGGGAAGGGCTACAGCTTCGCCCTGCGGCCGATCCCGCTCCCCGCGCGCGTCCTGTATCTCCCCACCGCGCACGTGATGATGACGCCCATGGAAGATCGGCTCCGGGTCGCCGGGACCATGGAGTTCGACGGGACCACCGACCGGTTCAACCCCCGTCGGGTCGACGCCATCGTGCGGGCGATCCGACCGTTCCTGCGGGCCGACCTGGATCTCGACGACCGCACGGAGGGATGGGTCGGACCGCGCCCGATCACGCCGGACGGTCTGCCGTTCCTGGGAAGGGTGCCCGCGCCACGACCGCATCGTGGTCGCTGCCGGGCACAACATGCTCGGCCTGACGCTCGCCGCTGTCACCGGCCGGGTGATCGCGGGCCTCGTGTCCGGCGATGAGCCGGGTGTCAACCTGGAGCCCTTCCGCCCGGACCGGTACGCGCGAGGGACGCGCTAGAAGACCGCGGCCTCGACCACGAGGTCGCCTTCGTCGAAACGCGACGGCCGGAGGGGGCGGAGGTCGAACGTGTCGGATCGGCCGTGGACGACGAGCTCCGCCACGGCCCGTCCTGCGGCCGGCGCATGCATCACCCCATGACCGCCGAAGCCGACGCACTGCAGGAAACCGGGCACGTTCGGATCGGGACCGACGATCGCGTGGTGGTCGGGGGTCTCCGGGTACGACCCCGCCCAGCAGCGAGCCGGGTCGACCGGCAGGTCGGTCAGGAACGGGAAGCGGTTCGGCACCCGGCCGGCGAGCTGCTCGAGGAACCGAGGATCCACGGTCGTGTCGCGGCTCGGCTCGTCGTCGGGGTCCGAGTACGCCACGACCCAGCCCCCGGCTGCCTCGCGGCGCGCGAGGACGCCCGTGTCGAGATCCACGCACATCGGCGACAGCTCCGTGGCCGGGCTCGGGTCGAGGAACAGGGCGAGGTTCCGGCGGACGGGGTCCACGGGCACGTCCGATCCGGCGAGCGCGGCGACCTCTCGTGCGTCGGCGCCGGCCGCGTTGATGACGACGTCGGCTCGAACCTCGCCGTGGTCGTGATGGACCACGAACGGGGCGCCTCGTCGCTCGATCGCGCGGACCGAGGTCCCGGTCCTCACGTCGGCGCCGCGTGCTCGCGCGTCGGCGAACAGTTCTCCCACCACGCCGGCTGGGTCGAGGAAACCATCGCGCGCATGGAACGTCGCCGCGCGCAGACCCTCCGGCCGGACGAAGGGGGCCTTCTCGATGGCGGCGTCCGGAGCGAGCCACTCGGTCGCGACGCCGAGCGAGCGCTGGAGCTCCCACGCGAGCCGGAGCGCACGTTCACCGTCGGCCGTCCCTGCCAGCAGCAGGTAGCCGGTCTGGTGCATCGCGAGCGAGCCGGTCGCGGCCTGCAGGGATTCCAGCTCGGCGATCGACCAGAGGGAGAAGGAGATGTTGGGAGCGGTCGTGAACTGCGCGCGGAAGCCGCCGTTCGCGCGAGCGGACGAGCCACCGCCCACGGCGGGGAGGGCCTCGAGGATCGTGACGTCGCCGGCCCCGAGACGGAGGAGCTCCCGAGCGCACGAGAGGCCGATCACGCCCCCTCCGACGATCACCGCATCCGCGCGTTCCACGCGCGGATGCTCCCACACGCCGGAACGAGGAAGGGGCGGCCTTCGGCCGCCCCTTCCCACTTCGACGTGCAGAGGAGCTAGATCTGCATCATCGCCTTCTTCTTCATGTCCTCGTACTCCTCGGCCGTGATCTTGCCCTCGTCGCGGAGCTTGGCGAGCTTCGCGACCTCATCGGCGGGGGAGTAGCCCGAGACCCGGCGCTGGGCCTCCTGCATCCGCTCCATGTCTTCCTTGTCCTGCTCGGTCATCTTCGGCCGTGCGATCAGGTAGATCAGGGCGCCGATGAACGGGACGAGGAAGATCAGCACGATCCACCCTGCCTTCCCCCATCCGTGGAGATCGCGGCGGTGGAAGATGTCGGCGAAGATCGTGATGAAGATCCAGATCGCCAGGAACAAGAAGAAGAACTCGATCATCACCCAGAGAACGCTCCCCGGGTTCCATTCGGTCGCGATCACGCGGCCCCTCCCTTCGGATCGCCGGCTCCAGGTGCGAGCCGGCGCGACACGGTGTCGGCGAGCATCCTAGCGCGAAGCGTGCTCGCCGCGGCAGCCGGGCCATCACGCCGGGCACGTCCCACCGTGATCGAGGGTTGCTCAGGAGAGGTCCGCGTCGGCGATCGCCCGCACGACCGCATCTTCGATCGTGACCGCCGCGTCCTTCACCAACCCGTCGCTGAGGATCGCGAACGCGACCAGGTCGCCGCGATCGGTCCGGACGTACCCGGCCAGGGCGGAGACCGGACGTTCGAGCAACGTGCCCGTCTTCGCGAGGACGTCGACGCCGGCGAGCCGCCCGTCGAGGGTTCCCACGCCGGGCGCGGCGAGCGAGTCCTCGAACGGTGGGAACCACGGCTCGGACGGAGCGAGCAGCAGCAACGTGACGAGCTCCGCGGCGCTGGCCCGATCCTGGTAGGAGAGCCCGGAGCCGTCGCGGACGGAGACCTCGACGCCGCGCGAGGCCGCCCACGCCTCGGTGAGGCTGGCGCCGGCGGCGGTCGATCCTCGCTCCGCCTCAGTCGCGCCGAGAGCCTTCGCGAGGGTCTCCGCGTGGAAGTTCAGCGATCCCTTGTTCTGCCGGGCGAGGAGCTCTGCCAACGGCGAGGAGGCGACGGACGCGAGGGGCCGCAGACCCGTCGGCGCCCGACCCGTGGAGGGTGGATCGCGGACGTCGATGCCTCGCCGCTCGAGGGCTTCCGTCAAGGAAGCGGCCGCAGCCAGCTCCGGCGCAGCGCTCACGTTGCCTTCGAACGAGAGCGCGGTGGTCCGGTTGACATACCGGCGTGACACCCCGGGCAGCCATCCCGGCGCCCACCACTCGCGCGTGAACGCCTCGGTGTCGCCGCGGACACCGCCGGTGACGCGCCGCAGGCCGCCTCGACGGAGGGCACCGGCCAGGTCGTCCAGCCGCGAGGGTCCGAGCTCGGAATCGCCGCCGCCGATCAACCACAGATTCTCCCTCGAGCCTGCCGCGCGACAGGGCCGACGCGCCGCTCGCCCGCGTCCGGAACCGGTGGTCGGGGCCGAGCGTCTCGAGTGCCGTCATCGACGTGAGCAGCTTCGTCGTCGAGGCGAGGGTCCGTTCGGATCGCCCCTCGTGCAGGAGGACGATCCGGTTCCGGAGCCCGACCGCGACGGAGACGTCGGCGCTCCCGATCGCATCGACCACCGCATCGACCCAAGGGCCCGGGAGGGGCCGGACGACGACGGCGGGCGTGACCTCCGTGGCCGTCCCGCCGAGGCTCGGGGAGAGCTCCCCGGTGGGGGAGGGGGGGCCCGTGGTCACCGCCGGGGCGCCTTCCGCCGGCGGGACGGGGACGACCTCGCCCGTGCAGGCGAACGCGAGGAGCACGATCGCGGCGGCGGCCACGGGGCCCGACCGGCCGCAGGACGATCGGGACCGCATCACGATCGCGAGGCGTGCCCCGGACCGGAGGGGATCCTCGGTCCGGCCCAGGCGATCATCGCCACGAAGGCGAGAGCGCCGATCGCGAACGACCACGCGATCCCCGAGGCGAGCGGTGCGCCGATCGCGTCGGAGATCGCCACCGCCCCACCTCCGAGGCCCGCGCCGGTGGCCACACCGATCACGTCCAGGAGCAGGACCGACGAGAGCTCCGACGATTCCTCACCTGCCGACGAGACTCGCATCGCGGACAACGGGATCGTGGGGAACGCGATCCCCATGCCGAGACCGACCACCGCCCATCCCGCGAACGCGGTGACGACGGGAACGGTCTGCACGAGCGCGGCCGCGACGAGCGCCCCACCGACGAGCGAGAGCATCCCTCCGAGCATCACGAGACGGCCGAGCGGGATCCGTTCGGCGCGACCCGACTGCCACAGGCTCCCCGCCGCCCACGTGAGCGTCGCGGCGGTCACCGCGATCGATGCTTCGCCGAGCGAGAGATCCCGGATGTCCGTCAACATCAGGGTGAGGAAGCCGTCGAAGGCGAGGAAGCCGACCGACAGGAGGAACGCCGCCATCGCCGCCGCGGGGAGTCCGGGGGCGGCTCGGATGGTGCCCGATGGCACGATCCGCGCGAGCGCCGGCCACCCGATGAGCAGTCCGAGCCCGGCCATCGCCAGAGCCCAGGGCTGCACGAACGTGAGGGCGGTGAAGAACAGGCCGGCGCCGAGCATCAGCTGCAAGGGCCATCGGACGGCCATCGGTGGAGCCTCGGATCCCGGCTCGGGCGCCGGCACCAGATCGAGCGCCGGTGCGAGGAGGGCCCAGCCGACCAGCAGAACGGGGATGGGGGCCAGGAAGGCCGCGCGCCAGCCGATGGTGCTGGCGATGAGGGCACCGAGGGGCGGTCCCAACAACCCCGGCAGGATCCACATCGTGGCGAGGAGCGCCATGACGCGAGGTCGTTGGTTGTCCGGGTACGTCTTCGCGATGGTCCCGAGCGACAACGCGTAGAGCCCCCCGCCGCCCGCACCGGCCAGGAACTGCCCGGCCAGCACCATCGGCATCCCGACCGCGGTCGCGCACACGATGAGGCCACCGGCGAACAGGAGCAGGATCGGGAGGAGGAGGCGGCGGGCGCCGAAGCGATCGACCGCGCGACCGGAGATCGGGATCGCCGCCATCAGGGCGAGGCCGGACGCCGTGAAGGTGAGTCCGTACAGCTGGACCATCCCCAGGTCGCGGCGGATGTCGGGCAGGATCGTGGCCACCACGAGCGCCTGGATCGCGACGAGCGCCTCGAGGATCAGGAGACCCGCGGTGAGGCGACCACGCTTGCCACGGAACACCTCTCGCCAGGGGGCCGAAGCGAGGGCGGCCGGCACCTCCGGAGCGGCCGTGCCGTCCCTGCGACCGCCCGGCTCGGTCGTCTGCGGCTCGGCCATCCATCCATCGTAGCGATGGGCATCGGCGAGCCGGTCAAGGCCCACCCCCCCTCCTGCCGACACCTCATCCATGGTGCAGCCGAAGGATCGGTCGGGGCGACGGCGCGCCTCCCCTCGGCCGCTCTTCGCCGTGTCGGTCCTCACCGCCGTCGTCGCCCTGACGCTGAACGGTGCTCCCCGGTCGTTCCCGACCGCTCGTGCCGACGCGTCGTCGTGCGGTGACGGGCTCGCGATCGTGGTCGATGGCGCCACCGCCTGCACGCACGACGGCGACCGGGTGCCTCAGGCCGGGACCGGGACCGTGTCCGGGCGTGCGCTCGCGACCACCCCGCCCAAGGCCCCGTGCCCGGGCGACGGCAAGGGCGGTCGGCGGGTCGTGGTGGCGTACGGCTACCCGGCGGACACGACGAACCGGGGCAGGACGATGCGGCCCGAGATCCGGCAGGCGATCAACATGGCGGATGCGAACCTCGACGCCGCGTCGCCCGGCCTCGCGGGACAGCATTATCGGTTCTTCTGCCAGAACGACCGGAAGGTCACCATCCTGACCCTCGCGCTCCTCCCCATCGGCGGCGACAACGCCTTCACGTTCAACGACATGATCGCCTCGCTCTCGGATCGTGTGGCGAACGGTCTCGGCGACGAGGACCTCGACGATCCGCGTCGTGTCTACTCGGTGTTCGTGGACAACGTCGCCTGCTGCTACGGGCCGGGTGGGCAGGCCACGCTCTCCTACGACGACCGTGCCGACCCGGCCGTGAACTGGAACAACCAGACGTTCAGCCCGAAGTACTCGATGATGAAGCTCGGCTACAGCGTCACCTCCGAAGCCGGGATCTGGCAGCACGAGGTGGGGCACAACCTGGGGGCCGTGCAGAACACCGCACCGCACTCCTCGGGTGCGGGGCACTGCTACGAGGGCTACGACGTCATGTGCTACAACGACGGCGGTTCGTGGTTCACGGGCGGCGGCGGGATCGTGAACAACTGCACGGCCGGCATGCCCGACGGCCAGGAGATCTTCGACTGCAACGGCGACGACTACTACGCGGCGGCGCCGGCGGACGGATCCTACCTGGCCACGTTCTGGAACCTGAGCAGCAGCCGCTGGCTCTCCTGGTCGACCTAGCGCGCCGTCACGGGTAGCGGATCTTGGATCCTCCGGATCCATCCACGACGGCCACTCCGCGAAGTCGTTCGGGAACTCGTAGAACACCCCGGTCGCGCGCGTGGGGGGCCGCGGGTCGGGTTGGCGGGGTGGCCGGTCGAAGTCGAAGACGTGCGAGAAGTCGTGGGAGTCGGCGATCCTCTCCGTGAGGTACGGCAGACCCCAGTTGTCCGCGATGAACCGCAGCGGTGACGAGAACTCACCGAACGCATCGTCGACGTAGCCGCGCTTCGCGTACGGGGAGATCACGAGGAGCGGCACGCGGAACCCCACCTGCATCGTGTCGATCTCGGGCGGCGCGACGTGATCGTAGAGACCGCCCCACTCGTCCCAGGTGACGAAGATCGCGACGTCTTCCCACATGTCCGA
Organism: uncultured Actinomycetes bacterium; assembly: GCA_963810635.1. GTDB lineage: Bacteria > Actinomycetota > UBA4738 > UBA4738 > HRBIN12 > AC-51. The sequence continues at coordinate 707,052 of CAWEOB010000005.1, forward strand.
GCGCATGATCCCGTTGACGACCTCGGTCATCCAGTTGTGGGCGTGCTTCGTGCTGAACGGAGGATGGTCCGACAGCTGGAAGCGGGGCGTGATCCAGGTCACGGGCGGCAGGGAGCCGGCCTCGATGTCGCGCATCAGGTCGTCCACCGGCCAGATGTGCTCGTCCCAGACCTGCTCGTCGTGGAAGATGTCGCGGATCGACGAGTAGGCCTGCCAGATGTAGCCGGCCTGATACGGATCGGCGGAGTAGAAGGCCCAGTCGATGTCGTTGCGCGACAGCTGGTGGCCCACGGTCTCGACGTCGAAGCAGGTCGGGTGGCGCGTGATGGTGCCGGCCTCGTCCTCCACGAAGACGAACACGTCCTCGCCGTGCGCGTCGCATCCCCACGACTTGAACATGCGGCCGTCGTTCAGCCGCTTCGTCGCGATGTTCTCGGGGTTGTTGACCGCACCACCCGACTGGCCGGCGATGAAGTACAGGTGGTTCGGGTAGGAGGGGCCCGCGACCGAGGCGAAGAAGTGGTCGCCCAGGACGAACCGCTCGGCCCAATGGAAGTAGTTGGGGACGTCGTGACGGTCGAACTGCGAGTACGCGTAGTACGGCCCGAACTCGCCGAGAGCGAACCCGTCCATCTGCCCGTTGTTGTACGACGCGTACCAGGCGCCCGTGTCGTGCGGGAGGTCCCCCGGGAGCCACTCGGGACAGTGGACGAGCGGTACCTCGTGGCCGTCACGCACGCCCACGGTGCTGCCTCGCGCCCCCGGGAAGCGCCCGAAGAGGTTGTCGAAGCTCCGGTTCTCGAGCATCAGGTAGACCACCCGCCTGATCGGCCACCTCGTATCGAGCTCGACGGCAGGTGATGCGCTGAACGTGGGGCGCGGCGTGGGGGAGGTGGAGACGCGCTCTCCGAAGCAGGAGGTGAGGAACAGCCCGGCGGCCGCGGCCGCCGAGCGGCTCATGAAGTCGCGCCGGGTGAGCCGGGAGGGGAACACGGTCGACGGAGTCTAGCGACGTCCACCCGCAGGGATCCGACAGGGGCCGCCCGCGGTGCTCTACGCTCGCCTCGATGAAGGTGATCGAACATCTCGCCGACGCCACCCGCCCGCTCGTGAGCGTCGAGGTGATCCCGCCCCGCCGGGGTGGCGACGTCCAGCGGATCTACGAGGCCGTGGACTCGATCATGCCGTTCGAGCCGCCCTTCATCGACATCACGTCCCACGCCGCGGAGGCCGTCTGGGAGGAGCTGTCCGACGGATCCTACCGGCGACGGGTCACCCGGAAGGCGCCCGGGACGTTCGGTCTCTGTGCCGCGATCAAGCACCGGTTCGGCGTGGATCCCGTTCCCCACGTGCTCTGCAACGGCTTCACGCAGGAGGAGACGGAGGATTCGCTGATCGAGCTGCACTACCTGGGGATCGAGAACGTGCTGGCGATCCGCGGCGATGGCGATGCGCGCGAGCCCGCCGACGGGCGCACCGTCAACGCCTCAGCCCTGGAGCTGGTCGAGCAGATCGCCGCGATGAACAGGGGGACGTACCTGGACGACTCGCTGCTCGAGGCGACCCCCACCAACTTCTGCATCGGCGTGGCTGCCTATCCCGAGAAGCACACGGAGGCGCCGAACCTCGAGTGGGACATCGACGTGTTGCTCCGGAAGCAGCTCGCGGGTGCCGAGTACGCGGTGACGCAGCTGTTCTACGACAACGAGCCGTACCACCGCTTCGTGGAGCTCAGCCGCGCGCATGGCATCACGATCCGATCATCCCGGGCCTGAAGATCATCAGCCGGCGCGAGCACCTGAGCCTGGTGCCGCGGAACTTCGGGGTGGACGTGCCGGAGGCGCTGGTGGCCGAGATGCAGGCCGCCCCGGACGATGAGGTGCTCGGGGTGGGCGTGCGCTGGGCGGAGGAGCAGACGCTCGAGCTCTTCGAGGCGGGCGTGCCGTCGGTGCATTTCTACGTGATGCAGAACACGCGCCCGTTCGTGGCGATGATGGAACGCCTGCGTCCCCGGCTCTAGAGACGCGAGGGGCTCGGACGCGGAGCGTCCGAGCCCTGGGAACCGTGCCGCTCGCGCTACTCGTCCTCGGCTGCCTCGGCGAGCATGTCGGCTGCCTCGGCATCCGCCATCGCGGTGTCGGCGAGGTCCTCGGCCACGGCCTCCTCCACCACGGCCTCGGCGGCGAGCTCCTCGGCTGCCGCCTCGAGCTCGACCGCGGCTTCCGCCTTCTCCACCGCGTCCTCGTGCAGCGCCTCGGCCACCACTGCCTCGTCGACCGCGTCGCCCGCAGCTTCTTCGGCGGCGTCCATCAGCTCGTCATCCATCGCAAGCTCCTCTCCTTCATGGGTCGGAGTGCGAAGGATAGCGTGCGCTGTTCGAACGTGCTCACGCCGGAGCCACGCATCGGGCCTCGTGATCTGCACGAGTGGCATCAGCGGTCGTCGTCGGTCGCCTGGCCGATCTTCTCCTTGACCTTGTCGACGCCCTTCTCGACCGCTTCCTTCCCCTCGCGGGCCTTCTCCTTGACCGAGGCTCCCGCCTGGTCCATCTTCCCTTCCCGCTTGAGACGGTCGTCGTCGGTGAGGTCGCCGACCGCTTCCTTCGTTCGGCCCTTCGCCTCGTCCATCTTGTCGCCCATGGTTCCCTCCTCGGTTCGTGGCCCTTCGGGCCTCGGGTGCGGACCTCTGCTCCCTACCCACGCGGGCACTTCTCCAATCGCCGGTTTCGCCGGAACCGTCTTCGGGTACGGACCGACCATCTACCGAGGGAACAGGAGGGCGTCATGCGCCTCGCAAGCGACGAGGACCTATCTCGACTCCGTGCCCGCGGGCTTTCCTCAGGTGATCACCCCTCGCCGAGGTATGACCGGGATCGCCTCTGCGTCGTCGTCGGGTGCCCCACACAGCTGTCGATCTACAACGCCGGGGCGCGCTGTTGGGCGCACACTGAACCCATCCCCACACCGCTCACGGTGCGTCGTCGCAGCCGCCGGGTCGCGTAGGACGCGATCGATTAGCCCGTGCGAGAGCCAGCAGCACCCCCCGACGAGAGATGCTGGCTCTCGCGGGCACGGTCTAGGCGGGCGGCTGATGGTCGCGGTCGCGCGGTGTGATCGGTCGCGCCTGGCTTCTCGTGGGGTCGACCCCAGGACCGTCGGCGTGTGCCATCTCGGGCTCGCGACCGGCCGGGACCACGAGGACATCGCCGTCCGCGGCATCGGGTTCAACGTCGGAGCGGTCCTTCAGGCGGTCGCGGAAGGAACGTGCACCCTCGAGGATGGCCTCGTAGCGCTCGCGCCCGGCCTTGGCACCGAGGATGTACGCCCCTGTTCCGACGACGAGCATGCTGAGGACGCCGCGCCGCTTCCTCTTCACGACCTTCTGCACACGTGAAGACTTCAGCGCATCGAGCAGGTCATCTCGTTCGTCGCGGTCGCGATCCAGTTCGGACCGCACGCTCCGCAACTCCAGTCGCAGGCGGTCGTTGTCTCGATGGAGGTCTTCCATCCTCGAAACCTCACGTCGCGTCCGGACCCGATCGGCCAGTTCCACCATCTTCGAGCTCATCCCTGCCTCCCTGCGTCAGTTCAACGCTCTCCCCTTACCCGAAGCGACCGGTTCCATGCGGTGGGACGCGGAGTGTTCCTGGAGTCACCTGCCGTGGCGACGGCGCATGCGGACGCTCCGGGTCGCGCGCGGACGCGGTCGTTCGGTTCGGAGGCCCGGCTCATCCGTCTTGGAGGCGCCGGCTCAGCGGCAGCACGAACCAACATGCCGCGAGCACGGCGGCCATGGCCCCACCGAAGGCGGCCGCCCACGCGGTTCCGTACATCAGGTCTGCGACGAGGTACACCGCCGCACCGATCGAGGCGGCGAGGAGTGCCGTGCCCGCGATCGCGAATCGGTTGGAGGTCCGCAGCATCTGCTCCTTGTCGCCCTGGCGGAAGCGGAGACGGTGATACGCGGCCGGTGCCATCAGGAACGTCGACGCGGTGGCCGTGGTGAGGAACGTCACGAAGTACACCGTGCGTTGCTGCTGCGTCAGCTTGTCGAAGCCTGTCGTGAACGGGAGGGTCAGCAGGAACGCGAAGAGCACCTGGATCCCCGGCAACGTGACCCGGAGCTCATTGAGCAGCTCAATCAGTTCCCGGTCGACGCGTTCCTTGCGTGTCTCGTCGGGACCCCTGCTCTCGTGGTCGTTCATAGCGTGACGATATCGGACGCATCATGGCGTGGACGGTTCTCGTCTTCCCGATGGGCAGCGTCGCGAAACGAACCCGGGGCGTCGTTTGCGGGGCCCGGAAGCGGGGAACACCGCAACGACAACTCGAGGACAGGAGGAGCCATGCTGCTCGTACGACACCTGATGTCGGTCGAACCGAAGGCCGCACGACCGGACATGAACGCCTTCGATGCGGCGGGCCTGATGGCGCAGCACGACATCGGAGCGGTACCCATCGTGGATGAGGAAGGACGTCTCCTCGGACTCGTGACCGATCGGGATCTCGCGACGCGTGTGCTGGCGTCCCGGTCGGACCCTGGATCCGTGAGGCTCGGGGACCTCGCGACCCGGAAGGGTGTGATCACGGCCACGCCGGATGTCCAGGTGTCCGAGGCAAGGGACCTGATGGGCGAGCACCGGATCCGGCGCCTTCCGGTCGTGAAGGAAGGGCGACTCGTCGGCATGATCTCGCTCGGTGACATCGCTGCGACGTCCGCCTCGGATCGCGCCGTGGGGGAGGTGCTCGCGCAGATCTCTCGGCCTCCGTCTCGACGGAGGTGGTGCGCGGCACTCCCGACGTGGGGACTCCCGACCGCGTGACGGAGAGCACCGCCGGCAGCCGATGAGACTGCTCCAGTGCAGGGCGTGTCAGGATCTGGTGACGCTCACGCGTGAGCTGAGGTCTTGCGGGTGCGGCAGGTCGGCGGCGCGCGACGACGAGGATGGTCGCGCCTTCGTTCTCGGCCCCGCCCGGCTGCTCGTGGAGGAAGCCGGCCGCTGGTTCGAAGCAGACGAGTCCGTCGATGTGCGCCGGCCCGTCGCGCCCCTGCTGTAGGCGCGGCGCGAACGCTTCCGGACTTCGCGGACGGTGGTTTGAGACAGGACCCACGAGGGCATCAGAAGGTCGGCCGATCGCGGTACAGCGTTGTGACCGCGACGGCCACGCTGAAAGGGAGGAACGACAGATGGATCTTCTCGCTCTATCCGATGGCGCCAGGACCCTGCTCTGGATCTTGGCTGCGGTGCTGGTGATCGCGGGGATCGTATGGCTCGTGCGCGGCCAGGTGCTCGCCGGGATCGCGATGATCGTGATCGGGCTCTTGGTGGGACCCGGCGGCGTCAGCATCTTCAATTGACGGAGACCGCCGATCGACGACCCGCCTACGGGGAGGCGGATCCATCCGGGTCCGCCTCCCCTTCATGAGCTGTCCTGATCCGGTGGAGGCTCTGCGTGATCATGCGCGAGACGTGCATCTGCGAGATCCCGATCTCGGCTGCGATCTCGCTCTGCGTCTTGCCCTCGAAGAATCGGAGGTAGAGGATCCTCCGCTCGCGCTCGGGCAGGTCGCGGATCGCCGGCTCGATCGACGCCCATCCCTCCACGACCTCGAAGCCGGCATCACGCTCGCCGAGACCCTCACCGACGGTCGCTCCGTCGTCCCCGACGGGGGCGTCCAACGACGCGGTCGTGTAGGCCTGGAGGGCCTCCAGACTGGCGATCACGTCGTCTTCGCTGAGGTCGGCACGTTCGGCGAGCTCGGAGACGGTCGGGGATCGTCCCAATTCCTGCCACGTGGCGGACAAGGTGCGATTCAGCAGCAACGCCGACTCCTGGAGGCTGCGGGGGACGCGGATCGACCAGCCACGGTCACGGAAATGGCGTTTCAGCTCGCCCACGATCGTCGCTGCCGCGAACGTCGAGAACTGCGCGCCGTGGTCGGGGTCGAAACGATCGATCGCATGGACGAGCCCGAGGCTCGCCACCTGGTTGAGGTCGTCCAGGGGCTCGCCCCGCCCAGAGAACTTGCGCGCCAGGTGCTCGGCCAGCGACAGGTACCGCTCGACCAACGCCGCCCGAGCGTCAGCCTCCGGGAGTCGCCGGAAGAGCTCGATCTCGTGCTCGGGTTCGTGGTCGCGGTTCAGGCGTGCGCTCCTTAGGTCGCGCTCGCCCGCGGACGGGTGCGGAAGCTCACCGTCGGCCCGCCGGTCGACACGGTGTCGACCGCGTCCATCATCCCCGTGATGACGAGCCACGGCCACGTCTCGTGGAACCCGTCCGGAGGCCACGTCTCAGCGCGGCCGTCCGATGCGATGTCGATCAGGACCGATCCGGCGTCGGGGCGGAGACGGAGGTGGAGCGTGGTCGAACCGGTGGTCGATCGGAGCAGGAGCGTCGCGGCCTCATCGACGGCGATCCGCAGCTCCTCGATCGCGTCGATCGGCATGTCCGTGGAAGCCCCGACCCCGGCGGCGACCGCACGGAGGATACGGAGGGCGTCGGCCCTCGCGGGAACACGGACGTCGATCGGCCCCGAGAGGTGGCTCATGGTCGCCACCTATACTAAGGAGCCGCGCTGGCGGGCACCCCGACCGAGGAGGACCATCATCGAGCTTTCGATCGAGATGCACCAGCAGGGCCGGTGGACCTTGGTGAAGGTTGCCGGTGAGCTCGATCTTGCGACGGCCCCCGAACTGCGGGACGCGATCCTCGGTCAGATCGACGATGGCGCTCGGATCCTCGCACTCGAGCTCACGGCCGTCGGCTTCATGGATTCGAGCGGTCTGGGCGCCATCATGGCGTGCGCGAAACAGGTGCGGGGGTTGGGAGGGGACCTCGTCGTCGTGGCACCCGAGGATCTCCGGTGAGCAAGCTCTTCGCCTTGACCGGCCTCGAGGATGCGATCGAGCGGGTGAGCACGCCCTCCGAGCTCCCATCGGACTGAGTGGGTTGGAGCTGGGACCGAGCCTCGAGATCCAACCGGATGTCGCGTACGGGGTCGTGGTCCGAGCGTTCGTCGGTGAAGCGGCAGGGAGCCTCGGCGTGCGACCGGATCAGGTGGCCGATCTCCAGCTCGCCGCGACGGAACTCCTGGCGAGCGCGGTCGAAGCAGGTTCGCAACGCTTCGTCCTGACCTTCGCATCCGGCGACGACGGCTGGACGCTCGTGGCGACCGGGATCGGCGACCTCCGGGAACCACCGGCGGACCTCGAGCTCCCTCGGATCGGTCTCCTGTCCGGGCTGTTCGGCGAGATCGAGATCGAAGCAGGCGGTGCCCGGCTCGCGGGGTCGCGCTTCGACCCACCCTGAGCCACGGTCACGTTCGGTTTCCGCGACGACCTCGGCGGGTAGGAGCGGACCATGATGCCCATGCATACGAGCGTCCCGCAGCCCGATCGACCGGCTCCCACACCGCCGCAACCCCAGCCGGTCCCGCCGGAGCCGCAGCCGGTCCCGCCCGAACCCCAGCCGGTACCGCCGGAGCCGCAGCCGGTTCCCCCTCAGCCGCAGCCGGTCCCGCCCGAACCCCAGCCGGTTCCGCCCCAACCTGAACCCGTTCCGCCCGTCCCGACGGCGGACATCGCTACACGGACGAACGCACCCTCCGACGGAGCGTGACCACGCTCTCGTGGTCGCCGGGCTCGATCACGACCTCGTCCATGAGCGCGTCCATGAGCATGAGCCCATAGCCTCGACCGGGGGAAGCTTCGCCCTTCCAGGTCCCGGGGTTGGTCACCGTGGCGGTGAGGGCGTCCTCGTCCTCGAGCTCGAGGGACACGAGGACCTCACCCGACCCATCACCGCTCCCGTGCTCGATGGCATTCGCGCAGGCCTCGTCGACGGCGAGCACGATCTCCTCCGTGTCGTCCGCCTCGATGTCGGCCGCGCCGAGCCATCCGCGCATCGAAGCCCTGAGCTTCGCGAGTTCCCCCGCCCTCGCCGGGAAGCGATGGTCGAAACGTGAGGGCGTCTCGCCGCCCGGTTCGATCCAGGCGGTCGGCTCGAACCGCAGACAGAGGACGGCGGCGTCATCCCCGACCGATCCGTCCGGTAGGAGGTTCTGGACGAGGCGCTCCGCCAGCATGTCGGGCCCTCGGTCAGAGAAGCGCGCCGCGATCTCGACCAGCCGCGCGAGCCCCGTATCGAGGTGTTCATCCCGCCGCTCCACGAGGCCGTCCGTATAGAGGATGACCGTTTCACCGGATCCGAGACTGTCTCTCGCTCCCTCGGGCGGCGGCGGGCTCGGAGGCCGCACGCCGAGCGGTGTCCGCCGGCCATCCTCGAGGAATCGAGGTTCCCCCGGACCCACCACGAGGGGCGGGGGATGGCCGGCGCTCACGTAGCAGAGCGTGCCGTTGCGGGTGTCGAACTCCGCATAGGCCGCCGTCGACATCACGGCCCCTTCAGTGGTCTCCGCGAAGACATCGAGCGCATCGAGGATCTCGCCGGGCTTCTTGCCGGCGAGGGCGAGCGCACGGAGGGCGCTGCGGAGCTGGCCCATCGCGGTCGCCGCGAGGATGCCGTTGCCGACCACATCGCCGACCGCGATCCCGATGCACTCGTCCGGCAGATCCACGATCTCGAACCAGTCGCCCCCGACCGATGCCTCCGTCGCCGCCGCGAGATACCTCGCGGCGACCCGTGCCGGCCCCACGCTTCGGAGCGCCTGGGGGAGGAGGCTCTCCTGCAGGACCTGAGCCACGCGATGCTCGGTCGCATAGAGGCGCGCACGCTCGAGCGCCTGCGCCACCAAGGTGGCGATCGTCGCGAGGGAGCGTCGATCCTGCTCGACCGCCGCGTGATGGCCGGGGAAGCTGATCGCGAGCGCCCCGATCGCCTCCCCCCCGGCGAGCAGCGGCATCACCGCCCGCGGACCGTTGTTCGTCGTCACCTGTCCCGCGCGTCGCCGGTCCGCGATGGTCGGATAGCGAGCCGCGGCTTCCCCCTCCGAGTCGAAGAAGATCAGCTCCCGGTCCCGAACGGCCTCGGCGATCGCCAGATCGGCGTCCATCCGGATCACGTCGAAGTCCAGCATCAGCTCTTCCGGATGTCCATCCTGCGCGACCAGTCGCAGTTCCGATGTGTCGTCGGACATGGTGTACAGGGCCCCTGCTGCGGCCCCCAGGGCCGGGAGGCCGACCTGCAGAACGGCGTCCCCCACCTGCCGCGGGTTGGTCGCAGCGGAAAGGGCGGCGGTGACCTCCTGGAGTCGCGACAGACGATCGGCGGTCGCGTGCTCGCGCTCGAACGCCAGGGCTCGCTCGAGGGCGACGGACGCCTGCTCCGCGAGCGAGGTGACGATCCGAAGGTCGTCGTCGCTCGGCGTTCGCTCGACACTGAACATCAAGGCGATCACGCCGAGGACCCCACGCTCTCCGACGACCGGCACCGAAACCGATGACCGTGCGATTCCTCGGAACGACTCCACGCCTTCGGGGAACCGTTGCTCCCACTCGCTCCACGTGGGCACGATCACCAACCGTCCACTCCTGCAGCATTCGCTCACGGCCGATGCGGAGTCGAGATCGACACGGGAGGCCGGCAGTCGCTCGGCGAGGCCTTCGTCAGCCGCGAGTTCGAGGGTGGCACCGTCCTCGCTGAGGAGCATGACGGATCCTGCGTCCGCATGAGTGGCACGCACCGCCTCGCGGAGCACGATCCGCACGACGTCGTCCCGGTCGGCCGTCTTCGCGAGCTCGGCCGTGGACGCCTGCAGGCGTTCCACACGGGATCGAGCCCGGTCGGCGGCCGCACGAGCGACACTCTCGGCCTCGAAGAGGCGAGCCCTCTCCACGTTGGTCGCCACACGGGTGGCAACCTGTTCCAACAGGTCCCGATCCGCGCCGGAAGGGTCCTTCGAACCGCGGGACGCTACACCCAGGACACCGATGACCCGGCCGCGCGCGAAGAGCGGAACGATGATCCGCGATGCGAGGGTATCGTCGACGTCCGCCGCCGTACCGCCGGCCGTGACGAGGGGTTCCTTCTCCCGGGCGACCCGGGCGATCGGGTCGTCGGACGAGAGCTTCACGCTCTTCCCCGGCGAGAAGAGAGGGTCGATCTCCGAGGAGGTGGCGACACGGAGCCGTCTCCCCTCGGTCAACGCCACGCCGACGGCGTCCACCTCGATCGATGCGTGGAGCGAGTCGACGGTGCCGTCGACGACCTCGTCGAGCGTGACGGCGGCGGCGAGCGCGCGACTCACTGTGACGAGCGTCTGGAGCCGCCGGTTCATCGCCTCCGCTTGATGCTGTGCCGCCAGCCGGTCGGTGATCTCCTTCACGGTGCTCACGGCACCCGCGATGACGCCCTCGTCGTCGAAGAGAGGCGCGGCCGTGATGATGACCGGCACGGCGCTCCCATCGGGCCGGACGAGCTCCGTGTCCAGCTCGAGTCGCTCGCCGCGTTCGAGAGCGAAGAAGGCAGAGCGGACCTGCTCCTGGAACGCCGTGGCCTGCCTGGGCGCCCACGGGAACGGCGGGCGGCTCCCGACGAGCTCGTCGTGCGACCGGCCCACGATCTCGCAGAATCGTTCGTTCACATCTTCGATCGCGCCCTCGAGGCTCAATGCGAGGAACCCATCCTGGAGCGACGCCAGGAAGGCCGATCGTCGATCCGCTTCCGCGGACAGTCGCCGGAGCAACCCCTCGCGCTCTACCTCGGCGCGGCGCCGCTCCGTCACGTCTTTGATCGTTGCCACCGACCCCGTCCGATGGCCGTCGACGGGGTCGACCAGCGGCGTCGCCGAGAGGATGACGGGGACGAGGACACCGTCCTTCCGACGGTACCGAACGTCGAACTCCCCGGCCTCGCCGTGACCGACGACCTGCGCAACCGCCCGCTCGATCTGGGATCGATCGTCGGCATCGTCGGGCCACCACGGGAAGGGCGGGCCTTGCCCGACCGCCTCCTCCGCGGTGAACCCGAGGACTCTCGGACCACCGATCGTTCACCTCGACGACGATCCCGTCGCGGTCGAGGACGATCAATCCGTCCTGGAGCGACCGGACCATCGCGTCGCGGCGGTCGCGTTCGACGCGGGCCACGAGTCCGGGATCGGACCGATCATCCACGGTCATGACGCTCAGTGTCCACCATCTGCTCCGCGATGGGTCGCGGCCGTTCGGGCCGTTTCCGCGGCGCGTCCGCCGGGTATGGCCCGACGCATCGGTCAGGAACGCCCCGAGGAAGGCGATGGAGGGATCCCCCCGTGCAGAGACGTCAGGAGCACCCTCCGTCCGAGGAACCGGAGTCGGATGACGAACGCCACATCAAGCGGACCGGCAAGCGGACCGTCGTCGGAGGTGCGATCGGGTTCGTCGTGGGTCTCACGATCGGGGTCGCCGCCGGGATCATCAACTTCGAGGCGTTCGGTGCGATCGCGGCGTGTGGGTTGGCGGGAGCCATCGCCGGGCTCGCGATCGGAGCGTTCACCGGCGGCATGTCGGGTCTGGAGTCACCCGCACCGGGCCACGAACCGTCCGAGACGGCCCGTCCCCTCCGGGATGTGACGAAGCTCACGAGCGAGGAGGGTAAGGGCGGGGAAGGGAGGGGCGACGCGCCGGGTTGACCGAGCGTGCCGTCCGCTGCGTCGTTAGCAGGAACCACTCACCAGGATCGGGGCCGTTGCTCCGTCATCGTCACCCCGTGCCCCGGGCGAGAAGCTCCTCCTTCCGTGCCGCCATCTTCTCTCCGAGGCGAACGAGCTCCTCACCATCGATGACCTCGCGGGCTCGCTTGAACATCTCGCCCTCTTCCTCCTCGATGTGGTGCTCGAGGTTCTCCTTCATGACGGTGAACTTGGCTCCCCAGGTCTCGTCGTCGAACGGTGTGTCTCCGATCTCACCCATCACGAGATCGACCACGTGGTGCTCTTCGTAGGCTTCCAGGGCGATGTCCTTCGTCTCAGCGTTGTCCTTCAACGCCGGGTACAGGATCTCCTCCTCGATGGCTTCGTGCACATCCAGCTCTCGCTGGATCTTCGTGAAGAGTTCCTGTCGGGTCTTGACCCCTCGTTCCGTGGTCGCATCCAGGTCCTTCAGGAGACCCTTCACCTTCTTGTGATCGTCCTTCAACAACGTGATGGCGTCCATCCCCGGTATGTCCTCCTCCGCCCTCGCAGGCATCGTCGCTCTCCCCCGTGTATCCCGGCGGACCCGAGGCCCGCGGTTCGCTCGGCTGGGGATCTCCGTTCCCTGTCGGATCGGCACGCAAACCATCGAGCGCGGCCGCAGGTTTGTCCCATCGCGGTGCAGGGAAGGAAGCGGATCAACCGTGAACGTGTTCGAGCGAGCGATCAAAGCCCTCGATCGCTGGCAACAGCGGCATCCAGCGATCGCGTTTCCGTTCGCGGTCACCAAGAAGTTCGGCGACGACCGCGGGGGTCAACTGGCTGCGCTCCTCGCCTACTACGGGTTCTTCTCCCTGTTCCCACTCCTCGCGGTGGCGACCGCAACCCTCTCGAGGGTCCTCCGCGACTCGCCCGACCTGCAGCAACGCCTCGTGGATTCGGCGCTCCGCAACCTCCCGCTCGTCGGCGACCGGATCGGGCGCGGTCTCCCGGCGCTCAACGCCGGCGGTCTGGCGCTCGCAGTCGCCATCGGCCTGTCGCTCTGGGCGGGGATCGGTGCCATCAAAGCGTTCGAGCACGCGATGCACGCCATCTGGAACGTTCCGTATCGACGGAGGCCGAATTTCTGGACGACGAACGGTCGTGCCGTCGTGCTCCTCGTGGTCGTCGCGATGGTCGTGGCGGCCTCGGCGGTGGTCACGGCGTCGGCGGCCGGCACGAACGGCCTCGTCGCCACGTCGTTGCGATGGCTCGTCTCGGCGCTGCTGAACGCCGCCGGTCTGTGGCTCGTCTTCAGGATCGCGACGGTGCGCGAGGTGTCCGGGAAGGATCTGTTTCGCGGGGCGCTGGTCGGCGGGATCGCGTGGGCCGGTCTGCTGGCGGTCGGGACCTATTACGTCGAGCGCCAGGTCACGGGTGCGAGCGAGGTCTACGGCACGTTCGCGCTGGTGATCGGCCTCTTGGCGTGGATGTACCTGGGAGCCACCGTCGTCCTCTACGCCGCCGAGATCAACGTGGTCCGTGCGTGGCACCTCTGGCCTCGGAGCCTCGTGCAGCCACCATTGACCGACGCCGACACCAGGGCGCTGATCCAGTACGCGCGCGAGGCGGAGCGCCGACCCGAGGTGATCGTCGAGGCTCGCCTGGAGGACCGTGACGATGAAGCGGACGCGTCCGCAGGCGGACCGACCCTCAGAGATCCATCTCTGCCCACGAATGGGTCGGCGGTCCCCGAACGACTCCCCAGCGATCGGCGACGCGATCGATGATGTGCAGGCCCCAGCCGACGGGAGCGTTGGGAGAGCGGACGACCTCCGGATCGAAGCCCGGTCCCTCATCGCTGACTTCGATCCGGATGTGCTCGGCGGACGCGGCGACGTGGAGGCCGATCAAGGATGTTCCCGGCGCGTGACAGACGCTGTTGGTGACGAGCTCGGAGACGATCAGCTGCGCGACGCCAAGGGTTCGCGCCGGAACGTCTCCGAGGGCATCGGTGATGGTCTTGCGCGCCGCTGCGGGAGCGTTCGGATCGGCTGGCAGTCTCAACGACATATCCATCACCGGCGGCCTTCCTCGGCTGATGCGGCGGACTCCCGGATCGCTCCACTCGTCCGGGTGATCCGTGGTTCCGGCGTTTCCCTCTGATCCATACCCAGCGCCGACGGTTCCAACACCAGGCCGGACGTCCGCTTCAGGGGCGGTCGACCCTCACCACTCGGAGCTCGTCGATCTCCTCGTGGGACTTGCTCTCCGATCCGGCCAGCTCGTCTCGCGGCCCTTCGAGGTGCGTGATGATCTCATCGAGCTTGAGGTGGAGGGCGGCGGAGTCCCGATGCTGCGTGTTCTGCAAGATGAGCACCACGATCAGCGTGATGATGCTGATGGCGATACTTGTTCCGTCGACGCCCAAGAGAACCAGGCTCAGCAACGCGAGCGCTGCGGCGATCACCGCCGCCCAATGGGATCCGATCCATCGCGCCAGCCAGTTCGAGACGAGCGAGAAGCGCTTGGAGCCCCGTCCACTCATCGTTCCGGCCCTCTCCCCGCCTGGCCTCTTCCTGGCCTCTTCGAACCCCACGTTCCACAGCCGCCGATGGGTCGATGGCTATCGGATGTTTGCCCGATAGGCCTTCGTGGGAAACACCAACGGATGAACGCCACCGGGATCTTCGAAGCCGAACCAGGCACGCTTCCGGCTCGGCTCGCGAGACGCTCGGGGACCCGCCCGTTCCTCGCCAGTTCCGCGGTCACCGTCGCCGGCTACGTGATCATGACGGTGATCCTCGTCTCCCTCGGGTACGTCCTGACCCAGTCGGCGCTCGGGCGCTCCATCGGGCGATGGGATGCCACGGCCGACCAGTGGTTCTTCGCACAGCGGACGCCGCGACTCGACCAGCTCACCGAGTGGGGATCACGGTTCGGCGACACGGTGGTCGTCATCGCGATCACGGCGGTCACGGTGCTCTTCCTCGCGATCGGCCGCCACGTGGCGCAGATCGCCTTCCTGGTCGGAGCCCTCGTCATCGAGGTCACGTCCTTCCTGACAACCGCGACGCTCATCGAGCGCGGCCGCCCCGCCGTGCCTCGTCTGGGCGAGGCGCCCCCAACCAACAGCTTCCCCTCCGGCCACACGGCGGCTTCGATCATCCTCTACGTGGGCATCGCGCTCATCACGACGTCACTGGTGAGCGGTCGCGCCGTGCGTTGGTTCGTGTGGACGCTGGCGGTCCTCCTGCCCATCTCGGTCGGCCTGTCTCGCCTCTACCTCGGGATGCACCATCCGACCGACCTCGCCGGCAGCGTGATCGGTGCCGCCGGATGCATAGCCTTCGCGCTGCTGGCGACGAGGACCGGCGCGGCCGTCGCGCGATCCGCGCCGAGGGATGAGACGCGGTCGACCCGGGCTCCAGCCGCGTCCGACGTGACCGCGGTCCGGGTACAGGATGACCTCGGGGTGGCTCCGTGACCTCCGTGGGTGTGATCGCGCACGCCGGGAAGCGGCTCGGAGGCGGACTGCCCGCGCTCCGAGGAGCTCTGGCACGCCACGGCATCACCGACGCCCGGTGGGAAGAGGTGCGGAAGAGCAAGCACGTGCCGGATCGCGTTCGATCGCTCGTCGACGAGGGGGTCGACCTCCTGTTCACGTGGGGAGGCGACGGCACGGTCCAACGCACGATCGATGCGGTCGCCGGGGAACCGGTCACCCTGGCGGTCCTGCCCGCTGGGACGGCGAACCTGTTCGCGACGAACCTGGGGTTGCCCGCAGACGTCGAGGAGTGCGTTCGCATCGGCCTGCATGGCGAGCGCCGGACCCTGGACGTCGGCGTCATGAACGGTGAGCACTTCGCGGTCATGGGAGGTATCGGCCTCGACGCGATGATGATCAGGGACGCGGATGCCGGTCTCAAGGACAAGGTGGGTCGGATCGCCTACGTGTGGACCGGGGCGAAGAACGTCGCCCTCGAGGCCGTGAAGACGACCATCGAGGTCGACGGGGTTCGGTGGTTCGAAGGCAAGGCCAGCTGCGTGCTGGTGGGCAACATGGGTGACGTGCTCGGCGGCCTCTCGGTGTTCCCCGACGCGTCGCCCGACGACGGCCGCCTCGACATCGGTGTCGTCACCGCGGACGGCGCGTGGGAGTGGGCGCGGACGCTCGGCCGCTCCGTCGTCGGCGACGTGAGCTCGTCTCCCTTCGTCCGGAGCACCAGCGGATCGTCCTTCGTCGTTCGCCTGAAGGAGCGCCTCCCGTACGAGCTCGACGGTGGAGACCGGAAGGAGACCAAGAGGCTGAAGGTCGCAGTGAAGCCTGGCGCGATCACGGTGTCCGTACCGGAGGGGAGATCGTCATGAGTTCGGCGAACCTCGTACCCGAGACCTGGGAGCTGACCGGGTCCGACGCCAAGGAGACGTTGAGCAGCACCGGCTATGGGCGTCTGCTCCGTGACGCGTTCGAGCGGCTGCGCGCTTCGGACGGGTTCAGCCACGCTCGGTCGATGGCGTTCGCCACGTCTTTGATCATCGTGCAGGCCGTGATCGCCCTCGTGGGTCTCGCGAGCGCGTTAGGCGAGGGTCGCATGAGCAACGCGCTCGTCGACATGCTCCGAGAGATCTTCCCCGGACCGGCGGGCCGTGTGCTGACGGACGCGGTGGAGCAGGCGCATCGTGCGGGCTCCCAGGACCGCTCGCTCGCCCTGATCCTCGGTGCGATCGGCGCCCTGATCACCGGTACCACCCTGTTGGGCCAGATCGAACGAGCGATGGATCGGCTCTACGGGATCGAGCGCGACCGTCCCACCGCGAGGAAATACGGTCGGGCCTTCCTGCTCACCATCACCGCAGGGCTCCTGGCCGCGGCCGCCTTCGGCGCGATGACCCTCGGTCGCGCGATCGGGAACTCCTTCGAGAGTCCGCTCGCGAGCGACCTGTGGGAGGTCGTGCGTTGGCCGCTGGGCTTCGCTCTGCTGATCATATCGACCGCCGGCATCTTCCGGTGGAGCCCTCGCCGCCATCAGCCCGGCTGGTCCTGGCTCGCCATGGGCGCGGCGTTATCGGTCGCGCTCGTGCTCGTGGTGACCCTCGCACTGAACGGTGCGTTCCTCCTGAGCTCCACGTTCGGCAACACGTATGGACCTTTGTCCGGTTTCGTCGCGCTCCTCCTCTGGGCGCTCCTTTCCTCGATCGCATTGCTCTACGGGGCTTCGATCGCAGCGCAGCTCGAAGCGGTTCGGGCCGGGGTCCCGGAGCCACGGAGGGAGCGGAGCGGCGATGGGCTACCAGGGAGCCAGCCGAGGGCCGGCGAGCCGTCGCGCCCGGTCGTCGTCGAGTCGGTTCCGTGACCGAGACACTCGACCTCTGCCAAGATGCGGCCGTGTCCCGGCACGACGGCGAGGACGGGGGAAGGACGCGCGAGATCCGCCGGATGCTGGAAGGCATCATCGGTGTCCCCGCCACGGAGGGGAACCTGATCCAGGTCCTCCGCAACGGGAACGAGATCTTCCCCGCGATGCTCGAGAGCATCGAGGGTGCCGAGCACACGATCGATCTCCTCACGTTCGTGTACTGGCGCGGTGAGATCGGCACGCGGTTCGCGCGATCGCTCTCCGAGCGAGCTCGAAGGGGGAGGCGCGTTCGGGTCCTCCTGGATGCCTGGGGCGCACGTCCGATCGACCGGACGCTGGTCGACATGATGGAGGATGCAGGCGTCCGCGTCCGTTGGTTCCGGCCGCTCCACCGGTTGCAACCGTCCAAGGTGAACCACCGGACCCACCGGAAGGTGTTGGTCGTCGACGAGGACACGGGTTTCACCGGCGGCGTCGGTATCGCGGACGAGTGGAAGGGCGACGCGCAGAACGAGCGTGAGTGGCGCGACACCCACTTCCAGGTGCGGGGGCCCGCCGTGGACGGACTCCGTGCCGCCTTCCTCGACAACTGGCTCGAGACGGATGACGAGTTCTACGATCCCGAGATCGACCGGTTCCCCGAGCAGCCACAGCCGGGTGCCGCGGTGATCCAATGCGTGCGCGGGGCCTCCGAGACGGGGTGGAGCGACATGTCCACCGTCGATCCTGGCCCTCGTGCAGCTCGCCGAGGAGCGGATCCGCATCACGACGGCGTACTTCGTCCCCGACGCCGAGCTCATCGGACGTCTCAGCGACGCCGCCGACCGCGGCGTGGCGGTCGAGATCCTGCTCCCAGGCCCGCACGGGGACAAGCGGTTCGTCCAGGTCGCCGGTCAGGCGGCCTACGAGGAACTGATGGAGCACGGGGTCCGCATCTGGCACTTCCAGCCGTCCATGCTCCACGCCAAGACCATGACGGTGGATGGCCTCGTGGCGAACGTCGGGTCGGCGAACTTCAACGCTCGATCGACCGAGCTCGATGAGGAGGTCAACCTCGTGGCGCTGGACGCTTCTCTGGCCCGGATCCTCGATGGGCACTTCGACGAGGATCTCGCGCGGAGCGAGGAGATCGAGCGTGGTCGATGGGAACACAGGTCCGTGACGAGACGAACCCTGGAGGGACTCACCAAACCGCTCCGGCACAAGACCGACCTCTGGGGCCCGCCTCGCGGCGCCGGGAGGGGACGGGCGACCGGAGCCGGTCGCGGCGAGAAGTCAGGAAAGAGTGGACACATGAGGAGGGAGCCGTGAGCGAGAGGGAGAACCAGGCCGGCGACGCCGAACTCGGGGCGTGCCACATCTGCGGGCGGGCCTTCGCAACGCAAGAAGCGTTGTCCCAGCATCTGATGGACGACCACGAGGACGATGAGACCCTGGGGGATCCGAGCGCCGAGACGTGATGGTCCTCGGTTCTCTGCGCTCCTGCCTCGCGAGGGCGGCGGTCGCGCGCGCCGACTAGCGCCGGCGCCGTCCCAACACGAGGACGGCGCCGACGATGATGGCGAGGATCACGACGGCCGAGAAGCCCGTGAGGAGGGTGTCGTCGTTGCCATCCCCGTCGTTACCGCACGCCGCCAGCAGGGAAAGGATCGCGAGACCCACCCCCACCCTCCATCGGTCTCTCGTGAGGCTCCACATCAGGTTCAGTCCTTCCCTCGGTGCTCAGATCGCGACGAGCGCTGGCACCGCGAGCACGGTACAGCCGGGGCCGGTGGTGTCGACCGGTGTGCAGGTGATGGGCTCCGACGCGTCCACGGAGACGAGGACCGAAAGGAACCGAGCATCGGTGCCGAGCGCGATGACCTCCTCCACCTGGACGCGCCCGTCCGAGTCGCCGTTCGCGCTCGTGAGGGCCGCGAGCGTGCTCGACCCGGTCTCGTCCGCGAACTGGCGGATCTCGACCGTGAGGGTCTCGTCGGTGCTGATGTCTGTGGCTGCGAGGGTGACGGTCGCCGTCACCGACCCCTCGTTCACGTCGAACGCGACAGAGGGAGCCGGCAGGGTGTTCTGCTGCGCCAACATCGGCGGGACCAGCGCCAAGACGAGTGCCAGCGCGAAGATGCCTGCCGACAGGACCGTCGAGACCCACAACATGGTCGAGCGGCTCTGGTAGAAGGCTCCCACCACGAGCGTGTTGTTCGTGTTGCCCTCGGCTTCCCGCGGTGCGTACAAGCCGATCGCTCCCACACCGATCGCGCCGAGCGCGAGGGCCACCGCGAGACCCAGCCAGCCCGGCGACTCGCGCGCTGCGAGCCCGAGGCCACCCGAGGCCCATGCGATCCCGACCAGGGCGAGCGCGGTCACGATCTCGACCCCGAGCGTGATGGCGAGGAGTCGCTCGGCGCGGCGCCTCGAGATTGGGGGGGCGAGGTCCTGGGCGACCGCGTTCTCCAGCACCAGATCCCAGCCCGCCGCCGGCGTCCCGAACACGTCGAGGGGCAGAGCATCACCTGTGCCACCGAACACGACCGCGTGATGGGTCGGCGGATCGCCTTCCGCCTGCGGGCACTCGACCACCACACGCCACGGCTGTCCGGGCACATCCTGGATGTCCTCGTCGTACGGGCGCATCCTGCGGATGATCTCGAGCAGGGCCTCCGGGTCGTTCGGCGCGGTCGTCAGACGAGCAGCGAGCTCGTTGGCGTGGAAGGTCCCCTGCGGCACCACGCGCTGCCCGGTCGTCGTCGACGTGCGTGTCTCCGTGACCGTCGACCCGCCCCGTCCGGCCTCAGGAGATTCCGGGAGGACCACGACGTCGGACGCGTCGTCCGTTCCCTCCGCGGAGAGGACCACCGGCCCATCGACCGGAGCGGTCGTCCCGGTGAGGATCCTGCGGATCTCCGCCTCCCGTCGTGAGCGATCCCGGGTCTCCAACCGGACCACCTGCTCGACCACGTCCCGGGTGCTCGCGTGGTACGCGCCGAGTCCGGGGAGGAAGCCGAGCTCGGAACGCACCTGCGCGGAAACGTCGACCGGGCGGATCTCGTCCGCGCGGCCGTGGCTCGGATCGATGCACAGGTATCGGGTCATCGGTTGCCTCCCTCTCCTGACGCCCACGGCGCCGCTCTCAAGGAGACGGTTCTACCCATGGTCCGCGACCGCCAAACCGCACCGCGCTCCGAAAGAGGCTCAGGACCGCGTGGCATCGAGCTGCTGGAGCAGCTCATGGGCCGCGAGTTCGACCTCCTTGTGTCGCCACTCGGCGGCCCGGTACTGACACGCGATGAGGCCGCTCCGATGGACGCGGCGGAGAATCCCCGTACACGAACGCGTAGCGAGCCTTCGTGTCGTCGGTCGCACCCTCGGTGAGCCCGAGGTGCCACGCGGCGAAGTCCTCCCACGAGTGGGCATCGAGGAAGGCGTTCTCGTCCTCGGCGCTCGGCTGCACGTCCCCCCAGACGCTCTCGAGCACGTGCTGGTGGGCGTCGATGAGCTTCCTCGCGTGCGAAACCGCGTCCCGGTTGACCGTATACGTTGCCACGGATCCTCCTCCGCCTTCCGGCAGAGGGTTCAGGCCTCGGCGCTCTGCCGATCGATCGTGGGCCTCTCACCGTCGAAGCGCACGAACGAGAACGTGCCGTCGGGCTCGAGGACCCCAAACCGGATCCGAGCGATGTCATCGATCCCCTGTTCTCTGGCGGAAGACAGAACCTCATCCCGCGTGAGGCGTTCGATCGTGATCACCTCGTCGAGGAGCTTGCCGTGGTCGATCACGATCACCGGCGCACCCTCGATCACGCGGTCGCTGCGTCGCCAGCGGAACCCGACGTACGAGGTCGCCACGACGAGGAGAGCGATCGTCCCCACGGCGAGCACTGCCCCCGTGACCGACATGTCCTCCTGGGTCACCCCTTGCTGCACGAGATCACCGATCGTGACGACGAGCACGAGCTCGAAGGCCGACAGCTCTGCCAGCTCCTTCTTGCCGATCACGCGGGTGAGCACCCACAGGAACGCGAACATGAAGGCCGCTCGAAGGACGATCTCCATCAGGGCATCACCACGGTGCGATACTCGACCGAGAGGGCAGGCAAGCCCGGTGTATCGAGGGCCGTCGTGGCGGTGGCGCCGAAGGAGAACGTCGGAGACGTCCGCGCGTCGAGATCGACCGAGAACGTGTCCTCCGCGGGACGATCGAAGGTCAGCACGAGGAGATCGCCGCGGATGGATGTTGCGGATGGTTCTGGGAACCATCCATTCAGATCGAATCGGTCGAAGTAGTCGGCGCTCGTCGTGAGGGTGACGGGCCCGTCGAATCCGCCCGGGTGCGTGACCTCGACCGTCCAGGGCGTCGCGAGTCCCGAACGCGTCACCCGGGCGTACTCCACCGCGAGGGTCGTTCCGCCCTGGGACGCCTCGACCGACGCTCTGCGAACGCCGAGGAGGTTCACGGCCCCGGCAACGATGACCAGCGTGATCATCCCGAGTCCGATGCGGCGGGCGGCGCGATCGCGCTTGAGATCTCGCACCGATCGAGGCGCCGGCCGGGTCGATCCCTCAGCGGCTCGCTCCATCCTGTCGATATCTCCGGTGAGCACAGGCGCGAAACGTCCTCCCGGGCAAGCCGGCGCTCGGTCCGGAGGAGCGGTTGACCGGATCCGTGTCGTGGATCGCGACACGCCGCGTTCACGCAACGTCGACGGTCACCGTGTGGTAGCCCGTGGCGCCATCCGGGAAGGGCTCGGCGGGCTCCGCGGTCTGGACCTCCCCGTCGCCGTCGGTGGCGCGGACCGACAGCGTGTGCCGGCCCGGCGACGCGTCCCACCGGTACACCCACTGCCGCCACGTGTCCACGGTGTCCTCGCTCGAGAGGTCCGCCGCGCTCCACGCATCATCGTCGACCCGCACCTCGACGGCGTCGATCCCGCGGTGCTGCGCCCAGGCGACGCCCGCCACCGCGACCTGGCCGGGGGCGAGCGTGTCGGAGGGCTTCGGGGTGTCGATCCTCGACTGCGTCTTGATCGGGGCTTCCTGCGCCCAACCGCGGCTGACCCAGTAGGCGTCGTACGCCTCGAAGGTCGTGAGCTCGAGGTCGACGAGCCACTTCATCGCCGACACGTACCCGTAGAGACCCGGGACGAGCATCCGGACCGGGAAGCCGTGGTCCAGCGGGAGGGGCTCGCCGTTCATGCCGATGGCGAGGAGGGCGTCCCGGCCGTCCATGACCACAGCGGTCGGGGTGCCGATCGTGAAACCGTCGCTCGACCGGGTGACGATCTGCGTGGCCCCGGGGCGCACCCCCGCCTCCCGGAGCAGGTCGGCCAGCGGCGTCCCGAGCCAGCGAGCGTTCCCGATGTAGCTGCCGCCAACCTCGTTCGAGACGCAGGCGATGGTGATGTCCCGCTCGACCATCGGGCGCGACAGGAGGTCGGAGTAGTCGAGCTGCAGGTCCCGATCCACCATCCCGTGGATCCGGAGGCTCCACGTGGTCGCATCGACCGCGGGCACGAACAAGGTGGTGTCGACTCGGTAGAAGGCGTCGTTCGGTGTGAAGAACGGCGACAGGCCCGCGAGGTGGAGGTCGGCGCCCGCGGGGAGCGCCGGCGCCGGCTCCGCCGGCGCCGGCAGGCGGACGGCGTCCCGCGACGCGGACGCGTCCGCGCGCGTGCGCAGGAAGCGGCCGACCCCACCCGCGACGCCGGCGATGCCGGCGGCGACCAGGGTCGCCGCCAGGAATCGCCGGCGGTCGTACCCGCCGATCCGGGGCGGGTCGGGTGCGGGCTCTGCGGTCGAGCCGGGATCGGCCGCCGTCCGGCGCCCGATCCCTCCCAGCCCCGCGGCCCGACGCAGCACCGCGAACGTGACGACGCCGGCGAGCGCGCCGAGGATCGACGGCACGGCGGCGCCCGGCCCCGCGGCGGGCCGCGTGACGGCCGCCACCGCACCGGCCGACCCGAGGATCGCGAGGCCGGCCACGCCCACCGAGGGCCGGCGGAGCGACCACATGCCGAGGAGTGCCGCCAGCACGGCGAGGACGACCACGATGCCGGTGATCAGCACGAGCTTGTCGCTCTGGCCGAACGTCCGGATGGCGAAGCTCTTGAGCCAGCCGGGCGTGGCGTCGATCGTGACGCTGCCGACGGCGAGGACCGGCGACGTCCCGGCGCCGGCCACGCCGGCGGCGAGCTCGGCCACCCCGATCGCGACCGCCGCGGTGACCACCCCGATGAGGGCTCCGACCAGCCGGCTCGCATCGCTCGTCGTCTGCGTCTCGATGGGAACCTCCCCGAGCATCGTGCACCGGTTGGCGTGGAGCGTGACGGGCTGCGATCCCGGCAGTTACCCCGCCGGCCGGAGAGGCGCGCCACGACCCGACGTGAGGGCGGCCGCCCGGTACGCCCACGCGATCCTCGCGAGGGAGAGGTGCCGCCCATCGTCCTCGGCCACGCTCGTGACGACCCCGGCCACGGCATCCTCGGCGCGCACCTCGTCTCCGGGCTCGAGCCTCTCGTCGGTCTCGAAGCGGAGGAGCAGGCGCCGCGGATGGCCGCCGTTCCTCACCTTCGCGACCGCCTCCTGGCCGAGGAAGCAGCCCTTGTCGAACGACACCGCATCGAGGAGACCCGTTTCACCCGGGAGGTCACCGTCCGCGGTGTCGATGCCGACGCGCGGGACGCCGGAGGCGACACGCCATGCTTCCAACTCCTCGGCGGTGAGGGCGCGATACGACGCCGACAACGTTGCGGCGAGCTCGGCGCGACCCCGTGTCGAGAACAGATCGACCCCGACACCGAGGACGGAGGGCGCTGAGGAGATGGTCCCGGCGACGACGGGTGCGTCCCCGAGCCCCGGGAACCCGAAGAGCGCGAGTCGCCCCGCCGAGTCGTCCAGGTGTACCTCCGAGGAGAGGATGTACCGCTCGAGCAGCTGGTCGATCGGACGCGGCTCGGCCGGGTCCTGCACGACGATCAGGTCGCCTTCGATGAGGATGACCGAGAACGAGGCGAGCACGCCCCCCGTCGGCGATAGGAGCAGGGCTCGGCGAGTGACCCCGGGTTGCAGACCGGCGATGTCGGCGGAGATCAGATCGTTCAGCCAGGTTGCCGCGTCAGACCCTCGGACCGCGACGATCCTGCGATCCGACAGGTCGGCGAACCCGTCATCACGTGGCGTCGCGAGGAGGGGTTCCGATGGATCACGCATCACCCTCGCAAGGATAGAGGGGCGCACGCTGAAGGCCCGGTCTCGGTCGAGACCGGGCCTCCGGTGCTGACCCTTCGGAGATCTCAGCGGTCGCCGTGACCCTGGTCGACCGTTCCGTCGTCGTCGCCACCGTGACCCTGGTCGTCGTCGCCACCGTGACCGTGGTCGTCGCCCCGGTCGTCGTCGTCCTCCATGTTGCCGGGGCCGCTGTTGTCGTGCGACCCGTCGTCCATGTTGCCGGGGCCGCTGTTGTCGTCCGACCCATGATCCGAGGGGTCGTCACTCGGCGTCGAGCTCGAGCTCGATGCGTCCGAGGGGCTCGGCGTGTCGGTGGCCTCCGTGCCGAGATCCCCGTGACCCTGATCGGCCGTGCCGTCGTCGTCACCTGGCTGGCTCGTCGTGGGCGCGAGGGTCGGTGTGCCGCCGCCACCGGGTCCTCCGGTCTGCGCGATCGCAGCTGCCGAGAGCGAGCCCACGAGCAGGACAGCTCCGATGAGGAGCCCGATCCGGGTCGCCGTGCGATTCCGTGTCATGGTGGTGCCTCCTTCTGGTCCGTGTCCGTTCTCTCCGTCCATGGACCGAAGGTAGGTGGTCGGGGGTCAGCGGCCGTCCAGGTCCCGGTTAACGGACGGACAAGGACGTCGAGCCCGGCGTCAGGGGACCAGCTCGAAGACGCTCCCCTCGAGCGAGAGCACGTACAGCTCCCCTCGCTGATCCTCGCCGAAGGAGGCAACCTCCCAGAGCGTGGTGACCGGCTGGAGGGCGGTCTCTCCTCCCTCCGACCGGAACGCGGTGACCTTCCCCAGGCAGAAGTCGGCGAACAGGTACCACCCCTCGAGGTCCGGGAGGGCCGTCCCCCGGTAGACGTAGCCGCCCGTCACCGCGCACCCGTTCTCATCTGACTGCGCGTACTCGTAGATCGGCGTGACCGTGTCCGGAGGCGGTTCGCCGTCCAGGCGCTCCGTCCCCTCCAGGAACACCCAGCCGTAGTTCTCACCGCCCAGCGAATCGGCGGGCTGGAAGTCCACCTCCTCGAGGGTTCCCTGCCCCACGTCGCCGATCCAGAGGTCGCCGGTCTTCCGGTCGAAGGAGAACCGCCACGGGTTCCGCAGTCCGTACGCCCAGATCTCGGGTCGCGCGCCCGGCCGGTCGACGAACGGGTTGTCCGCGGGGATCGCGTAGGCCTCGCCGCCCGGCGGGAGCGATCCGTCGGGCATCCGCGGCTGGATCCGGAGCATCTTGCCGAGCAGGACGCCGAGGTTCTGCGCATTGCCCATCGGGTCGAGCGCCGATCCACCGTCGCCGAGCCCGACGTACAGGTACCCGTCCGGGCCGAACGCCAGGTTCCCGCCGTTGTGGTTCACGAACGGCTGCTCCACGAACAGGATCGATCGCTCGGTCGAGACGTCAGCTGCGCCGTCGGCCCACGCGTACTCCACGACGTTCGTGTTCCCGTCGAGGTCGGTGAAGTCGACGTAGACGAACGCGCCGTCGGGCGAGAACGCCATCCCCAACAGGCCCTGCTCGTTCCCGTCGGAGACCCGATCCGAGAGATCGAGCACCGGATCGGGTCCGACGTCCCCATCACGAAGCGCCCAGACCGTGCCCGTCTTGCTCACGATGTAGATCGCATCGTCGCCATCCCGCGTGGCCATGGCGAGGGGCTGCTCGACCTCCGCGACCTCGACGGCTCGGACCTCCGACGACGAGGTCGCCACGGTGGTCGGCCCGGATCCCGAGCAAGCCACCAACGCGGTGGCGGCCGCGGCGACGCCGATCCCGGCTCTCCGTCGCACGATCCGATGCTACCGAGCCGCCTCCCGAGCGACCGCGCTAGGGTGGAGGGAACGAGATCGGAGGTCGAACGATGACCGACAGCGCGAAGCAAGCATGGAACGACGTGGGGGAGCGGTTCGCGTCGTGGGGTCGAGGCGTCGCGGATCGGTACCGGGCCGCGCAACCGGCCGGCGCGGATTCCGCCGAGGAGACGCAGCGCAAGCTCGAACAGGCGGCGCGTGAGTTGAAGACCGAGCTGACACGCGGGTTCACGGCCGTGAGCGAGACCTTCCGCGACGAGAAGGCGAAGAAGGATCTGATGGACGCCGTCACGTCCATCGGCGACGCCATCACGGCCACCGTGAACGACGCGAGCGAGGCGATCCGACGGGGGTCCTCGTCGGCGGAGAAGCCGAAGGAGGAGCCCGAGCAGGGGCCCGGCGACGATGCCGGAACGGGGGATACCTCGGAAGGAGGGGCATGAGCTCGTACGACGACGCGGTCGACGTCCTCGAACGGGAGCTGCTGGGCCTACTCGACGTGTTCGATGAGCTGGCCGCCGACGACTGGACGAAGCCCACCCGGTTGGATCCTCTCGACGCGACCCTCCCGCACTGGACGGTCTTCGAGCTCGCGGGCCACTTCGACATCTCGATCGGGCTCACGCGGATGTTGATCGCGGAGCCGAAGGACGGGCAGGTGGGGCGGGATCGCGTGAGCTTCTTCATCTTCCCTCGCTCCGAGGTCGCACCCGTCGTCTACGACTACGCCTACACGATGGTGCAGGGGAAGACGCCCGCGGACATGCCGGGTGTGGTGCGCGAGACCTTCACGAAGACCATCGAGGAAGCCCGCGCCAACCCGCCCACGCTCGTGGGCTCCGGGTACTACGCGTTGATGGAGCTCGGCGAGTTCGTCCCGAGCCGCGTGGTCGAGGCGGTGGTCCACGGGTTCGATCTCACGGACGCGCTCGGACGCGAGACGATCGCGACCCCCGCCGGTGTCGCCCTGACGGCGGCGCTCCTGGACGAGCTCCTCGCTCGGCGGACCGTGGCGGGTCGTCCGGCGGACCTCGCCGACGACCTCGCATGGGTGCGCGCAGCGTCCGGACGCGCAGAACACGACGATCCACGCTTGCCGCTCATCGGCTGATCGCTTGCGCGGAGGCTCGAACCTCCAACACCGCGATCCGGACGCTCCCCGGCGAGCGACGACCTACCACGAGGCTTCCGTGGTCGTCCGTGAGCCGCTTCGCGTGCCCGTCGATTGTTCACCTGATCGAAACGTGGAGGTCACGAACCCGGAACGGCCGGCGGGTAGAACTCGTGCCACCAAGGACGGGGGGGAGCGATGGAACCGATCGATACCGGCGATACCGCCTGGGTGCTGATGGCAGCGGCGCTCGTGTTCTTCATGACGCCTGGGCTGGCTCTGTTCTACGGCGGGCTTTCACGCTCGAAGAACGTGCTCGGCACGATGATGCAGTCGTTCGCGGCGATAGCCGTCGTCACGGTGGTGTGGCTCCTCGCCGGGTACACCCTGGCGTTCGGACCCGACGTGTCGCTCGTGATCGGTGGCCTCAAGCATCTCGGCTTCAGCGGGGTCGGGGAGACGTCCATCGCGCTCGCCCCCACGGTGCCGCAGACCGCCTTCGCCTCGTACCAGCTGATGTTCGCGATCATCACGCCCGCGCTCATCGCGGGCGCGTTCGCCGAGCGGGTGCGGTTCAGCGGGTACTTGGTCTTCATCACGATCTGGTCGCTGGTGATCTACGCGCCGCTCG
Source organism: uncultured Actinomycetes bacterium (assembly GCA_963810635.1). Lineage (GTDB taxonomy): Bacteria > Actinomycetota > UBA4738 > UBA4738 > HRBIN12 > AC-51. The sequence goes on from CAWEOB010000005.1 coordinate 734,724, forward strand.
CTCACTGGGTCTGGGGTGGCGGGTTCCTGGGCGCGGCCGGCATCGGGGCGATCGACTTCGCGGGTGGGACGGTCGTGCACATCAGCGCGGGAGCGGCCGCGCTCGCCTGCGCGCTCTACATCGGCAAGCGCGTCGGATATCCGGGGGGGAACTTCGCGCCGCACAACGTGCCGATGGTGGTGCTGGGCGCGGGGATCCTCTGGTTCGGCTGGTTCGGGTTCAACGCGGGGAGCGCGCTCGGCGCGGGCGGCCTGGCGTCGTCGGCTTTCATCGCCACGCAGCTGGGAGCGGTGGGCGCGATGCTCGGATGGCTCGCGCTCGAGCGGATCCGTCACGGGAAGGCCACCGCGATCGGCGGTGCGACCGGGGCCGTCGCAGGGTTGGTCGCCATCACGCCGGCGGCGGGCTACGTGGCGCCGCTGCCGGCGCTCCTGATCGGCTTGATCGCGGGCGGGGTGTGCTTCGCTGCGGTCGAGCTGAAGCCGCGCTTCGGCTATGACGATTCGCTCGATGCGGTCGGGGTGCACATGGTCGGCGGCTTCGTTGGCGCGTTGCTCACCGGCGTCTTCGCGAGTCTCGTGATCAACCCGGCCGGAGCCGAGGGCGGGCTGGTCCAGGTGGGCCGTCAGGCCGCTGCTGCCGGCATCACGGTCGCCTTCGCGTTCCTCGGGACCCTGGCGATCCTGAAGCTCGTGGACGCGCTCGTCGGCTTCCGCTTGAGCGAGGAAGCGGAGGAAGAAGGTGCCGACCTCGCGGAGCACGGCGAGATCGCGTACGCCTTCCGCGAACACGGCGGGCGGGCCGTCGTGCGCGTGCCCGAAGACGAGGACGAGCTCGCGGCGATGCGGGAGCGTCTGGTTCTCGAGGCGACAGCCCGGGTGCTGGAGGCGGTGCGGTCCGAACCGGCGGCGCGCGACCAGGTCTGACGCCGCGACTCGGCAGCGGGCTCGCTCACCCGACGCTACGCGCCGGGTGAGCGGACGCCCACCTCGTCGAGGTGCGCGAGCAGGTCCGCGGGGTCTTGGTAGACGCGATACGCACCCGCCCGAGCGAGCTCGTCCTCGCCGTAGCCCCCGGAGAGGAGGCCCACGCCGAGCGCTCGCGCGCGCCGCGCTGCGAGCAGGTCCCACACGCTGTCGCCCACCACGACGGAGTCGGCGATGTCGGCGCCGAGCTGCTCGGCCGCCGTGAGGAACAGGTCGGGGTCCGGCTTGGCATGGTCCACCTGGTCCCGCGTCACGACCGGCACACCATCGGGCACGCCGAGCATCTCGATCATCGGCGCCGCGCTCTCGATGTAGCCGCTGGTCGCGATCGACCATGGCACGCCGATGTCGGTGAGCGTCGCGAGCAGGTCGATCGCTCCGGGCAACGGTCGCACCTGCCCGAGCCGCTCCCCGTACGCCTCGGCGTGGTAGCGGCGCAGGCGGGCGGCGTCGTCGGCGGTGACGGGACGTCCGATCTCGCGGAGCATCGCGTTCGCGAGCAGACCGCCGCTCATGCCGATCTTCCGATGGATGCGCCACACCGACAGGTGGATCCCGTCGCGGTCGAGCGCTTCCTGCCAGGCCAGCACGTGGTGGTAGACGCTGTCCATCAGGGTGCCGTCGAGGTCGAACAGGAACGCAGGCCCGGCCATCGGTCCTGACTCTACGAGGTAGCTCTCAGGTACTCACGGCAGACAGCGAGCGGTAGGCTCCGGCGACCGGGAGGGAGGGGGTCACACACGGTCGCTCCTCGGATCGAAGGCGTCGCCACGAGCTTCGCCGGGTTGGTGGGTGCGGCGGGCCAAGGGCCCACGGATCAGGCCGAGCTCGTCACGAGCCTGAGTGAGTACGAGCGGATCTTCGGCGGGCCGCAGGGTGGCGACGACCTCTACCTCGGCGTCTCCCTGTTCTTCGCCAACGGAGGCCAACGGGCCTGGGTCGTGAGGCTCGGGGCCCGGAGCCAGGCGGGGATCCGACGGGCCCTGGCCGCGCTCGACGCGGTCGAAGGTATCGGTCTCCTGTGCCTGCCGAGCCTGTCCGGGGGCCGGACACTCGCCGCCGGCGCCGCCTACGCGAGATCGCGGAGGGCGTTCTTCCTCGGGGATCCGGCCGGGTCACGGGCGGCGACGCTCGATGCCGTTCAGGCCATCCGCCGCAGGGACGCGGGTCACGCCGCCGTCTACCTCCCGCGGGTCAAGGTCGCCGACCCGCTCCGACCCACGGCGACACGGCTCTGCGGCCCCGCGGCGGGTGTGGCGGGACTCCTCGCCTGGACCGACCGGGAACGGGGTGTGTGGGTGGTTGCCGCGGGGACGACGGCGCGGCTCCAGGGCGTCGTGGGGGTCGCGCCCATCAGCGATCCGGCGGCGTCGACCCTCAGCGGGCAGGGGATCAACGTGATCCGCGAGGTGCCCGGCAGCGGGATCGTGGTGTGGGGAGCGCGGACGGTCGCTGGGGGAGCGGGCGCGGAGGAGTGGACGTACGTCCCGGTCCGTCGTCTCGCGCTCTACATCGAGGGGTCCGTGTCCCGAGGCCTCGGATGGGTCGCGTTCGAGCCGAACGACGAACCCACGTGGACGCTGGTCCGCGGCACCGTCGGGTCCTTCCTCGACGAGATGTTCCAGCAAGGGTCGTTCGCCGGCCAGACGCCCACAGAGTCCTTCTTCGTGCGGTGCGGCCTCGACACGATGACCCAGAGCGACATCGACGGCGGCGTGCTGGTGGTCGAGGTCGGCGTCGCCCCGCTCAGGCCGGCCGAGTTCGTGCTCATCCGGATCCGCGTGGCCAGACGGTAGAGAGCCCTCCTCGCCGGAGCGTCGGCAGCCACATCGCTATGACGTGTCGAGACGCCCCGCGCCCATCCGTCGTAGGGGTAGGAAGCGGACGTCGATCCGCGGAGGAGGAGAGAACCGTGAGCGATTTCTTGCTGGTGTACCACGGCGGCTCGATGCCGGAGTCCGAGGCGGAGCAGGCCCGAGCCATGGAAGCGTGGACCAGCTGGTTCACGCAGCTCGGTGGCGCCGTGAAGGATCAAGGCAACCCCTTCACGGGTCAGACGAAGACGATCGCGGCCGACGGCGCCGTGTCGGACGGGTCGGGCGACGCCAGCGGGTACACGGTCCTGACGGCCGACTCGCTGGATGACGCCACCGCGCTCGCCAAGGACTGCCCCGTCCTGCGGGGAGGAGCCAGCATCTCGATCCACGAAACGCTCGAGGTGATGTAACTCCCGGACCTGCTGCTCCGCGGCCCCCGCCCCACGCCGGGACGGGGGCCGCCGGGCGTCGCTACGCTTGATCGCATGACGAGGTACGTCGCGCTGCTCCGTGGCATCAACGTGGGTGGCAAGAACCTGATCAAGATGGCGGACCTCGCGGCGTGCTTCGAACGGAATGGGTTCGAGGACGTGACCACCTACATCCAGAGCGGCAACGTGCTCTTCGGATCGAGCGGATCCTCGAACGCCGAGCTGACGGCCGGCATCGAGCGCATGCTCGCGGCGAGCTTCGAGTACGAGGCGAGCGTCGTGGTGCGCAGCCGGCGGCAGATGCGAGCGATCGTCGACGGCGCGCCGACCGGATTCGGCGCCGACCCGGACCGGTACCGGTCCGACGTGATCTTCCTGAAGCCACCGCTCACGGCGAAGACCGCGATCGCGCAGGTCCCCACGAAGGACGGCGTCGACCGCGCATGGGCGGGCACCGGCGTCCTGTACTTCGATCGGCTCACCGCTCGCGCCACCCAGAGCCGGCTCAGCGCCATCGTCTCGATGCCCCTGTACCGGAGCGTGACGATCCGCAACTGGAACACCACCACGCAGCTGCTCCGGCTTCTCTGACGGGCTCCCGCGCCCGACTAGCGGTCCGACCGCCGCATGCGTAGGGTCATCCGCGGCAACCCATCTGGGGAGCGGGGGACCCATGTCCGAGCAGCAGCGAACCGACCGATGGCCGGCGTTGCTCGCCGCCGCCCTGGTCGTCGGTGCCGTCGAGACGGTCTTCGCGATCGCGTTCGCTGCGCTCGTGTTCGTCGGGTTCCTCGACTACTTCCTGGCCGACGGCATCGGCCTGTACCTGGCAGCCGCCGTGCTGACGCTCGCCATCCTGGCCTGGCGGGTCGGCTCGCGGGGCGTGGTCGGTGGCATCCAGGGAACGGGCGTGGCGATGCTGACCATCCTCGCCGCGACGACGGCCGTGAACGCGTACGGGAGCGTCTACGAGGGCTTCCTCACCATGGTCGCCGCGACCCTGGTCGTGACGGTCCTCTGCGGGGTCGTCTTCGCGGTGCTCGGGGTGCGTCGGTTGGGCAACGTCATCCGGTTCGTGCCGTATCCGGTCGTGGGGGGGTTCCTCGCCGGCGTGGGATGGCTGCTCTTCAAGGGCGGGATTCACGTGGCGTTCGCCGAGTCCCCGTACTACACGCCCATCGCTGATCTGATCGAGCCTCGCCCGTTGCGCCTGTGGCTCCCCGCTTTCGCGTTCGGGTTGATCCTGCTCCTGGCCGTGCGGTTCGTGAAGCGGCCACTCGTGATCCCGGCGGTGATCGGGGTCGCGCTGGTGGCGTTCGTGGCGGTCGTGCTCGTCACGGGCTCCTCCATCGAGGACGTGCGCAGGGGCGGGTGGCTGCTCGGGCCGTTCGAGACGGCACGGCTGTGGCAGCCGTGGACGTTCCGCGCGGTCGTGGGCGCCGACTGGTGGGCCGTGGCGGAGTCGTGGGCGGGGATCGCCGCCGCGGTGTTCGTGGCCGCGATCTCGATCCTGTTCAACATCAGCGGGAGCGAGCTCATCTTGGACCGGGACCTCGACACGAACGAGGAGCTGCGCGACGCCGGGGTCCTGAACATCGTCTCCGGCGCGCTCGGGGGATCCCCGGCTACCACGCGCTCAGCCTGACGGCGCTGGCGGCGCGCATGAACGTCGACGCGCGGGCCGCGGGCCTGCTCGCCGCGCTCGTCCCGCTCGCCGCGGTCGTGTTCGGCGCCTCGGTCGTCGAGCTGATCCCACGGTTGATCGTCGGAGGGGTGCTCGTCTACCTCGGCCTGTCCTTCATGGTCGAGTGGGTGTGGGACAAGCGCAGGTCCCTGCCGAGGGTCGAATACGTGGTCGTGCTCGTGATCCTCGCGACGATCATCGCCCGAGGGTTCCTGCCCGGCGTCGTGATCGGGCTCGTGCTCGCGGTGGTCCTGTTCGCCATCGACTACGGCCGGATCGAGCTCGTGCGCGAGGTCGCGTTCGGCGACACCTACCACAGCAACGTCGACCGCCCACCCGGGGAACGGGCCGAGCTCCGGGCGCTCGCCGATCGCGTCCAGATCCTGCGCGTGAGCGGGTTCGTGTTCTTCGGATCGACCAACCGGCTCCTCGAGCGGATCAGGCGGCGCGTGGAGGCCGACCCGCCGCGGTTCCTGGTGATCGATCTCCGGCGCGTGACGGGCGTGGACTCCTCGGCGGTGGTCGCGTTCGTCAAGGTGATGCGCCTGGCGGAGGCGAGCGGGTTCGAGATCGTCCTCACGGGGACCTCGGACCCGGTGCGTCGCCAGCTCGAACGCGGCGGGGTGGTCCCCACCGCAGGGATCGTCCGGTTCGAGCCCGACCTGGACCGGGGGCTGCAACGCTGCGAGGACGCGCTGCTCACCACCGCCGGGGCCACCGCGGCCGGGGACGATGACCCCCTCGCGGGCCTCGAGGGCCTGCCACCGGGGCTCGCCCCCTACCTGGAGCGCGTGTCGTTGCCCGAAGGCACCGTCCTGCTGCACCAGGACGACCCGCCGGGGGACGTCTACGTGCTCGCGTCGGGCCATCTCGGGGTGCAGACCGTCACGGCCGAAGGGAACACGATCCGGCTCCGCTCCTTGCGCCCGGGGGTGGTGGTCGGTGAGATCGCGCTCTACACGGGGGTGGCGCGGACGGCCGACGTGGTGGCCGAGACCCCGTCCGTGGTCCTTCGGTTCAGCCGCGACTCGATCGAGAGGATGGAGACCGAGGAGCCCGAGGTCGCCGCGGCCCTGCACCGCTGGCTCGCGAGCACGCTCGCGGAACGGTTGAACGACACGATGAAGACGTTCGACGCTGTGCTCGACTCGCCGTCGGGGGTCGAGCGTCCATGACCTGCCGCGGTGCGCGAGGGGTCGCTGCGCGGTGGCCGCGGAGGTGAGGTCGTTGTCCGAGCAGCATCGATCCGACCGGTGGCTGGTCGTGCTCGCCGCCGGGCTCATCATCGGCGCCGTCGAAACGGTGCTCGCCGTGGCGTTCGCAGCGCTCGTCTACGGCGGCTTGCTCGTACGTCACCTGCCCGACGCCATCGGGCTGTACCTCGTCGCCGCCACGTTGACGCTCGCGGTCCTCGCGTGGCGGTCGGGATCGACGGGGGGTGGTCGGGACCGTGCAGGACGCCGCGGCGGCCGTGCTCGCCGTCGTCGCCGCCACGGCGGCAGCGAAGGCCGCGGAGCTCGAGCAGGTCGCCAGGGCCTCGGGCTTGAAGCTCGACGACGTTCCGGACGTCTACCTGACCGTCGTCGCCGCGACCCTGGTCGTGACCGTCCTCTGCGGGGTCGTCTTCGCGGTGCTCGGGGTGCGTCGGTTGGGCAACATGGTCCGGTTCGTGCCGTATCCGGTCATCGGTGGGTTCCTCGCGGGAACGGGATGGCTGCTGTTCAGGGGTGGGATCTACGTCGCGTCGGAGGTGCAGGTGTACCTCCGCACGATCGGTGACCTGACCCGTACCTACGAGCTCAGCCGCTGGCTCCCCGCGTTCGCGTTCGGGTTGATCCTGCTCCTGGCCGTGCGGTTCGTGAAGCGGCCCCTCGTGATCCCGGCGGTGATCGGGGTCGCGCTGGTGGCGTTCGTGGCGGTCGTGCTCGTCACGGGCTCCTCCATCGAGGACGTGCGCAGGGGCGGGTGGCTGCTCGGGCCGTTCGAGACGGCACGGCTGTGGCAGCCGTGGACGTTCCGCGCGGTCGTGGGCGCCGACTGGTGGGCCGTGGCGGAGTCGTGGGCGGGGATCGCCGCCGCGGTGTTCGTGGCCGCGATCTCGATCCTGTTCAACATCAGCGGGAGCGAGCTCATCTTGGACCGGGACCTCGACACGAACGAGGAGCTGCGCGACGCCGGGGTCCTGAACATCGTCTCCGGCGCGCTCGGGGGGATCCCCGGCTACCACGCGCTCAGCCTGACGGCGCTGGCGGCGCGCATGAACGTCGACGCGCGGGCCGCGGGCCTGCTCGCCGCGCTCGTCCCGCTCGCCGCGGTCGTGTTCGGCGCCTCGGTCGTCGAGCTGATCCCACGGTTGATCGTCGGAGGGGTGCTCGTCTACCTCGGCCTGTCCTTCATGGTCGAGTGGGTGTGGGACAAGCGCAGGTCCCTGCCGAGGGTCGAATACGTGGTCGTGCTCGTGATCCTCGCGACGATCATCGCCCGAGGGTTCCTGCCCGGCGTCGTGATCGGGCTCGTGCTCGCGGTGGTCCTGTTCGCCATCGACTACGGCCGGATCGAGCTCGTGCGCGAGGTCGCGTTCGGCGACACCTACCACAGCAACGTCGACCGCCCACCCGGGGAACGGGCCGAGCTCCGGGCGCTCGCCGATCGCGTCCAGATCCTGCGCGTGAGCGGGTTCGTGTTCTTCGGATCGACCAACCGGCTCCTCGAGCGGATCAGGCGGCGCGTGGAGGCCGACCCGCCGCGGTTCCTGGTGATCGATCTCCGGCGCGTGACGGGCGTGGACTCCTCGGCGGTGGTCGCGTTCGTGAAGGTGATGCGCCTGGCGGAGGCGAGCGGGTTCGAGATCGTCCTCACGGGGACCTCGGACCCGGTGCGTCGCCAGCTCGAACGCGGCGGGGTGGTCCGACCGACGACGGGGTCGTCCGGTTCGAGCCCGACCTGGACCGGGGGCTGCAACGCTGCGAGGACGCGCTGCTCACCACCGCCGGGGCCACCGCGGCCGGGGACGATGACCCCCTCGCGGGCCTCGAGGGCCTGCCACCGGGGCTCGCCCCCTACCTGGAGCGCGTGTCGTTGCCCGAAGGCACCGTCCTGCTGCACCAGGACGACCCGCCGGGGGACGTCTACGTGCTCGCGTCGGGCCATCTCGGGGTGCAGACCGTCACGGCCGAAGGGAACACGATCCGGCTCCGCTCCTTGCGCCCGGGGGTGGTGGTCGGTGAGATCGCGCTCTACACGGGGGTGCCGCGCACCGCCGACGTGGTGGCCGAGACCCCGTCCGTGGTCCTTCGGTTCAGCCGCGACTCGATCGAGCGGATGGAGGCCGAGGAGCCCGAGGTCGCAGCGGCCCTGCACCGCTGGCTCGCGAGCACGCTCGCGGAACGGTTGAACGACACGATGCGGGCCACCGACACCCTCCTCGCCTAGATGCTCAGAGCCTCGTGATCGTGAGCGTGTAGTTCCCGCCCGAGTACCACCCGTTCACCTGGAGGTAGAAGACGCCGGTCTTCGGTGCCCTGAAGACGAACCGCTCATCGGCACCGGCACGCGCCGATCCTCCCTGCAGCGCCGGGCACGGGCCGCCGTTCGTGAAGCATCCGGCGGTGAACTGGAAGATCTCCTTCGTGCCCGGCTTCCAGACCCACAGGTCGAAGTCGCGGCCGTTCGGCCCGTTCAACTCGACCTCGTACCGGGCGTGCTTCACCAGCCGCTTCTTGTAGACGTCGTTCGCGTCGGCGGGCCACGCCACACGCCCGGTCCGCCTCCCCCTGATCGATCGCGCGCCGTCGATGTTGCCGTCGGTCGTGGGCGTGGCGTTCGTGGTGGCGCCGGTGAGCGCTGCGAGCGCGTTCACCCTGCCCTGGGTCCGCGTGAAGCGTCCGCTGAGCAGCTGCCTCCCCACCCCCGTGGCGTCCCCCCAGCTGTCGTAGAGCTTCAGCGCGGCGGGGTGGTTGACGGAGTTCATGATCGCGTTCTTGACCTTGATCGGGGAGTACCCCGGGTGCTCGGAGAGGACGAGCCCGGCGATCCCCGCGACCATCGGCGTGGCCATCGAGGTCCCGTCGAAGACGTCGTAGTCCGCGTACGAACCCGGACCTTGCCCCACCTTGACAGTGCTGAGGATGTCGACCCCCGGCGCCGCCACATCGACCGAATCATGGCCCCAGCTGGTGAATCCACAATTCCACAACGGGATGGAGCCACGGCACTGCGAGAAGTATCCGTACTGATCGCGGTCGTTGCTGGCGGCGACCGACAGGATGTTCTTGAGCGTGTAGGTCGCCGGATACGAGGGCGCGCTCGCCACCACGGCGTGCGACGCGTTCGAGGCGTACAAGGGGATGTCGTTGTCCGAGCTCGCGTTGCTCGCAGCGATCACCACGAGTATCCCGTTCCTGCCTGCTCTGTCGATCGCTGCCCGCTCCGACTTGGACCACACCGCCGAACCCAAGCTCAGGTTGATTACGTCGGCGTCGTTCCGGATCGCGTAGTTGATGGCCTTCACCTCGTTGCCGAGCGTCAACGAGCTGGCCGAGCCGATCCGGAGCGCCATGATCGCGCAGTCGGGACAGACCCCGGCGATCCCGGTCGAGTCGTTCTGCTCGGCGGCGATGATGCCGGCGACGTGGGTCCCGTGAGAGTTGGCGATGCCGTTCGTCGGCGTCGGGTCGCCGTCGTTGCCCGCGAAGTCCCACCCGTTCACGTCGTCCACGAAGCCGTTCCCGTCGTCGTCGATCCCAGGGCTCCCACCCTGCTCCGCGGCGTTCACCCACATCTCGGTGGCGAGGTCGGGATGGTCGATGTCGACGCCGGTGTCGATCACGGCGACCACGGCGGAGGCGTTGACTGTCTGTGCCGCCCACGCCTCGGGCGCGTCCACGTCGGCGTCAGCGGTTCCCGTGGTGGTCACACCGGCCCCGAGGCCGATGTCGGCCGTCTCATGAGCCTGGTGGGTGTTCTCGAGCGCCCATTGCTCGTTGAAGAGGGGATCGTTCGGCGGCACCGCGACGCTCGCGATCCGGTTCGGCTCCGCGGACCGGACCAGCGGCGACCGCTGGTACCTGCGGATCGCGGTGTTCACGGAGCGGCCGGTGGGGACCCGCACCACGTCGACTCCGAGCCTCGGCGTGACCGCGACCGGGTTCGCGCCCAACCGGGCCGTCAGGGCCCGCCGGGCCGGGGCGGGGACGCCCGCCCTCCACACGACGACGACCTCTCCGGGGACGACGCGGCCCGCGCCCGAGTTCCAGGGGTACTTCGACACCTGCTCGGCGCGCACGCCCGGTTCCGCTCCCCGGTAGGACGGGCCGGGGTCGGTCTGCGCCGCCACCGAGGGATGCGTGGCCGTTGCTCCGACGAGCAGAGCAATGGCCGTCGTCGTCACGAACCCGATCCGCATCACGTTTCCTCTCTCCCGAGACCCGGTCGCGCTCGAGGGCGCCGAAGTTGGGAAGGTCGATGGAGCTCGAGATCGCGGATGCCTGCCGACACGACCTCGTGGTTGCGCCGTGCCGGGAGGAAGGGGGCAGCGGGCGGGACCGAACGGGCACGGGACATGCGCGCGGATGATACGGGATGGATCCGGAGGTTGCACGAAGAGGGACCCATCAACGCGACCGTCAAAGAGCCTGCCTCCCGAGCTCGCGGAGGCACCAACCCTCGAGGAAGGATAGGAAGCGGTTGCGTAGCAACCATTCTTGGTGCCCCCCGGCAGGAGTCGAACCCGCGACACGCGGGTGGTCGTTTCGAGCACGTACTGCTCGCCTTCACGCGGCAGCGATGAGTTGGAGAGGATTTCGCACACTTGCCGGAGTGTCGCACCGCGGCGAAGCGCCATCTACATCCCGCTCTCGGCCGAGGACTGACGGCCGATCGGCTTAGGAAACGACGTTCCGTGCCTTGTGTGCCCTCGGGTAGGGGAAAGGCATTTCGTGCCGCAGCGGCACCAATACTGGGGGGAATCCGGCCGCCCTGCTCAACTCGCCCGCGGGCGGGCGCCATCGGCACTCGACCCTGGTAGGCGTACGTCAGGAACAGCTCGGGGTCGTTGCGCCAGAACCACGAGACCGCGTACCGGCCGGCGAGGATCCAAGGCGTCTACGTGGTCGGCGCTACCACATGTCAGAGGGCGTGCTCGGCACGGGATCGGCTGGCTTCCGCAATCAATTCACTAGAGAGAGCATGAGCACGACCAGAGTCGAGCCAACGACAACTCCAACCAATGTGTAGATCCAAAGCCGAGTGCTCTTTGGTCCTCCGTACGTCAGGGATAGCCACTCAAAGTGTGACACTTCGCAACCACCCGGCCTCGATCACCACGGGTCAGCCCCCTTGTCCCTTAGCACCAGTAAGTGTCGCTTGCGAGGATCGTCTCGAAACCCGACTCGTTATCATCGATCCCGTCCAGACATGGATACCACGTGTCAGTACCCGAGTTTCCTTCAACCGTATCGAGCCCGTATCCATCGAAGACCCCGTCGTTGTTGGCGTTCCCCTGGACGAGGTCAGGCCCATACCCTCACCATTCAGGGACGGGCGAGCTACGACCCGCACGTAGCCTAGCCGAGCTGCCAGCCCGTGGAAACCCCGTATCCCCTTGAGTCGCCTGCGAGACCTTGCTCGGGCCTTGCCACGAGGGGGCACAGCAGGCGGACACGGGCGCAAACGGTCGGAACGACGTGTGGTGGCTTCTCCTGGAAAGGAGTGCGTCTCCCCACGTAGAGCTTGGTGCCCCCGGCAGGAATCGAACCTGCGACAAACGGTTTAGGAAACCGCTGCTCTATCCACTGAGCTACGAGGGCTTCGGCTGGCCGTGGTGGATCGCGCTACGCGCGACATTCTAGGGAGCCGTACTCGCGGCGGGTTGCTGTGGCGGGAGGAGAGTCATACACTGTATGACATGGCCACGAAGCGGACATCCAGAGTGGTGACGGTGTCGATCCCTCCCGAAGCGGCAGAGGCCTTCGAACGGATCGCCCAGGACGAGGGCCGCAATCGGAGCGAGCTCTTCCGGGAGATGCTCCGCATCTATCGCACCTACCGCGAGACCCGGACCTTCGAGTCGCTGCAACGCTATGGCGCCGCGCAGGCATCCCGACAGGGCGTCCGCACCGAGAAGGACGTCGAGCGCCTCATCCGGGAAGCGCGAGGGTGAAGGTCGTCCTCGACACCAACATCTTGATCTCCGCCTTCGTCTTCCCCGGTGGACCGCCCGAGGATGTGTTTCGCGCGGCGTTGGAGGACCGTATCGCGCTCGTCACGTCACCGCCCTTGCTCGCCGAGTTCGGTCGCGTGTTGTCGTCGAAGTTCGGATGGGAGGCCCCGATCGCGGAGGAAGCTGTCGCGCTCGTTGCGAGCGTTGGCTCGGTGGTGCGACCGAAAGAGACGATCGCGGAGATCATCGACGACCCCGACGACGACCGCGTCCTCGAGGCAGCTCTCGAGGGTCGGGCAGAGGTGATCGTGTCCGGTGACCGACATCTCCTGCGGCTGCGAACCTGGCGTGAGGTCAAGATCGTGAAGGCCGCGCCGTTCCTTCGAACCCTCCATGGCGTTCAGGAAACCGCTGCTCTTCTCCACTGAGCTCCGAGGGCTCAAGGGCTTCGAGGGCGAGGGCGAGGGCGAGGCGATCCGAACACAGCTACGGCTCAGCATGCACCGTGCGCAGGTCCTTCCCACGAGGGTTGCGCCCCGACCGTGAACTGGTTAGAATCCTGACCAGTCATGAGTGAGACCGTCGCGTTCACGGAAGCGAAGGCACATCTCTCGGAGCTCGTCGACCGGACGTCGCGCGAGCACGAGCGCTTCATCGTGACACGCAATGGCGTGCCGGCTGCCGTGCTCCTGTCCCCCGACGACCTCGAGTCGCTCGAGGAGACCGTCGACATCTTGGAGGACAAGGCCCTGCTCGGGTCCATCCGGAAGTCGCGTCGCGAGGCGTCCGAAGGGAAGCGGCTCCCGCTCACGGATCACGTCTAGCTCGTGTACGAGGTCGAGATCACGCCGGAGGGCCTCCGGCACCTCGACCGACTCCCGGAGAAGGTTCGAGCGGCCGTCATCGAGACGATCCTCGGGTCGATCGCCGAGAACCCACATCGAGCGGGCAAGCCCCTGAGGGGCGAGCTCGACGGACTCTACTCAGCTCGGCGCGGTGAGTTCCGTGTGATCTACGAGATCGACGAGGAAGCGAGGATCGTGCTCGTCCACCGCGCGCAGCACCGACGCCGCGTGTACCGGAACCGTTGACACCATGCCCGAGTCGAGATCGACGCTGAGGCGTTGAGGAAACCCCTCATCACGCGCCGGCACGCGCGGCCCGCGATCCGAAGCTGCGCCGGAGAGCGTCGTCGTCGAGCTCGCCGCCGACGTCGTCGGCGATCGTACGGATCTCGCGCCGGGCGCCGTCGGCGCCGCCGGCGTCACCCCGCCGGACGCGGATCTCGGCGAGGACCTCGAGCGCGGACCACCGCGCCAGGCGCTCGCCGAGCCGGCTCGAGCGTTCGAGCGACTCGCCGACGAGCCGTTCCGCATCATCGACCTCGCCCGCAGCCAGGCGCGCCCGGGCGAGCTCGGCGAGCGCCTCCGCGACGAAGATCTCGGCGCCGTTGGCTCGGAGGCGCTCGAGGACCGCCTCGGCGGCCGCGCTCGCCGCGACCGGATCACCGGACGCGAGCTCGAGCCGGGAGCGGGTGAGCCCGGCCGCCGCGACCGTGAACGATCGCTGGATCTCGGGCACCTTCGCCGGCACGAGCTCCGCCAACGCCTCCCGCGCTCCCTCCAGGTCGCCGAGCGCGAGCAACGCCTCGGCGCGAGCCTGGGCGGCGATCGTGACGCCTGGAGCGATCTGCTCGAGCGCGATCGCGTACGCCTCGTCCGCGAGCGCGAGCGCCCGTTCGCCGTCGCCGGCCCACGCCACGACGCCCGCGAGCTCGGCTCGGGATTCGACGGCGGCGTACACGAAGCCACCCTGCTCGCCGAGCTCGCGAGATCCGTCGATCGAGGGGATCGCGGCGCCGACCCGCCCGAGGTCGAGCTCGATCCGGTAGACGGCGATGAGCGCGTAGGAGGCGCCCCAGCGGTTGTCGATCTCCTCGGAGATCGCGAACGCCCGGCGCGCCTCCTCCATCGCGGTCGCGTGCTCACCCCGGAGGAGCCGCATCAGGCTCGAGGCCGTGAGGTTCTCCCCGAGCATCGGGACGTTCCCGAGCTCCTCCCAGATGCCGCGCGCCTCGGACAGCCGGTGCCAGGCGGTCGGGAAGTCGCCCCTGCTCATGTCGGCGCGCTTGACGTCCTCCAGGGTGAACGCGATCTGCTCGCGCGCGCCGAGCTCCCGCGCGATCGCGAGCGACGCCTCGCCGGCCTCGACCGCTCGGTCGTCGTCGCCGTTCCCGTAGATGTTCGAGACGACGACGTTCCAGAGCGCACGGGCCTCGGCCGCCCGGTCGCCGAGGCGCCGCGCTGTCGCGGCGTTCTCCTCCGACAACCGTCGTCCGACGTCCGGATCGAACAGCGGCGAGGGCGTTCCGTAGAGCAGCGCCATCGCCATGTTCGCGTCGAGCTCCATGGCCTCGTCACCGTGCTCGCGCGCGATCGTGCGCATCTCCTCGTACTCGGCCACCGCCTCGTGATGGCGCCCCGCGACCTCGAGCGTCCCGCCCCGCTTGCCGAACGCCGCACGCAGCACGTCGGAGTCCGCGCCCAGTCGCAGGCCCGCGTCGATCGCGGTGCGGTAGTGGGCCGCGGCCTCGCTGTTCGCGTACAGCCGTCCGCGCGGTGTCGCCGGCGAGCAGCGCGAACCGCAGCGTCGCCTCGTCGTCACCCGACGCCTCGTAGTGGTGCACGAGCAGCGCGGCGACGTCGTCGAGCCGGTCCGGGCTCGCGGCCTCGATCTCCTCGGCGACGCGATGGTGGAGCTCGCGGCGGTGCCGCACGAGGAGCGAGCCGTACGCGGCCTCCTGGGTGAGCGCGTGGCGGAACGTGAACGCGCGGGCCGGGCCCGCGACCGCGCGGATCAGGTCCCGCCGCTCGAGCTCGAGGAGGTCGCCGCGGACGTCGCCGTCGTCGGTCACCGACCGCAGGACCTCCTCGTCGAAGGTGCGTCCGATCACCGCGGCGGTCTGGAGCGTCCGGCGAGCGCGTTCGGGCAGCCGATCGAGCCCGACCGTGATCAGGCTCTGCACGGTGTTCGGGATCGCGTCGACCGCGACGTCGTCCGTCAGGCGCAGGACGTCGCCCGAGCGCTCGAGCACACCGGCGTCGACGAGCGAGCGCACGACCTCCTGCACGAACAGGGGGTTACCCTCGGTGCGTTCAAGGATCCGTTCGCGGAGCTCGCCGGCCAGCTCGGCCGACGGCAGGAGCTCATCGATCAGGCGCTCGCTCTCGCCGCTCGTGAGCGGCTCGAGCGCGAGCACCTCCGTCCGGTCGCCGAGCTCGAGCTCGAGCCACGACTTGAAGTCCCACGACGCCGCGGTCTCGTCGGGCCGGAACGTCGCGATCACCACGTAGGGATGGTCCGCGACGAGTTCGGTCGTCGCGCGCACGAGATCGAGAGAGGCCCGGTCGCACCAGTGCAGGTCCTCGAAGACGATGAACCGCCGGCCGCCCTGGGCGATGGTCGAGCCGACGACGAGCTCGGTCGCCGCGCGCTGGAACGCCTCGCCCTCGAGCGGCTCCTCGTCCTCGAGCTCGATCCCGAGCAGCGCCCGCGAGACGCGCTCGCTGTGCTCGCGGTAGCCCTCCACCGCGATCGCGCCGATCGTCGCGGCGAGCTTGTCGCGCGCGACCTCGGGCGGATCGCGCTCCTCGATGCCCGCGCGCTCGCGGATCAGCCGCCGGTACTGCGCGTACGGCTGCATCGCGTCGTACGGCACGCAGGACCAGTCGTCCCACAGGCGCTCGTCCTGCGGCTCGAGCCGCGACCAGATCGCGTCGGCCTCCTCGACGAGCCTGCTCTTGCCGATGCCGGGCTCGCCGACGAGCAGGAGCGCGGTGCCGACCCCGTCGCCGGTGCGCTCGAGCGCCGAGCGGACGCGCTCGAGCTCGCGCTCGCGCCCGACGAGCGAGGCCTCGAGCGATCGCACCGCGCGCACGCGCCAGGGCGCGGCGAGACGCCCGCGGACGCGGAACGCCGCGACGGGCTCGCGCTTGCCCTTCACGTCGATCCGCCCGAGGTCCTCGACGTCGAACAGGTCGGCGACGAGCCGGTACGTGTCCTCGGTGATCTGCACCGTGCCGGGCTCGGCGGTCTGCTCCATCCGCGCGGCGACGTTCACGGCGTCGCCCATCGCCGTGTACTCGTGCCGCAGGTCCGAGCCGACCTGCCCGACGACGACCGGACCGGTGTTGATCCCGACGCGGACGTCGAGATCGAGCCCCCTTTCGGCCCGCAGCCGCTCCTTGAACGGCGAGATCGCGGAGACGATCTCGAGCCCCGCCATCACCGCGCGCTGCGGGTCGTCCTCATGCGCGGTCGGAGCGCCGAAGAACGCGAGGATCGCGTCGCCCATCAGTCGTGCGACGGTGCCCTCGTGGCGGACGACCGGCTCGATCAGGAGCTCGTACGCCGAGTTCATCACGTCGGTCCAGGCCTCGGCGTCGAGCGTCTCCGCCATAGCGGTCGAGCCGCGGACGTCGCAGAACAGCATCGTGACGACGCGGCGCTCGCCCGAGCGCTCGGGCGCCGTCTCGGCCGCCGCCGTGAGTCGGGCGCCGCACGCGTTGCAGAACCGCGAGCCCTCGGGGTTCGTCGCGCCGCAGATGGTGCAGACGGCCATGACCGCAGGGTAGTGCGGGCGGGCGATCCCTAGCGAGCATCGCAGGCTCCGTACGCGGTCCGATCGGTTGCCGTCGATCCACGCGGACGGACCTCCGTGTGAACGAGCGCGTGCAGCGTGTCCCTCTGATGGAGGTCCAGATGGCCCCGGTTCGCCGTCACCCTCGCTGCCACCCTGGCCGTAGACGGTTCCGGTTCGGTCTCGCGTTCCGCGACGGAAGGAGGGCGACATGAAGATCGAGTACTTCCATGCATCGAAGTTCGGCAACGGGGTCAAGGTCGCCGAGGAGTTCGAGAGGGACATGGCGACCAAGGGGGTCGAGGTGACCGTCCATCACATCCACGCCATCAGGCCGACCGAGCTGCCGCCCGCCGACCTGTATCTGTTCAGCTCGCCAGGACGCCTGGGCAAGCCGATCCGCGCCATGCGCCGGTTCCTCACGGATCTGCGGCTACCCGCCGGGACGAGGTACGCGATCCTGACGACCGAGATGGCTCCAAGGCCTGACAAGAAGACCGGGCGCATGCCCACGGAAGAGGAGATCTGCAGGTTCCAGAAGCGTCCGCCCCATCATGAACGAGGTGCTGCAGGGCAAGGGTCTGGTCGAGGTCGCCGAGGACAAGGTCTACGTGACCGGCATCAAAGGTCCGCTGGAGGAAGGGTGGCAGCGGAAGGTGTCCGCGTTCGCGGACCGGATCCCCGAGGTCGGGGTGGCGAGCGCAACGCGATGAAGTGAAGGATCTCGTCGCGAGCGGAGAGAGGATCGAGGGTTCTCGGGTGAGCTGATCTCGACCGGCCCTTCGCGATCGTGAAGTATCGGACCACCACTCGACATGAAAGGACCGGGTCCCCTGAGGGAACCCGGTCCTCTCACCGCTATCGCCTCACGAGCACTCGATCCTCTGACGAGGCTTCGTCCGGTCGACCGGCCGGAGCCCGCGAGGTCGGTGAGCTGGTTGGATTCTGCCGGTCTCCCGGCACGCGGGCGGGCGGTGCCCCGGCCCGCGAGGGACGGCTCAGCAGCCAGTCACCTCGAGGGTCTCAGTCTGTTTCGGCAGTGGGACCACCTCCTTCCTCTCGTGCCCGAGATGCTGCCTCAGGAGCGGCGGAAAGACAATCATGTGGTCGCCATCTCAGCGCCGATCCTTCGCCGCGTTCTCCTCGAGCCGCACCTCGACGATCCTCGTCACCAGGCGGGCGGGGATCGGGTCATCCGCCCGGAAGCGGATGGTTCCTTTCCCCGAGACGTAGGGCTCCAGCTCGTCGCCGAGAGCCTCCCGGACGGCGTCGCTCGCCGGGAAGAGGCTGCAGTGGTCCGTGAACGCCGCGTACGACACGAGGAATCGCCCATGATCCTTGAAGGCCGGCATCTGGTAGCTGATGGTCTCGGTCGCCTCCGGCGCCGCCGCCCTGATCGTCGCTCGAAGGTCCTCGAGGGCGGCACGCTGTCCGTCCGGGAGGTCTGCCAGGTACTCCTCGACGGTGCTCGGTGCGACCATCATGTTGTCCGCTCCCTCAAGGCATCACGAGGACACGCTGCACCGGCAAGAGCCCGGAGGCGAACGCATCCCAGGTCGAGCCGGTGTCCGTCGACGCGTACACGATCCCGTCGGAGGCTCCGAACGCAGCGAACGAGCCGTCGGGGAGTGCATCCAGGTGATGGCTGTCGATGTTGCCATCGAACCACCCCGGCCCCGCGAGGCATCGCTCGAATGGTCCTCCCGAGAGGTCAGCTCGGTAGACCGCGGCACGTCCGCCACGCGGGCCGCGCGACGCCGACATGAGGACCGCCGATCCGCTCACGGCGACCGCGCGAGCGTAGGGCGCCTCGAGACCCTCGGTCCGGAACGACCAGCTCGAGCCTCGATCGGCGGACGCGGCGAGGCCACCCGCGCAGGCCGCGAGGACCAGGCCGTCGGCCGTCGTGACCTGGTGGACATCCGCATCGATGTCGATCGTCGGTGTCCACGTTCCCGCGCGATCGTCGGCACGGAGGATGCCGCCGACGTGGACGTTGACGTAGACATCGTCGTCCCAGTTCGCGATCGAACGTGTGTCGGGTGGACCTCCCCACGGGGTGTACCACGCGTCTCGGCCCGCGGCGTCCTCGAACCCGGAGACCGGTTCGAGCGCGGTCCCGACGAGTCTGAACAGGTGCGCCCCCGCGGACCCCACGAAGACGTCGCCCTGGATGCTCGCGAGACAGGTGGCACGGACGTCTGCCAGATCCGTCACGAGTCGAGTCGCTCCCTCGGTGTGGTGCCAGAGCTCGGACCCGTCGATCACGACCCACACGTCGGAGCCCGCCGGGGCCATCGCGGTCACCGATCGACCGGCGTGGACGGATCTCCCCATCCCACCTCGCTCGTCGAAGGGACGCAGGCCGTCCCCGGTGGCAACGAGGATCCGCGGCATGTATCCGATGCTCTCACCCCGCGCCGTTCGTGTGCTCACTCGATCGGCCGCGAGAGCAGCTCACCGGGTACGCAAGCCCTCAGCCTAGGATGTCGTCTCGCGACCTCTGGTGCTCGAGGGGAAGGAGCAGGGATGGCTCGGCTTTCGTTCCGCCCGGCGTTGACGCTCAACGGCCGGAAGTTCTTCGGACTCCGTGGGTTCGCCGGCAAACCGTTCCACCCGCCTCTGACCGATGTGCCGATCGGTGCCTACGTGCTGGCCGCATCATTCGACCTCGTGTCGTGGAATCTGGCACGGCGAGTCGTGGGCGCGCGAGTTCTTCCGGGCGGGCACGTTCGTACTGATCGGTGGCGCGATCGTCTCGCTCGCCGCGGCTCTTACCGGCTACATGGATTGGCGTCACTCCGTGCCCAAGGGGACCCAAGCGCGCCGGACGGTGAACGCGCACGCGATCACGATGCTCACCGTGACGGCCCTGGTGCTGATCGACATCGCGTTGCGGCTGGGTGCGAACGACGAGCCCGCCACCCCGGCCGGCATCGCGATCCTGACCGTGCTCGCTGCGCTGCTGGTGGCGCTCGGCGCCACGATCGGGGGCACCCTGGTCTTCGACTACGGATTCAACGTCACGTCCGCGGGCGACAGCCCCGTCTGGCACCGCTCCGAGCGCGACCTGTTGCCCGGAGAGAAACCCGAGACGTCCGGAGAGGGAGCCGGGTCGTAGGCGGCCGAGCCCACGGGACCGTAGGATCGAAGCATGACCCATCCGTTCGAGATCGCGCAGGACCTCGAGGTCGGCGCCACGCCCGAGCAGGTGTGGGACGCGATCGCCACCGGCGACGGCCAGGACTCCTGGTTCATGGGTCGCAACACGGTCGAGCCGCGCGAGGGTGGCACCGCGACCTTCAGCATCGGCGGGTTCACGGCCGAGTCCACCGTCGCCACCTGGGATCCCCCGACCGTCGGTTCGTGACGACCGGCAACCCCTCGTCCGACGGCTCGTTCCATCAGTTCGATTACACGGTCGATGGAGGGAGGGGGGCGGCAGCTCCATCCGCTTCGTCCACACGGGCCTGCTGGCCGGCGACTGGGAAGCCGAGTACGAGGCGATGAGCGAGGGCGATCCCATGTACCTGGACAAGCTGGTCCAGTACCTCACCCACTTCCGGGGCCGGTACGCCGTCCCCGTGGAGGCGTTCGGCCCGACCGAGCCCGACCGGGCACGCGCGATGGCCGCGTTCCGGCGGGGGCTGGGGTTGCCCGACGAGGTCGGGGTCGGGGATCAGGTGCAGCTCACCCCCGACGGCTTGCCAGCCATCGATGGCGTGGTGGACTACGTCTCACCGCATTTCCTGGGCGTCCGATCGGACGATGCCCTCTACCGGTTCATCCACGGGTTCGACGGGTCCACCCTCGTCGGTCACCACCTGTTCGCGGATGGTGTCGACCGGGAGCAGGCCGAGCGGATGTGGACCGCGTGGCTGGGGGGCATCGCCGGCGGCTCGGATGACGGAGCCACCTCGGCGTAGGCCGACCAGCCGTCGCATCCCGGAGGTGCTCATGGCGCGCGAGCGATCGGCGGAAACGGACCAGCGGGACCGGGATCGGGCCGAAGCTGCTCGCCTGCTGGAGCCGCACGCTCCACCGGACTGGGAGCAACGGTTCCGCAGAGACGAGCTCCTCGACGCGGTGATCGACGGCGAGCCGATCCAGATGTTCGTCATGGCCGCAGACATCCGCGAGTCGACCACGTTGATGAAGGAGTCCGTCAGGTTCGAACGGTTCGCCCTCATCATGGACAAGTTCGTCACGTCGGTCCGGCGTGGGATCCGGCGGATCCGGCGGCTGGTTCGACAAGTTCACGGGCGACGGGTTCCTCGCGTACTGGATCGTGCAGGGCGCGTCCGCCGACGGGTACGAGGAGCGGTTCGTCCAGACGGCCGGAGACATCACGCACACGGCGCACGTCCTGATCGACCTCTTCCACCACCGGGTCCTGGAGGACTTCCGGAGCAATTCGCGGAACCTGTCCGCCGGCGTCGGCCTCTCGATGGGTCTGGATGCCGGACCCGGCTACCTCGTGAAGATCGCCGACGAGCTCACGATCGTCGGGTCCCCGGTCGTCGGTGCGGTCCGTATGGTGACCGCGGCCGCGTTGCCCAAGGAGATCGTGGCGAACGTCTTCCTGGGCGAGCGGCTGCGCGACGGGCAGGACGGGGTGTACGAGGCGCTCGGCGTCACGGTCACCCAGGAGTTCCGTCCCACGAAGGAGTACCCGAAGGGACAGGAGGTCTACGCATTGACGTTCGCCGAGGGCGAACCTGATCCCGATCCCGGGTCGCCCGGGGAGGGGTCCGCGGACGATCGGCCCGAGGGAGCCCCGTGACCGATCGCCCGACCGCGGCCTCGCTCCTCGACGTCCGGACGCCCGCGGAGCTGACGTTCTCGCCCGATGGCACGCGGGTCGCGTTCGCGCTGCACGCCACGGTCGCCGACGAGGGTTCCCACGTCCCGAGCGATCTCTACGTGGTGGCGGCCGGCGGCGCCGCGCAGCCGGCTCGGCTCACGGATGGAGCGTGGAGCGACCGGGCGCCCGCGTGGTCACCTGACGGTTCGCGTCTCGCGTTCCTCTCGGACCGGATCACGCCGGGGCATCAGCTGCCCTACACGCTGGACCCGCACGGCGGGGAGCCGGAGCTGGCCGCGACGCTCACCGGCTCGGCCGAGAGCGTCGCGTGGTCGAGCGATGGGCGGCGTCTCCTGGTGCTCGCCGCCGATCCGGGATCGTACGGGCTGGATTGGAGCGCGCGCGCCGTGACCGGTGCCGGTCCGGCACCCGATCCGATCGTCCGGCGCCCCGGCGACGCCCGGCGGCGCCTCTTCCTGGTCGAGCTGGCCACGGGCGAGGTCGCCGAGGTGGGTCCTCCCGACCTCAGCGTGTGGGAGGTCGATTGGGACGGAGACACCGTCGTCGTCGCGATCGTGTCCCGCGATCACTCCGGATCGGGCTGGTACCAAGGCGTGATCGCACGGCTCGACCTGGGGTCGCGGACGGCGCGGGCCCTCTACGAACCGTCGTGGCAGACGGAAGGGGTGGCGATCTCGCCCGACGCGAGCCGCGCGATCGTGGTCGAGGGGTACGCCAGCGACCACGGTCTGCTCTCCGGGAGCCTCATGCTCGTCGACCTCGAGACCGGAGCCACGACCGATCCGTGGCCGGACCTGCAGACGGTGGGCCGGGCATCGTGGTGCGACGACGGGTCGCTCTGGTACGCGCGCACCGACGGCACCGGGAACGCGTGCGGCCGGATCTGGCTCGACGGCCGCCGGGAGG
Organism: uncultured Actinomycetes bacterium; assembly: GCA_963810635.1. Classification (GTDB taxonomy): domain Bacteria; phylum Actinomycetota; class UBA4738; order UBA4738; family HRBIN12; genus AC-51. The sequence goes on from CAWEOB010000005.1 coordinate 757,171, forward strand.
AGCGCTGGCGGGACGACGCGTTCATCGGCGATGCCGTGACCACGCCGGCCTGCGCGATCACCGATGACGCCGCCAGTGTCTGGACGACGCACCAGGCGCACGGCGTGGCGCCGGAGCTCGCGCGTTTCGATCACGATGCCCACGCGTGGTCCCGCGCTTACGGCCTTCAACGATGCGATCGTCGAGGGACGGGTGTTCCCCGACGTACGGACGATCCGGTGGGCGGGCGAGGACGGCGTGGAGGTCGAGGGGCTGCTGATGACGCCGGCCGGCGCCGAGGGGCCACTGCCGCTGATCGTCTGCGTCCACGGCGGCCCCACGTGGAGCTGGGGCGCCTACTTCTCGGACTCGGAGCCGAGCGCGGTTCTGTTGTCGACGGCGGGCTACGCGTGCTTGCTGCCGAACCCTCGGGGCAGCATCGGGCGCGGCCACGCGTTCGCGCAGGGCGTGATCGGCGACGGCGGGGGGATCGACTTCCGCGACATCATGGCCGGCGTCGACCACTGCATCGCGGAGGGGATCGCGGACCCCGATCGCCTCGGGATCACGGGCCTGTCGTACGGCGGCTACATGGCGGGGTGGGCGGTGGGGCAGACGGATCGGTTCCGCGCCTCGGTCGCCATGTCTGTGGTCGCCGACTACGCGTCGTTCCACCTGACCTCCGAGGTGTGGTGGTACGACCAGGCGATCCTGGAGGGCGACTGGAACGATCCGACCAGCCAGTACCTGGATCGGTCGCCGACCACCCACGCGCATCGGTCCACCACGCCGACGCTGATCATCCAGGGGGCGGAGGATCGATGCACCCCTGTCAGCCAGGCGGAGGAGCTGTACAACGCGCTCGCGGCGTCGGGTTGCGAGGTCGAGCTCGTGGTGTACCCGCGGGAAGGCCACGTGCCGCTGGAACGCGCCCACGCGCTCGACGCGATCGAGCGAACGCAGGCCTGGTTCGACCGCCACCTCGCCTGACCCGCGGAACCGTCACGGTGCGGCCAGGAGCGCTCGCTCGTCGGCGAGCGCGATCACGAGATGGCCTCGGGCGTTGGGGTGCAGCGGGGCCGCTTCATCCGGGCCCTGCACGTACGGTTGCTCGGTGCACAGCTCGTGGCCGCTGAAGCTCGGCGCGGCGGTCCGATACCCGAAGGTCTCGGCTCCGTTCGCGATCACCGCGTTGAGGACGTCAAGACGGTCGAGCAGCACCTCGATCTTGTCCTGGGTGAGTCCGACCTCGCCGAGACAGTCCAGCTCGGAGCCGAACGGGGCGTAGTACTGGTTGATCACCACGATCGGATCTCCAGGCAGCGTCGCGAGCTGACGCAGCAGCTCGTAGTAGTCCTCCGTGAAGCCGTTGAGCGCATGCTGGAAGTAGGCCGTGAGCGCACGGTTGTCACAAGTGTCCGCGGCCGCGCACAGCGCCACCAAAGCGCTCCAATGCAGGTCGTTCGCCCCGATGCTGATGACGACGGCCTCCGCATCCACCGCACGTTTCGCCACGGCCAGCTGGGGGGGTAGCCACGAACCGCCGGCGAACTGCCGGCCGAGGATGCCCTTCTCGATCGTCGCCCCGCCGCATCCGAGGTTCTGGAGGTTCCAATCGTTCACCTGCGCGAGTGTCACCGCGAAGGCCGACGAGCTCCGCTTGCAGGCTTGGTCGGCGGGCGTCGGATCGGCCACGGGCGGGCCGCCGAGACCGGCTGCCGTGGAATCACCCATCACGATCGCCTCGATCCCGGGTTGCGTGGGCCCCGCCGCGGCGGGGAGCGGCCGGGGGGCGTCGCGTCCGACCAGCTCGCTGACGCTGGCCACGTGGAGGAGGATGTCCGGCGCCGTGTAGGCCGTGACCATGATGGTGCTCAGGTTCACCGCCTCCACGAACAGGACGCCGCCCACCACCGTCACGAGCGTCTTCTTCCACCCGTACCGGCGCCAGCCGGCGATCGATCCCAGGAGCAGTGCTGCCACCAGAGCCGTCAGTCCGATCTCCCACACGAAGTAGCGTCGCCACCCGCGTGCGAGCTCGGTGCCGAGTTCGGTGACGATGTCCCCGCGCGATGCGGACTCGAACAGGTCCGAGACCTGTGCGTCGATGCTGATGTCGGCGAGCACCACACGAGGTCGGACCGGACCGACGAAGTCCACCTCCGTGGGCAGGGACCGCCCGAACAGGACGACCTCGCCCGGTCCGCCGGTGCTCCAGGTCGGCGCCGCCGCTCCGAGGGTCACCGTCTGCCCGAGCGCGGAGACGGACTGCTCCGGCGTCAGCCGGAGGGCGATGGCGATCGAGAGCGCCGAAACGACGAGCAGCGTCCCGACCACGAGGAACAGTCGGAGGACGCCGCGGAGGACGCGACGGGCGCCGCTGCGTCCGCTCGGATCGCTCGTGCTCGTGGCCATGACAGGGTGTGGTCGGCGTCGTGGCTGGCGCGGACCCGCACCTTCACCCTACGCGCTGCCGCATCCGTCACCGGGCGCCAAGGTCGAGTGGTGGATCCGGTTCCATCCGGCCTCGTACTCAGGCGTCGTCGTCGGGGACGTCACGCCACGGACCCTGTCCGTAGATCTTCTCCACCGCCACGTGGGCGACGACGCCGGGAGGAGCGTCACGCAGTGGGAACGTCGCGCCCGGACCGACGTAGAACTCGGCGAGTCGGTCCATGACCTCCAGGGCTCCACCTTCGGTCAGGGTCGCGCGGCCGCGGATCACGATGTAGGGATGGAGGCCCTCTCCCGTGTGCTCATGGGCCTCGAACGACAGGCTCACGCGCGGATCACGCCGCAGGTTGCGGAGCTTGTGCTGATCCGTTTCGAAGAAGGTCGCGAACACGACCTCGTCGCCGTCGAAACCCGCCCACGCGAGCGAGACGTGTGGCGTCCCGTCGGGCGCCAGGGTGACGACGTGGGCGAGGGGGCCGGTGGCGAGGAACTCCCGGACCGAGGGGGGGATCCCGACCATGCGGGCGAGTCTACGCGAGCGTCGTTCGAGGGCGGCTTGGGACGTCGGGTGCGGGCGACGTAACCCGAACGGCTGAGTGGGCCACCGGGGCGCGGTGGCATACGGTCGAGTGGATCGGGGTCCCCCCGAGGCGCTCGCACACGCCCAGGCCCGGGTCACGGAAGGGGGTCCCATGTTGCGGACGCCGGAGGGTTTCGGGCTCGGCTGGTTGCCGGACTATCCCGACTTCAGGGATCACACGACCGAACATGGATCTCCGCCGGAGGGCGAACAGAAGGACACACCCACGCTCTTGCACGAGGTGGGCGTGGACAAGGTCGCGGCGTCGGCCGCGCTGGGGTCGTCCACCTCCCTCCGGCCGTACTTCTCGCCCATCGAAGACCAGAGCACCCTGGGCTCCTGCACGGCGAACGCCGGCGTCGGCATGCTCGAGTACTTCGAGATGCGAGCGTTCGGCAAGCACATCGACGCTTCGCGGCTCTTCCTCTACAAGGCGACGCGGAACCTCATGGGGGTGACGGGCGATACCGGTGCCTTCCTCCGGACGACCATGCAGAGCATGGTGACCTTCGGCATCCCGCCCGAGCAGTACTGGCCGTACGACGTCGCGGCGTTCGAGCGCGAACCGACGGCCTTCTGCTACTCGTTCGCCCAGGACTACCGGAGCCTCCGCTACTACCGACTCGACCCGCCCGGCACCGACCCCGACGAGCTGCTCGCTCGGATTCAAGCAGAACCTCGTCGCCGGGCTGCCGGCGATGTTCGGCTTCACCGTCTACAGCTCGTACGCGCAGACGAACACGAACGGCGGTGCCTTCCCCTTCCCGACGCAGGGCGAGCACCGGGTGGGAGGACACGCGGTGGTCGCGGCCGGCTTCGATGACGAGAAGGTGATCGCGAACGAGCCGAACGGTCCTGAGACGACCGGGGCATTGCTGATCCGGAACTCGTGGGGCACCGCGTGGGGCGACGGTGGGTACGGATGGCTGCCGTACGACTACGTCACCCGGGGTATGGCGTCGGACTGGTGGAGCCTCATCAAGGCGAAGTGGATCGACAGCGGCCGGTTCGGCTGAGAAAAGGAGCCGATCCTCGCTACGTCGCTAGACGTGAACGGTCCGGCTCGTGTCCGCCTTGCAGTCAGCGGTCCGAGCGACCCGCGCGTACCACCTTCCACCCTCCACGTGCGTGTTCCCCGTGTTCCACTCATACCGGTCGCCGTTCAGCGACGCGGTGTCGTTGAACATCCTCTGATCGTTGCTCGGATCCTGTTGGGGACCCACTTGCCTGAAGACGACGACCCTGCGTTCGTTCGCACACCGGCCCGGCCGTGGGCTCCTCACGGCTCCCCAGAAGTCCCCGTTCTCCGTGTGGATGGTCACGGTGGTCTCCGCCCTCGTGGTCCCCGCACTCGAGACTCCGGTCGCGAGGACGGCGCCGACGACACCGATCGTGACGGCAACAGCGAGTAGCTTGCGCTTCACGGTTCCCCCTTCCTCAGGGGAGCGAATCTCGTGCCGACGAGCCGGGAGGTCAACCGGCTAGGCTCGGTCGGTCATGGCCTGGACCCTGCCGCAGTTCGGGATCTTCGCGCAGGGGACCCACGCGCACCACTTCCTCGAGTTCGACCTCCGGCCGGGGGTCACGCCCCTCGATGCCGTCCCCTCGTTCCGCCGGCTCCGCACGCCGGACGTGTCGGCCGGTGGGATCAACCTCGTCGTGGCGTTCCGTGCCGCCGATTGGGCGCAGGTGGCTCCGGGACACGCGCCCGCGTCCTCCCACGACTTCCGGTCGATCGAAAGACCCGACGGGCGACACGCGCCGGCCACGCAGCACGACGCCTGGATGTGGATCAGCGGGAGCACGACCGACGTGACGTGGGCCCACGCTCGCGCGGCGGCTCTGGCGGTCAGCGACGTCGTGGAGCTCGTGGCCGAGCAACCAGGTTTCACGTACGGCGAAGGCCGCGACATCACCGGCTTCGTCGACGGCACGGCGAACCCACCCGTGCGCCGGGCGCCGGAGGTGGCGCTCATCCCACCGGGCGAGCCCGGCGCGGGGGGGAGCCACGTCATCGCGATGCGCTGGGTGCACGACCTGGGGGCGTTCCACGGCTTGCCGGTGGATGAGCAGGAGCGGGTGATCGGCCGGACCAAGGTCGACAGCGTGGAGCTCTCCGAAGGGGAGAAGCCGCCCACCGCCCACATCGCCCGCGTCGAGGTCGAGATCGGCGGGGAGGAGCTCGAGATCTTCCGGCGCAGCGTGCCGTACGGCACGGTCGGCGAGCACGGTCTGTACTTCGTCGGGTTCAGCGCCGACCTCTCCCGGTTCGACCGGATGTTGGAGCGCATGTTCGGCCTGGCGGACGACGGCCTCCACGACCGGCTGACCGATTTCAGCCGCCCCGTGAGCGGGTCGTACTACTTCGCGCCGTCGCTCGACGCCCTCAACGAGCTCGCCGGGCCCGAGGACGATCCATGACCGTTCCGGCGAAGATCACGATCCTCACCCTGGGTGTGGCGGACCTCGAGCGCGCCTGCGCCTTCTACGATCGGTTGGGCTGGCGTCGATCGTCCGAATCGAACGAGTGGATCGTCTGGTTCGTGACGACCGGAACGGTGCTCGGTCTCACGTCGTACGAGGCACTCGCCGAGGACGCAGGGGTTCCGGCCGAACCTCGCGGAACGTTCTCCGGCGTCACGCTCGCGATCAACGTCGAGCGCGGCGAGCTCGTCCAGCCGATGCTCGATGAGGCGGAAGCCGCGGGCGGAACGGATCTTGAAGCCGGCGAGGCAGGCCGACTGGGGAGGCGTTACCGGCTACTTCGCGGATCCCGACGGCTACCCGTGGGAGGTCGTGTGGAGTCCAGCCTTCCCCATGGATGAGCGCGGCCTGCTCGAGATGCCCTCGTAGTCGCAACGGGATCGTCTCAACAGGTTGTTGAAGAACGTGGGTATGCTCCGCGACGTCGCGCGTGGTGGCGTGCCGCCGCGCTCCATACTGTCGGTGTCATCGCGGGATCGCCCGAGGAGCTGCTCAGGATGAGATTCGACGAGAGGTACCTGCAGAGCGCAGAACGCGTCAAGGACAAGGTGACCCGGTTCCTCGCCGATCTCATCGAACGCCCCAGCTTGTCGCGCGACGAGCACGCCACGGTCCAGCGGATCGGCGCCGAGATGCAGGCCGTCGGGTTCGACGAGGTGATCGTCGACGACTTCGGCAGCGCGATCGGACGGATCGGTGACGGCCCGGTGCAGATCGTCCTCGACTCGCATATCGACGTCGTGAACACCGGCGACCTCAGCCTATGGAAGTCCGATCCGTTCAAGGCCAGGATCGAGAACGGGGTCCTCTACGGCCGTGGCGCGTCGGACAACAAGGCCGCGATCGCGTCGATGGTGCACGGTGCCGGGCTCCTGCGCGAGCTCGGCGTGGACACCTCGAGGTTCACGCTCTGGGTGGTCGGCACGGTCCAGGAGGAAGACTGCGACGGTCTCGCGCTCGAGCACCTCCTCACGAACACGATCCCGAAGGCGGAGGTGGTGGTGCTCGGCGAGGCGACAAACCTCCAGGTGTACCGGGGTCATCGCGGCCGCGCCGAGTTCGCGATCCACACCATGGGCAAGGCCGCGCACGCGTCGGCACCCGAGCGCGGCGTAAACGCGATCTACCTGATGGCCCCCATCGCGGGGCAGGTCGAATCGTTGAACGACCGGCTCGCGCACGACGACTTCCTGGGCAAGGGGACCGTGGTGGTCTCGAAGGTGGAGTGCCAGACGCCCTCGATCAACGCGGTCCCGGACGGTTGCACGATCTACCTGGACCGGCGGCTGACCATCGGCGAGAGCGTGGAGTCGGCGCAGGCAGAGCTCGAGGCCCTTCCCGCCGTCCAGGACGGGGAGGCTACGGTCGAGCTGATGAACTACGAAGGCAAGGCGTACACGGGCCTCACGCTCAGCACCGCCGAAGTACTTCCCCACCTGGGTCACGCCCGAGGACCACCCGGCGGTGCGCGCCGGGGTGGAGGCCGGGGAGCATGCGCTCGGGCGCACGCCGCTCGTCGGTCGTTGGGTCTTCTCCACGAACGGCGTCTCGAGCGCCGGCAAGCTCCAGATCCCCACGATCGGCTTCGGGCCGGCGAACGAGGTCCACGCCCACAGCGTGGATGACCAGTGCCCGGTGGATCACCTGTGGACCGCCGCGGGGTGGTACGCGTCGTTCCCCGACCGCTACCTCGAGGCCGTGGGATCGGGCTCCAACTGAGGAGGGCCGGGTGATGGTGGGTCTCGGTGTCGACATCGACGTGGTGAACCGGGACACGCGCGATCGCGCGGTGAAGCGGTTCCGCGAGGCCGGCATCGTGCTGCCGACGTTCGAACAGCTGGCGGAGCCGGCGAAGATCCCCCACGACGTGCAGGCCCGGCTGGCGTCGGTGTCACCCGATGCGCCGGATCCCTCGAACCTGTTCCGGGTGCATTGGCACAACGACACCCCGCGGAGGGGGTTGACGGAGGTCCCCGAGCACCTCGTCCTGGCGCCCGAGCTGACGGGCGTGGATGCCACCATCGTGGTGGCCCTCGGCGACCGGTTCCCGATGATCGGTGCGCACAAGGTGCTGGCGGCGTACGGCTGCTTGGCGCCGCGTGTCGTGACGGGCGGCTTCGACCCCACGTCGCAGCGCGCGGTGTGGCCGTCCACCGGGAACTACTGCCGGGGCGGCGTCGCCATCTCACGGATCATGGGTTGCCGAGGCGTCGCCGTCCTGCCGGAAGGCATGAGCCGGGAACGGTTCGAGTGGCTGCGAGGATGGGTCGACGATCCCGCCGACATCGTCCGGACGCCCGGGACCGAGAGCAACGTGAAGGAGATCTACGACGAGTGCGCGCGCCTCGCACGCGACGACGCGAACGTGATCCTCAACCAGTTCTCGGAGTTCGGGAACCATCTCGTGCACTACCTGTGCACAGGTCGCGCCCTCGACACCGTCTTCCGATCGGTGCAGGCGCAGCGACCGCAAGCCCGACTCCGCGCGTTCGTCTCGGCGTCGGGATCGGCCGGCACGCTCGGGGCCGGCGACTACCTGAAGGACGAGCACGGCTCGGCGATCGTGGCGGTCGAGGCCCTCGAGTGCCCCACGATGCTCCGCAACGGCTTCGGGGAGCACAACATCCAAGGCATCGGCGACAAGCACATCCCGCTCATCCACAACGTCATGAACACCGATGTCGTGGTGGACGTGACGGATGTGGCGACCGACCGTCTCAACGTGGTGTTCAACACGGAGGTCGGGCGTCGGTACCTGGTCGAACGTCGCGGGGTGCCGGCCGACCAGGTGGAGGCGCTCTCGTCGCTCGGGATCTCGAGCATCTGCAACGTGCTCGCATCCATCAAGCTCGCGAAGCATCTCCATCTGGGTCCGGACGACGTGATCATGACGGTCGCCACCGACGGCGCCGCCCTGTACGTCTCGGAGCGGGACAAGGTCCTCGCGCGGGACTTCGCCGGTGGGTTCGACGAGGCAGCGGCTGCCGAAGTGGTCGGCGAGCACCTCCTGGGTGCGGACGAGGGGCATCTGCTGGACCTCGGACCCGAGGAGCGTGAGCGCGTCTTCAACCTCGGGTACTTCACGTGGGTGGAGCAGCAGGGCGTCTCGATCGGTGACTTCGTGGTGCGCCGCGATCAGTCGTTCTGGCGCGGACTGCGCGACGCCATCGGGGTGTGGGACGGTCTCATCGACGACTTCAACGGACGGGTCGGGGTATCGGGAGCCGCCTGATGACGGACGTTGGCATCGCGCTCCGGTGCGGGGGGTGCGGTGCTGTCCTGGACGCCGACGAGCCGTACCCGTTCCGCTGTCCGGCGGCGGTCGCCGGCGACGACATCGACCACGTGGTGCGCCGGATCCTCCCGACCGAGGCAGTGTTCCCCCTCGGCGACGACCCGAACCCGTTCGTCCGGTACCGCGAGCTCTTCCTCGCGCACGCCCTCGCGCGGACCCACGGGATGTCTGACGACGACTACGTCGCGCTGGTCCGCGCGCTCGACGATCGGGTGGCTGCTGTCGACGGGACTGGGTTCCGGGTGACGCCGTTCGAAGAGCACGGAGCGCTCTCCGCCGCCGCAGGTTCCGAGTCGTCAGGCGGGATCTGGGTGAAGGACGAGACCGGCAACGTCTCGGGGTCGCACAAGGGCCGGCACCTGATGGGGGTCCTCATCTGGCTGGAGGTGGCGGAGCGCGTGGGGCTGGTCACTGGAGGGGACCGGCCCCTCGTGATCGCGAGCTGTGGGAACGCGGCGCTCGCGGCGGGGGTGCTCGCACGTGCCGCCGGGAGGCACCTCGACGTCTTCGTCCCGACGTGGGCCGAGGAGCCGGTGGTCCGCCGGCTCGAGGAGCTCGGGGCAGCGGTCCACGTGGTGCCGCGGGACGAGGAGGTCCCGGGCGACCCGACCTACCTCCGGCTGCAGGAGGCGATCACCGAGGGCGCGATCCCGTTCACGTGCCAGGGGAGCGACAACGGCCTCACGATCGAAGGAGGGCTCACGCTCGGCTACGAGATCGCCGACGAGCTCCGGCGATCCGGCGGAGACCTCGACCGGGTGACGATCCAGGTCGGCGGCGGAGCACTGGCGAGCGCGGTGATCCAGGGGCTCGGGGAAGCGGTCACCCTCGGCGCGCTCCCCACCATGCCGACGATCGACACCGTGCAGACGGAGGGCGGGTGGCCCCTGGCCCGCGCGTACGATCTGGTGGCAGGGGCCGCCGTCCAACGGCTCGAAACCGAGACCGGCGGCGCGCCCCGGACGTCGGGTCGCGCCGACGTCGCGGCGTACCTGCAGGAGATCCCGGGGGGCCGCGCCGCGGTGGTTGCGGAGCTGGCCGTCGCCGCCCGGCACCGCTCCACCGTCATGTGGCCGTGGGAGACCGAGCCCACGAGCGTTGCGACAGGCATCCTGGACGACGAGACGTACGACTGGGTCGCCGTGCTCGAGGGCATGTTCGCCACGGGAGGCGACTCGTTCGTCGTTCCGGACGAGCTGCTGCTCGAGGCGAACACGATGGCGCGGGAGACCACCGGGATCGACGTGGACCCCACGGGCTCGGCCGGCCTCGCGGGCCTGCTCGCGGCGCGACGGCAAGGCGTGGCGCCGCCGACCGAACGTGCGGCCGTGCTCTTCACGGGCCGCCGACGATGAGGCAACGATCAGGAAGGGGACGACCGTGCTGACCGAGCTGCGTGGACGGGACGTGATCACGTTCCAGGACTGGACGCGGGAGGAGATCGACGCCGCGCTCGACCTCGCGTTCGAGCTGAAGCGGCTGCGGGCACAGGGGATCCCGCATCCGATCCTCCGCGACAAGGTGCTCGCCATGCTCTTCTTCTTCTCGAGCACGCGGACCCGAACATCGTTCGAGGCCGGCATGGCCCAGCTCGGTGGCCACGCGCAGTTCGTCGAGAGCCGTACCACCCAGATCAGCCACGGCGACACGGCGAAGGAGATCGGCGAGATCCTGGGCCGCTACAACGACGGCATCGCGATCCGCCACTGCGACTGGCAGCTCGGCAACGCCTACATCCGGGAGGTGGCGGACGCCAGCCGCGTGCCGGTGCTGAACATGCAATGCGACGTCTATCACCCGTTCCAGGCCCTCGCCGACCTCATGACCATCATCGAGACGTTCGGCGACCCGCGAGGACGTTCGATCGCGGTGAGCTGGGCGTACGCCTCCAGTTACCAGAAGCCGATCAGCGTGCCGCAGAGCCTCATCCTGCTCATGCCGCGGTTCGGCATGGACGTCCGGCTGGTCCACCCCCCCGAGTTCCAGCTCATGCCGGACATCGTCGACCAGGCGCGCGAGAACGCGCGCGAGGCGAAGACGTCGTTCGACATCGTCCACGACTTCGACGAAGGCCTCACCGATGTCGACGTGGTCTACGCGAAGAGCTGGGGCGCGCTCCTCACCACCACGGACGAGCAGGAAGGGAAGGGGATCATCGATTCGTACGCCGACTGGATCACCGACGACCGGCGGATGGACCTGGCCTCGGACGACGCCGTCTTCATGCATCCGCTCCCGGCCGACCGGAACATCGAGGTCACCGATGCCGTGATCGACGGGCCTCGCTCGGTCGTCTACGACCAGGCCGAGAACCGACTCCACGGCCAGAAGGCCGTGATGGCGCTGACCATGGGGTGAAGAGCCCTGGTCCCGGCGAGGCCCCGTGATTGACCGTTTGTTGAAGAGGACGGAGGATGTCCGGCGATGGATCTGACCCTGAACGGTCGCGCCGTGAGCCCGGCGGTCCGCGAAGGTGCCACCCTGCTCGAGGCGCTGCGCGAAGGATGCGGCGTGACCTCGGTCAAGGATGGATGCGCGCCCGAAGGTTCCTGTGGGGCCTGCACCGTGATGGTCGAGGGCAAAGCCGTCGTGTCGTGCGCGCAGCCGGCATCGCGGTTCGAAGGCCGAGCCGTCACGACCCAAGAAGGTCTCTCGGTGGAGGACCGGCAGCGCTGGGCGGCCTCCTTCGTCGCCGCGGGAGCGTCGCAGTGCGGCTTCTGCTCGCCGGGCATCGTCATGAAGTGCGAGGCGCTCCTGGGGAAGAACGCGGAGCCGTCGCGCGACGAGGTCGCGAGGGCGCTCGCGGGGAACCTCTGCCGCTGCACGGGGTACGTGAAGATCATCGATGCCGTCGAGCTGGCCGCTGCCTCCCGGCGCGGCGAGCCCCTTCCGAAGATCGACCGCAGCGGCCGGGTCGGCACGAGGACGGCCCGGTATCAAGGCGAAGAGCTCGCGCTCGGCGACAAGCCGTACGTGAACGACATGACGCTCCCCGGGATGCTGCACGGAGCCGTGCGCTGGTCCGACCACCCTCGGGCGCGCATCCTGCGGATCGACACGTCCCGTGCCGAAGCCCACCCCGGCGTGGTCAGGGTGGCGACCTGGCGGGACGTCCCGGGCCAGCGCGTCCAGGGCCTGATCACGAAGGATTGGCGTCTCTTCGTGGGCGAGGGTGAGAACACGGCCTACGTGGGCGACGTGCTCGCCGTGGTGGTCGCCGACTCCCGCGCGACCGCGCGCGAGGCGGCGGCCCTCGTGGACGTCGAGTACGAGGTCCTGGATCCGGTCACGCACCCGCGCCGGGCGCTCGACGCCGACGCACCGCTGCTCCACGAGAACGGCAACGTGCTCTCGCACTCCTCGATCGCGCGGGGTGACGTCGACGCCGCGCTCGCCACGGCGGCGCACGTGGCCACCGAGACGTTCCGGACGCAGTTCATCGAGCACGCGTTCCTGGAGCCCGAGTCGTCCCTCGCGGTCCCTATCGACGGCGGCGGTGTCCACTTCTACTCGCAGGGTCAGGGGGTGTGGGACGACCGCGTGCAGGTGGCGTCGTTCCTCGACCTCCCGGAGGAGAAGGTGCGCGCCACCCAGGTGGCCAACGGCGGGGCGTTCGGCGCCAAGGAGGATCTGAACGTCCAGCCCCACGCCTCGCTGCTCGCGCTCCTCACCGGCGCGCCCGGTCCTCATCACGCTGTCACGCGAGGAGAGCATCCGGCTTCCATCCGAAGCGCCACCCGATCGAGATGGAGTACACGGCCGGGTGCGACGAGGACGGCCACCTGGTCGCCGTGCGGGCGCACATGGTCGGGGACACGGGCGCCTATGCCAGCGTGGGCGACAAGGTGCTGGAGCGCGCGGCCGGCCACGCCTGCAGCGCCTACCGGGTCCCCAACGTCGACATCCAGGCGCGCGCCGTCTACACGAACAACCCACCCGCGGGTGCGATGCGCGGGTTCGGCGCCAACCAGGCGAACTTCGGGATCGAAGGGATCGTGGACATCCTGGCCGCGAAGGTCGGTATCGACGGGTGGGAGATGCGCTGGCGGAACGCCCTCGACGTGGGCGACGTGTTCTGCACGGGGCAGGTCCTCGGACCGGGCGTCGGGGTGAAGAGGACATTGGAGGCGGTCAAGGACGCCTACCGTTCCGCTCGATTCGCGGGGATCGCGTGCGGCGTCAAGAACACCGGCGTGGGCAACGGGCTCGCCGAGTACGGTAAGGCGATCCTGCGTCCGGAGGCGGACGGCACCGTCACGTTGTTCCACTCCTGGACGGAGATGGGACAGGGCTGCCACACGGCGCTCGCCCAGATCGCCTGCGAGGAGCTCGGCGTTTCCTTCGACCGTCTCCGCGTGGTCGTGGACACCGAGCGCGAGCTCGGCACCGGGCAGACCACGGCATCGCGCTCCACGGTGCTCGGGGGTCGCGCCATCATCGAGGCCGCCTCGAAGGTCAAGGCGGCCTTGAACGGCGGGCGTCTGGAAGAGCTGGCCGGACAGGAGTTCTACGGCGGAGGTCGTGATCGACTGGACGCACAAGCCGGGCAACGGACCGGAGGGCGCCGCCACGCACTTCGCGTACGGGTGGGCCACGCAGGTCGTGACCCTGGACGACGAGGGCCGGATCGAACGGGTCGTCGCCGCGCACGACGTGGGCAAGGTCATCAACCCCACCCTCCTCGAGGGCCAGATCGAAGGGGGTCTGCACATGGGTCTCGGGCATGCCCTCACCGAGGAGCTCGTGGTGGAGGACGGGATCCCCGCCACCACGTTGAAGTCCCTCAACATCATCCCCCCGAGCACGATGCCGCCGATCGAGTGCATCTTCGTGGAGGAGCATCAGCCCGAGGGGCCGTACGGTGCCAAGGGTGTGGGCGAGATCGCGCTCGTCCCCACGGCCGGCGCCGTGGCGGGGGCTCTGTGCGCGTTCGACGGCGAGCGGCGGACGAGCCTCCCGATGAAGGACTCGCCGGCGGCGCGCGCGTTGGTGCCGCGGATGGCGAAGGTCTCAGCGTCGGCCACCACGTCGTCGACCGCCGCGGGGTGATGCGGACGGGCGTCCGTCCGCAGGAGGGGACATGTCCTTCGCGCTGACGGGCGGCTCGGTCATCACGTCCCTCGATCCGGTCGAGATCGTGACCGCCGACGTCGTGGTGGACGGCGACCGCGTGAGCGTCGTTGGGTCGGCGCCCGGCGGCGGGGCTCGGCACGAGCGCGACGGATGCTTGATCCTCCCGGGCAACGTCTGCGCTCACACCCATCTCTACTCGGCGCTGGCACGCGGCATGCCGTACACGCTCGAGCCGCCGACCGACTTCCTCCAGATCCTGCAGCGGATCTGGTGGCGACTGGATCGGGCCCTCGACGCCGCATCCATCCGCGCGTCGGCGCTCGTCGGCGGAGCCGCCGCGCTGCTCGCGGGCACGACGACCGTGATCGATCACCACGCGTCGCCGAACGCCATCGAGGGCTCGCTCGACGTCGTGGCGGACGCCCTGGCGGAGCTCGGGATCCGCTCCGTGCTGTCGTACGAGGTCACCGACCGAGACGGACCGTCGCGAGCGGCGGCCGGGGTGAGCGAGAACGAGCGCTTCCTGGCGACGCGACGGACGCTCGCCAGGGGGCAGGTCGGCGCCCACGCGTCGTTCACACTGTCCGATGCCACCCTGGCCGCGTGCGCGGAGCTCGCGGCGAGAGCGGGAACCGGCGTCCACATCCACGTGGCCGAGGACGACGTGGACCAGGCGGATGCTCGCGCCCGGTTCGGAGGAGGGGTGGTCGGGCGGCTGATGGATGCCGGAGCCCTCACCGATGCGTCGCTGCTCGCGCACTGCATCCATCTCGACGACGAGGAGATCCGGATGGTGCGCGACGCGGGAGCGTGGGTCGCGCACAATCCCACGTCGAACATGAACAACGCGGTCGGGCACGCCGCGGTCGCCCGGCTGGGCGACCGCGTCGCGCTCGGGACCGACGGGATCGGCGGCGACATGTTCGCGGAGTCGCGCACGGCGTACTTCCGCGCGCGCGACGACGAACTGGCCACGGCGATCGGGTGGCCGCTCGGTCGGCTCGCCGAAGGCGCCCGGCTCGCCGGGCGCCTCTTCGGCGAGCCGGGCCTCGGCACCATCACGTCCGGAGCCCCGGCCGACCTCGTCGTCCTCGACTACGCAGCGCCGACGCCCCTGGAGCCGGCCAACCTGGCCGGCCATTGGATGTTCGGGTTCGGTGCCTCCGACGTGCGCGACGTGGTCGTGGCAGGCGAGCTGGTGGTGGAGGATCGGCGGCTGACGAGGGTCGACCAGGATGAGCTGGCGGCGGCGGCCGCGGTCCAGGCCGCGGCGCTCTGGGAGCGCCTGGAAGGCCTTCCTGCGCATCCGTTCTCGCCGGAATGGGGGAGCCGTATGACGGTCGCGACGGAGGGGCGCGTGGCGCTCTATCTCCAGGACCTCCACCCGATCCGCGACGGGATGGCGTACGCCCGCTACGCCGAGGAGCGCGGGTTCGAGGCCGTATGGCAGGCGGAGAGCCGGCTGGTCCGCGAGGCCACCGTCCCGATGGCCGCCTTCGCGGCGGTGACCGACCGGATCAAGATCGGCTCGGGCGTGATCAACAACTGGACGCGCAACATCGGGTTGCTGGCCGCCACCTTCTCCACCCTGGACGACCTGGCACCGGGTCGGGTCGATCCTGGGGATCGGCGCGTGGTGGGACCCGCTGGCGACGAAGGTCGGGATCCACCGTCGCCATCCGCTGCAAGCGATGCGGGAGACCGTCGAGGTGAGCCGCCGGCTGCTCGCGATGGAGCGGGTCACGTACCACGGCGAGTTCGTGAACGTCGACGACATCGAGATCGACATCGTGCACGGCGACCGCTCGCCGAAGGACGTGCCGATCTACATCGGCGCGACCGGCCCGAAGATGATGGAGCTCGCCGGCGAGATCGCGGACGGCGTGGTCCTGAACTACATGGTCAGCCCCGCCTACAACGCCGAGGCCATGGCGCAGCTCGTGACCGGCGCCGCCAGAGGCCGGCCGCTCGATCGAGGACATCGACCGTCCCCAGCTGATCGTGTGCTCGCTCGACCGTGACCGCGACGTGGCGCTCGACCGCGCGCGCGAGCTGCTGACGCAGTACCTGGGCCAGCAGCCGCACATCATGAAGGCGAGCGGGGTGGACCCGGCGCTCATCGAGGAGATCAACCGGGTCCTGACCTGGCCGGCGGGTCCGGAGGAGATCCGGGCGGCCATGGAGCTCGTGCCCGACGACGGAGGTCCAGCTGATCGCCGCCGCGGGCTCGCCCGAGGAGTGCCGCGCGAAGGTCCGCGAGTACCTCGATGCCGGCTGCACCTGCCCGATCCTCTACCCGCTCGGGGACGACGTGCGGCTGATGATCGACACGTTCGCCGAGGGCTTCTGAAGTACCATGCGCGCGCGGCTCCCCAGCGGGGACGGCGCGCCGAGGCGGAGAGGAGGGTCGCCGTGCAGCAGGTCGGGGAGCCGGTCGACACCCTCCGGATCTCGCTGACGGTGAACGGCGAGCGCCGGCAGGAAACGGTCCCCGTGCGACGGCTCCTCTCCGACTTCCTCCGCGACGACCTCGGCCTCACCGGGACCCATGTGGGCTGCGAGCACGGCGTCTGCGGCGCGTGCACGATCCTGCTCGACGGGTCGCCGGTCCGCTCGTGTCTCACGCTCGCGGTCCAGGCCGACGGACATGAGCTCACCACCGTGGAGGGCATCACGCCCGGCGACGGACTCGGTCCGCTCCAGCAGGCGTTCAAGGATCATCACGGCCTCCAATGCGGCTTCTGCACGCCGGGCTTCCTGATGACGATCAGCGGGGTCGACCCCGATGACTACCCCGACGAGGCGAGCATCCGGGAGATGCTCTCGGGGGTCCTGTGCCGGTGCACCGGCTACGTCAACATCGTCGCGGCCGTCGAAGCCTGCTGGGGGAGATCCGCTGCCGGGTGACGACGACGTGCTGCTGAACCCGCTCGACGCCGCCCCGCACGAGCCCGTCTGCGACCTCCTCCTGACCGGTGGGGCGGTGGTCACCGTGGACGACGACCGCCGTGTCCTCGATCCCGGCGCGGTCGCCGTGACCGGCGACCACATCGTGGCCGTGGACACGCCCGCCGCCCTCGCCGGGTACCGTGCCGGCCGCGTGGTGGACTGCACCGGCGCCGCCGTCGATCCCCGGCCTGACGGACTGTCACACCCACCTGTTCCAGGGTCTCGGCCGGGGATTGGGGGAGGGCATGTCCCTGTGGCCCTGGCTCTGCGACTTCATGTGGCCGTACTCGGCCGCCATCACGCAGGCGGAGGCCGTCGTGGCCGCGCGGCTGGGGGCGATCGAGGCGGCCAGGGCGGGAACCACGGCGGTGGTCGACAACCACTACTCGCCTGCCGACCTGGAGACCACGCTGGCGGTGGCCGATGCGATCGAGGGTGTCGGTCTCCGCGGCGTGGTCGCGCGCGGCATGTTCGGCGAGATGACCGAGGTGGCGCGGTCACACGGCCTGGCCGCATCGTTGTTCCGCTACTCGATGCAGGAGGACCTCGACATCAGCCGCGACGCGCTCGAGGCTCGCCGCGGCCGCCGCGTCGGGATCTGGCCGGCGCCGATCAACGTGATCTACAACGAGCAGGAGCTGGTCCGCCGGGCGGTGGCGATGGCCCACGAGTACGGGACCGGGTGGCACACGCACTGCTCCGAGGCGCGCGCGGACCCCGAGATCTATCTCGAGGCGTACGGCATCCGCCCGGTGGACTGGCTCGATGCCGAAGGCCTGCTCGGCCGTGGCGCCACCATCGCCCACGGCATCTGGCTCGACGACCCCGAGGTCGACCGCGTCGGGGCGACCGGCAGCGCGGTCTCGTACAACCCGACGTCGAACCAGTACCTCGCCTCGGGGTACCTGCGGCTCCGGGAGCTCCGCAGCGCGGGTGCCACGGTGGGGCTCGGGACCGATGGCTCGGGGTGCGGTCACCGCATGGACCTCTTCGAAGAGATGCGGCAGTCGGTGTACCTGCAGCGCGTGAAGGCCCGTGAGCCGACCGCTTCGAACGGGGAGGAGGCGCTCGAGCTGGCCACGCGCGGAGGAGCGCGCTTCCTCGGGGCCGACGCCGGCGTGCTCGCGCCGGGCAAGCTGGCCGACCTGGCCGTGGTCGACCTCACGGCGCCGAACCTCGCGCCGGTCCACCGGGTCGTGCCGGCGCTCGTGTATTCGGCGTCGGGCGCCGACGTCCGGATGACGATCGCGGGCGGCGAGGTGATCTACGAGGACGGCCGGTGCACGAAGGTGGACGAGGCCGCGGTGATGGCGGAGGCGCGAGCCCGGACCGTGGAGCTCGTGGAGCGGGCCGGGATGGGGGAGCTGACCGTGCCGTGGCGAATATGATCGTCCCGGAGACGTGTGACCTGTTGCTCACGGGCGGCTCCGTCGTCACCGTGGACGACGAACGAGCCGTGTTCGACCCGGGGGCCGTCGCGATCGCGGATGACCGGATCGTCGCGGTCGGTCCGGCCGCCGACCTGGACGCGATCAGGGCGACGCGCACCGTCGAGTGCGCGGGGCGTGCCGTGATCCCGGGCTTCACCGATTGCCACAACCACCTCTTCCAGTTCCTGACCCGGGGGCTCGGGGAAGGGATGGAGCTCTGGCCATGGCTGGCGGACTTCATGTGGCGCGTCTCCACGAGCATCACCCGCGACGAAGCGGTCGCAGCCGCTCGCCTGGGCGCGCTCGAGGCCGTGAAGGGCGGGACGACGGCGATCCTCGACAACCACTACGCGCCGACCGACCTCGGATCGACGCTGGCCGTGGCGGCCGCGATCGAGGAGGTCGGGTCTCCGCGGTGCCGTGGCGCGCGGCATGACCGGTGACGTCACCGACGTGGCCCGGGAGCTGAACCTGGACCGCGGGATGTTCCCGTACTCGCTCGCCGACGAGCTCGTCGATCACGCGCGAGGCGATCGAGGCCCGCGCGTGGCGAGCGGGTCGGCGTCTGGCCGGCACCGCTCAACATCATCTACGTCGAGCAGGAACTGGTTCGCCGCGCCGCGGAGCTCGCGCAGGAGCTGGGGACCGGATGGCACGCGCATTGCTGCGAGTTCCACACGGATCCGGTCACCTATCCGACGCACTACGGCGTCAGCGCCGTCGACTGGCTCTCCGACGAAGGGCTGCTCGGCGAGCGCACCACGTTGGCCCACATGATCTTCCTGTCCGACCGGGAGGTGGAGCGCGTGGGAGCGACGCGCACCGGGATCGCCTACTGCCCCATCTCGCACGAGTACATCGGTCTCGGCGTGATGCGCCTGCGCGACCTCCGTGACGCGGGCGCGGTCGTCGGGCTCGGGTACGACGGCGCCAGCGGGCACCGCCAGGACATGTTCGAGCAGATGAAGCAAGGCATCCTGCTGCAGCGGGTCGAGAGCTTGGATCCGACGATCTCGCGCGTCGAGGAGGTCTTCGAGCTCGCGACGCGCGAGGGAGCCAGGTACCTGGGGTCGGGCGCCGGGGTGCTCGCACCCGGACGGCGCTCGCCGACGTGCGGTCGTCCGGCTCGACCGACCCCACACGACGCCGTCGAGCCGAACGGTCGCGACCCTCGTCTATTCGGCGCGGCCGTCGGACGTGGAGATGACCATCGTCGGCGGGAGGATCGTGGTCGAGGACGGCCGCAGCACGACGGTCGACGAGGACGAGGTGATCGCCAGGGCGACGGCGGCGAGCCACGGCCTCATCGAGCGGTGCGGTCTGGATGGGCTGCTCGTCCCGTGGCGGCGGTGAGCTCCCGACGCGGACCGTTCACCCGCCCCGGGCGGCCTCGAGGTAGTTGTAGACGGTGAAACGGCTGACGCCGAGCGTCTCCGCCACGCTCTCGACGGACCTCCGGAGAGCGAACGCACCCCGCTCATCGAGGTAGCGGACCAGCTGCTGCTTCTCCGCGCGCGTCATCTCCGACAGGGGCCGGCCGATGTGCGCCTCGCCCTGCGCCAGGAGGTGCGGGAGAGCGTCGTCCAGATGACTGAACGTGCCGAGCGGCGCTTCGGAGCGCGAGGTGGGGACCGCGAGGTCGTGCAGGGTGCGGTCCGCCGCCTCGAGGGTCCGGTCGGTCGATCTCGATCACGATCGAACGATCACCACCCGGGAGGGGGACCGGCTCGCCCAGCTGTCGTCCATCGGGGAATCGGCCGAAGGAGGCGACGCTCGCGCCGGCATCGTCCACGAGCACCACGCGGTACAAGGGGCCGAGCGCGCGGGACAGAGCCTCGGCGAAGTCCTCGTCGTCCGTCACGTTCCGCGCACCAGGTTGACCGCCACGCGGGTGGCACCCGCCTCGAGGGCAGCGGTCTCGGCCTCGCGGAGTGCCTCCAGCACCGTGCCGCTCTCTCCGACGACGACCTGGCCGAAGGGCCCGATCTCGACGGCGAGACCGGCGGCCACCACGGTGTCGATCGCGACCTGCACGTACGCCGGCGGCGCCTCGCCCTCCTCGAAGGGGTAGACGGCGAACTCGGCCCGGACCTCCATCTGCGAAGGATACGGCCCGTGGGTTGCGCTTCCTCCGGGCCGCTCGTAGCATGCCGGTAACTTGTCAGGCAAGCTGGGCATCGACCCTCGCTGAGGTGTCCGCAAGCCGGGCGGTCGCCGACGGAGCGGGGAGGGACCTCGGAACCGACGATGACGGCATTGGGGTTCGCGGGCCGGCCCGCCTACTTCGGCGCGCGGGTCGCCCGCGTGGAGGACGATCGACTCCTCCGCGGAGGCGCCCGGTTCGTGGCCGACATCCGTCTCCCCCGGATGGTCGAGATGACCGTGGTGCGGAGCCTCTTCCGCATGCGGCGATCTCGGTCGACCTCGGGCGGGCGCGATCGGCGAGCGGGGTGCTCGCGGCGTTCGCCGCCGACGATCTCGTCGACGTCCAGCCGTTCCCGGACTTCATCCCTTACATGAGGAGCGTCTCCAGCTTCCCCCTCGCGGGAGGCAAGGTTCGCTACGTGGGTGCTCCGATCGCCGTGGTCGTCGGTCGGGATCGGTACGAGGCCGAGGACGGCGCCGAACTGGTGGACGTCGACTACGAGCCGCTCCCCGTGGTGACGTCGGCCGACGATGCGCTCGCGGACGGCGCCCCCACGCTCTACGACGCGTGGCCGGACAACCGGATCGTCCAGATCCTGCCGCCGGGACCGCGTCCTCGGACGAGGTGACCGCGATCTTCGATGCGCATCGGGTCGTGAGCGGCCGCTACTCGATGCACCGCCACGGCGGTGTGCCGATCGAGACCCGGGGGTGCGTCGCGGAGTTCCGCGATGGGCGACTCACGTTGCACACCGGGACGCAGAGCCCGCACATCACGCGGAGCACCCTCGCGCACGTGCTGCCGCTCCTCGAGCGCGACATCCATGTGGTCGCTCCCGATGTCGGTGGGAGCTTCGGCGTGAAGACCCACATCTACCCGGAGGATGTCCTCGTCTCGTGGCTCGCGATCCGGCTGGGGCGGCCGGTCCGCTGGATCGAGGACCGGAGCGAGCACCTCGTGGCCAGCTGTCACGCGCGCGAGCAGATCATGGAGCTCGAAGCGGCCGTGCGCGAGGATGGGACGATCGCCGCGCTCCGGTGTCATCTGATCCACGACGTGGGTTCCGGCGAGATCTTCATGCCGGGGATCAACCCCACGTTCGTGACGGCGGGCCAGATCACCGGGGCGTACCGCATCCCGGTGGCCGAGTGCTCGATCACGCAGGTCGTGACGAACAAGACCCCCTCCGGGGCGTACCGAGGCTTCGGCCAGCCCGAGGCGTACTTCGCCCTGGAAACCCTGGTCGACACGATCGCTCGGGAGCTGGAGATCGATCCGGTGGAGCTCCGGCGGCGGATGCTGCTCCGCGATGAGGATCTCCCGTACACGAACCCCACGGGGGGATCATCGATTCGGGGAGCTTCCTGCAGGCGTTCGATCGCGCCGTGGAGCTCGGGCGGCGGGCCGAAGACACCCGCCGCACCGAGCACGCCTCGGATCCGACCATCCGGGTCGGACTGGGTCTCGCGACGTACCTGGAAGGAACGGCGCCGTCCTACTTCGGGACGACGGGCCGGTGGACCTCGCACGACTCCGCTCGGATCAGGATCGAACCCGACGGGAGCGTGGTGGTGTCGGTCGGCGTCACCACCTCCGGACAGGGGACCACCACCATGGCGGCCGTCCTGGCGGCCGATGCGCTCGGCGTGCCGCTGGAGAGCGTCCGCGTGGAGTCGGGCGACACCGATGCGAGCCCCTACGGTCTCGGTTCGTGGGGGAGCCGCAGCACCGTGGTCGGAGGTGGAGCGGTCCTCACCGCCGCCGGTGTGCTGCGCGACAAGGTCCTGCGGATCGCAGCGCACCTGCTCGAGGTCGCGCCGGAGCGATCTCGAGGTCGAGCTGGGGTCGATCCGGGTGCGTGGGGCACCCGAGCGAGCGGTCTCCATGGCGGAGGTCGGGACGGCCGCGTGGATGCGGGAGATGAATCTTCCGGCGGGGCTCGACGCGGGCCTGGACACCGTGGTCACCTTCCAGCCGCCCATGGTGGACCACATGCCGGACGCCGACGGCAAGATGAACGCCGTGGCCACGTGGGCGAACGCGACCCACGCGGCGGTGGTGAAGGTCGACATCGAGACGGGCGCCGTCGAGGTGCTCGACTACGTCGCCGTGCACGACTGCGGACCCATGGTGAACCCGCCGATCGTGGAGGGCCAGGTCCACGGCGGTGTCGCCCAGGAGATCGGTGGGACCCTGTACGAACACATGGCCTACACCGAGGACGGCCTGCCGCTCGCAGCCAGCTTCATGGACTACCTGCTGCCCACGGCCACGGAGATCCCGTCCATGGTGGTGGATCACCTCGAGACCCCGTCGCCGAACATGCCGCTCGGACTGAAGGGTGCGGGGGAAGGGGGGACCATCGGTCCTCCGGCGGCGATCGCGAACGCGGTGGCGAACGCCCTCGCCGGGTGGGGCGTCGAGATCGACACCTTGCCGCTGTCGCCGCCGGTCATCCGTCGGCTGATCGCGAGCCACGCGGAGGAGACCGCATGAGCGAGCGACGGGAGGAGACCGTCGCTCGCGGGATCACCCAGGTTCCCTCCGCTCCGAGTGCGGACGGCGGGGGGAACGACGTCCGCCTGGAAGCGGTCACGAAGCGATTCCCGATCTCCAAGAAGGACACCCTCCTCGCGGTGGATCGCATCGATCTCCACGTGGCGGCCGACGAGTTCGTCGCGATCATCGGGCCGTCGGGTTGCGGGAAGTCCACCATCCTGCGGATGATGGCCTCGCTCGAGGAGCCGACCGAGGGCTCGGTCTCGGTGAGCGGCCGCCCGCCGCACGAGCTCGCGCAGGCGCATCGTCTCGGCGTCGCGTTCCAGGATCACGCCTTGCTGCCGTGGCTGAGTTCGTGGGACAACATCGCGCTCCCGTATCGCGTCTCGGGTCGCAAGCCCGACCCCGAGCGGATCGAAGCGCTCCTGCAGCTCGTGGGGATGGAGGGCTTCGCGAAGTCCCGCCCTCGCCAACTGTCCGGCGGCATGCGGCAGCGTGTCGCCATCGCTCGGGCGTTGGCCCTCCAGCCCGAGGTGCTGCTCCTCGACGAGCCGTTCGGGGCACTGGATGCGGTCACGCGTCGTCGGCTGAACCTGGAGCTCCAGAAGATCTGGAGCGAACAGGCGATCACGACGGTCCTGGTGACCCACTCGGTGGATGAGGCGATCTTCCTCGCGGACCGGATCGTCGTCCTCTCCGAGCGACCGGGTCGGATCAAGCTCGTCCGACAGGTCCCGTTCCCGCGACCGCGCGAGCGCGAGCTCATGACCACGCACGAGTTCCACGCGCTCGCTGATGAGCTCACACTCGCCCTGGATCCTCGGGGTCGGAGAGGCCCGACCTGATGGCAGAGCACACCGACACCCTCCCTCGACGGGTCGTCCTCGGGATCCTCGGGATCCTGCTCCTCGTCGCGGCGTGGGAGATCCTCGGGCGCACCGGGACGCTTGGGCGTGTCCTGGCCGTCTCTGTCGGACGTGGTGCGGCAGGGGTTCGGCGATCGAACGATCCTGTGGGAGTCCGCGCTCGCAACCCTGACGGCCGCGACGAAGGGGTTCCTCATCGGGACCTCCACCGCTCTGGTCCTGGCGCTCACGGGTCTGTTGCTGCCGCGGCTGCAACCCGGCATCGGTCGACTGGCCACCATCGTGAATTCGATCCCGTGGCTCGCCCTCGGTCCGCTCCTGGTGATGTTGGTTGCTCCCGACCTCACGCCCGTGGTGATCGCCGCGATGGCGGTGTTCTTCGCGAGCTTCGTCTCGATCAGCTCAGGACTCCAGTCGGCGAGCGCGGCGCACGAGGATGTCTTCACGGTGTTCGGCGCCTCGAAGGGGTCGAGGCTCCTGCGACTGGAGCTGCCGTCGGCCGTCCCGTTCCTGCTCGACGCCGCCAAGCTCGGCGCTCCGGCAGCCCTCCTCGGCGCGATCTTCGGTGAGTGGTTCGGCGCGAGCTCGGGCCTCGGGCTGCTGATCGTCAGCTCCGTGTACCTGTTCCTTCCTGAGCGCCTCTGGGCGGCGGCCGGGCTCGCGGCGCTGATGGCGATGCTCGCCTACGCCGTCCTTGCCGCGATCCAATACCGGGTCGAGCCTCGGTTCAGGTAGGAGGAGTCGTGCTGCGAGGGGTCGGCCGTGCCGCGCTGAAGCTCTGGCCGTTCGTCCTGGTGATCGCGTTGTGGCAGGCGTGGGTCTCGCTCGGGGATGTGGAGCGGATCGTGGCGCCCACGCCGCTCGAGGTCGCTCGCGACATCTGGTCGGCGCCCGGCCTCTATGCCTCCGATGCGGCGCTCACGGTCGTGTACTCGATCGCCGGCCTCGTGCTCGGCCTGGCGGTGGGCATCACCATCGCGGTGCTCTGTTGGTTCTCGTCGTTGCTCCGCGGTCTCCTCACGCCCGGGTCGGTCCTGCTGCAGAGCGTGCCGCTCATCGCGATCGTTCCGATCATGGCGGTGATCCTCGGCTACGAGCCGAGGACGGTGGTCGGCATCGCGGCCCTGCTCACGTTCTTCCCGACGTTCGTCTTCGTGACGTCGGGTCTCCGGACGACGCCGACGGGTTCCGAGGACCTGTTCCGCGTCCTCGGGTCGTCACGTGCGACCATGCTTGCGGCGGCTGGCCCTCCCCTCCGCGATGCCGAACCTCCTCACCGCCCTCCGGTTGTGCGCGTCGATCGTCATCATCGCGGCCATCATCGGTGAATCCCTCATGGGCCTCGACGGCCTGGGGACGTATGTTCTCGCAGTCGTTCCAGCTCTTCGACACGCCGAGGGCGTGGGGAGCGTCGATGTTCATCGTGGTGCTCTCGGTGGTGGCCTACAGCGTGTCCAGCGCCCTCGAGCGACGGACGCGGCGTCGCTGGTCGCTGTAGCGGGCGGTCAGGCTCGGCCGGTCTCGTGGTCCGGGAACATCTCGGCATACGTGCGACCGGGCTCGTACGGGAACCGGGTGAACGAGGTCTCGTCCACCTCGATCCCGAGGCCCGGCCCCTGCGGGACCGCGATCGATCCGTCCGTGATCCGGTCCATCCCGAAGAGGTTGTCGGTCAGGATCTCGCGGAGCACGGGCTGGTAGACATCGATGTCGTATTCCATGATCGCGACCCCGGCCGCGGCCGCCCATTGCAGGTTGGCCGCGAAGCCGATCGCGGTCGGCCCACCGACGTGCGGCGCCACCTCGAGGTCGGCGATCCGCGCCAGGGTCGCGATGTCCAGACACGCGAGGATCCCCCCGCAGATCTGGGCATCGGGTTGGAACACCCTGGCCGACCCTCTCCGTGCGATCTCGGCGAACCCAGCCGGTGAGTACACGCGTTCCCCCACCGCGATCCTGACCGGGGAATGCGCGGACAGCCACGCCATCCCGTCCTGCATGTACTGCGGACATGGCTCCTCGAAGAAGTAGATGTCGAACGGCTCCATCGCCCGGGCGAGGTCGAGAGCCTGGTCCGGCGAGTAGCCCCAGTAGGCGTCGGCCATCAGCAGACCGCCGGGACCGATGTGCTCCCGAACCGTCCGGAGCAGTTCGAGGTCGGCGGCGGGGTCCTTCCCGAGCCGGACCTTGACCGCGGTGAACCCGACCGCGAGGGCGGGATCGAAGTAGTGAGCGTGCCAGTCGGCCGACATCTCGAACATCGTCGTTCCGGTGGCGAAGAGTCGGATCCGCTCGGCCCCGCCGCCGAGCAGTTGGGCCACGGACGCACCCGCGTCCTTGCCGAGGATGTCCCACAGCGCGATCTCGACGGCTCCGATCGCCTGCGATGTCAGGCCCTCCCAACCCAGGTATCCGTCGAGCGTGACGTGCATCTCGGCCAGCCGTGCACGGATGTTCCGAGGCTCCTTGCCGATCAGCAGGGGTGCCAGCACGTCGTGGATGGTCGCAGCCAGCACCGTGGGGTAGGAATGACCCCAGTTCGTGCTGGCCTCTCCCCATCCGACGATGTCGGCGTCGGTCTCGATCCGGACCACGGAGAAGCTCCGTCCCATGACGGGGTCGACCTTCTCGAAGCCCAGCGAGAGCGCCTCAACCCTCGTGATCTTCATGCGTCGCCTCCGTCGCCCGGTCCCGGGATCGGTGCCCGCTCGTCGAGCACACCTGCCTCGCGCATCTCCGTCCACAGCTCGACGGGTATCTCGGTCGCGAAGAGTTGCAGGTCGTCGTCCACCTCGCCGGCATCGCGCATCCCCACCACGGCGCACGTCACCATCGGGTGGCCGAACGGGAACCGGAGGGCCGCCGCCCTGACCGGCACGTCATGCCGCTCGCAGATCGCACGGATCGCACGGACCTTCTCGAAGATGTGTTCCTCGGCGGGAGCGTAATCGAACCAGGCGCCGGGCTTCGGATCGGCGAGCACGCCGCTGTTGAACACGCCGGCGGCGATGAAGGCGACACCGCGCTCCTCACACAGGGGCAAGAGCTCGTCGAGCGCCGTCTGATCGAGCAGGGTGTAGCGCCCCGCGAGCAGGATGCAATCGAGGTCGGCTTCACGGACCAGGAAGGTCAGGGGCCGCGTCTGGCCGACGGAGACCGCGGAGATCACCCCTTGGGCACGGAGCTCGGCGAGTGCGGGGAACGCGCCGTGCAGGGCCTCCTCGAGGTGGTCATCGGGATCGTGGATGTGCACGATGTCCACGCGGTCGAGACCCAGGCGTTCGAGGCTCTCCTCGATCGAACGCAGCACACCATCGCGACTGAAGTCGAAGACGGCATCCCGCTCATCCGGTTCATCGTGTGACGGACGGAGGAGGCGCCCGACCTTCGTGGCCACGACGAAGTCGTCGCGCGGAGCCGTGGCGAGCACCGCTCCCATCCTGCTGCTCGGATTCGCCGAGCCCGTAGAGGGGTGCGGTGTCGAACAGGCGGATCCCCGCCTCGAGCGCTCGCTCGACCGCCGATCGCGCTGCGTCGGCATCGTTCCCCCAGAAGTAGGTGGCCAGCGGGAGCGCCTCCGAAGCCGAGCCGGCTGACCGTGAGTCCGGTCCGCCCG
Organism: uncultured Actinomycetes bacterium; assembly: GCA_963810635.1. Taxonomy (GTDB): domain Bacteria; phylum Actinomycetota; class UBA4738; order UBA4738; family HRBIN12; genus AC-51. The sequence continues at coordinate 784,542 of CAWEOB010000005.1, forward strand.
AGCTCGACCGGCGTGAGCGGGCCGAGGCTCATGCGCCGCCTCGGGGCAGCGACGGCCGCGCGCTCCCGATCAGGTCGATGGTGCCTACGACCCGTGGACCTCCTCGAGGATCGACAGGTCGACGATGGTGGCGGGGTCCGGGAGGTTCTCCCTTCCCGAGGCGCGGAGCGCGTCGTACATCGGACCTGCCAACTCGTCCATGTCGATCGAGAACAGCCCGTTGGGGGACTCCATCAAGGGGATGTTCGCCGCCGCGTTCAACATCGACTGATCGAAGCTCTGTCCGGCCTCCGTTCCGCCGTACTGATCGAGGGTGAGGTTGACGGCGTACTCGGTGTTGTCCGGAGAGCTGTTCGCGTAGTCCCATCCCGCGATGGTCGCCCTGAGGAACCGGACCATCGCGTCGTGGTTCTCGTCCATGTAGGCGCGGTCGGCGAAGAGCATGTCGGCGTAGGAGGGCATGCCGACATCGGCGAACAACATCGTGACGTTCTCGACGCCGTCGATGTCCAGGTAGAGAGGCTGGTTCGTGACGTAGCAGGTCATCCCCTCGACCTGGCCGTTCACGAGCGGCGCCGCATCGAAGCCGATCGGCACGAAGTCGTAGTCACCCGCTTGGAGTCCGTTGATCGTCAGGACCGCGTCGAGGAAGACCTGGTCCCCTTCGGGCCCGCCGAGCGTCTTGCCGACCATGTCCTCCGGTGTGCTGATCGGGTTGTCCGCCAGGGAGAGCAATCCGAACGGCGACTTCTGCATCCTCGCGCCCCAGATCACGAAGTCCGTGCCCTGGGCGTTCGAGTCCGACACGGTGAGGAGGTCGGTCGACAGACCGACCTGTGCGTTCCCGGCCGCCAGCGCCACGACGGTCTCGGGGCTGTTGTACCCGGCGCCGATGATGTCGATGTTGATCGCCTCGTCCTCGAACATCCCCTGGTCGTCCCCGACGTACCAGCCGAAGAAGTCGACCGACGGGATCCAGTTCGTCCGGAAGCGAACGTCGAGGGGCTCGACCGGGGCGCCGGACGTTCCACTCGGTCCACCCGTGGCTGCGGGCGTCGTCGAGCTGTCGTCGCTGCAGGCGGCCAGCAGGCTCGGTGAGAGCAGGAGGCCAGCCCCTCCGAGGCCCGATCGCAGCAGGAACTGCCGCCTCGACAACCCGTTGGGTGCCACGATGATCTCCTCCCCCCGACCGGTGCGACGCACCGGGCTCTCGACGCGTGGATTGGACCGCAGCCCCCGCTTGTCTGTCAAGTCAATGGCGTGATATGACAACGCTCACCGGAGCGCCACTGGCCGAGGATGCAGGGGGACCCATGGTCGAGTCCGTGGACTGGCTGCTCGAAGGCACCGTCATCACGATGGATCCCGATCGAAGGATCATCCGCGACGGCGGTGTGGCCGTGCGGGACGGCCGGATCATCGCCGTCGACAAGGCCGCGGATCTCCGCGAGCGCTACACCGCGGGACGCACGCTCGGCGGCGTCCGTCGGTTCGTGATCCCGGGGCTCATCGACTGCCACAACCACGTCGCGCAGGCGCTCGTGCGCGAGTACGCGCTCGAGGACTTACCCGAACATCTACCGCGTCTACATCCCGGCCGAAGACATCCTGGGCGAGGACGGGATCCGGACCAGCACGAAGGTCGCCGCCGCCCAGCTCCTTCGCGCGGGGGTCACGACGCTCACCGAGACCACCTGCACGAGGGCGCACGAAGATCCGATCGCGGAAACGATCATGGAGGTCGGGATCCGCTCCGCCATGGCGGTGGGGCAAGGCGACCGGACCTCGCGGCTCGCGGGGAACTACGAACAGATCGACGGAACCTCCGAGTATCACGACGATCCCGGGCTCCGCGCCGAGCACATGGCGGGAACGGAGGACTTCCTCCGGCGCTGGGGCGACAAGGGCGGCGGCAGGTTGCGCCCGTGGATCCACAACCTCGGCGTGCCCTCGTGCTCCGACGAGATGTATCTGGAGGCGATGCAGCTCGCCGAGACCTACGACACGGGCGTGATGACGCACATCAACCGCGACCGCGAGGAGATCGAGCTGAGTTTCTCGCTCTTCGGTGAACGACCGCTCGAGCACCTCCACCGGGTCGGGGCTTTGGGATCGCGTCTCGTGGCGATCCACGCCATGCTCACCACGGATCGAGAGGTCCGGCTGCTCGCCGAGGCGGGCGCCGGGATCGCCCACGCGCCGGTCGTGTGCACCGACATCGTGTCCGCCGTCACGAAGATCGTGACGATGCGCGCGTTCGGCGTTCGGGTCGGTCTGGGTTGCGACACGGTGATCAACGACATCCTCAAGGTCATGCGGATCGCGTTCATCATGCAGACGCAAGCCACCGGGATCCCCCTCTACGACCCGGTCGCCTTCACCACCGAGGATGCTTTCGCGATGGGCACGATCGACGCCGCGCGCCTCCTCCGCTGGGAGGACGAGATCGGGTCCCTCGAGGTCGGCAAGGCCGCGGACATCACCGTCATCGACGGCGAGAACGCGCGTCTCTCACCTTCGTACAACCCGGTGGGGACGCTCGTACGGTACGCGACGGGGACCGATACCGAGAGCGTCATGGTGGCGGGGGAGCTCGTGGTGGATGACGGCAGGCTGCTCACGATCGACGAGCGCGCCCTGCTCGAGGAGGCGGAGGAGCTCTCGGTGCGCCTCGGTGAGGAGTTGGCGCCGCGCCGCTATCGGAGGCTCGTGTCCGGCACGCTGAGCTGACCATGGCGGGCCGCAAGCCGGATCGCGCGCCGGACCGGAGCATCCGGTCGGACTCGAGGCCGCTGTACCTGCAGGTCGTCCGCGCCATCGAGGAGCTCGCGGACGACGAGGGCCTCCAGCCCGGAAGCCCGCTGCCGAGCGAGCCGGACCTCGCCAGGATGTTCGACGTCGGCCGCACCACCATCCGCGAGGCCCTCGTCTACCTGGAGAACGAGCGCCTGATCGAACGGTCGCAGGGAGCGCGCACCACCTTGACGCCCCTGTTCCATCAACCCGTGATCGGGCTCGAGGTGCTCGAGCCGCTGGAGCTCCTCGCCGGGCGGCAGGGGTGGACGTGCGGCACCCGCGACATCCGCATCGAGGCATCCGACGCGACGGAGGAGGAGGCCAGACGGCTCCGGGTGCCCGCAGGGTCTCCGGTCACGCTGATCTCCAGGATCAAGACCCTCGACGGGAAGCCCCTCGCCCTCATGGACAGCGTGGTGCCGGCGAGCGCCGTACCGCTCGAGGAGCTGCGGCGGAGCTTCAAGGACTCGATCACGAAGCTGATCCAGGGAGCGAAGCCGCTGCGCTACGCGCAGGCGGAGGTCACGGCGGTGGCCTGCACGCCCGAGCTCGCGGCCTCGCTCGATCTCGAGCGGGGCGACCCCGTCATCGTCCTGGAAGAGCTCTTCTTCGCCGACGAGGACCTGCCCCTGGCGTGGAACACCAACTACCTGATCCCCGGACGGATCCGCTTCGAGCTGCTCCGGAAGGCACCGCGAGGAGGCGACGAACCTCGCGAGGCAGACGCCCGCCCACGTCGTGCCCCTCGTCCCACGTCGCGATCGTGAAGCCGCCCCCGTTCCTCTACCTGCGGCCCGAGACCGATGACGGTGTCCTCGCGGCCCTTGCCGAGCACGGCGACGAGGCGAAGGTCCTGGCCGGTGGTCAGAGCCTGGTCCCGCTCCTCAACTTCCGCCTGGCGCGCCCGTCGGTGCTGATCGACCTGGAGCGCGTCGCGTCGCTGCGCGGGATCCGCCCGAGCGACGGTGCGATCGCCGTCGGAGCCATGACCCGACAGGCGGCCGCCGAGCGATCGGCCGAGCTGGGGGCGTCGTGCCCCCTGGTGGGACAGGCGCTCGGCTGGGTCGGCCATCTCCAGATCAGGAACCGCGGGACGGTGGGAGGGAGCATCGCGCACGCAGATCCCGCGGCGGAGCTCCCTGCCGTGGCGCTCGCGCTCGATGCAGAGATGGTCGTGAGCCGGGCCACCGGCGAGCGAACGATCCCGGCGTCAGCGTTCTTCGTGGGGCCGTTCACCACAGCCCTCGAGCCGGACGAGCTGCTGACCGAGGTCCGCTTCCCCACCTCACCCGGCGCACGGACCGTCTTCCTGGAGCTCGCGCGGCGCTCCGGCGACTTCGCACTCGCCGGGGTGTGCGCCATCGACCGAGGCACACCCGATGCCGCCAAGGTCGCGCTTGCCGCGATCGGCGTGGGTGGTTCGCCGATCCGGCTGACGGCTGCCGAGGAGCTGGTCGACGGGCGGCCGTTGACCGACGAGATCGTGTGGGAGGCGGGCGAAGCCGCCTCGGCCGCCGTCGATCCTCCCTCGGACCTCCACGCGGACGGCGCCTATCGCCGCGAGCTCCTCGGCGTGCTGGTGCGGCGTGCGCTCCGCCGGATCGCGTGATCCGAGCCGGATCGCACCCATCAGGAGGCGAGCTCGCGAAGGGCAGGCCGGATCAACTCGATCTGGTCAGCGGTGACGGCAGGGTCGCCCTCGCCGAGCTTCAGGATCACGTGGCCGACCCCGAGTTCGCGGAGCGTCGCGAGACCTTCCTGGATCGTGCCGATCGTGCCGCCGAGCGCGAACGTTCGGACCATGGCCTCGGTGACCAGGGCACCCGCCGCCGGATCGCCTCCGGAGACCGCTGCCCGCAGTCGAGCGACCTCGCCCGGATCGAGTCCGTACACAGGGATCAGGTCATCGGTGTAGGAGCCGCCGGCCATGATCCGGCAGCGAGGTTTCAGCCGGTCGATCGCGGCTCGCTCGTCGTCGTCGATCTCCACGTCGAGCATGACCGAGATCTCGCAGGCGTCCGGTCCCCGGCCCGCACGCTCGGCACCGCGGGCCACGTGCTCTCGCACGTAGCCGATGAACGCGGCGCTGAGACCGTGCACGATGACCCCGTCGGCGAGCTCGCCGGCGAGCTCGAGCATCCGTGGCCCACGTCCGGACATGGAGATGGGGATCGCGCCCGGATCCCAGGAGAGCTTCGCGCCCACGGCGGCGAGCGCCGTGCCCTCGTGATCGACGCCGCCCGCGAGCAGCCCGCGGATGATCGCGATCGAATCGCGCAGCAGGGTGAGCGGGCTCTCGGGGTGCATCCCGAACTGGCTGGGGAACTCGAACCCTCCGGGGCCGATCCCGATGAGCGCGCGGCCCCCTGACAGCTCGTGGATGGTCGCGGCGGAGCTGGCGATCAGGGCCGGATGGCGCAGCAAGACCGCGGCGACCCCCGTTCCGAGGCGGATGCGCTCCGTCCGTTCCGCCATCAGGGCCTGCGTGACATAGACGTCGCGCAGGAAGTAGTGGTCGGGGAGCCAGATGTCGGTGAACCCTGCTCCCTCCGCTCGGGCGGCCAGCGGTGCCAGCTCCGCCGCCGGGCGGTCCAGCCACACCACGAGACCCGTCTTCATGGGCCCGTTCCCATCGGCCGTTCCTCCTGCTCGGTGGCTGAAGGATGTCAGACACGTTGCTACCGTCACCGGAAACGCGTCGACGTCGAGGCGGCCACGCCATCGCGTCGGGCCGACGCTAGGTCGTGGAGGCTCTCGGGGGCGGCCTTGACAGGCGGCTCGCCGTGGGCAAACTTGTCTGACAACTGGCCCGCGGCAGCAGGAGGGAGGGGGAGTGGACGCGATCGAGGCGTTCCGTCGCTCCGTGCACCGGAGCCCGAACCGAACGTTCGCGTTCGATGCGGACCGCACCCTCACCTACGCGGAAGCCGACGAGGAGACCGATGCCATGGCCTCGGCGTTGGTGGCTGCGGGGCTCGAGGTGGGCGACACGGTCGGCCTGTCCTCGCCCGACCGGGTGGAACAGCTGCTCGCGATCGTCGGGGCCTGGAAGGCCGGCGTCCTCCCCGGCTTCATCGATGCGCGGACGGGCGACGACGCGCTGCCGTACTTCGTCGAGGACGTGGGCGCGAAGCTCGTGCTCGCGGTCCCCGAGCTCCACGACCGCCTCCATCGGGCGGGAGCACGTGAGCTCGCCGATCTCACGGTGTTCGGAGCCGACGCGGCTCCGACCGGCGTCGATCGTCATGGCTCCGATGTTCCCTTCTACCTCTCGTACACGTCGGGGACGACGGGGAAGCCCAAAGGCGCGATCCTCCTCTCCGGTCCCGTCACCCTCGGCACCGCCTGCATCGCCGACCGTCTCGGGATCACGCGCGACGACGTGCTCCTCGCCACCACCCCGACCGCCAGCAGCTTCCAGCTCGTGGCCGCCCTGCTGCCGGCGATCCACGTGGGCGCCACCATCGGGCTCGTCGCCGGTCGTTCGACCGACCAGATCTGGACGATCGCCCGTGAGCGCCGCGCGACCGTCCTCGTCGCGTACCCGCTCACCCTCGCCGACGTGGTGAACGCATCGGAGGCGTTCGGGTCGGGCTCTCCGTTCCGCGTCGCCCTCTCGGGCGGCTCCCCGCTCGCACCTCGGATCAAGCGCGACTACGGCGAGCGACTCGGGATCCCCTTGCTGGAGAGCTACGGCCAGAGCGAGCTCGGTGGCTTCATGGCGCTCGGTCGGCGCGACGACGGCGAGCGTTCGCTCGCCGGCTACGTCGGCAGGTCCCTCCCGGACCGACCCGCGATCGTCGGCGATGTCGACGACGTGGAGGTGCCGGCCGGCGAGGTCGGGGAGGTCCTGGTCCCGTGGGGCTACTTCCACTCGTATCGCAACAAGCCGGACGCGACCGACCAGGCGCAGGCGGGCGGGATCGCTCCACTGCGGAGATCTTGCGGTGGCGGACTCCGACGGGTTCCTGAAGGTCCTCGGCAGGACGCGGGAGGCCGCCGCGGCGGAACGCCGCGGCGGCTTCCTGCGCGAGCTCGAGGATTCGTTCTACGAACACGACGACGTGCAGCACGCCGCCGTCGTGGAACGCGCGTCCGATGGGGCGGTCGTGGCCTTCGCGGAGCTCCGACAGGGACGGGCCGTGCCCGCCGACGAGCTGGCCTCGTTCGCCGCAGGCAAGGTGCCGGAGGGGCTCGCGCCCGTCGCCACCACCGTCCTCGACCGGATGCCGAGGACGTTCAGCGGCAAGGCCGACCGGATGCTGCTCGCGACCCACGCATGACGTTCCCCGGATGACGGAAGGAGCCCCGATGAAGTTTGCGGTTCTGGGATCGGGCGGCGGAGCGCTCGCCGTCGCTGCCGATCTCGCTCGCAGCGGCCGGGAGGCCGTGCTCGCCGATCTCCCTCCGTTCATGGCGAACCTCGACGCGGTCCGAGAGCACGAGGGCGTGCGGATCTCGACCGGTTGGTACGGGCTGGAGGAGCAGCCGGTCGGCGTGGCCGACTCGATCGCCGATGCCGTACGTGGCGCCGACCTCGTCATCGTCGTCGTCCCGTGCTTCGGGCACGAGCCGTTCATGGAGGTGCTCACCCCGCTCCTGCAGGCGGGTCAGTCGCTGCTGTTCTTCGGCGAAGGGAGCGGCTCCATCGTGGCGCGCGGCTCCCTGGCGGCGGCCGGCAAGGACGGGATCGTGGTGGGGGAGACGAACACGCTCCCCTATCTGGCTCGCCCCGTGCGACCCGGTGTCGTGACCGCGGACCGGAAGAGCGGCGGCGTGCTCCTGGCGGCGACGCCCGGCTCCGACACGGAGGCGTTGCTCGCCCTCGTGGCCGACGTGTGGCCCTACATCGAGGCGGCGGAGTCCGTGTGGGACGCGGTCCTGATCAACTTCAACGCTATCGATCACGTTGCCGCGATGCTGGCGAACGTCGGGACGCTGGAGAACCGCTCGGGAGGCATGCTGCTCTGGGGCGAAGGAGGGACGCCCTCGGTCGTGCGAGCCATCGAGGCGGTCGACGCGGAGCTGCTCGGCATCCGGAGAGCGCTCGGTCTCTCGGATGAACGCCGCTACCGCGACTTCCTCATCGCCCAGGGGTTCGCACCCGACGCCGGCCCCGCGCTCTACGACGTGGTCCGGGCCAGCAAGCTCGTGGTCAGCTACTGCCCCACCGGCCCCGACGCGCTGCAGAGCCGGTACCTGACCGAGGACATCCCGTACGCGTTGGTGCTCGCATCGTCGATCGGCGTGGCCACGGGTGTCCCGACCCCGGTGATCGACGGGCTGATCGCGATCGGAGGCGCCATGCTGGCGCGCGACTTCAGAGCGGAGGGACGGACGCTCGAGACGCTTGGTCTCGGAAGGGCCGGCGTCGACGAGCTCCGCCGGTACGCGGAGACCGGACGGTTCGCGAGCTAGCGGCGATGCCCGATGTCCCGGCGGTCGCGCGCATCGCGAACGTCTCGGCGTTCGTCGGCGACGGCTTCGAGCCTCGCCGTGTGGATATCGACATCCGGGACGGGATCATCGTCGGGATCAGCGAGCCGGGCGCAGCGGATCCGGGCGGGACGTCGATCGACGGGAGCCGGCTGCTCGCGTTCCCAGGCATGGTCGACACGCACGACCACCTCCGCAACCTCACCCCCGGCTTGACGTTGGCGGAGGGCATGACCCTCGATCAGTGGCTCCGCGTCTGGTGGGCGCAGGGTGCCGAGATGGGGCCGGACGAGTATCGCGTCGGGGCCCTGCTCGGGTGCGTCCAACGCCTGAAGACGGGGATCACGACGGTCGTCGATCACTGCTACACGTTCCACGCTCCGGGGCTGGACGAGGCCAGCATCGAGGGCTACGAGGCGTCGGGTGTCAGGTGGATCTACGCCCGTCGGATCATGACCCGTCCGTACGAACCGGTGTGCGAGACGTGGGAGGCGGCGGCGTCGAAGATCCGTGCCCTCGTGGAGGAGGGGGTCGTGCCGCCCGACCGCCTGTTCGTGGCCCCCGTGAGCATCCGCCAGGCGCGACCGGACGAGTTCCGGCGGGCGCGCATCCTCGCGGATGACCTCGGCGCCGGTGTCTACACGCATGTGGCCGAGACGGCAGGCGAGCTCGACCTGTGGCGGCAGGAGACGGGCGGGACGCCCATCCGTGCCCTCGACGATCTCGGGTTCCTGGCGGAGCGGTCGGTCCTCGTCCACTGCGTGCTGCTCGACGATGGCGAGATCGATCTCCTCGCGAGGCGCGGCGTCCACGTCGTCCACTGCCCGACCAACCACCTGAAGCTCGCGAAGGGGTTCACGCGGGTCCCCGACCTCCTCGCGGCCGGAGTGAACGTCGCGATGGGCGTCGACATGATGGCCGACATGCTGGTCGAGATGCGCACGGAGATCGGGATGCAGGCGGCGCACCGGCTCGATCCCGCCGCGGTGTCGCAGCTCGACGCGTTCCGGATGGCCACGCGCAACGGCGGGCGGGCGGTCGGCTGGGGTGGCCGCATCGGGCTGCTGGAGGTCGGCCACCTCGCCGACATCACGCTCCTGGACGCACGATCGCTCCTCCAGGCCCCCTTGGTCGACCCGGCGCACGCGCTGTTGTACGCCACGGACCCCGGCATGGTCCGGCACGTGCTCGTCGGGGGCCGGTGGGTGGTGCGCGACGGCCGGTCAACCGTGGTGGACGAATCAGCGTTGTTGGAGGAGGCCGAGGATGTCGCTCGATCCTTCCTGCGCAGGATCGGCTCCCCGGCGGGCCCCTGGTTCGGACGGTGAGGTGCTTCCGATGAACGTCCTCGTGTGTGGATCGGGCCCGGGCGGGATGGCCATCGCGGCGCACATGGCCGAAGCAGGGCGTGAGGTCACGATCGCGGACCTCCGAGCGTTCCCCGGGAACTTGGCGGCGATCGCGGCGCGGGGAGGTGTCGAGGTTCGCTCGACGTGGACCGGCGCCGACGTCGTGCCCGTGGCCGCCACGCACGAGGTCGCCGCGGCCGCGGCCGCGGCGGACCTCGTGGTCGTGAGCGTGCCGGCGTTCGCCCACGAGCGGTGGGTGGCCGAGGTGGCGTCGTCGCTCCGCGACGACGCCACCCTCCTGTTCATGGGAGAAGGCAGCGGTTCACTCGTCGCGCGTCCGGCCCTGCTCGAGGCCGGCCGGTCGGGAGTGCTCGTGGGTGAGACCAACTGCCTGCCGCTGATCGGACGGCCCGCCGGGCCGGGGGCCGTCATCGGCGATCGGAAGTCCGGCGGTGTCCTGCTCGCGGCCTTCCCCGGTTCCCGCACCCACGAGCTCCTGGCGCTCGTGCGGGACGTGTGGTCCTTCGTGGAGGCGGCGGGGTCGGTCTTCGAGACGACCCTCGTGAACTACGACGCGATCGACACGGTGCCCACGGCGCTGGCGAACGCCGGCACCATCGAGGGTCGCGGTGGCGGGATCCTCCTGTGGGGTGAGGGCGCGACGCCATCCGTCGTCCGGTTGATCGAGGCGCTCGACGGCGAGCTGTTCGCCTTGCGCCGCGCACTCGGGGGGCAGGACCCGCGACGCTATCGCGATTTCCTGATCGCCCAGGGTCTCGCGCCCGACGCGGGAGGTCTCTTCGACGTGATGCGTGCGGGAGGGATCGTCCGCAGCTACCGGACGAGCGGGTCCCGGGTCGATCTCGAGCAACGCCTCGCGCTCGAGTGCGCCTGGTCGCTCGTCCTCGCGTCGTCGATCGGTCGTGCCGTCGGCGTGGCGACCCCGGTGATCGATGGATCGGTCGACCTCGCGGCCGCCATGCTCGGCCGAGATCTCCGCGCCGAGGGCCGGACGCTCGCGTCGCTCGGTCTCGGCGGGCTCGACGCGGAGGGGTTGCGAGCGCACGTCGCCTGACCGGCCTCGCCGGGTCCAGCCGTCCTCAGGGTCCGTCCGTCGCCAGGGCCTTGAGCTCCACCAGCCACTTCCGGTACTCGAGGGAGATCCGATCCACGCCGCGGATGTGCAGCTCCGCCGACAGATCCATCGGGAGCTCCTCCGGCCGCTGCGACTCGGCGACCGGGAGGTCCTGGCTCACGATCAGCTCCTGGAAGGCGATGTACTTCGCGTCGTCGCCGTCCAGGTCGTAGGTGCGGGCGTTGAACGTGAAGCTCCGCACCTTCTTCCGACCGATCGGCGACGCGGCCATGAAGAGTGAGAACTCCCTTCCATCGTCATAGATCTGGTGGAGCCAGATCGTGAACGGCATGAACAGCCGGTACTCGGTCCGGCTCTGCACGGGAGCATCCGTGTCCTCGAGTGCCGGCTTGCTCGTGGACCCGGGTTCCAGACGAACGCCCTCGAACCGGAGCTCCGGTCCTTCGCGCCACACGGGGTGATCGGGCACCTCCGGATGGGCGCGGCTCGCGAGGACGCCGTCGTGGAGCCATGGGAAGTGCGCGAAGTCGACGTAGTTCTCCACCCGCCGCGTGGCCGAGCAGTTCCAGTCGTACGCGGGGATCGTCGCAACGTGGACGTCCGCGTCGATCCAGTCCGGGAAACGTCGGGAGCGGGTAGTGCGGTTCGTCGGAGAGGCACACCCAGATGAGCCCGTCGCGCTCCTCGCAGAGGTACCCCGTGAGCCGCGCGCGGCTCGGGATGTTCGTGCCGAACCGTGACGGGATCTTCGTGCAGATCCCGTCCGGCCCGTAGGTCCAGCCGTGGTAGGCGCACCGGAGCTCGTCGTTCTCGATCGCGCCGAGCGACAAGGCGGTGCCACGGTGCACGCAGAGGTCCTTGAAGCAACGGACCGATCCCCCAGCCGGCCCAGGACGAGCTGCTCATCGAGGAGCGTGACCGGAACGGGCTGCTCCGCGACGTCGGCCGCGTAGGCGACCGGATGCCAGAACCGCCGCAGCGCTCGGTAGAGCTGTTCCTCACCGGATGCGTCCAACTCGTTCGCGACCTCGCGGTCGTCCACGGCCGGGTCGTCGATCACGATCCGCTGCTCCCTCGGTCGCGAGCTACCGGGGCATCGTCGCACGAACGGTCGACCGTCGCAGGCGCCCGCGGGGATGCCGCCCGGCGTCGGAGGGTCCGCTCCTAGTAGGCTAGTGACCTCGGGCATGGCCCGAGGGTTCGCGCCGAGCGACCGCCGCCCTCCCGGGGCTCGCCATCCTCGCCCACGGATCTCCACCGTTCGGAAGGGGCCTGCCATGGTGTCGTCGGCTGGGAAGACCGTTCGGTTCGGTTCGCCGGAACGCGGCGCGGTGAAGCAGAAGGGTGCTGCCGGACGGTCGTGCGCTCACGCGGACTGCCGAACCCTGCTCTCCACGTACAATCCATCTGCGACGTGTTGGTTGCACACACAGGCGCTGACGCGTCATCCACTCCACCGAGGTTGACCGACGCCCGGCCGATGCCGGGTCCGAGGAGGTACCCATGCCTGATAGCTACGGCAAGCGACAGCGTCAGGCGGCGAAGGCGACGAAGGCGGCGGCCCGGGAAGAGCGCCGGCTCGCCCGCGCGCAGAGGAACGCCGACCGTGACGCCGGCCTCATCGAGGCCGGAACGCCCATCGAGCCGTCCGAGCCCGCCGCTCTGGGACTCGACGACACGCGTCCGGAGCCGTCCGCTCCCGTCTCCGGCGAAGCCGGATCCTGAGCGGACGACGCGGCAGCACGACGACCCCGGGAACACCGAAGGGGAGGTCTCGCGACCTCCCCTTCTGGCGAGCTGCTCCGAACGTCAGGCGGGCTGAACGTTCGCGGCCTGCGGGCCCTTCTGGCCCTGCGTGGCCTCGTAGGAAACCTTCTGCCCCTCATCGAGGTTCCGGTACCCATCACCCACGATCGCGCTGAAGTGCACGAACACATCTGCGCTGCCGTCGTCGGGCGTGATGAAGCCGAAGCCCTTCTCGGAGCTGAACCACTTCACGGTGCCTGTTGCCATGTGCGATCCCTCCTTCCTTCGCCGTCAGGGCCTACTTCGCGCCCATCGGGCATCCGGCTGGCGCCGGGAGGGAACCGCTCTTGGCGAACCATGATCCGTTGCCCTCGTGGAGAAGCCTACCTGGTGGAAGGCGTCCGTGGCCCGTCGGGCCGGGGAACGATGCGGCGTCAGCTCACGCCCAGAACTTCCACCACGGCCGTTTCGCCGGAGCCGCCTCGCCGCGCTCGACGGCTTCCTCGTTGATCCGCTCGGTTTCGTGGGCCAACCGATCGTGGTCGGCGTCCGAGAGGATCTCCTTCTGGAGGCCGTCTCCCATGCGCGATCCCGGGGTACCGAAGCCCCTCGGGTTGTTGCTGTCGGACATCGACATCCGTGCTCCTTCCGCCATCGGCATGGCGACACTACTCCTGCGTGGCTGGTTCGGCCCCCCGGGCGCCATCCGCTCCCCGGCAGCTCGGTTCGCCTTTTTTCCCGGAGCCTCCACGGTTTCCCGCGGGAGTCGGTGTTAGATGCCCTGGATATCCGGACCCCGCGGGGGGAGGGTTCTTCCTCATGAGCCGACGCATCCTGCTCGTCCTGACCGTTCTCGCCGTCGCCACGTTCGTCGTGGGGCCGGCCATCCCGGCGTCCGCCGCCGTCACGTGCGCCTCCGTCGGGGTGAACGTGAACATCACGATGGCTTCGGGAGACACCGTCACGATCGCCCGTGATCCGAGCGGCGCCTTCAGCGTGTCGGGCACGAGCCTGACACCCACGACCTGCGGTGGCGCGACGGTCTCGAACCGTGACACGGTCAACGTGACCGGGTCGGGTGGGAGCGAGGCCGTGACGATCGATCTCACCGAGGGAGCGTTCGCGCCCGGCGTGGTGGACGAGGCAGGAACGACGGACGAGATCGAGTTCGTGATCGACCTCGGGGCGGGCTCGGCCGACAGCCTGACCGTTCTGGGTCTCCCCACGGCCGACACGATCACCCTGGGTGAGTCGGGTATCAACCTGAACGATGGGGATGACACCGATGTGACCGGCACGGGCGTGAACGTGAGGACGATCACCGGGGCCGGCGGCAACGACGCGCTGAGCGCGGCCGGTGGGAACACCACCGGCGCGCCCCTCACCTCAGCCGTGACCATGAACGGGGGCAACGGGAACGACACCGTGACGGGCGGTCTGAGCGCCGACACCCTGAACGGTGACGGCGATGCCGACACCATCGCGGGCGGCCTCGGCTCGGACACGATCGCCGGCGGCGTGGGGAACGACACCCTCGATGAAGGGAGCGTCTCGAATGATGCCGACGCGATCGCCGGCGGCGGCGGTCTCGACCTGGTGACGTACGGCGCGCGCACGTCGGACGTCATCGTGACGATCGACGGTCAGTCCGACGACGGTGAGGCGGGCGAAGGCGACAACGTCGCGACCGATGTCGAGAACGCGACGGGTGGCTCCGGCGACGATACGTTGGTGGGGAGCGCGTCGTCGAACGACCTCGCCGGGGGTACCGGCGCCGACACCATCGACGGCGCGGCGGCGGCGGACGTCCTCTCCGGTGCAGCGGGGACGGACACAGTGACCGGTGGAACGGGCAACGACGCCATCGACGGCGGTTCGCAGATCGACACGGCCGACTATGCGGCGATCGCCGCGACCATCGTGGTCAATCTGAACAGCGGGACGGCGTCGGGGGGAGCCGGGAACGACACGATCGCGAACGTCGAGGACGTGATCGGTGGCAGCGGGGCCGACACGATCACGGGCGACGGCGGAGTCAACGCGCTCAACGGGGGCGCGGGCAACGACATCGTGAACGGCGCCGGTGGCGATGACGCCATCGTGGGTGACGCCGGGACCGACACCGTGGACCTCTCCACGGCGCCGGGCGACGTGTCGGTGGACCTCGCGAGCAGCGTGGCGAGCGGCGACGGCAACGACACGCTGACCGGGGTGGAGAACGCCACGGGTGGCACCGGGAACGACACGCTCGTGGGCGATGCCGCCGCGAACGTCTTGATCGGCGGCTCCGGGGACGACACCCTCGTCGGAGCCGGTGGCAACGACACCTTGACCGGCAGCAGCGGGGCGGATACCGCCGACTACTCGTCGGCTCCCAGCGACGTCACGGTGAACCTGGCGAGCGGGACCGCGACGGGCGATGGCACCGACACCTTGACCGGCATCATCGACGTCGTCGGAGGCCCGGGGAACGACACCCTCACCGGGAACGCATCGGCGAACGACCTCACCGGGGGGGCCGGCAACGACCTGCTCACCGGCGTCGCGGGCGCGGACACGCTCACCGGGGGCAGTGGCGTCGACACCGTGAGCTACGCCGCGGCGACAGCGCGGGTGACGGTCGACCTGGGGGCGGGCACGGCCACGGGTGAAGGGGCCGACACCTTCACGGGTATCGAGAACGCGACGGGCGGGGCCGGGCCCGATTCGCTGACCGGCGACACGGGCGACAACTCCATCGACGGCGGTGCGGGCGCGGACACCCTGATCGGGGGCGACGGCGACGACACGCTGACCGGGGGCGCCGGCAACGACACGGTCGACTACTCCTCGTCGGCGAGCGGCATCATCGCCAACCTGGCCGCCGGCGTCGTGACCGGCCAAGGGGCCGACGAAACCATCACCGTCGAGAACATCACGGGCGGTGGTGGAGCCGACACCCTCATCGGTGACGGGGCGGCCAACCGGCTCACCGGGGGAGGTGGCAACGACCTGATCGTCGGTGCCGGGAACAACGACTCGCTGAGCGGAGGGACCGGGACGGACACGGTGGACCTCTCGGGTTCCGTCGAAGCGGTCATGGTCGACTTCGCCGCCGGCGTGGCGACCGGTGACGGCTCCGACGCCCTCTCCGGCTTCGAGAAGGCGATCGGTTCGGCCTTCACCGACTCCCTCTATGGCGGGAGTGGGGGCGACACCCTCGACGGCCGGGGCGCCGCCGACCTGATCGTCGGACGCGGCGGTGTCGATGCGCTCACGGGCGGGGCGGGTGCCGACGACCTCCGTGGCGGAGGCGCCGCCGACACGTTGAACGGCGACGCAGGCAAGGACGACCTCAACGGTGGCGGCGGATCGGACACGTGCAACGGAGGATCGGGCCAGGACACGTTCGTGTCGTGCGAGAGCAGGACGCAGCGGACGACGGGCGGCGCCCATCGCGTGGGGGTCACGGCGAACCTGGCTCTGTTCGCGCGACTCATGGCCAGGCCGTGGTGACGCCTCGACGGACAGAGAGCTCCTGAGCGACGGCGCGGGGCCGGCGCACCGACCCTCCGCCGTCGCTCAGACGCCGCCCACCGTCTCGGCCCCGTAGCGCTCGATCTCGGCCTCCAGATCGAGCGGTCGGATCTGGGTCTTGCCGGCGATGAGCTCCTCGCTCAGGTACGGCTCCGGTACCAGCCAACAGACCTCGAATTCGAGCCCGTCTGGATCCTTCGCGTAGAGGGCCTTCGTGGTGCTGTGGTCGGCACTGCCGGTGAGGGCCCCTGCCTCGCCCAGCTTCCGCGCGAGGTTGCGGAGGTCCGAAAGGGTCTGGACCTCCCACGCGATGTGGTACAGGCCGACCGTGACCCGGCCCGCCATGGAGTCGCCAGCGCCCGGGCCGATGCTGAACAGCGCGAGATCGTGGTCGTTCGTGGAGTCCGGTGCCTGGAGGAACGTGGCGCCGGGGAGCGCACCCACCTCGCGGAAGCCGAGGACGTCACGGTAGAACGCGTAGGTGCGCTCCGCGTCGCGGACGTACAGCACCGCGTGGTTCATCCGCTTGATCGCCATCGCCCCAGCCTACCCATCCTCGCGCCGACGCCGGAGCGATGGTCCGACAACCGTCGTCGAGGGATGGCCCGTGCTCCGGTATCGTGAGCCGCCGAGCGACGCGGATCGAGCGGGAGGACGACGTGGACACCGGAACCAGTCCTGGTGGCGGAGAGGGAACGGCCTCGCTCCCGGGTGTCGCCGTCGGTCGGCGACGCTTGCGGCGGCCATCGGGCGAGGCTCCGCCCCTCCCGCATGCCGCCGGCTGGCACGTCGCCATCTGGGCCGCCGCGGTGGTCGTGTTCGTGGGTGCGGTGGCGGCGGCGGCCATGTCTGACGAGGTGCCGCTGGGGGTCGATGTCGACATCCTGCGGTGGGCCGAAGACCTGAGGACGCCGACCCTCATCGACGTCGCGAAGGTGTTCGACCTGATGGCGACGGCCGGTGCGGTACTCGCCCTGCGTTGGGCGACCGTCATCGTGCTCGTCGTCTTCAAGCGTTTCCGCCACTTGGTGGTCGCCTTGGTCACCTGGGCAGTCATCGATCTGGTCTTCCATGTCCTCCGGGCGCAGCTGATGCCGCCCACGGACCTCGTCCCGCCGATCACCGTGATCGTGGGTCCCACGTCCGAGAGCGCGACGGACTACTTCTTCCCGGGGTCCGCCATGGTGGCCCTGTCGGTGACGATCTTCGCCATGCTTCGCTCGCTCGTTCCCGCGCAGCTTCGGTCGCGGGTCCGCTGGGGAGCGATCGTCCTGTTGACCGTGATCGCAGCCTCCCGCGTTCTGCTCGCGTCGGGCTATCCGAGCGCACTCGTCTACGGATCCATCCTCGGCGCCACGATCACGATCCTCGTCTTCAAGTGGCTGATCGACGAGGAGGCGTTCCCGGTCTCGTACCAGCGGGGTGGGAACGCCGCCCACCTCGATCTGGCAGGGCCCCGGAGCGAAGCCGTCAAGACGGCGATGCGTGAGCAGCTCGGCATCCAGGTCGCGGAGCTCAAGGCTTTCGGCGACGAAGGCTCGGGTGGCTCGACGCCGCTGCTCATGACCACCGACGACGGCACGAAGATCTTCGGCAAGATCCTCGCCACGAGCCACGTGCGAGCGGATCGCTGGTACAGGATCGGTCGGACCATCCTCTACGGGCAGCTGGAAGACGAGACACCGTTCGGCTCCGTGCGGCGGCTGATCGGGTACGAGGACTATGCGCTGCGGTTGCTCGACGACGACGGGATCCGTGTTGCGAAGTCCTACGGGATCGTGGAGCTTACGCCGAACCGTGAATACCTCCTGCCCACGGAGTTCTTCGAGGGTTCGGAAACGCTCGGCCACGCCGAGGTGAACGACACCATCATCGACCAATCGATGGCCCTCATCCGGAAGCTCTGGGATGAGGGGCTCGCGCATCGTGACGTCAAACCGGCGAACCTGCTGGTCGTCGACGGTCGCCTCCAGTTGATCGACGTCTCGGGTCTCGAGGTGCGCCCATCCCCGTGGCGACAAGCCGTCGACCTGGCCAACATGATGCTCGTGATGGCCCTGCGCACCGACCCGCAACGCGTCTACGACATCGCCCTGCGGTACTTCAACCCCGACGAGATCGGGGAGGCCTTCGCGTGTGCGGTGGGGCTGGCGATCCCGACCGAGCTCCAGCGGTACCTCAAGGAGGATCCCCGCGATCTGGTCGCCGAGTTCAAGGAACTCGCGCCCTCGTACCCGCCGGTCTCGATCCAGCGCTGGAGCACGAGACGCATCCTGCTCACCGTGGGTGTGCTCCTGGGCGTGATCCTCGTTGCTTCGGCGGCCGTCGACGTCATCAGATCCGGGCTGCCGTAGGGCCGTTTCGAGGCTCCTCGATGCTGCTGACGGCGCCCGTGATCGAGGAATAGGTCTCCTCTCCCAGGCGTTCCATGCGAGGATCGAGCTCCGATCCACCGAGAATCCCGTCCCGAGCCGAGGAGATCCGACCTCCGTGCCAGCCATCACCGTTGACGACCTGACCAGCCTCATCCGCCTCCCGAGCGTGGAGAGCACCGCGACGCTGCGACCCGTCCGAAGCGTGACCGTCGCGCCGGGCGGGTTCGAAGGAGAGGGGTTCCCCGTGCGGCGGGCGTTCGCCGGGGTGGACCTCGCCGATCTCGACCCGTTCATCCACATGGACCAGATGGGCGAGGTGGACTACGCGCCGGGCGAGCCGAAGGGAACGCCGTGGCATCCCCACCGCGGCTTCGAGACCGTGACCTACATCATCGACGGCATCTTCGAGCACCAGGACTCGAACGGTGGCGGCGGTGTGATCACGAACGGCGATACCCAGTGGATGACCGCCGGCGCCGGGATCCTCCACATCGAGAAGCCCCCGGAGCACCTGGTCGTGAGCGGAGGGCTGTTCCACGGCGTCCAGCTCTGGGTCAACCTCCCGAAGGTGGAGAAGTGGGCGCCGCCCCGGTACCAGGACCTCCGCGCCGATGAGGTCGGGCTCCTGGCATCGTCCGATGCTGGCGCTCTCGTCCGGGTCATCGCGGGCGATCTGGCAGGGCACGGTGGACCTGGCGACACGTACACCCCCATCACCTACGCGCACGCCACGATCGCGGCCGGTGCACGGCTCGAGATCCCGTGGGACCCCTCGTTCAACGCCCTGGCCTACGTGCTCGCCGGCGCGGGAACGGTCGGGGCAGAGCGTCGCCCCGTCGCCACCGGCCAGCTCGCGGTGTTCGGTCCCGGCGACGCGATCCGCATCGACGCGGCGCCGTCGCAGGACTCCCATACGCCCGAGCTCGAGGTGCTGCTCCTCGGCGGGCGCCCGATCGGCGAGCCCGTGGCCTGGTACGGCCCGTTCGTCATGAACACCCGCGACGAGCTGGTCCAGGCGTTCGAGGACTACCAGGCCGGGAAGCTCGGCACGATCCCCGCCGTGCACAACACACCCCCGACGATCGTGGAGCACGACCCCGAGCGAGACTGACCGCGACCCGGACCCGGAGCGGGAGACACCATCCGTGGCACGGAAGACCCTGCAGGTCTACACGGAGGTCGGCGCCAAGCGAGCGTTCGCCGTCGCCATGGCGTGGCCGGGGTGGTGCCGCGGTGCGCGATCGGAGGATGCAGCCCTCGAGGCGCTCGTGGCCTACGGGCCCCGCTACGCGAAGGTGGTCGGCCGATTCCACCCGCCACCATCGGTGTCCGACCTCACGGTGATCGATCGCGTCCGCGGCAACGCGACCACGGACTTCGGTGCCCCCGATGCCTCGCTCCCCGCGGACGCCGCCCCGATGGGAGCGGAGGAGCTCACCAGCTCGCTCGGGTCCCTGGAGGCCGTGTGGTCCGCCTTCGACCGCGCCGTGGTGGCCGCTCGTGGCGTGGAGCTCGCGAAGGGTCCGCGTGGAGGTGGGCGCGACCTCGACGCGATCGTCGGCCACGTGATCGGCGCCGAGACCCGCTATGTGCGGCGCCTCGCCGTGAAACCACCGCCGATCCCCGAGGGGAAGGAGTGGGCCTCGCGCGAGGGTGAGCGCCGCGCGGCCCTCGATGCGGTCACCCGTGCGGTGCAGGACGGCCTTCCCGATCGAGGGCCGCGCGGCGGCCGCCTGTGGAACGCCCGCGCCTTCGTCCGTCGCGCCGCGTGGCACGTCCTGGATCACGCGTGGGAGATCGAGGACCGCTCCGAGCCGATCAGCTCGTCCGGGTGAGCGGGGCGATCGTCCGGCGGTTCGCGGAATCGTCGATCAACGTGGCCAGCCGACGCTCACGCGTCTCGTCCTTCTTCGCGCTCACCACCCACCAGATCGCGGTCCGTTGGTACGAAGACGGTTGCGACAGGAAGTAGTCCCACGCCTCGGGGTTCGCTCGGAAGCGGGCCTCCTGGGCCGGTTCCAGCCGTGCGGCCTGGCGTTGCTCGTACGAGTAGACGCCCGAGCGTGCTTCCGTCCGGGCCTGGAAGACGGCGAGACCGGCGGGCTGCATCCGTCCGCTCTCGATCAGCTCCTGCGCCCTGGCGATGTTCACCCTGCTCCACACGCTGCCGCGGCGGCGAGGCGTGAAGCGGATCACGTAGCTGTCGTCGTCCCAGCGCTTGCGGACCCCGTCGATCCAGCCGACGCAGAGGGCCTCGTCGACGGATTCGGGCCACGTGATGCTCTGCTTGCCGCTGCCCTTCTTGAAGTACCCGACCCACAGCTCCCCTGCCTTCGCGTGGTGCGATCCGAACCACACCCGGAGATCGTCCGGCCGCGCGAAGAAGAGCGGTTCCATCCGTGGACGAGGGTACCTGCAGCGGCGAGATGGCGCCCGGTCAAGGGTGTCTGCGCCCCACCCGATAGCTCCAAGGACGGTTCTCAGACGCCGCGGGGTGACGGTGAAACGGTTCGGCTTGTTGGGACGGTTCGCGATCGCGAGCGCGCTCGCGATCGTGGTGCTGTGGGCGGTCCTCGCGCGCGTCGAATCCGACCGCGTCCGGGCGAGGGCCATCGCCGAGGCGGCCGCTTCGACCGAGCTCCTCGCACAGGTTGCGCTGCAACCGACCCTGTCGTCCGGAGAGCTCCGGCAGGGGATCGACGCGGAGACGGCGCTGGAGCTGGACGAGGCGTTCCGGACCGGTCTGCGGAGCGGCCTCATCGCACGGACCAAGATCTGGACCCCCGAGGGCGAGATCGTCTACTCCGATGACCACGCCCTCACGGGTCAGGTGTTCCCGATCGCCGATGACCTCGCGGAAGCGCTCGACGGGGAGGTCGAGGCCGAGATCAGCGAGCTGGACGAGGCCGAGAACGTCGACGAGCAGGACTTCGGCACCCTGTTGGAGGTGTATGTCCCGATCCGCTTCGGCTCGGACGAGCCCGTGGAAGGGGTCTTCGAGCTCTACGTCCCGTACGAGCCGATCGCGGCGTCGATCGCCGACGACACCCGCCGGATCTCGCTGTTGCTCCTCGCGGGGCTCATCCTGCTGTGGGCGGTGCTCTTCCGGATCGTGGCCGGCGCCTCGCGCCGGCTCCGCCGGGACCGTGCCGAGCTGGCGCGACGCGCCGACGAGAACCGGTACCTCGCCCTGCACGACCAGCTGACCGACCTGCCGAACCGGATGCTCTTCCACGATCGCCTCGAGCAGGCGGTCGCCGCAGCCGATCGGGAGGGAACCTCCGTCGGCGTCTTGATCCTGGACCTCGATCGCTTCAAGGAAGTGAACGACACACTGGGACATGACGGTGGCGACCAGATCCTGACCGAGGTCGGCCCCCGGGTCCGTGGGGTCCTGCGCAACGTCGACACCGTGGCGCGGATGGGCGGCGACGAGTTCGGCATCCTGCTCGGCGGCGTGAAGAGGATCGAGGAGGTCGAGCCGGTCGCGCGCAAGATCGCGCAGGCGCTCGATCTTCCCCTTCCGCGTGGATGACATCGAGGTCGCCCTGGGTGGGAGCATCGGCGTCGCCCTGTATCCGGCGCACGGGGCCGACCCGGACATCCTGATGCGGCGTGCCGAGGTCGCGATGTACGTCGCGAAGGCGGCGCGCGCGAAGGTGGAGACGTACACGGAGGAGCTCGACCACTACTCGAAGGACCGGCTCACCCTGCTGGCGGATCTGCGCCGATCGATCGAGGCGGGTCAGCTGCGCCTCCACTACCAGCCGAAGGTGGATCTCGCGAGCGGCGGTGTGGTCGGCGTGGAGGCGCTCGCCCGGTGGCGTCACCCCGAGCGGGGTGACATCCCGCCGGACGTATTCATCCCCCTCGCCGAGCAGAGCGGGCTGATCCGGCGGCTCACGTCCACGGTGATCGACATCGCGCTGATGCAAGCGAGGGCGTGGCGTCAGCGGGGCATCCACCTGCCGGTGGCGGTGAACCTCTCCATGCGCGACCTCCTGGATCCGGGCCTCCCCGACGAGGTCTCGGTCCTCCTCGGCCGGTACGGCCTCCCGGCGCACTGTCTCGAGCTCGAGATCACCGAGAGCTCGGTCATGGATCGATCCGACCCGTGCCGTCGAGACGCTGGACCGGCTGTCAGGGATGGGTGTCGCGCTGTCCATCGACGACTTCGGGACCGGCTACTCGTCACTCGCATACCTGCAGCGGCTACCCGTGGGGCAGCTCAAGATCGACCGCTCGTTCGTCACGGAGCTCAGCACCAAGGAGAACGACGCCGAGATCGTCCGTTCCACGATCGATCTGGGTCACAACCTCGGTCTCGTGGTGGTGGCCGAGGGCGTCGAGGACACAGAGACGTACGCCTTCCTGGCCGGAGCCGGCTGCGACATCGCGCAGGGCTACCACATCGCGAGGCCCATGCCGGCGGAGGAGATCGAAACGTGGATCCGCGAGACCGGGACGATGGTGAGCGAGCGGATCCCGGCGACGTAGTCGCCGGGACCGCGGACCCCCGGACGGGGGAGCGGGCCCGTCCTCCGGACGGGCCCGCTCCCCCTCTCGCTGCGTGAACCGGTGCAGGTTACGTCCAGCTCACCCGCACCCTGATCGCGTTCCGGTCGGCCGAGGCCCAGACGATCTTGACCTTGAGGCCTGAGCCCGGTGTGATCACGCTCGCGAACGGGTTCGACGCGTTGTAGTACCTGCCGGGCACGTTGTCCCAGAACACGCGCCTCGGATCAGAGCGCCACGTGAACGGCCGGAGCGACCCGTCGTCGTTCACGGTGTGCAGCGTGATCCTGTCGCTGTCCACGCGGAACGCCGCGTCCCAGGCCTGGATCCGCTCCCGCCAGAACGCGCCACCCGTGCCCGGTTGGACCATGGGCCAGGGATGCGAGTCGACGACGAGGATCTGGCCGTGTCCGGGGTGGGCGGAAACGTCGTTGTCGGCGTAGCCGCTGTCCCGGAGCCAGACCACCATCCCGTTCGCCATGCAGAACTTCTCGAGCCAGTTCCCGTAGAGGAACTGGTACGTCCCGCAGAGGTTCTCGTCCTGACGGAGGTACGTGCGGTTCTCGATCAGGTAGTAGTGGAACGCGACGATCTCGTACGAGCCGTCGGTCAACTGCGAGAACCCGTCGAAGGTCCATCCGGACGGGTCCGTCGCGTCATCCACGGCCCCCGACCCGAGCTGGATGGTGTCCACCGCGAACCCGGGGTTCGCCACCGCACCGTCGGTCCAGTAGCGGAACCGGATGTCGGTGGTCCCGGACGGGACCGTGGCCGAACCGTTCACCCAGCCGCCCGAATCGCCCGTGATCCCGAAGCCCTGGTTCTGGCCGTTCGGGTTCGTCGTGGTCGACAGGTTGCTGTTGAGCGAGGTCCACGATGTGCCGCCGTCGGACGAGGCCTCGACGTACGCATAGTCCCAGTCCAGCTCGATGTCGAAGCTCGTGCGGAAGGACAGCGTCGTCGCGGCACCCAGCGGTGACGCGAGGGACATGCTCATCGTGTTCTCGAGGTCGTTGCCCTGGCCCGAGTAGTAGTAGTTCGGGTCCGAGCCGTCGGTCGGGAACACATCGACGACCAGGTTGTAGTCCGGGAGTCGGACCCGGAGGGCTTGCGCGCCCAGCGACGATGCGCCGGCGGACGGACCCAGGTCGACGGTGCCGGTGTCGCCGGCCTCCAGCTCAGCGAGGTCGAGCCAACCGAGCACGAGCTTCTCCCACGGACCCATCTGGTACGGGTTGTCGCCGATCGCGTTCTCGCTGTTCGACGGCCAACTCGAAGCCATGAGGCTCCAGAAGTCGTCCGAGTTGTCGTTCGCTCCCAGCGTGTCGTAGAGGTCCGGCAGACCGAGGTCGTGGCCGAACTCGTGCGTGAAGACGCCCGAAGCCCCGTTCTCGGGCTCGGTCGTGTAGTCGCCGACCCACAGGTGGGTGCCGGGGACCTTGTAGCCGCCGAGTGGGCATCCATCGGGTCCGCGGACGCCGATGCCGTCCGCCCCGGCGTACGAGCGGTGGCTCCAGATAGCGTCGCCGCCCTGGGCACCTCCGCCCGCCTCCTCGCCCTCGCCCGCGTGCACCACCTGGAAGTGGTCGACGTAGCCGTCGGCCTCGTCGAAGATGCCGTCGCCGTCGCAGTCGTAGCGATCCTGCGTGTCGACGATGTTGCGGCGCCAGTCGATGCCCTCGTCGACGCCCTTCGTGGCCTGCAACGCCGCGCGGACCACGCGCGCCACGGAGCCGTTCAGGTTGTCGGAACCGTCGCCCGCGGGACCGTTCGCGCCGAAGTCCGACTCCGGTCGGTCGATGTGGACCCATTTCGACACCTGGCCCTCGACGGTGTACCGACCCGATGACATCCAGAGGTAGTTGTCGCGCATCGAGGGGCTGCCGTAGCGCCCTCCACCGGGTGCGAAGAGCATGTCCTCGAAGTGGCCACGGCTGAACCTGCGAACCCAATAGGTGCTGTTGTCGACGGTGCGATCCGGTTCGGCGATCTGACCGCGAGGCGGATCGGTGAAGTCGGCGAGGATGGTCACGATGTGGTCCGTGTCCTCCAGCGCGTAGTCCACGAACTCCCCGTTGGCGAGGCGGATCACGCCCCGCGCGTTCGGTCGCGCCATGCCGCGCGCGACCAGATCGGCTGCCGTCTGCTTGTTCCCCATCCACTTCAGGACGAACCCCGGAAGTGATCTCATGTCCCCGGCCGGGCGCCGGACCCCGGGTACACCGCCGCTCGCCGCGGGTTGCGCGGCGGCTGTGACGGCGAACACGGACCCGACGAGCGCACAAGCCAGGAGGATGCTGGTGCCACGTCGCATGATGCGCGGACCCCCTCCCCTCTGGTCGATCCTCGTGAGGACCGGACGTCTGCCTCGGTGTGGACGCTCGGTCTACCTGGCGGGGAACCGTTCCGTCAATCCAACGGAAGGCCAAAAGGTCCCGAGACCGCACGCGACGGCGCCCGGCTCCTTCGGAGCCGGGCGCCGTCGGAAACGCTGGGCGCGGGTGGATCTAGTTGTCGGCGGTCGCCTCGGCCTCGCCGTCGGCGGTCTCGCCGCCTTCCGCCTTCTGCTGCTTGAGGATCTCGTACCAGCCGTCCTCGTAGGCCCCATCGGGGCCGGCCGTCGGGGTGCCCTCGGCATTCTCCGGCACCTCGCCGCCCTCGGCCGCCGGGGCCGCCGGGGCCTCGACGCCTGCGACCGCGCCGCCGCCGAGCCGCTCGAGCCGGTGGCGCGAGCGCATCGCCTCGAGCTCGTGCATGCGCTCTTCGACCGCATGCATCTGCTCCTTCAGCGCGTCGCGCTCCGCGGCGCACGCCTCGATCGACTGCCCGATCGTGTGGTCGAGCTCTTCGGCGGCACGGGTCAACTCGTCTTCACGAGCCTTCCGGGCCTCGTCGGCCGCCTGGAGCTCCCGCTGCGCTGCATCGACCTGATCCATCGCCGCGCGCAACGCCTCTTCAGAGGCGGAGAGCTGGGCGGTGGCGGTCTCTTCCTGAACGTCCTTGTCGGCGCCCATCG
The DNA here is from genome assembly GCA_963810635.1 of uncultured Actinomycetes bacterium. Lineage (GTDB taxonomy): Bacteria > Actinomycetota > UBA4738 > UBA4738 > HRBIN12 > AC-51. The sequence goes on from CAWEOB010000005.1 coordinate 810,387, forward strand.
TTCCTCCTCCTGTTCGCCAGTCCGATGGATGCATCGGCGTGCGATGGGCTCGGCTGAAGCATCTTTCGGGGCCCTTCTCCGGAGGACGTTCGGCCGACTCGAACCGCCGTTCGGCCCCGCGACCCAGGGACCGGGTCGGGTGGGGATTTGGGGCTCCGGCAGGGGTCGCGGTAGCGTCGACCCCCGACCGCACCGAAGGAGCGTGGAGCCACCCGATGGACGTCCCGTCCAGCGCGAACCCGTTCGAGATGGACGGCGAGTGGTTGAAGGCTGCGCTGCATACCCACACGCGGCGTTCGGACGGTGACCTCGAGCCGGACGCCCACGTTGCCCACCACGAGTGGATGGGCTTCGACGTGCTCGCCATCACCGATCACTGGACGCTGACCTCGGTGCCCTCCACCGAGCGCCTCCTCGTCATCACCGGCGCGGAGCTCGCGGCCGACCCGCTCGGGCAAGATCGGTTCACCGAGATCCTCGCGATCGGCATCTCGGACATCCCGGAGGACCCCGGCGGGGATCGGCGTCCACTGGGGTCCGATGGACAACTACCTCTTCAAGACCTTCCCCGATCTCGCCTCCGCCGGGCGATCCATCGACGAGCAGGGCGGCGTGTCGTTCGTGGCGCACCCTTACTGGAGCGGGCTGCCCCTCGAGACCGTCCTCGCGGCCGACGGCGTCCACGGGATCGAGCTGTTCAACAGCAGCGCCGAGCGAGAGAACGCTCGAGGCGATTCGTCCTACCTGTGGGATCAGATCCTCGAAGCCGGCCGGCCGATGTGGGGCTTCGCGACCGACGACTGCCACTACCCCGGGTTCGACATCGACGATGCCTGGACCATGGTGCGGGCTCCCGACCGTTCCGAGCCCGCGGTGCTGGAGGCCCTCCGGCTGGGCTGGACCTACGCGAGCGCGGGACCTGTCATCCACGACGTCACGCGCGACGGTTCCGCCCTCGAGGTCCTGTGCAGCCCGGCGCGATCGATCGTCCTCGCCTCGCGGCACGAGCTGGGCTGGGCGGTGCGAGCCGACCATCGCAACCGTGAGGACGGAGCACACATCCTCGAGCGCGACGGGGAGGGCCTGATCGTCCGGGCCCGGTTCACGCCTCCGATCGAGGTCCCGTACCGTCGCCTCGTGATCGAGTCGGCGGTCGGGCGCAAAGCCTGGACCAACCCGATCTGACCGATCGGTCGACCGGCGTGCTGGGAAGGCCGGGCGCCCCCACGAGGCCGACTGAACGCGAGAGGCGGCCCCGGAAGGACCGCCTCTCGCGTTCCCCTCGACGCTGATCAGGTGACGGTGATGACCACCGCCTCGGTCGTGACCCCGGGGGTCACGTCCGTCTCCAGCCGCGCGAGGATGGATCCCGTTCCCGCCGCGGAGCCGAAGGCATCGTAGGCGACGGTGACGGAGCCGCCTGCCGTCGGCGTCCCGGCCGTGATCGTGTAGTCGGTGCCGTCGCCGGGGATCGAGCCGAGGTTCACGCCGCTCGATCCGTTCCGGTTCTCGGCGCCGGTGCTCGTTCCGACCCCGGGATCGCCAACGCCGATGTCTCCCATCTCGTAGGTGATCAGCTCACCCGGAGCCAGTGTCAGCTGGAGCCAGATCTCGAACGAGTGCAGATCGGCTCCGCCGGTCCCGAAGGTCGGGATCTCGTCCCAGTCGATGACCAGCCAGCAATCGACCGAGCTCGCGCAGAGGTAGTCCGCCCTGATCGCACCCGTTGCGGGTGCGTCCGCCGGGTTCAGGTCCGTCCAGAACGGCGCCAAGACGTTGTTCGGGCTGGTCGGGTCGGGGAAGGTCTGCGGGACGAAGTCGAGGTCGGCCGAGCCGCCCCCGCCGACGACCGCGTAGCCGTTCGAGGTGATGCCGATCCGGTCGTAGACCTCACCCCCGTAGCGGAACGGTTCGACACTGAGGTTCACGAGGGTTTCGTCCGTGAACGTCGCGAGCGGCGGCACCCCGAAGTCCTCCAGGGGCAGGTAGCCGAACAGGCCGCCGGGCGTGATCGATTGGATGTCCGGAGGTTCCGCAGGCGAGAGGGTCCCGGCGGCTGTGAAGCCGTTGGAGGTTGCAACACCCGGGGCCCCGACGTTCTGGAGCCGAACGACCCGTTTCGGCTGCGACTCGACGCTGAGCTCGTAGTTCGCCGGCACCGACGCGAAGTTGGTCACCGTGGTCTGGCACGGTGTGCTGGTGCGCCGGGCGATCGTGGTCGAGGCACAGTCATGGGACAGGGTCACGTCGCCCTGCGTCTTGAGGAACGCGACCGGCAGCGTGACCTTGTTGGCGCCCGATTGAGGGACCAGGTCGATCCTCCCGAAGTACTGTCCCTCGGCGAGCCCGGTCCCGTCGATCGTGACGCTGAACGTGAACGAGCCTCCCTTGTTCACCGAGAACGAGTGGGGCTGCACGGTGATCGATGCTCCCGAGGGAGCCTCCACGTTCGCGGTGAACTTCTGCTTGGATCCGCTCACGTTGACGGCCGTGCGGGTCGTCGTGATCATGCCGGGCATGACCGGTGCGTTGATGCTCGGGACGTTGAGATCGATCCGCCCGAGCGGGTCGGCGGCGCCCGCCGCGTAGTTCGCCGCAGTCTCGTCGAAGGTCAACGTCGGGTTGACCGCCAGGTTCGCTCGGATCGAGCCGGCGCCCATGTCGAACGGGTCCGCCGGTGTCACGCCGTCCTCTTCCAGCACTTGCTGGATGGAGGAGGTCATGAGCGCCGACTTCACCTGCCCCGGCGTCCAGCTCGGATGCACCGCCCGCACCAGGGCCGACACGCCCGCGGCGTGCGGGCTCGACATCGAGGTGCCCGCGATCACCTGGTAGAACTCGCCGGGAGGTCCGCCGAACACGCTGACGGGCTCCGGCGTGTGACCGGCGAGGATCTGGATCCCGGGTGCCGTGACATCCGGCTTGATCCAGTCACCGACCGGACCGCGCGACGAGAAGCTCGTCATGACGTCCGGCGTGACCGCCGTTGCCGACCCCGTGTCCCAATGGGCCACGATGCCGGAGTGAGCATCCACGAAGTCGAGGAGGTCGATGCCCGGGTCCGGCGAGTTGATGGTGACGGTCGGGACCCAGAAGTTGTCCGTGAACAGGTTGCCGGGACCCGGCGGTGGAACGACCAGGAGCATCCCGGCGCCGCCGCCCGCGAGCACGTTGTTCGCGCGCAGGTTGCGACTGAACTGCCCGAGGCAGAGGACCACCTGACCGGTCACAGAACCAGCCGGCAGCGGCGTCCCGCACTCGGGGTCGCCGTAGCCGGCGACGTCGCCCGCGGAGACCACCGGCGTGTCGCTCGTGACGCCGGGCGTGATGCTCGCACCCGTGGCGTCGAAGGTGTCGGCGTTGTCCGCCGTGAGGTGCACCGTGGTCAACCACTGTCGGGGCGACGTCGACGCGCCGACGGTGTTCGTCCACGGACCGCCGTGATCGGCGGTGCCGGCGCCGGGGCCGGCGTTCCCTGCCGAGGCGTTCACCAGGATCCCGGCGGCGTACGCGTCGAGGAACGCGAGCTCGACACCGTCCGTGTACGGGTTCGCACCGCCGCTGATCGAGAAGTTGATGACGTCGACGCCGTCCAGGATCGCCTGCTCCACCGCGTCGATGGAGTCGGACTGGTAGCAGCCCTCCTCGAGACACACGCGGTACATGATCAGGTGCGCCCCCGGCGCCATGCCGCTGATGTCGCCTCGATCGATCCCGAAGATGCTCGCGTCGTCGACCGGGCTGCCGACCGCCGTTGAGGAGGTGTGCGTCCCATGGCCGTCGGCATCGCGCGCCGAGCACTCGCCCGTAGCGTTGTTGCAGAATTCGCCGGGGAGCGCCGTCTCGAAGGTCATGTACGTGTCGGTGAAGGCGTACGCCCCCACCAGCTTGTCGTTGCAGGTGAACGGGTCGCCCAGGAGCGGATCGCTGCCGTCGCCGAACTCACAGGCGAAGGAACCGCCGATCGGGTCGATCCCGGGGTCCGCGAACGACGGGTGCTCGGGCCACACACCCGTGTCAAGGACGCCGACCAACACGTTCTCGCCAGCGTTGGACTGCCCACCGAGCGTCGGCCAAACCTGATCGGCGCCGAGGAACCCCGGTGTCGTATCCGTCTGCGGCTGGGCCTTCTTGTCCTTCATCACGGCGACGACCCCGGGCACGCGGAGCAGGTCGTCGATCCGGTTCGCCGGCACACGCATCGCAGCGCCACCGAACGCGATCCGGAAGGTCTCGCCGACCTTCACGCCCGGGACCTGCGCGTGGATCGAGGTGATGATCGTGGCCTCGCGGGCCGCGACGTACCGTCCGTACGCGGCATCTGCCGGTCGGTTGAGCTTCACAGGTCGCCCGGTCACGTCCGGGCTCGTCGCAGCCAGCCCATCGAGACCACCTGCGTAGCTGCCCAGGCCGTCATAGTCGAACTTCACGAGGACCGGCTTCCGTGCCGTCCCGGTCAGCCCGAGGAGGCGACGGTCCGTGCGGGCGAGCTCCGCTGATGGGGCCCGGTAGCCCTCGATCGTTCTCGTGACCTGGATCGGCATGTCGCCGAGCCGGAGCTGGGTCGGTCGTGCCACGCCTGCGGACTGCACGCCGATCGTGGTGAACGCCAAGACGGCCGCAACGAGTGCGGCCCGAGCCGCGTGTCGCTTCATGCGAAGGATCCCCCTCTCGCATCTCGCGCAGCTGTCGACCGTAGGTCGGAAGCGCGAGGTCGGACATCGATGTCATTGCACGCGACGATGCCGGCGGACCCCCCCGATCCCCCTTCGTCGCTGGGTCTCCGCTTCCGCCGGCCGAAGCCGGCAGAGCGTAGGCACAACGTCGATGACCCAGCAATCGGACGACGGTCGTAGGTTGCGTCCCTCTTCAGGGGGATGTTGAGCGGCGTTTCCCTACGTCGTCCAGGGCAGAGGAGTCGTGCCTATCGGACGTTGATCCGATCTCCCTCCCCAGTCAGGAACCGTGCTCGCATCACTCCGCGGGGACGTCGACCTCGATGCCCTCGTGGCCGAACACCTCCGCAGCCAGCCACGTGGTGAACGGCATCGCCGCTAGGAGCCCGATGCTGCCGACCAGCGTTCGCACGATCTCGGTCGCGACGAGCTCGCTCGTGAGGACCCGGGAGATCGGCGTCCCCGAGAGCTCGAACACGATCAGGAGCGGCAGCGACGCGCCCGCGTAGGCGAGCACGAGCGTGTTCACGATGGACCCCACGTGGTCGCGTCCCACCCGCATCCCGGCGGCGAACAGGTCGTCGCGGGCGGTCACGTCCGAGTCGCGCAGCTCGCGGACCGCGGAGGCCTGCGTGACCGCCACGTCGTCGATGGCCCCGAGCGCCCCGATCACGACCCCGGCCAGCAGGAGCCCCCCGAGGTCGACATCGAGCCCGAGGACCCGGACCACGGAGGCCCCTTCTGAGGCGAGCCCGGTGAGCTCGGCGAACGGAACCCAGAGGGCGCCGAGGAGCAGGGCGAGCGCGACCCCTCCGAGCGTGCCCAGCAGGGCGACATCGGTCAGCTCGCCGAACCCGTGTGCGAGGAAGATGACCACGTAGGCCGTGGCTCCGGCGGTCACCGCTGCGACCAGGAGCGGCGAGGAGCCGTGGAGGATGGCGGGGAGCGCGAACCACACCAGCAGCAAGAGCGACACGCCGAGTCCGGCGAGCGCCCCGAGACCCTTCAGCCTGCCGAGCACGATCACGAGGCCGGCGAACAAGATCGCGAGCCACAGCAGGGCGGGCGTTCGCACCCGATCGTACAGCCCGTAGGGGGCGTCAGGGGCCGAGGCCGGCGGACCCTCGAGAATGAGCCCGTCGCCGACCTCGAGGTCGACGGGCCCGACCTCGGCCGAAAGCTCGAGGGGGACCGTCGACCCCTCATCGGGTCCCTCCTCGAGGCGCACCGTCGCCAGGACGCAGGTCGGTGCCGGTTCCTGCCCCGGGACCGCAGCGGCGCACGGTCCTTCGTCGACCGACTCCACGGTCCCGCGAACCAGGTTCCCCCGGCTGACGAGGGCCTCAGCATCACCGAGATTGAGGTCGCCACGCGGCCACAGGGCGACAAGACCGATCACGACGAGGGCGAAGATGCCGACGACGACCGCGCGAAGCCATCGGGGCGCTCCGGGGGTGTGCCGATGGGACATCTGCCCGAACCTACCGCCGGGACGGGCTCAGGTGGGGGAGCGGACCGCGGCTCGCGCTCGACGTGGGGTGTGGCTCAACTCTTCATGGGTGGCGTGTCCCATCCCATCAGTCGATCGGCTCGACGGGATCCGTGACATCGGCGACCTCCGCGTCCAGGTGGCGCAGCAGGTCGGCGGCCTCCACGTGCAGGTTCACTCCACGCTCGCCGGCACCGATCGCCACCGTCCCGAGGCCGGGCACGGTGGCGTCGGCCACCACCGGCCAGGGCTCCGCGGACCCCAGGGGGGTGATGGCGCCGCGCTCGTAGCCGGTGGCCCGCCGCGCCTCGTCGGCATCGGGGAGCGAGAGCCGGGACACCCTGAGATGCTGGCGGAGCCGCGGCCAGTCGATCCGGCGCCCCCCGGGAACCAGGACGAAGACGTAGTCCTGCGCGCCTCGCCGGACCACGATCGACCGCAGGAGGTTGCCGGCGTCGATCCCCTGCAAGGCGGCGCTCTCCTCGGCGCTCGAAGGGATCGCCGTCCGCACGAGCCGGAAGGCCAGGTCGCTCCCCTCGAGCGCACGGATGGCGGGCGTGCCGGGTTCGGCGGACACCCACGCAGCGTAGCGGCCGGGGGAGGGCCGTCCGCCAGGCTCGTGGGAGGGACGGCCTACATCGGGTGGATGCTGTTCCGCCCCAGGTCGGTGCCGTACGGTGTCGCGCATGGCGTTGGTCCTCATCCTCGGCGTGGCGGTCGTCGGCGTCGGGGCGATGTACGTGATGGGTCTGATGAAGGCCCGCCCGCAGGGTGGGGGGTCATCCCGGGGAGGGTCCACGAGGACGAGCAGGGAGAGGGCGTCTGCCCGCAGCAGATCCGGGAGCTCCAGGAAGAAGGCGACCGGCAGCTCGTACCGCCGCACCCCCCTGTGGCAGAAGGTCGTGCCGATCCTCCTGCTCGCCCTGGCCGTCGTGTGTCTCATCCTCGGCGTCACGGGGTTCCGTTTCGACCGTCAGACGTCGTACGGCACGGCCGTGCTCGTGATCGACGTGTCGGCGTCGATGAGCAGGACGGACATCGAGCCGTCCAGGCTCGGGGCTGCGGAGCAGGCGGCTCGCGCGTTCATCGAGCAACTCCCGGACGGGATCCGTGTGGGCCTGGTCACGTTCGCGGGAGAGGTGACCGAGGTGGTCGTGCCGACGCCGGACCATGAGGAGGCGGCGGCCGCCCTCGCGGACCTCGAGCGTGGGCGAGGGACCAGGATCGGCGACGGGCTGAGCTTGGCGTTGGATTCGATCGAGGCCGATTGGGCGAAGGATGGAGAACGGGCCGCCGCGGTGATCCTGCTCTCGGATGGGATCACCTTGGCCCCGGACGAGGTGCCCCCCGAGGTGGCCGCGGAGCGTGCGGCACGGCTCGGGATCCCCGTCTCGACGGTGTTGCTGAGCAACGACGTGAGGCTCAACAACGATGCACTGCTGGAGGACATCGCCAGGACCACCGAGGCGGAAGCCTTCACGGCCGCGACGGCTGACGAGCTCACCCAGGTGTACGAGGATCTCGGCCTCCAGCTGTCGACCGACCTCGAGGTGAGCGGCACCAGCTCGGGCTACATCTTCGCCGCCGTCGTGTTCGCGATCGCAGCGGCCGTCATCGTCCTGGTGTCGCAGCGATCCGACTACTGAGCGCTCCCACGGAGCTCGAAGGCCGCCCAGGCGTACGCGGCCGCCGCGACGGCCACGAGCAGGTGCCACGCGGCGTGGACCTGGAGGAGGCTCCCCGGCCGGCACAGCGGTGAGCCGGTGCGGCCGAACAGGAACGCCAGTCCGCCCAGCGAGAGCGCCACGAGCACCACCGACCACGCGAGCACCTGCAGCGGCCCGGCGTTGCCGGGGCGCGGGCGGTAGCCGGCGCGGAACGCGCCGGCCTCGCCCGCGCCCGCGGCGAGCGCCGCGGCGAAGCCAAGGGGCACCAGCGCATCCGGCCAGACCGCGATCACGATCGCCACGATCGTGATCGCTCCCCCGAACCAGGCGAGTCGCACGCGGGGCGGGACGTCCCGCACGAGCCCCGCATCGTGGGCCGCCACGAACACCGGGAGCGACAACGCGACCAGATCGTGCGCCCAGCGGCTCCCGCCCGGCGCGGGTCCGTGGAAGAGGAAGCTGCCGACGCCGTTCGCCGCTACGGCGGCCCCGAACACCAGGAGCTCGGCGCGCTCGCTCGGCACCCGGATCGCCCGGGACGCGATCCACGCCCCCGACGCGAGGAAGGCGAGGCTGGAGACGGCGTTCGCGGGTTGGTGGAGGAGTCCGGCTCGCACCGCCTCGCAGTCTCCGTGACCGAGCGAGGCCACGGTCGCCAGCCAGATCGCCACCTCGGCACCGTAGCAGCGCGTAGCATCGCACCCGATGTGGGGGGAGGCGGCCCGGTGGCATCGGTCCTGAGCCTGATCGCGTTGGTGGTCGTCGTGGCCGCCGCGGTCGGTCTCTTCGTGCGGCGGGCGCGCCCGCGATGGCGCATCCTGCGCGCCGGGCGTCCCGTCGATCGCACCGACGACCCGGCGTCACGCGTGCGGCGCGAGCTGGTGCAGGTCTTCGGCCAGCGCAAGCTCTTCCAGAAGTTTGTGCCGGGCTTCATGCACGCGGCGATCTTCTGGGGGTTCCTGGTCCTGTTCCCCACGATCATCGAGGCCGCGATCGCGATCGTGGACCGCGATGCGTCGCTCCCGCTGCTCGGCCAGGCGCCGTGGTACCTCCTGCTGGTGGACGTCTTCTCGATGCTGGTGGTCCTCGGTATCGCGATCGCGTTCTGGATCCGCAAGGTGCAGCGACCGGATCGCTTCCGCGGTTCCCACATGGAGGAGGCCGACCGGATCCTGCTCACGATCTTGGCGATCGTCGTGACGCTCACGCTGTGGAACGCGACGCGGATCGCCCTCGGCCAGGTGGAGCATCCGACGTCGCTCCCCATGGCGAACGCCCTCGCGGGCGTCTTCGGGGCGGGGGAGACGACCGAGACGCTGGAACGGGTCTTCGTGTGGTCGCACCTGCTCGTGGTGCTGGGCTTCCTCGCGTTCCTCCCCCGATCCAAGCACCTCCACATCCTCACGGCCGCGCCGAACGTCTACCTGGCGAAGAACGCTGCCCCGGGCACGCTCGCACCGCTCCGCATCGATCTCGAGTCACCGGAGGAGGAGATCCACTTCGGCGCGGCGGTGGGGACCGATCTCTCGCAGAAGCAGCTGCTCGACCTGTTCAGCTGCACGGAGTGCGGCCGCTGCCAGGAGGTGTGCCCCGCGTGGGCCACCGGCAAGCCGCTGTCTCCGAAGCTCCTGATCATGGATCTCCGCGATCACGTGGTCGGCGAGAGCGCCGCCATCCTGGGGGCGTCCGCGGCGGGAACGGTCGAGCTGCAGCCGCTCGTGCCGAACGCCGTCACCGACGAGGTCGTGTGGGATTGCGTGACCTGCGGCGCCTGCGTGCAGGCGTGCCCGGTCGATATCGAGCACGTCGACACGATCGTGGATCTCCGCCGCCACCTCGTGATGGCGGAATCCCGGTTCCCGTCCGAAGCCGGTGCCATGCTCCGCGGCATGGAGGGTCCGGCCGAGAACCCTTGGGGCCAGCCGGCGGCCACGAGGACCGAGTGGACCGAGGGTCTCGACGTGCGGGTGCTCTCCCCCGGCGAGCCGGCGCCCGCGGTCCTGTTCTGGGTCGGCTGCGCGGGCGCCTTCGATGAGCGAGCGCGGGAGACGACCCGATCGATCGCGCGGCTGCTGACGGCCGCGGGGGTCGACTTCGCCGATCCTCGGCCCCCGCGAACGCTGCACCGGTGACCCCGCCCGGCGGATGGGCCATGAGTACCTGTTCCAGTCGCTCGCCGAACGGAACGTGCAGACGCTGGGGGAGGCGGGCGTGACCACCGTGGTCGCCAGCTGTGCCCACTGCTTCAACACGCTCGCGAACGAATACCCGGACTACGGCGGCACGTTCGAGGTCATGCATCACACCGAGTTCCTCGCGAGCCTCCTCGCCGCCGGCACGCTCGCACCCGCGGCGCCCGGGAACGGGGACGTGACGTATCACGACGCCTGCTACCTCGGCCGCCACAACGGCCGGTTCGACGCGCCCCGCGACGTGCTGGCGGCAACGGGCCGGCTCCGGGAGATGCCGCGGAACCGTGAAGGCTCGTTCTGCTGTGGCGCCGGGGGTGCCCGGTTCTGGATGGAAGAAGGCGGTACGACCCGGATCAACGACACCCGGTTCGCCGAAGCCGAGGCGACCGGTGCGGGGACGCTCGCGGTCGCGTGCCCGTACTGCTACGTGATGCTGGACGATGCCGCGAAAGCGAAAGGGTCGTCGGTCCGCGTCGCCGACATCGCCACGTTGCTGGACGAGGCGAACACGACCTGAGCCCGGTCAACCGGTCGGGCTCCTCGGTCGATACCGCTTCCGTGCGTGCGTCCCGTGCCGTCCGTCGGCTGTTCCGTGCAGGGCTGACCGTCGCCCTCGTCGTCCCGCTGCTCCAGACGATGGAGGTGCCGGCCGCCACGGCCTCGCCGGGGCGGCTGGCCGAGACCCGGGCGCGCCTCGGCGATCTGGCCGTCCGGATCGCCGACCAGGCGGCCGTCCTCCAGGCGCGCCGGAACGAGCTCGCGATCGCGAACGAGCGGATCTCGCGCGCCTCGGATCGCCTCGGCGCGCTCGAGCAGGCTCGTCAGGACGTCGTGGCATCCATGGAACGGGCCCAGGCCCGACGGGAAGCGGTCCAGGCGGAGTTGGACCGGTTGGCGGCCGAGGCGTTCATGGACGCCGGGCCCGGCTCCCTCGACGCCACGGCGGTCAGCCTCGTGCTGGGGAGCGGATCGTTCACGGAGGCGACGGATCGCCTCGCCTACGCGGAGGCGGCGAGCACGGAGGCGGTCCGCGTGGCGGGCGATGTCTCGTTGCTCGAGCGCGATCTTCGAAGATCCGGGCCACAGCGGTCGATGCCCTCGCGGGTGAGCAGACGGCGACCGTCACGGCCCTGGAGGAGGCCCGCGACACGCAGGTCGCGGCGGCCGCGAGCGAGGTGGCCGCGTTCGAGTCGCTCGAGGCGGCCCGCCAGGACGCGATCGCGCTGATCGAACGGCTCCGAGCCGGCCCCGGCGGGACCGGTCGGATCGACCTCTCCGGGCTGAGCGACGCCTTGCAAGGGGAGTACCACGTCACGTATGGCCGCTGGGCGCAGCTGTTCCTCCGTCTGGTCGATGCGCCGGTCTGCCGCTCGAACCTCGTGGTCATGGCCGCTTGGCAGGCGGCGGAATCGACCCAGGCTGCCTGGAACCCGCTCGCGACGACGCATGGGATGCCGGGCTCGACGGACTTCAACTCGGTCGGCGTCCAGAACTTCGTCTCGCTCGCGCAGGGCCTCCTCGGCACGTGGGAGACGATCGACAACGGGTGGACGGTCTACGGCTACGGGGCGATCGTGGCGTCGCTCCGGCGGTGCGGGTCGGCCATCGCGTCCGGCCGCGCGATCAACGCGTCGAGCTGGTGTCCCGGGTGCGTCGGCGGCACGTACGTGCTGAACGTCATCCCGCACGTCGAGGATGACCTCGAGGGCTACCTTGCCCTCTGATCGCCCTCCTCATCAGAGGTGCGCGATCGAGCGGACCTCGGTCCTCGGACCGAAGGCCGGCGCCCGCAGGCCGCTCGCCTCGAGGAGGCACTGCACCCGACCCCGATGACCCCGATAGGGCTCGAGGAGCTCGAGCATCCGGGCGTCGTCGGCGCGCGCTTCGCCTGCCAGCACCCACGCCACCAGGTTCGGCAGATGGAAGTCGCCGACCGAGACGGCGTCCGGATCGCCCAGTGCGAGCCGGGCGGTCTCGGCGGCCGTCCAGGCTCCGATCCCCGGCAGGGATCGGAGCCAGCCCTGGAGGCGCTCGGCGTCGCCGAGCGCCTCGAATCCGCCGAGCTCGCGAGCACACGGCGCGCACGATGTCGGCACGTCGGCGTTCCACCCCGAACCGGTGGAAGACGAAGTACGGCGTCGCGGCCACGCGGTCGGCATCGGGTGGGAGCCAGAGGCCCGACGCGCCGGGCGCGCGTTCGGAGGTGGTGTGGACGAGCCCGCGCCAGGCACGACGTGCTTCCAGGCCGGTGATCTTCTGCTCGAGGATGGCGGCCACGAGGACCGGGCTCACGGCGGCGCGCGTGAGACGAACGCCACGGTGCCGCCGCCAGAGGTCGCGCACGACGGCGTCGCGCGGCTCGAAGCCGCTCGCGTCGTCGTGCTCCCCCACCAGCCCCGGCGCGTCGACCTCGAGGGCGCGCACGGCCCCGGGGCCGACCGCGTCGGCCTCGACGCGATCGGGCCCTCCCGCCCGCAGCTCGAGGACCGCGGGTCCCTCGGGCGTCCTGAGGGCCCGCAGGACATGACCGGCACCGATCCGTGTCGTGGGGTCCTGGTGTCCCCGCCGGAGCGGGAAGAGCGTCCGCGCGAGGTCGATCGGGCCGTCCAGCTGGATCGTCCGCCCCGCCATGGATCCAGACCCTACCTCGCCGTCCCGGGGAACCCTCGATCGGGGCCTCCGCCGCCCTCGCCACCGGCCAGAGCGCTCGCCTCAGGTCCTCGGACGGTCCTGCCGATGGGAACGGGAACGGGAAACGGACCCCTACGTGAGGGAACGCCATCATGCAGGTCGATGAGAAGCGCGCGTGCCCCTCGTGCCGCGCGGAGAACCCCGCCAGCGCGCAGTTCTGCTGGCAATGCTTCGCGCCCCTGGCGGACCTGCCGGCCCCTCCCGGTGGCTCCCGTCCGGGTGGCCTGCACCCGGGTCTCGCGCGCGGTCTCGGTCAGCCTGCCCCGACATCGTCCCGTGTCCCGGCGCCCCCCGGTGGACCGTTCCCGTCGGGCGTCTCCGAGACCGCCCCGGCTTCGTCCGGTGGCAGCCTGGCGCTCCGGGTCGTGCTCGGGGCGATCGGAGCGGTCCTCGGCTACGCGCTGGTCGCCTCGCTCATGGGCGGCGGCGTGTCGATCCCCGAGACGCTCGGTGGGCTCCCTCGTCAGACCAACGACACCGCCAAGGACTTCGAGTCGGAGATGCGAGACGAAGGTGACAAGTGGGATCTCGAGGTGCACGCCGCGACGTACGGCCGCAGCGCGTTCCCCGAGACGATGCTGATCCTCGTGGAGGGGTCGTCCCTCGAGACCACCGACCAGCTCTTCGATGCCCTGATCGACGGGATGACCCAGGCAGGGGCCACCGTCGACGCCGAGGGCGGCGTGAGCGGCATCCACGACGGCGCCGACTATCGCTGCGTCCCCGTCTCCGGGCCGGGTGTGGATGGATCCGCGTGCATCTGGCACGCTGACGACCACGTGGGCATCGTGATGGATCTCGGCAACGGTGCCGGTGCCGCCGAGGCCCTGATCGCCGAGGCGCACACGGCCGCCACTGCCTGAGCCGCTACCACTTCTCCTTCCGATCCTCGAGCTCGAGCACGAGCTTGCGGAGCAGATCGTTCAGGCGCCGTTGTTCGGCGGCCGTCAGCACACCCAGGAAGCGCGACTCCACCTCGGCCTGGGCACCGACGGCGCGGCCGACGACCTCCACGCCCGTCTCCGTCAGGCCCACGATCACGCTCCTGCGGTCGTTCGGGTCGCGTTCGCGGGTGATGAGGCCCGCCTCCTCAAGGCGATCGAGGCGGTTGGTCATCGCACCCGAGGAGAGCGACAGACGCTCGGCCAACTCACCCGCCGTCAGCCGCTGGGTCGGGGCCTGGCGCAGCTTCAGGAGGAGATGGAACTCGCCGCTGTTCAGGTCGAATCCGCCGACCGTGCGCTCCGTCGTTCGCATCAGATACTTCACGACCCTCCAGAGCCGTTCCACCGCACCCTCGACCTCGCGGTCGAGCGTGGGGTAGAGCTCCAGGGCCTGCTCGAGGAAGCCATCGATCGAATCCTGTCGCTCGGGTGAGCGCGTCTCGGATCGGCCCATGCGTCGCTCCTTCGAGGTCAAGTCTCTTGACATAAAACTTCTATGTGAAGTATCTTCACATGGAACGATACAGCCAGATCGAGGAGGTGTGCAAGATGACGTGGATGCCGTTCCCTACCGAGGTGACCCGGGGAGAGCAGCGCCGGCGAGAGGTCGAGCTTCGGCGCGCCGCCGAGCGTGCCCGCCTCGTGAGCCCTCTCCGCCGTGCCTTGCGCCGCGGCCGCGGCGCGGACGGATGAGCCGGATCTAGACGCGCAGCGCGACGACGGCGCGGTAGATCGGAATCCTTCATCAGGGTGGTGGTGGGCTCGCGGCCGCGGCGCCCGGGCGGTCCCACCTCACCCAGGAACGACGCCTGTGCACGGGCCCGCTCGAGGTCCTTGAGGAGAGGATCGCCTCGCGTTCCCCGTCGTCCAGCAGGTCGAGCACGCGCTGGCGGACCTCGTCGACGACGCCGCGCACGTAGCGGTTCTCGTGGACATCCGCCGTCGAGAACCGCCGTTCATCGAGGGTGTAGACGGGGAGTCCTCGCTCGTCCAGGTTCCCGGCCTTGCGCATCGCGCGGATCAGCTGGCGGGGGTCGGGGTGACGGACGAGCTCTTCCTTCGACCAACGCTCCTCGCGCCGGAGCTCTCGGCGGTGCTTGATCTGGAGCTCGGGGAGGATCCGCACGAGACCGGGATGGTCGGGCTCACCGTAGATCGCGAGTCGGAGCCGCTCGAGCTCGGGGTCGTGCCGGTTGCGCGGGCGTGCGGATCCCGACGAACGAGCGTCCGGATCCCCACTCGACGGCGTGGCGTCCTCCGCAGCAGGGTCCTCGTGGGGAGCCGTTCCGGCCTTCGACGTGACGGCCGAAGCGGCGGCCGCCCGATTGCGCGGACGGGCGCGTCCCCGCGTCGCGGGTCGGCGCGGCCTAGAAGAACGCGAGGAAGCCATGCGCGTCGAGCTCCGCCCGCATCCGCGTGGCCTTCGCCGTGGCCAGCGGGAAGTCGTCGCCCAGCGTGGCCATGAACGTGTCGAGCGCCACGCCGGCGAGATCCGTCCCCGCGAACGCGCGGGAGGACCTTCTGCACGAGCTGCTCATCGAACGCCTGGCGCCAGTCGGTGCCGATCTCCTCCGCGGCGTGGACGTACGTGTTGACCTCGTCGAGCACCCGGAACCCGAACGGGGCGACCGACCGGAGCGAGTCCCAGACCGCCAGCAGCGTCTCCGCATGCGGGGCCCCATCGAGATGCTCCATGACGTCGGTACGTTCGAGGGGGAGCTCGATCACTTGCGCACGGTCGAACACCTTGTCGGCGAACCCGTGGGTCGTCTCATCGATGTTGACCGTGCCTGTGAAGCGGAGGTTGGGTGTCAGCTCGACGTGGTGTCCGGGCGCCAGGTCGAGCTGGGCGACACCTTCGCGTGACCGCACCTCCATGGACGAGAGGAAGCGGCTGAAGTAGTGCTCGACGCGGGCCAGGTTCATCTCGTCCAAGATCACGTGGAAGTAGCGCGGCGGGCGGTACTCGCGGTTCGCGGCGTCCCATTCCCGCGCGGCTTCCTTCACGAACTCGCTGAACGGCGTGCCGTGGTAGAAGCCGTCGAGCGGTGAGAGATACCCGAGCAGGTCTTCGTTCGACGACCAGCTCGGGTCCACCGCGACGAGCTTGGTGCGCGCCTGGAGGCACTCGGCGTACGCCTGGGCGAGCCACGTCTTGCCCGTCCCGCTCGGCCCGCAGAGGATCACGAAGCCTCGGGTCGAGATCGAGAGGTGGTAGCGGCGGATGACGTCGTCACTGATCCGGAACGTGGGGTAGGCGGCTCGGAAACGGTCGAGGATGAAGCGGAACGTCTCGTCGACCGAGCGGATCGTCCGTTCGTCCTGGGACGTGATCGTCATCGTTCGCGTGCCTCCTCGGCGCGGTGCGAGCTGATGGTTCGCCCCGGCTGCCAGCGTCGTCGTCCGTCGATAGCATCGGCCGGAGAGCCGCTCGTCCTGAGTCCGACTTCCGGGCAAGGTCCTCTGCGAACGGTGTTTCGCACGACCTTCAGCCCGCTCCGGAGGCCTCCGTCGCGGCCAGCAGGCGCTGGGCCGGTCCTTTCACGCCCAGCGTGACGGCCAGCTCCTTGAAGGCCTCGTCATCGCGCTCGCCGGCCCACAGGGACAGCGTCGCCTCGGCGTTCACGGGCACCAGACGCTGCATGTCGGCCAGGTAGGCAGCGGATTCCAGCAGTCTCTGGCGGATCGCCGGCGAGATCGTGAGGGAGCCTCCTGCGGCGGCCTCCAGGATCGCCTCGATCGAGGGGAAGGCCTGGACGAGCGCGCGAGCCGTCTTCTCGCCCACCCCCTTGACGCCCGGGAGACCGTCGCTCGGGTCGCCGCGCAGGATGGCGAACTCGGCGTACCGCGAGGCGGGGACGTCGTACTTCGCGAGCACACCCGCCTCGTCGAACTCCAACAGATCCGAGACGCCCCGCACGGTGAAAAGCAGCCGGACGACCGGGTCGCGGACCAGCTGGATCAGGTCCCGATCGCCGCTCACGATCTCCAGGCGATCGTCGGGCCGCGCGTCGAGACAGAAGGCACCGATCGCGTCTTCGGCCTCCCAGCCCTCGGTCTGCGCCTGGAGCATGCCGGTGGTGTCGAGCACCTGACGGAGGAGCTCGAACTGGGGCGGCAGGTCCTCGGGGTCGGGGGGCCGGTTGCCCTTGTACGCGGGGTAGATGTCGGTGCGGGCCACCGGGCGCCATTCGTGGTCGTAGACGTGGACGACCTCGTCGGGGCGGCGCGAGGCGATCAGCCGCGCCACCATGTCGAGGTAACCGTGGACCGCCCCCACGGGTTGGCCGTCGGGTGAGAACACCGTGTCGCGCATCGCGAAGTACGCCCGGTAGGTCAAGCTCGAGACGTCGAGGAGCAATCTGTGGGTCATGACGTGTTCGTTGACGGAGAAGGCGGCACCATGTGCCGAAGTCTACGGAGGAGCCACGTCACGCTGCTGGGGCGCGGTCAGGGGGAGACCAGCCAGTAGAGATGTCCGCAGCGTTCAGGCGTCTGTTGTCCCATCAGCTCGGCAGCCCATCGATCCGCTTCTGCCGATCCGCCAACCTCGAGGGGGTTCGTTTCCCCACCCCCCACGCTGAGTGTGTCGCCAACCGAACCAACGGGATCCCCGTACTCGTCGACGACCTCGAGAGCGACGCCCTGACCGCCCTGACCGACCCTCGCGGAATAGTCCTCCGGCCACAGGAGCAACCAGCGCTCGTGACCCGCCGACACGAAGAGACAACCGGAACGTTCTTCGAGCGTTCCTGTCATCAGCGCCGAGGGATAGATGTCTTGCCGTGGCACCGTGGGAAAGAACAGACCCTCTGCTGCCACCGCGTCCTTCGGACCACAGGCGGCGAAAAGCAGTGCGGCCGAGCAAGCTACCGCGCCGACGCAAGCGCGCATCCTCACGATGATGAGTTTGAAGGCTTGCCGTCGCCGCGACACCGTGGTTCTGGGACCTGCGTCTGCCCGGGCCCGAGAGGGCTCACCTGTTGGCGCCGTGGCCTCGGCGGCGAGCGATGATGATCGCCGCGATCGCGATGACGACCGTGCCGACGAAGATGGTCAAGCCGTTCATGCCGCCTCCCTTCGCGCAATTCCACACTCGCAGGAGGGGTCGGCCACGGGCAGGTCGAACGTCAGTGGTTCAGCAGGACCCTTGCGTGGCCGAGTCGAAGCAACCGGATAGGGTGCCGATGATGACGCGAACGAAGATCCTGACCGCCGCCGAGCTCGAGCTCATGGAGGGGTCGCCTCCGCCGACGGAACGACTGGTCACGCTCGCGAACTGGCAGGATCCACCGTTCAACCGCTGGGGGTTCCAACACGTTCGCGATCTGGTCCCCACGGCGAGGATCCGGCGTGGGCTCGGACCTGCACGCCGGCTCCCGCGCGACGACCGCGACCTGGGTGGGGTCGTGGTGAAGGCGGGCGGGCGTCGGCAGTCCGTCGACCGTCTGCTCGAGGAGACCTACACGGACGGTCTGCTCGTCCTGCACCGGGGCAGGGTCGTGACCGAGCGGTACTTCAACGGCATGACCCCATCGAGCACCCACCTCCTGATGTCCGTGTCGAAGTCGATCACGTCGACCATCGCGGGTGTGCTCGTCGGGCGTGGGGTGCTCCACCCGGACGATCACGTGACCACACACATCCCCGAGCTGGCCGGCTCCAGCTTCGACGGATGCACGGTGCGCCACCTGCTCGACATGCGGGCCGGGACGCGGTTCGACGAGAACTACGATGACCCGAAGGCCGACGTCCGTGTCTATGAGCAGATCTACCTGTGGCGTCCGCGGACGGCCCGCCGTCTGCCCGCGACCATCACCGAGTACTACCCGACGCTGCGGAACGTGCGGCCGCACGGCGGTCCCTTCGAGTACCGGTCGGTCCTGACCGACGTGCTCGGCTGGGTGCTGGAGCGAGCGGGGGGAGCACGGCTCGCGGATCTCATCGCGCGCGACCTGTGGGCGCCGATGGGCGCCGGGTCCGACGCCGAGATCACGGTGGACGCGCACGGGCACCCGATGGCGGACGGCGGCATCTGCTGCACGCTCCGGGACCTCGCGCGTTTCGGTCAGTTGATGCTGGACGGTGGCCGCCGAGGGAACCGCCGTATCGTGCCGTCGGCGTGGATCCGCGACACGGTCACCGCGGACCCGGAGACCCGCGCGGCCTTCGCGCGGAGCGAAGACGCACGGGAGCTCCCGCCGAGGGCGTTCTATCGCAACCAGTGGTGGGTGCTCGACCCGGACGGGCCCGTCTATCAGGGGTCGGGGATCGAACGGGCAGCACATCCTCGTGCACGTGGCTGCGGATGTGGTCATCGCGAAGATGTCGACCTGGCCGGTGGCGTGGAACCCGTCGTTCGCCGTGGCGAGCACGAACGGCATGATCGACCTCGCGCGGCGGCTCGGGGCCGGCGCGATCTGACGGGGACCCTCCCCTCGTCGTCGGATCACGAGGATGCGGGGTCGCGAGGCGGTGCTCCGAGCGGGTCCTCGAGCGTCCGGGCGACCTCGACGGCCTCCTCGAGGAGCGCCGCTGCCGCGACGATGTTCGATTCGGCGCCCGAGTTCTCCGACACGCGATCGCCGTCCACGCCGTCGGCGACCCGGCCGAGGCGCCGGTCGTAGACCGGCGCCTCAGCCGCGTTCCGACCGTCGAACCATGCGCGCGCGTCGGCCGCCAGTGGCCGCCACCGGCTGTCGCCGGCTGCCTCCGCCAGCCTGTCGAGCGAGTAGATGCACGACGTCACGTCGTACGGGGACGTGCTGGCGGCGGCGAACCCCGACGTCACCGCGGGGACCACGAGGACGTCGGCGCTCAACGCCGCTCGGTGGACGAGGTCCGGATCGTCGAGGACCGTCGACGCGGCGGCGAGCGCCCCCTCTTGGACGTGCGCCCACAGGTGCGGGCGCACGCGCTCGTAGGGGGAGTTCTTGAGGACGTCGCCGTCGCGGCAGGCTACGAGCTCCGCCGCCCAGCCCGCGAGCGGCTTCCGCAGGTAGTCGACCCCGGCATCCGCGATCAACCGCGTCGCCGCGATGATGTGCAGCGCACGAACATCCGGGGGTGCCGGCTTCATCACCGCGTGATCCAGCCCTCGGTAGGTCGCGGCCTCGGCGCGCTCGTCGCCGAACGTCAGCCACGCGTGGGACACGCCGACCAGGGCGCGCGCGTGCCAGAAGTTCTCGCCGGGTCCGGAGGTGATGCCATCGGCGTTGCGGCGTCCGTCCCAATCGAGGACGAAGTTGATCCATCGCCCATCGGGCTCCTGCATCCAGAGCACGAAGTCCAGGAGCCCCTTGGCCCATCGCTCGGCCCACGGCAGCCGGGTTGCCGTCCAGACGTCGCACATGACGTCGAGGAGGCGCGCCGCATCGTCCACGCACGCCACGCCCTCGAAGCCGGACTCATGGGCCTCGACCAGGTGATCACCGGGACCGGCGTAGACGGCGACCGCGAGGGCGTCGAGGCCCGCCACGGGGAGGGGGCGCGTCAGGCGGGCGAGCTGTCGGAGCACGGTTGCGGAGTGTGGCAGGGCTCGCGCGGGGTGTCAGCCCGCTGGGTCGGTTCGATCGTCGTCTCGTTCCGTCAGCAGGGCGTCAGCGCGTCCAGCACGTCGGACAGGTCCATCTCGGCGGCGGCGACGGCCGTGTCGGCGGCGCCGTAGTAGACGCGGATTCCGGCCCTTCCCGAGGTCGACGTGCCCGCTGGGGAAGACGACGTCGTGCAGGAAGCCATCGTGCTCGTACGGGGCCTCGGGGACCATGATCGGCCGGAGCGTGCGCGCCAGGACCTTCGCGGGGTCGCCGGCATCGAGCAGCAGGGCGCCCATGCCGTAGCGGTTGTTGCGGTCCGCGCCGTGGTAGAGCTCGAGCCAGCCGTCGTCGGTGCGGATCGGGACCAGGCTGGCACCGATCCGCATCTCATCCCACATCGCGGGGCGAGGCAGGGCGATGGGACGGTGGTTCCCCCAGTGCACCAGGTCGTCGCTCTCCGTGAGCCAGATCCCGAGCACCCGCCCGAAGGAACCGGGCATCGGGCGGGTGAGGGCCAGGTAGGTGCCGCCCACCTTCTCCGGGAACAGGACGACGTCCTTCTGGTCGGGCTGGAGGATCGGACCGTGACGTTCGAACGTCCGGAAGTCCGTGGTGGTGAGCCGGCTGGTCGCGATGCCGAGACGACTCACGGCCACGTACGTGATGTGGAAGACGCCGTCGATCTCGGTGATCCTCGGGTCCTCGACCCCGTACTCCTCGAGCGCCTCGATCGGCAGCACGGAGGGCTCTGGATCCAGCTCGAAGTGCACACCGTCGGTGCTCCGAGCGACGCGCAGGTGCGAGATGTTCGAGAGGTAGTCGGTGAACTCGTCCGATCCGGGGGTGAACGCGCCGGCCGTGTTGCGGTACCGGATCGTCCGAGGGTCGGACAGGTCCAGTCCGGGCAGATCCCGGGGCACGTACCCGATCACGATGCGCGGGGGCTCCTGGGCCGTGTCGAGGAACGCCATGCCCACGAGCTGGTCCGGCCGCAGGCCACCCGGGAGCGGGACCAGGCGTGGCACCGCCGCCGCGAGGTCCACCATCCGGGCGTCGGTGGGCGGATCGACGTCGTGCCGAGGTCGCTCCGCCACGCGGACGAGCAGGATCGTCTCATCGCCGAGCCTGGCCACGCCCGGGTTGATGGTGGAGATCACCTCGAAGCCGGGCTGGGACGGCTCCACATCGTCGGGGACGATGAGGGGGTTCTCGCCGAGCCGGTCCACGATGTGGACGGCCTCGCGGTCGCGCTTGCGCTCCTTCTTCGGCGGCGCGTGCTCCGCCGCGAGCTCGCCCATGACATCGAGGAACCGCTGGCCCGTCTTAGGCCAGGTGGCTTCGTTCGCGTAGGCGTACGCGTTCTTCTCCAGTCGGGCTTTCTTCTTCGGGTCGTCCAGGAGCGACGCGATGGCCTCGGCCATCTGGTCTGCCGACCGGAAGTCGACGAGGACGCCGCGCTCGTCGGCGAGCGCTTCCTTCGCGTGCAGGTAGGGCGTGGACACGACCGCCTTGCCGGCGCCGAGCGCGTACGAGAGCGTGCCGCTCGTGATCTGGTTCGGGTCCAGGTACGGCGTGACGTAGACGTCGGTCGCGAGCAGGTACTCGATGATGTCTTTCTGCTCGAGGTACTGGTTCACGAACAGCACGTGCTCCGACAGGCCGAGCTCCTCGACCAGGGTCACCAGCCGGTTCCGGTACTCCTCGCCCCGCTGCTTCAGCAGCTCTGGGTGCGTCTGGCCGGCGATCAGGTAGAGGGCGTCCGGGTGGCGCCCCACCACCGCGGGCATCGCCTCGATCACGTACTCCAGGCCCTTGCCGGGGCCGACCAGACCGAACGTGGAGACGATCTGCCGCCCGTCCAGGCCGAGCTTCGCTTTCAGACGCCGCCGCCCCTTCGGTTCGATGTGTGGCATCCCGTGGGGGATCACGGTGGGCGTGGCGGTGACCCCGTACGTGTCGCGCAGGATGTCGACCGCCGTCTCGGCCATGACCACGAGCCCGTGGGCCGCATCCGCGATGTTCCGGACGGTGTCCCGGATCGCGGGCGACGGCTCGGGTAGGACCGTGTGGAGGGTCACCAGCGACGGCTTCTTCTTGAGCTCCTCGAGGAACGGTGTGAGGTGGTCCTCGTACATGCCCTCGATCCAGTGCTCCCCGACGAACCCCCCGCCCTTCCACAAGCCGTACAGCCCGAACTCGTGCTGGACGCAGACGACATCGGCGTTCGAGCGGTCGAAGATCTCGGGCGGCGGCCATGTAGCTGACCGGCCCTCCTTGGCGGATCCGCCATCGGACCTCCGGTCCGTAGGCCCGGACGGTGTTGCGCTCGTCGATGGCGGCCACCCGGCTCCGAACGTCGTGATCCGCGTCACGCATCGCCTTCATCAGATCCGACGTGAAGGTGGCGATGCCGCAGCGGCGAGGCGGGTAGGTGGAGACGAAGGCGATCCGCATGGAGGACCCAGACTAACGCGGGCCGCTCAGGGTCGGAGGCGCTGATCACGGGACCGGCTCGAAGCGGGCCGTGAAATGGCGCAGCTGGGCGGGCTGCTCCACGATCCGGTAGCCGGGGAGGGAGGCGGCGTCCGAGGCCACCGCGGTCACCACCTCGATCACGTAGTCGATGTGGCTCTGCGTGTAGGTGCGCCGTGGGATCGCGAGACGGACGAGGTCCATGGCGGCGGGCGCTTCGGAGCCGTCCGGCTTGCGCCCGAACATCACCGTCCCGATCTCGCAGCCGCGGATCCCCCCGGCCTCGTAGAGGGCCACGGCGAGGGCCTGCCCCGGGTAGGAAAGGGGTGGTACGTGGGGGAGCAAGGCTCGCGCGTCGAGGTAGACCGCATGGCCGCCCGCCGGTCGCACCGTGGGCACGCCGGCGCCGTCCAAGGCGTCGGCCAGGTACTCGGTCGAACGGATGCGGTACCGCAGGTAGTGCTCGTCCACGCATTCGCGCAGACCCTGTGCGATCGCTTCCAGGTCGCGACCGGCCAGACCGCCGTACGTGGGGAACCCCTCCGTCAGGATGAGCAGGTTGCGGCACTGCTCGGCCAAGGCGTCGTCACGGAGCGCGAGCCAGCCCCCGATGTTCGCCATCGGGTCCTTCTTGGCGCTCATCGTCAGGCCGTCGGCGAGGGTCGCCATCTCGCGGACGATGTCGGGGATCGCGGCGTCGACGTAGCCGGGCTCGCGCAGCTTCACGAACCAGGCGTTCTCGGCGAACCGGCAGGCGTCCAGGAAGAGCGGGACTCCGAAGCGATCGCAGAGCTCGCGGACGCCGTGCAAGTTCTCCATGGACACCGGCTGGCCGCCGCCCGAATTGTTGGTGATCGTGACGAAGACGACGGGGACGTCGGACGCGCGTTCCGCGAGGAGCTGCTCGAGGGCGCCGAGATCCATGTTCCCCTTGAAGGGGTGGACCAGGGAGGGGTCGCGGCCCTGCGGGATCACGAGGTCGACCGCCTCGGCCCCGGTGAACTCCACGTTCGCCCTGG
Source organism: uncultured Actinomycetes bacterium (assembly GCA_963810635.1). GTDB lineage: Bacteria > Actinomycetota > UBA4738 > UBA4738 > HRBIN12 > AC-51. The sequence goes on from CAWEOB010000005.1 coordinate 834,073, forward strand.
TGGTGTCGAAGTGCGTGTTGTTCGGAACCACCTTGCCGGGGCCCGCGACGGCGGAGAACAGGATCTTCTCGGCGGCACGTCCCTGGTGCGTGGGGATCACGTGCGGGAAAGGGAAGAGCTCCTGCACGGCTGCCAAGAAGATGAACCACGAGGGCGAGCCGGCGTAGCTCTCGTCGCCGTGCTGGATCGCAGCCCATTGGTCGCGGCTCATGGCACCGGTGCCACTGTCGGTGAGCAGATCGATCAGGACGTGGTCGGCGTGGAGGCCGAACAGGTTGTAGCCCGCGTCGCGGATCGTGGTGCGTCGCTCATCCTCGGTGAGGAACCGGAGCGGCTCGACCGAGTGGATCCGGAACGGCTCGACGATCGTGCGGAAGCGCTCGGGCACGTCGGGATGATGCCACGCCCGGGACGCGAGGTGGGTCGTGGACTCAGGCGGAGCCGGAGCGGCGCTCGAGCGCCACCGCGAGGCGCTCGAGCGAGATCTCGTTCATCGGCTGCAGCAGGACGATCAGGTGGCCGACGCCGAGCGCCGCGTAGGCGTCGATCGTGAGGGCGAGGTCGTCGATGGGTCCGGCGAAGGAGGCGTCGTCTCCGTCGTCGTCGTCCGACGTGTCACGTTCGGGGTCACGGACGATCATCCCGACGGTGCGCGTCATGGTCGCCGGATCACGGCCCTCCGCGGCGATCGCCGCGTCCAACGCCGCCGTGGCCTCGCGGAGCCGCTCATCCGGTTCGCCGTACCAGGCCGTGTTCCAGGCGTCCGCGTGGCGGGCGGTGAGCCGGAGCATCCGCTCGCCGAACGCCGCCACGAGCACGGGGATGCGGCGGGCAGGAGGGGGCGCGAGCACCGCGTCCCGGGCCTCCTGGTAGCGACCCTCGAAGGTGACCGTCTCACCCCGCAGCAGGGGGACGACGATCCGGAGCACCTCCTCGAATCGCTCGACCCGATGGTCGCTCGGGAATCCGAACGTCTCGTACTCGGGGTCGTGCCACCCGGCGCCGAGGCCGAGGAGCAGCCTGCCGCCGCTCACCTCATCCGCCGTCGCGGCCATCTTGGCGATGAGGGCTGGGCTCCGGAAGCTCGCACAGAGGACGAGCGTGCCGATCTCGACCCGCTCGGTCACGGCCGCGAGCGCGCTCACGATGGTCCACGCCTCGTGCTGGCCCTCGATCGGCCCGCCCGGCGGCGCGTGGAAGAAGTGATCGAACATCCACACCGAGTCGAGACCGTGGCCCTCGGCCGCCAGAGCGAACGATCTGATCGCCGGCCAGCGGGGCGTGGCGCCCTCGCCGTCGCCCTCTGCCGCCGGGACGATCACACCGATCTTCACGGGAGGACTCTAGGAGAACCTCGATCTCGAGGTGCCGCCGCGGCGCGTCCGCCTAGGCTGGTGCCGTGGCGACGGTGTACGACCTGACGCGTGAGCAGCTCACCGACCGTCTGATCGCGTGGGGTGAGCCGGCGTTCCGCGCCAAGCAGGTGTGGGCGCAGCTGTGGAAGCGAGGGGCGACGTACGACGCCATGTCGGACGTCGCCCCGGCCCTGCGGGAACGGCTCGGCGCCGAGCTTCCGCTCGGCGTCGAGCTCTTGGATGAGCGAACCGCCGACCGTGGGGCGACGCGCAAGGCCCTCCTGCGCGTGGGTGGTGCGCACGTGATCGAGGCCGTCCTCATGGGCTACCGCGACCGCGTCACCGTGTGCGTGTCCTCCCAAGCGGGCTGCGCCATGGGCTGCACGTTCTGCGCTACCGGGCAGATGGGTCTGCAGAACAACCTGACGGCGGGCGAGATCGCCGCGCAGGCGGTGTGGGCGCGGCGCGAGGCGGCGCGCCTGCCGGCGTCGACCCCGCGACGCCTCACGAACGTCGTGTTCATGGGGATGGGGGAGCCGCTCGCGAACGAGCGGCACGTGTTCGCGTCGCTCGCGCAGCTGACCGATCCGGGCGCGTTCGGGCTGGGTGCCCGCCACATCACGCTGTCGACGGTCGGCCTGATCCCCGGGATCCGGAGGCTCGCCGCCGCGCACCCCAAGGTGGGGCTCGCGGTCAGCTTCCACGCGGCGAGCGACGAGCTCCGCGACCAGCTGGTGCCGCCGAATCGCCGCTGGCCGTTGACCGAGCTCGAAGCCGCCATCGCCGCCTGGCGCGAGGCGACGCGCCGGCGTCCCTCGATCGAGTGGGCGCTGATCGATCACGTGAACGACACCGTCGAGCAGGCGGAGCTGTTCGCGCCGATCGCACGCCGCCTGCACGCGCATGTGAACCTGATCCCGTTGAACCCGACGCCGGGGTATCCGGTGGTCGGGTCGTCGCCGGCGCGGATCCGCCGGTTCGTCGATGTCCTCACCCGGCGAGGTGTGAACGTGACGGTCCGTGACACGCGGGGCAGGTCCATCGATGCCGCGTGCGGCCAGCTGGCCCTCAGCGCCGCCGCCCGAACCTGACTCAGTCCTCGGGCTCGGGTGGATCCAGCTTCCGCTTCTCGATGTACGCCCGCAGCTCCTCGTCGACGGCCGGATCGAGCCCGGGATCCTCGTACGACTCGAGGAGCTGTTTCCAGAGGACGTTCGCGACGTGCGCGGTGTCCTCGCGACCCATCATGTCCCACGTGGCGTAGTCCTGGGTCTGGAACAGCGGCGACATGTAGAGCCACTCCTTGAAGTGCTCGCGTGTGTGCGGCGACGCCAGGAACAGGCCCCCCGGTCCCATCTCCGCGATGGCGTCGTAGGCGAGCTCCTCCTCGGTGAACCCGATGCCGGCCATCTGCCTCCGGAACTGATGGAGCAGCTCGACATCGAGCGCGAACTTCTCGGCCGATGCGGTGAGTCCTCCCTCGAGCCAGCCCGCGGCGTGCAGCACGACGTCGGTCCCGGCGAGCATCGTGGCCCAGAGCATCATCTGCGTCTCGGCCGCGGCTTGCGCGTCGACGGCGTTCGAGGAGGCGAGCGCGCCGCCGCCACGGAACGGCAGCCCGTAGCGCCGAGCCATCTGCCCCCCCGCGATGACCCCGAACACGGACTCGGGCGTCCCGAACGCCGGCGCGCCGGTGCGCATGTCGGTGGCGGTGAAGAACGAACCGTAGAGACAGGGTGAGCCGGGCCGGACCAGCTGGGCCAGGGCGACGCCGCTCAGCGCCTCCGCCGCCTGCTGTGCCAAACCACCGGAGACGCTCACCGGCGCGGTGGCGCCTGCCAGGAGGAACGGCGTCACCACCACGGCCTGGTTCGACTCGGCCCACGCGATCAGCGCGTCCACCATGCGGAAGTCCCAGATCAAGGGGCTCACCGAGTTCACGATGCCCATCAGCACGGTTCGGTCCGCCAGGTCGCCACCGTAGAGGATCCGTGCCATCTCCAGCCCGTCGCGCGCTCGTGGTCCGCTCGTCCCGTACGTGGTGTACGGCAGGTCGGACCAGCGCACGCCGGAGTACTCCATCTCCATGTGGCGCCACTGCACCGGCAGCTCGACGGCTTCGACCGCCCCGATCTGCACGCAGTTCAGGGGATCGGCCGCCTGCGTCATCTTCACGAGCGTGTCGTGCCCGCCCAGGAAGCCTTCCCGCCGTCCCTCGTCGAGGTCGCTGTAGAAGGGTGGGCCGCCCACATTCATCCAGAGCGGGGTGCCACCGCCGACCTCGACGCTGTTCGCGGGGTTCCGCGCGTGCAGCGTGAACGTGCGCGGCGCCTTCGCCACCTGTTCCATCACGAACGCGCGATCCAGCCGGACGCGGTCGCCCTCGACCTGCTGGCCGGCGTCGGCGAAGAGCGCACGTGCCCGCTCATGCAGGACGTCGACGCCGATTCCTTCGAGGATCCGCATCGCCTGATCGTGGACGGCCTCCTCCTGCTCGTCGGTCAGGATCCGTGTGGGATGGTCAGGATCGAACAGCACCGGTCTCCTCCATCAGGGGTGTCAGCAGCTCATCGAGCGGCGTGATCCCCAGGTCGTGGATCTCGAGAGGCTTCTCCATGTACGCCGCGATCTCGCGAGCCTTCGCTTCGCGATCGGCATCGGGGTGCTGCCGGACGAAGAGGATCCGCGTCAGGTTGCCGAAGTAGGTCTCCTTCAGCCACGGGAAGCGGTCGAGCCCGAGGCCCTTGATCACGGCGCGATCCCAGTTGGTCACGAGCCAATCGGTGAGGAAGTAGATCCCGATGTCGTCGTGGAAGCGACGGTAGACGTCGCCCGCGTACCACTCGAAGCAGTGCACGCCCGCGGGGCGGACCGCCGGGTACTTCTCGAGGACGCGATCCAGACGTCCGCCGGTGCCGCAGTCGCCGTAGACCACGACGACGCGGTCGTAGCGGGGGAGCAGGAGCTCGAGCTTCTCTTCCACCGCGGGGGCGATGTCGAGCGGGGTCATGTGCAGGTCCGACGAGATGCCGTGGACGTCCGCGTCCCATCCATGCGCCTTCACGAGCGCAGCGGTGTCCTGCGCGACGGCGCCGCACGCGATCACGGCGATCCGCGCCCCCGTGGAGGTCATCGCGTCACCCCCGCCGCCGGTGCGGCCGGCTGACCCGGCGTCTCCAGGTCGGGCAGCGAGTCGAGCGGCGGCAGCCCCAGGTTCCCGATGAACCGGTCGTTGAAGTCCTCCACACCCGACAGCTCGATGTACTCGACGATCGCCGGGATCTCCCAGGCGACCTCGCGTTCGCGGAACGACAGCAGCGCCATCTTGGCTCCCTCGCTGGCCGTGTTGCCGACCGCCTTGATCCTGTCCACCGTGACGGCGGGGACCAAGCCGACCACCTGGGCGCTCCGGGGGTTGATGTACGAGCCGAAGGATCCCGCCAGCAGGACCTCGTCGAGGTCGGCCGCCTCGACCCCGAGCTCGCGCATGGCGGTCTCGATGCCGGTGGAGATGGCGCCCTTCGCGAACTGGAGAGCCCGCACGTCCGCCTGGGTGAGCACGACCTCGCCATGGAGCCGGAACGCGCGGACGTCGCCGTGCATGACGAGGCTCCCCGCCAGCGGGTGACCGATCTCGTCCGCCGCTTCGCGCGTGAGCATCTTGCCCCCGTCGTCGAGGAGGCCGGCGAGGCGGAGCTGTGCCACGGCATCGATCAACCCCGAGCCGCAGATCCCGCGCGGTTCCACGTCGTCACCACCGATCACCTGCAGCTCGACGCGGCCGTTCGTGAGCTCGATGCCCTCGATCGCGCCGTCGACCGCGCGCATGCCGCACAGGACCTCACCACCTTCGAACGCAGGCCCCGCCGGCGCAGCGGTCGCCACGGAGCGGTCGGCGTTGCCGCACGCGATCTCGCCGTTCGTGCCCACATCCACGAGCAGGCGCATCTGCGGGTCGCGGACGAGCCCGGTCGCCACGATGTCCGCCACGATGTCCGCGCCCACGTAGGCGCCGATCGACGGGAAGAGCGCGACCCACCCGAGCGGATGGATGTCGAACCCGATCTGGTCCGCGCGGAGCTCCTGCGCGTCGAGGAACGTCGCCACGTACGGGGCCAGCGCGATGGACTCGGGGCTCACGCCGCAGAGGAGATGGAGCATGGTGGCGTTGCCGACGACGACGGCCTCGTAGATCTCGGCCGGCGCGACATCGGCCTCCTCGCGGACCCGCTGCAGCAGCTCGTTGACCGTCTCGATGACGGCGGCCTGGAGCTGCTCGATCTCCTCTCGGCCCTGCATCGCCTTCGCCATGCGGGCGATCACGTCGGCACCGAACGCCGCCTGGCGGTTGATCGTGCTCGCGACCGCGACGGCCGACCCCGTCCGGAGATCCACCAGGGTGCACACGCAGGTGGTCGTCCCGATGTCGAACGACGCTCCGAACATCCGGTCACGCGTGTCGCCGGGCTCCACGTCGACGAGGTGCTCGCCGACGAGCGTCGCGGTGACCTCGGAGGTGGTCCGGAACGCCTCGGCGATCCTCGGCACCACCTGCCAGTCGTAGCGATGCTCGTGCCCCGCCTCCTCCACGGCGTCGAGGACCCGCGCCAGATGCGATCGATGATCCTCCAGCGAAGGCGGCGGGAGCTCCAGGCGCAGCTTGACGACGTTGGGCTCGAGCAGCACGAACCGACCGACACCCATCGTGGCCGCCTTCGGCATCGTCATCAGGCGGGGGACGTCGATGGTCATCGGTCCCGTGACGGGGCACTGGCACGACAGGCGCCAACCGTCCTCCAGCCGTTCGGCCAGATGTCGGTGGTCGGCCGGGGAAAGCTCCGCCTCGCCCTCCAGCACCCGGACGCCGCACTTGCCGCACGTGCCCCGCCCGCCGCACGTGGACTCGATCGGGAGGCCGGCCCAGTGCGCGGCGTTGAAAACCGTGGTGCCCTCGGGCACGCGCACCGTCGTCCCGCTCGGCTGGTACGTGACCGGGATCTTGCGGGTCGCCGCCGGGGTCCGCCGCTCGGTCACCGGCTCACCCGTCCGAGGCCGCGGCGAAGGCCTGCCGGGCTCGATGGTCGGCGATCCACGCGGCTCCGTACCCATCCCTGCCGAGCAGGAGGTCGGCGGCGAGGATCGCCGAGCGCACCGGTGGGTGCAGGGGGTTGGTGATGGCGGTGTTCATGCCGGCCCCGATCATCAACGTGAGGAAGGCTGCGTCGATCTCGCGCCGCCCGGGCATGCCGAACGAGATGTTCGAGGCGCCGCACGAGAGGTTCACGCCGAGCTCCTCACGGATCCTCGTGATCGTGCGGATCATCGACGTGGTGGCGTCGGGCGCCGCACCGATCGGCATGGCGAGCGGGTCGATGACGACCCGCTCGCGGGGAATCCATGGTCCTCGGCGGCGACGACGATCTTCGCCGCCGCCGCGAACCGGACGTCGGGGTCCATGGAGATGCCGTCCTCGTCGTTCGCCATGCCGATGACGGCGGCCCCGTGCTCGGCGACGAGCGGGAGGAGACGATCCAGCGCGTGCTGCTCGGCGGTGACGGAGTTGATCAGGACCGTGCCGCCGGCGAGCGGGACCGCCGCCTCCAGCGCCTCGTGCGTCGACGAATCGATGCAGAGGGGGACGTCGACCGCATCGTTCACCACGTTGACCATCGCCGAGAGCATCGCGGCTTCATCGAACCCCGGGATGCCGGCGTTGAGATCGAGGACGCGGGCCCCCGCCTCCACCTGCGCGACGGCATCTGCCGCGACCGTGTCGAAGATGCCCTGCTTGAGCTCCTCGGCGAGCCTCGTCCGCCCGGTGGGGTTGATCCGCTCACCGATGATGGCGAACGGCTGGTCGTCGCCGATCCTGACCTCCATGCCGCCACGGGACCGCAGCATGGTGGTCGCGACCATCGACGTCATCGAGGGTCGCCCACGAGCTTCCTCGCGATCTCGACGGCCTCGGGCGCGTTGTTCGCGTAGCCGTCGGCGCCGATCCGGTCGGCCCACTCCGGGGTGACCGGAGCGCCGCCGACCATGACCTTGACGTGATCGCGGAGTCCCTCCGCGCTCAGCCGGTCGATGACGGTCTGCTGGTACGGGACCGTCGTGGTCAGGAGCGCGGAGAGTCCCACGATGACGGGCGTGCGTTCGCGGATCGCCTCGACGATCCTGTCGGCGCTCACGTCCTTCCCGAGGTCGAGCACCTCGAAGCCGGAGGTCCGCAGCATCGCCGCCACCATGTTCTTGCCGAGATCGTGGAGGTCGCCCTTCACCGTGGCCAGGATCACGAGGTGACCGTCATCGGCCTCCCCGCGCTGCGCGAGCAAGGCAGGTTCCACGATGGCGTTGCACGCCTTGAAGACCTCGGCCGACGCCACCACCTCGGGGAGGAAGACCTCGCCGCGTTTCCACATCTCGCCGAGGTCGAACATCGCCACGGCCATCGCATCCTCGAGGATCGCCTTGGGATCCATGCCGCCGTCGAGCAGCCGCTGGGCGGCACCGACGGCCGGCTCCATGTCGGCCGTGATCAGCCCCTGTTTGAGGATGTCGACATCGTCGGGCACGGCCCCGTCCTTCCGCGCCGGATGCGCGTGATGAGTGGTGTCGTCCGGGTGTCCCCACCGCAGGTCAGCCGCGGGGCGAGGTGGTCCGTCTCCGAGGATAGGGCCGAGCTGCGCGCGCCGGAACGGCCGGCGCGACGGGGGTCATGACCCCGGGTCACTCGCGGCCGAGGTCAGGACCGGCGACGCATCAGCGACGGCTGGCGGACGTAGCCGATCGGCACGCGCGGGACACGTGGGTCGGCCGGCACCGGCGCCGGCACCACGTCGGGGCCGGCCGGGACCGCAGGTCCGGCTTCGAACCGGTCGCCGAACTCCGGACGTCCGTCATCGACGTCGAACGGCAGATCGCTGCGGATGCGCCGGAGGATCTCACGGATGGCCCAGAAGGCCAGCAGGATCGCGAGCGGGTGTCCGAAGGGGAGCTTGACCGACTGGAACACGAGGGGGATCCGCGACGACTCGGTGACGAGCTCGGTGACGATGAACGATGCAGAGAGCAGCACCAACACGCGGCGGCCCACGCGGGGCAGCGACCACGCGAGGGGGAGGATCAGACCAGGTACCAGGCTCCCAGCACGGGGGACAGCAGCACGACGACGAGCAGCGCCCATCCCCATGCGGCGACCAGCGACGAGGGCTCACGTGCTCCCTGCTCGCGCCAGATCCTTCGCCCGATCATGAAGACGGCCGTGGCCGAGAGGGCGAGCAGCAGCGCCCGGCCGATGTTCGAGCCCACGTCTCCCCCCGTATCGCCGAACACGAGGCCGCCGAACGCCGACAGGCCGCGCACCACCAGCTGACCGGGCGCCTTCCCGGAGTCGTGCCCCGATGCCTCGATGAGCCCGAGGGTGGGGTTCTGGATCTGGAGGAACGGGAAGGCGAGCAGGAGCCAGACGCCGCTCACCACCCCGCCGAACTTCAAGGCCACGGCGCGCCGGCGCTCTGGCTCGGCGGTGGCCACCACCGCCACGATCAGCAGGATGAGCGGGACCACCGCGCTCGCCTTCACCGACATGCCCAGCCCGAGCGCGACCGCGGCGAGGAGCTCCCGCCGGGCGAACAGCAGCGCGACCGCGGCGGACACGGCGAGCGCCACGAGCATGTCGTTGTGGCCACCGCCGATCACGTGGAAGATCACGATTGGATTCAGTCCGATCGCGGCGACCGCGAACACGGCGCGCTCGGGGCGCACGCGCGAGACGACCTTCGCGATGATCGCGAGGGTCCCCAGACACGCCGCCGCCGCGATCAGCTGGAAGCCGTTGATCAGCGCCTCGATGCTGCTCGTGGCCGAGGTGAGTCCTGCCGACAGCCAGGTGAAGAGAGGACCGTAGACGGAAGGCGTGCTCCGCCACCCCGGGTACGTGAGCCGGAAGAGGGAGTTCAGTTCGAAGTCCCGGGGCGTTTCCACGTAGGGGTTCACACCGTAGGTGCTGACCATCCGTCCGTAGTAGCCGTAGCTGTACACGTCGCGGGAGAACAGGAGCGGCAGGGTCAGGACCAGGAGGACGTACAGGACCGACAGCGTGAGAACGGTCCGCATGGACAGCCGGCCGTTCCAGGCCTCACGCAACACCAGGATGAACCCGATCGCGGCCGTCGTGGTGGCGAGGAGGCCGACGAACATCAACGTCGTCGCGCTCAAACGGCCGAGTCCGAACATGTCGGAGAGCCATCGGAACGGCCCCGAAGGCTCGATGCCGGGTGGCAGGACGGGAGGGAACGGCGACTCCGGCGTCGCTGCGATCAAAGCCACGAGGAACATGCCTCCGACCGACACCCACACGGCGCGCTTCGTGCTCCGTACGAGCGGTTTCGACCGCACCGTCTGGACCCTCATCCGCTCGAATGTAGCGCACGCGGCACCCGGCGCGGGAGGGGGATCTGCTCGGCCGCGCCCCTGGCGCCATCGGAACGTCACAACCCTCTATCGGGCGGTCTTCCCGTCACGTTCCTGCTGGTAGCGTGCCTCGACGTGGGATACCTCGAGTTCACGGACGTGGCATACGCGCTCCCGGGCGGCTGGTCGCTGTTCGAAGGGGTCACGTTCCGCGTGCCCGACGGTGAGCATGCCGCGATGGTGGGAGCCAACGGGATCGGGAAGTCGACGCTGTTGCGGCTGGCGGCCGGGGAGGAGGCGCCGAACTCCGGCACCATCCAGGTGGACGGCCGCGTGGGCCTGATGCGCCAGTTCATCGGATCGAACGAGCGTCCGACCACCGTCCGTGAGTTCCTGCTCGCGTACAGCGAGGCGCCGATCCGCGAGGCAGCCGCGCGTGTCCAGGCGACCGAGGCTCGGTTGGGGAACGGGCCCGGTGCCGAGGGTGCCGGTTCGCGGGACGAGCGCGCGCAGATCGCGTACGCGGAGGCCCTCGCCGCCTGGGAGCAGGTGGGCGGGTACCGTGCCGAGGTCCTCTGGGACCGGTGCGCGCACCTCGCGTTCGGCGGCGGCTATCCGGAGAGCGCCGAGCGGCCGATCGAGACCCTCTCGGGGGGCGAGCGGAAGCGGCTCGCTCTCGAGATCGTCTTCCGATCGCCTTTCGACGTCCTGCTCCTCGATGAGCCCGACAACGCGCTCGACATCGAGGGCAAGGAATGGCTGGAGACGACGATCTCCGACGACCCGAGGACGATCCTGTTCGTCTCGCACGACCGAACGGTGCTCGAGCGTGCTGCGACCCGGATCGTGACCCTCGAGGGCCGCGCGGCGTGGACCCACCACGGCTCGTTCTCCGCGTACGCGGAGGCGCGCGACGCCAGGCTCGAGCGGATCGACGAGCAGCACCGCCGGTACGACGAGAAGCACGCGCAGCTCGAGGCCTACATGAAGGACATGAAGCGGCGTGCCGCGTACAACGCCGGCATGGCGTCGCGCGCCCAGGCTGCCGAGACGCGGCTCGAGCGCTTCGAGGTCCGGGAGAAGCCCAGCGAGAAGCCGGCGACCCAGGATGTCCGGATGCGCCTCGACGGCGGCCGCACCGGCAAGGTCGCCGTCCGAGCGCGGGGCCTCTCGATCGCCGGGATCGTCGGTCCGTTCGACGCGGAGGTCCGCTTCGGCGAGAGGCTGGGGATCATCGGCCCCAACGGCACGGGCAAGTCGCACTTCCTCCGGCTGCTCTCCGGCGAGGAGATCGCGCACGAAGGGGATTGGATGTTGGGAGCCCGTGTCGACCCTGCGTTGTTCGCACAGCTCCACGAGCGCCCGGACATCGGTGACCTCCCGATCCTCGAGGTGATCCTTCGCAAGGGCTTGGACAGGACGAAGGCGATGTCGTCGCTCCGTCGCTACGAGCTCGATCGAGCGGGCGGGAACCCTTTCGAGCTCCTCTCGGGCGGACAGCAGGCGCGCTTCCAGATCCTGCTGATGGAGCTCGACTCGCCGACGATGCTCCTGCTCGACGAGCCCACCGACAACCTCGATGTGGCGTCCGCCGATGCCCTCGAAGCGGCGCTCGCCCGCTACGAAGGAACGGTCGTCGCCGTCACGCACGACCGCTGGTTCATGCGGTCGCTGGACCGGTTCTTGTCCTTCGACGACGACGGGAGCGTGGTCGAGCTCCTGGAGTCGCCCTTCGGAGTCGCCGTCCGGTGATCGGGGCCGTGGCGCGACATGGCCCGGGTCAGAGGCCCGGATCTCCCCCTCGCCCCAGCGCTCCCGGTCGCGCTTGCGGGGGGTCATGGAGCGTCCGACCAACGCGAGCCCGGCGAGCAGGGCCGTGGTCAGCACGGTGACGACGCCCACGAACAGGAGGATCACTGCGACGGGGTTCGCCTCCTCGGGTGCACTCCCGATCCACTTCACCAACGCGTAGATCGAGAAACCGGTCCACCCCAGCACCACGATGAGGGCGCCCAGCAGCACGAAGAAGGTGACGATGGCGCCCGCGACGGCGAGCGCTGCTCCTCGGTTCTCGTGCACGAGCGGGAGCGTAGCAGCCGCTCGGTGGCTGGGAAGATGGGCTCCCATGTCGGAGACGACCACCCCGCCTTCCGCCCGCGATCGCCGGCTCGGGATCGCGGCCGTGACGATCGCGACGGTGGTCTGGGCCACGGGCACGATCATCGTGAAGGACAGCTCGTTGTCCGGTCTGCACTTCGCGATGTTCCGTCTGTGGGCCGGCGTCGTGATCTCGCTCGGGGCTCTGGCGGTGACCCGCCGGCGCCTGAGCTGGAAGACCTTCCGGGCGTGTGCGCTCGGCGGGGTCTTCTTCGCGGGCGACATCGCGCTGCACTTCACGGCGGTGAAGCTCACGAGCATCGCCGATGTGGCGTTGATCGGCGCGCTCGCACCCGTCGTGATCGCGGTCGGCTCCGCGAAGCTGTTGGGGGAGCGCATCCCGCCACGCGACGCGGCGTTGGTCGCGGCGTCGTTCCTCGGGGTTGTGGTCGTCGCCGTCGGGTCCGCCGGCACTCCCACGTGGAGCCTGGCGGGCGACGTCCTGGCCTTCCTCGGGATCGGCACGTGGGTGGCGTACTGGTTCTTCTCCCGCCGGGCACGTCACGACGTCCCGTCGATCGAGTACTTCACGTGCGTGATGATCGCCGGGGCGGTCGTGATGACGCCGACGGCGCTCATCCTCGACGGCGTCCCTTCCATGCCGACCTCGTCGGAGTGGCTGTCGGTCTGGGCCGTGGCGATCTTCCCGGGGTTCGTCGGGCACACCCTGGTGATCTGGTCGCACCCTCGTGTGGCCTCGTGGCGGTCGGCGCTGATCACGCAGTGCACGCCGATCGTGTCGGTGATCCTGGCATGGGTCGTCCTCGGCGAGACGATCACGGTCGCCGTCGCGATCGGCGGTGGCGTCGTGATCGTGACGACCGGGGCCGTCATTGCGGAACAGGCGCGCCGTCAGGCGAGGCTGGCGACCGACCTCGAGATCGACGAGGCAGCCGAGCGCGCCAACTGATCAGCGTGGGTCGGGACGGGGAGGGAGGGGCCCGGTCCCGCCACCTGCGGCCGGGACGGGAGCCGTCGTGGCAGCCGGCCCTTTCGGCGTCTTCGAACCGCTGATGGTGAGGACGACGCCGACGACCAACATCACGAGACCGACCATGAGCAGCCCGATGCCGGCGGGTCCCAGGATGGGGAGGGTGATGGCGACCGAACCCGCCACATCCACACCACGCGCTGCGTCGGCGTTCATGATCACGATGGTCCAGTCGCCGCCGCGCACGGTCCAGTCGACCGAGGCGACGGTTCCCTGATCGGACGCGATCCAGAAGGACTGGTCGGCGGGCGGGGGCGGCTCACGGTTGCCGACCACCTCCTCGGTCCGAACGCCTCCGGGCCAGTTGACCTGGATCACGTGGTCGACGGCCACGTCGTGCAGATACGCCGCAACCTCCGGCGTGGGTCCGACGCCGATGAACGCCGGACGGTCGGGACTCCGGATCTCGAGGTCGAGCGTGGTGGAGAGTCTGCCGCTCGCCGGGAGATCGTCGCGGATCGAGATCGCATCGAAGACCAGGGCACGCGTGGTGCTCGAGGCGCTGGTCTCGATCGCGAAGCGTCCATCCGGGCCGACGAGGGCGAGGATCGCCACGCCGAAGATCGTCGTGAAGAAGCCGACCACGCACAGGGCGATGCCGAACCCGAGCTTGAGGCCCCGCTTCACCGCTCCATCCTGTCATCCCACCCACGGGAAGGCATCGCGGGCGGAGGCGGCGCGAACCCCAGGATGGGTTTGACCCGCGCATCGTTGCGCGGTAAGCAGACAGCCGTGGGCGCCAGCCTCGACGAGATGGTCGCGAGGACGCCCGACACCCGCGACCGGGTGGTGGACTTCCTCCGCGCGGCCAGCATCGTCGCGGTCGTGTTCGGCCACTGGTTCTCGGCCATGATCGTGTGGGAGGACGGCGTCCTCCGCACCACCAACGCCGTCGGCGTGACCCCCGGCCTGTGGCTCGGCACGTGGCTGTTCCAGGTGATGCCGATCTTCTTCTTCGTGGGAGGCTTCTCGAACCTCACGTCCTACGATGCGGCCCGCAGGCGGGGCGAGACGAACGGATCCTTCGTGCGCTCACGTGCGGCACGTCTGCTCCGACCGTCGCTCGTCTTCTTCGCGGTATGGGCGCCGATCGTGGTGGCGATGCATCTGCTCGATGTCGGCGCGTCCACCGGTCCGAGGATCTGGGGCGGGACGACGTTGCTCCGCCTCTTCCTCCCGCCGGGCGCGACCTTGCCGTTCGGGCCCCTGTGGTTCCTCGGCGTCTACCTCGTCGTGGTGGCGATCGCGCCGTGGTTGATCCGCCTCCATCGCAGGTTCCGATGGTGGGTGCCGGCCGTGATGATCGCCGGAGCGGTCGTGGCCGACGCGGTGGGCTTCGGGACCGGTCAGTGGGAGCTCCGTTGGTTCAACGTCGCGTTCGTGCTCCTCCTGCCGCACCAGCTGGGCTTCTTCTACGCGGACGGCACCCTGACGCGCCTCCCGCGAGCCGTCTTCTGGACGATGGTGGTGGTCGGGCTGGGCGGGCTGTTTGCCCTGACCAACCCGCTCGTGTTCGAGCCGTTCGGGGCCGTGCGCTTCGAGTGGTTCCCCGGGATCGGTCACTATCCGAAGAGCCTGCTCGGGACGGACGTCGAGCTGGTCTCCAACGCCTACCCCCCCACCGTGTGCTTCCTGCTCGGAGGGATCTGGACGATCGGCGCCGTGATGCTGCTCCGGCCCTCCCTCACGAGGTGGCTGCGGCATCCGCGTCCCTGGAAGGCGACGATCCTGCTCAACAGCGTGATCATGACCTTGTTCCTGTGGCACATGACGGCGTTCCTCCTGGCGGTGCTCGTGCTCTGGCCATTCGGGCTCGGCCACCAGATCGACAGCACGGCCGCATGGTGGCTGGAGAGGGTGGTGTGGATCGCCGTGCCGACCGCCTTCCTGGTGCTGTTGGTCGCGATCTTCGGGAGGTTCGAGCGCCCTCGAGCTCCACCCGCTCGCGCCTCCTGACGCGATGCCGTCGGGTGATCGGCCGGTGGTACGGTCGAGCACCCATGGCCACCGACCTGCACGACGGCCCCCGCGCTCGGTCACCGGCTCCGCTCCTCGCCGGCGTGGGGCTGCTGGCGATGGCCGTCGTCGCCGCCACGCCCGCATCTCCGTATCAACCGTTGCTGTTGCCGGGGGCGGGCCCGGCGGGTCCCCTCCGAGCCGCAGCGGACCGGATCGGACTCGCGGATCTGCATGGCGACGTGGGTCTCGCGGTGGCCACCTTCGTCGCGCTGGCGGCCGTCGGCGCGTTCCTGTACCTGCTGCGCGACACGTTCCGGGGCAGGGTCTCGGTGCGCGCGGTGGTGGTGCTGGTGATCGGTGCGAACCTCGTCCTGCTGTTCGTGCCGCTGCTGTTCTCGCGCGACGTGTACTCGTACGCGCTCCAGGGCCGGATCGCAGGGCTCGACGGCGGAAACCCGTACGTCGAGACCTCGCTCGATCACGCCGACGATCCCTTCGCCGACTACGTCGGGCCGAAGTGGGCCGACACCCCCGCCGTCTACGGGCCGGCGTGGACCACGCTCTCCAGCTTCCTGTCCCGGGGGTTGCGCGAACCGGTGGACGTCGTCGCCGCGTACCGGGTGCTCGCCGTCATGGCGTCGCTCGCCGTCTGCGGTGCGATCGCATGGGTGGTGGATGGGCTGTGGCCGGGCCGCCTCGCGTTCGCGTTGGCGGCGTTCGGAGCGAACCCGGTGGTCGTGTTCCACACCGTGGCCAGCGGGCACAACGATCTGCTCGTGGCGCTGGCCGTCATCGCGGCGCTCGGCCTCGTCGCGAGGGATCGGCGAGGGCTGGGCGGTCGCCGCGTTGACGATGGGGGCGCTCGTCAAGGCGTCGGCCGCCCTGCCGCTGGTGCTGCTGCTGATCTGGTGCGTCGGTCGGCGACCTGCCGGGCAACGCCTCGAGGTGTTCGCGGCGCGGGCGGGGCTGGCCGTCGCGCTCGGTGTGGTCTTCGCCGCCCCGTACCTCCGTTGGCGGGACCCGACCCTCGGCATGCTGGAGCTCGCCGGGCACCAGGGATGGCTGGCTCCGTCGGCGAGCCTGATGCGGATCCTCGACGCTGCCCCCTGGGGCGAGATGGGCTGGATCGCGCGCGTCGGGTTCGCGCTCGTGCTCCTCGTGGCCTTCGGCGCACTCGCCCGCGAGGTGTGGCGCCGTGCGCCCGGGATGGGCCCCATCGCGCTCGCGGCGACCTGGGGGTGGTCGCTCCTCCTCCTCACGCTCCTCGGACCGGTCCTCCTGCCCTGGTACATCGTGTGGGTCCTGCCGTTGATCTGGCTGCTCCCGCGCCTCGCGCGTTCGATCGCCATCGGTGTGGGTGCCGCGCTGGCGGTCACCCTGTGGTCGGCCGAGCAACTCCGGTTCCCTCGGGCGTTCGACGTCAACGTCTTCGTGGTGCACTGGATCGTGGCTCCGGCGTTCCTGATGCTCGCGATCGTGCTGCTCCGGGATCTCCGGTCACGGGTCCGGTCGGGAACCCCCTTCGAAGATGACGGCGCTCCGCCGCACACGCCGCTCGCGGACGACCCGGGACAGCAGCAGCGCGTACCCGCAGGCGCCGGCTGAGGCCACCGCGAGGGTCGCGCCACCCGGCGTGCCGAACGGCGCCCCGGCCCGCTCGAGGCCGAGCGACGTGATCGTGAGGGTCGCGAGGCCGAGCGCGGGGGCGGCAGCCAGCGCGCCCGCTGCGTCGCCCATCGCCCACCATCCCCAGCCGAGCCCGATCACGATCATGAGGAGGAGGGTGCGGAGGGCGGCACCGACCATGTCCCCGGAGGTCGACGGCGTCGGCTCGCCGTCGAGGGCAGCGAGTGCCACCGGGCCGGGGACCGTGGTCGCGACCGTCGGGCTCCACCGAACGAGCCGTGGATCGTCGAGCTCCGCCGTGTCATCGTCGAGCTCCGCGACGACGAAGATGGCCTTCGGTCCGTCGGGCAGCTCCGCGAGCGAGCGTGCCGACGCCGCGTCGTAGTTCGGGATGCCCCGCACCGAGGGGCGGCCGTCGAGCAGGTCGGCAGCGGTGCCCATGAAGACGTGGACATCGGCGGCCCGGTCGCCGGGGACCGCCGCGCGCGCCACGTTGAACACGTGCGCCATGTGGAACAGCCCGTTCGATCCGAGATCGTTCGCGACGAAGACGAGGGGCGTACCCGGCTCGGTCGTCGCGGCGATCCGACCCGCCTCGATCGCGTTGCGCATCTCCGCGGCCTCGACGAAGTCGGGGAGCTGATCCATGCGCGGATCGACGGGACGACGACCAGCACGCCGATGACCGCTACGGCGGCCCAGGCCACCCATCGGTTGGAGGTCGTGGCGGTCAACCGAGCCCCGAGCCACGTGAGCGCCAGCGCCGAGAGCAACGGGATGCAGAACGCGAATGTGACGACCCGGTCCGGCGGGAAGGCTCTGGTGAGCGCCGCGACCAGGCCGGCGACCGCCGTGAACACGGCCCACGCGACCAGGAACCGCTGGAGGAACCCGCGGGTGCGGAACGCCCCGAGGACGGCCAGGGGGAACGTGACCCACGGCGCATACCGCGTCCAGTTGAGGCGGAACCGCTCCAGGTAGGTCCGGCGGAGCGTCGTGAGGTCGGCGGTCCGGCGCAGGTAGGCGTCCTTCGAGGTGTCGCCGCTCAGTCGCGCCGGACCGCCGAGCGCGGCGACCAGCCCGCCTCCCATGATCAGCGCGCCGGCCCCCAGCCCGATGGTGATGCGGCCGGCATCGTCTCCCCACGCGAACCTGCGGTCGTGCCAAGCCGCCCACCCGGCGGTGAGGGCCAGGACGGCGGCGCCGACCACGAAGAACTGCGGATGGGCGAGCCCGCCCGCCCCGAGCAGGAGGGCGGCCGCGGCCGTGCCGCGCGGCGTTCGCCGCGCGAGCCCGGCCGCCGCCGCCAGGAAGCACGCGGCGTACACGAGGTTCGCCAGGTAGCCGTCTCCCAGGTGCGTGGCCCAGACACCGCCCAGCAGCGCCCCGAGCACCCAGCCGACGCGCCCGACACCGCGGCGGCCGCGCAGGAGCGCGGCCGCCGCGAGCCCGATCGCCGGCCCCATCGCGTACTGGAGTCCGGCCAGGGCCTCGACGGGGCCCTGGCCGAGCGCCCCGCCGAGGGTGGGCAGCAGCGCCGGGGTTCCGGGCCGTGCACCGACGAGCGAGATCCCCTCGCTCGCGGCCACGCGCGCCCACCAGAGGTACACCGGCACGTCGGGGCCCACCGGGAACGCCTGATGATGGAACAGGGCCGGCAGGACGAACACGACGAGCGACGCGACCCCGACACCGGCCATCAGCGCCAGGTCGGCACGCCCTCGCCCCGGCTCGTCCTCGCTCCGTGGCGCGCCATCGGCGGGACGCCGCAGCTCTACGTCGTGCGTCGTCATGTCCGCCCGGCGACGGTAGCACCGCGGCCGGGGCGGGAAGGACCGCTGGTAGCCTGGCGCGATGCTGGACCGGGAGCTCGTCCACGACGTCCTGGAGGCGGCGCGTCGCAACGGCGGCGACTTCTCCGAGGTCTTCGCGGAGGAGCGGACGTCCACGTCGATCCGGCTCGACGACGGCACGGTCGAGGAGCTCACGACGGGTCTCGATCGCGGTGCGGGCGTCCGCGTGGCGCGCGGAACGTCCTACGGGTACGCCTATTCGAACCGGTTGGACCGCGATTCGCTCCTCGAAGCGGCCGCCGCGGCGAGCGCCGCGCTCCGTGGCGACGCTCCGGGCGCCATCGTCGACCTGACCCACGTGCACGGACCCGGGACGAACCGCGTGCAGCGTCCTGCCGCCGACGTCCCCGCCGCCACCAAGGTGGGCTGGTTGCGCGAGGTCGACGAGGTCGCACGCGGCGTCTCCGCCGAGGTCGCCCAGGTCGTCGGCGTGTACTTCGATTCGCTGCAGCGTCGGCTGATCGCCACGAGCGACGGACGCTGGATCGAGGAGGATCGTCCGCGGATCCGCTTGGTCGCCCAGGTCGTGGCCAAACGGGGCGAGGTGATCCAGACCGGTTGGGAGGGCCCGGCGGCGTGCGCGGGGGTGGAGTTCCTCGACGTCCACCCGCCGGCGGTCACGGCCGAGCGCGCGGCGCGGAGGGCGGTCACGATGCTCGATTCGATCCCCGCGCCGGCCGGCGAGATGCCCGTCGTCGTGGCCAACGGCTGCGGCGGCGTCCTGTTCCACGAGGCGGTGGGCCACCCGCTCGAGGCCGATGCCGTCGACAAGGAAGCGAGCGTCTACCAGGATCTCATCGGCACGAAGTGCGCGAGCGAGTTGATCGACGGCGTCGACGACGCCACCATCCCGAACGGCTGGGGCTCCTACGACTTCGATGACGAAGGTGAACCCGCTCGCCGGACCACGTTGTTCACCGATGGCGTGCTCCACGGGTTCCTCCAGGATCGGCTGCGGGCCGCGAAGATGGGTGTCCTCCCTACCGGGAACGGCCGCCGCGAGTCCTACGCGCACCCACCGATCGTGCGGATGACGAACACCAACATCCTTCCCGGCGAGACCGATCCCGACGCGATCGTGCGCGACACCGAACGAGGTGTGTATGTGACCGGGCTCGGGGGCGGCCAGGTGAACCCCGCCAGCGGCGACTTCGTGTTCGGGGTTTCGGAGGGCTTCCTGATCGAGCACGGCGAGATCACCACCCCGGTCCGCGGTGCGAACCTGATCGGACGCGCGATCGAGGTCATGAGCTCCGTCGACGTGGTGGGGAGCGACTTCGAGACCTGGGAAGGCGTGTGCGGGAAGGATGGTCAGGGTGCTCCGGTGGGCAGCGGCTCACCCACCCTCCGCATCGCTCGGATCACCGTCGGAGGCACCGGTGGTTGACCTGCGGGATCTCGTCCAGGCGGCGCTCGGCGCCGCCGAGCCCGGCGAGCAGCTCGAGGCGTACGCGGAGGAGGGCCTCCACACCGAGGTCAGCGCGCTCCGCGGCGAGGTGGAGGGCATGGAGTTCGCGGAATCCCGCGGCGTCGGGGTCCGCGTGATCCGTGACGCACGAATGGGTTACGCGTGGGCGGCGGATCCCAGCCCGGAGGAGGTCCGTGATGTGGTGCGCCGCGCGCGGGAGAACGCCGCGCTCGCCGAACCCGACGAGCACAACGGCCTCCCCGAGCCGGAACCGAGCGAGCCCCTCCCCGAGCTGTTCCGGGCCGGGAGCGCCGACGCCACCGTGGATGAGAAGGTCCGCCGGGCGATCGACCTCGAGGCGTACACCGTCTCCCGGGACCCGCGTGTCACGAAGATCGACCTCGCCCAGGTGGGCGACGCCGTCTCCCGGTCGGTGATCGGTTCGACCGAAGGGGTGGATGCCGAGTACTCGAGGACGGATGCCTGGGTCGTCGTCGTGACGCTGGCGGTCAGCGGTGACGAGACGCAGACCGGCTTCTCCTTCCGGATCGCGCGTGGCCTCGACGAGCTCGATCAGGAGCCCGTGGCCGACGAGGCGGTGCATCGGGCGGTCCGGATGCTCGGCGCCGTCAAGCCCGAGACCGCGAAGCTGCCCGTGATCCTCGACCCGTTCGCGGCGTCGAGCTTCCTCGGGGTGCTCGCTGAGGCGCTCAATGCGGAGAACGTCTTGAAGGGTCGGTCGCTCTTCGCGGACATGGTCGGCCAGGAGGTCGGCGCGGCATCGTTCACCCTCGCCGACGACGGCCGCCGCCTCGATGGCCCGGGCGCCTGCCCCTTCGATGGCGAAGGTGTCCCGTCGTCACGGACGGAGCTCTTCACGGCCGGGCGGCTCAACGGGTTCCTGCACAACGCGTATACCGCGCGGCGGGCCGGCGGCGGACAGCGATCGACCGGCAACGCGAAGCGTGGTGGGTACAAGGGCGCGCCGGGCGTCGGGACGTCGAACTTCTTCGTGCAGGCCGGCGCTCACTCGCTCGACGACCTGCTCGCTGCCGCGGACGGCGGCGTCCTGATCCAGGAGGTGAGCGGCGTGCACTCGGGAGCCAACCCGATCAGCGGGGAGTTCAGCGTAGGCGCCACCGGTCTGCGGATCCGCGGCGGCGCCTTGGGCGAACCGCTGCGCGAGATGACCATCGCCTCCACGCTCCCGGACATGCTGAAAGGGGTGGCATCGGTCGGCAGTGACTTCCGCTTCTTCCAGAGCGTCGGCACGCCGTCGATCGCGATCGGCGAGATGACGCTCGCGGGGGTCTGAGCCGGGCGGTGGACGACCGAGCCGATGCCATCCGCATCGTGCAGGCCGGCCCCGAGCGTGTGCCCGACCTGGAGCGCCTGTCGCGAGCGTTGCATCGCTTCCACGTCGAGGTGGATCCGCACCTGCCGGGCATCCCGCCCCGCGATGAGGACGGATGGTGGCGGATCCGCTCCGTTCGCGAGGCCGGATGGCTGACGCTTCCGGATGCGTTCATGCTCGTGGCAGAAGACGCCGACGTGCCGGTGGGGTACGCGCTGGTGTCGTTCCACGATGAGGACGACTCGCATGCCACCGGGGCGCGGTTCGCGGAGGTGCACACGCTCGCTGTCGCGCCGGAGCGCCGCGGCGAGGGGATCGGGACGGCGCTGCTGCACGAGATCTACCGTCGCGTTCGTGCCGTGGGGGTGGAGGAGATGCTGATCGGCGTGCTCGCCACGAACGAGCGTGCGTTGGCCCTCTACGAACGCGAGGGGTTCCGCCCGTGGGTCACGATGACGCTGGGGAAGGTGCCCGACCCCGACGCCGGCTGACGGCCGGACCTCGATGGGGTCCCCGGACTCATATCGTCGCCTCGCGGATCCCCGCGGCGATCACGGTGAAGACGATGGCAGCTACCGCAAGGCGGTACCAGAGGAAGATGGCGTAGCCGTGCCGCTTCAGGTACCGCAGCAGGAACCAGATCACGAAGAACCCGCTCACGGCGCTGGAGACGAACCCCCAGAAGAACTCGGCGCCGTAGCCTTGGAAGCCCGTCTGCGCCAGGTCGACCGCCTTGTACAGGCCGGCGCCGGCGATCACCGGCAGGGACAGGAGGAACGAGAAGCGCGCGGCCGGCTCACGGTCGAGCCCGATCAGCCGTGCGGCGGTCATCGTGACCCCCGAGCGTGAGACACCAGGCTGGAGCGCGACGGCCTGGGCGATGCCGAGGTAGAGCCCGGTCCGTGGGCCGATCGTGTCGAAGGCGCGGACGCGCGGCGCGGCGCGGTCCACGGCCCACAGGACCACGCCGAAGGCCACGAACATCACAGCGATCAACCACGGCTGTCCCAGCGTGTCTTGGATCACGCTCTCGAAGACGGCTCCCACGAGCACGGCGGGGATGGTGCCGATCACGAGCGCCCACGCGATCCGTTGGTCGGTGGCGTCGATGCGGCGGTGCCGGATCGAGGACACCCACGCCTTCAGATAGCGCCAGATGTCGTGGCGGAAGTAGATGACCGCCCCCAACAGGGTCCCCATGTGCAGGGCGACATCGAACGTCTTGTTCAGGTCGGTGTCCCGGACGATCGACCAATCGAACAGCCACGGGACCAGGATCAGGTGGCCCGAGCTCGAGACGGGCGCATACTCGCTCGCACCCTGGGTGAGACCAAGGATGATGGCCTGCAGGACGGACACGCGGCGGGATCCTCCGGAGCTCGACGGGCGTGGAGCCCGCCCATGCTAGCCGGGCGTGGGCGGCGCACCCGTGAACGCTCCCGACGGCAGGACGGCGAGCGACAGCCGCGCGTAGCCGCTCGCCGTGGCGAGCGCGACGGCGTCGCTCGGCGTGACCAGCAGCACCGCCCACGCCGCGCCCGTCCCTCCGGTCGAGAACGCCGACGCCTGCGAGGCGTCCGGCAGCGCCAGCACGCGGACATCGCCCGCGACGGTGCTGGTGTACGTCCGTCCGCCTGCCGCCGTGGCCAAGACGTCGACGTGGTCACCTTCGCGCAGGCCGGTGGGGACCGCTGCGATCTCGACCTGGAACCCCACGGAGCCGGCCGGGAGGATCCGTGCGAGGGGCCCGCCGCGGCCGACCCGCGTGGCCGTGACGATCTCCCCGGACGCGATGGCGGACGTGGGGGACGTTCCCACGGCCTGGTCCACCGAGGTGAGGGCGCCAGGCGGCACGGCGGCGGCGTCCACGGGCGTTGCCGCGATGTCGTCGATCCCGACGACATCGGCCGGGGTGAGATCGCGCGTGGCGGCGAGTACGGTCACGCGGCCGGCGCCGCCGGTGCCGGCTCCGCGGCCGGCCGCCGCCACCGCCCCCCGCACCACCAGGAAGGCCGTGACGCCGCACGCCACCGCGAGCAGCAGGAACAGCGTGGACGTGACCGGCAGCCGCCGCCGGAGCGAGAACCCGCGCATGTGCGCGACGTTAGGCGGGCGCTCACCGCCAGGTCGTGACGGGCGTCACTCCGCGGGGTCGACCGAGCGCAGGTGCCCCTTCTGCTTCTCGGTGAGCGGCATCGTGCGGACGCGGAACTCCTCCAGCGCGTCGCGGCCCACGACCGAGCCGACCGCCTCGCGGATCCGCTCGCCCAGCTGCGCCGTGTCCTCCTCCGTGACGAACGAGAGCTCGACCCTGACCAGCTCGCGCGCCATCACTCGTTGCCGGTACCTTCCAGCGCTGTGGCGCACGGGCACGACCGTTCCGCCGGGATCGCGGGGATCGCGGCGAACAGCAGATCCCGGAGCGCGTCGATGTTCTCGCTGAACACCTTGAGGACCTCAGCGTGCGAGACGGGCGGGATCCCGTCCACCCCGACGTCGTAGTCGGTGACGAGCGCCACGTTCGCGAAGCAGAGCTCCACCTCTCGTGCGCAGCGTCACCTCCGGGAACTGCGTCATGCCGATCACGTCTCCACCCACCTGCGCGAACATCTTCGACTCCGCGCGCGTCGAGAACCGAGGGCCTTCGATCACGAGCATCGCACCACCTGCACGGTGCTCGATCCCGAGGTCGACGGCCGCCGTCACGAGGACGTCGCGGAGCACGGGACAGTAGGGGTCGGCGAACGACACGTGGACGGTGGTGGGTCCGTCGTAGAAGGTGGTGGCCCGCCCCTTCGTGAAGTCGATCGCCTGATCGCTGATCACGAACGTCCTCGGTGGGATCTCGCGCCGGAGCGAGCCCGCGGCGCTCGGTCCGAACAGCCGCGTCACGCCCAACTCCTTCATGGCCCACACGTTCGCCCGGTAGGGGATCAGGTGCGGTGGGAACTCGTGGTCCTTGCCGTGGCGCGGGAGGAAGGCCACGCGCCGCCCACCGATCGTTCCGACCGTGATCGCGGCGCTCGGCGACCCGTAGGGCGTGTCGACCTTGAGCTCCTCCGGATCCTCGAGGAACGAATAGAAGCCCGAGCCCCCGAACACGCCGATCTCCGCCGTGGTCATG
The DNA here is from genome assembly GCA_963810635.1 of uncultured Actinomycetes bacterium. GTDB lineage: Bacteria > Actinomycetota > UBA4738 > UBA4738 > HRBIN12 > AC-51. The sequence goes on from CAWEOB010000005.1 coordinate 858,312, forward strand.
ACGGATCGCCCTTCGAGCCGCCGGACGACGAGCCGTCCTTCGAGCCACCGGACGGTCCGTGCGACGAGGATCCGTGCGACGAGCCGGACGACCCCCCGTCCTTGGTGTCCGTCTTCGTGCCGGACTTCGTGTCGGTCGTGGAGGACGGCTTCTTCTCCCCGGTGTCGCCCTTGTCACCCCCCGATCTCGTCTTCCGCCCGTGATCGGTGGCGTAGAACCCCGACCCCTTGAAGGAGATCGCAGGCGCCCCGAAGACCTTGCGGAGCGTCCCGCCGCACTCCGGACACACCGTCAGCGCATCGTCCTTCATGGACCGCACGATCTCGAAGGTGTGCCCACAGTCCCTGCAGATGTACTCGTACGTGGGCATGACGGCGGCAAGTGTACCCACGCCTCGTTCTCGGGCCGTTCAGCCATTCGATGTAGCACGAACAGCCGAACGGACCCTGTGCCGGTTCGACGGTTCGGGGATACCGTCGTCGGAGCCTCGCGACAGGCGATGTCAAGGTCCCGCGGATCGCCTGACCATCTGAGCCCTGCGGAGCCGCGGTCTCCGTGGGGCTCAGTCCATGGAGGGCCACGTGCGGGTGCGGCCGGCCGCCGGCAGTGCATCTGACTTCCCCCGACCGGGCGACTGGACCTCGGGATGACCTCCTCCTACACTCGCTCTCCCTTCGAGGCCCAGGGTCCGGGCACGAAGGAGCGACGGACGGAGGGGCCGGTGAGGGTTCGCAAGGCGGTCATCCCGGCGGCGGGGCTCGGGACGAGGTTCCTGCCTGCCACCAAGGCGCAGCCCAAGGTCATGCTGCCCATCATCGACGTGCCGGCGATCCAGCTCGTCGTCGAAGAGGCCGTCCGCGCCGGGATCGAGGATGTCCTGATCGTCACGGGCCGCGGCCAGCACTCCATCGAGGACCATTTCGACCGGTCCGTCGAGCTCGAGGCGTTCCTCGAGGAGAAGGGCAAGTTCGAGGAGCTCAAACGGGTCCGCGAGATCTCGGAGATGGCCAAGGTGCAGTTCGTGCGTCAGCAGGAGGCCCTCGGTCTCGGCCATGCGGTCTCCGTCGCGCAGGCGCACGTGGGGGACGAGCCCTTCGTGGTGCTCCTCGGCGACGACCTGATCCACCCTGCGGTCCCGCTCCTGCGCGACATGCTCGGTGCCCACGAGAAGTACGGCCGCAGCGTGGTGGCGGCCATGGAGGTCAGCAAGCGCGAGATCTCGATGTACGGCTGCATCGAGCCCGAACCCGTCGATGAGCACCTCGTCCGGATCATCTCGATCGTCGAGAAGCCGGCTGCGGACGAAGCACCGTCGAACCTGGCGGCCATCGGGCGGTACGTGTTCACCCCCGAGATCTTCGATGCGCTCGGGCGGATCGACCCGGGGAGCGGCGGCGAGCTGCAACTCACCGACGCGATCAACCTGCTGGCGCAAGAGCAGGCGGTCTACGCGTGGCGCTTCGATCACGGCCGGTTCGATGCCGGCAATCCGCTCGACTACCTGAAGGCCACGGTGGAGCTCGCCGTGGAGCGCGAGGATCTGGGTCCGGAGTTCCGCGCCTGGCTCGCGGAGTTCGTGCAACGCGAGAAGCTCGTCTGAGCCATCCCGGTAGACTCGCCGCATGGCCCCCCCGCGTCTCCACGACCACGATTCGGGCGACGGGCTGGTGTCGGTCGAGGACGCGCGTCAGAAGGTCCTGTCGCAGATCCACGTCCTGCCCCCCATCGAGCTCCCGCTGACCGACGCCTACGGGTGTGTCGCCGCGGAGGACGTCCGCAGTGCGATCGACCTGCCCGAGTTCCCGTCGTCGGCCATGGATGGCTTCGCCGTCCGTGCCGACGACCTGACGGGAGCGACCCCTGACACACCTGTCGAGCTCAAGGTGGTCGGCAAGGCGCTGATCGGGCAGCGACCGGAGGCGACGGTCGGGATGGGCGAGGCGGTGGCCATCGCGACCGGCGCGCCCATCCCCGCCGGTGCCGACGCCATCGTGCCCGTCGAGAACACGGCGTCATCCCAGGAGGATCTGGTCCGGGTGTTCGGCGCCGCTGCGGAGGGCGCCCACGTCCGACCACGCGGCGAGGACGTCCACGTCGGCGACATCCTCGTGCCGGGCGGGAAGCGGCTCGGCGCGCCCGAGCTGGGTCTCCTCGCGAACGCGGGTGTGCCGCATCCGTTGGTCCATCCGCGGCCCCGTGTGATCGTGCTGTCCACCGGTGACGAGCTGATCACGCCGACGGAGGATCCCACGTTCGGACAGGTTCGCGACGCCAACGCGTACACGCTCTTCGGCGCGCTGCGCGAGGTCGGCGCCCAGCCGGTGCTCGCCGGGATCGTGAAGGACGACCCCGAGTCGCTGAAGGAGACCGTGTTCAGCTTCGAGATCCAGGCCGATGCGTACGTCTCGTCGGGCGGTGTCAGCGTGGGGGAGCGCGACGTGGTCAAGGCCGCGTTCTTCCGCCGCGGCGACGTGGAGTTCTCCAAGGTCGCGATGCAGCCGGGGATGCCCCAGGGTTTCGGGCTCGTGGAGGGCAAGCCGTTCTTCGGCCTCCCCGGCAACCCGGTCAGCGTCTTCGTGAGCTTCGAGATGTTCGTCCGCCCCGCCATGCTGAAGATGATGGGCCGCTCCAACCTCGTCCGGCCCGAGATCGACCGCGACGCTCAGCGAGGACATCCGCGGTCCCAAGGGGAAGACGCAGTTCGCGCGGGTCGAGGTCGTCCGCGGCAAGGACGGGTGGACGGCCACCCCCACCGGCGGGCGCGGCTCCAACCTGATCTCCACGGTCGCTCGCGCGAACGGCCTCGCCGTGGTCCCCGCGGGAACCGAGGTCGCGACCGCGGGCTCCAAGGTCAAGGTCATGTTGTTCCGCTCTGCGGAGGACTGATCGTGGCGGGCGCAGACCAGTCAGGTGCCGACGGCGTCACCCGCATCGTGGAGGTCGGGGCCAAGCCCGAAACCGAACGTGCGGCGACCGCGGAGGCATGGCTCGATCACCACGCCGGAGGCCGTCGCGGAGCTCATCGCTGGCACCACGAAGGGTTCGCCCATCGAGAGCGCGAAGCTGGCGGGCGTGATCGGCGTGAAGCGAACACCCGAGCTCCTGCCGCATTGCCACCCGATCCGCGTGACGGGAGCCGAGGTCGAGATCGAGCCGGACGCGCGGACCGGTCGGATCAACGTCCGAACCACGGTGCGGGCCATCGATCGCACCGGCGTCGAGATGGAGGCGCTCACCGCGGCGGCGGTGGCAGCCCTCTCCCTGTACGACACCGCGAAGGCGTTCGACCGCTCCGCGCGGATCGAGGGCGTCCGGTTGCTCGCGAAGTCGGGAGGGAGGAGCGGCGACTACCGGGCCGCCCCGTGATCCCGGCGCCCGCCTACCACGCGGGCTCGAACGGACGGCGTCCGGAGGCCGTACGGAGAACGTCGTACGCGAAACACATCGATGTACTTCGGGAACACCAGATGTGGTGCTACCGTGCCGTCCCAGCCTAGATGTTGTGTCGGATCCCCACGACGACGGCAGGAGGCTGGTTCGATGGAGTGGCTGCTGCTCGCGGCGTTCGGCATCATGTGGGTCGCGCTGCTGATCCCGATCCTCCGGAAACGGTCGGACGGGAAGAGCGTCGAAGACTTCGAAACGAGGATGGAACTGTTGGCACACGCAGGCGTGCACGGCACGAGCGGCCGGTGGATCGTGACCCCGCGAAAGGGGATCCGGTTCCTCGGCCCCCAGGAGCGGCAGCGAGCCCGGGCCCGCGAGCGTCGTCGTCGCGTCTTCGTCTTCCTCCTCGAGTCGATCGGCCTCACGCTCCTCATCGGTGTGGTGCCGCCGCTCCGGGCCGCCTGGTACGTGTCGGCGGCGCTGGGTGTCCTTCTGATGTTGTACGTATGGCTCCTCCTCTCGATGAAGCAGCACGCCGCGCATCCCCACGACGTGGCGCGTGCGGCGCGCGTTCCGCAGCAGAAGGTGCCGACGCCGGCCCCGGCACCCCGCTACGTCGCGGAGGGTCGCACGGGGTGGGCTCGTCCTACCTTCAAGGGTCTCGGAGCCCTGGACGAGAGCGACAGCGTCCACGTGGTGGTCCGCCCCGCTTCCGCCGCGAGCGTCTGACGGCGCCGTGGATCCGGAAGCGCTCGCACACGATCTCCACGCTCGCTTCGACGCGAAGACCACCGCTCGGGAGAAGGCGTTGCCGGCGGCGCGCCGATCGATCCGTGCGAGCGCCAACGCGATCAGGGCGGTGCACCGTGGAGAGTTCGATGTCGCCCGAGCGTTGATCGGCGAGTCGCGCGCCGCGCTCGAGGAGGGGCTCGCCGGTGTCGGCGACCACCCGGATGTCCGGTTCGCGGGCTACCTGCTGGACGCCGAGAAGGAGTTCGCCGAGGCGAGCATCACGTACGCGCTCGTCGGCGGGGAGCCGATCCCGACGCCGGGGGTGGTGGCCGTGGGCGACGCGCCGTACCTGAACGGCATGGCCGAAGCGATCGGCGAGGGCCGACGTCACGCCTTGGACCTGCTCCGTCTCGGCGACGTGGAGCGGGCCGAACGGGTGCTCGCCGCCATGGAGGACATGTACGGGCTGCTGGTGACGATGGATTACCCGGACGCGATCACCATGAACCTGCGGCGGTCCACCGACGTGGCACGCTCGCTGATCGAGAAGACGCGCGGGGATCTCTCGATCGCGTTCGTCCAACGCGATCTGCACGACGCGCTCGACCGTCACGCGCAGCTGATGCGAGACGAGCGAGGCTGAACCGATCGGATCGGGCCCTCTGCTACCCTTCGAACCTCCGGGGGTGTAGCTCAGTTCGGTAGAGCACTGCGTTCGCAACGCAGGGGTCGTCGGTTCAAATCCGATCACCTCCACCAGCACCGAAGGGTCCCTGGGGTGTTTGAACCGGGTCCCGGGGGCTGCCACCATCCAGCGGTCATCCTTCCCCAAGGGGGTTCGTCATGGGCCGCAACATCAGCTACCCGGGCGTGGGCGGAGCGGTCGCCGGCGCGGTCGGCCTGCTCGGTATCTACGCGGGCTGGTGGGAGACACCGAGCACGCTGTACTACGGCACGGCAGACATCTCTGGGTCGCTGGCGCTCGCGATGTCCATCGGGCTGCTCGTGTTCGGCGCGGGCGCGGTCCTGATGTCCGATCCGGGCATCCGCAGGACCATGAGCGCCCTCTTCACGCTCTGCGCGGTGGTCCTGACCTTCGCGTGCGTCTGGGGGCTCCTGCGCACCGAGGAGATCGGCGCGGGCGCGTCGATCTCGAAGGGCATGTGGGTCTCGTTGCTGGGTGGGCTCTGCGGGATCGCGGCGGGCCTGCTCGCGCTGCGTCCCGTCGCGGACGCGCCGGCAGCGGACGCGTCCGAAGAGCCGGAGCGCCAGACGAGCGACGCGACGTCGGTCTGAAGCGGGGCGATAGGCTCTGCGACCGATGTCGCAGAGCCCCGCCGTCGACGCGCGAACCTGGTGGGCCCGGCCCGGACTCGAGGTCCGGGACGGCCGCCTCCACGTGGCGGGACGCGACGCGGAGGAGCTCGCTCGCACCCACGGCACCCCACTCTACGCGTACGACCTCGTCCGGGTGCGGGAGCAGGCCGTCGCGCTCCGTGAGGCCCTGCGAGGCGCCGGGCTGCGCGGCCGGGTCCGGCTCGCGCTGAAGGCTCAGCGCGAGCCGCACCTCCTCGCCTACCTGCGCGAGAGCTGCCCGTGGGTGGGCATCGACGCGTGCTCGCCCGGTGAGGTCGAGTGGTCGCTCCGTCACGGTTGGTCGGCGGACGAGATCAGCTACACCGGCACGAACCTCTCGGAGCGCGACCTCGACGTGGTCCTCGGAACGGGGGTCCACGTGAACGTCGATCTCCTCTCCCAACTGGATCGGGTCGGGAGGCGGGCGCCCGGGTCCACCGTCGGGCTCCGTGTGAACCCGCGGATGGGCGCGTCGTTCGACGGCGGTGGCGAGACCCTCTACGCCGGCCCGAAACCGACGAAGTTCGGCATCTTCGCCGAGCAGCTCGACGATGCGCTCGCGATCGCTGCCCGGCACGACCTCACGATCGACACCGTCCACGTCCACGTGGGTGACGGGTACCTCACCGACGAGCTGCCGGTGTTCGAGGGATCGATGCGGCTCGTCGCCGAGATGACGCGATCGCTCGTCGACGCCGGTTGTCCGATCGCCGAGGTGAATACGGGCGGCGGGCTCGGCGTGCCGCAGCGCGCCGGTGACGAACCGCTCGATCTGGATCGCTGGGCGGCGATCCTGGCGACGCACCTCGGGCCTCTCGGGGTCGTCGTCGCGACCGAGCCCGGCGACTTCCTGGTCAAGGAGTGCGCGGTGGCGCTGGTCGAGGCCGTCACCGTGGAGGAGCGGGACGGGGTGCTCTTCGCGGGGGTCGACGCCGCGTGGAACCAGGTCCCCGAGCGATTCCTGTACAAGGTGCTGCTGGACCCGGTCGTGTGCCGGGCCGCCGATGCCGAGCCGCAGCGCCCGGTGACCGTGAGCGGCACGATCAACGAGGGCGACGATCTGTTCACGGAGGGGCATCCCCTGCCGGAGGTCCGCGAGGGCGATGTGATCGCGTTGATCAACGTGGGGAGCTATAACGCCTCGATGGCGAGCGAGCACTGCCTCCGTCCGCCCGCGGACGCGGTGTTCCTCGCGGAGCGCTCCTGATGAGCCTGCCGGTCGCGCATCCCTGGTTCCACGCCGCGGACGTGGGGGGCGGTATCACGCGCCTGTGGGAGCCGCACATCGACGCCCTGTTGGTCTCGAACGTCTGGCACGTGCCGGGCCGCGACGCCGACCTCGTCGTCGACTTCGCGAACGGGGTCGGGCCGCTCCGCCCGGCGATCGATGCCCTCGTCGAGGGCCGGCCCGTGATCGCGGTGGCCACCCATGGCCACTTCGATCACGTGGGCGGACTCCACGAGTTCGAGGATCGCCGCGTGCATCGCGATGACGCGGCGATGACGCGTGCCCCGTTCCCGCTGCGCCTCCATCGTGCCGACTTCCCCGACGGCACCGAGGAGATGTACGCGTACTACGGCTACCCCGTCCCGGAGATCATCATCGATGCGGTGCCGTCCGCCGCCTTCGACGTCGATGGGTGGGTGTCGCCGGGCGCCGAGCCCACGATGCTCTTGGCCGACGGCGACACGATCGACCTCGGTGACCGACGCTTCACGGTCCTGCACACGCCGGGTCACACCGACGGGTCGGCCTGCTTGTTCGAGGAGATGAGCGGCACGCTGTTCACCGGTGACGCGCTCTACGTGGACGCCCCACTGAGCTGGGGCGATCCGTCGGCGGCGGCCGCTTCCCTCCGCCGCCTCCGCGAGCTCCCGATCGAGGTCGCGCACGCCGGGCACGAGCGGAGCTTCGACGGCGAGGAGTTGCGGCTGGCTGTGGACCGGGCGCTCGAAGGGCTCGACGCCTGAGCGTCAGCCGTGCCACCACCAGCACCACCATTTGTGGCGCCCGAACTCCACCGGTCCGAACGTCGCGTCCGCTCCGCTCCAACCGTCGGCGGTGAAGGAGAGCGTGAGGGTCCGGCACGTTCCCGCCCAGTGTCCGTCGGTGCCCCACTTGACGGTCAGGAAGTGCCCCCAGTCGCCGAGCCGCGAGCGGATCTCCGCGGGCTCGGGTTCACCGAGCGGAGCGCCCGTCTCGCAGTCCACGGCCTGGGTCGTGGCACCTCCGAGAGGGTCAGGCGCGCCACGACCCAGGTCCATCCGGAGGACGAGCCACTGCCGAGCGCCTGTCTTCACCCGGCCGTCATGGAGCACGCTGCCCCACGCCGAGCCGAAGACGAGGTACGGCGCGCTCGCGTCGGTCACGTTCCCGTCACCGTCCGACGCGTGGACGTCCAGGCTGTGGAGACCGAGCTCGACGTCTGGCAGTCCCTCGCCGCTCGCGACGTCGACACCGTCGACGACTCCCGAGCACGTATCCAGGTTCGAGCCGCCCTCATCGTCACACGCGTAGCCGGCCGGAAGGTCGCCTCCCGGCACCGTCCAGGCGCCCGGCGCCGGGGACCACAGGTCGATCGTCGGCGCGGTCGCGTCGCCGCCGGACTCCGTGCCGAGGTGGGTGAGCCGGTTGAGCGCGCCCTCCGCGAACCAGGCGCCCGTCCCGTTGGCCACGACCCCCGCGGGGCCGGCGCCCGCATCGGTCGGGAACTCCTCGACGGATCCATCGGCGAGCGCGATGCGGGCGATCTGGTCGGCGCCGGTCTGCGAGAACCACATCCACTCGGGGCCGCCCGGGGCGATGGAAGACGGGAGCGATGCGCCGGTCGGGATCGGGAAGGTCGCCACGGTCCCATCGGTCACGTCCGCGGGGATGCGTCCGATCTCGTTCGATCCGCGGAGCGTGAACCACATCGCACCGTCGGCACCGGCCGCGATGGCGGTCGGGCTCGAGCTCGACATCGGGAGCGGGAAGCGGGTGACGAGCAGCGTCGCGAGGTCGACCCGACCGATGCGATTCGTGCGTTGCTCCGTGTACCACATGCCGCCGTCGGGTCCCGCGGCGATCCCGGTCGGCTGGACCGATCCGCCCGGAGTCACCTCGTGCATGCCCCCGTCGTCGATGTAGCCGATGCGGTGGGTGCCACGGAGCGTGTACCACACCGTTCCGTCGGGGGCCGTCGCGATGCCCGTCGGCTGGCTGTTCGCCGCGGCCAGCTGGTGCTGGCTGAACGCGCCGTCGGTGGTGAGGCGCCCGATCTGGTTCGAGCCGGGGAGCGTGAACCAGAGCGCGCCGTCACCACCCACGGTGATGCCGGTCGGCGCGGACGTGGCGTCGGGGAGATCGAACTCCTGGATCGTGCCGCCCTGGAGCCGGCCGATCTTGCCGGCCACCCGCTCCGTGAACCAGACGGCGCCGTCCGGGCCGACGACGACCCCGTACGGATCCGCGTCGAGCGTCGGGACGTCGAAGCTGGTGAGGACGGGGTCGGCGGTCGCCGCGGGTGCGCCGGTCAGGATGACGGCGAGCGTCGCCGCGAGCACCGCGACACGGAGTGTCGTGCGGCGGCCGAAGGGGTGGGCGCTGACTACCACGTTCCAGGTATCGGAGAGCGCGAAGGCGCGCCTGAGGGTCCCTTAGGCTGGATCCGGTAGCCCATCCGGGGGACTGCCCGAAGGGCGGAGCGGCGGGTGCCGTTCGTCTGTGCCCCCCGGCCGCAGCTATCCTCGCCACCCATGAGCGAGCGGATCGTCCTCATCCCCGACCGGATCATCGACACGGAGGTGGGCGAGGCTCGGAGCGAGCTCGCCGTCGTCGTGGACGGTGAGCGGATCGACGCCATCGTGCCTTCCGACCGGGTACCGCAGGACGCGATGCGGATCGACCTCGCCGGTCACACGGTGCTGCCGGGCCTGATGGACCTGCACGCCCACCTGATCGGCGAGCTCGACACGGGCCAGGGGTACGCGGCACTCGTAACGCGCAGCGGCGCCCAGGAGGCCCTCACCGGCGTGCGCAACGCCCGGGACACGCTGCACGCCGGATTCACGACCGTCCGCGACATCGGGACGTTCCGGGCCTTCGCCGACGTCGCGCTCCGCGATGCGATCGATGCCGGCTGGACCGACGGGCCGAGGATGGTCTGCGCGGGAGCGTACGTCACCTGTCCTGGAGGAGGCGGGGATCTGACCGGTCTGGCGCCCGACGTGGACGCGGTGGTCCCAAGGGAGCTGCGGTTCGGGGTCTCCTCCGGTGTGGACGAGATCCGCGCGAACGTGCGCCAGATCCTCCGCTACGGGGCGGACTTCATCAAGATCATCGCCACGGGCGCGGTGCTCACGAGCGGCACGGATCCCGGTCTCCCCGAGTTCACGGAGGACGAGCTCCGGGCGGCGGTCGAGGAGGCGGCCCTGGCCGGCACGCACGTGGCGTGTCACGCTCATGGCGCCGAGGGGATCAAGCGTGCCGTTCGCGCCGGGGCGCGGTCCATCGAACACGGGTCGCTCCTCGACGACGAGGCCATCGAGCTGATGGCGGCCCACGGCACGTACCTCGTGGCCGACATGTACGACGGCGACTACATGCTTGAGCCGGAGCAGCGTGCGCGGTACTCGGACGAGACCATCCGCAAGACGGAGATGACCAACGAGGCGCAGCGCGAAGGGTTCGCCAAGGCCGTCAAGGCGGGGGTCCGGATCGCGAACGGCACGGATTCGGGCATCTTCCCGCACGGACAGAACGCGCGGAACCTCGCCTACTACGTCCGCTACGGGTTGACCGAGCTCCAGGCGATCCAGAGCGCCACGTGGTTCGGTGCCGAGCTCCTCGGGCGGGAGGACAGCATCGGGGCCGTGAAGGAGGGGATGCTCGCGGATCTGATCGCCGTGCCGGGCGACCCGACGGACGACGTCAGCCTGCTCGAAGACGTGCCGTTCGTCATGAAGGGGGGCTCGATCGTGAAGGAGCAGCAGAGGAGGAACGGGTCGTGACACTGTCGGGCGACGAGATCATCGAGCTCTCGAAGCGCTACACGCTGTACGACTGGTCGGCGCAATCGAAGATCATGCCGTTGCCGGTCGATCGCGCCGAAGGCGTCTACTTCTGGACCACCGACGGCACCCGGTACCTCGATTTCAACTCGCAGCTGATGGGTGTGAACATCGGACACGCCGATAAGCGGGTGCTGGACGCGGTCGCGAAGCAAGGCGAGAAGCTCCCGTACATCACCCCGTTCGCGGCCTTCGAGACGCGAGCGGTCCTCGGCCAGAAGCTGGCTTCGCTCTGGCCCGGGGACCTCGAGAAGACGTTCTTCACCTTGGGTGGCGCCGAGGCGAACGAGAACGCCGTCCGGATGGCGCGCTCGTTCACGGGGCGCCAGAAGGTCATGGTCCGCTACCGCTCGTACCACGGCGCCACCTATCTCACGATCAACCTCACCGGCGATCCGCGCCGCTGGGCGAACGAGAACCCCCCCGCGGCTGGGATCGTCCGCGTGCTCGACCCCTACCACGGGCCGGATCGGCCGCAGGACTCCACGGAGGACGCGCTCGCGAGGCTCGAGGAGCAGATCGTCCTCGAGGGCGCCGAGACGATCGCGGCGTTCCTCCTCGAGACCGTCACGGGCACGAATGGGATCTTGATCCCACCCGATGGCTACCTCGAAGGCGTCAGCGAGCTCTGCACCCGGTACGGCATCGTCATGATCGCGGACGAGATCATGTGCGGGTTCGGGCGCACCGGCGAGTGGTTCGCCGTGGACCACTGGGACGTGGTTCCCGACCTCATGACCACCGCGAAGGGGCTCACGTCCAGCTACCTCCCGCTGGGGGCCGTGGCCATCTCGCCGCCGATCGCGGCCCATTTCGAGGACCGCGTCTACTACGGAGGGCTGACGTACAACTCACACCCCATGTCGTGCGCGGCAGCCTTGGCGGCGATCCAGGTCCTCGAGGAGGACGACCTGGTCGGGAACTCGAAACGCCTCGGCGCGGTGATGGGGCGGCACCATGAGGAGCTGGCGGCCAAGCACCCGAGCGTGGGGCTGCATCGCAACCTCGGTCTGTTCGGGGTCCTCGAGCTCGTGAAGGACCCGAGCACCAATGAGCCGATGTCCGGCTACAACGTGACGAACGAGGTCATGACGTCCATCAACCGCGCGTTGTTGGACCACGGCCTGTTCACGTTCGTTCGGTGGAACTCGATCATGACGAACCCACCGCTCTGCATCACCGAGGAGCAGCTCCTTGAGGGCTTCGAGATCATCGATGAGGCGTTGGCGATCGCTGATCGGGCCATCGGCGGCTGATGGAGCCACGAGGTCCCACGGACCGTTGGAGGGAGGAGGCAGCCGTGGCACGGAGATGAGCGCTCGTTGAACTGGCGCCGGTCCGGCGCCGCCGCAGCGTGCCACCCCTTCCCGGAGCGTCCCCGATCGCCTAGCCGGCGCCGGGTCCTCCTCCTGGGTCCGGCACGCACCGTGACCCGAAGGAGGAACGTTCCGTGAGCACGTTGATCGATGACCGTCTCTCGTCCGTGCGAGAGGTCGCCGCGATGCACGCCGCAGAGGTCGACCGAGAAGGTCGATTCCCCCAGGAGACCGTGGACGCTCTCGCATCGACGGGACTGCTGGGGCTCACGTTGCCGGAGGACCTCGGCGGGCTCGGCGGTGGCCCCGTCGAGTTCCTCGACGCGGTCCGCGGGATCGCGAGCGCCGATGCATCGAGCGCCATGATCTATCTGATGCACGTGTGTGCCGCGCAGGTGATCCTGGCCGGAACCGCCGGCGGAGACTCACCGACGCTCCGGGGTCTGGCGGACGGTTCGCGCCTGGGCACGCTCGCGTTCAGCGAGCGCGGCTCCCGCAGCCACTTCTGGGCTCCCGTCAGCCAGGAGACCGCCGGCAGGATCGTCGCGCGGAAGTCCTGGGTGACGAGCGCCGGACACGCCCACGACTACGTGGTGGCGACGCGTGCCGCGGGGTCGGCGTCGCCGATCGAGTCGAGCCTCTACGTCGTCGGATCGGACGTCACCGGCATCGAGACGGCCGGTCCGTGGGTGGGCATCGGGTTGCGCGGCAACGCGAGCGCCCCGATGACCTTCGACGTCGCCGTGGCCGACGCATCGCTCCTCGGTGAGGAAGGCAAAGGCCTCGACCTGATGCTCGGGGTCGTCCTCCCGTGGTTCCAGCTCGGGCAGGGCGGCGTCTCGCTCGGGATCGCCGAGGCGGCCCTCGGCGCGGCGGTCGCCCACGTGACCGGAGCGAGGTTGGAGCATCTCGACCAGACGCTGGCCGACCTCCCCACCGTGCGCGCCCGGATCGGGAGGTCGCAGACCGAGGTCGATGCTCTCGCCGGCTTCCTCGCGGACCTCGCGCGGCGCATGGCGGACGGGGACGCGGCCGCTCCCGTGCTCGCCGCCAAGGCCGTCGCGAACGAGACGGCGATCAAGGTCACCGGGGACGCGATGCAGGTCTGCGGCGGGGCCGCTCTCAGCCCGGGGCTGCCGATCGAGCGATCGTTCCGCGATGCTCGCGCCGGCTCGGTGATGGCGCCGACGACCGATGTCCTCTACGAGCTCATGGGTCGTGCCCTCGCGGGCATGCCACTGATGTGAGGGGTGCCAGGATGACGGAGCTGATGATCGGGGCCGTCGCCTACGACCCGAAGGTCGTGCCGATCTGGGAGGGCATCCGCGACTACTTCGCGGATGCGCCCGTCGGCATGGACTTCGTGTTGTTCTCGAACTACGAGGCCCAGGTCGATGCCCTGCTCGGTGGGCGCATCGATGTCGCGTGGAACACGAACCTGGCGTACGTGCGGACGCACCGGGCCACCGAGGGGGCGTGCCGCGTCCTCGCGATGCGGGACACGGATCTGGGGTTCCGCACGCTGCTCGTCGGGCGGAGCGGGGAGCTCGCGTCGGCCGGCGAGCTGGCGGGCCGACGCCTCGCGCTCGGCAGCGCGGACTCGGCGCAGGCCGCGATCATGCCCGCCTACTACCTCTCCCGGGAGGGCCTCGCGCTCGGCGATGAGGTCGAGCTCGTGCGCTTCGACTCCGACGTCGGGAAGCACGGGGACACGGGTCGGAGCGAGCGTGAGGCCCTCGAGGCGGTGCTCGACGGCCGTGCCGATGCCGCGGCCGTCGGCGCCGCCTCGTGGGACGTGGTGGTCCGGGCGGGCGAGGTCCCGCCGGCGCGTCTCGCGCCGTTCTGGACCTCGCCCGCCTACGCGCACTGCAACTTCACCGCGCTGCCCACGCTCGACGGCGGAGCCGCCGACGCGTGGACCGCGCACCTGCGCGCCATGGACTGGTCCGAGCCCGAGCACCGGAGGATCCTCGAGCTCGAGGGCCTCCGGGAGTGGGTCGAACCGAGGCTCGACGGGTATCGAGATCTGTTCGCGGCGGTCGAGGAAGGATGGGCCGGCCCGGGCGGGGGGTCGGCGGTCGTCATGGGTGAGCGAGCGGGGGAGCGCGACGGCGATCCGGTGGCGTCGTACGACGGCGGAGCGTTGGGCCTCGCCGACGGGCTGATGTTCGCGATCGACGTCTGCTTGAGCGACCTCGATGTGGGTCAGGTCCTCGAGGTGGTGAGCATGAACCCCACCCTCCCGCACGAGCTGCCGGCGTGGTGCCGGGGGACGGGCCACGAGCTCGTGGTGAGCGAGCCGGACGGCGATGGGATCCGCTTCCACATCCGACGGGGAGACCGCGGTGCCTTGATGTTCGCGGATCATCCGGACTGGGGTCTCGAGGCGCCCGACCGCCACGATGGGTTCGGCACGCGCGACTGGTTGATCGGACGAGCGGGTGTGATCCCGGAGGACGCCGATCCGACGACCGGTTTCTCGCCGCGCGGCGCCGTGGTCGAGACGGGGTCGCCGTCGTTCCCGTACAGCGAGACCGAACGCGACCACGTGTGGGCGGCGAGCGTCGCCTCCCTCTACGACCAGGCCACCGCGCAGCAGTGGGACGCGACCACCGACATCGCCTGGGACGAGCTCCCCGAGCTCCCCGACCATCTCGAGCGAGCGGTCTGCCAGATCATGACGCACCTCGCGGAGAACGAGTACGCGGCGCTCTACGTGCCCGCGCGGTTCATCCCGCGCATCCACCCGCACTTCACCGAGGTGGTGATGTTCCTCGCGACGCAGGTGACGGACGAAGCGCGACACATCGAGGCGTTCACGAAGCGCGCGCTCGCCAACGGTGGCGGGCTCCGGTACTCGACGGCGCTCACCCAGAGCTCGTTGATGTCGCTCCTCGAGCAGGAGGACTTCTCGCAAGCGTCCTTCCTGCTGAGCGTGCTGGGCGAGGGCGCGTTCCTCGAGTACCTCGCGTTCGTGGAGCGCCATGCCCCCGATCCGGTCACCGAGGACATCGTGCGGCGAGCCCGCATCGACGAGGCTCGCCACGTCGCCTTCGGGGTGGAGCACGCACGCCACTTCATCGCCGCCGACCCGGAGCGCGCGGAGATCTTGCGGGGGGCAGTGGAGCGGCGCGCGTCGTTCCTCGCCGAGACGTCCGCCTCGAGTCCCCACGTGGAGGAATCCCTCGTCGTGCTGGCCGCCGGGGGGCTCTCGGCGGGAGCCCTGCCCGACGCCGTCCGGGCGGTTCGCGACCTGCACGAGACGATGCACGTTCGGCGGGTGGGAAGGCTCCGTCAGCTCGGGTTCGCGCCGCAGGTCGCCGAGGAGATCTCCCAGCTCCACACGCCGAACTTCATGTGACGCGAGCCGTCAGACCGCTGAGGAGACGTCACCCCACCGGTTCGCGTGACCAGCGTTCTGCCCACGCCGCGAGCTCGTCGATCACACCGGCGAGGTCCCTGCCTTGCTCGGTGAGTCGGTAGTCCACGCGCACGGGGGTGGACGGCGTCACGTCGCGGACCACGATGCCCGCGGTTTCGAGCTCTTTGAGCCGCTCCGAGAGCAGGTGGTCGGAGAATCTGCGGGATGGCTGCACGGAGCTCGGAGTAGCGCGACGAACCCGTCAGGAGGGCGCGGACGATCTGCGGGTTCCACCGCTTCCCCACGATCTCGGCCGCCGCCTGGAAGTGGCGGCAGACGGGGGACTCGCTCTCCGAGCTCTCGATGTCGTTCATCTCATCGCATCCTATGCAACCCGCCACCCTTGAGCGAGTTCCTTAGAAATCCGCTGTTACTCTGGAATAGAGAGTAACTCTCTGAACGTTCTATGACACGTACGGGATGCCACGGCAAGGGTGGCACGCGAGGAGTGAGGAGGACGACATGTCGGTAGTCGAAGATCGGGTGGTGGAAGGGATCGCCCTGCCGCCTGCGGGGACCTACGCCTTCGATCAGGCGCACACCACGGTGGACTTCGTCGGGAAGCACATCTTCACGAAGGTCCGGGGCCGCTTCACGAGGTTCGATGGGCAGATCACGATCGGCGAGCGCCCCGAGGACTCACACGTCGAGGCCACGATCGACGCCGCCAGCCTCGAGACCCACTCCGAGCAGCGCGACACCCACCTGCGGAGCGGCGATTTCCTCAACGTCGAGGAGTACCCGGAGGATCCGGTTCGTGAGCACGGGCTTCCGGCACACGGGAGGCTCGACCTTCGAGCTGGACGGCGACGTCACGATCAAGGACATCACGAACCCCGTGACGCTGAAGGGGGAGTACCAAGGCGTCGCCGAGAACCCGTTCGGCAAGGTCGCGGCCGGGTTCAGCGCCGCCACGACGATCGAACGTGAAGACTGGGACATGACCTGGAACATGGCCCTCGAAGCCGGCGGGCTCTTGGTCGGCAAGAGCGTCACGATCGAGGTCGAGATCGAGGCCCTCAAGGACGACGCCTGAGCCACTCCTCGGCTCGCACGCATGGGAGCGCCTAGCATGGCGCTCCCATGCGTGTCGCCGTCTGCCAGCTGAACGCCGGTCGCGACGATCCCGGAGGGAACGTCGCGACCGCCGAACGGCTCCTCACCGAGTCCGCCGAGGGCGGCGCCGACCTCGCCGCGCTCCCCGAGCTGTTCCCGTACTACGGGTCGCTCGGGCGGATGCGGGAGCTCGCGGAGCCGGTCCCCGGCCCCACCCTGGGGCGCATCGCGGCGATCGCGCGCGACCGTGCCATGTGGGTGCTCGCCGGATCGGTGGCTGAGCGCACCGACGAGCACGTGTACAACACCTCCGTGCTGTTCGATCGAACGGGCGAGCTCGTCGCCAGCTACCGGAAGATCCATCTCTTCGATGTCGATCTTCCAGGGCAGCCGCCGCTGCGTGAGTCGGCATCGTTCGCACCGGGTGAGCAGCTGGTCTCGCATGAGACCGATCTCGGCCGGGTCGGCCTCTCGATCTGCTACGACCTTCGGTTCCCCGAGCTGTATCGGGGGCTGGTGTCGCTCGGCGCCGGATCCTCCTGATCCCGTCGGCCTTCACCGCGGTGACGGGCGAGGCTCACTGGGAGGTCCTGCTGCGGGCGAGGGCCATCGAGGACCAGTGCTTCGTCGTCGCGCCGGCGCAATGGGGGCCGTGGGGCCCGCCCGACGACGGTCGGAGCTGCTACGGCAACTCGATGGTCGTCGACCCGTGGGGACGGGTGCTCACACGCGCCGCCGCCGAGGGCGACGGCGTGTGGTTCGCGGACCTCGATATGGGCGAGCTCCGGCGTATCCGCAGCTCCCTTCCGGCGCTCGCACACCGGCGGCTCGGGATGATCTGCTGATGCGGCGAGAGCTCGCCGACGGGTACAAGCTCGACGACGACCGCGATCGGGTCGACGTGGAGACGGTGTTCCGGTTCCTCGCCGAGGAGGCGTACTGGGTCCGGGGGCGGGACCGCGACACGATCACGCGTCTCGTCCGCGGTTCGACGAGGGTCATCGCCGCCTACGCGCCCGATGGTTCACTGGCCGGATTCGCCCGCGTGATCTCCGACGGGTCCAACGTCGCCTGGCTCGGGGACGTCTTCGTCCTGCCAGCGCATCGTGGCCGAGGGCTCGGCACGGAGCTGGTGCGAGAGGCGGTCGAGGATCCTCGGTACCGCGATTGCCTCTGGTACCTGAACACCCGCGACGCCCACGGCCTGTACGAGCGATTCGGCTTCCAGCCCGCCGATCCGGCACACACGCTCGTGCGTCCCCGGGTTCCGACGGTGCCGGAGGATGGCGATGCCGAAGCGTGACGAGCTCGAGGCGACCCTCCGGGCCGAGCCCGACCTCGAGGCCTACCTGCTCGCGCATTCCGGGCTCCCGGGGCCGCGGGCGAACCTCGAGCTCGCCGGGGCGGCCGCCGAGGTGGCGGGACCGGACGAGCTCCGCCGATGGGCAGCCGTTCCCCCCGAAGGAGGCTGGGACGAACGAGCCGGCAGGCTTCGTCGTCGTGTGCGGTGCGATCGGGCTCGGTCGCTTGATCGCCGAGGGTGACCGGGGAGACCTCGGCACGCTCCGCCCCTTGGCGTCGGATCCGCGTTGGCGGGTGCGGGAGGGCGTGGCGATGGCGCTCCAGCGGATCGGCGACGCCGACATCGCGATCCTCCTTCCGATCGTGCGGGACTGGGCCGGCGGCTCGGCGTTCGAACGCCGAGCCGCCGTGGCCGCGATCGCGGAGCCCCGGCTCCTCCGCGACCTGTCGACGGCGACGGAGGCCGTCGGCCTCCTCGATCGGATGACGACATCGTTCGAAGCCGAACGGGAGGACCGCGAGAGTCCCGGCATGGAGGCGTTGCGGAAAGCGCTCGGCTACGGGTGGAGCGTCGTCATCGTCGCTGCGCCCGACGCGGGGAAGCGCGCGTTCGGAACCTGGCTGTCGTCACGGGAGCGACGGGTGCGTTGGGTCTGCCGCGAGAACCTGCGGAAGGCCAGGCTCAGGAAGCTGGATGCGGCCTGGGTGGACGCCTGCCTCGCGCGGCTCGCGCAGGGAGATCACGGGAAGCGCTGAGCCGACTCACCCCTCGGAGCTCCGATCCAGGTCGGCGGTCGTGTCGATGTCGCGCGGGGCCGGACGGGCGACGTCGACCTCGTCGACCCATCCGGGGTGCGAGGCCATCAGCACCCGCGCGCCAGCGTCCCCATGCAGGTGCCCGGCCTCGGCGTACACCTCCCGTGAGAGGAGTGCGGGGCCCGGCCCATCGTCGTACCTGATGCGGACGATCCGGGCGCGCGTGGCCGCGTAGCGGTCGACGAGCGCGCGGACGTCGTCCGCGGTGACCCCCGGTTGGTCCGCGAGGAGGATCACCGCCGCCTCGCTGTCGTCTGCGATCCCGTGCAATGCGGTGGCGAGTGATCCGGCTTGTCCGTCCCGGTAGTGGTCGTTGCGGACGGTCCGAACGTCGGCCGGCAGCACCGCTTCCACGGCCTCGGCATCGTGTCCGGTCACGACCAGCACCTCGCCGACGCGCGCATCGAGCAGCGCGTCCACCGCGAAGAGCAGGAGTGGTCGACCCTCGACCAGCGCCAGCTGCTTGGTGCCGCCGAAACGTCGTCCCTCACCGGCGGCGAGCACGATGCCCGAGATCGACGGAGCCGGGCGATGCGTCACGACGAGGACGTCTTCCCGCCGAAGAGCCGGGCGAAGAAGCCCTTGATCGCTCCCCAGAGCGCCGACAGCCCGAGGGAGATGCCCCCCACGTGCTTGGCGGGGGTCGGGACGGGCGCGGCCGCCGGCGCGGCGGCGCCACCCGGCGCACCCTCGGCGGCGCCGGCGGCCGCGACACCTTCCGCGACCATGGACGCCTGCAGGCAGTCCGCGAACTGCTGCGTGAGCTTCTTCGAGATCTCCGGCAGGAGTCCGCGTGAGAGCTGTGCCGCGGCGCCCGTGAGGGTGATGTCCGCGTCCATCTTCACGATCGTCGATCCCGGGTCGGGGCTCGGCTCGAGCCACGACGTCACGGCCGCGGTCGCGGCTCCCTTGCCTTTCGCCTCCATGCCCTTGGCCGTGAGCTTGACCCGATGCGCGACGTCGTCGCGCTCCGCGATGGTCACCGTGCCGGCGAACGACAGCTTCACGGGACCGAACGCGACGTTCACCTTGCCCTTCCAGTTCTCGTCGTCGATGGCCTCGGTGAGCTCGGCACCCGGCATGCACGGGGCGATCTTCTCGACGTCGAGCAGGTAGGCCCACAGGGGCTCGACGGGCTGGGCGACCGTGAACTCGTTCTGGATCTGCATCGTGCGCTGGTGTCCCCTCTCGGCTACTGGGCCGTGGCGTTGATGAACCGCGCGGGATCCGCTCGGAACGACTCCAAGCACCCCGCTGAGCAGAAGTAGAAGGTCTGACCGTCGTGCACCGTCCGGAATCGGGCGTCGGCCACGTCCACGCTCATGCCGCAGACCGGGTCGAGCTCCTCGTGCCGCGCGGGATCTCCGAGGCGACGCCCCCGTCCAGATCGCCGGCCGCCCGGAGCTGGACGATCTCCGCCAGGATCGCGACGGCGATCTCCTCGGTTCGGACGTGGCCGAGGTCCAACCCGGCGGGCGCGTGCACACGGGCGAGGGCCGCGTCATCGAACCCCCGGTCGTGGAGGTACCCCAGGATCGCTTCCGCTCGTTTGCGCGAGGCGACAAGCCCCACGTACGGTGCCGGGGTTCGGAGCGCTCGCTCCAGCGCTTCTTCGTCGTAGTGCCCCTGGGTGGCAACGACGACGAACGAGCGAGCATCGACGCCCGCGTCGGCGAGATCCATGGTGGTGACGATCCGGGTGCCGGCCGTGCCCGCGGAGGAATCCGCGTCCTCGTCCACCAGGACGCTCCGCCAGCCCAGGCCTCCGGCCAGTCCCGCGAGCGCCTTCGCGGCCGGCGAGCGACCGATCGCGACCAGCTGTGGCTGTGGCAGGACGGGTTCCACGTAGACCTCCAACGCTCCTTCGCTCTGACACGCGATCGGCACGGTCACGACGCCGTCGCGCCGATGAGCATCCAGTTCCTCGGGCGGTCCGAGGAACAGCAGCGACGGTCGTCCCTCCTCGAGCAACCGCAGCGCCTCGCGGACCACGGTCGGTTCCGCGCAGGCGCCTCCGAGCCAACCCCGGACCTTGCGGTCCGGCGTGATCAGCGCGGTCGCGCCCTCCTTGCCGGACGACGGCGACCGTCGCCACACCACGGTCGCGAGCACGAAGGGCTCGCCCTTGGACGACAGCTCCGCGGCGAGCGCCAAGACATCGGGCCTCACGGGTCTCCGCGGGGGGCTGCGCTCGGCCTCCGGCCTCGCTTCATGAGCCCCCCGCACCCCCTTCTCCCCGGGGGGCTACGCTCGGCCTCCGGCCTCGCTTCATGAGCCCCCCGCACCCCCCGCCTGTGCCGACTGGATGGCCTCCCATACCTTCGCGGACGTGAGCGGCATGTCGATGTTGCGCACGCCGAGCGGCCAGAGAGCATCGATCACGGCGTTGACGAACGCGGCCGGCGATCCGACCGTGGCCGATTCGCCGACACCCTTCGCGCCGATCGGGTGATGCGGTGACGGGGTGACGGTCTGGCCCAGCTCGAAACGCGGCGTCTCCCACGCCGTCGGCAGCAGGTAGTCCATGAAGTTGGCGCCGATGCAGTTGCCCGCCTCGTCGAAGGTGATCAGTTCCATGGCCGCCGTGCCGAACCCCTCCGTCAGACCGCCCTGGATCTGTCCTTCCACGATCATCGGGTTGATCCGCACGCCGCAGTCGTCGACCGCGACCACCCGCTGGACCTTCCACACGCCGGTCTCGGGATCGACCTCCACGGCCACGGCGTACGTGCCGAACGGGAAGGTCAGGTTGGGCGGGTCGTAGTAGAAGACGCCTTCGAGACCGGACTCCATCCCGTCGGGGAAGTTGGTGTACGCGGCGAACGCGACGTCCTGGATCGTGACCGCCTTGTCCGGGGCCCCCTTCACGGTGAAGTTCGGACGATCGAACTCGATGTCGCTCTCGTCGACCTCCAGGAGGTGCGCCGCGAGCTTGCGTGCCTTCTCCAGGATGCGCCGGGACACCATGGCCGTCGCCGCACCCACGGTGGGTGTGGAACGCGATGCGTACGTCCCCAGTCCGTACGGCGTGTTGTCCGTGTCGCCGTGCATGACCTTGATGTCCTCGGGCTGGATCCCGAGTTCCTCGGCCACGATCTGGGCGAACGTGGTCTCGTGGCCCTGACCTTGGGTCTTCGAACTGATCTTCAGGATCGCCTTGCCGGTGGGGTGGATCCGCAGCTCGGCGCCGTCGTTCATCTTCAGGCCGAGGATGTCGTAGTCCTTGTGCGGACCGGCCCCGACCACCTCGGTGAAGGACGCCAGGCCGATGCCCCAGAGCTTCCCGTCGTCGCGCTGCTTCTTCTGTTCCTCGCGGAGCTCCGCGTAGCCGATCGTCTCGAGGGCCTGGTCCATCGCCGCGTGATAGTCGCCGGAGTCGTAGACGAACCCGGTGGCCGATTCGTACGGGAACTGATCCTTCTCGATGAAGTTCTTCTTGCGGATGTCGGCGGGGTCCATGCCCAGCTCGTACGCGGCGTTCTGCACGAGGCGCTCGATCATGTACGAGGCCTCGGTCACCCTGAACGAGCATCGATAGGCGACCCCACCGGGCGCCTTGTTCGTGTAGTAGCCGTCGGCCGAGACATGCGCCGCGGGCATGTCGTAGGAACCCGTGACGATGTGGAACAGGCCGACCTTGAACTTCGATGGCTGCGCGTCGGCGTGGAACGCTCCCTCGTCCGCCATGAGCGAGGTCCGGAGTCCCAGCATGGTGCCGTCGCTCTTCAGTGCCATCTCGCCGTGCATGTGGAAGTCGCGTGCGAAGCCGGTGCTGATGAGGTTCTCCGTCCGCTCCTCGATCCACTTCACGGGGTGTCCGAGCAGCAGGGAGGCCGCGGTGGCCACGACGTACCCCGGGTACACGGGAACCTTGTTGCCGAACCCGCCGCCGATGTCCGGCGACACGATCCGGATGTTCTCCTCGGGCAGCCCCGTGACCAGGGCGAAGACCGTCCTGATCGCGTGCGGCGCCTGCGAGGTCATGTAGATCGTGGTCTGGCCGGTGGCCGGGTCGACGTCGGCGACGCAGCCACAGGTCTCGAGCGGCGACGGGTGGGACCGCGGGTAGTGGGTGTCGAGCTTGACCACCGTGTCGGCTTCGGCGAAGGCCCGGTCGGTGGCGTCCTTGTCACCGGACTCCCAGTGGTAGATGTGGTTGTCCTCCTGACCCTCCTTCTCGTCACGAATGAGTGGAGCGCCGTCCGCGATGGCGGCCTGGGGTGACACCACGACGTCGAGCGGCTCGTAGTCGACGTCGATGAGCTCGAGCGCGTCCTTCGCCACGTACGGGTCGTTGGCGATCACCGCAGCCACCTCCTGGCCCTGGAACCGGACCTTGTCGGTGACCAGGACCGCCTGCGTGTCGCCCGACAGGGTGGGCATCCACGCCAGGTTGTGCTGGGCCATGAGCTCGCCGGTGACGACGGCGACCACGCCGGGCAGCGCCTGCGCGCGCGAGGCGTCGATCCCTTTGAGCGTCGCGTGGGCGAAGGGGCTGCGCAGGATGGACATGTACAGCATGCCCGGGAGCCGGATGTCGTCGATGTAGTTGCCTCGGCCTCGGATGAAGCGGTCGTCCTCTTTGCGCTTGACGCTATGCCCGATCCCCCGGATTCTTCTGCGTCGGTGGCCATGTTTCTCGCTCCTCCTCAGGGGCTCAGGCGTTGGCGGGCTCGGCGGCTGCCGCCTTCGCCTTCGCGGCAGCCTGGATCGCCTTGACGATGTTGATGTAGCCGGTGCAGCGACAGATGTTGCCGGAGATCGCCCATCGGATGTCGTCCTCCGAAGGGTCCGGGTTGTCGGCCAGCAGCGCGGAGCCCACGAGCATCATGCCCGGCGTGCAGAACCCGCACTGGAGCCCGTGCTCCTCCTTGAAGGCCGCCTGGATCTCGTCCAGACCGCCGGCGCCCATCATGCCTTCGACCGTGGTGATCTCGCGCCCTTCGGCCTGGACCCCGAACATCGTGCAGGACTTGATGGGTGTGCCGTCGACCAGCACCGTGCAGGCGCCGCAGCTGGTGGAATCGCACCCCACGTGCGTCCCCGTCAGCTCTGCGTCCTCCCGGATCACATGGACGAGGAGCTTCCGGGGTTCCACGTCGATCGTTCGCTCGGTGCCGTTGATGCTCAGCGTGACCTGCATCTCGTCGATCCTCCCCGCTCAGGCCGCGCTGGCCATCTCGAACGCGCGCGCGAGACCGCGGCGCACGTACACGTCCACCATGTGACGCTTGTAGGTCTCGGAGCCTCGCACGTCGGTCGCGGGGTTCGAGGCCTCCGCCGCGAGGCGACCGGCCTCCGCGAAGACCTCGTCGCCGGGTGCGGCTCCGCGCAGCGCCGCCTCGGCGGCTTCCGCCTTGATGTTCGACAAGCCGACCGAGGTGAGTCCGATCCCGGCGTTCGCGATCGAGCCGTTGTCGAGGGTGAGGGAGATGGCCGCCGCGACCGTGGCGAAGTCACCGACCTTGCGTTCCAGCTTCAGGTACGTCCCGCCGGATCGGGTTCCCTGCTTCGGCACCCGGACCTCGGTCAGGATCTCGTCGGGCTCGATGGTGGTCTGGAAGGTGCCGACGATGAAGTCCTTCACGGGGACCTCGCGCTCACCGCCTGCCTTGCGTAGCACCACGCTCCCACCCATCGCGAGCATCACCGAGCCGAGGTCGCCGCTCGGGTCCGCGTGTGCCAGCGAACCTCCGATGGTGCCGAGGTTCCGGACCAACGGGTCCGCGATCTGCGGGGCGGCGGTGGAGATCGTGGGGTACCCGGACGCGATCACGTCCGACGCCGCGAGATGGTTGTGCCGGACCATCGCGCCGATCCGAAGGATCCCGTCGGTCTCCTCGATGCCGTCCAGGCCGGCGATCCGATTGACATCGATCAGATGCCCCACGGACGAGAAGCGGTACTTCATGAGCGGGATGAGGCTCTGACCTCCCGCAAGCACTTTCGCGTCGTCGCCGTGCTCGGCGAGGAGCACGAATGCCTCATCCAAGGTGGATGGACGGTGGTACTCGAAGCGTGCTGGCAGCATGCTGTCATTTCCCTCCTGTAGGCCTTTCTCGGTAGCTTCGCCGCGGGACGAAGCGATTGCATCACGATGCCGCCGAACGGGCAACCCGGTGTGCGATCGAGCGAACCGATGCTCAGCGGGCCTCCGTCCCCGGTCGCGGGCGGTCGTGGATCGGGCCGGGGCGCTCCTTCAGGAAACCGCCCGCGCGCCCACGCTTGACGGCCACGATCTCCGCCACGATGGCCTGCGCGATCTCCTCCGGGCCCTCGGAGCCGAGATCGAGTCCCGCCGGACCATGGATCCGTTCTCGGTCATGCTCGCCGAGCTCCACGCCCTCGTCGGCGAGGTCCATCAGGAGGCGCTGGGTCCGGGCGGCCGGCCCGAGCATCGCGATGTACGGAGCAGGCGTCTTCAAGGCTCCACGGAGGTAGTCCTTGTCCCGGAGGAAGTTGTGGGTCATCACCACGACGAACGTCCGTTCGTCGATCGGCGCCGCGGTGGCGATGTCGACAGGCTCAGCGACCTGGACGAAGCCGCCCGCGCCGGGGAACCGGTCCTCGTTGAGGAAGGCGGGACGGTCGTCCACCACGAGTGTGCGCCAACCGAGGCCGGCCGCTGCGCGGACGAGTGGGATGGCGTCGTGGCCGGCCCCGCAGACGACCAGCCGCAGCGGTGGCTCCAGGACCTCCACGAAGGCTCGGACGCCGTGGACGAAGGTCCTGATCTCCGAACGGTCGGCCTCGAGCAGCTCGCGCGCGGCCGCGATCGCCTCCGCGTCGACGTCGGCATGCCCGAGCGTCCCCTCCACCGACCCCGTGGGTTCGACGACGAGCCGAGCCCCTTCCGGGACCAAGTCGGGTGCCTCGGTCTCGAGGACCGTGACCACGCTGATCCGGCGCGCCTCGTCCAGCGCGGTCCGGAGCGCGTGGGCGACCTCGGCCGCCCGATCCGCGGGTTCGATGAAGACCTCGATCGCGCCGTTGCAGCCCAGGCCCAGGCCCCAGACGGCGTCGTCGTCGGCGGTCAGATCCCAGCCCGCGAGCCTGGCCCGCCCCTCATCCATCACCACGCGCGCGAGGTCCGCGACGTCGCCCTCGAGGCAGCCGCCGCTGATGTTGCCGATCGGCGTGCCCTTCTCGGGCACGAGCAGCCGGGCTCCCGGGCGCCGGTAGGTGGATCCGCGGACGGCCACGATGGTGGCGAGGGCCATACGCTCGCCCCGCTCGGAGAGGGACTCGATAGCGGCAAGGACGTCGGCGATCTCGCTCACGGTCGAATCGTAGGCCAGGTCCGCCGCTCCGACACGGGCTCAGTACCTGGGGGGTTGCTGCCGATAGACGGGTGGGATGGGTGACAGCTTCAGCTTCGGCGAGCCGGCCAAGAAGTGGTCGGACTCCAAGCTCCAACGTCCGTCGCCGCGTGGCGGCGGGCTCTCCCTCACGACCCCGGTGCTGGCGGGTGTGGGCCTCTTCCTCGCGGCAGCGCTGATCACCGGCTACCTCCTCTTCATCCGGGATGCCGGTGAGTCGGTGGCGGAGGCGCAGTCGAGCGTGGTGGGGCAGATCGGCAACGCGCAGGATCTGCAGGCGCAGGTGAACCTCACGAACGCCTCCCACGCCGCGTTGGCGCTCGGAGCGGAAGGTTCGGCCGACCCGACGGCCGGTGGGTACGGCGTGGCCGACGTTGACGCCCTGATGGAGATGACGGGGGGCGGTGTGACGTTCACCGCTGAGGCTTCGACCGATCCGAACCAGATCAGCATCGCGACCAGCCAGAACGAGTGGGCGGCCGCGTCGCTCTCCGAGTCGGGAACGTGCCTCTACATCCACCTGGAGACCGACGTCGTCCTCTACGGGTCGGGACAGACGTGCACCGGCCAGGCAGCGATGGCGGCCGAGGACCAGGCCTGGTAGCACCTGATCGCATCGGTGGGGTGACGGGCGAGGGGACGATCAGGGGAACGGCCCCGACGTGAGCACCTGGACGGGGCCCCGGATCCCTCCCTCGGGAGGAAGCCCGCGAACACCGTTCAACACGATCACCTCGTCCGTGCCGTCCCCGTCGATGTCGAGGGTGGCCCCGAGGTCGCCACACCCTCCGCTCGCCTGCGGCACGTGGGCACCCGACGCGTAGTCCCAGCCGGGTCCGCGGTCGAGGAGCACGAGATCACGGATGTTCCGACCTGCTTCGCACGTCTGAACCACGAAGAGATCGGGACCGCGGCGACCGTCGAGGTTGCCCCACGTCACCCACCGACCGGCGGTCAGCGAGGCGAGCAGCCTCGGCGCCGCGAACCCTCCTCCGCGCCGTCCGGGGAAGACCAGGAGTCTGCTGGCCTGGACCGTGAGGAGATCCTCCGACCGTCCGCATCGAGGTCGGCGATGAGGGCGGACGTCACGAGTGGAAGATCGATGCCGAGGTGGGGGGCGACATCGCGGAGCCGCCGTTCCCCGTTCGGGCCGCGACGGCTCCGGTAGAGGTAGAGACGCTTCTGCCCGCAGAGCAACAGATCCTGCCACCCATCGCGGTCCTGGTCGACCGCCTGCACGCACGCCGCCCCACGTTGGTGCGTGGCACCGATCCGAACCTCTCGGAACGCGCGACCTCCGCTGTTCAGATACGTCCGGTTCGGCGAGCGGAGCCCGTCCGCCCGCGGGAACTCGTTCCCGATGAACAGATCCGGGTAGGCGTCGTGGTTCAGGTCGATGAACGTCGCGTGACGTCCACGACCGAGGGGATCCCGCACGCCGTAGCGCCCCGCGCGAATCCCTGAAACGGCCCGGGTGCGTCTGCATCCAGAGGTGGTTCCGCTTCCGGATCGTGCCGAGTGCGGCGCCGCGCGTGCAGAGAACGTCGCCCATGCCGTCGTCGTCGACGTCCCCGATGGCACAGGCGTGGGGATCGTTCCCCGGCCTGCGGAAGACCCGGACGAAGCTCGGCCGGATCAACCGGTAGAAGACGATGAACCCGTGGTAGGAGATCACCACATCAGGAACGGCGTCGGCGTCGAGCCTCCCGACGTCGATGTCCCAGCTGTGGACGTCCGTCTCGAAAGGCAGCTGATCGGCGACGTCGCGGAACCGCGGGGGAGGGAGGACCTGAGCGCCACCGGTCGATGCCGGGGCGATGAAGAGGAGGGCAACCGCCACGGCGAGCGCCATGCCCACGCGGGGCAACGATGGCGCGCGCTTCGAGCGTCGATGTCGGCCAGGCGAACGCATCGTTCTTCCTCGGTCCGGGTCGCTCTCGTGCGTCGCCCGCTGCTCGCGGCGATGCGCTTTCCAGATATCACAGGATGTCCCGGAGACGCAACCTGTCGCCGCCGTGGCGGGGCACCGGCGGTCGAGCGGCTCAGGGCGCCCGGAGGGATGCCGATACTGGGGCAGGATGAGTACGAGGTCGGACGACACCTTCAGCTTCGTCGCGCCGGTGATGCCGAGGCGCCAGGTGGATCCGTTCGCGCTGAGGCTCGCCGTCGCGGCCGCCGTGGCGGTGCTGCTCACCGGTTCGTTCGCGACCTTCGTGATCCGTCACGAGCACGCCGCCGATCACGCCCGGGCCGCGCTCCGGGAGAAGATCGCCGCACAGCAACAGGCCCAGGCCGACGCTCTCCTGGCGCAGGCCTCGGTGGTCGACCCCGAGGTGGTGGCGCTCCTCGACGAGGAGGCGCAGCGGTCAGCCACCGTGTCGCTCGAGCTCGCGGAGGAGGCCTTCGCCTCGAGCTCGAGCTGGGCGGAGGCCGGCCCTCTCCAGCTCACGTTCATCCAACCGTCGCTGACGTACGTGGACGGACCGTCCACCTCGCCCGCGGTGGTGAGCATCGACGCGACCCGAGCCGGGTGGGGGGCGGCCGTGATGGGGCCCTCGGGAACGTGCTACTGGGTGACGACCTCGAGCGCCGGCGTGACGCGGTACGGGACAGGTCAGGAGTGCACCGGGCGGGCGGCGTTCGCCGCCGATGACCCGGCCTGGTAGCGGTCTCGATCCGCGCTCACTTCGATTCGCGCGTTCCGAGGCTTCGTACTACCCTCGGTGGTCTGTCTCGTAGCGGTTCACGTCCACATCGCTGTGAAGCGGAAGGGAGGGCCTGCCCGTGACGCGTTTCTCCGTCACCGTGAACGGGGAGCAGCACGACGCCGACGTCGAGCCTCGCACGCTCCTCGTGTACTACCTGCGTGAGGGACTCGGTCTCACCGGCACGAACGTCGGGTGCGACACCTCCAGTTGCGGAAGTTGCACGGTGCATCTGGATGGGGAGTCGGTGAAGTCCTGCACCCTGCTGGCGGTCCAAGCCGACGGCCGCGAGGTGACGACCATCGAGGCGATGGCGGCACCCGACGGCACCCTGCATCCGCTGCAGGACGCGTTCCACCGGAACCACGGCCTCCAGTGCGGCTACTGCACGCCCGGCATGATCATGGCCGCGGCGAGCTACCTGAAGGAGAACCCGAGCCCCACGGAGGAAGAGGTCCGTGAGGCGCTCGAGGGGAACCTCTGCCGCTGCACCGGCTACCAGAACATCGTCGCGTCGATCCTCGATGTCGCCGGTGCGAACGCCTGAGGAGGGATCCTGAGATGGCGACGACCGAGAAGTACGTCGGGCAGTCGGTCCTGCGCAAGGAGGATCCCGAGCTCCTCACAGGACGCGGCCGGTACACCGATCGATCTGTCGATCCCCGGCATGCTGTGGATGTCCGTCGTCCGCAGCCCGTTCGCGCATGCGCGGATCAACGGCGTGGACGTGTCGAGAGCGCTCGAGGTCCCGGGTGTCGTCGCCGCGTACGCGGGGAGCGACTTCGAGTGGGCCGGTCCGCTGCTGATGGCCTGGCCCGTCACGGACGACATCAAGAACGCTCCGCATATGCCCCTCGCCACGGACAAGGCCCGGTACCAAGGGGACGGCGTGGCCGTGGTCATCGCCGAGTCGCGCGGCGCCGCGATGGATGGCGCCGACGTCGTCGACGTCGACTACGACGCGTTGCCCTCGGTCACCGACGTGGAGTCCGCGCTTGCCCGCGGGGCACCGATCGTGCACGACGACTTCGGCACGAACGAGAGCTACACGTGGAGCCTCACGAACGGCAAGATCGACGAGGTCTTCGCGAAGGCACCCGTGGTCGTGAAGGAGCGTTACCGCGTGCAGCGGCAGGTCGCCAACGCGATCGAACCGCGCGCGATCCTGGTCGAACCGAACGCAGCATCGGGCCACTTCACGATGTGGAGCTCCACCCAGATCCCCCACGTCCTGCGCACGGCGATGGCGCTCGCGACCGGGATCGCCGAGTCGAAGCTCCGGATCGTCGCGCCCCGCGTCGGTGGGGGGTTCGGCTCCAAGCTCCAGGTGTATCCGGAGGAGGCGCTGGCGCTCGCGGTCGCCCAGAAGCTCCGACGGCCGATCAAGTGGGTCGAGACGCGTTCCGAGGGCTACCTGGCCACGCACCACGGTCGCGATCAGGTCCAGGAGATGGAGATCGCCGCCGAGGAGGACGGGAAGATCCTGGGGTTCCGCGCCAACATCCTCGCGAACATGGGGGCGTACCTGCGGATCATCGCTCCGGGCACGCCCGTCCTCGGGGCATTCCTGTACTGCGGGGCTTACACGGGGGAGGCCTACCAGGTGAGCATCACGGGCGTGTACACGAACACCACGCCGGTGGACGCGTACCGGGGTGCCGGCCGGCCGGAGTCGACGAACGCGATCGAGCGTGCGATGGATGCGCTCGCACGCCGTGTCGGCAAGGACGTTGTGCAGATCCGGCGGATGAACTTCATGCCCCCGTTCACGGAAGCGACGCAGTCGATCGGCGGGTTGATGATCGACTCCGGCAACTACCCTGCCACGCTCGACGCCGCGCTCGAGATGTTCGACTACGACCAGCTGCGGAAGGAGCAGCAGGCCCGGCGCGACGCCGGCGACACCCGGCAGATCGGGATCGGCTTCTCCACGTACCTCGAGAACTGCGGCTGGGGGCCTTCGAAGGTGATCGGTGGCGTGCTGCAGTACGCCGGCGGAGGTTGGGAGGCCGCCACGATCAGGTGCCATCCCACCGGCAAGGTCGTCGTGATCACCGGCGCAACGCCGCACGGGCAGGGTGGCGAGACCGTCTACGCTCAGGTCGCCGCCGACGAGCTCGGGATCGCAGTGGAGGACGTCGAGGTCCTGTTCGGCGACACCGACATCTCGCCGAACGGGTGGGACACGTATGGGAGCCGCGGCGCGGCCGTCGGCACCCCAGCGGTCGCACAGGCGGCCGCCCGGGTCCGCGAGAAGGCCCGGAAGATCGCGGCGCACGAGCTCGAGGTCCCCGAGAACGAACTCGAGTGGACCCAGGGGGCCTTCCGTCTTCGGGGGGCACCCGATGTCGCCAAGACGATCCCCCAGATCGCGTTCTCCGCGTGGACCGCACACCATCTCCCGAGCGGCGTCGAGCCGGGGCTCGAGGAATCGGCGTTCTTCGACCCGGAGAACCTCGTGTTCCCGTTCGGAGCGCACATCTGCGCGGTCGAGGTCGATACGGAGACCGGGAAGACGGAGGTCCTGAAGTACGTCGCGGTCGACGACATCGGCACGGTGTTGAACCCGATGCTCGCCGAGGGGCAGGTGATCGGTGGCGTGGTCCAGGGCATCGCGGAGGCCCTCCTCGAGGAGGCCGTCTACGACGAGAACGGGAACCTCGTGTCGTCGAACATGGCCAACTACGCGGTGCCGGGGGCTCCGGACGTTCCCTCGATCATGGTGGGGATGGGCAACGTCACGCCGTCCACGACGAACGAGATGGGGATCAAAGGGGTCGGCGAGACCGGAACGATCGCGTCGCCGCCGGCCGTCCTGAACGCGGTGGTCGACGCGCTCATCCCGCTCGGTGTCACCGCGATCGAGCGGCCGGCGAGCCCGGAGAACGTCTGGCGAGCGATCCGCGACGCGAAGGCGAAGGACACAGGAGGTGCGGCATGATCCCGGCACCCTTCGAGTACGTGCGGGTGGGGTCCGTCGACGAGGCCGTGGCCGCCCTCGGTGCGAACGAGGACGCGAAGCTCCTGGCCGGCGGGCACTCGTTGCTGCCCGCCATGCGGCTCCGCATCGCCCGGCCGTCCACGCTGATCGACATCGGTCGGATCTCCGAGCTGTCGTACGTTCGGGAGGACGGCGATCGCGTCGCGATCGGCGCCCTCACACGACACCACGACGTCGCGAACAGCGACGCACTCGCGTCGCTGTGTCCCATCGTGGCGTACGCAGCGGAACAGATCGGGGACCCGCAGGTCCGTCACATGGGCACGATCGGCGGCTCGGTGGCCCACGGCGACCCCGCGGGGGACATGCCGAGCGTCCTCCTGGCGCTCGACGCCGAGTTCACCGCGCAGGGCCCGAACGGCACGCGGACCATCGCGGCGGGTGACTTCTTCACGTCGCTGTTCGATACCGCGCTCGCGCCCGACGAGGTGCTCACCCAGATCAGCGTCCCGAAGACCGACGCGGGGTGGAGCTTCCTGAAGTTCAACCGGCGAGCCCAGGACTGGGCGCTGGTGGGCGTGGCCGCCGTCCGCTCGAACGGCGGGGCGCACGTCGGGCTCACGAATATGGGTCTCACGCCGCTGCGGGCTACAGGGGTCGAGGAGGCCCTCGGCGGCGGGGCCGACCCGGCCACCGCGGCTGCGCGCGCCGACGAGGGGACGAGTCCGCCGAGCGACGCCTTCGCCAGCGCGGAGTACCGGCGCGAACTTGTGAAGGTGCTCGTCCGCAGGGCGTTGGAGGAGGCGATGGCGTAGCCATCGCCTCCGGCGCTCGGTCCAAGCTGGTCTCGCGGCGGGGCCCCTCCGGGGCCCCGCCGCTCTTCCCGGGTCGCGCGAGGGACCGCTGCTAAGGTCGGGCGATGCTCACGACCCTCGCGCAGGCGGCCGAGACGCCCGGCGAGCCCAAGGACTGGCAGTGGCTCATCGCGATCGCGATCGCGATCGCCGTGGCGCTCCTGATCGCGTTCGTCGGGCGCCGATACGTGCACCGGGTCCGCAGGAAGGCCAAGGACGCCTCCGAGGAACAACCTGCCGGCCGGAGGCTCCGCCGCAAGTCGACCGTGATCGGACTCATCGTCGGTGTCATCCAGGTGATGGCCTGGTTCACGGTCGTCTTCTTGGTGCTGACCTACTTCAACGTCCCGCTGGGGCCGCTGCTCGCGAGCGCCGGCGTGATCGGGGTTGCCCTGGGCTTCGGCGCGCAGACCGTCGTCAGGGACACGCTCGCCGGCCTCTTCATGGCGCTCGAGGGTCAGCTCAACATCGGTGACGTGGTGGACCTGCAGACCGAAGGGGGCCCCGTGTCCGGGACGGTCGAAGGCTTCACGATCCGCGTGACGTCGGTCCGGCAGTTCGACGGCACGCTGTCGGTGGTCCCCAACGGCAACATCCAGATCACCCAGAACAAGACCCGGGGGTGGGGGAGGGCGATCGTCGATATCCGCGTGGCGCTCAGCGAGGATTCCGAGCGCGTCCGGGAGGCCCTCGACGAGCTGCTGGAAGAGATCGCGGCCCAGGAGCCGATCAAGGGTTGGCTCCGCGAGCGGCCCGAGGTGCTCGGCGTGACCCAGCTCACCGACGTCGCGCAGGTGATCCGGGTGGTCGCCGAGACCTCTCCGAACCACCGGATCGACGTCGAGCGGGAGCTGCGCGGCCGGATGGCGCAGCGCATCGCGGAGCGAGGATCCGCGTGCCGCCGGTCACCGCGATGCCCGGTCCGTCCGTCTAGCCCCGCCGGTCCTCAGACGATCGCGCCCTGGCCTTCGATCTGCCGTCTCCCGCGCCCCCCGCCCGAACCCTCGGCGGGAACCCCAGGGTGTTCGACGAGAGCGACGACCCGCGCCGGCAGGAACCGCGCCGTCCTCACGACCGTTCCGCCGCGGGTCACTTCCGAGACCTCGACCACGCTCCGTCCGGTGGTCACCTCGACGCGGCGCCCGGCGCGGGTCGCCTCGATCTCGAAGGTCTGGACGCCGTTGCCGACGTCGACCACGATCTCGACCCGGTCGCCTCGCATCCTGCGGCCATGGTAGGTCCAAGCCCAGCACCGCGCACTCCGACTACCCTGTACCGCATGTCGGGCTTCCCGTTCGCGTCCGTCGACGAGCTGCAGTCCTCCCTCGGCGAGCGCGCCTACCTGGCCGACCGTGGTCTGGCCACCGCGATCTACCTCTCGCTCTCGCTCGGCAAGCCGCTCCTGCTCGAGGGCGAGGCCGGCGTGGGCAAGACCGAGGTCGCGAAGGTGCTCGCGGAGCTGCTCGACCGCCGCCTGATCCGCCTCCAGTGCTACGAGGGGATCGACGCCTCGCAGGCGCTCTACGAATGGAACTACTCGCGGCAGCTGATCGCGGTGCGGGCGATGGATGCCTCGGACGCGGAGCAGCACGTGGACGACCTGTTCGGGCCCGAGTACCTCGTCGAGCGGCCGCTGCTGGCGGCGATCCGTGCGGGTGATCGCGCCGTGCTGCTGGTGGACGAGCTCGATCGCGCCGACGACGAGTTCGAGGCGTTCCTGCTCGAGATCCTGTCGGAGTTCGCGGTGACGATCCCTGAGGTGGGCCGGGTGGGCGCCGAGACCGTTCCCGCGGTGGTGGTGACGTCGAACCGGACCCGCGAGCTGCACGATGCGCTGAAGCGGCGGTGCCTGTACCACTGGATCGATCACCCCGATCTCGAGCGCGAGGTCGCGATCGTGCGGGCGCGGGCCCCCCACGTGCCCGACGCGCTGGCGCGCGACGTCGCTTCGGCCGTGGAGCGGCTCCGCGAGCTCGACCTCGCGAAGACGCCCGGCGTGGCCGAGACGATCGATTGGGCCAACGCGCTCGCCTTCCTCGGGGCCGAGCGACTGGACCCGCAGGTCGCCACCGACACGCTCGGCGCCGTCATCAAGGACCACGAGGATCAGGAGCTCGTGACGCCGCGGCTCGCCGACGTGGTCGGCGCCGATGGCTGAGGGTCCGCTCTCCCCGCTGATCTCCTTCGGCCGCGACCTCCGGGCTCGCGGCCTGCCGGTCGGGACCGGACGCATCCTGACGTTCTGCCGCGGCGTGGTCGCCCTCGGGTTCACCGACCGCGACTCGCTCTACTGGGCGGGGCGGGTCTCACTCGTCGCGAGCCGCGCGGACCTCGACACCTACGACGAAGCGTTCGACGCGTGGTTCCGGGGCCTGGGTGCGCCCGAAGCCGGGCTCGACCTCGGGCTCCGGTTGCCGGTC
Organism: uncultured Actinomycetes bacterium; assembly: GCA_963810635.1. Lineage (GTDB taxonomy): Bacteria > Actinomycetota > UBA4738 > UBA4738 > HRBIN12 > AC-51. The sequence goes on from CAWEOB010000005.1 coordinate 892,989, forward strand.
GCCGAGCCCGACCTCGACCTGGCCGAGCTGCCCGAAGGCCTGGAGGTCACGGTTGGTGCGGCCGCGACGTCCTGGCGCGGCGCCGGCGACGATGAGGAGCCCGCCCCCGACGAGGAGTCGTCCATCCGCATCGTCGCCAGTGCCGTCGAGGTCTTGCGAGGGAAGTCCTTCGCGGATCTGAGCGAGGAAGAGCGCGCACGCGTCGCGCGCATGATCCGGGAGCTCACGATCAAGGTGCCGGTCGAGCGGACGCGCAGGACGAGGGCGGCCCCGAAGGGGCCGACCTTCGACCTGCGGCGGACGCTGCGTCGTTCGCTCCGCACCCAGGGCGAGCCCTTCGATCGTGCGTGGCGGACCCGGCGCTCCCGCCGCCGCCCGCTCGTTCTCATCCTCGACATCAGCGGCTCGATGGCGCCGTACTCGCGGGCGCTCCTCCAGTTCGGCTTCGCCGCCATGGCGGCCGGCCGGCGCGTGGAGGTGTTCTGCTTCGGCACGCGCCTGACCCGGGTGACGCGCACGCTCCGCACGAAGGACCCCGACCGCGCGATGCACGAGATCTCGCGGCTCGTCGCGGACTGGGAGGGCGGGACCCGGATCGGCGAGTCGCTGAAAGCGTTGCTCGACGGATGGAGCCAGCGGGCCGCTCTCCGCGGCGCCGTGGTGGTGCTGTGCTCCGACGGCCTCGAGCGCGGCGACCCCGACCTGCTGCGCTCGCAGATGGCACGGCTGCGGCGGCTCGCCCACAAGGTGGTCTGGGCCAACCCCCTCAAGGGCTCGCCCCGCTACGAGCCGCTCGCTCGCGGGATGGCGGCAGCCCTTCCGAGCGTCGACGTCTTCCTCTCCGGCCACAACCTGGAGAGCCTCGAGCACCTGGGGCGCGTGCTGACCGACTGATCGCGGCGAACCGGACGCGGCCGGTACCCTGACCTGCGTGCGGGATGACGACGAGATCATCGAGGCGTACGAGGAGGAGCTCGCGCGCGAGCCGGCGCCGGCCCGGTCGAACCGCGGCTTCTGGCTCGTGGCCGGCACCATCGTGGTGGCCGGTGTGTTCCTGGTGGCCGAGAGTCCTGGCACAGCGTCCGCTGAGGGACACGATCGGGCACGCGCAGCAGTCGCTACGGACAGCTCAGGCCGCTGCCACCGCCATCGAGACGCGCTCGGGCTCGTTCGCAGGTGCCGACGTCGATGGGATCGGGGGCGAGGACCCCTCCCTCCGATACCTGAGCGCCGACGAGGCGTCGCGGGGGCTCGACGAGGTGAGCGTGGCCGTCGGCGCCACCGACTGGGCCGCCGCCGTGGAGGTGCGGCCCGGCGCGTGCTTCTACCTGCGGCTGACCGCCGAGGGCGACACCTTCTATGGGGCCGGCACGGTGTGCACGGGGACGGTGGCCCTCGCCGCGTCGGACCCCCGCTGGTAGCCGTCAGCCGGGGCTCGGCGCGGCGGCACGGTCGAGCAGTTCCACTGGGTGCACCACCTCGACCGGGGACCCCGACTCGCGGAGCCACCTGCTGAGCTGCATCGAACACCCGGGGTTGGCCGAGGCCACGATGGTCGCGCCCGTCGAGGCGACCGCCTCCGCCTTGACGCGTCCGAGCTCGCCCGATGCCTCGGGCTGGGTGACGTTGTGGATGCCGGCGGCGCCGCAGCAACGGTCGCCGTCCGGCACCTCGACGAGCGTCACACCGGGGATCTCGAGCAACACGCGCCGGGGTTGGGTCCAGATCCTTGAGCCCGGAGCGCGTGGCACGCGTCGTGGTAGGCGACCGTGGCGTCCAGGGGCGCGAGCTCCATCCCCAATCCTTCGTCGTGGAGGAACTCCATGAGGTCGCGGACCGGGAGGCCGGTGCTCGGCTGGAGCTCCGCGTACGTCTTCATGTGGGCGGAGCAGCCCGCCGCGTTCACGACGACCACCTCGGCGTCGTGGAAGGCGAAGGCCGCGCGGGTCGCGAGACGACGCGCCACGGCCAGGCGGCCGTTGTGCGCGGCGAGTGCTCCGCAGCAGGCCTGCGTCCGCGGCACCGACACGCGCCAACCCGCACCGGTGAGCACGCGGATCGTGGCCAGGTTGACCCGATGGAACCAGCGGTCCTGCGCGCAGCCGGCCAGCAGGGCCACCGTTCCCCGCACCTCGACGCCCGGCGGCGGCTCGGACAGCTTCGGGAGTCGGGCGAGCGGATGTCCCTTCTTCGGGAGGAGCCTGCGGAGGTGACGCGGCATGAGCGGCCGCACGACCGACGCGAGGGCTACCGAGGCCCGCACGAGGGACGGGTGGGGGAGGATCCAGTGGAACCCGAGCCACCGGAGGAACCGCGACCGGCGCGTGCGCGTCGGCTCCACCTGTTCGCGGGCGGCCTCCATCATCCGGCCGAACGGCACGTGCGACGGGCACACGTCCTCGCAGGCGCGACAGACGAGGCAGGCGTCCATGAACGAGGCGAAGGTGGGTCCGGGTTCGGCCGACCCTTCGCTGACGGCGCGCATCGCCGCGATGCGTCCGCGGGGTGACTGCGTCTCCTCGCCGGTCAGCCGGTAGGTCGGGCAGTGCGGAAGGCAGAGACCGCATGCCACGCAGGTGTTGAGGTCGTCGTGAGCGGGCTGCGCGCGTCCGTCGCGCCAGTTCGAGACCGCGCCGTCGGGGGAACCGATGAAGCGTGCTCCCTCAGGCAGCTCGGTGCCGAGGATATCCGGCAGGGGCGGGGAGGTCATGTGAGGGATGCTACGCCCGGGCGTTCCTCCGTTCGCGCGATCCGTCGCCGCGTGTTCGGAACGTGTTCGTCGCCCCCGTCTTGACCGCTCGTCCCGACAGGCGTAGACCGGGCGGGCAGGCGACGGCCGACGAGGGGAGGTGAAGTCCATGGCCACCGATCTCACGATCTCCGTGGAGGACCGTCCCGGCGAGCTCGCCCGGATCGGCGAGGCGCTGGGAGGCGCAGGTCTCAACATCGAGGCCGTGTGCGGGTTCGGCATGGAGGGGAGCGGGATCATCCACGTGTGCGTGGAAGACGCCACGTCGGCTCGCCAGGCCCTCGATGCCGCCGGTCTCAAGGTGGAGGGCGAGGCGGACGCGATCCTCACCGAGCCGATGCCGGGTTCGGACGAACCGGGCACGATGGGCATGATGGCGAGGAAGATCGCCGACGCAGGCATCAACGTGAAGGTGCTCTACCTGGGGACGCGGTCGCGCGGTGTCATCGTGACCGATGACAACGCGCGCGCCATGTCGCTGATGGCGTGACCGAGCTGTCCACGTCCGGTGGGACGGCCCGTTCCGGGCCGCCCCACCGGCCGTAAGCTTCCCTGCCGATGGCCGAGACGCTCCACCCCTCGGGACTGCACGCCTCACGCAAGGCGGCGTCGTTCACCGAGTCGGTGATCCGCGAGATGACGCGACTCGCGAACATGCACGGCGCTGTCAACCTCGGCCAGGGCTTCCCGGACTTCCCCGCGCCGAAGGCCGTGAAGGATGCTGCGGCCCGAGCGATCCACGAGGACTACAACCAGTACCCGATCACGTGGGGCGTGCCCGCGTTCCGACGGGCGATCGCGGAGAAGTACGCGCGGAGCTACGGGATGCAGCTCGACCCGCAGACGGAGATCGTCGTCACCTGTGGGTCGACCGAAGCGATGATCGCCACGTTCCTCGGAGTCCTCGATCCCGGCGACGAGGTCGTGGTGTTCGAGCCCTACTACGAGAACTCGGCGCCGGACGCGATCTTGGCGGGGGTCGACCTCCGCTACGTGACCCTCCGCCCACCGACGTGGACCTTCGATCCGGACGAGCTGGCGGCGGCGTTCTCGGACCGCACCCGCGCGATCGTCGTGACCTCGCCGCACAACCCGACCGGCAAGGTGTTCTCGTTCGATGAGCTCGCCCAGGTCGCGCGCCTGTGCGAGGAACATGACGCGATCGCCATCACCGACGAGATCTACGAGCACATCACCTACGACGGCCACCGCCACACGCCGATCGCCACCCTGCCCGGGATGCGCGAGCGGACGGTCACGATCAGCGCCCTCTCGAAGACCTACAGCGTGACGGGCTGGCGCGTCGGATGGGCGATCGCGCCCGAGCCGCTGATGCAAGGATCCGGACGACGCACGACTTCCTGACCGTCGCGGCGGCCGCCCCGCTGCAGATCGCGGCGGATCACGGCGCTCGGCCTCCCGGAGGACTACTACCGGGAGATCGCGGTCGCCTACGCGGAACGCCGCGAAGCGATGATGCGGATCCTGGCGGACGTCGGCTTCGCGGCTGAACCGCCCGAGGGCGCGTACTACGTCATGGCGGATATCTCCTCGCTGGGATCCGAGGACGACGTGGCGGCGGCCAGGTACCTGGTGGAGGTTGCGGGCGTCGCCGCGGTGCCGGGTTCATCGTTCGTGTCGCGGCCGGACGAGGGCGCCCACCTGCTGCGGTTCGCCTTCTGCAAGACGCTCGCGACGTTGGAGGAGGCGGGCGAGCGTCTCCGCGGATCGGTCGGCTGACTCAGTCCGAGCGGTCGATGGCATCCGGGCGGATCTTCACGAGGACCCGTGGCTTCGCCGGGTCGTGTGCCCAGTAGCCATCTCGGTCCATGTACTTCCTGGCGAGCTGGTCGATGTGGTCCGCCGCACCCTCGTGGGTCATCTCGACGACGGTGCCACGGATCACGAGCCTTGTGTACGGATCGCCCTGGTCGTAGATCGACATCGCCACCCGGGGATCGCGGCGCATGTTGTCGGTCTTCACGCGGCCCTCGGCGGTGTTCACGAGGATCGTGTCGCCGTCGACGTCGACCCAGACAACGCTGACCTGCGGCGATCCGTCGGGCATCACGGTGGCGAGATGGCCGAAGTTCTTCGCTCGGAACATCGCGTGGTCGTCGTCGGTGAGCATGTCGTCTCCTCGCTCTCGGATGGCTATCCCTCGGTGTCGCCCCACCCCCGGCCGGGGGCCATGATCCCCGCCGGGTCGAGCGCGTCCTTCACCCGTTGCTGGATCTCGGGCGCCGGCACCGCGGCGCCGCCGAGGCCGCCGACCCCTCGGATGACCGGCGCCACGCCCCCGAGGGCGCGGGCTCGTGCCCTGATGCGCTCGAGCTGCTCCTCGGAGGCGACGGGGAGCCACGCGAGGCCGACGCCCATCGATGCCCGGTACCGATCGCCCGCCTCCAGGAGGTCGGCCAATCGCGAGGGCACCACGGCGGCCTCGACCAGGGTCGGCGCATCGGGGAACGGGGCATCCGGGAACGGCGCGTCGTCGTCGATCTCGAACGATGTGACGGCTCGGGCGGCAGCGGTCTGTTCCTCGACCTCCTCGGGCCAGCCCTCGAGGCGCACGAGCACGCGGGAGGGCTCCGCCAGCACGGCCGCAGGGAGCGGCACGGCCTCGAGCATGCGTCGGCCGAGATCGAGTCCCCCGTCACCCGTGACGAGGGTCCGGCCGGCCTTCGGCAGCGGGCGCACCTTCAGCGCGACCTGGGTGATGCAGCCGAGGGTCCCGTACGAGCCGGTCAGGAGCCGGTGCACGTCGAAGCCGGTGACGTTCTTCACGACCCGGGCGCCGCTCTTGATGCGCGTGCCGCCGCCGGTGACGATCTCCATCTCCACGACGGAGTCGCGCATCCTTCCCACGCGGAGCTGACGGACGGGGTCGATCGCTGCCGCGATGACGCCACCCACGGTGGCGTCATCGCTCTCGTCGACCGGCCATTCCTGCCCGCCTTCGGCGAGCACGATCCGCAGGTCCCGCAGGCGGATGCCGGCGTCGACCACCACGAGCATCTCGGCGGGGTCGTACGCGACGACCCCGTCGAGGAGGGTCGTCCACAGCTCGGCATCGACGTCGGCCGGGTTCCCCTTGTCGATGTGGGTGCGGCCGCCCACGACGAGGACGGTGGTGCGGTCGCGTGCGGCCGTGACCAGCGCGTCCTGCACGTCCCGGGTCGAGTGCGGGTGGATCGAGATCCACGCGCCCTCCGGGAGCTCGCCGTCCCGGGCGAGCGCGGCGGCGGCGAACTCGCCGCACCGGGCGCCGTCCGGGAGCACCTTCCGCGGGTTCATCCGGCCGTCCGGGTCGAACGCCGCACGCAGGCACGCCTGCGCGCGGAGGTCGTCCTCGCTGAACACGAGCGGCATGAAGTCGCGCTTCTCGAGTCCGATCCCGTGCTCCCCGGAGAGGGAGCCGCCGGCATCGATGCAGAGGCGCACGACCTCGTCGGCCGCCGAGAGCACGCGTTCGAGCGTGCCCGGCACGTCGCGGTCGAACGAGAAGAGCGGGTGGAGGTTCCCGTCGCCCGCGTGGAAGACGTTCGTGACGATCAGATCGTGTCGGCGTGCGATCGCGTAGATGCCGGTCAGCGTCTCGGCCAGCATCGTCCGGGGGATCACGCAATCGTGTAGGTGGTAGTGGGGGGCGATCTGTGCGACCGCGCCGAAGGCCGCCTTCCGTCCCTTCCAGAGGAGGGCGCGCTCCTCCTCACCCTTCGCCACGCGGATCGTGCCGACTCCGTGAGCGCCCGCGGCCTCCTCGATCTCGCGCGTCTGCGCCGTGACGCCTGCCGTCGTGCCGTCCACCTCGATCAACAGGACCGCGGCCGCGTCGGTCGGGTAGCCGGCGTGCGCGAAGTTCTCGACCGCGCGGACGATCCCACGGTCCATCATCTCGAGCGCCGCGGGCACCACGCCGCGCGCGATCACCGCGGACACGGTCTCGGCGCACGCCTCGACCTGCGCGAAATCGAGCAAGAGCGTCCGGACGGCGGGCGCCACGGGCGTGAGACGCACGCACACGGCGGTGACCATGCCGAGCGTGCCCTCGGAGCCGACCACGAACCCGCGGAGGTCGTAGCCCGGCGCGGCCGGCCCCTCGCTGCCGAACCTCGCGGTGGAGCCGTCGGCGAGCACGACGTCCACCGCCAGCACGTGCGCCGAGGTGACGCCGTACGCCAAGCAGTGCGGCCCTCCTGCGTTCGTGTTCACGTTGCCGCCGATGGAGCTCACCTGTTGGCTGGATGGATCCGGCGCGTACGTGAAGCCCGTGGGTCGAAGGTGGGTCGACAGATCCAGGTTGAACAGGCCGGGCTCCACCCATGCCAGTCGGTCCTCGGTGCGGACCTCGACGATGCTGCGCATCTTCGAGGTCGTGATGACGAGGGCCTCGCCGATCGGCGTCGAGCCGCCGGCGAGGCCCGTGCCGCTCCCGCGCGGCACGACCGGGAGTTCGTGCCGCGCTGCCACCTGCATGCACGCCACCACCTGGTCCGCGTTCCGCGGGAACGCGACCAGGCCGGCGGTTCCCTCGACCATCGAGGCGTCACGCGCGTACAGCCGGAGCGCGAGCGGGTCGTCGAGGACGTCGTCCGGACCGAGCGCGACGATCAGGTCTCGGCGCGCGGCGGCGAGGTCCGGCATGCGCGTAGGCTACGCCCGGCGATGGCGACCTGGGCCGAGCTCGAACGCGACGATCCGGGGTTGGCGGCCTTCGGCCGCCAACGGATCGAGGGGCAGGTCTGCTTCCACGCCACGCTGCGTCTCGACGGCGCTCCGCGGGTGCACCCCGTCTCGCCGTGGTTCGGTGCCGGCCTCCTCGTCGTGGCGTTCCGCGCGCGCAGCCCGAAGGTCGATGAGGTGGCGCGCGACGGCCGGTACGCGCTCCACTCCCAGATGGCCAACCATGAAGGGGAGGGCGGCGAGTTCCTGGTGTCGGGCTGGATGGAGCGGATCGCCGACGACCATCCCGCCGCGAACGCTCGCCCGTACGCGGCCGCGTACGACCTCGCGATGTTCGCGATGTCGGTGGAGCAGGCGATGGGAACGACCTACGAGACGGACGATCCCGTGTACCGGCGGTGGCCCCCGAAGCCTTGAACCTGGAAGAACGGTCAGGCGACGCGACCGGGGGTGCCGTCGTCGGCTTCGAACGTGTAGCCGGCGGCCGCCCATGCTTCCATGCCGCCCTCGACGTTGTAGGCCTCGTACCCGCGTGCCTGGAGCATCATCGTTCCGAGCTCGCTGCGGTTGCCGGTCCGGCAGATGACCGCCACCGGCTTCGCGTGGTCGAGGTCCGAGCCCGCGCCCGCCATCAGGGCGTTGAGCGGGATGTGGACGGCCGCATCGATGTGCCCGGCCACCCATTCGTAGAGCTCGCGGCAGTCGACGATCTGGATCTCGCCCAGACGTTCGTGAACGCCCTCGACGGACGCGAGATGGTCGTTCGTGGGTCGGTCAGGAGCGGACGCCATGCAGGTGCGAAATCCTACCAGCGAGGTCGGGAACGATCGGAAGGCGACGATCTCAGTCGGCGACCCTGCGGAACGCCGTCATGGCATCGTGTCCGAACAGCACGAACCGGACCTCCTCCACCTTCGTGGTCGCGCCGCGGACGGCCTCTATCGCGACGGACGCCGCCTCGTCCAACGGGTAGCCGTACACGCCCGTGGAGATCGCCGGGAACGCCACGGTGCTCGCGCCGAGCTCGTCCGCGATCCGCAGGGACGATGTGTGGCAGCGGGCCAGGAGTGCCGCCGGGTCGTGCTCGTTCGCGTAGACCGGGCCGACGGTGTGGATCACCCACCGTGCCTTGAGTTCGCCTCCCGTGGTGGCGACGGCCTCACCCGTGGGCAGGCCATCGGGGTACGTGGTTCGGCGGATCTCGCGGCATGCCGCCAGGATGGCCGGGCCGCCACGCCGATGGATCGCACCGTCGACCCCGCCGCCGCCGAGCAGCGAGCCGTTCGCGGCGTTCACGATGGCGTCGGCGTCCTGCTCGGTCAGATCGCCATGCACCAGCACGATACGCAGGGACCGGGTCATCGCCTCTGGGTCATCTCCTCGGCCGGTATCGTAGCCGCGTGACCTCGTACGACCTGGTCGTGCTCGGCGACGTGAACCCAGATCTGGTGCTGCGTGGCGGCAACGTGACCCCCGCGTTCGGCCAGGCCGAGCACCTGGTCGACGAAGCCTCGCTCACCGTGGGCGGGTCCGGCGCGATCGTCGCCTGCGGCGCCGTCCGGCTCGGTCTGCGCGTCGCGATCTGCGGGGTGGTGGGCGACGACCTGTTCGGTCGGTTCATCCGTGACGAGCTCGAGGCACGCGGGGTGGATACCTGCGGGCTCGCGGTCGACGCGCACCGCCCCACGGGCGTCACCGTCGTCCTGTCGCGACCCGAGGACCGCGCGATCCTGACCGGTCTCGGCACCATCGGGATCTCCGCCCCGATCTGATCGACCCCGCCCTGCTGCGATCGTCCCGCCACGTCCACGTCTCGTCGTACTTCCTCCAACGCCGGCTGGCGCCGGGGCTGCCGGCCCTCTTCGATGAGATCCGGTCGCAGGGCGTGACGACGTCGGTCGACCCCAACTGGAATCCATCGGGGTCGTGGGACGCGGGTCTCGTCGACCTGCTCGAACGGACGGACATCTTCGTGCCGAACGACATCGAGGCGGGACGGATCGCCCACACCTCGGACGTGGATGCCGCGGTGGAACGGCTCGCGGGTGACGGCCGCATCGTGGTGGTGAAGGCCGGCGTTCGCGGTGCGGTCGCGGGGGTCGGGGTCGGGGGCGGCGTGGAGCTCCATCGCGTCCCGGCGCTGGACGTCGAGGTCGTCGACACGACGGGTGCCGGCGATTCCTTCGATGCCGGCCTCCTCGCCGGCTGGTTGGGCGATCGTGACCTCGGCGATGCCTTGCGGCTCGCCAACGCGTGTGGCGCGCTCTCGACCCGAGCGTCGGGGGGCGTCGACGCCCAGCCGACGTTGGACGAGGCCGCATCGTTCCTCCTGCAGGGGAGCACGCCGTGATCGTCTGCCTGGCGGCCAACCCGTCGATCGACAAGCTCTTCGAGATCGAACGCCTCGTGCGGGGAGACATCCACCGTCCGAGCAGCTTCCTGCAGGTCGCCGGTGGCAAAGGGTTGAACGTGGCCCGAGCCACGGCCGCGCTCGGGGCCCCCGTCACCGCCGTGCCGTTGCTGCGCGGGCATGCCGGGAAGTGGCTCGAGGAGCAGTTGCGGGCTGAGGGTGTGACCACCGTGCCGGTGTGGGCGCACGGAGAGAACCGCTCCTCCTTGTCCGTGGCGGACCGGGAGACCGGAGGTCTCACCGAGTTCTACGAGCACGGAGCAGTGGTTCCGACTGCCGCCTGGATCGAACTGATGCAGACGACGGCGCAGCTGTTCGATGGGGCGGACTGGCTCACGATCAGCGGGTCGCTGCCGCGCGGTGCGCCCGACGAGGGGTACCGCGACCTCGTTGCGGAGGCGCGTGCGGCCGGTGTGCACGTCGCCGTCGATTGCGAGGGTGAGCGACTCCGACTGGCGCTCGAGGCCGGTCCCGACGTGGTGAAGGTGAACCAGACCGAGGCCCGCGGCCTGCTCGGCGTCCCGACCGCCCGACGGGAGGAGGCGCTGGCCGCCGCCCGGAAGCTCAGGGACCTGGCGGGGGGCGACGGTCACGCCGCGCTCGTGACCCGCGGCGCGGAGGGGGTCGTGCTCGCCGCCCCGGACGGCTCGCTCTACGAAGGGGTCCTCTACGAGCGCGGGCGATACCCCGTCGGCAGCGGCGACGCGTTCCTCGCGGGCCTCGTCAGCAGCCGCGCCTCAGGCCTCGCCGGAGGCGAGGCCTGGGACGAGGCCCTCTGCACGGCGCTCGGTGCCGCCACGGCCAACGCCGAGTACCGGGCGCGGGCCGGCTGGAGCCGGCCCGCGCCCGGGATCTCGCTGGTCGGGCGGAGGTCAGCCTGGTGTGAGCGCCGGACCCGTGAGGGTCCGACCGCGCCCTCAGCGGATCGCATCCCCGGTCGAGGCGTCGAAGAGGTGCACGGCCTCCGGAGCGACCCCGACCCGCAGCCGTGTGCCGACCGGCGGACGCTCGTGCGGCTCCAAGCGCATCGTCACCGGCGCGCGCTCGGTGGGCCGATCGGCGAGGAGCGTCGCGTCCTCGGGCTCGATCCGGATGCCTGCATCGGCCGCCGCGACGCTGCCGTGGGCGAGCACCTCGTCGCCGAGCGGCTCCACGACCTCGACGATGAACTCGAGCGACGGGCCCGCGTAGCCCTCGGCCACCGAGCGGAGGCTCTCGGGCCGGACGCCCACGACGACGTCGCCCGACGGGACGCCGGGTCGGGCGAGCTCCAGATCGCCGGCGGTGATGTGCCCGTTCTCGGCCGTCCCGCGCAGCAGGCTCATCGGCGGTGAGCCGATGAAGCCGCCCACGAACACGTTCGTCGGCCGGTCGTAGATGTCCTGCGGAGCGCCCACCTGCTGGAGGCGACCCGCGGCGAGCACGGCGATCTGCTCGCCGAGGGTCATCGCCTCGACCTGGTCGTGGGTGACGTAGATCGTGGTCACGCCGAGCCGCTGGTGGAGCTTCTTGAGCTCGGCGCGCATCTGCACGCGGAGCTTCGCGTCGAGGTTCGACAGCGGCTCGTCGAGGAGGAAGACCGAGGGCTCGCGGACGAGCGCCCGTCCCATGGCGACCCGTTGCCGCTGGCCGCCCGAGAGCTGTCCGGGGCGCCGGTCCAGCAGTTCGGCGAGCCCGAGCATGTCCGAGATGTCGTGCACTCGGCGCTGCACCTCGTCCTTGGCGAGCCGCCGGCTCTTCAACCCGAACGCCAGGTTCCGTCGCACGGTCATGTGTGGGTAGAGCGCGTAGTTCTGGAACACCATCGCGATGTCGCGGTCCTTCGGAGGCACGTCGTTCACGACCTGATCGCCGATCGCGATGGTGCCGGCGCTGATCCTCTCGAGACCGGCCACCATCCGCAGGGCCGTCGACTTGCCGCACCCGGACGGGCCCACCAGGATCAGGAACTCGCCGTCGCCGACCTCGAGCGAGAGGTCGTCGACGGCCACCACGCCGCCGGGGAACACCTTCGTCGCCGCCTCGAAGCTGACGCGCGCCACCGGCGACTCAGCCCTTCAGTCCTTGCGTCGCGATCCCTCGGACGAAGTACCGCTGGGCCGCCAGGAAGAGCACCAGCATCGGGACCATCGACATGATGCTGGCGGCGGCCAGCAGGTTCCATTGCGTGTGATGAGCGCCCTGGAACGTCGCGAGGCCGAGCTGGAGGGTGAACGCTCCCTGGTTCTGCAGGATCGTGACGAGCGGCCAGAGGAAGTCGTTCCACGTCCACATGAACTGGATGACCGCGAGCGTCGCGAGCGCGGGCGCGGACAGCGGGATCACGATCGTGAACAGGATGCGGAGCCGTGAGGCGCCGTCGATCCGCGCGGCCTCCTCCAGCTCGATGGGCAGGGTCCGGAAGAACTGGGTGAGCATGAAGATGCCGAACACGCTGACCAGGTGCGGCACGATGAGCGCACCGAGCCGGTCGATCAAGCCCATCTCCTTCACGATCAGGAAGGTCGGGATCAAGCACCACCTGCAGGGGCACCATCAACGTGGCCAGCAGGAGGAAGTAGATGACCGCGCGGCCGAGGAAACGGATGCGGGCGAAGGCGTACGCCGCGAGCGAGCAGAGCACCAGGTTGCTGGCCACGATGGTCGTCGTGACCACGGTGGTGTTCCAGAACCACCGGGAGAACTGCGACGTGCGGAAGACGTCGCCGTAGTTCTCGACGCGCAGCGTCCCCGGCCAGAGGATCGGCGGGAAATGGAAGGTCTGCGCGTTGGTCTCGAGCGACGTGACCACCATCCACACGAGCGGCAGGAGCATCACGAAGCCGAGTGGCACCAGGAACAGGTGCCAGGGATCGAAGGGGAGCCACCGGCGCCTCGGTCGCTCGACCATCCCCATCTCGCCGCGGAGCGTCGAGACGTCGATGGCCGGCCGAGCGTCGGTGACGGGGGACACGGTCATGTCTGATGGACCACCCGGTGGCCGAGCCAGAACTGTGCCAGCGTGAGGATGAGGATCACCAGGAACAGGACGTACGCGATAGCGGCCGCGTAGCCCGCGAGAGCGAGCCCGCCGAGACCCTGCTCGAAGGCGAGCCGGTAGACGTAGAACACGACGACCGACGTCCGGCCGAGCGGGCCACCCTTCGTGACGAAGAAGACCTCGTCGAACAGCTGGAGCGCGCTGATCGTGGACCACACCACCAGCAGGAGCGTGGCCGGCCCCAGCATCGGCCACGTCACCCGCCAGAAGGTCCTCCACCTGCTGGCGCCGTCGATCGCGGCCGCTTCCAGCAGCTCCTGCGGCACGCCCTGCAGCGCCGCCAGGTAGATGATCGTGTCGAACCCGAGCCAGCCCCAGATGGTCATGAGGACCAGGGCGATCATCGCCTGGTTCGGATCCTCGAAGAACCCGAACGGCCCCAGCCCGATCTTGCCCAGGAGGAAGTTGGCCAGCCCGAAGTTCTTGTCGAACAGCCACAGGAACATGATGCCGGTGGCGATCGTCGACGTGACGACCGGGATGAACACGGCCAGCCGGTACCCACGGATGAAGCGGATCTTGCGGTTCAGCGCGTAGGCGATGAACACCGAGAGCAGGATCGAGATCGGCACGAACAGCACCGTGTAGTAGATGGTGTTGATCGCCGCCTGCTTCGCCTTCGCGTCGCTCGCGATGCGCGTGTAGTTGTCGAAGCCGACCCATTCCCGCGCCGGCGAGATCAGGCTCGCCTTCTGGAACGACAGGACGAACCCCCAGACGATGGGCAGGAGCCCGAAGATCAGGATGAGGGCCACGGCGGGGAGGATGAACGCCCAGCCCGCCACGTGATCCGACACCAGGAACCGCCGGAACCGCTCCACCTCCGCCCCTCCACCCTCCGCGTTCGGGTGACGCGGAGCCTACGCGGCCAGCGCGAGCGCGTCGTTCGCCTGCGCCGCGGCGTCGTTCAGCGCCGTCTGGGAGTCCTTCTCACCGAGCAGCGCGGACACGACGGCCAGACCCATCGCCTCGCTCACCGACGGATACGCTGCCAACACCGGCCGCGCTTGCTCCACGTTCGTGAGGTTCGCAGCGAAGACATCGACCCCCGGGAACGCGGCCCCGAAGTCGTCGAGGAACCCCTGGTCCTCCACCACGGAGAGTCCGGAACGGGAGGTGGCCGGTGGCGAGCGCGTCGGTGACCATCTGTTCGGGCGCGGTGAGCCACTCGATGAACCGCAGCGCGGCGTCGGCGCGGCCGTTCCCGTTGTCGAACACGGTCCACATGTCCGGTCCGGCGATGGTCTGATGATCGCCGTTGAACCCGGGCAGATAGGTCACGCCGTAGTTGACATCGGGGAAGCTCGACAGGTCCCAAGGCCCGGTCATCAGCATCGCGATCCTGCCGCTGTTGAACAGGTCGGTGTAGTTCGAGTTCTGGATGTCGAGGTAGACCGACCCGTCGTCCACAGCCATGCCGCGGAGCACGTCGAGCGCCTCCACGCCTTCGGGCGAGTTGAAGGCGGCTTGCGTGTTGTCCTCGTTGAGGATGGCGCCGCCGTTCTGCCACAGCAGCGGATCGAAGTGCCAGACGGAGTCCTCGCTCGCGTCCATGGGGTAGGAGAAGCCGAAGATTTTCTGCGCCGGATCGGTGAGCGCCGCCGCGGCGGTCCGGAGATCGATCCCAGGTCCAGTCGTCCGAGGGCGGATCGATGCCCGCCTGCTCGAACAGGTCCACGTTGTAGACGATGGCGAGGTTGTCGATCAGGGCGGGCACGCCGAGCACCCGACCGTCGAAGGTGGCGGCGGTCCTGGCACCGGGGATGAAGTCGTCCCACTCCGCCGCGGGATCCTGCGACCACTCGGTGAGGTCGACGAGGCCCGGAGCCTCCGCGATCTGCGGCAGCGAGGAGCCGTACTGGTAGGTGATGTCGGGCGGCTCGCCGCCCTGCAGGGCCACCGTCAGCTTCTGCAGGGCCTTGTCGTTGTTCACGAAGAGGGGCTCGATCTGGATGTCGGGGTTGGCCTGGTTCCAGTCGTCGATCAGGGCGTTGAGCGAGTCCTCTTCGGCGTCCGTGTAGCCGTGCCAGAAGGTCAGCGTCACCGGCTCGCCGCCGCCGCCATCGGTGTTCGGCGTCTCGCTGCCGCTCGAACAAGCGACGCCGACGAGCACGAGGATCGAGACCAAGACGAGGGACACGCGTCGGTGCATGGGTTCGTCTCCTGTCACGAGAGGACCACCGAACGGGTCAGGTGGCGCGGGTGGTCGGGGTCGAGACCGCGTGCCGTCGCGAGCGCGACCGCAACGCGGTGGATGATGACGAGCTCGGCCAGGGGGTCGAGCTGGGCGATGCGCACGGTGGCGCCGACGGCGGCGATCTCGCGAGCCACCGACGGGTCGGCCGTGCCGAGGATCCACACGAGGCTCGTCGGTCCCGCGAGGCTCATGGGGCCGTGCCGGTACTCCATGGCCGGATACGACTCGGTGTGGGCTTGCGCCGCTTCGCGCAGCTTCAACGCGGCTTCGTTGGCGAGTCCGACCGACCAGCCGTGTCCGAGGAAGACGAAGTGATCGAACGCGGTCGGATCGACGGGGATCGCCTCGCCGAGCGCCCGTTCCACATCGGCGAGCATCGGCGTGGGATCGTGACCGAGGTGCGCGCGAAGGAGGGTGAGCGCGGCCGTGGCGAACCGTGTCTGGACGACCGAGCGCTCGTCCGCGAAGTCGAGGACGAGCGTCCGATCCGCGGTGAGCGCGACCGGCGCGTCGGCGACGGCGGTGATCGCGGTCGTCGGCACGCCGGCGTCTCGGAGCCGCTCGAGGCTCCGGATCACCTCGGTCGTGGTGCCGCTCCGGCTGATCGCCAGCACCCGGTCCACCCGACGTCCGCTCGGCATCTCGGTCGGGGTGAACGCGTCGGTCTCCCCGAGGCCGGCATCCTCGCGGAGAGCGGCGTAGGACTGACCGATGAACCACGAGGTGCCGCAGCCGATCGCCGCCACGCGCTCACCGGCCGGTGGCAGCGCGGCTGCGGCCGCGTCCGACCCGGCCACCGTGATGGCTTCGCGCCAGGCGTCGGGCTGACTCGCGATCTCGTGCGCGATTTCGCTCATCTGGCGCGAACCTAGTGCGCGTTCATGCACGAGGTCAAGGCAGGTCGCTCGCGAACCTGCAGTGCTGAGCGTATCCTGCAACGGTGCCACCGGTGCGCCAGGAAGAGCGGTTGTCGTCGATCCTCGAATCGATCTCGGCTGCGGGATCGGTCGGGGTGACCGACCTCGCCGAGCGGTTCCACGTCTCGTCGGCCACGATCCGCCGGGACCTCGAGGCGCTCGAGGACCAGCGCCTCCTGGCCCGAACCCACGGTGGTGCCGTTGCCCACGGCGTCGTCTACGAGCTCCCGCTCCGCTACAAGGCCGCCCGCCACGAAGAGGAGAAGCGCCGGATCGCCGCGGCCGCCGCGGCCCGGGTCGCCAACGGGATGGCCGTGGG
This sequence comes from uncultured Actinomycetes bacterium, assembly GCA_963810635.1. Classification (GTDB taxonomy): domain Bacteria; phylum Actinomycetota; class UBA4738; order UBA4738; family HRBIN12; genus AC-51. Next base: position 909,307 of record CAWEOB010000005.1, read on the forward strand.
TCTCACCGGCGGGACCACCTGTACCGAGGTCGCACGTGCGCTGGTGGGGCTCGAGCGCCTCACCGTGGTGACGAACGCGCTCAACATCGCCGCCGAGCTCGCGATCCGGCCCACGCTCAAGCTCGTCGTCACGGGCGGCACGGCCCGGCCCGAGTCCTACGAGCTCGTCGGTCCCATCGCCGAGCTGGCGCTGGAAGGCTTGCAGCTCGACGTCGCGATCGTCGGCGTCGACGGGATCGACGCGACGCACGGCTGCACGACGCATCACGAGGTCGAGGCGCACACGAACGCGACGCTGATCGAGCGCGCACGGCACGTGATCGTGGTGGCCGACGCCTCGAAGGTCGGCGCCGCCGCCTTCGCGCGCATCTGTTCGATCGACCGCGTGCACGAGCTGATCACCGACGGAGCCGCGAACCCCGCATCGCTCCGGGCTGTCCGTGACGCCGGTGTCCTCACCGCGACCGTCTAGAGCGGCCTGATCGGCCGGGGATCAGGTCCCCGTGGGCGCGGAGCAGATCGTCAACCAGATTGACGATCTGCTCCGTGGTCAGCGTGGCGGCCGTGTTCGGATCGAGGAGCGCTGCCTGATACACCAGGTCGCGCGAGTCCTCGAGCACGGCACGGACCGTGAGCTCCACCACGTTGAGGAAGGTCCGGTGCAGAGCGAGGCACTGCGGCGGCAGGATGCCGATCGGACTCGGCCGGACACCGACCTCGTCCACGAGCATCGGCACCTCCACGCAGGCGTCGTCGGGGAGTCCGTCGATCAGTGTCCCGTTGCGGACGTTCCCGTAGAGCTCCGTCGGCTCCCCGGTCTCGAGTGCCCAGATGAACCGCGACGCGATCTCATCGTTCCGCTCGATGTCGATGTCCTCGCCCGCATCGAGCTGCGCCCGCAACGTTCCCCACTCCTCGAGGTTCTCCTCGCTCCGGCGCAGGTACTCGTCGATCTCGCACCGGAACCGTTCCACCTGGTCCGGGTGATGGAGGAACCACGGAACGTACTCCGCACTGTGCTCCGAGCTCTCGGTCGGGAAGTAGCCGAACCGTTTGAAGATCTCGACCCTGACCCGCCGGCCGAGTCCGTCCGGATCGGCGGCCACGATCTTCCGGAGCCGCGGGTAGAGGTCCTCTCCCGTCTCCCGGTCACGGAAGCCGTACACGAAGCATTGGTGGTTCAACCCAGCGGTGCGGAACGCGATCTCGGGCTCGGGCAGACCCACGAGCGAGGCGAGGAAGGCGTGCGTGTCGCGGACGCTGTGACAGACGCCGATGGTGCGCTCGGCCGGCCACGAGGACCCTGCCCAGATCCCCCACGGGACCATGGCCATCGGGTTCGTGTAGTTGAGCAGGAGCCCGTCAGGACACAGGTCGGCCATCTCGTTGCCCATGTCGATCATCACCGGGATCGTGCGGAGACCGCGCATGATGCCGCCGATCCCGATGGTGTCGCCGATCGTCTGGTGCAGGCCGTAGCGGCGCGGGATCTCGAAGTCCGTCACGGTGGCGTCGTACCCACCGACCTGGATCTCGTTCACCAGGTAGTCGGCGTCGGCGAAGGCTTCTTTGCGATCGGGGCACGCGACGACGTCGTGACCGCCGTCGAGCCGCTCGATCATCTGGAGGGAGGCCATCTCCGCGTAGCGCAGCCGCTCCGGGTCGATGTCGTGCAGCGCGAATTCGATCGTGCCCTGCAGCTCCGGGTACGAGCAGAGGTCGGCGACGATCGTCCGAGTGAACTCGACGCTCCCGGCGCCGATGATCGCGATCTTCGGCATCCGGCGAGTCTGGCAAAGGTGCGGCCCGGCGTCGAACGGATCGGAAGACCGCGGCGACGCCCTCGAGGGGCGCACGCCTCCCCGGTCGGACGGCCCGGCTACCATCCGCCCGTGTCCAGGTTCATCCTTGCCTTCGACCATCGGGATTCGTTGATGCGGTCCCTGTTCGGTGTGCGCGACGACCCCACCGACGAGGACCGGCGCCGCGCCCGCGAGGCGAAGTGGCTGGTCTGGGAGGGGCTGCGGCGCGCGGTCGATCAAGGCGCGGTGGCCCGCGACGAGGCGGGCGCGCTGGTGGATGGAACCTATGGGGAGGAGGTGCTCCGCGCGGCACGCGCGGAGCACATCCGGACGGCCATGCCCGTCGAGGCGAGCGGCGTCACGCCGCTCGCCTTCGAGCACCCCGACTGGCGCGAGCGGCTCGAGGTGCTCGATCCGGACCAGGCGAAGGTCCTCATCCGGTACCAGCCGGGCGGCGACCCCGCGATCGCTCGGGCCCAACGTGCCACGCTCGTGGAGCTGTCCCGGTACTGCAGGGCGGCCGCCCGCCCGCTGATGCTCGAGCTCCTCGTGCCCCCTTTGCCCGAGCAGGCGGTCGACCGGGCTCGGTTCGACACCGCGATCAGACCGGGTCTCATGGTCCGCGCGATCGGCGAGCTGCGCAGAGCCGGCATCGCGGTCGACACCTGGAAGGTGGAAGGCCTGGAGCGGACCGAGGATGCCGAGGAGGTGGCCGCCGCCGCCGCCGCTCCGTGCATCGTGCTCGGCCGCGGCGCGGACCGGGATGCCGTCGACCGATGGCTGTCCGTCGCGGCTGCGGTCGACGGCTTCGACGGGTTCGCGATCGGACGTTCGATCTGGTGGGAGCCACTGCGGGCGCTCGGGTCCGGCGCGCTGGCTCGTCCGGCCGCGATCGACGCGATCGCGGCCGAGTACGGTCGGTACGCGAGGGTGTACCGGGCGGCGGGTGAGCGGCGCCCGGCCTGAGGGCCGGGCGCCGCTCACCCGCTGCTAGCGTGACGCGGTGCCCCGCGCCTCCGTCCGCGATGCCGTCGCCGTCCAGGGCTTGTTCCTGCTGTTCGGCTTCACGATCGCGGCCTTCTTCCCGTACCTGGCGATCTACCTGGAGGGCGCGCATGGGTTGAGCGAGAGCCAGATCGGATTGGTGATCGCCGCCATGGCGCTGGCGCGGCTGATCGCGAACCCGATCTGGGGCCATCTCGCCGACACCACCTTGGGCCGTCGCACCACGCTGCAGATCGGTGCCGCCGGCACCGCGCTCGCGGCGTTCGCGATGAACCTCGTCGACGGCGTGGGCGCTCTGGCGATCGCCGCGTTCTTCCAAGCAGCGTTCATGGTCACCACCGGACCGAACGTCGACGCGATCGCCCTCGTGCACCTGGGCGACGAACGCATGTCGGAGTACGGGCGGATCCGTGGCTGGGAGAGCCTCACCTATGCGGGCGGCTGTCTCCTGTTCGGTGCGATCCTCCAGATGGCCGGCGTCGACTGGGCGATGCCCCTCTATGCGCTCTCCAGCATCGGGGTCTTGCTCTGGGCCTCGCTCACCGTCACCCGCGACCGGCCCGCGCACCGCGAGTCGCACGGGCGGCTCGGCACGGTGGGCGCCGTCTTCCGCACAGCGCCGCGCTTCTGGGGTTTCCTCGCCGCCACGTTGCTCGTGTGGACCGGGTTCAACGCCGCGTGGAACTTCATCTCCCTCCGCATCACGGATGAAGGGGGGGGTCCGTTGCTGATCGGGTTCGGGGCTGCGCTCGGAGGGCTCGTCGAGGTCTACGCCATGCGCAGGTCGTCGCGGTGGCAGCAGCGCTGGGGGCTCCGATGGGTCTTCGTCCTCGGGTGTCTGATCTACGCAGCTGGCTTCCTCCTGTGGGGCGCGATCTCGGATCCCACCGTGCTGTCGGTCTTGACGATCTTCGAAGGGTTCGCCTTCAGCCTGCTCTTCACGACGGGCGTGGTGATCGTGGGCAAGCTCCTCCCCGACACGCTGTACTCGACCGGGTCCTCGCTCGTGATGATGACCGGCTTGGGGATCGGGCCCATCCTGGGTGCGGGGATCGGTGGTTTCGTGTACGAACGGCTGGGGCCTGGCGTCCTGTACGCGGGAGCGTCTGCCCTGGCGTTCGCCAGCGCGGTCGTGGCATGGTTCGCGTTGTCGGTGCCGGTGCTGTCCGAGCCGCTCACGCACGAACCCCCCACGATCGAGAGGGATCCAGGTCCCCTGGTGTGAGCCATGACCGAGGCGCACGCGGAGCTCGTCGCACGCCTGTTCCCGGATCTCGGGATCGAGACCTTCGAACCCCTCGGCGACGGGTGGACCGTCGCGACGTACGAGATCAACGGTGCGTGGATCGTGCAGCTGCCGCGATCGGAGCGTGCCGCCGACCGACTCCGCATCCAGATCGAGCTCCTCCCCGAGCTCGCGCGCGAGGTCTCGGCTCCGATCCCGGTCCCGGAGCGGGTCGCCCTCGATCCGCCCGCGCTGCTGTACGCCAAGCTCGACGGGGCACCTGCCGACGTCGCTCCGGATGGGATCTGGCCGGAGCGGCTCGGGCGCTTCCTCTACGACCTGCACCTGGTGCCTCCCGAGTTCGTGGGTCTGCGCCTGGTCCCGTCCGGGTCCGTGCGCGCCCATCTCCGTGACGAGCTCGGCCGTCTCCGCGACGCCGTGGTGCCGCTCCTGGAGCCCGCCGAGATCGTCCGCGTCGACGCGATGCTGCGAGGGTTCCTCGACGACGACCGCTGGTGGTCGTTCGCCTGCTGTCTCACGCACGGCGATCTCGGCCCCGCCCACGTGCTGGTCGATCCCAGCGGCGATCTGACCGGCGTCCTCGACTGGGAAGAGGCCTCGGTCGGCGATCCGGCCGTGGACTTCGCTTGGTGGCTGCACGCCATGCCCGAGCAGGGGGAGCGCGCGCTCGCGGCGTACGGGGGAGCCCCCGACGCGGCCTTCCGCGAGCGCGCGGGCGCGCTGTTCGCGGTCATGCCGTGGTACGAGGTTGAGCACGGTCTCGGGTCGAGGAATCCCGGCTCGGTCGAGCGCGGCCTCGCCGGCTCCCGTGCCAGGCTGCCCTGAGACGCCCGTGACCTGGGCGTTTGCGGCGAACCGCCGCGGTCCCGACCATGGGGAGACAGGCGTTGCACCGGAAGGGGGTCGCGATGTCCGACGCATCGGAAGGGGAAGGACTCGCCGGGGAAGCGAAGGACGCGGCCGGCGAGGCGGCCGGCACCGGGCAGGATGCCGCGAGCGAGGCAGCCGGTACCGTGCAGGATGCCGCGAGCGAGGCGGCCGGCACCGTGAAGGATGCCGCCGCAGACGTTGCGAGTACGGCGGGAGACGCGGCCGCCGACGTGGCCGACACGGCGAAGGAGACGGCCGGCGGCGCGGCCGATGGCGGCAGGTCGACGGTCGACAAGGCGAAGGACACGGCCGGGGAGCTCGCCGAGAAGGCCAAGCCGGCCGTGGACAAGGCGAAGGACACGGCGGGCGATTCTCGCCGAGAAGGCGAAGCCGGCGCTCGACAAGGCGGGGCAAGCCGCCAGTGGCCTCTTCGGGAAGGCGAAGGGTCTCTTCAAGAAGGACGCCGGCGACGGCGGGACCTGAGGGAGGTCGGCGACATGGTGAGCGCGTACATCCTCATCCAAACGGAGGTCGGGAAAGCCGGTCAGGTCACCGATCAGATCCGGAAGATCGACGGTGTCGTCGTGGTCGATCCGGTGACCGGGCCGTACGACATCGTGGCCCGAGCGGAGGCCGCGGACCTCGACCTCCTCGCGAAGGGCACGGTGCTCCCGATGCAGGAGCTCGAGGGGATCACGCGCACGCTCACGTGCCCGATCCTGCAGCTCTAGGGACCGGCCGACCGGCCAACCGGAGGCGAACCCTCGACCGCGACCGGGAAGGGGAGCGCCACCGGATCCACGAACGGCGATCGACCTCGTTCATCGAACCGGTCCATCCGGAAGTGATCCGGGTGGGCAACCACCTGGGTCTCGCCCGAGAGGGCCAGGTCCACCGCTATCCGTGAGACGGCCGGCCCCCACATCATGCCGTGCCCGCAGACCCCGGCGATCGTGACGCCCTCGACCTCCGTGCCATCGTGACCGACGAGCGGACCCACGAGCGGCAAGTGGTCGGGCGTGTACTCGATCGTGGCGGCCCACGCCCGGCGGATCCCGAGCCCGGCGGTCACGGGCATCAGGCGGTTGAGCCGTCGCTGCATCCGCCGCAGGTAGGACCAGTCGATCTCGTGCGCGGCGCCGGGCGTCTCGGCCGGGTTCGACATCCCCCAGAGGAGGCCTCGTTCTTCCGGACGCCAGTAGATGCCCGCCCGGAGGTCGAAGGCCATCGCCGTGCGATCGCCGTGGAGCTCGTCGCTCGGCGCGGTGACGGCCACCTGATGCCGCGCGTATCCCACCCAGGCGCGAGCCCCGGCGACCTCCGCGACGGACCGTAGCGCCGGTCCCCCCGTGAGGATCACGCGGCCGGTCGCGATCGTGCCCGCGCTCGTTTCGACGCCGGTGACGACGCGACGCCCCGCGCGCCCCGCGCGGGTCCGCAAGCCCAGAAAGGACGTGTGCTCGCGGAGGCTGACACCGCTTCGATCCATCGCCGACGTGTATGCCCGGACGTTGCGGGGCGGGTCGATCCACCCGTCGGTCGGCACGTACGACCCTCCCCGGTAGCCCCCCTCGCCCATCGCCGGGATCAAGGAGCGCACCTCTCCCGGGTCCACCCAGCGCACGTCCAGGCCCGCCGACCGCTGCATCGCGATCCGCTCGTGCGCCGCCAGCTCGTCCGCGGCGGTCGCCGCCAGGATCACATAGCCCTGGCCCCGGAACCCGCTGTCGGTCCCGTAGCGCTCCCGCTGCGAACGGTAGAAGTCGATCGACCAGGTCCCGAGCCGCACCGTGTCGGGCGCCCCCCCCTGTGCCCGGACCATGCCGGCGGCGCGGCTCGAGGCGCCGCTCCCCGCCGTCTCGCGCTCCACGACCACGACCGAGTCGGCGCCGGCCTCCGTCGCCAGCACCGAGGCCCAGCCGCCGACCGTCCCCGCGCCCACCACCACCACGTCCACCGTCTCTCGTGTCATGCGAGCGAACCCTATCCCTCCCTCCGGCGAACGAGGCACCGATGGCCGCGCGTACGCTGCACCGCATGGACGTCGCGCCCGTCCCACCCGCGCCGGCCGAACGGCGCGTCCTCTACGAAGAGATCCTCGTCGTCCTCTCGCTGACGTTCCTGGCGAGCGCCGCCTTCGCGATCCTCAGCCTGCTCGAGATCCCGCTCTCCGGCGTCGCAGTGGCTTCCTCGAACCAAAGCCCGCTGTTCGGGCGGCAGGTGCTCGGGTTCCTCTTCGGGCTCGCGCCGGCGTTCCTCGTCGTCTACCTCCTGCGGCGGAGCGGCGAAGGCGTCGGGGTGATCGGCCTCACGCTGGATCAGCCGCGGAAGGATCTCGTGCGCGGCGTGATCCTCGCGGTCCTCGTGGGGATCGCGGGCATCGGCATCTACCTGGCCGCGGTCGAGCTCGGGGTGAACCGGTTCGTCGTCCCCGCGCCGCCCGCCGGGCACTGGTGGACCTACGTCGCGGTGTTCCTGAATCCGGCCGACGCCGCGCTGGTGGAGGAGGTCATCGTCCTCGGCTTCCTGGTCACGCGCCTGCAACAGGTCGGATGGCCGACGAACGCGGCGATCGGCGGGAGCGCCCTCCTGCGCGGCAGCTACCACCTGTATCAGGGGTTCGGTGGGTTCGCCGGGAACCTGCTGATGGGGCTCCTGTTCGGCTGGTTGTTCGTGCGCTGGCGCCGCACATGGCCGTTCGTCGTAGCCCACTTCCTGCTCGACGTGGGTGCCGCCATAGGATGGTTATCGTTCAAGGAACACCTCCCCGGGTTCTAGGTCGTGTGTCCCTTTCTCGTGCCGGCGGGCAGATTTCCTGTCAGTCCCCTCGGCCCGGCGGACGTGTGACGCTACGATCGGTCGCGAACGACGAAGGCGAGGGGACGTCGTGACGAGCGTGCTGGATTACCTGTTGGGCAGGGGGCTGCCGTTCCTGGTCCTGCCGTCGCCCGACTCCGTCTCCGCCAAGGAGGCCGCCGCGGCGCACGACGTCGACCGCCACGACGTGGTCCGCACCGAGGTGATCGTGGGCCGCGTGGGGCCGTCGCTCCTGGTCGTCCCGGCCGATCGCTACCTGGATCTCGAGCTGGCCCAGAAGGCCCTCCAGGATCCGGGCGCGCGCTTCGCGACCCACGCCGAGATCAGGTCGTTGGCGTCCGGGTGTGACATCGGCGCCATCCCGCCGCTCTCGCTCTTCGTCCTGGCCCCCATGTTCGTCGACCCGACCGTCGCCGACCTGCGCCAGGTGGTCTTCCCGGCCGGCCGGAACAACATCCTCGTGTGCATGCAGCGCGAGCACCTGTTCCGTGACGATCCGTACGTCGTCGTCGCCCTCACGCGGGAGTCCTACGTGCCCGAACCGCTCGTTGCACCGTCCCGTCGTCCGGTCCTCGCGGACGACGACCTCCTGCCCGTGCATCTGGCCGAGCGGAAGGGTGACCGGCCGGCCGACGTGGCGTGACGGTTCCCCGACGGTTCCAAGCCTCGGCGACCGCCCCGGGCCCGACCGGGTATCATGGTCGCGGGATATCCCACCAAGACCGGCCCCGGCCTCGAGCCGGGAATCCGTGTTTCCGGGGTCGTTCCGCTCCCGATCGGCCTCAGATCCAGCGGTTGAACCACACGATCGCGCGCCAGTGGATGTCGGTCATCTGCCCGCCACTCATCAGGGGCCAGAACAGCACGAACATCACCGCGGCGACGATCAGGTAGGCCCAGACGAACGGCCGGTACACATAGCTGCTCGAGATGGCTGGCTCCCCGGTCTCGGGATTCACGGCGACGCCCCCGGTCTCGCGGTCGCGCACCACGAGCCTGGCATCGGCCGCGTCGCGGAGCATGTAGGTGACCCCGAGCACCATGAAGGGCACGAGCGGTACCGCGTAGAAGTAGAACGTCGGACGGCTCACGCCGAGCCACGGGACGAACAACCCCAGGAACGTCAACGCGAGGAAGCCGGCCTTCCAGTCGCGGGCTCGCCACCACGAGAAGAGCACGTAGGGGAGCGCGAACAGGTAGGCCCAGAACACGGCGGGACTCCCGAGCGCCAAGACCTGCTGGATGTCCGGCCCGAGGTCCCTGACGAAGAACGACGTCGGCCGCCCCGGCGGGATGATCCATTCCCACGGTCTCGCGTAGTACGGATGGGTCGGGGTGGCGGACCCCGTGTCGGGGTCGAGCTTCGTCCATTCGAGCCCCCCCTTGAAGTGGTAGTTGAACGCCCCCACCTGCGTATCCCACCACTTGCCCCAATCCCAGCCGAAATGATGGATCCACGGGAGCCAGATCGCGACGTAGACGGCCAGGGGCAGGATGAGGAACGCCAGGACCAACCCGAAGGTCTCCCTCGCGAACGCGCGCAGGAACGCCGCACCCCAACCGATCCCCGGACGATGGCGACGCGTGGTCTCCCACAGGTAGCTGAGGAGGACGGCGGTCGCGATCGCCATCGCCCCGGACCACTTCACGGACGTCGCTGCCCCGAGCCCGAGGCCGGCCGCGAACCGCCACGGCCGCCACAAGGGCGAGAGGATGGCCGCGCGAGGTGGCTCGAGGATGACGGAGGTGGCGAGCATCGCCTGCTCCCCGCCCGGGCCCCGGCTCGGTGACGACGAGGCGAGCCAAACGGCCGATCCGGCTTCGTCGCTCTCCTCGGCGGCGACCTGCTCGTCGGCTGCCCGTTGCCGCCGGTCGATCCACCGCCGATCCATCACGAGGAACAGGAAGCCGACGGCGATCCAGAAGGCGAGGTGGGCATCGAGGATCGCGGTCCGGGACATGACGATGCTCAGGTGCTCGGTGGCCAAGAGGCCACCGGCGACGTAGATCCAGACGGCGCGTTGGAAGAGCAGGTACGCGATGAGCGCGGTCACGGTGACGGTGAGCGTGCCGACGAGCGCCGTGGCGGATCGCCAGCCGAACGGGTCCATGCCGAAGGCCTTGATCCCGAGACCGATCTGCCACTTCCCGAGCGGCGGATGGACCCAGGACCCCACGTCCCACTTGTCCTTCCGCCAGAACTTCTCGTCGTCCGAGTCGACCTTGCACTCGTCGTTCGAACCACCGATGAGGATGCAGCCGACCTTCGGGTAGTACACCTCGTCGAACACGAGCTCCGCCGGATGACCCAGATGGATGAACCGGAGGATCGCGGCCAGGGCGGTGACCAGGAGGATGGCGGCGAGGGGCCGGTTCAGCCGTGCCAGGAGCGCGGGCATCGCGCCAGGGTACCGGGGCATCTCGCTGTGGACGGGACGGAACGATCGGGAGGTTCCCGCCGCCACGCTCTCGCCGTCTCATCGCCTGCGGTCCCGCACCCGGTAGACGAACTGCACGCCCTGGAACGCCTCGGTCACCGAGGCGCTCTTGTTGTCCACCAACCCGGCTTCCAGCCCTGCTCCTTGGACCGTGTCGAAGTCCAGGTCCGTGTCGATCGAGGAGGCCTTCTTGGGCCAGGCGACCCAGAGCCTGCCGGCCGACCCGATCGATCCGACGAGTCGCGGGAACGGCGCGAGAGGTCGGCCCGGCGCGTGACGAAGAGCACCACGACATCCAGGTCCGCGCCGGGCCGACCGAGGAACGTCACGCCGGGCGGGAGCGGAGCGACCGCCTCGAGGGCCTGATCGAGGTCCGTCGGGGGGGCCGCGATGTACACGCGGGACCCTTCGGCGATGCCCAGCTTCTTCCACAGGGGTGTGCGCGAGTAGTCCTTGTGATCGGCCATCCCGTCCTCCGCCGTGGCGGGAGCCTAGCGCGGCGCCGCGTGGGACCATCTCGACAATGAGCGCGAGCGAGGGCTCGGCCGCGGACGCGCCGGTGGGCGGCACGCTGTACGTGGTCGGCACGCCGATCGGCAACCTCGGCGATGTGACGGACCGCGCGCGGGAGGTGCTCGGTTCGGTGGATGTGATCGCGGCCGAGGACACACGCCGAACCGGCCGCCTGCTCCGCGCTCTCGGGATCGCCAAGCCTCGGATGATCTCGGTGCATGACGCGAACGAGCGGGCCCGGACCGACGAGCTCGTGCGACGCCTGCGGCAGGGTGCTGCCGTTGCCCTCGTCTCGGACGGCGGCATGCCGGTCGTGTCTGATCCCGGCTACCGGGTGGTGCAGGCGGCCGTCGCCGGAGGCATCGACGTCCGTGTCGTGCCGGGGCCGTCCGCCGCGATCGCCGCGCTGGTGGTCGCCGGCCTGCCGTCGGACCGCTGGGCGTTCGAGGGCTTCTTGCCGAAGAAGCCGGGTGAGCGGCGTCGGCGCCTGGACGCCGTGGCCGGCGACGATCGCACGCTCGTGTTCTTCGAGTCGCCGCTCCGCCTCCGTGGTCTGCTCGCGGAGGTGATCGAGGCGTTGGGGGACCGACAGGTGGCGATGTGCCGGGAGCTGACGAAGCTGCACGAGACCGTCGTCCGGGGGCGCGCGAGCGAGGTGCTCGATGCGCTCGGCGATGCGGATCCGAAAGGGGAGGTCGTCCTCGTCGTGGCGGGATCGGGTGGCGCGAACGGCGACCTCGAGGCGGCCGTAGCCGAGGCATCAGAGCTCGTCGCCGCGGGGACGAAGAAGCGGGAGGCGGCGCGGATCGTGGCATCCCGATCCGGCCTGCACACCAACGACCTCTACCGAGCGTTGCTTGACAGCGCATCGTACGCTGATCCCCCGTGAGCCCGCGCCCGATCCCCCACCGGCCCGACGTTCCCGGGTCGCCGCCCCGTCCCGATGTCCCGTCGCGCGGTGGGCGCGCGCGAGGGGTGGTGCCGGTCGTCGTGGCGGTGTGCCTGGCCGTCGCCCTCGTGTCGGGGATCCTCGCGGTCCGGTCCGGGTCCGACGCGGCCGCGCCGGCCACGCCCGCCACCTCGCCCTCGAGCAACGCGCCGACGCCGACGCCGAGCGCGACCCCGAGCCGCGATCCGACGTCCGGCCCCCCGACGTACCGCTTCATCCACGTCGCGTACGGATCGCGACCGGTCAGCTGGGCATCCTGCGAGATCACGTATCGCCTGTTCGTGAGCGAGGCCCCGAACGGCTACGCGGCCGATGTCCAGGAGGCCTTCCGCCGACTCGGAGCGGCGACCGGGTTCCGCTTCGTTCCGGCGGGCGCCACGCGAGAGGAGTCCGGGCCGGCGGTCCTCCGTATCTACGAGAGCGGTCGCGGCGAAGGCGCCGACATCGACGTCCTGTGGCAGGACCACGACGGGTTCGAGGAGACGAGGGACTGCCCTCAAGGCGGAGGGGAACGCGATCGCGTGGGCGGTCCCGTTCCCGAGGTCCGGGTTTTCCACCTCGTACGGGGGAGCGTTGGTGGTCATGGACGCCGAGACGACGCTTCCGCTGGGCTTCGACGGACCGTGGTCCCATGGCTTGATCCTCATGCACGAGCTCGGACACGCGATGGGGCTCGGGCACGTGCACGATCCACACCAGGTCATGTACAGCGGCCGGTACCCGGATCTGCGCGTGGACGACTGGGGGCCTGGCGACCTCGAGGGGCTCCGCCAGGTGGGTGCGCCCGATCGGTGCGCCGCCTGACGCGGCGCACTCGGACGCGCCCACAGGCCGCCGGTAGCATGGTTCGACCATGGGCCGCGACGTCTTCTACATCACGACACCCATCTACTACCCGAACGACGTCCCGCACATCGGGCACGCGTACAACGCCGTGGCCACCGACGTCATCGCGCGGTACCACCGGCTCCGCGGTGAGGAGGTCTTCCATCTCACCGGCACCGACGAGCACGGTCTGAAGCTCCAGCGAGCGGCCGAAGGGGCCGGGATGAGCCCGCAACAGTGGGTCGACGAGATGGAGCCGAAGTGGAAAGAGGTGTGGGCGCGCCTCGACATCGCGTACGACGACTACATCCGGACCACCGAGGAACGGCACATCGCGGCGGTGCAGAAGATCCTCCGCGCCGTCGACGAGAACGGTCGCGACGACATCTACCTCGGCCACTACGAGGGCCTCTACTGCGTGTCGTGCGAGGCCTACTACGGCGAGGACGAGCTCCTCGAAGGGAACCTCTGCCCGATCCACGAGCGCTTGGTCGAGTCGTTCCGCGAGGACAACTACTTCTTCCGGCTCTCCGCGTACGCCGACCGCCTCCTGGCCCACTACGAGGCGCATCCGTCGGCGGTGGAGCCCGAGACCAGACGGAACGAGGTCCTCTCGCTGATCAAAGGGCGGCCTGCGAGACTTCTCGATCAGCCGGACCACGTTCGATTGGGGCGTCCCGATCCCGTGGGACCCCGCGCACGTCTGCTACGTCTGGTTCGACGCCCTGACCAACTACATCACGGCCGCGGGCTACGGCTCCGACGATGCACGGTTCGCGCGGCAGTGGCCGGCCAACATCCACTCGATCGGCAAGGACATCCTCCGGTTCCACGCGATCTACTGGCCAGCCATGTTGATGGCCGCGGGGATCGAGCCTCCCGCCCAGGTGTGGGCGCACGGCTTTCTGACGGTCGGCGGCAAGAAGATGTCGAAGACCAACCTCACGGGGATCCATCCGTTCGAGCTCCTCGACCACTTCGGTGCCGACTCCTACCGCTACTACTTCATGCGCGAGATGCGCTTCGGCGAGGACGGCAGCTTCTCGTGGGAGTCGATGACGGAACGCCACAACGCCGATCTCGCGAACGGGCTCGGGAACCTCGTCTCCCGGGTGCTCGCGATGTTGGACTCGTCCTTCGACGGGGAGGTCCCCGAGCGGGGCGGGATCGGAGCGGAGGATGACCTTCCTCAGGTCGTCGACGATGCGGTGCGTCGGTACGACGAGCACATGCTCGCCGTCCGGTTGCAGCCCGCGCTCGTCGCAGTCTGGGACGTGGTCGACCGGGCGAACGGGTACCTGGTCGAGAAGGCACCCTGGAAGCTCGCGAAGGACGACGCCGCGCGGGAGGAGCTCGCCGGGGTCCTGTATGCGAGCACGGAAGTGCTCCGCATCTTGGCCATCTTGATCCAGCCCGTGATGCCGGGCGCGGCCGAGCGACTCTGGGAGCAGCTGGGCATCCCTGAGCCACTCGGGCACCAGCGGGTTCCCGACGCCGTGGCCTGGGGCCGTCTGGCGCCGGGGACGATGACGACCAAGGGGTCCGGGTTGTTCCCACGTCTCGACACGGACGCCTAGTCCACAGTTGCCTTCTCACGCAACACCGCGATGCGATCGTGCGAGCTCCATGGTGGGATCGGCGTTGTCCACAGCGCTCCAGTCGGGGGTGAGGCTTCGCAGATCCATGTTTCACGTGAAGCTCCCCCTGTTCACCCCATGTTGAGAGCGGGTATCGTCGCGCCCGGATGCGGCAGGAGAACCTTGAACTGGCGGTCGACGGAGGCGCGGTCGATACCCACTGCCATCTCTTCCTCATGGAGGAGGAACCTGCACTGGTGGTCGAGGCTGCACGAGCCGCCGGCGTGGACCGCCTGATCTGTGTCGGCGTCGACGTCGAAAGCAGCCGATCGTCGCTCGAGCTTGCAGACACCCTCGAGGGTGTGTTCGCCACGGCCGGCATGCACCCGCACGATGCGTCGGGCTTCGACGCCGAGGCATCCGCGCGGATCGAGGAGTTGCTGCATGACCCACGGGTGATCGCGGTCGGAGAGTGCGGCCTGGACTATTTCCGGATGCGCTCGTCGATCGATGATCAGATCGCCGCGCTCGCCGTCCACGTCGCGCTGTCGAACGACAGCGGCAAGCCGATGGTCGTCCATGTCCGCGACGCTTGGACCGACGTCTTGCGGGTCCTCGATGACGGGGGAGCAGAGCGCGTGGTGATCCACTGCTTCAGTGGCGACGACACGATCGCGAAGGAATGCGCGGAGCGCGGGTACTGGATGTCGTTCGCCGGGAACGTCACGTACCCGAAGAACGAACATCTCCGCGCCGCCGCCGCCTCGGTGCCACTCGAGCGGTTGTTGGTGGAGACCGACAGCCCGTTCCTCGCGCCGCAGCCTCTGCGGGGACGGACCAACGAACCTGCGAACGTGACGCACGCGTTGGCCGAGGTCGCGCGCATACGGGGACGCTCGGTCGACGAGATCGTGCGCGCGACCTCGGCCAACGCGCGGAGCGCGTTCCCGGGCCTCCGGTAGAATCCCTCGCCTACCGAACATATGTTCGAGAGTCAAGTTTGCAGTCGAGGTTGAGGGTTTGTTAGGTTGGCGCCGGTTCCGGGTGGTGGAGCGATCCGGGGATGAGCCGTTCGGGAAGGCGGCGCTGAACCGGGAGGGGCCTCGTGCCTCCGCGATCGCTCCGGCCACACTTGATCGCTCCGAGCGGTCGCTGCGTCGGGGAAGGTGCGCGGAGGCAGCTCGGGGGACGATCGGGTCGCTCCTCTCGGCCATGGGGATCGTGCCGAGCGAGTGCGACGCTCCATCACCCGGATCTCACATCCCGCCGTTCCACCACCGGTACCGTGACGTCGTGAGCGACGCGCGTGGTCCGACCCGAGAGCAGCTCCGCGAGCGGGCCGCCCGCTTCGGCATCAATCCCACCAAGGCGCTGGGCCAGAACTTCCTCCTGGATCCGAACCTCGCCCGCGCCATCGCCGCCGACGCCCGCGTGGTCCCCGGGGCTCGTGTGGTCGAGGTCGGCGCCGGGATGGGCTCCCTGACCATCGCCCTCGCCGACGCCGGTGCGGCGGAGGTCCTCGCGATCGAGTTCGACCGGACCTTGCTGCCGGCGCTCCGGGATGCCGTTGCGGACCGCCCCTCGGTCCGGGTCCTGCATGCGGACGCCACGAAGATCGACTGGAGCGCGAGCCTCGGCGCGGGGCCCTGGGTCCTGTGCTCGAACCTCCCCTATAACGTCGGGACGCGGATCCTGGTCGACGTGCTCGAGCACGCATCCGGTGTGGAGCGTTCGGTCGTCATGGTGCAGCGCGAGGTCGGGGAGCGCATCGTGGCCCGCCCGGGCGATGCGGCGTTCGGCGCCCTCAGCCTCAAGGTCGCGTACCGAGCGTCGGCATCCATCGTCCGGCGGGTCCCCCCGGACGTCTTCTGGCCGCGACCCGCGGTGGGGTCGGTGGTGGTGAGCCTGGAACGCGTCGCCGTGGCTCCGGTCGACGTGGACGAGGGCCGGCTCTGGCGCGTCGTAGAGGGTCCTTCGCCCAGCGCCGGAAGACGATGCGGAACGCGATGCGCCGGCTCGGGCTGTCGCCGGACGAAGCAGACCGCCTGCTCGAGGAGGCCGGCGTCGACCCGGCGGCACGGCCGGAGGAGCTCTCGCTCGCCGCCTTCGCGCGCGTCGCGGAGCGTTGGTCGCCGTGAGCGAGGTCGTTCAGGAGCGTGCGCCCGCGAAGCTCAACGTGTTCCTCCGCGTGCTCGGACGGCGCTCAGACGGCTACCACGACATCGAGACGTTGATCCTGCCGCTCGACCTGTGCGACGTGGTGACCGTCGAGGCCTCGGAGGCGTTGACGATCCAGGTGGTGGGTCCGCGGGCCCACGACCTGTCGATGGCGGGCGGGGAATCCCTCACGGGCCGGGCGGTCGAGGCGGTCGCCTCCGCGGTCGGCCCTGCGGCCGCCGCGGTCCGCATCACGCTCGAGAAGCGGATCCCCGTGGCTGCCGGCATGGGCGGGGGGAGCGCCGATGCGGCCGCGGTCCTCCGGGCGCTCGGGAGGCTGCATGGTGTCGGCGGGGACGCTCTGACCGAGATCGCCGCGACGATCGGCAGCGACGTGCCGGCGCTCCTCCACGGCGGTCCCGTGTTCGCCACCGGCCGTGGCGAGCGGGTCGTCCCGGTGCACGCGCCGACGACCACGTGGGTCATCCAGCCGTTCGCCTTCGGCGTGCGGAGCGAGGATGCGTACGCCTGGTGGGACGGCGATCCCTCGACCGGCCCCGACCCGGGGGCCGTGATCGCCGCGCTCGAGACGGCGAACCTGGAACTCCTCGGGTCGGCGTTGTTCGACGACCTCCAGCCGGGTGTCGCCGCGCGCCATCCCGAGGTCGCGGTGGCCATCGATGCCGCGGGCGCCGCCGGGGCGGCCGGTGCCGCCATGACCGGGAGCGGCCCGACCGTTGTCGCGCTCGCACGGCACGCGGTGCACGCGGCGTCGCTCGAGCGCGCGATGCCGGGGTCGTTCGTCGTGTCGGGTCCACCGCACGGGGCCGCGTACGATGACGACCGATCCGGGGTGGTCTAACGGCAAGACGCGGGCCTTTGGAGCCTGAGACGGAGGTTCGACCCCTCCCCCCGGAACGATCCCCCGGAACAAGTTTCGCCGCCGGGGAAGGGCATCGCGTCTCGGATCACGGCGGCGGCTCGCGCCCCGGCGCGTGGGGGCCGCGCGGGGAGCGCTCAGTCGTTTGGGGGCGCCCGGCGATTTCCTACGCCATGGGAGTAAGGAGTCGCTGGATTCGCTTCACGATCGGACTGTCGTCGAGTTGTGCGGTCACGTGACCGTTGGAGGCAAACCGACAGCCTGATGCTGACACCGTGACGAGCAGCACGTCGTGGTTCGCGTAGCCGAAGAACAACCCGTAGGTGGGCCCGAAGTCGAGGGGACAGGCGAAGCTCTCGCCGGGCCGGACCTCCTTCAGCCCGTTCAACTCATCCGTGAACCACACCACCGTCTTCTCGTTCGTGACGGCAACGCGCCGATCTCCGAGGCACACCACCAAGGTGACCGGGTTGTCCGGTACGAGCGTTCGCTCCTGCCCGTGGACCCGGTTGCGGCGCACCCGCGTCGAGAGGATCCTTGGGACACGTGTCCGGGATGGGCGAGTAAGTCGGCGTAGGTGAGGCGACG
Source organism: uncultured Actinomycetes bacterium (assembly GCA_963810635.1). Classification (GTDB taxonomy): domain Bacteria; phylum Actinomycetota; class UBA4738; order UBA4738; family HRBIN12; genus AC-51. The sequence goes on from CAWEOB010000005.1 coordinate 926,974, forward strand.
CTTGTCGGCGGACCCGGAGACCCATCAACCGTGACCTGGGACGACGATACGGGCCCACCGGTACACGACACGGTGAGGAGCAGCCCGACGCATGCGATGAGCAAGCGTCTACCCATCTACGTGCATCACGCCGCTTCGGCCGTGCTCCGTGACTTTGCTACTGCTCCGTCGCGTCATTAGGGGTCGCGCTCTCTCCATCATCCGTTCTGACGCCATATGCCGAGGATTAGTTCCGCGTGACCGGGGATAGCGTCTGATTGCACACGCGCCCCGGCGCACGCAGCCGCAGACGCTGGACCCTATCCTCACGATGATGACTTCAAGGCCGACCGACCGGCGGGATGTGACTTGGTTCATTGCCTGGATGCTCACGGGTGCCGGTTATGCCCTCGGAATCCTCGGCGCGCTCTCCATCGGTCCCTATGTCCTGGTCATCACGGTGGCAGCCACCATCGTTCTTGCTACCCGCCCGGGATCCAAGGTGGGGCTACCCGGCCTGGTTTCCGGTCTCGGACTCCCACTGTTCTACGTTGCGTTCTTGAACCGATCAGGGCCTGGAACGGTCTGCACCTCTACCGGTACCGGCCAATCCTGCGTGGATGAATGGAGCCCATGGCCGTGGCTCGCGATCGGGATTGTGCTGCTGGTGAGCGGGTACGTGTGGTTCGCGATGAACCACCGGCGTAGAGGTGCCGCCGCCCCGTGACTCTCTGTGTGGTGTGCTTCTTGGTTGCCTGAGAGGGTCTCATTGGACACGCGCCCCGGCGCGGGAGGTCGGCGCGGCCAGGATGTCTACGTGTGCTGCTTTTGGAGCTTGAGATCGGCGACCGCGTGAGCCTCCCTGAGGGGGCATACGGCGCACTCAACCCAGGCTGTTCCATGTCGCTCGCGCGTCCTGTGGTCGAAAGGGTGAGCGCCGGTTGTCCAAGGAGACGCTTCGCCGCGAGCTTCCGTCCACGCGCACTGTGTGGTCGCCACAGAGCTAGAGCGATACGGGCGGCTGTCGTTCGAAGAAGTCGCCGCGCTCGTCGACTAGGCTCAAGGACCGATGACGGTGACCGGAAACGGGGAATCGTCGGAGGAGCGGCGGGCCGAGACGGCCGACGGCTCTTGGAAGCTGTGGACCTCCCTCGGGATCAGCGGGATCTGGGTCGCCGTCGTGTTGATCAGCGTGTTTGCCCCCGATCTCGTTTCGGGCTCCGAGCATGAGCACCTCCCCGTCGCCGCGTTCGGCACCTGGTTCTGGGGCGGGATCGGGACGGCGATCTTCCTGTGGGCCATGGGCAAGCTCCGCGGCGACGCCACCTGGCGATCCACCTGGATCGGGCTCTCCGTCGTCACGCTGGTTCTGTGGGGCCTCGCGACGATCCTCAGCATCACCCTTCCCGTCGTCGAGACCGGCAGCGACCCGACCGAGCTGCCGATGGCGGCGTTCTTCGCCCCGGCTGCCGCGGCCGTGCTCACGGGACTGGCCGGGGTCGTCATCAGCGTGTTCCGTCGAGGACCGGAGCGCACGTAGTCGCGGTACACGAGAGCGGGCGCTTCGGGTTCCAGGCTGACCTCGACGACGAGATGCTCGGCTGAGCCGCCCTAACGTGTCACGCGCCCCAGCGCGAGGGAGGAGCCCTCGCGGCTCGCCGAACGTCCGAGGGACTCTCAAGACGGGAGATGATCCGCTGCCTGAAGCGCTACGTAGCTAGGGAGGCCGACCAGGGTTCTCGTGGCTTGACGAAGCACAGGAGCATCCTGCTGCAAACACATCTCGCGGGTCCTCTCGAGCACCACTGATCGAGCCGCCAGGCCCTGGTTCGAACCCTGCTCCGACCTGGCGGCGTCTAGGAGCGGGACCGTGGCCTGGCCGCGGCAAAGAGGGCCGCAGAACCGACGACGTCGACATCCACGGCGCTGAAGGACATCTCCAGGATGCGGCGGAGCCCCTCAGCCGTGTCGTCCACGTTGTCGAAGCCCCCTTGCTTGTTGGCTGCTCGCAGGAACGCGCGCGCGGGCTTCGTGTGGTTGCTCTGGAGACCGAGGACCGTCCCGCCGAAGAGGACCCCCTCCGGGCTGAGGACATCCGCGATGTTCCTCACGGCGACCGCCTTGTTTCCCTCTGGCCCGCGAAGGCAGTGAAGCACGAAGCTGAGTGCCGCGGAGTCGAACGGTCCGTCGACCGGGAGGGGCTTCATGACGTCGGCCTCAACAGTGATCGGATGCCGTTCCTCGAGTCGCTTCGCCACGTGGCGAAGCACGGTCTGATTGGGGTCCAGGAGCGTGATCTCCGTGTCGCGGGGCGGGTCCGCCTTCTCGATGAAGTAGCCGGTCCCAGGCCCAACGTCGAGGTGCCGGTGCCCCATGTGCTGTCGATATCTGTCGACGCCCTGTGCTACGGGAACCTTCCAGACCGCCTTCGTCATGAACTTCAGCACCCACACGTCGTAGATCGCGAGCATCGCCGCGTTGTACCCGGACTGCCCCTTGTACGACGGATCAGACTTGTCCATGCCGGGAAGCATCCCATAGGCGCGCGACGACGAGGAGAGCGTCAGGACGGTGCTGGCTCGCCTGGATCCGAACCAAGACCAACTGATCCAGCGACTCGCGTGCACATCGGCGCTCGCGTTGCTGCGACGACCGGCGTGTATCCCCTTAAGATGCCGCGGCGGACAGAGGAGGGGTTCCTGTGGCGACGGTCGAGACTGCCCCGGCGGGGTTCGTACGGCAGGACGGCAAGGAGAAGGTCACCGGCACTGGCCGGTACACCGCCGACCTCGCCTTCACCGGCATGGCCCACGTGAAGTTCCGCTACGCGGATCACTCCCACGCGAAGATCCTGAGGATCGACACGGCGAAGGCGACGGCGCTCCCCGGGGTCGTCGCCGTCGTCACGCAGGACGACCTGCCGGACGTCCGCTACGGGGGTTTCGTCCAGGACCGCTACCTGTTCGCGAAGGACGTCGTCCGCTTCGAGGGTGAGATCGTCGCCGGCGTCGCCGCGCTGACCGAAGAGATCGCCGCCGAAGCCGCCCGCCTGATCGAGATCGAGTACGAGCCGCTGCCGGTCGTCACGGACTTCGTCGCGGCGATGGAGCCGGGCGCGACGCTCGTGCACCCCGACCTCGCGTCCTACGACAAGGACGAGAACATCGTCGCCGACGGCAACACGATGGCGTACCACACGATCGTGAAGGGCGACGCCGACGGCGCGATGGCGGGCGCCGACGTCGTCGTGAAGAGCCACTACGACTCCGACGCATCGCAGGGTGTGCCGATCGAGCCGCGCGCGGTCGTCGCCCAGTGGCAGGGCGACAAGGTCACGATCTGGTCGTCGACGCAGGTGCCATACGCCGCCCGTGCCGGGGTCGCCCAGACGCTCGCAGGTCCCGGAGGCGGACGTCCGCGTCGTCGTGCCGCTCCTCGGTGGGGGCTTCGGGGCGAAGTGCGACCTGCACTTCGAGGGCCAGGTCGCGGCGATCGCCCGGGCGGCGCACCGGCCGGTCCGGTTGGTCCTCTCCCGTGAGGAGGAGTTCAAGATCATCGCGCAGCGCCGCGAGGGGATCGTGATGGACTTCGAGACCGGCGTGACGCGGGACGGGCACTCGTGGCGCGCCGCGCGAAGCTCGTGCTCGACAAGGGCGCGTACTGCGGGGAGGGCGGGTTCCTCGGACAGATGGCGGCGATGCACGCGTGCGGGCCGTACCAGATCGACCACATCTCCGTCGAAGCGCACCTGAACTACACGAACAACCAGCCGTCCGGATCGGTGCGCGCCCCGACGGCGCCGCAGGTCTGCTGGGGCCTCGAGCAGCACATGGACGAGGTGGCGGCTGCGATCGGACCTCGATCCCGTCGAACTCCGTCGCCGGACGCTGATCGAGGAGGGCGCCGAGGGCCCGACGCGACAGGTGTTCGACAAGGTCGGTGTACGGGACACCCTCGAGAAGGCCGTCGAGATGATCGGGTACGGCCGCGATCTGCCCGACGACGAGGCGATCGGCGTCGCGGTCGGGTGGTGGCCGTGCATGGCGGCGCCCTCGGGCGCGTACGTGCAGATGAACGGCGACGGCAGCGCGACGATCGTGACCGGCGCGCAGGAGAACGGCAGCGGCGCTGTCATGGCGATGCCGATGTTCGTCGGCGCAGGAGCTCGGCATCGATCCGAACGACGTCTCGATCCTGTATCAGGACACCGACGTCGCGCCGTGGGACATGGGTTCGTGCGGCTCGCAGACGACGTTCAACAACGGCCGAGCGATCCTCGCCGCCGCGCAGGAGGTCCGCGAGCAGCTCCTCGACGCCGCGGCCGACCAGCTCGAGGCGACCGCGACGACCTCGAGCTCACCGACGGCGTCGCGCGCGTGAAGGGATCGCCCGACCGGTCGGTCGCGATCGCCGATCTCGTCGGGCGAGATCGGCACCGTGCACGGGAAGGGTTCGGGCGAGGTCCCCGAGGCACCGACCGGCGACACGGGCGGATGCGTCGGACGGCTCGGGCAACGAGACGTTCCTCGCGCCCCAGCTCATCACCCAGGCCGCGCACGTGAAGGTCGACCGCGCGACCGGCGTCGTCCGCGTGCTGAGGGTGGCGGCGGCACACGACTCCGGCCGGATCCTGAACCGGGCGGGTGCCGACGGTCAGGTGCTCGGCGGCGTCGTGATGGGCGTCGGGCCTCGCGCTCTCCGAGGGCACGATGCTCGACGAGCAGGGCCGGCAGCGGAACCCGCACCTGCTCGACTACAAGCTGCTCACGTGCTCCGACGCGCCCGAGATCGAGGTGGAGTGGGTCGAGTACGACTCGGTCGGGCCGCGCGGGACGAAGGGCGTCGGCGAGCCGCCGCAGGTGCCGACCGCCGGCGCGATCGCGAACGCGATCTCGAAGGTGATCGGCCGGCCACGTGCCGCGGCTGCCGATGACGCCGGAGCGCGTGTGGGACGCCGCGCGGGGTGGGTACGGCATGACGCGGTCGTTCACGTCGGCGGCCACGCTCGACGATGCGCTGTCGGCGATGGCCGGCGGTGCGCGACCGGTCGCGGGCGGCACGGACCTCGTCGTCGGGGCCCGGCAGGGGAAGGCGCCGCTGCCCGACGCGATCGTCGCGATCGACCGGATCGATGGCCTCCGCGCGATCGACGTCGTCCGACGACGGCCTGCGGCTCGGCACGCTCGTGACCCACGGCGACCTCGTGGCGAACGACGACGATCCGGACCCGGTACACGGCGCTCGCCGACGCGTCGGCGATCGTGGGCTCCCACGCCACGCGGGCGCAGGGCACGATCGGCGGCAACGTGATGAACGCCTCGCCCGGCGATGGACACCGGCGGCGCCGCTGCTGTGTTTCGGCGCGACGGCGACGCTGCGGTCGTCGTCGGGCGAGCGATCGCTCGGGCTCGACGAGCTCTGGACCGGCCCGGGGACGACGTCGGCACGACCCGACGAGCTGCTCGTCGCGATCGAGCTGCCCGCGCCGGCCGCCGGCACGGGCTCGTGCTACGTCCGGCTCGAGTACCGCCGACAGATGGAGATCGCGGTCGTCGGCGCGACCGCGGTCGTGACCGTCGACGGCGACCGGGTCACCGACGCCCGGGTCGCGATCACGGCGCTGACCCCGACGATCCGGCGCGTCCCCGAGGCCGAGTCGGCGCTGACGGGCACCGACGGCGGCGACGACGGCGGTCGAGGCCGAGCGCGGCCGCGGCGGCCGCGGCCGCTCGACCCCGATCAGCGACGTCCGCGGGCTCGGCCGACTACCGCCGGGCGATGGCCGAGGTGATCGCGAGTCGCGCGATCATCGCCGCGCTCACCCGCGCGCGCGGCGGCACCGTCCCGATCCCCGCGAGTCCGGCGCTGCACGGCGCGAGCTGAGGAGCGAACGATGAAGGTTGCTGCGACCCTCCGCGTGAACGGCACCGAGTATCCGGTCGAGCTCGATCCGCACGTCAGCCTGCTCGAAGGCGGTGCGCGAGGAGCTCGGGCTCACCGGCTCGAAGGAAGGCTGCGACGACTCCGAGTGCGGCGCCTGCATGATGCTGCTGGACGGCGAGCCGGTGAACTCGTGCTCGTACCTCGCGCTGCAGGCGGAGGGTCGCGAGGTCACCACGGTCGAGGGTCTCGCGGCGACGAGGAGGTCGGGCCGCTCCAGCGAGCGTTCCTCCAGCAGGGCGGCGTCCAGTGCGGCTTCTGCACGCCCGGGATGCTCGTGTCGGCGACCGCGCTGCTTCGCCACAACCCGGATCCGACCGAGGAGGAGATCCGGATCGGGCTGTCGGGGAACCTCTGCCGGTGTACCGGGTACCGCGGGATCGTCCGCGCGGTTCGCCAGGCCGCGTCCGGCGAGGTACCGCCGCTCGGAGCCGCGCCGGTCCACGCGGACACGACGCCGCCGCACCACGCCGGCTGACGTCGCCCCTTCGCCCCCCCCCGAGTATCCCGGCGCCTCCTTGCGACAGGCCCGATCTCCGGAGTCCGATCACCCCACCTCACGCCTCCGTCGGGCGAGAGGCACGCGCCCGCGAGCGCACCCGATCCATCGACATGCAGGTCAGTGTGTGTCGGCAGCCTGGCCCATCCTCCCCCCGGAACCGGTCCCGACCACGATGCGCCGGCGGGCCCGATCCTCGAGCGCGAGGCCGCGCGTTTGACGACCGACGCTCAGCCTCGGAGCATGTGGGTTCCTCGATCACGGGATCCACCTTGGCGGAAACTCGGAAGCCCGCACGGAAGACCACCACCAACGCCCGGACCCTGGCTGCCGTGGTGCTCGCAGCGGGGAAGGGCAAGCGGCTGAAGTCCGACACGGCCAAGGTCCTGCATCCCATCTGCGGCCGCCCGGCGCTGTGGCATGTGGTGCAGGCGGCGCTGGCTGCCAAGCCCGACAAGGTCGTCATCGTGGTCGGCCACGGCGCCGACGAGGTCCGGGCCGCCGTCCGGTCCTGGGGGATCGAACCCCTCACCGGTCTTCGTCGAACAGACCGAGCAGCTGGGGACCGGCCATGCCGTGCTGGTCGCGCGCCGGGCCGTCGGCCGCGTGGACGACGTGCTCGTGGCGAACGGCGACTTCGATCCGGTCACCCCGGACGATGTTCGGGCGATCATGCGGAGGCACCGCAGGTCGGCGGCCATCGCCACGGTGGGGTCGTCGCAGCTGGATGAGCCGGGCGGCTACGGCCGGGTGGTCCGTGACGGCCGCCGCGTCATCGCGATCATGGAAGGGATCGATGCGGATCCCGCGACGCGCGCGATCCACGAGGTGGCCACGAACTGGGTAGCGTTCGATCGTGACCGCTTGTACGCGGCGCTGCCCCGGCTCGATCGGGAGAACCGCCAGCGGGAGTACTACCTGAACCGGGCGATCACCCTCCTCATCGAGGACGGCGGACGGGTCGAGGTGGTCGCCTGCGACACCGGGGGCACGATGGGGTTGAACTCACGCGCGGGGCTCGCGGCGGTGACCCGCGTGATCCGCGAGCGGATCAACGCGCGTCACCTCGCCAACGGCGTCACGTTGGTGGATCCGGACTCCACGTTCATCGACGTCGAGGTCCGGATCGGGCGCGACACCGAGATCCAGCCCAACACGTACCTCCTCGGTCATACCCAGATCGGGCGGGACGCTCGGATCGGGCCGTCCACCGAGATCCAGGATTCGACCATCGGCGACCGGAGCTCGGTCCGCTTCTCTGTCGTGGAGGATGCTCGGATCGGCCGTGACGTCGAGGTCGGCCCGTTCGCGCGTCTGCGCACAGGAGCCATCCTGGAAGACGGCTCTGCGGTGGGGAACTTCGTCGAGGTCAAAGACACGCGGGTGGGTCGGCGCGCCAAGGCCAAGCATCTGACGTACCTGGGCAACGCCGACATCGGCGACGGCGCGAACATCGGGGCCGGCACCGTGACGGTCAACTACGACGGCTACCGGAAACACCGCACCACGGTGGAAGCCGGGGCGTCGGTCGGTTCGGATACGATGCTGGTGGCGCCGGTCACGGTGGGCAGAGGCGCCTTCACAGGAGCTGGATCGGTGATCACGGACGACGTTCCGCCCGGTGCGCTCGCGGTCGAGCGCGGCGAGCAGCGCACCATCCCCGGGTACCGGCAGCGCAAGGACGCGGCGAACGCGAAGGGCCGACGTCGCGGCGGCAGCGGGAAGAAGGCCTGAGATGGAGATCGATCACCAAGAAACGGATGATGCTGTACTCCGGCACCACCCATCCCACGCTTGCGCACGAGATCGCGGACAACCTCGCGATCCCCGTCAGCCTGGGGGAGCTCCGGCGGTTCGCGTCCGGCGAGGTCTACTTCCGAGCGGACGAATCGGTCCGCGGCGCCGATGTCTTCGTGGTGCAGTCGCACTACGACCCGGTGAACGAAGCGATCATGGAGCAGCTCATCATGATCGACGCCATGAAGCGGGCCAGCGCCAAGCGCATCTCGGCGGTCGTCCCGTACTTCGGCTACTCGCGGCAGGACAAGAAAGCCCTGGCCCGCGAGCCCATCAGCGCCAAGCTCGTCGCCGACCTGCTCTCCACCGCCGGCGCGGACCGGGTCGTGTCCGTCGATCTCCACAGCGGGCAGATCCAGGGGTTCTTCGACGCGCCGTTCGATCACCTCACCGCGCTGCCGCTGATCTGCTCCTATCTGAAGGACGAGCTGGGTCTGCAGGGCGACGACCTCGTCGTGGTGGCGCCGGATGCCGGCCGGATCAAGACCGCGGAGAAGCTCCGCGAATACCTGCATGCTGACCTCGCGTTCCTCTACAAGCGCCGCTCGCGGCGAGAGGCCCACAAGATCGACGAGATGACCGTGGTCGGTGAGGTCGAGGGCCGCCCCTGCGTGCTCGTCGACGACATGATCGACACCGCGGCCACGCTCTCGAAGGGCACGCAGGCCCTGGCCGCCATGGGAGCCGGTCCCATCTACGCCGGAGCCACGCATGCCATCTTCAGCGGGAAGGCTCGGCAGAACCTCGAGGAAGCGCCCATCGAGCAGGTCATCGTGACGAACACCGTGCCGATCCCCGAGGAGCGCTCGTTCGACAAGCTGAAGGTACTCTCCATCGCGCCGTTGATCGCCAGCGCCCTGCGCGCCGTGTTCGAGGACTCGAGCGTCAGCGAGATCTTCGGCGGCGCCAACCAGGTCTAGGGGGACGCGGGCGACACCGGGTCGATCAGATCCATCGCGCCGGGCCGTGCGCGGAGCCCGACCGGTCCGTTGAACGCATCCCCGTTCTCGCCGAACGCCACCGTCGTCGTCTCGCCGACCGGCAGGGAGAAGACGCAGAACTCGGTGTTGGCGAAGTTGGACTCCATGCGAACCGTGAAGCAATCGGGCGTCTGGCCCGTGGCGCTGACGGGAGTCTCTCCGGGGAGCACGAGGGTGACGGTCGCGTTCTGCTCCCCATAGAAGCCGCCGATCAAGGGCGTGGCGTCGCCGATCCGGTTGAGTTCGTACCAGGAAGGAAGGCAATCGCTCGTGCCGGCGTCCGACGGATCGGCGCCGATCACCTTGAGCAGCGCGCACTGATCGGTGTGGTGCGCGATGCCCCACGAGACCACCCCGTCGCTGCCCGCGCCGAACAGACCGTCCGGATACAACGGCGTCGGCCACGACACGAACAGCGGCAGCGAGGTCGGTCCTCGCGAGACGCCGGTGCCGGAACCGGGCAGGGCGACGAGCCAGAGGTTCGCCGGGTGACCGCCAACATCCTGCGCAGGCGTCGATCCCCCTTGGATGATCTGTGCCGGTTCACCACCGTCGACCGTGACGGTCCAGGAGGTCACGCTCCGATCGAAGACGCCGATCAGGAGCGTCCCACCGTCCACATCGACCCCCGTCGAAGCCCCCGTGGAGAACGAGAAGCCTCCCCCCGGGTCCTCGGTCCCGTCGACGAAGAACCGGAGCACGCCGCCATCGCGGTGGATCTCCCAGTCATGCCCGAGGTCGTGACCGAACACGACGACGTTCCCATCCTCAGCACCGCGGGTCTGCAGACGAGGAGCGGTGGTCGTCGGCACGGGCGTCGGCATGCCGCCTCGTCCCACCGGGGATCCATCGTCGCGGTACCGGAGATCGCCGAGCGACACCACTGCGATCGCGAGCACGAGGACGCCAGCCAGCATCCCTCCCGCGATCGTCCGTGCTTGGCGCCGCCGCCCGCGACGGATCACCGCGTCCGGCTCATGGACCACGGGATCGACGTCGCGGGCGTGTCGCTCGAGCAGCTGATGCAGGTCTCGTTCCAGGTCGTTCATCGCTCGTCACCTTCGATGGAGTAGGCGGGCAGGAGGTTGCGCAGGGCGGCGGTGCCGCGTTGGAGCAAGGACTTCACCGCCGCCACCGAGCACCCGAGCGCGGCCGCCGTGTCACGCTCCGACAGGTCCTCGTAGTAGCGCAACACGAGCGCGGCGCGCTGGCGGCTCGGCAAGGTGCCGAGTGCCTCCCACAGGTCGGTGGCCTGCCCGACATCGACCTGGGTGGAGGTCGCCGCCGCCACACGGGCGTCCTCGCGCCGGAGCCACTCGCGCTCGAGTCGGAGCCGGCGGAGCCCCGACGTGTGCAGGTTCACGATCGCTCGGCGGAGGTACACATCGAAGGCGTCGTGGGAGCGCAGGTGTGCGAACCGCCCCATGCACCTGATGAACGCGTCGTGGGCCAGGTCCTGCGCGTGCTCGCGGTCGCCGGTCAGCAGGTAGGCCAGCCGCACGCCAGCCGGCACGTAGCGCTCGTACAGGTCGGCCATGTGGCCACGATCGGGTTCCACCTCGGTCCTTCTGTTCGGGTTCAGCACGTCGGTTCGCATCGTCATCTCTCAAGACGCCCGAGAGCCCAGGAAGGTATCGCTCCGAGCTCACCTGGGCGGCAGGTGGGCTCGTCCGCTACTATCGGCGGGTTCCCCCATCGAACGCGAGTTCATCAACCATGGAAGCCACCCTCAGAGCTGAACCCCGCGACGGCACCGGCAAGGGTGCTGCACGAAAGCTCCGCGCCACGGGCCGCGTCCCCGGCATCCTGTACGGGAGCGGCGTGGAGTCCACGCCGATCTCCGTGTCGTCGCAGGACCTCCTCCACCTCTTCCACCAAGGTGTGTCGCTCGTGGAGCTCGAGTACGACGGCACCACCCACCTGACGATCCCCCGCGAGGTCCAGCGCGATCACATCCACAGCCGGTACATCCACATCGACTTCCTGGCCGTGCGCCGCGACGAGAAGGTCACGCTGAACATCGAGGTCCGTGAGACCGGCGAGGCGGCGGGCGTCAAGGGTGGCGGCGTGATCGAGCACCACCTGCGCGAGGTCGAGATCCAGTGTCTCCCATCCGACGTTCCCGAGATCATCGACCTCGACGTCACGGCGCTCGAGATCGGTGACCTGCTCCGCGTTCGCGACGTCATCGCTCCGCCCGGTGTCGAGATCCTCACGGATCCCGACACGCCGGTGATCTCGGTCATCACGCCCGCCGCGCTCCGCACGGAGGCCGACCTCACGCTCCCCGGCGAAGAGGCGGCCGAAGGAGAGGCAGTCGAGGCGGCCGAGGGAGAGGCGCTCGCCGAGGGCGAGGCGCCGGCCGCGGATGCACCCGCCGACGAGAGCGGCGAGGGCTAACCACCCCGCCCCGCTCCTGCCATGCCCTGGGTCGTGGCCGGCCTCGGCAACCCGGGCGATCGGTACGCCACCACGCGTCACAACATCGGGCGGATGGTGGCGCTCGAGCTCGCACGCGCGGCCGGCACTCGTCTGAAGAAGGCCCGCTTCCTGCCCGCGGAGGTCGCCGAGATCCACGAGGGTGACGAGCGTGTGCTGGTGGTGACGTCCACCCTGTTCATGAACGAGTCGGGGACGTCCTACGCGGGGATCGCGAAGAAGCACGGTGTGGACGCCGCCCATGTGATCGCCGTCCACGACGAGCTCGAGATCCCGATCGGGGAGTTGAGCATCCGCCTCGACGGGGGCGCCGCCGGTCACAACGGCGTGAAGTCACTCGCTCAGGCGCTCCGCTCTCCCGACTTCCTCCGCGTCCGGGTGGGGATCGGGCGGCCCCCCGGGCGCCAGGATCCGGCCGACTTCGTGCTCGAGCCGGTCGGGAAGCGCGACGAGCCCGACGTCGGCCTCCAGGTGGACCGAGCCGCCGACGCCGTCCGGTCGCTGATCCGTGACGGGCTCGCCGCCACCCAGGACCGCTTCAACCGAGGGGCCGGACGAACCCCGTGAGTCAGCTGGGCCCGACGGCCAGCGCGATCGCGCCCCGGACCGAGCCCGCCCGCAACGTCTCGAGGGCCACGTTCGCCTCGTCGAGCGAGAACGTGGTCACGTGCGTCTCCACGTGGACCATCGGAGCTACGGCGAGGAACTCGACCCCGTCCCTCCGGGTGAGGTTGGCGACCGAGCGCACGGATCGCTCCCCCCACAGCAACTCGTAGGGGAACGATGGGATGTCGGTCATGTGGATCTCGCCGCAGACGACCGTGCCGCCCGGGACCACGGCGCGGAGGGCGAGCGGGATGAGCTCGCCGGCATCGGCGAAGATGATCGCGGCATCGAGCGGTTCCGGCGGCGGTTCGGTCGAGGGGCCGGCCCACGCCGCGCCCAGCTCCCTCGCGAACGCCTGCGTGTCCGTGTCGCCCTCGCGGGTGAACGCGAAGACGCGTCGGCCCTGCGCGCACGCCACCTGCGTGAGGAGGTGCGCGGCGCCGCCGAACCCGTAGAGGCCGAGCCTCGTGGCGTCGCCGGCCATACGGAGGCATCGCCAACCGATCAACCCCGCGCAGAGCAAGGGGGCGGCCTGGAGGTCGGGATACCCCTCCGGGATCGGGAAGCAGAACCGCGCGTCGGCCACGGTCACCTCCGCGAACCCACCCGGGAGGTCGTACCCGGTGAACCGCGCGCGCTGACAGAGGTTCTCCCTGCCCGTCCCGCACGCCTCGCAGACGCCGCACGTCCACCCGAGCCAGGGAACCCCGACCCGGTCGCCCACCGACGCGGTCGCGACGCCCGACCCCACCGCATCCACGATCCCGACGATCTGGTGCCCCGGGATCGAGGGGAGGCTCGGATCGGGGAGGTCTCCATCGAGGATGTGCAGATCCGTCCGACACACGCCGCACGCCAGGACGCGGAGACGGACCTGCCCGGGACCCGGCGACGGCGCCTCGACCTCCGCTGGCACGAGTGGCTTCCCGACTCCCTCGATCCGCATCGCTCGCACCCGGCCAGCCTACGGCGTTACCCTGATGGCATGCCGGTGTACGAATACATCTGCCTCGGCTGCGAGGCTCCCTTCGATGCCCGTCGCGAGGTCGACGCACCCGACCCCGCGTGTCCGTCGTGCGGGCGGGATCGGGTGCGCCGGCGGTTCTCGGTGTTCGCCGCCCCGGGCACCTCGAGCGGAGGAGCCGGCAGGGTCGGATCGGGCGGCTGTGCGTGTGGTGGCGCCTGCGCGTGCGGCGCCCACTGAGCGCCCCCCCAGGACCGCCGCCGTCCGCCGCCCGCGCGTAGACTCGCCTTCGCACACCCCGCCGCACCGCGCGCGGGGTTCTTCGTGCTGTCGGAGGTGCCGGTCGCCGGCGACGGTCGGGAGGGACCGGGGCTCGATCGGGAGCGGATGGGGAGGATGAGCCGACCGGGATGAGCCTGCGTGAGGCCCTCGAGGCACTCGTGGCGTCGGAGCCGTTCGAGCGGCTGCTGCTCGCCCGCGAGCGGCCGGTCGTGGCGCACGCGGAGACCGGCGAAGCCTTCGTGGCAGCGGGTATGGCCGTCGCGCTCGACGCCCCGGTCCTCGTGGTCGCGCCAGGGCCTCGGGAGGCCGAGGCCCTGGCCGCCGAGCTGGTCGCGTTCCTCGGGCAGGAGCGCGTCGCGCTCCTGCCCGCGTGGGAGGCACTGCCCTACGAGGGGATCTCGCCGGCCCCCGAGGTGGCAGCGCGCCGCGCGCAGGCCGTGTCCCGGCTGCGCAGCGCCGCCGGACCGTTCACCCTTGTCGCCCCGGTCCTCGCGGCGATGCAGGGCCTGATTCCCACGCTCGGCGCCGTGCCGCCCCTCGAGCTCGTCGCCGGTCGCGAGCTTGCCCCCGACGCGCTCGCCGAGCGGCTCGTGGAGCTCGGGTATCGCCGGGCGGACGTGGTCGAGCATCGGGGGGAGTTCGCCGTTCGCGGCGGGGTGCTCGACGTGTTCCCGGGTGCCGGTCGCCGGCCCGTGCGCTTGGAGTACTGGGGGGACGAGATCGAGTCGGTGCGTGAGTTCTCACCCTCGAGCCAGCTCTCGACGGCCAAGGTCGGGCTCGTCGAGGTCGGACCGACCCGCGAGCTGATCCCCGATGAGGAGGTGCGGAGGGTCGCCGCCGCGCGCGCGCCCACGCTCGACGGACGGTTCGCCGACCTCCTGCAGCGGATCGCGGACGGACTCCTGCCCGAAGGCATGGAGACCGCCGCGCCCCTGCTCTTCGAGGACCTCCCCACGCCGGCGGAGCTCCTGCCCCAAGGCTCGTGGGTCATCGTGACGCGGTCGGGGCGCAGTCGTGACCGCGCCCGGCAGGCCCACGACGAGGCCGAGGCACTCGCCGACGCCGTGTCGTGGCCGGGGGAACGGGTCATCCACGCCTTGGACGACGCGCTCGGGCAGCACGCCCGTTTGGATCTCTCCGAGTTCACGGAGGGCCTCGACCTCGGCCTCGAGGGATGGGGGACGGCACTCGGGAACCCGACCGAGCTCGCGGGTCGGCTGCGAGCGTTGACGGAGCGCGGGTACCGAGGCGTCCTCACCGGGCGCGGGCATGGGTCGCTCGAACGTGCGCGCGAGGTCGTGGGGGATGTCAACGTCGACGCCGTCGAAGCGCCGCTCACGAGCGGGTTCATCTTCGCCGGCGGCGAGATCGCCGTCGTCACCGAGGAGGATCTGTTCGGCTCTCGCCGACACACGCGGTCGGCGCCCCGGTTCACGAGCCGCCGGACCGACACCGTCGCGGACGAGCTCGCTCCGGGCGAGTTCGCGGTGCACCGGATCCACGGTGTCGGACGGTACGCCGGCATCGTCCACAGGGAGCTCGCCGGTGCGGAGCGCGACTACCTCGTTCTGGAGTACGCCGCCGGCGACAAGCTCTACGTCCCCTCGGACGCGGTCGGCATGGTCGCGCGGTACATCGGCGGCGAGGCCCCCCGCGTGCACCGGATGGGCGGTTCCGACTGGGCCAGGGCCACCGCCAAGGTGCGCCGCGCCGTGAAGGACATGGCGGGCGAGCTCGTCCGTCTCTACACCGTGCGGATGTCCCGTCCCGGACACGCTTTCGGTCCCGACGTGCCGTGGCAGCGCGAGCTCGAAGACGCGTTCCCGTTCGAGGAGACGCCCGACCAGCTCCGGGTGATCGACGAGGTCAAACTCGACATGGAGCGCCCGGTGCCCATGGATCGCCTGCTGTGCGGCGACGTCGGGTTCGGGAAGACGGAGGTGGCGGTCCGTGCCGCCTTCAAGGCGGTGATGGACGGGAAGCAGGTGGCCGTGCTCGTGCCCACGACGCTGTTGGCCGAGCAGCACCTCATCACGTTCCGCGAGCGGTTCGCCCCGTATCCCATCACCGTGAAGATGCTGTCGCGCTTCGTGTCGCCCGCGGAGCAGGGCGACACCCTCGACCGGCTCGCCGCCGGCGCGGTCGACGTCGTGATCGGCACGCACCGGCTCTTGGCGAGGGACGTGGCCTTCCACGATCTCGGGCTGCTCGTGGTCGACGAGGAGCAACGCTTCGGTGTGGGGCACAAGGAACGCGTGAAGCAACTCCGGGCGCAGGTCGACGTGCTGACCATGACGGCCACGCCGATCCCTCGCACGCTCGAGATGGCGCTCACCGGGATCCGCGCGATGTCGACGATCGACACGCCGCCCGAGGACCGGCAGCCGGTGCTCACGTACGTCGGTTCCTACGACGAGGATCTGGCACTCGGTGCCGTCCGACGCGAGCTCCTCCGCGAGGGCCAGGTCTTCTGGGTGCACAACCGGGTGGCCACGATCGACCGGGTCGCCGGCTGGCTGGAGAGCCAGCTCCCCGAGGCGCGGGTCGTCGTGGGGCACGGCCAGATGGACGAGGACCTCTTGGAGCAACGGATGATGCGCTTCTGGGATCGCGACGCCGACGTGTTGGTCTGCACCACGATCATCGAGTCCGGGCTCGACGTTCCGAACGCGAACACCTTGGTCGTCGATCGGGCCGACAAGCTCGGGTTGGCGCAGCTCTATCAGCTGCGCGGACGCGTGGGACGGGCCGGCGAGCGCGCGTTCGCCTACCTGTTCTTCCCCCGACAGCGCGAGATGACCGAGGAGGCCCACGAGCGGCTGGCCACGATCGCGAAGCATCAAGCGCTCGGGAGCGGCTTCCAGATCGCCCTGCGTGACCTGGAGATCCGTGGTGCCGGCAACCTCCTGGGCGCCGAGCAGAGCGGCCACATCGCCGCCGTGGGGTTCGACACGTATGCGCGCATCCTGCAGGAGACGGTCCAGGAGCTCCAAGGGACCCCCGTGCCCGAGGAGAAGGAGCTCCGGATCGATCTGCCGGTCAAGGCGTTCGTGCCGCCGGGGTGGGTCGCCCAAGAGGGGCTGCGCCTCGAGCTCTATCGGCGGATTCTCGATGGCGGGCGACCACCCGGTCCTCCAGGGGATCCGCGACGAGACGCTCGATCGGTACGGGGCGCTGCCGGCCCAGGTGGAGACGCTGTTCGCGATCGCGTCGCTCCGCATCACGGCCCGTCGCTTGGGCGTGGAGGAGATCGCGACGTTCCGCGAGCAGATCCGCCTCACGCCGGTCGCGCTCCCGGACACCCTCCGGCTCGACCTGCCCGAGCGGATCCCGGGTGCCACGTTCCACCCCGTCAAAGGCACGCTGAACCTGACGCCTGAGCGCGTGTTCGGCGCGGATCTGGTCCGGTGGGTCGAGGCTCGTCTCCGTGAGGCGATGGGCGAGCCGCCGGAGCCGGGCCTCGGGCCCGAGCCGATGTCGGCCGCCGACCGTCACACGGCCGACACATCGGTCGGACCGGTCGCCCCGTAGACTCGATGACCGTGCGTCGTGCCCCCGCCTCCTCCTTCCTCGCCCTCGCCGCCGTGCTCGGCTTCGTGCTGGCGGCGTGCGGTTCTCCGTCCTCCGAGGTCGCCGCGAAGATCGGCGACGACCAGGTGACCCAGGAGGAGCTGGCCACGTCGGTCGGCGTCTACAAGAGCGTGTTCGGCGCCGAGCAGGGCCCCTGCGGGGTCACCGACCCGGCCGCGGAGGCCGATCCGGTGGCCTGCGACCGCGCCGTCCTCGGGGATCTGATCCTGGGCCGCATCGCGGGCGTGTACGCCGTGGCGCACGACATCAACGTCACCGACGCGGAGGTCGAGGACGCGGTGGCCGGGTTGGAGGATCGGTACGGCGCCGATGAGCTCGCCACGGCGTTCGAGGAGAACGGTGTGACGCGGGCCGACCTCGTGTCGTTGGTCCGTGCTTCGCTCGTCCAACAGGCCGTGGTGGAAGCGGTCACGGATGCGGAGGTCGGGGACGACGAGCTGAAGGCGATCTACGAAGAACGCCAAGGAGACTTCTCCACCATCGAGGTGGATCACATCCTCGTCCAGACCGAGCAGGAAGCGCAGGATGTGTACGACCAGGTGACGGCCCCCGGCTTCAGCCGTGGCGACTTCCGCGACCTCGCGGCGGAGGTGTCCATCGACCCCGGCGTGGCGGAGAACGGGGGGACGTATGGGCCCGTCGCGGCGACCACGTTCGACCCGCAGTTCGCGGCCGGCGCGTTGGCGTTGGAGCCGGGGGAGGTGTCCGAGCCGGTGCAGACACAGTTCGGCTGGCACGTGATCCGTCTCGAGTCCAAGGCGGTCACCCCTTTCCAGGAGGTCCGCGACCAGCTGCGCCAGGAGGAGGGTTCCGCCGCCGTCGCCGCGTGGATCCGCGACCAGGTCGACGCAGCGACGGTCGACGTGAACCCTGGCCTCGGGCGTTGGGACACCGAGTCCTTCACGGTCGTCGCGATCGACAGCACGAACCCCACCGGAGCCACGCCGGCGGCGCCGAGCGCCGCGTCGAGCGGATGACTCACGATCCGCCGACCCACATCCCCGAAGGACCCGTTCCCACATCACGCGGCGGCGAGGGCGTGCTCGACCTGATCAAGGTCCAAGCTCGTCTGCGCGCCCCGGACGGATGCCCGTGGGACCGCGAACAGACTCACCGCACCCTGGCCCGTCATCTGCTGGAGGAGACGCATGAGGTGCTGGAGGCGATCGACGCCGACGACGACGACGCGATCCGCGACGAGCTCGGCGATCTGCTCCTGCAGGTCACGTTCCATGCAGAGATCGCGCGCGACGAAGGCCGATGGGACGTGGACGACGTGGCCGACGGGCTCGTCCGGAAGCTGATCCATCGGCACCCCCACGTGTTCGGGGACGTCGACGTCGACGATGCGGACGAGGTGCTCGTGAACTGGGAGAAGCTCAAGGCCGAAGAGGCCGGTGGCCGCACGGCGGTCGAAGCGGGCATCCCCGGGTCGCTCCCGGCGCTCGCGCGCGCGGCGAAGGTGCAGCGGCGCGCTGCCGGGTGGGGCTTCGAGTGGAGGACGATCGAGCACGCGATGGAGAAGCTCCGTGAAGAGGTCGGCGAGCTGGACGCCGTCACGAGCCAGCCGGATCGAGCGGAGGAGGAGCTGGGTGATGTGCTCCTCGCCGTGGTCGCCGTCGCCAGGAAGCTCGGGCTCGATGCCGAGTCGGCCCTTCGGCGGGCGACCACGAGGTTCGCGGACCGATACGAACGTACGGTGACGCTCGCGCAGGAGCGGGGGCTCGACCTCGAGGCGTTGGACGAGGCGACGCTGCTGTCGCTCTACCGGGAAGCGAAGCGCGGCTGACGCGACGCGGACCCGCGCGGCATCACCGTGTGTAGACCGCCAACTCCCAGACCACCCGGCGGCGACCCCGAACGACCGGCTCGAACCCCTCGGCCCGCACGCGCGCATCGATCGCCGCCACGTCGTGGACGTAGGTCCGGTACCCGCGGTACCTGCGTCGCCGGATGGCGAACCACACGTTCCCGATCCGTGAGACCACACGGAGACCGAACCCGATGGGACCCCGATCGACCGGCGCGGTGAACCCGTACACCTGCGTCGCGGCGGACAAGGTGTTCGTCAGGAGCCGATCGAGGTCGGGATAGCAGCAGACGACCCGGTTGAGCACCACCACGTCCGAGGGAGGCAGCGCGACCTTCGAGCCGTCCCCCACCGAGAACGAGGCGCGATCGGCGAGCCCGCGCGCCTCCGCGAGCCGGCGTGCTTCGTCGATCGCCCCGTGGCCGAGATCGATACCCGTGCTCCGCGTCGCCCCGCGTGCGAGTGCCCCCAGGGCGAGATCGCCAGCACCGCACCCGACATCGAGCACGGAGCGTCCTTCCAAGCCCACGGCGTCGATCTCGGCGAGCAACCGCGTGGAGATGGCATCGACCGTCTCGCGGTGGTGGGCGCGTTGCGCCGTCGCCCGGGCCCAATCGTCGAAACAGCAGGGTGGGAGGTCCTCGTCCATCGACCCAGTCTCCCTCGCCGGACGGAGCGGGTCGAGCAGCCGGAGGAGGGGGGGCGTCGTTCCGGCCGATCAGGTGTCCACGGCTCCCGCGCCGCCCGACCATCGTCGATCCCGTCGCCATTGACAGAAGGCCGCAGCTCCGAGGGCGCTGCCGGCGCCGATCAGGGATCCGGCGATCACGTCGGAAGCCCAATGATCGTCCACGATCGTGCGCGAGAGCGCCATGGCGCCGATCCACAGGCACGCGAGCCCCCACGCCCAGGGCCGCCTCCCGAACGGCAGCAGCAGGACGAACCCCACCGCAACCTGCGCGGCGGACTTCGCGTGGCCGGAGGGGAACGAGGTCGCACTGGTGAGGTCGGGACGGACGCGGCCGATCGTCGGCTTCAACGATTGCGTGAGCAGGTCCGCGGCGGCCCAGCCGAGGAGCCACGCGGCCAGGTCCACGTAGCGCTTGCGGACGGCGAGCCATACCGCCACCGCGAGCCGCACGGGGACCATCACCACGCCCGACCCAAGGGCGTACAGCCACCGTGAGACGGTCTCGAGCGATACCGGAGGCGGTCGGACGAGGCCACGCCACCAGGCATCGATGGTCCCGAGGACCGGCGGCGACTTCGCGTTCGTCGCCACGACCGTGGTGAGCACGGCGGCCATCGCCAGCAGCGCGATCGCGCCGATCGCGCCGCGGCGAACGTCGACGAGCAGGTCGCCGTCCCGTCGCGGCTGATCCATCGCGCGAGGATAGCCCTGGTAGGGTCGCCCGCCGTGCGAGAGATCGAGCGGATCGAGGCGTTCTGCCGCTGGATGGAGGAGGCGACCTGCACCCGGCAGGAGCCCTGGCGATCCGGCACCGCACTGTTCAACGACGACTTCCCCGGGCGCTACGACAGCAACTTCCTCCGGGTCGAGCGGCCCGTCGGGTCCGCGTCGGCCGCGGAGATCGCAGCCGATGCGGATCGCCTGCTCGCCGCGTTCGGCCACCGTGAGGTCGTCGTGACGGACGAGGCCGACGGCGACCGACTCGCCGCCGGCTTCGGGGAGTTGGGCTGGCAGGTGGACCACCTGCTGTACCTGGTCCGTCGCCGGGCGCCGGACCGCCCGGGGGAGGCCGAGGTGCGCGAAGCGCCCGTCGAGGACGCCCTGGGGTTCCGTCGTGAGGTTTGGCGGCGAGCGAACGGCGAGGCCTCGGTGCCGATCGCGGACTTCGTGCGCGTCTTGGCCGACCGGGCGGGAGCGCGGTTCTTCCTTTCGCACAAGGACGGCGCCGCGGTGGCGGGATGCGAGCTCTACGTCCACGAGAGGGTCGCGCAGATCGAGGATGTGAACACCCTGGAAGAGGCCCGTGGGCTCGGTCTCGCGAGGGCGGTCGTGCTCGCGGCGGCCGACGAGGCTCGCCGGCAAGGAGCCGATCTCGTGTTCCTGATCGCCGACGCCGCGGATTGGCCGAAAGAGCTCTACGGGAAGCTCGGGTTCGACCCGGTGGGTGCCTCCTGGCAGTTCACCCGGGTTCCGGGCGGCTAGGTCCGGCGCCCGCCTCCCAGGTCACGGGGGATACCTCCGGTACCATCCTGCAGCGATGTCGTTCATCGACGAGGTCCGCGCCCGCCAGGTCCTCGACTCCCGGGGTGATCCGACCGTGGAGGTCGATGTCCTGCTCGACGACGGCGCGTTCGGGCGAGCGGCGGTCCCGTCCGGTGCCTCCACGGGCGAGCACGAGGCGCTCGAGCTCCGCGACGACGATCCGGCCGCGTTCGGGGGGAAGGGTGTGCTCCGAGCGGTCGCCAACGTCAACGGACCTCTCGCGGAGGCCGTGCGCGAGCTCGATGCCTACGATCAGCGTTCCGTCGACCGGGCGATGCTCGACCTCGACGGCACGTCGACGAAGGGCGCCATGGGTGCGAACGCGATCCTCGGCGTGTCGCTCGCGGTCGCGAAAGCTGCCGCCGATTCGAACGGCATGCCCCTCTACCGCTACCTGGGGGGCCCGAACGCCCACGTGCTCCCGACCCCGATGCTGAACGTGATCAACGGCGGCGCCCACGCCGACAACGACCTCGAGCTCCAGGAGTTCATGCTCGTCCCCGTCGGCGCGGCCTCCTTCGCCGAGGGCCTGCGGTGGGGCGTCGAGTGCTTCCACGTGCTCCGCGGCCTCCTCCACGAGAAGGGGATGTCGACCGCCGTCGGCGACGAAGGTGGGTTCGCACCCGAGATCGGGACCGCCGACGAAGCCCTCACGTGGCTGGTGACGGCCATCGAGCGAGCCGGGCTGGAACCGGGCGCCGAGATGGCGTTGGCGATGGACCCCGCCACGTCGGAGCTCCACCGTGACGGGCGCTACCACCTCGAAGGCGCCGACCGATCCTCCGAGGACATGGTCGCGTTCTGGGCCGATCTCCTCGACCGATTCCCGATCGTCTCCATCGAGGATGGCCTCGCCGAGGATGATTGGGATGGGTGGGCCGCCCTGACGCGCGAGCTCGGGGACCGCGTCCAGCTGGTCGGCGACGACCTGTTCGTGACGGATACGGAGCGGCTGGAGCGCGGGATCCGGGAGGGCTCGGCCAACGCGATCCTGGTCAAGGTCAATCAGATCGGCACGCTCACGGAGACCCTGGATGCGATCGAGCTCGCACAGCGCTCGAGCTTCGGCGTCGTGGTCTCGCACAGGAGCGGTGAGACGGAGGACGCCACCATCGCCGACCTCGCGGTGGCGACGAACGCGGGTCAGATCGAAGACCGGCGCCCCGAGCCGGGGAGAGCGCACCGCGAAGTACAACCAGCTCCTGCGTATCGAAGAGGAGCTGGGCGGCAACGCGCGCTATCGCGGCGGGGCACCACCGGGGGGCCGAGGAGCGTGAGCTCCCGGGCCGCGGCAACTTCCCCCGCCGCGACCCGGGGGAAGGAGACCGAGCGTGGGGCGCGCCCGCGGGCCCGCCTCACGCCGAGGGCGGCCGTCCTCGTCTTCTCGGTGTTCATCGTGACGATGTTCTCCGTCGCACCGATCCGCGCCTACATGGAGCAGCGCGCCCGGCTCGACGGGCTCACTCGGCAAGCGGCGGTCTTGGAACGACAGAACCGAGAGCTCCGTGAGCGGATCGATGACCTGAACGATCCGCGGACGCTCGAACGGCTCGCGCGGGAGTGCCTCGGTATGGTCCGCCCCGGCGAGATCGCTTTCGTCGCCGTGCCCCGTGGACGAGCGCCGGTCCCGCCGAAGTGCGGCTGACCATCGACGGTCACGCGGGTGGATCGAACATCAGGTCGGCCGCCTCGCAGTCCTGTTGGTACCCGATCCGGCGGTAGATGGCGTTCGACGTCGGGTTCGCCAGGTCGGTGTAGAGGAAGCAGAAGCGGCGCCCCTGCGCCAGCAGCCAGGCCGACTGCTCCGCGACGAGGCTCGTGGCGAAGCCTCGACCGCGGTGGTCCGGCGGGGTGTAGACCGGACCGATCCGGATCCCGTGGGGCGTGGGACCACCATGGCCGCTGACCGACACGATCTCGCCGCCTTCCTCCCAGAACCAGAAGCCACCCTCGTCAGGCGCAGCGGTGAGCCGAGCTTCGGCGTTGCGTCTCATCGCCGCCGGGTCGTGGGTCGCAGCGTCGCCGACGTCGTTCGCGAACGCCTCGATCAGGTCGAGCACGACGTCGAGATCGCCCAGCGTCGCGGTCCGGGCTCGTCCCGGAGCGACCGGGACCGCGCGGACCTCGTGCAGGACGTACACGCCGAGCTCGACGCGCGGCCGCCAGCTGCCGCCGGCGAGCTCCACCCAGCGCTCGGCGAAGATGGGCGCCTCGGGCAGGGCGCCGTTCACCCCGACGGGCCGGATGCCGGCGGCGAGGATGGCCTCGGCGAGGGCCCCCAGGACGCCGTCACGGACGGGGCGCGCGATCACCAGGCTGAAAGGCGGGGTGTGCAGGGCTGCTCCCACCGCTGAGCCATCGTCGTCGACCACCCAGAGGTCGAAGGCCGGGAACGTGGCGGGATGGTCCCTGATCGTCGCCGCGATACCCAGCAACAGGTTGTGGCGAACCTCATCCGCGACGAGCAGGTCCTCCGTCGCGGCGAGGAAGGTGAGCGCGTCGTGGATCCGATGGGCCTGCACCTCGGCATGGTACGGGGCCCATGTCCACGATTGACGGCGGGGTTGTGCCTCCCGCACACTTGATGGGCTCTTCGGGGCAGGCGTCGCGGCCGGAACCGCCGGGCGCGGCGTGCCAGGGAGGAACCCGGCGTCACAGGGGAAGGGGAAAGGGAGATCGCAGATATCGAGGTCGGTGCCGTCATCAAGGGAACCGTGGCGCGCATCGAGAACTACGGAGCGTTCCTGCAGCTCGAGGACGGCCGCATGGGTCTCGTCCACATCAGCGAGATCGACAGGAACTACGTCAAGGATGTGCGCGAGCATCTCCGCGAGGGCGACACCGTCGATGCGAAGGTGGTCGCGATCAAGGACGACGGCAAGATCGATCTCTCGATCAAGTCGCTCCAGGACCCCGCCCCGCCCCGCCCCCGCCGTGGTAGTGACCCGCAGTTCGAGCAGATGCTGAAGAAGTTCATGCGGCAGAGCGAAGAGCGACAGGTCGACTACCGGCGCGCCACCGAGCACAAGCGGAAGTGACCCCGTCGACGCCGGGAGCCTGACCGGCGTGGCCCCTGAGCTCCGCGAAGCCGACCTGGTCGCCGTCCGCGACCAACTCGGGCGCGAGCCCACCATCGCCTTCACGGTCGTCGCGCGGTGCAGCGGCGGCCACCCTCTCGTGATCAGGAACGCACCGCTCGACGAGCGCGGCGCACCGTTCCCCACCACGTCCTGGCTCACCTGCCGGGCCGCGGTGAAGGCCGTCGCTCGGCTCGAGGCGGCCGGGTGGATCGGTCGACTGAACCAGCGCTACGACGACGAGGAAGGGTTCCGCGTCGCCGTGGATGCGGCCCATGCCGAAGCGGCGGCGGATCGAGCGTGGGACCTCCCCGCAGCGAAGGAGTGGGGCGGGGTCGGCGGCACCCGACGAGGGGTGAAGTGCCTCCACGCCCATTACGCCAACCAGCTCGCGGGGGGAGACGACGTGGTGGGGCGGTGGGTCGCGGAGCGGGTCGAACCGCTGCACCCCGAACAGCGGCCCGGCCGGATCGCGGCCGTCGATCAGGGGACCAACTCCTGCCGGCTGCTGGTGGTCGAGCCCGGTCCCGGGTCCGTCGACGAGCCCCAGGAGCTGGCTCGCGACATGGTGATCACCCGCCTGGGCGAGGGTGTCGATGCGACCGGGCTGCTCGATCCCGCCGCGATCCAGCGGACCGAACGGGTCCTGGCGCGATACTGCCGACGCGCTCGGGCGTTGGGAGCCGAACGGATCAGGGTGGCCGCCACGTCGGCCGTCCGCGACGCAGCGAACCGGGGCGCCTTCGCCGACGTCGTCCGTCGCCATGCGGGGAGCGAGCTCGAGGTGCTCGACGGGACGGACGAGGCGGCGCTGTCGTTCCTCGGCGGCACGCGTGGGCTCGCTCCGGGCGACGGCCCCTTCCTGGTCCTCGACATCGGTGGGGGGTCGACGGAGTTCGTCGTCGGCCGGGAGCCGGGGCTCGCCGCGGATGCCGTCAGCACGCAGATGGGGTCCGTCAGGCTCACGGAGCGATGGGTCCACCACGACCCGCCGTCGCCGGGGGACCTCCGGAGGCTCGGCGAAGCCGTCGACGAGCGGCTGGACGAGGCGGCGGGATCCGTGCCGATCGCCGAGCCCCGGACGTTCGTGTCGGTCGCCGGGACCGCAACCACGCTGCAGGCGATCTCGCTCGGGCTCGAGCGCTACGACCCGGATCGGATCCATCGCACGTGGCTCGGTGCCGCCGAGGCCGAGCGGGTGCTCCGCGATCTCTCAAGGATGACGAACGCCGAGCGCGATGCGATCCCCGTGATGGCTCCCGGACGCGGGGACGTGATCGTGGCGGGAGCCGTCATCCTCACGCGGGTGATGCGCCGGTTCGGGTTCGAGCGGACCCTCGTCTCGGAGACGGACATCCTCGACGGGTTGGCCTTCGAAGCGATGGGCGTCCGGTAACCTGACCGGCCTATGCCCAGCAGGTCCCGCGAGCGAGAGCTCGCGAAGCAAGCAGCGCGGCGCCAGGCCGAACGGCACGCCGCCCAGCGGCGCCGCCGGATCACCGCCGGCGTGGTGGGCGGCATCGTCGGCCTGATCGGGATCGTGATCGGCTACAACATCCTGTTCGGAGGTGGCGGCACGGAGGCGGCGTCGTCGCTGACGCCGACCGTCTCCGTGACGGGGTCGCCCACGCCCACCCCCGGGGGCGATCCGCAGCGGACGGGGTCGGTGACCCCGGAGGTGACGCCTCCCGACGTCGTCGCCTGCGGCGGGGAGCGCCCCGCCGCAGCCGACGAGCCCAAGCCCCAGTTCGACCGACCGCCGAGCCCGGACGACGTCCTGAAGGACGGCGTCACGTACACGGCGGTCGTCCGCACCTCGTGCGGGACGTTCGAGTTCGGGCTGGAGTCGAAGCTGGCGCCCCAGGCGGCGGCCAACTTCGTCTTCCTCGCAGACCAAGGGTTCTACGACGGCCTGACGTTCCACCGGATCGTCCCCGACTTCGTGATCCAGGCCGGCGACCCGCTCGGGACCGGCGCGGGAGGACCCGGCTATGCGTTCGCCGACGAGTTCTCGAACAAGCTGCGTTTCGACCACGCGGGCGTCGTCGCCATGGCGAACAGCGGCCCGAGCACGAACGGCAGCCAGTGGTTCGTCACGCTCGACGCCGAGAGCGCCTCGCACCTGAACGATGTCCACACGATCTTCGGCGACGTCACCGAGGGGATGGATGTGGTGGACGAGATCGGGGCGATCCCGCCGAACGCGGACGGCACGTCCTCGGAGGCGGTCTACATCGAGTCGGTCACGATCCGGAAGGATCGCTCGTCGGACGCACCGTCGACCTGACCCCGGTTCGGTGCCCGTCGTCGTTCGGTTCCGCGAGCCAGGCATCGATGCCGTCGATGAGCTCAACCTTCGTCGCGTCGTCGGCGAAGCTCGCGCCCACACCCGTCCGAGCGATCCCCGCGAGCTCTGCGTCGGACAGACCCCACGCCGTCCGCGCAGCCCCGTAGACGTCGGCGAGCCAGCCATCGAACATCGGGGGATCGTCGGAGTTCAGCGTGACGATCACCCCGGCATCACGGAGCGGGAGGAACGGGTGCTCGGCGAGGGAGGGGTACGCGCCCGTCGCGACGTTCGAGAGCGGCGACACCTCGAGCGGGATCGCGTGTTCGGCGAGATGCTCCACGAGCCGAGGGTCCTCGATCGAGCGGACCCCGTGGCCGATCCGGTCGGGGAGATAGTGCTCCAGCGTCTTCCAGACGTTCTCGGGTCCGGCCCACTCGCCCGCGTGCGGAACGCTGCGGAGGCCGGCGTCCTTGGCCCGACGGAACAGCGGAGCGAAGGGCCCGATGTCGGTGCCCTCGGACCCGGCTGCATTCAGCGCCACGACCCCGCGGCCGGCGAAGGCCAGGGCGACCTCCAGCACGTGCTCGCCCGCATCCATCCCGAGGTCGCGCACCACGTCGGGCTCCACCCTGACGATCACGCCGGTGGCCCGACGCCCCTGCTCCAGTCCATCGAGGACGGCCTCGATCGGCCCCATCCAGTCACCGCCCAGACGAGCTGCATGGTTCGACGGGCTGAACACGGCTTCCGCGTACCTGACGCCGTTGGCCGCGAGGTCCTCGCACACCTCCCGGCCGAGGCGCTGGAAGTCGCCGGGCTCGTTCAGCAGCGCGCACGCCCGGCCGTAGTTCTCGATGAAGTCGCTCGGGCCGTCGAACCGCCAACCCTCGGGGGTGAAGCCGTCGGGCAACGGTGCGCCCTGGCGGTCGGCGAGATCGACCAGCGTGTCCGGACGGATCGACCCTTCCAGATGGATGTGGAGCTCGGCCTTGGGCAAGGCGCGGAGGTCACGCATCGAGCGATGCTACCGGCGAGGCGCGAGGCACGACCGTTATGGTGACCGACGTGCCGATCACGACGCCCACAGCTCCTATCCCGGCGGTCGGCCGGTGACCGGAGGAGGGGTTCGCCGGTTCCGGGTGCGGGTGGCGCGCCACCTCCGGTGGGCCAGGTCCGGCGGCGTGGGACGCTTGATCGAAGAGGATCAGCTCGATCCGCGCGCTCGCCGGCGCCTCACGACGGCACGCGCCGCGTGGGTCCGTGAGCACCCGGGGATCGCTCCGAACGCGGTCCCGATCTTCCTGGTCGGGGTCCAGCGATCGGGGACCAACATGCTCGTGCGAGGGCTGGAGTCGGATCCGTCGTTCGACGTGTGCAACGAGAACGACCGACGCGCGTTCCAACGCTTCCTGCTCCGCCCGCTCCCCGAGATCCGCGAGCTCGTGCAGGGAAGCGGCAGCCGGTTCGTGCTCTTCAAGCCGCTCGCCGAGTCTCACCGGGCCCCGGAGCTCCTCGACGGGCTCGGGACGGGCTCGGCACCCAAGGCCATCTGGGCCTTCCGCGACATGGATGGACGTGTGCGTTCCGCGGTGTCGAAGTTCGGGGAGAACAACCTGATCGCGCTCCGATCGATCGTCCGAGGAGACGGCGACGGCGACGGCGAGCGGAGCGTGAGCGTCGGAGGACCCGCGCAGGAGATGATCGACACCATCCGCGCCGGGCTCTCGCCCGACAGCCTCGAGCTGCTCCGCTCGTTCGACCTCACGAGCATGAACGCCGAGGGCGGGGCGGCTTTGTTCTGGCTCGTTCGCAACCGCCTGTACTTCGAGCTCGGACTCGATCGTCGCGACGACGTCCTGTTGTCATCGTACGGAGCCGTGGTGGCGGAGCCGGAGCCCACGATGCGCGCGATCTGCTCGTTCCTGGATCTCCCCTTCACCGAGGACCTGGTCGCCCACGTCGATCAGCGCGCGTCCGGGGGACGGCCGCCCGTGCCGCTCCCCGACGAGATCCGGCGTCGTTGCGACGATCTCCAGGCTCAGCTCGAGCGGTCCGCGCTCGCGGAGGCTCGCCGGTGGGCCTGAGGGAGCCGCACGAGCGGTCGACGAACGTCACGGAACCCTCACGAGACCTAGGGCCTCGGCCCGGTGCCAGGCATCGGCCGCACCGTTACCATGATCAGGCCGTCGCACCGACGCGCCGCCCGTCCCGGATACCCTGAGAGGAACCCGTGCAGACCGACGACCGGACCCGGATCGAGATCAAGGACTGGATGGGCGCCATCGGGCGCCGGGCCTGGCTCGTGATCTTGATCCCCCTCCTGGCGGCGTTCGCAGCAGGCGTCAATCAGTTCGCCACACCCCAGACCTTCCGCGCCATCGCGACGGTGACCCTCGTCGACGTGCCGACCACCGGGCCGGTGACCTCGGCCGTGACCCAGGCCGTGGCTGACTTCCAGGCGGCCACCACGTCGGTCGGCGTGCTCGACGCGGCGGCCGACCGAGCGAACGTGGATCGGGATGACGTCGACATCGTCGCGCGGCGCGTCGGGGATGGCGCGGTGGTTGCCGTCGTCGGCATCGGGGAGGACCGAGCGAAGACCACCGCCATGGTCGATGCGGTCGCCCGCGAGGCCCTGCGCGCTCCCGCGGTCGTGGATGTCGCGCTGCTCACTGCACAGATCGAGGCACAGCAGAAGCTCGTTGACGACGCGAGAGACGAATTCGTCGCCGCACAGGACCGGACGAACATCTCGTTGAACGAGGGATTCGTGGAGGATGCCCAGAACCGGTACTCGGAGGCGCGGGATGCCTTCTTCGAAGCCCAAGCCAACGGCACGCCACAAGAGGTGGCGCAGACGCAGACCGCGTACGACCGCTGGACCGGTGTGATCGACAACATCACGCTCCTCTCTCGACTCAAGGCGACCGTGGATGCCAAGGAAGACGCGCTCCTCGCGACCCAGATCAAGCTGTCGCAGGCCGAGGGCACGCGCGACGGTGTCGATCTGCTCGAGTTGCCGGTGAGGCCGGCCGAACCGCTCGGTCGGATCGACGCCGGCGCTCCGGAGTGCGCTCGCGGCGGCCGTCTTCGGTCTCCTCCTCGCCCTGGGCATCGTGGCCTTCCTCGAGGTCGGAACCACGCGCCGGCGTCAGCGCCGGGAGACCCGGACGAGGGTCATGGAGAAGCAGCGTCGAGCGTCCGTGGGCGAGCCGGCCGCACGAGGGTCTTAAGACCAAGGTCCGTGGTTCCACGCTCGTTCGGGGGGCGACCGGGCACGAGCGGGTTATGCATGATGGCGGGGTGGCCGACAGCAGCGGCGGCCACGGGAGGCTCGGAACGGTGACGACGATCTCGCGACCACTCCGGTGGTGCGCGCATGGGCGATGACATGAACCCACGGACGCAGCAGCGCGCCCGTCCGTCGTCGACGCCCGCCGCGGGCGGCGGTCCGGTCTTCCTCGTCGGCCCCGCCCGTTCGGGAACCAGCCTCCTCTACAAGGTGCTGTGCCTGCATCCTGACGCCGCGTACATCTCGAACTGGGTCGCCCGGGAGCCGGCGCTCCCGTGGCTCGCTGGCTTGAACCGCGTCGCCCGGCGGATGCCCGACACGCAACGCCGGGTGTGGTTCGGCGCCGACGCGGCGAACGCGTACGTCTACGGGCGCCCACGACCCCTGGTCGAACGGCTGTTCCCGATGCCGGTGGAGGGCGAGCCGGTGTTCGCCCGCAGCGGGATCCCGCCGTCCGCCGCTCCCGCCGATCCGGCCGCGGCCGGGCGATCACTCCGCGACGAGCTGGGCCGGATCCGCAGCGCGTCCGGAGGCCGCGTCGTCGTCAACAAGCGGATCGCCAACCTCTATCGGATCCCGTTCCTCGCCCAAGCGTTCCCGACCGCTCGGTTCGTCGCACTCGCGCGGGACGGCCGCGCCGTCGCCCTCTCGCTCTCGAAGGTCGATTGGTGGCCGGATCACCGGGTCGCGTGGCAAGGGGGCACCCCTCGTGCGTGGGCGGCGGCGGGGAACGACCCGTGGGAGCTCTGTGCCCGGAACTGGGTCGAGGAGCTCCGTGCCATGGACGAGGGATTGTCGGCCGTCGATCCCGAACGGATCCTGCGACTCCGCTACGAGGATCTGATCGCCGAGCCGGCCGCTCGACTCCGGGAGATCGGCGCGTTCTCAGGGCTTCCGGCGAACGCGGACTGGGACCGTCGCGTCGCGCGCCTGTCGTTCCCGGATCGCAACGATGCCTGGCGCGTGAGCTTGGACCCGGCCGCCCTGGCGACCATCACCGGGATCCAGGCCTCCGGCCTCGGGGAGCACGGCTATGTCTGAGCCGGCGTTCTCCTTCGTCCTGGGCACCGGACGGTGCGGCTCGACGCTCGTGCACGAGATGCATCGCGCGGCACCCCGACGTGGGGTTCCTGTCGAACATCGAGGATCGACTCCCGCTCCCACCGAGCTTCGGCCGATGGAACGGCAGCATCTACCGACGCACCCCTGAGTGGTTCACGCGGAAGGGACGCCTGCGGTTCGCACCGTCCGAGGGCTACCGAGCGCTAGCGCGCGAGGTGTCTCCGGCCGTCGTGGCACCGGCTCGCGACCTCCTGGCCGAGGATGCCTCGCCATGGATGACGGCAGCCCTCCGACGCTTCTTCGGAGCTCGTGCCCACGCCCAGGGACGAGCCGCTCTTCCTCCACAAGTTCACGGGGTGGCCGCGCGCCCGGCTCCTGCATCGTGTCTTCCCGGATGCCAGGTTCGTCCACGTGGTCCGTGACGGACGGGCCGTCGCGAACTCCTTCCTGCAGATGCCCTGGTGGCGAGGCTACGAGGGACCCGAGCGATGGGGCTGGGGTCCGATCCCGGAGGCCTACGAGCCCGAGTGGCAGGCGGCGCACGGCTCGTTCGCGGTGCTCGCCGGGATCCAATGGAAGATGCTGATCGACGCGTTCGCGGAGTCGCGGCGCGAGCTCCCCGCGGATCGTTGGCTCGAGATCCGCTACGAAGACATCGTCGCCGACCCGCGAGCACGCATGGAGGAGCATCCTCGGGTTCCTCGAGCTCTCGTGGACGGCACGGTTCGAGGAGGGGTTCGGTCGGTACCGATTCAGCCCCGAACGCACGGCCGCGTATCGCGACGACCTGGGGATCAAAGAGGTGGCAGGCGCTCGACACCATCCTGGCCGGTCATCTCGCCGGGCTCGGCTATCCGGGGCACCAGGGAGGTGACGAACGTGCTGCGAGCCAGGCAGGATAGGCGCGTGCGCAGGTCCCCCCGGCTCTCCGCGCTCGTCCTCACGGTCGTGACCGTGGGTGCCGTGCTGCTGCCGGCCGGCGCGGCGAGCGCCGCGGTGACGTACGCGGGAACGCTCGCCGGGCCTTCGATCGCCGCCACGTATCCATCGGGTCTCGAGTACGACGACGTCAACGGGCGCCTCGTCGTCGCCGACACCGGACTCGACCGGATCGAGTTCTACACGTACAGCCTTCCGGCCGGCACCTACGCGAAGACGGGGCAGTTCGGCACGCACGGCACGGGCAACGGCCAGTTCGATTCGCCCCGCGACGTCGCGATCGATGAGGCCGGCAACATCTACGTCGGGGACGCCGGCAACAACCGCGTCCAGTCGTTCACGTCCACGGGCTCCTTCCGGTGGCAGAAGGGCGGTACCGGGGCGTGCAACGACTGCCTGAACACGCCGATCGGCGTCACGTGGGATGCGCAGAACGACGTCCTGCTCGTGGCTTCGACCGGCCAGGACCTGATCAAGGCCTTCGATGCGGCGGGCACGTACCGGTGGCGGTCCCCGACGGCGGCGACCATCGGGATCGACGCGCCGCGTGACGTCACCCGCGGACCGGACGGTCGCATCTGGGTCGCCGACTACGACCACCATCAGGTCAAGGCCTTCAACGTGAGCGCGAACGGGGCGACCTGGACGAACACACCGGCGATCATGCTGGGGGACGGTGTGGCGGGGGGCAGCGGCAACGGGCAGCTGAACTTCCCGTACAACATGGACTTCAGCCTGGACGGGAACACCGTCTACGTGTCCGACACCGGCAACAACCGGGTCGTCCGGCTGGGACATCAGCACGCCGACCCCGACCTGGCTCGGTCCCGCCATCGGCGGGGACTGCGTCGCAGACGCCCGACCCGTGCGCCGGACCCGCCCGCCGACTTCGGCACCATCGACACGCTCCGTCGTGTGATCGTGGACCCCGTCGGTCGCTTGGTCACCGCGGACTTCTGGGGCAACGGGATGCAGGTGTTCGACGGGACGACCGGATCGATGCTGCTCCAGATGGAGCTCGCGTCGGCACCCGCGCCCGGCTTCGCGCAGGCGTTCGGCGTGGCGACCGCGCCCAACGGCCTCGTCTACGTCGTCGACCGTTTGAACCAGCGCCTCGAGCACTTCAACGCGAGCGGCGGTCTTCATCCGCGCCATGGGGAGCCGCGGCACGGCCAACGGCCGCTTCTCCTGGCCCGAAGCCGTGGCGGTGGACCCCGTGTCCGGCATGGTCTGGGCCGGCGACACCCGCGGTGACCAGATCCAGACGGTGGCCCGCCGGCATCACGCCGCTCAGCACCCAGTCCGAGGGGTCGAGCGGGACCGGGATCGGGCAAGTTCAACTACATCGAGGACCTCGACGTCGCGCCCGACGGCGACGTCTACGTGGCCGACACGCGCAACGACCGGATCCAGGTCTACGACCCGCCGACCGACACCTTCTCCGTGTTCCCGGCGGCGCCGACCGGCGCCGCGATGGACAGTTCGATCACCCGCAGGGCGTGGTGGTCGACGGCCACCAACGTCTTCGTGGCGGACACCGGGAACAACCGGATCCAGAAGTTCTCGCGGACCTCGGGGGTGCAGCAAGCGGTGTTCTCGACGGGTCTCGTCGGTCCCCAGGGCATCGCGTCGACGACGCCGACGGCACCCTGTGGGTGGCGGACACCGGGAACAACCGGATCGTGCATCTGTCGGGCGATCTGGTGGACCTGGGTCAGACGGCTTCGGCTCGGCCGGCACCGGGAACATCCAGTTCGACCTGCCGCACACGCTGGACGTGACGGGGGACCAGCTCTACGTGACCGACACGTTCAACGACCGGATCACGTACTTCGACATCTCGTCGCTCGGCGGCGGCGGTCCCGACACGACGCCTCCGACGACCACCGTCACCGTGCCGGCGAACGCCCAGGTCTTCACCGCACTCCCCGTCGTGATGTCGGGGACCGCCACCGACAACGTCGGGGTCCAGCTCGTCGAGGTCGGCATCCAGGATCGCGTCTCGAAGCTCTGGTACCGCTCGAACGCGACGTGGGGCGCCTACCAGAAGCAGATGGCGACGCTCGCGGTTCCGAACGCGCCGTCCACGGCGTGGACCTACACGTGGACGCCGCCGGCGGGCGGGTCGAACCAATACGGGGTCTCGGTGATCGCCACGGACACGTCGAGCGTCGTGGCCACGGCGAAGCCGTGGCGCACGTTCGACGTGAACGTCTCGGGCGGGGGCGGTGGCCTCACCGCCACCTACGACTTCCAGGTCGCGACCGCCGGCGGCGTCGCGCCGCTGTATCCGGCGGGCGCCGCCACCGCGACCGACGGCACACGCTACGTGGCGGACTCGGGCGGCAGCCGCGTCGTCACGATCTCCGCCGGAGGCGTGCAATCTGAGCTCAGCCCCGCGTCGGCGGGGTGGAACGACCCGCGGGACATCGATATCGACGTGGAGGTACCGAGTGAGCTCTGGGTGGCGGACACCGGCGACAGCCAGATCGATCCGCCTCGGCACCAACGGTCAGGTCCTCGCGACCTTCGGGGGGACCTCGGTCCTGAACCAGCCGTACGGGCTGGCGAACGACGCGAGTGGCGTCTACGTGGCCGATACGTACAACAACCGTGTCGTGAAGCTGAACGAGAGCACCGGTGCGGTCCTGTGGACGGCGACCACCTGCGGCGGGAGCACCCTGCAGCGGCCGCGCGACGTGGCCGTCGGTTCCAACGGAGACATCTACGTGGCCGACACCGACCGCAACCGCATCGTCCGGCTTACCGCGGCGGGAGCGTGCGTCTCCGCCTTCGGTGCCTCGGGGACCGGCAACGGGCAATACCGGGCGCCGCGCTCGCTCACGAGCGACGGTGCGGGCGGCCTCTGGATCACGGAAGGCACCGGTGCCCGGCTCCAGCACGTCATCGAACACCGGCACCTACATCGCCAAGATCGGAGCGTTCGGTGAGGCGACGCGGGCAGTTCCGCTCCGCCCACTGCGTCTTCATGGACGGCGCGTTCGTGGCCGTCTGCGACACCTTCAACTACCGGATCCAGCGGTTCAGCGTGAACGGTTCCGGCGTGCCCGCGTTCAGCTCGGTGCTCGGCGGTCTCCGCCCGACGGACGGTGGCTTCAACGGAGCTTTCGACGTGGCGTACGGACCCGACGGATCGATCTACGCGACCGACTGGTTCAACCATCGGATCGAGAAGTTCGACGCGAACGGGGTCTTCGTTGCCGCGTGGGGTGGGTACGGAACGGCGAACGGCTCGTTCATCTTCCCGAGGGGCATCGCGGTCAAGTCGGACGGGACCGTCGTGGTCACCGACTCGGAGAACAACCGGATCGATCTCCTCAGCTCCGCGGGAGCGTTCCTCGGCTCCGTCAAGCCGGCCACCGGGCAGACCGCGTTCCTCCGTCCTCACCAGGCCGCCGTGGCGAACAACAACTCGTACTGGGTGGCGGACACCGGGAACAACCGGATCGTGCGCGTGGACGCGGCGGGTGCCGTGCTCCAGAACTGGAACAACGGTGCCACCATCAAGGGGCCACGCGGGATCGCGGTCGACGAGAACGGCGATGTGTACGTCGCCAACACCGGCAACAACCGCATCGAGAAGTACAACCCTTCGGGTACCCGTCTCGCGGTGCTGGCGAACAACGGCACCGGACAAGGGCAGGTCAAGAACCCGTACGGGCTGCGCATCGTGGGATCGGGCGCCAACGCCCTCCTGCTGGTGGCCGATCGCGGCAACAACCGCATCGTCGTGTTGAAGCTGGACGGCACCTTCGTGACCAGCTTCGGCGCCGCGGGCACCGGGAACGGTCAGTTCACGCCGCCACAAGGGGTGGCCCAGAACCCGCTCAACGGCGAGATCTCGTCGTGGCCGACTTCGGGAACAACCGGCTCTCGGTGTGGGCGACGACGTGATCCGAGACGAGCCGACCGCTCCGACGGTTGAGCTCCGGCGTGAGGTAAGGTGCGTCTAGCGTCATGATCGCATCCCCCCGACACCGTCCGCCTCGCCCCGTGCGCACGCGCGCCGCCATCCTCGGCGTCATCGTGTCGCTGACCACGGTCGCCGCTCTCAGCACCGGAGGGTCGGCCACCGCCGTTCCCGGGGTGACGGGATCCGGAGCATCGGCGGACCGGGTTCCGCGTTCCTCTACGCGTGGGGCGCCGCCACGTTGCCGAACGGCAACATCCTGCTGACGGACTATT
Source organism: uncultured Actinomycetes bacterium (assembly GCA_963810635.1). GTDB lineage: Bacteria > Actinomycetota > UBA4738 > UBA4738 > HRBIN12 > AC-51. The sequence continues at coordinate 962,960 of CAWEOB010000005.1, forward strand.
GGAACTTCTCGGTCAAGGAGGTGACCCCGTCGGGTCAGCTCGTCGCCGAGTACGCGAAGGATCGGAAGGGGACGGCGGCCGGGCAGCACCTGTCGCCCTACGACATCGCGGTCGACCCCAACGCACAGGTCTTCTACTTCGGCGACGTCGACGCCAACCGAACCGTCGACAAGTACACGTTCAACGGGCAGTACGTCTCCGAGTTCGGCGGGCCCCAGCGCTACACGTACCCGGCGTATCCCGCGGTCACGAGCGATGGGCGGGTCGTGGTGGCCGACTCGCGATCCCATCAGCTCAGCGTGAACTCATCGTCGGGCGTCGAGCTCTTCCGGGTCGGATCGGCAAGGGTCCGGGAACATGCAGTTCCGGACACCCCGCGGGCTCGCGATCTGCCACGGATGTGGATCGGGCGGGAGTGACCTGCTCTTCGTGAACGACAGCGGGAGCGCCCGCGTCAAGGTGTACGAGCTGGCGCTCGGAGGTACCACGGCAGCGAGCGTCACCTTCGTTCGCACGATCGGCGGTCCCGGCAGCGGCCAGCCGGTGCCCCCCGGCTCCTTCGGTCCCGCGGGGAATCTCCGCGGCATCGCCGTTGACGAAGCCAACGGATGGATCTACGTGGTCGACGCGGCCACGGGCTTCACCAACAAGTTCACGTTGACGGGCACGTACCTCACCCGGTTCGGCGGGAAGGGCATCGGCAACGGGCGCTTCCCGTCGGGAGGCCGTGGTGTGACCGTGGATCAGCAGGGCCGCGTCTGGGTCGCCGACCTGGGTCAGTTCCGCGTGCACGTCTTCAACTCCAGCGGCGTGTACCAGTTCCAGGTGCCGAACACGCCGTCGCCACCTCCGCTCGGAGGTTTCGACAACCCCTCCCGACGTGGCCGTCGACGAGCAGGGCAACATCTGGGTCATCGACACCATGAACCAACGGTTCCAGAAGTTCAGCCCGCAGGGTGTAGCGCTCCAGGCGTGGGGGAGCCGGGGTGGCGGGAGCGACCTGAGCTTCAACTACCCGCGTGCGATCGCGGTCGATGACACGGGTCCCGGGTGCCCCACCTATACGTGCGTGCTGGTGGGCGACACCGATGCCGGGTCCGTCGTGAAGTTCGACGCGAACGGCAACACCGTGTGGTCGGCCGGCGGTGGTGGGGCGTACAAGGCGTGGGCCATCGCGACCGCCCCAGACGGCACCATCTTCTTCCCCGACGTCAGCCAGAACAGGGTGGTCGTGCTGTCGCCGAGCGGGTCGGTCATCCGCACGTTCGGCTCGTCGGGCTCCACCGACGGGCGGTTCCTCCGGCCGCGGGGCATCGCCTACGACCCCGACGGCACCATCTGGGTGTCGGACGCCACGCGCAACAACATCCAGCACTTCAGCGCCACGGGGCAGTTCCTCGGTGCGATCGTCCCCAGCGTGCCGGTGCAGCAGCTGCAGGGCGTTCAGGTCAATGGCACGTACGTCTTCGTGGCCGACAACAAGACGCACAAGTTCGTCACCTTCACGAAGAGCGGTCAGTTCGTCGCCTCGACCATCGGTGGAGGCACCGCCCTCGGACGCACGCTCGGACCCATGGGCATGGATATCGCCGGGAACAGTCTCTACGTCGCCGAAGCCAACGGGAACCGGGTTCAGGAGTTCCGGATCAACACCTGACGGCTCGGTCCCATCCCGGCTTGGGTCCTTCCCTCGGCACGATCTGATAGGGTTCTCGGAGACCCCAGGCGCGAACCTGGGGTTTCCCATTCCCATGCGGAGGACCCCCCACACCAGAACCTTCATCGCCGCCGCCCTGGTCCTGGCGACCCTCGTGACGACGCCGACGGCGGCGAGTGCCCGACCCCCGAACTTCGACCGACTCCTGAAGGGCAAGCCTTACGTCCGGCTCTGGACCGAGGCGAACGCCTGCGGTGAGAACGCGGCCGTGAACGGGCTCACCGGGGCGGCGCGCAACGCTCGGATCGCCTCCTTGACCCGGTGGTTCCGCCATTTCAACTCGCAGGGAAGCAATCGCTTCCTGCTCGGCAGGGACTGCAAGGGGCGGGGGAGCACGACCCTGGCCTCGAAGTTGGCGGCGCGAGGAGCTTGGGTCTCGAACTACCGCAACGGCTCCTTCGCGAGCCAGGCGAGCCGTCGAGCGAGCCTCAACTTCCACGAGGCGGCGAGCCTCGAGAAGAGGGTCCCGACCTCGATCGCCACCTTCTGGCCCGGGGACTGGCGCCCCCAAGGCCAGGGGACCCCTTCATCGGGGTCGGCGCGCCTGCGGGCCCGCCTGTCGGCGCACGCCACCATGGTGCGCGTCTCGTCCGCGGCGGCTCTCAGGCCGACGGGCGCGCCCGCCACCTGGCCGTACATCAACTCCCGCGGTTCGGGACTCGGAGCCCGCTCGCATTCGCGGAACACGCACGACTTCGTCTCGTGGATCAGGATCGACAACGAGCTCATGAGGGTCGTCGCGGCGCCAACCGCGAACGGGGGCGATGTGATCCTGCGCGTTCGGCGCGGACTGTGGGGGACCCATCCCACCCGACACGGCGTGCGGACCCGCGTGATGTCGCCCGTCTACGTGGGGAGCGCGTCGCTCGACCAAGGGCTCTCCGGAGCTCCGTCCCGGAACGACCCCAATTTCCCGCTGCGGTACTCGATCAAGATCTGGAGGACGCCGGCCCATCGGTGGCTCATCCGTCGTATCCGGACGACGTTCGGCAGCGGTTTCCAGGGCTACAACGCCATCTGGCTCGACACCACGAGCTGCGTCCAGTACTCGAACTCCGATCCGTTCGGCAATCAGGTGTTCGGCTGGAACGACCCGGCGCACGCCAAGCTCACACCCGAGGCGTGGGGGAGGGCGCAGCGCCGGAAGCTCCGCGCGCTCGATCGCGCGTTCCCGCACCACAAGCTGCTGGCGAACAACCTCGGCAACACCAACGGCTGCACGGAGCAGATCCTCCGCCGCTCGGTGGACGGTGGTGCGTTCGAGCATTGGATGAAGTGGGGGACCGGCGGCGTCGCGTTCGATTGGACGAGCGACATGACGCAGCTGATCCAGGTGATGCGCCACGATTGGCCGGCGATGCTGTGGGTGCGCTGGGATCAGCACGCGAGCGCGAGTCCGGCGCAGTACCGGCGCTTCAGTTACGGATCGCTGTTGCTCGCCCACCGTCGTTCGGCGCGACGGGTCATGTACGGCGGCCCCTGGGGCCTGCAGCGTCCCGACGACCTCTTCTTCTGGAACTGGGGGCGTCCGCGCGAGACACGCAGGACCATCGGGGCGCTCCAGGTCCCCGGAACCCCGCTCTACCGGCGTGACTTCGCCCACGGGATCGTCGTGGTGAACCCAGGCTCGGCGGCGGTGACGCTCCAGCTCGGCGGGACCTTCTACGACGTCCTGCACACTTCGGGAGGCCGCCCGGCCGCCGTCGCTTCCGTGACCATCCCCGCGCACGACGCCGCGTTCTTGCTCCGTCCTGCCTGAGCGTCGCGGGCGGACCGGGGCTTCCCTGAGGCAGCGCGGTGGTCCTACGACGTTCGTCCTAGTCGAGTGGTGGCACTTTGGGGGATGATGTGTGTCCCCCCGATGGGCGAACATGCATCTCTCGGGGTAGGTGACGTGGGGCGAACCCCGGCGAACGGACGGGCAAGGTCGAAAGGGAGGTGAGGGCAGCCGCGCGTGAGCGCGATGCCTCGAGATGGAGGGAACGTCGCATCGGTCCGAACACGGTCGTCGGGTGTCGCTGAAGCGTGTCCTGCTCGCCGTCACCCTGACGGCGATCGCCGCAGGCGCGGTGGTGGTCGCACCGGCGGCCGGTGCCGACACGGGCACCACGACCGCTTTCCTCCGCACCCTCGGCGGACCCAACCACGCGCAGATGTATCCCTCCGGCATGGAGGTCGCTCCCGACGGGACCCTCGTGATCGCCGACACGGGCAACGACCAGGTGGCGAAGTACTCGGCAGCGGGAGCACAGCTTTGGCGTGTGGGCACGTACGGCACGGGGACGAACCAGTTCTGGAACCCTCGGGACATCGGGATCGACGCGGCCGGGAACATCTACGTCGCCGACTCCCGCAACAACCGGATCGTGAAGCTCGCCTCCGACGGCAGCTGGATCGCCGCGTACCTGGGCCCCACCGGGAACCGGATCAGCTTCCCGCTCGGCGTGAGCGTCACGAACGACGTCGTCTACGTGGCGGACTCCGGCAAGAACCGCGTGCGTGTGTGGGACCTCGCGGGCAACGAGATCCGGCAGTTCACCGATCCGGGGAGCGGCGCCTGTGATCTGAACGACCCACGTGACGCGGACGCCGACGCGAGCGGCAACGTCTACGTCGCGAACTACAAGAACCACAACATCGTGAAGCTGTCGTCCACCGGGGCATGCCTGACGAGCTGGACGACGGGAACCATCGCATCGGCGACCCCGTACGGCGTGCGGATCGCCCCCGACCCCGTGCTGGGGATCTCGCTGGTGTACGTGGCGCTCGGCAACGAGGACACGATCGAGGTCTACCGGCAGAACGGAACGAAGGAAGGCGTGGTGGGCGCCCAGGGCGACGCCTCGGTCCCGGGCACCTTCGATGAGCTCCGCAGGGTCGCCGTCGCATCGGACGGCGACATCTGGGGCGCCGACCTCTGGGGATGGCGCGTCGAGCGGTTCAACCGGACGGCGACCGGCTGGAGCTACGCGCAGACCGTCGGCCCTCCCTTGCCGGCATCGACCGACACCCACGTGTTCCACCAGCCCCACCAGATCGCGTTCAGCGACGACGGCACCGTTAACATCATGGACACGGTGCATCACAAGATCGTGCGCATGAGCCCGACCGGACAGATCATCCGGGAATGCGGCCGGCGAGGGTCGGCCATCGGTCAGTACAACTGGCCCCGTGGGCTGGCGATCGATCCGGTGACGGGCTACTTCTGGGTGGCCAACACGAAGCAGTACAACATCCACATCATCCGGCCGGACACGTGCGGTGCCGCACCCGTGTCGGGGGCCAAGTTCGGTACGTTCGGCACGGCCCTCAACCAGTTCAACTGGCCGCACTCCATCGCGATCCGCGCGTCCGATCGCGTGGCCTTCATCGCCGACACGAACAACCACCGGATCGTGACCTACAACGTGGCCACGCGGGCGCCCATCGCGCAGTTCGGCACGAAGGGGACCGGGAACAACCAGTTCCAGTTCCCCACGGCGGTGGCCGTGAGCCCGGTGACCGGGAACCTGTTCGTCGCCGACTCGAAGAACAACCGGATCGTCGAGTTCCAGGTCTCCAACGGGGGCGCGACCTTCACGCGGGTCACGTCGTACACGGGAGGCTTCTCCGAACCCCAGGGAGTGGCGGTCGATCCGCAGGGCAGGATCATCGTCGCCGACACGAAGAACAACCGCGTCGTGATCCTGCAGGCGAACGGGACGCAGCTCGGCATCCTGACCTCGTTCACCTACCCGGAGGCCGTCTCGGTGGACCCGACGGGCAAGATCTACATCTCCGACACCTACGCCGACCGGGTGCAGGTGTACGACGCGTACCAAGGGGTCCCGCCACCTCCCGACACCACGCCGCCGGATGCCACCATCACGTCGCCCACCCAGGATCGAGACGATCTCGGCGAACCCGGTGGTCGCCACGGGGATGGCCACGGACAACCGCGGTGTCGCCTCGGTCGGCGTGGCGATCAAGAACCGCACCACGAACCAGTGGTGGAGGGCCAACGGAACGTGGGGCACCTACCAGGTGCTCACGGCCACGCTGGGGACCCCGGGCGCGACCTCGACGACGTGGTCGTTCTCGTGGGCCGCGCCCGGCCCGGGCAGCTACTCGATCCTGGCTATCGCGACCGATACCGCCGGGCTCGTCGACCCGACGAAGCCCACGAACCGCTTCGTGCTCACGTGAGGAGTGCGCGCCAGGAGTCGGGCGAGGAGATCGAGGGATCGATGGGGCCACGAGGTGAGAGCGACACCCGGCGGCGCCGGGCCGGCTGGTCGGTCGTCGCCGCGGCGCTCGCCGCCGCCCTCCTGACCATCGCGCCGGCGCAGGGCGACACCGGCAACCCTCCCGACTTCTTGCGCACCCTCGGCGGTCCTCTGCACGCCGAGATGTACCCCTCGGGCATGGAGGTCGCTCCCGACGGCACCATCGTGATCGCCGACACGGGGAACGATCAGATCGCCAAGTACACGAAACACGGGACGGAGCTCTGGCGCATCGGCAGGCCCGGCGGGGGGAGGAACCGCTTCTCCGATCCACGCGACATCGGGATCGATTCGAGGGGCAGGGTCTTCGTCGCCGACGCACGCAACAAGAGGATCGTGAAGCTCTCCGCCGACGGCCGATGGCTGACGTCGTTCAAGGGTCCCGGGATGGGGATCCCGATCGGCGTGACGGTACGGGACGATGTGGTCTACGTCGCGGACTCGAGCAGCAGCCAGCGAATCCGCCTCTTCGACCTCGCCGGCGACCAGATCCGGGGCTTCACGGATCCGAACAGCGGTCCGTGCGACCTCTCCGCACCTCGAGACGCCGACGCCGACCCGCAAGGCAACATCTACATCGCGAACTACACCCTGCACAACGTCGTGAAGCTCTCGCCGTCGGGCGACTGTCTCGATGCCTGGCCGACAGGGACGGTCGCGAGCAACACGCCGTACGGGATCCGGCTGGCGAAGAATCCGGTCCTCGGGAAACGGCTCGTCTACGTGGCGCTCGGCAACGAGGACACGATCGAGGTCTATCGGCTCAACGGAGATCCGGTCGGAGCCTTCGGAGGGAACGGCCTGGCGTCCGATCCCGGAAAGTTCACCGAGCTCAGGCGCGTGGCCGTGGCCGCTGACGGCGATGTCTGGGGTGCCGATCTGTGGGGTTGGAGGCTCGAGCGCTTCAACCGCACGGCGACCGGCTGGCAGTACGCGGAGCGGATCGGCGACCCGCTGCCGCCCTCCACCCGCAGGCACGTCTTCCATCAGCCGCATCAGATCGCGTTCGAGGCGAACGGCACCCTCGCGATCATGGACACGGTGCATCACCGCATCGTGCGGATGTCGGAGACTGGCCAGATCGTCAGCGAGTGCGGGACGCGGGGTTCGGCGGTCGGCCAGTTCAACTGGCCCCGCGGCGTGGCTGTCGACCCCGAGACCGGCTACCTCTGGGTGGCGAACACGAAGCAGAACAACATCCATGTCATGAGGATCGACACCCAACCGTGCCGTGCCGCCCCGCCCGCCGGAGCTGTCCAGTCCAAGTTCGGATCGGAGGGCTCAGGACCCGACCAGTTCAACTGGCCCCACGCGATCGTGATCCGTGCCTCCGATCGGATCGCGTTCATCGCCGACACGAACAACCACCGCATCGTGTCGTACGACGTGGGCACGCGGACCCCGGTCGGTTCCGTCGGGGCGCATGGGAGCGGCAGCGATCAGTTCGGGCATCCATCCGCCGTGGCGCTCAGCCCGGTCTCGGGCAACCTCTTCGTGGCCGACACCGACAACGACCGGATCGTGGAGTACGCGGTGTCGGCGGGAGGCGCCACCTTCGCACGGGTGGCCGTCTATACGGACGGCCTCAAGAACCCCCAGGGGGTGGCGGTCGATCCGCAGGGCCGGATCTTCGTCGCGGATACGGGACACGACCGCCTGGTCGTTCTCCGTGCTGACGGCGCGGAGATCGCGACCGTGACCGGGTTCTCCAACCCCGAGGCCGTCGCCGTCGATCCGCAGGGTCGCATCTACGTCTCGGACACGTACGCGGACCGCGTCCTCGTGTACGAGGCGTACGGCGCGTAGCGGTTCTCGGTGTCGTGGAGCGGACGGAACGCGCGCGCGCGTCCCGTCCGCATCCCTCGGCTCAGGCCACCCTCACCCGCCGGACGGCGGGTGAGGAATCCCGGTTCCCAGCGGCGTCCACGGCGCGAGCACGGATCCTGATCACACCGGCGGGCACCGACACGCGGAGCCTCCAGGTCCCGGCGGTGGAGAGGTGCGCCCGGTAGCGGACGGGGTCGGCGGACCAGGCGCCGCCGTGCCAGAACAGATGGGTCCGCGGGTCCTTGATCCGGACCATGACCTTGGCGACCCGGGTCTCATCCGCAGCCCGCCCGACGATGAGGAGGCGACCACCCAGGCCCGTGTCTCGGGCCGATCGCAACCGGACGATCGTGGTCGTCGGACCCTGCTGGTCGCGTGGAGGTCTCGCCACCACGATCGCGCCGGCCGGTGTTCGGTCGATCTCGCCGTCGGCGCCCACGGCGCGGACGACGAACAGGAAGCGACCTGCCCTCGGCGCTCTCCAGGCGTACCTCCACCCGGTCTGCGCCGCGTTCCCGGCGGACAGGTCCGCACCCTGTTCCTGCCAGGCGCCCCAGACGCCGTTGGTGTGCCACCACGTGCGTCGGTCGAGGTCGCGGATCGCCACGCCCACCCGTTGCACGGCGTCGGGGTCGATCGCGGAGTCCTTCGACGACCACGCGGGAGCCGGTCGTCACCTGGGTGCCGAACGTCGGGTCCGAGACGAACGTGTTCGGCGCCTCGTTCGCGGGCGTCCCGGTGGGGCTCGGCGACTGGGTGGCGGTGGGGCTCGGCGGTCCGGTCGGGGAGGTCGTTCCCGTCGGGCTCGGCGGCGTCGTGGGCGACGGGGTCGTGGTCGGACTGGGCGTCGTCCCGCTCACGTTGAAGGTGACCGTGGCGGGGCTCAGGTCCGCGGCCCCGGCCGCATCGCGGGCCGTGATGACGGCCTGGAACGTCCCGCCCGTGGCCGCGGCCCAGGCGGCGGTCCAGCTCGTCGCCGTGGCCCCGGGTTGCGTGAGCGTGGCGGCGAACCCGACGCGCGGGGTCTGCCACACTCCGGTGCCGGCGTTCCACCACCGGCCTGTCGCGGTGTCCTTGATCGCCACCTCCACGGACGAGACGCCGGCGTCATCCGTCGCCACGCCCTGCACGCTCACGGTTCCCGCCGGGAGCGTGGCGCCTGCCAGCGGTGCGCCGATCTGGGCGTCCGGCGCCACGTTCACGGGACTGGGTGGAGGGGTGGGACTCGCCGACGTCGGGCTGGGCGACGGCGACGGGCTCGGTGGGGGCGCTCCGTCGGCGCCCCGCAGGAGGAAGGCGGCATCGTTCGCACCCACGTGGATCGAGGTGACCGCCGTCGGCGAACCTTGCGCATCCGGGTCGTTCACGTCCCAGTAGGTGTCATCGAGGGAGTAGTTGATGGCGGCGCCCGTCGGGTTCACGAGCACGATCCCGTTGTTGAAGTCACGCCGGTAGAGGCCACTGTTCCCAGCCTGGGTCGCAGCCAGAGATCCGGGGTTCGAGATCGGCGCACCGAGGTTCCACATGAACAGGTCGTCGGGAGCGCTCAGACCGAACGGACCACCGAACTGGAACCGCGTTGCGGACTCGCGGTAGGCGAGGAGCACGGCGCCGTAGGCGAGCCGCTTGTATTGGGCAACGTTCCCGGTGAAAGCAAAGTTCCAGCGGACCCAGAACAACCCGGGCCAGTTCCCGTTCATGATGCGGAACGTCTGGTCCATCTGGGTTGCCCAGTTGAAGTTGAACTCGCCGCCCGGCTTCATGTAGTGCTCGAGGGCGCCGCCGTCATACGCGTTGGCCAGCAGGTCCCACGTGCAGCTGTCGTTGTTGCTCAGGTTGTTCCCCGCGAACCACACGTTCGGGAAGTGGTTCCGGAGCCCGGCGAGCTTGGTCTTCTGGGCGCCGCCCCATCCGTCACGGGTCCATTTCGCGTTGGTGTCGTCGTTCCATTGGAAGACCGGGTTCCCGTTGACGTCCGAGTTGTTGTACTGGTTGCAGCTCGAGACGTCGAGCCACACACCGTTGTAGCCCTGCAGGTTCGCACCGAACGTCGCCTCGATGCGGTCAGCGATGAACCCATGTCCCGCCGGCTTCCAGATCTTGATCGCGTACCGGAGCGTGGCGTTCGCGTCGTTCTGGTTCGGTGCTCCGGCGAGGCCCGCGTCGACCGCGGCGGCCGAGCTGCTGCCGATGTACACCGGGGACTGGACGCGTGTGTTCGCATCGTGCTGCTGGGCGTTCGTGCCCCAGAGGCCACGGAGGACGTCGAGGGCGATCGTGTCGCCGCCCGACGCGCTGGGCTGGCCCACGATCTGCATCAGCTCGTCGTCGATCCGGAGCCAGGTCGCCACATCGTGCGTGTTGGTCGAGTGCGCGTTCGGCGTGGCGCCCGCGCCGCGCGATGCCATGAACGGCCAGGTGTTCGGCGTCCCGGCGGGACGGTCGCCGCTCGGGGTGACGGACACGTTGACGGTCGTCGCCGATGCGTTCAACGCGTTCAGGAGCCGGCCGCCCGAGGCCCCGTCGTTCCCGGCCACGTAGGGCTTCGAGTTGCCTGGGAAGAAGGTGGCGATCGCGAGAGGAGCCTGGCGCTCGAGCACCTCGGCCTCCCCCCAGTTCGCCTGCCCACGGTTCGCCTGCGAGACGTACGAGCCGTTGCGGTAGTTCGTGACGATCGCACCGTTCGCGGCGAGCTTGCTGGCCAGGGTCGAGCTCGAGGTGCCCCGGGAGGCTTCGCCGAAGGGCCAGCTGTTGCTGCCTTCGCTGTGGAAGTGCGCGTACCAACGGGTGAGATCGTCGAGCCGTGTCTGCAGGGCCGTCCCCGTCAACTGGTTGATCGTCCGCATCTGCCCTGCGTCGTTGGACTCCGTGAACAGTGTGAGGTACGGCCGGTTCCGGAGGAGGGTGTCGAAGTCGGGTGGTTGGGCGGCGCCCGCCCAGGGTGACGCGATCAACACGCCAGCGGCGACCACCAGTGCGAGCCATGTTGCGACGATCCGGACCCCATGCTGCCTCATGGTGATGTCATCCCCTCTGCGTCCCCCGGGCCCGCACCCCCCATCCCTCGTTGCGCGGCACCTCGCTCTGCCTCTTCTTTCGGCGCATGGGTCGGCTCCCCGCAGTCGGACGATCGGACCGCGCGTCGGGTCGAGCCGGGGGAGGCCGCGTCCGTCGTCGGGTCTAGGGCCGATGACATCGTTCGAAAGGCGGTGGCCGGCGGGATCCACGGAACCGTGACGGGGGAGGCTCCTGCCCCCGGGTAAGGTTCAGGCGCCGCGCCGGGATCACCCGATGGGGCTCGGAGACTCCGTAGAGGGACCGAGGTTGGACGAGCAGCCACAGCGGCGATCGCGCGCGCGCGAGGTCGTCCGACATGCGAGCAGCACCAGCGTCGCGGCCGGACTGAGCGTCGCGTCCGGGCTGGTCCTCGACGTCGCGATCGCGACCGGTTTCGGTGCGACCGAGGCTACCGACGCGTTCTTCGTGGCAGCGCGTATCCCGCTCGGCATCGTGGCCATCGTCATGGTGGGCGCGAACCAGGCGTTGGTCCCCGCGATCTCGACCTGGCTCGCCCAGAAGGGTGAGCGGGAAACGTGGCGGCTCTCGACCGCGACCCTGATCGCAGCGATCGGGATCGGTGTGGCCGTCGCGATGATCGGGGTCCTCCTCGCAGGCCCCCTGATCGCGGTCACCGCTCCCGGCCTCGATGCCGCGAGCAGTGCCGAGGCGGTCCGCCTCTCACGGATCCTGTTCTGGGTCGTGCCGTTGGTGGGGGTCGCCGAGGTCTTCCGAGCGCTCCTGAACGCGCTCCAGTCGTTCGTCGCTCCCGCCCTCATGAACGTGGTCTTCAACGGCGTCGCCGCTGCGATCGTGATCGTGACCGACCCCGAGGCGATCCGGGTGGTCGCGTGGGCGTACCTGGCAGGCGCCGTTCTCCAAGCCGTCTTCCTGTTCGTGGTCGCGCTCCTCCGCGGCTATCGGATGATCCGTGGACCCATCCGCGACCCCGAGGTGGCCGCCGTGGGACGGCTGTGCGTCCGTCCGCTCGCCGGCGCGGGGTTGAATCCGCTCGCTCGCGTCGTGGAGCAGATCTTCATCTCGTTCCTCCCGCCCGGCTCCATCACGATCATGAACTACGGTTACCGGTTGATCTCCGCGATCGGCGGGTCCGTGCTGTTCCGTTCGGTCATCGTGGTCTTGCTGCCTCGCCTGACGCGCGCCACCTCGCAGCGCGACCGATCGGAGGTGCGCGCGCTCACCCGTCTCGGCGTGCAGGTGATGCTCGGCGTCAGCATCCCCCTCACGGCGCTCATGGCGGTTCTCGCCGGGCCCGCGGTCCTGGCCGTGTTCCATCGCAAGTCGTTCTCGGCGGCGGACGCCGAGCTCCTCGGGAAGGTCCTGGCCGTGTACGCCCTCAGCTTGGTGGGAAGTGCGGTCCAGCGGGCCTTCCTGGCGCCGTTCTTCGCCGAGCTCAACACGAAGGTCCCGCTCCGCAACACGATCTACGGTGTGGCCGCCAACCTGCTGTTGATCCCGCCTCTCCTGCTGCCCGTCGGCGATCGACCCGAGGCGATCTTGGCGGTCGCCCTCGCGTACTCGATGGCGCAGTACGTCAACGTCGTGCACGCCGGTGTGCGGATGCGACGGGACCTGAAGATCGGCCTCCCCGGCATCGGCGCAACGCTGGTCCGCCTGCTGCTCGCCGGCGTCGTCATGACGGCGGTGCTGATCGGGGGCCGGATCGTTCTGCAGCCGGAGGATGCGTCGGGCTCTCTGGCACAGCTCGCGATCGTGGCCGTCATCGGGGTGGTCGGCGTCGTCGCCTACCTCGCGATCGCGGTCCTGCTGGGCCTCGGGGACGTGGAGCGGAGCTTCGTCGGGGTGCGGCGGAAGCGGCAGTCGAGCGAGCCATCTCCCCCGGAGCTGGACGAGGGTCCCGAACCCGCGTCCCCCAGCGGGCCCTGACGGGCTAGCCGGGTCGTCGAGCGGTGACGTAGCCCGGGCGCGCCAGGAGTGGCCAGGTGACGCTCGCGACGACGGCCCGATCCGCCGGGCGCATCTCGGCCCGCCAACGGGTGTCCGCGCGGAGCTCGACCACGCCGGTCGTGAACCTGCTCGGGTTCCCGGCCACACCGTGGGTCGACGCCAGCTCGACCTGGTGCGGCGTCACGAACGGGAGCTGCACGTGCGGGGCCCCGGCGAACCGCACGATGCGCTCCACGGTCTGCTCCGGCTCGAGCGTCAGATCGTCGTAACGGATCCGGAGGTACCGGGTCGGATCGGAGCGCCACCACGCCTCCGCGAGGCCGTTCCAGAGGGTCCAGAGCCCTGCGCTCTTCGCAGCGCCCTGCCGCTGCATGCGCCCGCCGTCGGCCTCCGGCAGGGGTTTCGCCGTGCTCCACGAGAAGGCGGTCGCGCGCGGGTCGCGGACCAGATGGACGATGTACGGGTCGATCCCGGGAACGTGACGCAGGACCTCCCCGTACGTCGGGAGCTTCGAGGAATCGACGATGACGCGTGCCTCGGCGATCTCCGCGATCGCCCGGTACACGCTGCTCAGGGTCCGGGTCAGATCGCCGATCCGTGCGTCCAGCTCGGCGGGTCGCCGGCGCGCCCGGACGAGCAGGGGGATGTGCCGCGCCCTCGTCGCTTCGCCCAGCAGCGCGATCATCCGCGATGGGTCCGGCGGACCGTCGGTCGCCGACACGCGCTCCACGACCCGTGTCCAGAAGGGGCAGGCCGAGAATCGCTCGCCGCAGCCACAGAGCCGGTCGCCGACGACCCCGCGTTCCCACAGGAACCGCACCTCTCCGGCCGACACCCAGCCGCCGATCTGCCCCAGGATGTTGTCCAGGATCGTGCTGCCGCTGCGTCCGGAGCCAGCGATGTACACCACCCGGATCGGGCCCTCGCTCATCGGCCCGCCACCACGTCCAGATAGACCCGTTCCGTGGCATCGACGACGTCGTCCCAGCGGTAGGCGGCCAGGATCCGCTCCTGGAGGGCTCTGGCTCCCTTCCGTTCGCGCTCCGGATCGCTGAGCACGGCGACGAGCGCCTCCGTGAGCGCGGCCCGGGAGCCGGAAGGGAACAGATGGTGTCCGGGAGCGTCGTCTTGCAGGATCTCGACGTGGGGCGGGATGTCGCTCGCGACCACCGGCGTCCCGTACGACGCGGCTTCGAGGAGCGTGAGCGGGAGTCCCTCCAGTGACGAGGGCAGCACGAACGCCGCCGCGTTCGCGTACAGCTCCTGGAGGGATTCGCCGTAGACGTAGCCGGCCATGAGGACCCGGTCGTCCCGGCGCGCCTCCCGCTCGAGGTCACGGACGAAGTCGTCCGTGAAGCTGGAGCCGCCCGCGATCACGAGACGGACGTCGCCGGGGACGTCGCGGAACGCCGCCGACCAAGCAGGTCCGGCGCCTTCTCGGGCACGAGCCTGCCCACGAACAGGAGGTAGGAGCCCCGGGGAGCCCCCAGCGCTCGGCGATGACCGAGGCGTCGCGGGCGATCCCGGCCTCGACGCCGTTCGGGATGTACCACGGTCCGTCGCCGATACGTCGTCCGGTAGTCTCACCGAGGTCACGTGCCACGACGATGGTCGCGTCCGGGACACGGGCGGAGATCCACTCGCCGCTGCGCAGCACCTCGGCGGGCCGCGCCGCCCCACTTCGCGCGCTCGCGTCGCGCCCGTGGATCGTCAGGACGACCTTCGCTGCGGGCGAAGTAGCGGGGCAGGAACGCGCGGGAGGCCGGGCCCGATCGCGTGGTAGTGGACGATGTCCACGCGGTCGGCCATGGCGGCGACCGTCGACAGACCGCTGTGCACGATCGCGTCGAGGTGCTTGCTGCGACGGTGGGCAGGGTGCGCACGTGCATGCCGCGATAGACCGGAGCGTGCTCCTCCACGTAGTTCGTGCGACCGAACACGATCACGTCGTGCCCGCGCTCGACCAGGCGCGCGCCGAGTCTCCTCCACGTGGCGTTCGACGCCACCGAAGGTGGCGGGCACGCCACGTTGGCCGATCATCGCGATGCGCAGGCGGCGGGTCACGCCGTCACGCGCGTGCGGGCTTCGTCGTAGGTGGCGTGCAGCCGCTCGAGGTGGAGCGTCGGGGGCGTAGTCGCGTTCCGCCTTCGGGCGCGGCCCGCCGCGCCCATGCCGAACGCGACCACGGGATCGTCCAGCAGGGCACCGAGCGCGGCGGCCAGGGCCCCGGGGTCGTCGGGCGGCACGATCGCCCCGTCGACCCCGGGCTCGATCAGCTCGGGCACGCCGCCGAGGGAGCGTGCCCACGACCGGGAGTCCGGCACGCGAACGCCTCGAGGACCGCGAGCGGCATGTTCTCGTACCAGCGCGACGGCACCGCCGCGACCGCCGCGACCGCGAGCAGCTCCTGCAGTCGGTCGGCGCGAGCCGACCGTGGAACCGCGACCCGGTCGGCCACGCCGCGCTCGCCGCTCAACGCCTCCAGCGCCGTCCGGCTGGGCCGTCCCCGGCGACGTCCAGTCGGCCGCCGGGCAGCTGCGCCATCGCTTCGATCAGCACGTCGACACCCTTCTCGTCGGAGAGGCGTCCAGCGAAGACCACACGCCGCCGCCCGGCGCCGCTTCGGCACGATCGCGTCCAGGATCGACGAAGTTGGGTATCCACCGCAGCCGGTCGGGGTACACCTTGCCCGGCGCGCATCTTGCTCGAGCAGGAACCGGCTCGGACAGATGAAGATGCCGACGGGCCGTACGCTCCGCCGACCGTGTGGAGCGACAGCTCGACCGCGTGCAGCCGCGCTCGCGGCGCAGCGACCCACCGTTGCAGCGGCGCACGACGGGGCTCCCAGAACCGCCGAGGCGACGCACGCTTCGCAGAGCTTCGCCGTGATCGAGCAGCCGGTACGTGGGACACACGAGCTTGTAGTCGTGCAGCGTCATGACCGCCGGGATGCCGTGCCGGCGCACCGGCCGCAGGATCGACGGCGAGAGCTGGTGGTAGATGTTGTGCAGGTGCACGATGTCGGGACCGGAAGTCCTCGAGCACCGTCTCCATCCCGCGCGCGGCGGACGACGACCACAGCATCCGTGCCGACGCCCGCGACCTTGCCCTCGACCGACGGTGGCGGCGGCTCGAACTCCACGTGGGACGGGAAGGCCCGCTCGTAGGGCATCGGCATCGTTCTCCGGGTGGTCCATCGCCGAAGAACGCCACGTCGTGACCCGCCGCCACCTGCAGGGCGGCCACGTCGAGCATGTAGCCCTCGGCTCCCGCCACGACGGTAGAGGAACTTGTTGACGTGCAGGATCCTCACACGGCCACCGCACGCGCGTCGCGAGCAGCGAGCCTCGGAGCGGCCGTTGCGAGCGAGGCCAGCGTCGCGAAGTACCAGAGGAGGACGAGCTGCGTGATCACGTTCGACACGAGCGAGAGGAGCAGGAACGCCGCCAAGACGCCGGCGAAGCCCACCACGATCCCTCGGTAGGGGCTGTCGTGCACCTCGAGCAAGCCGATGCCGGCCACGCGGATCGCGCTCACCAGGAACCACAGGTAGGCGACCAGCCCGGCGATGCCGGTCTCGACGTAGACCCGGATGAAGTCGTTGTGCGGGGACTTGGCTTCCGCCGCCTCCAGCTTCACCGCCGAGAGCCCCTCACCGAGGAACGGTGAATCGCTCAGGTGGAGCGCTTCGTTCCAGTACTCGAACCGCCACACCAGCGAGTTCCCTGCCTCGCCGCTGACGGTGGTCGTCGTGTCCAGGTCGGCAAAACGGGATGCGACGGACGGAACCGTGAGCATGACGACGACGGCCACCAACCCGACCACGCCCACGACGCGCTTGCCGTAGAAGTAGCCGATCACGAGCAGGCCGGCGAACGTCGCGATCCAGGCCGAGCGGGTGTAGGTGAGCAGGAGCACCACGCTGGACGCTGCGACGATCCCGAGGAGCCATGGCCGGAGCCGCCGATGGACGTAGGGCAGCATCGCCACGCCCATGAGGATCAGGAAGGTGAGGTAGATCGCGAGGGGGTTCGGATGCTCGAACGTGGCCTTCACGCGGCCGAACGTGCCCGAGTAGTGGAGCCCGGCCCGGGTGAGGTACTGCAGCGCCGCGACGCTCAGGGGGATCAGGGCCGAGACGAAGACCGCGATCGTGATCAGCCGGGCGTCGCGGAAGTCTTGCAACAACTGGTTCATGACCAGGAGGATCATGGCCACGGTCGCGAGCTTGAGCACGTCGACGAGGCCCGCCCCCGCACCCGGCGCCAGGAGCGTGCTCACGGCTCCGACCACCGTCAGCAGGATCATCGGCGCCACCAGGGGGGAAACCCGGACACGCGCCTCACGCGGCTGCACCGCGTACCAGATGGAGCCCGCGAGCAGGAAGCCCACCGAGACGAGCGCCGCCGGGTCGAACGCGTCGACGCCGCTCGAGGAGAAGCTCAGGGCGTCGAGGCTGCTGCGCAGCACCAGGATGACGGCCACGAAGAGGGTGAAGCGCACCATCGCCAGCCAGGCGAGGCCGATCACCGCCACGATCATGAGCGGAGCGAGGACCGCGCCGCGCGACCCTCCATCGCCGACCGCCATGCCCGCTGCCATGGCGGCGAGTACCGCCGCCATGATCACCAGCACGCGGATGCCGAGCGAGGCGTCCCGCGTGGTATCGCCGGGGTCCTCGTCGGCCTCCGGTACGGCTCGGGATCGATCCACCGTCACCCCTGGTCCCTCGGCTCGGTGCTCCACGGCCTGAAGAGGCCCGAACGACCAGGCTACCGCAGAGGTCTCGGCGCAGGTGCCCGCGGGTCGTGGTGGGCTAGCATCGCCGGGTTGCCCGGGTGCCGGAACTGGTAGACGGAGGTGCCTTAAAAGCGCCGGTCCGAAAGGGCGTGTGGGTTCGACTCCCACCCCGGGCACAACGGAATCCTCATCGAAGCTCTCGGCGTCCCTGCTTGAAGTTGCGCTCGCTTCGCGGAGGAGATGAGACTGCGGGCATGACTCCGGAGACGCGATACGCGACGACGGGCGATGGCGTCCAGATCGCCTATCAGGCCGTGGGTGAGGGGTGGCCCGACATCGTCTACGCGGGTGGCTTCGCGACCCACGTGGAACTCGTCTGGGAGCAGCCGTGGGTCGCCCGGTACTTCTCCAACATCGCGTCGCTCGGGCGACTCATCTCGTTCGACAAGCGCGGAAGCGGACTGTCGGAGCGTGTGTCGCCTTTGTGCGATCTCGAGACGCGGGCGGACGACCTGCGTACGGTTCTCGACGCCACCGGCTCCGAGCGGGCCGTGCTCGTCGGTCAGGGAGAGGGTGGGGCGCTGGTGTCCTTCTTCGCCGCCACCTATCCGGAACGAACGATAGGCTTGGTGTGGATCGGCCCGCAAGCCAAGACGGGGTGGTCTCCCGACTACGAGTTCGGGTGGTCGGCCGAAGACGAGGCCCGGTCGATCGAGTGGATCCGCTCCTCCTGGGGAACCGCGGCTCACGCAAGAGAGTTCCTGGCAGGGGACGCGCCGTCGCTGGCCGCCGACGACGAGTGGGTTGAATGGCTCGCGAAGTTCTTCCGGTATTCGATGTCGCCGGGCGAGGCGCTCCGCTTCGAGCACATGTGGTACGACACCGACGCCCGCGCCATCCTGCCGGCTGTGAATGTTCCGACGCTCCTCATCTGTCCGAACATCCCGATCAGTGACGGAACCCGACCGGTGGAATCGGCCAGGTATGTCGCCGAGCGGATCGCCGGTTCACGATTGGTCGAGCTTCCGCCGGGAGATTGGTGGCCCGTCTCCCCGCAGCGCCAGGATCTGGTGGTCCACGAACTGCGGACGTTCATAGAGGACCTCTCTGCCGAGCGGTCGGAACTCAATCGCGTGCTGACCACAATCGTGTTCACCGACATCGTCGGGATCCACGGAGAAGGCGGCGGGGATTGGGGACCATGCGTGGAGGCAGCTGCTCGAGCGGCATCACACCGTGATTCGCGGGATGCTCGGTCGTTACCACGGCGTCGAAATAGACACGGCTGGGGACGGATTCCTCGCGACCTTCGACGGCCCCGCGCGCGCCGTTCGCTGTGCTTCCGCCATCGTCGGATCGATCGGTTCACTCGGTCTTGAGGTTCGTGCGGGCGTCCATACGGGTGAGATCGAGCTCGACAAGGATGGGGTGAAGGGCATAGCCGTGCACATCGGGGCACGGATCGCCGGGTTCGCCGGTGCCTCGGAGGTTTGGGCATCGTCGACGGTGAAGGACCTGACGGCTGGCTCCGGCCTGTCATTCGAAGACCGAGGGATGCGCGCCCTCAAAGGGGTTCCGGATGAATGGCATCTCTACAAGGTCGCGCCCGAGCCCTCGACCGATAGCGGGGGCGGATAGGCGCGGTCGACGCGCGAAGGGGCTGCTCGCGGTGTCTCATCCGAACGGGACATCACTACTCGATTGACGAGCGGGCGAGGGATGAGATTTCATACCCGGCTTGCAGGCGGCTCGCCTACAGGGGCTCTGGAGCGAGCGCCAGAAACTACCCTCCACCCTGTGCTTGAACGATGTGCGAACGAGCGATTCGTCCAGACATGACTTGGCACAACACGAGGCGTCATCTCCGCGCGTGATCACCTCGCTCACCAGGCACGAGACAATCCGATCCAGTACCGGCCGTTACGGACTTGGTAGGAGTCCGAATCCCACCGCGGGCACGGATCGCGGGGAACCGTAGGGAACAGGAGCAGAGGCGTCGACCCGGCGAAGCGATGCGCTTGCCGGCTTACCAGCCGGGGAAGCTGACCGGGCCGGTCACGAACGCCGCCACCGTGTTGGCGGAGCAGGCGACGCCTGCCCAGCCGAAGTAGGTCTTCGGAACGTCTTCCGGCGCGGTGCCCTGCTCGTCGATCGTCCGAACGTAGAAGCAATCGCCCGACCCCGACTGACGGGCCAGGTCGACCTCGCCGTAGTTCCAGATCCGGAACGACACCGCGTAGTCGTTGCTCGTCGACGAGGCGGTCCCCCCGGCAACGAAGTCCACCGACGGCTCGGCGCCCTGGATGTCCGCCAGCGTGATGGCGCTGTAGTCACCCGTCGAGGAGTAGGCGGCCTTCGCCGCCGCGACCCCGGTCCGCAGATCGGCCTGAGCGGCCCGGTCCTTCGAGCGCTCCTGCGCGCCCAGGAACGCCGGAAGGGCGAGGGCGGTCAGGATGCTGATGATCACCAATACGACCATGAGCTCGATGAGGGTGAACCCGTCTTCCTCGCGGAGGGCGTGGAGCCGTTCCATACCGTGAGGAATCGGCACTAGCCGTGCGTAACTACGTACCCGAGATGCGGTAACCGCGAGCTCCTACCGCAAGCGGTCTCAGGCGAGGGGCGCGACGACGCCGGGTCGGGCGCCCGGAGCGCCGGGGAAGATGCTGTTGATGTCCGACGCGGCCGCGCCGCAGCGGTCCTCGAGGATCTCGGCCAGGATCGATCGGTAGTCCGTGGTCTTCGCCAGATCTCCGTCCACGAGATCGCCGTCCGCGAGGCCGGGCCAGAGCCCATGCACCTGACCGCCGTTGACACCTTCTCCGAGCAGGAACACGACCTGCCCGAAGCCGTGGTCGGTGCCGCCGGATCCGTTCTCCTCGCCGCGCCGCCCGAACTCCGTGAGGGTCAACAGCGTCACACCCGACATGCCGCCGAGGTCGGTCGAGAAGGCTGCCAGGGCCGCCGCCAGTTCCGTCAGATGGTCGTGCATCCAGCCGCTCGCGACGTCCCCCATGCCCGCATGCATGTCCCAGTCGCCGTAGTCCACCGACGCGACCTCCAGGCCCACGTCCTGCTTGATGAGCCGGGCCACGTCGCGCAGGTGGTTGCCGAGGTCGGAATCGGGGTAGATGGCGCCGTTCGCCGGCGTGTAGCCCGCTTGCTCCATCTGCGCAGCGGTCTGCAGCGCGTCGAGCGCCGCCGTCGCAGGAGCACGGAGGACCGCCGGCGCGTTCGTGTGCACGCCGCGGAGCGCTGCATCCCACCGGAGCCGTTCGTCATCGTCGTACGCGGCCGAGAGCCCGAAGCCGTCGATCGACCACATGGCAAGCTCGGGGGACGGACCGAGGAAGGCGGTCGCCGGGCAGGCCGCTCCCCATCTGGACGCCCTGGAAGACCGAGCTCTCCTGGCGGCGCCCGAGGACGCGGTCGATCCAGCCGGTGCGGACCGAGGTGTTCGGCGCCGCGCGCTCGAGCTCCTCCATCGCCGAGAAATGCGAGCGGTCGGGATCGGCCATCCCCACGGCATGCACGATCCCGAAGGTCCCCGCGTCGTAGAGGGGCTTCAGCGCGCCGAGCGCCGGATGGAGGCCGAACGTGCTGTCGAGCGGGAGGAGCTGGCCGCTCGGGATCCCGACGTTCGGTCGGAGGGCCATGTAGTTGGAGTAGTGGGGCTCGGCGGCGGGGACGACGGCCTGGAGGCCGTCGAAGCCGCCGCGGAGCGACAGGATCGACCAGGACGTCGCCGCTGTAGTCCGAGGCGCCGAACGCCAGACGCGTGAACGCCGTCTCCGAGGCCAGTCCCGCAACGAGGCCTGCCGCACCGGCGCGCTTCAGGAAGGACCGTCGCGTGATGGCCCGATCGAAGTCGGGGCATCCGCACGGCTTGTTGCGATGGGAGATCCGCTCCCGCGTGAGATCTGGGGCGGTCGGGCTGGTCTGGGTCTCCATCGCGCAGCTCCTATCGGGACGTGAAGGACGGTGTGTCGAGGATCAACGACACGAGCGACGCCAGCTCCCACTGCAGGACCCCGGAGTCCTCGTGGAGCGGTGTGGACGCGTTCACGTGGAGGAAGTCCAGGACCGCCCTGCGATGGGCGGGAGGGAGCTCGCGGAACACGAGTCGTTTCGCCAGGGCGTCCACCAGGCCACCGTGCGTTCTCGGGAGATGGTTCGGCAGGAGGTTGTTACGGAGGTCCGGGAGGACGAGCTCGTTGGGCCACCAGTGTGCCGCCAGGGACATGTGCATGTTCCACCGGCCGAGGGATCCGCCCGCCGAGCGCCACGCATCCGCGACGTCCGGATATCCGTTCGGGGGGACCCACGAGAGCGGTGAGTTCCCCAGATCGCTCAGCATCCAGTACAGGCCGCGCATCCCGTCGCTGCCGTCCCGGTCCGGCTTGATGCCCAAGATCCGGATCGTCGCCACCATGTCCTCCATGGGCCGGCGGACCTTCTCGCCGACCGACTCCGCGAACGCGTGCGAGCGGAAGAGCTTGCGGAGGACGGGCTTGATCGCCGTGTGGTTGTGGAGGTACTCGTCGGCGAGCTGCTCGACCAACCCGTTCGGCGGGTCGTCCGAGACGAAGCGTTGGCACAGCTTGTACGCGATCCGGCGCGCCGTGGAGCGGTGGTTCGCCAGGTACTTGAGGTACTTGTGAGCCACCTGGCGCCCGCCCGTCGCGGATCCGTTCGCGTTGGTCCAGTGCATGACCCGGATGTGGCCCGTGTAGTGCCAGTCGGGCTCGTAGGTGAAGGACGTGTCCTCCCAGTCGACCGTGAAGCCGGTCATCATCAGGGCGGAGTGCCGCATGTCGGTCTCGTCATAGCCGCCGTCGACGCCGACGGTGTGGAGCTCGAGGAGCTCGCGACCGTAGTTCTCGTTCGGCGACCACTTCGAGGACTCGTTGTTGTTGAGGTAGTAGAGCATCGCCGGATGCTCGGCCGACGCGAGCAGCATGTCCTCGAAGCGCTCGAGGGCATGCTTGCGGATCACCCGACGGTCGTAGTCATGCCGGCAGTCCCACCCCGCGTCGAACGGGTTGGTGACGTTGAGATGGTTCGACCAGAAGTCGACCATGACCTCGAACAGCTGACGCTTCGACCAGCTCGCTCGTGCGATGGTCGCCACGCCGAGGTCGAACATGAGATCCCACGAGAACTCCTCCAAGCGAGCCCGTGCTTGCGGGATCGTCCACGTGAGCCCGGGGAAGTTGTCTCGCATCAGCCGTTCGCAGGACGAGTCGTCGATCGAGTTCGGGTTCAGCTGCTGATCGAGCCACGCCCACCGCCCCATCCGCTCGGCGCTCTGGCGGAGCGCCGGCGTCGGACCGAATGTGGCGCGACGCAGCAGGTGGAGGTCCGGATCCGACGAGACGAAGACGCCCCCGGCGGCAGCCGCCGGGGGCGTCTTGAGCAGGGATGGTGCCGCGGCGAGCAGCGCAGCGCTCGCCGCAGCCCCACGGAGCATCGCGCGTCGCGACAACGCCTCCGGCGCCGGTGCCAGACCGTCGGCCGGTTCCATCCCCGTCACGTCGACTGGTATCGGCGGCGCGGGCATCGAAACTTGACCGCACGAGCGGTTCCACGGATCAGCTCGAGCGTTGCGTGGTGGCGCGCGGAACGACGCGGCAGGCCGCGAGCACTTCGCATGGCGGGCCTCGTCTGCCGTCGATCAGGTCGAGGAGGAGGTCCGTCGCCTGGCGCCCCATGGCCCGGTGATCCCATTCGAGCGTGGTGATGTGCGCCGCGGCCGCGGTTCCCGCGTCATGCGTGGTGACGAGCATGAGGTCTCCGGGGACGGCGTGGCCACGCGCCAGCAGGGTCCCGTGGATCGCGACGCCGACCAGCTCGATCGGCGCGAAGATCGCATCCGGCGCATCCGGTCGGGCGAGCGCCTCGTCGACCATGGCGGCGAGCGTTTCGTCGGGCCGTTCGACCATGTCGGTGATATCGGCCGTCACCACGCGCGGCCTCCGCCCGTGTTCACCGCACCACGCCTCGTAGGCGTGCACGGTGTCCCGGATGTAGGAGATCACCGGAGGGATGGTGACGAGCGCCACGTTCGTGGCACCACGGTCCGCGAGGTGATCGAGGACCTCGCGCGTGGACGCTCGGTCATCGGATGCGACCACCGCATCGCGGGTGTGCCCCCCGGGTCCCTGCCGGCGGTCACGAACGGGATCCCCCGCTCCCGCAGGACGGGGAGCGCCGTGTCACCCACCATGGGGTCGATGACAATCACGCCGTCCAAGGCGACCCGATCCCACACGAACCAACCCCGTGAGCTCGGCGGGGCGACGACCAGTGCGGCATCCCGGTCGACGGCCGCCGCCGTCGCGCCTCCGATCAGCTCCGAGTAGTAGCTGAAGGCGGAGAACTCCACGCGAGGGTCGGAGGGGAGCGAGGCCATGGCGGCGATGAGGCCCGTGCGCCCGGAGACCAGGCTCCGTGCGGCTGGATTCGGTCGATACCCGAGCTGCTCCGCGACCTCGAGGACGCGCCGGCGCGTCTCCGGGTTGAGTCGCCCCTTGCCGTTGAGGGCATGGGACACGGTGGTCACCGAGACGCCGGCTTCGCGCGCCACGTCCCTGATGCTCACCCGCCGAGCCATGCGGGCATGCTACGCCCGAAGGGGGCCACGTTGCGCCGGTGAGCGTCTCGGCGATCCGGTCGCGGGGCTCAGAGGTTGCCGGCCCGGGCTTCGCGTCCCAGATCCTCGATGAGATCGGCGGCGCTGCCCGTGCCGTCGGCCTTCCGGATGACCTCGCCGTTCCTGGTCATCGTCGCCCGCACCGCGTCGTCGGCCAGCAACCGGTCGACGGCGTCGCGGAGCTCCCGACCCTCGAACCCGTACGTGTCGAGCCGGAGACCGAAGCCGAGCTCCTGCATCCGCTGGGCGTTGTCGTATTGGTCCCAGAACAGCGGCAGCACGATCATCGGCTTGCCGAAGTGGAGCGCCTCGGTGGTCGTGTTGTTCCCTCCGTGCGTGATCACCAGATCGCACGCAGGGATGATGGACGTCTGCGGCAGCCGCGCCTCGCCCCACATGTTCGGCGCCAGCTCGAACTCTTCCGCACGAGGTCCCTTGCTGACCACGAACCGATGCGGAGCCTCGGCCAGCACCTCGACGAGCCTGCGCATCAGGTCCACGTCGGCCGAGCCGAGCGAGCCGAGGGACAGGTACACGAGCGACCCGTGCCCGTCGCGGAGGGTGTCAGGGACGTCCCACGGCTCGTCGGTGGTGCGCACGCTGGACTCCAGCCGGTGCCAGGACGGACCCAGAGGTCGAGACCGGGGATAGTCGGCGACCGAGGGGAAGATCGACAGGTTCAGATGCTCGGACTCGTGGATGAACTCGAGGTCGGGCAGGGGAGGAGCGCTGCTCTCCACCATGAACGTGTCGTACCGCTCCCAGGTCGCTCGGTGCGTGCGCTCGTACTCGGCCCGGAAGTCGTCCCAGCCGCTCCGGTCATCGAAGGGGTATCCGCTGAAGGTTGGCGGCAATGCCGGATCCTTCATCTCCAGCGGGTTGCAGCTCATGATGCGCACCCAGGGCGCTCGATGGGTCAAGAGAGCTGGGAAGGCGTTCACGTTGTCCTCGACGATCACGTCGGGCTCGACCCGGTCGAGGATGGCCCGCAGCTGGGGTTCGCAGTAGGCGGCACCCTCGATGAGCGACGCCCAGACGGGCTCGATGAACGTGGCGAGCTGCTCGATCGTCGGCTTGCGGAACTCCGGCGCCGTCTCGGTGATGAAGTCGGTCCAGAACTGCCCCGCGTCCTGCGCGGCGGCGTCCTCCGGCGGCGGTGCCAGGTCCACGAGGTCCTCCTCGAAGCCCAGCGGTTCCAGGCGCCCCATCCACGACGCCTCGGCGGCGAAGACGACCCGGTGACCGCGTCGCTCGAGCACCTTGCCGATCCCGATGCAGTTGTTCGTCGGGCCGTATGCGCTCTCGGGCATGAACAGGAACGTCAGCCGCTCGTCGGACATCGGCTCCCTCCCGTGGCTCGTCGAGGTCGATCGTGATGAAGGACCTATGCATATCATCGACCCATGGCGCCGGACCTCGTCGCTCGGGAGGAGGCGGTGCGGATCCTGGAGGCCGGGCGGGTGGAGGTGGTCGCTCTCCTCGACCGTCTCCCGGTTCGTGCCCTCTCTCGGAGCGGGCTCGGTGGCGGCACGTGGTCACCGAAGATCTCATCGGTCACCTGGAGAGTTGGGAGGAGCACGCGTTGCGCGCGCTCGAGGCGTGGTCGCACGGGAACCCTGCTCCGATCGACCGCCTGTTGCGGACCGAGGGTCTGACGGAGGTCAACCGGGCGGAGGTGGTGTGGAAGTCGCGGCGGTCGGCGCGGATGGCGCTGGATCGAGCCGCCTCGACGCGCGTTCGGTTGCTCACGTCCATCGGGGAGCTGTCGGAGACGCGGTGGCGAGCCCCTGCCACGCCTCGTGGTCGCGTGCCGCTCGGCCACCGCCTCGGGCAGATCCTCGTGGGAACCCGGGAGCCGTTCCGCCACGACGAGGCGCACCTGAAGGACCTGAGCGCCTTCGTGGAGGACCATGGGGTCTGATCGCAGGCCGCCCCCGGGGAAGGATCAGGGGCGGATGAGGACCGGGGTGCCGAGTCGGAGGAGCGGCTTCAGACGGTCGAGCGTTCGCTCGGAGACGCGGATGCATCCCGCCGAGACGCTCCGGCCGATCGACCACGGCTGGTTGGTGCCATGGATCGCCAGCTGGTCGCCACCCGACCATCCGGCCGGGAGACGAGGTTGGATCCCGCTGATCCCGAAGGCGAACGTCCCGAGCGAGCTGCCAGCCGAGAACGGCACCCGATCGGTCACCACGTAGTCGCCCGGGGGCGTGGGGGACGTGGGCGCTCCCGTCGCCCCGGCCGCCCTCACCACCAGACGATCGCGCTTGTACACGCGCACCGTGTGTGAGGAGAGATCCACCTCCACGCGGATCCACGTGCTGTCCCGGTCCAGCCCTGCGAGCGGGATCCACCCGTCGGTCCGAGGCCACACGTACGGGAGCTCCACCCGCCCCCACTTCCCGTTCGCGCTCACGGTTTCCACCCAGAGCACGATGGGGACGTCATAGAAGCGGGACGCCGTCGCGACGGTGCCCACGGCTCGAGCCGACGGCGCCGGGTGGCGACGAGCCACCAAGCCCGAGCGGACGTGCACGAGGAGCGGAGCGGGGGGCCTCTCCCCTTGGCGCCGGGTCCGTCCGTCCGAGATCGAGGGGCTCGGGGGCTCCCACCCGCGTGGGTGGGACCCTTCCGGCGGGGCGGCGGCGAGCCAGGCGACCGATGCGGGTGCGTCAGGCCCGCGGGTCCCCCTCGTCGCGGTCACGACGCTCTCGCCCACGATGTGGGCGGCGGCGGGGGTCGTGATCGTCAACGCCATCGTCAGGGCGATGGCGAGCCGAGAGATGGGTCGTCCGGTTCCGCGCTTCACCACGGACGTATCGGCGGCCGCCGTCGGCCCCCTGAGGGGGGCCGTCCGGCCATGGGCGACCGAGTCGACGACGGGCTACGCTCGGGACGTTCCGCAGAACGAGCCCCCGGCCTTCCAGTGCCGGCAGGAGGAGGGACGCGAGATGAGCGACACGATGCGAACGACGGCCCGCGAGCTGGTGGCACCCGGGAAGGGGATCCTGGCCGCAGACGAGTCCACGGGGACCATCAAGAAGCGGTTCGACCAGATCGGCGTGGAGTCCACCGAGGACGTACGGCGTCGGTACCGCCAGATGCTCTTCACGACGAGCGGCATCGGCGATCACATCAGTGGGGTGATCCTCTACGACGAGACCATCCGTCAGGCATCCGATGACGGCGTGCCGTTCGTGAAGGTGCTCGAAGCGGCTGGCTCGATCCCGGGCATCAAGGTCGACACGGGCGCCACCCCGCTGGCGTCCTTCCCGAACGAGACCGCCACCGAGGGTCTCGATGGGCTCCGGGCCAGGCTCGCCGAGTACGGGACGTTGGGGGCCCGTTTCGCGAAGTGGCGCGCCCCCTTGCAGGTCGGCCACGGTCTCCCGAGCGACTACGCCGTGGCCGCCAATATGCACGCCATGGCGCGATACGCGGCACTCTGCCAGGAGGCCGACATCGTCCCCATCGTTGAGCCCGAGATCCTGATGGACGGCGATCACCCGATCGAGGCGTGTGACGAGGCCACGGGGCGCACGCTCGATGCGTTGTACGAGCAGCTCGCGGCCGCGCGTGTCGACGTGCCCGGCAGCCTGCTGAAGGTCAACATGATCGTGCCCGGGAAGGGGAGCCCGGTGCAGTCGAGCGACGCCGAGATCGCGGAAGCCACCGTGGGTTGCCTGCTCGCCCACGTCCCTGCGGACGTGCCCGGCGTGGTGTTCCTGTCGGGTGGTATGTCCGACGTCGAGGCGACCAACCGCCTGAACGAGATGAATCGCATCGCGGCATCTCGGGGCGGGCTTCCCTGGGAGTTGTCCTTCAGCTACGGGAGGGCGTTGCAGGCCCCGTCTCTGGAGGCCTGGGGCGGCGATCCCGCGAACGTGGACGCCGGACAGGCAGCCCTCGCGCACAGGGCCACGATGAACGGCCTCGCTCGGAGCGGCGCGTACGATCTGTCGATGGAGTCAGCCGCCTAGCGACCCCTCAGGTTCCGGCGGCGAAGCGGAGAGCGTCGAGCTCGGCGAGGAGGGGGACGGCTCCGAGCGGCGCGAGCTGTTCGCGTGCGTGCATCAGCACGGCCCGCGCCTCGTCGGCACGGCCGAGGTGATGCAGGCACCGCGCCCGGCCCATCAGGCATTGTCCGGTCTCGAGGGGGAACCCGAACGCCTCCCACCCCGCGGCCACCGTGCGGTAGCGGTCTTCGGCCAGCGCCGGCTCGCCACGAGCCTCGTCGAGCACGGCGACCGCCGTGTCGTAGGAGAGACGGCGTCGCTCGACCGGGGGCCCCGGATCCTGCGGCACGAGCCGTTCGGCAGCCCGAAGGTCACCGCTCGCGATCGCGACCCGCGTGACGACCGGCAGGAAATGGACCCGGACCTCGGGAACGTCCGCCACGGCCTTGTCGAACTCTTCGACCTTCGTGAGTGCGGTGGCCGTGTCGCCCTGCGCCAAGGCCACCACCGACGCGATCGCGGTGACCGTGGCCTGGAACTCCGGGTACTCGAGCAGCTCCGGACCCTTCGTCAGCTCGGCCAAGGCTCCGGCGGCTCGCTCGGTGTCGCCGCGGCGCACGCTCACCCACGCGACCGCGAACCGTGCCCACATGCCGATCTGTGACGGCCCGTGCTCCGCGTCCCAGGCGAGCATCTCGTCGGCCAGGACGAGGACACGATCCCACTCGCCCAGATCGAAGCAGGACTCGAGCTCGGCCGCTCTGCCCCACATCTCCGTGACCGAGAAGCCACGCGCGCCCGCGAACGCCTGGACCTCGCGCGCGATCTCGAGCGCGGCGGCGGGTCCCTCCCTGAACCACGTGAGGTACGCGAGGTTCCCCAGGGTGGACCCCAACACCTCCGCGAGATCCGCTTCTTTCGCTCGCCGGATCGCCTCGCGGAGGTCGTCCATCCCGCCACGCTCGCCGCGCTCCGCGCGGACGCTCCCCCGGTACTGCAGCGCGAGCACCACCGCTTCCTTCGGCTCGTCGTCGACCGCCACCTCGAGCGTCCGTTCCGCCCACTGGAGCGCGCGTTCGTAGTCGCCGGCCATGAACGCGCGGCCCGCGATCCGGGCGCAGACGCCGGCGAGCTCCGGACCGGGCGGCAGCATCTCGAGCTCGTGGACCGCGGCGTCGAACAACCCGTCGGCCTCGGTGAGACGTCCTTGGATCGTCAGCGAACGAGCGAGGAGCCCCATCGTCTCGCCGGCCCGACGCGGCTGCCCGGCCGATCGGAACGCCGCGATCGACTGGCGTAGCCATGGCTCGGCAAGATCGAACCTCCCGACGGCATCGGCCGCGGTGCCCGCCCGGCGGAAGGCCTCGGCGCGGGCTGGGTCGTCGCGTGCGAGCAGGGCGAGCGCTCGGCGGTACGCGCGCACGGCAGCGGGAGCATCGAGCGCGGCGAGACGCCCGGCGGCGAGGAGCTGCGCGTGCGCCGTGGCCTGGCGGAGCTCCGGATCGGGACCGGGCGTGAGCTCCAACGAACGGAGGAGGTGGAACGCGATCTCCTGGGCGAAGTCGGTCACCCGATCGCCGCCGAGCATCCGGACCCAGGCGGCCGCGTTACGGTGCTTCCTCGCGCGCCCCGCCTTCGGGATCTGCTGGTAGGCCACCTCCAGCGTCACATCGTGCCGGAACGCGAACTCGGACTCTCCCTCGACGATGGAGCTCTCTCGTCGGGTGATGAGCCCGCGTCGCAGGAGGAACGGGAGACGGACGATGACCTCGTTGGGAGTCGTCTCGCCGACGGCAGCGACCGCTCCGGGCCAGAAGATCTTGCCGACCACGGACGCGTCGTGCACCACGTCCTTGAGATCGGGGGCGAGTGTATCGAGGCGAGCGACCACGAGCGACTGCAGGCTGTCGGGGATCGGGATACCGGTCGACGTCTCGAGTCCCGACTCCCCGCTCTCCCGCACCATCCGCACGAACTCCTCCGCGAAGAGCGGGTTGCCGCCCGCCCGTCCGAGCAGGACGGTGACGGTCGGCTCCGGGAGCGTCAGATCGCTCAGCAGCGAACGGACCAGTCGCTCGCTCGCCTCCTCGGGGAGGGGCTCGAGGTGGAGGTCGATGGGGTTCCGGATGCCCGCCGACCAGTCGGGGAATCGGTCCTCGAGCTCCGGTCGCGCCACGCAGATGGCCAGGAGCTGGACGCCGGAGAGCTCGTGGAGCGTGCCGAGGAACTCGAGCATGGCGAGGTCCGCCCATTGGAGGTCCTCGAAGACGATCACGGCCGATCCCTCCGCCATGGCGCCGAGGAACCGGCGCCAGGCTGCGAACAGCTCGTTCCTCGATGGAGCGCTCGTCGGGCCGGACAGACCGACGAGCGGCTCGAGCATCGAGCGTATCCACGCGCGCTCCGGTGGTTCGAAGCCGAGATCGATGACGGCAGCCTCGAGCTTGCGTCCCGTCTCGTGAGGATCGTCCGTGTCCAAGATGCCGGCTTCGGCCTTCACCACCTCACCCAGCGCCCAGAATCGGACGCCGTCGCCGTAGGGCAGGCATCGGCCTCGCCGCCAGCGGACCAGGGAGGGGAGCTCGTCGAGGTAGCCGGCGAACTCGCGGATCAGCCGCGTCTTGCCGACCCCCGCCTCGCCGGTCACGAGCACGACCACCGGGGGGGCCGGCTCCTTGTCCTCGCCCCCGGCATCGCAGGCGCGGCGGAACGCATCCTTGAGCACGTCCAGCTCTGCCGTTCGCCCGACGAACATGGGATCGGCTTCGACGGGGCTCTCCTCGACACGGCTCCGCGCCCGCAGGGGCCGCCAGACCACTACCGGGGCGGCCTTGCCTTTCGCGAGGACGGGAGCGTGCTCCTCGTAGATAAAGGCCGACGCGGTCGCGCGGTGGGTCGCTTCGCCCACGAGGACGCCGTCCACGGGTGCGGCGGCTTGCAGACGAGCACACGTGTTCACGACGTCCCCCGCCACCGACCCACCGATCTGCTCCCCGGGAACGGTCGAGACCAGGGCCTCACCGGTGTTCACGCCGATCCTCGCGTGCAGATCGAGGTCGCGATCGTGGTTGAGATCCTCGATCGCCTCGAGGGTGCGCAACGCCGTGCGGACGGCGCGCTCCGGGTCATCCTCGTGCGCGATCGGCATCCCGAAGACACCGATCACACCGTCGCCCAGGAACTTCTCGACGGTTCCGCCGTGCCGCTCGGTCAGCTCCTTGACGGCTTGGTGATACGCCCGGAGGGTCTCCTTCACGTCCTCGGGGTCCATCCGCTCGGCCCGGGCGGTGAACTCGACGAGGTCGCAGAACACCACCGTGACGACCTTGCGCTCCTCACCGCCGACCCGAGCGGTGAGCGCCGCGCCGCACCGCATGCAGAAGTTGGCCTCTGCAGGATTCTCCGTGCCGCAACGGTGACAGACGCGCACGGGTCAAGCATAAGGACCGCCCGCGGTCGTCCGCCTACCGCATGTCTGCGTGGTGCACGGAGACGTTGCCCGAGACCGTGCGCATCCGGGTCGCCCGGTGCTCGCTGGTAGGTTGACGCGGACGACGCCCGGAGGGATCGCGCGATGAGGTTGCTGGTGATCGGCGGTGCCAGGTTCTCGGGTCGGGCCTTGACCGGTCTCGCTATCGACCGTGGTCACCAGGTCACGATGTTCCACCGGGGGGCGGGACCCGACGATCCGTGGCCCGAGGCGGAGCACGTCCACGGTGATCGGAAGGATGGGTTCGGCGCCCTCCGTGGCCGGTCGTTCGATGCCGTCGTGGATACCTGCGCCTTCGTGACCGATGACATCCGGTCGGCCTCGGAAGCGTTCCCCGACGTCGCCACGTACGCCTTCATCTCCTCGTTGTCGGCGCACACCGACGGGCTCCGCGACGGCGCCACCGAAGACGATGACGTCTACCAGCCGCCGTTCCCGGCCGTGCAGGAGATGACCTGGGACCTCTACGGTCCGCTCAAGGTCGCGTGCGAGCACCTCGTCCGCGAGCGGTACGCGCACGGCGCGCTCGTCATCCGTCCCGGCTACATCGTGGGGCCGTACGACCCGACCGACCGATTCACTTACTGGGCCCGCCGGGCCGCCCGCGGAGGGGAGATGCTCGCTCCGGGGCCGGCCAGCTACGGGCTGCAGACGGTGGATGCCCGCGATCTCGCCGCCTTCGTGCTCGGGCTCTGTGAGCGAAGGGCCGGTGGCACGTACAACGTCGTCACCGAACGCGGACGCGATACGACGGGCTCGA
Organism: uncultured Actinomycetes bacterium; assembly: GCA_963810635.1. GTDB lineage: Bacteria > Actinomycetota > UBA4738 > UBA4738 > HRBIN12 > AC-51. The sequence goes on from CAWEOB010000005.1 coordinate 995,353, forward strand.
TCGTCGAAGTCGCTCGGTCGCTCGCCGGTGCCGACACGACCTTCACCTGGATCGACGGCGCCTTCGCTCGGGAGGAAGGCCTCCTCGACGATCCAGGCGATCCGGTCCCGATGTGGCACCCCGATGAGGCCAACTTCCACGCGTTCGACACCTCCCGTGCGAGGGGCGCAGGCCTCGAGATCCGTCCGATGGACGAGACGATCCGGGATCTCTTGGCGTGGGACGACGCGCGCGGTGCACCGTGGCCCTTGAAGGCCGGCCTGGACGACGGGCGCGAGCGCGCTCTGCTCGAGGCGTGGCACGCTCGGACGAGAACCGTTCCTGCGCAAGATTCCTGACCGACGGTTCTCCGTCCGCAGGGCTCGGTCGGATAGCATGCAGGCTCCCTGAACGGAGGTTCAAACCCCGATGTCCGCCCGTGCTGTCGCGCCGCTCGACCTCGCCGCCGCCGAACGCGTCCTCCAGCCGATCGAACGTGCGCTGACCCTTCCCGGATCCGCGTACGCCTCCGAGGACGTCTTCGCGTGGGAGGTGCAGCATTTCTTCGAAGGCTCCTGGATGTGCATCGGACGGGAGCGGGATCTGGAGGTCGGCGAGGCAGGCGACCAGGCGGCCGTCCAGGTCGGGACCCAGAGCTTCTTGCTGGTCAGGGCGGACGACGGTGCCCTTCGCGCGTTCCACAACATCTGCCGCCACCGTGGCCACGAGCTGCTCGAGGTCGGGGAGACCCGGAACCAGCGCGGGATCCGGTGTCCGTACCACGCCTGGGTCTACGGCCTCACGGGGGAATGCCGAGCGGCGCCACGGTTCGACATGGACTCCTTCGACAAGGCGGGGTTCCCGCTCATGGAAGCGAGTCTCGTCGCGTGGCAGGGGTGGCTCTTCTTGAACGCGACAGGTGACGCGGGGTCCTTCGAAGAGCAGATCGGCAACCTCGCGATGGCGACGGCCGACCACGATCCTGCCGCGCTGCGCCTCGGTGCCCGCCACGAGTACGAGCTCGCAGCCAACTGGAAGATCGTGATCGAGAACTACCTCGAGTGCTACCACTGCTCCGAGATCCACCCCGCGCTCTGCAAGGTGACGCCGCCCGAGTCGGACATCACCTACGGAGACCGGTGCGAGGGCGTGTGGATCGGGGGGCCCATGGAGCTCCGCGACCACGCGGAGACGATGTCGCTCACGGGAGCGTCGCTCGGCGTCATCATCCCCGGGCTGCCCGAGGACAAGCACCGGACGGTGGGCTACGCGGCCGCCCTTCCGAACCTGTTGATCAGCCCGCATCCCGACTACGTCATGACCCACCGGCTCGTTCCCATCTCGGCCGGCCGCACCTGGGTCGAGTGCGCCTGGTACTTCCCGGAAGAGGCCTTCGAGCGGCCCGGGTTCTCGCCCGACTACGCCTCGGAGTTCTGGGACGTGACCAACACCGAGGACTGGCACGCGTGCGAGTCGATCCAGCGCAACGTGAGCTCGCGCGGGTACCGGCCCGGGCCGTTCTCGTACTGGGAGGTCGACGTCTTCCGGGTGCAGTCCATGGTGGCGCGCGGCTACCTCGAAGGGCGTCTCGCTCCGCCCGCCCACGAACTGGTGCGTGGACCCGGCAGACTCGACCCCGAGCGGACATCGAGTGGCGGAGCCGTCCCGCTCGGCTAGGGTCGGCGGATGCCGGAACGGACGATGGCAGGCGGCGTGCCGGCGCCGATGCTCGCCAAGGCTTCGCCCGACCTCCCGCGCGGCGACGGGTGGACGTACGAGCCCAAGTGGGACGGCTTCCGGTCCATCGTGGCCGTCGATGACGCCGGATCGACGCTCCTCAGCCGCGACGGCCGCCCCCTCGGACGGTATTTCCCGGAGCTCCTCGGCGTCCTGGAGCAGGCGGAGGGTACCGCCTTCGTCGCCGACGGCGAGATCCTCCGCGTCCGCCCGGGGCGGATGGATTTCGAGGAGCTCCAGCTCCGGCTACATCCCGCTGCGTCGCGCGTGACGAAGCTCGCGGGCGAGATCCCCGCGTCCCTGATCCTCTTCGACCTGCTGCGCCTGAACGGTGATGAGCTGGTAGGCGTGGAGCTCGCCGGGCGCCGCCAGCTCCTCGATGCCCTGGGCGAGAGCCTCGGGTTCCCGGATGCCCCGAGCGATCTGCGCGACTTCCCGGAGGGTCCGGGCGTCCTCGTGGCCCCGTGGACGGCCGATCCGGAACTCGCCGAGCGCTGGTTCGCCGACGACGCCGGGATCGGGCAGGACGGCGTCGTCGCGAAGCGCGCCGAGCAGGCGTACCTGCCGGGGGAGCGCGGGTGGGTGAAGGTGAAGCATCGGCGCACGGTGGACTGCGTCGTCGGTGGGTACCGGCTCTCGAAGGCAGGTGACGGTGTGGGGTCGCTGTTGCTGGGGTGCTACGACGACGAGGGTTCGCTCCACTACGTGGGCCACACGTCGTCGTTCAAGGCAGCCGAACGACGCGAGCTCCTCCGGGAGCTCGCGCCGCTCCACAGCAGCGAGAGCTTCGCCGGCGGCCGCACGCCCGGCGGCCCCAGCCGTTGGTCGGGCGGGCGCGACACCGAGTGGGTCACGATCCGGCCTGACCTAGTGTGCGAGGTCTCGGTGGACCGGCTGCAGGGCGGGCGCTTCCGGCACGCCGCCACGTTCCAGCGCTGGCGCCCCGACCGGGAGCCGCGCTCGTGCACCTTCGCGCAGCTCGGGGTGCCGGGGCCGCCGTGGGCTTCCGCTTGACCGGGAACGAGCGCCCCCGTCAGGAGGCCGACGGTGCGTGCCCACCCGTCTCCTTGACGGCGCGAAGGACCGTGTCGCCGATGTCGGCCGGGTTCCGGACGACGCGGTGGCCCAGCGCCTCGATGGCATCGAGCTTGGCGGTCGCGGTGTCCGCGTCGCCGCTGATGACCGCGCCCGCGTGACCCATGCGGCGGCCGCGCGGTGCCGAGGCCCCCGCGATGAAGGCGACGAGCGGCTTGGTCATGTACTGGCCGGCCCACGACGCGGCCTCCACCTCCTGCTGGCCGCCGATCTCGCCGATCATGACGACCACGTCCGTGTCGTCGTCGTTCTCGAACGCCTGCAGGACCGTCTTGAAGTCGGTGCCGTTGACCGGATCGCCGCCGATGCCGACGCACGTGGACTGCCCGAGACCGAGCTTGGTCATCTGCGCCACCGCCTCGTAGTTGAGCGTGCCGCTCCTCGACACGACGCCCACCCGACCCTTCAGGTAGATGTGGCTCGGCATGATGCCGACCTTGCACGCGCCCGGTGTGATGATGCCCGGCGAGTTCGGCCCGATGATGGTGGTCGATCGTCCCGCCAGGTATCGCTTCGTCCTGATCATGTCTTGGACCGGCACGCCGTCCGCGATGACGACCGCCACCTCGACACCGCATTCGATCGCTTCGCAGAGCGAATCGACCGCGACCTGAGGCGGAACGAAGATGCCGCTCACGTTGGCACCCGTCTCCCAGACCGCTTCCTCGACCGAATCGAACACGGGGAGACCGAGATGGAGCGTGCCCCCCTTCCCGGGGGTCACGCCGCCGACCACGGTCGTCCCGTGGCTCATGGCCTCCTCGGCGTGGAAGGTCGCGTGCTGCCCGGTGAAGCCCTGGATGAGCACCCGCGAGGTCGCGTCCACGAACACGCTCATGCAGGGACCTCCTGCGATGCGGCCGCGACCGCCTTGGCGGCCGCGTCATCGAGATCGTCGGCCTGGATCAGCTCGAGGCCGCTCCCGTCCAAGATCGCGCGCCCCTCGTCCACGTTCGTGCCGGCGAGCCGGACGATGACGGGGACCTCGATTCCTTGATCGCGCGCAGCCTGCACCACCCCTTCCGCCACCCAGTCGCAGCGGTTGATGCCCGCGAAGATGTTCACCAAGATCGCCCGAACGTGGGGATCCTTCATCACGATGCGGAACGCGCTGGCAACCTTCTCGGGCGTGGCGCCACCTCCCACATCGAGGAAGTTCGCCGGCCGCCCGCCGTGCACGACGATCGCGTCCATCGTCCCCATGGCAAGTCCCGCCCCGTTCACGATGCAGCCGACCGAGCCGTCGAGGGCGATGTAGTTGAGACCATGACCGCTCGCCTCGACCTCCTTGGGATCCTCCTCGTCGAAGTCGCGCAGCTCGACCACCGAGCCCTGCCGGAACAGCGCGTTGTCGTCGAAGCTCATCTTGCCGTCGAGCGCGACGAGCTCGCCGTCGTCGGTCTCGATGAAGGGGTTGATCTCGAGGAGCAGGCAGTCCTTGTCGCGGAACAGCCGATACATCCGTTTCAGCAACCGCGTGAACGACGTCGTGCGGTTCCCGAGGCCGATCGCCGTTGCGATCTTGCGGCACTGGAAGTCCAGGAGACCCACCCCCGGGTCGACCTCCTCGGTGTGGATGGCGTCGGGGTCGCGCCTCGCCACCTCCTCGATGTCCACCCCGCCCTCGGCGCTCGCGACGACGACGATCCGCTGCGCGGTCCGATCCACGATCAGTGAGAGGTAGAACTCGCGCTCGATGCGCGCGGCTCTCTCCACGAGGAGCCGGGTGACGGCCTGACCGTCGGGGCCCGTCTGGTCCGTCACGAGGACGGAGCCGAGCATCTGGTCGGCGATCTCGGCGATCTCGGCGGGGGTGCTGCCGAGCTTCACCCCGCCGGCCTTCCCACGTCCTCCGGCGTGGATCTGCGCCTTCACGACCCACCGGCTGCCGCCGAGCTCCTCGGCAACGCGGGCCGCAGCCTTCGATGTGTACACCACCTCCCCGCGTGGCGTCGTGACGCGGTAGCTCCTCAGGAGCTGCTTCGCCTGGTACTCGTGGATGTTCATCTCGGCTCCTCAGCGGGTCCGCATCTGCTCGACCTTGCGCATCAGGTTCTGCGCCATCCGGATCGAAGCGGCGTCGATCAGGCGACCGTCGAGCGCGACCGCTCCTTGGCCCTCCGTCGCGGCATCCTCCATCGCCTGGAGGATGCGCTCGGCACGTTCGATCTCGTCCGGAGCCGGCGTGAAGACCTCGTTCGCGAGCGCGACCTGCGACGGATGGATCGCCCACTTGCCCTCGCAGCCGAGCGCGGCCGCGCGCCGCGCGGCCGCGCGGTAGCCGTCGGCGTCCCCGTAGTCGCCGAAGGGCCCGTCGATCGGACGGAGCCCTTCGGCGCGGCACGCAGCCACCATCCTGGAGATGCCGTAGTGCCACTGGTCTCCCCAATGCCGTTCGCGCGACCCGGCCTCGTCGGCGTCGGTCAGCATCGCGTAGTCGGGGTTCGCTCCGCCGATGGTGGTGGTGCGTGCCTGCACGCTCGCCGCGTAGTCGGCGACACCGAAGACCATGGCCTCCAGACGGTCGGGGCGGGCGCGAGCGATGCTCTCCACGTTCGCCATCCCGCGCGCGGTTTCGATGAGGATGTGGATTCCGATGCGACCCGGCTCGAACCCCTGCCGGACCTCGATCTGGTCTAGGAGCGTCGCCACGAACGCGACGTCGGAGGCCGAGCCGACCTTGGGCACGAGCAGCGTGTCGAGCACATCACCGCACGACTCCACCACCTCCACGACGTCGCGGTAGCACCAGTGGGTGTCGAGGCCGTTCACCCGCACGCTGACGGCGCCGCCCGACCAATCGTGGGTCCGCAACGCTTCGATGGTGGTGGCCCGCGCCTGCTCCTTGTCGGCGGGCGCCACGGCGTCTTCGAGATCCAGGAAGACCACGTCGGCGCCGAGCGTCGGGGCCTTCGCGATGGCCCGCAGGTTGGTGCCCGGCACGGCGAGCTCGCTCCGGTGGAGTCGGGCTGCGTCGGCCATGGCGGTCCCTCGGTCTCAGCGGGGCAGGACGGCGTCGAACGCCGCGAGCACCCGGTCCGCGGTCTCGCGCCGCGCGTTGACGCCCATCAGACCGACACGCCAGATGGGCGGCGCCTTGGGCCCGAGACCACCCCCGACCTCCAGGCCGTGCTCACGCAGGAACCTGGTCCGGACGTCGTTCCCATCCACGCCGTCGGGCACCTTCACCGCGGTCAGCTCGACCAGCTGGTGCCGGGGGTCGGCGAGGAGCTCGAACCCACGGGCTCTGATCTCGTCCTGGAAGTAGCGTCCTGCGTCCTCGTTGCGAGCCCACCTCGCCTCGAGCCCCTCCTCGAGCGCGAGTCGGACGCCGGTGTAGAGCGCGTAGTACTGCAGGATCGGCATCGTGTGGTGATAGGTGACCGGGCGCTCGACCCAGTACCTCGCGAGCTCCTCGAAGTCGTAGTAGTAGGGGACCGGCGCCTTGTGCGTCTTCATCGCCTCGATCGCACGGTCGCTGATCGTGACCGGCGCGAGGCCCGGGGGGCAGCCCAGGGACTTCTGGGAACAGGAGTACGCGAAGTCCAGTCCCCACGCGTCCGCCTCGACCTGCTGACCGCCGAGCGACGTCACGCAGTCGGCATAGAGGAGCGCGTCCGACCCGCTCGAGCGCATCGCTCCGGCGAGCTCGGCGAGCGGGAAGTCGGCGCCCGTCGACGTCTCGGCGTGCACCACCGACACGATCTTCGTGTCCGGGTTGGCGGTGAGCGTTTCCACGATCCGGTCGACCGGCACGATCTGGCCGAAGTCGGCCGTGAGTTCCACGACCTCCGCGCCGACGCGGTGCGCGAAGTCGTTCAGTCGCGAGCCGAAGAATCCCCAGTGGCACGAGATGACCGTGTCACCGGGATCGATGAGGTTCAGGAAGCCGGCCTCCATGGCGGAGTTCCCCGAGGACGAGAGCGAGATCGTCAGGCCCTGGTCGCCGCGACGCCAGAGCGCCCGCATGCCGGCCATCAGGTTCTCCAGAAGGTCCCAGAAGTCGGGGTCGAGGTGCCCGTTCATCGGGAGGCGCATCGCATCGAGGACCGCCGGATGGACGTTCGAAGGGCCGGGGCCGCAGAGCAGCCGTTCGCCCGGCTCCAGGGGAGGGATCGAAGCCATCGGTGCCGTCATCGGTGCCATCCTCCTCGAGATCCACGGGATCGCGGGCCCGGAGGACGGGTCCGCCGACGAGCCTCGGAGTCTAGGCCAGCGGGGTCTCGCGGCGGTAGTGAGGACGGGCCCGCCTACCGGTCGGTCATCCGGGTCGACGGCATCTAGCCGGTGTTCTGGAGGCCGGCCGCCACACCGTTGATCGTGGCCTGGACGATCCTCGCCGCCTGAGGACCTTTCTCGTCCATGGATCGGAGCTGCAGGAACGACAGCGCATCCACGTAGGGATCCCGGAGCGCCACCGCGGCGCGGAGGCCGGGCCTTCCCTCCAGCAGGTGCTCATGGTTGCCCACGGCGAGGACGAGCCTCAGCGTGCGTTCGTGCTCATCGAGGATCGCCGTGCGCAGGTCGTGGTCGGTCGACCTGGCCAGGTAGCGTTCCGCGATCGCCCGGTCGGCCTTCGCGAGCGACAGCTCGGCGTTCTCCAGCAGCGAAGCGAAGAACGGCCACCGGGCCCGCATCCTCCGCAGCTTCGCCAGACCGCCGGGGCGTCCCGCGACGGCGCCGAGGCCGGTTCCCAGCCCGAACCAGCCGGTCAGGTTGACGCGGCTCTGGGCCCAGGCGAAGACCCAGGGGATCGCCCGGACGGCGTCGAGATCGTCGCCGGCCGACCGCGCCACGGGACGCGACGCGATCGGCAGGGCGCCGATGTGCTCGAACGGCGTCACGGTGCGGAAGAAGGCCGGGAATCGCGGGTCGCCGACCAGCCGCCGGTAGGCATCCGAGGATGCCTCTTCCATCAACGCGATCTCGATGCCGAAGGCCTCGGCGGGATCCGGCTGGCCCAGCCCAGGAGCCAGCAGGACGGCGTGCACCACCTGCTCGAGGTGTCGCATCGCGATCGCTCGGTTCCCGTACCGCTGGAACGCGGCCTCTCCCTGTTCCGTGACCTTGAAGCGGCCGCCCACCGACCCCGGCGGCTGGCCGAGGATGGCCTGGTTCGTGGGGCCGCCGCCGCGGCCCAGCGCGCCGCCCCGTCCATGGAAGATCGTGAGATCGAGGTCGTGGCGGCGCGCCCATCCGGCGAGCTCGGCCTGTGCGCGATACAGCATGAGGTTGGCGCCGAGCATGCCGATCTCCTTCGAGGAGTCCGAGTACCCCAGCATCACCTCCACCCGTCCCCCGCGATCACGGACCCGTCGGCGTACCCCGGGCAGTGCCATGGTCTCGTCCAAGATCGCGGTCGCGCGACGGATCTCGTGCGTCGACTCGAACAACGGCACCGAGTCCACCACCGGTGGCCGTTCCGGTTCGGCGAGCCGTGCCAGCGCGTGGACACCGGCCATGTCGGCCGCCGCCCGAGTGAAGCTCACGATCACGCGGTGGCAGGCCGGCACCCCGTAGCGCCGCTGGATGTCGGCCATCGCGCGGAACGTCTCCAGCACCTCTGCGGTGGCACGGGTCGGGTCGCGCACTGCGGGGGGTGCGGGTGAGCGCCCCAGTCGGTCGAGGGCGGCGGGGTCACCCGCCGCGTCCGGGGCGAGCTCCCGCAGGGCGGCGGCGAAGACGTCGCCGTGCTGCCGGATCTCCATCTCCGCCAGGTGGAACCCGAACGTCTCGGTCTGCCAGATCAGGTGCTGGAGCTCCCCGAACGCGAGGCGCTCCGCGCCCGATGCGAGCGACGTCTGGATCTCCCGGAGGTCGCGGAGGAAGGGCGCCGGGCCCTCGTACCCGGCTTCGCGCGCGCCGCGGGTCGCAGCGAGGCGTTCCGCGGCCAGCACGAGGGCTCGGCGATGCGGGGCGTCGGGGATCGTCCGCTGGAGCTCGGCACCTCGCCGGGGGACCAGGCGCTCGTTCGCGCGCAGACGCGACGCGAGCCCGCGGCTCGCGGGGACATCGTTCTCCGAGACGGTCAGGCTGCGTGCGATCCGACGCGACGCGTTCTCGAGCCCCCGCAGGACATGGTCGGCCTGGATCGAGGCCGTCGTCCGTGTCACCTGTGCCGTGACGGCGGGGTTCCCGTCGCGGTCCGCGCCCACCCAGGTGCCCCATCGGAGGAAGGCCGGCACAGGGGGAGGCCTGGTCCCGGCGCCCTCGGGGTCGAGGCACCGCTCCACTTCGCGGTAGACGTGTGGCGCGATGCGGAAGATCGTGTGGTCGAAGAGGGCGAGCGCGGCGCGCACCTCGTCGAGCGGCGTGGGGCGGTGCCGTCGGATCGGCGCCGTGAGCCACAGGCCCGTGACCTCCTCGGCGAGCCTCCGCCGGATCCTGGCCTCCTCGGCGGGTGAGCTCCGCTCGTCGCCGAAACGCTCGAGCAGGTCCGCGATCCGCCAGAGGTTCTCCACGACCGCTCGCCGCTTGGCCTCGGTGGGATGCGCCGTGAGGACCGGGTGGATGCGCATCGTGGCCACGGCCGCGGAGGCGGCCCCGGCGCCGAGGGTCGACACCGCCGCCTCGACCGAGTCGCTCGCCGGGCGGCCGGCCCGACCAGCCGCACGGAGCACCCGGATCCGCTGGTGCTCTTCGGCGAGGTTCACGAGTTGGAAGTAGGCGGTGAAGGCGCGGGTGACCCGTTCGGCGGCGGCTGGGTCGAGCGCCGCCACGAGCCCTTCCACCTGGCGGCGTCGTGCAGCCGTCGGCCGCCGCCGCAGCTCGATGCAGGCCGTCCGCAGCTCCTCCACGCTGCCGAAGAGCTCGGTGCCGCCGTGCTCACGCACGGCATCGCCGAGCAGCGTGGTGAGTAGGCGGACATCGCGCCGCAGCGCGACGGCGATCGGCCGCTCCCGGCCGCCCCCGGGCGCGGCCGATCCGGACGCCATGACCCGACTACCCCTTCGACGCCTCGGGGTTCAGCAGCGTCGGCGGGGGCACGCCGTCGATCGCCGCGAACACGTTGTCGACGGCCAGCTCGCCCATCGCGTCGCGCGTGTCGACCGTGGCGCTCCCGAGGTGCGGGATCACCACCACGTTCTCCAGGCCGAGCAATCGTTCGTTGACCTCCGGCTCGTTCTCGAACACGTCGAGTCCTGCCGCGAAGATGTCGCCTCGCGCGAGAGCGTCCGCCAGTGCCTGCTCGTCCACGACGGGGCCGCGCGACGTGTTCACGAGGACCGCCGTCGGCTTCATGGCCGCGAACTCCGCGTCGCCGAAGAGGTGCCGGGTCGCGGGCGTGAGGTTCGTGTGGATGGACACGAAGTCGGCCTCGGCGAGGAGCTCCGGGAGCTCCACGCGCCGCGCGTCGGTCTCGGCCTCGACCTCCCGCGGGAGCCGGACCTCGTCGGCGTAGATCACGGTCATCCCGAAGCCCTTGGCCCGTCGAGCGACCGCCTGGCCGATCCGACCGAACCCCACGATCCCGATGGTCTTGTGGTGCACGTCCCGCCCCAGCATCATCAGCGGTCCCCAGATCCACGGGGTCTTCGCCCGCAGGAACCGCTCGCCCTCGCCGACGCGTCGGGCAGCCGCCATCAGCAACGCGAAGGCCGTGTCGGCCGTCGTCTCGGTCAACACGTCGGGGGTGTTGGTCGCCAGGATCCCCGCAGCGGTACAGGCCGCGACGTCGATGTTGTCGAATCCGACAGCGTGGTTCGCCACGATCTTCAGCCGAGGTCCTGCCGCGAGGAGCAGCTCGGCGTCCACGCGCTCCGTGAGCATGGTGATCAGCGCGTCCCTCCCCGCGACCACCCGGAGGAGCTCCTCGCGTGGGATGCCGAACTCGTTCTCGTGGACCGTCACATCGCACCGTTGGCGGAGGCGCCGGAGCGGCGCGTCCATGATCGGTCGGGTGACCAGGACGTCGGGTCGGTCGCTCATCGTCTCGTCCTTCCTCGGTGGAACATCGCAGGATGCCACGTCGCCGCGGGTCGGCGATAGACGCGGTCGGAGGCGCCGCCATGGGAGGATCGAAGCGTGACCTGGCGTCTCGAGACCGAGCGGCTCCGGCTCCGACCTCTGACCGGCGACGATCTCGATGCGTTCGAACCCGTGGTGTCCGACCCGGTGGCGATGCGCTTCTACGCGGCTCCCTTCGGTCGGGACGAGACCCGGGCTTGGCTCGAGGCGGTCCAGGGACGCTACGCCCGCGACGGGTACGGGCTCCTGGGCGTGGAAGAGAAGGCGACCGGTGGGTTGATCGGCGACTGCGGCCCGATGCTCCAGCTCGTGGACGGGGAGGGGTTCGTCGAGCTCGGCTGGCACATCCGCCGCGATCGGCAGCGTCTCGGGTACGCGACCGAGGCCGGCGCGGCATGTCGTGATCGGGCGTTCGAGATCTTGAGGGTGGACCGGCTCATCAGCCTGATCCGGCCCGAGAACGTCCCGTCATGGTCCGTCGCGACGAAGCTCGGGTTCCGTCCGTGGCGTTCGACCCTGCGTGGGGGGATGGGACACGTGGTGTGGTCGCTGGAGCGGCCGTGACCGGATCAGTCGGCGATCTCGATCCGTTCGATCACGACCGCGTCGACGGGGCGGTCCTGTGCCCCCGTGGCGATCTTGGAGATCCCTTCCACCACGTCGTAGCCCTCGGTCACCTGGCCGAAGATCGTGTGACGACCGTTCAGCCAGGGCGTTTCGCCCACCGTCACGAAGAACTGGCATCCGTTCGTGTTCGGTCCGGCGTTGGCCATGGCGAGACGGCCGACCTGGTTGAAGGTCGGACCATCGGAGGGGCATTCATCGCCGAACGTGTACCCGGGGCCGCCGGAGCCCGTTCCGGCCGGATCGCCACCCTGGATCATGAACCCGTCGATGACCCGGTGGAACGTGGTCCCCGGGTAGAGCGGCTCCTGCTTGGTCGTTCCGTCGCGGGGGTCGGTCCACTCTTTCGTGCCACTCGCCAGTGCCACGAAGTTCGCCACGGTCTCCGGCGCGTGGTCGGGCATCAGGCTGACGGTGAACGAACCCTGGTTCGTGACGATGGTGGCGGTCGGCATCTCGCAGCTCCTCGCTGGTCGTGGAACGGCCAGCCTACCCGCGGACGCCCAGCCACTCCCCGTCCTCCTTCAGGACCCAACGGTCCGCGCCTTCCTTCGTATCCTTGACGGTCTCGGCTACAGTCGGTGGTCTGCCTGGCCGAACATCACGGCATCGGTGCAGGATGGTTCTTGGGGGTGGTTCGATGAAGGCTCGGCTCTTCTGGGTGACGATCTTGGTCGCGGCGTTCAGCGCGCTCTGGCTGCCGACCGCGAACGCGTACATCGACCCCGGGTCCGGCAGCTTCGTGTTCCAGGCGTTGATCGGCGGCTTGCTGGCGGCGGCCGTCGCGATCAAGGTGTTCTGGAAGCGGATGATCGGGCTGGTCACGCGGCGGAACGCGGAGCAAGCGCCCGACGACGTCTGAGGTCTCGTGAGCACGGCGTCCGAGGTCTTGGGGTCGTCGTACCGGGACCCGCACGCGTTCGTCTACGTCCGCGACGGCGTGCTCCTGCGACAGGTCAACACGTCCCACCGGGAGCAGTTCGATCGATTCGTCGCCTCGGGTCTCTACGGCGCACTCGTCGACGAAGATCTGCTCGTTCCGCATGAGGAGGTCGACCCCGCGCTCGCGGCGGCGCCGGGCGCCTACAAGGTCCTTCGACCCGAGAAGGTTCCGTTCGTGTCGTACCCCTACGAATGGTGCTTCTCGCAGCTCCGCGACGCGGCGTTGACCACCCTGCGGATCCAAGACGTCGCCATGGCGCACGGCATGTCGCTCCGTGACGCCTCCGCGTACAACGTGACCTTCCGAGACGGGGCGCCCACCTTCATCGATACGACCTCGTTCGAGCCGCTCATCGAAGGCCGCCCGTGGGTCGCCTACCGTCAGTTCTGCGAACACTTCCTGGCGCCGCTCGCGCTCATGGCGTATCGGGATCCGCGGCTCGGTCAGCTGCTCCGGGTGCATCTGGACGGCATCCCGCTCGACCTGGCGTCGGAGTTGCTTCCCCGGAAGGCGACCACGCGGCCGACCCTCCTGATGCATCTCAAGATGCACGCCAAGAGTCAGAAGCGGCACGAGAACAGCGGTGCCGACGGTGGGGCAAAGGGAGGGCAGGGTGGTTCGGCCAGGTTCTCGGAGAAGGCCTTCCGAGGTCTCATCGACAGCCTCCGCAGCGCTGTCAAGGGCTTGCCGGCACCGCGGGTCGACACCACCTGGGGCGCCTACTACGAGGAGGACGCCTCCCACTATCCCGCCGATGCCGCGGAAGCGAAGGCCACGCTGGTCGCCGCGGCGATCGAGGCCGCGGACCCTGGGAACGTGTGGGATCTCGGTGCCAACACCGGTCGGTTCGCGCGACTCGCGTCGTCGCGAGGGATCGACGCCCTGGCGCTGGACCTCGACACCACGGCGGTGGAGGCCGCCTACGTCGAGGCCCGGCAGCGGCACGACACGCATCTGCTGCCGCTCGTGATGGACCTGGCGAACCCGAGTCCGGCAGCGGGCTGGGCCAACCGCGAGCGGATGACCTTGGAGGAGCGGGGTCCCGCCGACCTCGTGCTCGCGCTCGCGCTCGTGCACCATCTCGCCATCGGGCGCAACGTTCCCCTCGACCGGATCCTCACCCAGTTCGCCCGCCTCGGCAGGTGGGCTCTCGTCGAATGGATCCCGAAGCAGGATCCGAGGGTCCGGCAACTGCTCGCCTCGCGGGAGGACGTGTTCCAGGACTACGACGAGGAGACCTTCCTCCGCGCCGCCGAAGCCTCCTTCACGATCGCACGCCGCGACCCGATCCCCGGCACCGACCGGATCCTGTTCCTCCTCCAGCCATGAGTGACCTCCGAGCCGCCGTCTCCCGTTTCACCGCCAGCCCCATCCTCCCGCCCTTGCTCTTCGCCACCTTCCCCGTCGTCTTCATCTGGGCGGAGAACGTGCGTGGCGCCTACCAGCTGGTCACGGTGGGAAGGGTGCTCGCGGTGGTCTTGGCGGGCACGCTCGCCGTCTACGGGGTGTTCTGGTTGATCACCCGGAACCCGAAGAAGGCTGGGCTCGCGACCACGGCCGTGGTCATCCTGTTCTTCTCGTTCGGACACGTGGCGTTCCGCCTGAAGATCGGACCGCGCACCATCGAGGAGCTGGGGCTGCTCGCCGGGTGGCTGCTCCTGCTGACCGCGGTGCTCGTCCTGACCCTCTCGCGGGGCGCCAAGGCCTCCGACACCCTGTTCCGGACCCTGAGCCTGGTTGCCGGCGTGCTCGTGTGCTTGAACCTGGTCCAGATCGCCCGTTACTCGCCGACCGTCGCGGTCGGCGCGACGGCGGTCCAGCCGTTCGACACGAGTGGCTGGGTGAAGCCGGACGGGACCCCGCGCGACGTCTACTACCTGATCTTCGACCGGTACGCGAACGAGCACACGTTCTCGGAGCAGTACGGCTTCGACAACACCCCCTTCCTCGACGCGCTCGAGGCTCGCGGGTTCTACGTCGTCCACGATGCCCTCGCGAACTATCCGCAGACCACGCACTCGCTCGCGTCGTCGCTGAACATGACCTACCTCCAGGACCTCGCCGAGGAGACCGGCGTCGATTCCACGGATGCCCGCCCGCTCTATCGCTCGCTGAAGGGGTTCGCGGTCGCCCAGGCGTTCCAGGATCTGGGGTACGACTACGAGCACATCGGCACCTGGTGGCCACAGACCGCCATGGACCCCCTCGCCGACCGCAACTACACGTACGGGAGCTTCGGGGAGTTCGCCACGGTCTTCACGCAGACCACCATGCTCCCCTCGGTCGCGTCCTACATGGGCATCGAGAGCTACGACTTCCGCCATCAGGAGTACGAACGGATCGGCTACCAGTTCCGCTCGCTCCGGGAGATCTCGGAGGATCCCAACCCGACGTTCACGTTCGCGCACTCCACCGCCACACACCCGCCCTACCTGCTCGACGCCCACGGAGGTTTGGTGGGAGCTCCCGATCTCCGGGCCACGGAACGGGCCTACCTCGACGGGGTGGTCGCTGCGAACGCGATGATCCTCGATCTCCTCGACGACCTCCTGGCAGGTCCCGACGAGACCGACCCCATCATCATCGTGCAGTCCGATGAGGGCCCGTACCCCGTGGAGGTCGAGCGCAACGCACTCAACATCGAGCTCCCGACCCAGCCCGACTCGGTCCTGCAACGGAAGCTGAGGATCCTCAACGCGTTCTACGTGCCGGGGAAGGATCCCGAGGCGATCGGCCTCTCGCAGACCGTCACGCCGGTCAACTCCTTCCGGATCGTGTTCGACGCGTACTTCGGAGCCGATCTCCCGATCCTGGAGGATCGGACCTACGTCTACGCCGACAAGGACCACGTGTTCCGGTTCTCCGATGTCTCGGACCGGGTCAGGGTGACGCCGTCGGAGGGGTAGCCGGGGCTCCGGGAACGGGCCCGGTGCGACGATAGCCACGGTGTGCTCCTCATCGATCTGACCTTCGTCCTCCTCCTCGCGCTGTCGGCGATCGGCGGGTACCGTCGCGGCGCCATCGTTCAGGTCTTCGGGCTCCTCGGTCTGGTCGCAGCGGTGGCGCTCGTGCTTCTCCTCGCGCCGCTCGAAGCTGCGTTGGAGATCGGGACCAACGCCAGAGCGATCGTCGTCCTCGTGCTCGTGGTGGGCACGGTGGCGTTCGGGTCGGCGCTGGGCCATGCGATCGGGATGCGCGTCCGCCGTCGGGCGCTCCCCGAAGGTCCGTCGCGTCCCGACAGCGTGCTGGGATCGGCGATCGCCGTGGTCGCCCTGGTCGTGGCCACGTGGTTCCTGGCGGTGAACCTCGCACAGGGACCGTTCCCCGATCTGGCCACGTCCATCCGCGGTTCCGGCGTCGTGCGGCTGATGGACCGGGTCCTTCCACCGCCTCCGGCCCTCGTCCCGACGCTCCGGGCAACCGCGGATCGGTTCGGTTTCGCTGATGCGTTCATCGGGCTGCCGCCGGTGCCGGGACCCCCGGTCGACGATCCGCCGTCGGCGGAGGTCGACCGCGCGGGTCGAGCGGGCCTCGCCAGCTCCATCGAGGTGCTCGGGCGAGGATGCATCCCCGACTTCTTCAACCAAGGGTCGGGCTTCGTGGTGGCACCCGGCTACGTGGTCACCAACGCGCACGTCGTCGCCGGCACCCACGGCCAGTTCCTCTACGACGGCGACCGGTATCCGGCCGCGGTGGTCGCCATCGACGTCGAACAGGATCTCGGCGATCCTCTACGCGCCGACCTACGGCGCGGCGCCCTTGGTGCTCACGTCCGACGAGCAGTCCCGTGGCACCGGGGGAGCCGTCGTGGGGTTCATCCGCGGCTACAACCCTCGCGTCGCGTCCGCCGCGGTCCGGGGCGTGATCGACGCGCCCGGTCGTGATATCCACGGGGAGGGGCGAGTGGACCGCCGCCTCTACGAGCTCCAGACCGAGGTCTTCCCCGGCAACAGCGGTGGACCGTTCGTCCTCCCGGATGGTCGCGTCGCAGGCGTCGTCTTCGCGAACTCGGTCCTGGACACCGGGGTCGCCTATGCGATCCGCGCCGCAGACCTCGAGCCCCTCGTGCAGCAGGCCGTGGGCCGGACCGACCCCGTGAGCACGGGCGCCTGCACCGCGGGCTAGAGGTCGGCCAACGGGGCGCGTCGTCGATGCCCGTCACGTCGCGAGGCCGCAGATGCGAGGGCGGGGCGGGGCGGGGCGGGGCGGGGCGGGGCGGGGCGGGGCGCGGATCAGCTCGTCAGCTCCGCCGCCAGCGCGGCGGCGTCGGTGACCGGCAGCTTGCAGGCGAACCGCTCGCAGACGTAGGCCGTGGGCTTGCCGTCCACCTGCGGTCGGTCCGCCAACAGCGCCACCCCCGCAGCCGGGTCCTCTCCGCCGGGGCCGGCGACCGCCACCACCACGTTGGGGAGGAACCGCTCGCGGACGACCTCCTGCACGAGCGCTCGGGTGGCGGGGTCGTCGGGATCGCCGACGACGGCGACCTCGCGGGACGGGCCGAGGGAGAGGTCGAGGGCGCAGAGCGCGTGCCCGAACCCCGTGGGGGCGCCGGCCATCGCGTCGCGCACGAGCCGGAGGGCCGAGACGCCGGCGCGTTCGTACGCCGCCTCCCCGGTGAAGAGCGAGAGCCGTTGGAGGACGTCGGCAGCCGCCGAGTTGCCGCTCGGGACGGCGTTGTCCTCCAGGTCCTTGGGCCTGAGCATCAACCGCTCGGCGTCGGTCGCCGTCTGGAAGAAGCCGCCGCGTTCAGGATCGGAGAAACGCTCGATGAGAGCATCGCCCAGCTCCCGGGCCCGGGCGAACCAGATCGCGTCGGACGTCGTCTCGTACAGGGTCAAGAACGCTCCTGCGAGGAGGGCATGGTCGTCCGCGAACGCGAGCGTGGCGGCGACCTTGCCTGCGCGCCACGATCGCAGCAGCCGCCCCTCGTGGTCGCGCAGGTGATTCCACACGAAGCCGGCGCCGCGGAGCGCGGCCCCGAGGAAGGCCGGCTCCTCGAACGCTCGACCCGCGACCGCGAAGGCACGGATGGCGAGGGCGTTCCACGCCGTCAGGACCTTGTCGTCGGTCGCAGGATGGACCCGCCGTTCTCGCTCCTCGAACAGGACCGTCCGTCCCGCCTCCATCTGCATGGCGAGATCGTCCGGCGAGATCCCGTGGCGCTCCGCCACGGCCTCGAGGGGCTCCGGCCTCCAGAGCACGTTGGTGGCGCCACCCTCGCCCGAGACCCAGTTGCCGCCGGGTGTGGCACCCCACGCGTCGGCGGCCGGCTCGCCGACCGCGCCGACGAGGTCGGCCCAGGTCCACGTGAAGAACCGCCCCTCGACCCCTTCACTGTCCGCATCCTGCGATGAGAAGAAGCCGCCCTGCGGGTGCTGCATCTCACGCATCAGATAGCGCAGTGTCGATGCAGCCACGTCGTGGAACGCGACCGTCCGCGTCGTCAGCCACGCGTGCGTGTACAGCTCGGCCAGCTGAGCGTTGTCCGGCAGCATCTTCTCGAAGTGGGGCACGTGCCACGTGGCGTCCGTGGAGTAGCGCGCGAACCCGCCGCCGATCAGATCGTGCAGGCCTCCGTCGGCCATCCGATCGAGCGTGAGCACCACCATCTCGAGCGCGTCGGGCGTTCCTCGCAACGCCATCCGGAGCAGGAAGCCGAGCACCATCGGTTGCGGGAACTTCGGTGCTCCGCCGAACCCGCCCCAACGAGGGTCGAAGCTCCGGCGGAGGCCGGCGAACGCCACGCGCTCGATCTCCTCGGTGAGCGGCTCGGCCGATCCCGTGAGCAGGCTCGCCCGACCGATCGCTTCGGTCACCTTGCCGCTCTGTGCTTCGATCTCCTCGCGCCGTGTCGCCCACGCGTCGGCCAGGCCGTGGAGCACCTGCCGGAACGACGGCATGCCATGACGAGGCTCGTCCGGGAAGTAGGTCCCCGCGTAGAAGGGCCGGCCGTCGGGCGTGAGCCAGACGGACATGGGCCACCCTCCTTGGCCCGTCATCGCCTGCACCGCGTCCATGTAGATGCCATCCACGTCCGGGCGCTCCTCGCGATCGACCTTGATCGACACGAACCGCTGGTTCAGGAACGTCGCCGTCGGCTCGTCTTCGAAGGATTCCCGCTCCATCACGTGGCACCAATGACAGGCGGCGTACCCGACCGACAGGAAGACGGGTTTGTCCTCGTTCCGGGCCTTCGTGAACGCTTCCTCCCCCCACGGGAACCAGTCCACGGGGTTCGTGGCGTGCTGGAGGAGATACGGACTGGTTTCGCTCGCCAGGCGGTTCATCGGAGGGCCGCTCACGACGTCCAGTCTGGCCGGTCCAGGCGTGAACCGGCATCCGGTTCAGGGCGGGTCCTCGCCTGCCGATGCATCCATCGGACATGGGTGAACTCCGCGTGCTCGTAGTGGGCGACGGCACGACCCTGGCGCATGACCTCCGCCTGGTGCTCGGGCGACGATCGGGTATCCGCGTCCTCGAGCCGGTCTCCGAGGCGAAAGCCGCTCTGTCGGCCGCATTGTCGGGCCGGGTGGATCTCGTCGTCGTGCATCTGGACCGAGATTCCAACGGCTTGGGCACCATCTCGTGGCTCCGCGACGGCGCCCCGCGCATCCGCGTGCTCGCTGCCGGCCTGGAGACGGATGCCGATGCTGCGGCGGCGGTCCTGACGGCGGGAGGCTGTGGTCTCCTCCCGCGCACCTACGAGGCCGGGGTGCTCGCCGATGCCTTCCGCCGCGCGATTCGGGGTGAGGTCGTGCTGCCCGATGCGTCCTCCCCCGTGCTCGGTCGGATGCCGTTGACGGGACCGGAGCGACCGGTCGCGGATCTGCTCGGGTCGCTCACCCCTCGGGAGATCGAGGTCTTGGAGCTGCTGGCGGCCGGCCGGTCGACCAACGAGATCGCGTCCACCCTCGGGATCAGCGCCACGACGGTCCAGAGCCACGTCAAGAACCTCCTCGCGAAGCTCGAGGTCCACTCCAAGGTGGAAGCCGTCCGGCTCGCCTGGCGATCGGGTGCGGTCGCCACACCCGTGGGCGCCTGAGCCCCCCGTCCCACCTCGCGACGTAGCCTTCGACGATGCAGCCCCAACCCATCCGGATCCTCGTGATCGCGGGCCACCCCGCGATCCTGGGCGTGATGCGGCTCGCCTGCGACACGGAGCCGTCGCTCAGCATCGCCGGTGAGGCATCCGACGCCGCCCGCGGGCTGGATCTCGCGGCCAGGACGTCGGCCGACGTCATCGTGCTCGATCTCGACATCGACGACCCGGACGGCCTCGAGGTCCTGCGCACCCTGCGCGGCGGTGGCTTCAGCGGGGGGGTGCTCGCGTTGTCGGATCGCGCCGACGGGGCAACGGTGCTCGACGCCATGCGGTTGGGGGCCGACGGGTACCTGACGAAGGCCGACGGGCTCCGAGAGGTGGGCAGCGCCATCGTCCGGATCGCCCTCGGCGAGCGCGTCGTGGATGAGTCCCTCGAGCGTGCCGCGGTGCACGAGCTCGGGAGGTTCGCCCGGCAGGCCCGCGAGGGATCGGAGGTGGCCAGCACGGTCACGCCGCGCGAACGCCAGATCCTCCAGCTCCTGGCCGAGGGCCTCACCATGCGCCAGGTTGCGCGCCGGCTCGGGACCTCCCCGCGCACGGTCGAGACCCATGTGGCCAAGCTCTACCGCAAGCTGGATGTGCGCACCCGGGTGCAGGCGATCGCACGTGCGGCGTCCATCGGTCTGATCGACCTGGGATGAGACCGCCATGCGCTCAGGCCCCGAGCGTCAGCGGCCGATGAGGGTTGCGAGGACCTCGGGCGGGCCCGAGGACCGGGGTAGGCTCCCCGTGACGAGAGCGTGAGCAGACGACAACCGACTTCGGTGGACGTGCCCCCGGCGCCCCGGCGCCGGCTGGGCATCATCGTGATCGACGCGCTCCCCGTCGTTCGGGCGGGTCTCGGGCTCCTGATCGCAGACCGTCACGACATGGAGGTCCTCGCCGAAGCGGGCGACGCGCTCACCGGGCTCGAGGAGGTACTCCCGAACCCGGCGCTCTCGCGTCGTCGTCCTCGTCGGCCTCGGGCTGTCTGGGGACCACGACGCCTACTGGCTGATCCGGTCGGTCCGTGAGCGATTCCCCGGCCACGCCGTCCTCGCGGTCGGGGCCAACGCCGACCCGGGCATCGTGAGCCGGGCTCTGTTCGTGGGGGCCGATGGTTTCATCGATAAGAGCGTCGAGCCTGCGGCATTCCTCGACGCCATCCGCCGTGCCGGCGAGCGGGAGATGGTCTTGGCGGGCCCGTCGTCGGGATCCGTCGGCGAGATCGCGATGGGGATCGAGCGGCGCCGGGAGCTGGACGCGAGGTTGACGGGCCGAGAACGGGAGGTCCTGGCGGTGGCCGCCGAAGGTCTGACGGCCCGCGAGATCGCCGACCGTCTCGGCGTCCGCGAGCGCACGGTCACGACCCACCTCGCGCGGATCTACGGGAAGCTCGGCGTCGGCAATCGGCTGGCGGCGATCCAGACCGCGACGCGCTCCGGCATCGTCACCATCGGCGCCGCGGAGTGACCGTGCGACCGTTCGGTCGCTAGGTTCGAACGAACACGGCGGACTCGTCGTCCGCGAACACCTGATGCCACCCGGGGTCGTCGCGCAGCACGTCTTGGAGCGTCCAGTCCCGGAGATCCACGACGATCGCGTCGGCGTGCCAACGATCGAGGACCTCGCGCCACCCGGCGCCCGTGGCACGGAGCTCCTGGTAGTCGTACCAGAGGTCGGTCGGGAAGATCTTCGATCCTCGGGTCCACGAACAAGGGCATGTCGGGTAGCGCGTATTCGAACCACGAGCCCCACGGCTGCGGGACGATCAGGCGCGATCCGGGTGGCACGGCATCCCGGACGGCGCCCACGGCCGGCTGAGGGGCTTCTCGGAGGAGGAGGTCGACCTGCCGGGCCTCGTCGGGGGCCCTCCACCAGGGCAAGAGCACCACGACCGCCACACAGAGCCCCCCAACCACGAGCTTGTTCATCAGAGGGTTGCCCCGACGCTCCACCGACTGCGCGACGGAGCGCGGGAGGAGCCCGGCGAGGACCACCGGCACCACCAGTCCCCACCACAACAACCCTCGGATGGCGGGAAGGGCCAGCAGGAAGAAGACCGCGAGCCACGCGAGATCCCACCAGGGGGTGGGCTTCCCCCGCCGGGCCAGGAAGGCGGCCACACCGAGCGCCGAGAGGAAGAACGTGGCGCCGGCATAGCCCGAGAGCGACGTCGGCTCCCACTCCGACACGGCGTTGCGCACGACCGGGTTCGTGCTGAGATCCACCACGTAGGTCCACACACCGGGGCCGAACGGCGTCACGAAGGTCGCGAGCACGCTGACGACCCCGACCCCGAGCAAGGTGCGGGCCGTCGGCCGGTGTGTCCGCCAGTCCTCGAGCCACGCCAGCCCGACCACCATCGGGACGAGGAAGAAGCTGCCGTGGAGGTTCGCCCACGCGAGCGCCAAGAGCGGGATGATCCACAGCCGTCGCGGATGGCTGGCGCGGCCCGCCAGCGCCCACAACGTGAGGCAGAACATGGGCACCACCAAGAGCTGCGGCCGGTAGGCCATCGTGGGCATCGCCAGGACGTACCCACCCAGCGTGAGGAGCGCCGCCGGCCGCGGGGCGGTTCCGCGTTGTCGGCACGCCAGGTAGAGGATCCCGAACGAGGCGCCGATGAGCGCGGCGCCGAGGACCGCGAGGCCTGCCCATCCTCCGGCGCGGTGCGTGAGCGCGAAGATGATCTGCGCCCCCCACTGCTGGTTCACCCAGGGCTCGCCCGCGACCGTGAACGTCATGAAGTCGGTCCGCACCAGGGCCCCGCGGTCCAGCATCTCCATGCCCACCCGCACGTGGTAGGCCAGGTCGATCGCCACCATCCGGCTGAGGAGGGAGACGATGACCGGGATGAGGACCGTCAGGCTGGCCCAGACGTGATCCATGGTGAGGCCCCGGTGCGGGAGATCGGCGTCCTCGGCGACACCGCCGACGCGCTCTCGAGAGCGGATCACCGATTCGTTCACCATCAAGGATGCTACGGCACGTCCGAAGACCGACCTGAGCGGTCCTGGAGAAGTGCCTGGATGCGGCTCTCGGCGTACCCGAACCTACGTACGTAGGACTACGTAGACACCGTACGGGAAACTCGGAATACCATGCAGCCCGCCACCTTTGTAGCGTCCTCATGGGCGGAGTAGCATCCTTCCGCTCCAGAACGGGCTCAGGAGGAAAGGGGGTGACAGGATGTTCCTTCGTCTCTACTCGGGTGTGACCACCTGGTGGACCGACCTCAAGGGCCGTGCCCAGGAGGAGGGTGGTGCGACCGCGGTTGAGTACGCGCTGATGGTTGCCCTCATCGCGGTGGTGATCATCGCGGCCGTGGCCTTCATCGGTCAGAGCGCCAGCACGCAGTTCAACAGCGTCGGCACGTGTGTCGACACGCCGAGCGCCTGCTAGCACAGCTACGAGAGTGGCCGGCCCGCCGGCCGCTCGTTCTCCCGGGATCAAGCCCGGGAGAACGAGGGACCGGCGGACCCAGGGGTGACGTGGGGGTCTGGGGCCCCGAGGGTGGCAGAACAGCCGTCCAGGGTCCCGATCGGATCGTCTCTCAGGTCCCCCCTCCGCCGTCCGATACAACGGAAGGCATGACGGATACGTCGTGCAGGGTCTCGGAGGAGTACGCGAGAGGAGCGACGGGACATGAGGTCACGAGGTCTGGTCGTCGCCATCGCCGTGGTGCTTGCGGTCCTGGCGGCGGTGGGGGTCATCGTCTACACGAACAACGTCGAGAAGACGGTCATCGAGGATGAGACGACGACGGTGTGGGTGTCGGAAGCCGACATCCCCACCGGCACCGAGCTCAACCCCTTGATCGAGGCGGGTGGGTTCACCACCGTGCAGATCCCGAACGATGCCGTGGTGGAAGGCGCCGTTCTGAGCGAAGCCGAGCTGCGCGACAAGACCACGTCGGCTCCGATCTACGCGAAGGAGCAGATCCCGCTCAACCGCCTCGGCGAGGACGCGGCCAACCTCATCGCGGTCAGTCCGGGCCACGTCGGTCTCGGCATGGAGATCGGTGGACCCCAGGGCGTCAACGGGAACATCCAGCAGGGCAGCAAGATCGTCATCTACGCCACCTTCTCGCAGGGGACCGCCATCACGCGCGACTCCCTCGAGAACCTCCTCGACCCGCAGCAGAT
Organism: uncultured Actinomycetes bacterium; assembly: GCA_963810635.1. Lineage (GTDB taxonomy): Bacteria > Actinomycetota > UBA4738 > UBA4738 > HRBIN12 > AC-51. The sequence goes on from CAWEOB010000005.1 coordinate 1,018,928, forward strand.
CCAGGACTTCTTCGAGGCGGTGCAGGGCGGAGCGGACCCCGCGGCCGTGGCGGACGCCCCGGTCCTCATCACGTCCTTCGACTTCACCGTCACGCTCGTGAAGTCGGCCGACGTCCTCGCCATCCAGAACCCAACGGTGGACGAGACCACGGGACGCAAGTCCGGCGGTTCCTCCTCGCTGGTGCTGGACCTCGAGCCCACCGACGCGTCCACGATCGTGTTCGCGAACGAGCAGGCCAAGCTGTGGCTCGGTCTCCTTCCCGAACAGAACGAGAAGGGCTACGATTCCGAGGCCGTGTTCGGCATCCCGGTGGAGAAGCTCCTGGGAGTTGAAAAGAGTTGACCGAGGCTAGCGTCGTCGCCGTCGGGACGCCGCAGTCCTTCCGCCAACAGCTGGCGCGTTCCCTCGAGGTCGAGGTGGACGAGGTCGGGTGGGTCCAGTCCGCCACGGCGGCCGAGGAGCTCCTGATCTCCGCCTACAGCCCGGTGGACGTGCTGGTGCTGTCGCCGGAGGTCAAGGAGCCCGACGCCCTGGGGCTCGCGGAGTTCGTGGGCAGGACGGCGCCGGGTACGGCCATCGTGTTGGTCCGTGACCACACCTGGAACGGGCTCCTTCCCGCTGCCATGCGGGCGGGCATCCGTGACGTGGTCGACCTGACCCAGGGCAGCGACGAGCTGCGGGAAGCGGTGGAGCGCGCGATCGTGTGGGCCACCAACCTCCGCTCGGCCAACCTGACCCAGGTCCGATCGGACGGCACGAAGGCGGTCCGGGGACACATCATCTCCGTGTTCTCCTCGAAGGGCGGTTCCGGCAAGACGTTCCTCACCGCGAACCTGGCCGCCGCCATCGCGGACGTGACAGACGAGGACACCGCCGCGGTCGACCTCGACGTCGACATGGGCGACGTGTTCACGTACTTCGGCCGTGAGCCATCTGCCACGGTCCACGACCTGATGGAGTTGGGCGAAGGCGTCGAGCACGACCGGATCCGTGAGGTCGGCGTCGAGGTGGCGCCGCGGACCTGGGCCTTCGGCGCTCCGCCGGACCCGGCAGCCGAGACGCCCGCCGGCGAGGCCGTGGGCAAGTTCCTCAGGGCGATCCGCAGCGACTTCTCCTACGTCGTGGTGGACGCCTCGGTGGACTACTCGGACCTCGCGCTCGTGTGTTTCGACCTCTCGGACATGATCTGCCTCGTCACCGGTCTCGACGTGGTCGGCGTGAAGCACCTCTCCAAGGCGCTCGACACGCTGCTCACCATCGGGCTCCCGCGGGAGCGGTTCCGCGTCGTGCTCAACCGCGCGGACTCCAAGGTGGGGCTGGACGCCGGCGACGTCGAACGGGTCATGAAGACTCTCGGTGGACGCCATCATCCCGTCGAGCCGTCTCGTGCCCACCTCGCTCAACAAGGGCCGCCCGGTCGTCCTGGACGAACCCGGCTCAGCGGTCTCGCAGTCCATCCACACCCTCGCGGTCCGGCTCACCGGCGCTGTCGAACAGGGCGGTGCGGCGTCGGACCTCGAGACATCGATCGACCGTCAGAAGAAGAAGGGCATCTTCGCCCGGATGAAGAACTGAGGAAGGTAAGGAGGCGCCCCTCATGTCGCTCGCAGATCGCCTCGCGAAGGCACAGCAGCGTGATCGCATCGCCGAGGTTCGCTCGCGCGTGCAAGAGCGTTTGGTCGAGTCCCTCGGCCCTCGCCTGTACGACGCGACGCTCTCGGACACCGAACTCGAAGGTCTGGTGCACCAGCGCCTCCGTGAGCTCCTCGATGACGAGGAGGGACCGCTCTCCGCGCAGGAGAAGCTGCTCATCGTCCGCCAGATCGGCGACAGCGTCCTGGGTCTGGGGCCACTGGAGCCGTTCGTGCGGGACCCGGAAGTGACCGAGATCATGGTCAACAACTGGGACACGATCTACGTGGAGCGGGCCGGCAAGCTCTTCTGGACCGGTACGAAGTTCCACGACGAGCAGCAGCTGCGCCGCACCATCGACAAGATCGTGTCCAAGGTCGGCCGCCGTGTCGACGAAGCGTCTCCCTACGTGGACGCCCGTCTCCCCGACGGCTCCCGTGTGAACGCCATCATCCCGCCGCTGTCGATCGATGGCCCCTCGCTCACCATCCGGAAGTTCGCGGCCGATCCCTACCAGGCCGACGACCTCGTGGAGTTCGGCACGATGACGTCATCGGTCTCGCGCTTCCTGGAAGCCTGCGTCCGCGGCAAGATCAACGTGTTGGTCGCCGGCGGAACCGGCGCCGGGAAGACCACCACCCTCAACGTGATCTCGTCGTTCATCCCGGACGACGAGCGCATCATCACGATCGAGGACGCGGCCGAGCTGAAGCTGCAGCAGCCGCACGTGGTCCGTCTGGAGTCCCGCCCGCCGAACATCGAAGGAAAGGGCCAGGTCTCAATCCGCGACCTGGTGCGCAATGCCCTGCGTATGCGGCCCGACCGGATCGTCGTCGGTGAGGTCCGTGGTCCGGAGGCTCTGGACATGCTCCAGGCCATGAACACCGGTCACGACGGCTCGATCAGCACGATCCACTGCAACAGCCCTCGCGACGCCCTCAGCCGATTGGAGACCATCACCATGATGGCCGGCATGGAGCTGTCGGCGCGCTCGATCCGCGAGCAGATCGCCTCGGCACTGCAGCTGATCGTGTACCAGCAGCGTCTGAAGGACGGCACCCGTCGCTTCACCCACGTGACCGAGGTCGCAGGGATGGAGGGGGAGGTCATCACCCTCCAGGACATCTTCCTGTTCGACTTCTCAGCCGGCATCGACGAGGAGGGCCGCTTCCGGGGACGCCTGAAGTCCACGGGTCTGCGACCCAAGTTCCTCGACAAGCTCGCGGAGCGCGGCGTGTACATCGATCCCGAGGTCTTCGCGCTGGAGCCCAAGGGGATCGCCTGATGCTTGCCGCATCCTTGCTGGCCGAATCCTTCTGGGATAGCTCCACGGCGCAGATCGTCCTCGCCGTGCTGGTCGGCTTGACGGCCTTCCTCCTCGCATGGTTCCTGCTCGGCAGCGCCGCGCGGGCCAAGAAGGACCGCGAGATCGAGGAGCGGATGCGCCAGGTCATCCAGCCGGGCGAGCAGCCACGAGGCGTGACCGCGGGGACGAAGGCGGGGGCCGGCTGGATCCCCGACAACGTCACCAGGTTCGCGACGCGCTTCGCCGAGTCGCGCGGCTTCAGTGAGCGTCTCGACGCTCAACTCGAAGCAGCCGGGGTCTCGCTCCGATCGGGCGAGTTCGTGGTGGCGTCGGCGGTCGCCGCGTTGGTCTTCGGTGTCCTCGGTGCCGCCCTCCTGAACAACTTCATCTTCGCCCTTGTCCTCGGTGCCTTGGGGGCCGTGATGCCGTCGCTGCTCCTCAAGTCGGCCCTCACGCGGCGCGAGGAGAAGCTGCGCGAGCAACTCCCCGACGTCTTGACCATCCTCGCGTCCTCGCTGCGAGCCGGGCACAGCTTCCTGCAGTCGCTCGACACGGTCGCGAAGGAGATCTCGCCGCCCGCCGCATCAGAGTTCCAGCGCGTGGTCGCGGAGATCCGCCTGGGTCGTCCCGCCGAGGACGCGCTCGAGGCCCTGGCTGAGCGCGTCGGGAGCTCCGACTTCAAGTGGGCGGTCCTGGCCGTCAACATCCAGCGCGAGGTCGGCGGCAACCTGGCCGAGATCCTGGACAACGTCGCGGACACCCTGCGTGAGCGGGCCATGCTGCGTCGTCAGATCCGCGTCCTGACTGCGGAAGGCAGGCTCTCGGCCTGGGTGCTCGCCCTGCTGCCCGTGGGCATCGCGCTCTACATCACCGCCGTGAACCCTTCGTACATCGGCACGCTGGTCACGGAGACGATCGGACTCATCATGCTGGGGGATCGATCGTCCTGCTCGTGGTCGGTGTGCTCTGGATGAGGAAGATCGTGAATATCGATGTCTGACGTCTGGCTGTTCCTCGCCGTTGGATGCCTGTTCCTCGCCATCGTGCTCGTCGGCATCGCGATCGACCAGCAGATGACCGAGAAGCGGCGTGCCGTGACCATGCTCGAGACACAGATGATCGGTCAGTCGGGAACCGCGGCACCTCGGGTGGACGTGCGCGAGCAGGAGATGCAAGAGAACTTCGGCACGCGTGTGCTGGTGCCCATCGTGTCGAAGGCGGGCCGCTTCGCTCGGCGGATCACACCGCTGGACACACGCGATCGGATCGCTCGCAAGCTGGTCCTGGCCGGGAACCCGATCGGGTGGGACGCGGAGCGGGTCCTCGCCTTCAAGGTGATCGGTGCGATCTCCGGGTTCGTCCTGTCCCTGATCATCATGCAGCTGTTCGATCTGTCCGCCCTGTTGCAGATCGTCGTGACCGGGCTCCTGACCTTCGTGGGCTTCATCGCCCCCGACGCGATCTTGAACAACAAGGTGGAAGAGCGGCAGCGTGAAGATCCTCCGCACGCTGTCGGACACCCTCGACCTCCTCACCATCAGCGTGGAGGCCGGGTTGTCCCTGAACGCGGCGATCGCCCAGGTGGTCCGCAACGTGCCGGGCGTGCTGTCCTCGGAGTTCGCACGGATGCTCCAAGAGATCCAGCTCGGCGTCCCGCGCTCCGAGGCCTTCCGGAACCTGGCGGAGCGCACCGACGTGGAGGAGCTGAACGCCTTCGCCCTGGCCATGATCCAGGCCGACGTCTTCGGTGTCTCCATCTCGAGCGTGCTGAGGACACAGGCTCAGCAGCTGCGGATCAAACGGCGCCAAGCGATCGAGGCACGGGCACAGCAGACACCCGTCAAGATCGTGTTCCCGTTGGTGCTCTGCATCCTGCCGGCCCTCTTCGTGGTCATCGTGGGACCGGGCGCCATCCGGATCTTCCACGCCTTCAGCTAGCGCGGAACCGCCCCGCTCGCCGCCTCCCTCGGCCTCCGGATCGAGCCTCGTCGAGGCCGTTCCGGTCGATGGTCGGCAACGGCGTAAGGTCGCGTCGCCGATCGCTCGACGGCATCCTGGCATCGGTCGGGTCCATCGGTCGGCCGTCGCTCCGATCCATCGTCGGACGAGGGATGGGCCATACGGCGGATGACGCTCCTCCCCGGGTGGGATACTGTCCGCCCAACGGCCTACGGAACGGCTGGCGACGGTCGGAGGGGATCGGGTGCAGGAGAGGGTTGACGACGTCGCTGCGGTGCGCTCCGTGGTGTCGGTGGTCGCCGACGGAGGGTCGGCACGCCGCCAGTACCGGCGTCTCTACCGCTGGATGGCCGCCACCGATGTCTTGGCGTTCGTCGCGGCACTCGCTCTCGCGTACCTCCTGGCGTACTTCTTCCGCTTCGACAACCTCGTGCCGACCGCCGAAGGCCCTCGCGTCAACCGGCTGATCGGGTTCGTCGTTGCGTCCGTGGTGCTCCTGATCGTGTTCGGGGGGTTCCGTCTGTACGAGGCGCACCGGTTCGCGCCGGCTGAGGAGTTCCGCAGGATCATCATCGCGGTCTCGCTCGGGGTGGGCGTCCTGATGGTCACCTCGTTCTGGTCGAAGGCGGAGCTCTCGCGGATGTGGGTCGCCGTCTCCTGGGGATTGGCCCTCGCGTTCGTCCTCGCCTCGCGTCGGCTGTGGCACGCACGGATCTATCGGCAGCGCCTGCGAGGCAAGCTGACTTTCCCGACGATCATCGTGGGGACGAATGCCGAGGCACAGCGGTTGGCGACGACGCTGTCAGGACCGACCTTGGGGTTCCGGCCCGTGGGGATGATCACCACGAACGATCGGTCGGGTGGGACCCCCGATCTCCCGGTCCTTGGCGGTGTCGACGACCTCCGCGAGATCTTGCGTGCCACCGGTGCCGATTGCGTCTTCGTCGCCTCGACGGCCGTCACGCCGGAAGAGTTGAAGCCGGTCGCACGTGTCGTGCGAATCGAAGGGCTCGAGGTCAGGATCACGGCATCGTTGCCAGAGGTGCTCTCGTCCCGCCTGACCGTGCAGCCTCTCGGCGGCACCACCGCTCTCTCCCTGCGCCCGGCGCGTCTGACGGGCACCCAGGTCGTGGCCAAGTTCACGTTCGACATCCTGCTCTCGGGTCTCCTCCTGCTCCTCCTCTCGCCGTTCCTGGTCATCGTCGCCATCGCCATCAAGGTGAGCTCGCCCGGGCCGGTCCTGTTCCGTCAACGGCGGATCGGGCTGCGGGGCAGGCCCTTCACCATGCTCAAGTTCCGCACGATGCGGAACGGCGCCGAGCGAGAGGTCGAGCGACTCCGCGCCGAGTGGGGCGTCACCGATGTCATGTTCAAGCTGAAGCACGACCCCCGATCACTCCGGTGGGCAGGCTCTTGCGGCGGCTCTCCCTCGACGAACTGCCCCAACTGTTCAACGTGGTGAAGGGAGACATGAGCCTCGTCGGACCCCGTCCACCGCTCCCGGAGGAGGTCACGAGGTACGAGGACTGGCACTTCGAGCGCCTCGAGGTGTTGCCGGGTCTCACGGGGTTGTGGCAGGTGAGCGGCCGCTCCGACCTGTCGTTCGACGAATGCGTCAGGCTCGACCTCTTCTACGTGGAGAACTGGTCGCTCGCGTACGACCTGTACATCCTCGCCAAGACCATCCCCGTGCTCTTCTCGAAGCGGGGGGCCTACTGATGCGGATCGTTCAGCCCGAGAGGCGAAGCCCCGACATCGGCCCCGTTGGCCGGTCGCCGCGTCGGCGCTCGAGCGTCTTGGGATTCCTCGCGGCCACGCGCTCGGCCATGACGAGCCATCCCTCAGCGGCCTCCATCTCGCCCTCGGCCACGGCAGCCGCGAACTCGATCGCGAGCAGATCCAGCGTTGAGGTCCGGAATCTCACCTCTCCGGTATCGGCATCGAGGGGGCAAGGCCTGAACCGATGCGAACTTTCTTGGGGCGGCGGCCGGAATGATGCCGCAGGTCTTTGCCTCCACACTTACTTCCGTCCTACGATTGACAGAGCAGCAGAAACGAACGATTGATCGTTCGTGAGACAGAAAGGGGCCCCCCGTCACCATGAAGCGAGTCATGCAGGTTCTCGCGGTCGCGTGCATCGCGGTTGTCGTGAGCGCGACGACCGCGCTCGCCCAGACCACCACCTATCCACCGCCGACGTCCGAGGTCGCACCCACTGGAGGTTCGAGTGGAGCGGGTGGCGGCACAGCGTTCACCGGCGGTGGCAGCGGACTGTCCAGCGCGGCGATCGCCGCGATGGTGCTCCTCGCCGCCGGGCTCGTGGCGCTCTACGTCGCACGGCGTCGGGCGGCACGCGTCGAAGCCTGATCCGCCTTTGAAGGCCCCTCCTCGTCGAGGGGCCTTCGAGGCGTTCAGTCGAACCAGCGAGCCGTATTGCGCCAGTAGCGGAGCGGAAGCGGTGCGCTGAAGCGTACCTGGAGGTGCGTCCGCGGCCCCGGCACGCCCTGCCACGTCGCCGTGGCACCGTCGACGTCCATGGGTTCGCTCGTCCAGATGATCCGGGTTCCGTCGGGGGCCGTGATCCGAACGATCAGGTCGGTCGGTTCGATCGTGGTCTGTCCCAGGAACGTGAGCTGGTAACTCCCTCCGGAAGTGTTGCCTTGCCATGCATCTTCCGTTCGCCAGGTCACGCGGAAGGTGCCCGATGCTCCGACCGGGATCTCTCGGTAGTCGCGGAACCAGTCGAGTCCGAGCTCGTGGCCGGTGGTCGCGTCCACGGGCTCGCCGTCGCGCTCGGCATCGAGCAATTCGCACGCATCACGGCACGAAGCCGTGATGAACTCCAGCTGGTCGCCCGGGCCGAGCTGCGGGAGCTGCGGCCCGAGGGCGTAGCGAGGTCCTTCGGTCGGGGCATGATTCTCGAACGACGCCGTGAGGGTGCCGATGGCCTCGCCGGGCCCTCCCAGGTGCACGTCGTAGGTGACGGTGCGCGCGGAGAAGCCGTCGACCTTGTTCGCCGCCGCGTTGTTCACGCTCAGCCCCACGACCTCGCCGGCCACACGACGGTCGCTGGCGTAGGCGCCTGCCGCACCCGCGAGGACCAGCCCGGCCTCGAGGTCCTCATCCTCTACGTAGATCTTCAGGTGCCCCTCAGAGGTGGCTCGAGCCAAGGCCCGCAGCCGTTGGGGGCCGCGACCCGAGATGTCGAGGAACCGGGTGAACACTTCCGCGGCCACTCCTCCCAGCACCTCCTTGCGCTCGTCGGCACCGCTGAACACCGTGTAGGCATCGAAGGTCGTGAACGGCACGACGTTGTCGGGACCGACGCGGACATGCGTCCCGGGGACCTTCACGGCGCCGGTGACCCGGAGCAAGGACTCGAGCGCGAAGGGATCGGCGGCGATGACCCCATCGAGGGAGGGACCTCCGCCAGCCTCGAGGTTCCCCAGGGCAGCGCGAGCCGCTGACGGGAAATCGGGCGTCATGTTCATGTTCTGCCACGAAGCGGCGCCGCCGAACTGGTCGTAGATGGCCCGGTAGTCGGGGTTGGGAGCCTCGATCGCGTCGATATCGACCGCCGGCAACGACTGCGTGGGTGCGGTCGACCCGAACGTCGCCCTGCCGCCATCGAAGGTCAAGATCGCGTAGGCGCCCCAGAGCCCGCCCGTACCCCGCAGCTCGGCCGGGTTCTCGGAGACCACGAGGTAGCTCATCGGTCCCTCGGACCCCGAGAACCGCGGCATCCCGTCGATCAAGATCGCACCGGCTTCGAGGGCGTTGACGACCTCTTCGGCCTGGTGTTCCGCGGTCCAGCGCGCATCGAGGACCGGGCCGGCGAGGAAGGAGGTCGGAGAGGACCGGATGGTGGTGAGGGCGCGCTCGGCGCTCGCGCGAGCGCTGTCGACGGCGTCGGCCACCGCCGCGTAGGACGTCAGCGGGATCTGCCCACCCGAGGGGGCGAGCGAGCCCAGCCCCTCGGGGAGGGTCTCGAGCGTCTCGACGAGGTCCTGGGCCGCACGGGTGAGATCCGACCCGCTGTCGGCGAGCGCGGCGGCGACGTCGACGTTGTTGCCGGCGAACGGTACCGACGAGGCCAGGTCGCCGGCGAGGCCGGCGGTGGCTCCTTGGGCGCGTTCGAAGTCCGCGGCGGCGTCGTCGAGGGAAGCGGCGGCGGCGGGCAGGTCGCCGCTGGCGATCGCCCTCCGTGCCGCCACGAGCTCGGTCCGTCCGGCCGCCAGGTGTCCGCGAGAGGCGAAGAGCACCCCGGCCACCAGGCCGAGGGTGAGCAGCAACAAGAACGCCACGGCGAGCATGACCGCGGAGAGGTGGACCCGGCGGCGGGGCCTCGGGTCCGTCGGCGTTGTCGGGGTGTCCAGCGTCAGGGGTTTGGGGTAGAGGGAGGATTCCTGGCAGGAGCGTAACAGCGGCCCTCGATCTCCGGAGGCTGCCGTGGGACCACTGTTACGCTCTCGCGCCATGAAGGTGGCCTACCAAGGCGAGCCGGGTGCGTTCAGCGAGCGTGCGGTCCGCGCCTCGTTCCCCGACGCTGAACCCCTTCCCTGCGACACGGTTCGCCTGGTGTTCTCCAGGGTGACGAGCTCCGAGGCGGACTTCGGCGTGGTTCCGCTCGAGAATTCCCAGGCCGGCTCGGTGAACGAGACCTACGAGCTGATGTGGCACACGAGTCTGCTCCGGATCGTCGGCGAGCAGGTGGTGCGGGTCGACCACGCGCTGCTCGGGGTCCCCGGCGCTCGTCTCGAAGGAATCCGCCGAGCGCGCTCCCACTGGCAGGCGTTGGCCCAATGCGACGAGTTCCTCTCGTCCCTCCGGATCGAGCCGGTTCCCGTCCACGACACCGCGGGGGCCGCCCGCTTGGTCGCCGGATCAGGCGACCCGGAGGAAGCCGCGGTGGCCAGCGTCGACGCCGCTGCCATCTTCGGACTGTCCGTCCTCGCCGAGAGGATCCAGACCGACAAGGAGAACCTCACGAAGTTCGCCGTGATCGGGGATCGCGACGCCGGCCTCGGGACGCCGGACAAGACGTCGCTCGTGATGGCCGTGCTCGATGAGCCCGGGTCCCTCCTGCATTCGCTGGAACCCTTCGCGAACCGCGGGATCAACCTGCACAAGCTGGAGTCGCGGCCACGCCGCGGCCGGCCCTTCGAGTACGTGATGTACGTCGATGTGATGGCGGCCGACGGCGACCCCGCCTTGACGGAAGCCCTCGTCGAGGTAGGAGAGCACACCTCGCTCCTCCGGGTGCTCGGCTCCTATCCTTCCGCCGGCGATCCGGTCTGAGCGGCCGTTCGTCGCTCCTTCGCCGCGCGGCCGTGGGCGATCGGGGCCCTCCCAGCGCACCACGGGCCCGCGGGTAGCATGCCGAGATGCCTCCGGAAGGGCGTCACGCCGCGGCCACACGCGACCATGTGCCGCTGTGGGCATCCGCGGCGTCGCTCGTGGTGGGAGTGATCGCGGTGCTCGCGCTGGCCTCGGACCTCATGGCCGCACCCACGGTGCACGGCGTGCCGCTACCGGGCCCCCCCGCCCAGCCGATCAACACGGACTTCCCCGGTCTCACGACGTTCCGGGGTGCCGCGACGCGAACGTATCTCGGCCAGGGGCCGGTCCCCGCCGATCCGGTGATCCGGTGGGTGTACCCACCGGGAGGCCAGAAGCTCTGCTCCTTCTCCGCGGAGGGCCTCGATCCATCCGACGAGAAGGAATGGTGCGGCACGGGCTGGACCGGGCAACCGAACGTCGTCCCGCACGGCGACGGGATGGAGGTCCGCGTGGGGGCTTTCGATGGCGCCTACCACTTCCTCGACGGCGGCACGGGGAGCGTGGTCCGTCCGCCGCTGCAGACCGGGGACCTGGCGAAGGGGTCGGCGACCACGGATCCCGACGGTTACCCCCTCTATTACGCGGGTTCTCGCGACAACATCTTCCGGATCGTCGCGCTCGACCGTGAAGAACCCACCGTGCTGTGGGAGTTGGATGCCCACGACGTGACGTGCCCGGGTGGGTGCTGGAACGACGATTGGGACGGCGCCGCGCTCGTGATCGACGACCACCTGCTCGTCGGCGGCGAGAACGGTTGGTTCTACGTGATCCGCCTCAACCGGGCTTTCGACGATGCGGGGCAGGTCGTGGTGGATTCCGAGATCGTGGCGCGGTTCGAGGGGTACGACGAGCGGCTGTTCGTGGACATCGGGGACACCGATGTCTCGATCGAGAGCTCGCCGATGTTCGCGGACGGGGTCGTGTACTTCGCGAACTCCGGCGGCTCGATCCAGGGCTGGGACATCTCGGACCTGTTGGCCGGTGGCGACAGCTACGAGCAGGTGTTCAGGTTCTGGACGGGCGACGATACCGACGCGACCCTCGTGATGGACGACGAAGGGTTCCTCTACGCCGCGAGCGAGTTCCAACGGTTCGACGACCGCTCCCGCGAGGTGGGCCAGCTCATGAAACTCGATCCACGGCATCCCGACGATCCCGTCGTGTGGAGCCTGCCGGCCCTGGAGATCGGCTTCCAAGGGGCGGGGGGCAGCTGGTCGACGCCCGCGATCGCGGGCGGGTACGTGTACTTCACCACCGCCGCGGGCCGGATCCTCTCCGTGGACCGCCAGACCGGCGAGGTGATGTGGGAGCTGCAGATCGGGTCGCCGACGATCTCCTCTCCCGTCGTGGTGGACGACACACTGCTGCAGGGCGACTGCACCGGACACCTGTACGCGTGGGACGTCTCCGACCCTGCGGAGCCACCCCCGCTCTCGTGGGACCTCGATCTGGGTGACTGCATCGAGTCGACCCCAGCCGTGTGGGACGGTTGGCTCTACGTGGGGACCCGCGAGGGCTTCATCGAAGGGATCGCGGACCGGGACACACCGGCTCCCGTGGGGTGAGGCAGCTCAGAGCAGTCCGGCCAGCTGGCGGATCTCGTCCGTCCGCCGGATGGTGAGCCCGGCCGCGACGACCAGCAACGCCACGATCACACCCGCGAACATCCACGAGCGCGACCGCGCCGATCCGGTTCCCTCGGCTGCGAACCCCGCGGCGATCCCGGCGACCAGACCCCCGAGGTGTGCCCGCCAGTCGATGTTCGGGATGGCGAACGTGAAGACCAGGTTCAGCAGGATCAAGGTCGCGGCACTCCGTACCCTGGCGGCGTAGAACGCCAGCTCGCGGCGGCGCCAGTTGTAGGCGAGGAAGGCTCCGAACAGACCGTAGATGGCCCCGGATGCGCCGACACCGGCGACGCTGAGGGGGCCGAACGCGTAGCTGGCTGCGGAGGCGACGAGTCCGGTCGCGACGTAGATGGCCACGAAACGCCACCGTCCCAGCTCCTGCTCGACGACGTTGCCGAAGATGAAGAGGACGTAGGCGTTCAGCAGGAGATGGATGAGGCCGCCGTGCAGGAACATGCTGGTCAGCAGGCGCCACTCCTGCCCGGCCGCCACCCCGACGATGTCGCCGTTCGGGAGCTGGGCCAGACCGATGTTGGCGCCCACCTTGATGAGCTCGACAGGACCGGGCCCTGCGAAGATGTTGCCCGCTCCACCGGCGATGATCTCGACGACGTACATGATCCCCAGCACCACGAGGATCGTGTTCGTGATCGAGAACCCGCGCGCAGGGCCGGTGGAGACCCTCTTGGCGGGGCGGTGGAACTCCTGCTTCGCCTCCTTGACGCACTCGGGGCACTGGTAGCCGACGGCGGCCGGCACCATGCAGTCCGGGCAGATCGGCCGGCCGCATCGCGTGCAATGCACGCCGGTCTCCACCGCGGGATGGCGGTAGCAGGCCTCGACGACCGAGGGCGGGGGCGGGGGGAGAGCGCCTTGGTCCATGCAGAGATGCTACGCGGCTAGGCCGGAACGGCGTCCAAGGCGGCCTCGACCTCCGTCGGATCGAACAGGGGGGCCCAGCGGTCGACGATCACGCCATCGCGGTCGATCAGGAAGAGCCACGGCTCCGTGAGGTCGCCGTCGCGGTAGAGCCAATCGATAGCGGCTTGGTTCAACCGGGTGTCGTACTCCTCCCAGATCTCCACGTGGATGTACGCAGCATCGTCGGGGCGTTCAGCCGCGAGCTCGGCGAGCCAGTCCGCGTCCGGGCCGCAGAACTGGCTCGTGCAGTAGACCGGCGTGGCGAAGAGGACGAGGACGGGGACCCCGCGGCGGATCGCTCCCGCGATCGTGTCGGCATGCAGCTCGGGATCCGGGACCTCGCCCTCGGCGACCGCACGGGAATCGATGGCACCCGGGGGAGCGTCCGAGTCCATGGTCAGGTTCTTCGTCCGAAGCGCGTCGTCGCCCGGCGCCGGGAGGTGGGGTCGATCCGAGACTTGGAACTGCGTGCTCACCTCGATCGCCTGGCCGTCGAGCTCGAAGGACACGTCGGCCTGCCAGATCCCCGCCTCGTCGAAGGCCACATCCGAGAGCTGGTAGACCCCCCGCGCCTCGCTCGGGGGCGTGAGGGCGAGCGGCTCGTCGGGGATCCCCCGGTCAAGGGCGCGCCCACATAGCTCGCGGGCCCGTCCACCGCCGTGCCCGGGCCATCTTCGAACGGCGACAGACGGAGCGCGATCGAGCCCGAGGTGAGGAGGAGGACCCCTTGGTCCTCCGATGAGGCGAACACGCCTACCTGGACCCGCTGAGGGGCACCGACGTAGAAGTCGGTACTCGGGACCTCGGCCGCGAACGTGGCCGGATCGACCCCCGTGGGAGCCGGTGTGGTGGCCGGTGTCTCGTCGGCTTCGCCCGTACAGGCGGCGAGGAAGGTCAGCGCCGCCGTGACGACGAGGAGCTTGATGCGGGCGTTCACGCGTCCATGTTCTCGCACGAGGGCATGAGCGTCCGCGCGATGGGTCAGGCTCAGATCGCCCGTTCGAGCCGGAGCAGGAACACGCGGCGGTCGTCGTCGCCGTACGTGCCGAAGCCCGGCCCCGAGGGGACGACCCGGTGACACGGCACGAAGAGCTCTATGGGGGAGCGGCGGAGCCAGGTGCCGGCCGCCCGGGCTGCGCCCGGGCGGCCGGCGAGCCCCGCCACGTCGCCGTAGGTCCACAGCTCCCCGTAGGGGATGCTGTGGACCACCTCGAGGACCGACCGCCCGAACGCTGAGCCCACGAGCCGGAGATCGACCGGGGTGCGGAAGCGTCGGAGCCGTCCGGCGAAGTACCGCTCGAGCTCCCGGCCGGCGGCCGCGACGCGGCCGCCGGCCGGACCCACCGCAGCGTCGAGACCCACCGCCGCCGACCGTGCGACCTCGTCGGGGTCTCCCGACGAGGTCGCCACCACGCCGCGCGGCGTTGCGACGACGGTGAACGGCCCCAGCGGTGTGGGGAACGTGGTGACCTGGAGGATCAGATCGGCGGCCACGGGAACGGCCGGGAGCCCGGCTCGGGATCGGGGAAGCGGCCCACGGTCGCGAGCCGCCGGGCGCGGTCGGCGGTGGCGTCGACCTCATCGTCGGACAGGAGCGGTCGGAGCTCGCGCCGCGCCGGGCCGCCGTGCCGGAGCCCGGCCGCGACCCGGTCCAGGTCGGCCCGCAGGTCATCGGCGATGTCCTCGCCGACGAACTCCCAGATCACCGTGCGCAGCTTCGGTTCGTCGGAGAAGCAGACGCCGTGGTCGATCACCCAGATCCGATCGTCGTCACCCAGGAGGCAGTGGCCGGCCTTGCGGTCGGCGTTGTTGATCGCCAGATCGAAGAGGGCGATCCTCCTGAAGTCGTCGGCTCGCTCCTCGGCGAGGGTGAAGTAGTGCTGCCCGGGGTCGAACGTTCGGAACAGCTGGAGCGATCCCGGCCCTTCCGGCGCGTCGAGGCGGAGCACGGTCGGCGGGACGTTGGGCCAGCCGAGCTCGCGCGCGAGGCGGTAGGCCGCCACCTCGCGCAGGTGGAGGGTGCCGTCGGGGAAGTCCCACAGCGGGGTCTCGCCTCGCTGCGGCTTGTAGATCGCGAGCGTCTCGGCGCCTTCGTGGTGGCAGCTGGTCAGGAAGGTTGCGTTGGAGGCGTTCGGCATCAAGCCGAGCAGCTCGATCTCACCGTGCAGCAGCGCGGGAGGCGGGTCGCTCAGACCCGTGGTTTGCGATGGCCGTTCGTCGCGGGACACGCATGCCCTTCCGGGTCGATCGGGTTCCCGCAGAGCTGGCAGGTCGGCCTGCCGCGGTCGGCCACCTCGGAGCCGTGGCGTGAGAGCGCGAGCATCTGCTCGCGGGTCGCCAACAGCCGGATCGTCTCGGGTTCGTGATCGAGGGGCGAGCGCGGGTCCTCCTCGTCCTCGATCTCCGGTTCGAACTCCATGATCTCCAGGAGGAACCGGTCCTGGTCCTCGTCGTAGCCGATCGACAACCGGCCGACGCGCCAGCGGACGTCGAGGGGCTCTTCGAGCGCGAGCTCGTCGTCGCCGGGTCCGGGGCCGGTTTCGATCGGCACCTCGGCGAGGAGCTCCAGGACCGACGTGGCGAGCAGTTGGACCTGCTGCTTCTCGACGATCAACGTGACCACGTCCTCCCCGGCACGAGCTTGGAGATAGAACGTGCGCATCCCCGGCTCGCCGACGGCGTCGGCGGTGATCCGGTCGACCTCCCCCAGGTCCACCGACCTATCCTCGCACCTTCGCCGGAGCTCCGCCCCGGGCGCGCCCGTCGGGCGTCGTCTCCCAGGGGGGGTCCGATCCGTCGCCGAACCGCCCGAGACCGCCGGTCTCGTTCATCAGCACCACGTACGCGTGACCCGTCGTCCCCACCTCGATGACGGAGACGGAGGCGGGATCCGCGACGAACCGTTGGAACGCGTCGAGTGGCGCACCCGTGAAGTGGGCCATGAGGATCCGAACGATGTCGCCGTGGGTCGCGAGCGCCACCCGTCCGCGGCGGTGTCGCCGAGCGATGCGCTCGACCTCCGCGACGACCCGGACCTGGGCTTCCGCGAACCCCTCGCCGCCGGGGAACCGGAACGCCGACGGGCGCGACTGTACCTCCGCCCATGCGGCCTTCTTGCGACGGAGCTGGGTCAAGGGCTTCCCGGTCCACGTGCCGGCGTCCATCTCGATCAGCTCGGCACGTTCCACGATCGGCAGGCGTTTGGTCTGAGCGAGAGGAGCGACGGTCTGGACGCATCGCTCGAGCGGGCTCGAATACAGCGCCGTGAGCCGCACCGGCTCGAGCCGCCGAGCCAGATCGTCCGCCTGCGCCCGGCCCCGGTGGTCCAGGTCCACACCCGGCGCCTGGCCGTACAGGATCTTGCCGGTCTGCGCCGTCAGGCCGTGCCTGATCAGGAAGAGGGTCGCCATGGGACCTCCAGCCTACGTGTGGACACGGCTGGATCACCGCGGTCGATGCGAGCTCAGCCGCGCGCCGCGATGCCGATCTCCTCGAGGAGCGTCCTGACCCGCTCGCCGATCTCGTCACGGATCGGAGCGACCTCCTCGACGGTGAGTCCGGCGGGATCGCCGACCTCCCAGTCGAGATAGCGCTTCCCCGGGAAGATCGGGCACGCATCGCCGCAGCCCATCGTCACGATCACGTCGGAAGCGCGGACCACTTCGTCGGTCCACGGCTTGGGGAACTCGTTCGAGATGTCGATCCCGATCTCGGCCATGGCCTCGACCGCCGCCGGGTTGACCACGCTGGCGGGGTCCGAGCCGCCGGAGTAGACCTCGGCTCGGTCACCGGCGAGGTGCTGCATCCAGCCCGCCGCCATCTGCGAGCGTCCGGCGTTGTGGACGCACAGGAAGACGACCATCGGCCGGCGTGTCGGCCAGCTTCCCCTCGACCCGCGCGAGCGCTCGGAGCCGTTGGCGCGTGAAGCGTTCGACGAAGAGCGGGATGAACGCGGCCACCTTGGCGCCATCGAGCTTCTCCCAGGAGTCGGCCATGAACCGCTGGATCGTCTCTTCTCCGAATGCCCCCGCGAATTCCTCTCGGAGACGGTTGGCGACGCCGCGGATCAAGGGCTGCATCTCGAGCGGGGCCGCGGCCAGCGGGTCGGTGACGCTCATGGGTGTGACCTCCTGGGTGGGTGGGTCGAACTGGATCGGCGAGGCGAACGAACGCGAAGGCCGAGAGTGTCGACCCGCGACGTGATCTGGTTGAGGGCGTCGTCGAAGGCCTTTGGGGTTCCGAGTCCGTGCAGGATCGGCAACGCACCAATGCAGGTGGTGAACGGCTTCGGGGAGCGGACCGAGTTCCTCCCGGGCGACGTCGCAGACGGTCACGATCAGATCGGGCCAGGTGGTGATCTCGTCGAGGGACCGGGTGCTGGCTTTCCGCAGATCGAGGCCGGCGCGCGCCCCCGCCTCGATGGCCTCGGGCCGCACCCTCTCGGCCGGACTCGTCCCGGCGCTCGAGGCGGGGACCTCATGTCGAGCGTTCCACACCGCCGCCGCCAGCTGTGACCGGGCTGCGTTGGCAGAACAGACGAAGACGACGCGGCGCGCCACGAGGGTCGCGACGGGCGCGGCGAGGGCCGAGAAGGCATCCGGCACGAGGCGAACGTACCGGCGGCGGCGATCGCCCGCGGATGCCACGCGCTCCACGAGTCCCGCGGCCTCTAGGACGGCGAGATGGTGCGCGAGCAGGTTGGAATCGATCGCGAGCGAGGAACCGAGGTCGGAGGGCGATCGATCGGAGAGGGCCAGTGCGTCGACCATCGCGAGGCGATGGGGGTCGGCGAGGGCCGCATGGATCGCGGCGCGTCGACCGACCGATAGCTCGATCTGCATTGAGGCGATCTTCCTTGAGATATCGTCCGGCTGTCAAGCGAAGGGGACGCCTCAGTCGCCGACCGCAGGCAGCCGGACCTCGAACGTCGAACCGGCGCCGAGCTCGCTGCGGACCGTGACGACGCCTCCGTGGTTCTCCGCCACGTGCCGCACGATCGATAGGCCGAGCCCGGTCCCGCCCGTCTCCCGGGAGCGGGCACGGTCGACGCGGTAGAACCGTTCGAACACCCGGGGGAGCTCGCGACCCGGGTATCCCGACCCCCGTGTCGCTGACCGTCAGGACCACCCGGTCCAGCTCCTCCGTTACTCGAACGTCGACCGAACCGCCCGCAGGCGTGTACCGGACGGCGTTGTCGACGAGGTTGCGGATCATCAGGCCGAGGTCGCGGGCAGCCCCGCGGACGGCGGGGCTGCCTTCGCTTTGGAACGTGAGGACGACGCCGGCCGCGGCGGCGTCGTCCTCGAGCCGTTGGACCTCCTCGCCCGCCACGCGGTCGAGGCGCACCATCTCGACGAGCTCGCTGCCCGTCTCGAGCCGCGACAGGTCCAAGAGGATCGGACACGATCCGGGCCAGCCTGAGCGCTTCGCGCTCGAGCTGTTCGGTGAACCGGATCGCGGCCACCGGGTCGTCGATCGCGCCGTCCCTGAGCGTCTCCGCGGCGGCGCGGATCGATGCCACGGGGGTCTTCAGCTCGTGCGAGGCGTTCGTGACGAAGTCGCGTCGGATCGCATCGATCCGGCGCGCCTCCGTCACATCGCTCACCACCAGCAGCACGGACCCGTCCTCGCCGACGGGTCGCGCGGTCGCGCGGAGCCATCGCGAGGGTGCCCCGGTCTCGGCCTCAGCCTCGACGGCGACGCCGTCGAGGCTGGCTCGCCGGACCGCGTCCTTGAGGTCGAGGGGGAGCAGATGCTCGGCGTTCACCGGGATCGATCCGAGGTGGCGTTCCAGGGCCTCGTTGGCGAACACCCGCTCGCCGTCGCGGTCGAGCAGGAGAACACCCTCCTCCATGGAGGCGAGGACCAGGGAGCGGACCTCGCGGTCCTCGGCCACGGAGCGCTCCTGGACGTGGAGCGCCTGCTCCGCTCTGGTCACCTCGTGGCGAAGGCGATCCCGGTCACGGCGTTCACCCTTGCGGATGGCCAGCACGCCGACCACCACACCACCCATGGCGGCGAGCGATCATCCCTACGATCGCGGCACCGTCGCCCATCCCGACCGCAGTGTAGGAGTCCGGACCACCGCGATCGGAAGGGCGGACGCCGTCCGTTCCCCGTCCGTTCACCCCGCCGTCCCCCGCGACGTGGGGGTTCGGCGCGGCGCCCCGAACAGGGCCAGTCGTTCACCGTCCGTTCATCTCGTCGACGGCACCGGGCCACATCGGGTCCCTAGCCTTCGGCCCGTCTGGATCCGACCAGGGAGGACGTGGGATGGAGAGGTTCCGGAGGTACGCGGGCATCCTGACCGGAGTGCTCGTGCTGTCGTTGGTCGCCGCCGCTTGCAGCGATGACAGCTCGTCGAGCGAACCCGCTGGATCCGGCAGCACTGGTGCGCCCCTCACGGGGTCGGTCAACATCTCGGGGTCGTCGACGGTCCTGCCGATCTCGAACCTCGTGGCCGAGACGTTCCAAACGGACAACCCCGATGTCTCGATCCGCGTCGACGGCCCGGGGACGGGCGACGGCATGGCCCTGTTCTGCACGGGGGACATCGATATCGCCGACGCGTCGCGGCAGATCGATCCGGAAGAAGAGGTCCCGGTCTGCGAGGAGAACGGGATCGAGTACGTCGAGCTGGAGATCGCGTTCGACGGCATCACGGTGATGACGAACCCCGAGAACACCGTCGAGTGCCTGAACCTCGGTGACCTCTACGCTCTGTTCGGGCCGGAGTCGACCGGGATCGACACCTGGAACGGGGCCGACGATCTCGCGAACCAGGTCGACGGCACGGATGGCTTCCCTGACCAGTCGCTCGAGATCACCGCGCCGGGCGAGGAGTCGGGCACGTACGACGCTTTCATCTCCCTGGCGGCGATCGACAAGACCGCTGAAGCGCAAGGTCTGCCGGAGGACGAGTGGGCCACCTTGCGGACCGACTACACCCCATCGCCGGACGACAACGTGATCATCACGGCGATGGAGAGCTCGCCCGGCGCGCTCGGTTTCGTCGGCTTCGCCTACGCGCAGAGCGCCGGCGAGGGTGTCAAGGAGATCCAGGTCGACGGCGGTGAGGGCTGCGTGGCACCGACGGCGGAGACGATCGCCGACGCCAGCTATCCGCTCTCGCGGTCGCTCTACATCTACGTGAACACCGCGAAGGTCGCCGACAGCGCGGCGCTGGCGGCGTTCGTGGATCTCTACCTGTCGGAGGCTGGGTTGACGGAAGCGGTGTCGGCGGCCGGTTACGTCAACCTCCCGGCGGATCGGGTCGCGGCGACCCAGGCAGCCTGGGATGCCGTGGCTCCGGCCTAGCGAGAAGAGCTCTCCGGGGAGGCCTGGGCGGCGCGCGGTGGCGCCCAGGCCTTCCCTCCGATCGCTCGTGAGGGGTACGCTCCCGAACCCATGAACGCCGATCCCCAAGCGCTCACGGTCGAGGTCTTGCGCGGCAGCGGTCGTCGCCGACGCAAGGAGCGAACCACGAAGCTCATCCTGCAGGCGGCCTCGATCTTCTCGCTCCTCGTGAGCATCGCGATCATCCTGGCGTTGGCCGGCCAGGCGATCCGGTGGCTCTTCGCCATCGACCTGGGTTGGCTCTGGACACCCACCGGGTGGCGTCCGCGCAGCGACGACTTCGACATCCTCACCATCTTCGCCGGTACGGTGATCGTGGCGGTCATCGCGATGATGGTGGCGGCCCCGCTCGGACTCGGTGCGGCCTTGTACCTCTCCGAGTACGCGTCCCCACGTCTGCGTCGGACGCTCAAGCCGATCCTCGAGACCCTCGCCAGCATCCCGAGCGTCGTCCTCGGTTACTTCGCGCTCACCGTGATCACTCCTTCGATCGTGCAGGGGATCTTCGGAGGCCAAGGGGCCTTCTCGTACCTCGCCGCGGGCATCGGCGTCGGCATCCTCACGATCCCGCTCGTGGCCTCGGTCGCCGAGGACGCGATGTTCGCCGTCCCTCAGTCGCTCCGCGAGGCCGCCTATGGGATCGGAGCTCGGCGGCGGACGGTCGCGCTCCGCGTGGTGTTCCCCGCCGCGGTCTCGGGGATCGTCGCGGCCTTGATCCTGGGGTTCTCGCGAGCGATCGGCGAGACGATGGTCGTCGCGATCGCGGCGGGGGCCACCGGCGCGGCACCGCGGAACTTCAACCCGCTGCAACCCGGTCAGACGATGACCGGTGCGATCTCATCGCTGGCGATCGGCTCGGATCAGGTCCGTGGTTCGGGTTTCGCCTTCGACAGCCTCTACTTCGTCGGGCTCCTGCTCTTCGCCCTCACGTTCACGCTCAACATCGTGAGCGAGCGCTTCGTTCGCCGCGTTCGGAGGAGCTTCTGATGGCCTCGATCGTCGCGAGCGACACCATCCGGGCATCGGTCGACGCGGCGCTGCGCGGCAAGAAACACGACGTTGGCGGGACCGTCTTCGGCGTGATCCTGATCAGCACCCTGCTGATCTCTCTGGCCATCCTCCTCGTCCTCCTGGGGATCACGCTGCAGAGCGCGTGGCCCGTGTTCCAGACACGGGGGTTGGAGTTCGTGACCAGCAACACGTCCTCGCTCCCGAGCCAAGCCGGCGTCCGTCAAGGCTTGGTCGGCTCGCTGATCCTCATCATGTTCGTGACCTTGATCGCGCTGCCGCTCGGGATCGCCGCGGCGATCTACCTCCAGGAGTACGCGCGCGACACCCGCCTGAATCGGATCTTGATCACGAACGTCAGGAACCTGGCCGGCGTGCCGTCCATCGTCTACGGCATCCTGGGCCTGGTGATCTTCGTCCAGGCCTTCCGGGGCGTCACGGGGCCCGGCGACGGCAAGCCCGGCATCAGCTACATCTCGGGCGGCTTGACGCTCGCCGTGCTGGTGATGCCGATCGTGATCCTCGTGACGATGGAGGCCCTTCGAGCGGTCCCGCAGAGCCTCCGTGAGGGCGCCTACGGCGTGGGCGCCACCCGCTGGGAGGTGAC
Organism: uncultured Actinomycetes bacterium; assembly: GCA_963810635.1. Taxonomy (GTDB): domain Bacteria; phylum Actinomycetota; class UBA4738; order UBA4738; family HRBIN12; genus AC-51. The sequence goes on from CAWEOB010000005.1 coordinate 1,040,686, forward strand.
CCGGAGCCACGTGCTGCCGTACGCGGCACCCGGTCTCCTCACGGGCGCCATCCTGGCCCTCGGACGTGCGTTCGGCGAGACGGCCCCGTTGCTGCTGGTCGGAGCGACCCTCGGCTTCTTCTCGAACCCCCAAGGGCAAGGGATCCTCTCGGTCCTCCAGGGGTTCTACACTGCGCTTCCGACGCAGATCTACGCATGGTCGAAGCTGCCACGTGCCGTGTGGGAAGCCAACGTGTCGGCGGCGATCGTCGTGCTCCTGGTCACGATCCTCGCCGTCAACGCCGTTGCGATCGTCCTGAGGAACCGATATGAGCGGAAGTGGTGAGGAGATGGAGCCGACGCAGGTGAAGCCCGACCCTCTCGAGGGATCGATCGATCCCTGACCATGCTGCCACCGTCGAACCGAGCCGTGTGACCGTCCGTGAAGCCCGGGAGCCTGAGAGCGCGGAGCAGGCCCATCCGGTCGTGTTCTCCGTCAAGGACGTCTCGGTGTACTACGGCGCGTTCCGGGCGGTTCGCAACGTCACCCTCGAGATCGACGCCAACCAGATCACGGCTTTGATCGGACCGTCGGGCTGTGGCAAGACCACGTTCCTCCGGTGCTTGAATCGGATGAACGATCTGATCGAGGGCGCCAGGGTCGAGGGCGCGCTCGAGTACCACGGCGTGAACCTCTACGACCCGCAGGTCGACGCCGTCGAGGTGCGCCGGCGGATCGGGATGGTGTTCCAGAAGCCGAACCCGTTCCCCAAGTCGATCTACGAGAACATCGCGTTCGGTCCGAAGATCGCCGGCTTCAAGGGCAACATGGACGACCTCGTGGAGGAGAGCCTCCGCAAGGCGGCCCTGTGGGACGAGGTGAAGGACAAACAGAAGGAGTCCGGCATGGCGCTGTCGGGCGGGCAGCAGCAGCGGCTGTGCATCGCGAGGGCCATCGCGACCCGCCCGGACGTGATCCTGATGGACGAGCCGTGCTCGGCGCTGGACCCGATCGCCACCGCGAAGATCGAAGACCTGATGCAGGAATTGGTGTCCGATTACTCGATCGTGATCGTGACCCACAACATGCAGCAGGCGGCCCGCGTGTCGGACCGCACGGCCTTCTTCACGGTCGAGGTCTCCGACAGCGGCCACCGTACCGGGCTGGTGGCGGAGTACGACCAGACGCAGAAGATCTTCACCGATCCCTCGGACGCACGGACCGAGGCCTACGTGACGGGGCGGTTCGGATGACGCGCGAGAGGTTCCATGAAGCGCTCGAGCGCATGGAGCTCGAGCTGTTGTCCTTGGGTGAGCTGGCGGGCACCTCGGTCCAGCGCGCCGTCGAGTCCGTCGTGAAGATGGACGCGCAGGAAGCGCAGAAGGTCATCGACGACGACGATCAGATCGACGAGCTCTACCTGCAGATCGACAACGGGGTCCTCGAGATGCTCGCGCTCCAGACCCCCGTGGCGGGGGAGCTCCGGCTCGTCTCGGCCATCCTCCACAGCTGCCTCCACCTCGAGCGGATCGGCGACCAGGCCGTGAACATCGCGAAGATGAACCTCGCCACGAAGGACCTGCCCGGCAGCGACACCATGCGGCGGCAGATCCAGGAGATGGGGGACATCGTGGTCCAGATGCTCCGCACCGCGATGGAGGCCTTCGGCAAGCGAGATGCCGCGCTCGCCGCGACGCTGCCCCGGATGGATGACCCCGTGGATCGCCTCAACCGCGCGACCCACCTCGAGGCGCTCAAGCTCGCCGACGACCCCAAAGCCCTCGACTGGGGGATGCATATGAACATGTCGGCACGGGCGTTGGAGCGGGTGGGCGACAACGCCGTCGACATCGCCGAGCAGGTCGGGTTCCTGGTGACCGGTGAGTTCCGCGAGTTCACGGACGCCTCCCATCCCGTGGACGTCGGATGACGGACGCGACACCGCGGATCCTGCTCGTCGAAGACGAGCCGTCGCTCGCGGAATCGGTCCGGTACTCGCTGGAGCGCGAGGGCTTCGGTGTCACCGTGGCCACCGACGGCCGCCGCGCGATCGAGCGGTTCCGTGCGGACCTCCCGGATCTCGTGATCCTCGACCTGATGCTGCCGGAGATGTCGGGGCTCGATGTGTGCAGGATGATCCGTGCGGAGTCCACCGTTCCCATCATCGTCGTCACGGCGAAGGACTCGGAGGCGGACAAGGTGACGGGACTCGAGCTGGGCGCCGACGACTACGTCACGAAGCCGTTCTCGGTGCGCGAGCTCATCTCGCGGGTCCGCGCACACCTACGGCGGGTGCGGATGCAGGCGGCGCTGCCCGCCGAGGACGTGCTCGCCGGGGGGCCGGTCGAGATGGACGTCGGGCGCCACGAGGTGAAGGTCGAAGGCGATCAGGTGCCCTTCCCGCCGAAGGAGTTCGAGCTCCTCGAGACCTTCCTCCGGAGGAAGGGTCGTCTGCTCACCCGCGAGTTCCTGATCGAGGAGGTCTGGGGGCACGACTACTTCGGCGATACGAAGACCCTCGACGTCCACGTGAAACGGATCCGGCGCAAGATCGAACCCGATCCCCACGAGCCCACGTACCTGCAGACGGTCAGGGGGCTCGGCTACAAGTTCGTCCCCTGAGCGGGGCGCGATCAGCCGGGGAGGGGTCCTCGTGTGGAGGCGAGGCGCCCCGCCTCCTCGAACCCCAACCCCGCGTAGAGGCGGAGGACGGCATCGTCGTCCGGATCGGCGAACAGACAAACGTCGTCCACCCCCGCGCGGCGCGCCTCGTGGACGATCCTGGCGGTGAGGGCCGCGGCATAGCCGCGGCGACGCGCGTGCGGGAACGTGGCGACGTTGTCGACGTACCCGACGGCCCCGATCGTGAGCAGGGCAGCCAAGGAGGCGATGGCTCCCGAGTCGTCGCGGATCCCGAACCATCGTTTGCCGCCCGGGGCCAGGACGTCACGCTCGATCCCGCGGAGCTGCTCGACCGCCTCGCCGGGATCCACGCCGAACAGCGCGAAGGACGCCGCCACGGCCGTCCAGAGCTCCTCGTCGGGAGCCAGCTCCTCGATGCCGAACGACGGTGGGGCGGATCCGATCGATGTGCCCCGGTCGGCGTTCATGATCAGGTCCCATGAGAGGCGGTGCCCTCGGGACGAAAGCTCGGCAAGCACCGCGGTGGTGTGCTCCGGGTGGAAGCTCACGACGTGGAAGGTGGACGCGCCCACGTCGCGGAGCGCGGGGAGGAGCTCGGCCTCGATGTCGGCGAGTCGCAGGGCGTCATCGGCAGCGTCGATCCGCGCGTAGTTGGTGTCCCAGATCCGGGGGTACCGACCGTCGGTGATCACGGCCCCCCACGCGGTGGGTCGGACCTGCGCGAAGAGTCCGTCGAGCGACCGCCAGAAGCGGTGGACGTGATGGGGGACGGACACGGTCGCCGAGTCTAGCCCGGCGTCCCGCGCCGGCTTCCCGGAAGCCTGAGTGGCGGCGGTAGGCTCCGGCCATGATCGTCTGGCATCGCGTCGATGGCAACGGGATCGGACCACCCCAGGATGGGGATGTGCGCAGCGAGCCGTCCGCGCCGGATGGTGGGTGGGTCTGGTGCGATGTCCAGGATCCGACGGTGCAGGAGATGACGATCCTCCAGGATCGGCTGCACCTGCACCCTCTGGCCGTGGAGGATGGCCGCCACAGGGGCCAGCGACCGAAGGTGGAGCTGTTCGACGGCCTTTGCTTCGTCGTGATGCGGCCGCTGGCGTTCTCCGCTGCGGGCGACCTCGTGGAGATGGAGCTGCACGCGTTCGCCTCGGCGACGTGGATCGTCACGGTCGGCTTCACGCCGGCGTTCGACCTCCGCCCGGTCCTCAGCCGCTGGGGAGCCGGCTCTCCGATACCCGGTCCTGGGGGAGCGCTCTACGCGCTCATCGACGAGGTGGCGGATGCGTACCTGGGCGTCGTCGAGCAGCTCGAAGACGCGGCGGAGGACCTCGAGGATCAGGTGTTCGGTCGCGGGGCGGTCGGGGACGATGAGCAGACGCTCCAGGCCCGGATCCTGCGCCTGCGCCGCGATGTGGTCCGCGTCCGCCGTTTCGCCATGCCCCTCCGCCAAGCCCTCGACATCCTCGCCGATGACGGGAGGTTCGTCCCGGATGCGCTGCATCCGTACTACCGGGACGTGGCGGAGCATCTCCTACGGGCGGTCGAGCTGGCGGACAACGTGCGCGAGATCCTCACGACCATCCTGGAGATACGGACGGCACAGGCCGCGAACCAGCTGAACGAGGTGATGAAGAAGCTCACCGCGTGGGCCGGGATCATCCTTGTGCCCACGTTGATCGCCGGGATCTACGGCATGAACTTCCGGGACATGCCGGAGCTCGGTTGGGGGGTCGGGTACCCGCTCGCGCTCGGGATGATGGCCGTGTCGTCGGGTGTCTTGTATTGGATGTTCAAGAAGCGTGGGTGGCTCTAGCGGTGTGCCGCGCCGTGAGGGTCCTTTGCGTGGCGAGCGACCACGAGGCCCTCATGGCGCTCAAACGCGCATCCGTGTCCGCCGACTGGGAGCTGTCCGCGGGTGCCACGGGTCTGCGGGACGCCCTCGATCAGCTCGACGTCGAACGGCCGCACGCCATGGTGGCGTTCGGGCCGTTCGAAGAGCTCGTGCGTCTCGCGGCCGATCGCTTCCCCGCCATGCGGATCGTGACGGACCGCGAAGCACCCGGGGCCACCGCGGTGGCCACGTCGCTGGACGACGTCCGAGGTCTCCTCGTTGCGCGACCCCGGCCGGGTGGTCCGGTCGGATGAGAGCGGCTCAGCCTCCCCAGGGTTCCCAGCCGTAGCGGCGCACCATCTTCATGGTCACCATGATGTTGGCCCGTCCGTTGAAGGCGGACCAGCCTCGGAACCCGAAGTCCTGAGCGCGCTCGGGCCAGTAGTGACACAGATGCTGGTAGATGCCCTTCGCGCAGCTCCCGGCGTTGTACGCCCGGGGTTGGAAGTGGGATTCACGGTTGGCGATGTACAGAGCCGTGTCGACGCTCACGTGGAAGTGGCGGGCTGCACAGCGGATCAGAGCCTTGACGCGCTTCCGTCCGTCGCGCCAGTCGATCTGACAGACGCTGCCAGACCTTCTCTCATCACCGGTGCGCGCGAGGGCCGGGTCCGAGACGGACGCAGCGTCGGTCCGTCCTGACCCGATCTCGAGGGCCAGGATCGAGACGGAGCCTGGGCTTCCGGCGAGGTCGGGCGTCGGGATCTGTTCCCCGTTCGCGGGTTCTGGGGCTGTGGTGTGCCGCTCCTCGATCGCTGGCGCGGCAGAGATCCGCGCGAGGGGGAAGGCGAGGATCACGGTCAGGATCATCACGGCAACGAACGCGCCGCGCGACCGGATCACATGTGTCATAGGTATTCGCACCCCCGCGGTGGACGGAGCTGGACGCTGCGTCCGCGAAGATCGGCCGGGTGAACCACTCACCGCTCACCGATCGACCCGTGGTAGGTCGTGGGTGGTCGCATCACCTCCTGCTGTCGTCGTTCGTCTGTGTGACCTATCGCTACCTACGGTCGTACCCGTCCCACCTGCCAGCACGCAGACGTGCGCCAACCACCCTGGGAAGGCGGGAAGCACACGTGGTGCGGGAAGGGGGTCCGGACGGAAACGTCCGTAGGAAGGTGGACCGACCCTACCCCGGCCCAAACGTTCTGACAACTTCGGGGTGACCACAGGTCACATCGGGCGGTGCGACCATGGTCGTGTGGGTGGAACCGTTCTCCTCGCCGCACCGCGCGGATACTGCGCCGGGGTGGAGCGTGCCGTGGAGGCGGTGGAGCGCGCCCTCGCGGCGCACGGGGCACCCGTCTACGTGCGCAAGCAGATCGTCCACAACCTGCACGTCGTCCGCGATCTCGAGGCCCTCGGGGCGATCTTCGTCGACGAGGTCACGGAGATCCTGAGGGCGCCGTGACGGTGCTCTCCGCGCACGGGTCACCCCCGAGCGTCTACACCGATGCGGATGACCGGGCGCTGGAGCTGATCGACGCCACCTGCCCGTTGGTGACCAAGGTGCACGTCGAGGCCCGACGGTTCGCTGAGGAAGAGCGCTCGATCGTCCTGATCGGCCACGCGGGTCACGAGGAGGTCGAGGGCACGAGCGGCCAGGCTCCGGATCGGACCATCCTCGTCCAGAACCTCGACGAGGCGCGCACCGTCGACCTCCCGGAGGGCGACCTGGCGTACCTGACCCAGACCACGCTGTCGGTCGACGAGACCTCGGAGATCGTGGAGGTGCTCCAAGCCAGGTTCCCCCAGCTGCAAGGCCCTCCGCGGGAGGACATCTGCTACGCCACGCAGAACCGCCAGGACGCGGTGAAGGAGATCGCGCCCCGGGTCGACGTCCTGCTCGTGATCGGGTCGAAGAACTCGTCGAACTCGAACCGGCTGGCCGAGGTCGCGGAGGACCTCGGAACGCCGGCGCACCTCGTGGATGACGAGTCCGAGGTGGACGCGGCATGGCTCGACGGGGCGGCGACGGTGGGACTCACCAGCGGCGCGAGCGCCCCCGACCACCTCGTGGCGCGGATGCTGGACTGGCTGGCCGAGCATGGGTTCGATCGCGTCGAGCAGGTCGCGGCGGCCGAGGAGGGTGTGCGGTTCAGCTTGCCGAAGGGCGTCCGGGACGCTCCGTCGGCGGGCTGAGGTTCAGCTCCAGGAGCTGAACCGGTCGCGGTCTTCCTCCGGCTCCTCGTACTCGATCGACACGAGGGTGCTGGTGGCTTCGATGCCCGGGATCTGGTGGATCTGGTCGAGGATGACCCCGCTCGCGATCTCCCACGGCTGGGCGACGCAGGTGAGGAGGTCCCAGGCGCCCCCCAGGACGGCGACGCCGGCGACGTCCGGCATGTCGGAGAGCCGCTCGGCGATCCCACCCGCGGCGCCGGCCTCCGCCTTGATATGGACGTAGCAGGCGTCGGCGATGATCGGCGGCGGCTTGGGTCCACCGAAGCCGGTGATGCCGATCCGGTCCGGCGGGACCGCCGGAGCGGTCACGGTCCGGAGCACCCCCGGCAGGACGTGGAGCTCACCCAGGACGATCCGTGCGATCGTCGCGAGGTCGGGTCCGTCCGCGTGCACCAGGACGTCCCAGTCGCCGACGACGGCGACCGCCCGGCGGATCCCCTGCTTCGAGGAGAGCCCGGCGATCACGTCGCCGACCTTGCCCGGCTCCACCTGCACGTACACGAAGGCGTCCATGGCGGCAGGGTAGGGGGCGCGGCGGGCCCGCTCAAGCCTTCCCGGCGGATCGCCGGGAAGGCTCAGCTCGGGGCGGCGACGGGCTGCTCGCCGCAGAGGGCGAGGAGTTCCTCCTCGCCCTCGTCGGGCCCGACCGAGATCAGCCGGTCTCCCGCGGCCACGACGAACGTGCCGCGCGGCCGGTAGATCCACCGGGACCCGCGTTGGATCGCGAGGACGAACATGCCGGTCTCGGTCTCCACCTGGAGCTCCTTGAGCGAGTGCCCGTCCGCGGGCGAGCCCGGCTGCACGACGGTCTCCGCGCTCGTTTCCTCGGTCTCCTCGAGCGCCATCTGGACCACCGGGTGGAGGGGTTCGCCCTGCTCGACGTACCAGGTCATATCCCGCGCTGCGTCGCAGATCGATTCGGAGGCGCTCGCGAGCCGGATCAAGCCCCGCAGGTCGTCCACGTCACGGGCTTCCGGTGCCGCCCGCAGGACCCAGGACTCGAGCTCGTCCTCCAGCTGGTCGCTCCGCGCTTCGAGCGCCCCGACCTCTGCCGCGAGCGCGCGGTCGTTGAACAGGATCGAGGAGTACGCGAGGCCGACGGCGGCCTCGGCGAGGTCCTTCATCTCGACGAGGATGTCGACGGCTCGATCGAGCTCCGACAGCGGCGGCAGGTCGTCCTCCGCGTCCAGGGGCAGCGGCGGCGCACCCGCCTGGGCGCGGACCAGATTGATGCCTTCCTCGGGACCCCGGACGAGCAGCACGTCGCGGGCCGAGATCACGTCGTCGGGACCGGGGTCGAACTCCCAGTCGGTCCCGCTGCGGATGGCCATCACCCACATGCCGGTCTCGGTCGGGAGCGACAGCTCGCGCAGGGTCTGACCGATCATGGGGGCGTCGTCCCGAACCTTGATGCGGGCCGTGATCTCATCAGCGTGGCGGAGGTCGGGTCGCAGGGAGTCGGGGATGCCGAGCCGCGCGGCGACCACCCGGGCGATGTCGGCGGCGGCGTCGCCGACCTTCTGGATCGCATCGGCGATCCAGAGCACGCCGGCCATGCCCTCCGCGTCCTCGGGGCTCCGTGCCGCGAGCATGGCGATGGTGCGGAGCCGGCGCAGGTAGAGACCCATCCGCTCGTCGAGTCGGCCGACCTCGCGAGCCAGCTTCTCTTCGTTGAAGAAGACCGCCGCGTAGGCCAGGTCGACCATCAGCTCCGACGCGTCCTTCAACACGACGAGCAGATCTTTGACGTTGTTCGGTTCGTCGTTCCCCATAGCGGTCAGATCACCTCAGATATTGGCACGATGGGAGGGGTCGCAGACACCGTCGTCTCCGGAGACCGGTCCTCATGCGGTCGGTGGGATCGTCGCGAGGGCCGTCGCCACGAAGATCAGGACCGCGACCCCCGCGAGGTCCATGACGCTCGTGATGATGGGGACCCCCTGATTGTCCGGGTCCAGCCCCGCTCGGTAGGTGGCCACGGCCAGGTAGTAGCCGGCGAGCAGCGTGATCGGCGTGAGCAGCGCCCCCGACACGACCGTCAGCCAGACGAGCGTGCTCAGGGCCGGCATGTTCGGCAGGTCGGTGGCCTCGCCGAGGAACCAGCCGATGCTGCCGATCAGCGTGAAGACCACCATCGAGAGCCCGGCGACGATGCCGGCATCCACCAGGGCCGGGGTCTCCGGCCGACCGCGCGAGGTGATGACCCCGATCTCCAGCTTGGACGTGGTCCGCGACGAGAAGATGCCGCCTAGCGCGCCCGCCTGCGACACGAACGGAGGGATGATCGCCAAGAGGATCGGCGTCGCGGCCAGCTGCGAGAGGCGAGCTTGCTGGAGCGCTCCCGACGCCACGTCCAGCAACGGGGTCAACAGGATCGTCGCGGTCATCTCCAGGACGACCCGGCGGACCACGAGGTCAGGGGTCGTGTAGCTGCGCACCGTGATCGCCACCGCGACGATCAGACAGACCACCGCGATCGCGACCGTCACGACGCCGAGGTCGACGAGGGTGGTCGCCAGGAGGAGGCTGGGGATCGTGGTCATGTCACCGAGTGCCGTGACCATCGGCGTCGAGACCGAGTCGAGATCCCAGCTCAAGCGGGACGACAGCGCCGACATCCCGACGGTGACGAGCAGCAAGAGGAGCGAACCGATCGCCCCGCCGATCACGGAGATCACCAAGAGGCGACCAAGCGAGATGGTCGGTTGGCCGAACACGAGAGACGCGATCCGGGACAGGACGGCGAGCCAGAGCGCCGAGGAGAACGTCGTGAGGACGGCGACCTCGACGTTGCGCCGGAGCACGCCTCCCGGGCGGAGATCGATCGTGAGGAGACCCGCGGCCTTCGCCGTTCCGAGTCGGGCACCCATCGCGCCGAAGATCGTGCCCTTCATGCCGACGGCCGCGGGCACGAGCACGAGGAGACCCGGGAGCGAGGTGAGGGTGCCGGTGAGGTGAGCGAGCGTCAGGCCCGCGACGAAGCCTGCGAGCGTGCTGAGGACGAGCGCGACCAGGCCCTGGCGGAAGGTCCGTTGTTCGGACCGCCAGTAGCCGAGGAGCCGCTGAGCGCGGCGCGCGAGGGCGCGGGAACGCGCCATCGGCACTCCTTCATAGGGTCACCTGCCTCGAGTCGCATCGCGAAGGCCCGCGATGGGCCTCGGGCAGTATGGCGGGGCGAGCCCTCGGGAACAACCCCAGATCTAGGTGACCCAGTCACGCGTCACGAACAGCCAGAATGCGAGCCCGGCGTCGGCCCCGTAGCTGCTGAAGCGCCGTTCGATGACGGCGTCGGCGGGCACTTGGCGTCTCCCCGCCATCCGTGCATAGGTCGGCCGGGTCCACGAGTCCAGGATCAGCCGGCTGTTCCGTCCGAGGGTCATCATGATGTGCGCGGCCGCGTACGGGCCCACGCCCGGGAGCGCGAGGAGTCGCTGTTCGACCTCGTCGTCGGTGAGGTCGTCGCGGCTGGCCGATCCCAGCTCCTCCAGGTCGACGGTGCCGCTCGCCTCGAGGTCGGCGAGCTTGACGAAGTGGGGAGCTCGGTAGCCGCTGCGAACGACCTCACGGAAGAAGCGCTCGTCTTGGGCGGCGAGTGCGGCCGGTGTGGGGAAGGCGTTCGCGAGAGGGTCTCGCTCGTGTCCCACGGCGGGGTGTCCCAGATGGGTGACGAGCGCGTTCACCATGGTGGTGGTGAGCGACCATGAGCAGTTCGTGGTGCAGACCGTCTTCACGACGTCCTCCCAGACGGTGGGGCTCCGGAGCATCCGTCCGGCGCCCTCGGTGACCCAGGCGAGGTCGTCGTCCTCGGCAGCTCTCGCGTAGAACCCGGAGAGGTCCTGATCCAGCCGGAGGATGTGGGCGGCGCCGTCGGCGAGCGCCCGACGGGCGCCGGCCGACGGTGCCGGCCCCCCGACCACGGAGACGGTCGCGTGGCCCGGTCGCCCCTGGGCGATCCGGATGCGGCGCGGCTTGCCGCGCCGCATCCTGAGCGTCACGTCGAGCGTCCTCGCCGCTTCGTCCACCCGCAGAGGGGCGAGGTCCATGAACCCGTGCGAGACGAGCGTCCGCCAGAGGTCGACCGGCTCCCCGCCGGCTCCCCGGAGGACGAGGTCGATCGTCTCGCTCACCGGGAGCTCGCCCGCTCCGCTCGGACCATGCGTGCAGGCTACCTTCGGGCCGGGAGTTCCGGGCATCCCGTTCGGCGGCCACGCTGCGGCTACACTTCCCCGACATGACCGGACGAGCGCGCGGCGGATATCCGAGACGCGGTCGCTCTCGGCGGTGGAGGGCCTGTCGGCGGGTCCCGTCATGGTGATCGGCGGAGCCGAGGACAAGCTCCGCGACAAGCTGATCCTCAACCGTTTCGTGAAGTTCGCCGGTGGGGCGGACGGTCACGTCGTGATCATCTCGACGGCGTCATCGCTGGGTGAGGAAGCGACGGAGGCCTATCGGAAGCTGTTGCTCGAGCTGGGGATCGGGCGCGTGAGCGGGTTGCGGCCCGAGGAGCGCGAGGATGCGGATGCCCCCGAGGCGGTGCAAGAGCTCGCCACGGCGACCGGGGTCTTCCTGACCGGTGGGAACCAATCCCGGCTGACGCAGGTGGTCGCGGGCACGCGGCTCGGCGACGCCATCGCGAACGCACACGACCGGGGGGCGGTCCTCGCCGGCACGAGCGCCGGCGCGAGCGCCCTGGCCAGTCACATGGTGGCGTACGGCCGCACCGGTCCGACGCCGAAGAACCGGATGGTCCAGCTCTCGGCCGGCCTCGGCATCCTCCACGGGCTCGTGGTCGACCAGCACTTCGAGCAGCGGGGCCGCATCGGCCGGCTCCTGGCATTGGTCGCCCAGTCGCCGTCGCTCCTGGGCATCGGGATCGACGAGGACACGTGCGCCATCGTCTTCGCCGACCAGACCCTGCACGTGATCGGCAAGGGTGCCGTCACCATCGTGGATGGCCGCAACGTCAGCACCGACGCCTATCGAGGAAAGGGGTATAAACCGCTCATGGTCTCGGGCGCGGTCCTGCACTCGCTCCCGTCCGGCTACTGGTTCGACCTGCGCCGGCGGGAGCTGCTCGCGGGGCCTCACCGGCGGGCCAGTGAGCGGGAGGCGTCGGAGTAGGTGGCAACCAGCCAGAAGCGGTCATCCGCGACGAGGACCAAGGCCGACCGGACGAAGACGAAGACCGAGCCCGCGGCGGCGAAGCCGACGCTCGGCCCCGATCTCGCCGTCCTGCAGACGCAGGTCTTCCGCGGCCCGAACTACTGGTCCTACGAGCCGTGCATCCGGATGCTGGTCGACCTCGGGTCGCTCGAGCATTGGCCATCGAACACGATCCCGGGGTTCAACGCAGCGCTCCTGCTCCTGCTGCCGGGCGTCGCCGAGCACTCGTGCTCGCTCGGACAGAAGGGAGGGTTCGGGGCGCGTCTGAAGGACGGCACGTGGCTCGGCCACGTCGCCGAGCACGTGGCCCTCGAGCTCCAGCGGGAGTCCGGCGCCCACATCTCGCGTGGGAAGACGAGGAGCGCGGGCCAACCGGGCGTCTACAACGTGATCTACGGCTATGCCGAAGAACAGGTCGGGCTGGCCGCCGGCGCGCTCGCCGTGCGCGTCGTGAACCATCTCGTGCAGTCCGAGGACGGCTTCGACTTCGAGGCTCAGCTCGAGCGGCTGATCCTGCTGGCGGAACGACGTCAGTTCGGTCCGTCCACGCAGGCGATCGTGGACGAGGCGCTCACGCGCGATATCCCGTGGATGCGCCTGAACGAGCAGTCGTTGGTCCAGCTCGGCCAGGGCACCTATCAGCAGCGGGTCCGGGCGACCATGACCTCGAAGACCGGAGCTCTGGCGGTCGACATCGCGCAGGACAAGAAGATGACGAACCGTCTCCTCGCGTCGGCCGGCTTGCCCGTGCCGCGGAGCGAGGTCGTGCGCTCGGACGACGAAGCCGTCGCGGCCGCGAAGCGGATCGGGTTCCCGGTGGTCGCGAAGCCACTCGACGGCAACCACGGGCGGGGCGTGGCGCTGGATCTCAAGACCGAGCGCACGGTGCGGAGCGGCTTCAAGCGGGCGATCAAGGAGTCACGACGAGGTCACGTGGTGGTCGAGACCTTCGTCACGGGCAACGACTACCGGGTGCTCGTGATCGGTGGCCGTATGGTCGCCATCGCCGAGCGCGTGCCGGCGCACGTGATCGGCGACGGTGAGCACACCGTCGCCGAGCTGGTCGAGAGCACCAACCAGGATCCGCGTCGCGGGATCGGCCATGAGAAGGTCCTGACCCGGCTGAAGGTCGACGACACGGCTCTGGAGTTGCTCAAGAAGCAAGGGTTCGGACCGGACGACGTGCCGCCGCCGGACGCGTTCGTGAAGTTGGCCTCCACGGGCAACATGTCGACGGGCGGCATCTCGATCGATCGGACGTGGGACGCCCACGAGGACAACGTGGAGATCGCCGAGGAGGCTGCGCGCGTCATCGGACTGGACGTGGCGGGGATCGACTTCATCGCGCCGGACATCTCGCAGCCGGTCCGCGAGACGGGCGGGGCGATCGTGGAGGTGAACGCGGCGCCGGGGTTCCGGATGCACACGCACCCCACCGAGGGTGAGCCGCAGTACGTGGCGAAGCACGTGGTCGACCTGCTCTTCCCTCCCGGGACGCCTGCGCGGATCCCGATCGTGGCCGTCACCGGCTCCAACGGGAAGACCACCACCACCCGGATCGATCTCGCACATCTTCCGCGGCATGGGGCGGCAGGTCGGGATGACCACCACCGACGGCGTCTACATCGACGAGCGCCTCGTGAAGCGTGTCGACGCGAGCGGCCCGAAGTCGGCCCAGATGGTGCTGCAGAACCCTCGGGTGGACTTCGCCGTGTTCGAGGTCGCGCGCGGCGGGATCCTCCGTGAGGGGCTCGGCTACGAGCGCAACGACGTCGGTGTGGTGCTGAACGTCACCGGCGACCACCTCGGGCTCCGCGAGATCGAGACCTTGGAGCAGCTCGCCGGTGTGAAACAGGTGGTGGTGGAGGCCGTGCCGCGCAACGGGTGGGCCGTGTTGAACGCCGACGACCCGCTCGTGCTCGAGATGCGCCGTCACTGCAGCGGCAACGTGATCCTGTTCACCATGCAGGAGAAGCATGACCTGGTGGACCGGTGGGTCCGGCGGGGACGCAAGGCCGTCGTGCTCGAGCGGAGCGACCGGGGGGAGATGATGGCGATCCGCGAGGGCCGCCGCTCCATGCCCATCGCGTGGGTACACACGCTCCCCGCCACGTTCGAGGGGAAGGCCCGCATGATGGTCCAGAACGCGATGGCGGCCGCCGCCGCGGCCCACGTGGCGGGGGCGCACCTGCACGACATCCGGCAGGGTCTCCGCTCCTTCACGACCTCGATCTATCAAGCGCCGGGCCGTCTGAACGTGTTCGACCTCGACGGTGTGACCGTGATCCTCGACTACGCGCACAACGCGCACGGCCTGGAGACCCTGGGGGATTTCGTCGAACGGCTGGCCGCCGATCGCCCGACGGGGAACCAGCGGCCGGGCGATGCTTCCTGGTCGGCCAACCTCCGGGTGGCGTCGGTCGCCACCGCCGGGGATCGCCGCGATGAGGACATCCGCGAGCTGGGACACGTGGCGGCTCGGTACTTCGACGAGGTCATCGTCCGCGAGGACCGCAACCCGCGGGGGCGCGAGCCGGGGGAGACGGCCGAGCTCGTGATGGAGGGTATCCGTGAGGGTCAGGCCGCCGGAGGACGAGTGGGCCACGTGGAGATCGTCCTGGACGAGATGGATGCCGTGCGCGCCGCGCTCGACCGGGCGCGACCGGGGGACCTCGTGGTCCTGTGCGTCGACTACGCCACCGAGACGTACAAGGAGTTGGAGTCCCGACGTGGCGTCGCCGCTCCGCCGGCCCTGCGTGCATCCGAGTTCGGGCAGTTCGAGTCGGTGGGCGGCGACCCCGACATCGTCGCGCACGGGCCGTCGGGCGACCCCGCCGCCGGCTCGGCCCGCTGACCGTGGACCACGGCGCGATCCGCGCGGCGCTCGACGAGCGGCTGGCGGAGCTCGACCGCGACCTGGCGGAGCTCACGGCGGTGCCGCGCGATCCGGCCGCCGCGGTGTCCTTCGGCAAGCGGATCGGCGACGGCACGACCGAGGCCGTCGACCGGCTGACGAAGGTGGGCGCCGCCGAGCAGCTCGCGGTGATGCGGACCGACGTGGTACGTGCGCTCGAGAAGCTCGACGACGGCACGTACGGGATCTGCGACCGGTGCGGGGCGTTGATCCCCGAGGAGCGACTCGAGGCGCGTCCCTGGTCGGTCCTGTGCGTGCGGTGCGCCTCCACACGCTCGCGCGGGCGCGCCGACGGGTGACGACATGCCCGTGCTCCGCGCCGATCCTGGCGACGCCGCTCGGGTGGTTCGTCCTCAGCCTCGTGGAGTTCGTCCTCGTCGTCGCCATCTCGCTGGCCGTGATCCCCGATCGGTGGCCGGTGGCGCTCCAGGCTGCCCTCGTGCTCGCAGCGTTCGTCGGCCTCGTCGTGTTCAACCTCTGGCTGCAGCGGCGGCTGTCGAAGTCGCCCTAGTCTCAGAACTCCACCGGGAGCCCGAGGTCGCGAGCCAGGATCAGACGATGGATCTCGCTCGTGCCCTCGCCGATCTCGAGCACCTTCGCGTCCCGATAGAACCGTGCGACCGGGTATTCCTCGATGAAGCCGTAGCCGCCGTGGATCTGCACCGCTTCGCGGGCGCAGGCCACGGCGGCTTCGGACGCGGTGAGCTTGGCCACGGATGCCTCCGCGACGTGGGGCCTGCCCTCGTCGCGGAGCCAGGCCGCCCGGTACGTCGCGAGCCTCGCCGGCTCCACGGCCGCGCGCATGTCGGCGACCTTCAGCTGGATCGCCTGGTTGGCGCCGATGGGTCGCCCGAACGCGGTGCGGGCCTTCGCGTACGCGACGCTCGCGTCCAGGCACGCCTGCGCGAGACCCACGGCGAGGGCGGCGATCGAGATCCGAGCCTCGGTGAGGACGTCGAGGCACTGGGCGAATCCCCGACCTCGCGCCCCGAGCAGGGCGTCATCGGGAACGACGCACCCCGCGAAGGCGAGACCGTGGGTGTCGCTCGCGTGCCAGCCGAGCTTCCGGTACGGCGCCTCCACCGTGATCCCGGGCGTGTCGGCCGGCACCAAGAACGATGAGAGGCCGGAGCCGCCTCCTCCCGGTTCGCTGGCCGCCGTGACGACGTGGAGCGCCGTCAGGGGCGTCCCGGAATTGGTGATGAGTGCCTTCGAACCGTCGATCGTCCACCGGCCGTCGTTGAGGCTCGCTGTGGTGGCAGTGCCCGCGACATCGCTGCCATGCCCTGGTTCGGTCAGCGCGAAGGAAGCGATCGCCTCGCCCCGACAGATCGGAGGGAGCCATCGTTCCTTCTGGACCGCCGAGCCGAAGCGATCGATCATGGCGCCGCCGAGCCCCACGGCAGCGGCCAGCGTGATGCCCGTGGACTGATCCACCCTCCCCAGCTCCTCGAGCACGACGCACATGGTGACCGCGCCGGCGGCGGCACCGCCGTAGGTCTCGGGGAACGGGAGACCGAACAGGCCCAGCCCGGCCATCCGCTCCACGATCTCGAGCGGGAACCCCTCATGCCGGTCGCGCTCGCCCGCACCGGGAGCGACGACCTCGTCGGCGAAGTCACGGATCACCTGCTGGAACTGCCGCTGCTCGTCCGTGAGGTCGAAGTCCATCGTCCCCTCGAGCTCCTGTCAGCCGGACGCCTCGGCCGGCCCGAACCCGTCGATGTCGAGGATCGACCCGCCGCGCTCGGCGCGGAGCATCGTCCGCACGCGGTCACCGATCGCCGGCTCCCATCCGTCGTGGTCGAGCAGGCGATGGAGCACGACCGTGTCCGCGCCATCCAACCGCACCAGGGCGAACCGCTCCGGCTCGGCGAGCGTGCGACCGTCGACGTCGATCCACAGCGTCGTCCACGACTCGAGCGAGCCCTCCGGTCCGCAGGGGACGTCGGCGGCCAGCTCTGCGAGGCATCGCTCACAGAACGACCGGGCCGGCATGTACGTGACCGCGCAAGCAGAGCACCGGGAGCCGAGCAGCGTGCCGCCGTCGCGGAGCCCGGCGAGGAAGCCGCCGTTGCCCACACCGGGCGTGTAGCGGAACGCGACCGGCATGGAACCCTCGATCCGACGCGGCTCGCTCACGCGGGACCGTCCACGGGGCGGAAGTGGTCGATGTCGAGGATCGAGCCGTCGCGCTCCGCCGCGGGTCGCCAGACCGCCTCGACCCGCATGCCGATCCGTACGTCGCCGGGCTCCACCTCGCCGAGCTTGTGCAGGAAGCCACCGGCACTCGTCCCGTCGAGGCGGATCACCGCCGGCATCTCGGGGACGTCCAGCTCGCGCATGTCCCAGGTCACCCAGCAGAGCGAGAAGGTCTCGACGCTGCCGATCGCGTCGACGTCGGCCCAGCCGTCGGTGGGGCGGAAGCATCGCTCGCAGAAGGCTCGAGGCGGCACGAGGGTCCGTTCGCACGCCGAACAGGTGGTCGCGCGGATCAGACCCTCGGCGAGCCCGTCGAGGAAGGCGCCCACGGCGGCGCCCGGATCCCAGCGGTAGGCGGCGTCGAACACGTCGTCGACCGCCCCTTCGGCCGAGAGGAACATCTCGTCACTGAGCGCGGTCGCCGTGGGAGCGAGGGGTGGGGTCTCCGCGTCGCGCGAGGCCGTGCGGGCCGGGCCGCCTCCGGTGCCGAGGACGACGACCGTCCCCACCTGCATCAGGTCGCCCCACGCCTGCGCGACGCCCCGCTCGGGGGTCCCGGGCACCTGCCGCGCCCCGGCCTCACCTCGGAGCTGCCAGAAGAGCTCCGCGATCTTCATGAGCCCGGCGGCGGCGATCGGATTGCCGACCCCGAGGAGCCCTCCGCTCGGGCAGCACGGGAGAATCCCCGTCGCGCGCGGTGACGCCGTCACGCGCGGCCTCCGGAGCCTTGCCCTTGTCGAAGAGCAGGAGGCCTTCCAGGTGGTGGAGCTCCTTGTAGTCGAAGGGGTCGTACGGCTCGGCGACGTGGATCTGCTTGCGTGGTTCCGTGACGCCGGCCATGTCGTACGCCATCCGCGCCGCGTTCTCCACGTACTCCGGGTACACCAGGTCGCGATTGGTCCAGTACGTCGTGTCGAGGTTCCAGCCGACCCCTTCGATCCACACGGGACGGTCCGTGAGGGTTGTCGCCACATCGTCCGCGGCGAGGACGACCGCGACGGCACCGTCGCTGATCGGTGACACGTCGAGACGCTGGACGGGCCATGCGAGCACCTCGCTCGCCAGGACGTCGTCGACGGTGAGGTCGGCCTGGCCGAGGAGCGCGGCCGGGTGGTCGGCCGCGTTCCGCTTGTTCTTCACCGCCACCGCGGCGATGTCCCTCTTGTCGAGCCCGTACGCCGTCATGTAACGGTTCATCTCGAGCGCGAAGATCCAGAGCAGGTTCGGCCCGAGCGGTCGCTCGATGATGTTGTCGAAGATGGTGAGGAACGCACCCTGCGGGTGCGGGCGGCACGACGACATCTTCTCCTCGGCCACGCACAGGACGACGTCGGCCATGCCCGAGGCGACCGTGTACCAGCCCTGGATCGGCGTGAAGACGCCCGTCCCGCCACCCACGTAGGCGCGCATCATCGGCTTCCCCCACGCGCCGGCCCCGTCCGCCAGGTAGTCGCCCTTGCGGTGGACCCCGTCGAAGGCATCGGGGGCCGTTCCGATGCAGACCGCGTCGACGCGATCGAGCCCGATGCCGGCGCTCTCGAGCGCAGCGTGCGCGGCGATCCGGGACAGCTCCTTGCCGGTCTCCTGCGCGCGCCGGACGAAACGGGTCATCCCCGCGCCGACGACCGCCACGCGCCTACCCACGCCGGAGCACCGCCACGGCGCCGGATGCGCTCGGGATACCACGCCACGCCTGGGCGACGGCCACCCGACCGTCGCCGGCCCGGAGGCGCTCCACGCACGCCAGCACGCGGGCAAGACCGTTGGCCTCGTGCAGGTTGCCCTCGCCGAGCGCCCCGCCGCTCGCGTTGACGCGAGCGGCGGGGAGCTCGGCGAGACCCAGCGCATCCAGGTGCTGGAGCTGCTTGTAGGCGAAGCGGTCGTCGACCTCGGCGAGGTCGACGTCCGTGGGGGTCGCGTCGGCGCGGCGGAACGCATCCGCGCCCGCGAGCTCAGCGTAGCGCGCCCGGTCCCAGTCCCGGCTCTCGAGCGAGGGCGCGTCCTGGCTCCAGCCCACGCCGTCGACCCAGACCGCGTCGTCCTCCCGGCGCTCGACCCGATCCTCGGCCGCGAGGACCATCACCACGCAGCCGTCGGCGCTCGGAGCCACCTGGTCGGCGGTGAGCGGCTCCGCCACGGGATCCGATGGCGCCGCCTCGGACGGGGTCGCCCGGAGGTTCGATCGAGCGTGCTCCCGGTTGCGTTCGGCCACCTCGCGGCACGCCGCCGCCGACCGTCCCGAGACGTGGAGATACCGCCGCATCTCGATGCCCGCGATCACCATCGGGTGCATGCCGAGCGGGCGGTTCAACACGGGATCCAGGGCGAACCGCTCGATCTTGCCCACCGAGACCACGTCGCTGGCCTTCGAATGGGCCTCCACGGCGACCGTGGTCGCCACGCCGCTGCGGATCAGCATCACCCCCGTGATCAATCCGAACAGCCCATCGGCCGCGATCGTGTGGACGGGTCGCTGGACGGCGCCGAGCTGGTCGGGGACGTACTCATCGAAGATGCTCGTGCCCTCGTCGAGGTCCTCGGAGCACGCGACGAAGGAATCGATCTGGGTCCGTGGGTCGACCCGGGCATCGGCGTAGGCGCGCCGGGCAGCCTCGAACATCAGCTCCTTGTACGAGATGCTCGGCGTGGTCGGGGCGAACCCGGACCATCCGACGCCGACGATACCGACGCGTGACCCCACGGGAGGGTTATACCGTGGATGGCGTGGACAGCGTCGTCTGGTCGCCGACCGCCGCGTACGTCGAGCGTGCCAACGTCACCCGTTTCATGCGACGCCACGGCATCGAGACGTACGAGGAGCTCGTCGGCCGCTCGGTGGGCGACATCGAGTGGTTCTGGGACGCGGTGGTCGACGATCTCGGCATCCCCTGGTTCTCGCCGTACGAGCGGGTGCTCGATACCTCGGACGGGGTCGAGTGGGCCCGCTGGTTCGTCGGGGGGACGACGAACGTGGCTTCCGCCTGCGTCGATGTCTGGGCAGAACGTACGCCCGATGCGATCGCGGTCCGCTGGGAGGGCGAGGACGGTGAGATCCGCACGTGGTCGTACGCCGAGCTCCGCGTCGCGACGGACACCCTCGCCGCCGGACTCCGGACCCGGGGCGTCGACATCGGCGACACGGTTGGCCTGTTCCTGCCGATGCTGCCCGAGACGGTCGCCGCCGTGATGGCCTGCGCGAAGCTCGGTGCGATCTGGGTACCGATCTTCAGCGGCTTCGGTCCCGATGCGGTGGCCTCGCGGCTCGCCGACGCGGGCGCCCGCGTGCTCCTCACCGTGGACGGGACCCGCCGGAAGGGGAACGTCGTGCCCATGAAGGCGATCGCCGACGCGGCGGTGGACGCCGCCGGATGCGTGGAGCTCGTGGTGGTGCTGCCGCGCCTCGGCGATGACCGGGTCCCTTGGAACGGGTCGCGCGATGCTCGCTGGCAGGATGTGGTGCCCGACGCGGCGACCACGATCGACGCCGAGCGACTCGACGCCGAGCACCCGTTGTTCCTGGGGTACACGAGCGGGACCACGGGTCGCCCCAAGGGCGTGCTGCACGTCCACGGAGGGTTCCTGGTGAAGATCGCGGAGGAGGTGGCCTACCAGGTCGACCTGCACCGCGGCGAGGTGCTGCACTGGGTGACCGACCTCGGATGGATCATGGGGCCGTGGGAGATCGTCGGAGCGCTCGCACTCGGCGCCACCGTCCTGCTCTACGACGGCATGCCCACGCACCCCGGGCCCGGGCGTCTCTGGGAGCTCGTCGAGCGCCACGGCGTGACCACGCTGGGTGTCTCGCCCACGTTGATCCGAGCGATGATCCCCCACGGGAACGACCCGCTGCGCGCGCACGATCTGTCGTCCCTCCGGATCTTGGCGTCGACCGGCGAGCCGTGGAACCCGGCTTCCTACCGATGGCTCTTCCGGGAGGTGGGCAAGGAGCGTCTGCCGATCGTGAATCTCTCGGGTGGGACGGAGGTCGGGGCCTGCTTCCTCTCACCCCTCCCGATCTGCGAACTGAAGCCGTGCACCCTCCGGGGGCCGGCCCTCGGGATGGACGTGGACATCGTCGATCCGTCGGGCGCCTCGGTCGGCGCCGGCGAGGTAGGGGAGCTTGTCTGCCGCCAGCCCTGGCCCGCGATGGCTCGCGGCATCTGGGGGGATCCGGAACGCTACCTCGAGACGTACTGGCGACGGTTCCCGGGCGTCTGGGTCCACGGTGACTGGGCCAGCCGCGACGAGGACGGGTTCTGGTTCCTCCACGGTCGCAGTGACGACACGCTGAGCGTGGCGGGCAAGCGGCTGGGTCCGGCGGAGGTGGAAAGCGCGCTCGCCTCCCATCCGGCCGTGGCCGAGTCCGCGGCCATCGGTGTGCCCGACGAGCTGAAAGGTGAGCAGATCTGGTGCGTGGTCGTGCTCACGCCCGGGGTCGATCCGAGCGAGGACCTGGAACGAGAGCTGCGCGCTACCGTCGCGGAGCATCTCGGGGCGTCGTTCCGGCCCGCGCGCGTGCGGTTCGTGCCGGAGCTGCCGCGGACCCGCAGCGCGAAGATCGTGCGCCGTGCGATCCGAGCGGTCGCGACCGGTGGCGATCCCGGCGACCTCTCCAGCCTGGAGAACCCCGACTCGCTCGACGCGATCCGCGTGGCCCTCTCGTGAGCATCAAGCGTTCTCCGCCCGATCACGCGGTGGGGCCGCGGCGCGCGCCAGGCGCTTCACGTCCGCCGGGGTGAGCCGGCGCGCGCCGCGACCCTCGAGCCAGCGGAAGATCTGTGGGCGCATGCCGAGGGCCGTGACGGCCACTACGTCGTGGCGCCGCGAGCGTTCGAGCATGCTCTGGAGAGCGTGGAGCTCGCCCCGGTACCGGGGCGGATCCGAGCACGCCGGCCTCGGCGGCCGACGCCGCGAGCGCGTCGTAGATCTGCCTCGCGGTGCGGCCGCGGGTGTAGTGGCGGAGGTCGGCGATCCCCAGGTGGTCGGCGCCCACCGCGGCCTGGAAGGCGAAGCCCTGGAGGATCTGTTCGGTGCGGTCGCCGGCCGTGCAGATCGCCAGCCAGGTCTCGGCCCCGGGTCGTCGGAGCCCGTGGAGGATCTCGACCAGCCCGCGCATCCCCGCCTCGTTGTGGGCGTAGTCGATGACGATGACGCGGCCTTCGAGGGCGAAGAGGTTCGCTCGGCCGGGGTTGCGTTCGGGGTCCAGGACGAAGGAGCGCAGCCCGCGGACCACGCCGCTTTGGGGGAGGCCGATCGCGAGGGCGGCCGTTGCTGCGGCGAGCGCGTTCGACGTGTAGATGCCTGAGATCCCGGCCAGGGCGATCGGAACGTCGAGCAGGGGCACGACCGGATGGACGTGCCCGCGATCGAGCCAGGTCACGCGTCCGTCGAGCACGGTGGTGGCCCGGCCGCCCTCGGCGAGGACCTCCCTGATGGCCGGATGGTTCGGGTCGCGCGAGAAGACCCAGGGCCGCCCCGACGCGTGACGCCGCATCGAGAGCACCCGGGGGTCGTCGGCGTTGAGGACGTCCCAACCACGCGGCCGCGTGATGCGGACGATCGTCCCCTTCACCTCGGCGAGCTCGTCGACGGTGCGGACGCCGTGCAGGTTCAGGTGATCAGCGCTCACGTTGGTGACGACCGCGACGTCGTTGTGCAGCACCCCGATCCCGCGTTGCAGGATGCCGCCTCGAGCCGTCTCGAGCACGGCGACGTCCGGGTGCTGGGCGAGCGCCGTGGCCGCCCCACCGAAGCCGGAGTAATCGCCCTTCTTCACTCGGACGTCGCCGCGGTAGACGCCGTCCGTCGAGGAGTACGCGACCCGTTGGCCGCAGCTCGTGACGAGGTGGGCGAGGAGCCTGACCGTCGTGGTCTTGCCGTTCGTCCCGGTGACCTGGATCACCGGTACGTCGGGGTCCGGGACCGTGGGCTCCGGTCCGGGGTCCACCCCCGCAACCTGGATCGCGAGCTCCGTAACGACCTTGGAAGGACTGCGGCGCAACGATGCCCCCAGCGCCACCCCCGTGGCTTCCGCGAGCGCCACCGCCGCGTCGCGGCGGCGCCACGGGAACGCCACCACGATCTGCTCGGGGTCCGGGCCCGGCCGGGCCCGGACCCCGAGCCGCGCCACCCCGGTGTCGGCGGCGATCCGCCGCACCAACGCGGCGGCCACCTTGGTCACGAACCGCAGACGTTGATCGCTCCCGGGCGCACCCGGGGACGGCCGGACGCCGAGCGCCCGCGCAGCGCGTGCAGCGGTCCCTTCGCTCGCCCGCATCCAGCCGGGCACCGCCAGGATCAGCTTGATGGCGGGCCGCGGGAAGTAGAGGTTCGGCCCGTCCAAGACCCGGAGCTCGACCCGGGTGACCGGCTCGGCCACGCTAGCCTCCGGCCGGCTCGGCGACGCCCTCGATCGCACGGGCCATCGAGACGTCCTTGTCCGTCACGCCTCCTTCATCGTGGGTCGTGAGGGACAGCAGGACGCGGTCGAAGTGGATCTCGATGTCCGGGTGGTGTCCCGAGGCGATCGCCAGGTCGGCGACGCGGTTCACGAAGGCCATGGCCGACCGGAACCCTCGGTAGCGGAACTCCTTGAACAGCTTCCCGGCGACGAAGGACCACGCCGGGAGGTTCTCGAGTGCATCTTTGACCTGGTCGTCCGTCAGCTTCATGGCGCAGAAGCGTACTCAGGCGCCTCCTTCGGCGCGAGTCGCGGCGCGGTACCGCCGGAGCTCCGGGTACGCGAGCGCCGTGAGCCAGGCGCCGACGATGCACACGAGGCCGCCCGACACCACGCTGAACGTGGGGGTGGTCCACGCGGCCACCAGACCGGCCTCGAGATCGCCGAGCCGAGGTCCTCCCGTCACGACGAGGATGTGGATCCCCGAGATCCGGCCACGGAGGTGGTCGGGTGTGGCGGTCTGGAGGATGGTCGAGCGGAAGATCGCGCTGATCACGTCCGCCCAACCCGCGAGCGCGAGCGCGAGCAGCCCGAGCCACAGTCGGTCGCCCGACAGACCGAACACGACGATGGCGGTTCCCCATCCCGCGACGGCCCACACCACCGCGTCCCCCTGTCGCCGGATGTGGCGGACCCAGCCGCTCGACGCGGCGCCGAGCACCGCGCCGATCGCCGGAGCGGCGAAGAGGAACCCGACGATCTCCGGCCCGTGGCCGAACTGCTCGACCGCGAGGAAGGTGAAGAGCGCCCGCGGGAGCCCGAACACCATCGCGATGATGTCGATCACGAACGTCGATTGCAGGAGGCGGTTCCGCTTCACGTAGGCGAATCCCTCGCGGATCGCCTGCCGGCGCGTGCCGGCTTCCTCGGCACCGTCAGGCCGCATGGGACGGATCCGCGTGACCGCGACGAACATCGCGATCGCCGAGAGCACGTCGACCCCGTAGGCCCACGCGACGCTCGTCTGCTGGATCAACAGGCCGGCGAGCGCCGGGCCGATGAGCGCCGTGGTGTTCCAGATGACCTGGTTCAGGGCCTGGGCCGAGGGCAGCAGGTCGTCGCCCACGAGTCGGGGCGTCATCGCGGTCCGCGTGGGTCCGTCCACCGCGCTGAAGGCGGCCAGGATCGCGATGCCCACGTAGACGAGCGCCAACGGTGGCCGGTCCATGGACGCGCCGAGGAGGAGGATCCCGCTGCCGGACGCGAGGCCGACCTGTGCGAGGAGCAGGAGCTTCTTGCGGTCCCACCGGTCGAGGATCGACGCCGCGCCGATCGAGCCGACCACGAGGGCGAGGAGCCAGACGAGGCCGGTGAAGCCCACCGCGGCCGTGCTCCCCGTGAGGGCCGTCACCTGGACGAAGACCCCGACGAGGGAGAACTGGGCTCCGAGCGCCGAGACCGCGAGGCCCCCCCAGATCCATCGGAAGTCCGGGGAGACGCGCAGAGGTGCCAGGTCGAGCGCGACCCGTCGGAACCGCCCGCCGCTCGCCATGGGCGAGGACGCTAGCAGGACCGGTGGGCGGGCAAGGCAGGGCGCTTGCGCCCCAGACCTCCTCGCCTACCCGAGGGTGGCGGCGACGGCCTGGTGCACCACGTCGAGCCCGTCGTCGAGGAGCGCCTCGTCGATCGTCAGGGGTGGCAGCAGCCGGATCACATTGCCGTACGTACCCGCGCTGATCACGATCACGCCCTGCTCGAGGGCCCGCCGCGTGATCGCGCCCATCTCGGTGGCGCCAAGCGGTTCCTTCGTCGCGGGGTCGACCACCAGCTCCATGGCGCACATCGCGCCGCGGCCCCGGATGTCGCCGACCTGGGGCACCGTGGCCTGGAGGGCGCGGAGCCGCTCGGTGACGATGGCGCCGACCCGGACCGCGCGTTCGAGCAGGCCCTCGGCCTCGATCAGGTCGAGCACCGCCAGCGCCGCAGCTGCCGCGACCGGGTTCCCACCGTACGTGCCGCCGAGACCGCCAACGTGCACCGCGTCCATCAGGTCGGCGCGGCCCGTGATCGCGCTGATCGGGAGGCCGCCGCCGAGCGACTTCGCGGTCGTCACGATGTCGGGCCGTATGCCCTCGTCCTCGATCGCGAACCATCGTCCGGCGCGGCCCATCCCCGACTGGATCTCGTCGGCGATGAACACGATGCCGTGCTCGCTGCAGAAGTCCGCGAGACCGCGTAGGAAGCCGGGCGCAGGCACGACGAAGCCACCCTCGCCCTGGATCGGCTCGACGATCACGGCGGCGATGTTCTCTTCGCCGATGTGCTTGTGCATCTCGTCCACCGCGTAGTCGAGGCACGACGTTCCGCACGACTCCGGGGTCCCGCCGGTCGGGCACCGGTACGGGTAGGCGAAGGGGAGCCGGTAGACCTCGGGCGCGAACGGACCCATGCCCTGCTTGTACGGCATCACCTTCGCCGTGAGCGACATGCCCATCAACGTCCGCCCGTGGAAGGCGTGGTCGAACGCGACCACCGCGGATCGTCCGGTGGCCTTGCGGGCGATCTTGACCGCGTTCTCCACAGCCTCCACGCCGGCGTTGGCGAACATGGTCTTCACCGGACCGTCGATCGGCGCCAAGGCGTTCAGTCGCTCCGCCAGCTCGATGTACGGCTCGTTCGCGGTCACGTGGAAGCACGTGTGCGTGTCGAGCTCCAGTTGTCGCTGGGCGGCGGCGACCACCTCGGGCGCGGTGTGGCCCACGTTGAGCACGGCGATGCCCGTGGCGAGATCGATGAGGCGATTGCCGTCGACGTCCTCGACGATGGCTCCGGAGGCTCGCGCGGTGACGATGGGATGGAGGTTCGCGACGCCGAGCGGGACGGCCGCCGCTCGGCGCTCGAACCACTCGTGGCTCTTCGGCCCCGGGATCTCGGTGACGATCTTCCGTTCCTGCGGGATGTCCATCGAGCGTCCTCCTCGGGATGTGAGACCGCCGCTCACCGCAGCGCTCGAGGCTATCCTACGGTCGTGGCCCGGGTGACAGCTGGGGCCGCACCCGACGCCTTCAGCACCTTCGAGACCGGGCGCGGAGCGCGCCGGGTGGCTCTCCCAGGCGAGAACGCGCGATACTGGCGGGCGTACATCGGGTCGAAGGGCTTCCACGGTCCCAAGGAGGGAACTGATGGCCGACAGCTACCAGATGTTCATCGACGGGGTGTGGGTCAACTCGTCGTCGGGTGAGACGCGGGACGTGATCAGTCCCCACACCGGCGCGGTCATGGCCACCGTCCAGGAGGGCACCTCTGAGGACGCCGACAAGGCCGTCGCGGCGGCGAAGCGGGCGTTCGAAGGCGACTGGTTCGACTCCACGCCGAAGGACCGCCAGCTGGCGCTGTTGAAGCTCGCCGACGCGGTCGAGGCGAACGCCGATGAGCTCGTCAAGATCGAGGCTGAGAACGCCGGGAAGCCCTACGACGTCACGATGTCGGAGGAGATCCCTCCCATCGTCGACAACCTCCGGTTCTTCGGTGGCGCGGCCCGCACGCTGGAGGGTCGGTCCGCGGGTGAGTACATGGCCGGCTTCACCTCGATGATCCGGCGTGAGCCGATCGGCGTGGCAGGTCTGATCGCCCCCTGGAACTACCCGCTGATGATGGCCGTGTGGAAGATCGGGCCGGCGCTCGCCACCGGCAACGCCATCGTGCTCAAGCCATCGGAGCTCACGCCGCTCACGGCGCTCAAGCTGGCCGAGCTGGCGGCGGACATCTTCCCGCCCGGCGTGTTCAACGTGATCACGGGCGACGGCGTCCCCGTGGGCGACCGCCTGGTGCGGCATCCGGACGTGGGCATCGTGTCGCTCACCGGCGACGTGAACACCGGCAAGCTGATCCACTCGAACGCGAGCGACACGCTGAAGCGCGTCCACCTCGAGCTCGGTGGCAAGGCCCCGGTCGTCGTCTTCGACGATGCCGACCTGGACGCTGCCGTCGAGTGGATCTCCATCGCCGGCTACTTCAACGCCGGCCAGGACTGCACCGCGGCCTGCCGGGTGCTCGTGGGCGAGAAGGTCTACGACAAGGTCCTGAGCGAGCTCGTGCCCGCCGTCGAGGGCATCAAGGTCGGCGGGGCCTTCGAGGCCGATGTCGCCGTGGGATCCATCGATCTCGAAGGAACAGCTCGAGCGGGTCGAGGGCTTCGTCGATCGGGCCAAGGAGGGTGGCGCCGAGATCCTCGACGGGTGGCTCCGCGATGGAGAGCGACGGCTACTACTACACGCCCACCGTGGTGGCGAACCCCGCGCAGGACGCCGAGATCATCCAGAAGGAGGTCTTCGGACCCGTCGTGACCGTCCAGCGGTTCAGCGACGAAGACCAGGCGCTCGCCTGGGCCAACGGGGTCGACTACGGTCTCGCGTCCTCCGTCTGGACGCGTGACGTCGGCCGCGCCATGCGCATGGCGCGCAAGCTCCAGTACGGGTGCGTGTGGGTGAACACCCACATCCCGCTCACGCCGGAGATGCCGCACGGCGGGTACAAGCAGTCGGGACACGGGAAGGACATGTCCGTCTACTCGCTGGAGGACTACACGAACATCAAGCATGTGATGGTGTCCCTCGACTAGGGGCCCACGACCCGATGCTTCGCCGGCGGGGCGTCCCACCCCAGAGATGTGGGCAGCCACCTCGCGGTGTCGCCCAGGAGAGGTGATCTGATCATGTCCGTCCGTCCTTACCTCGTGAACGGCGAATGGCGCACCGGTGAGGGGACCTTCGAGGTCAAGAACCCGTATGACGACAGCGTCGTCGAGGAGATCGGGGTCCCGACCGAGGGCGACGTCGAAGAGGCGGTGGCGACCGCCGCCGCCACCTTCGAGGAGTCGAAGCGCCTGCCGGTGCACGCGCGTGCCGATGCCTTGGACCACATCTCGCGCCGGCTGAGCGAGACCATCCCCGAGAACGCCGAGCTGATCGCGCGCGAGGGTGGCAAGCCGCTGAAGTGGGCCACCGTCGAGGCGACGCGCGCCGTGTCCACGTACCGATGGGCCTCGGAGACCATCCGTCACGGGGACGACGAGCTGATGCGGCTCGACACCGAGGCTGCGCTCGGTTCCCGCGTGGGGATCCTGCGGCGCTTCCCCATCGGCCCCGTCCTCGGGATCACCCCCTTCAACTTCCCCCTCAACCTCGTCGCCCACAAGGTGGCGCCGTCGCTCGCCGTCGGCGCACCGATCGTCGTGAAGCCTGCGAGCGCCACGCCGATCGGTTCGCTCCGCCTGGCTGAGTTCTTCGCGGAGACCGATCTGCCCAAGGGGATGTACCAGGTGCTCCCCGTCAGTTCGTCGGTCGCCGACGGCATGGCGCGCGACGATCGGTTCCGCAAGATCTCGTTCACGGGCTCGTCGGAGATCGGCTGGTACCTCAAGGGCCTCGACCCGAAGAAGCGGGTGACGCTCGAGCTCGGGGGCAACGCCGGCGTCGTCGTGCACTCCGACGCCGACCTGGACTTCGCCGCCCAGCGGGTCGCCTTCGGCGGGTACTACCAGGCCGGGCAGAGCTGCATCAGCGTCCAGCGGGTGCTCGTGGCGAGCGAGGTCTACGACGACTTCGCGAACCGGCTGGTGAAGCAGGTCGAGTCGCTCAAGGTCGGCGATCCCATGGATCCCACCGTGGACGTGGGCCCGGTGATCCAGCGGAGCGAGGTCGACCGGATCGGCGAGTGGGTGCAGGAGGCCGTCTCCCAGGGGGCGCAGGTGCTCACCGGCGGGACGGGCGAAGGACCGTTCTTCCAACCCACCCTGATCGCCGACGTACGCCCGGAGATGAAGGTCTGCCGTGAGGAGGTCTTCGGGCCGGTGGTGACCATCAGTCCCTACCAGACCTTCGAGGAAGCGCTCGCGATCGTGAACGACTCGCGCTTCGGTCTGCAGGCCGGCGTGTTCACGAACGACATCAACCGGGCCTTCGAGGCCCACCGGACCCTCGAGGTCGGCGGCGTGATCGTGAACGATGTGTCCGCGTTCCGGGCCGACCAGATGCCCTACGGAGGGTCGAAGGACTCCGGCTTCGGCCGCGAGGGGCTCCGCTTCGCGATGGAGGAGATGACCGAGCCCCGGATCATGGTGCTGTCGCACGTTCCGTTGTGAAGAACCCGGACACGATCTACGCGGTGCTCCCCTTCATCGTGATCATCGCGCTCGGCACCGGCTTCTGGTTCGTGTTCCGCGAGCGGGCGGCGGCACGGCGCGAGGCGCTCGAGCGGCGGATGTCCGGCTCCGAACCCGGCGAGCCGTCGCTCCGAGGCCGACTCGGCCGGCGGCCGTGGTGGGCGAACCCGTGGCTGTGGCTCGGCGTGTCCGTGGCATCCATCCTCTTGGGCATCTTCGTGTGGCCGGGGCTGTTCGGCGGCGTGATCGTGCTCCCCATGGTGTGGTTCACCCGGCCGCGTCGCGGCCCACGGATGGATCCGCAGACCAACGGGCACCGCGAGCACGGCGACCCGGGCCCGGTCCGCGGCTGACGCCGGTCCACCGTGCCGATCGGCCGGGTGCGCCATGCTCGCGTCAGCCGTGCAAGGCGTCCTCGGCGAACCCGCCGATGACCGCCGCGGCCTCCTTCTCCCGGCGCCAGAAGTAGTGGTCGGTCCCGTCGACGATCTCGACGCGGGCGTTCCGGAAGCCGGCCCCGAACACCCTCAGTTCCTCGGGTGGGCAGTACGTGTCGTGCTCACCGGCGAGCAGCAGGGCGGGCCGTGAGAACAGCCGCAGGTCGGCGGGCTCGGGGAGAGGCGGCAGGGTCAGGTCGTTCGGCAGCAGCGGCATCCCGACCAGGGCGACGGCGTGGACCCGCCGATCGTCGAGGGCGGCTCGGAGTGCCACGCTCGCCCCGAACGACCATCCGGTCAGGAGCACCCGCGCGTCCTCGCCTGCGCGCTCGCGCACATACCCGACGGCAGCCCGAGCATCGCGGATCTCGTCGCGACCGCCTCCGTAGCTGCCCGAGGACCCCATCGTGCCGCGGAAGTTGAAGCCGAGGACGGCGAGGCCACGCGCGGCTGCCAGCTCGTTGCGCATCGCCCACAGGACCGGGTGATCCTTCGAGCCGCCGTGACGCGGATGCGCGTGACACAGGACGGCCGCGCCACGGGGCGGTCCGTCGGGCAGGCGCAGCTCGCCCTCCAGGCGCACATCGTCGTCGGCGGTGAAGGTCACGGACTCCATCGGTCTGGCACCATCGCAGCGCGATGGACGAGCGCCAACCAAGCGGTCCTCTCCAGGGCACGGCCTTCGCACTGCGCGACCCCTACCCATGGAGCGATCTGGCGGAGCTGGCCGGAGCCGGCGAGGCCCTCGGCTACCGCGCGCTGTTCCTGCCGGAGGTCGGGGCGCGGGACACCCTCGCGGCGCTCACGGGGCTCGCGGGCGCGACCTCGTCGCTCCTGCTGGGGACCGGCGTGGTGCCGGTGCCTTCGCGATCGCCGGCGCTCCTGGCGATGGCGGCGGCGACGGTCCAGGAGCGGAGCGGCGGTCGGCTCGTGCTCGGCCTGGGGACCGGCCCGGCGCTCCCGGGCGCCCTCGACCGATTGCGGATGACCGTCGCGATGCTCCGGAGGGCCTTCACCGGCGAGCGGGTCGAGATGCCCGACGGGACGTCCATCCGGCTCGGGCTCGTACCGGAGCAACCGCCGGCGATCTGGATCGCGGCGCTCGGCCCGAAGGCGGTGTGGGCTGCGGGGGAGGTGGCTGACGGGGTGATCCTGAACTGGTGCACGCCGGCCCGGGTGGAGGAGGCGGCCGGCAGGGTCGCGGAGGCGGCCGCGGCCGCCGACCGCGACCCTGCCGGCATCACCGTCGCGGTCTACGTCCGCGCCTGCGTCCTCGCCGACGAGGACGCAGCGCTCGCCGCGGCCGCCTCGTTCACCGGCGAGTACGCGAGCTACCCCGCGTACGCACGTCAGTTCGCGGCGATGGGCTTCGCCCACGAGGCCGAGCTCGCCGCCGCCGCGCACGCCGCCGGCCGTCCGCAAGACGTGCCGGCAGCGCTCGTCCGCGCGGTCTGTCTCGTCGGGGAGGCGCCGGCGGCCCGGGAACGCCTGGAGGCGTTCCGGGTCGCCGGCGCCCACCTCCCGGTCGTCTACCCGGTGGTGGCGCCGGGCGACCCGCTCGCCGCACAGGCCCTGGGAACGCTCTCAGCCCTGGCACCGTCCGGTCGCGCGTGACGGGTGCGCGGCCTGCCGCGGGCCGACCCGAAGTGGCGCGCCGAGGTGTGCGCGGGCCACGCGACGGGGTACCATTTGAACGGTCAACACCGTGAGAATCAGCGAAATCCGACCAATCCGATCGGGGATCGGGGGAGGACGAGGATGACGTACTCGATCTGCGAGCCGTGCATCGATGTGAAGGACCGGGCGTGCGTCGACGAGTGCCCCGTGGACTGCATCTACGAGGGCCCCCGCATGCTCTACATCCAGCCCGACGAGTGCGTGGACTGTGGAGCGTGCGAGCCTGCGTGCCCGGTCACCGCGATCTTCTACGAGGACGACGTTCCCGCGGAATGGAAGCAGTTCAACGCGATCAACGCGGAGTGGTTCTCGGAGGCCGTCTCCGGCGTCGGATCACCCGGCGGTGCGGCACAGGTGGGTCCGGCCGCCGTCGACCATCCGGTCGTCGCGGCCTGGGACGCCGGCTAGCCGGCCGGCGCCGACGGGAGGAACACGCGGAACGAGGCCCCGCCCCCTTCGCGTTCCTCGACCCACGCCTGCCCTCCGTGGAGCTCGGCGAACCGGCGTACGAGGGTGAGGCCGACCCCGACCCCCGGTGAGTGAGCGGGGGCGTCGTCCCCTTGCTGGAAGGGTTCGAAGATCGCGTCGCGGATCTCCTCCGGTACGCCCGGACCGTCATCCTCCACCGAGATCAGGACGCCGTCGGCCACAGGGCGCACGCCGACCCAGATCGTCGAGGTCGCCGGCGTGTGCCGGGCCGCGTTCGCGAGGAGGTTCTCCACGATCCGCTCGACCTTGGCCGGGTCGGCCGGCACGACGACCTGCTCGATCCTCGGCCGCAACCGTGAGTCCGCCACCAGCTCCGATTCGCTCATCACTCGTTGGACGAGCCCACCGACGTCGATCGTCTCGAGCTTGGGCGTCACGATCCCGCGCGACAGGCGATCGAGATCGAGCAGGTTCGTCACCAGACGTTCGAGACGTCGGGCGTTCCCCGCGATGCGGCGGGCCAGGTCTCGGGCGTCGTCCTCGGGGAGGTGGACGTCGCCGCGTTCGAGGGTGATGGCGAGACCGAGGATCGCGGCGAGCGGCGTGCGGAGGTCGTGCGAGACCGCCTGCAGGAACGTGTTCTTCATATCGTCGAGCGCCCGCAGCCGGCCCGTGGCTTCGCGTTCCACCTCGAGCGCGCGCTCCAACTGCTCTTCGGCCTGCTTGCGCTCGGTGATGTCCATCATGAACCCCTGCCAGAAAGCGGGGCGCCCCTCGATCTCCACCAGGCGCGCGTCGTCCTGCACCCACACGATCCGCCCGTCCTTGTGGATCATCCGGTAGGCGAGCGAGAAGTTCTCCTCCTCGCCGGTGTTGCTGTCCACGTCGGCGGAGAGCACGCGTTCGCGGTCCTCCGGGTGCAGGATCCGCGTCCAGAGGGTCCCATCAGCCAGGACCTCTTCCACCGAGTACCCGAGCATCTCGGGCTGTCGCGGCGAGATGTACGTTGTCCGTGAGACACCGGGATCGTTGGGATCGAACTCCTGCGTGTAGATCACCGCGGGGTTGTGCTCGACGATGGTGCGGAACATCTCCTCCGCTTCCCTGAGCTGCTGCTCTGCCTCCTTGCGCTCGGTGATGTCGAGCATGAAGCCCTGCCACCAATCCTCGGCGCCGAGATCGCCCACGTAGGTCGCGTCGTCGTGGATCCAGGCATAGGTGCCATCGGCGCGCCGGAACCGGTACTCCTCCGAGAACGTCTCGCGCGACGCGTTGGCATGGCGGTTCGCCTCGACCACGCGCTCGCGGTCGTCCGGGTGCAGGTGGTCCTTCCAGAACCCCTCGGTCTCCCGCCATTCCTCCGGCGTGTAGCCGAACACCGTCTCGACCTGCGGTCCGATGTAGAAGTCATCCACGTTGGCGTCCGGTGCCTCCCGGTAGACGACCGCCGGGAGGTGCTCGACCGTGACGCGGAACATCCTCTCGGCGTCGACCAGCTGTGCTTCCGCGTCCTTCTGCGCGGTCACATCGAACAGGAACCCCTGCCAGAAGCCGTCGTCGTCCGAGGTCGGGACCCAGACGGCCTCGTCGTGGACCCAGATGTACGAGCCGTCGGCGCACCGGAACCGATAGTCGAGCTGGTACTGGGCGTGGGACGACGCCGAGGCGCGATCCGCCGCCTCCACGGCCTCGCGATCCTCGGGATGCACGTGGTCGATCCAGAAGTCGTTCGTCCAGGTCCATTCCTCCGCGGTGTAGCCGAAGATCTGCTCCACCTGGGGCGACACGTAGAACTTGGCGGGATCGGCATCCGGCGACTCCGTGTAGACGACCGCCGGCATGTGCTCCACCAGGGCCTGGAGGCGCTCCTGGGCGTGGCGGTAGCGCTCTTCGGCCTCCTTCCGCTCGGTGATGTCCACCATGACGCCCTGCCAGACGAGCGGCAGGCCTTCTCCGTCGCGGATCAGATGGGCTTCGTCGTGGATCCACACCGTCCGCCCATCGGCGGCGAACACGCGATAGTCCTGCCGGTAGTGCTCGCCCGTCTCGTTCGTTCGCTGGCTCTCCGCGAGCACGGCCGGCAGGTCGTCCGGGTGCGTGACCTGAGCCCACAGGCCCGGGGTGGTGACCCAGGCGTCGTGGTCGTAGCCGAGCAGGCTCTCCACCTGGGGGCTCACGTACGGGAACGTGGTCTCGGGCACGTACTCGCCGAGCATCGGCGCCTCCTGGTACGTGATCACCGGCGTGTGCTCGACGATCGTCCGGTAACGCTCTTCAGCGATCCGCAGACGCTCCTCGGCCTCGTTGCGCTCGGTCACGTCGAGCAGGAACCCTTGCCAGGAGACCGGCGTTCCGTCCGCATCGCGGAGGAGCACGGCCTCTTCGTGGACCCAGACCACGTGTCCGTCCGCGGCGCGGAGGCGGTAGTCGATCGAGAGCGGCTCGCCCGTCCGGTTCACGTGGTCGATCGCCGACAGAGCTTGCTCGCGGTCCTCGTCGAGGATGATCTGCTCCCAGAATCCGACCGAGTCGAGCCACGCGGAGGCCGGGTATCCGAGCATCGTCTCGACGTAGGGACTCACGTAGTCCATGCCCACGGCCTGCGTCGAGCCCGGCTCGACGCGCTCCAGGTAGATGAAGGCCGGGAGTTGCTCCACCAGGACACGGAAGCGCTCCTCGGCGGATGCCATGCGCCGCTCCGTCTCTTTCTGCGCCGTCACATCGACCATGAAGCCCTGGAAGTACGCGAGGGAGCCGTCGGGCGCGAAGACGGCGGTCGACGTGTCGTGCACCCACACCCATCGGCCACTGGCGTGTCGCATGCGGTACGTCTGGTCGAACGGGGTGAGGTCGTGGATGTCGAAGACGTTGAGCGCGTCAAGCCGCGAGAGGTCGTCAGGATGGATCAGCGAGAACCAGAAGTCGGGATCGTCGACGTAGTGGCTCGACGGATGGCCGAGCATCGCCTCGATCTGCGGGCTGACGAACGACAGCTGGGCCGAGTAGCCGGCCTCGGCGGCCGGGGCCGGCTCGTCGATGTACGTCACCGCCGGGATCGCCTCGACGACGCCACGGTAGCGTGACTCGGCCTCGAGGAGGCGGTGCTCGGCTTCCTTGCGTTGGGTGATGTCGATGGTGAAACCCTGGAAGTGCGTCACGAGGCCGTCGTCGTCGCGGACCGGGGTCGAGGTGTCGTGCACCCAGACCCAGCGGCCGTCCGCGTGGTGCATCCGGTACTCCTCCTCGAAGGGCAGACCGCCGCGACCTGACGCCCGTCCGGCGGCCTCCACACGGCCCCGGTCCTCCGGATGCACCAGCTCGAACCAGAAGTCCGCGTCGTCGAGGAACCGCTCCTGCGGGTAGCCGAGGAGCGCCTCGATCTGCGGGCTCACGAAGCTGATGAGAGCGGTCGACCCCTCCATGGTGTCCACGTAGGTCACCGCCGGAACCCGCTCGACGACGCTCCGGTACCGGGCCTCGGTTTCGCGTGCTCGATGATCGTGGCGCTGGCGCGCGATCGCGGCACCGATCAGCGCCGTCGTGGTCCGCAAGCCGTCGAGATCGGTGGTGGACCAGTCACGTTCGCGTTGGCAGTCGTCGAACCCCACACAGCCCCACCACTCGCCGTCGACGGTGACGGGGTAGTACGCGAGCGAAACGATGCCCTGCGCGTGGAGGTCGGCCGCCTCTTGCGTGGGGAAGTCCGCGACGGAACCGATGATCGCCTCGCCCTCGACCATGCGCTCTCGCCACCGCTCGAAGCCGTCGTCCCAGGGTCGATGGTCCACGAGCGGCTCGCCCGCCACGGATCGCACGCCCGGGGCCGTCCATTCGGCCACCACGGTGAATAGGAGACCTCCTTCCGGTCCGACCGAGTTCTCGAGGACCGAGACGCGGGAGGCGTCGGCGGCCAGACCGAGACGCTCGAGGACCTCATCCGTCGCGGTTCGCCAGTCGGTGGCGAGCAGGCGCTCGGCGGCGAAGGCGAGCGCTTCCAAGACGGCGTCGCGACGCGACCCGAGGGCACTCGTCACGCCGGTCGTTTCCGCCATCCACGTCCTCCTTCGGCACACCCGAGGCAGCACACAGCGGCGGCCCCGTGCGGGTCGGTCTCCGATCAGGTATCGGCGCAGGTCAGTGACAGTGGAGTGGTTGGAGGAAGGTTCCTGGGCCGCGAACCGGGCCTCAGGAGGATGCGGGGGCCACGAGGCCCGGGGTGGAGCCGGCCGCGGGAAGCTCGTCCTGCCCGGGCCACCGCTCGCGCGACCTGGCCGCGAGCTTGAACATGAGCTCGACGGCCTTGGAGATCCTCCGTCGCCGGCCGCGCCTCGATCACCCCGGCGGCGAGCGCGCGGTCCCAGATGTCCTGCCCGAGCTCGGTCCGCACGATCGAGAGGGTCCAGCCCTCGGACTGGCCGAGCCCACCGAACGAGATGTCGGCGTGCTCCGCAGCGAAGTCCGGGCAATGGAGGCAGCCCGGGCGGGTGAAACGGTGCGCTTGCTTCAGGGAGTAGGTGATCTCATCGCCCGTGTCCGTGTAGAACAGGAGCTTGCCTTTCACGTTCACCCGGACCAGATGGTCGAGATCGATCCCCAGCTCCTGCTGGGCGATCTCCACCATCAGCCCGTCGTACGTGAACGACTTCGAGCAGAGGAGTCCGAACGTCCACGCGATCTTCTTCCGCCACTTGTTCACGCGTCGCGCCTCCATCGAGCCGGTGGCGGAGGACTGGCATCCCATGCCGATCAAGGCGACGCGCGTCAGCCCCATCTCGGCCGCCTTCAGCAACGCGAGTGGGTTCGCGCTGTAGGTGTACCGGCTGCCGGCGGTCGCGAGGACCCCTTCGCGATCCGTGACGATCGCGGGCTCGGCGTCCCATCGCCGTTCCTCGGACAGCTTCGAGGTCGCCGCGCCGTCGATCTCGGCGTTCTCGAGGCCCCAGATCAGCAACGCGGAGATGACGCCGCCGTCTTGCCCTTGCATGAGGGACGCGGGCTCGGTCGCTCGGGCGAGCCAGATGTCGCGGTAGTGACCGATCGAGCTCCTCGGGCTTCCGCGTCTGACCGAAGAGCGTGATGTCGATTCTCGGACTCCCACTCGCGGAAGCGAGGGCAGGCCAAGGTGCACAACGAGCATCCGTTGTCGCCGTGCGTGCACGCGTCGGGAGCTCCCTCCTCCAGCTGCACGGGGTAGTAGTCCTCGTAGCCGAGCACGTGGAACGGGCACGCCACGATGCATGCGGTGCAGCCCGTACACAGGCCGCTCGTGACGACCTCGTGGAACAGGTCACGCCACTGGGTGGAGTCGGGCCTCGGCATCCTCCGTGAGCATAGCGACCTCTCATACGGACGGTTGTCGGAAGCGCTCGATGGTGGTCTGCTTCATGTATCCACGGGAGGGAAGGGGAACCCGATGCGTGTCGTGAGGTTGATCGTCGTGCTCGGTATCGTCGCCGTCGCCGCCGCGTCGTGCGGTGGTGACGAGAGCTCCCCCTCGAGTGCCGGCGGGACCGCCGACGCCACGCTCGTGGCGAGCGGGACCGCCTTCGATCCCACCACCATCACGATGCCCGAGGGGGGGACCCTCGAGTTCACGAACGAAGACGGGTTCACCCACACGTTCACCATGGACGATGGGAGCGTCGACCAAGAGCTGGCCGGCGGCGGGTCCGTCACGATGACGATCACGACGGCGGGCCCGTTCCACTGCAAGATCCACGCCTCGATGACCGGGACGGTCGAGTTCGCCTGACCGGGAGGTGCAGCCGTCCGGGGGAGCCGGCGGGGTCAGACGCTGAACGAATCCCCGCAGGCACACTCGTGCACCGCCTGCGGATTGCGCACCTTGAGACCGCCACCCAGGAGCGACGTGTCGAGATCGAGGGTCGAGCCGGCCACGATGGGGGCGCTCACACGGTCGACCACGACCCGGACGCCGCTCGCTGCTTGGATCACGTGATCGTCCGCACCGACCTCGTCTTCGAACGACAGCTCATAGGAGAAGCCCGAGCAGCCACCGGCCACGACGCGGAGCCGGAGGATCGCGTGAGCGTGCCCCTCCCTCGTGGTCAGCTGCAGGACCTTGCCGGCGGCGGCATCGGTCACGGCGATCGGGTCGGTGACGGTATCCACCCATCAAGGATAGCCCTCCGCCCGCGATGCGACGTGGATCGAACCCGGACGGCGCGGATCGCGGGCTACCCGGATCCGAGGTAGGCGACCGCGAGACGCGCGTAGGTCCGGGCGGCCGTCGCGAGGTCGTCCACCGCGACCCACTCGTCGGCGGTATGGGCGACGGAGAGCGAACCGGGACCGAGGATCACCGTGGGCATCCCGGCATCGTTGCGGTAGTACCGGGCGTCGGTGATGCCCGTGAAGCCGACATCGGCGGGTGGGGAGCCGGTCTCTACGGTCACCGCAGCACGGGCGAGCTCCGTGAGGA
Source organism: uncultured Actinomycetes bacterium (assembly GCA_963810635.1). Classification (GTDB taxonomy): domain Bacteria; phylum Actinomycetota; class UBA4738; order UBA4738; family HRBIN12; genus AC-51. Next base: position 1,079,217 of record CAWEOB010000005.1, read on the forward strand.
TCGTGCCCGACGGCGATTCGGCCGCGTCCGTCCATTCACGGACCTCCACGTCGATCGCGACCTCCGGATGGACCGACCGGATCTCGGCGATCACCTTCCTGAATGGCTCGAGGACCAGCTCGGGATCGGTCTCGCCGGGGATCACCCGCCGGTCGATGTCGACGCTGCATCGGTCGGGGACCACGTTCGGGGCGCTCCCGCCGGCGATGATCGCTGCGTTGACGGTGGGACGGCCGGCGAGCGGATGTTCGCGGTCGGGCACGCACTCGGAGAGGCGGAGCAGCAGCCTCGCCATCGACGTGATCGCGTTGACGCCCAGGTGCGGTTGGGAGCCGTGCACCGCGGTGCCGAAGGCGGTGGCGGTGAGCCACGCCCCACCGCGTTGCGCGAGTCCCAGCTGGAGGTCCGAGGGTTCGCCGACGATGGCGGCGTCCTGGTCCAGGAGGCCTCGGTCACGGAGCACCCGGGTGCCGTGGATCCCCGCCAGCTCCTCGTCCGCGACCAGATGGAACACGAGGGAACCCTCGAGCTCGACGCCGGCGCGGCGGATCGACCGCACCGGCGGCGAGTCCAGCGGCGACGGCTCCCTTCATGTCGACGGCACCCCGGCCGACGAGACGCCCGGCGACCACGCGACCCTCGAAGGGCGGCGAGGACCACGTGTCGGGGGAACCGGCCGGCACGGTGTCCAGATGTCCGTTCCACGCGAGGGATGGGCCCTCGCGCGCACCGAGACGGGCCACGACGCTCGGTCGTCCGGCCTCACCACGGACGATCTCAGGATCGGCGGCGAGGCCCGTCAGGACGTCGGCGGCGATCGCGGCAGCGCCATCCTCTGTCCCGCCGGGGTTCTCCGAGGGCGCCCCGATCAGCGCGCGCGCCACCTCGAGCAGCTCGTCCAGGTCGACGGCCGCCGCCGCCGCATCGGCCGCAGCCGTTCGAACGGCGATCTCGGGGTCCCTCACGGCGGGCACCGTAGCAGCCGGTCATCCGGTCCCTCGCACGCGAGCCCGCCTACGATGGGCGCATGACCCACGACGCTCGCGAGGCTCTCCGCGCGGTGCTCGACCAGGTGCCGGCGCCTCGGGCGGCGCCGGGTGATCGGCTGGCGGCCGTCTTGGCACTCGTGATCGATGAGCCGGAGCCGTCGATCCTGTTCACGGAGCGAGCCCTCGACCTCTCACGTCACGCCGGCGAGGTGTCGTTCCCCGGCGGATTGCAGGAGCCCGGCGACCGCGACCTCGCGGCGACCGCTCTACGGGAGACGTGGGAAGAGATCGGCCTCGATCCGGCGGCCCCGGAGATCGTCGGGGCCCTCCCACCCGTGCACACCTTCGTGTCCGGCATCCTCGTCACGCCGTTCGTGGCCGTGATCGACGACCTGCCGCCGCTCACCGTGTCGGACGCCGAGATCGCGAGGGTGCTCACGGTGCCGATCGCGGAGCTGCTCCGAAGCGAGGAGGAGCGGGAGCTGCATCGAGCGGGGGGACGGGTGTGGCGCGGGTGGTGGTACGCGGTCGAGGATGCGGTCGTGTGGGGGGCGACGGGCTCCATGCTCCACGAGCTCCTGGAGATCGTACGGAAGGAAGCACCGTGGCTGACACCGACGGCATGACCCCTGAGGATCGCGAGCTCCGCATCCTGCTCGGGGAGGCGGAGACGATCGCGGTCGTCGGTCTCTCGCCCCGGCCCGACCGGCCCTCGTTCGAGGTCGCCGAGTACCTCCAGCGGCACGGGTACCGCATCGTGCCCGTGAATCCGGTCGTGACCGAGGTGCTCGGTGAACGGGCGTACGCCACGCTGCTCGACCTGCCACGTGATCTGGAGGTGGATGTCGTCGACGTGTTCCGGCGAGCCGAGGAGACGCCGGAGGTCGCGCGCCAGGCCGTGCAGATCGGCGCGAAGGTCCTATGGCTGCAGAGCGGCATCGTGAACGACGAGGCGTACCGGATCGCGACCGACGCGGGCCTCGAGGTGATCATGGGCGTCTGCATCCGCACGACGAGGGAACGAGTGATGGGGAAGGGATGACGATGGCGAAGACATGGGAGTACTTCGTGGCGCCGCTGCTCGAGCACAATCCGGGCGAGATCCTGGACACCTTCGGCCAAGATGGGTGGGAGCTGGTGAGCGTCGTGAGCCAGCCCACGCCGATGGGCGGGACGTCGCTCGTCGCCTACATGAAGCGGTCCACGGAGGGGTAACGGCCGCGGTCTATCGCCCGGCCCGCCGCCCTGCCCACAGGCGCAGGGCGAGCGAGCCACCGAGGATCGACCGCCGCCACGGCCACGATCCAGCTCCGGCCACCGCTGCCGGGATCTGCGGCAGGCGATGGCGTCGGACCCAGCGTGGTGGTCGCCGGAACGCTCGTGGTCGCCGGGGTCGACGTCGACGTGGTTCCGCTCGCGCCCGGGTCCTCGATCCGCCAGATGCCCGCCTCGGTCACCACGTAGAGCGCGCCGTCGGGACCCACCTGGAGGTCGGTCACGCCGGCTCCGAACGAGAAGGCTCCGGACACCTCACCGGTGTCCGGAGCCACCGTCCGCAGCTCGCCGTCCCCGTAGGCGCCCACGTAGAGATCGCCCTGCCACCAGGCGCATCCGGTCAGGGCCACCGTGCGGGGGAACACGGCGACGGGGTCGGTGAAGCGAGCATCACCGGTTCCCGTCGTCTCTGGCCACCCGTAGTTCTTCCCGCCGACCAGACGGTTCACCTCGTCGTTCTCGTCGGGGCCGTTCTCGGTTTCCCAGACCACGCCGGTGTCCGGGTCGACGCAGAGTCCGAACGAGTTGCGGTGGCCGATCGTGTACGCCGCGACGCCGTCACCGAACGGGTTGCCGGGAGCCGGCGTGCCGTCGGGCGAGAGCCGGAGGATCTTCCCGCCCAGGTCGTCGACATCTTGAGCTCGACCGGGATCGTGCGCTTCGCCGACCGCCACGTAGAGCATCCCATCGGCGCCGAAGACCATGTCCCCGCCGTTGTGGTACGCGTCGGTCGCCGGAACCGTCCGCGTGAGGAGCTCTGGCTCTCCGGCTGCTCGGTCGCCGTCCGCGCGGACGCGCAGGACCTCGTTCATCCCGCTCGCAGGATCCGACCGATAGAGGTAGACCCACGGTTCCCCCCGGTCGAAGCCTGGGTCCAGGGCGATCCCGAGCATGCCGGTCTCCCCGGCGTCCGAAACCGGCAGCGTGATGAAGGGCTCGATCCGGAGTCCACCGTCGGCCGCGATCACGCGGACGCGGCCCGTGGCCTTCTCCGTGACGAACGCGCGGCCGTCCGGTGCGAACGCCATGTTCGTGGGGAACGCCAGCCCATCCACCCAGGGCTCGGCGACCTGCGCGTGCGCCACGGCTCCGAGCAGCGTCGCGAGGGCGAGGACGAGCGCCGACGCGATCCGAGGGAGCATCCCGCCACGGTACACACGGGCCGCGATAGGCTCGCCTCCGTGCTCCGGATCGATCACGCCGTGTACGTGGTCCCCGACCTGGAGGAAGCCGCGGCCCGGCTCCGCGAGGACCACGGCCTCGACTCGGTCGTCGGCGGGTTCCATCCTCGGTGGGGGACCGGGAACCGGATCGTGCCGCTCGGCACCGAGTACGTCGAGCTCATGGCCGTCGTGGATCGGGGTGTGGCGACGGCGACCGATCTCGGGAGGAAGGTGCTCCAGATCGCGGGCCGCGGCAGCGGGTGGTTCGCACTCTGCCTGGGCGACGACGAGCTGGAGGCCACGGCGGCACGTCTCGGACTCTCGGTCGAGGCGGGTTCCCGGACGCGCCCCGACGGCGAGGTGGTGTCGTGGCGGGGCGCGGGCATCGAAGACCCTGGCCGCACGCCCGACCTCCCGTTCTTCATCGCGTGGGATGGGCCTGTCGGGGTCCACCCGGGTGCGGCGGCCATCGACCATCCGAGCGGGGCCAGCGGGATCTCGTGGGTCGAGGTGGTGGGTGACGAGGACAGGTTCGCGGCCTGGACCAACCACGCCGACCTTCCGGTCCGATTCCGGTCGGGCGAACCACCCGGCCTGGGCGCCGTCGCGTTGCGGACCCCGCTGGGGGAGGTGGTCCTCCGCTAGCGGAGGAGCGCGCGGTCGAGATCGGCGATCAGATCGTCGGGATGCTCGATCCCGACGCTCAGGCGGAGCAACTCCGGTGCCACCTCCAGCGCCGACCCTGCCACGCTCGCGTGGGTCATCGGTCCCGGAACCTCGATGAGGGACTCCACGCCGCCGAGCGACTCCGCCAAGAAGAACACCTCGGTGCGGCGCGCGACCTCGAGCGCCTGCTCGGCCGAACCCACCGTGAACGACACCACTCCGCCGAACCCGCCCGACATCTGCCGGCCGGCCGCGTCGTGACCGGGGTGGTCGGGCAGCCCTGGGTAGTACACATGGTTGACCATCGGGTGGCCCTCGAGGAACGTGGCCACCGCCATGGCGTTCGTGCAGTGGCGCTCCATCCGGAGGGCGAGCGTCTTGAGGCCGCGGAGGGCGAGGAACGAGTCCATGGGCCCGGGCACGGCGCCGACCGCGTTGACCAGGAAGCCGATCCGTTCGCTCAGGTCCTCATCGCCCGTGACCAGCGCGCCGCCGATCAGGTCGGAGTGGCCCCCGAGGTACTTCGTCACGCTGTGGACCACGACGTCGGCGCCCAGCTCGAGCGGCCGCTGCAGCGCGGGCGTGGCGAAGGTGTTGTCCACGATCACCTTGACCCCCGCGTCGTGGGCCGTCGTCGCCGCGGCTCCGATGTCGACGATCTTGAGTAGGGGGTTCGAGGGTGTCTCGATCCATAGGAACCGTGTCTCGGCTCGGATCGCGGCACGCATCGCATCCGGATCCGTGAGGTCGACCGTCGTGTGCGACAGCCCCCAGGGCGCGAGGACCTTGTCCATCAGGCGGTGCGTGCCTCCGTACACATCGTCGCCGAGCACCACGTGATCGCCGGGGAGGAGCGTGAGCAAGAGCGTGGTCTCGGCGCCGAGGCCGCTCGAGAAGGCGAAACAGGTGCCGCCTCCCTCGAGCGAAGCGAGCGCCTGCTGGAACGCTTCACGGGTGGGGTTGCCGCCGCGCGCGTAGTCCCAGACCTTGGCGGCCCCCACGGACCCCTGGGCGTAGGTCGATGTCTGGTAGATCGGGACGTTCACGCTGCCGTAGAGCGCTTCGGGCTCCTGCCCCGCGTGGATGGCGCGCGTCTCGAACCGTCGTTCGTCGCTCATCGCACCTCCGGGGGCAGCGCCCAGCCTCGTCGTCGGAGCTCCTCGATCGCATCCTGTCCGTCGCGAGCCGCTCGCCAGAGCATGGACTTGCGCTTGGCGTCATGACCCGGCGCGAACTCGCTCCGGGTCAGCTCATGGCAGTCGGGCTCGCCGCAGGCGCACTCCTGGAACAGCGGGACCGTCGTCTGATCGCGGGCCTCGGGTGGAGCCGGCCGGTACGGGCGCGCCGGCAGGGAGATCGCGGGGAGCACGATGACGCCCTCCTTCGGGTCGCCGGGGGCGAAGCGCTTACCGGAGAGGGCGAGCAGACCCGTGAGGGCGCAGAGGGCGGCATCCACCCTGTCGGCCGTCGTGAGCTCGTGGGTCGCCACGCCGTGGGCACGGAGGACGCGCGTTCGCCAAGCCTTCTTGGAGGCTCCCTTGGGCGGCAGGCAGCCGGCCAGCACCGCCGCGCTCGCATGCGGGAACACCTCCATGGCCGTCCGCTTCGGGTCGCCGGCTCGATACCGTGCGAACCCATGGGCGGCCGCGACCTGGAAGACCCGGAACCCGGCCTCCATCCACATGTAGAAGCGGTTGGATCCCGCGTGCTCGGCGGATGGTGTATTGAAGGCGTGGAGGTTCATCTCCGCGAGGAGGCGCTCGGTGAGGCGGGAGCGTCCCTGCGGCGCCCAGGCGGGCGGTGCATCGATCGCGATCACGTCGGCGTTCGCGTCGTCGAGGAAGGTTCCCAGCCGCTCGACGGTGACGCGCGATGCGATCCGGGTCGGGTCGCGGCGCTCGTCCATCACGACGAGATCGAGGCCCTTACCGACCCCGACGTCGATCCCGAGCGCTCGCACTTACCTGGGAGATGCCTGGGACGGTGGCCCTTGCCGGCGATGCGCCAGGAAGTCGAGGAGGTCGCTGCGTGTCAGGACCCCGAGCACCTGTCCTGCCTTCGCTACGAGCACCGCGGACGCGCGCTCGAGCTCGGAGAAGGCCGATTCCACCGGCGCATCCCATTCCACCGTGGGGATCGGCGGTGCCATGACCTCCGCTACCTCCGCCTGGAGGGCGTCGGGGTCACGGAACACCCGCTCGAGGAGCTCTCGGTCGCGGATCGAGCCGACGACCTGCGCCACGTCGGTCGAATCCTCGCGCACGACGGGGGCCTGGGAGATGCCGTGCTCGTGCAAGAGATCGACGGCTCGCCGCACCTTGTCGTGAGCCCGCACCGTGATGAGGGGGGGCAGATCGGCGCCCTTGGCGGCCAGGACCTGATCGACGGTGATCACCTCAGGTCCTTCGAGGAAGCCGTACTGGCGCATCCAGGAGTCGGAGAAGACCTTGGAGAGGTAGTTGCGCCCCGTGTCGGGCAGCAGCACCACGATGGTGGTGTCCTCGTCGAGATCGCGTGCCACCTCGAGGGCGGCGTACACGGCCGAGCCCCCGGACCCTCCCACGAGGATCCCCTCGCTCCGGGTCACGGAACGCGCCGTGAGGAACGCCTCGCGGTCGGGAACGCGCACCCATCGATCCACCACGGAAGGATCGAAGGTGTCGGGCCAGAAGTCTTCGCCGATCCCCTCGGTCAGGTAGGGCCGCGGATCGTCACCCGTGTAGACCGACCCTTCGGTGTCGGCGCCCACGATCACGATCTTGGGGTTCATCCGCTTGAGGTAGTGGCCGACCCCGGTGATCGTGCCACCTGTCCCGACGCCCGCCACGAACACGTCCACCCCACCGTCGGTCTGTTGCCAGATCTCGGGACCGGTCGTTTCTTCGTGGGTCCTCGGGTTCTCTTGGTTGAAGTACTGATTCGGCTGGAACGCGCCCGGGATCTCCGCCGCCAGGCGGTCCGCCACCGAGTAGTAGGACTCCGGTGACTCGCGGGGCACGGCGGTGGGGGTGATCACGACCTCTGCACCGTACGCGCGCAGCAGCGAGATCTTCTCCTGGCTCATCTTGTCGGGCATCACGAAGATGCATCGGTATCCACGGATCGCCGCCGCGATCGCCAAGCCGTGGCCCGTGTTGCCGGAGGTCGGTTCCACGATCGTTCCGCCCGGGCGGAGACGGCCCTCGCGCTCGGCCGCCTCGATCATGCGGATCCCGATCCGATCCTTCACGGATCCGCCCGGGTTGAGCATCTCGAGCTTGGCCAGGACCGACGGCCTGAGGCCGCGGGTCACCGTGTGGAGACGCACGAGCGGTGTGTTCCCCATGGCGCCCAGGAACGTGTCATGCACCTGCATCCGGCGTGCCTCCTCCGGCCCGTTCGCGGCCGTGCCGCGCCCATCGTGCCACGACTCGCCGCTCGATGACCTCTGACCGCCTCGCTGCACGCCGAGGTCGACCGCCAGGGCATCGCAAACCGTATCGGGCCGGTGTTGCGCGGAGGGCTCACCTCCGGGGGGTAAGCTGCCGATGCTTCCGCCGATGGGTGGAACGAGAGGGATGGTGGTGAGCGACCGCGGATCGGGTGCAGGCGGCGGGGGCGAGCAGCTGCTCGTCGTCGACGACGACCCGTTCATCGCCCGCCTGCTCGAGATCGAGCTCGCGGCGGCCGGCTACGCGGTCCGTGTCGCCAACGACGGCCAGCAGGCGCTGGAGCTCGTCAAAGAGGACCCGCCGGACCTCGTGATCACCGACGTGATGATGCCCCACGTCGATGGGTTCGAGCTCACGCGGCTGCTCCGGCAGGACCCGCGCACCGCCGTGATCTCCGTGATCATCCTGACGGCCCGCGGCCTCTCGGCCGACAAGCTGGAGGGGTTCGCGATCGGGGCGGACGACTACATCGTGAAGCCGTTCGATACGCCGGAGCTCCTCGCGAGGGTGCGGGGCGTCCTGCGCCGGTCGAAGGAGATGAAGGACGAATCCCCGCTCACCGGCCTCCCCGGCAACGTGCGGATCCAGGAGGAGATCGAGGGGAAGGTGGACGCGGGCGGTGAGTTCGCCCTCCTGTACGCCGATATCGACCAGTTCAAGTCGTTCAACGACCACTACGGCTTCGCGCGTGGCGACGACGTGATCCGGGCCGTGGCCCACCTGATGGAGGATGTGCTCGGCGAGTTCGCGGCGGGCGATTCGTTCGCGGGACACCTCGGCGGCGACGACTTCGTGCTCGTGGTACCGCCCTCGGTCGCCGCCATCGTGGCGGACACCATCGTCCAGCGGTTCGACGGGCTCGTCCCCACCTGGTACGACGAGGAGGATCGCGAACGCGGCTGGCTGGAGGTCGAGAACCGGCGTGGTGAGCAGCAGCGCTTCAGCATGCTGACCATCTCGATCGGTGTCGCCAGCACCCAGCGGCGCGGCTTCGCGCACTTCGCCGAGGTGGTCGCCGTGGCGACCGAGATGAAGAACTTCACCAAGGGACAGCAGGGGTCGTCCTGGGCGATCGACCGCCGCACCGGTTGAACGGCGCGGTTCCCGCCCTTCGTGTGCGTCTCAGCAGTTGAGCCGGTCGTCAGCGCTCCGCCGGGACCGGCTCGGGGAGCGGTCCCGGCTCGGCGAGGTAGTAGCCCTGGCCGAACCCCACACCGAGCTCGAGGAGCGTCGCGAGCTCGCTCTCCGATTCGATCCCCTCGGCGACGATCGACATGCCCATCTCATCGGCGAAGGAGATCAACGCCGAGGCCAGGGCGCGACGCCCCCGGTCCTGGTCGATGTTGCGCGTGAGCGAGATGTCCACCTTCACGATGTCGGGCGCCAGCAGCAACGCGTGCCGGAGGCTGGCGAACCCGGCCCCGGCGTCGTCGATCGCGATCCGGACCCCGAGCTGGCGCAGGCGATCGAGCGAGGTCGAGAGCTGGTCGTAGTCGTCGATCGCCTCGTGCTCGGTGATCTCCACGACGACACGCGGACCCACCGACGACAGGAGCTCGGCGAGCTCGGGTGCGGGCGCCGTGCGATGCGAGCAGTTGACCGACAGGTACGCACCCGGGGGGACACGGGGGAGCGCCGCGATGGCTTGGCGGATCGCCGCGAGCTCCAGCAGGACCCCCAGCTCGAGGTTCACGGCCTCCGCGAACCAATCCTGCGGTGGCCGCAACGGGATGGAACGGAACCGCGCCAGGGCCTCGACGCCGACCAAGGCGCGGGTCTCCAGGTGCACGATCGGCTGGAAGACCATGGAGAGTCCCTCGCCCTCGGTGAAGCGGCGGATCTCGTGGCGGCGCGCCTCGAACGCCTCGCGTTCGATCTCCTCGCGCCGGAGCTGGCTCGCCAATTCCGCCACGATGCCGCCCACGACCTCGCTCGACAGGCTCGTGCCCCCATCGGCGACACGGAGGATGGATCGCACGATCTCTTCGGCGCCGGTGCCCTTCACCAGGTAGCCGACCGCGCCGGCACGGAGCATCTCCAGGACGGTGGGCCGGTCTTCGAACGCCGAGAGGGCGATCACCCGGGTGTCGGGCGAGATGCGTTGGATCTCGCGTGCGGCGCGCGCCCCACCCCCGGCGGGCATCTTCACGTCGACGAGCGCCACGTCGGGGCGTTCACGGAAGGCGAGGTCGATGGCTTCATCGGCGTCGGCGGCGGCGCCGACGAGCAGGACGTGGTCCTCCTGCGCGAGGAGGTCGGCCAGGGCGCCGCGGAGCGCAGGTTCGTCGTCGGCGACGAGGACGCGGATGCGCGCACGCGCACCGTCCCCCGCTGGAGGGGCCCCGAGGGAGATCACGGGCCAGACGCTAGCCCCGGGATGGACCACCTGCAATCACCGGTTCGGGGGGTGGGCCGGCCAGGGGGAGGGACCGGTGGATGAGGGGAGGGGGTCGGTACCTGGGGGGAGGGCGCCACCAGGTCGCGGGAGGGCGGGCCGCCGGGGGTAGCATCAGCGCGGAGGTGACCGCCCCTGCGTACCGGGGAGATCCGCGCGCCGGATGGCGCGCCCCAGATCCGCGCGCCGCGCGGCGCGACCCTGAGCTGCCGGTCGTGGCCCCAGGAGGCCGCGATGCGGATGCTGATGAACAACCTCGATCCCGAGGTGGCCGAGCGCCCCGAGGATCTCGTCGTCTACGGAGGGACCGGCCGCGCCGCTCGGTCGTGGGAGGCCTACCACGCCATCGTGCGGACCCTCCGTGGCCTGGCCGATGACGAGACGCTCCTCGTCGGATCCGGCAAGCCGGTCGGGGTGTTCCGGACCCACGAGATGGCGCCCCGGGTGCTCATCTCCAACGCCATGCTCGTGCCGAAGTGGGCCGACTGGGAGACGTTCCGCGAGCTCGAACAGGCAGGGCTCACGATGTACGGGCAGATGACGGCCGGGTCATGGATCTACATCGGAACGCAAGGGATCCTGCAGGGAACCTTCGAGACGCTGGCGGAGTGTGCGCACCAGCACTTCGGCGGGTCCTTGGCCGGTACCGTGACGCTCACAGGCGGGCTCGGTGGCATGGGTGGCGCCCAGCCCCTCGCGGTCACGATGAACGACGGTGTCGCCCTCTGCGTCGAGGTGGACCCCGCGCGGATCGAGCGCCGGATCGAGACGCGGTACCTGGATCGGGGGACGGAGGACCTCGACACGGCGTTGCGGTGGGCCGACGACGCGAAGGCAGCCCGCGAGGCCGTGTCGATCGGGGTCCTCGGCAATTGCGCCGAGGTGCTCCCCGAGCTCGTGCGGCGGGGATGGCAGCCCGACGTGGTGACCGATCAAACGTCTGCCCACGACCCCCTGGGCGGCTACGTGCCGGACGGCCTGACGCTCGAGGCGGCGGCGGAACTCCGCGTGCGCGATCCGGACGGCTACGTTCGACGAGCGAACGCCTCCATGGCTGCGCACGTCGACGCGTTGGTCGCGTTCCAGGAACGCGGGGCGGTGGCCTTCGACTACGGCAACAACCTCCGCGCGGGTGCCGAGGCCGGAGGGCTGTCGCACGAACGTGCGTACGCGTACCCGGGGTTCGTCCCCGCCTTCGTCCGACCGCTGTTCTGCGAGGGCAAGGGTCCGTTCCGCTGGGCGGCGCTCTCCGGCGATCCGGCGGATATCGCCGCCACCGACCGAGCGGTCGGAGACCTGTTCCCCGAGAACGAGCGCCTCCAGCGCTGGCTCCGGATGGCCGAGGAGCGGGTCGCGTTCCAGGGCCTGCCCGCGCGGATCTGCTGGCTCGGCTACGGGGAGCGTGCGGTCGCGGGTGAGCGATTCAACGACCTCGTGGCACGGGGCGAGGTGGCCGCGCCGATCGTGATCGGCCGTGACCATCTCGACAGCGGCAGCGTCGCGAGTCCCTACCGTGAGACGGAGGCGATGCGCGACGGGTCCGACGCCATCGCCGACTGGCCGATCCTCAACGCCTTGGTGAACACCGCCGCCGGCGCCCACTGGGTGAGCGTGCACCACGGCGGGGGTGTGGGGATCGGCTACTCGATCCACGCAGGCATGGTGGTCGTGGCCGATGGGAGCGAGAACGCTGGCGAACGGCTGCAGCGTGTATTGACGAGCGACCCGGGGATGGGGGTGATCCGCCACGCCGACGCCGGCTACGAGCGAGCGGTCGACGTCGCCCACGAGCGCGGCGTGAGGATCCCGATGGAGGAGACTCCCTGACACGGGAGCGGCACATCGTCGCGATGGGTGGCGGCGGGTTCTCCATGGACGACCCGGTCCTCGATCGCTACGTGGTGGAGGTCTCCGGCGTGCCGGATCCGCGGATCTGCTTCGTGGGCACGGCATCGGGCGACGCCGAGGCGTATCGGGTGAGCTTCCTGGAAGCCTTCCCCGCGTGGGCCTTCGAGCCGACCACGTTGGATCTCTTCGAGAGGACGGTCGACGACCTCGAGGCGTTCCTCGGCGACCAGAACGTGATCTACGTGGGGGGCGGGAACACGGCGAACCTCCTCGCGATCTGGCGGGTCCACGGCGTGGACCGTGCGCTCCGCACGGCGTGGGAGGCCGGTGTGGTCCTCGCGGGCGTCTCCGCGGGCGCGAACTGCTGGTTCGAGGCGTCCACGACCGATTCGTTCGCGGTCGGCCGGGCCGAGCCATTGCTCGACGGTCTGGGGTTCGCGCCGGGCTCCTTCTGTCCGCACTACGACAGCGAAGCCGAACGACGACCGCGCTTCCACGAGCTCATCGGCGACGGAACCCTGCCACCGGGGATCGCGTGCGACGATTTCGCGGCGGTCCACCTCGTGGGCACGGACGTGCTCGAGGTCGTCGCCTCGCGCGGGGTCGCCGGCGCGTACCGGGTCGCACCGACCGCGGATGGCGTGCGGGAGGAACCGATGGACGTCGTGCGGCTCCCCGACCCCTGAACACGGGCATCGCGCACGCCATCGAGCGCTGTAGCCTTCGGGCGTGCCGGTCCGGGTGGGAGAACCGCTGACGCTCGAGGACGTCGCCGAGGTCGCGACCGGCGGCCCGGTCACGTTCGACCGCGCCGCGCGCGACCGGGTGGTGGACGCCCGCCGCGTCATCGATGCGGCGGTGGCCGAGGGCCGGACGATCTACGGGGTCACGACGGGGTTCGGCGCGCTCGCCGACACCGTCGTCGACCCGGAGCACGCGGCGGAGCTCCAGCACGGGATCATCGCGTCGCACGCGACCGCGGTCGGCCGGCCGCTGTCGCGTGTCGAGGCCCGCGCGATGCTGCTGCTCCGAGCGCACGTCTTGGCGCTCGGTCACTCGGGCGTGCGGACCGACGTCGTGGATCTGATGGTCGAGATGCTGAACCGCGACGTGGTGCCGGTCGTGCCGGAGCAGGGTTCGCTCGGGGCGAGCGGCGACCTCGCGCCCCTCGCCTACTTGGCGCTCCCGATCATCGGGCATGGCGAGGTGCTGGTGGATGACGTCGGTCGCGAACCCGCGCCCGAAGCCTTCGTGCGCGCGGGGCTCGAGCCGCTCGACCTCCGGTCGAAGGAAGGGCTCGCCCTCGTGAACGGAACGCAAGGGATGCTCGCCGTCGGCGTCCTGGCGCTCCTGCGCGCGGAGCGGCTGGCCCGCACGGCTGACGTGATCGCCGCCATGACGATCGAGGCCGCGCTCGGGACGGATGCGCCTTTCGACGAACGCCTCCAACGGCTCCGCCCACACCCCGGCCAGACCGCGAGCGCGGCCAACCTCCGGCGACTGCTCGCCGACTCGCCGATCCGCGAGTCGCATCGTCACAGCGACCACCTGGTCCAGGACGCCTACTCGCTCCGCTGCACCCCCCAGGTGCATGGCGCCACCCGGGACACGGCCGCGCATGTCCGCCGTGTGCTGGAGATCGAGGTCAACGCGGTGAGCGACAACCCGATCGTGTTGCCGGACGACGATGAGGTCCGGAGCGGTGGCAACTTCCACGGGATGCCGGTCGCGGTGGCCATGGATGCGCTGGCGCTGTCGCTCGTCTCGATCGCGTCGATCAGCGACCGGCGCCTCTACCGGCTGCTCGACCCGAAGTCCTCGAACGGACTTCCGCCCTTCCTGGTCCCGGAGAGCGGACTCAACAGCGGCTTCATGCTCGTGCAGTACACGGGCGCGTCGCTCGTGAGCGAGTGCAAATCGCTCGCGCATCCCGCGTCGGTGGACTCGATCCCCTCGAGTGCCGGCCAGGAGGACCACGTGAGCATGGGCATGACCGCGGCCCGGCATGCGCGTGAGATCGTGGGCAACGCCGAGACCGTGCTCGCGCTCGAAGCCCTCGGGGCCGCCCAGGCGCTCGATCTCCGGGCGCCGATCGGACCCGGTCCGGCCACCGCGGCGGCGGTCGCGGCCCTCCGAGACCGTGTGCCGTTCGTAGAGCACGACCGGGAGCTCGGTCCGGACATCGACGCGGCGGTCGACCTGGTGCGAGGGGGCGATCTCGTGGTCGCGGCGGAGGTCGCGGTCGGTCCTCTGGACTGACCGCGACCGGTCACGGGTCGTCGGGCCCCCGCCGGCTCAGATGCCGGCGATCCGATCCGGATCGCCGGCGACCAGCTGCCCGCCGATCCACGCCGCCGCGACAGGGTCGTGCCCCGGCCGGTAGGGGACCTCGGCGAACGACGAGCCATCGAGCAGCAGGATGTCGGCGCGCAGCCCTTCCCCGAGCCGGCCCAGCCGATCGTGCAACCCGAGGACCCAGGCGGGGTTCGCGGTGGCGGCCGTGAGGGCTTCGAGCGGCGTCATCCGGTACAGGGTGCAGGCGAACGCGATCGCCTCGGCCATGCTGCTGACGGGAGAGGTGCCCGGGTTCAGGTCGGTCGCCACCGCGAGCGCGGCGCCGGCGGCGCGGAGCTCGCGCACGGGCGGCGTCCCGGCTCCGAGGAAGAACGTCGACGCTGGCAGGAGGACGGCGGCGGTCGTCGCCGACGCCCCGAGCGCGGCGATCCCGTCCGGGGAACACCGGTTGAGGTGGTCGGCGCTCCGTGCGCCGAGCCGCGCCGCGGCCTCGGCCGCGCCGCTCGGGCCGAGCTGGTCGGCGTGCACCCGGAGCGGCAGACCGGCGGTGGCGGCCGAGGCCGCCACCGCCTCCAGGTCCTCCAGGTTGAACGCGATGTCCTCCACGTAGATGTCGGCCTGGTCCGCGAGACCCTCCGCGGCTGCCGCCGGGATGAGCTCCTCGCAGACGGCTCGGACCCATGCCTCGCGGTCCATCTCGTGCGGGATGGCATGACAGCCGAGCAGCGTCACCGTACAGGTCTGCGGGGCGAGATCGGCGAGCGTGCGCGCCAGTCGAGCCTGCCGGAGCTCCTGCTCGATCGAGAGGCCGTACCCGGTCTTCAGCTCGGTGGCGGTGGTCCCCGACGCCGCCATCTCATGCAGGAGCAGGAGGCTGAAGTCCACGACGGCGTCATCGCTCGCCTCGCGGAGGGAGCGGGAGGAGCGGAAGATGCCGCCTTCGCGACCGTGGAGGTCGCGGTAGGTGACGCCACCGAGCCGCGCTTCGAACTCGTCGGCTCGCCAGCCGACGAACGGCAGGTGCACGTGGCAATCCACGAACCCGGGGACGAGCGTGCCGCGGTCGGGTCGTCCTGCGATCGGCTCCACGGGCAGCCCGTCGGCCTCGCCGACGTAAACGATCCGCCCGCCCTCGTCCCACGCCACGCCTGCGGGACCCTTCACCACGCTGGCGGGAGTGGCGCCGCGGAACGGGGGAGGACCTATCGCGGAGGCCAGCGACGATGCGATGACCGCGGTCGTGCCCATCGGGGCGGAAGCCTACGTGGTGGTCGGCGCGAGGTCGCGTACCCTCGCGACGTGCGTGTGGAGCGAGCGATCGCCCTGCCCGTCCGTCGCGAGGAGGCCTGGGGTGTCCTGGTGGACTGGGAGCGACAGGCGGAGTGGATGCTCGACGCGGATCGCGTCGAGGTGACGTCCCCGCATCGCGAGGGAGCAGGGGTCACGCTCGCGGTTCGGACCCGTCTGTTCGGGGTGCCCGCCTTCACCGAGCCGATGCGGGTCACCGACTGGGATCCCCCGCATGTGCTCACGATCCGCCACGGAGGTCCGGTCGCCGGCACGGGCACGTGGACGCTGGAACCCATCGAGGGTGGCACCCGGTTCACCTGGGTCGAGGATGTCCGGCTGGATGTTCCCGTGGTCGGTGGGTTCGCGGCCCGCCTCTACGCTCCCGTGATGCGGTTGCTCATGGGCCGCGCGATGGAGGGCTTGCGCCGGTACGTTATCGCCGCGGGCCCGGACGGCGCGGCGCCGAGCGGCCGGGTCTGAAGGCCCGGGGCTCCTCAGGAGGGTGGAGGGGCGAGCACGAGGAGCACGACCGACGGCTCCGGCGACGCGTTGCGCAGGGTGAGCGCCTCCCCGGCCCGCACCATCGCCGTCTCCCATTGCCGCATGCGCGCACGGCCCTTCCCGAGCTGGACGGCGACCTCGCCCGCGAGCACGACCATCAAGCCGTCGGCGCGTTCGTCGGAGACCGGCCCGACCCCCTGCGATCCCTGGAGGCAGATCACCTGCGACCACAGCTGCTCGCTCTCGCCGAGCACCTCCGTGCGAGGGATCTCCTCATCGAAGTAGATGAGGTCGGTCAGGTTCCGGGTCTCCATCGTCCGAAGCCTAGCCGCGGTCGGCTCGGACTAGACTTCCTCTCCGCCCGCAGGGGCCACCCGTGACGGAAGGAGATCATCCTCGTGACCGACTTCGCGTATTCCGCCGCGAGCCCGGCCGACAGCGATGCCGCGCTCCTGATCGCTCCGGTCTTCGAGGGACCCCGGGCCGGGCCTGGCGTGAAGGAGACCGGCCTGCTGGACGCGTACGCGGCGGCCAAGCTCACCGGGAAGAAGGGTCAGAACCTCCTGATCCCGCGCCGCGAGGGGGACGCGTTCGCTGCCGACGCGGTGCTCCTGGTGGGCGTCGGGCAGAAGGACGCGTTCGACGTCGCCGCGATCCGCCGGAGCTTGGGGGCGGTGGCCGGCACCGCGCGACGCTTCGGGAGGGTCGCCACCACCTTCGCCCTGGCCGCCCGGTCGCGGCACGCGGCTGACGCCGTGCAGGCGGCCGCGGAGGGACTCGGGCTCGGCGCCTATCGCTTCCGGAGGTACAAGTCGTCGTCGGAGGACGACGACGAGCTGAGCTCGGTCACGATCCACGGCGCCGGATCGTGGGATCGGAAGGCGATGCGCGCTGCCGCGAAACGCGCGGCCGTGATCGTGGACGCGGTCGCGTGGGCGCGCGACCTGGTGAACATCCCTGCGGGCGATCTCCCGCCGGCCGCGCTCGCCGAGGCCGCGCAGGCCATGGCGGACGAGGTCGGTCTCGAGTGCCGCGTCTGGGACGAGTCGGAGCTCGAGGAGGGCGGCTTCGGCGGCATCCTCGGTGTGGGGAAGGGGTCCATCCACCCACCCCGGATGATCGAGCTCCGCTACGCCGGAGGGGGAACGTCGGTCCCCCTCGCGTTCACCGGCAAGGGCATCACCTTCGACTCCGGCGGCCTGTCCATCAAGCCCGCCGACGGCATGGAGACGATGAAGGACGATATGGGCGGCGCGGCGTCGATCCTCGCCACCATGAAGGCGATCGCGCGATTGAAGCCCAAGGTGAACGTGATCGCGGCCATCCCCTGCAGCGAGAACATGCCGAGCGGCTCAGCGCAGAAGCCGGGCGACGTGATCAGGCACTACGGAGGGACGACGTCGGAGGTGCTGAACACCGATGCCGAGGGGCGCCTGGTCCTGGCGGACGCCCTCGCCTTCCTCGCCGAGAAGGGTCCGCAGCTGATCGTGGACACGGCCACCTTGACCGGCGCCTGCATGGTGGCCCTCGGCACCGACATCACGGGCGCGATGGGCAACGATGACGGTCTCGCCCGCGATCTCATCCGGGCCGGTGCGGCCGTAGGCGAGCCCGTGTGGCAGCTCCCGCTGCACCCGGACTACCGGAAGCTCATCGACTCCAACGTGGCCGACATCAAGAACATCGGCAAGCGCTACGGGGGGGCCATCACCGCCGCCTGGTTCCTCGCCGAGTTCGTGGGCGACACGCCGTGGGTCCACCTCGACATCGCCGGCCCCGCCTTCTCCGAGGGGAACGACCTCGGTCCCAAGGGCGCGACGGGGGTGCCCGTCCGCATGCTGGTCCGCTTCATCCTCGACCGCGTGGCGCGGTGAGAGGCCGACCTTGAGCGAACCGGAGGCCGAGGGATCGGCGATCAGCGAGCCCGCGGCACGGGTCGGGCCGGTCGTGGCCGTGTTCGCGCATCCCGATGATGCCGAGATCGCTGCCGGCGGGACGCTCGCGAAGTGGGCCCGATCCGGTCGCGAGGTCCACCTCCTCGTCCTGACGAACGGCGACCGAGGCTCGAGCGATCCCGACATGTCCCGCGCCGAGCTCGCCGCCACGCGCGCGGTGGAGACGGAGGCAGCGGCCGCACAGATGGGGCTCGCGACCGTTCGGATCCTGGCGGTCCACGACGGCGCGCTCGAGAACACGGAGGAGGTCCGTGAAGCCGTCGTCCGCCGGATCCGCGAGGTGCGCGCGGAGACCGTGCTCTCGGTGGACCCCACCGGGGTCTTCTTCGAGAACCGCTACTACAACCATGCGGATCATCGGAACGCCGGCTGGATCGCGCTGGACAGCTGCTTCCCGGGCAGCGGGAACCCGCACTTCTTCTCGGAGCATCTCGGCGAGGGGCTCGCGGTGCAGGATGTGGTCGAGGTCTGGCTGGGGTGGTCGAACGAGCCGAACCACATCGAGGACGTGACGGCCACCTTCCAGACGAAGCTCGATGCCCTCGCGTGCCATGCGAGCCAACTGTCCGAGGGGATCAGGTTCTTCGAGGAGGTCCTCGGCAAGGAAGCGCGCGAGGCGGGGGAGAAGATCGGTGTGGCGTGGGCCGAGGACTTCCGGGTCCTCGACCTCACGTGAGCCGGGCCGCCCGAGCGGCCGATCGCGGGTGAGGTGTTCGCTATTCCTTGATGCCCGTGGCGAAGAGGACCTCGCGACGGTCGTGGAGCGGGTCCGGGAACCTCGCGGCGAACACGGCATGTGCCTCGGTCATGAACGTCTCCCAGTCGCGCTCGCCGAGCATGCTGCGGACGAATCGACCCGTGGCCCAGCTCGAGAGTCCGTCGACGTAGTCGTCGCGCGCGTAGGTCCACTCGTACAGGCGACGTTCCACCCGGACCTTGCGGAGGCCGGCGTCGTACAGGGCACTCTCCAGTCCGGCCGGCCGGCGGAAGCGTTCATGGTTGGGGATGGCACGCGCGAGCGTCGGTTCCAGCATCTCCCGAGGCACCGCGCGGAAGACGAGCTCGAGCCAGGTCTCGGTGAACGTGTCCGGGGCATCGGCCCAGGACGTGAACCCGTGCCGTCCGCCAGGTTTCGTCACCCGCAGGAGGTCGTACATCGCCGTCTCCACGCGGGCGAAGTGCGCGAGGACGAATGACCCGAGCACGGCGTCGAACGACCCGTTGCGGAAGGGGAGATCGAGGGCCTCGGCCGCGACCAGAGGGAGCCCGTCGTGCGCGCGCCGTCCTTCGGTGAGCATGCCGAGGGACGCGTCAGCGCCGACGACGTGAGCGCCCCGCTCACGGGCGGCTTCGGCGGCGACCCCGGTGCCGGTTCCCACGTCGAGCACCTGTTGGCCCTCCGCGACCCCGACGACCTCGACCAACGCGTGCGCGACGTCCTCGAAGCGAGGGGCGTGCACACGCGCGTACGTGGTCGCGACGGCGTCGTACGAGGTCCAGTCTTGCATCGGTGCACCAAGGGTACCGGGCCTCTGTGCGCGGCGAGGTAGCCGGACGTCCGCCGGTTCCCGGCCGCTACCCTGTGGCGCCATGGGTGGGAACGGGCGGGGCGGTCGCTGAACGGGTTCGGCGGTGTCCTGGCGCTCGTCCTGGCCGAAACCGTGGCCGGTGCGGCCGCGCTCACGTGGTGCACGCCTCTGTGGAACGAGGCCAAGCGCTCCTACTTCGCCCTGTGGGGCGTCGTCGTCACGCTGGTGTTCGCGCTCTGGGCGTGGTGGGCCGCGCGCTCGGTGGCCCCACCGGGTGACGTCGCGGCCGCTTGGAGCGTTCGGCTCGCCCTGGGGACCCTCGTCGCGGTGGCGCTGTCGGCGATCCTGCTCCTCCTGCGTCGCCGGGCGCCGTCGTTCGAGAGGGCCGGGCGGATCGTCGGCATCGTGTCGGTGCCGATCGCGGTGGGCACGCTCGCGGCGATGGCCGCCACCGGGAGGCAGACCTACGTGGTGGCGCTCTTCCAGCTGCTCGCGGGCGCCGCGTTCCTGGGGGCTGCCTTCGACGGTCTCTTCCTCGGGCACTGGTACCTGACGGATCGCAAGCTGACGCGCGTGCCCATCGACCGGGCCACCGACGCCCTACTCGTCGCCTCGGTGGTCGAGATCGTGGCGGTCGTGACGAGCGGTTTCGGCAGCACGGTGTCCTCGCAGGACTTCAACCCCCTCCTGACCGCCGGGGCCCTCGCGCCCTGGATCGCGGTCGGCATGGCGGCCGCGACCCTCCTGATCGCCGTGCTCGTCCGCGCCGCCCTGAAGGGCGAGCGAGCGAACGCGGTACAGTCCGCCACGGGCTTCTACTATCTGGCCGTGGTCACGGCCTTCACGGCAGAGATCGCCGTGAAGACGAGGTTCTTCCCGGGGTAGAGGGCGAGCGAGCCATGCGAGCGATCGCG
The DNA here is from genome assembly GCA_963810635.1 of uncultured Actinomycetes bacterium. Classification (GTDB taxonomy): domain Bacteria; phylum Actinomycetota; class UBA4738; order UBA4738; family HRBIN12; genus AC-51. The sequence continues at coordinate 1,099,468 of CAWEOB010000005.1, forward strand.
ATCGTGGTGGGACTCATCGTGTTGATGGTGGCATGGTGGCTGGTCGCCAGCCGACGCCGCCAGCTGTGGCATGTGATCCCCCTCGTGATGGCGGGCCTGGGGATCACGGCGATCCTGCTGATGCCGTCGGCCGATCCGCAGGTCTCCGACGGGACCGCGCTCGCCGTCGGGGCGATATCGGGGATCGCGATGTTCCTCGCCACCCGGCTGTTCGTCGCGCTGGCCGTGCTGTGGAAGCCGTTCGCCCGTCACGTGGAGGCCGCGTATCGCGAGGCGGCCGAGGAGCCGTTCCTGCGCTCCCTGGTCCTGTCGCTCCTCGTGTCCGTCCCGTGCGAGGAGCTCTTCTGGCGAGGCCTGGCCCAGCGCACGCTCGCGGAGACGTGGATCGGGGCCGGCGGTGCGTTCGTGGCCGTCTGGCTCCTCTACGTGCTCGGGAACGCGCCGAGCCGCTCGCTCCCCATCATCGCGGGTGCAGTCGTCGGCGGGGCCCTCTGGGGGGCGCTCGCGTGGTGGTCGGGAGGGTTGATCGCTCCGCTCGCCAGCCACGTGCTCTGGACCGGTCTCATGTTGGTGTTGCCTCCTGCCATCGGCAAGAGGACCGCGGCAGGCGCTGCGGGAGAGCCCGAGGCGCACGAGCAGGGCGTGCGTCGCCCGTGAGCTTCCTGTCGACCGCGGTGCAGAACGTCCTCGAACAAGGGTCGTTCTGTGCGGTGGCGGCCATGACGCCGGACGGCCCCCACTGCACGCCGCTCGTCTTCGCCTCGAGCGGTGGGCGGCTCTGGCTCACCACCTCGCGCCGGTCGGTGAAGGCGCGGTGTTGGCGTGTGGATTCCTCCGTCGCCGGACTGGTGCGGCACGGCGAACTCGCGGTGGCCTTCACGGGGAACGTCAAGACCTACGATGCGCTGGATCGCCGGACGTGGGGGAGCGCGGTGGCCGGCGCCACGTCCATCGCCCGAGCCACGGGTACCTTCAGCAAGAAGAACGCACGCTTCTTCGCGGGCTACGCCTTCGATGCGCGGCAGGTGCCGCTCGCATGGACGCCTCCGGGACGGGTGTTCGTCGGGGTGGATCTCGAACGGACCGCACTCCTCGATGCGGACGGCGTGCAGGAGGGTCGTGGCCGCTGGGGCGGCGATCCCGGCTCACACGCCACCTTCCGGCGGAGTGGCTCGGCGGCCGATCCGTTCGCCGCCCTGCCGGCCGAGGTCGTGGACGAGGTCGGGCACGAAGGGGAGGGTGTCCTCACCGTGGTGGGTGAGCGCGGGCCGGTGGCGCTTCCGGTCCGGTGGCGGGCGGAGGAGCATGCCCTGTACGCCGCGCTTCCCGTCGAGACCCTCGCGCTCGCCGATGCCGGCGCCGACGCCGCAGCGACCCTCACCGTGGACAGTCACTCGATCTGGCGTGCCCGCGACATGGTGGGTGCCATGATCCAGGGAGAAGGCGCGTTCTTCGTCGACGGTGTGGTCGGCTCGGGGGCCAAGACGATCCGAGCGATCGCCGGCGACATGGCCGGGAGCACGGAGGCGCTCGTCCGGATCACGCCCCACCGGCTCGTGTGGTGGAAGGGCTGGACCAGCGGGAGTGCCCGGCTGTCATGACGACGGTCGAGTACTCGATCGAGGTGGACGCGCCGCCCGAGTTGGTGTGGGAGGTTGCGAGCGACCCTCGCAACCTCCCGCATTGGGACAAGCACATCGTGGGCGTGCGGTTGCCCGCGGAAGGGCTCGGTCCGTCGGTCCGCTACGACGTGACGATGTCCTTCCTCGGCGTGCGGACCAACGTCCCGTGCCAGGTCCTCGCCTGGGATGAGCCATGGCACGCCGAGGTCCACCTGGGCGGCCTCCTCGACGCCACGGTGAAGACCTCCATCGCGTCGCTCCCGAACGAGCAGAGCGTTCTCCGCCACGAGGTGCGGTACGTCTTCAACGGACCCCTCGGGGGGTTCGGCGCCGCGAGCGTCAACGCGGTGGGTGGCGCCGGATTCGCCCTCCGGCGCGGCACCCTCGCGCAGAAGGCGCAGATCGAGGAACGGGCCCGCGCGCGGCGCGCCTGAACGCCTCGAAGCGCCCGGACGTCCGACGGCTCATCGCTCCGCTCCGTCAGTGGTTCCTCCAGGTGGCTCGGGGGAACGGCCCTCGTCGCCGGTCCTTTCTGGACGCAGCCCTCGCGTAAGAGAACTACCGCATCCGTCGCATGAACACGTCCTCCTTCGCATCTAGTTTCGCGTGCCAACGGTCCATCGAAGCCGGGGCCGACCGGCGATAGGAGGCTCCCGGTGGGGGAGCACGAGTTGCTCGTGTTCTTGGTGGATGTTCTCGTTCTCGTTCTCGCGGCGCGGCTGGGGGCCGAGATCGCCGTTCGCGTCGGCGTGCCGCCCGTCGTGGGGGAGATCGTCTTCGGTGTGTTCCTGGGTCCAACGCTCCTGGGCAGGGTGTGGCCCCAGGCCTTCGCCTGGCTGTTCCCGGCCGATCCCACGCACAAAGCCGTCCTCGACGGTCTCGCGTGGATCGGCGTGCTCTTCCTGGTGGCGATCTCGGGCCTCGAGACGCGCCTCGGCCTGCTCCGCAGATCGGGCCGCCTGGTCGCCCTGACGTGGATAGGCGGCTTCCTCTTGCCTTTCATCGTGGGATTCGCCCTCGGAACCGCGGTTCCCTCGAGCATGATGGGCGAGGGGATCGACCGGCCGGTCTTCGCCTTCTTCCTCGCCATCGCCATGGCGATCTCGGCCATCCCCGTGGTCGCTCGGATCCTGCTCGACCTCCGCGCCTACGGGACGCGGCCGGCCATGGTGATCATGTCGAGCGCGCTCGCCGACGACACCCTCGGTTGGGTGTTGCTCGGGATCGTGAGCGGCATCGTGGGGAGCGGGTCGGTCTCGTGGGCCGGGGTGGCGTGGGCGACCGTCGGCACGGTGCTGTTCCTCGTGCTCGCCTTCTCGGGGGGGCAGGTGCTGGTTCGGTCCGTGCTCCGAGCCGCTGCGCTGATGAAGCTGCCACATGCGCAGGTCACCGCCGTGCTCTCGGTTGTCCTCGTGGGCGCGATCATCACCCAGGCCCTCGGTGTGCACATGGTCCTGGGTGCCTTCGTCGCAGCGATCCTCATCGGGAGGACGCGGAAGGTGACGCCGGAGACGGATGCCGCTCTCCGACGGATCGGCTTCGCGTTCTTCATCCCGTTCTTCTTCGCGTACACGGGATCGAAGGCGGATCTCGGGGCGCTCCGTGGAAGCGCGCTGGTTGTGACCATCATCGCGATCAACCTCGCCTGCCTCTCGAAGCTGATCGGAGGGGGGGTCGGTGCTCGGCTGGGAGGTCTTCCCCGATGGGAGGCCGTCTCGGTCGGCGTCGGGCTCACCGCGAGAGGCGCGATGGAGTTGGTCATCGCCACCATCGGGCTCTCCCTGGGCGTCCTCTCGACAGCCGCGTACGCGATGTTGGTGGTGATCGCGTTGATCACGTCGATGATCGCCGGACCCGCCCTGCGTCTCTGTCTCATCCGCGCCGGCGTCCTGGACCGAGCGCCGGCCGTGATCCCCGGATCGGTGCTCGACCTCGGTGGCTCGACGCCGGCGCGATCGCTCACCGATAGCTCGACGGGTGTCATCGAAGACGCCCCCTGAAGGACCCATCGCATGGAAGGAGCACGAACGTGATCGCGAAGGCGGATTTCGATGTCGGGATCATCGGCGGCGGGCCGGCCGGCGCGAGCATGGCCGCTTATCTCGCGAAGGCGGGGGTCAGCTGCGTCGTCTTCGAGAGCGAGCTGTTCCCGCGTCCCCACGTCGGAGAGTCGCTCGTCCCGTCGTCGACCCGCGTGTTCCGAGACCTGGACTTCCTCCCGGTCATGGAGGAGAACCGGTTCCCGCACAAGTTCGGCGCCGTCTGGACCGCGACCGCGGATCGAGGATCTACGACCACGACTGGGAAGGGCTGGCCGCGGACTGCACGGCGAACATCGACTTCGAGGAGCGCGAGCAGCCCGGCGTCGATCAGAACTACACGTATCACGTCGACCGCGGCAAGTTCGACAACCTGCTGCTGCAGCACGCGAACGGCTGGGCGCCGACGTCTACGAGGGCGTGGCCGTGAAAGGGGCGGACTTCACCGACCCCGATTCTCGTTCACGTGAAGTTCGGATTCGGCGTCGGACCTCACGACGTCGGTGCGGATGGTCGTCGACGCCAGCGGCCGGCAGACGCTCCTCGGCAACCAGCTGCGATGGCGGCTCAAGGACCCGGTCTTCGACCAGTACGCCATCCACACCTGGTTCGAGGGCTTCGACCGGGGACGGTGGTGCAGAAGAACCGTGAAGGACTACATCTTCATCCACTTCCTGCCGATCACGAACAGCTGGGTCTGGCAGATCCCGATCACGGACACGATCACGAGCATCGGTGTCGTGACGCAGAAGAAGAACTTCGCCAAGGATCGAAGGAGTCGCGCGAGCAGTTCTTCTGGGAGTGCCTCGCCAGCCGCCCGGACCTGCTCGACGGGCTGCGAGGCGCGACGCAGCTCCGGCCCTTCAAGGAGGAGGGCGACTACAGCTACGCGATGAAGCAGATCGCCGGCGACCGGTTGGTGCTGGTCGGCGACGCGGCGCGCTTCGTCGATCCGATCTTCTCGACCGGCGTCAGCATCGCGCTCAACAGCTCGCGCTTCGCCAGCCGCGACATCATCGCGCGCTCGAGACCGGCGACTTCGGCCGTCCGCGTTCTCGACCTTCGAGTCGACGATCCGGCGCGGCACCAAGAACTGGTACGACTTCATCACGGTCTACTACCGACTGAACGTGCTGTTCACCGCGTTCATCCGCGACCCGCGCTACCGCCTCGACGTGCTGAAGCTGCTGCAGGGCGACGTCTACGACGAGGACGAGCCGGCGGTCCTCACGAAGATGCGAGCGATCGTCCGCGCCGTCGAGACCGATCCCCAGCACATCTGGCACGACTCGCTGGGCGACCTGACCGCGGACGCGTTCGTGAAGGCTGCCCGAGACCCGCTCGACCTCGCGGACCACGAGTCTCTGGAAACGGCGCTCGCGTAGCCGCCACCTGGGCCCGAGGTCCTGCTGCGCGTCGAAGGCCGGACCTGGTGTTCGTGGTGCGGTTCCTACGTCCGGCGCTCACGCCGCTTCATCCGTGAGCGGCCCAGGAACCACCCCACCAGGAACCCCAGGCCGGCACCGATCAGGATCACGGCCCACAGCGACAACGTGGCATCCCAGAAGAGGAGATCGACCTTGGCGTCGTCGCTGTTCTGCAGGATGAAGACCAGAAGCACGATGAGGACGACGATCCCTGCGATCGATCGTGCCGCTGAGCCCCTCGCGCTTCTCGACCCACCCTTGGTCTCCGTCCGAGGGGTCGCCATCACGTCGCATCATGAGCCTCCTCCTCCCGACCCGCGGCGGGCTCGCGTTGGCTCCGCCGGTCCCCATCCTGCATCATGAACGGCCGTGGGTATCGGACGTGTGGTGTGGGCCGGGGCGCTCGCCGTCGGCGCGGTCGCGATCGGGCTGGGGGCGGTGAAGGGTGAGGACGGCCCCGGCGTCGACCGGGAGCTGTTCGAGCTGGTGAACCGCGGCCACGGACCCCGAGCCGACGCCTTCAACGCGGGGGTGACCGAGCTCGGCTCCTTCTGGGCGTCGGGGGCGGCCGCTGGCGCGCTCGCCGTGGCCGGCGAGCGCCGTGCGGCCGTCCGCGCTCTTTCGGCAGCCGGCGCCACCTGGCTCCTCCTGCAGGGTATGAAGCGGGTCGTGGCACGGCCACGGCCGTCGCTGGCCGATCCCGAGAGCACGCGCCTGATGATCGCGCTCCCGCCGGCGACGTCATGGCCATCGAGCCACCCGGCCGTCCTCACCACGTTCACGCGGGTCGCTTCGCGGGAGCTCGGCCTCGGGGCGCTGGTCAGGGCGAAGCTCACGGCACTCGACCTCTCCGTCGCCATCTCCCGCATCTACCTCGGCGTCCACTATCCCTCGGACGTGGCCAGCGGGTTGTTGCTCGGGCGCGCCGTCGCGCGGCTCTGGCCGCGCGGTCGGCGCGCCCGATGACCGTCCCTGCCCCGGTCCCGCAGCGGTCGCTCACGCGACCGCTGCTACCCTCGCTCCGATGAACCCCCTCGCCTCGGCCCGGCTCGCCTCGGTCGGGTGGCCGGTCATCGATCGCTTCCGCATCGGTGACTTCGCGCTGTCCCCCCATGGCCTCTTCATCGCCATCGGGTTCATCATCGGGGCTCTCCTGTTCACCCGGTTGGCGGTTCGTCGCGGTGCCGACCGCCGCGCGTGCGACTCGGTCGTGTTCTGGTCGCTGGTCGGCGCCATCATCGGCGCGCGTGTGGGGTACGTGATCGCGCACTACTCGGATTTCGGGAGCCCGCTCGACTGGCTCAAGATCTGGCAGGGAGGGATCTCGCTCCTGGGCGGGATCGCCGGTGCCACCATCGCGAACGCCGTTAACATCCGGCGTTTCGGTCTCGGGTTCTTCGAGGTCGCCGACACCATCGCTCCTGCCCTCGCCCTGGGGATCGCGGTCGGGCGGATCGGCGACCTCATCATCGCCGACCACCTGGGCAAGCCCACGTCGTGGGCGCTCGCGTGGGTGTACAAGGGCGGGACCCTCGCGCCGCCGTTCCGCTGTCTCAACGAGGTCTGTCAGGCCGACCTCCAGGGCGGGCACGTCCAGATCATCGAGCGCACGGGAGCCCGGCTGCTCGATGCCACGGGGTCGAAGATCGCGCAGGGCGTCGGCGTCCATCAGACGGCTCTCTACGACATGCTGCTCGCGTGGGTGCTGTTCGGTGTCTTGTGGTGGTTCAGCGCGAAGGACCGCCGGCAGGGGGTCACCGCACTGTTGTTCGCGGCCGCCTACGGGAGCTTCCGACTCCTCGAGGATTCGCTCCGCATCGACAAGCGTTTCGGCCCTCTGACCGGCTCGCAATGGACCGCCCTCGCGGTGGTGCTCGTCAGCCTCGGGATCCTGGTCTGGTTCGCGGTGAAGCGGCCACCCGGCCCCACGACGCCTTCGAGGAGACGGACCGTTGTGCCCGATGCGGCTGAGCCGGAAGCCGATCCGGATCCGGAGCCAGCGACCACCTGACGCTCAGCGCGTCATCAGGCTGAGCGGCTTGCCGACCTTGGACTTCGTGGCCTTCCGGACCGCGTCCGCCGCTTGGCGGAAAGCCTCGCTCGCCGGTGACGCGGGGTCGGACACCACGATGGGGATGCCGTCGTCCCCACCCTCGCGCACGGCCGGGATCAGCGGGACCTGCGCGACCAGCGGCACGCCCAGCGTCGTCGCGGCCTCCTGGCCGCCGCCAGAGCCGAAGAGCATCTCCCGCTCGCCGCAGTGGGGGCAGATGAACCACGACATGTTCTCCACGACGCCGATCGGGCGGAGGTTGGTCCGCTCGGCCATCTTGCCGGCACGTTCAGCCACCTTGCGCGCGGCTTCCTGCGGCGTGGTGACCACGAGCATCGAGGCGCCAGGGATGAACGAGGCGAGCGAGATGCTCACGTCCCCGGTGCCCGGCGGGAGGTCGCAGAGCAGGAAGTCCAGGTCGCCCCAATAGACATCGCCCAGGAACTGCTCGATCGCCTTGTGCAGCATGGGGCCGCGCCAGATCACCGGCGTCTCCTCAGGTACGAAGAACCCCATGGAGATCACCTTCACGCCGTGGGCTTCGAGCGGCAGGATCATGTCGTTGAACCCGACCGGTTGACCGCTCACCCCGATCATGCGGGGCACGCTGAACCCCCAGACATCGGCATCCAGGATGCCGACCGCGGCGCCCTCAGCCGCGAGGGCGGCGGCGAGGTTCACCGTCACGCTGGACTTGCCCACACCGCCCTTGCCCGAGGCGACCGCGACGATCGAGGTCTGGGGGGGGAACGAGATGCGAGTTGCCGCGGCCGGTTGTCCCGCCTGCCCGCCGCGGAGCTTCCCCACCAGGCCCGCGCGCTGCTCCTCGCTCATCGGGGTGAGGGTCACCTCGACCCGCTCCACGCCGGCGAGCGGCTGCACCGCCGCCGTGACGTCCTGGGTGATCCGGTCGCGGAGCGGGCATCCCTCGATGGTGAGGAGGACATGGACCTTCACCACGCCCTCGCCCTCGACGTCGATCGCGTGGAGCATGCCGATGTCCTCGATCGGCTTGCCGATCTCCGGGTCGTTCACACTCCGGAGGGCTTCGCGGACCTGCTCTTCGGTGACCATGTGGGACGCTCCCAGGCTCGGTGCCGGCGGCTGGACTAGGCTTCCGGGGCCTGCTCCGAAGAACAGGCCACCGATAAACACGGCCGAAGCCGTGCAAACCAAGTCTACGACGGAGACGAGCGAGGCCATGCCCGATCCCACCCCGATCGAGGTGCACAAGGCGCTCGCCGACGACACGAGGTACCGCCTGTATCGGTACCTCCGCCTGTCGCGACGGCCGGTGGCGGTGCGCGAGCTCGCCACGCGGCTCTCGCTCCACGTGAACACCGTGCGACCGCACCTGCGCCGGCTGGAGGAGGCGGGCCTGGTCACGTCCGAGTCGAGGAAGGGTGCCACCGTCGGCCGACCGCAGACCGTCTACACGGCGGTCGACCCGGACACCAGGGAGGACCTCGGTCATCGGCTGCTGGCCGACATCCTGGCCGGCTTGCTGACGACCTCGAAGCAGCGCGACCGGGCCGAGGAGCTCGCACGCGAGTGGGGGGCCTACCTGATCGGTCGCTCGGCCCCGCGCCCAGGGGCTCGCCGATCCGGCGGCCCGAACCTGGCCGTCCTGCAGCAGGCGCTCGCCGAGGCGGGCTTCACGCCCCGGTTCCACCGGACCGGTCAGCGCTCCGTCGAGATCTCGCTCCGTGATTGCCCGTTCCGTGACCTGCTCGAAGAGCATCGTGCGTTGGTGTGTGCGGTGCACCGTGGGCTGCTGGCGGGGGATCTTGGGGGCGGCCGGCCGCCACTCCGCATGACCGCCTTCGAGCCGCTCGCCGAGCGGTCCACCACGTGCCGCCTGTCGGCCCGGGTCTGATCACCCGGCGTTCGTCCGTCGGGCGCTTGAGTCCGCGCCCGGAGCGTCCGATGTGACGGGAGATGCCGCCGGGAGGTCCGCCCTGCGCATCGGTGCACCGGAACGGACCGGCCAGAGGACACCGCGTGACGAACCGAGGGATGGCGAGGCGATGAGCGACGAGATCGTGCCGGAGTTCAACTCCTGGCTCGAGGAACTCCTGAACGGCGAGGGTTCGGACCTGCACGTCAAGGTTGGTTCGGCGCCGATCGATCCGGCTCCCCAAGGGGCTCAAGCGGCTGGAGCGTGACCCGTTGACCGCGATCGAGACCCAGGCGATCGCCGACGGCATCGTCCCCACCGACCGGCGCGAGGCCTTCCGCGAGAACGGCGAGGTGGACTTCGCCTACTCGGTTTCGAACATCGGCCGGTTCCGGGCCAACGTCTTCAAGCAGCGCGGATCGATCTCGATGGTGCTGCGCAAGCTCCGCTTCGGCGGCCCCAGCTTCGAAGAGATGGGCCTGCCGGACGTGATCCGCACCCTGGCTCAGGAGGACCGCGGGATGATCCTCGTGACCGGACCGACGGGGGCCGGGAAGACGACGACGCTGGCGGCCATGATCGACTACATCAACCAGACGAAACCGCTGCACATCGTGACGATCGAGGACCCGATCGAGGTCCTGCATCGGGATCGCGTCGCGTCGATCAATCAGCGCGAGGTCGGCAACGACACGAACGACTTCCATACCGCTCTGCGCGCCGCTCTCCGTCAGGACCCGGATGTGATCTTGATCGGCGAGATGCGCGACACCGAGGCGGTGCGCGCCGCCCTGTCCGCGGCCGAGACCGGACACCTCGTCCTGTCGACGCTCCACACGGTCGATGCCACCGAAACGGTGAATCGCATCATCGATTTCTTCCCGCCGTACCAGCAGAAGCAGGTCCGCCTGCAGCTCGCCGGCACGCTGCGCGGGATCATCAGCCAACGCCTCGTCCCGACCGTCGATGGCGGCCGGGCGCCGGTCCTCGAGATCCTCGTGAACAACGGAAGGGTGGCTGAGCGGATCTCCGACCCGGACAAGACGCTCGAGATCAAAGAGGTGATCGCCGACGGTGCCTTCTACGGCATGGTGACCTTCGACCAGTCGTTGCTCGGCCTGCTGCAGGCGGGCAGGATCACTGTGCAGGACGGGATGCGCGCCGCCACCAGCCGGCACGACTTCGAGCTCGCCATGCAGCAGGCCGGCATCGCCCTTCCCGTCTGAGGCCGAGCCCCCGCGTCACGTGGGCTGCGACACACGCTCGGTGGTCGCGGCGGTCGCGTCACCCGAGCGCCGCCGGAGCGTCGCGATCATGAACCCGAGCAGCACGCCGAACGCCAGGGCGGCGGCGACGCCGATCCAACCCTCACCGCCCGACGCGGCGGATGCCGCACCGATGGCTGCTTCGCCCGGACCGTCGTCGGTGGTGGCCACCACCGCGCCGCTGCCTGGGCCGTCGCCGTCACCGACCACCACCGACCCGGTCATCCCCGGGTGGATCGAGCACGCGTACGCGTAGATCCCCTCTTCGTCGAACCGCATCGAGGTGCGGTCGCCCTGTGCCATGGACTCGAAGCCGCCCCACCCGTTCCCGACCACGGTGTGCTCGAGGGGATCGCGATTCACGAACGTGACCGTCGTGCCGGGATCGACGCGCAGGGTCGACGGGGTGAAGCACAGATCGACCATCTCCACCGTGTCGCCGGTTCCCTGGGTGGTGGTGCCGTGGCACCCGCCACCTGCTCGGGCGGCTCCCACCGGACCGAGCACGGCGGCGATGGTGATCACGATGAGCAGCGTTCGCCGGATCCGCAGCATGGTGACGTGCCTCCCGTCGCACGGCCCGGGCGGGCCGTCTCACGTCTCCCCTACACCGGCGTGGACCGGAGGGTTCCCGGGTCAGGGGCCGGGCTCGGGCTCGGGCTCGGGGATGCTCTCGGCGATCTCGACGGCATCGCGCATCGGCAGTGAGGTCTCGAGCCGCCACCCCGTCTCCAGGTCGTCCCACACGAGGACCCGCCCTGTGACCAGTGCGCGGATCGGGCCATCGGTCGTGGCGAGGACGAGCTCGTGCTCGCCCGTCACCCAGACGGCGGGGTAGGGGCCGACCGCGGTCTCGCGGATCGTCGTGGTGTCTCCGTACAGCATCTTGGCTGCGATGTCCGACGGACCGGTGAAACGGAACACGACGGCGCCCCAGGGGGAGCCGGGGATCGGCGGCAGGTCGGCATCCGGTTCCCACGCCATCGCCAGCAGCGCACCATGCCCGTTGGGCAGGACGTCGTTCGCGTCGACCAGCCAGACGCGGTCGGGGGGACCGAGGGCGGCGGGGATCGCGGGAGCGATCCCGGCGGCTTCGGCGGCCTCCTCCAACCCGAGCGGACGGCCGAGCTCCTGTCCTCGGAGCGGCGGGGTGGGCAGGTCGACCGGTGGACCCGGGACCTGCTCGATGATGAGTCCCCGGAGGTCGAGCACGAAGCGCGCAGCGGCAGCGGTCGCCGCCAATGCCAGCACGACGGCTACGACCAGCACGATCAACCGCCGTCGGCGGCTCCCCGCGAGCACGGGCGTCACCTGCCGCTCGGCGATGGCCAGGGCATCGAGCACGTCCTGGGCCGACGGCGCCGCGGACGACGGCCAGGCGAGGTCGAGACGGGAGATCGGCGACGCCCAAGCGCTCGTCGTCCATCCGGGTGAGCCGCTCGGTGCTCATGTCTCGTCCTCCACCAGACGTGTCCGGAGCTTCGTCATGGCTCGCGAGAGCCGCGACTTCACGGTGCCGATCGGCACGTCGAGGGCCTCGGCCATCTCCGCTTCGCTCATCTCGAAGAGCCAGCGGTACGCGATCACCAGCCGATCGTCCCCCCGCAACCCGTTCATCGCTCGCACGAGCGCTTCGGCTTCATCGCGGGCGACCGCCGCGGTCTCGGGCGAGTCCGTGCTCGTGTCGATCTCGCCGTGCGGCGCCGCCCGCAAGGACAGAGCTTCGCGGCGCCGCGCGGAGCGCGTCCCGTTCTTGGCCTCGTTCGCCACGATCCGGCAGAGCCAGGGTCGGAAGGGGGCGCCCCGCCGGAAACGCGGGAGTGCGAACCACGCCTTCACGAACGCCTCCTGCACCGCGTCCTCCAGGTCGGCGGCGGGCGCGACCACGCGGGCGACGCGCATCGCGAGCTCGCGATGGCGCGTCACCAGCTCGCCGAACGCCGCCGCGTCGCCGTCGCGAGCCCGTTCGACGAGCTCGGCGTCGACGTCCGCCGGCGTGTGCTTGCGGACCGCCGGGCCGTCTCTCACCGTCCGCCAGTCATACACCGAAGCGTGGTCACGGGTTCCTGGAACCGACGGCGACCTGGGGCTCCGGTGTCAGCGCGCCCGGGCGGCCAGCCGATCGAGCATCTCGGGATCGGGGGTCGCCTTCGAGGAGGGCGGGACGTACAGGGTCGCCAACCCCGTCACCGTCGCGCCCGGCAACGCGGCGACCGAACACGGCTCGATCAGCGGGCGACCCACCGGGAACGGGGTCGCTTCGTAGACGACGACCTCGTGATCGCCGCCGTAGAGCTCGGTGAGACGGTCCGCGAGGAGCCCGAGGCCCTCTCGATTCACGGTGCCGGATGTGACCGTGTCCCCGATCACGCTGATCTGCCAGAGCACGAGCGGCACCGTCGTGTCCGGCTCCTTCCGCAGGGCGAGGAAGTCCGTGGCATCGAAGCACTGGAGCCCGTTCTTGCCCGGGTCCAGACCGAGGTCGACGAACAGGCAGTCCAACGCGGAGATCGCCGGGAGGATCTGAGCGCGGAACCCCTCGGCGCGTGCCCGTCGCACGGCCTCGTGGGACGACTGATCGAACACCGCGGGGTTCCCGTAGGTGATGGTGCACACCTGCTGGCCGTCGCGCACCCGCTCGAGCATGGCCTCGACGAGACCTTCGTACACCTCCTCGTGCGGGCGGCCGGCCGTGTACAGAGGGTCCAACGCCTCCGTCTTCGGATTCAGGCTCTCCAGCCAGGGGTGGGGACCCGGTTCTGCGAGGAGGTGTAAGACGATGTCGGCACGCTCGATCCTCACTCGAGCTTCCTGGGTGAGCTGGAGCCCTGGGCGGATACCCGAGCCGACGACGGTCAGCGACCCTGATCGGCCCTCGGCCGGGACGGGTGAGCGCTCCCGGGTCACTTCATCTTGATCTTGATGACGATGATGCTGACTTCCGAGTTGCCCGGCTCATCCTGGACGGCGGCCCGGATCTCGTCGATGCTCCCCTTCAGGAGGAGCCGCTGCTGGTCGTCCGAGAGACCGAACTCGGTCATCACCGCGACCGGCTCCTGGCCGAAGAGGAACTCCTTGTCGGGATCGCTCGCCAAGGCTTCGATGAAGCCGGAGATCGTCTTCTCGCTCATGTCACTCAGGTGACCTTCCCGCGGACTCGGCTGTTGGGTTCTGATGGAACGTATGCCCTCACCCTCGACGAGGTCAAGGTGCGGTCATGCCACCCCGCGCCGATCACGCCTGGTGGGGTCGCAGGTGCAGCCATACACTGCCCGACGTGGATGAGCGCGTGGAGCGCAAGGTCGTCACGATCCTCTTCTGTGATCTGGTGGGCTTCACCTCGGCCTTCGACCTCGCCGATCCCGAGGACGTCCAGCAGGCGCTCGCGGTGTACCACGACACGGTCGTCCGCGAGATCGAGCGGTTCGGGGGCACCGCCGAGAAGTTCATCGGCGACGCCGTGATGGCCGTCTACGGAGCGCCGGTCTCCCACGAGGACGACGCTCAGCGCGCCCTGTTCAGCGCTCTCCGGATCCCCTCGGCGATCGAGGAGCTCAACGCCGCGAACCACGACCTGGAGCTCGCGGTCCGGGTCGCGGTGGAGACCGGCGAAGCCGTCGTGACGCCGGGTGCCGACATGTACCGCAAGGGGATCGCGATCGGGGACGTCGTGAACACGGCGTCCCGCCTGCAGGGCGAAGCACCGGTGGGCGGGGTGGTGGTGGGGGAGCGAGCACACCACCTGACCCGGGACCTGTTCAACTTCGAGGAGCTCGATCCGGTCCGCGTGAAGGGCAAGGCCGATCCCCTCAAGCTGTGGCGGGCGACCTCGGCGCGGTCTCGCTTCGGAGCCGATGTCGAGCACCAGCCCTCGTCGCCACTGGTCGGTCGTGACGACGAGCTCGAGCTCCTGCGACGGACGTTCGCGCGGGCCGTGCGTGAGCCGTCCGTCCAGCTCGTCACGCTGATGGGTGAGCCTGGGGTAGGGAAGAGCCGGCTCATCAAGGAGTTCTTCGCCTACATCGACGATCAACCCGACCCCGTTTCGTGGCGACAGGGCCGATGCCTGCCGTACGGCGAAGGGGTCACCTTCTGGGCGCTCGGGCAGATCGTGAAGGCGCAGTGCGGGATCCTGGAGTCCGATCCTGCTCAGGAGGCTCGCGACAAGCTCGCCGCTGCCATGGGAGCACTCGTGGACGAAGCCAGCGAGCAGGAGTGGATCCGGACGCGGCTCGCGCCGCTGGTCGGCCTGGCGGACCCTCAAGGAGAAGGGACCGACAGGACCGAGGCCTTCAGCGCGTGGCGAGGTTTCCTGGAGGCGATCGCGGCCGAGCATCCCTTGGTCGTGGTGATCGAAGACGCGCACTGGGCGGACGCCTCGCTCCTCGGCTTCGTCGAGCACGTGGTCGAGTGGTCGGTACATGTCCCGATCCTGATCCTGTGCTCGGCGCGGCCGGAGCTCTTCGAGCGAGACCCCCGATGGGGAGGAGGCAAGCGCAACTCGACGACGCTCTCGCTGTCACCACTGAGCGATGCGGAGACCTTGCAGCTGGTCGAGACGCTCTTGCCACCCGGGTCGTCACCGAAGCTCCGTGAACTCCTGGTCGAGCGTGTCGGCGGGAACCCCCTCTTCGCGGAGGAGTTCGCGCGCATGCTCACGGAACGGTCGGCGTCGTACGTGGACGGGGCCTTCCCCGACGATGTCACGTTAGCGATGCCGCCCGCGAGCCTCCAAGCCATCATCGCAGCGCGGCTGGACACGCTGCCCGTGAAGCAGAAGTCGCTGCTCCTGGACGCGTCGGTGGTCGGGAAGGTGTTCTGGCCGGGAGCGCTCGCGGCGATCGGTGGATCGGACCCGGACACCGTACGGAGGATCTCCACGAGCTGATGCATCGCGAGCTCGTCCGTTCCTCGAGGGTCTCGTCGGTGAAGGATGAGCAGGAGTACTCCTTCTCGCATTCGTTGATCCGCGATGTCGCGTACGGACAGATCCCTCGAGGACCGCGGGCGGCGAAGCACGTCGCGGCCGCCGAGTGGATCGAGGGATTGGCAGGCGAGCGGGTCTCCGAGTACGCAGAGCTGCTCGCCAACCACTACGAACGGGCGCTGGAACTCGCGAGGTCGGCCGGGTCGAGCGACGTCCCCGAGCTCGAGGCGGCCACACGCCGGCACTGGGTGATCGCGGGAGAGCGGTCGATGGGACTGGACGTGTCCAGTGCCGAGTCGTTCTTCGATCGGGCCCTGAAGGTGCTCTCGGCCGACGATCCGGCGCGGGCGGGCGTGCTGTCGCGGAAGGCCGAGGCGGTCTTCTACGCGGGGCGTTACGAGGATGCCCAGGCGATCTACGAGGAGGCACTCGCCGGGTACCGATCGAGGGGGGACCAACTCGGAGCGGGCGCCACGTTGGACTGGCTGGCCACGGTCATGTGGGAGCAGGGCGACACGGCCGGATGCCGTGCCTGCCTCACCGAAGCGGTCGAGGCATTGGAAGGTGAACCACCCGGGCCCGAGCTGGTCGAGTGCTACGCGTCGCTGGCCTCGGACCGGCTCGTGAACGGTCACTTCGAGGAGGCGGTGGCGTGGGCACAGCGCGGGCTGGACCTCGCCGAGACCCTCGCGATCGAACACTTCCGGCCCCGACCGCTCTCGTACCGCGGGATGGCTCGGTGCTACCTGGGAGACGGTGGCGGCCTCGACGACATCCGGGAAGCCCTGACGATCACCGAGCGGCTCGGGGTCTCCCGGGAGAACGCTCGCGTGTTGCTCATCCTGGCGGAGGTGCAATGGGCGTCGGACGGACCGACCTCTGCGCTGGAGGCGACCGAGCGTGGCGGCGAGCTCGCCCGGCGGAGAGGGCTCGGCGAGATGTTGATCGGCTGCCAGGCCACGAGTCTCGGCCCGCTGTTCGACCTCGGGAGGTGGGACGAGCTCCTGGAGGTGGCCGACGCGGTCATCGCCACGTCGCGGCAGGTGGGAGGCGACTATGCGGCGCTGCTGGCCATGCCGGCGCAGATCCAGGTCTTGCTGTGGCGAGGGGACCGGGATCGAGCGAGGGAGCTCTCGTCCGATCTGGTCGGGCGCGCGAGGCAGATCCGGGATCCCCAGGTGGTCGTGCCCGCGTTCGTCTCGGCGGCGCTCGTCTCGGCGCACGATGGCGACACGGCCGGTGCGATGGCGCTCGTGGAGCAGCTCGATCGGATCCCCGAGGTCTCGATCGATTGGTACCGGGAGCAGGCCATCGCCGACCTGGTCCGCATCTGCGCGATGGCCGGCGATCCCGTCGTCGCCGAGCGCTTCCTCGCTCGCGCCGCGCCGGTCACCCTGCGCCATCAACTCACCTTGCAGACCGCGCGCGCGGTGTTGGCGGAGGCGTTCGGTGACCCGGCCGAGGCGGCGGAGCTCTACGACCAGGTCGCCGCCCGGTGGTCCGACTACGGCGATATCCCGGAGACGGGCAATTCGCTCCTCGGCTCCGGGCGGTGCCGCTCGCGGCTCGCGGACCCGGGAGCCGAGGACCGACTGCTTCGGGCCCGGGAGGTGTTCGAGGGACTCGGCGCGGCGACCCTCGTGGCCGCGGCCGACGAGGCCCTGACCACCGCACCCGACGGCTGAGGCCGCTACGCGGGCACGTCGGGCCGAGCGCTCGACGAGCCGTCCCCGTTCGTGGACGCGGCCTCGGTGATCGCCGTGAACGCCGACACGAGCCCTGACAGCTCCATCGGGACGACGACCTTGGACGATGGCGACGTGCCGATCTGCTTGAGCGCCTCCAGGTATTGGAGCCGCATCGTGTTGTCGTCCACCGTGCTGGCGATCTGGAAGATCTTGTCTAGCGCCAGCGAGAAACCCTCGGCGCGCAAGATCGCGGACTGCCGTTCGCCCTCCGCCGTGAGGATGGCCGCCTGCTTGCCACCCTCGGCGTTGAGGACGGCCGCCTCCTTCTGGCCCTCGGCCACCGTGATCGCGGCAGACTTGTTGCCCTCGGCTTCGGTCACCACGGCCCGGCGCGTGCGCTCGGCCGACATCTGCCGGGTCATGGCCTCCTGCACCGTCGGTGGCGGGATGATCTCGCGGATCTCGACGTTCGTGACCTTCACGCCCCAGCGTTCGGTCACCTCGTCGAGCTTCACGCGCAGCACCGCGTTGATCTCGTCGCGCTTCGCGAGCACGTCGTCGAGCGAGATGTCGCCGACCACCGCGCGCAGGGTGGTCGCGGCGATGTTCGTGGCCGCGCCGGCGAAGTTCGACACCTGGATGACGGACGTCGCGGGATCGAACACCTTGTAGTACATGATGAAGTCGATCGAGATCGCCGCATTGTCCCGGGTGATCGAGTCCTGACGCGGGATCTCCAGGTAGAACTCACGGAGGTCGACCTTCACACCGCGGTCCACGAAGGGGATCAGGATCACGAACCCGGGACCCTTCGTCGCGAGCAGCCGGCCCAGACGGAACACCACCAGCCGCTGGTACTCGGGCACGATCCGGATCGCACCGGCGAGGAACAGCACGGCCAGGACGATCAGGATGCCTACGAGGATCAAGCCAGTGCCGATCTCCATCAAGATCCCTTCCTTTCATCGAGCGGGCTTTCGCCGGTGAGCGTCCCGCTCCCGGCACGCATCGGCTCTCCGGGACCCGGCTCGACCGTGAGCACCAGCCCGTCGAATCCGGTCACGCGCACCTGGCCGCCTCCGTGGATCAGGCCCGCCGGCGCCACGGCGCGCCACTCCTCCGCGTTCACACGCACCGAACCGCCGCGCTCGTCCACGCCGGCCCCGAGGGCGATGCCGGTCTTCCCGATGATGACCTCGCGGCCTTGCGCGGGCGGCACGTGCCGCAGCTTGAGCGCTTTCGCCACCACGAACCCGAAGAACAGCACGACGAACCCTGCGACCGCGAGCAACACGCCCGGCGAGACCTGGGCGCCGCCGCTCCGGTCGTACAGGAACCAGCCGCCCAGCAGCAACGCGACCACGCCGATCGCGCCCCAGATCCCGATGCCGGGAGCCTTGATCTCGATGATGAATGCCACGACCGAGAGGATCAGCAGCGCGATCCCGATGATGCGCACCGGCAGGACCCCGAACCCCAGCAGCGCCACGAGCAGCATGGCGGTGCCCACGGTGCCGGAGAGGATGTGCCCCGGGACGATCAGCTCGAGGACGATGAGCGCCAGCCCCAGCCAGAAGAAGATGAAGACGAGGTTCGGGTCGAGCAGTCGCTGGAGGAACCCGAAGAACCCGCCCATCTCCTGCTCGACGACAGGGGCGTCCGCGAGCTCGAGCGTCACCTGCTGACCATCGGCGAGGGTCACCTGCGTGCCGTCCAGATCGGCCAGCAGCTGCTCCTGCGATGAAGAGATCACATCGATCACGTTCTCGGCCAAGGCTTCCTCGGCGGTGATGCTCACCCCTTCCGTCACGAACGTCTCCGCCACCTCGGCGTTGCGTCCGTACGTCTGGGCGATGCTCCTCATCGATGCGGCCGCATCGTTCGTGATCTTGGTCCCCAGGTCCCCGCCGTTGAGGCCGACCGGGGTCGAGGCGCCGACGTTGGTGCCGGGCGCCATCGCCGCGACCGGACAGGACAGGAGGATGAACGCGCCCGCCGATGCCGCCCGTGCGCCGCTCGGTGCGACGTAGCCGACCACCGGCACCGTGGCGTTGAGGATCGCCCCACTGATCTGATCCATGGAGGACACGAGGCCGCCCGGTGTGTCGATCTCGATGAGGACGAGGGCTGCGCCGTCGTCCTCGGCTGCGGCGATGCGCTGCGTCAGGTAGTCGGCCGAGAAGTCGTCCACGGGTCCGTCGAGATGCAGGACGACCACGTCTCCGGACGGGCTGGCTGACTGGGCGCTCGCCGCCTGCGTGAGCCCCTGCATCAGGAAGCCGGCTGCCAGCAGGGAGAGCCCCGTGGCGATGCGAGCGTTCCCTGGTCGCGACACGCACCAGGTTCGCCGGGCGTGGAGGATCGGTTCTCGGGTCATGGTGTTTCCGTGGCGAGCGTACGCGCAAGCCGACGGGGACGCGAGGCCCGGCGAAGGGACGGTGGCGGTTGGCGGACCGGCGTGCGACCATCGTCGGGGACGCCATCGCCGCAAGCCCGTCATCACGGCGGACCCGTATACCGGAAGGAACCCGCGTGCACCCAGGACACGACGGACCTCTCCTCCCTCGGGAGGAGCGACAGCTGATGGAAGGGCTGCTGGCCGGTGACGATGACGCGCTCCACGCGCTCTATGCGCGTTTCGGTCGCCCCGTCTACACGATGGGGCTCCGACTCCTGGGCTCCCGCGAGGCGGCCGAGGAGTTGACGCAGGACGTGTTCACCACCGCCTGGCGGAAGGCTGCCCGCTTCGACCCATCCCGTGGTCGCCTCTCGACTTGGCTGATGACGATCGCGCACAACCTCGCCGTGGACCGGCTCCGGCGGGAGACCGGCGTGACCCGTCCCACCCTGGTGCTCGTCGACGAGGTACCCGATGCGCCCGGCGTCGACGAGGAGGGCCTCCTCATGGAGCGCGATGCGGCGCTCCGCGCGATCGCCTGTCTGTCCGATGCCGAGAAGCGGCTCCTGGCGCGGACCTACTTCCGCGGCATGACGGCGCGCGAGATCGCGGAGACCGACGGCATCCCGCTCGGGACCGTGAAGACGCGGCTGCGTTCGGCGTTGATCAAGGTCCGCAAGGCGAACGAGGCCAAAGAGCCATGGTGACCTGCGCGACCGTCCGCGACCTGCTGCCCGAGCATGCGCTCGGGGTCGGGGGTTCGCTCGAGAACGCTGCGGTGGACCGCCACCTCTCATGGTGTGCCGCCTGCCGGAAGGAAGCGCGGGATCTGGATCGCGCCGCTGCCACGTTCGCGTTCGCGCTCCCGCTCGCCGAGCCTGAGCCGGAGCTCGAGGCCGTGGTGCGTCAACGGGTTCGCGCCCTCGCGCACCCGACGTCGCGGCAGACGGCTCATCGCGGTCGGCGCCGCGCGGGTGTGATCCTGTTGGCCGCTGCGATCGCTTCGGCCACGTTCGCCGGCGCTGCCCTCTCGGACCGGCAGGGGACGCAGGAGCAGATCCCCGCCACCGTCGATCGCAACACCGAAGCGCTCGACGCACTGCGCAGGGTGATCCTGCAGTCCGAGCACAGCGACCCGGAGGCCGAGGCCTATCTCGGCACGCTGATGCCGGCCGCGGAGGGAGGGACCGCGGGCGGCTCGGCGCTCACCATCGTGGCGCCGTCGGTCGACGACCAGGTGATGATCATCGTGGCGGGATTGCCGCGCGCCGAGCGACGTCTGCCGTACCGCGTGTCGCTCCGTGATGTCGCCGGTCACCGGCTCCTGGTGGGCACCATCACGGTCCTGGACGCCGGCGGCGGAGCCACGGTCGCGAGGATCGTGACGGGGAGCCTCAGCGGCTTCGTCCACGTGCTCGTTCGGGACGCTCGCGGACACGTGGTCCTCGACGGCACGCTCACCGAGCCAACCTCGATCGTCACGCCGTCCCCCTAGCGACCACCGCCTGCGTATGCTCGGCGGATGCGCTTCGGCTTGAGCCTGCCGCACTACGGGTTCTCGCTCCCCGGCGAGCCGGTCTCGTTCGAGGCGCTCGCGTCGTGGGCGCGTCGCGCCGAGCAGCTGGGGTTCGACTCCGTCTGGGTCTCCGACCACTTCTTCTACTCGTTCGCCCGGTTCGGTGGCGATCCCGCACCGATCGCGTCGCTCGAGCCGCTGACGTCCCTCGCGGGCCTCGCCGCGGTCACCGACCGCGTGCGGCTGGGCGTGCTCGTGCTCGGGGCGCCGTTCCGGCATCCGGGCACGGTCGGGAAGATGGCGGCCACGATCGATCAGGTCTCGGGTGGCCGGCTCGAGCTGGGCGTGGGTGCCGGCTGGCTCGAGCAGGAGTTCGAGGCCTTCGGGTATCGATTCGGCACGGTCGGTGATCGCTTCGACGCTCTCGAGGACACCCTCGTCATCCTGAGCGGGCTCCTGGGAGGCGAGGGACCCATCACGCACGATGGTCCCGTCTGGTCGGTCCGTGATGCCCGGTTGCTCCCGGCGCCGGTGCAGCAGCCGCTCCCGCTGTGGGTCGGCGGGAAGGGGGGCCCCCGCCTGCTCCGCCTGGCCGCGACGCATGCCGTCGGATGGAACACCGTCTGGCGGTTCCCCGAGGCCTGGTACCGGGAGCGCGTCGCCGCGGCGCGGGCGCTCTGCGAGGAAGGAGGTCGCGATCCCGCCACCTTCGGGCTGTCCGCCGGCTTCTATGCCTTGGTCGGTGACGACGAGGCCGAGGCCCGGGCGATCTTCGAGCGGGGGCGGGCCGCGATGCCCGGTCGGGCGATGGATGCCGACACGTACGAGGGTTGGTGCGCGGAGACGCTGTCGGGCACGCCCGGACAGGTGATCGAGCGTGTCATGGCGCTCGAGGAGCTCGGGGTCGAGGAGATCATCGTCGCGCCGTGGGTGCTGCCGTTCGCGGTGCCCGAGCCCGAGCTCGTGGAACGGTTCGTGGAGCGGGTCATCGCTCCACTCCGCGCCACGGCCTGATGTCACCTCGCGACGCCGTGCTCACCGTCCTGCGCGGGACCGATGAGCCCGTGCACTGGACGGTGGTGCTGGACCGGGCGCTCCGCGCCGGCTACCTGGATTCCTTCCGGATACCGGACGTCCGCAGAGCGCTCCTCACCGCGCTCGCCGAGCTGGTCGCGGAAGGCGCCGTGGAGAAGCAGGGGAAGGGCGTCTACCGGTCTGTGGCGGCGTGATCTGGGAACCGAGGCGCCCCAGGTTGTCTCGCTCCGAACGCTTTGCGAGACTCTGCGGATGACCGATCGACGAATGGACGATCCGACCGAGCGCCATCGCGAGTGGTTCGACGCGCTTCAGGCCGCGATCCTGGACGGGGCAGCGGTCTCGTCCCCCGAGGTCCGGCGCAGCATCGTCGAGCGGAGTGACGTGCCCGAGCGGTTCGCATCGTACGTGGATGAGGTCCACGATCATGCGTACCGGATCACCGACCGGACCGTGGCGGAGCTGCGTGAGGCGGGCATGAGTGAGGATGAGCTGTTCGAGGCCACGGTGGCGGCCGCGTTCGGGGCGGCGCGTGACCGCCTCGAGGCCGGGCTCGGCGCCCTGCGTTCCTCGCGTGCCGCGACGGAGGCGTCCTGATGCGGTTGGAGGCGGTGGCCCGCGGCCGGGGGATCCCCGCGAAGGCGAAGCTCACGATGATCAGGCTGTTCTCGGGAGCTCCGGCCCTCGACGTCATCAAGACGCTGTCCTTCCGGCCCGGGTTCTTCGGCGAACCCTTCAACGATCTGATCCAGGAGGTCATGCGGGGTCCTTCGGAGTGGAGCGTCGGCGAGCGAGAGTTGTTCGCCGCGTTCGTCTCCGAGCGGAACCGATGTGAATTCTGAACGGGAGCTCACGGCGCGGTCGCGTCGAAGAGCTTCGGAGCGGAAGAGACGGCCGCCGTCCTCCGCGATCGAGCGACGGCCCGGGTGGATGCGCGGGTGGGCGCAGCGCTCGACCTCCTCGAGACCATGACGCTCCGGCCAGGCGACCTCCGAGAGGACCACGTCGCGCGCCTCCTCGAGGCGGGCGTGAGCGAGGAAGGGGTCGTCGACGCCCTGTACGTCGGCTTCCTCTTCAACGTGATCGATCGCATCGCCGATTCGCTCGGGTTCGAGGTCGTCTCGGCCGAGCGCTTCGACAAGGGTGCCGACTACCTGCTCAAGCACGGGTACGCCTGAGCGGCCCCGGTACCGGCGCGCGTCTAGGGGCGGTACGGGATCGACGAGAACTTCTCGAGCTTCTCGAAGCGGTGGTGGGACTTCACGTAGCGCACGGTTCCCGATCGTGACCGCATCA
Organism: uncultured Actinomycetes bacterium; assembly: GCA_963810635.1. Taxonomy (GTDB): domain Bacteria; phylum Actinomycetota; class UBA4738; order UBA4738; family HRBIN12; genus AC-51. The sequence goes on from CAWEOB010000005.1 coordinate 1,122,631, forward strand.
CCATGGAGTACGTGGTTGCACCGTCGGGCCAGTAGCGGACGCCGTCGAGCAGATAGCCGTCGGTGACGCCGGTCGCCGCGAAGAACACGTCGTCGCCCGCAACGAGGTCATCGGCCGTCAGCACGCGATCGAGGTCGAAGCCGTCGTCGAGGAGCGACCGACGCTCCTCGTCGTTCCGCGGGTAGAGGCGGCCCTGGATGGCGCCGCCGAGGCATTTCAAGGCCGCGGCCGCGACCACACCCTCCGGTGTCCCGCCGATCCCGATCAACAGGTCCACCTCCGTCCTCGGCGTCGCCGCCACGATGGCCCCCGCCACGTCACCGTCGGTGATCAGGTAGACGCGGGCGCCGGTCTCGCGGATCTCGCGGATCATGTCGGCATGTCGGTCACGATCGAGGATCGTGACCGCCACCTCCTCGGGCCGCTTGTCGAGTGCCTTCGCCACCTGGCGGATGTTCTCCGCCACCGGCGCCTCGATGTCGATCGCGTCGGCGGCCTCAGGCCCGGTCGCGATCTTCTCCATGTAGAGGGCAGCGCCCGGGAACAGCATCGAGCCCCGCGGTCCGAGAGCGATGACCGAGAGGGCGTTCGGCTGCCCGGTCGCCGTGAGGCGGGTGCCGTCGATCGGGTCCACGGCCACATCCGTCTGCGGCCCGCGCCCCTCGCCGACGTGCTCCCCGTTGAACAGCATGGGGGCCTCATCCTTCTCGCCCTCGCCGATCACGACGATCCCATCCATCGAGACCGAATCGACCATCAGCCGCATCGCGTCCACGGCAGCCTGGTCGGCGGCGATCTTGTCACCGTGCCCGACCCACCGGCCCGCGGCCAGGGCGGCGGCCTCGGTCACACGGACCAGCTCCATCGCGAGGTTCCGATCTGGCAGTTGGCTCATCGCTCCACCTCCATGCCGCATATCATGATCGCCCGCATGTCTCGTCGGCATCTCGTCCTGCTGGTGGTCGGGGTTGCCGCCATCTCCACCTCTGCCGTTCTCGTTCGGCTCGCCTCCGATGAGGACGCCCCCGCGTTCGCGATCGCCTTCTACCGATGTGCGATGGCGGCGGCGATCCTGCTCCCGCTCGGCCTCCTCCGCCACCGCGACGAGTACCGAGCGATGACCGCGGCCCGGTGGCGGCTCGCCCTGCTGTCGGGGCTGTTCCTCGGGGCGCACTTCTCCACGTGGATCCCCTCCATCACGTTCACGACGGTCGCTGCCAGCGCCGTCTTGGTGCAGACCACGCCGATCTGGGTGGCGCTGATGGGACGCTTCGTCGGCGAGCGCCCCACCCGTCGCGGGCTCGTGGGCATCCTCATCGCGCTGGGCGGCACCGTCGTGATCGCAGGTGCGGGCTTCGAAGGTGGCTCACGAGCCCTCTTCGGCGATGTCCTCGCCCTCTGTGGCGCGATCTTCGGCGCGGCGTACGTGCTCTGCGGCCGGAGCCTCCGTCGGGAGATCTCCGTGGTGACGTACACGGGGATCGTCTACACCACGGCTGCCTGCCTCCTCGCCGTGGTCATGCTCGTGAGCGGCACGCCGTTCTTCGGTTACTCGCCCGAGGTCTGGATGCTCTTCGCGGCCATGACGCTGGGTCCCCAGCTGGGCGGGCACACGGTCTTCAACTATCTGCTGGGTTCGCTCTCCGCCACGGTCGTGTCGATCGCGCTGCTCGCCGAACCGGTGGGGGCCACGCTGCTGGCGTTCCTCGTGCTGGAGGAGCGACCGGGTGTCGTGACGCTGGTCGGCGGTGCCATCGTGCTCGTGGGGGTCTTCGTCGCGATCCGAGCGGAGGCGGATCGCACACCCGAGGTGCTCGAGACCGTGGAGTAGGGTGCCCCCATGGACGAGACGCCGCGGTTCGTCACGGTCGACGACTACGAACCCGCTGCACGCGCGGTGCTCCCACCGGGCGTCTACGACTACTACGCGGGAGGTGCGGGCGATGAATGGACGGTGGCGGAGAACCGCCGCGCCTTCGACCGATGGATCATCCGACCACGCGTGTTGCGGGGGCTGGCGAATCCACCCGACCTGCACACGTCGCTCCTCGGCGCCGACCTGTCGTTCCCTGTCCTGATCGCGCCATGGGCGTGGCGCGGCATGGCGCACGCCGACGGTGACCTCGCGATGGCGCGAGCCGCAGCCGCCGCCGGTGTCGTGATGACGCTCTCCTCGACCGCCTACGAGGACATCGAGGTCGTGGCGGGGGCGAGCGCGGAGAGGACCTGGTTCCAGCTCTACCTGATGACCGACCGCGTGCACTCGACCGAGGTGCTCGGCAGGGTCGCCGCCGCGGGATACGGCGCGATCATCTGGACGGTGGACGTGCCGGTGCTCGGCCTGCGGCACCGCGACACGCGCTCGGGGTTCCAGCTCCCGGTCGGCCCGAAAGACAGCGAGTTCGAGTTCGAGCCCGGTATCTCGTGGGACGATCTCGGCTGGATCCGCGCCCGTGCCCCGGGGATTCCCGTGCTGGTCAAGGGCATCCTCACGCACGAGGATGCATCCCTCGCGGTGGACGCGGGCGTCGATGGCATCGTCGTGTCGAACCACGGTGGTCGGCAGCTCGACGGCGTCACGTCGGGGATCGGCGCCCTGCCCGAAGTGGTCGAGGCCGTCGCGGGCCGGGTACCGGTGTTGGTCGACGGCGGCATCCGGAGGGGGACCGACGTCCTGAAGGCCCTCGCGCTGGGCGCCGACGCGGTGATGGTGGCTCGGCCGACCGCCTGGGGTCTGGCGGTGGCGGGAGAGGAGGGTGTCGGCCACGTCCTCCAGCTCTTGCGCGATGAGCTCGAGAATGCGATGTGGCTGGCCGGCTGCGGCTCGATCGGCGCGATCTCGCGCGACCTGGTGTCGCCGTCGCTCACGTCGTCCGGGTAGGGCCCAGGCTGGAGCTCGCGGCCTACCCGTCCGGGCCGACCCGGATCACCGCGTGTTTGATGGCCTTGAGGAGGGCGGGTCCGGCGATGCCCGCCCCGTTCGCGATGATCTCCAGGTCGCCCGATCGCAGCGTGATGACGTCGTGGAAGAATTCGTGGCGTTGGAGCTGCGTGCGGCGGACCCAGGCCCCGACAGCGTCGGCAGCTCTCCCCGGTTCCCGCTCGAGTTCGATCAGATCGATCGCGATCTCGGCATGCGTCCGAGGTGAGGCACGGCGCAGCGCATCGGCGAGGAGATCCTCCGGCGCGACGCCGATCGCATGGGCCAGGTCCACGAGCCGTTCGACGGAGATGTCCCGTTCGCCACGCTCGTACCCACCGACCGCCGACGGCTTGAAGCGGCCGCCGGTGCGGTTCTGAAGCTCACGTTGGGAAAGGTTCGCACTTCGTCTCGCGTACCGGATCGCCTCGCCAAGGGCGGTCGCGAACCCTTCCACGTTTCCCGAACTCCCGTGACGATCAGCGGGCGGCACGATACCTGAAGCGTCAAGAAGCCGCCATGGCGCGACCGGCGTATGTTTCGTACGCACGCACCTGATCCGGTGATCCCGAGATGGGTGCGTTCCGTGGTGAGCGTGGTCAGCCAGGCCCTCTCGGGCCCGCGTCCACGTTCCTGCGACTTGGCCCATCCGTACTGTTCATCAGCCGTTTGGCCTAACTCTGGTTCCGGGTCTCGACAGGGACGCGCTCCGCGGCCTAGACTCCAGCACCCGACGTAGGGAAGGGGCCCGGTCGGTCGGACGAGGAGGGGGTCGGGTTGCGATGGGCCGTACGTCGTTCGCTGTAGCTCGCGAACAAGGCTCGCTCTCGCGTGCGGCGCTCGGAGACGCCCGGATCGATCAGTACGGCCACTCTCGCCGGCGAGCTCGCCGGCGCTCGTGACGCCGACGAGGCGATCCGGATCGCGCTGCGGCTCTTCGCCCGCCGAGGTCCCACGAGACTCGCCGCATATCTGGCCGACGATCGTTCGGGGATGCTGCGCCTCGCCGGGACGAGAGGCATCGGCCGAACCGCGCATGCGCAGCTCGCCGCAGCCACGGCGATCCCCTCCGACCCGTCGGCGACGCAGCTCCGGCTCACAGCTCGTTCGTTCGACGTGATCACCGGGACGACGCACGCGTCGGCGGTGCGCGCCGGCCGAGCCATCGTCCTGGCGGGCGACGTGCCCTCCCGGTACGAGGAGGCGGTTCAGGTGATCGCCGCGATGCTGGGCGCCACGCTGGACCGGCTCGCACGCGAGGACGAGAGGGCGCGCGACCTCGATCTCGGGCTCGCGATGACGGCGCACGAGCTCCGCGAGCCGATCCTCGGTGCCCGCATCGTGTTGGATCGCGTCGTGCACGGATCCGACTCGCACGATCTCGGTCTGTTGCGGCAGACGGAAAGGGAGCTCGCCGGCCTGTCCGCGAAGATCGACGGGCTCCTGCGGTGGTCGGTCGGCTCGGCGCCCCTGCAGGTCATGAGGACCGACCTCGCTCAGGTCGCTCGTGATGCGGTGGGCCTCGCCGCTCGCGTGCACGGCCACGGGAGGGTCTCCCTCCGTGCCCCACAGCGCGTTCCCGTTCGAGCCGATCCGATCCAGCTCCGTTCAGCCATCGAGAACGTGGTGCGCAACGCCCTGGTCCATGCCCCGGCTCCCTCGCCTGTCGATGTCCGCGTGTACGAGACCAAGGTCGGGCGTCCGACGGTCACGGTGCGGGACCGAGGGCCTGGATCCCTCCCGAGGAGCGGCTGTTGGTCTTCGACCCGCTCGTCCGCGGCGCGTCGACGGCGTCGAGGAATGGCAACGGCCTCGGCCTCTTCGTGGCGAAGAGGGTCATGGACGCACACGGGGGCGACATCTCCTTCAGGCCGGCATCGGACGGCATCGGGACCGTCTTCAGATTGAGGCTGCCGGAGCAGCGCCTCGGGGGTCCCGCATGAAGGTCATGATCGTCGACGATCACGTGCTCTTCGCCGAAGCGATCCAGATGGCGATGGCGGATGAGGACTTCGAACTCGTGGGGATCGTGAACGACCCCGCAGAGGTCGAAGACCGGTTAAGGGACCCCGAACGTCGACCGGATGTCATCCTCATGGACGTCGGTCTTCCCGGCGAGAGCGGCCTCCAGGTCGGCGCGCGCGTCGTGAAGGAGTATCCCGAGGTCCGCGTCTTGGCGCTGACCGCCCTCAACGATCCGAAGATCCTGGAGGAGGCCATGCGGGTGGGCTTCAGCGGCTTCCTCACGAAGGACACCCACATCTCCCGTCTGGTCGCCGCCATCCACCTGGTTGCCGAGGGAGAAGTGGTCATCCCGAAGAAGCTCGCCAGGGGGATGGGCAACGGGTTCGGCGGGACGAAGGATCGGAACGCGGCCCTGCTCGCATCGCAGCTGACCGATCGTGAGCTCGAGGTGCTCGAGCTGTTGGTCGAAGGCGCCTCGAGCGAGATCATCGCGAACAGGATCAACGTGTCGCGGAACACGGTCCGGACGCACGTCCAATCCATCCTCGGCAAGCTCGGCGTGCACTCCCGCCTGGAGGCGGCTGCCTTCGCCGTCCGGCACGGGCTGGTCGCAACGCGGCGTCCGATCTCCGCCTGATCGTGCGACCGGCAGGGGCTGGACCCTTGGGAGAGGGGCAAGGCTGGCGAGCCCGCTGTTCAGCACCGAACCCTGACACGAAGGACGACGAACGACCCACGACCGTCCGGTTCGGCTGGCGGCATCAAGGCGGCGGAGGGAGACCATGAAGGGTTCCAGGGTGGTGCTCGGGTTGGTACTGGCGGCGGTCGTCGTCCTGGCGGCCTTCGTCGGCACCCGTCCCGACAACCCCTCCGACTCCGGAGGACCCAAGGGGTCGCGACCCACCGAGAGCCCCGTGTCGGCCACCCCGACGAAGGGGCCATCATCCTCCGCCCCCTCGGACGATCCGACGACGGAGAGCCCCGGCAGCTCTGGATCGATCCGGCTCGAGAACCTCACGTCGGGTCAGCTCTCCAAGGAAGCTCCGACGGCGTCGCTCGCCACGTCGGGTGTCACCATCCCGGCGCATTCGCTGGTCCTCGTTCACCTCATGAGCTGCTGCGATCTTGCTTCCGTTCCCTCGGTCACCGGAGCCGGGCTGACCTTCGATCTCGCCGTCACCCACACCGACGGGGAGAAGCGGCACTGGGTGCTCGTCGCCGCGAACACCGGAGGCCCGACGGAAGGAACGCTCACGTTCTCGTTCGCATCGGAGCAGGCACGGATCCTGTGGATCGTCGACTCGGCGACGAACGTCGAACTCGGGAACAGCGGTGCCGACGCCATCGTGCAAACGGCCTGGCAGAACAGCCAGCAGAATGCGGACCAGGGATCGATCGGCCTCGAGCCCTTCGAGGACCCGACGCGAGATGTCGCGATGGGCTTCGGGCTGGCAGGCTCGGGAACCGCCACGGACATCGTGCCGGAAGCAGGCATGCATGAGACGGCAGAGACCGAAACGCCTGGTTCGTCCCTGCTGATCGACACCTTCTGGGGTGTCGGAGAGGACACGTCCGTCTCTGCGGTCTTCGTCGATGACGCAGGTCAACGCTCGGTCGAATCGTGGCTGTTCCTCGCGCTCGAACTCCGAGCGGGGTAGGAGTGGCTGGACGGCCGGGCTGACGCGATCGAGGGCCTCTGGGACAGTGATCGAGCGATGAGCGGCTACGACCTGCACACCCATTCCACCTTCTCGGACGGCACGAACACGATCGGCGAGAACGTTGCGCTCGCCCGTGAACGTGGGCTGGAAGGCATCGGCATCACGGACCACGACACCCTCGGTGGCTACGCCGAGGCGTTCGCGCGGGCCGAGGGGACGGATCTTCGTGGTGGTGCCGGGCATCGAACTGTCGGCCGAGTACGGAGAGGCCTCCCTCCATGTGCTGGCGTACTGGGTCGATCCGGAGCATGAAGGGCTGGGACAGGAGCTCCAGCGCCTCTCCGATTCGCGTTTCCGCCGCGGAGAGATGATGGTCGAGAAGGTTCGTGACCTCGGCTACGACCTGTCGTTCGAGCGTGTGCAGGAGATCGCCGGGGGCCAGCTCATCGCCCGGCCGCACATCGCTCAGGCGATGACGGAGTCGGGCATCGTCCGGACGGAGAAGCAGGCGTTCGACGAGTTCATCTCGGACGATGGTCCCGCCTACGTCCCGAAGCACATGGAGCGGATCGGCGTGCACTACTACAACGCGCGCGGGCTGCTCGAGCGGGCGGCGGACTGCGCGCGCGTGCGGGTGGAGGGCATCTACTCGCACTTCGCCAACGCGGACGCAGCGGACCTCGCCTCGGCGCGGCTGCAGCTCGCGCGCTTTCTCGAGGTGCTCGAGTGGTACGACAAGCAGGGCGTGCCGCCGCCGGTGCGCCACATGGCCAACTCCGGCGCGGTGCTCCAGCTCCGCGAGAGCCATCTGGATCTGGTGCGGCCGGGCATCCTGCTCTACGGCGTCTACCCGTCCATCGAGGTGCGGCAGACCATCCAGGTGAAGCCGGTGCTGGCGCTGCGCTCGCGGGTGGTCTACTTCAAGGTCGTCACGCCCGGCCACCCGGTGAGCTATGGCTCCACGTGGCAGTCGGACCACCCGGTGCGGGTCGTGACGGTGCCGGTGGGCTACGGCGACGGCTACTTCCGCGCGCTCTCCAACGTGGCCCACGTGCTGATCCGCGGCAAGAAATACCCGGTCGTGGGCCGCGTCTGCATGGACCAGATCATGGTCAACCTCGAGTGGGAGACCGCCTACAACGGCGACGTGGTCACGCTGCTCGGCGCCGACGGCGACGAGCTCATCACCTGCGAGCACCTGGCCGAGTGGGCCGGCACCATCCCCTACGAAGTCCTCACGAACCTGAACACGCGCATCCCTCGCGTCTACGTCTAGTTTGCGTCTAGCTTGGGGTCAGGTCTTGAATTACGACATTTCTCCGCTTCCGCGCGACTCCGGCGGGTGCGGAATGTCGTAATTCAAGACCTGACCCCAGCGACCCAGCCGTACCAGCGATGGCTGGGGTCGGCGCCCTCGTCGAGGTAGGCCATCTTGATGCGGCTGAGATAGTCCTTCGGCAGCTCATTGCGTTTCGCATTGACGTCGACGCCGAAGACCTTGGCGGCGTTGAGGCCGAAGATCTGCTCCTTCACCGCGCGGGTGAGCGGCGCGTAGCCGTGGGCGCCACCAGCGCGTCGGGGATCTCGAATCGCCGGAACGCCTCGATCTGCCACTGGGGCGTCCCGTACCAGATCGAGTCCGTGCCCCACAGCACGTGGTCCGCGCCGAACGCGTCGACGACCTGGCCGAGGAGATGCGCGCACGCGGCCGGGTTCGTGGTGACGAGCTGACCGAAGGTGGAGCCGAGCTCCATGTAGATGTTGCGTGAGCGCCGGCTCCTTCTTCTTCATCTGGCAGAACTCGGTGGTCCACGGCACGTCGGCGGACCCGGGGCGCGATACGGGAGCAGCCCCGCGTGGTAGAGCGACGAAGTCGAGATCCGGGAAGTCGCGCGCGGCCTTGATCACGTCGCGCGGGTGGTTGTAGTCGGCGACGGGTCCGAGCGGCAGCCCCTTGTGCAGGCAGATGCGCTTGATGCCGAGCTTGCGCGCCCGCTCGAGCATCGGGTAGGCGATCTTCTCGTCGTCCACGAACCAGCCGCGGTCGAAGCCCTTCGGCGCGGCGCCGGTGTAGCCCTTCCAGGCATCCACCTTCAACGTGGCGGCCTGCTGGTCCATGAAGTCGAGGTCGGCCTGGCCGAGCTGCGGCGTGATGAGCCCGTGGGCGAGCATCCGGCGCGACTGGGTGACCCGGTTGATCTCGTCCCGGATGTGGGTCATCTCCTTCGGCGGCACGACCGCTTCCTGCGGATACGGGCCGGGCGGCGTCGAGATGAGCCCGATGTCAGTCTCGCTGTCGAGGAACACTTCCTTGACGATGTTGGCCCACGCCAGATCGGCGAGCGTGCCGCGGTCCGCGGCCAGCTTCGGGTTGAGCCGTCGCGAGTTCTGGCGGAGGCCGAGCAGCGCGGTCTTCGACACGCCCCGGCGCGCGGCCTCTTCATTGCTCGGATCGTAGCCCGCGCCCACGTAGTGAAGCTGCACGTCGAAGATGAAGAACGCGTCGCCCCCGCGCGCCTTGAACGCGGAGGGCTCGGCGGCCTCCACCGGCAGCACGTCGAAGAAGCGCCCGAACACCGCGTTCATGGCCAGCAGCGACGTCGCCATCCCGCCGCTCGTGCGCAGGAAGTCGCGGCGGCTCAGGCCGAGCCGCGGAGCCAGCCGCGCCGCGTCGGCGAGGATGCGGTGCTCGACCCGGCGCTGCGCGGCCGTCTGCGGCAGGGGCGGGAATTCCTCGTTGGAGACGAGCCGGGTCGGCAAGGGCAGCTCGGACGCCAGGCCCTGGCGCATGTCGGGGCGGACGTGGAAGGCGTAGGGGTTCCCGTTCGTCATGGGGCGGTGATCTCCTGGTGCCCGAGTCTAGACCCGGAGCCGACCTTGTCAACCGCGGCGTGGCCCGCGTAGTGTCTCGGAAGGGGAGGGGGCCGATGAAAGCACAGGGAACCGTGAAGGGCATTCTCTTCGAAGGCAGCGACGGCGCCGAGTACCTGCTCGGGTTCGCGGGCACCCAGCCGACGCCGACGCCGATGCTCAGCCGCCGGCAGGCCGATGGCACGTTCACCGCGGTCGAGGACCCGTGGGAGGCGTCGAAGGTGGCCACCAAGCAGCTCGGCATCTCCGATCCACCCCTGATCGGGCCGGGCATGGGCAGGAGCTTCTTCCTGTGGATCGCGTTCAAGGAAGCGCTGAAGACGTTCCCGCCCGTCCCGACCTGGCCGACCTGGTCCTCGTGAGGAGCCCCCAGTGAGGAGTCCAATGACGAAAGACACGGTGCGCGCCGAGGTGCGGAACCTGGTGCACGGCCCGTCGTACATGACCTTCGACGACGTGGTGGCCGACTTCCCGATGAAGCACATCAACACGCGCCCGCCGAACGTCGCGTACACGCCGTGGCACCTGCTCGAGCACATGCGGATCGCCCAGCGCGACATCCTCGAGTACATCCAGGACGAGGACTACCACCACCCGAGCTGGCCCGCCGACTACTGGCCCGCGCCGGACGCCCGTGCGGACGCGAAGGCGTGGAAGAAGACGATCGCCCAGTTCCGGAAGGATCGCGCCGCGCTCGAGAAGATCGCGGCCGATTCCCGCGTGCCGCTGGGGGCGGCGCTGCCGTACGCGCCGCAGCACACCTACATCCGCGAGCTGCTGATCGTCTCCGAGCACAACACCTACCACATCGGCGAGCTGGCGATCCTCCGCCAGGTGATGGGGGCGTGGCCGGCCAAGCGGTGACGGTGCTGTGTCAGCCCAGCAGGGTTCCCGCCGCGTAGCCGACCGCGCCGCCGATCAGGCACAGCAGCAGCGAGCGAGCCGGGGTGAGCAGGAGCGCGCCCGCGGCCGCCGCCAGGGTCGGCGCGCTCACCGGCACGCCGCCGTCGCCGAGGAGCGTGGCGGTCGCGAGGCTCGCGAAGATCGGGGCGGGGATGCGCGACAGGATCGCCTCGAAGCGCGGGCTGGGGCGGGGGAGCAGGACCACCGCGGCGGCGCGGCTGGCGTACGTGATGAGAGCGATGGCGACGAGAACCAGCGGGCTCATCAGTCCCTTCCGGGCAGCGCGACGACCACACCCGCGACGACCGGCGCGAGCATGCGCAGGTCCGGCAGCAGCACGGCGACCGCGGCGGTGAGCAGGGCCGCGGCGAGCGCGCGCACCACGTGGGAGCGCCGCCTGACCGCGAGGGATGCCAGGCCGATGAACAGGACGGGGAACAGCGCGCCGGCCAGGCCCTCGACCGCCGCGAGCCCGCCCCCCAGCATGCCGACCACCGTGCCCACGATCCACGCGACGTAGAGGGTCAGCCCGGAGTAGAGCAAGGTCCGCTCGGTGGCCGCGCCCACCGCCCGGGGCTCGGCCGCGTTGCCGGCCGCGATCGCGAAGCCGAAGGTCTCGTCCACCAGGAAGAACGCGAGCAGCGCGCGGCGCCGCGGCCCGCTCTCGAACCGCGAGCGCAGGGCGGCGCCGAGCACCAGATGCCGCAGATTGAGAACGCCCGCGGTCAGCAGGAGCGGCAGCGTGGTGGCGCCCGCGCCGAGCAGTGCCACGATCGCGAACTGGAGCGCGCCCGAGTAGACGAGGAGCGTGGAGGCGAGCGTGAGCGGGACCCCGAGGTACACGCGCGCCGCGGCGCCGTAGAGGGTTCCGAACACCGCGACCGCCGCGGCGGCGGGCAGGGAGAGCGCCACGATCGAGCGGACGCTGGGAACGGCCGGCGGCGGTGTGCTCAGGCCGCGAACTCGAGTCGCGGCGCCGTGGCGGTGAGCGCCGCGCGATGGCGGGGAGCGCCCCACACCCCGGCGATCTGCCCGGAGAGTGCGTCGATGAGCGCCGGCACGTCGGTCGCGGCCGCCGAGTGGAGCCCTTCGGCGACGATCAGCACGTCGCGCGTCCCGGATGACACCGTCGAGCGCCGGCTCTGCCGGAACGTCCACCGCCGGGCGTGCGCGTGGTTCGCCGCGTCGGCGAAGATCACCTCGCCCGCCTCGGCATGCTCGGTCTCACCGCCGAAGCCGGTGTGCTCCTCGCCGCCCACCGCGTGCCGGACCTCGAGCCATGCGTCGACCCCGGCGAGGTCGAAGACCGCCACTGGCAGCGCGAAGGCGAGCGACACCGCGTTGCAGAGATCGACCAGAGGGTGCAGCCGCGGCAAATCACCCTCGCGCCGGAATCGCCGCAGCAGGGCTTCGCCGGCGGACCGGTACTGCGTCGGCTTGAGCCCCATCTGCGTGTAGGCGCGCCGCCACGCCGACACCTCGGCCAGCTCCGACTCGGGGCCGCGCGCGAGCCGCTCGCGGGCGCGCGCGTGCCACGGCTCGAGCGGCACATCCACGTCGGGGCGGACGTCTCCCACGACGAGCACGCCGGGGACGAGCTGCGGAAACTGCTGCCAGAGGGCAGCGGAGTGGCCGAAGTGCACGCGTCAGATCGCGGCGCGCGCCCGCAGATCCGCGACGGCCTGGGGCGACAGGCCCAGCACCTCCGCCAGGACCTCGTCCGTGTGCTCGCCCGCCAGCGGGGGCGGCGTCGTCACCGGCTCGGATGAGGACAGGCGGATCGGGCAGCCGGGCACCCGGAAGCGGCCGCGCGTCGCGTGATCGATGGTCTCGATGGCGCCGCGCGCGTTCATGTGCGGGTCGTCCAGCACCTCCTGCGTGTCCAGGATCGCGCCGCACGGCACGCCCGCCTTGCCGAGCGTCTCGAGCACCTCCTGCTTGGACCGCGCGCCCGTCCAGGCCCGCGCGATGCCGTTGAGCTCCTCACGGTGCTTCCACCGTGTCGGCGCGTCCACGCAGCGCGGGTCGGCGAGCCAGTCCTCGCGCCCGATCGCGCGGGCGAAGTCCTGCCACATGCCCTGGTTCATCGGCTGCACGTAGATGTAGACGTAGTCGTTGGGGCCGCCCGGCGCGCACGCGTAGAGCCCGTCCGGCACCGCGCCGGGCGGCGCGCCATTGCCCCGGCGCGGCGTCGGCTTGCCGTCGCGGTAGTGGACCACGTAGCGCTGGCGGATCAGGTTCGCCACCGCCTCCTGCATGGAGACCTCGACGACCTGGCCCAGGCCCGTCCGCTGCCGCTCGATGACCGCGGCCATGATGCCGGCCGCCATGTGCACGCCCGCGCCGCTGTCGCCGATGTTGGCGCCGCAGAGCACGGGCTCGCGGTCCGGGAAGCCGGTGACGCTCATCACGCCGCCCATCGCCTGGGCGATCATGTCGAAGCTCTTGAACTCGTGATACGGGCCCGAGAGCCCGAAGCCCTTCAGGCGCGCGAGGATGATGCGCGGGTTCACCGCGCGGAGCCGGTCGAAATCGAGGCCGAGCCGCTCCATCAGGCCGGGCGCGAAGTTCTCGACCACCACGTCCGCGCGCTCGGCGAGCTGGAGGAACAGCGCGTGGCCCTCGGGCTTCTTCAGGTCGATGGTGACGCTGCGCTTGTTGGAGTTGAAGAGCAGGAAGAACATCGCGTCGAGCCCGGGCACCTCCGGGCGGTTCCGGCGCGACTGCTCGCCGCCGGGCGGCTCGATCTTGATGACGTCGGCGCCGAGCCAGCCCAGGAGCTGGGTGCAGGAGGTGCCCGCCTCGAACTGGGTGAGGTCGAGGATGCGCAGGCCGGTCAGGGCGCGGTCGGTCACGGGCTAGGACAGACCATAGAAGCGCCGGGCGCCCCCGCCCAGGATCTCGCGCTTCGTCGCGTCCGACAGCTCGGGCCGGTTCGCGATGAGCTGCGGGGCGCCGGGGAAGAAGCCGTCGGGATGCGGGTAGTCGGTCGCCCACAGGATCTTGTGCGGGCCGATGTAGTCGGCCAGGGCGCTCAGGCAGCCCTCGACCGGCTCGAACGAGATCCAGCAGTTGCGCCGGAACAGCTCGGTCGGCCGCATGGAGAGGCCCGAGTCGTTGAAGCCCTGGTCGTCGAAGTGGCGATCCATCCGGTCGAGCCACGGCGCGATCCACCCGCCGCCCGACTCCATGAAGCCGATCCGCACGCGCGGGTAGCGGTCGCAGACCCCGCTCCAGATCACGCTCATCGCGGCCAGCATCATCTCCATGGTGTGCGAGATGATGTGCCGGGCTCCGCGCGTCTCGAAGCGGTCCACCCCGACCTGGGGCATGCCGCCGCTCGCGCCCTCGTGGATCCCGATCGCCATGTCCAGCTCCTGGACCTCTTCCCAGAACGGGGCGTAGTCCGGGTGGTGCAGCATCTTGCCGTTGTAGGGGTTGGGGCGGAGGAAGCCGGCGCGCATGCCGAGCTCCTTGCGCGCAAAGCGCATCTCCTGGATGGCCAGGTCGATCGACTGCATCGGCAGCATCGCCACCCCGAACAGCCGATCGGGATAGGGCTGGCAGTAGTCCGCGAGCCAGCGATTGTAGGCGCGGCACATCCCGGCCGCGAGCCCCGGCTCCTGCACCGCGCCCGCGAAGAGGCCCACGCTCGGGTAGAGGAAGGCCGCGTCGATGCCGTCGAGATCCATGTCCGGGATGCGCGCGTGCGGGTCGAACCCGCCGGGGCGCCCTTCCACGTACTTCATGGTGGCTTCGGCGGCCACCTCACCCTGCCGGGACCCGATGGCCCCGATGACGCCGAAGCCCTTCTGGCTGCCCAGGACCTGTCCCTCGACGAGGAGGCGCTCCTTGCCGTCGGTGTCGATGACGATCCGGGGCGCCCGCTCGCGAAAGCTCGGGTCGATGTACTTGTCCCAGATGTCCACCGGTTCGAGCACGTGGCCGTCGGCGTCGATGACGTTGTACGGGCGTCCCATGGCGATCCTCCTCGTGGTGGGAGATCAGGGCCGGGTCGGGTCGGCTGAGACTGTAGCATTCTTGCCTCCTGCCCGCACGTGGGAGCGCGGCCAACCGGGACAATCACGCCCCTGACTCCCCACGATTCCCCCACGCCCCTCCTCCACGTGCGCCGCCCCACGTCCGCCGACGCTGGTAGACTCCCGGCCAGACCGATGAGGGACCCGATGGCCTCTATCTGCTCGCCCGAGATACCGCGACGCGCCTTCATTGCGGTCATCGCGGGCGGACTCCTCGCTGCGCCGGTCGCCGCCCAGGCGCAGCAGGCAGGGAAGGTGTGGCGAATCGGTGTGCTCTCGTCGGGTTCACCTTCCGTTGCTGCTGTGGCCCGCATCGACGCGTTCAAGCAAGGGCTCCGCGAACTTGGCTATGTGGAAAGTCAGAACATCGCGATTGAGTCCCGATGGGGGGCCGGGAAGTACGAAAGCCTCCCGGGCCTCGCTGCCGAGTTGGTCCGTCTGAGGATGGACGTCATCCTCACGGCTGCTGTGCCAGCGATCCGGGCTGCCAAGGAAGCGACCAGTACGATCCCCATCGTCATGGCGGTCGTTGTTGATCCGGTGGCGACTGGTCTCGTCGCCAGCTTCGCGCGGCCGGGAGGAAACATCACCGGGCTGTCGGTTAGAACTCCTGAGCTCGTGGGAAAGCAGTTGGGGATGCTCAAGGAAATCGTTCCCAAGGCCTCACGGGTGGCCGTCCTCTCGAATCCCGAAAATCCAGGTAACCCGCCACAGTTGAGAGCGGCGGAGGTTGCGGCCCGAACATTGGGGATGCGACTTCAACCCCTGGAGGCGCGTACCCCTCGTGAGATCGACAGTGCCTTCGCGGCGATGACCAAGGCGGCGGCCGGCGCGGTTGTCGTCCTCGTGGACGTAATGTTCATCGATCAGCGGGCACGAATCGCAGACCTCGCGGCAACGCGTCGTCTGCCGGCAGTGTACGGGAACCCGGAGCATGTGGAGGCCGGCGGCCTGATGGCCTATGCGCCGAATTTCCTGGACAACTACCGTCGTGCCGCCGTCTACGTCGATAAGATCCTCAAAGGCGCCAAGCCCGGCGACCTTCCCATCGAGCAGGCGACCAAGTTCGAGCTGGTGATCAACCTCAAGACCGCCAAGGCCCTCGGCCTGACGATCCCGCCGTCGCTCCTGCAGCGGGCGGATCAGGTGATCGAGTGAGCGCCAGGCGCTGGCTCGAGTTGAGCGCGGGATGATCTCTTACGATGCCGGCGCGGCCTCTTATGATTTGCTCTCAGGACGATGGTCCCGGCTCTACGTGCCGACCCTGCTGGCCGAGGCCGGTATGGCCACCGGCCATCGAGTTCTCGACGTGGCGACGGGAACTGGTGAAGCGGCCACACTCGCCGGATCTCGCGTTGGGACGACCGGGAGGGTCATTGGGATCGATGTGTCGGCGCCGATGCTGCGCATCGCGGCGGCGAAGGTGGCGAAGCAGCCGGTGTCGCTGTTTCTGATGGATGGGCAAACGCTGGCGTTCAGGGACGAGAGCTTCGATGCGGTCGTGTGTCAACTCGGGCTCATGTTCCTGCCTGATCCAGCGACAGCTCTCCGGGAATGGATGCGCGTTCTACGTGGCGGCGCACGACTTGCCGTGTGCGTCTGGGCTGCACCAGAGCGTGTGCCGCTCTTTGGCATCCTCATGGACGAGCTCAGTCGCTACCTCCCGGATCAGCGAGCCGCCCTGTATCAGCCGTCGGCCTTGGCCGATGGCGACACGCTCGAGCGATTGCTGGCTGGAGCGGGGCTGAAGGCGATTCGCCTCACGCGGGAGACCCGCGCCCATCGGTTCACGTCGTTCGAGGAGTACTGGCAGCCGTTCGAGGCGGGCGGGGGGCGCCACGGGCAATTGTTCCTAAGACTCCCCTGCGCCGCACGGCAGGCGGTGCGAGACGATGTCCGAAAACGGATGGCGCCGTTCCTCGTACACGGTGAACTGGAGATGCCGGCGGATGTTCTGTTCGGTAGCGGCCAACGAGATTTGAATTGATCATCAACCTGAAGGCCGCCAAGGCCCTCGGCCTGACGATTCCGGCGACGCCCCTGCAGCGGGCGGAAGAGGTGATCGAGTGATGGATCGGCGCGCATTCCTCGGGGCTTTAACGGGCGGCCTCCTCGCCGCACCGCTCGCCGCCGAGGCGCAGCCGGCCGGGAAGGTCGTGCGGATTGGGTATCTGTCGCTGCAGCGGGAGGACGGCGACAAGAGCTGGATGGCGGCGTTTCGGCAAAGACTGCGGGAGCTGGGATATGTAGAAGGCCGGAATGTCGCCATCGAGCAGCGGCACGCGGCGGCGCGCGCTGATAGGCTCCCCGAGCTGGCCTCGGAGCTCGTCCGACTCGAGCTCGACGTCTTCGTGGTGTACGGTCTCTCGGCGCTCATTGATGCGGGATGGAAGGCTCCTGAGGCGCTCCCCATCGTGTTCACCATCGACCCTGATCCGGTCGGGCGGCGACTCGTCGCCAGCCTTGCGCGCCCCGGCGGGAACGTCACCGGGTTGTCGGATGCTCATGCCGACCTGGTGCCCAAACGGCTGGAGCTGCTCAAGCAGGCCGCCCCATCGGCCGTTCGGGTCGCGGTCCTGCTCAATCCTTCCAGCTCCCTCGGTCCGGCCCAGCTGAAAACCGCTCAGGCCGCAGCCCCGGCGCTGGGCATGACGGTGCTCCCGGTGGAGGTCAGAGGGCGGGGGCGTAACGACATCGACCGGGCCTTCGAGACGATGAGAAAGGAGCGCTTCACGGGGATTCTGATCCTCGGCGATCCGACGCTCGGCGTCCATAGAAGTCGGATCGCGGAGCTCGCGGTCAAGAGCCAGCTGCCAACGGTGACCACCTTGAGAGAGGGCGCGGAGGCCGGCCTTCTGATGTCCTACGGGACGGATTTTCATGACCTGTGGCGGCGCGCCGCGACGTACGTGGACAAGATCTTGAAGGGCGCGAAGCCTGGTGATCTCCCGGTCGAGCAGCCGACGAAGTTCGACCTGGTCATCAACCTCAAGACTGCCAAGGCCCTTGGCCTGACGATCCCGCCGTCGCTGCTGCAGCGGGCGGATCAGGTGATCGAGTGATCAATCGCCGGGGCTTTCTCCGCGCCGCGGTAGGTAGCTTGCTCGCACCGCTCGCCGCCGAGGCGCAACCGGCATCGAAGGTTCCCCGGATCGGCTTCCTCGCGACCAATGCGCCCGCGGCGTACCCGGAGCTTGTCGAGGCCTTCCGGCAGGGCCTGCGCGACCTCGGCTACGTGGAGGGTCAGAACATCGCGATCGAGTACCGATGGGCGGAGGGGCGAGTGGAGCGCTTCGCCGACTTCGCGGCCGAGCTCGTAGGCCTGAAGGTCGACGTGATCGTTGCGACCAGTTCACCTCTGGCCCTCGCGGCCAGGAATGCGACCAAGACGATCCCGATCGTCTTTGTGACCGCCGCGGACCCCTTGGGGCAGGGGCTCGTGGCCGCCATCGCCCGTCCGGGCGGGAACGTCACGGGGTTCTCGCTCCTCGCCCCGGAGATCGTGGCAAGGCAGCTACAGATCCTCAAGGAAGCCGTGCCCACCGCGTCTCGCGTAACCGTGCTCTCGAACCCGGCCAACTCATACACCGCCCTCTTGATGAAGGAGACCGAGGCGGCCGCCCGATCGCTGCGGGTCCGGGTCCAACCCCTGGCGGTACGAGGGACCGCCGATCTCGACGGGGCCTTTTCCGCGATCAGCCGGGAACGCCCGAGCGCCCTCTTCGTCCTGTTCGACCCGGTCCTGCTCGGTCACCGAATGCGGATCACGGAGTTCGCGAACAAGAATCGCCTGCCGGCGATGTACCCGCACAGGGAGTATGCGGAGGCCGGTGGCCTCATCGCCTATGGAGTCGATCTCCGTGACAATTTCCGGCGCGCCGCGACGTATGTGGACAAGATCCTGAAGGGCGCCAAGGCCGGCGACCTGCCGGTGGAACAGCCCACGAAGTTCGACCTGGTCATCAACCTCAAGACGGCCAAGGCCCTTGGCCTGACGATCCCGCCGTCGCTCCTGCAGCGGGCGGATCAGCTGATCGAGTGATGGATCGGCGAGCCTTCATCGGTTCCCTTGCGGGTGGCCTGCTGGCCGTGCCGCTGGCCGCTCGCGCCCAGCCGGCCGCCAAGGTCCCTCGAATAGGCTACCTGTCCGCGAACAGCATGGTCGCTTCCCCCCCCAACCTGCACGAGGCCTTCCGTCAAGGCCTGCGTGACCTCGGTTACGTCGAGGGTCGCAACGTCGTGATCGAATACCGAGAGGCCGAGGGGAAATTCGAGCGGCTCCCCGGTCTTGCGGCCGACCTGATCGCGCTCAACGTCGATGTCATCGTGGCCCCGACCACAGTCGCCGCCCTGGCCGCCAAGCAAGCGACCAGGACCCTCCCCATTGTCTTCTTTGGTGCTACCGATCCGGTCACGGGCGGACTCGTCGGCAGCTTGGCGCGGCCCGGCGGTAATGTCACGGGGTTGGCCGGCTTCTCCCCGGAGCTGGTCGGCAAGTGTCTGGAGGTGCTCAAGCAGGCTGTTCCGGGGGCCAGTCGGGTTGCGATCCTCTGGCAGCCAGGCTCTGGCGGCGAACGCACGGAGAAGGACACGCTGAAGGGAGCAGAAGTGGCGGCGCAGGCGCTGGGGGTACGGCTTCAACTCGTCGAAGCGCGAGGTTCCGCCGATATCGACAGAGCGTTCTCGGACATGACCAGGGGGGGCGCGCGCGCGCTGACTGTGTGGACGAGCGCCATGCTCCTCCATGAGCGCGGCCGCCTCGTGGCCCTGGCCGCCAAGCACCGGCTGCCGGCCGTGTACACATTCAGGGAGGTGGTCCATGCCGGAGGCCTGATGTCCTATGGACACAACCAGGCTGATCTGAATCGGCGCGCCGCGACCTACGTGGACAAGATCTTGAAGGGCGCCAGGCCCGGCGATCTCCCGGTCGAGCAGCCGACGAAGTTCGACCTGGTCATCAACCTCAAGACCGCCAAGGTCCTCGGCCTGACGATCCCGCCGTCGCTCCTGCAGCGGGCGGATCAGGTGATCGAGTGATGGACCGGCGGGCGTTCATCGGCACCTTGGCGGGCGGCCTCCTCGCCGCGCCGCTCGCCGCCCAGGCGCAGCCGCGCCCGCGGACCGCCCGGGTCGCGTTTCTCGAGGCGGGCAGTATGGGCAGCGAGCTGTGGCAGGTCACGCGCGACGGTCTGCGCGAGCTCGGCTACGTGGAGGGCCAGAACCTCATCATCGAATTCCGGTCGGCGGACGGACAGGCCGAGCGGCTTCCCGCACTTCTCGCGGAGCTGATCCGGCTGCGGGTCGACGTCATCGTGGTGGCCGGTGATGCGGTCGTGGTCGCGGCCAAGCAGGCCACCAGCACGATCCCCATCGTCATGGCCGCGGTGAGCGATCCCGTCGGTCGCGAATTCGTCGCGAGCCTGGCGCGGCCGGGCGGCAACGTGACGGGCACCTCCAATCTCGCCCTCGCGCTGACGGCCAAGTGGCTCGAGCTTGCCAGGGAGCTGGTCCGGGGACTCTCGCGGGTTGCGGTCCTCGGGAACGGCGCGAACCCGACGCATCCGCGCTTCTGGGCGGAGGCGCAGTCGGCGGCCAGGGACCTCGGGCTGACGGTGTACAACACGGACGTTCGCAGCCCGGGCGACTTCGACCATGCCTTCACGTCGATGGCGCACGAGCGCGTGGGCGCCGTGGTGATTCTACCCGACCCCATGCTGCGCTCAGGGCGGACGCGCCTCTCCGAGCTGTCGGTCAAGCATCGGCTCCCGAGTATCTTCTCGATTCCCCCGGAGGGGGAGAGTCGTGGAGGCCTGATCTCGTACGGTCCCAGCTTGCGGACGAACTTTCGGCGTGCCGCCACCTACGTCGATCAGATCCTCAAGGGGGCGAAGCCGGGGGACCTGCCGATCCAGCAGCCGACGACGTTCGCACTGGTCATCGACCTCAAGACCGCCAGGGCCCTCGGTCTCACGATCCCGCCGTCGATCCTGCAGCGGGCGGATCAGGTGATCGAGTGATGGACCGGCGCGTGTTCCTGGGGGCCGTGGCTGGCCTCCTCGTCGCACCGCTCGCTGCCCGGGCCGCAGCCGGCGGGGAAGATTCCGCGCATAGGGTGGCTGGGCGGTCCCTCCCGTGAGTCCGCAGAGCCGTTCGTCCGGGAATTCCAGCGAGGGTTGAAGGACCTCGGCTGGGTCGAGGGTCAGAACATCGTCATCGAGTGGCGATTCGCGGGAGGGCGGGCGGAGCAGCTCCCCGACCTCGCGGCGGAGCTGGTCGGACTCCGGGTGGACCTCATCATGGCGCCGTCGACGCCGACCATGTTGGCCGCGAGGAACGCGACCCGGACGATCCCGATCGTCACGGTGGCCGGCGGTGATCCGGCCGAGCTGGGGCTCGTCGCCAGTCTGGCGACGGCCGGGCGGGAACATCACCGGGTTGACCAGCACGGTCGGTCCCGAGATCGCGCGGAAAGCAACTCGAGCTCCTGAAGGAGACCGCCCCGAAGGTCTCCCGGATGGCCGTGCTCTGGAATCCCGCCACGCGAGGCAACGCCCTCGCGCTGAAGGAAGCGGAGATCGCGGCCGGGGCGTTGAGGGTAGAGCTGCAACGCCTGGAGGCGCGCCGGCTCAATGACTTCGAGAGCGCGTTCGCGGCGATGAGCACGAAGCGCGCCGGCGCGCTCCTCATCCTGGGCGATGTCATGTTCACGACGTACCGGGGACGGCTGGCAGACCTTGCCGTGAAGAGCCGCCTGCCGGCCATCTACGGAGACCGGAACTTCGTGGACGAAGGGGGCCTCATGTCCTATGGTGCGAACCTCGCGGACAATTTCCGCCGTGCCGCCGTCTACGTGGACAAGATCCTGAAAGGGGCGAAGCCCGGCGACCTGCCGATCGAGCGGTCCACCAAGTTCGAGCTGGTCATCAACCTCAAGACCGCGAAGGCCCTCGGTCTCACGATCCCGCCGTCGCTCCTGCAGCGGGCGGATCAGGTGATCGAGTAGCGTCACTCGGCGTTCTTGACAATCGCTCGCGAGTGGAGTCAGATTCGCTCGCCCCCATGAAGCGAAGCACGGACCGCATCCTCACCACGCACACCGGCAGCCTCCCGCGGCCGCCCGACCTGGCCGGGATGCTCGACGCGCTGGACACCGGCGCCGCCTCCGACCCGGCCGCCCTCGACGCCCGGGTGCATCGCGCGGTCGGCGAGATCGTCCGCCAGCAGGTGGACGCGGGCGTGGACGTGGTGAGCGACGGCGAGCAGGGCAAGGTCGGCTACTCGACCTACGTGCGCCACCGGCTCACCGGCTTCGACGGCCAGAGCGGGGCCGCGAAGCGCGCCGACTGGGCCGATTTCCCCGAGGCGGCGGCTCGCGCCGAGCGCCTGG
>CAWEOB010000006.1:0-166894 GCA_963810635.1 uncultured Actinomycetes bacterium
ATGGATCGAGCAGGGCACCTGGATGGGTGGAGCGATGAGCGCGATCGCCTTCGACTACCGGCCCGTTGCGGGCCCGCTCGAGGTCGAAGCCTTGTTCGGCGGGATCATCCGCAACGCGTCGACGGACGCGCGTTTCGTCAAGCGCCTGGGGACGACGGCGCTCGAGGATCGGCCGCCGACGGGTTTCGCGCGCGATGCCGTCATCCATGCCAAGGGGAAGACGGCGGAGAAGCTCGACGTCAAGCACGGGGGGATCACGCTCATCACCAACGTCGCACGCGTGTACGCCGTGATGGAAGGGCTCACCGAGAACCGGACCATCCGCAGGCTGCGCCGGGTCGGGGAGCGCGGCCGGCTCGACGCGGACACGGTGACGGGGCTCGAGGAGGCGTTCCGCCTCCTCTGGCAGACTCGGTTGGAGCATCAGGTCCGCCAGGTGCGTACCGGCCAACCACCGGACGACCTGGTGGACCCGGGGAGCCTCGGTCCGCTCGGCCGCCAGGGGCTGAAGGACGCCTTCCGGATGATCGACCGTGTGCAAGACCTGCTCGCGAACAAGCTCGGTGTGGGTCGATGACGATCGTCGCACCGCCGGCACCGCCCGATCGCGCGGCCCGCCGGGCGTCGTGGCGCACCTCCGACCTCGTCGCCTTGGACTTCGAGGCGACAGGCCTCGACTTCCAGAAGGACACGATCATCTCCTTCGGGACGGTGCCGGTGCGCGGGGCCCGTATCGACGTCGGAGGGTCCGTCTATCAGCTCGTGAACCCCGGCGAGGTCGACGTCTCACCGAGCTCGGTCGTGGTGCACATGCTGCGGCCGGTGGATCTCATCGATGCACCGCCGCTCGAGTCGGCGAAAGTGGCGCTCGGTGCCGCCATCGGTCCCCGCTTCCTCCTCGCCTGGTGGGCCCCCGTCGAGGCAGCGTTCCTGGACCGCCTCTTCGGCGGTGGACAGCGATCGTGGATGCGACGGGCCATCGATGTTCGCGACCTGCTGCTCGCCCTCGAGGGGAGCGAGGGCGCGAACCTGAACCTGTCGGCCGCAGCCGCCCGCTACGAGGTGCCCGTGGCGAGCCCCCACCACGCGCTGGACGACGCGCTGGTCACGGCGCAGCTCTTCTTGGTGCTGGCGACGAAGCTCGGCTCCCGGGCGCGGACCATCCGGGACCTGCAGCGACTCCTGCCCCACGGCGGGAGCCGTGGCTTCCGATGAGGTTCTGACCTAGCGAGACTTCGACGGAGCCACGATCTCCACGTCGACACCGTTGCGGCGGAGCGCGCGTGCAACGGACTTCGCGGGATCGCCCTCCACGATCCTCCGCCATCCCCGGGTGGGTGCCTCGTCCATCACGACGGTCCCCACCTTCCTGAGGCGTGCGGTGCGGACGATCGCACGCGTCGGCCGGCGCGTCTGGGCGATCTGGCCGTCGGCCTCGACGCCGTCGCGTTCGAGCCGCTGGATGGTGTCATCGACCCAGCTCACGCGCTCTTCCATCTCCTCCTTGGTCGGCAGAAGGCCGGGGTGTGGCAAGCCGAACGAGGTCCCGTAGACCCTCGCAACCGTGAACACCGCGACGGTGCCGTCGCCCGCGAGGGCGGTCGCGCGAGCGACCGCCCTCCGGGTGAACCGGCTGCGTCCGTCCGAGGCGAGGAGCACCTCGGCGGGCGCCGTCGGCTGCGGATCCCATTTCGCCTTCCCCAGGAGCGGCTTCACGAGCCCGTCCCGACCTCCGATCCGGCCGAGCTCTCGGCGGAGACCCGGTGGTAGAAGGTGGTCCCGTAGCGCTTGTTCTCAGCCTCCCGCCACCAGTACAGCGGGAACCAGAGGGCGAGCAGGACCAGACCGATCCAGAACAGGATGCGCTTGTCGGCTCCCACCTGGTAGTCGGCCGCGAAGTAGCCGCCGTAGGCCCAGACGAACAGGAAGACCACGCCGATCACGAGTGCGACCGGCGCCGCCCACCCGCCCAGCTTGAAAGGACGCGGTGCGTCCGCCTGCTTCGTCCGGTACAACCAGTAGCCGATCAGGGCGAGCGACAGGGCGAACAGGTACCCCACGTTGGAGAAGATGTAGATGTCCAGGGGGTTGCCGATCAACAGCAGGATGAACGAGCACACGAGGTTGAACTGCATCGCGGTGCTCGGCACCCCGTGCCGGTTCACCTTGCCGAAGAAACGCGGCAGGATCCCGTCGCGCGAGTTCTGCCAGAGACCACGTGCGCACCCCATCACGGCGTTGAGGACCGACAGCAGGAGGGCCGCGATGAGCGCCAGACCCACGAACCACTCCCAGAACGTGCTCGCCCCGAAGAGCTTCTCCGTGTACGCCACGAAGAGCGTGGCGGGATCGCCGAGGAACGCTCCGTCCTGCAACAGATCCAGATCGGCGTGTGAGAGCACGGCCAAGACCATGATCGGCAGGGTGATGTAGATGAAGAGACCGAACAGCCCCTCCGCCGTCAGGGCGATCTTGGCATCACGCACCGGGTCACGACACTCCGCCACGTAGCACGCCGCCGCTTCCATGGCGAGCACGGTCCACGTGTAGATGAACGCCCACGCCATCACGAGCGTGAAGGAGAAGGTGATGCCCGTCCAGCCTCCCGACGCGACGAAGTCGAATGAGAGCGCGTAGCTGAAGTCGGTCTCGCCGAGGTTGAAGAACGGCATCACGATGATCAGCAGGAGCGGGACGATCGAGCAGATGCCGAGCACCGTGGCGAACCGAGCTCCCAGCCGGATCCCGAGGTAGCAGGGGACGAACATGAGGAGCAGGAGGATCGCGGCGACGATCAGCCGGGTCGAGCTCGTCGGTCCTCCGATCGAGGGTCCGAACGGGTCGAACACCGTCCCGGTCGGGAGGTCGAGCAGGCTGATGACGTAGTCGGCCGCGATGATCACGTTGATCGGAGCGACCGCGAACCAGCCCAGCCAGTACCCCCAGGAGCTGAGCCCACCGAGGTGCGTGGACGCTCCTTTCCCCCACGGTTTGAACGTCTCGAACGCGTAGGCGGGGAGCCCTCCCGTCTTCTCCGGCATGGAGGTGGCGAGCTCCGCGAGGCAGTAGCAGAGGAACACGCCGGCCAGGGTGAGCACGATGTAGAGCGCGACCGAGAATGGACCCAGCGCAGCGGTCGTGAACCCGACCAAGGTGATGACGAGGAGCGTGCCCGAGAGCCCGATGACGAAGGCCCCCCACCAGTTGGTGTCCTTCGCGAGCTTCCCCTCTTTGTCGACGAGGCTGGCGTCGAACGCAGCAGTTGCGTCTCCCATACAACCCCCTCCCTCTCGCAGAATGGCCTGCTCGGGCGTGCAGGGCCGCTTCAGCCAGCGGGTAGTGTGACGCCTCGCTCAGAGGCACGCAAGGCGTCGACAGCGACTCAATACAGCGACAGGTACTTCGTGACCTCCCAGTCACTGACCAGGTCGTGGTACTCCTTCCACTCCGCCTCCTTCCGGTCGCAGTAGTAGTCGATGTAGTCGCCGTTGGGGCCGGTTCCCAGCGCCTCACGGAGGATCTCGTCCTTCCGGAGGTTGCGCACGGCGTCGAGGAGGTTGCCGGGCAGCACGTCGATCTTGCGTCGCTTCAACTCGCGCGGCGTGGCGTCGTACATGTTCCCGAGGTTCGGATCACCCGGATCGATCTCGTTCTCGATGCCGTCGAGGCCCGCCGCGAGGATCACCGTGGCGGTGAGGTACGGGTTCGCTGCGCCGTCGATCGTGCGGTCCTCGAAGCGACCCGGCGCCGGCACCCGGATCATCTGGGTCCGGTTGTTGCCGCCGTAGCAGACATAGACGGGCGACCACGTCGCTCCCGACGTGGGTGCCCCGACGATCAGGCGCTTGTAGGAGTTGACCGTCGACGCCGTGACGCCGATGTAGGCCCTCGCGTGCTTCAGCAGACCGCCGAGGAAGTGGTACGCGAGCTTGGAAAGCCCGAGCCCTCGCTTGTCCTTCGGGTCCTCGAACAGCGGTGTGTCCTTCTTCGCGTCCCAGAGGCTCATGTGGCAGTGGAGCCCGTTCCCGGTCAGGTTCGCGAACGGTTTCGGCATGAACGTCGCTTCGATGCCGCGCTGCTGGGCGAGCGTGTGGACCATGTAGCGGTGGAAGATGATCCGGTCCGACGTCGTCAGCGCGTCGTCGTACTGGAAGTTCGACTCGAACTGGCCGTTCGCATCTTCGTGGTCGTTCGCGTAGTTGTCCCAGCCGAGCTGCGACTCGTACTTCGACAAGGTGGAGATGAAGTCGTACTGGCGGGTGAGCGCCTTCATGTCGTAGCAGGGACGATCGAGCGTGTCGAGCTCGTCGGCGAGTCCGATCGTTCCGTCCGCGTTGCGCTTGATCAGGAAGAACTCGGCCTCCATCCCCGTCTTGAACGTGAACCCCATGTCCTTGGCCCGGGCGAGCTGGCGCTTGAGGATCGTGCGAGGACAGTAGGGCCACGGCTGGCCCTCGACGAAGATGTCGCACGCGAAGCGCGCCAGGTCGGGCTGCCACGGCACCGGCGTGAAGCTCTCGGGGTCGGGCATCGCCGCCAGATCCGGGTCGTGCGGCCCCTGCCAGATCTCGCCGGTCGCGAACCCGGCGAAGCCGGCGCCCTCGGCGAAGACGTCTTCGAGGTGGGAGGCCGGGACCAGCTTCGCGTTCGGCTTCCCGTACATCTCGACGAACTGCGCGAAGACGAACTCGATCCCCATCTGGTCGACGAGCTTGCGTACCTGCGCGACGTTCTTGGGTCGGTCAGCCATCGTTCCCCCTTCCGTTGCCCGCGGTCGCCCGCATCCTGCGGAGCTTCACGATCTTGGTGGCCACGGCGAGCGACAGCCAGTCGTCTCGCTCGAGATCGACGCCCGAGAGGCGCTGGATCCGATCCAGTCGTTGACGAAGCGTGTTCGGATGGATGTACAGATCCCGCGAGGTCCCCACCACGTTCCCGCGTCGCCCGAGGTACGCCTCCAGGGTGTCGAGCAGCTCCGTGCCGCGCCGGCGGTCGTAGGTCGCCAGCGTGTCCAGGGCGCGCTGGAACGGATCGCGGTCGTCCGGCTCGGCCAAGAGCGCGTAGCGGTACGGCCCGAGGTCGCTGTAGGTCATGACCCCGGGCCCGCGCCGGATCAGGCCGCCGACCTCCGCGGCGCGCTCCGCCTCGTCGAAGCCATGCGGGTAGCTGCTGCCTCCCACGCACACGTTGGACACCCCGATCGTGAACCCCTCTTCCTCGGGCGGTCCCCACTCGATGGCGCGGATCATGGCGACGGCGTCCACGTCCACGTCGTCGCGGAGCGGGATCAGTGCTCGGAGGGCGTCCTCCAACGTGTCCACCAGCAGCCCCGGGAACCGGGTGGCGAGCCTGGACTCGACCTGGACCGCCCGCTCCCGCCAGCGTCGGGCTTGGCCCGAACGTCCACGGCCCTCCGCGGGCGATGCGCCGTGCCAGGGGACGACGTGGACGACCAGATGCGGTGCCTCGAGGTCGCAGTGGAGACGGGCGGCGAGTTCCGCCGTCTCCTCCGGCATCCCGTCGACGCTGGAGAGGGACCGGAAGAAATCCTTCAAGAGCGTCTTCTCGAGGAGGCGCTCGATGACCTGGTGCTGCTTCAGCGCGACCGCCGTGTGGGCGGCGACCCCCGCGACGGCCGCCCGGAGCCCGGCTGCGGCCGAGGTCGGCACGAGCGCCACCAGCAGGCCGAGTCGTTCGTCGCCCGCGACGAGTGACTCCACCAGTGGCCAGCCGGGCGGCTCGTCCGGCCACAGAGCCCGGACGAGCCGTCGCCCCTCCTCCTCCTCGGTGCTCCCGGGCGTCGAGCCCGCCCGGAGGGCGCGCTCGTCCACGGGGAGCCCCGATGCGCGGCGGGGCCGCGCGACCTCGACCCTGAGGCGCTCGTCCGGACCGAAGAGGTGCACCTCGACCCTCGTGGCGCCGGTGAGCTGGCGGAGGCCCGAGACCACGACCTCGAGCAGCCGATCCTGGTCGCCGGCTTGCGCGATCTTCTGCAGGAGACGGGAGAGATCGGTCAACAGCTGCACCCTCGCGGTGGCGTCTTCATAGAGGCGCGCATTCTCGATGGCACCCGCGATCAACGCCGCCGTGTGCTCCAGGAAGTCGAGGTCGGCGCGGTCGAACTCGCGGGGAGCTTCGGCGTGCAGGGCGATGACGCCGATCGCGTCGCCCGAGCGGCCGAACACGGGTACGGCAACCAGCGACTGGAACCGCTCCTCCTCGAGCTCGGCGAAGTACTTCACCCGCGGATCATCGAGCGCGTTCTGTTCGATGAAGGTGGAGCGGCGGGTGCGGTAGACCCACCCGGCCAGACCTTCGTCGATGGCCATGCTCACCTTCCCCGCCAGGTGGGTGTACGGCGCCGACGAGGAACGCAGGACGAGTCGTCCATCTTGCTCGAACCAGATGAGGCACGCATGACACGCCGTCGCTTCGGTGACGAGCCGTGTGACGCCCGCGAGGATCGCCTCGAGGTCGGGTCCCGATCCGATCGTCTCGATCAACCGGTAGAGGTAGGCGCGCTCATCTCCCACCCGCCGGACCGCGGCGAGGTCGCGCACCTTGGGATCCGGCGGCTCGCTGGCGACGGCACGGGGCCCGACGCTCATCCTGGCGTGACCTCGAGGACCGCCGTGGATATGTGGGACCCGGCCATACGGCGCGGGACGCTACGCCCGCCCCGCGAGGCCGTCAAATCCGGCGTTGACGGCGGAAGCCACCGCCAACGCGGCCGCTCGACGGGTCACCCGATCACCTCCGGCCACCGCGTCAGCGGGCGACGACGACGGGGCAGTGAGCGAGGCCGATCACCTTGTGGGCGACGCTCCCGAGCACGATCGCGGACCAATCGGAGAGGCCTCGGCTTCCGACCACGATGGCATCGGCCGGCAGCGCCTCGGCCGTCTCCACGATCACGCGGGCGGCCGTGCCGAGGGGCGCCACGTGCGTGGTTCCCTCGGCCTTGATGCCGTCGGCCAGGAGTCCGTCGACGGTACGGTCGACCAGGTTCGTCGCCTGTTGGGTCGTCTCTTCGGATGCGACACCACGACTCTCGGCCACCTCACGGACATGGATGACCGTTACCTGCGAGTCGAACCGGTGAGCGAGTTCGGTGGCAAGGCCAAGCGCCAGTCGGGCACTGTCCGAGCCGTCGATCGCGAGCACCAACCGGTCGAACATCCACCTCACCTCCTGCGGGACCACGAGGTCCCTCCATCAGCGTGGCCCGCCCCTGGGGCCGCCGACCAGGGCACGTCGCCACGTGGTTAGGAGGTCATGCGGGCCGGGGCGGTCATGGCATCGCCGATGAGAACCGCCCGGTCCTCCCGGCCACCCCGCGACCCCCAGATGTGGAGGGTGTGAACACTCTGGCTGCCACGAGGCTCGGTAGCGGCGGGCCCGCCCTCTGCCCTACCATTCGCGACATCACCGCGGCTCGTCGGCTCGCGCGCGGTGCCCGATCGACGCAGGGACCCGGAAGGGGAGGAGACGCAGTGACCAGCGACCTCGAGGCGTTCGTGAGTCAACCCGGAAGGGATGAGGCCGTCGAAGCCGTCCAGCGACAGATCGTGGAGAACGGCGTCGAGTACATGTACTACCAGTTCATCTCCGTGACGGGCCGCATCATGGGGAAGGGCATCCCCGCCGCGCATTGGGAGCGCATCGCGGGCACGGGCTTCCAACTCGTGTACGGGTCCACCGCGAACCTGTTCACCGATCGGCACGGCAACTACATCGGCTACGGCCCGGAGGCGCGCGAGCTGGTCGGGATCGCCGGAGCCGGAGACCTTCAACGTCTTGCCGTGGGACCCGAAGACCGCGCGCGTCTGGTGCACCTTGTTCCGCGGCCGTGAGGAGGAAGAGGACGGGGGTGGCGTACCTCACCTCCGACTGCCGCGGCAACCTCAAGCGGATCCATGCGAGGTTCACCGAGGAAACGGGACTACATCTGCGCGCGGGCACCGAGCCCGAGATGATGTGGTTGAAGGTCGATGCCGACGGGAAACCGACGGTCGAGGGCAAGACCAAGCCGTACTGCTACCACATCGACCAGTTCTCCGAGCTCCAGCCGCTCATCCATCGGGTGATGCAGTACGGGCGGGCCATGGACCTCGACATGATCCAGGGCGATCACGAGGACGCGCCGGGGCAGCTCGAGCTGAACTTCATGTTCGACCACGCCGACAAGACCGCCGACCGTCTCAGCACGTATCGCCAGATCTGCCGCCAGGTCGGCCGCGAGCTCGGCGCGTTCGCGTGCTTCATGCCCAAACCGTTCATGGGGGTCTCCGCGAACGGCTGCCACCACAACATCTCCCTGTGGGAGGGCGATGTGAACCGCTTCTTCCCCGAGGGCGACGACCCGCAGATGCCGGGACAGATCGGTCTGTGGGCCATCGGTGGGGTCCTCAAGCACCTGGGGGCGCTCACGGCGCTGTCCTCGCCCACGGTCAACTCGTACCGCCGGCTGTGGGACGCGGGTTTCTGGGCGCCGATCTTCGCGGACTGGGGTTTCCAGAACCGGACGACCGCGCTGCGGATCTCCGCACCGGGGCGGTTCGAGTACCGGTCGGTGGATTCCGCGGTGAACCCCTACCTGTCGTTCGCCTCGTTGATCCTGGCGATGCAGGACGGCATCGAGAACCAGATCGACCCGGGCCCACCCGAGGAGCGGAACATCTACGAGGCCATCGAAGGTGGGAAAGACGTCGAGCGGATCCCGACGAGCCTGGGCGAAGCGCTCGACGCCCTCGAGGCCGACGAGCTCGTGCAGCAGGCCCTTCCCGGCGACATGTACCGCGTGTTCATGCACTACAAGCGCGACGAGTGGGAGCGGTTCCTCGCCACCGTCAGCGACTGGGATGTGAACGAGTACCTGGACATCCTGCCGTAGGGGCGGCCCGGAAAGGAGTGCCCCATCATGTGTGGCATCGCAGGCATCATCCATCGGGGAACGGACGCCGACATCGGCTCCGAGATGACCTCGATGCTTCAGTCCATGAAGCACCGCGGGCCGGATTCGTCGGGCTATGCCCTCTTCGGGCCGCCGACGGATCTGATCGTGCTCCGGTTCAAGCTGGCCGACGCCAACGACGCGCGTGACTTCGACTTCAAGGAACGGCTGGAGCGGCACCGGCAGGAGGTGGAGTCGCGGCTGAACAAGATCGGGGCCTCCGTGGACCGGGTCGAGTCCGAGACGGAATACGCGTACCGCGCCGCGGTGCGCTACGAAGGCGATCTGAAGGCGCTCGCCGACTACGTCGAGGATGTCCCGGGATGCGAGGTCCTGTCCCTCGGCCACTCGCTCGAGATCGTGAAGGACCTGGGCGACGCGCAGGAGGTGTCGGACCTCTACGGTCTCGCCGGCTTCCGCGGCACGCACGCGATCGGCCATGTGCGCATGGCCACCGAGTCCGACGTGGACATCTCCGGCGCTCACCCGTACTGGGCCTACCCGTTCTCGGATGTGGCCGTCGTCCACAACGGCCAGCTCACCAACTACTTCCTGTGGAAGCGTCGCCTGGAACGCAGCGGTCACAGGTTCCAGTCCGAGTGCGATTCGGAGATCATCGCGGTGTACCTGGCGGAGAAGATGGCTGCCGGGAGCGGCCTGAAGGACGCCATGCAGCAGAGCCTGGACGATCTCGACGGCGTGTTCACCTACATGGCGGTCACCGAGAACAGCCTGGGGGTGGCGAAGGACGAGATGGCTGCCAAGCCGCTCGTCCTCTACGAGTCCGACGAGCTGGTGGCCATGGCCTCGGAGGAGATCGCGATCCGCGCGCTCCTCGACCACGAGATCGACACCTACGATCCGTACGAGAGGCAGGTGCTGGTATGGAGCCGATGAGGGGGAACCCGTGACCGGCCGCCGCATCACCTACGACGCCCGCGGTCTGGCCGAACCGGATGCGGAGGTCCCGCGCGTCGCCGAGGTCCAGGACGGGAGAGCGGTGTTCGACGCCGGTCCGCTCTCGATCCGACAGATCAACCTCGAGCTGCGTGACCTCATCTACGAGCAGGGCATCCGCGACGTCACCGTGCTGAACCCGGGCGCGAAGCATTCGCTCGGTGTCGGGATCCTCCAGCGCTGCCGGATCACGTTCGAGGGCAGCCTGGGCTACTTCGGGGTCGGCCTGATCGACGGCCCCGAGGTCCAGATCAACGGGCGCGTGGGCTGGTCTGTCGCCGAGAACATGATGTCGGGCGTCGTCGTGATCGAGAAGGTCGCCGGTTCGCTCGCCGGCGCCGCCCTCCGCGGCGGCGACCTCGTCGTCAAGGGCAGCGTGGGCGCCCGCACCGGGATCGACCAGAAGGGCGGCACCATCATCGCCATGGGCGACGCCGGCTCCATGACCGGGTTCATGATGCAGCGCGGTCGGATCGTGATCTGCGGCGACGCCGGGCCCGGTCTCGGTGACTCCATGTACGACGGCACCATCTACGTCGGCGGCACCGTGAAGGCCCTGGGGATCGACTGCGTCCCGGGGGAGTGGACCGATGACGACACCGAGTTGATCGAGCGCAAGTTCCGGATCTACGACCTCGGGACCCCGCCCGCGTTCCAGAAGTTCGTGTGCGGCAAGGTGCTGTACAACTACGACAACCTCGAGCCCAGCGAGCGCAAGCTCGTGATCCACTGAGGGGAGACGACCGTGGAAGGTGACAAGGCTCCCTCTCGACGCGACGTGCTCGGTCGCAGCCGGATCTTCACCCAGGAGGTCATGGACGACATCCACGTGAAGGCCGAGCTCGGCCGGTACCGCATGCGCGGATTCTCGATCTTCAAGCCCATCCCGCACTGGGATGAGCTGATGTTCCTCCCCGGCACGCTGACGCGGTTCGTCATCGAGGGCTATCGGGAGAAGTGCGAGACTCGGACGGTCCTCGGTGCCCGGTTCGCCAAGGACCCGATCGAGCTCGATATCCCGATCTACATCACCGGCATGTCGTTCGGGGCGCTCTCGCTCGAGGCGAAGACGGCCCTGGCCAAGGGCGCGTCCATGGCGGGGACCGCGACCTGTTCGGGCGAAGGCGGGATGATCCCGCCCGAGCGGGATCACAGCACGAAGTGGTTCTACCAGGTGATCCAGAGCCGGTACGGGTTCAACCCACACCACCTGATGCTGGCCGACGGCGTCGAGTTCTTCATCGGGCAAGGCTGCAAGGTCGGGCTGGGCGGTCACCTGATGGGCCAGAAGGTGACCGAGCAGGTGGCTGAGATGCGGTCGCTGCCGGCAGGCATCGATCAACGCTCGCCCGCGCGGCACCCTGACTGGCTCGGCCCGGACGATCTTCGCTCGAAGATCCAGGAGATCCGAGAAGCCACGGACTACCGCGTCCCCATCCAGCTGAAGCTGGGGGCGGCACGCGTCTACGACGACGTCCGCATGGCCGCGAAGTGCGGCCCCGACACGATCTACCTGGACGGCGCCGAGGGGAGCACGGGCGCCGGGCCGCACATCGCCACCGAGGAGACCGGCATCCCGCTGATGGCGGCCATCCCGGAAGCTCGTCGCGCCCTGGAGGACGTGGGGCTGGCCGACGAGGTCGATCTGATCGTCGCCGGAGGGATCCGCAACGGCGCCGATGTCGCCAAGTGCCTCGCCCTGGGAGCGAAGGCGGTGGCCATCGGGCACTCGGCACTCATGGCGCTCAACTGCAACAAGGAGATCCCGGGCGTGACGGACTACGAGGGCACCGTCGGGGTGCCGGCCGGCCAGTGCTACCACTGCCACACGGGTCGATGCCCCGTGGGTGTCGCCACGCAGGACCCGGAGCTCCGCAAACGGCTGGAGGTCGAGGAAGCCTCGACCCGCGTGTACAACTTCCTCACCGCGATGACCATGGAGCTCCAGATGCTCGCTCGGGCCTGCGGCAAGACCGACGTCCACAGCCTGGAGCCCGAGGACCTCTGCGCCCTCACGGTCGAGGCGGCGGCCATGGCGAAGGTGCCGCTCGCGGGCACCGACTACATCCCCGGAGTGACCGAGCAGAGCACGCTGGAGGAGATCAAGACCATGATGCAGAAGTACCTGGCTGACACCGGGCAGTTCCCGGGCGCCTAGGAGCGACGACATGACCGACCAACACCTGTCGACGAAGATCGGGATCGACGCCGAGGAGCTCGCCGGTCACCGCTTCCCCTATCAGGAGGACATCTCCCTGATCGAGGACCTCGACCTGATGGAGCTCACGCCGGGCGACGATCTGAACTGGCTGGAAGACATCGAGCTCCTGGAGGAAGACGGCGTCCCGGCGGTGTTCGACCGGTACTCGAACTCGTTCCTCAAGATCTACTTCCCGATCCCCGAGGGGCGGGAGAACGACGTCGCGCGTCGCGTGCTCATGAAGCATCTCGTGGAGGGCAACTCCTACGGGATCCAGCTGAAGGCCAAGCACACGAAGTTCGCCCAGCCCGAGCTGGGTCCTTGGGTCGAGGGTTCGCCGCTCACGGGCACGGACTGGAGCCCGCCCGTGCTCGAGGGCTGGGAGAAGCCCTCGGGGCATTGAACCCGGTCGCCGTGGACGTCCTCGTCCTGCAGCACATCGCGTGCGAGCCACCGGGTGTCTACGAGGACGTCCTCGTCGAGCGGGGAGCGCGCATCACGCGCGTCGAGCTCGACGATGGGCAGCCGATCCCCGAGCGTGCCTTCGATGCCATCGTGGCCATGGGCGGGCCGATGAGCGTGAACGATGAGGACGACCACCCGTGGCTCGTGCGCGAGAAGCAGGTGATCGCCGATGCGGTCGGTGCTGACGTGCCGTTCTGGGGAGCGTGTCTCGGTGTCCAGCTGCTGGCGTCGTCGTTGGGTGCCCGCGTCTACCCGGGCCCTGCGCCCGAGGTCGGGCTCTTGCCGGTGACCCTCACCGGAGAAGGCCGCGAGGATCCGGTGACGGCGGCGCTCCCCGCCGAGGTGGTCACGCTGCAGTGGCACGGCGATACGTTCGATCTCCCGGCCGGCGCCACGCTCCTCGCGTCGTCCCCCGCCTATCCGAACCAGGCGTTCCGCGTCAGGAACGCGTACGGCGTCCAGTTCCACCTCGAGGTGTCGCTGCAGATGG
Source organism: uncultured Actinomycetes bacterium (assembly GCA_963810635.1). Taxonomy (GTDB): domain Bacteria; phylum Actinomycetota; class UBA4738; order UBA4738; family HRBIN12; genus AC-51. The sequence goes on from CAWEOB010000006.1 coordinate 13,066, forward strand.
CCGACGCGTGGTCCCGCGTCCCCGCGTACGGGGCGTACGCCGATCGTGTGCTGGGTGCCGGCTCGCTCCCGCGGCTGCTCGACGACTTCGCAGGGCGCGAGGAGGAGCTCCGCGACCACGGGCGGCGGATGTTCGAGGCCTGGATGGACTCAACGCTCGGGGCGCCGACGTGAGGTCCCTCATATGAGCAGGCCTCTCATCGCGATCTCGGAGGGGTTCGCGGACTACGGGGATTACTACGGCGTTGGCTACCCGCGGCCGATCCTGGCGGCGGGCGGCTTCCCCGTCCTGCTCCCGTACCTGGAGGGCCACGACGACCGGGTCGACGCCGTCGTGCGCGCGGACGGGCTGGTCCTGGCCGGCGGTCGCGACATCGAGCCGTGGCGGTACGGCCGCGACGAGCCGAACCCGAAGCAGGTGGAGCCGGCCTGGCTCCTCGATGGGATCGAGCTCGACTTGGCCCGTCTCGCCGTCGAGGCCGGCGTTCCCGTGCTCGGCATCTGTCGCGGGATCCAGATCCTCAACGTGGCGTTCGGCGGGACCTTGTTCGGGGATCTCGACGAGTTCCCCGAACAGGGTGCCGACCACCCCGGCGCGAAGTGGGAGGAGTGGCGCTCCCTCGTCGCCGCGACCCTCCGCGGCGACGAGAGACCGCCCCACCCGACGCATCCCATCACCATCCGGCCGGGGTCCGTGCTCGCCGACCACCTCGGCGAGCACGCCGACGTCGATAGCTACCATCACCAGGCGATCCGGGATCTCGGCGTCGGGCTCCTCGACGTCGCGTGGGCGCCCCATGGGGTGGTGGAGGCCGTCGAGATGCCGGGCGCCACCGCGTTCGTCCTGGGCGTGCAGTGGGAGCTCCACGAGGAATGGCAGGACGACCCGCGGATGCTCGGCATCTGGCGTTCGTTCGTGGACGCGGCACGCCGGCGTCGGGATGCTCGCGCCGAGGTCGAGGCGCTCGCGTGACGGCGTCGATCGAGGTGACGATCGATGCGCTGGAGGCCGAGGACGTCGCGGCATGGTGGGCGGGCGCGCTCGGCTACGAGCGGCGCTACGTCCGCGAGCCCTACGTGGTGCTCGGTCCGCCCGCGGGCGACCCTCGCCCACGTCTCGTGATCCAAGAGGTGGACGAGATCGCCCCCGGGAAGACGCCCGTCCACCTCGATCTGCGGGTCGACGACCCCGACGCCGAGGTGGATCGATTGGTGACGATGGGCGCGACGGTCCGATGGACCGTCGACGAGAGCGACGATGGCTTCATCCGCTGGACCACGATGGCCGACCCGTGGGGCACGCTCTTCTGCGTATGTCCCGCCCGTGAGGACTGACACGACCGATGGCTCTGCCTGCCTCCGCCCGGTACGTGGTCATCGGAGCAGGCGTGCACGGTCTCTCCACCGCGTGGCATCTGGCAACGGAACTCGAGCATCAGGGTCTGGGCTCTGGACGCGACGTGATCGTGCTCGACAAGACGGGCGTCGGCGCGGGACCGTCCGGGATCGCGTGCGGCGTGATCCGCAACAACTACTTCCAGCCCGCGATGCGCGAGCTGATGGCGCACTCGGTCGACGTCTGGGACTCGGACCCGGAGGCCTTCCACTACCACCCCGTCGGCTACCTGCAGGTCGCTCCCGAGGTGATGCACGCCGACGTGGCGTCCATCTACGAGCAGCAGCGCGACATCGGGTACGCATCCGAGCTGATCGAGGGGGAGGATGCCTGTCGCGTGTACATGGAAGGCCTCTTCGCCGATTGGCAGGCACGGAACATCACGGCGGTGCTCCATGAGAAGCGGGGCGGGTACGCCGAGAACCTGCCGTCGATGGTCGGTCTCCGGGGCAAGAGCGAGGCGCTCGGCGTGGAGCTCTACGCGCCGGTGACGGTCTCCGGGTTCCGTGTGGACTCGGGCGCCGTCACCGCCGTCGAGACCGATCACGGTGGGGTCGCCTGCGACGCCGTCGTGATCGCCGCCGGTCCCTGGGTCCGAGACTTCTGGCACATGCTCGACCTCCCTTCGACCACCACGGTGGTCGGGCGTGACGGTGAGCGCTACGAGCGTCCCACGTGGACCTACTGGTGCCTCCAGGAGGGCACCCTCGGCGTCGACCCCAGCTACCTGACCACGAACGACGGCTCCATGCCACCGGTGGTCCACGTGGACACCGATGCCCCCTTGATCGACGACATGGACGGCTCGATCGTCACGGAGGAGCTCTGGGGCATCTACTACAAGCCCGACGTGAACTTCGGCGGCGTCCAGGGCGGCGCCATGCCATGGACGGTCGAGCAACCTGCTGACGAGGTCCCGGTCGACCCCTACGGGCCCTTGAGCTCGGACTACGTCGTGACCGAGGAGTTCGAGCGGATGTGGACCTCGGCGCTCGCGCACTGCCATCGGCGGTTCGAGGGCAAGCGCCCGCTCTACAAGAAGGCGCCCACGGGGGGTATCGGAGCGTTCACCGCCGACAGCTTCCCGGTCTTCGACACGTTCCGCGAGAACGCGTACGTGATCGCGGACTCGAACCACGGCTACAAGATGATCGGCGTCGGCGCCTTGGTGGCGAAGGAGCTGCTGGGCGACCGCCAGGCGCTCCTGGAGCCGTTCCGCTATGCACGGTTCGCTGAGGGTGCGCTGCATCCGGTCAGCCACTCGCCGTACCCCTGGAGCTGAGGTGCCGGATCCTGGAGAGCCGGAGGACGGTCCGCTCGAGTTCGACGTTCCGGTCCACGGCGGTGTGTTCGCCCCCGAAGGCATCGGTGAGTCCTTCCCCGACGACACCCCGGCGGAGCATCCGCTCGAGACCGGGGGTGAGGGCGATCCCGCCGTCGCGTTCCGTCGCACGTTGGGGATGTTCGCCACCGGTGTCACCGTCATCACGACCCAGGTGGGGGAGCAGGTGCACGGCATGACCGCCAACGCGTTCATGTCGGTGTCGCTCAGCCCACCGCTGGTGGTCATCTCGGTGGACAAACGCGCGAAGATGCACGCCCTCCTGCACGAAGGACGGACGTATGGGATCAGCGTCCTGTCCGACCAACAGGAAGGACTGTCCGACCACTTCGCCGGCCGCGCGGGAGCCGGGAGCGAGGCGACCTTCGAGCTCGTCCACGACACGCCGCTCGTGGGAGGGGCGCTCGCGCAGCTCGTCGGTCGCGTGGTGCGTTCCTACTGGGGCGGCGATCACTCCCTCTTCCTCGGGCAGGTGGAGTACGTGCGGTACGGCGACGGAGCGCCCCTGCTCTTCCACGGGGGCCGGTACGAACACCTCCTCGCGACCGTCCCGCTGTTCTCATCGCTGTCGCCGGAGCTCGTGGCGCTGATCATGGCCGCGGGCTCGGAGCGGACCTTCTCGGCCGACGAGACCATCGTGCGGGAGGGCGAACCCGGCGACGAGCTCTTCGTGATCCTCGACGGCGAGGTCCGGGTCGAGCGGGGAGGCAACCCTCTCCGGACGTTCTCGGCCGGTGACGTGTTCGGCGAGGTCGCCGTGATCGACGGCCGCCCCCGCAGCGCCGACGTGGTGGCGGTGGGCGAGGTCCGCTGTCTGTCGGTGTCGCGCGACACCTTGCGGGACACCTTGGCTGCGGAGCCACGGGCCGCCTGGGCGCTGCTGGAGATCCTCGCGAGCCGCCTGCGTGGCGGTTGAATGTCGCCTCAGTCGATCTCGGGCAGCTCCGACAGCCATGGGGTTCGGTACCCCATGGCATCCCAGAGGATCGGGAAGTACGACTCGTCCATCGAGGTGTCGCCGCGCCGCCGGTAGCGCGAGTACACGACGTCCACGTTGCGGTGGTGGAACCGAGCTTCGGACGGGAGCAGATGCGAGACGAGCGCCATCCTCGAGACGGTCCCACTCGTGTTCGGTTCCGAACCGTGCCAGGTGAGATCGTGGTGGAACGCCCCGCCACCGGCTTTCACGACGACCGGCACCACGTCGATCTCGGCGTCTTCAGGCTTCGCCGCACGCACGCCTGCCAGCCAGTCCTCCGGGGCGTGGAACCGCGTCCGTTCCGGCGGCGTCTTGGGCCAATGGTTCGAGCCGCGCACATAGGCGATGGGGCCCGCGTCGGCCTGCGTGTCGTGCAGCGACATCCAGCAGGTGACCATCTGCGGCGGCACCAGGTAGTCGGCGTATGAGCCGTCCTGGTGGAAGCCGATCGCCTTCGTCGCCGGCGGCTTCCACAGGACGTTGTCCTGCAGGATCCGCACGCCCCGATAACCCATGAGCTGGGCCGCAAGACGGCCGATCCGCGCCGACAGGACCTGGGCCGCGATCAGCGTGTCCGCTTTCCACGCGTTGCAGAGCTGGCGCGTTCGGTCCTCGGGGTCCCGTCCCTTCACCCAGTTGACCTCGTCGGGACGGATCCCGGTCTCGTAGTCGCCCTCGAACACACGGAGGTAGCGGTCGCGGAGGACCTCGAGGGCCTCCTCCGAGATGAGCCCCTCCTCGACGATGAGGAAGCCATCGCGGCGGAAACCCTCGACCTGCTCCGGGGAGAACGACGTGACCAGGCCGCCCATGGGCTCAGGAGCGAGGGCGTGTCTTGTCCGGGTCGTAGAACGGGAACCGGACCACGGTGGCACCGATCCGCTTCTGACCATCGAGCTTTCCGACCTCGAGCGCGGTTCCCAGCTCGCTCTGTCGAACGGCCACGCGTGCCAAGGCGATGGTCCTGGACAGCACCGGGGAGCGGGTCCCGCTCGTGACGACGCCGACCTGCTGGCGCCCCACGTACACGGAATCTCCGTGGCTGCCCGGCTCGTTGCCGTCGAGCTCCAGACCCACCAAGACGCGCTGCGGGTGCTCGCGGCGTTCCTCGAGCGAGGCTCGTCCCACGAAGTCCTCGGTGGTGCGGAGATCGACCGTGAACCCGATCCCGGCTTCGAACGGATCGATCTGGTCGTCGTACTCGTTGCCCACCGCGACGAGGCCCGCCTCGATCCGGAGGATGTCGAGGGCCTCGAGACCCAAGGGCGTGAGCCCGTGGGACCCGCCGGCATCCCAGACCGCATCCCAGACAGCCAGCGCGTCGCTCGGGTGGCAGAAGATCTCATAGCCGAGCTCGCCGGTGTAGCCGGTCCGTGACACCACGATCGGTGTTCCCTGGGGACCGCCGATCCTGCCGATCAGGAAGCGGAACCATGCGAGGTCGTCGATCGCGGGCTGGGTCGGCGGCGCCCAGACGAACCGACGAACGATGTCCCGGCTGGCCGGACCCTGGACGGCGATGTTATGCAGCTGGTCCGTCGAGGGTTTGATGCGTACCTTCTCGAGCCCGCGGGCAGCGGCCTGCTCCCGCAGCCAATGGCCGACCGCGTCGTGGCCGGCCACGAGGCGGAAGTTGTCCTCGCCCAGCCGGAAGACGGTCGACTCGTCGACGAGACCGCCCTGCTCGTTGCAGAGCGCCGTGTAGATGACCTGACCGACCGACAGCCGGCGGGCATCACGGGTGATCACGGCCTGCGTGAGCGACTCGGCGTCGGGACCGAGGATACTCGAACTTCCGCAGGGGGGAGAGGTCCATCACGGCGGCCTTCTCGCGGCATGCCCAGTACTCCGCGATGGCACCCTCGCCGTCGAAACGGTTGGGGAGCCAGTACCCCGCGTACTCCGTGATGTTTCGGGTGAGCTCGCCCCATCGCGGCCGGAAGCCCGTGTCGGTCGTGAGTCGAGGCGGCGAGGTCGGCGTCACCCGATGCGCGATCGCCGCACTGAACCGCTCGTCGGGCGCATAGACGCGAACGTGGACGTCGGTGGGGTCCCAACCGTTGGCGGGATCGATGTCGTCGGGGCATGCCGACGACGCGCAGACCAGATCGGTCATGGCTCGGAGCAGCACGTAATCGCCGGGACGGGACCACGGCTCATCCGAGACCAGGACGTTGTCGGCGCTGAACGAGGTGTTGAAGAACAGGTTCAGGGCGGGCCAGCCGGGGCGGCGCCGGATCTCGAATGGCACGAGCGCCTCATTGAAGTTGTCGGTGCAGTTGACGTGCCCGGGATACCCCATGTCCTCGTAGTACTTGGCGTTGCAGGCGAGGGCGAACGTGTCGTGCCGTCCCACGGTGTCGCGGACGACCTCCACGAGGGCATCCATGTCGGCGTCGTAGAACTTGCCCCAGAGTCCGGGCGTGGGATACGCGGTGCCCATCAGGGTGCGTGTGACCGTGGCATCGAGGCCCCGCTCGAGATCCTGGTCCTCGAGCTTCCGGCGATGGAACGCGAGGAAGTCCGAGCACTGCCTGCCTTCGACATCGATGATCTGGACGTATTCGCCCTCGCGGACCTCGTACGAGAGCGCGGTCGACCGGTCGATCCGGAGGTCGAGCCGCGGCTCCGCGAGCGGCGGCGGGAGCTCCATCTGCTCGTGGAGCCGCGGGGTGGTCCGTCGGACCTCCACCAGGAGGTCCGAGGGGGGCGGGTCGCCGTCCACCAGGCGCCCGGCCGGCGCGGCGACCACCAGCACGACGGTCCGGTCGGCCACGAACGTCGTCGCCGCGCCGGCCGGCCCCCAGGCGTCGAACAGCCGCACCGCCATCGCTTCGGTGGGGTTCAACCCGCGCGCGGCGAGGTCGCCGATCACCTCGGTGGCTCCGGTGGCCGACGAAGTGAGCAGCGACCGGAGCACCGTGGCGGGCGCGTCGGCGACGGCGCCGATCGCCTCCGGCGCGTCGGCGCCGTCGGGGCCGAGCACGGTGACCTCGGCAGGCTGTCCACCGTCGACGTCGGTCACCGTGATGCGATCGTCGGGCGCCACCGCGAACGCGGTGGCGCCGCCCGGACGCACCAGATAGGACTCCAGGAAGGGATCGGCGGGCCGGAGCCCGCCGATCAGCAACCCCGAAGCCCCTGTCTCGACCGCCATGGCGAAGTCCCTTCCTCGCTAAGCCTTCGCCGGCGAGCTCGACTCCTGCTCGTCGGCCTCGGCGACGAGCTGCTCGGCGAGCTCACGCTTGCCCTTCGCGTCGAGCTTCTTGACCTCGTTCTCCACGGCGCGGCGGTTGTAGGACTGGTTCCAATAGTCGAGCGAGTCGAAGCCGAGGAGGACGGCCTTGCCGACGAATTGACGGAGCACCTCGTTCGTGGGACCCATCACCCACCCGGCCTTGGCGTCACGCAGGTAGCGCTCGAGCTCCATGTCGCGCTTGTAGCCGGACCCGCCGCAGGCGTGCAGCATCTTGTCGACCACGTGGGCCACGTTCTTCGCCGCTTCGAACTTGATCTGCCAGGCCCAGTGCAGGAAGTTCCCGCGAGCCAGCTCGCCAGGAGGCGGGTTCTCCGTGTTGTCGTTGGTCGCCGTGTCCATGGCTCGAGCGACCGAGAGCGTGAACAAGCGGCTCGCGTTCGTATCCATGAGCGCCTCGCCCACGTAGTCCTGGATCGTGGGGTAGTCGGCCACGCGGAGGCCGACGTCGACGTGCTTCTTGCGGGTGGTGTGCCGCTTCGCGATGTCGATCGCGCCGAGGGCGAGGCCGTTCCAGACCGACGAGGAGCCGACGAGGAACCACGGGTCCACCGATTCGTCGTTCGAGTTGGCGCCGTCGCCTTCGGGACCCACGAGCTGGGTGCCGGGGATCTCGGCCCCGGCGATGTTCAGAGGTCCCGATTGGTTCCCGCGCAGGCCTAACGCGTCCCACAGGGATGGGGTGGCCTCAACGTCTGCCTTGTCGATCACGAAGACGGACAGGTCGTCGTAGCCGCTGAAGTCCGGGCTGGTCGTCTGGACCACGTAGAAGTCGGCGAACCCGGCGGAGGTGGTCCACGACGCCTTCTTCCGAACGTGGTAGCCGCCGTTGGACCTCGACGCGCCCGACGACACGGGGTACCAGAAGTGCGAGCCGGTCTCGGGGTCGGAGTAGGAGAGGGTCCCGAGCCAGCCGGAGTTGAGCGGCCGGATGTACTTGTCGATCAGCTCGGGGGTGGGGCGGAGCATGATCGCGTTCACCGCTCCCATGTGCATCACGTAGCACATGGCGGTGGAGGCGCAGCCGTAACGAGCGATGGTCTCGCAGACCATGGAGTAGGCCACGTGGTTCTCACCCAGGCCGCCGTACTCCTCCGGGACGGTCAGGGCCAAGAACCCGTGCTCGCCGAGGAGCTCCAGGTTCCGGCGCGGGAACATCAACTCGTCGTCGAATCGCTTCGCGTTCGCCCGCAGCTCCTTCTCGCAGAGCTCGATCAGCGTGGCACGGAGCTCCTGCTGCTTGTCCGTGTACACCCAATCGGGATCCCATTCGTAGCCGAGACCCCAGAAGGGCTCCCCACCCCACCTCTTCTCGCTCATCCGTTCCCTCCGCGCGTCGGTCGGGTCGCTCCGGGCCGGCAAGGACGGCCTGAAGACGACCGGGCGTGGTCCAGGGCCGGATGGTACTGCGAACCGGTCCGGCGATGGAACCGCGGGCAACGCACCCCTGCCGGCTCCATCGTGTTGGAGACCACCACAGTCCTCGGCCATCCTCGCGCGTGACCGTCCCGCCGCGTATGTGCAGATGTTCCATAGGGGAGCGGCGGATTCCGGTACGGTCGGACCCGAGCGTCGGCTGCCGCTCGAGGGTCCCAGAGGGTAACGTCTGCACCGTTCGTCGAGCGTAAGGACGTCCACCGTGTGCGGGATCACCGGGATCTTCTACAAGGAACGGAGCGACGGTCCTGTCGGTCAGCTGATGACCGATATGTGCGATCAGTTGTTCAGGAGAGGACCTGATTCGGCGGGGGTGGCGCTCTACGGCCCGCCGCTCGCGGAGGGATCCGTCGTCCGCGTCGACCTCGACCGGCCCGATCCGGATGAGGCCGAAGGACAGGTCCTGGCGGCGGCCGACGAGGTGACCGCGGTCCTCGACGCCGCTCGTCGCGCGCGCTCGCTCCGCCTCGTGGTCCGCGACGACGCCGAAGGCAAGCTGGCCGACCACATCGAGGAGCGCGTGCCCGGCGCTCGTGTCTTCTCCGTGGGTCGGGCCATGGAGATCGTGAAGGATCTCGGTATGGCGTGCGACATCAACCAGCGGTACGAGCTGGGAGCGGTCACCGGCACCCATGCCATCGGGCACACGCGGATGGCGACCGAGAGCATCGTGGACATCGCCCACTCGCATCCGTTCTGGGCGCGCCCGTTCCCCGACATCGCGGTCGTGCACAACGGGCAGATCACGAACTACCACAAGCTCCGTCGTCGCCTCGAGCAGAAGGGCCATCGGTTCGCCACCGGGAACGACTCCGAGGTCATCGCGGTGTTCATCGCCGACCGGCTCGAGGCCGGCGCCTCGCTCGACGATGCGCTCCGCGCCTCGATCGACGACCTCGACGGCACCTTCGCGTACCTGATCTCCACCGCCGACGGCGTGGGCCTCGCGCGCGACCAGTTCGCGACGAAGCCGTTGCTCTACGCGGAGGACGACGAGAAGGTCGTGCTCGCATCCGAGGAGATCGCGATCCGCCGGGTGTTCGCCGACCCCGACCTGGTCCCGCGTGAGTTGCAGGCCAAGGAGGTCCGTTGGTGGCTCCGGTGACGATCGAGACGGAGGGCGTCGAGACACGGCAAGTGAATGCCGCGATCCGCGAGGCGATCGCGGGCGGTGCCACCGAGATCCGGGTCGCCCACCCAGCTGGGCGCCACTCCTTCGCGGTCGGCCTGAAGGCGGAGGGTGTCCGGATCGATCTGGATGGGCCCGCGGGCTGGTACACGGCGGGGATGAACGTGGGACCGCACATCGTCGTGCATGGGAACACCGGGTGGGGCGTGGGCGAATGCATGATGGACGGACGGATCGAGGTCCTGGGGCACGCGGGGTCGGGCACGGCCGCGTCCATCCGTGGGGGGTCCGTGTTCGTTGCGGGCGACACCGGGGCGCGCGCCGGCATCGCCATGAAGGGCGGCACGCTGGTGGTGGGCGGGAACGCGGGCTACATGTCCGGCTTCATGATGCAGCGGGGACGGATCGTGATCTGCGGCGATGCCGCCGACGGGTTGGGGGACTCGATGTACGAGGGCACCATCTACGTGGGCGGCTCGATCGCCTCCCGGGGGGCGGATGCCGAGATCGAACCGCTCACGGCAGACGACGCCGTCATCCTGGAGGAGTCGCTCTCGTCGTTCGGGCTCGACGTGGAGGGTCGCGACTTCACCAAGGTGGTGTCGGGCCGCAGGCTGTGGAACTTCTCGACCAAAGAGCCCGAGCTGTGGACCGCGGCGCTGTAGGAGGCCAACGGCAGCCATGAGTGAGGACCGAGCCGATCACGAGGCACCCAGCACGCTGATCGAGTCGCCCGTGTGGCCACGCCACGTGATCGACGAGATCCAGCTGAAGGCCCAGCTGGGGCGCTACCACATCCAGGGGTTCTCGATGCACCGGCGCGGCGTGCCCACGTTCGACGATCTGACGTTCGTGCCGTGCACGCTCTCGAGGGTGCCGTTGGAGGGGTATCGCGAGAAGTGCGAGACGAGAACCGTGCTCGGGACCCGCCACGGCGCCGACCCGGTGGTGCTCGACCGTCCCATCACGATCGCGGGCATGAGCTACGGCGCCCTGTCCGCGAACGCCAAGACCGCCCTGGGGCGAGCCGCGAAGCGAGCCGGCATCTCCACCACCACTGGCGACGGAGGGATGTGTCGCGAGGAGCGCGAGGAGGTGGATCTCATGGTCTACCAGGTGCTCCCATCCCGCTATGGGTTCGACCCCGACCACATGAAGCTGGCGCAGGCTGTCGAGATCGTGATCGGGCAGGGGGCGAAGCCGGGCACCGGTGGCCTGCTGCTCGGCTCGAAGGTCCAGCGGGTCATCGCCGAGCAGCGCACCCTGCCCGAAGGGGTGGACCAGCGCTCGCCGGTGCGACACCCGGATTTCATCGGACCCGACGATCTCCAGCTCAAGATCGAGGAGATCCGGGAGGTCACGGAGTGGAAGGTGCCGATCTACGTCAAGATGGGCGCCTCCCGCGTCAGCGACGACGTGAAGCTGGCGGTGAAGGCCGGGGCCGACGTCCTGGTGATCGATGGGATGGAAGGTGGAACGGGAGCCTCCCCGGACGTGTTGCTCGACCACACCGGGATCCCCACCTTGGCGGGGCTGGCCGAGGCGATGCGTGCGCTCGATGACATGAAGGCGATCGGCGAGGTTCAGGTCGTGATCTCGGGTGGGATCAAGAACGGGGTGGACGCTGCGAAGGCGCTCGCCTTGGGGGCCGACGCGGTCTCCATCGGCACGGCAGCTCTCGTCGCGCTCAATTGCAATGCCCCCCTCTACGAGGATGACTACCGGGCGCTCGGTGTCCAACCTGGCTTCTGCCACCACTGCCACACGGGGCTGTGTCCGGTGGGGATCACCACGCAGGACCCCGACCTCATGGCCCGGTTGGACGTCGACGAGGCCGCCGACCGCGTCTTCAACTTCCTGCAATCCATGACCATGGAGACCCAGATGATGGCGCGTGCGTGCGGGAAGAACGACGTGCACGACCTCGAAGCCGAGGACCTGCGCGCGCTCACGCTGGAGTCGTCGTTGATCACGGGGATCCCGTTGGCCGGGACGGATTTCACGCTGCGTCCGGACGACCTCGCGGCCCGGGTCGCCGCGGCGCTGTCTCCGGATGCGCCGCCGAGACACCCATGACGTTCCTGATCACCTGCCCCGAGTGCGGTCCGCGCGAGGCGCTCGAGTTCTCGTACGGGGGGGAGGTGACCCGCCGAGCGGGGCCCGATGCGTCCGAACACGAGCTCGCCGCATACCTCTTCTTCCGGAGCAACGTGAACGGATGGCAGACCGAATGGTGGGTCCACCAGAGCGGGTGTCGATCATGGTTCCTCGCTGAACGGCACACGACGACCAACCAGATCCGGGCCACGTATCTGCCGGGCGGCGACACCGGAGAGCGACCGGCGGCGCAGGGGGCGGCACCCGCGTGAGCGAACGGCTCCCGCCTCGCGCCGGTGAAGGAATCCGGCGCGATCAGGCTGTGCGGCTCCGCTTCGAAGGCCGCACCGTCCAAGCGTTCGAGGGAGATACGGTCGGGTCGGCCCTCTCGGCTGCCGGGGTCGCCATCACGAGCCGCTCGTTCAAGTACCACCGGCCACGGGGGATCCAGTGCATGACCGGATCCTGCCCGAACTGCCTGATGCAGATCGACGGGATCCCGAACGTCCGTGCGTGCACCATGCCCGTCCGCGACGGGATGACCGTCCAACGGCAGAACGCCTGGCCATCGGTCGACCGCGACATCCACGGCTGGCTCGACACATTCTCGTTCATGATGCCGCCGGGCTTCTACTACAAGGTGTTCCAGCACCCGCGGTGGGCCTGGGGGTTCGTCGAGCCCTTCATCCGCTCGAAGGCGGGGCTCGGGAAGGTGCCGAAGGAGGAGGATCGATCGGCGCCGGGAGCGTGTGAACCTCCACGTGGACGTCCTCGTGATCGGGGCAGGCGTCGCCGGCCTGGCGGTCGCCAGTGAGTCCGCCGCCGCCGGCGCGAAGGTGGTGGTGCTCGAACAGGCGAGCGAACCCGGGGGCCATCTGCGCGGGCTCGCCGATCCGGATCCGGGTGTCGAGCTCCTGCGCGAGACCGAGGAGGCGGGCGCACAGGTGCTCGCCAGCACGGCGGCCTTCGGTGTCTTCGACGGGCCGCTCGTCGCGGCAGCGGGTCCCGACGCTCTCTTCCGGATCCGCTCGCGGCACCTCGTGGTCGCCACGGGAGCGGTGGAGCAGATGGCGGTGTTCCCGCAGAACGACCTCCCCGGGGTGATGCTGGGCTCGGCGGTCGAGCTGCTCGTCAACCGCTACGGGGTGCGGCCGGGACGGCGAGCCGTCATCCTCACGGCAAGCGAGGCGGGGTACGTGGACGCCCGCACCCTGCTCGGCGCGGGCGTCGACGTGACCGTCGTGGACCTGCGCCCGGAGGGCGGGACCGCGGAGGGAGCCGGCGTGATCCCCGGCGCCACGATCCTCGCCGCGTCGGGGCGCCGGCGTGTCAAGGAGGTCACGGTCGGTCCTCCCGGCTCCACGAACGGTCGGCGCATCACGTGCGACCTCGTCGTGATCTCGGGATTCATGGCGCCGTCGACCAACCTCCTCTCCATGGCGGGGGTCTCCGTCGCCTTCGATGAGGACGCCCAGGCGTTCCTGCCGGTCGAGATGCCTGACACCGTGCACGCGGTCGGTGCGGTGGCCGGCGCGCGCACGAGCGAGGACGCGATCGCGCAGGGACGGCTCGCGGGGTGGGAGGCAGCGGTCGCGTTGGGGCTCGAGGTCGACCCCGAGCGCGGCGACGTCCTCCGCTCGGTGCTGGCGGCTGCGGGCGACCCGGTGGTCCTGCCGCCCGAGCTCGGGGTGGGAGGCGGCAAGCAGTTCGCCTGCCTCTGCATGGACGTGACGTCGAAGGAGCTGAAGAGAGCCGTCGTCGAGGGCTTCGACTCCATGGAGCTGCTCAAGCGGTACACCACGATCACCATGGGGCCGTGCCAAGGCAAGGCCTGCATGCTGTCATCGCAGCGGCTCTGCGGGCGGGCCACCGGGCAGACGCTCGCGCAGACGGCACCGACGACCGCTCGTCCGCCGTGGGTCCCGGTGGAGCTCGGCACGCTGGCGGGGCCGCGCCTCACCCCCCGCAAGGAAACGACGATCCACGACCGTCACGTGGAGGCGGGGGCGACCTTCATGTGGGCGGCCGACTGGCGGCGACCGCACCACTACACCACGCCCGAGGCGGAGGTCGAAGCGGTCCGTACGCGGGTGGGTGTGATCGACGTCAGCACCTTGGGCAAGTTCCGCGTCCGCGGCCCCGAGGCAGCGGCGCTCCTCGAGCGGCTCTACCCCAACCGCTTCACCGACCTGCGGGTCGGGAGGATCCGCTATGGGGCGATGCTGAACGACGAGGGTGTGGTGCTCGATGACGGGACGGTCGCGCGCGTCGGGGAGGACGAGTTCTTCGTGACCGTGACCACGGGCAACACGGCTGCCCTGGAGCGCTGGATCACCTGGTGGAACGCGGACTGGCAGCTCGACGCGCGGGTCCTCAACGTCACCGGTGCCTTCGCGGCGCTGAACGTGGCGGGGCCCCGCGCTCGGGACGTGATGCTGGCGCTGACGACGTCGGACGTTTCCGCGGAGGCCCTCCCGTACATGGCCGGCGCCCGCTTCGAGGTGGCCGGGGTCCCGTCCCTCGTCCTGCGGATCGGGTTCGTCGGCGAGCTGTCGTACGAGATCCACCTCCCGTCGATGTACGGCGAGCACGTCTGGGACGCCGTGATGGAGGTCGGGGCCGCACACGGCATCGCGCCCTTCGGCCTGGAGGCCCAGCGCGTCCTCCGGCTCGAGAAGCAGCACATCCTGATCGGGCAGGACACCGACGCCGAGTCCGACCCTTACGAGGTCGGCCTGGGTTGGATGGTGAAGGACGACAAGCCGGACTTCCTCGGGAAGCGATCGTTGGAAGACCTCGCACGCGAGGGTCCGCACGAGCGACTGGTCGGCTTCACGGCGCCCGCCGGGTGGTTGCCGCCGGAGGGGGCGTCCGTGGTCAGCGACGGGATCTGGATCGGGCGCGTGACCTCGGCGCGACGGAGCGCCGCCGCGGGCTCGGTCGTGGGTCTGGCATGGGTCCCGCTCGAGCTGGCCTCCGACGGGACCGACTTCGACATCCAGTTCGGTGCGGCGAGCACCACCGGGACGGTGCACACCACCGCCTTCTACGACCCTGAGGGAGCGAGGCTGCGGTCGTGACCACGGCCGTCCGACGCTCGCCCACCGGCCGGCTGGTCGCCGAGCTGCACCCCACGCTCGTCCACGAAGCGGGGTGGGAGCTGACGGGTTCCTTCGGCGATGCGGCTGAGGAACGTTGGTTCCTCCGGGACCGATGCGCGCTCGCCGACATCACGCCGCGGGCCAAAGTGGATGTTCGCGGGGACGTCGACGCGGCTCTCGGGGCTCCTGCGGGCGGTCTCGTCGCGCGGATCGCCTCAGGGTGGGCGCTCGTGCTGGGCGGCCCCGGTGAGGAGGACGCGATGGTGTCCGCCCTGGACGCCGTCGCGGGGCCGCATGCCATGGTCACGGACGTGACCCATCTGTTCGCCGGGTTCGCGCTCGCGGGCCCTGCGCTCGATGCAGTGTTGGCGCGGAGCTCGTCATGGGATCCGTCGAGCCTGGCGCCGGGATCGGCGACCGGAGCGCCGATCGGCGGGGCACGTGCCGTCGTGCTCCGGGGTCGGCTCGAGATCCCGCTCCTGGAGGTCTACGTTGCGGCCGAGTTCGGACGCTTCGTGTGGGAGACCCTGTACGGCGTGGTGACGGCAGCCGGCGGCGGACCCGTCGGATGGAACGCGCTGCGGGCCGAGGGGTGGTCGTAGATGCATCCGATCCGCTACTTCAAGCCCTGGCGGATGTGGCGTCACCACGAGCTGCAGCCCTCCTACGATGTGGTGATCGTGGGTGGCGGGGCGCACGGGCTCGCCGTGGCCTACGAGCTCGCGAAACGCGGCGTCCGGAACGTGGCCGTGCTGGAGCGCAACTACATCGGCGCGGGAGGCTCCGGGCGTAACACGACCATCATCCGGGCCAACTACCGGACCCCCGAGGGCGTCGCCTTCTACAAGGAGGCGCTGAACCTCTACGAGCATCTGGCGCAGGAGCTCGACTACAACCTCCTCCTGTCGCAGCAGGGACACCTCACGCTCGCCCACGCCGAGCGGGCCGTGAACGTGGCGCACGAGCGCGCGGAGGTGAACCGCCTGCTGGGCGTGGACTCGCGCGTCATCTACCCAGATGAGATCGCGAAGCTGTGTCCGCATCTCGACCTCTCGGACCGCCCCCCGTTCCCGATCATGGCGGCCCTGTACCACCCACCCGGCGGGGTGATCCGGCACGACGCGGTTGTGTGGGCCTACGCACGCCAGGCGGCGAGGATGGGCGTGCATATCCATCCGGGCACGACCGTCACGGGCATCGATGTCCGTGAGGGGAAGGTCGTCGGCGTGAAGACCGACCGCGGGGACATCGCCACCGGGACGGTCGTGTCCGCCGTCGCTGGATGGACCTCCGAGGTCTGCCGGATGGCGGGATCGAGACCCCTATCACCACGCACCCCTTGCAGGCCTTCGTGACCGAGCCGTTGAAGCCCTTCCTCCACACGATCCTCGTCTCGGCAACGCTGCACGTCTACGTGTCGCAGACGGACCGGGGCGAGGTGCTCATCGGCTCCGAGATCGAGCCGTACTCGTCGTACTCGCAGAGCTCCACGCTCGACTTCCTCGAGGTCACGGCGGAGCACGCGCTGGAGCTGCTGCCCATCCTCGGCAGGGTGAAGCTCATGCGCGCTTGGGGAGGGTTGTGCGACGTGACGCCCGACTACTCGCCGATCATGGGGAGGACCGACGTCGACGGGTTCCTCATCGACGGTGGATGGGGAACCTACGGCTTCAAGGCGACGCCGATCGTGGGCGTCACCATGGCGCAGCTCATCCACCAGGGTCGCGTTCCCGATCTCATCGCGCCGTTCGCCTTGGATCGATTCTGGAAGCGGGAGCTGGTCTCGGAGATCGCCGCCGCCGCCGTGTCGCACTGACGCATCGCGGTGCGATGATGGGCGTGTGGCCGTCTCCCAGCCGATCCGACGCAACCTGACGAACGCATGGCTCGTGGCGTTCCACGACGGATCCGGAGTGAGCGCTCCGACACGCTCGTGACCGAGGAGCCGCTGGAGATCCGCGTCGAAGGGCCGGACCAGGAACCGGTGCAGGTCGCCGTCACGATGAGGACCCCCGGCGGCGACTTCGAGCTGGCGGCCGGCTTCCTCTTCACGGAGGGTTTGGTGGCCCCCGGTGACATCAAGCGGGTGGCCTACTGCGACAACCTCCCGGGTGAGGATCAGCGGTACAACGTCGTGAGCGTGACCCTGCAGCGACCGTTCGATCCAGAGTCCTTGCGTCGGAACTTCTATGCCACATCGTCGTGCGGGGTCTGCGGCAAGGCGGCGCTCGAGGACATCGAGGTTCGATGTGATCCGGTCGGTCCCGGACCCGAGGTGCCGGTGGAGCTGATCGTCGAGCTTCCCGATCGGCTCCGCGAGGCCCAAAAGGTCTTCGCGAAGACGGGCGGGCTCCACGCTTCCGGCCTGTTCACCCCCGAGGGTGAGCTGCTCACGATCCGCGAGGACGTCGGCCGCCACAACGCGGTGGACAAGGTGATCGGCGAGCACTACCTGAACGGAGACCTGCCGCTCTCGGACCGCATCATGCAGGTCAGCGGGCGTGTGTCGTTCGAGATCGTGCAGAAGGCGGCGGTGGCCGGGATCGGCGTGCTGAGCGCGGTGAGTGCACCCTCATCGCTCGCCGTCGAGGCCGCGGAGGATCTGGGGATCACGGTCATCGGGTTCGTGCGGGACGGACGGTGCAACGTCTACACGCACCCCGATCGTGTGGTTCAGGCCTGAGGTTCCGCGCCGGGCACCCGGTGCGTCCAGTCGTAGACCACGGACGTCCTCAACACGAGGTCCTGCACGGAGCGGTTCCGGCCGTCGACCGCAGCCCACAGCAGGCCGAGGGGGAACAGGGCGTAGAAGGCGCCCCGGCCGAGTGCCACGAGCGGGTGGATCTTCCCGCCTGACGGGATCGATCACCCGCAGACCCATCACCTGATCCCCGAGCGTGCGCCCGGTGGTCGTCCACCCGACCGCGAGGTACAGCGTGAGCAGGATCAGGAACGCGGTCACCGTCCCGATCCCGTCCGCCTGGGCCCACTCGAACGTGCGCGGTCGCACGAGGAAGCGCACCCCGTGCCCCCCCACCCAGATTCCAACGAGCAGGACCGCCGTCACCCCGTAATCGATCGCGCCGGCGACGACACGGGACACGATGCCGGCGGTCGCGCCCTGGAGATCCCGGGCCTCCGGAGGGAGCGCGCGGACCAGCTCAACCGTCCTTCCGGTCGGATCCCGGCACCGCCGGGCCCTCAGGTCCGTCGCCCCGATCGGATGCCGAGCTCCGGTCCCGAGCCCGCCGCCGCAGCGCCGAGTCCACCACGTGGCGGACGTACCGATCCGCGTGCGCGCTGTGCACCCGGACGCCTTCGATCGACTCGGTGGTCACCGCCTCCGTGGACTGCCGGATCAGCGCGGGGAGGTCGAGATCGTCGATGACCTGACGAGCGATGCCGCTCACATCGATCCGCGCGACGACGGCGTCGAGGTCGACCTTCCCGACGATGGCGTCCAGGTCGAGTCGGTCCACGACTGCCTGCACGTCGACACGGTCGATGATCGACTGGATGTCGAGCCGATCCACGATGTCCTGGATGTCGATCCGGTCGACCAGGCCGGACACGTCGACCTCGTGCACGACACGATCGAGGTCCACCCGCTCCAGCACGATCGAGGTCAGGTCGAGGGTGTCCAGGACCGCGGCGACGACCTCGGGGACGAGGGCGTCGCCGATCCGGCGCGCTCCCTGCTCGGCCTCCACCCGTTCGGACTGCCAGTCCGCGTCGAGGTCGGCCGCCCGGCGGCCGACATCGTCGCGGAACCGCCGCAGGACCGGAGGTCCCGCCTCCACCACGACGTTGCCCGCGAAGGCCGCTCCGCGGCCCATGGCCGCGGCGGCCCTCGCCGCCGACCGACCGGTGGCGAGGGTGAGCGCGGCGGCCGCGCCCACCGCGGTCGCGGTGCCGGAGGCGGTCCCGTGCTCGTCGCCAGGGTCCAGCCGTCCGGAGGACGCCTGGACCGCCCGGCCGACCGCGTCGACCGCGAGTGCCGTCGCACCGAACGCCGCGAGGATCGCTGCGCCCAGGAGCGACCCCTCGGCGGGGTCATCGCTCACGGGGTTGAGGTGGGTCACGGGTGCCACGACGGGCTCCACGTGAGGAGGAACGGGCTGGTCCACGCCGTCATGATGGACCTCGGGCGCCACCAGCGTCCAGGAGGCGGCGCTCGCGCCCCGCGCGTGCGCTCCCCGGCGGCGTCCGACCGGACCTACAATTGCGGGAGCCGGGCACCAACCGGCGAACGGCCGAAGGAAGGAAGGAGCGTCGATGGCGAACGGGGTCACCCGGCTGACCGAGCCGATGGTCCGCGACGACGGCGCCTTGCGCGTGGCGACCTGGGACGAGGCCCTCGATCGGGCCGCCCAGGGCCTCCGCGGGGCGATCGAGCGGAACCCGGGGAGGGGAGCCGGCCTGTTCAGCTGTTCGAAGGCCACGAACGAGATGAACTTCGCTGCACAGAGGTTCGCTCGTCAGGTCCTTCGGACGAACAATATCGACAGCTGCAACCGAACCTGACACGCGCCGAGCGTGGTCGGTCTGGCCACGGTCTTCGGTGCCGGGGGCGGCACCAGCTCGTACGAGGAGGTCGAGCACACCGATCTCATCGTGCTCTGGGGTTCGAACGCTCGGGCGGCCCACCCGATCTTCTTCCACCATGTCCTGCGGGGGCTCGAATGGGGAGCCCGGCTCGTCGTCGTCGACCCGCGACGGACCGAGTCGGCCGCGTTCGGCGATCTCTGGCTCGGGATCGACGTCGGCACCGACATCGCGCTCTCGAACACGATCGCCCGCGAGATCATCGTGAACGACCTCCACGACCATGCCTTCATCGAGCTGGGCACCGAGGGCTTCGAGGCGTACGCCGCGTCGGTGATGCCGTGGACCCTCGACAAGGGCGCCGAGGTCACCGGCGTGCCGGGCGACGTGATCCGCGAGGTGGCCCATGCCTACGCCACCGCGGACCGAGCCATCGATCTGCTGGACGCTCGGCATCACCGAGCACCACAACGCCGTCGACAACGTCCTCGCCCTGATCAATCTCGGCCTCCTCACGGGGCACGTCGGGCGCTACGGCAGCGGCTTGAATCCGCTGCGGGGTCAGAACAACGTGCAGGGCGGCGGTGACATGGGCGCGATCCCGAACAAGCTCCCCGGCTTCCAGGACATCGAGAAGGACGCCGATGCCCGCGCTCGGTTCGAGGCCGCGTGGGGTGTGCCGATCGAGCCGAGGTATGGGTGGCATCTCACGGCCATGTTCGAGGCGATGGAGCGAGGAGACCTCACGGCCGTGTACTGCATCGGCGAGAACCCCGCGGTCTCCGAGGCCGACACGCACCACGCCAAGGCGCTCCTGGAGGGGCTCGACACCCTGATCGTCCAGGACCTCTTCCTCACGAAGACCGCCGAGATGGCCGATGTGGTCTTCCCCGCGTCGAACGCCGCGTTCGAGTCCGAGGGCACCGTGACGAACTCCGAACGACGTGTGCAGAGGGTCCGCAAGGCCCTCGAGCCGCCGGGCGACGCGAAGGACGACATCTGGATCATCGCGCAGCTCGCGAACCGTCTCGGACAGGACTGGGGCGATCCCAGCGCCCACGACATGTGGGAGGAGCTCCGCACGCTCTCGCCGATGCACGCCGGCATGTCGTGGGAGCGTCTCGAGGAGCTCGGCGGGCTCCAGTGGCCGTGCCCGGACGACGAGCACCCCGGGACGCCGTTCCTGCATGCCCGGCTCTGGGAGACCGACCCGGAACTCCGGGGCGTGCCGGCGCCGTTCAGTGTGGTCGAGGACGATCCGCCCGTGGACCAGCTGAACGCCGAGTTCCCGATCCGCCTCACGACCGGTCGACGCTTGGACTCGTTCAACTCTGGGGCCCAGACCGGGCACTACACCTCGCCGTTGCGCCGCCCGGAGACCATCGACGTGTCGGCGTCCGACGCCGCCGAGCTCGGCTTCGTCGAGGACGAGGTCGTGCGGATCACATCTCGGCGCGGCTCGATCGAGGCTCCCGTGCACGTCGATCCGGCCCTTCGACCGGGGCTCGCCTTCATGACCTTCCACTTCCCGGAGCAGGTCGAGACGAACCTGATCACCATCGAGGCCACGGACCCGAAGTCCGGAACGGCGGAGTTCAAGGCGGCCGCCATCAGGATCGACAAGATCGCGGCACCCGCGGAGGCGGCTCCGTAGCGTGGATCTCCATCTGATGGACGCGGCGCCGACCGCGGAGGAGCGCGAGGCCGTGGATGCGGTGGTCGGTCCGGCGATCCCGCCGGCAACCGAGGCGAGCGCTCGCGTGGAGTTCCTCGAAGGGAGGGTGACGCGCGGCGGGCACGAGGTCCGTGAGCTCCGCCAGCTCCTCCTGCCCGTGCTCCACGCGCTCCAGAGCCGGGTCGGGTGGATCAGCGAGGGGGGGATGAACTACGCGTGCGAGCGGCTCTCCGTGCCGCCCGCGGAGGCGTACGGGGTAGCCACCTTCTATGCGATGTTCAGTGTGACATCTCGCCCACCCACCGTGGTGCACGTCTGCGACGACCTCGCGTGCCGCGTCGGCGGTGCGGAGGCGCTCTGCGAGGCGTTCGAACGTGACCTGGGCGCCGAAGGCATGGGTTCGGGAGACCTCACGTGGCATCGGAGTCCCTGCCTCGGGATGTGCGAGCGAGCGCCGGCGATGCTCGTGCAGCGGAGCGGCGAGGACGTGGAAGACATCGCGCTGGCGGGGCCGGCGTTCGGTCCGCGCGACGCCGTGGCCGCGGCGCGTGGCGAACAGGTCGAAGAGGATCTCGTCAACACCATCGGTCTCCTGGGCCCAACACCGCAGGTGGGAAGGGACGGGTCGGAGCTGCGCCTCCTCCGCCGGGTCGGCGTCGTCGATCCATCCTCGATCGACGACTACCGCGCGCACGGCGGCTACGAAGCGCTCAGGGCTGCGATCGAGATGGGTCCCGAGGCTGTCGTCCGCGAGGTCACCGACGCGAAGCTGCTCGGCCGCGGGGGCGCGGCGTTCCCCACCGGGGTCAAATGGAAGGCGGTCGCCGAGCAGGTCGTGCGGCCGCACTACGTCGTGGCCAACGCCGACGAATCCGAGCCGGGAACGTTCAAGGACCGTGTGCTGATGGAGAGCGACCCCTTCGCGTTGGTCGAGGCGTTGACGGTCGCCGGCTTCGCCGGCGGCGCGGAGAAGGGCTTCCTCTACATCCGCGGTGAGTACCCCCTCGCGACCCAGCACCTGCAGCACGCGATCGCGGAGGCCCGCCACCACGGCTTCCTCGGCGAGGACGTGATGGGTGCCGGGGTCGCCTTCGACATCGAGCTGCGGCGGGGCGCCGGCGCCTACATCTGCGGCGAGGAGACGGCCCTGTTCGAATCGATCGAGGGCAAGCGCGGTGAGCCGCGGAACAAACCGCCGTTCCCGGTCACGCACGGCGTGTTCGGGAAGCCCACGTCGATCAACAACGTCGAGACCTTGGTGAACGTGCTCGAAGTGCTCCGGATCGGCGGTCCCGCGTATGCGGCGATCGGCACCGAAGGATCGACGGGACCACGGCTCTTCTGCCTCTCCGGGCACGTCGAACGACCGGGCGTCTACGAGGTGGAGCACGGCGTCACGCTCCGCGACGTGATCCGGATGGCGGGCGGCGTCCGCGGCGGCAAGGAACTCAAGGCGGTGCTGCTCGGGGGTGCGGCCGGAGGCTTCGTCGGTCCCGACCGGCTCGACGTCCGGCTCACCTTCGAGGACGCGCGCGAGGGCGGCTACACGCTCGGCTCCGGCGTCGTGATGCTCTTCGACGGGGACACCGATCTCGCCGACCTCTGTCTGCGGATCGCACG
The DNA here is from genome assembly GCA_963810635.1 of uncultured Actinomycetes bacterium. Taxonomy (GTDB): domain Bacteria; phylum Actinomycetota; class UBA4738; order UBA4738; family HRBIN12; genus AC-51. The sequence goes on from CAWEOB010000006.1 coordinate 35,642, forward strand.
GTTCTTCCGCGACGAGTCGTGCGGTCAGTGCGTGCCGTGCCGGGTGGGAACGGTGCGACAGGAAGAGGCCCTCCATCGGTTGGCGAACGGCGCCGTGCTCGGTTCCCGCGAGGACGAGCTCGCTCTGCTCGCCGATGTCACCCAGGTGATGCGCGACGCCTCGATCTGCGGGTTGGGGCAGACGGCCGCGAACGCGATCCAGTCCGCGATCACCACGTTCGACCTGTTCGACGGGAGCCGCACGTGAGCGCCATCCCACTCGCACCTCCCCGGCGCTTGATCGACCTCGAGGTGGACGGGAGGGCCGTGCGCGTTCCCGAGGGCTCCACGATCCTCGAGGCGTGCCGTGGCGAGGGCATCGACACTCCCACCATGTGCTACGCCGACAACCTGACGCCCGTGAACGCGTGTCGCGTCTGCGTGGTGGAGGTCGAGGGAGCACGCACGCTCGTCCCGGCGTGTTCGCGCCCGGTCGAAGAGGGGATGAAGGTCACGACGGACACGGACCGGGTCCGGCATTCGCGGAAGCTCGTCATGGAGTTCCTGGCCTCCTCGGTGGACACGTCGCTGACGTCGCCGGACTGGCATCGCTGGCAGGAGGAGTACGCGGCCGCGCCGGAACGGTTCGGCGTTTCGATGGAGCCGATGGCGGCAGGGGAGCGCGATGCGCGGATCTCCGGCGAGCACCACGACCCGGACCCGTCGGCGGCCGAAACGGTCGCGCAGCCCGTGAAGATCGACAACGAGCTGTACGTCCGCGACTACGGGAAGTGCGTGCTCTGCTACAAGTGCGTCGAGGCATGCGGGACGGATGCCCAGCACACGTTCGCGATCGCGGTGGCGGGCCGCGGGTTCGACGCGCGCATCTCCACCGAATACACGGTGCCGCTCGATGCCAGCGCGTGCGTCTACTGCGGGAACTGCATCGGCGTGTGCCCCACGGGCGCGCTGATGTTCACGAGCGAGTTCGACATGCGCGCCGCAGGCACCTGGGACGAGACCGCTCAGGCAGTCACGAACACGATCTGCCCGTACTGCGGCGTGGGATGCGAGCTCGAGGTCCACGTCCAGGACAACACGATCGTGAAGGTCACCTCCCCGGCCGACCATTCGGTGACGAACGGCCATCTGTGCGTCAAGGGTAGGTTCGGGTTCCAGTACGTCCAGCGCCGGAAGCGCCGGGAGGTCGACGGCTGACGGCTACCACCGGTGTGGTGCTGGCCGGCGGCCGTTCGTCTCGGTTCGGCTCGGACAAGCTCAGCCATCCGTACGAGGGCGCGCCCCTCCTGTGGCACGCGGTGATGGGCCTCACCGAGGTGTGCGCTGAGGTCATCGTGGTCCTGGCGCCCGAGGCTCGTGAGCCGGCGTTCCTCGCGGAGCTCCCGGTCAGGTTCGCGCACGATGCCGCGGCGGGGGAGGGACCGCTGGCCGGCCTCGCCGCCGGCCTCGATGCCGTCACGACCGACGTCGCCCTGGTGACCGGCGGCGACATGCCCAGCCCGGCGTCGGCGGTCCTGCGGGAGATGCTCCACGTGGCGGGCGAGGCGCCGGTGGACGCGGTGGCGCTCCAAGACGGGGAGCGGTTCCGACCGCTCCCGAGCGCCGTCCGGTCGGAGCCGGCGTCGCGCAACGCGCGCGCGCTCCTGGAGGGAGGCGAGCGCTCGCTCCGTGCTCTCCTCGACTCTCTGCGCGTCGCGGTGATCGATGCCGAGACCTGGCACGAGCTCGATCCCGACCGTTCCACGCTCCGCGATGTCGACACCCCCGCCGACCTCCCGCGGCGATAGGCTCCGCCGGATGTCACACGTCGAGCCCATCACGGTCGGAGGGATCGAGGTCGAGGTGATCTGCGAAGGGTGGGCGCCGCTGGCGCTCGCCGACGAGGCCCCGGGGCAGACCGTCGACTGGGACGGCGAGCGCCAGCGGCACCCCTGGGCGTTCGCGGACGGCGACGCGTGGCCGTGGCACGTCCACGCGTTCGTCGTACGCGCGCCGGGCGGCATCGTGCTCGTGGACAGTGGGGTCGGAGGGTTCGGGCCGTACCAGCCGTGGGCCGAGGAGCATCAGGACGCCTGGTGGGGTCACGATCCTTCATCGGTCGACCACGTCGTGCTGACGCATCTGCACGCCGATCACGCCGGCGGAGCCGTCGTGGGTGGAATGCCGAGGTTCCCGAACGCGATCTACCACGTCCATCCGGGGGACTGGGGGTTCTTCGCCGGCATGGACGACATGCAGGAGTACGTGGCACGGCAGGCGCTCGAGGTCGTGGCCGCCGGCGACGGCCTGGACCTCGGACCCCTCGACCACGAGATCGTGCCGGGCGTGACGGTCCGGCACGCGCCGGGACACACGCCCGGACACCGGTGCGTCGTCGTGCAGGACGGCGACGAGTCCCTCCTGCTGACCGGTGACCTGCTGCATACGCCGCTGTCCGCCGAGCACCCGAGGTGGCCGTCGAGCCACGACGTGGACCCCCAGCTCGGGACCGCGTCGCGACAGATGCTGTTGTGGCTGGCGAGGACCCGCGGCTGGCGGATCGGCGTCGCACACTTCGCCGAACCCTTCGGTCGGCTCGACGCCGACGGATGGCAGCGCGCCTAGCTCTGCGTTCGCTCCGCGGCGGGTGATCGTCCCGCCGATCCTCCCGTGAGGGGACCGTGGTACGGTCCGGCACGAAGAGCGGGGCTCGAGGCTGAGCCCGGGCTTTCCGCGCATCAGACCCTCGACCCCCGGAAAGGACCTGGCCATGCCGCGACGTGTCCTGATCATGGGCGCCGCCGGACGCGACTTCCACAATTTCAACACCGTGTTCCGGGAGGACCGGGACGTGGAGGTGGTCGCGTTCACCGCCACGCAGATCCCGTTCATCGATGACCGGACGTATCCGGCGTCGCTCGCCGGTCCCGGCTATCCGGAGGGCATCCCGATCTTCGATGAATCCGAGCTCACCGACCTCATCCGTGACCAGCGCGTCGACGACGTCGTGTTCAGCTACTCCGATGTCTCCCACGAGTACGTGATGCACACGGCGAGCGAAGTCATGGCCGCCGGTGCCAACTTCATCCTGCTCGGTCCCGATGCCACCATGCTGCAGCCCGCCGTCCCCACGGTCGCCATCACGGCGGTGCGCACGGGCGTGGGCAAGAGCCAGACCACACGCGCGATCGCTCAGACACTGAAGGACGCAGGCAAGCGCGTGGCGGCGGTCCGCCACCCGATGCCCTACGGGAACCTCGAGGCTCAACGGGTCCAGCGGTACGCGGAGCTCGCGGACCTGGATCGCTACGAGTGCACGATCGAGGAGCGCGAGGAATACGAGCCGCATATCACGAGTGGGACCGTGATCTACGCCGGCGTCGACTACGGCGACATCTTGGCGCAGGCACAAGCGGAATGCGACGTCCTCCTGTGGGACGGCGGCAACAACGACCTGCCGTTCTATCGGCCCACGGTGTGGATCGTGCTCGTCGACCCGTTGCGAGCCGGGCATGAGTTGACGTACCACCCCGGTGAGACCAACCTGCGCGCCGCCGATGTCATCCTGATCAACAAGATGGATTCCGCGACCTCCGAGCAGATCGCGCAGCTGGAGTCGACGATCGCGTCGACCAACCCGGGGGCCACCGTCGTCCGCGCCGACTCCCGGGTCTCGGCCGACGACGAGGGCGTCATCGCCGGCAAACGTGTCCTCGTCGTCGAGGACGGACCCACGTTGACCCACGGCGAGATGAAGATCGGTGCGGGTGTGGTTGCCGCGCAGCGCTTCGGTGCGGCCGAGATCGTCGACCCGCGGCCGTGGGCCATGGGCTCCATCGCCGAGACCTTCGCGAAGTACGACGTCGGTGCGGTCCTGCCCGCCATGGGCTACAGCGACGGCCAGCTGTCGGAGATGGAGAAGATCATCGATGCCGCGGACGTCGATCTCGTGATCATCGGGACACCGATCGACCTGCGCCGGGTGATCACGATCGACAAGCCCGCGGTCCGGATCCGTTACGACCTGGACGTGCGTCCGGACTCACCCTCGCTCTCCGACATCCTGGCTCCGGTGCTCTGAGGATCAGAGGCCGACGGTGCAGCGGGTGGTCGTGGCGCTCGGCGGGAACGCGCTGCTTCGCCGCGGGGCCGAGGATACGTACGAGGAGATGTACCGGGCCGCCCGCGCAGCAGCCGAGACCATCGCCGACATCGTCGCGGCGGACTGGGAGGTCGTGGTGACCCACGGCAACGGACCGCAGGTCGGCAGGTCCTGATCCAACAGGAGGCGGCCGCCGAGCAGGTCCATCCGTTGCCGCTCGACGTCTGCGGCGCCGAGAGCCAGGGACAGATCGGCTACCTGCTCCAGGTCACGATCGGCGACGTGTTCTTCGAACGAGAGATGGAGCGTCCGGTGGTGACCATCCTCACCCTGACCCGCGTCCGCTCGAACGATCCGGCGTTCCGCAAGCCCACGAAGTTCATCGGCCCGTTCTTCTCCGAGGACGAGGCGCAGGAGATGGAGGAGCAGCGCGGCTGGGCGATGCGCGCCGATTCCCATGGCGGCTGGCGGCGGGTGGTCCCGAGCCCCAAGCCGTATTCCATCGTCGAGACGCCGATCATCCGGGGTCTCGTGGGCGACGGCGCGATCGTCATCGCGAGCGGCGGTGGGGGCGTGCCGGTCGTTGAAGAGGGCCCGCGCTTGATCGGGAAGGAAGGCGTCGTCGACAAGGATCTGTCGGCCGCGATCCTCGCGAAAGAGGTGGGAGCACCCGTCCTGCTCATCCTGACGGACGTGCCCAAGGTGCAGCGCGGCTACGGCTCGCTGATGCCGGAGGACATCGACCGGATGTCGGTCAGCGAGGCGTCGCTCCTGATGAAGAGGGGTGAGTTCGGAACCGGTTCGATGGGTCCGAAGGTCGAAGCCGCGGTCCGGTTCGTGGAGGGAGGCGGGAACCGCGCCGTGATCGCAGACCTCGACCAGGCGCTCGCGGCCCTGCACGGCGAGGCGGGGACCGAGATCACGCCGGATGAGACGGGTCAGGCGTCGGAGAGGTCTTCCTAGCCGGGAGTCGCACCTGGAAGGACGCGCCGCCGCCCGTGGGGGTGGAAGCACTGACGGAGCCTCCGTGCGCCTCGACGATCGCGGCGACGATCGACAGGCCGAGGCCCGCCCCGCCCGTCTCGCGGGACCGGGCGGGGTCCCCGCGGTAGAACCGCTCGAAGACGCGTTCCCCGGCTCCGGGATCGAGGCCGGGGCCTTCGTCCCGGACCGTGACGGTGACGTCATCACCCGTCCGAGCGAGGGTCACCTGCACCGGTGTGCCGGCGGGTGTGTGCACGCGCGTGTTGTCGAGCAGGTTGTCGACCACCTGGCGGAGCCGATCGCGGTCGCCGATGACCCGAACATCGCCGTCGATCGTGAGGTCGATGGGACGGCCTGGGTCCACCGTGCGCGCCGCTTCGACCCCTTCGGTGACCACGACGTCGAGCGGAACGTCGTCCCGCTCGAGGGGGCGGCCCTGATCCAACCGGGCCAGCAACAAGAGGTCGTCGACGAGGATGCCCATCCTGGCCGCCTCGGCTTCGATCCTGGCCATCGACTTCTCGAGGTCCTCGGGTCGGGAGTCGGCACCGCGTCGGAAGAGCTCCGCATACCCCCGGATCGAGGTCAACGGGGTTCGGAGCTCGTGCGAGGCGTCGGCGACGAAGCGGCGGAGCCTCGCCTCGGAGGCCCGGCGCTCCTCGAACGCCGCCTCGATCTGGGCGAGCATCGCGTTCAGCGAGAGGCCGAGGCGCCCCACCTCGGTGCGGTCGTCGGCCGGTGCGACCCGCCGGGTGAGATCGCCCGCAGCGATCGCGCCGGCCGTCTCGCCGATGCCCTCGAGCGGTCGGAGACCCACGCGCACGACCCAGAAGGCAAGGGCGCCCACCGCGACCAGGACGGCCATCCCGACCAGGAACTCGACGACGACGAGCTGGCGGAGGGTCGCCGTCACGTCGGTCAGGGGGATCGCGACCACGAGGGTGGCCGGCTGTCCGTGGAACGGGACCGTCAGGACCCGGTACCGGACCGATCCGTCGTCGGAGGTCGTCGTGAACAGGACGGGTCCGTCACCGGCCGGGATGTGGTCGTCGAAGCGTGGGGGGCTGATGGTGGCTTGCTGCGGGACGGTCACCGCGACGATCACCTCCCCGCTCTCCTCGACGGCCGCCGCATAGGTCCCGTACGGCAACGTGGAGACGCCGGGACCCGGTCGGTCGGGGTCACCCGGCCCCTCACCGGCTGTCTCGAGCAGGGCCCCTTCCGCGAATCCCTGCGTGGCGAGGAGCTGCGTGTCGACGCGGTCCAACAGGAAGTCCGAGAGGAACCGGTAGGTGGCGAAGCCGGCCACCAGCAGTCCGATCGCGACCAGGGCAACCGACGTGAGCGCGAGTCGCGCTCGCAGCGTCATCGCTACCCCGCCGGGAGCCGGAGCACGTACCCGACGCCGCGGACCGTGTGGATCAGGTGCGGATCCTCGACGTCGATCTTCTTGCGCAGGTAGCTGATGTAGGTCTCGACGATCGAAGCGTCGCCTCCGAAGTCGTACTGCCACACGTGATCGAGGATTGCGGTCCTTCGACAGGACCCTGCGGGGGTTCGACAGGAGGAAGCGCAGCAGCGCTGAACTCGGTCGGCGTGAGGTCGATCGAGCGGCGGCCGCGGTGGACCTCGTGCGCTGTCGTCATCCATCTCGAGGTCGTCGAACCGCGAGGGTCTCGTCGTCGTTCGCCGCGGTCCCAGCCCGGCGCAGGACAGCCCGGATCCGAGCGATCAGCTCCTCGAGGCTGAAGGGCTTGGTGACGTAATCGTCGGCGCCGATGGTGAGCCCGCGCACCTTGTCCTCGGTGGCATCGCGAGCCGTGAGGAACACGACCGGGGGCCGCCGGCCGACGGTCGATCAGGCGCCGCTGGACCTCGAACCCATCCAGGTCGGGGAGCATGATGTCCAGGACGACGAGGTGCGGGCCGGAACGACTCGACCAGGGCGAGCGCTCGCCGGCCGTCGCCCGCCGTCTCCACCTCGAACCCCTCGTACCGCAGGGCGGTCGCGACCAGATCGGTGATGTTGGCTTCGTCGTCCACCACGAGGACACGCGAGCGGTCCCCGCCGGCGGCGGGGACCGCTCGGCATCGCCGTGGCGCTCACGCCCCGGATCCTCGCCGGGCGGCGGTCCCTCCGGAGCATCGGGCGCCGGGGCCGACGCCTCGCCACCCAGATCATCGCGATCGCTGCAGGAACTCGTCCCGGCCCATCTCGCCGCGAGCGTACCGGAGCCGCACCTCCTCGATGGCATCGTCCCGTCGGATCTGCGGGCCGGTCGCCGCGAAGGCGGGGCTGGGTGGCCGTTGGGTGAGGCGGAGCACCGCCCAGACGCCGAACCCGATCACCGCCATCAGGACCAGCAGGGGGAGCAAAGCATGCAGCATGTCGGGCCACCAACCATGGTCCACGTATCTCCATCCGGAACCTCTCGGCATCGTCACTGACCTCCTCACGTCGACTCTCGCGATCGCGACGAGTGCACCACGCGGAGCTGGGAGATCCCTGAGTGCGAGCGGGGAGTTTCTCGGAGCCGCTCGCGGAGGGTCTCCCAGGACCGACCAAGGGATCGCTCAGGACGTCGTTCGGAGGCGTCCGTGGCTGTGATGTCGGGACGACGGACGGGAACGGCTCGGAGGGAGACGAGGTGGGACGGAAGCGAACGATCGGCATGATGCTCGGCATCGTGGTCGTGGTGGTGTTCGGGATCTTCGTCGGACACCAACTCGGGCTCCTCGGCGGCGACACCCCCGCCGAGGCGAGCTTGACCTCTCCCGCGACCGCGACCTCATCCGCGGCAGGGACGGGCGCCGTTGTTTCCACGACCGACTCGGCGTGAACCGTGGACGCCTCCACCGGGAGTCTCGTGGACCACGGATCGAGTCACCGACGGGCTTCCTGGTGCTCTCGATCGCCGACACGGGGACGGTGGAGATGCACCTGCTCTTCGTGCCTGCATGACCGGGGCCGGGACTACCGGTCGCGCTCGCGGTCGCCGCGCCCGGGATTGCGGAACTGCTGCGCGATGACGTAGATCGAGAACAGCCCGACGAGTCCGACCAGCGAGGCGAGCAAGCCCAGGAAGATCCATTCCAGGAGGCCGGGAGCCTCGGGGAGCAAGACGGCGACGGGTGGCATGGGGGCGCGGGTCCTCTCAGGGTCGTCGGCCGCCATGGTACCCGTGCGACATGGTGTGCCACGCACCTCGGAGGGCTCCACGCACGCGGTAGGGTGCCGAGCGTGAGGCTCGGCATCCTGACCGGCGGCGGCGATTGCCCGGGGCTCAATGCTGCCATCCGCGCCGCGGTCCGCTACGACGGGGACTATTCCTTCATCGGGTTCCGCCATGGGTGGCAAGGCGTCCTGACGGGCGACGCCGATGAGCTCACGATCGACGACGTCAGGGGCATCCTGCCGAAGGGCGGGACCATCCTCGGCACGAGCGGGGTTCAGCCCCACCGGACCGACGGAGGTCCGGAGCGGGTCGCGGATGCCATGAGGGTGCACCGGCTCGACGGGTTCGTGGTGATCGGAGGTGAAGGGACGCTGCATGCGGCGGCGCAGATGCCGGACGTCCCGTGCATCGGGATCCCCAAGACGATTGACAACGACATCCGTGGGACGGACGCGTGCATCGGGTTCCAGACGGCTGCCCAGATCGCGAGCGAGCTGATCGACCGCCTCTACAGCACCGCCGAGAGTCACAACCGCGTCATGGTCTGCGAGGTCATGGGTCGCGAGGCCGGTTGGATCGGCTACACGGCCGGCGTCGCGAGCGGAGCGGATGTGATCCTGCTGCCGGAGCACCCGTTCGACCTAGCGCTCGTCTGTCGTCGGATCCGAGAGGTGATCGCCGTCCGCCGACGGTTCGCGATCGTCGTCGTGTCGGAAGGAGCCAAGCCCATCCCCGGATCCTGGATCTCCCCGACTACCCCTTGGACCAGAACGGGTTCCCACGGCTCGGGGGGGTCGGATCGATCGTGGCTGCCGAGATCGAGCGCGAGACCGGGTTCGAGACCCGCGTGACGGTGCTCGGGCACGTCCAGCGAGGCGGCTCCCCGGTCGCCTTCGACCGGGTGCTGGCCACCCGTCTCACGCGCGGCGCTCTGGAGGCCGCCGCCGACGGCCGATGGGGGACCATGGTGGGGCTGCACGGCGAAGACGTCGTTCCGGTCGCGATCGCCGAGGTGGCCGCCGGCTCACGGTTGGTGCCGCCGTCGTTGTGGGAGATCCCTGAGGTGCTCTGCGCCTGAGAGCCCTGGTCACCGCTCGATAGGCTGTCGTGGTGAAGATCGGCATCCTCACCGGAGGGGGCGACGTCCCGGGCCTGAACGCCAGCATCAAAGCGGTGGTGATGCGGGCAGCGGCCGAAGGCCATCAGGTGATCGGCATCCGGAAGGGGTGGGGCGGTCTCCTGTGGGTCGACCCGGAGAACCACCTTTCGGTGTCGGTCAACACGATCCCTCTCGATCCCGCCGGTGTGCGGACGATCGACCGGACCGGTGGGACGTTCCTCCACACGTCGAGGGCGAACCCCGCCAAGGTCAGACGTGAGGACGAGCCCCCGTTCCTCGCCTCCGGGAGGACCGACGACGGCCCGCGTGACCACACGGCTCACACGATGCGGGTCATCGAACAGCTGGGGATCGGCGCGCTGATCCCCATCGGCGGCGACGACACGCTGTCCTTCGCCCTCCGGCTCCACCAGGAGGGTGTGCCGGTGGTGGCGATCCCGAAGACCATGGACAACGACGTCCATGGGACCGACTACTGCATCGGGTTCTCCACGGCCGTGACGAGGACGGTGAACTTCGTCCATCAGCTCCGCACCTCGGCCGGTTCGCACGAGCGCCTGGCGGTGGTGGAGGTCTTCGGACGGTACAGCGGGGAGACGTCGCTCGTGAGTGCCTACCTCTCCGGTGTGGATCGGGCCGTGATCAGCGAGGTGCCCGTCGATGTGGACCGGCTCGGGGAGCTCCTGCTGCGGGACAAGCGCTCCAACCCGAGCAACTACGCGATGATGACCATCAGCGAAGGCGCCACGTTGATCGGCGGGGAGATGATCCAGGGCGGCGCCGAGGACGCGTACGGCCACCGGAAGCTCGGCGGCATCGGCCAACTCACGAGCGAGCTGCTCAAGGAGCGGACGGGCGAGGGCATGATCTACCAGCAGCTCGGGTACCTGATGCGCTCGGGGTCGCCCGACTCGCTGGATCTCATGGTCGCCATCAACTACGCGGTCATGGCCACGGATCTGGTGATCGAGGGTGCGTTCGGCCGGCTCGTGGCGATGCGCAACGGGAACTACGCCAACGTGCCCCTCACGGTGCTCGGGCAGGGCGTGAAGCGCGTCGATGTCGATTCGCTGTACGACGTGGAGCAGTACCGGCCCAAGATCCGCCACGTCGACGGCAAGCCGATGTTCCTCTACTGAGCGTCGGTCGTTCGCACCGACACCGGTAGACTCGCCGTCATGTCGGCGTACCGGGTCGATCTGCGTTCCGACACCGTCACGAGCCCTTCGGCCGCCATGCGCCAGGCCATGGCCCGGGCGGAGGTCGGCGACGACTGGTACGGGGACGATCCGACGGTCAACCGCCTCCAAGAGCGCGCGGCGCAGCTCACGGGGAAGGAGGCGGCGATGTTCGTGCCCACGGGGACCATGGCGAACCAGATCGGCCTCCGGCTCCACGTGACCGGGTCCGGGCACCTCGTGGCGTGCGAAGCGGGGGCACACGTTGCGACGACCGAGGTCATGACCTCGGCCGTCCTCTCAGGGATCGCGTACCGGATCGGGCGCGATGCGCCGAAGGGCTACATGACCGCGGCCCTCGCCTCTCGGTTGCTCGAGCCCGACACGTACTTCGATGTCGAGGCCGTCGACCTGCTCGCGGTCGAGAACACGGTAGGCGGCTCCGGGGGCACGGTCCTGCCGGTGGACGAGCTCCGCAAGATCAGGGTCCTGACCGAGGAGATCGGGGTGCCCATCCACCTCGACGGCGCACGGATCTGGAACGCCGCCGCCGCCGCCGGCCTCCCGGTCACCGAGTGGACGTCCCAGGTCGACACGGTGATGTTCTGCCTCTCCAAGGGTCTCGGGGCGCCGATCGGCTCGGTGGTCTGCGGCTCGCGGGACCACATCCGTGAAGCCAGGCGGTTGAAGATCCTGTTCGGTGGCGCGTGGCGGCAGGCGGGGGTGCTCGCCGCCGCGGGCCTGCTGGCGCTCGAGGAAGGCCGGCTCCGGCTCGCCGACGATCATGTTCGCGCCCGGCGGCTGGCGGAAGCCGTCCACGCCATGGCGCCGCCCACGGTCGATCTCGATGCGGTTGAAACGAACATGGTGTTCGTCCACACGGAAGCGGTGGGCGTGGAGCCACTCGAGGCGATCGAGCGGCTGGCCGCCTTCGGCGTGGGTGCGGTGCCGGTCACGGGGGCTGTGCGCATGGTCACGCACGTCGATGTGGATGACGAAGGCATCGCGCTCGCGATCGACGCGTGGCGCTCGGTCCTCCCCGAGCTGGATGAGGAGCTGTGATGGGGCTGTTCTCGAAGACGTATCCACCTGAGGTCGCCGCGCGGATCCCGCCGGGCAATCGATTGGTGAAGAGCTGGCCGGTGCTGCACTTCGGCGCCATCCCTCGATTCGACGGGACGACCTGGGATCTGCAGGTGTCCGGTCTGGTCCGCCAGCCGTTCACGCTCTCGTACGCGGATCTCCGGGCGTTGCCGAGCGTGACGGTCGACGCCGACATGCATTGCGTGACTGGCTGGACGACGTTGGACAACACCTGGGAGGGCGTGCCGTTCGGCGCGATCCGCGAACGTGCGGATCCGCTCGCCGAGGCGCGGTGGGTCATCGCGCACTGCGCCGGCGGCTACACGTCGAACCTGTCGCTCGAGGCGATGGACGAGGACGATGTGCTCCTGGCGTGGCGCAACCACGGTCAGGACCTGGAGCCTGATCACGGCTGGCCGCTCCGGTTGGTCGTGCCCCAGCGCTACGCATGGAAGAGCGCGAAGTGGCTCGCCGGCCTGGAGTTCGCAGACACGAACCGCCGTGGGTTCTGGGAGGTGCGCGGCTATCACGTCCACGCGGATCCGTGGGCCGAGGAGCGGTACAGCTACCAGGAAGGCCCGCGAGCTGAGCTCGAGCCGTAGCGAGGAAGTGGGCGGAGGCGCGAGGCGGGGGCACGGACGGCACGACCCGCCGACCGGTGCCGGTCACACGCCACACCTGCCGGCCGGGGCATGCCGAGCTGGAAGATGGCCCCCGCCCCGCACCGTCACCGTGCCGCATCCTCGGGAGCCGGTCAAACTCGCAGCCAGGAGCGGGCACGCGCCTGCCAGCCCGAAGGAGGGCGCCGAGCGGGCCGGCGGACCCCGTCGCGAGTCGAGGTGGGTACGCTCCCGATGACCTTCTGAAGGGGGCGATCGATGGAGTACCGGACGCTCGGTGACACCGGTGTGCAGGTCAGCACGCACTGCTTGGGCACGATGATGTTCGGGGCGTGGGGGAACAGCGACGTCGATGACTGCGTCCGGATCATCCGTCAGGCGCTGGACGGCGGCATCAACTTCGTGGACACGGCCGACGTGTACTCGGCCGGGGGGTCGGAGGAGATCGTCGGCGCCGCATTGGAAGGGCGCCGTGACGAGGTGGTGCTGGCGACGAAGGTGCACGGCCAGATGGGGCCCGGACCGAACGACCGGGGGAACTCACGCCTGTGGATCATGCGCGAGGTGGAGGCGAGCCTGCGCCGCCTGAGGACGGATCGCATCGACCTGTACCAGATCCACCGTCCGGATCCGGCCACCCACGTGGAGGAGACCCTCGCCGCCCTCACCGATCTCCAGCGGCAGGGCAAGATCCGCTACTTCGGGTCGTCGACCTTCACAGGCTGGCAGCTCGTGGAGGCCCAGGCGGTGTCGGAGCGCAGGGGACTCGGCTCGTTCCGCACCGAGCAGCCCCCCTATTCCATCTTCGTGCGGCAGATCGAGCTGGACGTCCTGCCGGTCGCGCAGCACCAGGGCATGGGGGTGCTGGTGTGGAGCCCTCTGAACCGCGGCTGGCTCACCGGCAGGTATCGGCGGGAGGCGTTCGACCGGAGCCCGGAAGCGCGAGCTGCCCGCGTGGGCGGCCGTGGGATGGGGTGGCAGTTCGATGCGTCGCGACCCGAGATCCAGCGCAAGCTCGACGTGGTCGAGGAGCTGGCGAAGCTCGCCGCGGACGCCGGGATCTCCATGACGCACCTCGCGATCGCGTTCACGCTGGAGCACCCGGCGGTCACGTCGGCGATCATCGGCCCCCGCACCGCCGACCAGACCGCCGACCTGCTCGCGGGCGCGGACATCAGGTTGGATGCCGACACGCTCGATGCGATCGATGGGCTCGTCCCACCGGGGACCGTGGTCGATGAGAAGGACCGCGGGTTCGATCCGTGGTGGCTCGAGGTGGGCGCGCGGCGCCGGCGCACGTAGGGTGGCCGGCGCCGCCGCATCGTGTCACATCACGTCGAAGCTCTCGGATCCGTGCCGAGACGGGCGGCTCAACCGCGGCGCAGGCGGAGCTCCACCATCCCGCCTTCGACCCGAGCGTCGTAGGTGGGGAGCGGGGCCGCGGCCGGGGGACGGATGACACGGCCCGACGAGAGGTCGAACCGGCTCCCGTGCGCGGGGCAGACCACGGTCTTGAGGGAACCTTCCACATCGACCTTCCCCTGATCGAGGGGTGCCCCCTGGTGGGTGCAGCGGTTCGCTACGGCGTAGAGGTCGTCGCCGTTGCGGACCAGGAGCACGTCGATGCCGTCGAGCTGCACGACGGTGGGGTCGCCGTCCCACAGAGCGTCGAGGGACACGACCGGGGCCCAATCGTCAGCAGCGCTCTCGACCGTCATGCGACGTCTCCTCCTCGGGTGCTAGGCCACGAAGAGGGTGATGGTATCGCCGTACGTCACGGTGGTCCCCGGCGCGGGCGTCTGACTGAGGACCTGGGTCGCCGGAGTCCCCGGCACGAGGAAGACGTTCACCTCGAGGCCGAGCTCGTCGGCCCGCGCGCGGGCCTGGTTGGGCGAGAGACCGCGCAGGTCGGGCACCGAGAAGTGCTCGGGGCCGATCGAGACCGTGATCGTGACCGCGCTCTCGAAGGCCGCCTCCGACCCCTCGGCCGGCGAGACCTCGGCGACGCGGCCCCGCTCGATATCCTCCGAGAACGCCGTGATGACCGTGACCTTGAACCCGGCGCGGCGGAGGACATCCTCCGCGGCATCCTGGGTCGACCCGATCACCTCGGGGACGGTGACGGGGGCGTGACCCCGGCTCACCCAGAGGTCGACGCCGGACCCGCGCGGTGCCTCACCGGTGGCGGGGTCCTGGCGGAACACCGACCCTTCGGGCGCCGTGGGGTGGTAACGGCGACTGACCTCGCCCACCTCGAGTCCCGCCGCCGACAGCTGCCTGCGTGCCTTCGCGAGCGTGACGCCGGTCACCTCCGGGATGGGCACGGGTGGCGGTCCGAGCGAGGGGACCAGTGTCACGACCTGTCCCTCCTCGAGCTCGGTGCCGGGCGGCGGGTCCTGGGCGAGCACGGTCCCGGCGGCGAGCTCGCCGGAAGGATCGTGCCGCGCATCCTCGTACTTGACGACGAGACCGAGATCGGTCAGTGACCGCTCGGCCTCTTCCACCGTGAGCCCTCGGACCGGCGGGACGGGGCTCGTGTGCGGGATCGCGTAGGTCCAGGCGCCCCACGCCGCTGCCGCGATGAAGGCGAGGACGAGGAGGTAGCTGAGGATGCGCTTCCACCAGCGCCGCTTCCGGCGTTGGATCCGGGGATCGTATCGGTGACGGCCGCGACCACGGCCTCGGTGGGTTCCCCGTCGAGCACGACCTCGGGCAGGTCCTGGACCAGCGCACCCAAGGACCGGGCACGGGGCAGGTGCGAGGCGATCGACCCCAGGTCGGTGCGCATCTCACGGGCCGACTCGGGCCGCAGCTCGCGGGACGGATCGGTCGCGCTCTCGACGAAGCCATCCAGGTCCGGAGGGATGTCGTCGGCGAAGCCGCTGGGGGCCGGGACGCGGTCCGACAGATGCTTGTACGCGATCGCCATCGGCGTCTCACCGCTGAACGGGAGCCGGCCGGTCAGGAGCTCGAACGCGACGACGCCCAGGCTGTACAGGTCGCTGCGGGAATCGGCGGGTTCCCCTCGGACTCTGCTCGGGCGCCAGGTATTGGACCGTCCCGGTGACGGCTCCGGCGTGGGTGTTCTTCGCATCCGC
Source organism: uncultured Actinomycetes bacterium (assembly GCA_963810635.1). Lineage (GTDB taxonomy): Bacteria > Actinomycetota > UBA4738 > UBA4738 > HRBIN12 > AC-51. The sequence continues at coordinate 50,982 of CAWEOB010000006.1, forward strand.
GAACGCGCGGGCGAGACCGAGGTCCGTGAGTTTCACGGTGCCTTCGGAGGTGATGAGGATGTTCTCGGGCTTCAGGTCACGATGCACGATGCCCTTGGCGTGGGCGTGTTCCAGGGCGAGGAGGGTCTGCTGGAGGATCCTCCACGGCCTGGGCCGGGGCGAGGCGGCCCCCGGCGTTGAGGAGATTCGCGCACGGAGCGGCCGTGCACGAACTCCATGACCATGTAATAGATGCCGTCGACGGCACCCCAGTCGTAGACGGCGACGATGTTCGGATGGTTCAGGGTGGCCGCGGCGCGAGCCTCACGCCGGAAGCGATCCACGAAGCCTGCATCGCTCGCCAGCGAGCGATGCAGCACCTTGACGGCCACCTCGCGGGCCAGCACGGCGTCGTGGGCGCGGTAGACCTCGCCCATGCCGCCGGCCGCGATCTTCTCGAGGACGTGGTACCGCCCGTCGAGGGTGACCAGCGCATGGCCTCGGGCGTCGCCCGAGGCCATCGTCTGTGCCATGCTCTTGGACATCGACCTCCCGTCGGGGGAAGCGCTCGGGAGAGCGCGCCTAGCGGATCCTAACGCTGAGGAGGCCCGCAACCGTGGAAGCTGGCGCAAGTCCTGCGACGCAGGTCGAGGCGCCCATCGGAAACCTCGGCGCTCAGCTGGACGCCATCGAAACGGCTGTTACCGCCGGGAACAAGGACCTGCGAACGCTGGGGTTCTGGCGTCTCGTCGCGCGTATCAAGCCCGATCCGGTCCTCGTCCATGACCACGCCGACCAGGTCGGGCGGATCGATACCGCCGCGTTCCGCGGAAGCGTTCGTGCCCGCACGCGCGTCTGGGTCGGCAACCTCCTGATGGTGGCGGTGATCGGCATCGGGGTCGTCGCCATCGTGGTCGCGGCGGGGACCACGGGGACGACCGCCGGGCTGGCGCTCCTGATCGCCGGCGGAGCCTGGTCGATCGGCGTCCATTCGCCGACCCACTGGTTCGTCGGCTGGCTCGCGGGGATCGGGTTCACCGATTACTTCCTCGGTGGCCCGTCGCCCCCGCGGCCCGGGATCAAGACCGACTACGCCACCTACCTGCGAGCCGAGGCGTCGATGCGCGCCTGGTTCCACGCCAGCGGCGCGATCGCGACCAAGATCGCTCCGTTCGTGGCGGTCGCCCTGTGGCCGGCCACGAACGCTCCGGGGTGGGCCGCGGCGCTGTTGGCCGCCTTCGGGATCCTCCAGATCGTGACCGACGTGCTCCTCAGCACCAAGTCGAGCGACTGGAAGAAGTTCTCGCGCGAGCGCGCGATCGCGAAGGCCGCACGGGATCGCTAGCGGGTCACGCCGATCCGGCGGTGGCCGCGGCCGGAGCCCGCTAGCCTGTGCAGCCGTGGATCTCGTCTGCATCGGGGACGTCATGCTCGACGTGCATGCTCGCTCCGGCACGCTCGCCCGAGGCGGAGACGTCCACGGCCACGTGAAGGTTCGCGTGGGTGGGACGTCGGCGAACGCGGCCGTCTGGGCCGCGTGGTCCCGCGCGGACGCCGCCGTGATCGGGACGGTCGGTGATGATGTCGCTGGGGAGCTGGCGGCCCGCGTCTTGGCGGAGCGTGGGGTGGATGTCACGCTCCTCCGCTTCCGCGCCGCCCCGACCGGTGTGATGCTCGTGATGACGGAGCTGCAGGAACGCTCGATGGTCGCGGACCGGGGCGCCAACGCGCTGCTCTCCATCGATGACCTGCCGCCGGACATCGAGGCCGGCGCGGTGCTGATCTCGGGATACCTGGTGCTCCAGGAGCCAGGGAATGCGGTCGCGCGCGAGGCGCTCGAGCGAGCGAACACCGAGCTGCTCGCGGTCGAGACGGCATCGTGGCCCCTCGTCGAGCATTTCGGTGCAGGGCGGTTCCTGGAGGAGACGGAACGCGCCACGGTGATCCTCGCGAACGAACGGGAAGCGCGGGTGCTCACCGGGACCGAGGGGCCCGACGCAGCGGGCGCCCTCGGTGAGCGGTACCGGGTCGCCGCGGTGAAGATGGGCAAGGACGGCGCCTCGCTGTGCGTGGACGGTCGCGGCTACCGCTGTCGGGGGAGCCGGCCGAGGCCGACGATCCCACCGGTGCGGGCGACGCGTTCGACGGGGTCCTCCTCGCGGCGTTGGCGCGGGGCGCCGCGCCCGAGGAGGCGCTCGACGCAGCGTGCCGTGCTGGCGCGGCGGTGGCGAGAGGCCCGGAGATGTGGCCGACGGACGAGGAACGAAGCGGATGAGCGTCATCCTGTCCGACGAGGTCGGCGACGCGCTCGTGGGGGGCCGCGCCGTGGTGGCCCTCGAGACGAGCGTGATCGGTCAGGGCCTGCCGAGGCCGCGCAACCTCGAGTGCATCGAGCGCATGGGAAGCGCGATCCGCGCTCACGGCGTGGTGCCCGCCTGGACCGGGGTCGTGGACGGACGGGTCCGCGTGGGTCTCGAGAACGACGAGCTCGAGCGGTTCGCGATGTCCGATCGCGTGGTCAAGGTGGCGCGGCGAGATCTGCCCGCCGCGGTGGCGGCGGGGGAGCTCGGCGCGACCACCGTGAGCGCCACCATCTGGTGCGCACACCGAGCGGGGGTCGCGGTGTCCGCCACCGGCGGCATCGGCGGCGTCCACCGGGGGGAGCGCCCGGATGTCTCAGCCGACCTGCTCGAGCTGGCCCGGACACCCGTCCTCCTGGTCTGCAGCGGCCCGAAGTCGATCGTCGATCCTGCCGCGACCGCCGAGAAGCTCGAGGAGCTCGGGGTCGCCGTCGTCGGCTACGGCGTGGACCATCTGCCGTTCTTCCTCGCACGAGGATGCGACGTGGTCCTGGACGATCGCGTCGACACACCGGAGGAGGCTGCCGCGCTCGCTCGGGCGACCCGAGCGTTGGGCACGGAGGCGGCCATCCTGCTCTGCAACCCCGTTCCCGCCGCGAGCGCCATGGACCTCCGTGAGCTCGTGGAGGCGACGCACCGGGCCGAGGCCCGCAGGGAGGCGGCGGGTGTCATCGGCAAGGCCGTCACCCCGTTCCTCCTGGCTGCCATGGCTGAGGAGACCGGGGGGCGATCCCTGGAGAGCAACCTCGACCTCCTGGAGGACAACGCCCGGGTCGCCGCCCAAGTGGCCGCGGCCGTGGGACCACCGTGACCGGCCGTTCCGGCCGCTCCGTCCTCCCATCCCTCCTCGTCGTCATCGCCGTCGGTTTCGTCGCCTGGGCGATGCTGTCCCCGTACACCGACGGGCCCTCGACGCCGCTCGGCTCCGACACGCCCCACCACGTCTGGCGGATGCGGCTGGTCGCCGCCGAGGGCCTGGACGCTCTCCCCACGTTCCGTGATTCGCACCTGCTCAACGCGAACGGCGATCGCCCCGGCCTCCCGTTGTTCGGTGCCTTCATCGTCGCCGTCGGAGGGCCCGAGGCCGCCGGCTTCGCCTTCGTGGTCCCGGCGACCCTCGCCGCCGTGATCGGGCTCGCCGCCGTGGCCATCGGTCGACGGGCCGTCGGCGATCCGACCCTCGCGACGCCGCTCTACGCGCTGGCGGCCGGTCTCAGCCTCCCCGTCGTGTTCGCGGCCAACGGCCCCCTGGAACAGCTGATGGCGTCGGCGATGCTGCTCGGCGCCGTCGCCGTCCTGCTGCCGGCGGCGGGGGGCGACCGTGGCGCCGCCGCAGCCACCGTGATCCTCCTGGCGGGAGCCTGGGCGACCCACTGGGTGGTCACGGCCACGGTGGTGGCCGCGCTCGCAACGACCGCCCTCTGGCTCGTGGTCGTGCCCGGCGTGGACGAAGCCGTGGGCGGGGCTCGGCGGCGAGCTGCCCTGCGGATCCTGGGGATCCTCGGGATCGCGGCGTCGGTGGCCATCGTGGCGTCGCTCCTGGCACCGGCGGCGCCGCAGCCACCGCTCGGGGTCACGGCCGAAGGTGTCGCCTCGAACCTGGATCGCCAGTTGCCCGAGTACCTGCGCTCGGCGTTGCTGCTCGCGGCCGCCCTGGGCGTGGCCATCCTCGCGGCACGACGGGGGCGGCCGCGAGCAGCCCTCGGTCCGCTGCTGGCTTGGGCGGCGATCCCTGCCGCGGGCGTCGTCCTTACCGCGGTGGTGGACGATGCGCCGCTGCACCGGCTCCTCTCGACCGCGCTCACCATCCCGGTGCTGGCCGCGGCGGGCGCCGTCGGGCTGGGCTCGCTGATCCGCGGGCACGGAGGGATTCTCCGCGCGGTGGTGGGTGCCGTCGTCGCCCTCACGATCGTGGGCGCGCTGGCCTTCGAGGCGTACGCCGTCTGGAACGCGCGCTCCCCCGGCACACAGGAGAAGGTGGCGGCCCAGCTCGCCGCCCTCGGCGAGGCGATCGGCGATCGCGGCACGCCCGTGATCCTCGTGGTCGACGACCTCCCCGGGAAGGACGCGACGGGGGAGGGGTTCGGGACGGTTCCAGCGCTCCGGCGGTTCCGCGCCGCGCTCCCCGCTGCCTCGATCGGCCGGAGCGCCGTCTACCTCGGCGACCCCGAGAGGCTCCTCGCCGGAGAGCCAACCCTGCGACCGGACGTGCCGGGCTACGACGAGGTCTCGTTGGACGCCTGGCGAGCCGTGGAGCCGCTCCTCGACCGAAGGCCCACCGTGGTCCTCGTCTCCACCTACGTGGACGATCTCGACCAGATCGCCGCCGAGCACCCCGCGTGGGTGGCGGCGCCGTGGCTCTTGGTGGCCCAGGGAGAGGTATCGCCCGTTCCCGGGGAACCTCCGGCCCTGGCGCCGCCAGCCCGGGACGACCTGCTCGGCTGGACCGCGTGGGCGCTGCTCGTTCCCTTCCTCGTCGGGCTCGGATGGTCGCTCGTACTCGGACGGGGCGACCTGCTCGGCAGGATCGCGCTCGCGCCCGCGCTCGGCCTGGCGGGCCTCGTCCTGAGCGGCCTCGTCGCCGAAGCGCTCGGTGTCCGCGTGGGCGCGTCCGGTACCGGTCTCGCGGTCGCGCTCGGCCTCACCGGGGTCGGGACCGCGATCGCGATCCTGCGCCGGCGAACCCTCAGCGGAGCCACGTCTGGATGATGGCCTTCGAGAAGTTCCAGGCGTACCGGAAGGTCTTCGGCTTCTTGGACTCTCCGCCTCGCCGGGTCAGGAAGGTCACGGGAACCTCGACGACACGAGCATGCTGGCGGAGCGCCTCGATGGTCACCTCGGACGTCCAGAACTGGTCCTGCTTGAGGATGAGGGTCCGGAGGGTCTCGGCTCGCGTCGCCCGGTAGCCGCTCGAGATGTCGGTCACGCGCTGTCCGGTCAAGATCGTGACGATCCAGGAGAAGAAGTGCACGCCGAGGTGGCGGATCAACGGTCCGCGCTCGTAGTCCCCGAGCATCCGCGACCCCAGGACATGATCGGCCTGGTCTTCGAAGATCGGCTTCAAGAGGATCGGCATCTCCTCCGGGAGGTGCTGGCCGTCGGCATCCAGTGTCACGACGACCTCGGCCCCGAGCCGCAGCGCGACCTCGTAGCCCACGCGGAGAGCGAGGCCGCCACCTCGCCGGATGGGCAGTTTCGCCACGAGGGCGCCGGCGGATCGGGCGACGTCGGACGTGTCGTCGTCCGAACAGTCGTCGATCACGATCGGGACGACCGATCGCCCCTCGATCTCGGTCGGCATCGCGTGGATCACGGCTCCGACGTTCTCCGCTTCGTCGTAGGCGGGAGAGATCGTCACGATCTTCGGTCCTTCACCCAGACGCCGGCGCGCCTCCTCCCAGTCGAACCGTTCCACGCTCAACCCCTCGATGAGCAGACGTAGGTTCCGTTCGCCGGTATCGGCTTGGGACTGCAGCCGGAGGATGAGGAACAGCAGCACGAAGACGCCGACCGTGAGGAGGAAGATCAGCCGACGTTCGTTGCCCGCCTCGACGTCGAACCACCCGAAGACAGGGTCGAACAGCGACGGCGACACGGAGATCGCCGCCAGGCCGATCGACAGCAGGGTGACGATGATCAGGTTCAGACGGCTGATGCGTTGGCGGCTGTGGGCGCGGACGGCCAGGACGAAGAACGCGAGGGCGACGACGACACCGAGCAGCCGGACCGCGGTCACGTGGGTGGCCTCCCCGGCTTCACCCCGCGGACGGCCGCCAGCGGTCGCGGGGGAGGATGTGATCGAGGATCGCGCGACCCTTGAAGCGCTCGATGGTGGCGAACATCGACTCGATCAACGTTTCGTTCAGGAGGTGGGGCTTCAGGCCCAGGTCCAGGAGCTTCGTGTGGGTGGCGTTGTAGTAGTGCTCCTCGAGCTCGAAGCGCGGGTTCTCGATGGACCGCACGTCGATGTCGATGCCCACCTCGGCGCCCGCCTTCTGCACCAACTCGGCCAGCTGCACGATGGAGAATTGCTCCGTGAACTGGTTGAAGACCCGCATCTCTCCGCGCTCGGCGGGGTGCGTCACGGCGAGCTCCACGCACTGCAGTGTGTCGACGATGTTCAGGTAGCCGCGGGTCTGGCCACCCTTCCCGTAGACGGTCAGCGGGTGTCCGATCACGCCCTGCAGGCAGAAGCGGTTCAACGCCGTGCCGAACACGTCGTCGTAGTCGAAGCGCGTGGCCAGCCGGTCATCGAGCTTGGTCTCCTCGGTCTCGATGCCGTAGACGACCCCCTGGTTCAGGTCGGTCGCACGCAACCCCCACACCCGGCAGGCGAAGTGGATGTTGTGGGAGTCGTGGACCTTCGACAGGTGGTACATGGAGCCCGGGAGCTTGGGGAACGGCAGGTAGTCCTCGCGCCCGTTGTGCTGGATCTCGATGTACCCCTCTTCGATGTCGATGTTCGGGGTGCCGTACTCGCCCATGGTGCCGAGCTTCACGAGGTGGGCATCGGGTGTGAGGTCGCGGATCGCGTAGATCACGTTCAGCGTGTTCACCACGTTGTTCGTCTGGGTGAAGACGGCGTGGTCCCGGTCCTTCATGGAGTACGGCGCGCTCGGCATCTCCCCGTAGTGCACGATCGCCTCGGGCTGGAACTCCCGGAAGAGGTGCTCGACCACCGGCCACTCGGTCAGGTCGCCGGTCGTCATGCCGATCTCGCGACCGGTGAGGTCCTTCCAGGCCTGCACGCGTTCCTCGAATGCCGCGATGGGCGTGAGGGAATCGGTGCCGGCTTCGTCGTGGGCTCGCCGCCGGAGGCCGTTGTCGATCACGTGGACGTCGTGGCCGCGGCTCGAGAACCGCATCGCGGTGGGCCATCCGAGGTACCCGTCGCCGCCGAGGATCAGGATGCGCATGGTCGTTTCACTCCGAGAGAAGGGGAACGCCGGAGAGTGTAGCGGGGAACGAGGGCGGCGGCCGCATCCGACGGGTGACCGGCGTTCGGGTCTACGCGAGGTCCTCGAGGGCCTCGAGCACCCGATCCACGTCCTCGAGCGTGTGGTAGTGGCAGAAGCCGATCCGTACGGCCCCGCCGCCGTCGAGCAGCCCGAGCCGGTCGAAGACCTCGATCGCGTAGTAGTGACCGTCCCAGACGAAGATCCCACGCTCCGCCAGCCGCGCCGCCGTGTCCTGGGGATGCTGGTCACCGACCCGGATCGCGAAGGTCGGCGTGCGCTCCGCGAGCCGAGCTCGCTCCGCGATGCCGATCAACCGGACGGCCGCGATGCGCGACAGGCCGTCGAGGAACCGATCGGCCAGGAGCAGCTCGTGGGCCGCGAACGCGCCGAAGCCCGCGAGGATCGTCGCTCGGCGGGAACGGTCGACAGCCGCTCCCGATCGCCGGCCGACCCAGGCGATGTACTCGATCGCGGCGATCGTCCCGGCCATGGCCTCGTGGCTCTGCGTGCCGGTCTCCCACCGGCCCGGGTTCTCGTCCTCGACGGGGCGCAGCTTGTACGGGGTCCACGCCTCGAGGAGCTCCCGGCGAACCGTCACCATCCCCTGGTGCGGACCGAAGAACTTGTACGGGCTCGTGGCGACGATGTCGGCTCCCGCGGCATGGAGGTCGATCGACCGGTGCTGGGCGAAGTGCACCCCGTCGAGCGCGACGAGCGCCCCGACCGACTTGGCGCGATGGGTCAGCTCGGCGGCCGGTGGGATCGTGCCGACCGCGTTCGATGCCAAGGTGAACGCGACGAGCTTGGTGTTCGCAGAGAGCTGGGCATCGAACGAGTCGAGGTCGAGGGTCGCGTCCTCCTCCCGGACGTCGACCCACCGGATCGTGGCGCCGGCGTCCTCCGCGGCCATGATCCAGGGCCTGACGTTGGCGTCATGATCCAAACGGGTGACGACCACCTCGTCGCCGGGAGCGAGGGTCCGTCCGAACGACCGGGAGAGGTGCAGGAGCAGCGACGTGGCGTTCTGGCCGAACACCACCTCATCGGGATCGCACCCCAGGAAGTCGGCTCCCGCCGCATGCGCCTGGGTGACGAGGTCGTCGATCTCCTGGCTCGCCGGGAACGCCCCGTGGGTGTTCGAGGATCCCGCTCGGAGGCGTCCAGAGATCGCTTCGATGACCGTGTCGGGCACCTGGGAGCCGCCCGGGGCGTCCGCCCAGACGAAGGGTTTGCCGTCCGGGCCGGAGCGGGAGAGCGCCGGGAAGCGGGCGCGCAAGGCGTCCACGTCGTAGCGGTCCACGGGGTCGGGCTCCTCCACGGCAGGAGGGTACCGGGACGACGAGAGGGCCCGCTCCTCGAGCGGGCCCTCTCGTCGAACCACGGTGAGGCGCGGGAGGCGAGCTACGCGTTGCTCGAGAGCTCCCCCCGGAGGGTGTCGGCGGTGAGCGATTCGCTCCTGGCCCGAAGATCGAGGTACAGCACGATCGAGATGAGGGCCACGAACGGCGCCACGATGATCTGCCCGATCGCCCCGAAGATCCACGAGAGGAACCAGTTGGTTCCTCCGATGGCACCCAGGATCCCCGAGATGACCCCCGCGATGAGGCCGGCGACGACGATGATGCCCAGCGCGTGCCAGAAGTGATTCTTGACCAGCGCCCATGATCGGTTCAGCGCCGTCGTTCCCCGGCGATCCTCCACGACGAGGGCCGGGATGCTCATCGAGAGCATCGTGCCGGCGTAGAGCGCCCAGATGACACCGAGGAACACGATGAACACGCCGAGTCCCGTGACGCCGAACGCGATCAACGCCCCCAGCAGGATGATGGAGATCTGGACGAGCGCGACCAGGATCGCGATCCACCACACGGAGCCGAAACGGTGGAGCCCGTAGCGGAAGCTCGCATCGACCTCGGGCGGATCACCGATGGCCGCGAGCGCGCCCGCCCTCAACACCACCGCCTGCAAGAAGTAGCTGATCAGGACCGAGATCAGCAGGCTGAACGCGAGGATGAAGTACGTGGCACCGGTGCTCCGCACACCGGCGACGGTGACGTTCTCGCCCAGGATGACGATCGTCTCCTTCTTCGGAGCGAAGAGGACGTTCGCGATGAGCGCGTTCAGGAGCGTGAGGGGAACCACGACCAAGGCCACGATCTTCAGGAGTTGGGCGGCGTTGGCCTTGTAGACCTCGAAGGCCGTCGAGAACACGTCTCCGAACGCACGTTGCGGCAGTGGACCGCCTCCGCCCGCGCTGGGCGGTGGTGGCGGCGGAGGCGCTGCTCCGAACCCGCCGGAATCATCCATCGAGTGAAACCCCCTCTTCGTCGGCTTCCGGACGGCCGGATACTACGCCCGTGGAGCCGTGAACAGGAACAAGGGGCGGGAACTGGGTCGAGCGGGCTCAGGCACCGACCGAGGCCCAGTCGGCCGGCAGCGCGGGCTCGTTCCACTCGGGATCGGGCTTCCAGTCCTCCCAATCCTGGTCGAACGGTGGCTCGCGGAGGAGCACGTGCTCCACGGCCCGCTCCCCCCAGTGGCGGAACCAGGTGGCGTCCTCGTCGCTGAACAAGCCGTGCTCGATGGCCTCCTCGAGCTCGTCCTCGTCCTTCCAGGACCAGCTGGATCGATCGGCCGGGATGGTGACGTCCAGGATGTGCTCGCGGGTGTCGAACCCGGCCGTGGAGCGTGCCAGGGGCGTCTGGAGGTTGACGTAGTAGCTCTGCAGCCGTCCCTCGGGATCGAACGGCAGGATCACGGCGTAGGGCGTGTCGGGGAAGGCGAACGACAGGACGCGCGTGTCGCTGCGCTCCTCGTCCTCGAGCTGCCAGTCCTCGGTGGGGATCCGCAGCGGTGTCCCGTCGTGGCCGACGGGCGTCTTGCAGGTCACGTGGGCAGGCACGTGGAACATCTTCAGGTTCGCATCGTCGCGGACGACCACGGCCGGACGCGCGTACCAGACCCGGCCGTCCCAGATCTCGCGGATCGCGACGGCGTCGCCCGGCTCGCGACGGCGGATCTGGGGCTCACCTGCCCCCTCGACGACGATGCCGCTCCCCATGCACCCAGCGTACCGACGGGGGTGAGCCCTCCAGCGGCTCCCGCGTGAAGGTTCCATGGTGCCGGCCGTCTTGACGGATGTCGGAGACCGGGAGTAGCGTCGGTCCTCCTATCGAACATATGTTCGAGTCAATGTCTGTGAGGTCCGTCACGGTGACGAAGCGATTCGACGACGAGGAGATCCGGGTCGAACGTGACGGAGGATTGCCGTCGGTCTTCGAATGGCGGGGCCGGCGCTACGAGGTCCGTGACGTGATCGGCAAATGGCGGATCGAGGGCCGCTGGTGGGCGGACGGCCGCGACCGTGAGTACTGGCGGGTGGAGGCCAGGGGAGGGGCGGTGTGGGACCTGTACTTCGACCGCCAGCAGGACCGCTGGCACCTGGAGCGGCTCTGGGACTGAGCAGGGGCATGGCCTACGCTGGGCTCCGTGAGAGCGAACCGTTGGGCGATGGTCGCGTTCGCCGTGGCGGTCGTGGGTGCGCTCGTCGCGGCGTTCGCTCCGCTCGGACGGGAGTGCTCGTCCTCGGCGATCCCGTCGCTCGGCTCGGGCACGCCGGCCCCCGCCGTCGAGGAGGTCTGCCGTGGTGTCAGCACGTTCTCGGTCGACGGCTCGTGGGTGCTGGTCGTGGTCTCCGTTCCGGTCGTGATCGCGCTCGTCCCGGTCCTCTGGCGCAGGCGGTGGGTCCGGATCGGGTCGGCTGCGCTGCTCTGGGCATGCTGCGTGGTGGGGCTCCTGTCGGTCGGGGTCTTCTTCGTCCCGTCGGCCGTGCTCATGACGATCGCAGCGGCGAGCCGCGACCTCACTCCGCAGCCGGTTCTCTCCGCCGTCTAACGGTCCACCCGCGAGCTCTGTCGGACCCGGGAGACATCGGGTGATGTCGTCGTTCGTGCACCTCGACGTCCGGTCTTTCTTCTCCGTGAAGGAAGGTGCGTTCTCGCCCGAGCAGCTCGCTCGTCGAGCCGCGGAGCTCGGGATGCCCGCGGTGGCCATGACCGATCGCGATGGGCTCTACGGCGCGGCCCGGTTCGTCGCGGCGTGTCAGAAGGAAGGCGTGCAGCCGATCCTGGGCGCCTCGCTCACGGTGCGTGCTCCGGCACCGCCACCGGTCGATGCGCAGGTGACGCTGCTCGCGTTGGACGAGACCGGCTACGCCAACCTGTGCCGACTGGTCACCGACGCGCACATGCTGGGGGAGCGCGGCGACCCATGGGTGGCCGCCGAGCAGATCTGCGCGCACGCCGGCGGGCTGGTGGCACTGCTGGGGCCGCGCTCGCACGCTGGGCGGCTCGCCGTGGCCGGTCGCGTGGACGCTGCCGCACGGCTCGCCGCCCCGTTCCGTGAAGCCTTCGGCTCCCACCGGCTCCGCGTCGCGGTGGAGCATCGGATGGAGGCGTCCTCCGACGCCGAGATCCGCGCGATGCTCCGCTTCGCCGACCGGCTCGAGGTCCCCGCCGTCGCCACCAACGCGGTCCGGTACCTCGTGCCCGAGGACGCGTTCCTCGCGGACGCGCTGGAGTGCATGCGGGAGATCGTTCCGCTCGCCTCGAACCACGTCTCGCGTGCGAACGCCGAAGGGTGGTTGAAGCCGCCCGATGCCATGCGCTCGCTGTTCATGGCTCGGCCCGATCTCTGCGACGAGAGCCTCCACCTGGCCGAACGGGTCACGTTCGACCTCGGGCTGAAACGGATCCACTTCCCGGACTTCCCCACCCCGGCCGGCCGCAGCGCCGATGCGCTCCTCGCGGAGCGCTGTTGGCGCGGTGTCCTCGATCGCGAGGTCCGGGAGACCGAGGCGCTGCGCGACCGGCTGCATCTGGAGCTCTCGATGATCCGCCGGATGGGGTACGCGGCCTACTTCCTGACGGTGGCCAACATCGTCGCCGACATCAAGGCGATGGGGATCTTCGCCGCCTGCCGGGGCTCGGCCGCGGGCTCCATGGTCTGCTACCTGACCGGCATCTCCGACGTCGACGCCCTGCGGCACGACCTGGCGTTCGAGCGCTTCCTCAACCCGATGCGCGACGAGCTGCCCGATATCGACATCGATGTCGAGTCGGCTCGCCGAGAGGACGTCTACGACATGATCCTGTCGCGCCACGGCGAGGAGCGTGCCGCGTGCGTTGCCATGATCGACACGTACCGGGCCCGCGCGGCGGTCCGCGAGGTGGGCAAGGCGCTGGGTCTGCCCGATGTGGAGATCGGTGTGATCGCGAAGGCCTTCCCGCACATCTCGGCTCGCCACCTGCGGGAGGGCCTCGAGCGCCTGCCGGAGCTCCACGGCATCAACCTCCCCCTGCCACAGCTCGAGCTGCTGTTCCGGGTGGCCGAACGGCTCGACGGCTACCCGCGGCACATCGCTCTGCATCCGTGCGGCATCGTGCTGGCGAGCCATGACCTGGTGCAGCGGGTGCCCTTGGAGCGCTCGGCCAACGGCCATCGGATGGCGCAGGCCGACAAGGATGACGTCGAGCTGCTCGGCTACCTCAAGCTCGACATCTTGGGGGTGCGGATGCTCTCGTCCATGCGCCATGCGCTCCACGAGATCGCTCGCACCACCGGCGAGAAGGTCGACCTCGACCGGATCCCGCTCGACGACGGGCCCACGTTCGAGCTGATCCGCGCCTCCGACACGCTCGGGTGCTTCCAGATCGAGTCGCCCGGGCAACGCGAGCTGCTGCAGAAGCTCCAGCCCGACCGGTGGGAGGACCTGGTCGTGGACATCTCGCTGTTCCGGCCGGGCCCGGTGAAGTCGGACATGATCCGTCCGTACATCGCGCGGCGCACCGGACGGGAGCGCCCCACGTACATCCACCCGGACCTCCGCCCGGCGCTCCGTGAGACGTTCGGCGTGATCGTCTACCACGAGCAGGTGATGCGGACGCTCGCGGCTCTGGCGGGGTACGACCTCACCGAGGCCGACCACATCCGTCGGAACCTCCACGACGAGGAGCAGCTGCCCGGGTTCAGGACGGCGTTCCTCGAGCGAACCGTGGGGCGCGGCGTCGATCGAGAGGCCGCCGAGCACACCTGGGACGCGGTCGCCCAGTTCGCCTCGTTCGGATTCTGCAAGGCCCACGCCGCCGCGTTCGCCGTGCCCACGTACCGGTCGGCCTGGCTGAAGGCGCACTACCCAGCGCAGTTCCTCGCCGGGATCCTCACGCACGACCCCGGCATGTACCCCCGGCGGTTGCTCCTGGACGACGCCCGGCGCCACGGGACCCCGATCCTGCCGCTCGACGTGAACCGCAGCGAGCCCGAGTACGTGGTCGAGGAAGTGGCGGACGCAAGCCATCCCCGGGGTCCGGCACGCTTCGGCATCCGGCTCGCGCTGCAGGACGTCCACGGCATCTCCGAGGCCGAGAATCCGATCCGTCCTCACCGCACGGGCAGAACGGCCGTTCCGTGACGTGGGGGACTTCCTCCGAAGGACGACCGTGGCGCGTCCGGTCGTCGAGGCGCTGGCGCACGCGGGCGCGTTCGATGGGCTGACCCCTGCCGCGGCCGGGCGCGCCACGAACCGCCGCGGTCACCTGTACGACGCGATCACGCTCGAAGCCCCCCGGGAAGGCGACCAACTCGCACTCACCGAGTCGCTCGCGCCGACGCATCGTTTCGCGGACTACACCGATGCCGAGGTCGTGAAGGCGGAGCTCCAGGTGCTGGGCCTGGATGCCACCCGGCACATCGTGTCCTTCTACGAGCCGCTCCTGCGCGACCTGGGGGTGACGCGGGCGAAGGACTCTGGCCACGGAGCGTCAGGACGCGTGGGTCATGGTGGCGGGGGTGAAGATCGCCTCACAGACCCCGGCGGTGCGCAGCGGCCAGCGCATCATCTTCGTGTCGCTCGACGATGCCACCGGTCCCATCGAGGTGACGGTCTTCGAGTCGGTCCAACCCAAGGTGGCGCGCACCGTCTTCCACGCGTACGCGATGGCCGTGTGGGGGCAGCTCCGACGGACCGGTGTGAAGGGCGTGGGTATCATCGCGGAAGAGGTCTGGGACCTCACCGCGCTGCATCGGGCTCGCGCGGAGGGACGGCTGCGCGAGGCGATGGCGGCGCCGATCGAGCTCCGGGCCCCCGCACCGGCAGGGAACCGCACCGGGGTCGGCCGGCTATGGCACGCGAGCCCGGGTTCGGCGGGATGATCGGGGGATCCACCGTCCGACGGGAGAGGGCATCCGTGAGCGAGAGGCCGTCCGAGCCGATCCTCCATGTGGATCTGGATGCTTTCTACGCCGGCGTCGAGGTCTTGAAAGACCCCTCCCTCAAGGGCAAGCCGGTCATCGTGGGAGGGACGGGCTCCCGCGGCGTGGTCGCCAGCGCCTCCTACGAAGCGAGGGTGTACGGCGTCCGTTCCGCCATGCCGGCGGTGCGAGCTCGCCGGCTCTGCCCCGACGGAGTGTTCCTCCCGTCGGACTTCGAGGCCTACCAGGCACATTCGCACCGCTTCCGGGAGGTCCTTCTCTCCCACACGCCGTTCGTGGAGCCGATCGCTCTCGACGAGGCCTTCCTGGATGTCGGGGGCGCCACCAGGCTGTTCGGCGCACCGCCGCAGATCGCCGAGCGGATCCGCCACGAGGTCGAGCGTGAGGTCGGTGTGACCTGCTCGGTCGGCGTCGCGGCCACGAAGTTCGTCGCGAAGCTCGCATCCGAGCATCGCAAGCCGAACGGGTTGCTCCACGTCCCGGCCGACGAGACGATCGCGTTCCTCGAGCCGTTGCCCGTCCGACACCTCTGGGGGGTGGGGGAGAAGACCGGGGACCTGTTGGGGCGCTTGGCCATCCGGACCGTCGGGGACCTCGCCCAGACGCCGCGCCCCGTCCTCGAACGCCTCCTCGGTGAGGCGGCCGCCGCCCATCTCACCGATCTGTCGCACGGTGTCGACGACCGGACGGTGGTCCCCTACGAAGCGCCGAAGTCCGTCGGCCACGAGGAAACGTTCGATCGCGATCTGGACGACGAGGACGAGATCCTCCGCGAGCTGTTGCACCTGTCGGGTCGGGTGGCCGTTCGTCTGCGCGAGGACGGCTACCGGGCCCGGACCGTGACCATGAAGGCCCGGCTGGCCAACTTCACCACGCTGACCAGGTCGCGGACCGTCCGGGATCCCACCGATGTGGGGGCCGACCTCTTCCACGTGGTCACCGAGCTCTATCGGGCCCTCCCGGGAGACCGGCGCCGGATCAGGCTGCTCGGGGTCCAGGCGAGCGGCCTGATCCCCGCAGGCGCGGACCAGCTCGTGCTGCTCCACGGTGAGCGCTGGGGGGAGGTGGAACGGACGCTGGACCGCATCGAGCAACGCTTCGGGAAGGGGGCGGCCACCCAGGCCACGTTGCTCGACCGCGATCGCACGAGATCGCGGTCCCCTGGCTTCCGCCGTTCCGAGCGCCCTCCCTATAATCCTGGGTGAGGGCCGCCGTCGGTGGCCGCGGCTGGCAGCAGAGCCGGAGGCACGCGCATCATGCCGTTGAACGACCACGAACAGAAGATCCTCGAAGAGATCGAGCGGCGCCTCGCCGAAGAGGACCCCACCTTCGTCGAGCAGGTGGGGAGGACCGACCTCTACACGCATCTCGCGCGGCGGATCCGCCTCGCCACCCTCGCCTTCGTCGTCGGCATGATCATGTTGCTGTTCTTCGTCGTGTCCGAGTGGATCGCAGCGGTCGGGTTCGTCGTGATGGTCGTGTCGGCCGTCATGATCTACCGCTACCTCGGACAGCTCGGACGCGATCAGGTCCGCGCGATGCAGGACGAAGGAGCGTTCTCGTTCACCGGTCTGATCGGCCGGATCGCAGCCCGATTCCGTCGTCCCTGAGGCAGCGGGTGGCGTCGCACGACGATCGTCGTTGCTGACCGAGCGTCTCCGCGACCCCCGCTAGCTCGACGCTTGCCACCTCCTCGCGCAGCGGTGTACAACGACGCCCTTCCCTATGGGAGCGTGACCGTCCGGCCGGAAGCATCCTCTGCTTCCCCTCCGCCCCGACGGCCCCGCCCCGGCGATGTAGGTCGGGTTGAGGTGTCGGGCTACAGGAGAAGGATCGGAAAGGCGCTCGTTCCGTATGGAGGGGTTCACGACTCACCAAGCATGCAAGTTCACGGGATGCTCCCCACGGCAGTTGCGGTATTGGGATCAGATCGGGCTCGTCCAACCCTCGGTCCAGAGCACCGGCGGGAGGCCCGGGATCCCGCGCCTCTATGCCTTCCGCGACCTGGTCGCCCTCCGGGTCGTGCGGTCCTTGATCGATGGCGGCATGTCGCTGCAGCGCGTCCGACGCTCCTGGGACTTCCTCAACAGCAAGGCCGGTCTCGACCGGCACCTCTCGGAGGTGAAGCTGGTCACGGACGGCCAGAGCATCTTCAAGATCTGCCGCCGTGACGGTGAGGTCATGGACGCCCTCAAGGATGGCCAGATGGCCTTCTTCGTCGCCATCGACGACATCGCCACGTCGGTCCACACCAACGTTCGCTCCTACGAAGAGGATCGCGAGAAGTTCGTGCGGGCCCTCCGAGAGGCGGCCGCGCTCACGGCCACGGGTAGCTGAGCCTCAGCGGAGCCGGCGGAGGAACGGTCCCACGATGCGGTCCCGGACCGTCGAGGTCCGTCGGAGCTCATCGATGACCTCGTTCGCGTCGCCGGTGGCATCCAGGGCGTCGTCGGCCGTCGGCTCGTCGGCAGCGTAGGCGGCCCTGATCGTCGTCGCGGTCAAGCGGTGGAGATGCCCGTTCTCGAGCCTGCCGCTCGTCGTGACCTTCGAGAGGTACTCGATGGGTGTCTCACCTGGTTCCCGCGCCAGACCGAGCTCTGCGGCGCGGTCGAGCATGACGTCGTACGTGGCTAGGATGAGGCGGCGGGGTTCGCCGGCCGCCCTGCGGAGCAGCCGCCGCCGGCGAACCGCACGGGTTGCTGGAACCGCCGCGATCGCGAGCACCAGCAGGAGCAGGACGATCCCCGCGACGATCAGCCTCGTCGGCGGACCGTTGCCTCCCGCGAAGCCCGCCGCCGGGCCTTCGGGATCGCCTACCCGCACGGAGGGGATCACGGGAGTCACGATCCCACCCTCGTCGGGATCGAGGCTCGCGCTGCCGCCGCAGCCCTCCTTCACGAAGACGTGAGGGTTGCGCAGGTCGCAGTCGTTGGTCGGCTCTTGGACCACGGTGTTCGGTTGGGTCCACGACCAGCCCGACCGCCGAGGCGTGGGCTCGAAGGCCACCCAGCCCGAGCTCGGGAACTCGACCTCGACCCACGCGTGGAGCTGGTCGGTGGTCACCGCATACTCCTGGGTCTCCGGCGGTGCCGGCGTACCGTCCACCGCGTCCGCTCCTGGAGACCCGGATTCCTCCGGTGAGCCCGATCCTCCGAGCGTGGAGGTCGCGTCCGAGATCGGGCTCCCGCTCGTGAACCCCACGGCGACGCGTGCGGGGATCCCGAGCGACCGGAGCAACGCGGCCATGGCCGTGGCGAACTGCTGGCAGAAGCCTTCCTTGGACAGGGTGAGGAAGTCCATGAGGGCTGCCGAGTCCTCGCGGGGCGAGACGAGCTCGTCGTATCGGAACTCCCCGCTCCGGGCCAGGTGATCCTGGATGGCGATGACCTGGTCGTAGACGTTCGTCGTCCCTGCGGTCCAGTCCTCGGCGAGCTGCTGGAGCTCTCCCCGGATGTCGTCGGGGAGGGCCAGGAGCTCGGGCAAGGGAGAGGGATAGCGATCCTCGCTCGCCAGCTGCTCCTTGGTCGGCTCGGAGAAGGTCGACCGGACCTCGTAGACGTCGCCCTCCTGCAGGCCCCCGGCAACCGTGACGGTGCCCGAGTCGGGGCTCCACGACACGTCGCGGTCGATGCTGTACCCCGCGGCATCGGAGGGCACCGGGAGCCAATCGAAGTCCTCCAACCGGTTCACGACCGTGATGGTCGTGGTGGTGCTCCCGTCCCCGGTGGGGCTTCCCAGGGTCGTTCCCTGGACGACGGGCTCCGGGTCGGTCTCATCGATCTGCCATTTGATGCCGTCGAAGATCTCGAGCGCCGTCATGCGCCAGTAGGTCGGGCGGTCCGACTCCACCACGAAGACCTCTTGCGGGTCACCGTTCGTGAGCGACGACGCCATGCTCACCAGCGGGCTCACGCTGATCGCGCCGTCGTTGTCGGACGACGAGATGTCGATGACCGCTCGGGAGCCGAAGCCTGGCAGGAGGAACGGCGCCGCCACGGCGAGGGCGACGGTGGCGAGTCCGATCCGGCGAGCGCTCCTGCCGGTGGCGGTGAGGAAGTGCGAGCGACGGCCGGACCCGCTCCACACGGGCCCCCACCCTTGGACCCGGCGGATCGAGTCGGCGAACGCGATCGCGAGCGCGGCGACCAGGAAGAGGACCCCGTAGACGGGCTTCACGAGATCGTCGAGCACGCTGTCGGCGAAGCCGATGAGTGCGAGCGGCGGGAGCAGCGCCAGGAGCGGACTGCCGGCGCGGATCGCCAGGGCGTGACATGAGAACACCGCGGCCCAGACGGCCGTCACGCTCGCGAAGAGCAAGGGTGGCACCGGCTCCGCCGGAGACACGCGGGCGCGTGCCTCCTCGCCGACGGCGCCCGCCGCGGTTCCCATGGCGGAGAGGGTGTCGAGGGTCGGGAGACCGTGCCAGAGCGTGCCCGGGAACACGATGAGGCCGACGGCGACCAAGAGCAGCCCCAGGCTCGCCACCGTCGCCAGGAGGAGGCTCCGCCGTTCGAACGCCCACGCGAGCACCCCGGAGGCCACCCCGGCGGCGATCATCTGGTACGTGCTCCCGCGTCCCACGAAGACGCGGCCGAACGCGAACCCCACCGCGACGCCGACGAGCACGACGGCGACGAGCGAGGTCAGACGTTGGACGCGAGCCGTCGTTCCCTGGGTACGTGCCATCGTTCGGAGAGCCTCTGACTGGGGGACAGGACGACGCAGTCCCACCCCGCGCGGGTGAGCACGAGGGTGGCTTGGGTCGCACGGCCTTCGAGCTGCTTCTTGCGGACGGGCGGGACGGACGAGGGATCCACGGGGTGGATCAAGATCGCCAGCTTCGGACCGTATCCCGATCCGGCGCGCGCCAAGGTGGGGAGCTCGCGCTCGTTCGGCGGGGCCGCGACGAAGACGAGGGAGGCCTCGGGTGAGGCGGCGCTCCGAAGGTGGGTGAGGGCCGTGGAGATCGACGGAGCGCGCCCGTGCGTCAAGCCGGCGAGGGCTTCGAGGAAGCGATCCTCGGTGAGGGTCGAGACCGGAGTGTCGGCGGTGGCCAGGCGCAGCACGAAACCGTTCCGAGCCAAGAGCATCCCCACGCTGGCGGCGCACGACACCGCGCGCTCGAACGGGGGATCGTGCGCCCGCCCGATGGCGGCCTCACGCGTGTCGATGAACAGGACCCCGGCGGCCCGTCGCGAGGCCTCGTTCTGGCGGATCATCGAGATCGCCCGTCTTCGCGACCGACGGCCAATGGATCAACCGCAGATCGTCACCTTCCTGGAACGCGCGCATCGTGAAGTAGTCCTCGCCGGTGCGGAGGAGCTGTCGTGCGCGAGCGGCACCGAAGCCGGCCCCGCTCGACGGGTCGTGCGGTGCGATGAGATCCTCGATCTCCGGCGTGACCAGGAGCTCGTCGCGCTGGTCGATGCGCAGGCGGTTGCGGCTGAGGGCGAACGGGTCGGAGATGTCGATCTTCAAGGGTCCGAGCGAGAACCTTCCGCGGGTCTGGGGCAGGAGCGTGTAGCTGAGGCTCTGCGCGGCGCGGCCGGCGATCCCGGTGACGACCAGGCGTGCAGGCCGACCGAGCGCCGGCGGGAGCACATCCTCGACCAGGAGCATCGGGGTCCGGCCGGTGGAGCGATTCCGGATCTCGAGCCCGACCGTGACGCGTGTTCCCGGCGCCACGCGGAAGTCGGACAGATGCCTGCGGACCTCGAGGTCCTTCCGGTTGATCCGCAACGAGAGGGCAGAGAGGAACGGCAGGACGCCGATGCCGATCGCCACGACCTCGAGCCCCGGCGACCCGATCAGCCGAGCCGCGAACCACATCGCGAGGCCCGCCAGCGCGACGGTGACCCCGCGGGACGCGAGCATCAGGGACTCTCCGCCACCGGGACGGGCGTCTGCGCGAGCAGCTCGGCCAGGAGGGAGTGCGGCGTCCTCCCGGACATGGCGGCGTCGGCGGTCACGATGATCCGGTGGGCGAGGACCGGGATGGCGAGGGCTTTGATGTCGTCGGGCACCACGTAGTCGCGCTCGACCGACGCGGCGTAGGCGCGGGCCGCCCGCAGGAGCATGATCGAGGCTCGGGGGCTGGCGCCCAGGTAGACGTCGGGGTGATCGCGCGTCGCCTCCACGATGGACACGATGTATCGGCGGATGGCGTCCGCGGTGTGCACCCGGGCGGCTCGCGCGATCATGTCGGCGACGCCGAGCGAGTCGGTGACCGGTCCGATGTCCCGCAGCGGTTGCCCCGACGCGTGGCTGGTGAGGATGTCGGCCTCGACGTCCCGGTCGGGATAGCCGATCGAGAGTCGCAGCATGAAACGGTCGAGCTGTGCCTCGGGGAGCGGATACGTGCCCTCGTGCTCGACGGGGTTCTGCGTGGCGATCACCATGAACGGGGTGCCGAGGGCGTGGGTTTCGGCGTCGATCGTGACCTGCCGCTCCTCCATGCACTCCAGGAGGGCGGACTGGGTCTTCGGGGAGGCGCGGTTGATCTCGTCGCCGAGCACGATGTTCGCGAACACCGCTCCGGGCTTGAACTCGAAGTCACCATGCTCCTGGTTGAAGACGTTCACCCCCGTGATGTCCGTGGGCAGCATGTCGGGCGTGAACTGGATCCGCCTGAACGAGCAATCGATCGAGCGGGCGATCGCCTTCGCGAGCATCGTCTTGCCGACGCCGGGCACATCTTCGATGAGGAGATGACCTTCCGCGACGAGGGCGACGAGCGCCAGACGGATCTCGTCGTGCTTGCCGCGAACGACCCGTTCCACGTTCGTGGCGACCTCGCCGAAACGGGCGGCGAACGCCCCCTCGTCCCGGTCCCGCTCAAGCTGGTCCACGAGCACCTCCCTCGAACCGTCCCATGGTACGGCCGCAGCCATATTCCGTTCTACGTGCGGGCGGCGGCGCCAAGGTGTATCGCCGTTGCGTGCGGATGTCCCCATCTCGATATGAAGACGCCCGAGAGCGCCGTTTCGTTGAGCGAGGATGGACCGGAAAGGAACCGAAGGGAAGAGGAAGGGCCGCCTCGGTCGGCGGACGCCCCGCGCGGCCCCTGTTCGCAACTCCAGGCATCCCGGCCGAGGCGGCCCCGCGGGAAGATTACACACTTGTGATCTTGGTCTCCAGCGCTGCACCGTCCCGTACACTTGCGTGTCATGGGACGCTCCCTCGTCCTCAATGTGACCGACCTGCCGCTCGCGGTCGTACCCGCGAGGCGGGCCGTCGTGCTCGTCCTCAAGGACAAGGCAGAGGTCGTCTTGTCGAACGGGGCCATCTTCCGGTCCGAGAAGATCACCTTCGAGGCGCCGTCCATCGTCCGGCTCCGCCGGTTCGTGCACGTGCCGTTCCGCGCCCACGCTCCCCTCACGCGCCGGGCGGTGTTCGCACGTGACGGTTGGCAGTGCCAGTACTGTGGTTCCACCGCCGAGAACCTGGACCACGTCGTCCCCCGGAGCCGAGGGGGCCTGCACGTCTGGGAGAACGTGGTTGCTGCCTGCCGGCGCTGCAACGCCAAGAAGATGGACCGGACGCCGAGCGAGGCCGGCTTCCATCTCCACCGGCAGCCGTTCGCACCCTCGGACGGCTTCCGGCTCACGCTCGGCCAGCCCGAACCGGGCTGGGAGCAGTACCTGATCTGAGGCTGTCCCCGGATCGTCCTGGTTCCCGCGGCCAACCGCCGCGTCCACACCCTCGCCATCTCCGAACAACAGTTCGGGCGCACTCTACGTTGACGTAGTGGAGTACTAGTGGCATAAACGGGGACCCAAGTGGAGGAAAGGGGAGGACGCGTGGCCGAACTCCTCGGCACGCATAGCTACCAGCTCGACCCGAAGGGGCGCGTGTCCCTGCCGGGCCGGTTCCGCGAGGCGTTCGCCGACGGGACGTGGCTCACGGTGGGACAGGACGGGTGCCTCTTCGCCTTCCCCAGGGCCGAGTGGGAGCGCCGTGCCGACGAGATCGGCGCGTCCCCCCTTTCCGACGCGACGGGGCGCGCCTACGCCCGCATGTTCTTCGGCGGCGCGGAGGAAGCGAAGCTCGACAGCCAGGGGCGGCTCGACGATCCCCCAGCGGCTCCGGGATGCCGCCGCGATCCGCTCGGAGGTCGTGGTCCTGGGCGTCCGGGAGCGGATGGAGATCTGGGACCGCGAGTCCTACGAGCGCTACCTGGCCGAGTTCGCCGGCGCGTATCAGGCAGGGTCCCTCGAACCAGGGAGGTAACGAGCGTGGAACCACGCGGGAAGTTGGCGAGTGAGGTCAGGCAGAGCCTCTCCTTGATCGGCATGACGGCGCTCACGCTGCTCGCGTCGATCGGGTTCGGACTGCTGGTCGGACGCGCCGGGTGACGCGAGGCCGGCGGGCGATCGATGGAGCGGCTGAGCACGAGCCCGTCATGGTGACCGAGGTCGTCGGGTACCTCGCGGGCCGTGACACGGTGCTCGATCTGACGCTCGGGGCGGGGGGCCACGCGGAGGCGCTGCTCGGGGCTGGCGTCGGCCGCATCATCGGTGTCGACCGCGACCCCGAGGCTCTCGAGCTCGCCGCCGCGAGACTGGCGGGATACGGAGACCGGTTCAGGGCGGTGCTCGCGCGGTTCTCGGAGATCGAGCTGGAGACGGTCGGAGCCCCTGCCGACGGTGCCCTGTTCGATCTCGGGGTGTCGTCCATGCAGCTCGATCAGGCCGAGCGCGGCTTCTCGTACCGGAACGACGGGCCCCTGGACATGCGGATGGGATCCGCGGCCGATGTGGAGCCCGACCCGACCGCGGCCGATCTCGTGAACCACCTCCCGGAGCGGGACCTGGCCGATCTGATCTTCCGCTTCGGGGACGAGCGCCGATCGCGTCGGATCGCCGCGGCGATCGTCCGTCGGCGGCCGCTCACGACCACCGATGATCTCGCCGCCGCAGTCGTGAGCGCCGTGGGACGGCGTCCGGGGGGCCCCCACCCCGCGCGTCGCACGTTCCAGGCGCTCCGCATCGCGGTCAACCGGGAGCTCGAGGAGCTCACCGCGTCCCTGCCTCACGCGGCGGGGCTCCTCGGCCCCGGTGGCCGCGTGGTCGTGATCTCGTACCACTCCCTGGAGGACGGGATCGTGAAGCGGGGTCTCCGCGACGATCCGCGGTGGCGCGTCCTCACGAAGAAGCCGCTCGTTCCGTCCGCGGAAGAGATCGGGAGGAACCCTCGTGCGCGGAGCGCGAAGCTGCGTGCCGCCGACCGGCTGGAGGAAGCCGCGTGAGCGCTCCCGCCCGGAGGCTCCAAGAACCACCCTCGGCCCGGCCCGTCCGGACACCCCGGCGCCCCGCCGGTCGAGGTGCACCCTCGCCACGACGTGCGCCCACCCGCACGCCCGCGGCGCGCCCGCCGACCCCTTCCCCTCCCTCGCTCCGCTGGCGGGCGCGCCGCGGGTCCACCCCCGCGTTCTGGGTCCTCACCTTCGTGATCGTGACCGCCCTCGTGGTCGGCATCGTGTCGATCTCGGCGCTGCTGGTCCGTACGAGCTTCCAGGAGGACGAGCTCCGCTCCCGCCTGGTCGCCCTCGCGGACGAGCGGGAAGGGCTCATCCGTGAGGCGGCGGGACTCTCCTCCCCGGCGCGCGTCCAGGCGTGGGCCCGCGCGGATGGCATGGTCATCCCCGACCAGGTGGTCACGCTCCGGGTGAAGCCATCGCCGACCGGTGGACGCTCCGGTTGAGCCGGCCACCGGTCCGCCGGCTGGTCGCTCTCCTGGTGGTCATGATCTTCGCACTCGTTGGCGTCGTGGTTCGTCTGGCGGTCCTTCAGGTGCGCCGGTCCGATTCCTTCTCTGCGATGGGGATCGATCAACGCAATCGGACCGTGGAGCTCAGCGCGCTCCGCGGCGACATCCTCGACCGCAACGGCGTGCCCCTCGCCATGACCCTCGAGGCCCGGGACGTCTACGCGAACCAGCGCTTCGTCACCGACCCCGTGACCGAGGCCGCCCGGATCGCGCCGATCCTCGAGCTCGAGGTCGCGGACGTCCGGAAGGCCCTCACCGGCACCGCGACCTTCGTGTATCTCGCACGGCACGTGGACATCGACGTGGCGGAGGGGCTCGAGCAGCTCCATCTCCCCGGGATCGGCTTCCTTCCCTCACTGACCCGGTACTACCCCGCGGGAGCCCTGGCACCGCAGGTCCTCGGGTTCGTCGGCGTCGATGGCGTGGGCCTGGCAGGCTTGGAGCAGCGCTACGAGACGCTCCTCGCCGGGAGGTCGGGTCAGCGGACCGTGGAGGTCTCCGCCCAAGGTCAGGAGATCGCCGGTGGCATGGAGGTCGCGAGCCAGCCCGTTCCCGGCAGCGATCTCGTCCTGTCGATCGATCGCGAGCTCCAGTTCCGGACCCAGGAGTATCTGAAGGCGGCCGTGAAGCAGAACGGGGCGAAGGGTGGCACCGTCATCGTCCTCGATCCGATCACGGGGGACGTGCTCGCGATGGCGACCTATCCGTGGTTCGACCCCAACGCCTTCGAGGACGCCCCCCCCGAAGCCCGGTCGAACCGCGCGGTCACCGACGCCTGGGAGCCGGGCTCCGTCAACAAGATCATCACGGCCGCGGCCGCGCTCGAGACGAACGCGGTCTCGCTCACCGAGCGCTTCATGGTCCCGGGCACCCGCGAGATCGAGGGGTTCACCATCCACGACTCGCATCCGCACGGACCGGAGTCGATGACCCTCGGCGACATCATCGTGGAGTCGAGCAACGTGGGCAGCTCCATGGTCGCCGACGAGGTCGGCAACGACGCGATGGCCGCGTACTTCGGCCGTTTCGGCTTCGGCCACCCGTCCGGGGTCGGGTTCCCGGGCGAGGCCGCGGGGCTCATGCCGTCGCTCACCGAGTGGACCGGCCTCACGCGAGCCACGGTGTCCTTCGGCGCCGGTGTGGCCGTCACGCCTCTGCAGATGGCGAGCGTCTACGCCACCATCGCCAACGGCGGCACCTGGGTCCAGCCGCGCCTCGTCAGTGGCACGGTGGGAATCGACGGGACGACCCGGCCGGTCGAGGATCCGCCGACCCGGCGGGTGCTGCGCCCCGGCACCGCCCGGACGCTGACGCAGATGCTCGCGATGGTCGTCGAGGAAGGCACCGGTGAGGCGGCTCAGATCCCCGGCTACCAGGTCGCGGGGAAGACGGGGACCGCGAAGAAGCTCGACGACCAGGGCCGGTACGTGAACCGATACGTCGCATCCTTCATGGGGTTCCTCCCGGCATCGGACCCGAGGGTCGTGGTGGCGGCCATCCTGGATGAGCCCACGACCGTCTACGGCGGTGTCGCCGCCGCGCCGCTGTTCCAGAACGTCGCGAGGTTCGCGATCCAGCGACTCGGCATCGAGCCGGCTCCTGCGGTGCAGCTGCCCTCGTACGCGATCTCGCGTCCATGACCGGGGAGCAGGGCCGTGTAGGCTCGCGGCCGGTGGACCGCCCCTTCCCCCCCGTCACGCTCGCCGCGGTCGCCGACGGCGAGAAGATCCGCGGCGATCCCGAGACCCGCGTCGTGGACGCGGCCTACGACTCCCGCGAGACAGGTCCGGGGTTCCTCTTCTTCTGCATCCGCGGAGGGCATCAGGACGGCCACGATCATGCGGGTGAGGCCGCCGCACGGGGTGCGACCGCCCTCGTGGTCGAGCGGTGGCTCGACGACGTGGAGCTCCCGCAGATCCACGTGTCGTCCGTCCGTTCGGCGATGGGTCCGATGTCGGCCACGGTCTTCGGGGATCCTGCATCGTCGCTCACGCTGGTCGGCGTCACCGGCACGAACGGGAAGACGACCACGACCTACCTGCTCGAGGCCGTGTTCCGCGCCGCCGGGAGGACCCCGGGCGTGATCGGCACCACGGGGGCGAGGATCGATGGCCGTGCGGAGGCTCTCGCCCGCACCACTCCCGAGGCACCCGATCTGCATCGGCTGTTGGCCCGGATGCTCCGTGGAGGCGTCGACACGGTCGCGATGGAGGTGTCGTCCCACGCGCTCGCCCAAGGCAGGACCGATGGAGCCGTCTGCGACGTGGCCGTGTTCACGAACCTCTCCCAGGACCACCTGGACTACCACACGTCGATGGAGGCGTACTTCGATGCGAAGGCGCGGTTGTTCATCCCCGCGATGGCTCGCCACGGCGTCATCAATGTCGACGACCCGTTGGGCCGGAGCCTCGCCGAACGCCGCTCCATCCCGGTGACCACGTACGCCCTCGAGCGTGACGCCGACGTCGGCGCCAGCAACGTGCGTGCCGACGCCGACGGTCTCTCCTTCGTGGCGGACGGCGTCTCGGTCCGGTCGCGCTTGCTCGGCCGGTTCAACGCGTGGAACTGCCTCAGCGCCTTCGCGACCGGCCGGGTCCTGGGGTTCGAGGCGGACGTCGTGGCCGACGGCATCGCCTCGGTGCGAGACGTCCCCGGCAGGATGGAGCTCGTCGAGGCCGGCCAGGAGTTCCTCGTGGTGGTGGATTACGCGCACACGCCGGATAGCATCCTCGGCGTGCTCCGGGGCGCACGCCCGCTCGCAACGGGCCGGGTGATCGTGGTGTTCGGTTGTGGTGGTGACCGCGACCGGGCGAAGCGTCGCGACATGGGGCGAGCCGCCACGGCGGAAGCGGATCTGACCATCGTGACCAGCGACAATCCGCGGTCCGAAGACCCGCTGTCGATCGATCGCGTCGATCCTTCCGGGGGCGGACGAAGGCGGCGGGGCCTACGTCGTCGAACCCGATCGTCGGGCCGCGATCCGGTCCGCCATCGACGACGCCGGGCCGGGTGACGTCGTGGTGATCGCGGGCCGAGGTCACGAGACGATCCAGGAGACCCGATCCGGGCAGGCGCCGTTCGACGACCGTGTCGTGGCGCGCGAGGAGATCGTCCGGTCGCAGGTCCGCGGTGGCGCCGCGTGAAGCCGCGGTTGCTGTCCGACGTGGCCCGCGCGGTCGGCGGGATGCTGCTCGGCACCGACGCCGTCGTGTCGTCCATCGCGACCGACTCCCGGGAGGTCACGCCGGGTGCCCTGTTCGTCGCCCTCCCGGGGACGCACGTCGATGGACACCGCTTCGTCGAAGAGGCCTTCAGCCACGGCGCGGCCGGCGTCTTGGTCCGCGACGGGGCCACCGTGGACGGCGCGGCCGTGCATGTCCGGAGCACGGGCGAGGCGCTCCTGCGGCTCGCGGCGGATGAACGCCGCCGCTTCGAGGGCACGGTGGTCGCGATCACCGGCGCGAACGGGAAGACGACGACGAAGGACATGACGGGCGTGGTGTGCGAGACGTCGCTGCGGACCCACGTCAGCCCGGCCTCGTTCAACAACGAGATCGGGCTCCCGGTGACGCTCCTGGGCGCGCCGCCGGACGCGGAGGTGATCATCGCCGAGCTCGGTGCACGACGCCGCGGCGACGTCACCTTCCTCTGCGGGATCGCGGTACCGCGCATCGTGGTCGTGACCAACGTCGGCGTCGCCCATATGGAGGTGTTCGGGTCGTGGGACGCCATCGTCGAGGCCACGGCGGAGCCGGTCCACGCCCTCGGTACCGATGGTGTGGCCATCCTGTCGGCTGACGACCCCGTCGTGGCGGGGTATGCGGAACGGTGTGCGGGCCGCGTGGTCACGGTCGGCCTCGCACCGTCGGCCGATCTCCGAGCGGAGAACGTCGTCCTCGATGCCGACGGGCTCGCAGCGTTCGACATCGTCACGGGCGGCCACCACGAGCCGGTTCGGCTCGCGGTGCCCGGAGAGCACATGGTGCCGAACGCCCTCGCCGCCGCGGCGGTGGGCCTCGAGCTCGGCGTTCCGCTCTCGACCGCCGCCACGGCGCTCGCCGCGGCCGCCCCCTCGCCGTGGCGGATGGAGACCTTCGTCACCGACCGCGGGGTGCGTGTCGTGAACGACGCGTACAACGCGAACCCGGAATCGATGGCTGCCGCGCTCCGCACGGCTCGGTGGATGGCGGTCGACGGCCGGCTCATCGCCGTGCTCGGGCAGATGGCCGAGCTCGGCGATATCGCGGAGCGGGAGCACGAGCGCATCGGGGAGCTGGCCGCTCGACTCCGGGTCGACCGGCTCATCGCCGTCGGCGCCGCCGCGAGGACGATCGCCGTGGCCGCCATCCGCGAGGGCGTGGAGCCCGAGAACGTCGCCACCTACGAGGATGCGGACGAAGCGCTCGACGACGTCCGCACCGCGACGCAGCCGGGCGATGTCGTGGTGGTGAAGGGTTCCCGGGTCGCGAGACTCGAGACGCTGGCGGAGGCCCTCAGGTGATCTCGATCCTGGTCGCGGCGGGCGTTGGGCTCGCCGTCACGCTCCTGGGAACGCCGATCGCGATCCGCGCCTTCCGTGCGTGGGGGTGGGGTCAGCGCATCCGGGAGGACGGACCCCATACCCACATGGAGAAGATGGGCACGCCCACCATGGGGGGGATCCTGATGCTGGCAGGACTCGTCCTCGGCTACCTGGCATCCCGTCTCTCCGCCCAGCGGTTCACCGCGACGGGTCTCGCGCTGGTGTTCGCGGCGGTGGGCTTCGGCCTGGTGGGCTTCCTCGACGATTTCACGAAGGTCCGCCGGCGGCGATCGCTCGGACTGAACAAGTGGCAGAAGTTCCTGGGGACGGCCGTCGTGTCCGTCGGGTTCGCCGTCTTCGTGGTCATGACGAAAGATGAGACCGGGATCTCCACCAGCCTGTCCTTCCTCCGGCCGACGGGGATCGCGCTCGGGGCGTTCTTCTTCGTTTGGGTGTTCATCATGCTCACGTCGTCGTCGCACGCGGTGAACCTCACGGACGGGCTCGATGGTCTGGCAGCCGGCTCGGTCGATCCTCGTGTGCTCCGCCTACATCTTCATCGCCTTCTGGCAGTTCCGGCATACGTGTGCCCTGCTGGCGGATGCCTCGGGTTGCTACGGGGTCAACGGTGTCGACATGCAGGACGCGGCGATCGTGGCCGCCGCCATGCTCGGCGCCGCCACCGGGTTCCTGTGGTGGAACGCAGCGCCTGCCCGGATCTTCATGGGCGACACCGGTGCCCTCGCGCTCGGCGGGCTCTTCGGCGCCTTGGCGGTCGTGACGAACACGCAGCTCTTGCTCGTGATCCTGGGTGGGCTGTTCGTGATCGAGACCCTCTCGGTGATCATCCAGGTGATCTCGTTCCGCGGCTTCGGCCGGCGTGTCTTCCGGATGTCGCCCATCCATCACCATTTCGAGCTGTTGGGATGGCCCGAGTTCACCGTGATCGTCCGGTTCTGGGTCATCGCGGGTCTGTGCTCGGCGGTCGGCATCGGGCTGTTCTACGCGGACTTCATCGCTCGGGGAGGCCTCGGGTGAGCCGCTCGTCGGACACCGGCCGGTTCGTCGGTCAACGCGCTGTCGTGGTCGGTGCTGGCGTGGCCGGCGTGGCGGCGGCCGAGGCGTTGCTCGCCGAGGGTGCCCAGGTCCGTGTCACGGATCTGCGCCCGGAGAGCGAGCTCGCCGACGCGGCCCGGCTGCAGTCTGCCGGCGCCGAGGTCCGGGCGGGTGGCCACGACGAAGCCGATCTCGACGGGGTCACGCTCATCGTCGCGAGCCCGGGCGTGCCGCCGTCCTCGGAGGTCCTCGCCTGGGCCCGTGCGAAGGACGTACCCGTGTGGGGGGAGATGGAGCTGGGCGCCCGGCTCGCTCGCGCGCCGTACCTCGCGGTGACGGGGACCAACGGCAAGACGACGACGACCGGCATGCTCACCGCGGCGCTGCGCTCCGACGGGAGGGACGCCGTCGCGTGCGGCAACATCGGCCGGCCGTTCCCGACGACGGCCCGGGAACACCATGACGTGCTGGTCGTCGAGATCTCGTCCTTCCAGCTCGCGACCCAGACGTCGTTCCACCCCACGGTGTCCGTTCTCCTCAACGTCGCGCCCGACCATCTCGATTGGCACGGTTCCTATCCGGCCTACCTTGAAGCCAAGGCGCAGATCCATGCTCGCCAGCAAGGCGCGGACGTCCACGTAGGGAATCGGGACGATCCCGTCGCCGCAGCGATCTCGGAACGCGCGACATGCCGGATCGTGTGGTTCCGCTCGGGTCCGCCCGGCCCGGGGGAGGTCGGGTACGTCGACGGCGAGCTCGTCTCGCGAACGGATGGCGGTGCCAGCCTCGGGAGGGTCGACGAAGAGCGTGCCGGGTTCAAGGTGGATGCCGCCGCAGCCGCGGCAGCTGCCCTGGCGTTCGGCGCGACACCCGCAGCGGTCGCCGCGGGGCTCGCCGCCTACCGGCCCCAGCGACACCGGGGCGACGAGGTCGCGGTGGCGGACGGCGTCCGATTCCTCGACAACTCGAAGGCGACCAACGTGCATGCGGCTCTCGCCGCGATCGATGGCGTCCGTGACGCGGTCCTGATCGCCGGGGGACGTGCGAAGGGTCAGGATCTCGCCCCTCTGGCATCACGATCGGATCGGCTGGTCGCCGTGGTGGCCATCGGGGAGAGCGCCGCCGAGGTTGCCGCGGTCTTCGACGGTCGCGTGCGGACCGAACGGGCGGCGACGATCGAGGACGCGACCCGGACGGCCTTCGATCTGGCCGTCCCGGGCGGGGTCGTCCTCCTGGCGCCCGCGTGCGCGAGCTGGGATCAGTTCGCCGACTATGCGGAGCGGGGGGAGCGCTTCGCGATCGCGGCGGACGCGATCGCACGAGGGGTGGCGTCACGTGCCGGGTCGTGAAGCCACCGCGAAGCGGCGAGCGACCGACGCCCCCCGTGCGCGCTCCCGCCCGTCGCTGAAGGTCGTTCCTCGGCCTCGTGCGAGGGCCTCGGGTGACGCCGCGCGTCTCGCCCGGGTGGACAGGATCCTGCTGCTGCTCTCGTCCGGCTTCCTCACGGCGACCGGATTGGTCATGGTGTTGTCGGCCGGGTCCGTCTCGGCGACGCAGGGGTACGACGGGAACCCCTTCTGGTACTTCCAGCGCCAGCTCGTCTACGCGGTGGTGGGGGTCATCCTCGCGGTGATCGTCGCGCGCCTCCGTCCGTCGATCTGGCGCCGACTCGGCTTCCCGCTGTTGGCGGTGACAGCGCTCCTGATGCTGCTCGCCGCCCACCCTTCATCCGGGACCTCGTTCTACGGCGCGTCGCGGTGGATCGACATCGGACCGATCACGTTGCAGCCGTCGGAGTTCGCGAAGCTGTTCCTGGTGGCGGTGAGCGCCGCGATCCTCACCAACAAGTGGTCGAAGCGCGACGACCTGGGCCATCTCCTCGTACCGCTCGCGCCCGTGGTGGGCGCCGTGGCGGTGCTCGGCATCTTGCAGCGCGACCTGGGGACCACCTTCGATCCTCTGCACGACGGTCTTCTTGATGCTGTTCATCGCGGGGGTCCGTCTCCGCTACCTGTCGGTGGCCGGGATCGCGGGCGCCCTCTGCCTCGCCTACCTGATCCTCGGCGAGTCGTACCGGCGCGCGAGGTTCGTCGAGGCCTACCTCCGCCCCTGGGACGACCCGAAGGGTGACGGCTACCAGCTGATCCAAGGTCTCATCGCGATCGGGTCGGGTGGGTGGTTCGGAACCGGACTCGGCACGAGCCGGGCGAAGTGGGACTTCCTGCCGAACGCACACTCCGACTTCATCTTCGCGGTGATCGGTGAAGAGCTGGGCTTGCTCGGGGCCCTCGTGGTGCTGATCGCCTTCGGCGTGCTCGTGTATGCGGGCATCAGGATCGCGATCCACGCGCCCGGTGTGTTCGAGCGCCTGCTGGCGGCGGGGATCATCGCGTGGATCGGCACGCAAGCGATCGTCAACCTCGGCGCCGTCACGGGCATCCTCCCGATCACCGGCGTGCCGCTGCCGCTCGTCTCGTTCGGAGGTACCGCGCTCGTGGTGACGCTCGCGGGGATCGGCGTCCTCGCGAGCATCGCCCGAGCGACGGGCAGGGTCGGCTCCGACCCGGGCGGGTCGAGCGCGGACGGAGCGGGGGAGCCCGCGGCCCGACCGTCACGGAAGGGGCGTCGGTGAGGATCGTGATGGCCGGGGGAGGCACGGCCGGCCATGTCTTCCCGGCGCTCGCGGTCGCTGAGCTGCTCCGCGACGGGGGAGATGAGGTCGTCTTCGTGGGGTCCGAGGATGGGCCCGAGGCCAGACTCGTGGAGGGCGCCGGCTACCGCTTCCGCCGGGTGCGCGTCCTGCCGGCGCAGACCCGCGTGTCGGTGCGGAGCATCAAGGCCCTCTGGAAGGCCGCGGCCGCGGCCCGGACGGTCCGCCCGCTCATCAGGACGGCCGACGTCGTCGTGGGAATCGGTGGCTACGCGAGCGCTCCCGCGATCCTCGCCGCCCGGTGGTCGCGGGTCCCGATCGTGTTGGTCGAACAGAACGGTGTTCCCGGGGCCGTCAACCGGGTCGCGGCGCGATGGGCCCGCGTCGTGGCGACGGCGTTCGATGCCGCCGCAGCCCGACTCCCCGACGATGTCCGCGTGGAACGCACGGGGAACCCGGTCCGGCCCGAGATCCTCGAGGTTGCCGAGCATCGAACGACCCTGCGGCGGGAAGCTCTCGCCATGTTCGAGCTCGACGCGTCGCGCCGCACCGTCGGTGTCTTCGGGGGGAGCCAGGGGGCGCTGCACCTGAACGAAGCCGTGCTGGCCGCGCTCCCGCATCTCAACGAGCGCAGCGACGTGCAGCTGCTCATCGCCGCCGGTCCCGATCACGTCGACATGGTCCGAGCCGACGCGCGTGCCGACGGCGAGCTACTGATCCGCGTCGTCGGGTTCATCGACCGCATGGATCTCGCGCTCGCCGTGACGGACCTCGCCGTCTCCCGGTCGGGGGCGGGGCATGTCACGGAGCTCGCCGTGTGCGGTGTTCCCGCCATCCTCGTTCCGTACCCCCACGCGACGGAGAACCATCAGGAAGCGAACGCACGTGAGCTCGAACGCGCGGGGGAATCGGAGGTCCTCCTGGATCGGGACCTGACGGGCGAGGCCTTGGCCGGTCGGATCGTCCGCGCCCTCGCCGACCACGATCGCCTGAAGCGGATGTCGGACGCTGCCCGCGCCTGGTCGATGCCGGACGCGGCGGCGAGGATCGCCTCTCTGATCGGGGAGGTGACAGGGGAGTGAGGGGGTTCACCTGGTGGACGCCACCTGTCGACTCGATCCCCACCTCGGAGATCCCTTCGCTCGACGGGGTCGAGGAGGTGCACCTCATCGGGATCGGCGGCGCGGGCATGCGGAACCTCGCTCGTCTCTTCCACGCGCGGGCGATCCGGGTCACGGGATCCGATCTCAAGGCGTCGGGGCATCTCCGCGAGCTGGAGGGTTCCGGCGTCGTCGTCCACGTGGGACACGACCGCGGGCACGTCGGAACGCCGGACGCCGTCGTGATCTCGAGCGCGATCCGGGACTCGAACGTCGAGCTCGACGAGGCACGTCGTCGGTCGCTTCCGGTGTGGAAACGGCAACAGGCGTTGGGTGCGCTGGCCCACGGTCGCCGAGCGGTCGCCGTCGCCGGGACGCACGGCAAGACCACGACGACCTCGATGGTCGCGGTCGCCCTCGAACGCGGTGGTCTCGATCCCACCTATCTGATCGGGGGCGATCTCAACGAGAGCGGCAGCGGAGCTCGCCACGGGGACGGCGATCTCTTCGTCTTCGAGGCGGATGAGAGCGATGGCTCCTTCCTCCTCATCCCACCCTGGCTCGGCGTGATCACCAACGTCGACGTCGACCACCTGGATTTCTTCCCAGGAGGTCGGGAGGAGATCGAGCGTGCGTTCGCCGAGTTCGCAGCACGCTGCGAGGTCGTGGTCGCGTTCGGTGACGATGCCGGCGTGCGGCGCTCCCTGGAGATGGCCGGCGTCTCCGCCGTGACCTACGGGTTCGCATCCGACAACGACACCCTCGTCCGTGTCGAGCATCTCGGACCCGACGGTGCGCGCGGGTCGGTCCGGGTGCAGGGACGTTCGCCGCTGACCGTCGACCTCCGTGTCGACGGTCAGCACAATCTCTTGGATGCGGCCGCCGCGATCACGGTGGCGGCGGCGGCAGGTGTCGACCCCGCGACGTCGGTCGAGGCGCTGGCCGGGTTCGAAGGGGTCCATCGCAGGTTCGAGTTCCGCGGGTCGGTCCGGGGCGCCGCGTTCTTCGACGACTACGGTCACAACCCGGCCGAGATGGCGGTGACGGTGGAGACGGCGCGCCGACGTCGGCCGGAGCGGTTGATCGCCCTGGTGCAACCCCACCGCTATTCGCGGGTCCAGGCCCTCTGGCGGGAGCTGGGGGCGAGCGTCGCGGGTGCCGATCTCGTGATCGTGACGGGCGTCTACGGCGCCGCCCAGGAACCGATCCCCGGCGTCACCGGCAAGCTCGTGGTGGACGGGGTGCAACTCGCGGCGCCGGGACGCCGCACCGTGTACCTGCCCCACCGGCGCGACGTCGTCGCCTTCCTCGACCGCGAGATCCGCGAAGGCGATCTGGTCGTGACGATGGGCTGTGGGGACGTCTGGATGCTGGGCGACGCCGCCCTCGAGTTGATCCGCGAGCATGACGGGCGGAACGCGGCATGAAGCCCGACCTCCTGCTGGCCGGCCGCATCCTCCACGAGGGATATGGCGAGCGTGTTCGCTCGTCGTTCCCCATGGCCCCGTTGACGACGTTCCGCATCGGTGGGCCGGCTGCGCTGTACGTGGAGCCGGAGGACGAGCGCGACCTCGAGGTCGCCGGCCGGGCGGTCACGGAAGCGGGGATCCCCTTCGTGGTGCTCGGCAAGGGTTCCAACGTGCTCGTCGCCGACCGGGGGTTCGAGGGTTTGGTGATCAGGCTCGGACGGGGGTTCCGCTGGGCGGGACGTGAAGGTCACCGGATCGCTGCCGGAGCGTCGATGCCCCTTCCGGCGCTCGCCGGCATCGCCCTCCACCATGGCCTCGCGGGCTTGGAATTCGGCGTCGCCATCCCCGCCAGCCTCGGGGGCGCCGTCCGGATGAACGCGGGAGCACACGGTGGGGCCATGGCGGAGGTCGTGGAGACGGTCGAGGTCTTCCGTCTGGCCGGCGATGGCCGCGCCACCGTGCCGGCGTCCGATCTCCGATACCGGTACCGGAGGTCCGACCTCGCGCCGGATGCGGTGGTCGTGGGCGCGACCCTCGCCCTCACCCCCGCCGCTCCCGATGCGATCCGCGAGCGCATGGACGAGGCGCGTGCATGGCGCCGCCGCACCCAACCGCTGGCGGAGCCGAACTGTGGGAGCGTGTTCAAGAATCCCGAAGGTGCCCACGCCGCTCGGTTGATCGACGAAGCCGGACTGAAAGGCGTGAGCGTCGGCGGTGTCCACGTCTCGGAGAAGCACGCGAACTTCATCGTGGCGATGCCCGGCGCGCAGGCCGGCGACGTGGTCCGGCTCATCCACCTGATCCAGGAACGGGTCTACGAGCGCTCCGGGGTCGATCTCGAGCCGGAGGTGCAGATCCTGGGTGAGGTGCACGATGCCGCGTAGGTGGCTCGCGACCCGACGCCGTCAGGCCCTGGTGGCGGCGATCGCCGGGACCCTCCTCGTGGCGACCGCCGCCTCGGCCCTCACGTTCAGCCCCGTCTTCGGCGCGCGCCACATCGACGTGACCGGGAACGAGTCGCTCGAGCGAGAGCAGGTGCTGGCGGCCGCTGGACTCGAGCTCGGGATCGAACGTGGCCCACCTCGACGCAGAGGCCGTCGAAGGGCGGCTGCGCGCCGAACCCTGGGTGGAGGACGCCACCGTCGAACGCGATCTTCCCGGGGACCATCCTGGTCCACATCCAGGAGCGCGTGCCCGTCGCGACGCTCCTCGGCGGGACAGCGCTCGCCAGCGACGGCACCGTGCTGCCCGGCGCCTCCACCGCACGGCTGCCGGAGATCCGACCGAGCTACGGGTCCCTCCAGCCCGGATCCGCCGCCGCGGCCGCAGCCGCGATCGCGGCGCTGGCACCGACGATCCGTGATCGCGTGCTCGCCGTCGTGGTTCAACCTGACGGGTGGATGCTGGTGCAGCTGAGGAACGGGGTCAGCGTGGTCTACGGCGACGCGAGTGCCCCGGGGGCGAAGGCGGCCTCCCTGCACGCGATCCTCCGATGGGCCCGCGACGTGGGGAGCGAGCTCCGACGCGTCGATGTCTCGGTTCCCTCCACGCCCAGCGTCACCCTCGCCAGCGGCTCGACGTACGCGCCGTGACCGGTCCCCACGGTGGGGGACGGGTCTGCATCCGAGTCGTCTCGGCCCACGGTCCCGGTGGTCGAAGAGCTGTCACCAGAATGCACAAACGCACCCTCTCCTGAAGGCCGAGTCGTGCTTGACGGCCACGGTCCATCCTAGTAGGGTCGCCATCTCGACTGGAGGTGGATATGACAATAAACCTTTGGTTGAGCGTGAGAGTCGAGAGGGACCGATCGGCGTTCCCGCAGGTCACTGCGCAGGACAGCGCTCGGAGGGCACGACCATGATGGATGCGCCTCAGAACTACCTCGCCGTGATCAAGGTGCTCGGCATCGGTGGCGGGGGCGTGAACGCGGTGAACCGGATGATCGAGGCAGGTCTCCGGGGCGTCGAGTTCATCGCCGTCAACACCGATGCTCAGACGCTCTTGATGTCGGATGCCGAGGTGAAGCTGGACATCGGCCGCGAGACCACGCGCGGGCTCGGTGCGGGGTCCGACCCCGAGGTGGGAAAGAGCGCCGCCCAGGAACATGCCGATGAGATCGAGGAGATCCTCAAAGGCGCGGACATGGTGTTCATCACCGCCGGTGAGGGTGGTGGAACGGGCACAGGTGGATCGCCGGTGGTCGCCGAGATCGCTCGCAACCTCGGCGCGCTCACGATCGGTGTCGTCACCCGGCCCTTCGGCTTCGAAGGACGTATGCGCGCAACCCAGGCCGATCTCGGGATCACCGAACTGAAGAAGGCCGTCGACACCCTCATCGTGGTACCGAACGACCGCTTGCTCCAGGTCGCCGACCCCACGATGCCCATGGTCGAGGCGTTCCGGATGGCCGACCAGGTCCTGTATCAAGGTGTGGACGGGATCGACGTCGCTCATCACGACACCGGGCTTGATCAACCTCGACTTCGCCGACGTGAAGACCGTGATGGCGGGCGCGGGTTCCGCGCTGATGGGGATCGGGATCGGCTCGGGTGCCGATCGTGCCACCGAGGCCGCCAAGGCCGCCATCTCGAGCCCGCTCCTCGAGTCGTCCATCGATGGCGCGAAGGGCGTGCTGCTCTCGATCTCGGGGCCGACGGACCTCACCCTGCACGAGGTGAATGCCGCCGCCGATGCGATCACCCGCGTGGCACACCCCGACGCCAACATCATCTTCGGCGCGGTCGTCGATGACGCGCTCGGCGATGAGGTGCGCGTCACGGTGGTGGCGGCGGGCTTCGATCGCGTGAGCCCTCCGTCGGACAACCGGTTCGAGAGCCGCCTCTCCCGCCTGCTGGAGGAGCCGGTCCGGATCGACTCCGCGGATGAGCCCCTGCCGTCGATCCTGCAGGACGACGAGGCCGATGTCTTCGTCACCGACGTCGAGCCGGTGGGCTCCAAGGTGTCGTTCGACGCGGAGGAGGACCTGGACATCCCGGACTTCTTGAAGAGCTGACGCTGCTTCCCGCCCGCGCGGTCCCGCGCGAAGAGGGGCGGGGAGGCTGAGCGACGAGGCGCCCTTCCCCCGCCTCGTGGCCGAGAGCCTCCCCGTCCCTGTTCACGTTCTGGGCGTCGATATGCTCCCGGCGATGCAGGGCTCGAAGGACCACGTGCTCGCCAACCTCGCGAGCATCCGAGGTGGATCTCCGACGCGGCCGATCGGGCGGGGAGGATCCCAGCCATGTGCTCCTCGTCGCAGCGGCGAAGAAGGTCCCGCCGGCGCCCATCGGCTGGGTGGCCGACGCGGGCGTCACGGCGGTCGGCGAGAACTACGTCCAGGAGCTGCGGGCCACCCGGGTGGCGATGGGGAACCGCTCGCTCCGTTGGCACTACATCGGGACGATGGGGTCGAGCACGGCACACCACGTCGCCGACCTCGCCGACGTGGTGGAGACCGTCGCCGGGGAGCGAGCGGCCCGCAGGCTAGCCGGGCGGGCCGCTCGCTCCGCTCGGCTCCTCGATGTGCTGATCGAGGTCGACCTGACGGGGGAGCGGACCGGCGTTCGCGAAGGGAACGTGGAAGCGTTCGCGGAGCTGCTCGCGACCCTGGGCGGCGTGCGTCTCTGCGGTCTCATGACCTTGCCGCCGGCCCCGGCGGTCGCGGAGGACTCCCGTCCGTGGTTCGTCCGGCTGCGAGCCTTGCGCGATCGGCTCCGGGAGAAGCACCCTGAGGTGCTGGAACTCTCGATGGGGATGTCGTTGGATTACGAGGTCGCAGTGGAGGAAGGCGCTACCATGGTCCGCATCGGGACGGCATTGTTCGGTCCGCGGGCTGCGTAGCCTGAGGAGGATGTGCGAGGATGGCCGGCGTGTGGAAGAAGACGCTCAACTATCTCGGGCTCGTCGAAGAGGACGAGGACTTCGTCGACGACATGCCCGAGGCCGAGCCGGCCCCGGTCCGTCGCATGTCTCCGCGCAGCGGTGGTGACTCCTCCTCGGAGACCGAAGGGGTCGTTCGGACGATGTCCTCACCGCGCCCCGTCGCTTCCGCGACGGCCGCGATCCACAAGTCCGAGCCCAAGCGCTTCAACGAGGCTCGAGAGGTCGCGGATCGGTTCAAGGAAGGGACCGCCGTCATCATGAACCTCCAGAGCACGGAGGATCCCATCGCGCGGCGGCTGGTCGACTTCGCATCGGGCCTCGTCTATGGGCTCGACGGCAAGATCGAGCTCGTCGCGAATCGCGTGTACCTCCTGACGCCGGCCAACGTCGAGGTGTCGGCGGAGGAGCGGGAGCGCATCGCCGGGGGCGGCTTCTACAACCAGTTCTGAGTGGCCCGGTTCGTGGCGCTCCGGAACCCGCTCGCTCGTTGATGCCGCCGTCTCCCCGTCCAGGGCGTGGGGAGGGCCCCACTGTTAGCCTGTGCGGCCGATGGTCGCCGCGGCCAACCCCCTGCAAACGCTGGTCTGCCTCGCACTCTCCGTGTTCGGGCTGGTGCTGCTGATCCGCGTCGTGGTCTCGTGGCTGCAGCTGTTCGGCATGCGAGAGCCGGCGACCGGTCCCGTTCGGTCCGCGTTGGACCTCCTCGACGATGTCACGGAACCGGTCCTGCGTCCGTTGCGCAAGATCGTGCCGCCGGCGGGCCGTTTCGATCTCTCGATCGTCGTGGCCTTCGTGGTCATCTTCGTGGCACAGAGCATCTTCTGTTGAAGGAGGGATCCCCATGACGAAGGACACACCTGAGGAAGCGTGGGCGCCGACGCCCACCGGCACCGCTCCGCGCGCGGTCACGGCGCTCGAGATCCAGCAGAAGGAGTTCGCCGTCGCGCGCTTCGGTGGCTACAAGATGCGCGACGTCGACGAGTTCCTCGATGAACTGACGGAGTCGGTGGGCGCGCTCGTCAGCGAGAACGAGCGGCTCCGCCGCCAGGCCGGGGAGGCTCCCGTGGTCGGTGCCCCGGACCTCGACGACGTCGCTCGCCAAGCCGACGAGATCATCCAGCGTGCCCGCGAGGAGGCCAGCCGGATTGTCGCCGAGGCGAACGAGCAGGCGGCGAGCATCGCAGGGTCGTTGGCGGCGGGTCAGGGCGGTGGGTCGGAGGCCGTGCAAGCGTTCCTGGCGCAGGAGCGGGTCTTCCTCCAGAGCCTGGCCGGCCTGGTGCAAGGTCACGTGGACTCGGTCAAGGGGATGGCCCGCACAGCGTCGGACCGGAGGGCTGCGGCCGCCACGCCGGAGCGGGCGACCTCGGACACCCGACCGGCGGCCACCGAGGCGGCGAGGGAGGCCGACGATGCGGCCGCGCAGGCGCCGGAGACCGACGTCCCGGCGGCACCGGACGCCGACGCCACCCAGGTCGTTCCCGAAGCCGACGCCCCGATCCGGGCGGATGAGCCTGAGCGGGCGGGCGCCAAGGTCACGTCGGCCAAGTCGGACACTGGCGATGACGGCGAGGATTCGCTCCGAGAGCTGTTCTGGGGCGAGGACGGCTGATCGGGACCCGCGAGGATCAGACCGGCCGGAGGGTGACGGTCACCGGCTGACCCTCGAACGTCACGTCCGAGCGCTCCACAGCGTCCGTCACGACGCCGTCCACGACCTCGACCGCCAACGTCTCGCGGGCGACCTCGTCCCGATGCCGCTGGAGCGCCTCGGCGAGCTCACCGTGCACCTCGAGACCCAGCACGATCCGGTCGCTCACCCGGAGACCGGCCTCCTTCCGCGCGTCCTGGACGGCCCGCACCAACTCGCGCGCGAGCCCTTCGAGACGCAGCGTGGGCGTGACCTCGAGTTCGAGGGCCACCGTCGTCGCTCCCTCGGACGCGAGGCCCCATCCCTCCAGGACCTCCTGGACGAGGTCGACGTCGTCGGCCGCGATCGCGACGGCCGGGCCGGGATCGATCGCGACCTCCACCGTCTCGCCGGCCGCCAGGCGGCCGGCGAGCTCTCCGTCGTCGGCCGCGAGCGCCTCGGCGAGCGTCTTGACGCGAGGACCGAGGCGCGGACCGAGCACCTTGAAGTTGGGTTTCGCGCGCCAGCGGCCGAACGTCTCGTCGGTCTCCGCGAAACGCACCCGCTTGACGTTGAGCTCCTCGGCGACGAGGGGCAGCAAGTCCTCCACTTCGCCTCGCCGCTCGGTCGTGTGGACCACCGCCTCCAGCAAGGGCTGGCGGATCCGCGTCTTCGTCTCGACCCGCACGCGCCGGCCGAGCTCGACCAACCGGCGGGCGGCCTCCATCGCCTCGTCGAGTCCGGGATCGACCGCCGCGTCATGGACGGAGGGGAAGTCCGAGAGGTGCACGGAGTCGGGGCGGCCGCCCCGACCCGCCGCGAGGTTGCGCCAGATGGCCTCCGAGGTGAACGGCATGAAGGGGGCGAGCACGCCCGCGACGGCGACCAGGCACTCCCACAAGGTCGCGAACGCCGACGCCGTCTCGCTCCCCGTGTCTCCCTCGGGGTCCCAGAATCGACGTCGCGAACGCCGCACGTACCAGTTCGAGAGATCGTCGACGAACGTGTGGATGCGACGCCCGGCACCGGTGGCGTCGTAGCCCTCCATCCGCTCACGCACGATCCGCACCGTCCCCGCCAGCTGCGAGAGGATCCAGCGATCCATGACCGGTCGGTCGGCGATCGCCGGAGCGACCGCGGTCTCGGGATCGAACCCGCTCGCGTTCGCGTACGTGACGAAGAACGCGTACGTGTTCCACAACGTCAGCAGCACCTGACGGACCACCTCGTCGAGGATCTCGTGACCGATCCGTCGCGACTCCCAGGGGGAGCCGCTCACGAGCATGAACCACCGCAGCGCGTCCGCGCCCTGCCGGTCCAACGCCTCGAACGGGTCGAAGGAGTTGCCGAGGCTCTTCGACATCTTCCGCCCGTCGGCCGCCACCAGATGCCCGAGACAGACGCACGTCCGATAGGCGGTTGAGTCGAAGTGCAGGACCCCTTCGGCCATCAGCGTGTAGAACCAACCCCGCGTCTGGTCGATCGCTTCCGAGACGAAATCGGCCGGGAACGAAGACTCGAACTCCTCGATGCCACGACCCAGGTCGGGGTGGTAGCCCCATTGGGCGAAGGGCATGGCGCCCGAGTCGTACCAGGTGTCGATCACCTCGGGAACCCGCGTGCCGACGGCACCGCAGTCGGGACAGGCGATCGTGATCGCATCGATGGCGGGTCGGTGCGGATCCACATCAGACACGTCGCGGCCCGCCAGGCGCCCGAGCTCGGCGAGCGAGCCGACGGCCGTCGCGTGACCGGCCTCGCACCGCCAGATCGGGAGCGGCGTTCCCCAGTACCGCTCGCGAGAGAGCGCCCAGTCCACGTTGTTCTCGAGCCAGTTCCCGTACCGCCCGTGCTTGATGTGGTCCGGGTGCCAATCGACCGACGCGTTGACGGCCAGGAGCCGGTCCTTGACCGCGGTGGTCCGCACGTACCAGGACGACCGCGCGTAGTAGAGGAGTGGTGTGGAACACCGCCAGCAGAACGGGTAGTTGTGCTCGTAGGTCTCCTCGCGGAGCAGGATGCCGCGGTCGCGGAGGTCACGGACGATGACGGGGTCGGCGTCCTTGACGAAGAGGCCACGCACGAACGCCGGCGCCTCGTCCGCGAACGTCCCGTCGTCGGCCACCGGCTTCCAGACGGGCCAGCCCTGAGCGCGCCCCACGGCGAGGTCGTCGGCGCCGAAGGCGGGAGCCAGGTGGACGACCCCCGTCCCCTCGTCCATCGAGACGAAGGAGGCCTCCACGACCGTATGGGCGCC
Organism: uncultured Actinomycetes bacterium; assembly: GCA_963810635.1. Classification (GTDB taxonomy): domain Bacteria; phylum Actinomycetota; class UBA4738; order UBA4738; family HRBIN12; genus AC-51. The sequence goes on from CAWEOB010000006.1 coordinate 93,876, forward strand.
GTCGACGTTGGGGTAGGGGGGCTCGTAGCGGAGGCCGACGAGCGCATTCCCGTCCATCGTCTGTAGGGCCCGCCAGCCCTCGCCGAGGACCGGCTCGACGCGAGGCCGCCCGAGGATCAACCGCTCGCCGTCCCGTTCGACGAGGACGTACGTCGCCCCGGGATCGACGGCCGCGCCCGTGTTGGACGGCAGGGTCCACGGCGTGGTGGTCCAAACGACGAGCGAGGCGTCGGCGTGCTCAGGGTGGACCGGCTCCACCACCGGGAAGCGGACGAAGACGCTGGGGTCCTCGACGGTCTGGTAGCCCATGGCCACCTCCGCATCGGACAGCGCCGTCCCGCACCGCGGGCAGTAGGCGGTGACCTTGTGGTCCTCCACCAACAGACCACGCCGATGCAGTTGCTGGAGGGACCACCAGACGGACTCGATGTAGGTGGGGTCCATGGTCCAGTAGGCGTCGGACATGTCGATCCAGAAGCCGATGCGCTCGGTGAGGCGTTCGAAGTCGCCGACGTACCGCTGGACCGAGGCGCGACATAGGTCGTTGAAGGCGGCGATCCCGAACGCCTCGATGTCCTTCTTCCCGGTGGTGCCGATCTCCTTCTCGACCTCGAGCTCGACCGGCAGGCCGTGACAGTCCCAGCCTCCTTTGCGATGGACGAGGTGTCCCGTCATCGTCTTGTAGCGCGGATAGACGTCCTTGAAGGTCCGGGGCTCCACGTGGTGGATGCCGGGGCGTCCGTTCGCGGTCGGCGGTCCCTCGTAGAAGATCCACTCGGGCGCTCCTTCGCGGAGCGCCAGTGATCGGCCGAAGACGTCGGACTCCTTCCACCAGGCCAAGATCGACCGCTCGAGCACAGGGAAGCTCACCTTCGTGTCCACCGGCTCGAATGGCGCCATCGCGGTTCCTCCTCTTCGCGTCCCGGCGAACGGAACGCCTCGTCCTCGTGATGCGAGGACGAGGCGTGGGCCCCGCGGTACCACCTCGCTTGTCGCGCCCCTCGCGGTTCGCGACCGCTCACGACCGTGCTCCGCTCGCGTGTCCGACGAGCAACGCCGGAGCACCCGGCCTCCCGCGATCACGGGCGGGACCCGCCTGCGTCTCGCCGACGGGTCCGAAGGAGCGGACCCACGCCGACCCGGGCAGGAGCTCGGGGATGATGTCGTCCGGGGGCTCGGCGCCGGCTCCCACCGTCCCGGCTCGCTCGTGCCTCGCCGATCCCGGCCGCACGTTCCCGTCGTCGCCTGTGCGGGGCATGCTACATGCATGGCTCGGATCACGGCTCGCGTGGTGCCGCGTTCCGGACGCACGTCCGTGGAGGTGCGTTCGGACGGAACCCTGGTGATCAGGGTCCGGGCCGCGCCCGAGGAAGGGAAGGCGAACCGGGAGGCAATGGGCGCGCTCGCCGCCCACCTCGGGATACCCCCATCCTCGGTGCAGCTCCTCCGCGGCGCGACCTCCCGATCCAAGGTCTTCGAAGTGCCGGGAAACGGCCCCTGACCAGGGAGAACAGGTTCGAACGAGCCTGTTCTGCTACCCTGCGCCGACCATGCCCGAGGCGAAGCTGTCGAAGAAGGAGATCGACGAGCTGCGGAGCCGTCTCCTGGAGCAACAGGTCGAGCTCCAGGACCAGCTCACGACCATCGAAGACACCTCGTTCGCGACGACCCAGTCGGAGCTTTCCGGGGACGTCGGCCTGGACGACGAGTCGGCCGACGCGGGAACGGCAACCTTCGAGCGCGAGAAGGACCTGTCCATCGAGCAGAACGTGCTCGACCTCATGCAGAAGATCGAGCGCGCCCTCGAGCGGATGGATGCGGGCACCTACGGGATCTGTGCGCGTTGCGGGAAACCCATCGAGAAGGCGCGGATCCGCGCCCTGCCGTACGTCGATCTGTGTATCAAGGACGCGCAGGCGGAGTCGCGCCGGTAGCCGCCATGGATCGCCTGGCCCGGCGCGGGGCCGTCATCCTCTACGCGACCGCCGGGATCGTCTTCCTCTTCGATCGGTGGACGAAGGTCTGGGCCGAGGACTCCCTGGCGCCGTCGGGTCCGATCGACGTCATCCCGGGATTCCTCCGCTTCCGCTTCACGACCAACCCGGGCGGGGCGTTCAGCATCCTCGGCACCTTCCCGTGGCTCTTCGCCGCGGCGACGATCACCGTGAGCATCCTGATCGTCGCGTTCTCGCTGCGTCGTCGACCGGCGATGCAGTCCGTCGCCCTGGGGCTGATCCTCGGGGGCGCGCTCGGGAACCTGACCGACCGCTTCGTCCGCGGCCCGGGGCTCTCGGGGGAGGTGGTGGACTTCGTCGACGTGCATCTCGGGACCACCTTCTCGTGGCCGGTGTTCAACGTTGCCGACAGCGCGATCGTGCTCGGGGCCATCCTGCTGGTGGTCTCGTCGGCCCTGCAGGCGCAACGCTCCGATCGCGGGGAGCGGGGTGACGGCCCGGACGAGGAGCAGGCCGGGGATGCCGCCTGACGTGTACGTCGCCACCCCGGGCCGGCTCGACACCGTGGTCGCGTCACTCGCCGGCCTGCCACGGGCCGAGATCCGGCGTGCCCTCGATGACGGCCGCGTGACGGTGGATGGGGAGCGGCGGCCCAAGTCCTACCGCCTGACCGGCGGCGAGCGGCTGGAGGTCGACCTTCCCGCGCAGGAGGCGTTGGCCGGCGAGGGCCCGCCGGTGCCGATCAGGTACCGGGACGACGATGTCGTCGTCGTGGCGAAACCGGCCGGTCTCGTGACCCACCCGGTCGCGCGGCGGCGCACAGGCACGCTGGTCAACCGCCTGCTCGGCATGGGGATCCCCCTGGCGCCGGCCGGTGGGTCGCTGCGTCCCGGCATCGTGCACCGCCTCGACGCCGGGACGAGCGGCCTGATGATCGTCGCCGAGACGGATCGTGCGCTCGGAGCCCTGCAGGCGATGTTCCGGCGTCACGCGGTGGACCGGCGGTACCTCGCCTTGATGCGCGGCACGGCCGAGCACGAGACCTTCGGTGTGGAGGCTCCGTTGGGGCGCCGCTCCGATCGCATCGTCGTCGACCGTTCGAGGGGGCGTCCCGCCGCCACGTCGTTCGTCGTGCTCGAGCGGCTCGCCGGGGTCACGTTGGTGGAGGCCGAACCCGCGACCGGTCGCACGCATCAGATCCGGGTGCATCTGGCCGCGGTCGGCCACCCGATCGTGGGTGATCGGGCCTACGGGGGTGTGGGCGAGGATGCGCGCCGCTTGGGTCTCGCGCGACCGTTCCTCCACTCCTGGCGTCTCGCGTTCGATCACCCGTTCACCGGCGAACGTCTCACGTTCGAGGAGCCGCTCCCGGCCGATCTGTCCGAGGCGCTCGTGACCGCCCGCCGCGACCTGCAGCCTTGACGCCCCCCAGAGCCGGGCGTAGCGTGGGGTTCCTTCGGATCACAGCCGTGTAAGTTTCCACAACCGTCCGGGCCGGATGTGGACAACCCTTCGGAAAGGGCAACGACCAGCAACGATGTCCGAGCAAGGCTTCGTCCACCTCCACGTCCATTCCGAGTATTCCCTGCTCGACGGGGCTGCACGGATCGAGCCGCCCGCGTCGAGCCCGTCCGCCCCCACGCTCTTCACGGAGGCCACGAGGCTGGGCATGCCGGCGTTGGCGCTCACCGACCACGGGACCATGTTCGGGGCCCTCCGTTTCTACGAGAACGCACGGCAGCAGGGCGTGGCCCCGATCCTCGGGGTCGAGGCGTACGTGGCACCCGGTTCCCGGTTCGACCGTGACCCGGGCGAGAGCGCCGAGAGGTATCACCACCTGACGCTCCTCGCGCACGATGAGACCGGCTACCGCAACCTGCTCAAGCTCGTCTCGCTCGCTCATCTCGAGGGCTTCTACCACCGCCCTCGTATGGACAAGCAGCTGCTCGACGAGCACAGCGACGGGATCATCTGCCTCTCGGGGTGCCTGTCGTCCGAGCTCGGGGTCCTGCTCGTGGGGGGTCAAGGCGAGCGCGCCCGTCGCGCGGCAGGCGAGTACCGCGACATCTTCGGGGCGGACCGGTACTTCGTCGAGGTGCAGGATCACGGTCTCGCCGACCAGCGCGCCATCATCGGGGAACAGGTCGCGATCGCCCGCGAGATCGGCGTGCCGGTCGTGGCCACGAACGACCTCCACTACACGTTGCGGGACGACGCCAAGCCGCACGACGTCCTGCTCTGCATCCAGCAACAGAAGCTGCAGTCCGACCCCAAGCGCCTGCGATTCGATGCTGAGGACTTCTACCTGAAGAGCGCCGCGGAGATGCGACAGGTGTTCCGGGAGCTCCCGGACGCGTGCGACCAGACGCTGGTGATCGCCGAACGGATCCAACCGTTGCCCGAGCTCGAGCGGATCCTCGTCGAACACAAGACGGAGTACCGGCTGCCTCGGTTCGATACGCCGACGGGGGAGCCCCTCCACGTCTACCTGTCCGGCCTGGTCGACGAGGGGGCAGCGTCGCGGTACGGCGACCCGCTGCCGCCCGATGTGCGCTCGCGCATCGATCACGAGCTGGGTGTCATCCAGCAGATGGGGTTCAGCGGCTACTTCTTGATCGTGTGGGATCTGATCCGGTTCGCGCGCGAACAGGGGATCCGGGTCGGTCCGGGACGTGGTTCGGCGGCGGGGTCGGTCGTGTCCTACTCGCTGCGGATCACGGATCTCGATCCGCTCCGCTACGGCCTGCTCTTCGAGCGGTTCCTCAACCCCGACCGGATCGAGATGCCGGACATCGACATGGACTTCGATGAGCGCCGTCGCGACGAGGTGATCCGCTACGCCACCGAGCGATACGGCACCGACCACGTGGCGCAGATCGTCACCTTCCAGACCATCAAGGGCAAGCAGGGGATCCGCGACGCCGCGCGGGTGCTGGGGTTCCCCGCCTCCACCGGCGACCGGCTCTGCAAGATGTACCCACCGGCGGTGATGGGCCGCGACGAGCCCATCGACCGAGCGCTCGAGATCAGCCCGGAGCTCCAGGAGGCCTACCGCAAGGAGCCGGAGGCGCGCGAGATCGTGGAAACGGCCCGTGCCCTCGAGGGTCTCCGACGCGAGGACTCCGTGCACGCCGCAGGCGTCGTGATCGGTGACGCGCCTCTCGTGAACTACCTGCCGCTCAAGCTCACGAAGGACTCGCGTGACGACTCGAAGAAGATGGTCACGCAGTTCGACATGAACGGCGTGGCGGCGCTCGGGTTGTTGAAGATGGACTTCCTCGGCCTGCGCAACCTGTCGGTGATCGAGGAGACGTTGCGACACCTCCGCGCACGGGGCGTCGAATTGGACATCGACAACCTGGCGCTCGATGACGCGGACACGTACGCGATGCTCTGCAAGGGTGAGACCACCGGCGTGTTCCAGATGGAATCGGCGGGCATGCGGAGCCTCATCCGCCTCCTGGAGCCCGACCGCTTCGAAGACCTGATGGCCCTGGTCGCCCTGTACCGCCCGGGCCCGCTCAATAACGGGTTGCACACCTTGTACGCCGAGCGCAAGCACGGCCGGAAGGAGGTCCGGTACCCCCACCCGGATCTCGAGCCGGCGCTCGCCAGCACGTACGGCGTCATGGTCTATCAGGAGCAGGTCATGCAGACCGCGGTGGTCATGGCCGGGTTCTCCATGAGCGAAGCCGACACGCTGCGCAAGGTCATGGGGAAGAAGATCCGCGAGAAGGTCGCCGCCCAGCGCGAGAAGTTCATCGCAGGGGCGATCGCGCGCGGGCATCCGGAGCGCATCGCACGTGAGATCTTCGACCTGATCGAGCCGTTCGCCGACTACGGCTTCAACGCCTCGCACGCCTGCGCCTACGGCCTCGTGGCGTATCAGACGGCGTACCTGATGGCACACCATCCGGTCGAGTACATGGCCGCGATCCTCACGTCGGTGAAGGACGACAAGGATCGGAAGCCCTACTACCTGTATGCATGCCGTGGCATGGGCATCGATGTGCTCCCACCCGATGTGAACGAATCCGACGTCGACTTCGCCCCGGCCCCCGGCGAACGACGCGCCATCCGCTACGGCCTCTCGGCGGTCCGCAACGTGGGGGAAGGCGTCGTGCGCTCGATCGTAGAAGCTCGGGGCCAGGACGGCCCGTTCGGATCCTTCCCCGAGTTCTGCCGTCGGGTCGAGCCATCGGCCTTGACGAAGCGGGTGCTCGAGTCGTTGATCTACGCCGGGGCGTTCGGTTCCATGGGCTACACACGCGGCGGACTGATCCAGTTGGTGGGGGAGCAGTCCGCCTGGGAGAAGGTGGCCGCCCCCATCCTCGCCGAGCGCCGAGCCGAAGCCGCCGGGCAGTTCTCGCTGTTCGGTCAAGAGGCGGGTGGGCTCCAGGAGGTCGACGTCGCCATCCTGGAGGGCCCGGAGCTCGATAAGCGGCTGCTCCTGTCGAAGGAGAAGGAGATGCTCGGCCAGTTCGTCACCGACCACCCGCTGCTCGGGGTGGAGGATGCGGTGCGGGCCCGCTGCACGCACGACATCCGCGCGCTCGATGAGTTGGGCGATGGCGACCTCGTCACGGTGGGCGGCATCATCGGGTCGCTCTCCCGCAAGTACACGAAGAAGGGCGACCCCTACGCGCAGTTCAGGTTGGAGGGCCTCGCGGGCGGCGTCGAGGTGGTGGCTTTCCCGAGCGTCTACGAGGCCGTGCCGGACCTCATGGAGACGGATCGGATCGTCTTGGTCACCGGACGCATCGACCTCCGGGGGCGGGAGCTCCAGATCCGTGCCAACGACGTGCGCGAGCCGGATCTCGGGCGTTCCGACCTGCGGGTCGTCGCGGCGGCCCTGGTCGTGGACCTTCCGGCTGCAGCGTGCACACCCGCGGTCCTCGATCGCCTGCGCGAGCTTTTCGACGCGCACCCGGGCGATGCCCCCGTCCGTCTCCGCTTCCTGTCCTCGCAAGGGGTGACGCCCCTCAGCGTCGGGACGTTCGCGGTCGATCCGAGCGGAGCCCTGCTCGATGAGCTGCGGGCGCTGCTCGGCGCCGGTGCGGCCCGTCTCGAGCACGATCCGAGCCTGGCCGCCGTCTGATCGAGCCGCCGCGCGGCGGGCTCGCTCGCCGTCTCGGTATCGTTCGGCGTCGTGTTCACGGTGCTCCCGGCGATCGATGTCTCGGACGGCCGCCTCGCGGTGTGGACCCCGGGTGGCCCCGAGCCGATCGACGCGTTCGGCGGCGCGCCGACGGAGGCGGCGGCCGCCATGGTCGAGGCCGGGGCCAGCTGGCTCCATGTCGTGGACATGGATCTCGCGTTCCGGGGAGCTGCCGGAGCGGGCGACCTGATCGCGACCCTGTCGCGGTCGTTCCCCGGCCTCGCGACCCAGGTGAGCGGCGGCATCACGGATCCTCTGGAGGCTGACCTCTACCTCGCGGCCGGAGCGACACGGATCATCCTGGGTTCGGCGGCGTTGGCGGACGTGGACGCCGCACGCCGGACGATCCTGCGACTGGCCGACCGGGTGCTCGTGGGGATCGAGGTGGAGGGGGCAGGGATCGTGTCGCGGGGTGACGTCCGCGTCCGACTGGAGCTGATGCCCACGTTGGGCTGGCTCGCCGCCGCGCGTGCCCCCGGCTTCCTGGTGACGTCGGTGGCCCGCGTGGGCGCGCGTGGTGGCCCCGACGTCGAGCTGATCCGTCGTGTCGTCCGGGCCGGCCGGCCGACCTTGGCGGCCGGCGGGATCCGCGACCTCGACGACCTCCGCGCCGTTCGGCGTGCGGGCGCCGTCGGCGCGGTGGTCGGGAGCGCAGCCCTGGACGGCTCGCTCGACCTGGCCGAGGCCTTCGCCTGGGCCGCGGTCTGACGGGGCAGCCCACCGAGCGCCGGTAGACTTCCGCGCCCGATGGGCTTCCTCACCGACATCACGAGCGAGATACGGCAAGAGCTCCGCGACACCCCGCTCGACGAGCCGGCCCTGATGGCCGCTGTCGCGCAAGCGTCGCCGGCTCGCGGCCTGGCGAGCGCGCTCCGGACGGCCGCGCGAGACGTTGGCGTAGCGGTCATCGCCGAGATCAAACGAGCATCACCCTCCGCAGGTTCGATCTCCCCGGACGCGGACCCCCTCGACAGAGCCCGGGCCTACGAGGCGGGGGGAGCGGCCGCGATCTCGGTGCTCACGGAGCCGCGCCATTTCGGAGGGACGCTCGACGATCTCCGGACCGTCAGGGCGGCCGTCGTCCATCCGGTGCTCCGCAAGGACTTCTTGCTGCAACCCGGGCAGGTCGCAGAAGCGCGGGCTGCCGGAGCGGACTCGATCCTGCTGATCGCGGCGTGTCTCTCGGACGGAGAGCTTCGTGACATGCTCGAGGTGGCCCGGGAGATGGGGATGGACCCCCTCCTGGAGACCCACTCGGACGAGGACCTGGAGCGTGCCCTCGCCACCGACGTCGCCGTCGTGGGGGTGAACGCTCGCGACCTGGAGTCGCTCGAGGTGGATGTTCCGGGGGCTCTCGCCCGGTTGACGCGCGTCCCGGGCGACCGGGTCGGCGTGCTGGAGTCGGGGATCTCGACCGCCGCCGACGTGGTGGCGGCCGTCGATGCGGGCGCATCTGCCATCCTCGTGGGCGAAGCCCTGATGCGGGCGGCCGATCCCGCCGAGAAGCTCCGCGAGCTCCTGGGCGGTCTCCGGTCCACACCTCCCGGAAAGGAACGTGTCCGATGACGACCGCGATCCGTTCGACCCTCCCTGACGCGCGCGGTCGGTTCGGGCGCTACGGCGGCCGCTACGCGCCCGAGATCCTCATCCCGGCGCTCGACGAGCTGGCGGCGGCCTGGGGCGAGCTCCGAGGGGACGCCTCCTTCCAAGGGGAGTTGGCCGCGCTCCTTCGCGACTTCGTGGGACGCCCGACCCCGATCACGCACGCGCTGGGGCTCTCGGACGCCCTCGGGTACGACGTGTGGCTCAAACGGGAGGACCTGGCGCACACGGGCGCCCACAAGATCAACAACGCCATCGGGCAGGTGCTCCTCGCGAAGCGTCTCGGCAAGCAGCGGATCATCGCGGAGACCGGGGCCGGACAGCACGGGGTCGCGACCGCGACCGCCTGTGCGCTGTTGGGCTTCCCCTGTGTCGTGTACATGGGCGAGGAGGACACCCACCGGCAGGCACCGAACGTGGCCCGGATGCAGCTGTTGGGCGCCGAGGTCATCCCGGTGACCGCCGGGAGCGCGACGCTCAAGGAGGCGGTCAACGAAGCGCTCCGCGACTGGGCGGCAACGGTTCGGACCACGCACTACGTGATCGGATCGGTCGTGGGCCCGCACCCGTTCCCGCAGCTCGTCCGGGATCTCCAACGCGTGATCGGCGATGAGGCGCGAGCGCAGTACCTCGAGCGTATGGGGACCGACCCGGAGCACGTGCTCGCGTGCGTCGGGGGAGGCTCGAACGCGATCGGCATGTTCACGGCCTTCGTCGGGGCCCCCGGTGTGCGATTGACGGGTGTGGAGGCCGGCGGGCTCGGCCAGGAGCTCGGCCGCCACTGTGCCTCGCTCACGCAGGGGCAGCCGGGGATCCTCCACGGCGCCCTCAGCTACCTCCTGCAAGATCCTGATGGCCAGGTCGTCGAAACGCATTCGATCTCGGCCGGCCTCGACTATCCGGGCGTGGGACCGGAACATGCCTTCCTGAAGGACGAGGGTCTGGCCGACTACGCGAGCGCGACCGATGACGAGGCCCTCGCCGGTTTCCAGCTCCTGGCTCGGACCGAAGGCATCCTGCCCGCGCTCGAACCCTCCCACGTGATCGGCTACCTGCGCCGCGGGCCGCTGCCCGAGGGCGCGCGGCTGCTGGTGTGCCTTTCGGGCCGAGGTGACAAGGACCTCGACACGGTCCGCGCCGCCCTCGGTGTGACCTGATGGCCGAGCTCGAGGCGCGGCTGCGCGCAGCGCGGGACGAAGGCCGGAAAGCCTTCGTCCCCTACGTGATGGGCGGGTTGCCCGGGGTGGACGCCGACCTGCTCCGCGGGCTCGTCGCGTTGGGTGCCGATGCGCTCGAGGTGGGGATCCCGCATTCGGACCCCGTGATGGACGGCGGCGTCATCCAGGAGGCCTCTCGGATCGCCCTGGAGCACGCCGTGCACCCCTCCGACGTCCTGGAGACGATCGCCGAGGCCCGACCCGGTGTGCCCGTCGTGGTCATGACGTACGTCAACCCCGTGTATCGGCGGGGGTTCGAACCGTTCTGCCGGGAGCTCAGCGAAGCGGGGGTCACCGGAGCGATCGTGCCGGACCTGCCGGTCGACGAGGCGGAGGGGCTGGAGCGCGACGCCGCGGCGCACGATATCGACCTCGTCCTGCTCGCGGCGCCGGGCGCGTCGGACGCGCGGTTGGACGCCATCGCCGCATTGGCGCGCGGGTTCGTGTACTGCGTGGCGACCCACGGCGTCACGGGCGCGCGGGACGAGCTCGACGCGTCGTCGCGGGCGTTGGTGGGCGCGCTGCGCACCCGGACGGACACCCCGCTCCTCGTGGGGGTCGGGATCGGCACACCGGAGCACGCGGCCGAGGTGGCTGGCTTCGCCGACGGGGCCATCGTCGGCAGCGCCATCGTGGCTCGGCTGATGGAGGGCGGTCCCGATGAGGCGCTCGAGCTGGCGGCGGCGTTCCGGGAGGCGATCCGGCCTCCAGGCAACCCCTCGGAAGGCTCCACTCCGTAAGTGCTTGACGAGGACCGACGGTCCTCCACGAGTGATTGGCCATCCATCGGGCGATGTGGTACGAACCGCGGGTCACAGATCGGCTGGGGGATGGGAAAGGGGGCTCCATGAAGCAACGTAGGTGGCTCGCCTTGTGCGCGAGCCTCGTCGCGTTGGCGCTGGTAGGCGCGGCGTGCTCGGAGGACAGCAGTACTCCGGGGGATACGGGAACGGGCGGCACAGGCGAGGTCGACTGCGCGACGGTCGAGTTCGGTTGTGTCGAGGTCGCGGCCGACGAGCCGGTCAACATCGGGACCTTGCTGGTGATCAGCGGTGCCGACTCGACCCTCGGGTTGGACAGCCAGCACGGTGTCGAGCTCGCCGCGGACTACTGGGGCGACCAGACGTTCGACGGCACCTTCGGACAGGTTGCCGGGCATGACATCGAGTTCACGCACGAGGACGATCTCTGTTCGGCCGACGGTGGGCAGGCTGGCGCCACCGCGCTCGCAGCCGACGAGTCCATCGCCGCCGTGATCGGCACCAGCTGCTCGAGTGCCGCCCTCGGCGTTGCGGACACGATCCTGAGCGAGGCAGGGATCCTGCTGTTCTCGCCCTCCAACACGAACCCGGCCCTGACGTCGGAAGAGGCGCACCAGCCCTTCTACGCACGGACGGCGCACAACGACCGGATCCAGGGTGCGATCGGCGCCCAGTTCGCGTACAACGAGCTCGGCGTCACCAAGGCCGCGACCATCGCGGACGAGAGCCCGTACACGCAGGGTCTGGTGGCCGCGTTCGAGGCGAACTTCGAGGACCTCGGCGGCACGATCACGGGCAGCGAGCAGGTCAACTCGGAGGACACCAACTTCGAGTCGGTCCTCACGTCGCTCAACGACACGGGTCCCGAGCTCCTGTACTTCCCGATCTTCGTGGCGGCCTGCACCCAGATCATCAAGCAGGAGGCGGATCTCGCCCCCGACACGCAGCGGATGGTCGCTGACGGGTGCCTGAGTTCGGACACGCTGAAGAACGCGGGAGATTCGCTCGACGGCGTGTACGCCTCGTCGCCGGACATCTCCGTGTTCCAGGACGACCCGTTCTACAAGGACGAGTTCATCCCTGCGTACAACGAGCAGTTCGGGGAGACCACGTCGGTGTTCCACGCCCATGCGTTCGACGCGACGACGATCCTGTTCGGCGCGATCGAGTCCGTCGCCATCGACAACGGCGACGGTTCCATCTCGATCCCCCGGCAGGCGCTCCGCGACGAGGTGTTCGCCACCGACGGGTACGACGGCATCATCGGCACGATCACGTGTGGCGACCTCGGCGACTGCGCCACGGACGTCACGATCGGTGTCTTCAAGGCGCCGAACTGGCCGGTCGAGGGTGGGACGGAACCCACCGACGCCGTCTATTCGGACACGCTGAGTCTGGACGACGTGCTCTGAGCACATCGGAGCAGGAAGCGAGCACGAACCGCGGCCGGAGCGAACGCTCCGGCCGCGGCCGTGTGCGCGACTGAGGGGGGCGAGCGGTGGCGGTGGACGGCGGAGCCACGGCGCGGGTCGCCGACGTACGGCTGAGCGCCTTCGAGCGACTGCCCTGGCGCCGGATCATCCTCGTCATCCTCGCCGTCGTGATCACCACGGTGGCGGTCGTCGGGGCCTACAAGACGCTCACGCTGCCGGAGGGTGAGTCGTTCTCTTCCGAAGGATGGAAGGACCTCGTCACGCAAGGGATCGCCCAGGGCGCGATCTTCGCCATGATCGCGCTCGGGTACAGCCTCGTCTACGGCATCCTGCGCATGATCAACTTCGCGCACGGCGAGGTCTTCATGGCGGGGGCCTTCGTCTCGTTCTTCTTCGCCGACGCGTACTTCCAGAGCGGCTTCCTGGATCGCAACCCGATCCTCGCGCTCCTCATCATCACGGGCGTCGCGGTCCTGACCAGTCTCGGCACGGCCGTCCTGCTCGAGCGTCTCGCGTACCGACCGCTCCGGAACGCTCCGCGCCTGGTCCCCCTGATCACGGCGATCGGGGCGTCCCTGTTCATCCAGAACGCCTTCCGCGGTTTCTTCGGTCCGCAGCCCTACGGCTACCCGCAGCCCAACGTCCTCGAAGGGACCATGTCGATCCTGGGGGTCGAGGTGCGACGCGTCTACGTGCTCGTGTTCGTCGTCGCCATCGTCGCCATGCTGGCGCTCCAGCTGTTCGTCTCGCGGACGCGGACGGGCCGTTCGATGCGGGCCGTCGCGGAGGACCGTGAGATCGCGAGCCTGATGGGCATCAACGTCGACCGCACCATCCGCGCCACCTTCGCGATCGGCGGCGCGCTCGCCGGCATCGCGGCGGTGCTCTACTGCCTCTCGTTCCAGCAGGTGGTCTTCACCATGGGCTTCCGACCCGGGATCGCGGCGTTCACCGCCGCCGTGCTGGGAGGAATCGGCAGCATCAGCGGTGCGGCGCTGGGCGGCTTCCTCCTCGGGATCCTCCAGTCCGTCGGTCCGCAGCTCTTCCTCTCCGGGTTCGGCATCCCCAGTCCGAACTCGCTGCGCGACGCCTTCGTCTTCCTGGTGCTCGTCCTCGTGTTCATCTTCCGACCCGGCGGCTTGCTCGGGTCGGGTGAGGCGGAGAAGGTCTGATGAAGGCTCGGGACCTCTCGAGGGCCGGCGCGCTCGCGGGATGCGTCACCATCTTCCTCGCCCTCGTCGGACTCACGGATCGATTCGCCGACCTCTTCTTCTTCGGCGACCAGGCTAGTTTCGGACGGCTGATGCTGTTCGTCGCGCCCTTCGCCGTGGGGGTGGTCCTCGCCGGGCCTCGGGTCGTCGCCGGCGAGCGTCGCGCGACCCCGATGCCGGACGCGCTCCGGCGGGGTGCGATCGCCGGCCTGGCCGCCGGGGTGGTGTTCGGCGCGTTCGTGCTGTTCATCGATCTCTTCGGGGTGGACCGGATCCGCGAGGTCTTCATCAACATCACGCCCGTGATGCTCGAGTTCGTCACCTTCGGGAAGTCGGTGGGGCTCGGCGTCGCGATCCTGGTGGTGGGTTCCGCGGTCGCCGGCTCGCTCGGGGGCGGCTACCGGGTCCTCCCGGACCGGACGCGCAAGCCGTTGGGGTCGGCCGTCGCGGCTGTGCTGGTCCTCGGCTTCCTGCAGCGCATCGTGCCGGTCTCCCTCGACCAGCTCAACATCGGGAACGCGTGGCTCTACAGCACGGCCGACGGGGGTCTCACGTACCTGGGCGCGGGCGTCGTGGCGCTCGTCGCGGCGGGCCTGTCGACGCTGAAGGTGCGCAAGGGTGCACAACTACGGCAGCGCTTCGCTCCGCGCGGCACGGATGACGCCGGGATCAGCCCGCTCCGGCTCGCGGTCCTGCTCGTCCTGCTGGTGGTCCTGCTGGCGGTCCCGTACGTGACCGGCAAGGTGATCGCCGAGGTGCTCGGCACCGTGCTGGTCTTCGCGCTCCTCGGCCTGGGCCTCAACATCGTCGTGGGGTACGCCGGGCTGCTCGACCTCGGCTACGTCTTCTTCTTCGCCGTGGGCGCGTACGCGACGGCGCTCCTCACGGGGGCGACGGTGAACGCCTTCACGGGGTCGGTGCCGCCGATCATCGGGGCGGACCTCAACTTCTACGTGGCGATCCCCATCGTGATGCTGATCGCGGCAGGGGCCGGCGTGCTGATCGGTGCACCCGTGCTCCGGCTCCGCGGCGACTACCTGGCGCTCGTGACCCTCGGGCTCGGAGAGATGATCACCGTGCTGATCGCGAGCCCGTGGCTCGAGCCGCTGGTCGGCGGGCCGAGCGGCATGCGCAACGTCTCGAACGCGGCGATCTTCGGGGTCGGCTTCCGTGATCCGCAGCACTTCTATTACCTCGCCCTGGCGTTCGTCGTCCTCGCGATGTTCGTCTCCTGGAGGTTGGCCGCGTCCCGGATCGGGCGGGCGTGGACCGCCATGCGCGAGGACGAGCAGATCGCCGATGCCATGGGCGTCAGCACGACACGGTTCAAGCTCTTGGCGTTCGCGATCGGCGGCGCGATCGGGTCCCTCGGCGGCGCGCTGTTCGCGGTGAAGATCGGGTCGCTCACGCCCGCGAGCTTCACCGTGTTCATCTCGATCCAGGTGCTCGGCATCGTGATCCTGGGTGGATTGGGGAGTCTCCCGGGTGTCGTCACCGGCGCGCTGGTGTTGGTCGGACTGCCGGGGCTGCTCCGCGAGTTCGAGGAGTACCGCCTGCTGTTCTACGGTGCCGCACTGGTCCTGGTGATGATCCTGCGCCCGCAGGGGTTGGTGCCCAACGTACGCCGGAGTCGGGAGCTCCACCAAGAGGACGCGGCACAGGACAAATGGGCCGGTGACCTGGCGACGGATGAGCACGTTGCCGCCACCGCGTCGCCGGAAGGCGAGGGCGCGGGATGACCACGGTCCTCGAGGTCATCGGGGTCCGCAAGTCGTTCGGGGGCCTCGCGGCGTTGGACGGTCTCGACCTGCACGTGGATGAAGGCGAGATCGTGTCGGTGATCGGCCCCAACGGGGCCGGGAAGAGCACCGTGTTCAACGTGATCACGGGGCTGTACGCGCCGGACGAGGGCGACATCAGGTACTTCGGCGAGTCCATCGTGGGACTGCGGCCGAACCAGATCGTGAAGGTCGGGATCGCGCGCACGTTCCAGAACGTGAAGCTGTTCGCGAACATGACGGTCCTCGAGAACGCCATGGTGGGTCAGCACTGCCGGTCGAAAGCCGGCGTGTTCGGATCGATCCTGCACACGAAGCGGGTGGCGATCGAGGAAGAGCAGATCCGTGAACGGGCCCGGGAGGCGCTGGGGTTCTTCGGGTCGAGGCTCGCGGGCTACCGTCAGGACCAGCCGGCGTTCGTCCTCTCCTACGCGAACCGGCGACGGCTCGAGATGGCCCGGGCGCTCTCCACCGAGCCGAGGATGATCCTGTTGGACGAGCCCACCGCGGGCATGAACCCCCGCGAGACCCTCGAGCTGCGCGACCACATCGTCCGGATGCGCGATCAGCTGGGGCTCACCGTCCTGGTGATCGAGCACGATATGCGCGTCGTCAAGGGCGTGTCCGATCGCGTGATCGCCTGCGACTACGGGCGGAAGATCGCCGAGGGGACGTACGAGGAGGTCGCGGAGGACGAGAGGGTGATCGAGGCGTACCTGGGCCGGCGGGGCGAGGAGCTGGGATGACGGACGCGATGTCCGGGGAGACGGCACCCGCGGAAGAACGCCGTCCGGTCCTCGAGCTGCGCGACGTCAGCACGCACTACGGCCTCGTCTCGGTGCTCCGCAACGTCGACATGCGAGATCTACGCGGGAGAGATGGTCTGCTTGCTCGGGGGGAACGCCTCGGGCAAGAGCACGACCCTGAAGACCGTCCTCGGGTACGTCGTCCCCACCGAAGGTGAGGTCCTCTTCGAAGGGGAGGTCGTGAGCGGGCTCTCCACCGCCGAGATCGTGCGCCGGGGCATCTCCATGGTGCCCGAGAACCGGCGGCTCTTCGGGTCCATGACGGTCGACGAGAACCTCACGCTCGGGTCGTACCTCCGGTCGGACCGGGCCGAGATCGATGCGGATCGCGAACGGGTCCTCGAGACGTTCCCCAGGATCCGCGAGCGCTTGAAGCAGAAGGCGGGGACGCTCTCCGGCGGTGAGCAGCAGATGGTGGCCATGGGCCGGGCCCTCATGGCGAACCCCTCGGTCCTGCTGATGGACGAGCCGTCCATGGGGCTCGCACCGGTGCTCGTGGAACAGGTCTTCGAGATCATCCAGCGCATCCGGGAGCTCGGGAAGACCATCTTCGTGGTCGAGCAGAACGCGAACATGGCGCTGTCGATCGCGGATCGAGGGTACGTGATCCAGACCGGCCAGGTCGTGTTGTCCGATACGGCCAGCGGGCTCCTCAACAACCCGCTGATGCGTGAGGCGTACCTGGGCGAGATGTGATGCGCGTCGTCGACGCCGAGGAGCTCCGATCACGGCTGTCCATGACCGCGGCGATCGACGCTCTGGAGGAGGCCTTCCGTCTCGATGACCCGGGGACCGCGGGTCCCGTGCGATCGTCCGTCGACACCCGTGCCGGCTCCCTCCTCCTCATGCCCGCCGCCGGCTCCCGCGGCGTCGGTGTGAAGCTCGTGACGCTCACCGAGGCGAACCCCGCACGAGCGTTGCCGTTCATCCATGCGGTCTATGTCCTGTTCGACGCCGCCTCGCAGGCGCCGGAGGCCGTCGTCGATGGGTCCGCGCTCACCGCGCTGCGGACCGCCGCGGTGAGCGGGCTCGCCACCCGCTTCCTGGCGCGCCCTGAGGCGCGGCGTCTCGTGCTGTTCGGCGCCGGCGTGCAGGCGACCGCGCATCTCGAAGCGATGACCGCCGTTCGGCCGGTGGAGGACGTGGTGGTGGTGCGCGCGATCCGGGCCGTGCCGAGGCGCTCGCCGAGCGGGCGCGAGCTGCGGGTCTCACGGCCTCCGTCGGAGGAGCGGGAGCGGTCGCTGATGCGGACCTGGTCTGTACGTGCACCACCTCCCGGGAACCGTTGTTCCGCGGGGAAGAGCTGGCCGCCGGGGCCCACGTGAACGCCGTCGGCGCCTATCTGCCGGACACGCGCGAGGTGGACACGTCCACGGTCCGCCGTGCCCGCGTCGTGGTGGAGACGCGCCAGGTGGCGTTCGCGGAGGCCGGCGACCTGCTCCTGCCGATCGCCGAGGGAGCCGTGGACGCGTCGCAGGTGGTGGCGGACCTCGCCGAGCTCGCTCGGGGGCAAGGGTCCGGACGTCGCCCGACGACATCACCCTGTTCGAGAGCGTGGGGATGGCGTTCGAGGACCTCGTCGTCGCTCGGGCTGCCGCGGAGACCTTCGGGCGGAGCGGGATGACCGGATGAGCGAGACCGCGGACGTCGTGGTGATCGGGGGCGGGATCGTCGGCTGCTCCGCCGCGTACCACCTCGCCGCCGCCGGCGCAGGCCGCGTGGTGCTGGTGGAGCGCGAAGGGGCCGTCGGCCGTGGTGCCACGGGGGCCTGCGCCGGCGGCTTCCGCCAGCAGTTCACGAGCGAGATCAACATCCGCCTCTCGCAGGCGAGCGTGCCGATGATCCTCGGCTTCGAGCAGGAGCACGGGATACCCGTGGATGTCAGCCAGGACGGGTACCTGTTCCTCGTCCGCGAGCAGGCCACCTGGTCGGGGTTCGAGCGCGGCATCGCCCTCCAGCGCTCGCTGGGCGTCGAGGTCGAGGTCCTCGATGCGGGCGCTGTGACGCGGCTCGTCCCGGGCCTCATGGTGGACGACCTCGTAGGGGCCACCTTCGGCCCCGCCGACGGGATCGCGGACCCGGGGGCGTTGACCCAGGGCTACGCGACGTTGGCGAGGCGTGCGGGCGCCGACGTCCGACTCGGGGTGACCGTGGAAGGTCTGCTCTCAGGCCCCGAGACCGTGGCCGGCGTGCGGACGGGGGACGGGGAGAATCGCCGCCGGGGCGGTCGTCCTCGCCGCGGGTCCCTGGTCCGGCGTCCTCGCCGCCGGCGCCGGGATCGACCTGCCCATCGAGCCGGTCCCGCGGGTCGTGCTGACCACGGGTGTGTTCCCGGGCGTTCCCGTGCGGCGGACGCTGGTGATCGACGCGGAGAGCTCCTTCTACTTCCATCGGGAGGGTGAGGGGGTCCTGATGGGGATGGGCGGCGACGATGTCCCCACCTTCGACACCGAGGTCGACGACGGATTCGTGACCGACGAGCTCCTGCCGCGAGCGCTCGCCGTCTACCCGCCGCTGGCCGAGGCGGGGATCCGGTCGCGCTGGGCAGGTCTCTACGAGATGACCCCCGACCGACACCCGGTGATCGGCCCGGGCCCGGTGCCCGGACTCTGGATCGCAGCCGGGTTCAGCGGGCACGGGTTCCAGCACGGTCCGGTGGTCGGAAGGTTGATGGCCGAGATGATCACCGGCAAGGAGCCGACGATGGACGTCTCCTCGTTGTCCTTCGACCGCTTCGCACGGGGGGCGCTGATCGCGGAGGGGCACGTGGTGTGAGTGCCGGGAGCGGGGGTCGAACCCGCACGGGCCGAAGCCCACGGGATTTTGAGTCCCGCGCGTCTGCCAGTTCCGCCATCCCGGCCGGCCAGCCGGCCTAGACTACTGTCCCGCGGCACCCCGATCGCCTTCCCACGATGCGTCCACCCACCCTGCGTTCCTGCGCCCTCGTCGTCCTCGTGGTCTCGATCGTCGGGGCAGCGGCCTGTGGCAGAGCCGAAGGCCCGGACGCATCGTTGCCTCGGATCGCCGTCATCCAGGACGGCTCGTTCCCCGACGCTCGATCGGTCGTTTCGCCCGCGGTGCTCGGGCTCGAGATCGCCCTCGAGGACGTCGCGGACGTCGTCGTCCTCGACACGGACGGGACGGGCGGCGAGGACGCGGCACGTGCCGTGGCCGCCGACCTCTCCCTGCTCGGAGCCGTCATCGCCCCGTACACCGCGATGTCGCAACCGGCGGTCGACACGCTCTCGGGTTCCGGTGTCCCGTTCGTGTCGCTGTCGTCGTCGGCTGCGATGCCTCCCACCGGGACATTGTGGCGGCAGGTCACGGCCGCCATCGAGGACGAGGCCCGGGCGCTGAGCGTGAGCTCCTCCTCCTCGGGGGGGCCCGTCTGCCTCGCCGGAGAGGGGAGCGCGTGGTCCGTGGACCTGCGCACTCTGATCGCGCGGGACGTCCCGTCGTCGATCGCCCTGGGCGGCTCGCCGCTCCAGGTTGCGGCCGGCGCGGCACGGCGAGGGTGCGGATCCGTCGTCTGGACGGGATCGGCACCCGGCGGCGCGTCGTTGCGCTCTACGTTGCCACCCGCGATCCCCCTGCTCGTGGCGAGCTCGGCACGCACCGACGGCTACCTCGAGGCGCTGGGTCCGCTCGACGCGGTGCAGCTCGGTGCGTGTCCCTGCGCCGACCTCACGACCTCGGCCGAGCCGGACCCACAGAGCTTCCTCCACGACTACCAGTCCGCCACGGGCCTCGACCCAGGTCCGTTCGCCGCCGAGGGGTACGACACGGGCAGGCTACTGGCCGGTCTGTTGCCGTCGGTGGAGGGCCGAGCCCAGCTCGCCGCCCGTCTCGCGACGACACGGTCCTTCGACGGCGTCGCCGCGACCTACCGGTGGGATCCCCGAGGCGTCCTGCTCGACCCCGGCGTGCGTATGTATCAGGCGACGGGGGTCCGTTGGCTCTCGGAGGAGCCTTCGGCCCCCTCGTAGCTGGTTCGGGACGACGTCCGGGTCGCGTTGCTCGCTCGAGCGGTCCAGGCCTATAGTCCGCCGAGGATGGGGGAGGGGTGGATCCACGATCCGCCTCTCGGAAGGAGGAGATCGATGCGGAAGTTCCGTTTCCGAGGTGTGGTCACGCTCGTCGCGGTGTTCGCTGTCCTCGCTGCTGCTTGTGCCTCGGAGGAGACGACCACGCCCGCGGCAGGTGGCTCGGGGTCAGGGACCGGCTCGACCGAGCCCGACCTCTTGGCCAGGATCCAAGAGGATGGGGTCATCCGCGTCTCGACTGACCCGGCGTATCCGCCGGCGTCGTCGCTCGTCGAGGGGACCGACGACCAGTACGAGGGCTTCGACATCGACGTTGCCGAGGAGATCGCCAAGCGCCTCGGGGTGACGGTCGAGTGGGTCACACCCGAGTGGACCGCGATCACCTCGGGCGGTTGGTCGGACCGGTGGGACATGAGCGTCGGGTCGATGACCGTCTTGCCGCCTCGGGCCGAGGTCCTGTACTTCACCGAGCCCTACTACTACGCCCCGGCGGGCGTCGCGGTGAACGCGAACAACACGACCACCAACAACCTCGACACGGATCTCGACGGCAAGACGATCGGCGTGTGCGGTAGCTGCACGTATGACTTCTATCTGCAGCAGACCCTGTCGGCACCGGGCGTGACGTACGACTTCGTGATCGACGACCCGACGATCAAGACCTACAACACCGACACGACCGCGCTCCAGGACCTCTACCTCGAGCGGATCGACGCGGTGATCTCGTCGTTGGGGATCCTCCAAGGGGCTATCGACAAGGGGAAGCCCATCCGGCTCGTGGCGGACGGCGCGGTGCTGTTCTACGAGGCGAACGCGGTCGCGTTCGACAAGAGCGCCTCGCCGGACTCGGAGAGTCTCTCCGAGGCGGTGAACCAGATCATCAAGGACATGCACGCGGACGGGACGTTGAGCGCGCTGTCCGAGCAGTGGTGGGGCGAGGACCTCACCAGCATCGCGTGACCACATGTCCGAGAGCTCGGTGAGCGCGGGGACGAGGGCCGGCGAGAGCCGGCCCTCGTCCGTCCCGGAACAGGTGCACTCGCGTGCCGGGCTCTTCCTGCTGCTCGCCGCGTGGCTCCTCCTGATCGAAGGCGTCCACGCGCTCCTCACGATGCTCGAGGACGTGATGGCGGGAGGGTCCACCTGGCCGATCTGGGCGTACGTCCTCACCGCGGGCGTGTGCTTCGCCGGAGGCGGTCTCCTCTACACCTCGACCCGGTGGTCATACTTCGTGGCCGCCGCGGTCGCCCTCGTCGCCGGTTTCGCCGTCTTCCCTCCGCTCGTCGGCGGTTTCGCGATCTTCGCCGTGATCGAGATCGCGTTGCTCGCGCTCGGGTTCCGCGCTGCGGGGGAGCGCGAGGCTATCCAGCAGTTCTCAGCAGGAATCCCCTGGCGCGCCAAGGTCGGGGTCGTGCAGGTCGTCATCGCGATCGCGCTGATCCGGATCTTCCTCGCGCTCGACTTCGACACCGGCTGGATCAGCGACCACGCCTGGGACATCATCCGCCGTGGTCTGGGGCTCACGCTGTTCATCAGCTTCAGCGCGATCATCTTGGCGATCATCCTGGCGCTGCTCGGGTCGCTGGCCCGACTGTCCAAGAACCCGGTCGCGTACGGCGTCGCAGGCTTCTACACGTCGTTCTTCCGTGGCACGCCGCTGCTCGTGCAGATCTTCCTCATCTACTTCGGTGTCGCCGAGATCGGGCTCCGGATGCGCGGGACGGGCCTCGAGAACTTCGGTGAGCTCCTGCGGTTCACCGCCTTGGTCGCCGGGATCCTCGCGATCGGCCTCAACTACGGCGCCTACATGACGGAGATCTTCCGCGCCGGCATCCAGTCCGTGGGGCACGGACAGGCCGAGGCTGCGGAGGCGCTCGGGATGAGCTACGGACAGCGGACGCGGCGGATCGTCCTCCCGCAGGCGATCCGCGTGATCATCCCTCCCACCGGGAACGAGTTCATCGCGATGACGAAGGACTCGGCCTTGCTGTACACGATCGGGGTGGTCGAGTTGTTCCGACGCGCCGACCTCCAGGGTCGAGCCGATTTCCGGAGCCTCGAGGCCTACCTGCTCGTGGCCGGCGTCTACTGGGCGCTCACCGCGGTCCTGACCTTCTTCCAGGTTCGGCTGGAGCGCAAGATGGGACGTGGCTACGTCCGGACCGGCGAGGGTGGCACGAAGAAGACGGCTCGCAAGCGCGCGTGGGTGCCCGTTGCCGCCGCGGGGGGTCCTGGCGGGGGCGCTTGGATGAAGGAGATCGACACCGAGACAGGGCTGCCCGTGCCGGGCGAGGAGACGCGCGAGGCGGTGCTCGTCGACGAGGGTGACGCATCGGGATTCGTCGACCAAGGGGGTCCACCGATCCCGCCCGAGGAGGGGGATGATCCATGACCGCTCCCGATGGCGAGACGGTCGTCCAGATCAGGAACCTCCACAAGACGTTCGGGTCGCTGGAGGTCCTCAAGGGCATCGACATGGACGTCCTCAAGGGCGAGGTCGTGGTCATCTTCGGTCGGTCCGGATCCGGGAAGAGCACCCTGCTCCGGTGCGTGAACTTCCTGGAGGATCCCACCGACGGGACGATCGAGGTCGCGGGCATCCAGCTGAGCGGTGGGCACCGGACGAAGCACCAGCGGGAGCAGATCCGGAAGCTGCGAACCCATTGCGGCATGGTGTTCCAGCAGTTCAATCTCTTCCCGCACCTCAGCGTGGTCGGCAACGTGATGGAGGGCCCGGTGATCGTGAAGGGCCTGAAGGCCGACGATGTGCGTCCCATGGCACTGGCGCTCCTCGAGAAGGTCGGGCTCGCGGACAAGGCCGACGAGTACCCCATCCGGCTCTCCGGTGGTCAGCAGCAGCGGGTGGCCATCGCCCGAGCGCTGGCGATGGAGCCGGACGTGATGCTCTTCGACGAGCCCACGTCGGCCTTGGACCCGGAGTTGATCGGCGAGGTCCTCGCGGTTATGAAGTCGCTCGCGACCGACCTCCACATGACGATGATGGTCGTGACCCATGAGATGGGGTTCGCCCGTGAGGTCGCGAACCGGATGTGTTTCTTCCACGAGGGAGTCGATCCTCGAGGAGGGCTCGCCGGACGAGCTCTTCAACCACACCCGGGAACCCGAGACGCAGAAGTTCCTCGAAGCCGTCCTGTGACGCTGAGGACGTCGCCCGGCGCGCGACTGGCTCGGACCCTCGACCTTCACTCGCACGTGCGCTCGACCCCGGAAACGGATGACGGGCCGCGGCTCCCCTCGAGGCCGGTCGCGCCTTCCCCATACGCGATCGTCCTCTGTCGAGCGCCGCGGCCCGTCAAGACGAGGTCCCGGTGATCCGTGCCTTCTGCGGAAGTCACCTCCCGCCTCCGGCTCGTACCGCCGGGACCGCAGCGGAGCCTAGAGCAGAGGTTGAGGGCTGTCAACTCGACGAACGCCGCCTCTGACCAGCGGGTTCATCGCATCGCCGCTGGTCGTTCACCCGCGTGGAAGATCGTGATCGTCGACCCTCGACCACGACACGAGGGTCTCAGGTCACCGTGAGCGTGGCGGTCATCCCTTGCTCGTAGTGGTCGGGGAGGTTGCAGATGAGCAGGTACTGTCCCGCGGCCAGATCGACGGTGAGCTCGGCTTGCGTTCCGGCGAAGACGTCCTCCACCTCGTCCACGAGGGTCAGCCCGGCCGTATCCGCGACGCCGTTCGACACGGGCAGCGGCTCGGACGGCACCTCGCCGTTCTCACCGGAGAAGATCTCGAACTCGTGCGTCGTCGGACCTGCATTCGTCGCCGCGAAGGTGACGTCGCCCGCGGCGACGCTCCCGGGGTCGATCTGGATCGACCAGTCCTCCATCGCCACCGCGACGTCGGGTCCTTCCCCTGCTTCGGAGCTGCTCTCGGAGGAGGCACACGCCACCCCCGCGACGGCCAGCAGCACTCCTGCGAGCACAGCGAAGCGAACACGAGACATCATGGGTTCCCCCCTCGGTCGTGGCCCTCGGTCGGGCCGGTGATCAGGTTGTGGCGGCCGCCTGTGCGGTCCGGACCCGCGGCCGCTGCGGCCACAAGACGTAGAGGCTCATCGGGATGACGTACAGCAGCCAGACCAGGACCTCGGCGTACGTCGGCACCGGCTGGAGCCCGAGCATGCCGGTCGCGAGGGAGGCCACGATCGTGCCCGGTTGGATCAGCCAGGAGAGGTCGACTGCGGAGCTCTGGGCGAAGGTCACGACGCCCGCCTCGGCGAACTCATGGACCGCGCTCGCGAGCAGTCCGCCCGCCACGAGGACGAGGATGAAGCCCGTGAAGCGGAAGAACTTGCTCAGGTCGATCCGGACGCCGCCCCGGTACAGGCTCCAACCGAGTCCCACGGCCACCGCGATGCCGAGGACCGCACCGAGCCCCGCGGCGACGGGGTTCAGCGAGCTCTGGAAGGCCGCGAGCATGAAGACCGCCGTCTCGAGACCCTCACGGATCACGGCGAAGAAGGCCATCCCGACCAGGGCGAAGATGGAGCCCGTGACCAGGGCGCTCTCCGCGTGGTCCTCCAGTTGCCCTTTCAGGTCGCGCGAGTGGCGGCGCATCCACACGATCATGTAGGTGACCCCCGCCACGGCCAGGAGGGCCAAGATCCCCTCCATCGTCTCCCGCTGCTTGAGGGGGAGACGTCCGCCGATCACCGCGAGCGCGATGGCCGCCCCGAACGAGATCGCCACCGCCACCGCCACGCCGATCCACATGGGTCGCAGTGCCCGCCGCTCGCCCCGCTGGATGAGGAACGCGGCGATGATCCCCACGATCAGGGACGCCTCCAGGCCCTCCCGGAGCCCGATCACGAAGGTCGGCAGCATCGCGCTCGTCAGTCCCCTTCAGCCCGCTGGTCTGCTGTTCGGAGTCCCGAACACTCTTCCTTCGGACGAGCGAAATCCTATCCAGGAGGTCGGGATCTCGTCAAGCTGGATCGGGACCGAAAACGATGCGAGATGCTACGCGGTCGCGGGCTCGACCCAGAGGTGGTCGGCGAGGTCGAAGCCGAGAGCGGACGTGGTCCCGCCGACGTCGAGGCGCATCGTGCCGTCGGGGCCCGTGGCGAGCACCTCGACGGTCGCGCCCGGCATCAGCAGGCTCTCCTCGAGGAACCGCATCACGTCGAGCTCGAGCTCGAGGTCCTCGGTGAGCCGGCGCAGGATCACCGTGGCGCCCGGCTCCACGTCCTTCAACGCGACCAAGCCGCTCACGTCGACCTCGTTGGCCGAGCCGGGGATCGGGTTGCCGTGCGGACACGCCCCGGGGTCACCCAGGATCACGACCAGCCGCTCTTCGACCTGCGACGAGATCACCCGTTCCCAGCGCTCCGCCTCGGCGTGCGCCTCGTGCCACGGGAGGCCGATCACGTCGATGAGGAGATGCTCGGCGAGCCGGTGGCGGCGGACGAGCGCGATCGCCATGGCCTGCCCGGCCGTCGTGAACGCCAGATCCCGTCCGTGCTGCTCGAGCAGGCCGTCGGCCACGAGCCGCTTCACGTGCTCGGAGACCGTGGGACGGGACAGACCCATCCATCGTGAGAGCTCGGCCTGGACGGGGGGAAGCCTTCCTCGAAGAGCTCGTAGAGCGCCTCGAGGTAGTCGGCGGAGGGGTGTCGATCTTCGAGCGTCACGGGCGGAGACTACGATAGGTCTGTGACCCCCGACGGCGCCGCGGCCCCTCGCCGGCTCTTCCTCCTCGACGGCCACAGCCTCGCGTACCGGGCGTTCTTCGCGTTGCCGCAGACCCTGGCCACCAGCAGCGGAACGGTCACCAACGCCGTCTACGGGTTCACGTCGATGTTGATCAAGCTCCTCGCCGACGAGAGCCCCGACCTCATCGCGGTGGCGTTCGACATGGGGCCGCCCACCATCCGTCTCGAGCTCGATGCCGAGTACAAGGCGGGTCGCGCGGAGGCACCCGCCGAGTTCCGTCCCCAGCTCGGTCTCATCGAGGAGGTGCTCGACGCGCTGAAGATCCCGCCGATCCGCCCGGAAGGTCACGAAGCCGACGACGCGATCGGCACGCTGGCGCTCCAGGCGTCCCAAGGAGGGATCGACGCCGTCATCGTCACGGCGGACCGCGACTTCTTCCAGTTGGTGCGGGACCGTGTGGATGGACGCGGCGCGGTCTCCGTGCTCTTCAACCGCCGGGGCATCTCGGAGATCGACCTCATGGACCCGCTGGCCATCGAGGCCCGCTACGGCGTCCGTCCCGACCAGTACCTGGACTTCGTGGCGCTCAAGGGCGACACGTCGGACAACATCCCCGGTGTGCCGGGGGTCGGCGACAAGACCGCGGCGAAGCTCGTCCAGGAGTACGGCACCGTCGAGGAGCTGCTGGCGCACGTGGAGGACCTCAAGGGCAAGCTGAAGGAGAACGTGGCGGCGGCGGCCGACCGGCTCGCCCTGAACAAGCAGCTCGCGCGCATCGTCACGGATGTGGCGCTCGAGGTAGGCCCCGAGGACTGCTCCATGGGTGCGTGGGATCACGACCAGGTCCGGCAGCTCTTCGGTGCGCTGGAATTCCGATCGCTGCTCGACCGTCTCAGCGAGGTCGTCGGGACCGAGCCCAAGGTCGAGGTAGCCGAGCTCGACCTCGAGCAGACCACGGTCACGCGGGTCGCGGAGATCCTTGGCCGGGGGGACGTTGCGGTCCGCTTGCACGAGGACGACGCCCATGTCTCCGGGATCGCGGTGTCGGCCGGCGGGGCCCAAGCCGCGTACGCCCCCTTGGATGGCCTGGTTCCGCTCGCCGACGTGCTCTCGGACACGCGTGTCGCCAAGTGGGCGCACGACGGCAAGGAACTCGAGCGCACGGCCCGCCAGGCGGGGATCGAGATCGGGGGATCTCGTTCGACACCATGCTGGCGGGGTACCTGCTGGACCCGGCCACGGCCGACTACCCGCTGCGCCACCTATGCGAGCGCTACCTGGGGACCGACGTCCTGGGGTTGGCCGAGGATGAGGCCGAGGGGCAGCTGTTCGCCGAGGACCCGTGGCGGATCGTGGCGGCGGAAGCTGCAGCCGTGGCCCTGCTCGCGCCGCTCCTCCAGGAGAAGGTCGACAAGCAGGGCCTGCGCGGCCTCCTCGAAGACGTGGAGCTCCCGCTCTCGTCGGTCCTGGCACGGATGGAGGCTCGAGGTGTGCGTTTGGACGTCGACTACCTCACGGAGATGGGGGAGTCCGTCCGCGACCGGATGGCCACGCTGAAAGCCGAGGTCTACACGCAGGCGGGCCGCGAGTTCAACCTCAATTCCCCCCCGCAGCTCCGCGAGGTGCTCTACGGCGAGCTCGGCCTGCACCCCGGCAAGAAGACGCCGAAGGGCGAGCTGTCCACCGACGCCAGCGTCCTCGAGAAGCTCCGCGAGGCGCACCCGGTCGTCGACGCACTGCTCGCCTGGCGGGAGCTCGACAAGCTCAACTCGACCTACCTCGAGGCCTTGCCCAGGCTGGTCGACGCGCGGGACGGACGCGTCCACACGTCGTTCAACCAGGCGGTGGCGGCGACGGGCCGGCTGAGCTCGTCGAACCCGAACCTCCAGAACATCCCGATCCGCTCGGAGGTCGGACGTCAGATCCGCCAGGCGTTCATCCCCGGCGAACCGGGCCAGGTGCTCCTCGTGGCCGACTACTCGCAGATCGAGCTCCGGATCCTCGCGCATCTGTCGGGCGACGAAGGGCTGAAGGATGCGTTCGCGGCGGGGGAGGACATCCACGCGGCCACCGCGGCGAAGGTCTTCGACCTCCCGATCGCGCACGTCGACGGCGAGCTCCGGCGGCGGGCCAAGATGGTCAACTACGGCCTCGCCTACGGCATGAACGCCTACGGCCTGGCCCAGCGCCTCGACATCCCTCCCGACGAGGCCGAGGAGATCCTGAACGGGTACTTCGACGGCTTCCCCAAGATCCGCGACTACCTCCGGGAGCAGGTCGAGCAAGCTCGGCGCGACGGGTTCACGGAGACCATCCTCGGGCGGCGCCGGTACATCCCCGAGCTGACCAGCGGCAATCGCCGGCTCCAGGCTCTCGGGGAGCGCCAAGCGCTCAACGCGCCGATCCAGGGGAGCGCCAGCGACGTCTTCAAGGTGGCCATGATCGAGGTCGACCGTGCGCTCCGCGGTGACCCCGGTCTCGGGTGCTCCATGCTGCTCACGGTCCACGACGAGCTGGTCTTCGAGGTGGCGGAGGGGAACGTCGACGCCGCCGCGGATCTGGTCCGCGACCGGATGGAGCACGCCATCGGATTGACGGTGCCGTTGGTGGCGTCCATGGGGTGGGGCGCGAACTGGGCCGAGGCCGCCCCGGAGGGCCACTGAGCCGCCTCCGGCCCGTCGGGAGCGGCGTCGCCGGGCTCCGCTGCCCACCCCTCCGTTATTGACGGCGTTCCCGCAGCGTACGTAACCTCTCCGAGGCCCGCGGGGAGTGCATCCCGCGCCGCGGCGAAATCCCAGCACCGCCACGGCGAGCGTTCCCTGCGCGGCGGAAGGAGACCCACGGCATGAGTGACGAGACGACGGTCGCCACGGAGGCGACCGAGACAGCCGAGGAGCAGGTAGTGGCCTCGGAGGAGATCGTGCAGGCGGCGGACGACGTGGAGGCGGCGGACGACGTGGAGGCGGTGGCCAAGGCGGAGCCGGCGGCGACCGACGTCGAAGCCGAGGCGCCCGCGATCCCCGTCGATCCCGAAGCACCCGAGCGCGATCTGACCCCCGAGGAGCTGATCGCCGCGCTCGAGGCGTCGCTCCGCGATTTCAAGGACGGCGACATCGTCGAGGGTGAGGTCGTCAAGATCGACCGGGACGAGGTCCTCCTCGACATCGGCTACAAGTCCGAAGGCGTCATCCCGTCGAAGGAGCTGTCGATCCGCCACGACGTCGACCCGAACGAGGTCGTCAAGGTCGGTGATCGGATCGAGGCCCTCGTCCTGCAGAAAGAGGACAAGGAGGGCCGGCTCATCCTGTCGAAGAAGCGGGCCCAGTACGAGCGGGCGTGGGGCCGCATCGAGGACATCATGCGATCGGGCCAGACGATCAAGGGTCCCGTCATCGAGGTCGTGAAGGGTGGCTTGATCTTGGACATCGGGCTCCGCGGGTTCCTGCCCGCGTCGCTCGTGGATCTCCGCCGCGTCCGGGACCTCCAGCCCTTCGTGGGCCAGGAGCTCGAAGCGAAGATCATCGAGCTGGACCGCAACCGCAACAACGTCGTCCTCAGCCGGCGGGCGTTCCTCGAGGAGTCGCAGTCCGAGGGACGCAAGAAGTTCCTCGAGAACCTCCAGAAGGGCGAGCGGCGCAAGGGCACGGTGAGCTCCATCGTGAACTTCGGCGCGTTCGTGGACCTCGGCGGCGTCGACGGGCTCGTGCATGTGAGCGAGCTGTCGTGGAAGCACGTGGATCACCCGAGCGAAGTGGTGGCCGTCGGCCAAGAGGTCGAGGTCGAGGTGCTCGACGTGGATCTCGAGCGTGAGCGCGTGTCGCTCTCGCTGAAGGCCACGCAAGAGGATCCCTGGAAGGAGTTCGAGCGCACCTCGCAGGCCGGCTCCGTGATCACGGGCCAGGTCACGAAGCTCGTGCCGTTCGGCGCGTTCGTGCGGGTCGCTCCCGGGATCGAGGGTCTCGTCCACATCTCCGAGATCTCCCACGAGCACGTCGACTCGCCGGAGTCGGTGCTCGCCGTCGGCCAGGAGGTCGAGGTGAAGGTCATCGACGTCGACGTCACACGCCGCCGGGTCTCCCTCTCGATGCGGCAGGTGAGCGCGCCGCCGCCTCGGCAGAAGGAGATCGTCGCCGAGGAGGAAGAGCCCCGGGCGGGGGTCCCCGCCGGTCCCGATATGACGATGACGATCGAGGTGCCCCAGGCGATCCTCGATGCCGTGGCCGCGGCCGAGGTCACCGCGCCGTCGACGGTACCGGCCGCGGCTCCGGAGCCCGCCCCGGTCGCGACCGAGGTCGCGCCCGTCGAGGAAGCGGCGGCCGCCGCACCGGCCGCGGGAGAGGCCGAGGCCGCCGAGACGACAGCCGACGACGGTTCCGAGGTCGAGGCTGCGGTGACCGACGTCGAAGCCGTCGCCGAGGTCCCCGACGCCGCCGACGCCGAGGCCCCCGAGGCCACGGAGGAGGCTGCCTCCGACGAGGAGGTCTCCCTCGAGGCGATCCTCGAGGACCTGAAGCGGCGCGAGGGCCGCACCGAGTGAGTCCACGGAGCCGGGCGCACGACGGCCCGGTTCCGCTCGCGGGTGGACCGTGAAGCTGATCGGGCTGACCGGCGGGATCGGGTCGGGGAAGTCCACCGTCGCGGGCATGCTGGAGGCCCGGGGAGCGGTCGATCCTGGACGCCGACGCGTTCGCGCGGCTCGCCGTCCAGGCGGGGACCGAAGGCTTCCGCCGGGTGGTGGCCCGGTTCGGGCAGGGCGTCGTGGGACCCGACGGCGAGCTCGACCGGCCGAAGCTCGCCGCGATCGTCTTCCACGACCCGAAGGCGCTCGAGGACTCTCGAAGCCATCGTTCATCCGGAGGTCCGGCGTCTGATGACCGATGGCATCGTCGAGAACGTCGACTCCGATCGCGTGGTGATCCTCGTGAACCCGCTGTTGATCGAGATGGGGACCCACCGCGACTGCGATCTGGTCGTGGTCATCTCCGCGACGCCGGAGACGCAGGTGAGCCGGAGCGTCGCGCGCGGCATGGAGGAGGACGATGTGCGGGCCCGTCTTGCGGCCCAGATGCCACTGGAGGAGCGCGCGCGCCATGCCGACGTCCTGCTGGACAACGGGGGAACGCTGGAGGAGCTCCGAGCGCAGGTCGACGAGCTGTGGCCCCGGCTCACGTCGATCGGGAGCTGATCGCGACCCACGGCTATCCTTCCGCGATGCGGTTCCGCGGGGTCTTCTTCGATGCGGGCGAGACGCTCGTCCATCCGGCGCCGTCGTTCCCTGAGCTCTTCTCCCAGGTCGTCGAGCGAGCCGGTCACCGGCGGTCGCCCGACGAGGTCGTCGAAGCGTCGAGCGCGGTGTTCCACCGATTCAGCGAGGCCGCGCGTGACGAGGAGATGTGGACCACGAGCCCGGAGCGATCCGCCCGGTTCTGGAAGGGCGTCTACGGTCGCATGCTCGCGGAGCTCGCGTTGCCGGCGAAGGACGGGCTGCGTGAACAGCTCTACGAGACCTTCACCGACCAGGCCAACTACGCACTGTTCGAAGACGTCATCCCTGCCCTGGACGCCCTGGAGCCGACGGGTGCCGTGCTGGGGATCGTGTCCAACTTCGAAGCTTGGCTCGAAGGGCTGCTCGCGCGGCTCGGCGTGGCGGCGCGGTTCCCTGTCCGCGTGATCAGCGGCGAGGTGGGCATCGAGAAGCCGGACGAGCGGATCTACCGGCTGGCGCTCGAACGCGCAGGTCTGTCGGCGAGCGACGTGGCGTACGTGGGGGACAACCCCGAGTTCGATGTGATCCCCGCCCTGGCGGTCGGCATGACGCCCATCCTGATCGACCGCACCGCGCGCTTCCTCGAGCACGGCGGCTACCGCATCGAGGACCTCCGCGAGCTCCCCTCGATGCTGGAGACGGCGTCGTGACCGAGCGCCTCTTCACCCGCGAAGAGGCGGACGCGGAACTGGACGACCTGCGCGAGCGCCTGCCCCGGATCCGGGAGGCACGCCGTGGCCTGATCGCGACGAGCGAGCAGATCGACGAGGCCGTCTCGATCGACGGCGGGGGGATCGAAGCCTCGAATTGGTTCCGGTTCCAGCAGACCTTGAAGGACGACGTGGAGCACCTCGCCACGCAGGGGATCCTGCTCCGCGACCCCGAGACGGGGCTCGTGGACTTCCCGGCCGAGCTCGACGGCCGGCGGGTCTTCCTCTGCTGGCGCCTGGGGGAGGATGAGGTGGCCTACTTCCACGAGGAGCACAGCGGCTACTCGGGACGGAAGCCGTTGTGAGCGAGACGTGGCGACCGGTGGTGGTGGTCCTCGGCGCGAGCGCCGAGGACCCGCCGCCCCGGATGGAACGGGCGTCGGAGCGCGCGGATGTCCGGTTCGCAGCGGACGGCGACGCCCTCCGGGCCGTGGTCCCCGAGGTCGACGCCCTGATGTTCTGGGGGGCTCGCCGCGAGTGGCTGGTGGAGGCATGGCCGCTCGCGGAGCGGCTCCAGTGGATCCAAGCCGCGAGCGACGGCGTCGACCGGCTGCTCTTCCCCGCGCTCGTGACCAGCCACGTGCTCGTGACGAACGCGCGCGGCGTGTTCGACGACCCCATCGCCGAATGGGTGATGGCGGCGATCCTGTCCTTCGAGACGGGTCTGCGGGCATCCGTCCAGGACACGGCTGCCGGGCGATGGACCGATGGTCGTCCCCGGGGCCGGGTCGCCGGACGGCGCCTCCTGGTCGTAGGCCCGGGACCGATCGGGACGGCGACCGCGGTGCGTGCGCGCGCCCTCGGGATGGAGGTCGCAGCGGTGGGCCGCCAGGCGCGTCACGACGAGCTGTTCGGCGCGGTCGTCGGTCCGGAGGACCTCCACGCGTCGCTCGCGTGGGCGGATCACGTGCTCGATGCGCTCCCGCTCACGCCGCAGACGCGTGGCTACTTCGACCGCGCGGCGTTCGCGTCGATGCAGCCGGGAGCACGCTTCTACAACGTCGGTCGGGGTGCGACGGTCGACGAACACGCCCTGATCGACGCGCTGCGCGGCGGCCGGCTGGCCGGCGCGGCGCTCGACGTCTTCGAGGAAGAGCCGCTCCCCACGGGCTCACCGCTGTGGACGCTCCCCGAGGTGATCGTCTCGCCACACGTCTGCGGGGATGTCGAGGGTTGGGAAGGCGCCGTCGTCGACGTGTTCCTGGACAACCTCGATCGGTTCACGCGAGGGGAGCCGCTCCGCAACATCGTGGACACGACCGCCGGATTCGGGGTGGGCTAGGATCGATGCCGTGACCGAGCGCGTGATCGAGGTGCGCGGGCTGGTGAAGCGCTACGGCGACCTGGCTGCGGTCGACGGCATCGATCTGCACGTCGACCGGGGCGAGGTCTTCGCCCTCCTCGGTCCGAACGGCGCCGGCAAGACGACCACCACGGAGAGTCCTGGAGGGGTATCGCCCCCGCACGGAAGGTGAGGTCTCGGTCCTCGGCCACGACCCTTCGCGTCCAGACCGCGCCCTGAAGGAGCGGATCGGGATCGTGCTCCAGTCCACGGGGGTCGACCCGTTCCTCACCGTCCGAGAGACGATCGAGATGTACGCGGGCTACTACCCGCAGCGCCGCTCGACCGACGATGTGATCGAGGTCGTCGGCCTCGGTGAGAAGGCGGACGAGGGCGTGCGGCGCCTCTCGGGCGGCCAGCAACGACGACTGGATGTGGCCATCGCCCTCGCGGGGGATCCCGAGCTCCTCTTCCTCGACGAGCCGACCACCGGCTTCGACCCCAGCGCGCGGAGGAACGCGTGGGAGGTCGTGAAGAACCTCGTGGCCCTCGGGAAGACGGTGTTCCTCACGACGCACTTCATGGACGAAGCGCAGTACCTCGCCGACCGGGTCGCGGTGATCGCGAAGGGGAAGGTCGTGGCGGAGGGACCGCCCGCGACGCTCGCAGGACGGGAGTCCATGGTCGCGAAGATCAGCTTCCGGCTGCCGCCCGATGCGCCGGAACCTCCCGACCTGGGTCAGGTTCCGGTCGGGGACGGGTACCTCGAGGTACGCGCGGGCGACCCGACGGAGGCGCTGCACCGGCTCACGGGTTGGGCGCTCGAGCGCGGCGTCGGGCTCGACGGGTTGGAGGTCCAGCGACCGACGCTCGAGGACGTGTACCTGGACCTTACCGGCGGCGAGGAAGGGTCGGGATGAGCGGCCTGGCCTTGATGGTCCGGCAGGTGCGGTACATGAACAAGACCTTCTGGCGCAATCCCGCATCCGCGTTCTTCACGTTCGCGTTCCCGTTGCTGTTCCTCGTGATCTTCACGACCCTGCTCGGGAACAGCGAGGCGTCGGTCGGGGGCCAGACGATCAAGACCTCGACGTACTACGTCGCCTCGATGGCGACGTTCGGGCTCATCGGAGCCTGCTACACGAACATCGCGATCTCCCTCGTCTTCACCCGTGAGGCGGGGATCCTGAAGCGCACGCGGGGCACGCCGTTGCCGTCGTGGTCGTACCTGGGCGCTCGCGTGCTCCACGCGGCTCTCGTCGGGTTCCTCCTGATCGCGATCACGGTCGTGTTCGGCGTCCTCGTGTACGGGGCCAGCTTCCCCACGGGAACGGATCTGTTCCGCTTCGTCGTCACGGTGATCGTCGGGGCCGCGTGCTTCGCGGCGATCGGCCTGGCGGTGTGCGGGATGGTGCCCAACGCCGACGCGGGGCCGCCGATCATCAATGCGATCATCCTGCCCCTGCTGTTCCTGTCCGGTGTGTTCATCGTGGTCAACGACGACACGCCGACGTGGGTGAACTGGGTCGGGAGGATCTTCCCCGTGCGGCACCTGGTGGACGCGATGCGCGACTCGTTCCTCGGGCTCCCCACGTTCCGGTGGTGGGACGTGGTCGTCCTCCTCATCTGGCTCCTCGCGGCCGTCGTCGTCGCGGTCAAGACGTTCAAGTGGGAGCCCAACCGATAGCTGCCTGGCCGTCCCGTCGGGCCGTGCGCTAGATTCACGCCTGGCCGGGACCCCCGGCCACGGGATACGAGGGGGATCGTCGATGCGGAAGTTCCTGGTGAGCGTTGCGTTGCTGGCGGTCGTGGGCGCGGCCTGCGCTCCCGAAGGGTCCGATACCAGCGCACCAGGGGGGACCTCGACGGACTCGACGTCGCCCACCGCGGATCCGTGCGCGGTCGAGAGCCTCAGCCTCTACGAGGACGGCACGCTGACGATCGCCACCGGGAACCCCGCGTACGCGCCGTGGTACGGGGGAAAGAGCACCGAGGGCTCCGAATGGGAGTCGAGCGACTTCACGGGCGACCCCTACACGGGTGAGGGCTACGAGGCCGCTTTCGCGTACGCCTTGGCCGAGCAGATGGGCTTCGCGGCCGACGATGTCCAGTGGGTCGCGATCCCGTTCAACAAGTCCTTCGCGCCGGGCCCCAAGGAGTTCGATTTCGCGATGCAACAGATCTCGATCACGGAGAAGCGCGCGGGGGCCGTCGACTTCAGCGAGGGCTACTTCGACGTGAACCAGGCGTTGATCGCCAACGAGGGATCGCCCGCGGTCGGTGTGACCACGCTCGCCGGTCTCAAGGATCTGAAGCTCGGCGCGCCGGAAGGCACCACCAGCCTCCAGGTCATCGAGGAGCTCGTGCAGCCGACGGACGACCCCGCCGTCTACCCCGACCTCGACCTCGCGCTCAAGGACCTGAAGAACGGACAGATCGACGGCGTGGTCGTCGACTTCCCCACGGCCTTCTACGGCTATGCGGACGTCGTCGTTGGTCAGTTCCCCGACCTGGGTGAGCAGGAGCAGTTCGGCCTGACCTTCGAGAAGGGGAGCGAGCTCACGCCCTGCGTGGATGCGGCGATCCAGGCGTTGCGGGATGACGGCACGCTCGACGCGCTGAAGGACGAGTGGCTCGAGGTCGACACCAGCGTCCCCACGTTCTCGTAGCTCGGCGACCCGGCCGAGGAGGCGGACGTGGGCGGCGAGGCCCCGGGTGATCCACTGCTCGACCCACGTCTGAGCGCCGGCGAACGGCGCTCGCGCATCTTCGGCGGCGGGAGCGAGCGGCGCAACGTCTGGGTCGCCGTCGCGAGCACGGTGATCTTCTTCGCTGTCGCCGCCATCCTGATCGTCAACTCGCCGGGTTGGCCCTCGGTGAAGGAAGCCTTCTTCAACCGGGAGGTCTTCGACGAGGCGTTCCCGAAGATCCTCAAGGGATTCCTCCTCAACATCCAGATCTTCCTGATGGCGGAGGTCCTCGTCCTGATCTTCGCCCTCCTGCTCGCGGTGATGCGCAGCCTTCCGGGTCCGGTGTTCGCGCCGCTCCGGATCATCGCGATCGGCTATTCGATCCTCTTCAGGGGACTTCCGACGATCCTGGTCATCTTCCTGCTCGGGTACGGGATGCCGGCGCTCGAGCTCCAGGGCTTGCCGAGCGGTGCCAACGCGGACATCTTCTGGGCGATCGTCGCGCTCGTGCTCGTGTACTCGGCATACGTGATGGAGGTGTACCGAGCCGGGATCGAGTCCGTGCATCCGAGCCAGACCGCGGCCGCCCGTTCGTTGGGTCTCAAGCGCGGCCAAGCGCTGCGCTTCGTGGTCCTCCCGCAGGCGGTCCGCCGCGTGATCCCGCCGCTCCTCAACGATTTCATCGGACTGCAGAAGGATTCGGCGCTCGTCGGCTTCCTCGGCGTCTCCGATGCACTCCGGCAGGCGACGATCTCTCAGGCGACGTTCTTCAACTTCACCCCGTACGTCTCACTCGCACTCGTCTACGTGCTCTTCACGATCCCCCAGGTCCTGCTGGTGGACTGGCTGATCAAGCGTGACCAGCGCCGTCGCGAGGCAGGAGGGACGGACGGATGACCGAGTCGCTCCGCGTCGAAGGGCTGCACAAGTCCTTCGGCGACCTCGAGGTTCTCGGAGGGATCGACCTCGTGGTCGACGATCACGAGGTCGTTTGCTTGATCGGCGCATCGGGCTCGGGGAAATCCACCCTCCTGCGCTGCATCGACCTGCTCGAAACCGTGGATGCCGGTCGCATCCTCATCGAGGGTCTCGACGTCACCGGGGCCGACGTCGATCGGAACGCCGTGCGGAGGAGGATCGGCATCGTCTTCCAGTCGTTCAACCTCTTCCCACACATGACCGTGCGTCGGAACGTCACCCTGGCGCCGCGGAAGGTGCTCCGCCTCTCGGCTGCCGAGGCGGGTACCCGTGCCGAGGAGCTGCTCGGCCGGTTCGGCCTCGCGGACAAGGCCGACGAGTACCCCGATCGGCTGTCCGGGGGACAGCAGCAACGCGTCGCGATCGTGCGCGCGCTCGCGATGCAGCCCGATCTCCTCTTACTCGACGAGGTCACGAGCGCCCTCGACCCCGTCCTCGTGGCGGAGGTGCTCGATGCCATCCGGGAGCTCGCCGAGCAAGGCATGACGATGGTGATCGCGACCCACGAGATGGGGTTCGCGCGCGACGTCGCGAGCCGCGTGGCCTTCCTCCACGAAGGCCGGATCCTGGAGGAAGGCGAGCCAGAACGGATCTTCTCGGATCCGCACGAGGAAGAGACGCGGATCTTCCTGGACCGGATCATCGCGGCGGGAAGGATGTAGGGATGCTGATCGATCTCTCGCATCGGATCGAGGACGGGATGGCGATCTATCCGGGGTTGCCGCGCCCGGTGGTCGGCGCCTTCCTCGACCACGACACGTCGCGGGACCGGTACGAGGGGAAAGCCGAGTTCCATCTCGGGACGATGACCTTCGCCGGCGCGACGGGGACCTACCTGGACGCGCCGTTCCACCGACATCGCGACGCGGCCGACCTCGCCGCCCTTCCTCTGGAACGGCTGGCGAGCCTGCCGGGCGTGGTGCTCGATCACGACGGCGGCCCGGCGGCCCTCGGGACCCTCGAGCGACTCCCGGACGTGAGCGGGCACGCGGTCATCCTCCGCACCGGCTGGGCCGAGCGGTGGGGGAGCGACGCGTACTGGGAGCAGGGCCCCTCCGTCGGGGGTGGTCTGCTCGACGCGCTCGTGGCCGCCGCTCCCGCGCTGGTCGGGATCGACACGGGGAACATCGACGACACGGGCGACCTCACGCGGCCGGCGCACACCCGACTCCTCGCCGCGGACATCTGCATCGTCGAGAACCTCGCCGACCTGACGTCGCTGCCGACCACGGGCTTCCGCTTCACCGCCGCGCCGCCCGCCGTCGCCGGTGGCTCGAACTTCCCGGTGCGAGCTTTCGCCGAGATCGACTGACCTCACCACCCGGGGCGGCCGCGAGGACGTGTCGGCGCCCCGCCCTACACTTGGCGCGTGCCCCCGTTCCGCGTCGTCTCCGACTTCCAGCCCGCCGGCGACCAGCCCGCCGCCATCGACGGCCTCGTTCGAGCCGTGGAGGCGGGGGAGCCGCATGTCACGCTCCTCGGCGCGACGGGGACGGGGAAGACGTTCACCGTGGCGCACCTGGTGGAGCGGATCCAGCGCCCCACCCTCGTGATGGCACCCAACAAGTCGCTCGCCGCCCAGCTGGCGAACGAGTTCCGCGAGATGTTCCCCGACAACGCCGTCGAGTACTTCGTCAGCTACTACGACTACTACCAACCCGAGGCCTACATCCCCACCACCGACACGTACATCGAGAAGGACTCGTCGGTCAACGAAGAGATCGAGCGGCTCCGCCACTCGGCCACCGCCGCGCTCCTCAGCCGCAGCGACGTCCTCATCGTCGCGAGCGTGTCGGCCATCTACGGCCTGGGGTCCCCCGAGGAGTACGAAGGGCAGATCCTGCGTGTCTACCGCGGCACCGAGGTCCCGCTCGACTTCGCGATCCAACGCCTCGTGGACATCCAATATCAGCGCAACCAGGTCAGCCGCGCGCGTGGCACCTTCCGCCTGAACGGGGACACGCTCGAGATCTTCCCGCCGTACGAGCAGGTCGGATATCGGATCGAGTGGTGGGGCGACACCGTCGAGCGCATCTCCATGTTCGACCCGCTCACGGGCGAGGTGGTCAAGGACGACATCGTGGATCACACCACTTTCCCCGCGTCGCACTACGTGGCGTCCGAGGATCGCATGAAGCGGGCGATCGTCACCATCGAGGAGGAGCTGTTCGATCGGCTGAAGGAGCTCGACGATCAGGGCAAGCTCCTCGAGGCCGAGCGCCTCCGCATGCGGACCACCTACGACCTCGAGATGCTCCGCGAGGTGGGCTTCTGCAGCGGCATCGAGAACTACTCGCGACACATCGACGGTCGTGGGCCGGGTACCGCTCCGTTCACGCTGCTCGACTACTTCCCGGACGACTACCTCGTCGTGCTCGACGAGTCGCACGTCACCGTCCCGCAGCTCCACGGCATGTACGAGGGGGACATCTCACGCAAGAGCACGCTCGTGGACTTCGGGTTCCGGCTGCCGAGCGCGGTCGACAACCGCCCACTCCGATTCGATGAGTTCCGGGAGCGGGCGCATCAGGTCGTGTACATGAGCGCCACGCCGAGCGCCTACGAGCTCCGCGTGTCCTCCTCGGTGGTCGAGCAGATCGTCAGACCGACGGGGCTCATCGATCCGGAGGTCGAGATCCGCCCGACCAAAGGCCAGGTCGACGATCTGATCGAGGAGATCCGCCGGCGCGCCGAGAACGACCAACGGATCCTGGTCACGACCCTCACGAAGAAGATGGCCGAGGACCTCACGGACTACCTGGTGGAGATGGGGATACGCGTGCGCTACCTCCACTCCGAGGTCGACACCTTGCAGCGGATCGAGATCGTCCGGGACCTGCGGCTGGGGGAGTTCGATGTCCTCGTCGGCATCAACCTGCTCCGCGAGGGTCTCGACCTCCCGGAGGTCTCGCTCGTGGCCATCCTCGATGCCGACAAGGAGGGCTTCCTGCGCTCCGAGACGTCGTTGATCCAGACCATCGGCCGTGCGGCGCGCAACGTGGACGGCACCGTGCTCATGTACGCCGACAGCGTCACGGATTCCATGAAGATGGCCATCTCCGAGACCCAGCGCCGCCGCCAGATCCAGCTGGCCTACAACCTCGAGCACGGGATCGACCCTCAGACCGTGCGCAAGCACGTCACGGACATCCTGCTCTCGCTCCGGGGTCAGGAGCAGGCTTCCACCACACCCAAGAAGGAACGTCGTCGCAAGGCCGCGCATCCGGAGATGCCCAGCGACGAGCTCGAACGATTGATCCAAGGGCTCGAAGAAGAGATGCATCAGGCGGCGAAAGATCTCCGGTTCGAGTACGCCGCAAGGCTCCGCGACGAGGTGCAAGAGCTCCGCAAGGAGCTCAGGCAGCTCCGGGAGGCGGGGGTCGCCTAGACCGCTCAGCTCGGCGTGTTTCGATAGAACTCCACGTGCTCGGCGGGGAGCGGCGTGTTGCCGAGGATGAGGTCGGCGGCCTTCTCGGCCACCATCATCACCGGCGCGTAGATGTTCCCGTTCGTGACGTACGGGAACACGGACGCGTCCACCACGCGGAGCCCGTCGAGGCCGTGCACCTTCATCGTGAGGGGGTCGACCACGGCCGTCGGGTCCGCGTCGCTCCCCATCTTCGCCGTGCACGAGGGGTGCAGCGCCGTCTCGGCATCCTTCGCGACCCACGCCAGGATCTGCTCATCCGTCTCCACGGTCGCACCGGGTGAGGTTTCCCCGCCGTTGAACGGATCGAACGCCGGCTGGTTCAAGATGGTGCGCGCCACGCGGATCGCCTCGACCCATTCCCGCCGATCCTGGTCGGTGGAGAGGTAGTTGAAGCGCAGCGCCGGGTGGACCCGCGGGTCGGCCGACGTCAGCGTGACCGATCCACGCGTGTCGGAGTACATGGGCCCGATGTGCACCTGGTAGCCGTGACCACCGGCCGGCGCCGACCCGTCGTACCTGATCGCGATCGGGAGGAAGTGGAACATCAGGTTGGGGTAGGCCACGTCCTCGTTGCTCCGGACGAAGCCGCCGGCCTCGAAGTGGTTCGTGGCCCCGAGGCCCGAACGGAAGAACAGCCACTGCGCCCCGATGAACGGGCGACGCCACATCTTCATCCCCGGCTGGACCGACACCGGCTGCAAGCACGTGTACTGGATGTAGACCTCCAGATGGTCCTGGAGGTTCTGGCCCACGCCGGGCAGGTCCACCACGGGTTCGATCCCCAGGGCACGGAGATCGTCCGCCGCGCCGACCCCCGAGAGCTGGAGCGTCTGCGGTGAGTTGATCGCCCCGCCGCACAGCACGACCTCGCCGGCCATCGCCCGCTGCGCCGGTCCCTTCCCGCGCGTGTACTCGACGCCGACGGCGCGCGTCCCGTCGAACAGGATCCGGGTGACGAAGGCCCTCGTTTCCACCTGCAGGTTGGGCCGCGACATCACGGGGTGGAGGTAGGCGCGAGCCGCCGAGAGGCGGCGACCGTTGTGCACGTTGCGGTCGAACCGCGCGAACCCCTCCTGCCGGTAGCCGTTCACATCGTCCGTCAGCGGGTAGCCGGCCTGTTGCACGGCCTCGAAGAACGCGCCGAACAGCGGGCTCGTGGCCGGACCGCGCTCGAGGATCAACGGGCCGCTATGACCGCGGAACACATCCGCGAGGTCGGCTGCGAGGCACGTCTCCATCCGCTTGAAGTACGGGAGACAGTGGGCGTAGTCCCACGTTCCCATCCCGGCGTCGGACGCCCATCGCTCGTAGTCGAGGGGATTCCCTCGCTGGAAGATCATGCCGTTGATGCTGCTCGAGCCGCCGAGCACCTTGCCCCTGGCGTGGTACACGCGACGGCCGTTCATGGCCGGCTCGGGCTCCGATTCGTACTTCCAGTCGTAGAAGGGGCTCCCGATCGGGAACGCCAGCGCCGCAGGCATATGGATGAAGACGTCCCAGAGGGAGTCCGTCCGACCGGCTTCGAGCACGAGGACGTGGTTCGTGGGATCGGTGCTCAGGCGGTTCCCCAAGGCACTGCCGGCCGAGCCGCCTCCCACGACGATGAAGTCGTACCTGCCCGTCACGCGAGGAGCATGCAGCACCGGCGTTCGGCTGGCATCTCGTGCGTTGCTCGGACTGCAACGGCTGTTGCGCCTCTCGATCGCGCTCCTTGGGAGGCGTATCGTGCTCGCCGTGAGCCGTCTTTCGATCCGCGTCTCGCTCGCTTGGCTCGGGCGGGGACGCGTCGTCGAGGACGCCCAGGTCGTCTGCGAGGGTGGCGTGATCTCGCACGCAGGCGATCCCGCCGCCACGGGCGACGATGAGCTGTTCGTGGACGGGTTCCTGATGCCGGCGGTGGCCGATCGACACGTGCACATCGGTCTCTCGGACCCGGGGGCGGTCCTGCGCGGGGGCGTGACGGCCGTCCGCGATCTCGCGTGGCCGCCCGACCGGATCTTCCCTCTCGCCGATCTCTCGGAGGCCCCGTCGTTCGATGGGCCGCTGATCCGAGCGGTGGGTCCCATGCTGACGGCCCCGGGTGGGTATCCCACCCGGGCCGGCTGGGCACCCGACGGGACCGGGCTCGAGGTCCACGATCCCCAGGCCGCGGCGACCGCCGTCGCGGAGCTCGTGGCGGCGGGCGCGACCGCCATCAAGGTCTCGTTGAACGCCGAGGCGGGTCCGACGCCGGGCGATGCGGAGCTGATGGCCATCTGCGACGCGGCCCACGCTGCGGATCTCCCGGTCACGGCGCACGCACAGGGGAAGGGACAGGTCGAGCGCGCGCTCGGTGCCGGGATCGACGAGTTGGCGCACACGCCGTGGACCTGGCTGAGCGACGACGTGATCCTCCGCTGCGCACGGAGCCTGCGCATGGTGTCGACGCTCGACATCCTCGGCTTCGGGCAGAGCACCCCGGAGCTCCGGATCGCACTTGACAACCTGCGACGCTTCCACAGCGCGGGCGGGGAGGTGATCTACGGGACCGACCTGGGGAACGGATCCGTCCCGCCCGGCGTCCACCAGCGCGAGATGGAGCTCCTCGGAGAGGCCGGCCTGGAGCCCGACGCGATCATGGTCGCGGCGACGCGGGCACCCCTGCATGCCGGCGCCCCGGCCGACCTGATCGCACTCGCGGCCGACCCCTTCGACGATCTCGGCGCCTTCGGCCAGGTCGTGTTGGTGGTGAGAGCGGGCCGGATCGTCGCGCGGTGACGACCCGGCCCGCTCTCGGGGCGGTTCAGGCGACCAGGCCGGCGGCTTCGCCGTAGCGCTGGTCGAACACGGAGACCCAGCCTCCGGCATAGCTGGCTCGTGCCTCCTCGACCGTTTCCGGCCGGAGCAGCTCCCACTTCCGATGGGAGAGCGACACGAGGGAACCTCCGTCGGCGGCCGGCGCGAAGGTCACCTCGATCTCGGTGCACGGGC
This sequence comes from uncultured Actinomycetes bacterium, assembly GCA_963810635.1. Taxonomy (GTDB): domain Bacteria; phylum Actinomycetota; class UBA4738; order UBA4738; family HRBIN12; genus AC-51. The sequence continues at coordinate 136,838 of CAWEOB010000006.1, forward strand.
GATCCTCGGTGGAGGGGTTCCAGTCCAGCAGCAACCTGTGTCCCGGATCCCATCCGGTCACGCGGCCCCAGTCGCACTCCCTGCCGTCCGAGAGGACCTCGTAGATCCGGCCGCCTTCGTGCTCTTCCACCACGACGCGCTCCGCCTTCTGCCCGTCCTCGGCCATGCTGTGGGTGTCCAGCGGCCACCAGGCCGTCATCTCGGCCGTGAAGATCCGGAAGGCCTCATCGGGGTCGGCCTTGACGTGGATCTGCCGCTCGATCGGTTCGCTGCTCATCGCTTCCCCTTCCTCTCGGCTCGGCCCTCGGAGCGAGGAGCCGGTCTCTCCCGTGTGGTGAGGCCCTCGGCGGCACGGTCGGCGGCCTCCTTGAAGGATGCGAGCGCGCCGTCCCAGAACGTCTCCAGGTAGCCGTGGAGCGCCGCCAAGCCCGACGGGTCGATGGCGTAGAGATGTCGGGTTCCTTCGTGTCGCTCGGTCACCAATCCCGCCCCCTTCAGAACCTTGAGGTGCTGCGAGACGGCAGGTCGTGAGACGGGGAGATCCTCGGCCAGGTCACCGACCGACCGCTCACCGCCCCGGAGGAGCTCGACCACCCGTCGACGCGTGGGATCGCCCAGCGCCTCGAGGACCGCGGCCGCCGCGCTGCCGCTTCGGTAAGTGCTCACGAACGTAAGCTAGCGCTTACCGAGCTGGGATGTCAAGCCATCCCGAGCGCGGCGCCGAGCTCGTCGAAGCACCGATCCACATCGTCCTCGGTGTTGAAGAAGTGCGGGCTGATCCGGAGGCCATCCCCCCGGTGGTCGGTGCAGACGTCATGGGCGAGCAACGCGCGGCAGATCTCGCCGGCCTTCGATCCGACGCGGACGTTCACGACCCCGCCGCGACGGCTCGGTTCGCGGGGGGTCCGGACCTCGAGCCCGAGCCGATCGGCGTGGTCGATCACCCGGTCCTGCAGCTCCGCTTGCCGCGCGCGGATCGCCTCGACCCCCACCTCGGCGATGACATCGATGCCGCCCTGCGCGATGAAGAACACCGGCGCCGGAGGGGTGCCGTGCTCGAGGCGTCGGGCGGTGGGGTGGTACCGGACGTGCTCGAGGTCGAACGAGAACGGGTCGGCCATGGCGAACCACCCGGTGACGCTGGGCTCCAGCCGGGGGAGCAGCTCACGCCGAGCGTAGAGGAACACGCACCCGGGGCCTCCGCAGAGCCACTTCAGCGTCCCGGCCACGTAGAGGTCGCACCCGAGGTCGTGCAGGTCGAGCGGGACCACACCCAGCCCGTGGTAGTCGTCGACGAACGACAGCGCGCCTCGGGCACGAGCCAGGTCGCAGACGGCCCTGGCATCCACGATCGCGCTCGACCGGTACAGGACCCGGTTCACCATCACCAGGGCGGTTCGTTCGTCGATCGCCTCGTCGAAGACCTCGATCGGCAGCGTCGAGCCGTCGGGTGAACGGAGCCAGACGACCTCGGCGCCGGTCCGCGCCGCCCACGCCGACCAGACCTGGCCGTCCGTCGGGAAGTCCAGCTCCGAGAGCAGCACCCGGTTCCGTGTGCCGGCGAGGTCGAGGCACGACGCGACGGTCGAGAGCGCGATCGAGATGTTCGTCGTGAGGGCCACCTCGTCCGGCTCCGACCCGCTGAGTGCGGCGAAGGAGCGCTTGAGCCGCGCCATCGCCGGGAAGATGTCGTCGAACCAGACCTCGTCGGGCGCGCCCTTCTCCGCCCACGCCCGCAGGTACGTGTCCAGGTAGGCCCGCGACCGGTCGCCCACCGGCCCGAGCGACGCACTGATCAGGTACGTCTTGTGCCGGAGCACCTCGAACTCGTCGCGGTAGCCGGCGAGGTCGGGCACCATGCCGGCCTCAGCCGGCGTCGGGGTCGTCGAGCTCGAGGGTGGTGCCGTGCTCCTCGAGGTATTCCAGGTACATCGGCCGGAGCGCGTCGCCTAGAGCTCCCTCGCCCGAGTCGTAGAGCGCGTCGTTGATCAGGGCCAGCGTGCTGCGGATGTCGGCCTTCGAACGATCCTCGTCGCCGGCCGCCTCCTCCGCGGCGGGGAGCACCTTCAGCAGCCGCCAGAGGAACCCGAGGTCGTGACGGTGCTTCGCCGTCTGGAGCGCCAGGTCGTGCAGCGTCTTCGTGGGGAGGGCGTCGAACTCGTCACGGGTGGGCATCGCCGACGAGGCTATCGCACCACGTACCAGAGCAGCCCCGCGGCCGCGCTCCCGACGACCACCCACACCACGTGGACGCGGTAGCGCCACATGGCGGCGAAGGCGGCGAACGCGATCGCGAGCGCGAAGGGGTCGAGCGAGGACGGCACCGGCACGGGGATCGCCACGAGGAAGGGGTGGACGGTTCGGACCTCGTCGAAGAGCACGCCCGCCGCGAGGGTCACCGCGAGCGCTGTGATCACACCGACCACAGCCGCCGTGATCCCCGCGAGCGCGCCGCGGAGGCGCCGGTTCGCCCGGAGATGCTCGACCCAGGGAGCTCCCAGGAAGATGAAGAGGAAGCTCGCGGCGAAGGTCGCCCAGATCGTGACGATCGCCCCGAGCGTGCCGGCCACGATGGGGGACAGGTCGCCCGGGTTGCGGTAGGCGGCCAAGAAGCCGAGGAACTCGAGGACCAGGATCAGCGGCCCTGGGGTGGTCTCGGCCAGGCCGATACCGGCCACCACGTCGCCCGCGGTGAGCCCGAACCGCGCGATCGACCTCCCGCCCCACGTACGCGAGGACCGCGTAGGCGCCGCCGAACGTGACCACGGCGACCTGGGAGTAGAAGAACGCCTGCTGCGCGTAGATCGAGTGGACCCCCGTGAGCGCGGCCACGAGGATCAACGGGAGCCACCACGCTGCGAGGCCGATGAGGAGGACGCGGATCGTGCGTCGCGACGACGGGCGCCGGGCGGCCTCGGGGAGTTCGTCGATCGACGGCGCCGCGCCGAGCGCCTCCGGTCCGAGGAGCAGGCCGGCGACCCCGACACCCAGGATCAGCACGGGGAAGGGCACGCCGACGAGGAACGTGGCCAGGAACGTGGCGGCCGCGACGATCCATCCACCTGCGTTCTTCAGGGCTCGCCGAGCGATCGAGATCGTCGCGGCCGCCACGATGCCGACCACGGCGGCCGACAGCCCGTCGAACACCGCCGCGACCCACCCGATGTCGCCGTGGGCGGCATAGAGGTAGGCGAGGCCCAGCATCAGCGTCGCCGCGGGCAGCACGAAGAACACGCCCGCTACGATCCCGCCCGCCGTTCCGTGGAGCAGCCAGCCCACGTAGATCGCGAGCTGCTGGGCCTCGGGGCCCGGGAGCACCATGCAGAACGACAGAGCATGCAGGAACCGGTCCTCGCCGATCCATCGCCGTCGGTCCACGAGCTCGTCGTGCATGATCGCGATCTGACCGGTCGGCCCGCCGAAGTTCACGAACCCGAGGTAGAGCCAGAACCGGAAGGCTTCCGTGAAGGTGGGACGCGGCGGCGCGGCCTCGTGGCCAGCGAGGTCGCTCTCCATGGGTGCGAGCGTACCCGTGAGGACTCGGTCGAGTGCTGTCCGGACCCCGAACGTTCATCCCGGAGGGGTCATGTCCGAAGGCGCCGCTACACTCGCCTTCCGTGGGCACCGAACGCCTCGTCATCCATGGCGCCCGGGAGCACAACCTCAGGAACCTCACACTCGAGCTCCCCCGAGATGCGCTGATCGTCTTCACCGGCCTCTCCGGGTCGGGGAAGTCGTCGTTGGCGTTCGACACCATCTACGCGGAGGGGCAGCGCCGGTACGTCGAGTCCCTCTCCTCGTATGCGCGCCAGTTCCTCGGCCAGATGGAGAAGCCCGACGTCGACTTCATCGAAGGCCTCTCCCCGGCCATCTCCATCGACCAGAAGTCCACCTCTCGCAACCCGCGGTCGACCGTCGGGACCATCACCGAGGTCTACGACTACCTGCGGGTGCTCTTCGCTCGCGTGGGTCGACCGCATTGCTTCAACTGCGGCCGGCCGATCGGGCGCCAGACGCCGGAGCAGATCGTCGACCAGGTGATGGAACTCCCCGAGGGCACGCGGTTCCAGGTGCTGGCGCCGGTGGTGAGGGGTCGGAAAGGGGAATACGGGCAGTTCCTCCAGGAGCTCGCCCGGAAGGGGTTCCCCCGAGCCCGCATCGATGGTGAGGTCCGCGACCTCGCGGAGCCGATCCGTCTGCCGAAGACCTACAAGCACACCATCGAAGTGGTGGTGGACCGACTCGTGGCCAAGCCCGACATCCGCCGGCGGGTCGCGGACTCCATCGAGACGGCGCTCGACCTGGCCGAGGGCATCGCGTCGATCGCCGTCGTCACCAGCGAAGGGCACGAGGAGGTGCAGACCTTCTCCCAGAGCCTGGCGTGCACCCACTGTCATCTCTCGTTCGAGGAGCTGGCGCCGCGGAACTTCTCGTTCAACTCCCCCTACGGCGCCTGCCAGACCTGCGACGGCCTCGGCACGCGGCTCGAGGTCGACCCCGAGCTCGTCGTGCCCGATCCCGACCTCTCGGTCGAGGACGGGGCCTTGGCGCCGTGGGCGAGCGCCACGCTGGAGTACTGGTACCGGGTTCTCGATGCGGTGACGCAGGCCCATGGGTTCGACATGGCCACGCCCTGGAAGCGCCTTCCCAAGAAGGCCAAGGATGTCCTCCTGTTCGGGTCCGACGAGTCCATCTACGTGCAGTACAAGAACCGGTACGGGCGGCAGCGCGCCTACTGGACCACCTTCGAGGGCGCCATCCCGAACATCGAACGCCGTCACGCCGAGACGGACTCGGACGCCACGAGGGAGAAGCTCGAACAGTTCATGCGCGAGATCCCGTGCCGCGCGTGCAAGGGAGCGCGCCTGCGTCCGGAGACGCTGGCGGTCACGATCGGCGGCAGGAACATCGCGGAGCTCACGGCGCTGTCCATCCGCGACACGCTGGCGTTCGTGAGGGACATCGACCTGTCCGAGCGCGAGCAGATGATCGCGGAGCGGCTGCTGAAGGAGATCCGATCACGTCTCGGGTTCCTGGTCGACGTGGGCCTCGAATACCTCACGCTGGGCCGCGCGGCCGGCACGCTCGCCGGGGGAGAGGCGCAGCGCATCCGGTTGGCGACCCAGATCGGCAGCGGGCTCGTCGGGGTCCTGTACATCCTCGACGAGCCCTCGATCGGTCTGCACCAGCGCGACAACAAGCGGCTCATCGACACGTTGATCCGGCTCCGCGACCTGGGCAACACCCTGATCGTGGTCGAGCACGACGAGGCCACCATCCTCGAGGCGGACCACATCGTCGACATCGGTCCGGCGGCCGGCGAGCACGGGGGCGAGATCGTCTACTCGGGCGACCTGAAAGGTCTCCTCGAGTGCGACGGGTCCATGACCGGTGCGTACCTGTCGGGTCGCCGTAGCATCCCCGTCCCCACGGTCCGCCGGCGCCGGAGCACCCGACGACTCAAGATCGAGGGCGTCCGCCAGCACAACCTCAAGAACATCAACGTCGACATCCCCCTCGGGCTCTTCGTGTGCGTCACGGGCGTCTCCGGGAGCGGCAAGTCCACCTTGGTCCAGGACGTCCTGCTCCGGGTGTTGATGCAGAAGGTCTACCGATCCCGTCTCCTGCCGGGGAAGCATCGGAAGCTCACGGGGTGGGAGCAGATCGACAAGGTGATCGACATCGACCAGTCGCCCATCGGGCGAACCCCCCGCTCCAACCCCGCCACCTACACCGGCGTCTTCGATCACGTCCGGAAGCTGTTCGCGCAGGTCCCCGAGGCCCGGGTCCGCGGGTACCAGCCCGGCCGGTTCTCGTTCAACGTCCGAGGCGGGCGGTGCGAGAACTGTGCCGGCGACGGCCAGATCAAGATCGAGATGCATTTCCTGCCCGACGTCTACGTGACGTGCGAGGCGTGCAAGGGCCGGCGGTACAACCGGGAGACGCTCGAGGTGAAGTACAAGGGCCGGACCATCGCCGACGTCCTGGAGATGAGCGTCGACGAGGCGCTGGGGTTCTTCCAGAACATCCCGCCCATCAAGCGGCACATGCAGACGCTCTCCGACGTGGGTCTCGGCTACATCAAGCTCGGTCAGCCCGCCCCCACGCTCTCCGGCGGCGAGGCCCAGCGCATCAAGCTGGCGTCCGAGCTGCACAAGCGAGCCACCGGCAACACCTTCTACGTCCTCGATGAACCCACCACCGGCCTGCACTTCGAGGACATCCGCAAGCTGCTCCAGGTCCTGCAGCAGCTGGTCGCCAGCGGCAACACCGTCCTCGTGATCGAGCACAACCTCGATGTGATCAAGACGGCTGACTGGGTGGTCGACCTCGGCCCCGACGGGGGAGACGGGGGCGGAGAGGTGGTCGCCACGGGGACGCCGGAAGACATCGCGGCGGACCCCGGCTCCTCCACCGGGCGGTTCCTCGCGGAGGTGCTCGGCACGTTGCCGATCGCCGCCGTCGCCTCCTCTCGTCCTTGACCGCCGTTGGTACTATCCGCCGCGACGTGTCCCGGCGACTCCTGATCCTGGCTGCCGCACTGACGCTCGCATCCGTGGGCTGCCACGAGGTACCGACAGCGACGGTCGACTACGGGCAGGGACTGCGATTCGTTCCCGCGGTCGCCGACGCCAACGACAACGTGGGACTGGGGTCGTCCATCGCGGTCGATGCCGACGGGATGCCGTTCGTCTCGTACTTCGGGTTCCCACAGGAGGCCGTCGAGGGACAGATCGTCGTGCCGCGCCCGATCGGCGTTCCCAACGTCCCCGGTGTCCTGCTCACCAGCCTGACGGCCGACCAGGTCTTCGACCGCGGGGCCGTGGTCATGGCCGAGGCCGCGCCGAACGGCGTGAGCATCGCCTTCGGTCCGGAGGTTCCCGAGAACCTGAACCTGACGGAGACCAACACCAACGGCACGGCGACGGTGGTCGGGGAGGACGGCACCGTGCACGTGGCGTACACGGCGGCCGATGGTGTCTGGTATGCGTCCACGTCGCTCGGCGGCACCACGAGTCTGGAGCAGGTCTACGACCACGTCTTCTCCGTGGGCTACGCCGGTCCCGTCGGACGTCCGGGGATCGCGCTCGTCGACGGGGTCCCAGTGGTCGCCTACGCGGTCGACCGATCCACCGGCGTCGAGGTGCGGGTGGCCACCCCCGGCGAGGACGGATGGGTCGAGGAGGTCGTGGCCACCGCCGGACGGTGCAACGGGTGTCCGCAACCCGGCCCCACGGGCATCGTGGCGACGGAGGACGGGCCGGTCGTCGCCTTCATCGATCCGTCGACCGACGAGCTGATCCTCGAAACGCGCCCGCCGCAGGCCGCCGGCGACGCGTGGGCGGAGCAGCGATATCCCGCCGGCGAAGGCGCGAAGGGTCTCTCGCTGGGGCTCGTCGATGGCCGACCCGTCGCCGCGCTCTATGCGGACGACGTCGCGAAGGTCGTGAGCGCGGGACAGATCACGGAGGTCGCACCTGCCGACGTCGCGGAGCTCCCCGAGACGGGTGACGCCGCACCCACCACGGCGGTCGCCGCCGATCCCGACGGCGTCCTCTACGTCGCATGGGAGGACCCGGACGGGATCCACCTGGCCTCGGGACAAGCGGGGGCGCTGGAGTCCGTGGCGACCCAGGCGACCGACGGTGGGCACGCGCCCGCGCTCGCGGTGAACGCCGAAGGTTCGGTGTTCCTCTCGTGGTACGCCGCGAAGGGGCAAGACCTCTATCTGGGGGCGCTGACCGAGAACCCCGACATCCTGGTCGCGGCGCCGAGCCCCTCGGTCGTCGTGAGCGTCGGTCCCGCCGTGGCGCCGTGTGGCGAGGACGGAGAGGTCCAGCTGGACATCGTGGCGTCGGGGACCGCGTTCGATCCCACGTGCTTGGTCGCGCCGGCGGCAGAAGCCTTCGTGATCAACTTCGACAACCAAGATCCGGTCGCCTCGACGGGGCCACACAACATCGCCATCTACGACGGTCCCGACAAGGCCACCGAGTTCTTCGTCGGCGATCCGGTCGAGGGACCGGCTCAGGTCGGCTACGACGTCGATCCGATCGACGCCGGCGAGTACTACTTCCAGTGCGACTTCCACCCCTTGACCATGACCGGCACGTTCGTCGCGCTCGAGGGCGCTGGAGGCGGCGGCGGCGGTGGGGGTGGCGGCGGCGGCGGGAACGGCGGCGGCGGGAACGGCGGAGGAGGAGGAGGCTAGCTCCCGCTTCTCCGGGGACGTCCCACCCCCGCGCTAGCATGCCGGGGTGAGCATCCCCCGGCCGGTTCCGTCGACCATCCCGGACGAGCCCGGCGCCTACCTCTTCCGCGACGAGCACGGCCGCGTGATCTACGTCGGCAAGGCGAGGTCGTTGCGCAAGCGCCTCGCCTCGTACTGGGGGAAGCCACTCCACCCGCGGACCCAGGCGATGGTCGGGTCCGCCAACTCGATCGAATGGATCGTCGCCTCGGGCGAGGTCGACGCGCTCATGCTCGAGTACAACCTGATCCAGGAGCACCGGCCACGCTTCAACATCCGCTACCGCGACGACAAGTCCTACCCGTACCTCGCCCTCACGGTCGGTGAGACGTGGCCGCGCGCGCAGGTACTCCGCGGCGCCAAGCGGAAGACGGTCCGCTACTTCGGCCCCTACGGCCATGCGTGGGCGATCCGCGACACGCTGGACGCGCTGACCCGGGTCTTCCCGGTTCGCACGTGCTCGAACACGTTCTTCGATCAGCGCGCGCGCGCCGGCCGCCCCTGCCTCTACTTCGACATCGGTCGCTGCGCCGGGCCCTGCGTCCCCAAGGTCACGGGCGCCACCCAGGAGAGCTACCGTGCGCACGTCGACGCCATGGCCGACTTCCTGGCGGGCAACGCCCGGCCGGTCCTGCACCGCCTCGACGGCGAGATGCGGGAGAGCGCGGACCGGCAGGAGTTCGAGCAGGCGGCCAAGCTGCGGGACCAGTTGTTCGCGGCCCGGCGTGCCCTCGAGTCTCAGGAGATGGTGCTGACCCAGCCCCAGGACTCGACGTGGTAGGCATGGCCGAGGACGACCTCGAGGCCGCGTTCCAGGTGTTCTTCGTCCGGGGCGGGCGCGTGCTGGGCCGGAAGGGCTGGGTCGTCGATCGCGTCGAGGAGCTCGACCGCCCCCAGCTCGTCGCCTCGTTCATCGAGCAGCTCTACATGGAGCGGCAGGAGGTCCCGCCTCGGGTCCTGGTTCCCGAGATGCCTGACGACGACGATCTCCTGCAGGCGTGGCTGGAAGGCCGCCGGGGGTCGAAGGTGCGGATCGCCGTCCCGGAGCGCGGCGCCAAGCGCCGGCTGATGGAGGTCGTAACACGGAACGCCGCCGACGCCTTCCACCGCCACAAGCTGCGTCGCGCGTCGGACTTCGGCGCCCGCTCGCGGGCGCTGGGCGATCTGGCCGACAAGCTCGGCCTGGAGCAGACGCCGCTCCGCATCGAGTGCTACGACATCTCGAACCTCGGACCCAGCGACACGGTCGGCTCCATGGTGGTCTTCGAAGACGGTCTCCCGAAGCGCTCGGACTACCGCAGGTTCGAGATCAAAGGAGTTGCGGGTCAGGACGACTTCGCCTCCATGGACGAGATGCTGCGGCGGCGGTTCACCCGGCTCCTCAAGGAACGCGACGCTCCACCGGGGGAGCGGAAGAAGCGGTTCTCGTATCCACCGTCCCTCGTCGTGGTCGACGGCGGCCGGGGCCAGCTCGCCCAGGCCTCGGCGGTCCTCGCCGAGCTCGGTCTGTCCATCCCGCACATCGGGCTCGCCAAGCGGCTCGAGGAGATCTACTTCCCCGACCGTCCCGACCCCCTGGTCGATCCCTCGCGGCTCGGAGGCGCTGTTCGTCCTGCAGCACGTCCGCGACGAAGCTCACCGGTTCGCGGTCCGCTACCACCGGCAGAAGCGCGAGAAGCGCGCCCTGGCGTCGCCGCTCGACGACATCCCCGGCGTCGGTCCCGCGCGGAAGAAGGCGCTCACCAAGCGGTTCGGATCGCTCACCCGCATCCGAGCAGCGACGGTCGAGGATCTCTCCGCGACCCCGGGCGTGGGACCCGAGCTCGCCGGGGCGATCCATCGGCACCTCCATGCACCCGCCGCCGAGAGCCGGAGGAGCGCGTGAGCGATCGCGACGACGCGCACGTCCACGCGGCGGGGTTCACCATCATCACCGGTCTCTCGGGCGCCGGACGCTCCGAGGCGGCGCACTCCCTCGAAGACCTCGGCTTCTTCGTCGTCGACAACCTCCCCCCCGCGCTCCTGCCGAAGATGGCCGAGCTCACCGGGCATCCGGGAGGCCCGGCGAGGATCGCGATCGTCGTCGACGCGCGCGGGGGCGTGTTCTTCGGCGAGCTCTCCAAGGCGTTCGACGAACTGAAGAAGCTCAGGGTCGAGTACCGCATCGTGTTCCTCGAAGCCTCGGACGAAGACCTGGTGAATCGCTACGAGGCCACCCGTCGGCGTCATCCGCTGGCTCCCGCCGAGAGCGTGATCGAAGGAATCCGCAAGGAGCGGCAGATCCTGGAGCAGCTCCGGGGGGACGCCGACCTCGTCATCGACTCGTCGGGTCTCACCCCGCACGGGCTCCGGGACCGGATCCGCGAGGCCTTCGCCGACGCTCCGCCGGAGGACGGCCTGCAGACGTCCGTGGTGTCGTTCGGCTACAAGTACGGGGCGCCGCGGGACGCCGATCTGATCTTCGACGTGCGCTTCCTGCCGAACCCGCACTGGGTGCCGGAGCTCCGGCCCCACACCGGAACCGACGCCGACGTCCGCGACTACGTCTCGAGCCAGCCCGAGTACCCGGTCTTCATGGACCGGCTGCGGGCGCTCCTCGACGTGACCCTCCCCGGCTATCTGCGTGAAGGCAAGTCCTACCTGACCGTCGCGGTGGGCTGCACGGGTGGCCAGCACAGGTCGGTGGTGGTGGCCGAGGAGCTCGGCGCCTACTTCCGGGAGCGCGGCCTCCCCGTCGTGACCGTGCATCGCGACGTCGAGCGGGGCTGACGGCCACCCGTCCGGGTGAGCGCTGAGGGTCGCTCGGTAGGATGGAGGGACAGCGACCTCCAAGGGGGCGACACCATGACGGTCAAGGTCGGCGTGAACGGGTTCGGACGGATCGGCCGCAACTTCTTCCGCGCGGCGAAGGGGACGGGCGCGGATATCGACTTCGTGGCGGTGAACGACATCACCGACGCCACGACCCTGGCGCACCTGCTGAAGTACGACTCGGTGCTCGGGACCTACGACGGTGAGGTCAGTGCATCCGAGAACGGCATCCTCGTCGACGGCGACGAGCTGAAGGTCCTCGCCGAGCGCGACCCTGCCAACCTCCCATGGAAGGAGCTCGGCGCAGAGATCGTGGTCGAGTCGACCGGCCTGTTCACCGACCGGGAGAAGGCCGCGAAGCACCTCGAAGCCGGCGCGCAGAAGGTGATCATCAGCGCCCCCGCCAAGGGCGAGGATCTGACCATGGTCCTCGGCGTCAACGACGACCTCTACGACCCCGCCACGCACCACGTGATCTCGAACGCCTCGTGCACCACGAACTGCGTGGCGCCCATGGCGAAGGTGCTCGACGACGCGTTCGGCATCGAGCAAGGGTTCATGACCACGATCCACGCGTACACGAACGACCAGTCGATCCTGGATCTGCCGCACAAGGACCTCCGCCGGGCTCGGGCGGCGGCGGTCAACATCATCCCGACGTCCACCGGCGCAGCGAAGGCGACCGGGCTCGTCCTCCCGCACCTCAAGGGGAAGCTCGACGGCATGTCGATGCGCGTTCCCGTGCCCGACGGGTCCGTGACGGACCTGGTGGTCAACCTGGAGCGCGAGGCGTCGGTCGAGGAGGTCAATGCAGCCTTCGCCGCCGCGGCGGCCGAGGGCCCGCTGGCGGGGAAGCTCGTCTACACGGAGGACCCCATCGTGTCCTCGGACATCGTGGGTTCGCCGGCGTCCTGCACCTTCGACGCCCTGGCCACGATGGCGATGGGCTCCACGGTGAAGGTGGTCGGCTGGTACGACAACGAGTGGGGCTACTCGAGCCGGCTGGTCGACCTCGTCGTGATGGTCGCCGCCTCGCTCTGACCGGGATGCCGCTGCCGACGCTCGATGATCTGGGAGAGGTGCGTGATCGGCGTGTCTTCGTCCGGGTCGACGCGAACGTTCCGCTCGCCGACGGCCGGGTGGCCGACGACAGCCGGATCCGCGCGTCGCTGCCGACCCTCCGTGAGCTCCGGGAGCGGGGCGCCACGCTCGTCGTGGCGTCCCACCTCGGGCGTCCGAAGGGTCAGGTCCGTGAGGACCTGACCCTGGCACCGGTGGCGGTCCGGTTCGCCGAGCTCCTCGGCGAACCGGTGCTCTCCCTCGCGGAGGTCGCGCCCGCCGAGCTCCCCGGTGACCCGATCGTCCTGCTCGAGAACCTCCGGTTCGACCCGGGGGAGGAGGCCAACGACCCGGCGTTCGCCGGGGCGTTGGCCGGTCTGGCCGACGCCTACGTGGACGACGCCTTCGGCGCCGTCCACCGCGCCCACGCGAGCGTGTCCGCCCTCCCCGAGCTGATGCTGGCGAGCGGGCGCACCGCGGTGGCCGGCCGCCTGCTGGAGCGGGAGGTCGGCGTTCTCGGCCGGCTCCGGGAGAACCCTGAGCGGCCGTACGTTGCCGTGCTCGGTGGCGCCAAGGTCTCCGACAAGCTGGGTGTGATCGACGCGCTCATCGACCGGGTGGACGCGCTCCTCGTCGGGGGCGCCATGGCGTTCACGCTCCTCGCCGCGGAGGGCGGCGAGGTGGGTGCGTCCAGGGTCGAGCCCGACCGCATCGAGGAGGTCCGTCGCGCCCTGCGGCCGTGCGCGCGAGCGAGGCGTCACCGTGGCGCTCCCCGTCGACGTCGTTGCCGCCCCGGAGATCGCCGCGGACGCGGAGACCCAGATCGTCGACGCACGGTCGATCCCGGCCGGTCTGATGGGGCTCGACATCGGACCCCGCACGGTGGCGTCGTTCTCGGCGATCGTGGCCGATGCCAAGACCATCCTGTGGAACGGCCCCATGGGCGTGTTCGAGCTGGCGCCGTTCGCGGCCGGCACGGACGGCATCGCGGCCGCGATCGCGGCCGCGCCCGCGTTCAGCGTGGCGGGCGGCGGCGACTCGCTGGCCGCCATCGCCCAGGCGGGCCTGGCCGATGGCTTCGACCACCTGTCCACCGGCGGCGGTGCGTCCCTCGAGTTCCTCGAGGGACGCGCCCCTCCCCGGTCTCACCATCTTGGAGGACGGCATCCCGACATGAGCGCGAGCGATCGTCGGCCGATCGTGGCCGCCAACTGGAAGATGCACAAGACGCACCTGGAAGCCATCCAGGCGGTGCAGAAGCTGAGCTACCTCGTCGACCAGTCCGACACGGACCGGGTCGAGGTCGTGTATCTGCCCGGCGTTCTCCGCGCTCCGGTCGGTCCAGACGCTCATCGATTCCGACCGTCTCTCGTTCCAGCTCGGGGCGCAGAACGTGTATCCCGAGGAGCAGGGCGCCTTCACCGGCGAGGTGTCGCCGCCCATGCTGACGGCGCTCCGCGTGCGCTACGTGATCGTGGGGCACTCCGAGCGCCGGCAGCTGTTCGGCGAGGACGACGCGCTCGTCAACCGGAAGGTCCGCGCGGTCGCGGCCGCCGGGATGACACCGATCCTGTGCGTGGGGGAGACCCTGGAGGAACGCGATGCCGGGGGGACCGAGTCCACCGATCACCCAGCAGCTCCGGCGGGTGCTCGACGGCGTGGACGCTGGCCAGGCGGGCTCCATCGTCATCGCGTACGAGCCCATCTGGGCCATCGGAACCGGGCGGAACGCGGAGCCGGACGACGCCGGGCGCGTGATCGCGACCATCCGCGAGACCCTCGGCGACCGCTACGACGGCGACCTCGCGAACGCCGTCCGGGTGCTCTACGGGGGCAGCGTCAAGCCGGGGAACATGCGGGGTTTCATGGCGCACCCCGAGATCGACGGAGCGCTGGTGGGTGGCGCCAGCCTCGACCCGGAAGATCTGGCGCTGATCGTGAAGTACCGCTGAACCGAGGGCCGGAAGGGGGAGAGCCGTGACCTCGAAGCTCCTGTACGTCTGCCTGGACGGCCTCGCTGACGACCCCATCCCCGAACTGGACCATCGGACCCCTCTCGAAGCAGCGCCCACACCGAACCTGGATGCCTTGGCGACGAGCGGGAGGACCGGGACCGTGCTGACGGTCGGCCCCGGCATCGCGCCCGAATCGGACATCGGTGTGTTCGGGATCTTGGGTTACGACCCCCACGAGGAGCATCCCGGACGCGGGGTCCTAGAGGCGCTCGGGACCGGTATGGACTTCCGCGACGGTGATCTCGCCTACCGGATCAACTTCGCCACGGCCGAGTGGCCGCGGATCGTCGACCGGCGGGTGGGGCGCGATCTGTCGTCCCACGAGGCGCAGGAGCTGGCGGAAGAGGTCCACGCGAACCTCGTGTTGCAGGATGCCAGCTTCGAGCTGCTTGCCACCGTCGAACACCGGGGCGCGCTCGTCCTGCGAGCGAACGACGGCTCCCCTCTCTCCGCCGAGGTGTCGAACACCGATCCGGCCTACCGCCGCGAAGGGCACCTCGGGGTCGCCCTGGAGACCTTCGAGCCGATCGTGGTCACCGCCGAGGCCCTCGTCGACACCGACGTCGCGCGCCGGTCGGCCGCCCTGACGAACGCGTTCGTGGAAGGCGCGGCGACCGTGCTGGAGGTCTCGGAGGTCAACGTCCGCCGTCGCGCCCAGGGACGGCTCCCCGGGAACCTGATCCTGACGCGGGATGGAGGCGACCACCGCCCGCACCTCCAGCCCATCGACGAACGGTTCGGGATGACCTGGGGCTGCTTCGTGGAGATGCCCGTCGAGCGGGGCATCGCCATCGCGCTCGGCATGGCGCCGGTCGATGCCCCGCGACTGGATCCTGCGGGGTTCGGGCCCGCCGCCGAAGAGGCGTACGCCGCGTGGGCCGACCTCGCCGCCGACGCCATCGACGGGTTCGGTGCCCTGTACATCCATCTGAAGGGACCCGACGTGCCGGCCCACGACGGGCGGGCCGAGGACAAGCGCGACGTGATCGCGGCCATCGACCGAGCGTTCTTCGGTCAGCTGCTGCCGCACCTCGATCCCCGGCGATCCATCGTGGCGGTCACCGCCGACCACGCCACCTCCTGCCTCCGCAAGGCCCACACGGCCGATCCGGTGCCGCTCCTGGTCTCGGGAGGGCCGGTGCAGCCCGACGGCTCGTCCTCCTTCGGCGAACGCTCCTGTCAGGATGGTTCGTTGGGACTCCTCCGAGGACCACAGGTCTTCCCGCGCCTGGCGGAGCTCAGGAGCGGCTGACCGGGCCGAGGAAACCGCAGGCAGGGGCCGGGTCGGCGGCGGCACCATTGAGTTGTTCGGCACAACGACTTGCCCTAGACTTCGGCGGTCGTGAGCGGGGTAGCCGGGCAGGAGCGGGGTGGCGGGGCGTGAGCTCGGTCGCCGGCAGAGGTGGTCGTCAGCCATGAGCCAGGTCCAATCCGAGCCCGCCGTCGAACAACTGGTCCCGCTCGAAGGGGTCACCGAAGAGGTCGAGGGTCGGAGCCCCTGGCAGCTCTTCTGGAAGCGGTTCAAGGCGGACCGGATCGCGATGAGCGCGGCGATCACCCTCATCATCCTGTTCGCTCTCGCCCTCCTCGCACCCTTCTTCGCCGACCACATCGCCCACCATTCCCCCACGGAGATCAACCAAGACGTCACGAGCGACATCGGCCTCCCGTTGATCGGGCCGAGCAAGGCCTACTGGATGGGAGTCGACCAGTTGGGTCGGGACGTGTTCGTTCGCACGCTCTACGGTGCGCGGACCTCATTGTCGATCGCGCTCACCGGGACCGCTATCTCGCTGTTCGTCGGCATCGTCCTGGGTCTGATCGCGGGGTTCAGCGGCGGCAAGATCGACACGTTCATCTCGCGCCTCGCCGACATCTTCCTGGCGCTGCCTCTCCTCCTGATCGCGATCGGCCTGGCGGCCTCGTGTGGCACCAGTGTCGAAGGGTGCAACCTCGGGCTCTTCCACGTCACCCCGGGGCCGGGCCTCGTGATCTTCATCATCGCCTTCTTCGGGTGGCCGTACGTGGCCCGCATCGTTCGTGGCCAGTGCCTGTCCCTGCGCGAACGGGAGTTCGTCGAGGCTTCCCGCTCGATCGGCTTCGGAACCTTCCACATCATGTTCCGCGAGGTGCTGCCGAACCTCGTGACCTCGATCATCGTGGTGACCACCCTGCTCATCCCCATCAACATCCTGTTCGAGGCGGCGCTCTCGTTCCTCGGTGTCGGTGTCCCGGCCGAGATCCCCAGCTGGGGAGGGATGATCGCCGACGCCACCAATGGCCGTCTGTACACGCTGGCTCCCTGGATGCTGATCGCTCCGGGGGTCTTCCTCGTGATCACCGTGCTCGCCTTCAACCTCCTGGGAGACGGCCTCAGAGATGCCTTCGACCCCAGATACGGACGGTGACGTTGAAAGGGGGACGTCTCGGGGGGAAACCGTGAGGCTGACGCTTCACGTATGAACGTAGCGGTAAGGACAGCGGACGACAGCACGGGAAGGGAGTGAAGTCCGTGAAGAGGCACAGACTGTCTGCGCTGGTCGCGATGGTCGCGGTACTCGCCCTGGTAGCCGCCGCGTGCGGTGGCGGGGACTCATCGGGTGCCGGCACATCATCGACGACGGCAGCAGACCTGACGGGCGGTACCCTCCGGGAGGAGTTGCCCGAGTTCGGATGGGTCACCGAGTTCGACCCCACCGGGGAGTACCTCGGGTACGCGTGGGGGCTGTATTCGCAGCTCCTGCTGCGTGGTCTCATGACCTACAACCACCGCCCCGCCTCCGAGGGTGGCGACACACCGGTTCCCGACCTCGCGACGTCGGAGCCCGAGTATGACGGATGACGGCCTGACGTACACCTTCACGTTGAAGGACAACGTCATGTTCGGCCCGCCACTGGACCGAGCCGTCACGTCGGCGGACATCTTGTTCGCGTTCCAGCGGATCAACACGTCCGCACCCGGCGCGCTCTACGGCAACTACTACTGCGGTGTGATCGTGGGGATGACCTGTGACGTCGACCCGCCGGCTGCGGGCGGCGACTACGACGCGATCGAGGGCATCGAGACCCCCGACGACACCACGATCGTCTTCCACCTCGAGCGCCCGACCGGCGACCTGCTGTACCGCCTCTCGATGCCGGCGACGCTCGCCATGCCGAAGGAAGTCGCCGGGTGCTTCCCGGACTCCTACGAGTACGGCTCGTACCTGATCTCCTCGGGCCCGTACATGATCGACGGCGAGGGCGACCTGGACATCTCGTCGTGTGACGCGCTCAAGGCGAGCGGTCCCATCGCGGGGTACGACATCCAGAAGGGCATGACGCTCGTTCGCAACCCGAACTACGATCCCGCGTCGGACAGCCCCGACGTCCGCTCCGCGTACGTGGATGGGATCGAGCTCGCGATCAACACGAACGTCGACGACTCGTTCGACAAGCTCCTGAACGGCGACCTCGACGTCGTGGAGGGCACGCCTCCCACGGCGGTCCAGCAGCAGCTGCTGACCGACCCGGAGGTCGGGTCCACGCTGCACGCGGACCAGGGTGACCGTACGTGGTACGTCACCATGAACCTCCTGGCCCCGCCGTTCGATGACCCGGCCGTCCGTCGGGCCGTGAACCTTGCTTTGAACAAGGAAGGGATGCGGCGTGCCTACGGTGGTGAGACCCGTGGCCAGTTGGCCACGTCGGTGGAGCCGCCCACGGTGCTCCCGGGCAGCGAGAACATCAACCCCTACCCGGACAACACCGGGGAGGGCAACATCGAGGCCGCGATGGAAGCTATGAAGGACTCCATCTACGACACCGATGGCGATGGCGTGTGCGACGCGCCGGAGTGCAAGAACATCCTGTTCATGGGTCGCAACGTCGACCCGTGGCCGGACATCAACCAGGTCGTGCTCGAGAGCCTCACACCCCTCGGTCTCGACCTCGTGCTCCGCGAGGTCGACACGGGCACCGGGTACACCACGCTGCAGACGGTGAAGAAGCTGGTCCCGATCTCGGCCGTTCCCGGCTGGGGCAAGGACTACGCCGACCCGTACGGGTTCGACTACTTCATCTTCAGCAGCGATGGGATCCTCTGCGAAGGAGCGTCGAACTACTCCCTGCTCGGCATCACCGAGGATCAGGCTACCGAGTGCGACATCAAGGCTGAGTACGACGCGTATGTGGAGAAGTGGGGACCGGTTCCCTCCATCGACGATCAGATCAACGACGAGTGTTTCATCCTGTCGGGTGAGGAGCGCACCGCGTGCTTCATCGAGATGGACACCTACATCATGGACACGGGGATCCCGTGGGCTCCGTGGGTGTGGGCGACCAACTACACCACGACGAATGACACCAACGTCGCGCAGTTCGTGTTCGATCAGAACGCGGGGATCATCTCGTACGTCCACACCGCCGTGACCAACGATCTGCAACCGCAGAACGTGGCGGCGTAACCGGTAGATCGGAGCGAGGGGGGCCGCGGGCGCGGCCTCCCTCCCCGATCCGAGAGGGTTGATCCGTGCTCCGATACGTGATCCGCCGGTTGATCTGGGTGCTCTTCGTGCTCATCGTGATCGTGGCGGTCACGTACTCCATCTTCTTCCTGCTCCCGGCGGGGGACCCCGCGGTCCGATTCGCGGGGAAGGCGCCCACGCCCGAGAAGATCGAGCAGGTCCGCATCGCCTTCGGGCTCGACAAGCCCGCCTACCAGCAGTTCTTCACCTTCACCAAGAACCTCTTCCTGGGCGACGAGTTCGGGTGGCCCGGCTTGGGCCAGTCGTTCGTCCTGCGCGAACCTCTGAAGCCGATCATCTTGGAGCGAGCCTGGGTCACGATCCAGCTCGCGATCGGGGCGGCCATCATCTGGCTGCTCGTCGGGATCCCGATCGGGATCCTCTCCGCCTTACGTCCGCGGTCCTTGTTCGACCGCGGGGCGATGTTCTTCGCCTTGGTGGGCATCTCGATGCCCGTGTTCTTCATCGGCCCGCTGCTGCTGTACCTCTTCGCCTACCAGTGGCGTATCCTTCCCGGGTCCGGCTACTACCCGCTGAACGAAGAGGGGTTCGGGCCGTGGTTCGGCCATTTCATCCTGCCGTGGTGCGTCCTGGCGCTGCTGTACGCGGCGTTCTACGCGCGGCTCACGCGCGCCAACCTCCTCGACACGATGAGCGAGGACTTCATGCGGACCGCCCGCGCGAAGGGGCTCCCGGAGCGCACGGTCATCGTCCACCACGGTCTCCGAGCCAGCCTCGTCCCCATCGTGACCGTCTTCGGGTTGGACCTCGCCGGTCTCCTCGCGGGCGCGGTCGATCACGGAGACCGTGTTCAACCTGCCGGGCATCGGCGCCTACGCGGTGCGCTCGGTCTTCAGCCTCGACCTCTACGCGATCTTGGACGTCACCATCGTGGCGGCGTTCTTCGTAGCGATCGCGAACCTCGTGGTCGACATCATCTACGCGTTCCTCGACCCACGGGTCCGGTACACGTGATCCGGCCGGCTGCGAACGGGGGGCATCGTGCCTGAGCCGATCCTCGAGGTGAAGGATCTCAAGGTGCACTTCCCCACCGAGGACGGCATCGTGAAAGCGGTGGACGGCTTGAGCTTCTCGATCCAGCCGGGCGAGACGCTGGGGGTGGTAGGGGAGTCCGGATCGGGGAAGAGCGTCAGCTTCCTCACGGTGATGGGGCTGATCAACAGGAAGTCAGCCCTGGTCGAAGGATCGGTCCTGTTCAAGGGCGAGGAGCTCTTGACCGCCGGCAAGGACGAGCTCCAGGCGGTTCGGGGCAAGGAGATCGGCATGATCTTCCAAGACCCCATGACGTCGCTGCACCCCTTCTACAAGGTGGGAGAGCAGATCGCCGAGGCCATCCGCGCACACGAGAGGATCTCGAAGAAGGACGCCGGCCAGCGCGCCGTGGAGATGCTGCGGCGCGTGGGGATCCCGCGCCCGGACGAACGTGCCCGTCAATATCCGCACGAGTTCTCCGGCGGCATGCGGCAGCGCGCCATGATCGCCATGGCTCTCTCGCTGAGCCCCGATCTCCTGATCGCCGACGAGCCGACCACCGCGCTGGACGTCACCGTTCAGGCGCAGATCCTGGACCTGATCGACCGGCTGCAGAAGGAGTTCAACACCGCCGTCGCCCTCATCACGCACGACCTCGGGGTGGTGGCCGAGCACTGCGACTGGATCCAGGTCATGTACGCCGGGAGGATCGTCGAGACCGGCACCGCCGACGATATCTACTACCAGCCCCGGATGCCGTACACGTGGGGCCTCCTCCGCTCCATGCCGCGCCTCGACACGCAGGGGGAGCGGCTCCACCAGATCTTCGGGGCCCCACCGTCCTTGATCAACGTGCCCAAGGGCTGCCCGTTCAATCCTCGGTGCCCGTACGTGTTCGACCGGTGCCGGGTGGAGAGACCCGAGCTCCTCCCGGTCGACGGCCACCATGCGGCAGCCTGCCTCCTGTCCCTGGGCGACCGTGAGCGTATCGCCGAGCAGGAGGTGCTCGAGCGGGCATGAGCGCGGTGGAGACGCGACCCGACGACCGTCCTCCGGCCGAGAAACGCACGCCGCTCGTGCGTCTCGAGGGGATCAAGAAGCACTTCCCGATCACGCGGGGGATCCTGTTCCAGAAGAAGATCGGCGCGGTCCACGCCGTCGATGGCGTCGACCTCGAGATCTTCCCCGGCGAGACGCTCGGGCTGGTGGGGGAGACGGGCTGCGGGAAGTCCACCTTGGCCCGTGTCGTGATGCGCCTCTACGACGCCACCGAGGGCAAGATCCTCTTCGAGGGCCAGGACATCACACGCGTGAAAGGCGGCGAGCTCAGGGAGATCCGCGCGAACATGCAGATGGTGTTCCAAGATCCGTACGCGTCGCTCAACCCTCGGAAGACCGTCGGTTCCATCATCGGGGCTCCCTTCAAGCTCCATGCCACCGTCCCTCGGAAAGGGGTGAAGGCCGAGGTCCAGGAGCTGATGGAGCTCGTCGGCCTCAACCCTGAGCACTACAACCGCTATCCGCACGAGTTCTCGGGCGGGCAACGCCAGCGGATCGGCGTCGCGCGATCGCTCGCCCTTCGACCCAAGCTGATCGTGTGTGACGAACCGGTGTCGGCCTTGGACGTCTCGATCCAGGCGCAGATCCTGAACCTCCTGGAGGACCTCCAGAAGGAGTTCAACCTCACCTATCTGTTCATCGCGCACGACCTGTCCGTGGTGCGGCACGTCTCCGACCGGGTGGCGGTGATGTACCTCGGCAAGATCGTGGAGGCCGCCGACGGACCGTCGTTGTACACGCACCCACGCCATCCGTACAGCGGGGCGCTGCTCTCGGCCGTCCCGGTCGCCGACCCGCATCTGGCAGCGCAGAAGCGCCGGATCATCCTCGAAGGCGACGTGCCGTCGCCGATCGATCCCCCGTCCGGGTGCCGTTTCCACCCCCGGTGCCCGAAGTCACGCGCGCTGGCGAAGGACGACCCCGAAGCCAAGTACCCGTGGATGCCACGGTGTGCCGCCGAGGAGCCAGAGCTCGTCGCCCACAGCGAGACCCAGGTCGCGGCGTGCCACTACCCGCTCGACCTGCCTATCATCTCCGCCGACCCCTCCTGATCCCGGAGTCCCGAGATGGACATCGTCAACACCATCGTCATCGTGCTGCTGATCCTGTCGTCGCTGTTCCTGATCGTGACGATCCTGATGCACTCGGGGAGGGGGAGCGGCCTGTCCGACATGTTCGGGGGCACCAGCACCCTCTCCGGCGGGACGGCGCTCGAACGCACCCTCGACCGCATCACCGTCGTCACGGCGATCGTCTTCGGCCTCTGCAACCTATGGATCGCCTGGCAGTGGAACCCGTAAGGGGCCGGCCGGCCGATCGCTAGAATCGCGCTCACGTCGGAGTGGCGGAATTTGGTAGACGCGCTAGGTTGAGGGCCTAGTGGGCCTCACGGCCCGTGCAGGTTCAAGTCCTGTCTCCGACACCGTGTGACCTGCGGGAACGCGAAGGCCCCGAGCGGCTCGATCCGCCCAGGGCCTCATCATTTCCCCGATATTTCCCCATGAGAATGGGAGGAGAGTGGTGTGATGGTTGCTGACCGGGTGGCCGGCGCGACCTCCTCCGGGTCTTCACGTCACCCGACAACGTCCGGGCCGATGTGATCCGCCAGTTCCACGAGCGCGGCAACGAGGACATGGTCGATCTCCTCGTTCTGCTCGAGAAGCAGGAGTGGAACCGGCAGGCGTTGATCGAGGAGCTCCGAGGGTGGCCGCGGATCTGGCGTGAGGGTGGGCTGTCGTAACGGACGCGCATCTTGGTCGCCTCGTCGATGGACGGGGGATCACCTCGGGGTGCGCGGCGATCCGCGGTAACGCGGAGGCCCGGGGGTCGTCCCCCTCGGGCTCCTACCCTTCCCCATCGCTACAGGGCGGCGGGGGGTCCGCGGGCCGTACGGTCATCCGGCGGCCGCGTCGTCCGTCAGGTCTCGATCCTGCATCTCCCAGGTGTGGTCGAGCACGTGGTACGCGGTGTGGCGAAGCAGGTAGGGGATCGTCCACTTGCCGAGCGGCTTGCCCTCTCTGAACCAGGCGCGCATCGCGTCGACGAAGCGAGCGCGGTGCTGGGCGAGCCCGTCCGGCGTCAGCAGGTCCTCCAACTCGGACTCCGCCTTCACGCGCTTCGAGAATTCGCCACCCTCATTCGCCAGGACATGGCGGACGATCCCGTCACGGGAGCGGCCGCCGCCCCGCACACCCGGCCGGAGCTCTGCCGATACGCGGGCGGCCGTCTCGTCGAACTCGGCCCACGCCGCGCGGAGCAGCCGCACCTGGCGGTCGAACGTCCGCGCATCGAACGGCTCGCGGTCGAGCGGTGAGGGCGCGAACGAGATGCCCCAGAAATCGGTCGAGCCGGTTCCCGGGTACCGACCGATGATGTCAACCTTGGTCTGGGTCGTGAGCTGCGAGCCCAGCCGGACGCGCTTCGCGACCGGAAGGTACCGCAGCACGTAGCGGGCGAGCTTCTCGACCGCCTCGTCCTCCGTCTTGCCACCCCGTTCGAGCCCCGGCCAGTCCGCCGCGACGGCGACCCAGCGCTTGCCCCTCGTTGGCTGTTCGACGAGCACGCGAAGCTCGGAGGTCACGACTCATCCTAGAGCCAACCAACATCGTCAGCGGTCGGCGATGACGGCGGGCACGCCACCTGGAACGTGATGGTGACCGTTCCGTGTTGGTCGGTCCTCCAGACCTGGCCCCGGTGGCCCAGATCGCATCGAGTGTGGCCTGAACGGGATGCACAAGCGTTCTGTTCCTCGGGAGGTCTACGGAGAAGGAACGTTGTCCGTGGATCACGCTTCAGACGCGGAGCCTGGGGCTCGCTGATGCCACAATCCCGGGGTACGGTCCTCCGCCGGGTGCCCGCGGAGAGGAGTCACTCCGCCACCCTTAGGAGGTCAACCTCGGTCGGGCGAGCGTGTCACCCGTTGGCGGGGCGGTCCCTTTGGTCGCTGCGTGGAGACGGGAGCGGATGTTCGCCCTACGTTGCGGCGCGGGTGTCGCCTCCGAGTCGGCGGCTCCCAAGTGGCGGGAATCGGCGGGGGCGTGGTCCGGCAACCTCTCCCGGCCCCCGCCTTCGACGCTGACCACCGTTCCCTGGCTAGCCCTCCACGTTCGGAGCGGTGGTCGCGTCGCGTACAGACCGGGTCCCGGACTCCGCGGGCGTCATCATCACGGGCTAGGCTCCGTCCGTGGCGGCGGCGTACCCGGGGATGCTTCGGAGGATCGTGAACGAAACGGCTTCACCATCGGCCACGCCGCCTGGCGCGTCGGCGTGAAGCCTGAGGAGTACCGGGAGCTACGTTGGGTATGGTGGGGGTAACGAGGGTGGGGGGTGATGAACCTTGGGCATCGTGCTGATCGTGCTCGGCCTCGCGGCCGCGGCGGTCGTGGGGGATTTCGTCTTCGAGAACGACCTTGGTTCGTCCGATCAGACCTTCTTGTTGTTCGGGGGAACGTACGAGCTCTCGACGCCTGAACTCGTGTTGGTGGCGGCCGTCCTGGGCGCGCTGGCCGTGACGCTCGTCCTGCTGGGGATCGGACTCCTGCGGGGGAGCTGGGGCCGGCGGCGGGCGCTGAAGCAGCGGATGGCGGAACTCGAGCGCGAGAACACGGAGCTCCGCACGAAGGCCCAACTCGCGAAGGCGGTTGAGGGCTAAGCGGCGCAGGGTTCAGGAGACACCAACCGGCCGCGCTCCACGCGCGAACGTCGCGGGTTCACGGTGGGTCAGGCTGCTTGGCGCATCAGCGTGAGCCCCGCGGGGTACCGCGAGCTCGAGGCCGGCACGCATCCGTCCACCTTCCGTCCACATGGCACTGCTAACGTGCAGGAAGACGACAGGAAGAGGAGCCGTGCCGAACTCCGGAGAGGAACGCTTGGTGAAGGAGTTCGCGGGTACGTTCTCGCGCGATGAGGTGACGGAGTGTCTCCGAGACACGGAAGCTCGCTGGGCGAAGGCCCCGGTGCAGACGTTCGTGGGACTCTTGGCGGAGCGGTTCACCAGGGAGCGACTTCGCGCGGCGGCCCTGGCTGCCTGAAGCCTCCGGATCGGTGTGGGCTACCTATCCCGCCGTCAGCGCCTGCGTGTTCCCACTCGGGTCGGTGAACCAAGCGTGCAGCCGAGGAACCCCTCGGCTTCCCGACGAGCCTAGTTCTCGTCGCTGAACGTGGCCCCGGCGATCATCTGTCCATCCGGATCTCCACCGACACCACGTACGTAGCGTTGTCCATCCCAGGTCCCCTTCGGCTGTTGGCGTCGTCGGCGCACTCTAGGCTCGGTCCGTGGCTGCGCTCCCCGAGATGCTCCAGACCGACCGTGAGCGCCGCGGCTTCACGGTGGGCCAGGCCGCGTGGCGCGTCGGTGTGAAGCCCGAGGAGTACCGCGAGCTCAAGGCCGGCACGCTCGCCGACGTGTGAGACCTAGGACCGGATCTGCAAGGAGTTCGGGTGGCCGCAGACGTCTTGGGATCGTGAGTTCGCGCTTCCACGCGTAATGCGCCTAGGCTCTCCTGGCAGGCGTTCTCGGGGACCCGAGCTTGGGGAGGGGACGGGAAGCCATGAGAATGCGCTAGCCGGGCTGAGCGATGAGAGGTCGGTCGTATGAGCGAGGCTGGCAGCGCGAGCGCCGAAAGCCCCCCACCTGATCCGGGTTCCTTAATCCGAAGCAAGCAATTCCGCCGCTTGCTCGTGCTTTCAGCGTTGATCGGCGTGCTCGTATCGCTCGCGGCCTGGTGCTTCCTGGAGTTGATCCACGTCATCCAACAAGGGGTGTACGACGATCTACCGGACGCGCTTGGGTTCGAGGCTGCTCCGTGGTGGTGGCCTTTGCCTGTGCTCGGTCTGGCGGGCGTGATCACCGCATTCGCTATCGTCCGGCTTCCCGGCCGAGGGGGTCATGTTCCCGCCGAAGGCCTCAAGACCGGTCCGCCGACGACCCCGACGGAGCTTCCTGGGGTCCTGCTCGCGGCTCTCGCCGCCATCGGTCTCGGACTCGTGCTCGGCCCGGAGGCACCGTTGATAGGCCTGGGCACGGGTCTGGCACTCTTGGCCGTTCAACTGTCCAAGAAGGACATCCCCGATCAAGGGAAGCTCGTGCTCGCCGCCGCCGCGAGCTTCGCGGCGCTTGCAACGATCTTCGGTTCGCCCATCATCGGGGCGGTCATCATCATCGAGGCCGCTGGACTCGGCGGGCCGACGCTGCCCCTCGTATTGCTGCCTGGTCTGGTGGCGGCGGGGATCGGGTCCCTCGTCTTCGTGGGCTTCGGAACCCTGACCGGGCTCAGCTCGGACGCGTACGCAATCGCTCCGTTGTCCTTGCCCGCGTACGCCACGCCTCAACTGAGCGACTTCCTCTGGACGATCGTGCTCGGGATCGCTGCGGCCATCGTGACGGTCGGGATCATCGAGATCGGTCGGCGAACGAATCACATTGTGACGAGACGACCGTTCTTGGCCTATCCGCTGGCTGCTCTCGTGGTCGCGGTGCTGGCGATCGCGTTCTCTCAGATCACCGAACAGCCTGCCAACGCGATCCTGTTCTCGGGACAGGAGGAAATGAGTGCGGTCGTCAGCCAGGCGGGGACCTTGGCGTTGGGCACCCTAGCCCTGCTCATCATGTTCAAAGGGCTTGCGTGGGGTGTCTCGCTGGGCGGCGCTCGTGGCGGTCCAACCTTCCCCGCGATCTTCGTTGGGATCGTCGGCGGACTGCTCGCCTCACATCTGCCAGGGCTCAACGAGACACCGGCCGTGGGAGTGTTGGTGGGGGCAATGGTTGTCTCGGTTCTGCGACTTCCGCTGTCAGCAATCGTGCTCGCCCTCATCGTGACTCAGGCCGGCGCGGGGGTGGCACCGCTGATCATCGTGGGCGTCGTGGTCGCATACATCGCCGTCGAAGTGATGTCCGCACGTCGTTCGGCGCCCACTCCAGCTGAGATGGGTGAGCCTCCCTCGGCTCCATCCACAGGATGACAGCGGGCGTTTGATGGACCAGGACGATTGAAGTCCGAGCCTTGCTCGACACACTCGACCCGAAGGCCCGCGACGACCTCCGCCGCATCCTGATTCCGACCAAGCCGGCACGACGCCGATCTGATTCCGTCTGCGAGCCGGGCGGGACCTGGCGGGAAGGCTGCGTGGTACCCGCTCTGCGGTCGGCATCGAGGTTGGCTCGCGCTCCTCGCCGAGGTCCTGGGCGACGAAGCCGAGTTCGTCATCGCGAGCGTCACGGCGTGAGCAACAACTAGGTCGCGGTCAGCGCCTCCGTCTCTCCTCCCGGCAGGGTCAACCAGACCGTGCATCCCTCGTAGGCGGGATCGTGCAGGACCGTCTCGGCCCCCCGACGGGCTTCGCTCTCGGACCCGTAGGTAGCCGCCGCGACCTTGTTGTGGCCGTCTGGGTCCTCCACGCTGACGACGTAGTAGCGGTCATCCATCCCGACCCCCCCTCGATGCCGGAGCCTTTACCCGGGCGATCGGACAGTCAAGCCTGGACGGGCCGCGTGAGCGGCCGTTTCCCCAACCATTTCCCCACCACGCCGCGGAGCCGGCGTATCCAGACCTCACGAGCCACACTAGGTCAACCCGTTCCCGCTGGTAGATGGCACTGGACGACATTGGACGCAACCGCACCCCACGTACGGACATAGGTTGAGGGCCTAGTGGGCCTCACGGCCCGTGCAGGTTCAAGTCCTGTCTCCGACACCGTCTGACCTGCGGGAACGCGAGAAGCCCGAAGCAAACGCGCCCTCCGGGGCTTCCATTCCCCCTCCATTCCCCCACGAGATGTCTTTCGGCTGATCCAGCGGGTTGTGCATCTCGCCGCCGAGCTCGCCCGCGTAACCTCCGCTCGTGGACTGGTTCGGTGCAGGGCTGGGCGGTGTCACCCTCCTCGTCGGGGCGACCTACCTAGGCGAAGCGTTGCTCTATGAACGACCCTGGGTTCGAAAGAGGAGGGGCGAGATGGAGCGGTCGGTGCAGGAACAGAAGGCCGAGGGCTACAAGTTCAACCCGGTTGCCCCCTTCATCTGGCTCGAGAGGACGCGGCTTCGAACGGCCGTCTTCGGCCTGCTCCTTGTCGCCCTCGGCGCATGGTGGCTCCACCAGGCGGGAGCCTTCTGAATCGGTCGTGCGTCACGCCGCCCGCCCTCACAGCGGCCCTCGATCGCGTTGACGAGTACGGCGCGCGAGCCCCCGGTCTACCTCGTCGAGAAGCTGCACGAGCTCGCCGGCCGGCACGGTTGGACGATCGGCCTAGGCGGCGTAGCGCACGAGACTCGACCCGCTGGCGTCTCGGTGTGAACCCAGATTGATTCACTCCCGCCACCCTCGCACCCTTGCTTCGGCGAGGAGTTCAGGGTCGTCCCATGGCATCTGCTGCCGGTCACGGGAATCGAAGAACGTCATCCAGCCGTAGGAACAATTTGAAGGGTGCCTTCAGCCTGCCTCGTCGGGAGGTTCGACCCATCTGAGCATCGGTGCGGATCCGGGATGCTTCAGGATTCGTCTGGATCCTCCGGACTGCCTCGGATGAAGGACACGTCGAGGTCGTAATCGATCCCCCAACGCGCCCCCTGCAGCAGTTCGTGGACGTTCGTGTCGTTGATGTGGCGGAGCCCTCTGAGGTCAACGACGAAGTCCAGCCGTTGATCCACGAGCGATCGAAGTGCGCCGAAGATCGCGTAGGCCCAACAGCGTCGCCACTCAGGCGTACGTACGTGATGTGACCGACACGATCGAGCTCGATGGCGAAGGGATGCGGCTCTTCCGTCACGACCTGCCTCCTTCCTAGATGTTCCGAAGAGGACGTCAGCGAGGGCCGCTCACGCCACCAACCTCGAGAGAGATCGGCGCTGGATCGGGCGTCGCATCGGCATCGCGAAGAGTAGACCCGGCGGCCTGAGCTGCGCGAAGCACCGGCGCAGGGAGCCGACGGTCCCCCCGGGACGGGGTCGGGAAGCCCGCCGAGGGAGGTGACCCACGTCTATCGTGAGGCCAGGATGGGAACCACCGTCGGTCTGCCGCGCATGACCGCGTTCCCCGGTGAGCGCCGAGACTTCCTGCCCGCTTTGGTCCGCGCCCTCGAGCGAGCCGGCGCGGAGGAGATCCTCCTCGAGCGAGGGTACGGCGAAGGTGTCGGGGTGGCCTCCGACGACTACCTCGACGACTCGCGCACGGTGCGCTTCGCGGACCGCGAGGAGTGTCTCGGCCAGCCGGTCGTCCTCGTGCTCCGCTGTCCTCCCGACGCTGACCTCGACCTCCTCCAGCGGGGATTCCTCCCTGGTCTCGATGCTCCATCTCGCGACCCGTCCCGCCCGCATCGTTCGACTCCATGCCCTCGGCGTGCGTGGCTTGAGCCTCGACTCCGTCGTCGACGATGCCGGGCGCCGCCTGGTGCAGAACATGGAACTGGTGGCGTGGGCCGGCGTGGGCGCTGCCTTCAAGGAGATGGCGCGCCGGTATCCGGGCTTCGCGCACCCGGGAGGCCCCCCCTCCGCGTCACGGTGCTGGGGTCCGGCGCCGTCGGGACGGCCGCCGTGCACGTGGCGACGATGTATGGCGATCCCACCCTGCGGACACGTCTGCACGAGCAAGGGGTTCCGGGCGTCGAAGTGGTGGTCGTGGACTACGACCTGAGCGGTGTCGAAACCTACATGCTCAAGCGGCTCCGGATGACAGACCTCCTCATCGATGCCGCGCACCGGCGCGACCCTGCCGTCCCGGCCGTGCCGAACGCGTGGATCGGGGTGATGCCCGAGCACGCCACCCTCCTCGACCTGGCGGGTGCAGACCCGTATGACGTGGAAGGGAGTACCACCGACCCTGAAGGGGCTCGAAGGCGTGCCGCACGGCTCGTTGGAACGGTTCGTGTTCGAGCCAACGGACCCAGCGTGGGACCGTGTGGCCCCACCGGTGGAGTCGGACGCATCGCCGGTTGGCGTTGTCGTGCGACGCCTGGCCCGGGGTCCGGCCTCGAGACAGCATGGGAGATCCAGGGCGAGCAGCTGGAGGACGTCATGGACGTGGCGCTGTCGTCCGCACCGGGAGACTGGGATCCCCGATCGGGGCATCACGCTGAGCGGGCGGTCGCGCGGGGAGAGATGGAGCGATGGCTACGGGCGCACACGGGCTGACCGTCGGCTTCCCGCGGATGCACAAGAAGGAGGCGGGAGAGCGCCGGGTACGACCTCCCGGACGTCGTCGCGGCCGTGGCCGGGTCGGTGGACCGTGTGATCGTCGAAGCGGGCATCGGCGGCGGGATGGAGCTGTCCGATCTCGACTACACGCTCCGGCATGAGCGGATTTCCGTCGGAACCAACGAGGATGCGTTCGCCCAGGACATCGTCGTGACGCTGCGCTCGCCGGAGACGAGCGAT
>CAWEOB010000007.1:0-210230 GCA_963810635.1 uncultured Actinomycetes bacterium
CCGGGAAGCCGCGAAGGACCGCCTGGATCGTCCGCAACATGCTCTTCGCGTCAACGGTCGACCGACGCGATCCGAGCGAACCGCCGCCGGCCGACCTGCAGGACCTTCCCGACGAGGTCCTCGGGGTCAAGCTCCGCATCCGGATCGGTCAGGGGACTCCCATCCAGGCGGACGCCACCCTGGGCGACCGCGCGACGAGCTTCCGCGTTCGAGGTCGCGAGGCCGGCCGACACCATCACCCGCGGCAGCCAGGCCTTGCCATCACGCAGCACGTCGGACGCCAGATCGATCTCCGGGACGTCGGAGGGTAGCTCGTGCTCCTTGAACACCGCGTCGAAGCGGGACTCGGCCTCCGTTCCGGCGCCCTCGCCGTGGTAGAGGTCGACGATCTCGCGGGCCATCCGGCGCTTCTCGTCGTTCGGATGGATCGAGCCTTCCTCGAGTCCCGCTCGCACGCGCGCGTTGTCGTCGGGCCCGAGATCCGTGCACAGGAGCTCGTACTTGGCGATCAGATGGTCGGGGATGCTCATGAGCTTGCCGAACATCTCCTCCGCGGCTTCCTCGATCCCGACATAGTTGCCGAGCGACTGGCTCATCTTGTGGACACCGTCGGTGCCCTCGAGCAACGGCACGGTGAACGCCATCTGCGGCTCCTGACCGTGCGCCTTCTGGAGATCCCGGCCGACGAGGAGGTTGAAGAGTTGATCGGTCCCGCCGAGCTCGATGTCCGATCGCACCGCGACCGAGTCGTAGCCCTGGAGCAAGGGGTAGAGGAACTCCATCAGCGAGATGGACCTTCCCCCTGCGAACCGAGCGGCGAAGTCGTCCCGCTCGAGCATGCGGGCCACCGTGGTGGAGGCCGTCAAGCGGAGGATGTCCTCCATGACGAGCGGCTCGAGCCACTCGGAGTTCCGGCGCAGCTCCACGCGGTCCATGTCCACGATCTTCCCGAACCGTGCCAGCAGCTGCGCAGCGTAGCCGTCCACCTCCTCGGCCGTGAGACGAGGCCGCGCATCCGAACGTCCGCTCGGATCACCGACGCGAGCCGTGAAGTCGCCCACGATCAGGACGGCCGTGTGACCGAGGTCCTGGAAGCGGCGGAGCGTGCGGAGCACCACCGCCCATCCGAGGGTCACGGAAGGAGCGGTGGGATCGAGCCCGAGCTTCACCCGCAAGGGCCGGCCCTGCTGGTCGGCGAGCGCCAGCTTCTCCTCGAGTCCACCGGTCGGGACGATCTCGGCCGCCGCGCTGCGCAGCAGTGTGAGCTGGTCGACGGCCATCGCCGCAGGCTACCAAGGAGCGCCACGGGCCAGGGGTAGGCTCTCGCTGATGCGATCGACCCGGGGGTCCACCGCAGTCCTCGTGGTGCTCGCCGTCGTGGCGAGTGCGTGCTCCGTGCCCCGGTTGGAGGACTACGACGAGCGCCCACTGGCCCAGACCTCGTTCCTGTACGCCTCCGACGGTTCGCTGATCACCCCCTTGCACGCCACCGAGGACCGCGTCGTGCTCACGAGGAGCGACATGCCGCAGCACGTTCGCGACGCGGTCGTCGTGATCGAGGACCGCCGGTTCTTCACCCATCACGGGGTCGACCTCCGAGCGATCGCCCGCGCTGCTTACGTCAACCTCTCGAGCGGCCACATCGTCGAGGGAGGGTCGACGCTCACGCAGCAATTGGTCAAGAACCTCTACGTGGGGGACGCCACCAGCTTCCGCCGCAAGCTGGATGAGGCCATCCTCGCCTGGCAGCTCGAGGACCGTCTCTCGAAGGAGCAGATCCTGACGCAGTACCTCAACACCGTCTACTTCGGTGAAGGGGCCTATGGGATCCAGGCGGCCGCACGGACCTACTTCGACATCGACGCCGCGGACCTCACGTTGGCGCAGTCAGCTCTCCTCGCCGGGCTCATCACGGCGCCCAACCACTTCGATCCCTACATCCACATCGGCTCGGCCACCGGACGCCGCCGGGTGGTGCTGAAGCTCATGGTGCGTGAGGGCTACATCGAAAGGGACGAGTTCAAGCGCGCGGTCCACGAGGCGGTCGAGCTTCGCCGGATCACGGACGAGACCCGGTACCCCTACCCGTACTTCGTCGACTACTTCAAGCGATGGTTCCTCTCGAACAAGGCTTTCGGTCGGACCCGGGACGACCGGTACCGGCTCTTGTTCACGGGTGGACTCAGGATCACCACCACGCTCGATCCCGACATCCAGGACGACGCGGAGCTCGCCGTGTCCAGCATCCTGTCGTATCCGGACGACCCGGATGCCGCCGTGACCGTGACGGATCCCCGCACCGGGTATGTCCGCGCGATGGTCGGCGGGAAGGACGAGGACTACTGGCGGAACGATCGGGCCGGGAGGGTGAACCTGGCCACGGGCACCGGTGGCACCGGTCGCCAGACCGGGTCCGCGTTCAAGCCGTTCGCGCTCGTTGCCGCGCTCGAGCACGGCATCTCCCCCGACACCGTCTTCCCCGCGCCGTCCTCGATCGACATCCCCCTGGAGACCGGTGGGTTCTGGCACGTGACGAACGCGGAGGGCGGCGGCTACGGGTCCATGAGCCTGCGTTCGGCCACGATCTCCTCGGTCAACACGGTGTACGCACAGCTCGTCGAGCGACTCACCCCCGCCGCGGTCGTGGAGACCGCCGAGCGTCTGGGGATCCGATGCTGTCCCAAGGTGGCCGAGCCCGGCTCGGACCTCGACCCGTACCTCTCCGCGGTCCTCGGCTCGAACGAGGCGAACACCCTCGAGATGGCGACGGCATACGGGACGCTCGCCAGCGGCGGACGACGCGCCGATCCGATCCCCGTCATGAGCGTGGCCGACGCGAACGGAGACCTGATCTGGCAAGCGAACCCGGCGCCGCAGCAGGTGATCGACACCAAGGTCGCGTCGGCGGCTGCCGACATCCTCCAGGACGTGGTCCTGTACGGGACCGGAACAGCGGCCAACATCGGTCGCCCGCAGATCGGCAAGACCGGCACCGACGACCACCACGACAACGCGTGGTTCGTGGGTGCGATCCCCCAGCTCACCGCCGCCGTCTGGGTCGGCTACCACCGGGGCCAGATCCCCATGGAACCGCCGCGATCACGCATCACGGTGTTCGGCGGGACCTGGCCGGCGCAGATCTGGCGAACCCTGATGCTCCGCGCAAGCGAGCACCTGCCGGCGATGGCCTTCCCGACACCCGAGGTGCGGTATGTGGGCGTGGCCGTCGACGTCACCCAGCCGACCCCCTGTCTGCCGAACGGCTTCACGCTGCCACAGAACATCGAGATCATGCACTTCATCGTCGGGACGGAGCCGACGGAGACCTGCACATCTCCGAGCTCTCTACAGGAGGTCGTCGTGCCGTCGGTCGTGGGCCTCCCGCAGGCCGATGCGTTGTCGACCCTCGAGCAGGCCGGGTTCTACGTGCAGATCGAGGCGGAGGGGTCGACCCAGCCGCCGGGAACCGCGATCTATCAGTCGCCTCCGGCCGGGACGAGCGCCTACCAAACGAGCACCATCATCGTCACCGTCGCGACGCCCGAGGGGTCCCCGGCGTAGCGGCACGGCCCGGGCGCCACGAGGACACCCACGGACTGCCGCCCTCCCAGAACCGCCAGGGTCGCTCGATGCCCTTCGCGACCCCCACGCGTGGACCGGTCCGGATCGAGCTGACCGCGATCGGTTCGCCCTGTTCGATCCACAGCGGCGACCCCCGCACGAGGTCGACACCGTCGGAGGCGCCGTCGACCTGGAAAGCCTGGGCGAGGCGGGCGGGACCGCGGCAGAGATCGCGGATGCGATCGGTGCCGCGGAGGGTCACCATGTGCTCCAGGCCGCCGAGCGGCTCGGCGGCCCGGAGCAGGACCGCGCTGCCGTCCCCTTCCGCCCCCGTCACGACGTTCATGCACCAATGCATGCCGTACGTGAAGTACACGTAGAGACGCCCTGCTGGTCCGAACATCGTCACGTTGCGAGCCGTCCGGCCTCCATACGCATGGCTCGCCGGATCGTCGGGTCCGTACGCCTCGGTCTCCACGATCCGAGCGCGGAGCACGTCGCCGTCGGCGAGCCGCCGGACGAGGACGTGCCCGAGCAGCGCGGGGGCGATCGCGGCCGCGCTCCCCCCGTAGAAGGAGCGGGGCAGCCGCGCCATCCGTTCAGCGACCCTTCCGGAGGAACCGGGTGAGCTTCCTGAGCGGCCAGGCGTTGATCACATCGTCCTCGGTCAGCCATCCGCGCTGTGCGACACCGACGCCGTACTTCATGGCGTCGAGGTGACCCACCGCGTGGCTGTCCGTATCGATCGCGAAGCGAACACCGTGATGTCGCGCCCTGAACACGTGCTCGTCACGGAGGTCGAGCCGGTCGGGATACGCGTTGATCTCCAACGCCGTCCCGGTCCGTGCAGCTGCCGCGAACACGCTGTCGAGGTCGAGATCCACAGGATCGCGGCGGCCGATCTTGCGGGTGGTGAGGTGACCGATCACGTTCACGTACGGGTTCTCCATGGCGCGGATGACCCGGCGGGTCATGTCCTCGCGCGTTTGGCCGAAATGCGAATGGACCGACGCTACGGTGATGTCGAACCCGGCGAGGAAGTGCTCGTCCCAATCCACCCCCCCGTCGGGGTCGATGTTGAGCTCGGTGCCATGCAGCAGCCTCATGCTGGGGAAGCGGCCGCGGAGCCGCTCCACCCGTTCCCGCTGGGCGAGCATCTTCTCGTCGGTCATCCGCTGCATGGCCAGGTTCGGGGCGTGGTCGGTGACGGCGTAGTAGGCGTAGCCCTTCGCGGCACCGGCTTCAAGCATGCGTTCGAGTGGTGCGAGCCCGTCCGTGAGATCGGTGTGCGTGTGGAGGTCGCCTCGGATCTGCGGGAGGGTGATGACGCTGGGAAGCTCACCGGCGAGCGCCGCCTCGACCTCTCCACGGTCCTCGCGCAGCGTCGGCTCGATGTATGGCAGGCCGAGATGTCGGTAGACGTCCTCCTCGGTGTCGGCGGCGATGACGTCACCCGAGACGGCATCGAACAGCCCGTACTCGTTCAGCTTCAGGCCCGCGCGGACGGCCATCTCACGGATCCTGACGTTGTGCGCCTTGGAACCCGTGAAGTAGATGCATCGCCGCGCCCCACGCATCGAGGGGGACGACGCGAAGATCCACCTGGAGACCGGCGCGGGTGACGATCGACGACTTCGCCTCCCCCTGCGCGAGCACCTGGTCCACGAGGCCGAGGCCCACGAACGTGTCCATGATGGGTCGGGGCCGGTCGCTCGCCACGAGGAGATCGACGTCGCCGATCGTCTCCGCCATACGTCGGAGCGAGCCCGCGTACGCGGCACGGTTCACCTCCCGCATCCCTCGCAGCCGCTCGAGGAGTTGGTCGGCGACGTCGAGCGCCTCATCGATCCGGACCCGGCCGCCGGACGTGCGGACCCGCTGGACCCCTTTGAGCACGTTCTCCTCGCTCTTCTTGGAGAAGCCCTTGAGACCCGCGAGCCGGCCGTCCTCCGCGGCGGTCACGAGCTCGTCGAGCCCCTGGATGCCGAGCTCCTGGTAGACCACCATCGCCTTCTTGGGGCCGAAGCCCGGGATGGCCGTCATCTCGCGCACGCCCGGGGGCACCTGGGCGCGGAGGGCGTCGAGCTCCGAGAACGTCCCCGTGTCGAGGTAGGTCCGGATCTTCTCGGCGATCGACTTCCCGACGTTCGGGATCGACCGGATCCCGGCGTCGTCGAGCTCGGCGAGATCGTCCGGGTGGCCACCCACCGCGCGCGCCGCCTTCTCGTAGGCGCGGGGCTTGAAGGGATCGTCGGACACGATCGACAACAGGTCGGCGAACTCGAGGAGCCCGCGCTCGACGTCGTCGTTGGTGCGGGCCACGCGGCCTCCCGGATCAGGCCAACCCAAACAGGAACAGGAGCAGGGCCTTCTGGGTATGGAGCCGATTCTCGGCTTGGTCCCACACGGCGGAATGGGGACCATCGATCACCTCGTCGGTGATCTCCTGACCGCGATGGGCGGGGAGGCAGTGGAGGACCAGCACGTCCGGTGCCGCCAGATCGACCAGCTTCTGGTTGAGCTGGAACGCGGGGAACACGAGCGCGCGTTCGGCCGCCTCCGCCTCCTGACCCATGGACGCCCAGACATCGGTGCAGAGGATCTCGGCGCCTTCGGCTGCCTCGCGAGGATCGTTCACCACCTCGACGCTTCCCCCCGTCGTCGCAGCGATCTCGGCCGCTCGCTGGACGACCTGCGGGATGGGCTCGAACCCGGGCGGCGTCCCGACGCGAACGTGCATGCCCGTCTTCGCCCCCGCGAGCAGCAAGGAATGCGTCACGTTGTTCCCGTCGCCCACGTACGCGAGGGTGCGACCCGCGAGCGCACCGAGCCGTTCCCGGATGGTGAGCAGATCAGCGAGCGCTTGGCACGGGTGCTCGAAATCGGAGAGCGAGTTGACGACCGGGACGCTGGCGGCGCCGGCGAGCACCTCGAGCCGATCCTGTTCGAAGGTTCGCAACACGATCGCGTCGACGTAGCGAGACAACACGCGGCCGGTGTCCTGGATCGTCTCACCACGTCCCAGCTGGAGATCGGCGGACGACAGCGTGAGAGGACTCGCGCCGAGCTGGGTCACCCCCACCTCGAACGACACACGGGTGCGGGTGGACGACTTCTCGAAGATCAGCGCGATGGTGCGACCGGCGAGCGAGGCCATGTGCAACGACCGGTCGGCCTTGAGCTCGGTTCCCAGCTGCACGACATGGTCGAGCTCGTCGGGGGTCAGGTCGTCGACGGAGAGGTAGTCGCGCGCCACGCGCACGAGTCTATCGGTGGGCAGGTCGGTGAGGCGAATCGGCGGCCGTCGCCGTCCTCAGCGCGCGCGGAGCTCGGCCCCGTACGCCTCGACGACCGTCGCGACCATGCGATCCACCACCACCTGCGCCTCGTCGTCCGTGAGCGTCCGGTCGGGGGCGCGGAGCGCCACGGTGAACGCGAGGCTCTTCGTCCCCTCGGGGAGCGAGCCGCCGCGGAAGACATCGAACAGGGTGCAGGCGTCGAGCAACTCCCCCGCGGCCCCCACCAACGCCACGCGCACCTGGTCGGCGGGCACGTCCTCCGGCACGATGAAGGCCAGGTCCCGACGCACCGGCGGATACCGCGGAACGTCCTTGAACCCGAACGCGCGTCCGGCGGAGCGCAGGAGCGGGCCGAGGCCGACGACACCGACCGAGACCCGCCCGGTGACGCCCAGCTGCTCCGCCGTCAACGGATGGATCTCGCCCAGCACGCCGGCGGGCTCCCCCGCGATCACGATCGACGCGGCTCGCCCCGGGTGGAACGGCCCGGGAGGCACGCCGCCGAGCGCCCAGTCGACGACCCCGAGGTCACCGAGGAGAGACTCGAGGACACCCTTGGCGTCCAGGACGTCGAGCTCCCGCCGCTCGCTCGCCCAGCCGGTACCGGCCGGTCCCGTGAGCACGAAGCCCGCCTTCCGGACCTCGACGAAGGGGTCCGCCCGACGGAAGGTGGTGCCGACCTCGAAGAGCCGGACGACCTCGGCGCCGCGCGCCTGGTTCAGCGCGACGCTCTGCAGGAGCCCGGGCGTGAGCCGCGTCCGGAGGAACCCCTCCTCCGCCCGCAAGGGGTTCGCCACCGCAACGGCGTCGTCGTCATCGAACGACACCAGATCCGCAGCCGAGGCGAACGGGGCCGGGCGGATCTTGCGCAGACCCGCGCGGCGCAGGGAGCCCTTCGCTCGGCGCGCGAACGCGTAGGTCTCGGCAACGCCTCCCGCATGCGGTGCTCGCGGGAGGGTGGCCCCGACCCGGTCGTAGCCCTCGATGCGGACGACCTCCTCGATCAGATCGACCTCGCTCTCCAGGTCGGACCGGTAGCCGGCGATCTCCACCTCGATGCGGTCCTCGCCCGCGTTGGTGGACATGCCGAGGACGTCGAAGACGTCCTCCGCATCGGCGACGGTGACGGGGAAACCGAGGAGCGCGGTGGCGCGTGACGGTCGCATCGCGACCGTCACGCGCGGTGGCGCCGAGCCAGCGTCCGCAGCGCCCGCCAGCACGGTCCCGCCGGTCCAGTCGGCGATCAGCTTCGCCCCACGCGTCGCCGACCGGACGACACCCTCCGGGTCGGTGCCTCGCTCGAACCGGTGCGAAGCCTCCGTGTGCACACCGAGCCGGCGGCCCGTGAGGAGCACCCCACCCCGCGTGAAGTAGGCGCTCTCGAGCAGGACGTTCGTGGTGGCGGGCGACACCTCGGAGGTCTGCCCGCCCATGACGCCGGCGATGGCGACCGGTGCTCCGACATCGCAGATCAACAGATCCTGGGCTGTGAGCTCGCGCTCGACGTCGTCGAGCGTGGTCAGGCGCTCCCCGTCGTTCGCGTACCGGACGACGATCCCGGGACCCGCCAGCCGGTCCATGTCGAAGCCGTGGAGCGGCTGCCCCAGCTCGAGCATCGTGTAGTTGGTGGCATCGACCACCGCGTCGATCGGCCGCATCCCGCAGGCGGTGAGACGGGCCTGGGCGAGTAGCGGCGCCGAACCATGCGACACACCACGGATCACCCGGGCGAGGTAGCGGGGGCATCCCTCGGGTGCTTCGATCGACACGCTGGCGACGTCGGCGGCGCCTTCCGGTGCCTCGTCGACCACCAGGTCGGGATCCGCGAGGGTGACCCCCGTCGCCGCGGCGACCTCACGAGCCACACCGAACACCGACAGGAAGTCGGGTCGGTTCGGCTCGACCTCGATGTCGAGGACCGCCTCATCCAGTTGCAGCGCCGCCTTGACGTCGGCGCCGACCTCCCAGCCCCCGTCGTTGAGCAGGAGGATCCCGCCGTGATCCTGGCTGATCGCGAGCTCACGCGGCGAGCACAACATGCCGTGCGAATCGACGCCTCGGAGGGACCGCACGCCGAGCGGTTCGGGCAGGACGGGGACGCGTGACCCGGGGGGCGCCCACGGGACGAGATCGCCGGGGCCCATGTTGCGCACGCCGACCACGAGCTCGATCTCGCCGGACCCGTGCTGGATCCGGGCGACGCACAGCTTGTCGGAGTCCGGGTGGTCGCGCACCTCGAGCACGCGGGCGACCACCACGCCCTCGAGTCCCTCCCACGGCCACAGGACGGCCT
Source organism: uncultured Actinomycetes bacterium (assembly GCA_963810635.1). GTDB lineage: Bacteria > Actinomycetota > UBA4738 > UBA4738 > HRBIN12 > AC-51. The sequence goes on from CAWEOB010000007.1 coordinate 9,154, forward strand.
CCACCTTCACCCCGCGCTTCGTGATCAGCTCGGCGAGCTCGCCGGCCGGCAGGTCGGTGGGCGCGAACTCGCGGAGCCACCCCAGGGGGATCTTCACGAGACGGCCTCGAACTGCTCGAGGAACCGGATGTCGCCGTCGAGGAGCAGCCGGATGTCGGGGATCGCGTACTTCAACAGAGCGACGCGCTCGATCCCGAGACCGAAGGCGAACCCCGTGTACCGCTCGCTGTCGTAGCCGCAGTTCTCGAGGACGCGTGGATGCACCATCCCCGAGCCGAGCAGCTCGATCCATCCGTTCCCGCACACGCCGCAGCCCGCGCCGTCGCAGAGGAAGCACGACACACCGACCTCGGCGCCCGGCTCGACGAACGGGAAGTACGCGGGCCCGAGCCGGATGCTCCGTTGCTCACCGAACAGCCCTCGGGTCACGGCCTCGAGGGTGCCCTTCAGGTCCGCGAAGGTGATGCCTTCGTCCACGACGAGCGCCTCCACCTGGTAGAAGACCGGCAGGTGCGTCGCGTCGGGAGTCTCGCGACGGTAGACCCGCCCCGGCGCGACGATGTAGACGGGTGGCGGCTGCGCCTGCATCGTCCGGATCTGGACCGCACTGGTTTCCGTTCGCAGGAGCAGCTCGGGATGCCCGGGGATCGCCACGTAGAGGGAGTCCTTCATGGTTCGGGCGGGGTGGTCCTCGGGGATGTTCAGCGCCTGGAAGTTATGCCAGTCATCCTCGATCTCCGGTCCCTCGACGACGCGGAACCCGAGGCGAAGGAACACGTCGACGATCTGGTCTTCCACGATCGTGAGCGGGTGGAGCGAGCCGGAAGGGAGACGCCGACCCGGGAGAGAGAGGTCGACCCGGTCGGCCACGAGGAGGGCTCCGGCTGCCTCTCGGGCCAGCCTGTCGCGCGCCTGCTCGAAGGCGGCGGCCAAGACCTGCCGGGTCTCGTTGACCTCTTGGCCCAGCGCTCGGCGCTCGTCCTCGGTGAGGGACCCCAGGCCGCGTTGCACCTCGCTGAAGGCGGACCTGCGTCCCATCACCGAGGTCTTCGCCGACTCGAGGTCGTCCAACGAGGTCGCCGCGCCCGCCAGCTCGAGACCACGCGCACGCTCCGTCTCCAGCGTGCTGCGCATCTCGGAGACCCCCATGGCTGCGCGAGTCTAGCAACCGCCTTCCCGCCGGCCGCCGGACGACGTCGGACGCGATCGAGGATCGCCGTGGACCGGGTTCAGGGCGTGAGCGGAAGATCGACGTGGAAGGAGAGCACGCCGTCGTTCACCTCCGCCCAGGCCCGGCCGCCCTGGGCCTCGGCGACCCCCCGCGCCACGTAGAGCCCGATCTTGGAGCCCGACCCGGTCCCCGGTCGGCGCGGGGCGAACAACCCCTCGGCCTCATCGTGGTCGACGCGCGAGCCGGCACGTTGCGCCCAGAGGTGGAGGTGGTCGTCGCGGCGCTCCGCGCCGACCTGGATGGGTCCTTCCCCGCTGAACCACACGAGCGATTCGATGAACGCGAGGATCGTCGTACGGATCCGCGCCTTGTCCACGAAGTAGGGTCCTGGGTCCCCCGCCCAGGCGACGGCGGGGTGGTCCGGATCGCGGGCGAGCAGCTCGGCGAGGACCTCTACCAGGTCGGCCAGATCCACCTGGTCGCGCATGGGGTCGAGCGAACCGGCCGCGACGCGGGCCGCGTCCACCAGCAGGTGCACGATCTGATCCATCCGATCGGCGTCGTGCACGATCCCCGCGAGCATCATGGATCGCTGCTCCGCATCCATGTCCTGCCACCGCTTCTCCAGGGCGTACCCGAAGCCCTTCATGGCGGTGAGCGGCGAGCGGATGTCGTGCGCAGCGGCACTGATGATGGCCTCGAGGTCGGCTCCCTTGCCGACGGCCCGGCGAGCGTGCTCGAACAGGCAGACGGTTGCCGCGGCCGCGAGGTTGAGCGATTCGGCCGTGCCTCGGTGCGGGACCCGAACCGTGGCGTCGGCCAGTGCCACCACCTCCTGGGGAAGGCCGTGGGCCTCGTTGCCGAACACGAACGCCACCGGACCGGAGAGATCCGTCGAATAGAGGCTCTCCGAACCGTGCGCGTCCATGGCGAGGACCCGATGGCCGCCGCGCTTCGCATGCTCCACCGCTTCCTGGGTTCCCACGCCGCGAACCACGGGAAGGTGGAACACCGACCCGGCGGACGCGCGCACCGTCTTCGGGTTGTACACGTCGACCGACGAAGCGGTGAACACGACGCCCGTGCTCCCTGCCGCATCGGCGGACCGGAGCACGGTGCCGGCGTTCCCCGGGTCGCGGACCTCGTGGAGGATGGTGAGGCAGCCGCCGGGCGGCAGGTCGGCGAGGGTCACATCGACGTACCGCGCCACACCGAGGATCCCCTGCGGCGTGACGGTGGAGGTCAGCTTGCGGACGAGATCGTCACCCACGTGGTAGACGTCGACCCCCACCTCCGCCGCACGCACAGCGAGGACGTCGAGCGGGTCGGTGACGAACAGCGTCTCGAGCCGGAGGGGCGCCCCCAGCGCTTCCCGAACCGCCTGGGCACCTTCGACCAGGAAGTGCCGGTCCTCGTCCCGGAAAGCACGCTTCTTCAGGCGAACGGCGGCTGCGACCTTGGGGTTCTTGAGGCTGGTGAGCACGGGCTCTCCCCCGGCGCGGGATGGGTTGGCCGCGACGCGGCGAGTGTAGCCCCGGGCTCTGCTCGGTCGGCGGAACCGACTCAGGCAGCGGGTTCGGCGGGCTCGCGCGCGGCCTTCGCGGCCTGGACCAGCTGTGCGAACGCCTGAGGATCCGTCACGGCGAGATCCGCCAGGATCTTGCGGTCGACCTCGATGCCAGCAGCCTTCAAGCCATTGATGAATCGTGAGTAGGAGATGCCGTTGGTGCGACAGGCGGCGTTGATCCGCGTGATCCACAACCGGCGGAACTGGGCCTTGCGATCGCGACGGTCGCGGTAGGCGTACACGCCGGAGTGGCGCACCTGCTCTTTGGCCAGCCGGTAGCGGACACGGCGGGAACCCGTGTACCCCTTGGCTGCTTTCAGCACCTCACGGCGCTTCTTCTTCGCGTGGACGGAACGTTTCACCCGGGCCATCGGTTCACCTCGCCAGCAGTCGCTTGACCTTCTTCTGTTCCTTGGTCGCGGTGAGCTCGGCCATACCCTCCACCCGGCGCCGGCGGCTACCGCTCTTCTTCGTGAGCATGTGGTTGCCGGTGGCCTTGCGATGGAGCACCTTGCCCTGCCGCGTCACGCGGAAGCGCTTCGCCGAGGCGCGGTGGGTCTTCATCTTCGGCATCGGTTCCTACCCTTCGTCTGATGCGGGAGCCGGTTCGGCAGGATTCGAGCGGCGGTGGAGGCCTCCACCGGGACCGGTTCCTCGCTGCCGGCCTCGTCGGCGGATGGTTCCGGCTGGCTCGTGGCCGCCCGCTCCGCCTTGGCCCGCTGCTTGGCCTGGTCCTCCCAGTACCGCTTGTTGGGCGAGATCACCATGATCATGTTCCGCCCTTCCTGCTTCGGCATGGACTCCACCACGACGGAATCCGCGAGATCGGTCACGAGCCGGTCCAGGATCTTCCGCCCGAGCTCCGTGTGCGCCATCTCGCGCCCGCGGAACATGATGGTGACCTTGACCTTGTTGCCGGCTCGGATGAACCGCTCGACGTGGCCCTTCTTGGTGCCGTAGTCGTGCGGATCGATCTTCGGTCGGAACTTGATCTCCTTCAGGCCGGTGCGGGACTGCTTCTTGCGCGCTTCCTTCTGCTTGACGTCCCGCTCGTACTTGAACTTCCCGTAATCCATGATCCTCGCTACGGGAGGTTCGGCCGTCGGTGCGACCTCGACGAGGTCAAGACCGAGCTCCTGTGCCTGTCGGAGCGCTTCGCGGGTGCTCACGACCCCGAGCTGCTGCCGATCGGCACCCACCAGGCGGACCTGGGGAGACCGGATCCTGTCGTTGATCCGTGGATCCGTGGAGACCCCGCATCACCTCCCTAGAAGAACATGCACCGGCGGCGCCGGTGCAAGATGAACACACGTGCGGCAAATCGCTCGAGCAGTATAGGTGTCGGTGAGGACGCGCGTCACCGGAGACCCCGAGCGGCCCACGTCATGACCCGCTGCTCACCAGTCCGGCTCGAGGGGGCGTCCGTACCGATCCTCGAGGCGGAGCGAGTCATCTTCGCTCGTGTACCCGTACGCGATCTCCAGGATCCGTCCCGGTGCGCCGCCCGTGCACCTGATCCGGTGCGCCTGTTCGGCCGGGATCACGAACTCGGCCCCCGGCTCCGCGTCCACCGTCTGCTCGCCGATCTCGATCTGGAGACCTGGATCCAGCACGACCCAGGTCTCGTCGCGCATCTGGTGGTAGTGGATGCTCGTCTCCGCGCCGGGTTCCACCGTGACCACGCGGACGGACGACGGTTGGTTCAGCGCGTACGTGACGACGCGGCCCCAGGGCTTGTCGACGATCACCTGGCCTCATCCTTCCCGCTCTCCCTCTCCCCGATCTCCTCGAGGAGGGAGGCCATCTCCAGTGCGGCTTCGGCAGCCTCCCAGCCCTTGTTGCCGTGGGCTCCCCCGGCGCGCGACTGGGCCTGCTCGAGGTCGTCCGTGGCGAGGACCTCGAAGATCACCGGAACGCCGGTCGCACGGGAGACCTCGGCGATCCCCCGGGCCGCCTCGTTCGCCACGAGCTCGAAGTGCATCGTGTCGCCGCGGATGACCGCGCCCAGACAGATCACCGCGTCGGAGCCGCCGCTGCCCGCGAATCGCTCGGCGACGAGCGGGATCTCGAACGCACCCGGTACCCACGCGACCGTGATGTCGTCGGACCCGACCCCGTGATGGGCGAGCCCGGCCAGCGCCCCCTCGACCAGCTTCGAGGTCACGACCTCGTTGTACCGTCCGGCCACCACGGCCACCCGGCGGCCGGCCCCATCCGGACGACCCCGGAGGACCTTCACTCGATGGCCTCGGGGATGTCGAGCAGGTGGCCCATCTTCTCCTGCTTCGCGCGCAGGTAGCCGACGTTCTGCGGCGTGGGATCCGTCCGCAGGGGCACCCGCTCGTCGATGGCGAGCCCGTAGCCCTCCAGCCCGGCGCGCTTGTCGGGGTTGTTGGTGAGGAGCCGCATCGTCCGCACGCCCAGATCGGCGAGGATCTGCGCCCCGATCCCGTAGTCCCGCTGATCCGGCGCGAACCCGAGCTCGACGTTGGCTTGCACGGTGTCGCGACCGTGGTCCTGCAGCTCGTAGGCGCGGAGCTTGTGCGTGAGGCCGATGGCCCGTCCCTCGTGCCCACGGACGTAGAGGATCACGCCGCGGCCCTCGTCGCCGACCAGCGCCATGGCCTGCTCGAGCTGCCGGCCGCAGTCGCACCGCAGGCTGCCGAAGACATCACCCGTGAGGCACTCGGAGTGCACCCGGGTCAGGACCTTCTCTCCGTCCCCGATGTCACCCAGCACGAGCGCCACGTGGGTCCGGTCGTCCACGAGGCTCTCGAACGCGTACGCGCGGAACTCTCCCCACTCCGTCGGGATCGCCGCTTCGGCGACCCGCTTCACGAGGACCTCGCGATGGCGGCGGTACTCGATCAGGTCCGCGATCGAGATGAGCTTCAGCCCATGCTCCTGCGAGAACCTGACCAGGTCGGGCATCCGAGCCATCGTTCCGTCGTCGTTCACCGTCTCGCACAGCACACCGGCGGGGAACAGGCCGGCCAGGCGGGCGAGGTCGACCGAAGCCTCGGTGTGCCCGGCCCGTCGGAGCACCCCGCCCTCGCGATAACGGAGCGGGAACACGTGCCCGGGCCGGGACAGGTCCTCGGGCCGGGTGGCGCCGTCGAGCACGGTCAGGATGGTGGCCGCTCGGTCCGCGGCGGAGATCCCCGTGGTGACGTCGCGCCGTGCATCGATCGACACCGTGAACGCGGTGTGCTGGTGATCGGTGTTGGCGGCCACCATCAGCGGGATCTGGAGCTCATCGAGCCGCTCCCCCGCCACCGGCATGCAGATGACCCCGCTCGTGTAGCGAACCATGAAGGCGATCGCCTCGGGCGTCACCTTCTCCGCCGCCATGATCAGGTCACCCTCGTTCTCCCGATCCGCGTCATCGACCACGATCACCATGCGTCCACGCGAGATCTCGTCGACCGCTTCGGGGATCGTCGCGAAGACGGACCGATCGACGGTGTCGACCCCGGCGATCTCCGTGGGTTCTTCCAGCACCTCACTCATGCGTCTACCCCTTCCATCAGACGTTCCACGTACTTCGCGATCACATCGACCTCGAGGTTCACGGGGTCGCCGGGCCGCGCCGTTCCGAGCGTGGTCACCGCGAGGGTGTGCGGGATCAACGCGATCGCGACGCCGTCGGCGACGACCTCGGCGACCGTGAGGCTCACCCCGTCCACCGTGAGGGAGCCCTTCTCCACGACGTACCGCAGCAGATCCGCAGGCAGCCGCAGGCGGAGACGAGACCCGGTCGCGCCGGGATCGGGGGTCACCTCGAGGACGTCGCCGACGCCGTCCACGTGTCCCTGGACCATGTGGCCGCCGAGCCGCGAGGTCAGCGTCACGGGACGCTCGAGGTTGACCGGATCGCCGGGCGCGAGGCGGCGGAGGCTGGTCCGCGCGAGCGTCTCGTCGGAGAGGTCGAAGGCGAGCGCCCCATCGGTCCTCTCGACGACCGTCAGGCAGACCCCGTTCACGGCGACGGAGGCGCCCACGGCGCTGTCGGTGGTCACGGTAGCGCAACGCACCGCGAGGCGGTGATCGTCCAGCGCGATCACCTCGCCCCGCTCCTCAACGATCCCGGTGAACACGGGCCTCCACCTTCAGGTCGGGGCCGAGAGGTTCGACCCGTTCGATCTCGAGCTCGGCGGCCTCGGTGACCGGTGCGAAGCCCTCGCCGCCCACGATCCCCGCAGCGGCCGCACCGCCGAGGAGTCTGGGCGCGAGGTAGAGCACCACGCGATCCACCAGGCGTTCACGGACGAAGCTCCACGCGAGCGTAGCGCCGCCTTCCACGAGCAGACCCTGCACGTCTCGCTTGCCGAGCGCGGCGAGGAGCGGCCCCAGCGCCACGTGGCCGGCGGCATCTCGGTCGACGATCTCGACCTCCGCACCGGCCCCCTGCCAGGCGTTGATCCGAGCATCCGACGACCGGTCTGTGGTGGCGACGAGCGTCGGAGCCGCATCGTCGAAGACCGTCATGGTGGGTGGCACGCGCCCGGCGGCGTCGACCACGACACGCGTGGGAGGGCGCGCGTCCGCCCATCGCGGGTCTCGGACCGTCAGGGCGGGATCGTCGTGGAGCACCGTCCGGGATCCGACCACGATCGCGTCCGACCAGGCTCGGAGGCGCTGCACGTCCGCGCGCGCTTGGTCGGACGTGATCCACCGGGACGAGCCGTCCGCGGCGGCCGTCTTCCCGTCGAGCGTAGCGCCGCTCTTCAGGATCACGAACGGCATGCCCGTCGTGACGTGCCGTTCGAAAGCGTCGTTCAGATCCCGCGCCTCGGCCTCGAGCACACCCTGGTGGACCTCGATCCCCGCCTCGCGAAGCTTGGCCAGGCCGGGCGCATCGCCGTCGAGATCCGGGTCCGTCGCTGCGACGACCACGAGCGCGACCCCTGCCGCGATCAAGGCATCCGTGCACGGGGGCGTGCGGCCGAACCGGTCGCAGGGCTCGAGCGTGCAGACGACCGTGGACCCGCGTGCAGCCTCGCCGGCGTGGGCGAGCGCCATCGCTTCGGCATGACCGGTACCCGGCCCCTCGTGCCACCCTTCGCCGAGGACTCGCCCATCGGGCGAGAGCACCACGGCACCGACCATGGGATTGGGAGAGACCCGTCCCCACCCGCGTTCGGCGAGGTCGAGGGCCCGTCGCATGTGCCCTTCGTGTCGCTCCATACCACCCACCGCTCCGTACGAGGGGCGGGGATGACACGAGGGGCCCTGCCGCACGACAGCGGCAGTGCTCGACGCGCCCGTTCCCTTCCATCCCGACTCTCACGGTCGGTCCCGGAATCTCGCCGGGTCCACCCATGGCTGGCGGCCATGGGGTCGCGGACTGTCACCGCCGGTGGGGGATTCCACCCCGCCCCGGAAACAGGCTTCCTGGCAAGTATACGGAGGGTGCCCCCGGACGCGCCAGCCGGAACCGGCGGGCTACTCCGCGCGGCGGTCGACGGCGTAGCTCGAGCCGGGTTCGCGCTTGGCGAAGGACTTCATCTCGGTGGCCACCGCAACCGCTTCGCCGTAGTGGGCGAACCGACGCTTCGAGGTGCTGGCGATCCCGATCGAGATCGCGACAAGCGGAACGTCCTGCATGACACCCTTCCGGTCCTCGACGCGCACGAACCCGCGCTCGAGGTCGGCCGGCTCGTAGAACTCGGCGCGTGCTTCATCGAACCGCTCGGCGATGCGCTTCGCCACGGGCTCGGATTCCTCGGGTCCCACGACCGCGACGAAGTCGTCACCGCCCACGTGTCCCACGAAGCCTTCGGTCCCCGAATGCTCGACCACGGCGTCCTGGACGATGCGGGCGGTCGCCTGGATCAAGCGGTCGCCGCGCACGAAGCCCTTCTGATCGTTGTACGCCTTGAAATTGTCGAGGTCGCAGTAGAGGACGGCGAAGTCCTGCTCCTCGCGAACCTGACGCTCGATCTCCTCCTGGATCCGGATGTTCCCGGGCAGACCCGTGAGCGGCGAGAGGTTGCGCATCTCCCGGGCTCGCCGCAAGGTCCCCTTCACACGCGCCAGCAGCTCGATCGGATCGAACGGCTTGATGATGTAGTCGTCCGCTCCCGACTGCAGCCCGGTGACCTTGTCCGCGGAGAGCGCCTTCGCGGTCAGCATGATGATGCTCGTGTTCGCGGTCTGGGGTGTCTTGCGGAGACGCTGCGCCACCTCGAAGCCGTCGATCCGCGGCATCATCACGTCGAGGAGCACGAGGTCGGGGCGGAGGGCCTGTGCCTTCTCGAGCGCCTCCTCGCCGTCGGCGGCGACCGCCACGTCGTAGCCGGCGGAGCGGAGGTTGACCTCCACGAACCGCGCGATATCCGGGTCATCGTCGACGACGAGGATGGTCTCCGGCATCTAGCCCTCACTCCGTGGGTCCGACGAGTCGTCACCGGAGGCGATCGCCGCGAGCGATGCCGCGGCCGCGGCCGGGTCTGACTGGCGGAAGATGCCGGAAGCTGCGATCAGCACGCTGGCGCCGGCGTCCACGGCGCGCTGGGCGTTCTCGAGCTTGATCCCGCCGTCGACCTCCAGGTCGACGGGCAGTCCCCGGCCGTCGATCTCGGCACGGGCCTCCTCGAGGCGTCCGTAAACCTCCGGGTTGAGCTTCTGCCCGGACCAGCCGGGTCGGATGCTCATGAGCATGAGATCGTCGATCTCCTCCAGGAACGCGGAGGCTGCCGCGACGGGCGTCTCGAGGTTGAGGGTGAGGCCGACGCCGAGACCGGCGTCCCGCGCCTTCCTGATGGCGGGGCCGGGCTCCGGAACGGCCTCGAGGTGGAACGACACCATGTCGAGACCGGCCTCGCGGAGCTCATCGAAGAACCCCTCCGGGGCGTCGACCATCAGATGTCCGTGCAACGTCCGATCGGTCACGGGGCGCAGCGACTCCACCACCACGGTCCCGAGGGCGATCGGGGGGACGAAGTGCCCATCCATGATGTCCACATGGAAGACGTCGGCGGACTTCTCCACGAGCTTGACCTGATCCGCGAGCCGCGCCAGGTCCGCAGCGAGGATCGACGCGGAGAGTTTTCCCATGCTCGACGTATCGTACCCGTCGCCTTCAGCCCGCCCCATCTGCCGGGCGCCCTACGACACCTTCCGGAACGCGGCGACGAACATCGCGTCGGATCCGTGACGATGTGGCCAGAGACGGTGCCGCGCAGCGCTTCCGTCCGGGCCATCGGTGTCGACCGGCTCGAGCGACGGCTCGTGGCGCACGATCGCGTCGCAGGCGGCATCGGTCTCCGCCCTCGGGAACGTGCACACGGAGTAGACGAGGCGGCCGCCGGGCGCGAGGAGTCCGGCGGCGGCCACCGCGATCCGAACCTGGGTCCTCGCCATCCGTGAGAGGTCGCCTTTGGCGACCCTCCAGAGCAGCTCGGGACGACGACGCGCGCTCCCGATGCCGCTGCACGGAGCATCGACCACGACGGCGTCGAACCCCCCGGCGAGCGCCGGCGCCGTGGCGTCTTGGACCAGCAACAGTGGATGGACCCCGAGACGCGCGGCCTGTGTGCGGATCCTCTCCATGCGGGCCGGTCGGAGATCGGCCGCGACCACGACCCCCTCGTCGCCCACGACGCAGGCGGCCGCGACCGCTTTGCCGCCGGGAGCCGCGCAGACGTCCAGGATGCGCTCCCCGGATGGGGATCGAGCGCGCGAACGACGAACGCCGAGGCCTGATCCTGGATCGCGAACCACCCCTCGCGGAACCCGGGCAGCCCGGTCGGATCGCCGCCTTCGAGGAGGAGACAGTCCGGATCCACGTCGCCCCGGCGTGGTTCGTGCCCGGCACCGATGAGCGCCGCTTCCAGCGCCTCGACCGTGGTCCTGCACGGGTTCGTCCGCAGCGAGAGCGGCGCACGGCTTGCGAAGGCCGACGCGGCGGCTTCTGCCTCGTCACCGACCAACCGACGGAGCTCACGGACGGCCCATCGCGAGAGACCCGTGCGGATGCTGACCGCGTCGTCGTCGTCACCTCGCGGCGGCGGCGGCGGATCGTCGGCGAGCCGTCGGAGAACGGCGTTGGTGAACCCACGCTCCCGAGGTCCGGCGAGCTCCACCGTCTCCGCCACCGCGGCATGGGCCGGCACGCCGGCCACCAACAGCTGGTAGGCGCCGAGGCGGAGCACGTGGCGGGCACCGGGGCTCATCCGTTCGACGGGCCGCGACGCGCGGGCATCGATCGCTGCGTCGAGTCGGAGGACGTTCCGCAGGGTGCCGTAGGCGAGGTCGGCGGCGAAGGCTCGATCGCGCCGGTCGAGACCCGATCGCCCGAGGAGCGCCGGAACGATCAGGTTCGAGTAGGCGCCGTCGTCGACCACCCTTCGGATGGCCTCGAGCGCCACGGAGCGGGCGGTCGACGTCCCGACCGACCGCGTCATCCCAGACGCTCGCCCGGGAGGAACCGCGCACCTCGGGCCCACTCGATGGCCGCCATCCGCTTGCGGCCGGCCAAGGCGACGTCCAGGAGGCGGACCTGATGCTCTCCCGCGGCGACCTCGACCCCACGGTCACCCGTGCCGAGGATGGTGCCCGGCATGACGGATCCACGCCGACCGGGATCCGTGGTCCCCTCGACCACGTCGGCGCGGAAGACCTTGAGGCCGTTCCCGCGGAACGTCGTGGTGGCGGCAGGGTCCGGGCCGAAGGCCCGGACCCTGCGGACGATCGCCTTCGCCGGATCGGCCCAGCCGATCCGGCGGTCCTCCGGCTTGGGGCGCGGCGCCGAGGTCGCCTGCTCGGGGTCCTGCGGCTGCTCCGGCAGGTCGCCGGCCGGGAGCCGCTGCAGGACCCCGACCAGGACGTCGGCGCCGATGGCCGCGAGCCTCGCGCCGAGGGACCCCGCATCGTCGTCCGCACGGATCGGCTCGTCCCGCTGCGCCAGGACCGGCCCCGTGTCGAGGCCCTCATCCATCCGCATCACCGAGACGCCCGTCGTCGTGTCGCCCGCCAGCAGGGCGTGCTGGACGGGGGCCGCCCCCCGCCAGCGAGGCAAGCGAGAGAAGTGCAGGTTGATCGCACCCCACCGAGGCATGGCGAGGGCGGCCGGGGTCAGGATCTCGCCGTACGCCACCACGACGAGCACGTCGGCGGCGGCGCCTCGGAGCGCCTCGAGCCCTGTGCCTCCGCGCACACCGTCGGTTTCCACGAGCGGGAACCCGAGCTCCCGGGAAGCGCGGGCCACCGGTGTCGGCGTGAGCGCGGAGTCCCGCCCCGCGGGCTTCGGCAGGTTGGTCACGACGGCGACCACCTCGAGCTCGGGATCGTGGGCGATGGCCCGGAGCGACGGCACCGACCAGGGATCGTTCCCGAGGAAGGCGAGCCGGACGCTCACGTCCGGTTCCGCGTGCCAGGCTCCTGCAGCCCGAGCTCGATCCGCCGAAGCTCTGCCAGCACGGCCTTGCGCCCGGCGTCGTCGAGACGATCGATGTACAGCATGCCGTCGAGGTGATCGGTCTCGTGCTGGAAGATGCGCGCGAGGAGCCCCTCCCCCACCATCTCCAACGGCGCCCCCTTCACATCCTGCCCGACGCAGCGGATGCGCTTCGCTCGTTGCGTGGGATGGAACGGCCCCGGGATCGACAGGCAGCCTTCGTCCTCGCTCATCTCACCCTCGGCGTCGTACAGGACGGGGTTCGCCATCACGAGCGGCCCGGTCTCGCCGTCGTCGAACACGAAGACGCGCGAGGAGATGCCCACCTGCGCGGCGGCGAGGCCGACGCCGGGCGCCGCGTACATCGTCTCGATCATGTCCTCCGTGATCGCGCGCAACTTCCGGTCGAACTCCGTCACGGGGTTCGATGGCTGGCGCAGCACGGGGTCGCCGAGTGTGCGGATGGGAAGGATCATGTGCGGTTCCGGTGCCCCCCTGTTCACAGGTGCGGTTCGGCCTCCACGCGCTCCACGATCCCGCGCGCGGCGAGCGCCCGCATCGACCTCCCGAACGCCGGCACGCGTTCGGCCTGCAACGCGAGCAAGCATACCGTCCGACCTCCGAGCTCCGAGATCAACGACGTGATCGGAACGAGCGCCTCAACCTCGGCCCCCAGCCGGTCATCGCCCATCACCCGGAAGACCGGCGCACCCACTGGGAAGCCCGCGCGCTCGCGACGCGTCCGCTCGCGCTCGTGGAAGCGGTCGGGGTTCCCCCGTACGAGCGCCTGGACGGCGGGATCGCCCGGTTCCGACGCCTGCACGATGGCGCGCCCGTCCGGCATCGCCCATCCGATGGCTTCCATCCAGACGGCGAGCGCTCGCTCGCGCGCGGAGAGCCCGGGTCGGACCCCCGCCTGATCGGCGTCGAGCACGGCCACGAGGTCGAGACCGCCGGGACCGAGGTCCCGCACATCCTCGGGTCCGCCGATGAGGATCTCAGCCTCGCCGGGGAGGCGCGGCGACGTCACCCGGTGGACCGCCACGGAGGCGGAGCGCGACGCCCACTCCACCACGCGCTCACGTCCACCCCGGCGGATCCCGAGATCGGTGGAGCCGCAGCGTGCACATCGGCCCGGCGCCTCACAGACGACGCAACGGACCTCGCCACCTTCCAGTCGGAGGACGCCGCCACATGCGGCACACGCTGCGGGCGATCCGCAGTTCCGACAGACCTGCGCCACGCCGTAGCCGGGGTGCGCTGCGAGCACGAACCCCCGCCGCGCCGTCGCCAGCACCTGGAGGAGCCGCGGTGCCTTGCCCTCACGACCGGGCCGGACCACCTCGACCTTGGGCCATCGCCGTTGCGCGGGAACGACTTCCGGGAGATCGAGCACTATTGCTTCGGACGTCGGGCAGGCCGCGGTGAGGACCGTGGTCGCACCGACGAGACGGGCTCGAGCCAGCGCCACGTCTCGCACGTGGTAGTACGGAGCGCGCTCCTCCCGGTGGCCCGGGTGGGACTCGCGCGAGACGTAGATGAGCCCCAACCGCTCGAGCGGCGCGAACACACCCGGCCGCGTCGACACCACGACCTCGAACGACCCGGCGGCGATCTCCAACCAGGTCCGGTAGCGAGACCGCTTGTCCCCACCGAGGAAGACGCACACCCGGTCGCCGAACGCCTCCTGGATCGCCGCAGCCGTCGCCGGCACCGGTGAAGCATCCGGCACCAGCACCAGCGCGGTGCGTCCCGCCGTGAGACACGCCCGCACCGCCTCGACCGCGAGCCCTACCTCCTCCCCCGGCGAAGGTCGCACCACGAACGCTCCACCCACCGGATGCGCGATCGCCCCCGCGAGGTCGGCCCCGCGGGCATACCCCGACCACGGAGGAGGACGGGGCGCGGAGGGGGTGGGTGAGGGTCCCGGGGGCTCTGGAGCGCGCGCAGCGCGCGGAAGGAGCGGAGCGCCCCCCGGGACCTCAGCCGCCCCCGCCGCGTAGCCCTCCTCCTCCGCAGCCACGCGCGGCGGCGAACCCCGCCCGATGACCGTCGCGAGCGGCGCCACGTAGCGCTCCGCCATCCACCGGTAGAGCTGAAGCATCGACGCGTCGAACGCGCGCACCGGCGAGACGAGCCTCGTCACCGGCAGCGTCCTCGCCGGGATGTCGTCGGTCGACCCCAGCACCCAACCGCGCGTCAGCTTCCCGTGGAACCGGACCCGAACCAGCGAGCCGACGCCCGCACCGAGCTCGGCCGGGAGGTCGTAGGTGAAGGGTGTGTCGAGCGCCAAGATCGGGCGGTCGATGCAGACCGCGACCGGGCCGGCGAGGATCTCAGGCGCCGACGGCGCTGCGGAGCGCGTCGGCACGATCGGTGGCCTCCCAGGGGAACTCCTTGCGCCCGAAGTGCCCGTACGCAGCGGTGTCCTCGTAGATGGGCCGGCGAAGGTCGAGATCGCGGATGATGGCCGCCGGCCGGAAGTCGAAGATGTCCCAGATCGCGTCCGTGAGCCGAGCGACGTCGACCTGCTCCGTCCCCGCGGTGTCCACCATCATCGAGACGGGGTGCGACGTGCCGATCGCGTACGCCACCTGGAGCAAGCAACGATCGGCGAGCCCGGCGGCGACCACGTTCTTCGCCACGTACCGCGCCATGTAGGCGGCCGAGCGATCCACCTTCGTCGGGGTCCTTGCCGCTGAACGCGCCGCCACCGTGCGGGGCCATGCCGCCGTACGTGTCGACGATGATCTTGCGCCCGGTCAGGCCGGTGTCCGCCTTCGGTCCGCCGATCTCGAAACGACCGGTCGGGTTGACCAGCACCCGGACGCCCTCGCTCGCGATCTCGGGGAACTCCCGCAGCACGGGGTCGATCACCTCGGCCTCGATGTCCGGTCGCAGGAGCGTCTCGACATCGACCTCCTCGCGATGCTGGGCGCTGATCAGCACGGTGTCGACGCGGACGGGCTTCCCGTCGGCGTACTCGATCGACACCTGGGACTTGCCGTCGGGCCGCAGGTAGGGAACGACGCCCGCCTTGCGGACGTCGGAGAGGCGCCGTGAGAGCCGGTGCGCCATGGCGATGGGCAGCGGCATCAGCTCCTCGGTGTCGCGGCACGCGAAGCCGAACATCATGCCCTGGTCCCCCGCTCCGAGCGTGTCGAGCTCATCGTGCGAGTGCCCCTCGCGCTCCTCCAAGGCATGCTCGACCCCGATGGCGATGTCGGCCGACTGCTCCTGGATCGCGGTGATGACCCCGCACGTATCGCCGTCCAGCCCGAACTTGGCGTCCGTATAGCCGATCTCGGTGACG
The DNA here is from genome assembly GCA_963810635.1 of uncultured Actinomycetes bacterium. Classification (GTDB taxonomy): domain Bacteria; phylum Actinomycetota; class UBA4738; order UBA4738; family HRBIN12; genus AC-51. The sequence goes on from CAWEOB010000007.1 coordinate 24,605, forward strand.
GTCCTGCGCACGATCGCCGGGATGTCCACGTAGCCATCGCACGTGATCTCCCCGGAGACGAAGACGACCCCCGTGGTGACGAGGGTCTCGCACGCGACGCGGCTGTTCGGATCCTGCGTCAGCATCGCGTCCAGGACGGCATCGCTGATGCGATCGGCGAGCTTGTCGGGGTGCCCCTCGGTCACGGACTCGGAAGAGAACAGGTGGGGTCTCATCATGTCGGGGCGAGTCTATCGGCGAGGCCGGACACCCGTCAGGAGGAGCGGGTGAGGATGGTGCACCCGCGGGGAGCGCTCGGCGGGGCTAGGTCAGATGCTCGTCTCGTGCCGCCGCGATCCGATCGCAGAGCGCGGAGGCGAGCTCACGCTTCGTCCAGGTCCGCAACGGTATATCGGAGCCGTCGGCCGCCAGGATCGCCGCTTCGTTGGACTCGCTCCCGAACCCCGTCCCTTCGCGGCCGACCAGGTTCGCGACGAGCAGGTCCAGCTTCTTCCGCTCGAGCTTGGCGCGACCCGCTGCCTCCACGTCTGAGGTCTCCGCGGCGAATCCGACCAAGACCTGACCAGGCCCCCGCCGCTCCCCCAGCTCGGCGAGCACGTCGGGGGTCGGCTCGAGGATGAGCTCGGGAACGCCCTGATCCTTCTTCAGCTTGACTTCGGCCGCGTGTTTCGGGCGGAAGTCGGCCACGGCGGCCGCCATCACGATCACGTCCGCGTCACCCGCGCGCGCCATCACCGCCGCCCGGAGCTCCTCGGCGGTCTCGACGTCTACGACGCGGACGCCGGTGGGGGGCTCGACGGTCCCCGGCCCGAGGACGAGCGTGACGTCGGCGCCGCGATCGCGGGCGACCTCCGCGATCTCCACCCCCATCCGGCCGCTCGAACGGTTCCCGAGGAACCGGACGGGATCGATCGGCTCGTGCGTGGGTCCGGCGGTGACCAGGACGCTCCTGCCGTCGAGGTCGCGGGGACCGAGCGCATCGATGACCGCCTGGAGGATCTCGTCAGGTTCGCTCATCCGGCCGATGCCCTCGTCGCCGTGCGCGAGGGCTCCCGTCACCGGTCCCACGAAGCGCACGCCGCGGTCGAGCAATGCAGCCACGTTCGCGTGCGTCGCCTCCGCCTCCCACATACCGCTGTGCATGGCGGGCGCGATCACGACGGTGCCCCGGTACTCGAGCAGCGTGGAGGTGAGCAGGTCGTCTGCGATGCCGTGCGCGAGCTTCGCAAGCACGTTGGCGGTGCACGGCGCGATCACGACGACGTCGGTCTCGTGCGCGAGACGGATGTGCAGGACCTCGCCCGGACGCTGCCAGAGCGAGGTCAGTGCCTCGCGCCCCGTCAGCCCGGAGAAGGTGTCGGCGCCGATGAAGCGAGCGCCCGACTCGGTGAGCACCGCCGTGACCTCCGCGCCGGCTCCCGTCAAAAGGCGCGCGAGGATGGCGGCCTTGTACGCGGCGATGCCTCCGGTGACACCGAGCAACACCCGGCGACCGGCGAGCACGTCACTCGACCTCGATGATCTCCTCGGGCCGCTCGAAATCGATCTTGCCCTCGGCGATCTCCTCGAGGGCGATGGAGAGCGGCTTGTTCCGCAGGCCGGTCTCGACGAGCGGCGGCACGAACTCCCCGCGGCCCTCGCCGAGCTGGTTGTAGTACGAGTTGATCTCCCGCGCGCGCTTCGCGGCGAGGATCACGAGCGTGTACTTGGAGTCGACGGCAGCGAGCAACTCATCGATCTTCGGTTCGATCATGGAAGAGGCACTCCTGTGCAGGTCAGGTGGTGCGGGACGCCTCGATGATAGCAGCGACCTCTCCCACCGCGCGATCGAGGTCGTCGTTCACCACGCGGTGGTCGAACCAGGACGCCTGTTGCAGCTCCCGTTCGGCCGCCGCGAGACGCTCCGCGATGCTGGCATCGGTCTCGGTCGCCCGGCCCCGGAGCCGCGCCTCGAGGGCCTCCATGGAGGGCGGGGCCAGGAGGACCAGCACCGCGTCGGGGACCTCCTCCTTCACCTGGGCGGCACCCTGCACGTCGATCTCGAGCACCACGTCTCGGCCCTCATCCAGGAGCCGCTCCACCTCGGCCCGGGGCGTGCCATATCGATTGCCGGCGAAGACCTCTGCCCACTCCAGGAACTCGCCGTCGCGGATCATCTCGTCGAAGCTTCCGTCCGAGACGAAACGGTAGTCAACCTGGTTGACTTCGCTCGGACGCGGTTCGCGCGTGGTGGCGGAGATGGAACGGGCGAGGCCGTCCGGATCGCGCGACATGAGGGCCGTGACGAGGCTGCCCTTGCCCACGCCGGAGGGGCCTGCGACGACGATCAGCCGGCCTCGGCGCACGAGGCGGCGGTGGACTACTTCTTGCCGAAGCGCTCGAGCAGGTGCTCGCGCTGCTTCGTGCCGAGTCCGCGCACGCGTCGCGTGGCGGAGATGTCGAGCTCCTCCATGATCTTCTGCGCGCGCACCTTGCCCACACCGGGGAGGGACTCGAGGACCGTGGAAACCTTCATCTTGCCGAGCGTCGCATCGCCGTCCGCATTCTTCAGGACGTCGGCGAGGGAGCGTGTCCCGGACTTCAGCTCCGCCTTGACCTCGGCGCGCTTCTTCCGTGCTTCGGCCGCCTTCGCGAGGGCGTCGGCACGCTGCTCCGGGGTAAGGGTCGGGAGGGCCATGGACAGACTCCTTTACTCGATGGGAATAGCTGGAACCCGCGGGAGTATACGCACGGCCGTTCCGGCGGGACAACGGCGTTCCAAGGCCGCGACGTGCGGTTTCAGCTGGCGGCGAGGACGATCCCGCGCGCGACGCCCGCGGGATCGTCCGACCCTGTGATGGGTCGGCCGACCACGAGGTAGTCGGCGCCGCGATCCATCGCGGCGCCGGGTGTGAGCACCCGGACCTGGTCGTCGCCGTTGCCTCCGGCGGGCCGGATCCCCGGGACCACCAGACAGAACGCATCCCCGCAAGCGTCGCGCACATCGCGCACGTCCTCGCCCGAAACCACGACACCGTCGAGCCCCGCTTCCTTCGCTTCCCACGCGAGCGAGGCAGGTGAGGCGAGCTCTTCGCCGCTCTGCGAGGACAGCACGGTGACGGCGATGACGAGCGGCGCGGCGACCCCGGCCTCGGCGGCGCCACGCTGCGCGCCGTCGACCGCGGCGCGCATCATGACCGTGCCCCCCAGGGCGTGCACGTTGAACATCGCGACACCGAGCCGCGCGATGTTCGCGCTGGCGTGCTCGACCGTGGTGGGGATGTCGTGGAGCTTCGCGTCCGCGAACACGGGACCGTGCGCGGCGATCAGGCGCACCGCCTCCGGGCCGTGGGCCCAGAACAGCTCGGAGCCGACCTTCAACATCCCGACCGTCGGCGCGAGCAGGTCGGCGAGCGCCCGGGCGCGGTCCAACTCCGACGTGTCGAGTGCCACGATCAACGGGTTGGGTGGATGAGGGATCGACACGATCTCCTCGAGGGGCGCGAACGACGACGGGACCCGGAGCCGACCGCGGATGTCCTCCGGCGAGGCGAGGTTCTTGCTCTTCAGGTAGCGCGCGATGCCCTTCGCGATGACGACGGGAGCCGCCGGGTCGACGAGCGCGGCCGTGCCCACCTGCACGGCCCAGGCTCCCGCCAGCAGGCACTCCACGGCGTCGTCGCCCGTGCGGATCCCGCCACTCGCGATCACCGGGATGCCGGGCACCGCGTGCGAGGCCCCGAAGACCGCTCGCAGCGTCAAGGGCTTCACCGCCGGTCCCGACAGCCACCCCGTCACGGCACCGAGGTCGGGCCGCAGACGATCGGCGTCCACCCCGAGCGCCTGCGGCGATCCGCCCACCGTCACCCCGGTCGCCCCGGCGCGGGCGGCTGCGCGCGCGAGGTCGGCGATGCCGACGGTAGCCGGAAGCTTCGCGTAGACCGGCAGCCGGGACATGCGGGCGACGGCTCCGACGACCTCGGTGACGCGGTCGGCGTGGGCGCCGAGGACCTCGCGTCCGAGCTCGTCGTCCCGGCCGGCGAGGTGCACCTCGATCGCGGCGACATCCGTGCCGCGGTGCATGGCGCTCGTCAGGCGAACGTAGTCCTCGAGCGTGCCACCCCCGATGGACACCACGATCGGCACGCCGGGCTTCGCGAGGCGTGGCAGCTCATCGTCGACGAAGGCGTCGAGGCCGGGATTCTGCAGTCCTGTGTCCCAGACGATGCCGGCAGGGGTCTCGGCGATCCGCGGCGTGGCCGAACCCTTGCGTGGCTGCACGGTGATGGTGCGGGTCACGAGCGCGCCCACCTTGTGCAGATCGACCAGACCCGACAGCTCGCGTCCGGTGCCGGCGCACCCAGCGGCGATCATCACGGGGGTCGTGAGCGACATCCCGCCGAGATCGACCGCCAGGGTCCGCTTCACGCCCGCCACGTCTTCTCCTCCCCGGGCACCTCGCCCGACCACTCGCGAACGGCGGGGATGCCTCCCGGTGGCGTCGGCAACATGGTGGGCTCCTCGGAGAGCCAGCGATCCCACAGCACGCGCGCGGGGTTGAACACCGGGCCCTCCACACAGGCGCGCAGGTTGTCGTACCCGCTCCCGTCCGGTCGCGCCACCGGCACCACACACGTGTGGCACAACCCGAAGCCGCAGCCCATCCTCTCCTCGATGGCGACCTGGGCCGGGATCCGCCGTTCCACGCAGAGCTCGGCGATCCTTCGCAGGGTGGACGGCGCCGCCGACGCGTAGAGCACCTCGGTGCCGCTCCGCTCGATCGCCTCGGGGAGAGCGTCGAGCACCGTGCCTCGGTCGCCGAGCGTTCCGTCCGACGTCACGATCGAGACCGTCTGGGAGAGGCGCTTCGCCTCGATCGGCTTGAGGACCGACTCGAAGGATTCGGCGCCCACGACCATGTCGACGCGCTTCTGCCGCGTGTGCAGCTCCTGCGCCAGGAAGTAGATGGAGGCGGCGCCCCGGCCTTCGGCCACGAGCATGCAGTTCGTGAGGCGCTTCGGGAACGAGAACGGGGTGCCGAGCGGGCCGATCACGTCGAGGAACTCGTGCGCCTTCGCCTGGCCGAGCCAGGTGGTGCCGGGGCCCGACGGCATCACGACGAATTCGAGCGTCCCCGCCCATCCCCCTCGACGCGACGCTTGGTGGATCGCGAAGTGGCGCCGCAGGAGGAAGTCCCGGCCCTCCGGCATGGAGATCGCCACGAACTGCCCAGCACGCGCTCGCTCCGCGATCTCCGGAGCGACGAGCGTGAGCGACTGGTACGCCCCGAGCTTGCGGGTGGACAGGATCTCGGCTCGGACGCGCTTCACGGGCTCGCCCCCGACACGCCCGCAGCCCGCTCGAAGGTGAGCCGCGCCTGGACCGGCTCCCTGCGTGCGACGGCGTGATGCTCCTGGAGGCTGCGCGGCTCCGTGGGCTCTCCGAGGAGAGCCTCGATCCCACGCACGGCCGCGAACACACCGGGGAGCGTGGTGACGCACGGCACACCTGCGGACGCGCTGGCCGTGCGGATGAACGATCCATCGGAGCGGGGGGCCCGCCCGAAGGGGGTGTTGATGACGAGGTCCACGTCCCCCGCCCGGATCAGCTCGGCGACGTTGTCGGGTCCCTCGCTCACCTTGGCCACGCGCTCCACCGGGATCCCGGCCCGCTCCAAGACGCCCGCGGTGCCGCCCGTGGCGAGCAACCGGAACCCGAGAATCCGCGAGCCGTTTCGCCGGGAAGACGATGGCCCGTTTGTCACGGTTCGCGACCGAGACGAAGACGTTCCCGCGCGTAGGGAGCGCGTGGCCCGCCGCCACCATCGCCTTCGCGAGCGCCATCCCGGGATCGGCGTCGATCCCCATGACCTCACCCGTCGACTTCATCTCCGGCCCGAGCACGGTGTCCACTCCGGGGAACCTGCCGAACGGGAGGACGGCGGCCTTCACGCTCGTGTACGGGAGGTGGCGGTAGTGGTGAGGGTCGCCGGGCACCACGCCGGCGTCGACGAGCTGCGCGAGCGATCCACCGGTGAGGACCAAGGTGGCGATCCGCGCGAGCGACACGCCGGTGACCTTCGAGACGAACGGAACGGTCCGCGAGGCTCGCGGGTTCGCTTCCAGCACCCAGATCCGCTCGTCCTTCACGGCCAGTTGCAGGTTCAACAGCCCGATCACGCCCACGCGCCGGGCGAGACGCCGCGTGATGTCTTCGATCGTATCCAGCTCGTCGTCGGAGAGCGTCGCCGGCGGGATGAGGCACGACGAGTCACCTGAATGGACGCCGGCCTCCTCGATGTGCTCCATCACCGCGCCGATGAACACATCGCCTGTGGCGTCCACCACGGCATCTACATCGACCTCGATCGCGCCCTCAAGGAAGCGATCGATCAACACGGGATGGTCGGGCGATGCTTCCGCTGCGGTCCGCACGAACCGCTCCAGCTCGTCGGCGTCGTACACGATCTCCATGGCGCGCCCGCCGAGCACGTACGACGGCCGAACCACCACCGGATAGCCGACCTGCTCGGCGATGGCGCGCGCTTCGCCGATCGTCCGGGCTTCGCCGTGCGGCGGCGCCGGGATGCCCAGCTCGATGAGGATCTCGGCGAACTTGCCGCGGTCCTCCGCGAGGTCGATGGCCGCGGGCGACGTGCCGAGGATCGTGAACCCCTCCTCCTGGAGGACGCGCGCCAGCGCCAGCGGCGTCTGCCCCCCGAACTGCGCGATGATCCCGACGGGACGCTCCGCGCGACACACCGCCAGCACGTCTTCGGGCGCGAGCGGCTCGAAGTACAAGCGGCTCGAGGTGTCGTAGTCGGTCGACACGGTCTCGGGGTTCGAGTTGACCATGATCGATCCGTACCCGGCTTCCTCGAGCGCGAACGCGGCATGGACGCAGGCGTAGTCGAACTCGATCCCTTGGCCGATGCGGTTCGGGCCCGCCCCCAGGATGACGACGTGGGGTCGCTCGGGCGGCCGGACCTCGGTCTCCTGTTCGTAGGTGGAATAGTGGTAGGGCGTGACGGCCGGGAACTCACCTGCACACGTGTCCACGGTCTTGAAGACCGGCTGCACGCCGAGGGCATCCCGGTGACGGCGGACGGCCGCGTCCGTGGAACCCGAGAGCGCCGCGATCCCACGGTCGGACAGCCCGCTCCGTTTCGCCGACCACAGCTCGGCGGCTCCGAGGCTGTGGAGCGGTCGCCCGCGCAACTCGGCGGCCCCCTCGACGACCTGCGCGATCTGATCGACGAACCACGCATCGATCCCCGACGCGCCCGCCACGTCATCGACCGTGTGGCCGCCCGCGAGCGCCGCCGCCACCAGATGCAGCCGCCCCTCCGTCGATTCACCGAGCGCCGCGAGCAGATCCGCCGACCCGTCGAGCTCGGGCACGTGCATGTCAGGACCGAAGGCGGTGGGGAGATCGTCTCGCGAGGTATGGCCAGGCAGGGTCAGCGAGACGATCTCCCCACCGTCGACGCGGTCAGCCACAGGCAGTGGCCACACCTCGTCGAAACCTTTCTCCAACCCCCGCCATGCCTTGCCGAGCGCCTCCTTGAACGTCCGTCCGATCGCCATGACCTCGCCGACGGACTTCATGGTCGAGGTGAGGATCGGCGACGCCTCGGGGAACTTCTCGAAGGCGAACCGAGGATCTTCACGGCGACGTAGTCGAGGGTGGGCTCGAACGCCGACGGGGTCTCCCCCGTGATGTCGTTCATGATCTCGTCGAGCCGGTAGCCGACCGCCAGCAGCGCGGCGATCTTGGCGATCGGGAAGCCGGTGGCCTTCGAGGCGAGCGCGCTCGAGCGCGAGACGCGGGGGTTCATCTCGATCAGGACCTGTCGGCCGGTCACGGGGTCGACGGCGAACTGCACGTTGGATCCGCCGGTCTCGACCCCGATCACCCGGAGGACCGTGATGGCCGCGTCCCGCATCGTCTGGTACTCCCGATCGGTGAGCGTCTGCTGCGGCGCCACTGTGATGGAGTCGCCCGTGTGGACGCCCATCGGATCCACGTTCTCGATCGAACACACGATCACGGCGTTGTCGGCGCCGTCGCGCATCACCTCCAGCTCGAACTCCTTCCAGCCGGCGATGGACTCCTCGATGAGGATCTCGGTGACCGGGCTGATCGCGAGCGCCCGGGCCGCGAGCGCGGCAAGCTCGCGGCGGCTCGCGGCGAAGCCGCTCCCGCCGCCGCCGAGCGTGAACGACGCCCGCACGATCAGCGGATAGCCGATCCCGTCGCCGAGGGCGAGGGCTTCGTCCAGGGTGTGGGCGATGCCGGCGCGAGGGACCTCGAGGCCGGCCTTCTCCATGGCTTGCTGGAACCGGCTCCGATCCTCGGCGGCGTGGATCGCCTCGAGCGATGCACCGATCAGGCGGATGCCGAGCCGGTCCAGGTCGCCGGACTCGGCGAGCGCCACCGAGACGTTCAAGCCGGTCTGGCCCCCCAGGGTGGGCAGGACGGCGTCGGGTCGCTCCCGCTCCAGCACCTGCAGGACCGACTCGGGGGTGAGCGGCTCGATGTAGGTGCGATCGGCGAACGCCGGGTCGGTCATGATCGTGGCCGGGTTCGAGTTCACGAGTGCGACCTCGAAACCCTCGCGGCGGAGGACCGTGCAGGCCTGGGTCCCCGAGTAGTCGAACTCGCACGCCTGTCCGATCACGATGGGACCCGAGCCGATCACCAGGATCCGGTGCAGGTCGTTCCGGCGGGGCATCAGGCGGACCCCGTCGTTCCCGGGGAGACACCGTTCGGCTCCGCCTCGCTGCTCGAGGCCCCCGAACCCCTTGTCTCGATCGGGGGGCTACCGTTCGGCTCCGCCTCGCTGCTTGAGCCCCCCGTACCCCTTGTCTCCATCGGGGGGCTACCGTTCGGCTCCGCCTCGCTGCTCGAGCCCCCCGAACCCCCGGCCATGAGGGCGCGGAACTCGTCGAACAGGTACCGGGAGTCGTGCGGCCCGGGGGCGGCCTCGGGGTGGTACTGCACCGCGAACGCAGGCACGTCGAGGCACCGGAGCCCCTCGAGCGTCCCGTCGTTCAGGTTCCAGTGGCTGAGGGACACCCGTCCGAGAATCCGTGAGGGCGTACCCGGCGGCGTCCTTCGCCCAGCCGTCGGGGTCCACCGCGAAACCGTGGTTGTGACTGGTGATCTCCACACGGCCGGTGGCGAGGTCCTTCACCGGCTGGTTCACCCCACGGTGCCCGAACCGCATCTTGTAGGTTCGCCCGCCGAGCGCCAGGGCGAGCAGCTGCGCCCCCAGGCAGATCCCGAACACCGGCACCTTCCCGAGGAGCTCGCGAGCGGCGGCGATCCCGTACGCCGTGGCGGCGGGGTCGCCCGGACCGTTCGACAGGAAGACGCCGTCGGGATCGGATCGCGCGATCTCGGAGGCGGGCGTCTCAGCCGGATACACGGTGCAGTCGATCCCCTGGGAAGCGAAGCGTCGCAGGATGTTCCATTTGATCCCGAAGTCGTAGGCCGCGACGCGGAACACCGGCCCACGATCCGTGACCGTGGGAACGAGCGCGGCGCGGTACGGCTCCGCGGCGCTCACCGTCCTCGCGAGGTCGGCACCCCCCATGCCCGGCGATCCCTGCACGCGGGTGACGAGCGAGGGGGGGTCGAGATCCACGGTGGAGATCGCGGCCCGCATCGAGCCGTGCTCGCGCAGCCGCAGGGTGAGCGCGCGCGTGTCGATCCCTTCGATCCCCGGGACGCCGTTCGCGGCGAGCGAGGCCGGGAGGGTGGTCTCGGCGCGCCATGACGACGCCCGCCGCGACGCTTCCCGAACGGCGAACCCCGCGACCCGCACCGTCGCCGACTCGGGGTCCTCCCCGTTCATGCCGTAGTTGCCCTGATGCGGCGCCGTCATCGCGACGATCTGTCCCGTGTACGACGGATCGGTGAGCACCTCCTGGTAGCCGGCCATCCCCGTGTTGAAGACCGCCTCGCCGAAGGCCTCACCCTCGGCACCGAACGCGGATCCGCGGAAGACCGTGCCGTCCTCGAGCGCGAGGAGCGCCGGCGGTCCGTGCGTCACCGCGTGGCCTTCCCGTCGAGCACCGGCAGCCTGCCCCGCAGCATGGTGGCGCGGACGCGGCCGGTGAGGCGGCGACCCAGGAACGCGCTGTTGCGTGCCTTCGAGGCGAACGGCGCTTCCACGATCCACTCCTCGTTCGGGTCGAAGAGCACGAGGTTGGCCGGTCGGCCGGGTTGGACCGGCCCGCCGTGCTCCGTGGCCCCGAGGATCCGCGCCGGCGCGGAGGACATGGCCTCGAGCGCGCGGGACAGGGACAGCGACCCCGGATGCACCAGCTCGGTGAGGACCACGGCGAGGGCGGTCTCGAGCCCGATGGTGCCGGGCGGCGACAGGTCGAACTCCGCTTCCTTCTCCTCCACAGCGTGCGGCGCGTGGTCGGTGGCGATCGCATCGATGGTGCCGTCGGCCACGCCCGCGCGGAGGGCATCGCGATCCTCGGCGCTGCGGACCGGCGGGTTCATCTTCAGGTTCGTGTCATACGTCGCGAGGTCGGCGTCGGTGAACGTGAGGTGATGGGGCGTGACCTCGGCGGTCACGGGGACGCCCTCGGCTTTCGCCGCGCGGACCAGCTCGACCGCCCGAGCGCTCGACAGATGACACAGGTGCAGCCGTCCGTCGGTGGCGCGCGACATCGCGAGGTCCCGCGCCACCACGACCTCCTCGGCTTCGGCCGGCCTCCCGGCGAGGCCGAGCGAGTACGAATGCAGCCCTTCGTGCATGTGCCCTCCCTCGACGAGCGAGGCATCCTCGGCGTGATCCGCGAGGACGACATCGGGGAACGCCTTCGCGTACACGAGCGCGTTGCGGAGCAGCCGCGCGCTCGGCACGCAGTTCCCGTCGTCAGAGAAGAAGCGGACGCCGGCCTCGACCATCTCCCCCATCTCCGCCAGCGACTCCCCTTCGAGCCCCTTCGTGATGGCTCCCACCGGGAAGACATCGCAGAGGCCGGCCACGGCGGCGAGGTCGCGGACCTCGTGGACGATGGCGGCGTGATCCGTGGCGGGCGACGTGTTGGCCATGGCCGCGACCGCGGTGTAGCCACCGGTCGCTGCCGCCCGCGTGCCGGTCTCGATGGTCTCCTTGTGCTCGAAGCCGGGCTCGCGCAGGTGCGTGTGGAGGTCGACCAGCCCCGGCGCCAGCACGAGGCCGCGCGCGTCGATCCGTTCGGCGCCCTCGGCCTGATCGCCGTCGGCGATCAGGCCGTCGACCACGGCCACGTCCCGCACCTCGTCGATCCCGCTCGCGGGATCGACGACCCTCGCCCCTTCGATGAGGAATCGCTCGCCCGTCATGCGACCTCCTCCCCCGTGCCGCCGAGCATGAGGTACAGGAGCGCCATCCGGATGGCGATGCCGTTCGTCACCTGCTCCTCGATCACCGAGCTCGGGAGATCGGCGACGTCGGAGTCGATCTCGACGCCTCGGTTCATCGGACCCGGGTGCATCACGAGCGCGCCCTCCGGGAGCATGCCGGCACGCTCCCGCGTGAGCCCGAAGAGGCGCGCGTACTCACGGACGCTCGGGAAGAACTCCAGGCGCTGGCGCTCCTTCTGGACCCGGAGCATGTAGCAGACGTCCAGCTTGGGGACGACGTCGTCGACCGCGTAGCTCACCTGGACACCCCACGCGGGCGCATCGGGTGGGATCAGTGTGGGTGGGCCGACGAGCGTGACCTCGGCTCCCATCTTCACGAGCCCGAACGAGAGCGACCGCGCCACGCGGGAGTGCAGGACGTCGCCGACGATGGCCACCCGGAGCCCCTCCAGGTGCCCGAGCTTCTCCCGCATCGTGTAGAGGTCCAACAGTGCCTGCGTCGGGTGCTCGTGCGTGCCGTCGCCGGCGTTCAACACGTGGGCATCGACCCACTTCGTCAGCTGCCATGGCGATCCCGAACTGGAGTGGCGGATCACGATGGCGTCCGCTCCCATGGCCTGCAGCGTCAGGGCCGTGTCCTTCAGGGACTCACCCTTCGCCACGCTCGACCCTCCGGCGCTGAAGTTGATGACGTCGGCGGACAGCCGCTTCGCGGCCAGCTCGAACGAGATGCGGGTGCGCGTGGAGTTCTCCAGGAAGAAGTTCACGACGGTGCGTCCGCGGAGCGCCGGCACCTTCTTGATCACCCGGGTACCCACCTCGCGGAGGGACTCGGCCGTGTCCAGGATCCGCGTCACGTCCTCGGCCGTGACGTCGTGCATCGAGAGCAGGTGTTCGTTCATCTAGCGAGCCCCCTCCACCATCACGGCATCCTCGCCGTCGAGTTCCGCGACCAGGACCCGGACGTCGTCGGCCCGGCTGGTCGGCACGTTCTTGCCCACGAAGTCGGCGCGGATCGGGAGCTCACGATGCCCACGGTCGACCAGGACCGCCAGCTGGATCCGGCGCGGGCGCCCGAGGTCCATGAGCGCGTCCATGGCTGCCCTGATGGTCCGCCCCGTGTAGAGGACGTCGTCGACGAGCACCACGGTCGTGCCGCTCACATCGAAGCCGATCCGGGTCTCGTGCACCTCCGGCGCTTCGGCGCGGAGCCCGATGTCGTCGCGGTAGAAAGTGATGTCGAGGACCCCGACGGGTACCTCCGTGCCCTCGATCGACCCAATCTCAGCGGCGAGCCGCCGGGCGAGGTCATCCCCCCGGTCGGCGATGCCCACGAGGACCACATCCTCGACGCCCCGATCACGTTCCAGGATCTCGTGTGCGATCCGGGTGAGCGCACGCCGGACGTCGGCCGGGTCCATGACCTTGGCGCTCATGCGGGAACGCCTCCCCGAGCGTGCAAGGAGGCGTCTGGGTGCTGCAGCATCATCTGGCTCCCTTCCCGGCCTCGCGGGACCGGACTTAAAGGGTTCTGTTGTCGCGACCGAGGATAGCCGCAGCGCGGGTTCGTTCGCAACGACCGACGTCCTTGGGTCCCGCGCTCGTGCGGCTATCCTTAAGGTTCGAACGTCAGGAAGGTGGTTCCGACATGGGCAGCGAATGGGTCGTCGTCGCCGTCATCGCCGTCGCCGTGATCTTCGGCGCGTCCAAGCTCCCCCAATTCGCCCGCAACGTCGGGAAGGCGCAGGGCGAGTTCAAGAAGGGGCTCAAGGAAGGTGCCACCGCCGATGACGGGGCGGAGGAAGCGACTGCCCCGCAGGCCACGCCGACCACGCCTCCACCGGCGGCTTCGCCCACACCCCAGGCGCCCGCCGCACAGCCAGCCCCCGAGGTCGACGGCCCGGAAGCTCCGAAGCCGGCGGACCAGCCGCCCGCCCAGAGCTAGTCCGACGCGGCGGCGTCCCGGGCGATCTTCCCCAGGATGCCGTTCACGAACCGCCCGCTGTCCTCGGTCGACAATTCGTTCGCCGTCTCGACCGCCTCGCTGATGGCGACCGACGCCGGGATGTCGTCGCGGTACCGGAGCTCGTAGATCGCCAGCCGGAGCGTCGTTCGATCGAGGGCGGGCATCCGCGCCACGCTCCACCCTTCGCTGCTCTCCTCGAGGAGCAGGTCGATGCCCGGCATCTCTTCAGCGACCCCTTCGATGAGCTCGCGGGAGAACACCGGTACGTCGCGGCCCGCCGCCACCCAGTCCTCGACCACGTCGGCCGGCTCGGCATCGGTCAGGTCGGCCTGGTACAGGACGTCGATCGCGATGCGCCGTTCCTCGCGGCGGGTGGACACCGCTAGCCCTTCACGCGCTCGATGTACTCACCGCTCCGTGTGTCGACCTTGACCCGTTCGCCCTCCTCGACGAAGAGCGGGACGTTGACGACCGCGCCGGTCTCGAGCGTGGCGGGCTTCATGGCCCCGGTCCGGGTGTCGCCCTTCACGCCGGGGTCCGTCCTCGAGATCGTCAACGTCACGGACGCGGGGAGCTCCGCCGCGATCGGCACGCCCTGGTGCATGGAGATCTGCGCTTCGGCGCCTTCGGCGAGGTAGTGCGTCAGGTCGCCGAGGACCTCCTGCGGGACGTGGATCTGTTCGTACGTGTCGAGCTCCATGAACACGGTGTCGGTGCCGTCGGCGTACAGGTACTGCATCGGCTTGCGCTCGACGATCGCGAGCCCGACCTTCACACCGGCGTTGAACGTCTTCTCGATGACGGCCCCGGTCTTCATGTTGCGGAGCTTGGTCCGCACGAAGGCGCCACCCTTGCCGGGCTTCACGTGTTGGAACTCGATCACCTGGAACAGCGTGCCGTCCAGGTCGAGGGTCATGCCGTTCTTCAGATCGTTGGTGGAGACGCTCACAGGGAAGGTCGCTCCTTCGCTACAGCTCGATCAGCTCTCGGGTCGACGTCCCGACGACGCGCCCACCCTCGTCCGTGACTTCCACCATGTCCTCGATGCGGACACCGCCGAGGCCCGGCAGATAGATACCCGGCTCGACCGTCACGACCGAGCCGGACGGGAGCGGGTTCCCGTGCGCCGTGCCCAGCCACGGCCCCTCATGGATCTCGAGACCGACGCCGTGGCCGCTGGGATGCACGAACGACTCGCCGTAGCCTGCGCCGCCGATCACCGCGCGGCAGGCCGCGTCGACCTCGATCCCGGTGGCACCCGCGCGGACGGCGTCGATGCCCGCCTGCTGGGACTCCCGGACGATCTCGTGGACCTTCCGCAGCTCACCGTTGAGCGAGCCGAACGCGATGGTCCGGGTCATGTCGGCGTGGTAGCCGTCGACCAGCCCGCCGAAGTCGACCGTGATCACGTCACCTTCCTCGAGCATCCGGCTCCCGGGCTCGTGGTGCGGCTCGGCGGCGTTCTCGCCGAACGCCACGATCGGATCGAAGGCGAGCCCGTCGGCCCCCTCCTCACGGAGGAGCCGTTCGAGATCGCGCGCGATCCGTAGCTCGCTGATCCCGACGGCGAAGCGATCGAGGATGTCCTCGAACGCGGCATCGGTGGCGGCTTGTGCCGCACGGATCCGCTCACGCTCGTCGTCATCCTTCACGGTCCGGAGATCCTCAACGACATCCTCGAGCGGCACGAGTTCGACCCCGGGCAAAGCCGCCGTGATCCTGCCGTGGCTCGCGAGGGTGACGTGATCGGCTTCGATCCCGAGCCGGGTCACGCCCGGCACTGCCACGAACCGCGACAAGACATCGCGGTAGGAAGGCGCGTAGGTCACCCGTTCGAGGTCGGGGACCTCGTGCCGGGCTTGCTCGGTGTAGCGGCCGTCGGTGAGGAACACCGCGGTCCCCGGGAGGACCACGAGCTGGGCATTGGAGCCGGTGAAGCCGGTCAGGTAGCGGACGTTCTCCAGGCGGGTGACGAACAGGGCGTTCACGCCCCGTTCGCCGAGGCGAGCGCCGAGCGCTCGCCTCCTCAAGTGATGATCCACGGCATCGCCTCCAGCGCCAGATGATAGCTACCCGTTCCGAATCCCCCGATGGTGCCCACGCAGACCTCGGACACCACGCTCGTTCGCCGGAACTCCTCGCGGGCGTAGATGTTGGACATGTGCACCTCGAGCACCGGGACACCGCAGGCGTCGATCGCGTCGCGCACGGCGTACGAGTAGTGAGTCAGAGCGCCCGGGTTGATGACGACCGCGTTGACCCCGTCCTCGGCCGCCGAGAGCAGCCAGCCGACGAGCTCGCCCTCGTGGTCGGACTGGTGCCAGCGCATCGAGTGACCGAGCTCCATCGCGTGCCGGTCGATCTCGGCCACGATCTCGGCCAACGTCTGTGACCCGTACATCTCCGTGTCGCGCGTTCCGAGCGCGCCGAGGTTGGGGCCGAACAGGAAGAGCACGTTCATCCCTCTGCTCCCATCTCCCGCAAGATCGCGGCCAGCTCGTCGTCGCCGACATCGTCCACCACGACGGGGCGCCCGACATCCTCGAGGAGGACGAACCGGACCCCGCGGTGGAACTTCTTGTCCATCCTGAGGGTGGCGAGCACCTCCGCGACGGGCGGCAGCGACCCCTCGGTCTCGAGGCCCAGCGCCTTCAGCAACCGGGTGGTGCGGGCGGTGAGACCCGGTGGGCACAGGGCGCGCGCCTCGGAGAGGCGCGCGGCGAACACCATCCCGACGGCGATCGCCTCGCCGTGCGTCCTGCCCTTGAACGCCTCGAGGCGTTCCAGGGCGTGCCCCAGCGTGTGGCCGTAGTTCAGGACCAGACGTCCCCCCTGGTCGCGCTCGTCCCCCGCCACGGTTCCGGCTTTCGCACGGACGCAACGCGCCACGAGCGGCTCCATGACCTCGGGAGCGCGCCGCAGGACGGGGGTCGGATCGCGCTCGAGCTGCTCCAAGAGGTCCACATCGAGGGTCAGCGCGTACTTCGCGACCTCCGCGAGTCCCGAGCGGAGGTCGCGATCGTCGAGCGTGCGCAGGGCGTCGACGTCGCAGAGCACCACGAGGGGTTGGTAGAAGGTCCCCACGAGGTTCTTCCCCTCGGAGAGGTTGACGGCCGTCTTCCCGCCGATCGCGGCGTCCACCTGCGCGGTGAGCGTCGTGGGAACCTGGACGAGCCCGAGGCCCCGCATGTAGGTGGACGCCACGAACCCGGCCAGGTCTCCCGTGGTCCCGCCGCCGAGGGCCACAACGATGTCGTCCCGGTGCGCTTCCTGCGTGGCCAGCTGATGGAGGAGGTTGGCGTACACGTCGAGCGTCTTCGCCTCCTCGCCGGCGGGCACCCCGAGCAGGACCGGGTGGAGCCCGCGGTCACGGAGCGCGTCGCCGAGCGGTCGGAACCACGCGTCCGCCACGGCCCGATCCGCCACCACGAAGGCCCGTGCGGCGGCGCCGAGGTCGGGCAGCAGCTGCGCGGCGGCCGGCACGACCCCTCGTCCGATGACCACGTCGTAGGACCGCCCGGGGATCGGGACGGTTACGCGCTCCAACGCAGCTCCTCCACGACGGCGTCGGCGACCTCCGACGGATCGCCGCTCGCCTCCACGACGTGACCGGCGAACTCGCGGTAGAGCGGCTGGCGGGCGTCGAACAGCCGCTCGAGATCGCCCTCGGACCTGATCAACGGTCGATCGGTGGACGGCTCCACGCGCGCACGGAGCCCTTCGAGCGGCACGTCGAGGAAGACGCAGATCCCCGTGTTCCGCAGCGTGATCCTGTTCGCGGGCTCGAGGACGATGCCGCCGCCGCACGCCACCACCGAGGGGTCTTGGGTGGATGCCTTCAGGAGCGCCTGGGCCTCGAGGGCACGGAAGGCCGCTTCGCCGCGCTCGGCGAAGATCTCGGGCACGGAGGCCCCGGCCTCGTGCTCGATCTCGACGTCGAGGTCGACGAACGGCACGCCGTACCGACCGGCGAGCTCGCGCCCGACGGTGGACTTCCCCGACCCCGGCATCCCGACCAGATACACGATCACGGCAACGATCCCAGGTAGCGATCGACGTTCGAACGGGTCTCCGGCACGGAGTCGCCCCCGAACTTCTCCAACACGGCATCCGCCAGCACGAAGGCGGTCACCCCCTCCCCCACCACCCCGCCGGCCGGGACCGCGCAGGCGTCGGTCCGCTGCTTGATGGCGACGGCCGGCTCGCCCGTGGCGAGATCCACCGTGGCGAGCGGCTTGGGGACGGTGGAGAACGGCTTCATGGCGGCGCGCAGCCGGATCGGCTGCCCGGTGGACATGCCACCCTCGATCCCTCCGGCGCGGGCGGTCGCGCGCGTCACCCGCCCGTCCCGAACGATGATCTCGTCGTGCGCCTTCGAGCCGGGGCGAGCCGCGGTGGCGAACCCGTCACCGATCTCGACGCCCTTCACCGACTGGATCGACATCAGGGCCGCGGCCAGGCGCGCGTCGAGCTTCCGGTCCCAGTGCACATACGACCCGACGCCGAGGGGCACGCCGTACGCGAGCACCTCGAAGACACCTCCGACGGAGTCCTTCTCCTTCCTGCGTCGATCGATCTCGGCGACCATGGCGTCGGACGCTCGAGCGTCGGCGCACCGGACGGGCGATGCGTCCACGGCCTCGCGGTCCGCGGGTCCCGGCGGCGCCCCGCGCGCCTTCACGCGGCCGATCTGGACCACGTGCGAGAGCACCTCGATCCCGAGCTCGCCCAAGAACGCCTTGCAGAGGGCGCCGGCCGCCACGCGGGCGGCGGTCTCCCGGGCGCTGGCGCGCTCGAGGACGTTGCGCACGTCGTCGAACCCGTACTTCAGCGTGCCCACGAGATCGGCATGTCCGGGGCGCGGCCGCGTGAGCCGCGTCGAGGGGTCGGGCTCGCCCTCCGCGGCCATCAGCTCGCGGAACTTGGCGTCGAACTCCACGTTGGGGATCGTGATGGCGATCGGCGCCCCGAGGGTCCGTCCGTGCCGCACCCCCGCCAGGATTCTCGAAGGCGTCGGCCTCGAACCGCTGGCGTCCGCCCCTGCCGTACCCGTGGCGGCGTCTGGCCAGCTCCTGCGCGATGGCCGACGACGACACCGGGACGCCCGCAGGGATGCCCTCGAGGACCGCCACGAGTCCTTTCCCGTGCGACTCTCCGGCGGTCAGCATCCGCAGCATCGCGGACATCATAGGCAACGGCCTCGGGGTCCCCTGCTCGGAGGGTCCATGGCGGCGGCTCGCCGGCGGCGCGCCGAGCGAGCGGCCGAGGCGTGGGGGTGGGCGTTGGAGATGCGAGGGCGGCCCCGACTCGGGACCGCCCTCGCGGCCGGCGACCGCTCCCCCCGTGGGCGGGCCGCCGGGGTCATCAAGCGTCGTGAGCTGGGATGGCTCCTATTTCTGCGGGTTCACGCAGAGCGTGAACGAGTCATCGGCGAACAGGAACGCCGCGCAGTTGCCGGAGGCGGAGAGCAGCTCGAACTGGTCGTTCGGTCCGAACGTCTCGCCCTCCGAGACGTCGTAGACCGTCCCGTCGACCTCCACCTGGACGGTGTCGACGCCGTCGACCGTGAACACGTCGAGGAGCACGACCTCATGACCGCCCTTGTTCGTGCTCGAGCCGTTGCCGGGCTGGGTGGGCGGTGGACCGCTCGAGCTGGATCCCGATCCGGTGTTCGTGCTCGAGCTGGTGCTGGTGCTGGTGCTCGAGGAGCTCCCCGAGCCGGATCCACTCCCCGATCCCGTCGGAGCCACCGAGAAGGCGGCCGGGATCGAGAAAGGGTCGCGGCCGGCGGATCCGCCGGGACCCGTGCCGCCTCCCGTGGGGGTCGGGGTCGGCGTGATGGTCACCGGGGGCGGGGACTGCGACTCCGTGGGGCGCGTCGTGACCTGACCGGGAGGACTCCCCCCGCCGCCGAGCACGTTCACGAGGACGAGGGCGACGAGGAGCACCCCGATCACCGCTCCACCGATGGTGAGGGTCCGCCGGTCGCGATCGGCCAAAGGCATGGTTAGCCGACACCCCCGTCCGACGGCGACCCGCCGGCGGTCACGCCGGGGGCCGAACCGGGTCCCGCACTCGTGTCGGTCGTGAACAGCTCGATGGTCGCCGTCGCCGTGAGACGCGGCACGCCGCTCGCATCGGTATCGCCGGGAGAGAGCGAGAGGCTGGTGACGACCGCGGCCCGTGGCAGCGTCTCGATGTTGTACATGAAGTCCACCACGTCGAAGTAGATGCCCTCCGCGTTCACGTTCACCACGATGACCGAGAGCCCTTTCTGGTCATCGAACGTGGGCACGCCGGGGGTGAGGCTGAGCAGGTCCATGCCTGCTTCGGTGGCGGCCCCCTGGATCAGCAGGAGGAGGGACGACTCCTCGGCCGTGGGTGGGATCTGATTCTGTGCCTCTTCGATGATGGCTTCGAATTCGGGCGCCTGGTCCCGGGTGTCCTCGAGCACCTGCAGACGGGACTCCAGCGTCTGCTGCTCCGCTTCTGCGGCCGTCAGATCCTCCTCGGCGGCGGTCACCTGCTTCATCTTCGGGAGCACGAGGACCACGAGGAACAGGATGGCGACGACCGCGACCCCGATGCCCGCGAGCAGAGGAGCACGCCGGCTACCCACCGCCGCTCACCTCGCCCTGCCCTCGCTTGGTCACGACCTCGTTCGAGAGGTCCACCGTCGCGGTGAAGCTGAACGCGTCGATGGACTGATCGGCGGAGGTCACCGACGAGACCCACGGGTTGACCCAACCCTTCACCTGCTCCAACCGGGTGAGGAAGAGGCTGATCTCATCGATGCCGATCGCCTGCCCGCCCATCGACTGGGTTCCGATGAACGTCCCCTCGGCCGCCGTCCCCCCGCCCTGCGCGCCGACGGCGGTCGTGATCGTGGCCGTGTAGTTCTGGAGGTAGGTCTCGCTCGGCATGATGCGAGACATGTCCAGCAGCAGGCCGGAGAACGACACTTCGTTCTGATACGCCAAGGTCAGCACGGCCTCGGTCTGTTCGGCCTGGATCTTGAGGTCTTCGAACTCCTGGAGCCCGTTGATCTGCTCCTGGAGGCCTGCGTTCGTGAGCTCCTGCGCGGAGATGTCGTCTTCCACCGACGACAGGCGCTGGATCTGGAGCAGGTAGAACGCGAAGATGAAGACCAGCAGCACGACACCGCCGAGGAGGACCGCCACCGCCGACCGGCGGTACTTCTGCCCCTGGAGGATACTCAGGGGGAGGAGGTTGACCTGGCTCACGAGACCGCTCCCGGGATGGCCAGGCCGATCGCGACCGCGAGGACCGGCTCGGCGTCGGCGGACGCCTCAGGCGACAGGGACAGCTGCGAGGGCACATGCTGGAACACCGCGCCCGGGTCGACCGGGACCGTGATGCGCTGGCGCATCAGGTCGAGCAGGCCTTCGAGCTTGGAGCCGCCCCCGGTGATCATGACCTTGCCGATGCGGGCGTCCCTCGCCTGCGCCGTGTAGAACTCGAGTGAGGAACGGATCTCGTCAACGAACGCCGACGCCCGGGTGCGCGCGACATCACGGATCTCCTCCGGGGGCGGCGCTCCCTCGATCTCCTCGCCGCGCTTCAAGCGCTCGGCGACGTCGTCCTCGATCCCGGCAGCGCGCGCGATGGCGAGGGTGACGTCGCGACCACCGGACGGGAGGATCCGGACGAACCGGGTGTTCCCGCGCGCATGCACCACGATGTTCGTGACGTGGGCGCCCACGTCGATGATGGCTTCCTCGCCCTCTTCCTCCAGGTCCATGGCGACGTCGGGGGTCCCGATGGCGCGGACCAGCGCGAACGGCACGAGGTCCAGCCCCATGGGCTCGAGCTTGGCGTTCTGCACCGCGGTGACGACCTGGTCGACCATGACGCGCTGGGCGGCGACCAGGAGCATCCGCAGCATCTTCCGGTCGTCCTGATCGAACTCACCGATAGGGTCGTAGTCGAGGACGGCCTCGTCCACGGACATCGGGATGTATTCCTGGACCTGCAGGCTGAGCGACGCGCGGAGCTCCTTCTCCGGGAGGAACGGCAGGGCGATCTCACGCACCACGACGCGCTGGTTCCCGACGCCCATCCAGACCTGCCGCGACTTGAAGCCACCGCGCTGCCACAGCTCGCGGAGAGCGTCCGCCACGGCGTTCGAGTCGCGGACCTCGCCGCTCTCGACCGCGCCCTCGGGGAGCGGTACCTGGGCGGCGCGCAGGACGACCGGTTGCGGACCACCGGAGAGCTCCGCCGCCCGCACGGCGGTGGAACCGAGATCGAGACCGATCCGACCCTTCGCCATCTAGGCGCCCTCCACCCGCACGGACCGCTCGGCGAGGTACCGCTCGACCTCACCCTCGCGGATCCGGTAGCTGTGGCCCACCCGAACGGCGGCGAGCTCACCGGCCTTGATGAGGCGGTAGACCGTCATGTTCGACACACGCATGAGCCCGGCGACCTCGGCCACGGTCAGGAGCGCACCGGGGAGGGCAGACGTGGGAGGCCCGGAGCCCGCGGCTCCGGCCTCGGCGGCGACGGGGAAGTCGTTGTTCACCATGTTTCACATGTGCCACACGAGGCACAGTGGCGGTATCGAGTTCGCTCACGAAACACCAGGCACATGGGCAAGTCAAACACCTGGAGGAAAGGATCTCTGAGGCCGGGACGGAGCCGTCACCCGCCGATGCGGCCGACGTACCAATCCGCGATCTGCTGACCCCAGAACGCCCCGACGACGGCGCCCGCCGCGATCGCCGGACCGAACGGCATCGTGGCCTTGCGCCCCCGACCTCCGAGGAGCGCCGTCACACCGGCGATCCCACCGATCAGGATCGCGGCCCCGGCGGCGACCGCGACCAGCCCGAGACCGATGGAACCGAGGACCGCGCCGATCAAGGCGCAGAGCTTCACGTCACCCATCCCCATGCCGCCCGGCGCGATCAGGGCGATCAGGAGCAGACCACCGCCGTACGTCAGGGCACCGATCGCCATGCGCACGAGGTCGACGGGTGCGCCGGCGATGGCCGCTACCACCAGGTAGATGGGGAACGCGATCAAGGCGGGGTACATGATCGCGTTCGGGATGATGCGATGGCGCAGATCGATCACCGAGAGCGCCGGCATCAACGCCACGAGGGCTGCGACCCCGATCGCGACCCAGAGGTCCTCGTACGTCAGCACCGCGGCCACGATGAGCGCCGCCGTCGTGAGCTCGACCACGGGGTAGACGGCCGAGATCCGCTCGCCGCATGAGCGGCACCGGCCCCGCAGGAGGATCCATCCCACCACCGGGATGTTGTCGCGGTCGCGGATCTGGGTGCCGCACCGGGGGCAGCGCGACCGGGGCCGGAGCAGCGACTCTTTCGCGGGAACCCTCGCGACCACCACGGTCATGAAGCTGCCGATGATCAGCCCGAGCGGCAGGGCGATGGCGACGCGGATCCAGGCGTCATCCATGAGGGTCATCCATGGCGCCGAACCCTATCCCTTCACCCCTCCCTAGCCGGGAGGGACTACGGGTTGTACGCCGCTTCCTTCTCAGACCAGGTCACGATCTGCCACGCCGACGCCACCGGCTCGAGGAAGTGCGGGGGTGACTCGTACTTCATCCGCTGGTCGTATGTGTAGTTCTTCCCGTACCCCGACGTCCCGATCAGGGTCACGATCCCGCGGTACTTCTGGGCGATCGCGCCCGTGATGTTGAGGTTCCCCACGTTCGTCGTCCCGTATTGGTAGTTCTGCACGCGGAACGAGTGCGATAGCGTCAGGAGCGCCGAGTTGATCGTGGGGTTCCGGAACGCTTGGGTCGTCAGCGTGGTGGGCTTGGCGGTCAGGGTGGACGTGCTCGTGATCCCGGGGATCTTCAAGCTGCAGCCCGTGTAGCTGCTGTTCCCGCCGCCGTCGCAGTTCGTGTTGCTCGACGAGGTCGTATACACCGGATGGTAGATCTCGATGTAGTTGTTCGCGATCAGGCCGAGCACGTCGGTGCCACCCGTGCCGCTGACGTACGTGGTGTTCCCCACGAGGTAGACGTTGTTGTCGGCGGCGATCGTGAGCCGCCCGCTGAGCTGCCCACGGAGGAACACGTCGCCGTCCCGGCACCCGTAGGTCGTGACGTCGTCCTTCTGCGGATACCCGAGGGGGTGCGCACGATAGACCTTGCCCGAGCTCGCGGACGTCTGGCCGACCGACAGGCGCGCCGTGCCGACCACGGTCCCCGTCCAGGGGCAACCGTTCGTGTAGTTCTGGTCGCTCGAGGACGTGGGCACGTTCTGGACGTAGATGACACCGTTGCTGGGAAGCGGCAGGTTCGTCGGGGTCTGCGTCCAGTCACCCTTCGTGGTGCTGTAGAAGGTGCTGGCGTTGCCGAAGCAGTTGCTGATCTTCGTGAGGGGGCTCAGCACGTCCATCGTACCGTTGCTCTTCACGTAGATCGACGTGGGGCCTGTGAAGAGACACCCGCCCTCGCCGAAGTTGGTCTTGCTCTTGATCGACGCGTTCGTCGGCGGCATCGTGAGCGGGTCCGCGTATTCAGGGTCACCGGGCTTGAAGACCGGGCTCGAGCCACAGCTGCCCGTCGGATACGGCCAGTACCCCGGGCCGCTCGTGTACTTCCACCCCGTGCTCGTATCGCCGAGGAAGTCAGGGTCACCGCACACCCGCATCGCGTCGTTCGTGTGGAGCGGACCGTTGATCGTGTCGTAGTCGTTGAAGCTGATCTCGGTGCAGACGTTCCCGTCCGTGTCGCCCGTGAAGTCGACGCGACCCGCGATGTCCCGGCCCTGGTAGTAGCGCTTGGAGCAGTACGTCTGCGCCTGCGCCGGCGTGTAGTCGTCTCCCGACGACGTGCTGTAGAGAGCCGGGTCCTTCGTCTCGATGTCCGTGAAGTACAGGAAGTCCAAGAAGGAACGGTGGCGCATCGAGCCCTCGACCGTTCTGGTCACGTTCCCCACCCGTCCGGTGGCGGTCACCGAGAGGACCCCCTGGGTGGCGAGGCTCGAGGTGTTCACCGTGTAGCGGAACGATCCATCGTTCGCTGGCCCGGGAACGTCCACCCACTGGGCGAACGCCTGGTTGCCATCCGGTGGCGGGGTGGTCGCGCTGTAGTGCCAATAGCTGCTGTCCTCGTTGAGGTGGAACATGAAGTCGTCCAGGCCGGCCTCCGCGGCCGCAAGCGCTGCGTTCCAGTCCTGCGAGCGCCTCGAGAGGTTCTGCGACCCGAGCGCGTACGAGAGCGAACCGGTGACGAGCGTCAGCATGATCACGGACAGGAGCAGGACCGTGATGAGCGCGATGCCGTCCTCGCGGCGGATCGCGGAGAGGAGCCGGTGCCTGCGGTGAGCGGTCATGGGCTCGGGCTCCCGCTCGGCAGGGGGTTGTAGTCCACGTTCGGCAGGCGGACCTTGTTGACCAACGTGGTGTCGGCCACCGTGTAGTTCGTGTCCTTCCGGATCGACAACCGTACCCCCACCCCGTTCACCAGCAGGAGGTTCGCGGCGGACAAGGGCGTGGCGGCCGTCGTGAACGCGACGTCCGACGAGCCGTTGTCGTAGTAATAGGTGAAGATCGGCTCGGTACTGCTGTTCGCGACGAACTCGCCCACGAACCGCGTCTGCGACGCCCCCGTGTAGAGGCAGTTCGGAGGGGCCCCCCCGGCGTTCGGTTCGGTCACCTTCTCGAGGATCCGCGAGTTGGTATCCACGTAGAGCCGCACCTTCTTCGGGCAGGCCGTCGAGAGGTTGAGGTTCGCGTAGAACGTCACATCATTGTCGTCCGCGGCGAGGAACGGCGATTGCGTCGAGCCCAAGCGAACGGCGGTTCTCACGTCCTTCGTCACGGCGTCCATCAGGATCCGAGCCTGTCCGAGGTTCTGGATGCGCAGGTTGGCCCCGTTCGAGGCGCTCTGGAGCGAGGCGAATCCCTGGAGGACGAACCCGAGCACGACGGAGAGCAACGCCACGGTCACCATGACCTCGGTGACGCTGATGCCTTCCTGGTCGCGGAGACGGCGGAGGGAGAGACGCGCCATCACGGGATGCTCCAGTACACGTCGTGCGGTGTCTGGATCGCGGCCGGCGTGAGCGTGACGGACTGGGCCAGCGTCCCGTTCACGTAGATGGCCCAGGTGCCGTACGGCAGACCGGAGAAGACCTCGCCGTTCGAGTCGGTGTTGCCGAGAGCGAACGTCTGCCCGGAAGGGCACCCGTTGTCGGGCGCGTGCACCGCCTGGACGGGGAGGTTGGGGATCGGGACGAACGTGGTCGAGTGCTCCGCGTACACGAGCACCTCGGGGAAGTCGAGATGGAACGACGAGGTGCCGCCAGGGTTGGTGTCGACCGGCTGCGCGCGGACCGCGTTCGGGTAGTAGCTCACGCCGCTCGAGTTCACACCGATCGGGTCCGCATCAGCGCAGCTGCCCCCGAAGACCGAGTAGCCATCGGACCAGGGGAAGAGGTCCGGGATCGTCCTCGGGGTGCCGGAGCCGGTGTAGACGTGCGTACCGGCGGGGATGAGGTGCGAGTTCGCCACGGTGATCGGCACGGTGGCCGGCACGGAGGCGCCGTTCCAGCCGTGGTAGTCCACGACCAGGTCGGTCGAGTCGCCGAACTGGAACTGGAGCGAGGAGGTCGCCCCCACGGTCACGGTCGTGGACTGCGTCGGCGACGAGTTGTTGAGCCCGTCGACGAAGCCGAAGGCCGTGACCTTGACCGAGTAACTGCCCGCCGGCTGGTAGGCGAAGAAAGCGCACCCGTCGCTCGTGGTCGTGAGGTTGTTCGTGCCGTTCGGACCCGTCGAGGTGACGAGGACACCGGAGAGTGGCTGACCGTCCGGGTCGATCACGCTCGCCGCGATGTGGCCTGTGCTGGCGGAGTAGGTCCCGATCGGCGGCGTGACGACGGTCTGGGTCGACGGAGGTTCCACCCCGTTCATCGCCGCCCAGGTCACCGAGACCGTCACCCTGAGGTACGCGGGGGGTGCCCCCGAAGGCGCTTGGCACGGGCCCGTCGTCGCGTTCTGGGTGACCCATTCGGTCTCCCGGATCACGCTGTAGTCGACACCGTCCACGCTCTGCGAGCTCGTCACCTGGCCGATCGGGAGGGAGGTGAAAGCCGTGCTCCGCACGGTGTCCATCTCCTGGGACGCGAGGTTGGCGGCCACCGCGCGGTTGCGGTTGTTCCGCGTGAGGGTCAACGACGTGCCCGTCAAGGCCGTGACGCCGGTCACGACCAGCGCGAAGATCGAGATGGCGACCATGAGCTCCACGATCGTGAAGCCCTGCTCGTCCTGTCCGAGCCGGATCCGCATCCGTCGCACCAGTTGTCGTCGCGTCATCGCACAGCGCTCCACTGCCCGAGCGGGGTCTCCACACCCAAAGGGTCGGCAGGATGGGGGATGCCCTTGAGCGTCCAGGGGACGGAAAAGGCGGCCCCCGGAGGGGCCGCCTTTCCGCGTGACGGTATGCGGTGGTGCTGGTCTACCACTCAGCAGCCGCAGCCGCGTCGGCGTCAGATCCGGCGCAAGCCGCCGGAGCCGCTGGTCCACCGTAGAAGGTGCCAGCGCCGGCTCCGACCGACACCTCGTTGATGTACCAGCAGTCGCCCGACTCGGACAGAGCAGCCGCCGACCACGCCAGCAGGTCGGCCGGAGCCGCACCGTCGTAGTCGTAGGCCTGCACCGAGACCTCGGTCGGTCCCGTGGAGTCGGTGGCCGCTGCCAGGTAGTTCAGCGACGGCTCGATCGCCTGCAGTTCGGCGTTCGTGTCGGCTCCACTGAAGTCCTCGTCGTCCGTGTAGGCCGTCTTGGCCGCGACGAGGGCGTTGCGCAGCGACGATTGCGCTGCGCGGTTCTGCGCCCGCTCGCGGGCGCCCAGGAACGTCGGCAGAGCGATGGCGACCAGGATGCCGATGATCAGAACGACCACCATCAGCTCGATGAGGGTGAAGCCTTCGTCCTCACGGACGCGCTTCAGGAGTCCCTTGAGCATCTGCCTTCGCCTCCTTTCCTTGGGAGGGTGCGCACCCCGTCGGCGCGCGTTCTCCGACTGTTTCGGTCGATGCCGAGCCCACCTGTAGCCTTCGCGCTGAGATAGAACCGTTGGCCCGCAGGCCGGTCAGACGAGGGAAGGCCATCGGGGGGACAGACGAGCGAAGGCCCGGGCGCATCGCGCCCGGGCCTCCAGCGTGCCCGTCCGAGGGACCTGCCCCCTCCTGTGCTACTGGATCAGCTTGATGATGTTGAACATCGGCATGTACAGAGCCACGACCGCGGCGCCCACGCACCCACCGATCACCGCGATGAGGAGCGGTTCGATCAAGGACGTCAGCGCGTCCACCGACGCCTCGACCTCCTGCTCGTAGAAGGTGGCGACCTTCTCGAGCATGATGTCGACCTGTCCGGTCTCCTCCCCGACCGCGATCATCTGCACGACCATCGGGGGGAACACCTTGTGCCGTGCGAGCGGCTTGGCCATGGACTCACCTTCGCGCACGCTCTCCTGCACGTCGGTCACGGCCTTCGAGATCACCTTGTTGTTCACGGTCTCGGCGACGATCTCCAAGGCCTGCAGGATCGGCACGCCCGAGCGCAGCAGCATCGAGAACGTCGAGGAGAACCTGGCCAGCGCGGTCTTGTGGAAGAGCGTGCCAAAGACCGGCACACGGATCTTCCATCCGTCGATCATCTCGCGGCCCTTCGCCGTCTTCTTCCAGCGTTTGAAGAAGATCCGCCCGAGGATCACACCCACCAAGAAGATGAACCAGTACTTCTTGAACGCCTGCGATGCCATCAGGAGCACGCGTGTGGGGAGCGGGAGGGTGCCGCCGAGCTGCCCGTAGATCGATTCGAACTGCGGCACCACGAACAAGAGCATCGCGCTCATGATCAGGATGACGAGGCCGACGACCGCGACCGGGTAGGTCATGGCCGACTTGATCTTGCCGCGCAGCCGGACCTCGGTCTCCAGCATCTCGGCCAGGCGCAGCAAGACGTCGTCGAGCTGCCCGCCGGTCTCACCCGAGCGCACCATCGAGATGTAGAGGTCGTTGAAGACCTTCGGGTGCTTCGCGAACGCTTGGGAGAGCGACGCACCCTGTTCCACGTCCATCCGCGCGTTGGTCAGCACCTTCGCGAGGGACGGGTTCGAAGCCTGCTCCGAGAGGATCGCCAGCGACCGCAGGATCGGCAGACCCGAGTTCACCATGGTGGCGAACTGCCGGCTGAACACCGAGAGCTCCTTGAGCTTGACCTTCTTGGCGGACAGCTCGATGTTCATGCCCCGCTTCTGCTTCGCGATCTCCAGGGGCGTGAATCCCTGCTCGCGCAGACGCTGCAGGACGAGCGCCTCGTTGTCCGCGATCAGCGTACCCGAGACGACCTTCCCGCCCTTGTCGCGAACCTTGTAGGTGTAGGTCTCAGCCATCGCGTGTCATCTCCTTCGATCCCACGGCCCGCTCACATGCCGCCCATCGAGCCGCTCATCGCGCCGCCGTAGCCCAGGTCGTCCTCGAGGCTCGCACCCCCGTACGCCGAGAGGCCGCCGCGGGAGCCGATCAACCGGTCGAGCTCCTCCGCGTCGTGGCAACGTTCGAACGCCATCTGCTGGCTGACCCGCCCGGCCTTCACGTGCGCCGCCAGCGCCATATCCATGGTCTGCATGCCGTAGCGACCGCCCGCCTGCATCGCCGAGTAGATCTGGTGCACCTTGCCCTCGCGGATCAGGTTCCGGATGGCGGGCGTCGCCACCATGATCTCGATCGCTGCCACGCGGCCCCGGCCGTCGGCCGTGGGGACCAGCTGCTGCGTCACGACACCTTGCATCGTGGTCGCGAGCTGCACACGCACCTGCTGCTGCTGGTGCGGTGGGAACACATCGATGATCCGGTCGATGGTCTGCGGCGCATCCTGCGTGTGGAGCGTGGCGAACACGAGGTGGCCCGTCTCCGCGGCGGTGATCGCGGTCCCGATGGTCTCGAGGTCACGCATCTCCCCCACCAGGATCACGTCCGGGTCCTGCCGCAAGACGTGCTTGAGTGCCGCGCCGAACCCATGGGTGTCCGCGCCGATCTCGCGCTGGTTCACGATGCACTTCTTGTGTTTGTGCAGGAACTCGATCGGGTCCTCGATGGTCATGATGTGACCCGCACGCTCCGTGTTCACCACGTCCACCATGGACGCGAGGGTCGTCGACTTCCCCGATCCGGTCGGACCGGTGACCACGACGAACCCGCGAGGGAACCGCGCCAGGTCGGCCACCACCGCGGGGAGCCCCAGGTCGGTCACCGTCTTGATCTCGAACGGGATCACGCGGAAGACCGCGCCGACCGCATCCCGCTGCATGAAGACGTTCACGCGGAACCGCGCCCGGCCCGGCAGGGAGTACGACATGTCGAGCTCGAGCTCCTGCTCGAAGCGCTCCCGCATCTTCTGCGGCAGGATCGCGTACACCATCGCCTGGAGGGCACGCGGCGTGAGCGCCGGGTAGTCCTCGAGACGCTCGAGCTCTCCGTGGATCCGCACAACGGGAGGAACGCCCGCCGACAGGTGCAGGTCGGAGCCGTCCAGGTCCAGGAGCTTCCCCAGGAGCTCGGGGACGGGAACCTGGACGTCGTCCTCGGGTGAGGCGACGACGCTCATGCTCACTTCACCACCCTTGCGACTTCATCGAGGGACGTGATACCCAGACGGACCTTCTCCAGGCCGTCCTCGCGGAGCGTCATCATCCCCTGCTGCACCGCGACGGCTCTGATCGAATCGGCCGACGCACGGTCGACGGTGAGCCGCTCGATCTCCTCGCTCATCTGCATGACCTCGTAGAGGCCGATCCGACCGCGGTAGCCCGTGTTCGCGCAGGCCTGGCAAGCCGTGTGCCGGTACAGCTCGGTGATCTCGGGCCACACCCATTCCGGGTAGCCGGCCGCCTGCAGCTCGCCCTTCTCCGGCTCGTAGGCTTCCTTGCACCGCTCGCACAGCTTGCGGGCGAGACGCTGGGCCACGACCGCGTCGATCGCCGAGGCGACCAGGAACGTCTCCACGTCCATCTCGACGAGACGCGAGATGGCGCTCGCGGCGTCGTTGGTGTGCAACGACGACAGCACGAGGTGACCGGTCAGGGCGGCCTCGATCGCGATGGTGGCCGTCTCCTTGTCACGGATCTCACCGATCAGCACGATGTCGGGGTCGGCACGCAGGATCGAGCGGAGCGCCGACGCGAACGTGAGCCCCGCCTTCGGGTTCACCTGCATCTGGTTGACGCCGGCCAGCCGGTACTCGACCGGGTCCTCGACGGTGATGATGTTCTTGTCTTCCTCGTTGAGGATGTTGAGCGTCGAGTACATCGTGGTCGACTTCCCCGACCCGGTCGGGCCGGTCACGAGGATCGCGCCGTAGGGCTTGCGGAACGACTGGGAGAACCGCTCGTACGACGCCTCCAGGAACCCGAGTTCTTCGAGCTTCAAGAGCGCGCTCGACTTGTCGAGGACGCGGATCACGACCTTCTCGCCCCACACGGTTGGCAGGGTCGCGACACGGAGGTCGAGCTGCTTGGCGCCAACCTTCATCGAGATGCGGCCGTCCTGCGGGACGCGCTTCTCGGCGATGTTCAGGTCCGCCATGACCTTGAGCCGGCTGATGAGGCCGCCCTGGATGTTCTTGGGAGCCGCCGGCATCGGCTCGTGGAGCACGCCGTCCACGCGGAAGCGGATGCGGACGTTGCGCTCGCCGGGCTCCAGGTGCACGTCCGAGGCGCGGTCGCCGACCGCCTGCGTCATGATCGCGTTCACGAGCTTGACGATGGGGGCGTCCTCGAGGGCCGCCTCCATCTCGACGCCGTCTTCGCCTTCGGCCTCCGCCACCACGCTCGCGAGCGCCTCGACCTGCGAGTCCATGCCGGCGAACTTCTGGATCGCCCGCTCCACGTCCTGGGCGGTCGCCACGACCGGCTGCACGTCGCGCCCGGTGATGGTCCGGATGTCGTCGAGGGCGTAGACGTTGGCCGGGTCCGACATCGCCACGAGGAGCTTGCCTTCGCGCTCACCGATCGGGAGCGCGCGGTAGCGGCGGGCGAGCGCCTCGGGCAGGAGGACGGTGGCCGTGGGGTCGATCTGGAAGGCGTCGAGGTCGACGAACTCCAAGCCGACCTGCTCGGCGAGGGCCCGGACCAGGTCCGCCTCCTTGATCATGCCCATATCGATCAGGACGCGGCCGAGCGACTTGGGGGTCTTCCGGTGCTCCTCGAGGGCCACCTCAAGCTGCTCGGGCGTGATGTAGCCGAGCTCGATCAGGATCTGGCCCAGCTGTTTCGATTTGCGCTTGACCGTCGTCATCCAGGCCCCTCGGCATGCGTTCGGGCTAGGTCGTCAGCCACTTGCTTCGTCACCGTCCGAGTCCATCTGAAGCAATCCCGAGAACTCTTTGGCCAGGAGGACGCGATCGATCTCGCCACCCTCCTCGGGGGGGTTCCCCGCATCTCCGACGAGCTTCTGTGGCTCACGTTTCAGCGTGCTCAGCGGGGTGTCGGCGGCGGGGGCGGCAGGTCCCTCCGGGGGGCCGGCTGCCGGGCCGGCAAAGGTCGGTGCGGCGGCCTCGCCGGCGATGGCCGGCGGGGGGCGTCGCTCGGCATCCGCCGACGGCACCGGGGCCCCACCACCATCGGCGACGACGGGGTCGCGCTTCTTCTCCTTCTCCTTGTCCTTCTCTTTGTCCTTCCCTTTCATACGCTCCCGTTCCGACACGGCCTGCCGGAGGTCCTCGGTGGTCTCCGCCACGACCACCGGCACCGGCTCGGCGGGGGCGGTCCTTTCCGTCGGTGGGTGGAGCGGGGCGCGCGGCTTGCCCGACGGAGCCGCGTGGGCATCGGACAGCTTCAGCGGCTCCCAGCTGGCCCGCGAAGCCTCCGCGGCGAGGAGCACCTGCTCAAGCTGATCCAACAGGACGCCCGGTCGCACGGTGGTGCCGGCGACCACGAACGCCGCGTAGGGACCGCGGTGCACGAAGGCCCAGATCTGGTCCCCGAACTCCACGAAGGCCTTCCGGACCTCCCCCATCTGGACGAAGCGGAGCCACGCCGGCTTCAGACCGTCCTCGTGGTCCTCGGGGAAGGCGGCGAGGACCAGACCGTCCCTCGACAACACGAGACAGCCATGCACGTCGTCCACGATCAGTCCGACGCGCTGGGCGAGCACGGCGTATTCGTTCATCCCTCACGGGGTGCATCGTCGGAGCACTCTTCGCCCTTGAGGGATCGACGCGCGTGCTACGGGTGCTCGGCGAGGTCGGCGAGCGCGGCGGCCGACATCACCTCGAGCGGGGGCGGTCGCCCGGTCCAGAGCTCGAGCGAGAGGGCCGCCTGATGGAGCAGGAGGCCCAGGCCGCCGAACGCGACGGCTCCGCCGGCGCGGGCGGCGGCCTGGAACGGCGTGACCGTCGGCCGGTAGAGCAGGTCGATCGCGAGCATGTCGGTGGTCAGGGCGGGCAGGGGGAGCTCCTCCCCCTGCACGCCGAGGGGGGTGGCGTTCACCAGGAGATCCGCCGGCTCGCCGGCGGCCTCCCCGATGGCGATGCCGCGGACCGTGGTGGTGAAGCCGTCGAGGGCCGCGCGGACCCCGTCGACCGCGGCGGGGTCCCGCGCGGCGATCGTCAAGGTGGCCAGGTCGGCGCGGGCGAGCGCGAGCGCGCACGCGCGCGCCGCGCCGCCGGCGCCGAAGATCAGGGCGGTCCTGCCCCCTGGTTCGAACCCGGCGTCCAGCCGCAGGAACCGGTCGAAGCCCGGAGCATCGGTGTTGTGACCGCTGAGCGACTCGTCGACCACCTGGATCGTGTTCACGGCCGCGAGCCGCCGGGCGTCGTCGGAGAGATCATCGATCCGGGAGGCCACCTCGGACTTGTGCGGCATGGTCACGTTCGCGCCGGCGAAGCCGAGGGCGCGGAGCCCGGCGAGAGCGTCGCCCACCGCACCCGGAGGGACCGGCAACGGGACGTACACCCAATCGAGGCCGAGAGCTGCGAACGCGGCGTTGTGGATCGCCGGCGAGAGGCTGTGCTCGACGGGCCAGCCGATCACGCCCACGGTGCGGGAGGCGCCGTCGATCCGCGGCGTGGCCGCTCCCAGCCCCGACGCGCCGTCGGTGCCGTCGGCCTCATCAGCCAAGGCACGCCTCCACGTTGGCCAGATGCTGCTCGTACGTCTTCGAGAACCGGTGGACCCCGTCCCCGTCCGGTGGGCAGAGCACGTAGTAGAGGTACGGCGTCGACTCCGGGTGCAGCGCCCACAGGAGGGCGCCCGACTTCCTCCCACCCGGGCTCGCGATGGGGGTCGGCGGCAGGCCGGCCACGAGCCGGGTGTTGTAGGGCGAGTCGGACTCGAGGTCGCTGCTCGACAGCTCGCCGTCGGGCGTGGGGTCGTCGTACAAGAGCGTCGCATCGATGCCGAGCGGCATCCCGATCTCGAGCCGGTTGTGGATCACGCCGGAGATGAGCGGTCCTTCGTCGGCGACCCGGTACTCCTTCTCGATCATGGAGGCGAGGGTCACGACCTCGTACGGGGTCATGCTGAGACGGTCCGCGTCCGCCTGCAGGTCGAGCGCCTCCGCCTCCTGCTGGAACCGATCGAGCATCCCTTCGATCACGACCTCCTCGGTGAGCCCCTCCTTGCGGAACTCGTAGATCGCGGGGAAGAGGAACCCCTCGAGGCTCTGGCCCTTCTTGAGGTACGGGGGCAGGCTGAAGCGCCCGCTCTCGGCGAGCCGCACGAACCGCTTCTCCGACAGCCCGAGCTGATCGGCCACGGCGTTCGCGATGTCCTCCTTGCCGGGCACCCCGGAGTCGATCTGCAGGCCCTCCGCGATGGCGAGCTCGACCGTCTCGGCCTCCGGTGGGGGCGTGGTCATGATCACGAGCATCTCGTCGAGGCTGGAGCCCACCGGGAGCTGGTACGTGCCCGCGAGGATGTCGCTCGCCTTGCCGCTCCCCCGGAGCATCAGGTTGCCGACGAAACCGCCACACTTGATCAGACCCTGGGCGGCGAGCGACTCGACCACGTCCTGGCCCGACGCGCCTTCCGGCACCTCGAACGTGACCGTCTCCCCCGTGGCGTCGGGAGCGGTCCGGCAGGTGCGGTACCGATCCCGGCCACCACCACGCCGGCGACGACGGCGAGGAAGAGGACGAGCGCGACGAGGAGGGCGGTGCGACGGGGCCGGCGTTCGGTGGGGACCGCCGTCTCGCGGTCCGGCGTCGACTCGTCCATCGGTGGTGGAGGATACCCGGGCGGCCGCGTCTCAGCCTCCGGCGCCCCGGGACCCCGAGCGGGCGTCGAGCCAGGCCTGCAGGATCAGGCTCGCGGCGGCCGCGTCCACGGCGTTGCGCTGCTCGCGACCCTTCACCCCTGCCTCGCGGAGACCCCGTTCTGCCTGGACGGTGGTGAGGCGCTCATCCTGGAGCTCGACCGGTACGGAGACGGCCGAACGGAGCGCGTCGACGAAAGCCTCGGTCTGCTGCGCGCGCGGGCCGCTGGAGCCATCGAGCGATCGCGGATGACCCACGACGATGAGCGTGGCGCCCTGCTCGACGACGAGCGCGGCGATCGCCTTCAGCTCTCCGGGCGGCTGTCCCACGTGGATCGTGCCGGTGGGGACCGCGACCCGCCGGTCGGGGTCGCTGATCGCGACCCCGATGCGCGCATCGCCCAGATCGAGGCCGAGCACACGCCCGGTGCCCGGGTCGGACGACCCCGGCACCTCAGCCGCCTGCAAGGAGCTCGTGCAAGCGGGCGGGGATCGATGCGAGGGCCTCCGCCAGCTTCGAAGCGTCCTTGCCACCTGCGTTCGCGAGGATGTCCTTGCCGCCCGCGCCTCCACCCACCGCTGCCGCCGCGGGGCGCAGGACCTCGGGTGCCGTGACGCCCCGTTCGATCGCCCCGGCGGTGGCCGCGGCCACGAGCATCGGCTTGCCGCCATCGGCGTTCGCGATCACGACCACCGCGGGCTGAGCCGCCATCCGATCCCGCACCTTCTGCGCCAGGTCGCGGAGCCCTCCTGGATCTTCCCCCGGGACCTCCGAGACGACCAGCGCGACGCCGTCGACCGCCTGCGCGGCGTCGACGAGCGAGCCGATCAACGCGTCACGGTCGCCGGCGCGCAGCTTCCCGAGCTCGCTCCGCAGGCGCTTGTTCTCCTCGATGACCCTGCGGGCCCGATCTACGGCGGCCTGAGGCTCGTTCGCCTCCAGCGCGTCGACGATGCCGTGCAGCAGCGCACGCTCGGCGTTGATCTCCCGGAGGGCGTCGGGTCCGACCAGCGCCTCGACCCGCCGCATCCCCGAGCCGATCGATCCTTCCCGGAGGACCCGGATCAACGCGACGTTCCCGGTGTGCGGGACGTGCGTGCCGCCGCAGAGCTCGCGGGAGTAGTCGCCGATCTCCACGACCCGGACGATCTCGCCGTACTTCTCCCCGAACAGGCCGACCGCGCCGAGCGCCTTCGCTTCGTCGAGCGTCGTCTCGAAAATCTTCACCGTGTCGTCATCCGCCACCCGGCGGTTCGCCTCGAGCTCCGCCGCCTCGAGGTGCTCCAGGTCGACGGCGCTCGGGTGCGTGAAGTCGAACCGGAGGCGGCCCGGCTCCACGAGCGAGCCCGCCTGGCGCGCGTGCTCCCCGAGGAGGTGCTTCAGCGTCCAGTGCAGGACGTGCGTGGAGGTGTGCGCCCGCGCCGTGGCCTCCCGCCGGTCCGTATCGATCCGCCCGGTGGCCTCCTGCCCGACCCGGATCTCGCCGGACCCGACCACCCCGGCGTGGACGATCGAGTGCTCCCCCGCCGGCTGGGTGTCGAGCACCCGCACGACACCGGTCTCGGTCGTGATCGTGCCCTGGTCGCCGACCTGGCCTCCACCTTCCGCATAGAACGGGGTGCGGCCGAGGACGAGGCGCACCTCCTGCCCCTCGGAGGCAGCATCGAGCGGCACGTTCTCCGGGTCGAGCAGCATCAGGACGGGACCATCCGCCTCCGACCGCTCGTAGCCGACGAACTCCGTGGGCGGCACGGCGCCGGCGTCCAGACCGATCTCGATCTTCTTCGCCGCCTTCCGGGCGCGCTCGCGCTGTGCCTCGAGCAGCTCGGCGAACCGCTCCATATCGACGGTCAGCCCCTCGTCGGCGGCCATCTCCTCCACGAGCTCTCGCGGGAAACCGTGCGTGTCCGACAGCAGGAAGGCGTCGTCGCCCGAGATCCGTCCGCTCGACGCCCGGCCCTTCGCCTGCTCGAACAGCACGAGGCCCTGGCGGAGCGTCTCCGAGAACCGCTCCTCCTCGGAGGAGGCCACCTGCCGGACGAACGCCTCGTTCTCGCGGAGCTCGGGGTAGGCGTCGCCGAAGCCGTCGATCACGGTGGTGATCACGGGGTCGAGCACGATGCCCTCGATGCCGAGCCGGCGTGCGTGCGAGATCACCCGGCGGAGCATGCGGCGCAGGATGTAGCCGCGGCCTTCGTTCGACGGCTGGACGCCGTCGGCGATCAGGAACGTGGTGGCCCGGCCGTGCTCCGCGATGACCTTGAGCGAGATGTCGTCGCGCGGATCGTGCCCGTGGGAACGTCCGGCGAGCCGCTCGGCGGTCTCGAGGATCGGGCGCAGGAGGTCGGTCTCGAAGACGTTGTCGACGCCCTGCAGGACCAGCGCCACCCGCTCGAGCGAGGAGCCCGTGTCGACGTTCTTCCCGGGCAGCGGCGCCAGCACCTGCCGTCCCGCGTCCACCTGGTCCTGGATGAACACGAGGTTCCAGATCTCGATGAACCGTTCCTCGTCGACGTCGGGCCCGCCCTCGGGCCCGTACTTCGGACCGCGGTCCACGAAGATCTCGCTGCAGGGGCCGGCGGGACCTGCGGTGTGGGTCCACCAGTAGTTCGCCGGCTCGCCCGCCTCGTCGACGACCCCGCGGCGCACGATCCGTTCCATCGGGATCCCGACGCCGTCGGCCCACGCCTCGATGACCTCCTCGTCCTCCTCGAACACCGTGACCCACAGACGGTCGTGCTCGATGCCGAAGACCTCGGTGACCAGCTCGTGACCCCACCGGACCGCGTCGGCCTTGAAGTAGTCCGCGAACGAGAAGTTCCCGAGCATCTCGAAGAACGTCTCGTGCCGCGCGTCACGCCCGACGTTCTCGATGTCGTTGGTGCGCATCACCTTCTGGCAGGTGACGGCCCGCGGGTACGGGGCCTCAGCCTGGCCCAGGAAGTACGGGATGAACTGGTTCATGCCCGCGTTCGTGAGCAGGAGCCCCGACTCGGGCGGTGGGATGAGCGACGCCGAGCGCACGCGCGTGTGGCCTCGCTCCTCGAAGAACGAAAGGAAGGTCTCGCGGATCCGGTCGCCGTCCATCAGGTGATGGAGTCTAGCCGTGGCTCACAAGCGTCCCGATTCGAGGAGGACTCAGGCAACGGGAGCACACGGAAACGGCGTGAGGGGACTCAACACCGGATCAGCGCGACACGTGTTCGCATGGCCAAGGCCGGTCGTCGACGGCAACCTGTTGGGCTTGGACAGACGGCGACTTCTTACGGAAGAGTGCGCCGAACCTTCCTATGAAGCGGTGCAGGCAGCTGGTGGCACGTCCACCTCCGCACAGAGTGCCGCGATCTCCGCGTCAAGCTCATCGATCGTGTGCTGGATCCGCCTCCGCCTTCGCGACGGCGTCGTCGGTGCCGTCAAGGCTCACGTTGTCGAGCTGCTCGCTGAGGATCTGCCTCTGCGCGTCATGAGTGGCGATGAGGCTGGAAACCGAGTCCGAACCACCGGTCGAACCTCGGCTGGCCGCGACCGCCCATCCACCGAGCAACAAGACGGATGAGATGAGGGCCGCTAGGAGCCAAAGCACCCCGTTGATTCATAGCCCTCATGAAGATCTTCACTCTCAAGCAATTTCTTCGAACGGTAACGGATGGGCTTTGACGAGGTCAAGCGACTCCCCTCGCTCCAGCCTGCCCCCACCACTCTTAGGTGGAGCCGTTCGGGACGTCGTAGCGCTCGCGCAGCTCGCGCTCGCGGGCGTCCTGGGCGCGCTTACCTTCCTCGATCGACTCAGCCACGAGCTTGCTCAGATCGAGCAGGCCGCCCTTCGTCTCGCGGGCGATCGCCTTCGGCTTGGCCTTCTCGACCTGCCGGCGCGTCCAGCGCGACGCGATGATCGCGCCGGTGGCACCGGCGCCCAAGCCGAGCGCGACCCAGAAGCCGCGGCGCATGTCAGGCCGCGTCCGGGGGACTCGCGCCACCGGACCCCTTGCCGCGCTTCGAACCCTTGCCCTTCGCCTTGGCCACGCCCTTGCGGAGCCCCGCCCCGAAGCTGATCACCTTCACGAGCGGGCTGGACGCGGCCTCCTCGACGAGACCGCTGAGCTTCTCGACCCTCCCGACGATGGTGGCCGCCGACTCGAGCACACCGTCCACGCGGTCGATCTCGCGGTTCGTCTTCTCGAGCGACGTCCGCACCTCGCGCAGGAGCGGCACCGTCTCCTCCCGCATGGTGTCGATGGTGATCTTGGTGCTCTCCAGAACGCGGAACGTGTTCAGCAGCACGACGCAGAGGGCGAGGACCAGGATCCCCCAGAACGCGGACAGCACGATCAAGGCGGTGTCGCCGGCACTCGCGAGAACCATCGTGGAGCTCCCTCCCATCTCGGTTCCGGTCGGTTCGTGTCTCTCGGGGTCCGTAGCCTACCCGGTCGGTGGGTCGTCCTGGGAGCCCACCCCGGGAGCCCAGTCCCGCCCTTCCTCACCCATCCCCGACGGCTCGTAGTAGCGCTTCCCCTCGAACGCCGGCGGCCGGTACGCCTGGTCGACGTGATGATCCGGGGCATCGTGCGGATACCGGTACCCCTTGCCGTGACCGAGCTTGCGGGCCCCGGGGTACGAGGTGTCCCGGAGGTGCAGGGGAACGGGGTCGGAGCTCGTATCGCGTCCTCCAGCGCCGCGGAGATCGCCGTGTAGACGCTGTTCGACTTCGGTGCTCGTGCCAGGTAGATCGTGGCCTGCGCCAGGTTCAAGCGTGCCTCCGGGAGCCCCACGTGCTCCACGGCCTGCGCCGCGGCGACCGCCTGCAGGAGTGCCATGGGGTCCGCCAGGCCGATGTCCTCGCTCGCGTGGACGATGAGGCGCCGCACGATGTAGCGAGGGTCCTCCCCGGCCTCGATCATCCGGGCGAGCCAGAACAGCGCCGCGTCGGGGTCCGACCCGCGGATCGACTTGATGAAGGCGCTGATCACGTCGTAGTGCGCGTCGCCCTGCCGGTCGTAGACCACGGCGCGTTGCTGCACGGCGTCGGCGGCCAGGTCGAGGGTGATGGTGGTCTCCCCCGCCGCGTCGGCCGCGAGCGCGGCGGCTTCCAGACCCGTGAGCACCATGCGGGCGTCGCCTCCCGCGATGGTGACGAGGTGGTCCCGAGCGTCCGCGGCGATCTCCAGGTGCATCCCCCCGAGACCGCGTTCCTCGTCCGCGAGCGCGCGCTGGAGCAGGGCGGCGAGGTCGTCCGGGGCCAGCGGCTCGAGCCGCATCAGGATGCATCGGGACAGGAGCGGGGTGTTCAGGGAGAAGTAGGGGTTCTCCGTGGTGGCCCCGATCAGGGTCACGGTCCCCTCTTCGACCGCGGGCAGGAGCACGTCCTGCTGGGCCTTCGACCAGCGGTGGACCTCGTCGACGAACAGGACCGTCTTGAACAGGCCACCTCGGGCGCCGTCCATCACCTTGCGCGCGTCCCCCACACCGCTGTTCACCGCCGAGAGCGTGACGAGGTGCGCCCCGACGGTGTCGGCGAGGAGATGCGCGAGGGTCGTCTTGCCGGTGCCGGCCGGCCCCCAGAGGATCAGCGACGGCAGGTTGCCGCTCTCGATGAGCTTCGAGAGCGCGCGGCCCGGACCGACCAGGTGGGTCTGTCCGACGAACTCGGCCGGGGTCACCGGTCGCATCCGCGCGGCGAGCGGCTGCTCGCTCACGACCCGGTGGACCCCTCCCGGGCGTCGGGCTCGACAACGACGGCGATCCCGATCTCGGCCAGCTGGCCGGGGTCCACCGGCGCCGGCGCCCCGGTCAGCGGATCCGTGCCCGACTGCGACTTCGGGAAGGCCGTGACGTCGCGGAGCGTGTCCTTGCCCGCCAGCAGCATCACGAGCCGGTCCACGCCCATCGCGATCCCCCCGTGCGGCGGCGCGCCGTAGCGGAACGCCCGGATCAGGTGACCGAACTTCTCCTCGATCTCCGCGTGCTCGAGACCGAGCACCTCGAACACCCGCTCCTGCACATCGGGGCGATGGATCCGGATGCTCCCGCCGCCGATCTCGAACCCGTTCAACGTGAGGTCGTAGGCGCGACCTTTCGCGGTCTCCGGGGCGAGGTCGTCGCCGAGCGGTGCGGTGAAGGGGTGGTGGTTCGAGACCCACCGGCTTTCCTCGTCGCTCCAATCGAACAGCGGTGGCTCGGAGTACCACGCGAACACCCACTGCCCCTCCGGGATCAGGTCGAGCCGGATGGCGAGGTCGCGTCGGAGCCCGTCGAGCGCCACGTTCGTCCGATCCATCCGGTCCGCCACGATCGCGATGAGGTCCCCGGGAGCCGCGCCCGTTCGATCGACGATCCCCGCGATCTCGTCCGTGGAGAGGAACTTCTCGACCGGGGACCGGACGCCGCCGTCCTCCTCCACGACGAGCCAGACGAGACCGGCGGCGCCGCGGCCCTTGGCGTCGTCCACGAGCTTGTCGAGCTCCTTGCGGCTCAGCTGAGCGCCGCCGGGCGCGGCGAGCGCCTTGATCGCGCCGCCCTCAGATGCGACCTTCGCGAAGGCGTTGAAGCCCGACCCCACGAAGAGGTCAACCAGGTTGACCAGCTCCATGGCGTAGCGGGAGATCCGGCTTGTCCGACCCGAAGCGGTCCAGCATCTCGTCGTAGGTCAAGCGCGTGAACGGTGTGGCGACCTCCACGCCCTGCGTCTCGGCGATCAACCGAGCGTAGAGCGGCTCGATGACGCCGGCGACATCCTCCTCGTCGGCGAAGGACATCTCCACGTCGAGCTGCGTGAACTCGAACCCACGGTCGGCCCGGGTGGCCTCGTCGCGCAGGCACCGGACGATCTGGTAGTAGCGGTCCTGCCCCGCCACCATGAGGAGCTGCTTCAGCTGTTGCGGCGACTGCGGGAGCGCGAAGAAGGAGCCTGGCTGCATCCGCGAGGGCACGAGGAAATCCCGGGCACCCTCCGGCGTGGACCGCCCGAGCAGGGGCGTCTCGACCTCGAGGAAGCCGAGCGCGTCCATGTGCTCGTGCATGATCCGGTTGACCGTGGCGCGCAGGCGGAGCGCCTGGGTCATCTCGGGACGGCGCAGATCCAGGTAGCGGTACTCGAGCCGCAGGAGCTCGTCGGCCTCCACACGATCCTCGATCACGAAGGGCGGCGTGTCGGCCCGGCTCAGGACCTCGAGGGTGGCGGCGACGACCTCGACGTCACCCGTGCCGATGTTCGGGTTCGCCATGCCCTCCGGGCGGAGCCGGACCGCGCCCGTCACGCGGACCACCCATTCGCCCCGCAGGTCCTGCGCCGTCGCGTGCGCCTCGGCGCCGTCCTCGCGATGGAACACCACCTGCACGACGCCGGCGCGGTCGCGCAGGTCGATGAACGTGACGCCGCCCTGATCCCGCCGGTGGGCGACCCAACCGCAGAGCGCCACCTCCGCTCCGGCGTGCTCGGCGCGGAGGTCGCCGCACATATGCGTGCGCATCGAGGTCGCCAGGGGCGAGCGTTCCATCATGTCGCCCCTGTCTCGGGGTCCGCGGGCCGCAGCCTGGCGGCGACCTCGGCGATCGGCACCGTCTCCTGCTCGCCGTCGGCGAGGCGCCGCAGGGTCGCGGTCTGCTCGGCGAGCTCCCGCTCGCCGAGGATCACCGCGAACGCGGCGCCGCTCCGATCCGCCATCTTCAGCTGCGCCTTCATGGGGCGCTCCTCGAAGGGGAGGTCGGCCGGGAGCTCCGCGGAGCGGAGCTCCCGGACGAGGGCGCGGGCACGCGCGCGGGCATCGTCGCCCAAGGCGACGATGAACGCGCGCAACCCCGGTTCCTCGGGGGCCTCGAGGCCCTCGTCCGCCACCGCCAACAGCACGCGCTCGAGCCCCATCCCGTAGCCGACACCGGGTACGTGCGGCCCTCCGAGCGCCTCGGCGAGACCGTCGTAGCGGCCGCCGCCGAAGAGCGTCGCCTGCTGCGCGCTCGCGCCTTCGGCGAGCGCCAAGCTCACGAACTCGAACGCGGTCCTCGTGTAGTAGTCGAGGCCGCGCACGAGCGTGGGCGTGAGCACCGGCTCGATGCCTTCGGCGGCGAGACCCGCCAGGACGCCGTCGAAGTGCTCTCGGCACGGCTCGCAGAGGTGGTCGGTGATCATCGGCGCCTTCGCGGCGACCGCGCGGCACGCGTCGTCCTTGCAATCCAGGACGCGGAGCGGGTTCTCGCGGAACCGTGTCGTGTGCTCATCGCGGAGCTCGCCCCGGTGCTCCTCGAAGAAGGCGATGAGGAGCTCGCGGTAGGCGGGCCGGCAGGTCTCGTCGCCGATCGAGTTCAGCTGCACCTCGTATCGGCTGAGCCCGAGGTCACGGAGGAACCGGTCCCCGACCGCGATCACCTCGGCGTCGGCCGCCGGCTCCGCGCTCCCGAAGACCTCGATGCCGAACTGCCGGTGCTCGCGGTAGCGGCCGGCTTGCGGGCGCGCGTACCGGTACATCCGGGTGAGGTAGTAGGACTTGAACGGCGAGCCGAGATCGTGCATCCGGTGGAGGTAGGCGCGCATCACCGGCGCGGTGCCCTCGGGTCGCAGCGTGAGGCTGCGGCCGCCGCGGTCCTCGAACGTGTACATCTCCTTCGCGACGACGTCGCTGTGCTCCCCGGAGCTGCGCGCGAACAGCTCCGTGGCCTCGAAGACCGGCGTCTCCACGTACCGGTACCCGTGCAGCCGCGCGAGCGCGGCCGCCCGGTCGTAGAGCGCACGGAGGCGACTCCCTTCCTGCGGGAGGAAGTCGTGCGTCCCTTTCGGGGGCGCGAGCTCCATCAGAGGCCCACCAGGAACGGGTTCGAGGCCCGCTCGCGCCCGACCGAGGTCTCGGGGCCGTGACCCGGCAGGGTCCGGAGCTCGTCGGGCAGCTCGAGGAAGCGCAGCAAGCTCGTGCGCATCGCCGCCGGATCGGAGTTCGCGAAGTCCGACCGGCCGATCGAG
Source organism: uncultured Actinomycetes bacterium (assembly GCA_963810635.1). GTDB lineage: Bacteria > Actinomycetota > UBA4738 > UBA4738 > HRBIN12 > AC-51. The sequence continues at coordinate 68,137 of CAWEOB010000007.1, forward strand.
CCGGCGAACACCAGGTCGCCGGAGAAGACGAGCACATCCCCGCCGACCCGGAAGCAGGACGAACCGGGCGTGTGACCCGGCGTGTGGAGGACCTCGATGTCGAAGCCAGCGAACCGCAGGCGGTCGCCGTCCTCGAAGGTGCGGAGATCCTTGGCGGGGGTCAGGGGGTTCCCGAACCCGGGGTTCCAGCGTTCGGGGTCCGTGTACGCGACGGCATCGGCGGGGTGGATGTAGATCGGTACGTCGTCGCCGGCGAAGTCTCCCGCCGCCTCGGCGTGGTCGACGTGCGCGTGGGTCAGGAGGACCGCGACGGGCATCTTGCCTGCGGCGTCGAGCATCCCACGCACCACGCCCGGCTCGAACCCGGGGTCGACCACGACGGCGTCGTCGGAACCGTCCGCCGCCAACAGCCAGCAGTTCGTGCCGTAGGGATTGCGATCGAAGACGTCGAGGAACATCGGTGGGTCATGCTACCGGAGCAGGTCTGAGCCCTCGTCAGAGCTGCGCGGCGTCGAACCACATCGTGAAGGGGCCGTCGTTCACGAGCTCCACCTCCATCTCCGCTCCGAACACGCCCCGACCCACCTTCACACCCCGAGCCTCCACCGCGGCCGCGAACGCCTCGACGAGCTCCGCCGCCTCCGCCGGGTCGGCCGCGTAGACGAACGACGGCCGCCGCCCCTTCCGGGTGTCTGCGTAGAGCGTGAACTGCGACACCACGAGGGCCTCGCCCCCGACGTCGGCCAGCGACAGGTTCGTCTTGCCCTCCGCGTCCCGGAAGATCCGAAGGCCCACGATCTTGTCGGCGAGCTTGTCGACCTGCGAGGCGTCGTCGCCCTGCCCGACACCCACGAGCAGCAGGTAGCCGAGCCCGATCGAGGACACGGGCTCGCCGCCCACCATCACGGAAGCGCGCGAGACCCGCTGGAGGAGCACCCGCATAGGCCGGCTCAGCTCGGGACGACGCGGTAGACGTCGTACACGCTCTCGACCCGCTTCACGGCCGCAAGGATCGACGACAGGTGCGCGATGTCGGCCAGCTCGAACGTGAACCGCAGGCGGGTGATCCGGTCGCGGCTGGTGCTCGAGTTCGCCGAGAGGATGTTCACGTGATGATCCGACAGGACCGCGGCGATCTCCGAGAGCAGGCGGGTCCGGTCGAGCGCCTCCACCTGGATCGCCACGGTGAAGCTCGTGGGCTTGCCCTCGGACCACGACACCTCGATCATCCGTTCGGGCTCGCGGCGGAGCGTCTTCACGTTCGGGCAGGTCTCGCGGTGGACCGAGACACCCTGGCCGCGGGTCACGAACCCCACGATGGGATCGCCCGGCACCGGCGTGCAGCATCGGCCGAGCTTGACCCACACGTCGGGCAGGCCCTTCACCATGACGCCCTTGCCGATGTCCGCCTGCCCGATCCGGACCGGCCTGGCGAGCGGGACCTCGGTGACGTCCTCTTCTTCGGTCGTCCCCGACACCATCCGAGCCAGCCGCGCCAGCACCGACTGGGGCGACACGTGTCCCTCCCCCACGGCCACGTAGAGCGAGTCGAGGTCCGGGTACTTCAGGTCCGCCGCCACCTGCTCCATGGCGTCCTCGGTGGCCAGGCGCTTGAACGGCACGTTCTGCTTGCGCATCTGCTTGTGCAGCAGCTCCTTGCCCTGGTCGAGGGCGTCCTCGCGGCGGCCCCGCGCGAACCACTGCCGGATCTTGTTCCGTGCCCGAGGGGTGGCCACGAACTGGAGCCAGTCCTGGCTGGGGCCCTCGCCCTGCGCCTTCGAGGTGATGACCTCGACGGCGTCGCCCGTGCGGAGCTCGTAGTCGAGTGGCACGAGCTTGCCGTTCACTTTGGCGCCGATCGTTCGGTGACCCACCTCCGTGTGGATCGCGTACCCGAAGTCCACCGGCGTGGCGCCCTGCGGGAGGTTCACCACATCGCCCTTCGGCGTGAAGACGAACACCCGTCCGCCGGACAGGTCGATGCGGAGCCCCTCCATGAACTCGCGGGGATCGGCCATGTCCTTCAGCCAATCCATCATCTGGCCGAGCCACGCCAGGTCCGCCACGTCCTTCTGCTGCTTGCCGCCGGACTCCTTGTAGCGCCAGTGCGCCGCGATCCCGAACTGGGCGGTGCGGTGCATGTCGCGCGTCCGGATCTGGATCTCGAGCGGCCGGCCCTCGGGGCCGACAACCGTGGTGTGCAGGGACTGGTACATGTTCGCCTTGGGCATGGCGATGTAATCCTTGAACCGGCCGGGGATGGGCTTCCACAGGGCGTGGACCGCGCCGAGGGCTCCGTAGCAGTCGCGGAGGGACTCGACCTGGATCCGGATCCCGAACGAGATCGTGGATCTCCTCGAACTCCTTGCCGCGGATCACCATCTTCTCGTAGATCGAGAACAGGTGCTTCGGGCGGCCCTCCACGTCGGCCTTGATCCCGAGCTCCTTCAGCTTCTGCCGCAGCAGCATCGTGAGATCGGCGATGCGCGTCTGGCGCTCTTCGCGGCGGGTCTCCACCAGGCTCGCGATCTCCTTGTACGGCCCCGGGTGGAGGGTCTTGAACGAGAGATCCTCGAGCTCCCACTTCACCTCCTGGACACCGAGACGGTTGGCAAGCGGGGCATAGATCTCAAGCGTCTCGGTCGCGATCCGCTGCTGCTTCGCGGGCGGCAGCGCCGAGAGCGTGCGCATGTTGTGGAGGCGGTCGGCGAGCTTGATCAGCAGCACCCGGATGTCGCCCGCCATGGCCACGATCATCTTGCGGACGTTCTCGGCCTGCGCGAGCTCGCGCGTCTGGAAGTGGAGCCGGTCGAGCTTCGTGAGGCCGTCGACGATCCGCCCGACCTCCTCGCCGAACTCCCCATCGATCCGCTCCACGGTGAGCGACGTGTCCTCGACCGTGTCGTGCAGGAGCGCGGCCTCGAGCGTCACCGTATCCAGCCGGAGGTCGGCGAGGATCATGGCGACCGCGATGGGGTGCTCGATGTACTCCTCGCCGGAGAGGCGGTGCTGACCCTCGTGCGCGGCTTCGGCCGTGCGGTACGCGTGCTCCAACGAGCGGAGGTCGGCCTTCGGGTTGTAGGTGCGGACCTTCTTGAGGAGCGGCTTCAGTCGTGCGGGGGTCTCAGGCTCGCTGCGGCGCAAGCGCGGACGAGGGATGCGTCCGCCCCGCCGTGCGGGGGGCGCCGGCGTCTCGACACGGATCTCCTCGGTGCTGTCCACGTTCGGCCAGTGTACGCCCGTGACCAGCGGCTTCTGGTTCGCACGTGACGCGAACCCCGCCTCAGTAGTGGATCAAGGTGAAGAGCTCGTGGCCCTCGAGCTTCCGGCGTCCGTTCAGGAAGTCGAGCTCGATCAGGCAGCTGATCCCGCACACGTCGCCGCCGATCTGACCCACGAGCGATGCCGCGGCCCGGGCCGTCCCTCCCGTGGCCAGCACGTCGTCCACGATGAGCACCCGCTCCCCCGCCGCGATGGCGTCCTTATGGATCTCGAGCGTGGCCGTCCCGTACTCGAGCGCGTACTCCTCCGCCACGGTGTCGTGCGGGAGCTTGTCCTTCTTGCGCACGGGCACGAAGCCGGCGTTGAAGTGGTACGCGACCGGCGCCGCGATGATGAACCCACGCGCCTCGATGCCCACGACCTTGTCCACGTTGCCGCGCCCGAAGTGCACGACGATCAGGTCGACGATGGTGGAGAACGCGAGCGGGTCGGCAAGCACCGGCGTGATGTCCTTGAACACGATGCCCGGCTCGGGGAAATCGGGGACGTCGCGGATCAGGTCGCGGATCTGCTCGATCTGCACGGCGGCTACCTCCGCTTCCGCTTGGCCGGTGGGCGGCGCTTGCCGCTCGGCTTCGGACGGGAACCGCTCGGACGGCCGCCGGTGCGGGCCGTGGCCGCCGTGGCCGCCGCCTCCCCCGCGGCGACCGGCTCCGGGACGGGACGAGCCGTCGTCCGGCGAGCCGTGGACGAGGACGTGCGCGACCGCGTGGGCTCCTTGTGGAGGAGCGTCAACACCGGCGCCGCGATGAAGATCGAGGAGTAGGCGCCGATCGCGACGCCGACGAACATGGCGAACGCGAAGTCCTTCAGGGTGTCGCCCCCGAAGATCAGCAGCGACAGGATCGGCAGGAGCACGACGAGCGACGTGTTCACCGACCGCATCAGCACCTGGTTGAGGGAGTGGTTCACGACGCCTTCGTAGCCCATGCGGGCCACCATGGCCGCCGACTCGGTGTTCTCCTTGATCTTGTCGTAGATCACGACGGTGTCGTACAGCGAGAACCCGAGGATGGTGAGGATCGTCGATCACGGTCTCCGGCGTGACCTCGCGGGTCGTGAGCGCGTAGATGCCGGCGGTGATGACCACGTCGTGGACGAGCGCGATCATGGCTCCGATCGCCATGTTCCACTCGAACCGCAACGCGATGTAGAGCGAGATCGCCACCAGGACCAGGACCAGGCCGCGGAGTGCCTTGCTGGAGATCTCGGCGCCCCAGGTGGGACCCACGTCCTGGATGTTGACGTCTTGCGGCGTGACCCCCGCTTGGGTCGCCAGCTCCCGGATCAAGGCGTTCGAGTCCTCGAGGCCGGTGAGGGATTCCGTCCGGATGGCCACCTGTTGGTTGCTGACGATCTGAACCTCACCGGTGAGGCCGTGATCCTCCAGCGTGGCCTGGACGTCTTCCGCGCTCACGGCCGTCTCCATCGGGTAGCTGATCTGCGCGCCGCCCTCGAAGTCGATCGAGAGGTTGAGCCGCAGGAACACCAGGCCGATCAAGGAGAGCGCGATGAGGACGCCGGAGAACATGAACCACCGTCTGCGGTGCTCGATGATCTTCAGGTGCGGCGTGCGATAGCCGCGGTAGACATCCATGAACTCGCGGAAGGTCACGCCTCCACCTCCGGGGCGCTGTCGAGCGCGGCATGATCGGCCGACGCCGCCGACTGCAGACCGAACCCGCGGAGGTTCACCATCCGTGTGTTCCGCGCCAGCAGGATCACCGTGGGCCGCTTGAAGAACCACACCACGAACAGGTCGAGCAACGTGGCCACACCGAGCGTGAGCGCGAAGCCGCGCACCGAGCTGACGGCCGTGAGGTAGAGCACCGCCGCAGCGATCCCCGTCACGATGTCCGCCGCCAGGATCGTCTTGAACGAGCGGCTGAACGCCGGTTGCACGACCGTGCGAGCGGACTTCCCGCCGTGCATCTCGTCCTTCAGGCGCTCGAAGAACACGATGTACGAGTCCGCGGTGATCCCGAGCGAGATCGACCAAGCCCGCCACCCCCGCCAAGGTCAGCGCGAACCCGACCTGCTCTCCTGCCAAGGAGATGAGCGCCAGAGCGAGGATCGCCCAGATCGACATCCCGAACCAGGCGACGATCCCCAGCAGCCGGTAGTAGAGGAGGAGGTAGACGAACAGCAGGACCAGCCCGGCGATGCCGGCCGCGATGCCTTGGTGCAAGGACTCCTCGCCCAGCGTGGGGCTCACGGTGCGGACCGATTGGCGCGTGAGCTCGACCGGGAGCGCACCCGCGTTCAACACGGTCGCGAGATCCTTCGAGCCCTCCTCCGTGAAGCTTCCGCTGATCTCGCCGACGCCGTTCGTGATCGGGGACCGGACCACGGGGTTCGAGAAGATCTGCCGGTCCACCACGATCGCGATCTGGTTCTGCGGCGGCGGTGCGTTGACGGCGGTGGTGGTGGCCTCCGCGAAGGCGTCGGCTCCTTCGGAGTCCAGCTCGAAGGTGACCACCCACTCGACCAACGGGTTCGTCTGGGTCCCACCGATCAGCTGCGCCGACGCGCGGTCGACGTTGGCGCCCGTGATGATGACCGGGCCGAGGAGCACCTTCTCGCCGGACGACGGGTCGAGGTACACGACCTCCTGCGAGTCGAGCACCTTGGCGCTGCACGCGGGCGTGTCCTGCTCTTGTGGCGTGCTGCAGGTGAGCGGCACCGACTCGTACGACGGATCCTGCGGCCCGATGATCTGGCGCGTGGCTCGTTCCTCGAGTCGGGCGGTGGTGCCGATCACGTTCAGGAGTCGCTGCTGACCGGTGGCCCGGCGCTGTTCTTCGGCCGCGTCCGCGGTCAGGTAGCAACCGAGGTCCTCGCCCGCGGAGCTGACGACGCAGTACCGCGTGGTCACGGCTTGGACCGAGATGGCATCCAGCGCCGCCTGGGCTTCCTCCTCCGTGGCGAGGCGGTTCGGGAGCGGCGTCGCACCCGAGCGGTCGAGCTGGGTGAACAGCTCGATGCCCGACGGTGACGGCGACGCGGACGGCGACGCGGACGCCGACGGGGTGGCCGACCCGGAGGGTGTGGGGGTCGGCGTGGGCGTCGGTTCCGGTCCCGACGGGATCACCGACCAGACGCGCTCACGCACCACGATCTCGATCCCGTCCTTCGCATCGTTCGCGGCGGCTTGCGTGTCGTAGCAGGTGAGCTCCTCGCCCGCGAGGCTCACGAGGCAGTACGCATCGGCGGGGGCGGCCGGTCCTTCCGACGGCGTGGCCGACGGTGTGGCGCTCGGGGTGACGGAACCCGATGGCGACGCGGAGGCGCTCGGGGTGGCGCTCGCCTTCGCCGCGACGGTGATCGCGGCCTTCGCGGCCGTGGCCTCGGGCCGGGTGTCGAAGCACGTCAGCTCGGTGCCGTCCGGGTCGTCCAAGCAGACCTTCGACGGCGTGGCGATGACTTCGAGCGAGGCGAGCGCGTCGTCGGCGACCTGCTGATCGTCGGCGCAGCCGTAGTTGGCGTCGTCCTTACCCACCAGGCACGAGACGTCGGCGGAACGCTGCTCGACGCGGCTGTTCCCGATGCCGGGGATCTGGACCTCGATCGTGTTGCCGGATAGGAAGATGTCGGGCTCCCCGACCCCGAAGGCATCCACGCGGTTCCGGATGTTCTCCAGGGTCTGTTCCATCACGTCCTTCTCGGTGCCCGGCGGCGCCGAGAGGATGACGGCCACGCCCCCCTGGAGGTCGAGGCCGAGGGTCGGCTTGAGGCGGCCGGTGGCGAACCCGAGGAGCGAGAGGACGACCAGGATCGCGACGAAGATGATGGAGGTCCACAGCCCCCGGTTGCTCTTCTTCACGCCAGCTCCTGCCCGTTGATGATGAGCTTGAACCGAGCCTCGACGGACTCGGCCGCGATGCGGCACATCTGCATCCTGCCTAGGAAGATCTCGAAGTACTCCATGACCTGGCTGATCCGCGTGTCGATCGCGAGCTCCAGGGCGACCGTGCGAGCGTCGGAGTCTACCCGCAGGAAGCTCTGTTCCACGGCGTAGTTCACGCGATCGTGGATGTCCTTGTCGACGGCGCCCGACCTCCGAACGCGGCTGCGATGCACGTCCGACTTGTCCGCCAGGATCACGGCGGCCGAGATGGGTGAGACGGCCGTCCCCTCGGTCTCTTCGTGGTTCGCGATCGCCGCCACGATGGGCATCAGGTCGTGGCCCGGCACGGTGTCGCGGAGCACCTGGTACACCATGACGGCGCCGGTCTGGCCGTGGACGTCACGTGCCAGGGAGTTCCCGACATCGTGCAGGTAGCCGGCCACGCTCGCCAGCACCGCCTCCCGCTCGGAGAACCCCAGCCGGTGCAGCACCTGGTACGCGATCCGCCCGACCAGGTTCGCGTGGCGGAACCCGTGCTCGGTGAAGCCCATCGCGTCCATGACGCGATCCGCCGACGTGATGTAGAGCGACAGCTCCTCGTTCTCGCGGACGTCGTCGAGGCTCACGGCGGCCACGTCCGGTCCGGCCGGTGAGGGCTCCGTGGGCGCAGCCTCGAAGGGCTGATCGTGCGCGAGCGCCGGGTCGGGCTGCGGTTCGTCCCCGCGGCGCGTGGCGCCCACGGGGTGGTCGGGCGTGGTGCTCACGAGCGGATCGGACCCTCCGCGTTGTCGTCGTCGGGCTCGTCCTCGGCGTACCCCTCGTACTCCTCGGGCTCGTCCTCGGTGAGACGACGCGCGATCCCCGCGCGCACCATCTTGATCCTGGTCCCGGGGGCGATCTCCACGACCACGGTGTCCGCTTCCTCGTCTTCTTCCACGATGGTCCCGAACATCCCGGACGTCGTGAGGATGTCGTCACCCACGTCGGCGGAGCGCTGGAGGGCCTGCTGCTGGGCGACTTTGCGCTTCTGCGAGCGCATCATGAAGAAGAGCAGACCGAGCGGGAGCAGGAAGATCAGGAACGTCAGCGGGTTCCCGCCTTGCTGCCCTTGGGCCAGGAGTTCGATCATCGGTTCACCTTCCGGACTTCGGTCGCGGACACGGCCGAGATGGGCAAGACCGCGAGTCTACCTGCGGTAACGGGTTCCTACAGGGGAAGCGTGCCCGGCCGTGTGACACCGAGGTGCGCGTACGCGCGCGGGGTGGCGACCCGGCCACGGGGGGTCCGCTGCAGGAACCCGAGCTGCAGGAGGTAGGGCTCCACGACGTCCTCGACGGTGTCGGGCTCCTCCCCCACGGCCGCCGCCAGCGTGGTGAGCCCGACCGGTCCACCCTCGAACTTCTCGGATCACCGCGTTGAGGACGGCATGATCCAGCCGGTCGAGACCGGCCTCGTCCACCTCGAACATCTCGAGGCCCGCCCGGGCGACCTCGGCGGTGACCGAGCCGTCGTGGCGGACCTCCGCCACGTCCCGGACCCGCCGCAGGAGCCGGTTCGCGATCCTCGGCGTGCCGCGCGAGCGCTTCGCGATCTCGTCCGCGCCCTCCGCCGCTACCTCGACGCCCAGGATCCGCGCCGAGCGCAGCACGATCCGGGCGAGGTCCTCGACCTCGTAGTAGTCGAGCCGGGGGCTGAACCCGAAGCGCTCGCGCAGCGGCAGGGTGATCCGGCCGGGACGGGTGGTGGCACCCACCAGCGTGAACCGCGGGAGCTCCAAGCGGATGCTGCGGGCCGTCGGGCCCTTGCCCAGGACCACGTCGAGCGTGAAGTCCTCGAGCGCCGGGTAGAGAACCTCCTCGACGGCTCGCGGCATCCGGTGGATCTCATCCACGAACAGGACGTCGCCCGCCCCCAGGTTCGTGAGGATGGCGGCGAGGTCGGAGGGCCGCTCGAGGGCGGGACCGCTCGTGGGCTGGAACCCGGCGGCCATCTCGACCGCCACGATCTGGGCCAGCGTGGTCTTGCCCAGCCCCGGAGGTCCGCTGAAGAGGAGGTGGTCCACGGTCTCATCCCGGTTGCGGGCGCCGTCCAGCAGGACCGCCAGCTGCTCCTTCACCCGGTCCTGCCCGACGAACTCCTCGAGCGAGCGTGGACGGAGCGCCACGTCGAACTCGCGATCCTCCGGCGAGACCACGGCGCCTTCGATCAGACGCTCGTCGGCCTCCTCGAGGTCGATCCGATCGTCATCGGTCACGCGGCTCATCGTCCCACCTTCTGCAAGGCCTCGCGGAGCAGGTCCTCGGTCGGCCTGTCCTCGGGCTCCAGGTCGATCATGGCGGTGCTGGCCTCGCCGGGCGTGAGGCCGAGCGACAGCAGAGCCTCGCGGACGTCGGCGAGCGGACCCTCGGCGACGAGATCTCCCTCACCGCCCAGCCGGTCGCGGAGATCGAGAACCACGCGCTGCGCCACCTTCTTGCCCACCCCAGGCACGACGGTGAGGGCCGCGGCATCACCGGCGATCACGGCACGGCGGATCGCGTCCGGGCGCAGCGCAGACAGGAAGCTGAGGGCGACCTTCGGGCCGACCCCGGTCACCCCGGTCAGCAGGTCGAAGAGCTCGCGTTCGTCCGGGGAAGCGAACCCGAAGAGGGTCATGGCGTCTTCGCGCACGACCATCCTCGTGTGGATCCTGGCGGGCCTGCCGACGGGCGGCAGTCCCGCCAGCACCGAGGTCGGCACCGTCACGTCGTACCCGATCCCGGCGACCGCGATCACGACGCGGTCGCCTCCCTTCTCGACCAGCTCACCGTCGAGGAACGAGATCATCGCGCGGCCTTCGCGGGCACCGCCGCGCCGGCCGAGCGCAGGCGCGACGCCAGCAGGTGCGTGAGCGCCACAGCCACGGCATCGGCCGCGTCGGCCTGGGTCGGCACGTCCCGCAGACCGTGGAGGCGAGCGAGCGCCATCTGGACCTGGGCCTTGTCGGCGTTGCCCGCACCGGTGACCGCCTGCTTCACCTCGTTCGGCGCGTACTCCTCGACCCCGAGACCCGCCTCGGAGGCCACGACCATCACCGCGCCCGTGGCGCGGGCGACCTGCAACGCGCTCACCTGGTTCCGGTTCCACGCCACACGTTCGATGGCGACCACATCGGGCCGATGGGTCGCGACGGCCTCGCGCACCGCGGCGGCGAGGAGCCGCAGACGAGCGGCTTCCTCCATGTCGGAGGGCGTGGTCACCGTGGTCGACCAGGTCAGGGTGGTGATCCGGTCCCGCCGGGTGACGACGGCGAGGCCGAGCCGTGCCACCCCCGGGTCCACGCCGAGCACGCAGCTCTCGAACATCTGTTCGCGCAGTCTAGGCGTGAGGTCGTGCCCGGGCAACGACCGTGCCACTACAGCGATGCCATGACCTCTTCGGGGATGTCGAAGTTCGCGTAGACGTTCTGCACGTCGTCGAGGTCTTCGAGCGATTCCATCAACTGCAGCACCGATCGCGCTTCCGACCCGTCCACGGGGATCGTGGTGCTCGGGACCATGGAGATCTCCGCCGAGGCCACGGGGATGCCGGCTGCCTCGAGCGCCCCCTGGACGGCCTTGAAGTCGTGGGGCGCCGTCACGATCTCCCACGAGCTCTCCTGGTCACGGACGTCCTCGGCCCCGCCATCGAGTGCGACCTCGAGAACGCGCTCTTCGTCCCGCGCCGATGCCTTCTCGACCTCGATCACCCCCTTGCGGACGAACTGCCAGGCCACGCTCCCGGTCTCACCGAGGTTGCCGCCGTGGCGCGTGAAGGCGTGGCGGACCTCCTGCGCGGTGCGGTTCCGGTTGTCGGTGAGGGCCTCGATGAGGAGCGCGATGCCGCCGGCCGCGTACCCCTCGTACACGATCTCGTCGTACTTCTGGCCGTCGCCGAGCTCGCCGGTTCCCCGCTTGATCGCCCGTTCGATGTTGTCGTTGGGGACCGAGAAGCTCTTCGCCTTGTCCACCGCGGACGCCAGGGTCATGTTGCTCTCGACGCTGCCCCCGCCCTCCCGAGCCGCCACCTCGACCGCCCGCAGCAGCTTGGCGTACATGTTCGACCGCTTGGCGTCGGTGGCTTCCTTCTTCCTCTTGATCGTCGCCCACTTGGAGTGCCCCGACATGGCGCTACACCTTCCTCACCAGGTAATCGTGGAGCGCGGTCTCGCCCACGAGCTCGGGATGGAAGGATGCCACGACCAGGTTGCCCTGCTCCAGGACGACCGGACGGCCCTCGAACGTGGCGAGGACCTCGACCCCCGGCCCCGACCCGTTCGATCCACGGTGCACGGATGAACACGCCCCGGACGGGATGGTCGATCCCGCGGACGTCGAGATCCGCCTCGAAGGAGTCCACCTGTCGCCCGTACGCGTTGCGCCGCACCGCGATGTCCATGAGCGAGAAGAGGGGCTCGCCGCCGTCCACCTCCTCGGCGAGCACGATCATGCCCGCGCACGTTCCTAGGATGGGCATCCCCGCTCGGGCCCGCTCGCGGACGGGTTCCACGAGACCGTAGGCACGCGCCAGCTTGCCGATCGTGGTGGATTCGCCGCCCGGGATGGCCAGGAGATCGACGTCGGCGAGTTGCGCCGGGGTGCGCACCTCGACGGGGGTGACGCCGACCTCCGCGAACACGCGAGCGTGTTCGCGGAAATCTCCCTGCAACGCGAGGACGCCCGCCTTCACGATGGTCAACCTACCTTACTGTCGAGCTTCCCGGGACGGACGGGTCCCGGTCACGCCGCCGGACTACCAGCCGCGTTCCTGCAGCCGGGTCTCGAGCGACTCGATCTCGAGCCCGGCCATCGGGTCGCCGATGCCGCGTGAGACCTTCGCGAGCACATCGGGATCCTGGAAATGCGTGGTGGCCTCCACGATGGCGCGCGCCATGGTGGCGGGGTCCTCGGACTTGAAGATGCCGGAGCCGACGAACACGCCGTCGACCCCGAGCTGCATCATGAGCGCCGCATCCGACGGCGTGGCGATGCCGCCGGCGCTGAAGTTGACGACGGGGAGCTTGCCGAGCTCGGCCACGATCCGGACCAGCTCGACGGGTGCGCCGAGCTCCTTCGCCTTCGCGACGTGCTGCTCGGGCCGAAGGGTGGTGACCTCCGCGATCTCGCTCAGGAGTGTGCGCTCGTGGCGCACCGCCTCCACCACGTTGCCCGTGCCGGCCTCGCCCTTCGTGCGGATCATGGCGGCGCCCTCGGCGATCCGCCGCAGGGCCTCACCGAGGTTCCGGCACCCGCAGACGAACGGAACGGTGAAGGCCCACTTGTCGATGTGGAACTCCTCGTCCGCCGGGGTCAGGACCTCGGACTCGTCGATGTAGTCGACGCCGAGCGCCTGCAGGACCTGCGCCTCCACGAAGTGTCCGATGCGGGCCTTCGCCATGACCGGGATGGTGACGACCGCCTTGATCTCTTCGATCTTGGTGGGATCGGCCATCCGGGCGACGCCGCCCTCCTTGCGGATGTCGGCGGGGACACGCTCGAGGGCCATGACCGCGCACGCGCCGGCGTCCTCGGCGATCTTCGCCTGGTCGGCCGTGGTGACGTCCATGATGACGCCGCCCTTGAGCATCTCGGCCAGGCCGGACTTCACGGTGAAGGTGCCGGTCTCGCGCTGCACGGATCTCCCTCCTCGGTGGGGCGTGGGAACGAACGACATCGAGTGTACCGCCGCCCACCTGCGCAGACGCGGCCGGCACCGCACCCGCCCACGCGGACCCGTTGCCTCGGCGAGGACCCCCTCGACTATCCTCCGACGATGCGACTCCGCGGCCCAGCGGTGCTCTGCTCGATCGCCATCGTGGCCGCCGCGTGCACCGCCGACCCGGCGACCACCGCCGGCGCCCCGACACCCTCCGGCACGCCCGGCGGCCGAACCGTGTCCCCTCCGCCGAGCGAGGGTCCTCGGTTCGACCCGTACCCGGAACCGGTGCTCGCCGGTCCCGAGCTCGTCGCCACGGCGCAGGAGCGGATCGAGCACGTCGTCTTCCTGATCAAGGAGAACCGCACGTTCGACCACATGTACGGCAGGTTCCCGGGTGCCGACGGCGTCACCGAGGGTCCGACCTGCGACGGCGACGTGGTCCCGCTGCTCCCGGCCCCCGACGACGCACCGGGGCCGGATCGACTCGTTCCTCGCCGGACTCACGGCGATCAACGGGGGGCGCATGAACTGCTTCAGCGTGATCGGGGGCGGGACCGACCTGCAGTCGTACGTGCAGTTCCGTCAGGAGCAGATCCCCGCGTACTGGGCCTACGCGGAGCGCTTCGTCCTGGCGGATCGCTTCTTCTCCTCCACCTACGGGCCGACGGGCGTCGAGCACCTCTTCACGATCGCGGCCACCACCGACCGGTTCGTGGATCACGAGCGCGACAACCCCTCCGGCCAATACGGGCCGAACAACATCCCCCGGGAGTTCTGCGAGGACCCCGACGAATGGGCGTGGTCGTTCCCACCGATGGACCCCCAGGAGACCCGAGCCGCGCTCCACCTGGAGAACACGCGCCCGCTGGGGCTCCGCGAGCGGGTCTGGATCCACCGGTGGCCGTGCACCGACGTGCCGGTGCTGCCCGACCGCCTGGAGGGCGCGGGAGTGTCGTGGCGCTACTACCTGGGCGAGAACGGCTACGTGCGTCCGTTCCGGATGGTGCACCACATCCGGTACGGCCCCCTCTGGAAGAAGATCGTCCCCGACGAGGCTTTCCTCCGGGACCTCCACGCGGGAAGGCTCCCGGCCGTGTCGTGGCTGATCCCCGACGTCGCCTACTCGGAGCATCCGGCGGCCGGGTCGATGTGCGAAGGCGAGAACTGGACGGTGAACGTCCTCAACGAGCTCATGCAGAGCCCCGAGTGGGCGACCACCGCGGTCGTGATCACGTGGGACGACTTCGGCGGCTTCTACGACCACGTGCCTCCGCCACACGTCGATCTGTACGGGTTCGGTCCTCGGGTGCCCATGCTCCTGATCTCACCGTGGGCCCGGAGCGGTTACCTCGCGCACCAGACCTTGGAGTTCTCGAGCGTCCTCAAGATGATCGAGACCATCTGGGAGCTGGACCCGCTCACCGAGCGCGACCGTCGCGCGAGCGACATGCTCGACCTGTTCGACTTCGAGGGACGACCGCAACGGGCGCTCGTGCGCCAGGAGCGCGACTGCAGCGCGCTCTGAGAGATCACATCTCTTCGAGGCGCCGGATCCGATCGGCGATCGGCGGGTGTGTCTGGAAGAGCTTCTCCAGCGGACCCATCTTCTCGCCCTCGTACCGCGACGGGGCGCTGAGCCACAGGTGCGCGGTGGCGTTGTTCGCGGAGTGCATGGCGGTCGGCGACGCGGCGATCTTCTTGAGGGCGGCCGCGAGCCCCGGCGGGTAGCGGGTGAGCATGGCGCCCTGCGCGTCGGCGAGGTACTCCCGGTTGCGGGAGACGGAGGCTTTGATCACCTGTCCCGCGAGCGGCGCCAGGATGAGCAGGACCAGCCCGATGATGAAGAAGATCAGCGTCACGAGGCTGCCGCTCGAGTCGTTGCCCCGGCGGCCGCGCATCCCGCCCCACCACCACGCCCGCATGAAGAACTCGGCGAGCAGCACCGCAGCCCCGACCACCGTGGCGACCACGGTCCCGACCAGGATGTCGCGGTCCTGGACGTGAGCCATCTCGTGGCCGATCACACCCTCGAGCTCGACGCGGTCCATGGTCGCCAGGAGCCCCTCGGTCACGGCGATCGACGCATGCTCGGGATCGCGGCCGGTGGCGTAGGCGTTCGGCGCCTGCTCGGGAACGATGTACACGCGCGGCTTCGGCAGCCCCGCGGCGATCGCGAGGCCCTCGACGATGTTGTGCAGACGCGGCGCTTCCTGCGCGGTGACCTCCTTCGCGCGGGTCGACGCCAGGACGAGCCTGTCCCCCGAGTAGTACGAGAACAGCGACAGCACGATCGCCACGATGAGCGCGATCACGATCCCGGCCGGCCCGTTGCCGTAGAGATAGCCGATCACGAGCCCGATGACGGCCGCGAACAGGACCGCACCGGCGAAGAGGAAGACCGTCTTGCGTTTGTTCGCGGCGATCTCCTCGTACACGGAGCTACGACCCCCCGCCCAGATCGACCTCGACCGGGCCGCGCGCGGGGTCGTCGATGTCGAAGAACTCCCGCTCGGTGAACCCGCCCAGCCGTGCGACCACGAGCGACGGGAACGTCCGGATCGCGGTGTTCAGACGCATCACCTGGTCGTTGTAGAACTGGCGCGCGTAGGCGATCTTGGACTCGGTCCCGGTCAGCTCCTCCTGCAAGGCCAGGAAGTTCTGGTTGGCCTTCAGGTCCGGATATGCCTCGACCACGGCGAGCAGCTGCCGGAGCCCCGAGGTGACGGCGTTCTCGGCCTGCGTCTGGGCGCCGACGCCGGAGGCGTCGATCGCCCGGGCGCGGGCCTCCGTGACCCGCTCGAACAGCTCACGCTCGTGCGTGGCGTAGCCACGCACGGTCTCCACGAGGTTCGGGATCAGGTCGTAGCGGCGCCGTAGCTGCACGTCGATCTGCGACCAACCGTTGTCGACGCGGTTGCGGAGCCGCACGAGCCGGTTGTAGAGGACGATGCCCACGAGGAGCACCACCACGACCAGCCCAACGACGATCCACACGATGGGGCCCACGGCCGCCTATCGTAACGACGCCGGTCCGGCGTCGATGGCGCGGTCGTAGAGGTCCTCGAGCCGGCGGACCACCTCCTGCCAGTCGTAGGAGGCCGCACGCTCGCGACCGGCGGCGGCGAGCCGCGCGGCGAGGTCGGGGTCGCCGAGCAGGAGCTCCACCCGGGCGGCGAGTGCCACCGGATCGCGCGGCGGCACCAGGAGCCCGTCCACGCCGTCCCGCACCACTTCGTCGTAGCCGGGGGTGTCGCTCGCCACGACCGGGAGGCCCGCCGCCATCGCCTCCACGAGGACGATGCCGAACGACTCGCCGCCCGTTGACGGACCGAGGAAGAGGTCGCAGGCCGCCGACACGGTGGGCAACTCCGTGTTCGGCACGTGCCCGAGCATGGTGACGCGGGCCTGGAGGTCAGGCGGCAGGCCCTCCACGGCGTCGCGCTGCGGACCGTCGCCCGCCACGACGAGGCGGAGGTCCTCGTGCGCGCCCGCGAGCTTGCGGAAGGCCTCCACCGCCACGGGGAACCCCTTGCGCTCGTCCAGCCGCCCCACGAAGAGCACCTTGGTGCCGGGCCCGAGGTCCCGCGGCTCGGCGGTGGCCCAGCGCGCCACGTCGACCCCGTTCGGCACGATCTCGAACGTGCCGCCGATGCGCTCGCGCGCGAAGGCGGCCGCGCGCTCCGACACGGCGATCCGCATGGCGAGCCGGGCCGCCACCCGGCGGAGCATCGGCGCGGCCAGATCGAAGAGCCGGGAGCGCGTGGCTCCCGAGTGGAACGTGCCCACGACCGCGACCGTGGACTCCAAGGTGGCCCACAGCGACGTGGAGGGCGCGAGCGGCTCGTGCGCGTGGACCACGTCGGGCCCGAAGGCGGCGAGGGCGCCGCGCACCACCCCCCGCGACCACGGCCGAGGGTCGATGGGCGCGTTGGAGGCGTTGTACGGGATGTTCAGGGGCTTCCCGATCGGGACGACCCACGGTTCCTCGGCCCGGTGACGCACCGGCGCGAGCACCACGATCTGGTGGCCGCGTCCCTCGAGCCGCTCGGCGAGCTCTTTGACGTGGACCTGCACGCCGCCCGGGTCGTCCCAGGCGTAGGGGCACGTCAGGGCGATCCGCATCAGCCCTCGTCGTCATCCCAGGCCGGCTGGAACACGTGCCAGTCGGCCGGCGCGGCGGAGATCGCGCGCTCGAACGTGCGCGCGATCTCCTGGGACAGGGCCGTGACATCGGCGCGTCGGTCGCCGGTGAGCTCGACGCTCACCGGCGACATCCTGCAGATCCACCCCGTCGGGGTGGTGTAGATCGCGCAATGCACGATGGGCGCCCCGGTGGACACGGCGAGCATGGCGGGCCCCGCGGGGATGCGGCGCCGGGCGCCGAACATCTCCACCCAGACCCCGCGGCCGGTGAGGTCGCGATCGGCGAGGAGCGCGAGGACGTTGTTCTCGGCGAGGGCGGCGGCCACCTGCTTGCCGACCTGGTCGCCGGACAGACCGATGATCCGCATCCCCACGGCCTCGCGTTGCTCGACGAAGAGCCGGTAGAGCCGCTCGGGCCGGAGGCGTTCGTTCACCGCGACGATCTCGAACCCTCGCTCCCGCAAACCGCGGCCGGCGGCGTCCCAGTTCCCCAGATGCGGCAGGATCGCGATCGCGCCCGTGCCGTCGTCGATCCCCTTCTGCATGTGCTCGAGACCCTCGAAGACCATCGCCGCGTGGATCCGCTCGTCCGGCCAGTCGGTGACGTCGAAGGCGTCGAACCAGTACCGGGCGTAGAGGCGGAAGGCCTCTTTCGTCGACGCCTGGACCAACGGATCGTCGGCCGGCCGACCCAGGACCTGGCCTTGGTTGGCAGCCACCACCGCTCGGGCCTTCGGCGCGAGGTGGTAAGCGAGCGACCCACCCCATCGGAAGAGCATCCGCCCCGTGTGGGTGGGGAGCGTGCGCCCGGCCCACCGCATCGACGCGAAGGCCCAGTAGGTGAGCCGCTCGGCCCGGGTCTCACGTTCCGCCGCGTGGGCTCCGGACGCCGGCTGCGTGGCCGCCCGGCTCGTTCCGGCCGTCACGTCCATTCCTCCCGCGCGACCTGACCGGTCCGAACCCCGGCAGCGAGCAGGGACACGCCCGCCGCCGCCCACACCGTCCAGTCCAGCCATCCGAACAGCAGACCCGCCGCGATCAAGGCGTACCGGACGCCGCGCGCCACGTGGCTCTCCTCGACGGAGTAGCCGAGCGCGGCGCCGCGCGCACGCACGTACGACGAGAGGAAGCTGGCGCACAAGGCGACCAATGCCCCCGCCGCGATCGCGGGCTCATCGGCCCGGGCCACCCAGGCGATCGACCCCAGCACGGCCGCGTCCCACGCCCGGTCGAACAGCTCCGTGAGCATCCGGTCGACGGGACCGCCCTCGCCGTGGTTCGCGCGGTGACCTCCCACCAGCAGCAACACCCCGGCGCCGAAGGCGAAGAGACCGCCGAGCTCGGGCCGGAGCACCACGACGGCGTACCCGGCGCCCAGCCCGAAGCCCACCCCGAGGACCAAGCAGATCCGGGTGATGGCGGTGCCCGGGGGTTGTCGTTGGAAGCGCACCATGCGAGAGCGACGAGCCTAGCAAGCCGGTCGCCGGTGGATGCCGCGGATCGCCTCCCAACGCGTTCCGCCGATCAGGCGGTCCGTTCCGAGCTGGGATCCGTCCATCCGGCGACCGCCGCGATCACGATCGCCGCGACCACCGGAAGGACGAGCGCGAGCCGCAGCCCGGCGATGCGCGCGGTGGCTCCCAGGATGGCTGGGCCGATCACCGACCCGACGTAGGAGCTCGTGACCACCACGGCCAACGCGCTCCGGCCGGGCCGCCGGACGATCCGCCCCGCAGCGCTGAGGACGAGCGGGACGACCGGACCCATCGAGAGGCCGAGCACCGCGAGGGCCACCACCGTCGCAACCCTCCCCCCGAGCAGGAGCCCGAGGGCGAGCGCGCTCGCCCCGATCCACGCGCCGACGCGCACGACGACCGAGGGTCGGAACCGCGTGGCCAGACGGTCGCCGACGAACCGCGACGCCGCCATGCCGGCGGTGAAGGCCACGACCCCGAGGCCGGCCGCACCGATGGAGGCGCCGAGGTCGTCCCGGAGGTAGACCGCGCTCCACTCGAGCGCGCTTCCCTCGACGAGGAACGCCGCCGCACCCATCGAGCACAGGGCGATCACCGCCCACCGGCTGTGCGGCTCATCCGCGGAGGACCCTTCACGTCGGGCCGCCTCCGGAGAGACCTCTTCAGGGTGCGGCAGCCACCGGAGCAGCGGCACGCTGCCGACGCCGATGAGCAACGCCAACCCGAGCGCATACACGCCGAGCGAGACACCGAGCGAGATGGCGGCCGTTGCGAGAGCGGCGCCGGCGAGCGTTGCGACGCTCCACGTGCCATGGACGCTCGACATCACCCGGCGACGCGCACGCATCTCGACCTGGACGGCAGCATCGTTCATCCCGACATCCAGCACCCCGCTGACGAAGCCGAGGCAGACGAACACCGCGATCAGGCGACCGAGGCCGGCCGCCGCGGGAAGGACGGCGAAGACCGCCGCCAGGAGCGGGACGGCGACGCGGATCGTCCGACCCGCGCCCATCCGCCGGAGCAGTGGCGGCGCGACCCTCGTGCCGATGAGCAGCCCGGCAGCGATCGCCGTCAGGGCCACGCCGAGCCCTCCCGCGTCGATGCCCGCCCGATCCTTGAGGGACGGGATCCACGGGCCGAGCGAGCCGGCTTGGAGGGCATGGGCGGCGAACGCGGTGCCGACACCCGCCAGCGCCCGTCGCGTGCCGGGATCGCGCCCGGAGGCGCTCGTGCCGGGGACGGGCCGAGAGGTCTGGGTCACGTTCGCGAGGATAGCGACGGCTCCCGGACCGGTCGCGAGCGAGCACGCCGGGGGATGGTCCTCCACCGGTGGACGCGGCGAGGAGGGTCCCCCACCGAGTCGGTAGGATGCGGGACCTCCGCACCTCCCGTGAGAAGGAGCGCCCGTTGAAGACGTACGACGCGAAGGACATCCGCAACGTCTTACTGGTCGGCCATGGCGGCTCGGGCAAGACGAGCCTGCTGGAAGCGATGCTCTTCACCTCCGGGGCCATCACGCGGATGGGCACCGTCGAGGACGGCAACACGGTGTCGGACCACGACCCCGACGAGCAACGCCGCGCCATCTCGGTCTCGCTGTCCATGGCTCCGGTGGAGTGGAAGGGAACCAAGATCAACGTGCTCGATGCGCCGGGCACGGCGGACTTCATCGGCGATCTGCGGTCGGCGATCCGTGCCGCCGACGCCGTGATCATCGTGGTGAGCGCCGTCGACGGCGTCGAGGTCCAGACCGAGTACGCCTGGGAGCTCGCGGTCGAAGAAGGGCTCCCGCGGGCCATCTTCGTGAACAAGCTCGATCGCGAGCGAGCCGACTTCCCGTCCACGCTCGACCAGCTCGTCTCCTCGTTCGGGAACCAGGTCGCCCCCTTCGAGCTGCCGATCGGTCAGGAGCAGGACTTCACGGGGATCGCCGACCTGCTCCACGAGAAGTCCGACCTGTACCCGAGCGGTCCCATGGCCGAGGAGTCCGAGTGGCCCGATGAGCTGCACGCCGTGGCCGACCCCGCGCGGGAGAAGCTGATGGAAGCGGTCGCGGAGTCCGACGACGCCCTGATCGAGGAGTACCTGGAGACCGGCTCGCTCCCCGAAGAGCACATCGTCTCCGGGGCGAAGGACGGGTTCTCGCGCGCACGCCTCGCGCCGGTGTTCGTGGGCTCGGCCACGCGCGCCATGGGCATCGACCGCCTGCTCGACTTCATCGTGGAGGAGTTCCCCTCCCCGGTGGACCGGGGAGCGATCACGGTGCATGGCAAGGGCGGGGAGGACCTGGAGCGCGCGTCCGATCCCGCCGGGCCCCTCACCGCGTTCGTGTTCAAGACCGTCTCGGACCCGTTCGTCGGGCACATCACGATGTTCCGGGTCTTCAGCGGGAAGGTCCGGCCCGACTCCAGCATCTTCAACGCCACCCAGAACACCGAGGAACGGATCGGCCAGCTGTTCACGCAGCGCGGCAAGGAGCACGACCCCATGCCCGAGGTGCTCGCCGGCGACATCGGCGCGGTCGCCAAGCTCCAGGCCTCGCACACCGGGGACACGTGGTCGACCAAGGACGCTCCGGTCGTGCTGCCGCCCGTCGACCTGCCGGAGCCCCTGCTCGCCTACGCGATCTCCCCGAAGACGAAGGGTGACGAGGACAAGCTCGCCACGGGGCTCGCACGCCTGCGCGAGGAGGACCCGTCGTTCCGCGTCTCACGGAACGAGGAGACGCACGAGATGGTGGTGTACGGCATGGGCGAGGCGCACCTCGACGTGCAGATGAGCCGGCTGAAGACCAAGTTCGGCGTCGAGGTCAGCACCTCGCCGGCCAAGATCGCGTATCGGGAGACGATCCGCGGTAAGGCACACGCGCAGGGCCGCCACGTGAAGCAGACGGGCGGACACGGCCAGTACGCGGTCTGCACCATCGAGATCGAGCCGCTGCCGCGCGGTGAGGGCTTCGTCTACGAAGACAAGATCTTCGGTGGCGCCATCCCCCACCAGTTCATCCCGTCGATCGAGAAGGGCATCGTGAAGACGATGGCCGACGGGGTGATCAGCGGGAACCCCATGGTCGACGTCAAGGTGACGCTCGTCGACGGCAAGTTCCACGCGGTCGACTCCTCCGACATGGCGTTCCAGATCGCCGGGTCGCTGGCGCTGAAGGAAGGCGTGGAGGCGGCCGGCGTCGTCCTGCTGGAGCCGATCGTGCAGCTCGCGGTGATCGTGCCCGAGTCCTACACGGGCGACATCATGGGCGATCTCAACGCGAAGCGGGGCAAGATCCAAGGCATGGACCAGATCGGGGGCGGCAAGTCGCAGATCGACGCGCTCGTCCCCCAGAGCGAGGTGGCCCGCTACGTGATCGATCTCCGCTCCATGACCGGCGGGCCGCGGCGCCTTCACGATGACGTTCTCGCACTACGAGGAGATGCCGGCGCAGCTCGCCTCGAGGGTGATCTCGGACTACCAGAAGGCGCGGGAAGAGGCCCACAAGAAGTAGCCTCGGGGACCGCCTGCCGCACCCGCAGGCGGCGGTCCCGATCACGGGCGGCTCTCCTCGAGGAAGCGCCAGGACCGCCGCATCGAAGGCCGCGGGCTGTCGCACGTTCACCACGTGGTCGGCTCCCTCGATCATCACGATGCGTCCATCGACCACTCCCGCCGCGATCACATCGCTGATCCGCCGGCTGAAGGGCGGGTCGTGCTCGGCCTTCACCACGAGCGTGGGGACGTCGATCTCGTGGAGCCGGTGCGCGGCGGGCGGATCCAGCTCCTCGACGCGCGCTCTCGTCCATGGTGAGCTCGTGGAGGTTGTCGAACGCGATGTCGCGGATCCGGCGGCCGGCCTCGTCGTCCACGCCGAGTGGCGCCCAGATGCCGAGCCGGAGCATCTGCGCCGTCTCTAGGTCCCCGGCTTCGATGGCCTCGTCGATCGGCGCGGCGACGTCGTCCCACCAGTCGTCCTCCTCCTGGGAGGACTCGAACCCGCCGAGGCCCGCGGCGACCGGCACCAGCGCCCAGACGCGGTCGGGGTGCTCGAGCGTGGTGTCGATCGCGATCGCGCCGCCCATCGAGCAGCCGACCAGAGCCGCCTGGTCCACGTCGAGCTGCGTCGAGCAACGCGACCAGGTCCCGGACGTGCGAGTAGGGCTCGCCGGTCGGCCGGCTCGATCCCCCGTAGCCGCGCACGTCGTACCGGATCGTCCGGAAGCCCGCGGCAGGGAAGGACACCATCTGGTCGTCCCAGGTCCGGCGATCCCAGAGCCCGGGGTGGATCAGGACGACGGCGGGCCCGGCACCGTCCTCGTCGTAGGCGAGGGTGCCTCCGTCCTCGAGGTCGAGGGTGCCCGAGTCCCATCGCGTCAGTCGTCCTCGAAGAGGGGCAGGAGCTTGCGGTAGGTCTCGCCCAGCAGCTCGGGCAGCACCCGGGTCTCCCCGACGACGGGCATGAAGTTCGTATCGCCACCCCACCGCGGCACGACGTGCCAGTGGAGGTGCTCGGGGATGCCGGCCCCGGCCACACGCCCCAGGTTGAGACCGATGTTGAAGCCGTGCGGGTCCGAGGCCTCGCGCAGCGCCCGGATCGAGCGCTGCAGCAACACGGCGATCTCCGCGTTCTCGTCCGCGGTCAGGTCCTCCAGCTCCCCGACGTGCCGGTTCGGGAGCACGAGCAGGTGGCCCGGGTTGTACGGATACTTCGCCGGCGTCACGAAGGCGAGGTCGCCCCGGTGCAGGATCCGTTCCTCCTCGGAGGCCTCGCCGGCGAGCACGGCGCAGAACACGCACCCCTCCGGACGTGGCGTCCTTGTTCGCCTGGATGTACTCCATGCGCCACGGGCTCCAGAGCCGCTCCACCCGCTCAGCCCTCGAAGGAGGAGGGCTCGAGGCGCCGCTCCTCGGCTTCGGCTGCCAGCACGGCGACGATGCGTTCGAACGGGACGCCGGCGGTCTCGACGCCGGCACGATCGCGGATCGTGAACGTGCCGGCCTCCAGGTCGCGGTCCCCCACGACCACCATGTACGGGACCTTCATCAGCTGGGCCGCTCGGATCTTCTTGCCCACCGACTCCTTGGCCTCGTCGATCTCGACGCGGAGGCCCGCGGAGCGGGCCTCCGCTGCCAGCTCGCGACACGCATCCAGGTGCCGGTCCGCGACCGGCACCAGGCGCAGCTGCTCCGGCGACAGCCACAGCGGGAACGCCCCCGCGTAGTGCTCGGTCAGCACCCCGAAGAAGCGCTCGATGGAGCCGAAGAGGGCGCGGTGGATCATGATCGGCTGGTGGCGCTGGTTGTCGTCGCCGGTGTAGTGGAGGTCGAACCGCTGCGGCATCTGGAAGTCGACCTGGATCGTCGACATCTGCCAGGTCCGCCCGATCGCGTCGCGTGCCTGGACGCTGATCTTCGGTCCGTAGAAGGCACCGCCGCCCTCGTCGATCACGAGGTCGAGGTCCATCGCGAGCGCCGCCTCCCGGAGAGCCTCGATCCCCTCGTCCCACTCCTCGTCCGTGCCGACCGCCTTGCCCTCCGGCTTGGTCGAGAGCTCGAGGTAGAAGTCCTCGAGACCGTAGTCGCGCAGCAACGAGAGCGTGAACGTGAGCAGGGACCCGAGCTCCTCGCCCATCTGCTCCTTCGTCGTGAAGATGTGGGCGTCGTCCATCGTGAGGCCCCGCACGCGCGTGAGGCCGTGCACCACGCCCGACTTCTCGTAGCGGTAGACCGTGCCGAACTCGAAGAACCGCAACGGCAGCTCACGGTAGCTCCGCACCCTGCTCCGGTAGATGAGGATGTGGAACGGGCAGTTCATCGGCTTCAGGTAGTACTCGGTGCCGCCATCGAGCTCCATGGGCGGGAACATCCCGTCGGCGAACCACTCGAGGTGACCGCTGGTGTCGAAGAGGTTCCGCTTCGTGATGTGGGGCGAGTTCACGAACTCGTAGCCGCCCTCCTCGTGCCGGCGGCGTGAGTAGTCCTCCATGATCTTGCGGATCAAGCCGCCCTTCGGGTGGAAGATCGCGAGCCCCGAACCGATCTCCTCCGGGAACGAGAACAGATCCAGCTCCGCGCCGAGCTTGCGGTGGTCACGTCGCTCCGCCTCGGCCAGCCGCTCCAGGTACGCCTCGAGGTCGGCTTCCGTCGCCCACGCCGTTCCGTAGATCCGGGTCAGCTGCGGGTTCTTCTCGTCGCCGCGCCAGTAGGCGCCGGAGACACCGGTGAGCTTGAACGCCCCCAACCGCCCGGTGGACGGCACGTGCGGCCCCAGGCAGAGGTCCTCCCAGCCGTCGTTGCGGTAGAAGCTGACCGTGTCGCCGGGGGCCACGTCACCCGCGACCTCCGGATCGCCCGCCAGACCCTCCACGATCTCGCGCTTGAACGGCTGATCAGCCAAGCGCTGCAACGCTTCTTCGCGCGGGATGTCCTCGCGCACGAACGGCTGGTCGGCGGCGACGATGGCGCGCATCTCGTCCTCGATCCGCGGCAGGTCGTCGGCCGAGACGTGCGCCGGGATCTCGAGGTCGTAGTA
Organism: uncultured Actinomycetes bacterium; assembly: GCA_963810635.1. Lineage (GTDB taxonomy): Bacteria > Actinomycetota > UBA4738 > UBA4738 > HRBIN12 > AC-51. The sequence goes on from CAWEOB010000007.1 coordinate 93,083, forward strand.
GAAGCCGTCGGTGATGGTCGGTCCGACGCCCAGGTGCGTGCCCGGCCAGAGGCGGCTCACGGCCTGTGCCAACACGTGTCCGGTCGAATGCCGCAGGACGTGCAGCCCGTCGTCGGTGCGGAGGTCGAGGGGCTCGACGGCCGCATCGCCCGAGGGAACGAACGAGAGGTCGCGGAGGGCGCCGTCGACGCGCGCCGCCACGGCGCTCGCAGGCAGTGCGCTGCCGATCGGCTCCCCATCGGGGAGCTCCACGTGGGTGCCGTCGGGCAGGCTCAGTCGGGGCATGCGCGCCATGATAGCCAGGCGCCGCGTGCGGGCCGCCGGAGCCGCTACTCGTACGCGATCGACTGCAGCACGTCGAGCTTGGCGGCACGCCGTGCCGGACCGATGGCCGCCAGCACGCCCGCCACGCCGGCGAAGATCACGTAGGTCAAGAGCTGACCCGCCCGGGATCACCAGTTCCGTGACCCCTTCGGGCGCGAGCGCCTGTTGCAACGACCAGCCGAAGAGGACCCCGATCGCCAGACCGAGCACCGCGCCGAACAACGCGATGATGACCGCCTCGACCCGCACCATCCGCTTGACCTGCTTGCGGGTCATCCCCACCGCGCGCAGGAGCCCCAGCTCACGCGTCCGCTCGTGGATCGACAGGCTGAGGGTGTTCACGATGCCGAACAGCGCGATCAGGATCGCCATGGCGAGCAGCGCCGTGACGAGCCCGAGGAGCTGGTCCAAGAAGGCGGCCTGCTTGTCGCGGAACGCGGCCTGGTCGAGCACCTCGACGTTCGGGAACTCGGACACCGCATCCTCGATCTGCGTCTGCGCCGCGGCGGGATCGGCTCCCTCCTGCAGCTTCACCAGGACGAAGTCGTCGAGGTTCTCCTGGTAGAGCTCGTCGTAGAGGTCCCGCGAGATGGCGTAGTCGCCGAGCATCTCGTTCCGGCCGTAGATCCCCGCGATCGTGAGCGGTCGGTCCCCGACGCTCGCGAAGGCCGAGGGGATCTCGTCCCCAACGGCCCAGCCTTCGTCGGTCGCGACGTCGACGTGCACGAGCACTTGGTCGGTGCCGAGATCGGCGAGACTCCCCTGTTGCAGGTCGATCTCGGCGACGGCATCCAGGGTCTCCGGCTGAACGGCCGTGAGGAACGAGGTCTGGTCGTCCACGCGGAAACCCGCTGTGCGGAACCGGGAGACGGCCGCGACGTCGGGCACCCCCTCGATCCGGGTCGCGACGTCAGGGCTGAACGGCAGGAAGCTCGTGGTGCTCACGGTGTAGTCGGCCCGGAGCGTCTCCTCGAGCGCGGCGGTGAACGAGCCCTTCAACGAGGCGCCGAGGATCGCCACCATCGCCACAAGCCCGAGCCCGATCATGAGCGCCGCCGAGGTACGCGCGGTCCGACGAGGGTTGCGCATGGCGTTGCGGCGTCCGATCTTGCTGGCGAGCCCCAGGCGAGCGAGTGGGGCGCCGATCACCGACGACACGCTGCTCGCGAAGAGGGGGGACAGCATGGTGACACCGACGAAGACGATCGCCGCACCGAGACCGACCAAGGTGGCGGCGTTCGATGGCGTCCCGAAGAGACCGTAGACGAGCGAGGCGACGCCGATGCCGGCCACGACCACCCCGACGATCAGTCGACGACCGAGCCCGCGTTCGCGGATCGCCGACGGGTCGGCCTCGCGGAGGGCCTCCACGGGGGCGACGCGCGCTGCGCGACGGGCGGGGATGATCGCCGCGACGAGGGTCACGCCGACACCGACGATCAGTGACACGACGATCGTCCGTGGCTGGATCTGGATCGAGGTGCTCGGCAGGTCGATCCCGAAGGCGCCGAGCAACCCCTGGAGGCCGATCGCGATCAACACACCGGCCGCGATCCCGAGGATCGACGCGACGATCCCGACGAGGGCCGCCTCGACGATCACCGAGGTCATCACCTGCCTGCGGCTGGCCCCCAGCGCGCGGAAGAGCGCGAGCTCACGCGTGCGCTGCGCCACGATGATCGAGAACGTGTTGAAGATGATGAACGAGCCCACGAACAGCGCGACCCCGGCGAACACGAGCAGCGCGGTCTGGAAGAACCCGAGGCCTTCCTCGAGCTGCTGGGACTGCTCCTCACCCACCGAGGCCGTCGTGACCGCCTCGACGTCCTCGGGGAGCACCGCCCCCACGTCGTCACGCAGCTCGGTCGCGCCGACACCCTCATCCCCGACGACGCTGATCGCGTCGTAGACGCCTTCTTTGTCGAAGACCTCCTGCGCCGTATCGGTGTCGAAGATGGCGAGCGTGGCACCGGCAAGGTTGTCGGCATCGCCGAAGCCCGCGATCCCCGAGACCGTGAACTCGCGTGGCGGGCCTTCGAGCAGAACCTGCACCGCGTCCCCCACCGCGATGTCGTTCCGCTCAGCGGTTCCGGCATCGATCACGACATCGTCGGGGCCTGAGGGGGGCTCGCCGGCCCGGATCTGAAGCACCTCGGAGGTCGTGTCGGTCCAGTTCAGGCCGATCGTGGGCGGTCCGATCGCCGCCGATCGCCTCTCCGGTGTTGGGGTTCACGAGCTGTGCGTACCCGGAGACATCGCCGGATGCCGCCGCGACGGTGGGCACTGCCAGCACCGTGTCCAACAGCTCCTCGGGTATCGGGTTGCGGCCCTCGGTCCCACTCCCGCCCGGGCCTGCCTGCTCGGCGTCGAACGCGTTCTTCGCGCGCACCGTCACGTCGCTCGCCGCCGACGTCGTGGCGAAGAGATCGTCGAACGCTGCATTCATGGTGTCGGTGAGCACGTAGGTGCCGGCCACGAACCCGACGCCGAGCACCACCGAGATCGCGGTGAGGATCAGGCGGAACTTCTTGGCGAGCAGGCCTTTGATGGTGGCGCGGAACACGGTGGGTCAGCCCTCCAGCGACTTCAGCCGGTCGAACACCGACTCCGTGGTGGGCGCACGCATCTCGTCGACGACCTTGCCGTCCCCCAGGAACACGACCCGGTCGGCGAAGCTCGCCGCGTGCACGTCGTGGGTCACCATGAGGATCGTCTGCTGGTAGTCATCCACCGCGCTGCGCAGCAGTTGCAGGAGCTCCGCGCCACTCTTGGAGTCGAGGTTCCCCGTCGGCTCATCGGCGAACACGATGGCCGGCCGGCTGACGAGGGCGCGAGCGCCGGCGACGCGCTGCTGCTGTCCGCCGGACAGCTCGCTCGGCTTGTGGTCGAGGCGGTCGCTGAGTCCCACCGCGGCCACGACCTGCTGCAACCACCCTTGGTCCACGTCGCGACCCGCGATATCCATGGGGAGCGTGATGTTCTCTCCGGCGGTCAGCGTGGGAACCAGGTTGAACGCCTGGAACACGAACCCGACCTTGTCGCGACGCAGCTGCGTGAGGTCGCGCTCGGAGAGCGATCCGAGCTCCACGTCGCCGATGAAAACCTGACCGGACGTGGCCCGGTCCAGCCCTGCCATCGTGTGGAGCAACGTCGACTTGCCGGAACCCGACGGCCCCATGATGGCGCTGAACTCGCCCGCGGCGAACTGCACCGAGACGCCTGCGAGCGCTCGCACAGCGGCATCGCCATCGCCATAGATCTTCGTCAGGTCGACCGCGCGCGCGGCGTGACCGTTCGCGGACATGGACGTTCCCTCCCGTGACGTTCGTTGTGCTCGGTCGCTTCACCCGCTTCCGCGGGCCTTCCAGACCCGGCACCTTATCGAACCGGCATGAACGTGACGTGGAGGTTAGCGGTGCCGCCGGTACTGCAGCTCGACGATCCCGTTGCTGGAGGCGGTGCTGGAGACCAGGTCGAGTCGGTAGGACGCGGGGACGCCGTCGAACAGCCGGGTGCCCTCGCCCGCGACATAGGGGAACATGCTCACCCGGAGCTCGTCGATCAGGTCGAGCTGCATGAGCGATCGCCAGAGTCTGACGCCGCCCCAGACCACGATGTGGCCGTCGCCGCCTCGCCTCAGCTTGTCGATCTCTTCTGCCGTGTCACCCGAGGCGATGGTGGTGTTGGCCCACTCGGCCGTCTCGAGGGTCCGGGAGAAGACGACCTTGCGCCCGGCGGTCAGGATGTCGGCGAAAGGATGGTCGGCGGCCGTCGTCGTCATGGACCGAGCGATGGCCTCGTAGGCGGTGCGACCCATGATGTGCGCGTACGCGCTCTGGAGGAAGTCGAGTTGCGCCGGGTCGTCCGGCTCACTGTTCTCAGGCAGGCTGAAGCAGAACTCCCAGAACTCGGTGCCCTCGTCGGCGAGAAGGCCGTCGAGCGAGTGGTTGAACACCGTCGCTATCAGCTTCCGCATCGATCACAACTCCAGGTCTCGGGTCGTCGGGGGGACCGAGCTTCGCCTCCACACCTGGTGGCGCCCAGCGGCGGTGGCGACAGCTTAGATCGGCAGAGAGCCTCACTGCAGCGAGCCCCTGTATCCGAGAGGGGAGATGAGGAGACTTCCGTCTACGACGTGTGCACGGGATAACGCAGATGCGTGACACCCACACCGGTGACGACGGTCGGATCCCCGAGGACGACCGGTGTGTTCGCGAGGTGGTCGAACAACGGCACTCCGGCGCCGAGCAACACGGCGGCCAGATCGATGTGGATCTCGTCGAGCAGCCCGGCGTCCAGGCACTGCTGGATCGTTCGGGCGCCGTGCACCCCCACGGACTTCGGGCCGGCAGCCGATCTCGCTCGAGCAACGGCGCTCTCGATGCCGTCGGTGACGAACTGGACCGTCGAGCCGGGCCGTGGCCAGCCGTCGGGCACGTGGTGGGTGGCGACGAAGACGGGAACACCCCACGGGTGCTGGCCGCCCCACCCGTCGGCAACCTCGAACGTACGCCGACCGGTGAGCATGGCGCCGACCTCAGCCCCCAAGCTCGTCAGGTGGTCGGCGCTCGGCGCCGAGACGTGGAACGTCATGCCCATGGTCTCGCTCGCCGTGGATACCTCGACGTCGCCCGAGAAGTACCAGTCGAACACTTCGGCGACCCCGTCGTTCGCGTCGGCAACGTACCCGTCGAGAGACATCGACATGATCGCGATCACCTTGGACATGGTGCGCTCCTTCCGCGACGAGGGCGCGGCTCGTGAGGTTCCCGCAGGTCAGCCGGTGGGCGCGGCTGGGATCGAACCAGCGACCTCTCGCGTGTGACGTACCTCTAACCGCGTCCGTAGTCGTGCGAGCGAGTGTAACAACGTGTCGTGATTGAACGTGCGCCGCACCGCTGACGGCGGGCAATCGCAACCGCATCGCAACCGGACGCGAGCACCGAGCGCTCGTCGAGCGACGGCGCGCTCGTATGCCCGAGTGTTCGGGAATGTCCCTTGAGCGTGCGTCTTGTGCGCCTATCCTCGTCAGCATGATGCCGCGTATGCGGGCCTCTGCGGAACGGATCGCCTGATGACCGCCGCGCTTGTCGGGCTGATCTGCGTCGCCGCGTCCGCGGTCATCCTGGTCGCGCTGCACTTCGTGCCGACCGGGCTCGATCCGATCCGCTACGCCGTGAGCGACTACGGCTGGACCTCGTACCACCTGGGCTACCGCATGATGGTCGTGCTGCAGGGCGTCGGGGCGATCCTCATCGCAGTCGGGCTGGGCCAAGAGACCGACGTGCAGTCCCTTGGCTGGCTCTACGTCTACGGCCTCGTCCGACTCCTCATCTCGGGGTTCATGACCGATCGCGAACCGCGAGGTCTCCGCTCGCTCTCGCGTACCGGTCGCATCCACATGCTTCTCGCCGGGACGGCATTTGCCTCGATCGCCGTCGCAGCGTCGCACTTGAACTGGACGGGCAAGCCCGACGCTCTAGACCCACTCGGATGGGTCGTCACGGCAACGGCGATCGCGACCGGTACCGCGCTTGTCGTCGCACCGATTCGACGTGTCGCGCTCGGAGCGATCGAGCGGACCCACTACGCCGCTGCCATCACTTGGCTGATCGCCGTGTCGGCCTCGATCATCTAGGCCGGCACGACTCGGAGGCGAGGGCCCGCTGTCGTGGGCCAGCGTTCGAGAATGATCCCTGCGGGCCTCAGCGTCGCGCTCAGAGGCCCGATCTACGGGAAACGGCCCCGATCTCGCGGCCTCGCCGGGCCCCGGCGTCGTCGCTCGCTCAGCGATCGCGACCTCGGCCTCGCGGCGCGAGGCGAACGTGCCGACCGAGCGGCGTCGCCCGGTCCTCGGGTCGGTCACCTGGGCGGTGTAGCGGCCGTTCGGGCGCCGGATGATCGTGCCCGATCCGGTGGTGCGTTTGCGTGGTGCCATGCGTCGCGACCTCCTCGCGTCCAAGGGACGTCGGAAGGGGGGCGCACACACCAGCCCGGTGGATCTCGCCGGGCGCCATCGCAACCGCATCGCAACGGCGCAACCTCGCCCGGCGGCCCCGGCCGTGCGTTACCGCAGGTCGGGGCCGTGGGCGCGGCTGGGATCGAACCAGCGACCTCTCGCGTGTGAGGCGAGCGCTCTCCCGCTGAGCTACGCGCCCGGGAGGAGGGCACCCACGATAGCAGGGGTACCCGGGCCGGCTGACCCCGGGTAAGACGACGGCGGCACGTGCCCGCGTCGTGCCGCCGTCGAGGCCGGGCCGGAAGCCCGGTCGGCGAAGTGTTGCACGGGAGAGAACGCCGGTGCAACCCCCGAAACGGCAGGTCAGGCAGGGTGCCCGCGCGAGCCCTCCCGGCCGTTAGGATGAGCTGTCCACGACCCGCCCCGGAGGAGACTCGGGTATGAACGAGCTCATCGACACCCTGACCGGATGGCTCCCCGACGGCATCGAGCCGTACGTGCAGGTGCTGCTCTACCTGGGGGTGCTCGGCGTGATGTCGGTGGTCCCGTTGGTGCTCTGGCTCGGGTGGGCCGCGCGTCCGCGCCGCGCCGGCTGACACGGCGGCTCCCCACCTCCCACGGCGTTCGAGGGGTCCGGGCCGAAGGCCCGGACCCCTCGCAGCTCAGGTCGACGTGGTGACCAGCGTCGGTGACCGCGACGGCACGTTGTTCGGGAAGATCGCCAGCAACGTGGGATCGTCGCCGGCACCCGCGGACCCCACGTCCACCGTGATGCCTCCCGCGCAGTCCGTCCCACCGAAGAACCCGCCACAGACGCTCGGCGACACCGCGAGCGGTGGCGCCGTGGCGTCGAACAGCAGGTCGTAGGTCCCGGTCGCATCATCGAACGCCCCCGCCGCATCGCAGATCTGCGCGGGGTCGTCGCCGGCGAACCGGCCGGTGCAGGCGGTCACCTGGTACGAGAAGTTCGACGTGCCGGTGGACAGCCCGATGGTGCCCGCGTCCACGACCAACCCGGCAACGTTCGCGTTGTAGTTGCTGTAGTCGGCGAAGTACAACGCCGCGCAATCGGCGAACGGATCGGCCAGCGAGAGATCGTAGACGCAGACGTTCCCGCCGGCGTCCGGTGTCTTCACCACCAGGTAGTCGGCTTGGAGCTCGGCGTCGGCGAACACGCCGTCAGCACCGACGTCGATCGCCACATCGATCTCCAGGGTCTCCGTGGTGTTGTGGACGCCGGCCGTTTGGACCACGAACTCCACCGGTTCGGTGGGCTCGTCGTTCTGGGTCAGGAACGTGATCCAATCGATCCCGGCGAGCGCGTCGGTCCCGGTGGGCAGGCCCGACGCCGTCCCGTTGATCGTGGGGCCGGTGAACGTGCGCGCGCCCACGGCGACGATGTCCTCCTCGCCCAGGCTCCGCTGCGGGTCGGTGGTCCCGAGATGGTAGACGTCGGCGAAGTCCACGCCGGGTGCCGGCGCCGTGTCCATGGTCACGACCGTCGGACCGCCGGTGAGGTCGAGGTCCGCGTCCGACAAGGAGGACTCCGAGGCCGCCAGCGGTGCGATGTGCCACGGCACCCGCAGCGTGTCGGCGCGGCCGCCACGCGATTGCTGGATGACGACCGAGCCGTCGACGTTCGGATGGAAGTAGTACCACCCGTACTCCTGCTCGGGTTCGGAGATCACGCCCGGCTTCACCTTGAGACGCAGCCACACGTGCTGCCGGTCGTGGGGGCCGAGGTCGAACGATCGAGCCCCGCCGAAGCCCGTCCCGTTGAGCGAGACGGACAGGACCGCGAGGGATGGGTCGAGGTCCGCGTACCGGACGTCGGCGGTGACCTTGTAGTGGTGCGACCGACCGTCGGTGTTCTCGACCCAGAAGGGCCGCGTCATCGTCTCCTGGCCCTCGGCCGCCACCAGCCCGAACGACAAGCTCCCCGGGTAGGCGATCGAGTCGGCCAGCGCGGACTGGTAGGCCTGCACGCGCCCGGACCCCATCACGGTGGCCGAGACCGGTTCGGACAGAGTCGTTGTTCGCCATGTCCCGCGTGGCCTGGTTCATCATCAGCGCCTTGATCTTCTGCGGCGACCAGGTGGGGTGCAGCTGCAGGAGCAGCGCAGCCACGCCCGAGATGTGCGGCGCAGCCATCGACGTGCCGCTCGACGATGCCACCCCGTTCCCGGTGCCCACGGCCGCGGACTGGATGTCGTAGCCGGGGGCGCTGATGTCCGGCTTGAGCGAGCTGATCCCGCGAGCCGGCCCTTCCGACGTGAAGTCGGTCATCGCGTCCGCGTACCCGGAGACCGGCGTCGAGAAGTCGTTCATCGTGGCGTTCACCGCCACGGCGTTGTAGACGGGCGGCGCCGGACTCATCGCGTCGAGCAGGGCCTGCCCGTCGGCGGTGGACACCATCCCCGCGGGGATCGTGACGGCCTCACCGTTCGAACCCAGCGACGACGGGCAATCCCGTGAAGCCCGAGTGGAGGATCACGCCCACGGCACCGGCCTCCTGCGCGTTGAAGACCTTCGTCGAGCCGGAGCAGTCGCCGTCGGCGGTCGCAGCCCTTGAAGACCACCGCGATCACGCCGTCGAGGGACCCCGCCGGGAGTGCCGAACAGAACTGCTGGTCGGTGGGCTCGACCGTCCCGCCCGGGTCGGCGGGCGGATCGAGAGCTCGCGGGCGTCGAAGAGGTCCCCGGTGAACCCGCCGCTCGGCAGCGGCGCGCCCCAATCCTGCATGGCGAGGTAGCCGCCCTCGGGGAAGGTGACCGATGGGGAGTTCACGGTGATGGTGTTCAACACGTACTGGTCGATCGAGGCCGCCACCGCGATCACGCCCGGTGCCGCTGCCGGGGTGCCGAGGATGTAGGCGGAGCCACCGGCCGCCTGGTTCCCCGAGTTGCCGGCCGAGGCCACGAACACGGTCCCGATGCCCACGACGCGTTCCGCCGCGATCGCCTCGGCCGAGTTCGAGGTGCCGTAGTCGACGCCGCCCGAGAACGACAGGACGTCCGCGTGGTCCGTCGTGCTGCCGTCCTGGTTCGGGTCGACGGCGAACTCGTAGCCGGCCACCAGCACGTCGGCCGAGGAGTTGCCCACGTCCCACACCTTGATCGCGTAGAGCTTGGCGGCCGGCGCCACGCCCTTGCCCACGATCCCCGGGACGCCGCTGCCGCAGCAGCGTGCCGGCGGTGTGGGTGCCGTGACCGTCACGGTCGAGGGGGTCGGGGTCCGGACGCGGGATGTCGTTCGACGTGTCCTCGTCCAGGACGTCGTAGTTGCTGCCCACGAAGTCGAACCCGCCGATCACCTTGTCGGTCGGGAACGTGCCGGGCTCGATGAAGTTCGGATCGTTGTCCTCATACGCGGCGACCGTTCCGGGACCGCCGAAATCGGCGTGCGTGTAGTCGATCCCGGTGTCGACGAGCGCCACCCGCATCCCCTGGCCACGGATCCCGAGGTTCTGCCACACCTTCTTGGCGCCGATGAACGGCACGCTCTGGTCGTTCGTCCGCTGCACGACGGCCACCGGCTGCACCGAGGCGACGTCGCGCCGCCGGAGCAGACGTGTGGCGTCGGCCTGGGACATCTGGGCCGAGAAGCCGTTCAGCAGCACTGAGTACCTGAAAACGATGGTGCCGCCGTCGGCCCTCACGGCACGGATCGCGCCGCGCTGCGAGCGGAACGCCGACCGGGAGGTCGCCTGCTGGGCGGCCCGGCCCATGGGCCTCGCGGCGTCGACGACGCGTTGGCTGACCGACGGTGCCCGCATCAGGACGAAGTACCGCCCCGAACGCGACACGGCCACCGCGGGCACGAACCCCCTCGTGACCCCGTGGTGGGGCCTGAGGAACTCACGATCGAGTCCGCCGGTACGAGCAGCTCCTGCGACGGCTGCGCCGGTGACGAGCGCGACGGCCGTGAGGATCGATACGAGGATGCGGGACCGCATGGGGAACCCCCTCTCGGAGAAGCAGGCGATTGTGTTGCCCCACGATGCGCCCTGTCAAACCGAGGGCGCACGCCCCGCCGCTCGATCGGACGCCGGCATGACCCGCACGCTGCGCTCGCCCGCATCCGCCGCGGCGAACGCGAGCAACCGACGCCCCTCCGCCGTGACCATGGCGACGTCACGCTTGGGCAGCGCGGCGACCGGCCGGATCACGAGGGTGGCGGCTCCGTCCGCTCGTTGGATCCGCCAGGTGCCGCGGAGGAAGCCATCGACGAGCACCCCGCCGACGCCGATGACCCAGTCGGCGGCCAGCCGCTTCCGGTCCTCCTCGTCGCCCATGCGGGATCGATCCGCGTGCGAGAGCACGAGGTTGTCGTACTCGGGGAGGAAGCGTGGCGGAGCCGGGGTCTCGGGGTCCGGCCGCGGCGCCTCGGGGAGATCGAAGAGCTCCTTCCCTGCCTCGCTGCGGAAGACGCGGAGCCGGGGGCGCAGGCGCTCGAAGTCCTCCCGCAACCGGGTGAGCCCGCACCACGTCTGCATGTCCACGACCGAGGCCGGCCCGAAGGCACCCAGGTACCGGAGGATCAGGTCGTCGAGGGACGGGTCGGTGGCGAGCGGTTCGCCGAGCCACGACTCGATGGTGGTCCAGGTGGCCTGGCCACTCGTCTCCCAGAGACCCCGGGGGGTGACCTGCACGAGCGGCACGAGGTAGGAGATGGCGTACGCCATCGCATCCGCGTCGCGATCCGGCCACCGCTCCCCCAGCAGCACCCGGAGCTCCGCGCGCGTGCGAGGCCGCTCCTCCACCAACGCGCGACCCGTGCGCACCAGCTCGTCGACGTCGACCCCCGCCAGGCGCTTGCCGAAGGGGCTGCCCGAGCGGAACGCGCGCTCGAGGACGGGCTGCAGCACGGGGCGGAGCACGAGGCAGTCGCGGGCCGTGGCCAGGTGGATCGTGGCGCGCATCAGCGGCGCGCGGACCGCCGCACGTTCTTCCAGCAGGTTCGCGAGCTCCTCCGGCCGGAATCCCTCCAGCCGCGACCAGAGCCCCGTGTACGGATCCGCGGGACCTGGGCCTGCATCCCGACGAGGCGCTCCACGGCGTCGAACGCCGCGAGGTCGACCCGTTCGAGCAGGGCCTGACGGGCCAAGATCGCGCGGTTCAACTGACGCTGCGAGATCCCATCGGCGGGAGGAGCCGTGCCCATCGCATCACGGTAGCGGCCGGCGCCGACAGGGCAGTGCTGCGCTCAGCCTCTCTCGATGTGGCTGCACTTCCTGAACGGCGGCGTGGCCGTGATAGACGCGTCGTCCGAGCAGTGCCAGAGCGTCCCGATCAGCTCGTTGATGAACCGATCCGCCGCGCGCAGCGCTCGCGGAGGCCTGCCGTAGTCGAAGGCGACCGTGAAGGGATCCGATCCCACGAGCCACGTAGCGTGGCCCGCGCCGCCATCGGTGCAGTCGGGGCACCCGTAGACGGGATCCAGCGCTCCGACATCGATGGAGCCGAAGGCCGCCACCGATGCGAGGCCGGCAGCTGTGAGCGTGCCCGTGTAGCGGCGCTCCCTCTCGCCGCCGCCATCGCTGATCCGCACCTCCACGTCGCCGGACGCGGCGATCACAGCTTGCGCGACGCAGTTGTCCGAGCACTCGCCGAACGACCATCCCCCACCCGTGAAGGCGACCTCGGGCGGGGCGGGCGAGGAGCTGGATCCCGTGGGTTCCGGCGACGAGCTCCCGGTGGGCACCGTCGTGCTCGAGGAACCGGATGACGACGATCCCGTGCAGGCGACGAGCGTGGTGCTGAGGAGCAGGAGGAGGGCGAACCCCGCGCGGCGGGCGTGCACCGATGCATCATCGCGCCGCCACCCACCGGGAACAACGAACCGGGATGGCGGGCGACCGGATGCGGTCCATCGCCGCTCGGCAGCTAAGATCCAGATGAGCACGACCGAGGCCACGAGCAACGCGGCGAGCGCGATGCTCACCACGCGGCGCGTCCGTTCGTCATCCACCACCCGACCGAGCGCCGCGCCGCCCGCCGCCCAGATCGATGACGACCCGACGACCACGACCATCAGCGTTCCGGTGAGGAGAACGATGCCCGTGAACCTGGATGGAGACGGTGACAGGAACGTACCGACCGCTGCGACCGCGAAGATCCACGCCTTCGGATTGACGCACTGGAACCCGATCGCGTGCCACAGGTTGAGCGGGTGTGAGACCTCGGTGCCTCCGATGCCACCGCTCCCGAGCACGAGGACCGCCACGTAGAGCAGGTAGGCGGAGCCCACCAGCTTCAGCACCATCGACGCTGCCGGGACGGCTTCGAGGAGAGCTCCGATCCCCGCCGCCACGCCGACGACGAGCGTTCCGATCCCGAGCGCCGTCCCCACGATGTGCGGGATCGTGGGGCGGAACCCGAACCTGAGTCCCGACACCCAGAGCACGGTGTTGTTCGGTCCCGGCGACACCGTGCCCACGAAGGCGAAGGCCACCAGGGCGACGAGCTCGTTCACGGCCGATCCCCGACGGGTCCTCCTGCCATCGCCCCACCCAAGGGCAGGGGGCGTCGGGAGGTCTTGTACGATCGAAGCCTCTTGGCCACGCATCGCGAGTGGGTCCGCGCCTGGAAACCCGCGGTTCCGGGCATCCACGAGGTCTTCCACGCTCGGTTCGTCGACCACGCGTACCCGCCCCATATGCACGACACGTGGACGGTGTTCATCGTGGACGAAGGCGCCGATCCGCTACGACCTGGAGACCGAACATCGAGGGGCCACCGTGTCCCGGGTCACGATCCTCCCGCCGCACGTGGTGCACGATGGGCGGCCCGCCACCCGCGCGGGGTTCCGCAAGCGGGTGCTCTACGTCGGCACCGAGGTCCTCGACGAGCGCCTCACTGGCCGAGCGGTCGATGCTCCCGATGTCGAGGACCCCGCGCTCCTCCGGGGACTCGACGCGCTCCACAGCGCGCTGCGAGACCCGGACGAGACGCTCGGGGCCGAATCCATGCTCGCCCTCACGACCGAACGCCTCCTCACGCACCTCGGTGAAGGAGCCGACGAGGTCGCGAGGCGACCGGACGCGATGGTCGCCGGCGAGCTCCGCGACCTCCTCGAAGAGCACCGGTTCGGTTCCCTCACGCTGAGGGAGGCCGGACGGATCCTCCACGTCTCGCCGGCGCACCTGGTCCGGTGCTTCACTCGGACCTTCGGGATCGCGCCGCATCGCTACGTCATCGCGCGCCGGATCGAGGGGGCCCGCCATCGGCTCCTCGACGGCGAGCCCGCTGCGGAGGTGGCGACCGGTGTCGGCTTCCACGATCAGGCGCACCTCACGCGGCACTTCAAACGCCACGTCGGCACGACGCCGGCGCGCTACGCGTCCGGGATCGCGGGGGGATCTCCGAACGTTCAGGCGGGCGCGCCTAATCGGGATTCAGCTGCACCGCCATCCCGCTCGGGTAGGTGAGCCAGACCTTGTAGCCCGCGTACGCCGGATTCCGGATCGCCTTCCCCGCCGCCATCCGAGCCTCGCTCTCGGTGTCATAGGACTCCGACATGATGACGTTCGCATCGAAGTCCTCGACGGTCACGTTGAACGTCGCCACGACCAACACCCCCTGATCGCCTGGAAGATCGAGCATACGGGGGGATGGCTCAGGCGGTGAAGGAACCCTCGCTCGGACGTCATCTCGCGTTCAGCTCTCGTTCCGACCGCCCGGATAGCGTGCAGCCACGATGCAGATCGCGAGCAGGCGCCCCCGCGGCCTGACGTGGATCAGGATCGCACTCATCCTGTTCGCTGTTGGCGCGATCTTGATCGTGGGAGCTGCCGTGCGCGCACCTGACGACAGGTTCCCCGCCTACCTGGGTCCCGGCCTCAAGGACTGCACCGAGATCCCGAGCCTCTGTTGAGCGGGCATCGTCGATCTCGAGGACCAGCCAGCTGCGTCGTTGCAGATACCGCGCGATCGGAGAGCAGCGGATCGAAGGGCGTGCGCGGGGGTCTCAGGCCGTCTTCGAGCGACGCCAGAAGCGCCGGTACCAGGGCTGCTTCAGCTTGCCCCGAGCACGGAGATCATCCGCCGCCTCGTGGCTCGCGCGCTTGCTCTCCGCTCGTGCCATCTCTTCTTCGCGGCTCGCCTGACCTCCGGCTGCGCGGATTCTCGGAGGGACCGACCGGTGGTTCGAACCCGAGACTCATGTGCCCATCATCGCTCGATCGACCAGCAGACGGGATCGAGAGACCCGCTGTGATCGAGCGGATCTCCGAGTGGCCGCTCGAGGATCCGAACCTCCGACCTCTTCCGTGCCGCGCTCTCAAGAGCCCTGCAGGGAGGACACGTTCGCCGACGGCTCGCGAACGGCGATCACGTTGGATGCCGGGACCGGCCTCTGGAACCCCTTGAGCGTGAGCTCACCTATGGGCTCCACCTCGACGTCTCCCTCGACCTCCGCGTGGAGACGCTGGGTGATCAGGACCTGGCCGGCCATCGCTTCGTCGGCGAGCCGCGATGCGAGGTTGGTCACCGCCCCGATCGCCGCATAGTCGGAGCGGCCCTCGAACCCGACCTCGCCGCACGTCGCGTAGCCGAGCGCGATGCCGGTACCTAGGTCAAGCTCGTACCCGCGCTTGCGCCACGCCGGCGTCAGCGTCGCCATCTCGTCGCGGAGCGCGCACGCGAGCCGAACCGCGCGCAGGGGCGCGTCGGGGATCTCGTGGGGGTCGTTGAAGAAGAGCTGGACACCATCGCCCTCGAGGAACCCCACGGTCGCGTCGAAGCGTTGCACGAGACCGCCGATCACGGAGTGGAACTCCCCCAGCACCTGCATCAGCTCCTCGGGTTCGACAGCGTCGACGAAGTTCGTCCATCCGCGAAGGTCGGCGAAGAGCATCGCGACCTTCCGCCGATGGCTGCGGAGGATCGAGTCGTCACCCGACGTGACGATCGCGTCGACGAGCTGCGGAGAGAGGAACCGCCGGAGCTTCCGGACCCGCTCGAGCTCCACGACCTGGGTGTGCACCCGCTCCTCGAGCGTTCGATTCAGCTCGGTCAGCTCCGCAGCTTGCGCCGTGATCGTGTCGTGGTAGCGCTTGATCCGTAGGAGCGAACGGACCCTCGCCAGGAGCTCGTCGTGATCGAACGGCTTCCCGATCAGGTCGTCGGCGCCGGCCTCGATCGCCTTCGTCTTCTCGTTCGTGCTCGCCGTGACCATCACCACCGGCAGCACCTCGGTCTCCTCGTTCTCCCGCAACCTCCGGCACACCTCGTAGCCGTCCGGGGGCGGCATCATCACGTCGAGCAGCACGAGGTCCGGCTTCGCCGACGCGACGAGCTGGAGCGCGCTCTCCCCGTCGTTCGCGGAGACCACGTCGTAGCCCTGCGAGACGAGGACGGCCTCGAGGAGCCGCACGTTCGTGGGAACGTCGTCCACGACGAGGATCTTCGCCTGATCGCTCATCGGGACTCCCGGTCGCAGTGTTCCCGAACGGTCCCGATCAGGTCGCGGACGTTCACCGGCTTCGACATGTAGCCGTCGAAGCCCGCCGCGAGGAACCGCTCGCGGTCCCCCTGCATCGCCTGTGCGGTCAGGGCGACGATCGGGATCGTCGCCGTGCGCGGGTCCGCGCGCAACCGATGGAGGGCCTGCACGCCGTCGAGGTCCGGGAGCTGGATGTCCATCAGCACGAGGTCCGGGGTGTGCTCGGACGCCATCGCGACCGCCTCGCCGCCCGTCGTCGCCTCGAGCGTTCGATATCCGCTGGCATCCAGGACGTCGCGGAACAGCTTCATGTTCTTCTCGTTGTCCTCGACGACGAGGACCCGCTCGCCCGTCATGACATCGACCTCGCGGGAAGGGCGAACGTGAACGTGCTCCCGTGGCCGACCTCGCTCTCGAGCCAGATCCGGCCGCCGTGGAGCTCCACGAACCGTTTCGAGAGCGCCAGGCCCAGGCCGGTCCCCTCGCGCTGCCCGACCCCCGTCTCGGTCTGCTGGAACTCCTCGAAGATCCGCTCCCGATCCTCGGGGGCGATGCCGGGCCCGGTATCCGCGATCGAGACCATCACTTCGCCGTTGACCCGCGTCGCGCTCACATCGACCTCACCGCCGGAGGGCGTGAACTTCACGGCGTTCGAGAGCAGGTTGAAGATCACCTGCTTGATCCGGCGCTCGTCACCGTCGACGACGTCGACCTCAGGATCGGTGTCGAGCGCGACGCGGACCCCCTCCTCCGTCGCGCGCTCGCGGACCATCACCACACCGCGCTCGAGCGCCTCCCGCAGGGAGAACGGGCGAACCTCGAGCTCCACCTGACCCGCCTCGACCTTGGAGAGATCGAGGACGTCGTTGATCAGCGAGAGCAGGTGATGCCCGGAGGAGATGATGTCGTCGAGGTACTCGGCCTGCTTCTCGTTGACCGTGCCCACCATCTCATCGCGCAGCACCTCCGAGAAGCCGATGATCGCGTTAAGCGGCGTGCGCAGCTCGTGCGACATATTCGCCAGGAACTCCGACTTGTGCCGGCTGGCCTCCTCGAGCTCCGCGTACACGTTGCGGAGCTCGTCGTTCATCCTGTTGACGTTGGCGGCGAGGGCTCCCAGCTCGTCACGGTTCTCGACGTCCACATGCCCCTCGAAGTTGCCAGACGCGATCGCAGCGAGCCGGCCATCGATGCTCTGGATCGGACCGACCAGCGACCACGACAGGATGAACCCCAGGAACAAGGCGAGCACGAGGGCACCGGCCGCGACTCCGATGAACAAGGCTCGCGAGCTCGCGAAGGAGCTGGCGTTCCGGGCGATCAGGTCGTCGACCTGTCCCTGCGTTCCATTCGCCAGTGCCCCAGCGTCCGTGATGAGGTCGCTCGCGAGCCGCTCCACCTCCACTCGGACCGGGCGCTTCTCCTCGTCCGAGGCGCCCTCGTCGTAGAGGGGGATGAGCCGCTGGTCCAGCACCAGATACAGTTCGTGCGCGGTTGCCCTGATCGAATCGAGGTCCTCTTGCTCCTCGAGGGGTGGCGTGAAGCCCAGCTGATCAGCGGCCGTCCCCGCCTCGATGAGGCGAACGAAGGTCCTCGCGTAGAGATCGATCGCCTCCAGATTCTCCCTGCGAGGCACCTCCGTCCAGACGTTGTAGAAGTCCGCCCCCACGTTCTCCGCCAGGATCTGACGGAGGTGCGCCACGTCCTGCTGGAGCTGTCCGTAGGCGATCGCCCGCTCCCGGAGCGCCCCGAGACTCACGACGCGATCGTTCGACTGCCCGAGGACGAGCTGTCCGAGCAATCCCACGGCGACGAGCAGCATCGACGTGCCGACGAACGCGACCAGCAGCTTCGTGCGAACCGTGGCCGGCAGACGGGCGACGGCACGGACCAACGGATCGTCGATGCGGCTCAGCGGCCACCGCTTGCGGGCGACAACCGCTCGTCGCTCGTCAGCGCGCGCGTCGGGCACGGGCTCGCAGACCTAGAGCTCGGTCGTGCCGCCGACGAAGTTCGTGATCAGCCACGTCCCGTCGATCCGCGCGACGTCCGCGTCGCCGGCCGTGACCGCGGCCACCACCCCGGTCGCGGCATCGATGAAGTGGCACTCGAAGTGCAGCGTCCCGCGGTCGCCGTTCACCGTGACCTCCATCTTGTAGGCCGGATGATCCGAAACCCACGTGTTGTCCGGATCGAACGCTGGCGACTTCGTCGTCCAGAATTCCCGGATCTCGTCCACGCCCACGGCGGTCTCTCCCCCTCCGACGGTGAAGGTCGCGTTGGGCGCGTACAGGCTCAGCATCAGGTCGATGTCCTTCAGCGACGTGGCCTCGTGGAAATCCCTGTCGATCCGATCGATCTCCCACATGTCCTGGGCTCGTTGGGCCTCGGCGATGGACGGGTCGTCGCCCGAGCCACCGCAGGACACGAGCACGACCGAGAACAGGAACACCCCGAGTGCCCCTCCGATCACGAGCCTCCGCATGCTTACCCCCTTCCGCGGGCGATCCGCTCGAGCGCGCCCGGCCTTCGGTTTCGCGGATGTTCACACCGCAGCGTCAGTCCGTCTAGTCCCACAAGGTATGTTGCGTGTGTGTGCGTCGCTACCGGGCCTCCCCGGTGCAACTGGGGTGCTAGCACGGTGTTCGCTGGGGGCCGTCAGGTGACGCGTTCCACGTAACCACGCACCTGGTCGGGGAACCGGCTCGCGTGGATCGGCTTCTCGATCCATCCGGCGAAGCCCGCTTCCTCGAGCCAGTCTTCGCTCCCTTCGAGCCGCGACGCGCTCAGCGCGACCACCGGGATGAGAGCCGTTCGCTCGTGTGCCGCGAGCTTCCGCGTCGCGTCCACGCCGTCCACGTCGGGAAGCCTGAGGTCCATCAGGATCAGCGTCCGGCACGTGCTCCCGCGCGAGCTCGATTCCCTGCGCGGCCGTCACCGCACCGAACGTCCGGAACCCCGCCGCGCCCAGGACGTCGAGGGCGAGCTTCCGGTTCCGGTCGTTGTCGTCCACGACGAGGACACTGGTCACAGGCGTATCCTCGCGCCATGGCGCTGCGGCTGGTGATCGCCGACGATCATCTCCTCGTCCGTGAGGGCGTTCGACGTCTGCTCGAGACCGACCCCGATCTCGAGGTCGCCGCGGTGTGCGGCGACCTCGGGTCCCTGCTCGCCGCGGTCGAGGCGGAGCACCCCGATGTCGTCGTCACCGACATCCGGATGCCGCCCGGCAACAGCGACGAGGGGATACAGGCGGCGCAACGGTTGCGCACGACCGACCCCGATGTCGGGGTCGTCGTGCTCAGCCAGTACGCGACGCCGAGCTACGCGCTGGCGATCCTGGAGGGTGGCAGCGCTGGGCGTTCCTACCTCCTCAAGGAGCGCGTCCAGGAACCGGAGCAGCTCGTGTCGGCGATCCGCGCGGTCGCCGATGGGGAATCGGTGATCGACCCGAAGGTGGTGGAAGCGCTGGTCGCGGGTGACGCTCGTGGCGAGGGCTCGCCCCTCAAGGGTCTGTCCGCTCGCGAAGGGGACGTGTTGCGTGAGATGGCGACCGGCAAGAGCAACGCCGCGATCGGCGAGTCGCTCTTCCTTGCCGAACGGTCGGTCGAGAAGGTGATCCACTCGATCTTCCTCAAGCTCGGTCTCACCTGGGAGCCCTCGGTCAACAAGCGGGTCAAGGCCGTGATCCTCTACCTGGCGGAGAGCGACTAGCCTCATCGCGGGAACGGCAGTGAGCCGGCGACGGTGGTCCGGTCGCCCTCCGACGTGATCGTGACGCGCCCGCCCAACGCCTCGACGCGATCGTGCGGGGCGAGGTGCTCGGTTCCCAGGTCGCATCCGGCAACGACCTCGAAGAGGAGCGCTTCCGGCTCACTCCGGATGTTCAGCGCCATCGGCGTGCCGGCCGGCGCGCGGTCGAACGCGTCGAGCGCGCAGAAGTAGACGGCGCCTGCAAGCTCCGTCGGCACGGTGATGGGCACGTCGGCGGCGAACCGCGCCGGTACGCCGGCGCGGTTCGCCGCTGCGCGGAGCTCCACGACTAGCCCGCCCGCCTCGAGCAGCCCAGGGAAGATCCGGTTGGCGAGCTCTCGTACATCCGTCGATGCCCGCCGCGCTTCGCGCTGCAGCTCGTCCAGGAGTGCCTTCGCCGCCGCGGGATCGGAGTCCAGCGAACCCGCCGCGACCTCGAGGTTGGCGGCGAGTCCGACCAGGTCCTGTTGCACACCCTCGTGGAGGGCGCGCTCGATGTCGCGGCGCTCGGCATCGCTCGCCGACGCGAGGCGTGTCCGAGAGGCTCGGAGCTCCGCGATCTCGCGGCGCAACTCATCGAAGGTTGGCTGCTCGTCGGCCTGCTCGATCTCCAGCGGTTGTCCTCCTACGCCTGTATCCCCGGGCAGTTGTCCGTCATGGCACGGGCGGCGTCAAGCGGCCAGCACCGTATCTGGACGGATGGCAGCATCCCAGGGTTCACCAGGCCCCCACCGTAGAACCGACCGGAACGACCTCCTACCTTCGCGAGCGACGAGCGCTCAACGGTCACGCTGATCGGGGCCTGACCCGATCCGATCGAAGGAGGAGGAGATGAAGCGTCGCATCGTGCTCAGCCTCGTCGTGGGGCTCGTGGCGCTTGCGCCGGCCGCCTACGGGAAGACCTTCGGAGCGTGGGGAACACCGGTGAACGCCGAGTCGGTCGCCGGCGCGAGCTCCGACCTGAACACCCCCTACAACGACGGCTGCCCGATCCAGTCACCGGACGGTTTGAGCTTGTACATCGCCTCGAACCGTCTCGGCGGCCTGGGCGGACAGGACATCTGGGTGGCCCACCGAGACGAGCCACACGGTCCGTACGGCGCGCCCGTGAACCTGGGCGCTCCGGTCAACAGCGCCGTCGACGACTTCTGCCCATCGCCGACCAGAGGGGGGCGGTTCTTCTTCGTGAGCGCGCGATCCGGCGGCTGTGGCGGTCCCGACATCTATGTCACACGCTTGGACAAGGACGGATGGCGCGACCCCCAGAACCTCGGCTGCGCAATCAACAGCGCGGCCGGAGAGGCGAGCCCGTCCCTCTTCACCGACAAGGCGGGCCACGCGGTCCTCTACTTCTCGAGCACGCGCCCAGGAGGCTTCGAGGCGGGGGGCACCGACTCCGACATCTATTTCAGCGTTGAGTTCGGCCCAGCGCAGCTGGCACCGGGGCTGAACACGGCGAACGAGGACTCGCGTCCCAACGTGCGGAAGGACGGGCTGGAGGTCGTGTTCGACTCCACGCGAGCGGGCGGCCTCAGCGCGCTCCCCGACATCTGGACGGCGACGCGAGCGACCGACGGGTCCGATTGGTCCACGCCGGTCCACCTCGACGCGCCGATCAACACCGTGGCCAGCGAGTCGAGAGCGTCGCTCTCATGGAACGGCCTGACGATGGTGTTCGGCTCGACGAGGGCGGGGAGCGAACCCGATCCGCTCGGCGGGCCGACGATGGCCGACGTGTACATCGTCACTCGCGGAGCCTGAGGGAAGGATCGCGTCCCAAGGTGCCGAGAGCCCGGTTCCCCTGGGGGAACCGGGCTCCGGCCTTCGTACGGTTGTGGGCGCTAGAGGATTTGAACCTCTGACCTCTTCCGTGTCAGGGAAGCGCTCTCCCCCTGAGCTAAGCGCCCTCAGGTCCGCCCATGGTAGCGCGGCGATCGAGGCGGGGACCGGAATCGAACCGGTGTGCGGGGCTTTGCAGGCCCCTGCCTAACCACTCGGCCACCCCGCCGGAGCGGTCAGTCTACCTGTTGCAGGTGCAACGACCGCTCGCGCTCATCGCGACGGATCCCGCTCGTACAGCTTCAGCGCCAGCGGTACCCGACCAGGCCGAGCACCACGCACCAGGCGACGGCGAGCAGCGCGCCCTCTGAGATCGCCGTTCCCGGAAGCAGCCCTCGCAGCGCCGAGGAACGGCCGTAGGAACAGCGGCATCGGCCTTCAGGAACCGACACCGACCGGCGAGGGCTCCGCCGCGACCCCACCGTTGTCCCCTCCTCGAACGACCACGGCCTCAGCGATCAGTCTGGCTGCCTGCGAGTACGGGACCCGGTCCGTATCGATCACGAGGTGGTACAGCAGGGGGTCGTCGATGGCCCTGCCGTAGTACTCCTTCACGTAGCGCATGCGGCCGGCGTCATGCTCCCGCACGTACGTCGCGGCCGCTTCCGGCGCCAGATGCAGATACTCCTCGATGTGTGCGACGCGTCGCGCCTCCGTTCCCACGAGTCGGACGTGGAACGCGAAGTCGAGCTTCGACGTGATGATGTTGGCTCCCCTGCCGATCACGACGACGTTCCCGAGCTCTGCCAAGTGGAGGATCGTCTCCGCCGTCTTGCGCACGAGCATCCTGGTCGATGGATGCAACCCGAACAGCTCATCGAGGGTGTCGGCAACCACGCCGATCCGGTCTTCGGGCATGTACCGGGCCAGCCGATCGGGCAACTCGTGATCGTGGAGCACCTCATCCACGAGGTCGCGATCGAACATGGTCCACGGGGGCGATCCTTCAGGCGTTCGAGCTTGGAGCCGTGCAACGAGCATCTCCGCCACGACGTGCGCTCCAGCACCCGCCTGGCGAGAGATGGTGATCACGGGCCTGCGGATCTCCGCGGCCAGATCGGGCGATCTGCGCCGCCGGGACTCGTAGCCGACCGAACTCAGATACCCCTCTAAGGGAGACACCGGACGCATCGCCGCTCACCTCCCGCGAGCGCTCCAGGCGAAGCCCTCTGTACCATCGGACCGGGCTCGCCCGTCCCGATACCACCGTATCTCCCCCGTGGGTCGCCGTACGGGCAGGATGCCACCCGGCCGGCAGGTCTTCCGACCCGCGTCGCGCCCCCGATACGTGCCGTGCCGAGGCCCATCGGAGGCGGCCGCGGACGACGTGATCCAAGCCCGCGACCTCCGAGCTGGTCCGCGGAACCTCATGGAATCCGAACCGCGAGACGCGGAGTGACGAACGTCACCGTCTCTCACCGGAACCACCCCCGCCTCCTGGCCGTACCCCCATCATGAGGTTGGGAAGGTCCTGACCGGGTTGGAAGGAGGATCGACATGGAGGAGTCGAGGAGCCACAAGCGGGGATACGGCAGGAACTGGAAGAAGTGGGTGTTGATCTATGTCGCCGTGGCTGTCGTGGTCTACGGGGTGGTCTACCTGGCACTGCAGTCGGGTGGCGGTTCCGGCGGCGGCCTCTACGGATGACGACACATCTCCGCACATCGGGCTGATGTCGGCGGGGGCGCCCCCGCCTCGATCTCCCCCGTACTCCTGGGGCGTGGGTGCGATGCGTCACTTGCACCCACCCAAGATCAGGAGAGTGGTGATCGTTGCGTGTGGGCGCCTCCGCATCTCGGTCTCCTTCTGTCAACGAGGTGCACGTCACTCAGCCGACCGGCCCCTCGAGCGGGTCGGAGATCCCGATGCCGTCACGATCGGACGCTGTTACCCTCGCCATCGCAGGGGGGACCGCGATCGACCAGCGCACATCGAGCGACGCTGAGCCGTTGGAGCTGAACTTCGAGCTCACCTCCAAGGATCGAGTGGCCGCAGCGTGGATGAGGCTCGTCGGGACTCGGGTGAAGTGGGTCTTCCTCCCGTTGGTCGTCGTGGTCTTGGCCCCGGTGATCTTCGACCCCTCTTGGCTGAGGTTGTTGGGTCACCTGCTGACGCTGCTGTTCTTCCT
Organism: uncultured Actinomycetes bacterium; assembly: GCA_963810635.1. Classification (GTDB taxonomy): domain Bacteria; phylum Actinomycetota; class UBA4738; order UBA4738; family HRBIN12; genus AC-51. The sequence continues at coordinate 116,531 of CAWEOB010000007.1, forward strand.
GTTGTGCAGTGCCGTCATCCTCGTCTTCATCGCGATCCTTGCGAGGAAGCACCAACCGACGAGGGTCTGTCTCGACGACCGCGGAGTCGAGACCGGTTCACGCAGCATCCGATCGTTCATCGACTGGGACCAGTTCAGATCCATGCGCGTGTTCCGGTGGGGCTATCTCCTCGTGGGCAAGAACCTGCTGATCTCGGTCGTGATCCCCAAGAGCGCGTTCCCCGATCCAACCTCGGAAGGAACCTTCCGGTCGATCTGCTCTGCGCACCTTCCGCGATGACCTGTAGGCGTCGTGAGGACGTCCTCCGACCTGGAGCGGACGACGGGATTCGAACCCGCGACCCCCACCTTCGCAAGGTCAGGACGAACGTCCCTTGGTGTCGTCACGTCCCCCGACCTGCGCGTCCGTCCCACCGATTGGGACCCTTCTGCCCGCCTGGGACGCCCTGGGATGGGGGTGGGACAGACAGCCGCGTGCGGGCCAGGACGACGCCCATCTGGCGCGCCCCCTGCCTGGTACGTGCCCGACCTGGCCGTCGCCCCGGGCCAGGCCGCCAGCAAGTTCCGAAACTACGGCGTCACGTCAAAGTGCGACACGCCGAAAAGTGTGCCGGACGTTCGGCCCGCGTTCGTTTCCAAAGCCACAATCGAGTGGTCTCCTGGCGCTGCGTTGCTCGGAACGGTGAAGCTGACGGATAGGAAGCACGACCCTTCGCCTCCCTTTGCCACAAGCGTCCCGGGGGGTGGCGGCTGGGACGCCATGAGCTGCTCCCAAGCCGCGGGGTCCGCGTCCCACCAGAGTTCGATGACCGTTGAAGCTGACGTGTCATAGGAACCTGACTCCTTCTGGAACGGCAAGAGGGCGGTCATTGTCACCGTGGTGCCAACCGGTCCCTGCGTCGGCGCTTCGTCCATCGTGTCCGGGAAACTTCCCTTGGCGGGCACGGGACACGTCGGTGGAACCTGGAGCGTGTCGAGTTCCGACTGAGCCTCCGCTACGACCTGGGGTGACGGTGATGGGGAACCGAAGTAGGCGCGGATGTTCACATAACCCTCAATCACGTACACCGAGTAGTTGCCTTGCGGCTCCTCGGCCTGGGGCCCTCGAACAACGGCGTCTTGGAGTGATAGCCGGTCAAGGCTTCCGAATGGCCATGGGCCTGCGGTTGGGTCGTAGGACCAAGGGGTTGTCTCCGCAACCAGAACCACTCCGTCCGGGGGCAGCCCCGCGATAGTTGAAGGCGGGATTGCCGGACTTCGCGGACCGAGGTCACTCGGGTCGAAGGGCACGTTCGACGCCCAGGCGACTGCGGCGTCTCCGGAACTCACTTGACCGGAATCGGTCACGTTCCATCCGCTCGTTTGGGCGAAGAAGGGATAGAGGTAACGCACACTGTCCTTGTTGAACGACGGGACTGGCGGTTGCGAGACAGAGGGGCTGTCCATCGCTCCCTGTGTCTGACCACGGAACGCGCTCCAAAGGAAGATGAAGGCTGCCAACGCCGCCGCGACCGCCACCGTTGCCGAAGTGACCCGCGAGAGAACCCTCCGAGGTGCTACTGCACGACCCTCGACCCCCTGCCCCCTTTCCCAATGTTCGATGTCTGGCCAAAGGTCGGGTGAGGTCATTTGCTTCGCCGATGCGAAGAGTCGCTCTAGCTCAGTCATCGCCCGTCTCCAGGAGGTCGCGGAGCCGGCGCCTGCCGGCGTGCAGATGGACCGCGACGGCTCCTCGGCTCGTGCCTAGGGCCCGGGCGATTTCTGGGATGGTCCAGTCGTTGAGGTAACGAAGCACGACGGACCGACGCTGGGTCGGCGAGAGTCGCGCAAGCGCCCGCATCAGGTCGACCGTCGGCTCAGGCATCTCGTACGAGCGCTCAATGGTTCCCGTCGGGGGCCGTCGGCCCGATACTTCTCGGTCACCGATGCGGAGCGCTGCCTTCCACACCCAGGCCCGTGGGTCGCGCACCGCATCACCGCGTGCGAGCAGTTGGGCGAACGCTTCCGCGCACGCGTCACGAGCGATTTCGGGGTCGCCCGTGCTGAGGACGAGGGCCCGCCAAATCTTCGCCCCCTCTTGACGGTAGAGCCCCTCGACTTCCCTACGCTGGTCCATCCTTCGCTCGGCGCCCACCTCCGCATCTTGTACACGCTCTACAGGTGCCCGGGGAACCACAACGGTTAAGGGCAACCTCCGCCTGAAGGCAAGAACCCAACCACGCGCCTTGTCCACAAGCCGGCCACATCGGGCGCGGCGACCACCTAGGCCGTCAAAGTCGGTCGGCCTCCATCGCGGCGATGTTCAGCGCCAGCGTCGCGGTCGTTGTCACGTCGTCGGACTGCGCGTTAAGGCACGGGTAGGGTGTGTCCGGCCACCCCGGCCACGATGGCCAATGGGCTTCCTTGTGGAGCGGACGACGGGATTCGACCCGCGACCCCCACCTTGGCAAGGTCAAGCAGACTGTCCCCGTGACGTCGTCACGTCCCTGACCTGCACGTCGTCCCACCGTCGTGGGACGGAACGACACAGATGGGACCACTGGGCCTGGGGTGGGACCGACAAGCGCGGCCCTGAACGTTGGTGCTAGACGAGGGCTAGGTGATCCCCGATGGACCCACACGTCTGGCATAGGGGCTCGACATCAAGGACCTGGAGGTCCCTGCCGCGGATGCTCTGGATACGCCACCACGTATGCGCTGCTGTTGCGTCGTGATGGGTCGACCCCTAGGCTCGGCCCTCGATGCTGGCGTGTCCCTCTTGCGGTGCCGAGAGCCCTGAGGGCTTCAACTTCTGCGGGAACTGCGGCGCTTCACTCAGTGCCCCCTCACCCCGGCCGATCGCCGAAGAACGCAAGGTCGTCACCTCGGTGTTCTGCGACCTCGTCGGGTTCACGGCCGCCTCCGAGTCGGCCGACCCCGAGGACGTTGACCAGATGCTGAACGCCTACTTCGCGGCTGCCCGCAACCAGATCGAGGGGCACGGTGGGGTCGTCGAGAAGTTCATCGGGGACGCGGTGGTGGGGGTGTTCGGGGTCCCGGCCGCCCACGAGGACGACGCCGAGCGGGCCGTGCGGGCCGGCTTGCGGGTCATCGAGGACGCGGAGGAACTGGCGGGCCTGGGTGGCGAGCCCCTCCGGCTCCGCGTCGGGATCAACACCGGAGAGGCGCTCGTGCGTCTGGACGTGTCCGCCGCGTCAGGTGAGGGGTTTCTCCGCGGGGACGCGATCAACACCGCCTCACGCATCCAGTCCGTCGCGCCCGAGATGGGCGTCGCGGTCGGGCTCGCCACGTACGAGGCGACGGCCGCCCGCTTCGACTACGTGGAGCTCGATGCCGCGACGCTGAAGGGCAAGGCGGAGCCGGTCCGGATCTTCCACGCGCGGAGCCCGCTGTCCCACGTCGCCGATCCCTCGCGGGACCACGACACCCCGTTCATCGGTCGGGAGATCGACGTCGCGCTGCTGAAGGGCATCTTCGCGAAGGCGGTGGCGGCGGCCACGCCGCAGATGGTGACCGTGGTCGGCGAGCCGGGCATCGGGAAGACCCGCCTGGTCGGGGAGCTGTACCAGTACATCGACGATGAGCCCTACCTGATCAACGTGGCGCCAGGGTCGCTGCCTGCCCTACGGCGAGGGGATCACCTTCTGGGCGCTCGGCGAGATCGTGAAGGCGCAGGCGGGGATCCTCGAGTCGGACGGCCCTGAGGCGGCGACGGCCAAGCTCGACCTGGTGCTGCCCGAGGGCGAGGAGCGAGGATGGTTCCGCCAACGGCTGCTGCCGCTCCTGGGGATCGAGGCGTCGACCCCGGCCGAGCGTCAGGAACTGTTCACCGCGTGGCGGCGGTACCTGGAGCACATCGCGGAGCAGCGTCCGACCGTCATCGCGTTCGAGGACCTGCACTGGGCCGACGACGCGATGCTCGCGTTCCTGGAGCAGCTCGCCGATCGCGCGGAGGGCGTCCCGCTCGTGATCGTCGCCACCGCGCGGCCGGAGCTGTACGAGCGACGCCGCGACTTCGCCGCGGGCCTCGCGAACGTGAATCGGATCAACCTCGCGCCGCTCTCGGCCGCGGAGACGGCCCGCCTCGTGTCTGCGCTGCTCGAGACCACCGTGATCCCGGCCGAGCTGCAGCAGCCGGTCCTGGATCGCGCGGGCGGCAACCCGCTCTACGCCGAGGAGTTCGTCAGGCTCCTGAAGGACCGCGAACTCCTGGTCCGGAGGGGGCCGAGCTGGGAGGTCCGCGAGGATGCCGACATCCCCCTGCCCGATTCGGTCCAGGCGCTTATCGCGGCACGGCTCGACACGCTGTCGGCAGACACGAAGTCGCTCCTGGCCGACGCCGCCGTGATCGGCAAGGTCTTCTGGGCCGGCGCGGTCGCCGAGATGGGCGCGCGCGACGTCGACGAGGTCACGGAGACGCTGCGGGAGCTCTCCCGCAAGGAGCTCGTGCGGCCGTCCAGGCGCTCCTCGCTAGAAGGCGAGGCGGAGTACGGGTTCTGGCACGTGCTGGCACGCGACGTGGCGTATCGGCAGCTGTCGCGGAGCTCGCGCGCGGCCCGTCACGTGGCGGCCGCGCGATGGATCGAGTCCAAGGCCCCGCAGCGGGTCGAGGACCTCGCGGACGTCCTCGCGTACCACTACGTCACCGCGCTCGACCTGGCGCGGGCGGGCGGCGCGGACGACGGATCCCTGGACGTGGAGGAACCTGCGCGCAGGTTCCTCCTCCTGGCGGGTGAGCGCGCGCTGGGGCTCGACACCACCGCCAGCATGGCCCACGTCGAGCGGGCCCTCGAGCTCGCACCGGAGGGCCATCCCGAACGTGCCGGCGCGCTGACGCTCTTCGGAGAGGCGGCGTTCCACGCGGGCCGCTACGTCGAGGCGGCGGCTGCGCTGGAGGAAGCGATCGGCGCCTTCCGTGACGCCGGCGAAGCGGTCGAGGCCGCGAAGGCGATGGTCACCCTCGGCAACGTCGCCCGCCTGCTCGGGGAGGACCGCCAGTGGAGCATCCCGGTCGAGGCGCTCGAGCTGTTGGAGCCGCTCGGACCTTCCGGGGAAATGGTGTCGGCGCTGACCGAGGTCGCGGCGAACGGGGCCCTGCGGTCCGACTACGTGCCCGCGATCCGGAACGCCCGCCGGGCCATCGACATGGCAGCCGAGTTGGGCCTCGCGAAGCCAGCTCGGGCCCTGGGGTACCTGGCCCTCGCCCTCGGAGAGTCCGGCGATGCGTCCGCGATTGGCCTGTACGAAGAAGCGATCCGACTCGCCACCGAAGCCGGACAGGGACGCGAGGTCGCGCTCCTCCACAACAACTTCGGCATCATGTTGATCAGCCTCGAAGGGCCGAGCGCGGGCCTGGATGTCATGCGCGAGGGCACCCGGTTCGCGGAGGGCATCGGGAACACGGAGATGGTGATCTCGCTGCACGCCAGCGGGGCCTTCTCCTTGACGGACGCAGGTCGACCCGGCGACGCGATCAAACTGTCCGAGTCGATCGAGGAGTGGCTCGTGTCGGCCGGCGACCTGTTCGATCTCCAAGCCTCCCGCATCGCGAGGACGCGAGCGCTCGTGCTCGTGGGTCGAGCGGATCAGGCTGCCGACATCCTCGGGTTCATCGAGGAGCGGGGCCGCCAGTCCGGGGATCTCGAGTCCTTCACGGGGGGATTGGGCGCGGCAGCGCTCGCTCGTGCGGCACTCGGCGAGGACCGAGCGGCCATCGAGCTGCTCCGGGAGCTCGCGGACGTGAGGGATGGCGTGGACGTGTACTTCCTCGCCATGGCGCCGGCGTTCATCCGCGAGGCGGTTCGGTTAGGCGGTCGGGAGCTCGCGGATCCGCTCGCGGATACGTCCGGTCCCTCCACGCCCCTGAGGGCGCACTCGAAGGTGGCGACGGACGCGATCCTGATGGAAACCGACGGGGACCTGGAGGCAGCGGAGGCCTCGTACGCGGACGCCGCGGACCGGTGGGAGGCGTTCACCATGGTGCCCGAGCGGGCGTATGCGCTGCTCGGGCGGGGCCGGTGCCTGCTGGAACTCGGGCGGGAAGCGGACGCTGGATCCGTACTGGGGGACGCGCGCCGGATCTTCGAGGAGGTCGGCGCGGTGCCCGCGCTAGCGGAGGCGGACGAGCTGCTCCGGCGCTCGAGCGCGAGGACATCCTAGCGTTCCTCACGAGGAGGACGTACCTCGAAGCCGCGCGATTGATCCGATCCCGAGCCGTCAGCGGGTAGAAGGGAGGGGTAGTACGAAGGGCTCGGCGGCCGTCTCGGGCTCGGGGCCGAGCGCTTCATCAGGTAGCTCGTGGAGCGGACGACGGGATTCGAACCCGCGACCCCCACCTTGGCAAGGTGGTGCTCTACCAACTGAGCCACGTCCGCGTTCTCCGACCCATCCTAGAACCGACGCTGGGGACCATCAACCGCGTGGGTCAAGACGAGCCGGTGGACCCGAACCCGCCGTGACCACGGGCCGTCTCGGGCAGCTCCTCGGCCCACGCCGGCTCGATGCCGGGCACCGCCACCACCACGAGCTGCGCGATCCGGTCCCCGACGTGGATCTCCACCTTCTCCGCCGGATCGAGGTTGACCACCGCACAGATCACCTCGCCGCGGTAGCCAGCGTCGATCAGGCCGGGCGCGTTCGCCAGGGTCAGCCCCTGCTTCGACGCGAGGCCGCTCCGCGGGAGGACGAGCCCGGCGTGGCCCTCGGGGATCGCAACCGCCACACCGGTGGGGATCATGGTCCGCTCCCCCGGACCCACCACCGCATCGATCGCGGCTCGCAGGTCGAGACCCGCGTCAGCGGGATGCTGGGTCGAGGGGAGCTCGCCCTGCGCGCGGAGCCGCTTGAACGGTAGGTGCATCAGCTCGGCTCGATCGGCTCCACGAGCTCCAACCTGTTGCCGAACGGATCGCGGACGTGGCAGCGGAGGAAGCCCTCGAGCGGCACGTCGTCGTTCACGCGATAGCCCGACAGCTCGATCTTCTCGCGGAGCGTCTCGAGGTTCCGGACGAGGAAGGCGGGGTGCGCCTTGCGCGCCGGGCTGAACGGCTCCTCGACGCCGAGGTGGACCTCGAGGTCCCCGTCGCGGAACCAGACACCGCCGCGCGGCGCCAGCTCCGGGGGCTTCGCGACCTGGGTGAGCCCCAGGATGGCGCCGTAGAAGCGGACGGCGGCCTCCTCCTCCTCCGCGCCGGGCGGCATGGCGAGCTGGACGTGGTGTAACCCCAGCAACCTCGCGCTGCGCTCCCCCACACGAACCCCCTCGGCACCGGCTCGACCGGCGCCATCCTAGCCGGAGCACCCCGGAACGCAGCCCCGCACGTAGCATGGATGCTCGATGACGACACCCGCGACGCAGGCCGACCGCGTGGCGGTGCTCGACGACCGGCCCGTGGAGCCGTCCCGATGGCGCCGCCTCCGCGAGAGCCCGCTCCTGTACGTCGTGGCGCTCACCGCCTACCCGGTGGTGTTCCTGTGGTCGCAGAACCGGCAGGAGCCGATCCCCCTGCGGTCCGTGGCGGTGGTGCTCGGCGTGGTGCTCGCCATCACCGCGGCGATCTGGCTCGTGGCTCGGCTCCTCCTGCGCGATGCCCATCGTGCTTCGTTCGCCACGGCGTCGATCGCCGTGCCGTTCCTGGTGTTCGGGCAGCTGAAGACCCTGGTCGACCCCCTCGGCCGCGACGCCGACCTCTACCTGTTCGTGGGGTTCCTGCTCCTGATGCTCGCCGGCGTGATCGCGGCGGTGAAGGCGCGGTGGGTCCCGAGGTTCGCGCACGTGGCCAACCCCATCGCGTGCGTCCTCCTGGCCCTCAACATCGTGCCCCTCCTCACCACGCTGCAGCCAGGTGCCAACAGCGCGTCGGCCGCGGGCGTGGGTGGGCCCGTGACCCTACCGGGCGCCCCGCCCGCCGTCCGGCCCGACGTCTACTACCTGATCTTCGACCGATACGCGAACCAGCGCGTGCTGAGCGAGCAGTACGGCTTCGACAACGCACCGTTCCTGAACGATCTCCGCGACCGCGGCTTCACCGTGATCGACGACGCCGTCTCCAACTACCCGCGCACGACACCGTCGCTGGCCTCGAGCCTCAGCATGGGCTACCTCGACCAGCTCGCGGCTGCCGAGGGACCCGACTCCCACGACTGGGGAGCCATGAACGACCTCATCGACCGATCGCTGGTGTCGAGGACGTTCGAGCGGCTCGGGTACCGGACCATCAACATCGGCTCGTGGTGGAACTCGACCGCGTACGACCCGGGAGCTGACGAGAACGTGTCGTTCTTCCCGAACGACGAGTTCACCTACGTCTTCCGGGACACCACGATGTGGCCGACGTTCGCCCACTACACGGGGATCTCGCCACCGAACGGGTTCAACCGCGACATCTGGGAGGCCACGCCGAAGCAGTTCGACGCCGTGGCGGCGGTGGCGGCCGATCCGCGTCCCACGTTCACCTTCGGGCACTTCCTCGTGCCGCACCCGCCGTACGTCTTCCGCGCCGACGGCCGCCCTACGTTCGAGTACCCGCGTCAGCCGATCGACGTGGCCTACATCGAGCAGGTGAAGTACGCGAACGCGCGGATCGAGGAGCTGCTGGACCGGATCATGGCCTCCTCACAGTCCGGCCAGGAGCCGATCATCGTCATCCAGGCCGACGAGGGCCCCTACCCTCCGGGACTCGTCGCCGACGAGGATCACTACGACTTCTTCGAGGCGACCCAGCCGGATTTGGAGCGCAAGCAGATGATCCTGAACGCGCTCTACTTCCCGGCGCACGCGGGCGACATCCCCGAGGACCTCACGCCCGTGAACACGTTCCGGCTCATCCTGTCCGGGTACTTCGGGGCGGACCTCCCGATGCTCCCGAACCACGAGTACGTCCTCCGCGACAACCAACACCCGTTCGAGTTCCACGACGTGACGGCGCGGCTGACGGGATCGCAGACCTGATCGAGCTCAGGAGCAGCCGCTGGTGCTGCCACAGCTCCCGCAGACGTAGCAGGACCCCGCCGGCTGCATCTTCGAGCCGCACTGGTAACAGAGCGGCGCGTCGAGCACCTTCGCGGTCTGCTTCTCCCCCATGTCGATCCGCTGCGGGGTGACCGGCGCGGACGGCGGGGAGGGCTGCTCGTCGACGGGGGGCTCCACAGGTCCCGCGGCGAGCTCACCCACCTTCTCCTGCGCCTCGATCTTCCGCTCCTCGATCGACTTGATGCCGAGCCCTTCACGGACCTCGATGGGCAAGTGGTCGATGGCCAGCCGCCGGAACACGTAGTCCACGAGGGACGACGCGAACCGGATGTCCGGATCGTTCGTCATGCCGCTCGGCTCGAACTTCGTGTTGATGAACTTCGAGACGTAGGCCTCGAGCGGCACGCCGTACTGGAGACCGAGCGAGACGGCGATGGCGAACGCGTCCATCACGCCCGACAGCGTGGAGCCCTGCTTCGAGGTCTTCAGGAAGATCTCGCCCAGGCCGTCGTCCGGGTACGAGCCTGCGGTGATGTAACCCTCGGCGTCGCCGACCTGGAACGAGGTGGTGATGGACGGGCGCGACATGGGCAGGCGCTTGCGGACCGGGGTGGCCAGCTCGGCCGGCTCGGGCGCGGCGGCGCTCTTCTTCTTGTCGGCCGACAACGGCTGCGCGACCTTGCAGTTGTCACGGTAGATGGCGACCGCCTTCAGCCCGAGCTTCCAGCTCTCGATGAACAGCTGCTCCACCTCTTCGACCGTGGCCTCCTCGGGCATGTTCACGGTCTTCGAGATGGCACCGGAGATGAACGGCTGGGCCGCGGCCATCATCCGCACATGCCCCATGTAGTGGATGGTGGCGTCGCCCATGGCGGTGTCGAACACCGAAGCGTGCTCGCGCTTGAGGTGCGGCGCCTCGATCACCGAGTTGTGCTCGGCGATGAACCCGACGATGTCCTGGACCTCGTTCTCCGAGTAGCCGAGCTTCTCGAGGGCCCGAGGAACGGTCTGGTTGACGAACCGCATGGTGCCACCGCCCACGAGCTTCTTGGTCTTGACCAGGGCGAGCTCAGGCTCGATGCCGGTGGTGTCGCAGTCCATCATCAGCCCGATGGTGCCGGTGGGCGCCAGGACGGTGGCCTGCGCGTTGCGGTAGCCGTGGGTCTCCCCGAGCGCGATGGCCTCGTCCCACGACTGCTTCGCCGAGGACAGCACGCCCTCGGGGACGAGGTCCGGGTCGATCTCGTCGGCGGCCGCGCGGTGCTTGCGCATGACGCGGAGCATGGCGTCGGCGTTGGGCGCGTACCCGGCGAACGGACCGGTCACCTCGGCGATCCGTGCGCTGGTGCGGTATGCCCAGCCCGTCATGATGGCGGTGATGGCGCCCGCCCACGCCCGGCCCGCGTCGGAGTCGTAGGCGAGGCCGCGCGCCATGAGGAGCGCCCCGAGGTTCGCGTAGCCCAGCCCGAGCTGGCGGAACGCCCGCGCGTTGTCACCGATCTTCTCGGTGGGGTAGTCCGACTCCCCCACCACGATCTCCTGCGCGGTGAACACGACCTCGACCGCCCGCTTGAAGCTGGCCACGTCGAAGTTGCCGTCGTCGTCCAAGAACCGCATCAGGTTGAGGCTGGCCAGGTTGCACGCGCTGTTGTCCAGGTGCATGTACTCGCTGCACGGGTTCGACGCGTTGATCCGGCCCGACGCCGGGCACGTGTGCCACTCGTTGATGGTGCTGTCGTACTGCATGCCGGGGTCGGCGCACTCCCAGGCGGCCAGGGCCATGTCGCGCATGAGGTCGCGGGCGCGCACCGTCTCGATGGTCTCGTCGGAAAGGACCGCCTTCAGCTTCCAGTCGCGGTCCTCCTGGACGGCCTGCATGTACTCGTCGGTGACGCGCACCGAGTTGTTGGCGTTCTGGTACTGGATGGAATACGCGTCGCGCCCATCGAGGTCCATGTCGAACCCGGCGTCGCGGAGCGCCCGCGCCTTCTCCTCCTCGTGCGCCTTGCACCAGATGAAGTCACGAACGTCGGGGTGATCGACGTCCAGGATCACCATCTTGGCGGCGCGGCGGGTCTTGCCGCCCGACTTGATGGTGCCGGCGCTCGCGTCCGCGCCGCGCATGAAGCTGACGGGACCCGAGGCGGTGCCCCCGCCGGCGAGCGCCTCGCGCGAGGAGCGGATCCGCGACAGGTTGATGCCGGAGCCCGACCCGCCCTTGAAGATGGTGCCCTCCTCGACGTACCAGTTGAGGATGGACGACATGTGGTCCTCGACGGCGAGGATGAAGCACGCCGAGCACTGCTGGGGCGTGTCGGGCACGCCCACGTTGAACCAGACCGGCGAGTTGAAGGCCGCCTTCTGGTTCACGAGGAGGTGCGTGAGCTCCTCGGCGAAGATCCGCGCGTCCTCGTCGGTGGCGAAGTAGTCGTTCGAGCGACCCCAACCCGTGATGGTGTCGACGACCCGCCCGACCAGCTGGCGGACCGACGACTCACGCTGCGGGGTGTCGAGGGTGCCACGGAAGTACTTCTGGGCCACGATGTTCGTGGCGTTCTGCGACCACGAAGCAGGGAACTCGACGTCGCGCTGCTCGAAGGCGTTGCCGCCCTCCTTGTAGTTCGGGATCACCGCGTCACGGGTCTCCCACTCGACGTCGTCGAACGGGTGGGTCCCCTCCCGCGTGAAGTACCGCGTGAAGGTGAGTCCCTCGCGGATGACCTCGACGTCGCCCTCTTTCGTCGCCATATGCCCCTCTTCCTCTCGTGCCATGAGCCCCTCGACCCTGCCGGTGTGACCTGTCTGCGGCCCGGCCCGGTGGACAACCCGGGGGGGAAACCTGTGGGGAAGATGTGGATGAACTTACAACCGTGTCATTCGGGCTCGGGCATCTTGGCCCGGGCACGGCCCCTCGTCAAGGGGTAGTGGCAAGAAACCTCTCTAGCCACAACATGTAGTATCCCAGGCCTTGGCGGGTACGACATGACGTGGAGGCGTCCGGACACCGGCGCGGGGCTGGGCGGCTCAGCGGGTCCGGCGCTTGGCCGGTTCCTTCTTCTCGAGCATGAGATCCAGCTCGCGCTCGAAGTCGGTGATCTCCTGGAAGTCCTTGTAGACGCTGGCGAAGCGCAGGTAGGCGACCTCATCCACACGCTGGAGCGCCGCGAGGACCTCGGTCCCCACCTGGCGCGAGGTGACCTCCGGGCCCTTCCTGCGCAGCCGGAGCTCGATCCGGTCCACCATCTGATCGATCTGGAGGTTCGTGACGGGCCGCCCGGCCAGCGCCTTGCGGATCCCGGCCTCGACCTTGTCGCGGTCGAAAGGCTCCTTGAGGCCGTCGCGCTTCCGCACGACCAACCCGACCTCCTCGATCCGCTCGTACGTGGTGAACCGGCGGCCACAGGCGGCGCACTCACGGCGCCGCCGGATGGCGCCGCCGGCGTCGGCGGGGCGTGAATCGACCACGCGGTCGTCGTCGGCGTCGCACCAGGGACAGCGCATCTCGTTCGTTCCAGGATCGAGGGCCACAAGATGTAGTGGCGGGCGAACGGTAGACGGGCCACCGCAGCGCGTCAACCAGGAACGGGAACGGTGAGCACCTGACCCGGTTCGACCGAGCCGGGGTCGACCCGATTGGCCTCGGCGATGGACGTCACGACCTCGCGCGGGTCACGCTGGCCACCCACACGCTCCGCGATCTCCCACAAGGTGTCGCCGGGACGGACCACGTACGTGATGGCGGAAGGCTCGCGATGCGGAGCCGGCCGCATGGCGGCGGCCGCCGCCGGCAGGCTCATGACCACGACCAGGATGGCCAACGCCAGGATCCGGCGACGTCGAACATATGTTCGTTGCATGGAGGCATGGTGCCCGAACATCTGTTCGGCGTCAATCCTTTGCTCGAACATATGTTTGTGTCACCTCCGCCCCCGTGCTAGCGTCCCGCCACCGGCTCGGAGCTGCGCCGGCGCGTCACGGATCGACCACGGAAGGAAGGCTAGGGGCCATGTCTGACATCACGCCGCGACAGCAGCGCATCCTCGACGTGATCGCCCAGACGGTGCGGGACCGCGGGTACCCGCCCACCGTCCGCGAGATCGGCGAGGCCGTGGGTCTCACGTCCTCATCCTCGGTCCACGCGCAGCTCGCGAACCTCGAACGGCTCGGTCTGCTCCACAAGGACGCCACGAAGCCCCGGGCCATGACGCTCACGAACGACGAGCCGCGAGCGAAGGGGACCGCGGTGCCCCTGGTCGGACGGATCGCGGCCGGCTCCCCGGTCCTGGCCACCGAGCAGATCGAGGAGTACCTCAGCGTCCCGGCGTCCTACACGCGCGGCGGCGGCGAGCACTTCGCCCTTCGCGTCGTGGGGGACTCCATCGATCGACGCCGCCATCTTGGACGGCGACGTCGTGGTGATCCATCAGCAGGAGGCCGCGCGCGACGGCGACATCGTGGCGGCGCTGCTGCCCGGTCCCGCCGAGGACGAGGCCACCGTGAAGCGCCTCGGTCACGACGGGTCCCGGGTGATGCTCGATCCCCGAGAACCCGGCCCTGGAGCCGTTCGAGATGGCCGACGGGCGGATCCTCGGAAAAGTCGTGGCTGTGCTGCGAAGCATCTGACCTGCGCTACGCTCCGGCCGTCGGCCGCCGGGAGGAGCGAGGAGCACGTCCATGTCGGAAGCAGCGGACACCACGGAGCTCGGATTCCAGATCAGGTCCCAGCCGGACGAGCTCGAGCGCATGCTCTCGGACGCCCGGACCAAACAACAAGCGCACGAGGCCGCCGAAGGGCTGCATCGCGTGCGTCGCATCTGGGTGGTGGGGACCGGCACGAGTCAGCACGCCGCCTCGCTCGGCGCGGCCATGCTCCAGGATGCGGGTCGTTCGGCGCACGCCGTGTCCTCCATGCAGTTCGTGCGGAACGCGCCCATCGTGGGGCCGCACGACGGCGTGATCGTCATCACCCACACGGGTGAGACGTCGTACGCCCTGGCGGCCCGCGCCCTCGCCTTCACCGCCGGCCTGCAGACCGTCACCATCTGCCGGCGCGGCCTGGCCTTCAACGACTGCATCGAGACGGTGGAGAAGGAGACGTCCGAGACGTACACGGTCAGCTACACCACCGCCCTGCTGGCCATGGGCATGGTGGCCGCGGCCATGGGCGCCGACATGATCACCAACGAGCGGCTCGCGGACGTGCCGGCCGCCGTCCGAGCCGCGCTCGCGTCCTCCGGCACCGACGGCGTGCCGACGCCCGAGCGCTCGTTCGCGATCGTCGGCGCAGGTCCGTCCTCCGCCAGCGCGAACGAGGGCGCGCTCAAGCTGCGGGAGGCTGCTCGGATCCTCGCGCAAGGCTTCGACGCGGAGTACTTCCTGCATGGGAACGCGGTCCCGCTCGGCGCGCAGGATCACATCCTGGCCCTGACCACGCCCGACGATGACGGTTTCGTCGCCGCCGTGGCCGCCGCCGCGGAGGCCGAAGGGATCGGCGTGACCCGCCTGAGCGAGCCCTCTCCCCTGCCGCCCGTGTTGGCGCAGATCCCCATGGCGGTGCGGCTCCAGCTGCTGGCCCTCCGACTCGCCGTCGCGCGCGGCCAGAACCCCGACAAGGTCATCGTGGGCCGCTGGGACGACCCGGCGCTCTGGTCGATCGGCTCACCCACCGCGCACTGACCGGATCGCGACGCTGCAGGTCGTGGCTCAGGGGCCGGAACGCGTGCGCGGCGGGCGCACGGCGAAGGGACGGATCCGGCTGAGCTCGCGGAGACCTACCCGCGCGTGCACCCGGGTCCCATCGGGCTCGGCCTCGGCCTTCAGCACCTCCGACCGGTCGTAGAGCATCGCCACCAGGTCCCCGCGTTCCCACGGAACCAGCACCTCGACCTCCACCGGCGGGTGCGGCAACACGGCGTCGACCGACTCGAGGAGCCCCGGGATCCCCTCCCCGGTCAGCGCCGACACGGGGGTGGACCCTGGGAACCGCCGTGCGAGCCGGGCGCGTTCGCTCCCGCTCAACCGGTCCACCTTGTTCAACGCGAGCACCTCGGGGAGCTCGCCCGCGCCGATCTCATCGAGGACGCGCCGAACCGCCTCGATCTGGCCATCGAGCTCGGGCGAGGTGGCATCGGCCACATGCAGGACCTGGTCCGACAGCGTGACCTCCTCCAGGGTGGAGCGGAACGACTCGATGAGATCGTGCGGCAGCTTCTGCACGAAACCCACGGTGTCGGCCACCGTCGCCCGCCGGCCGCTCGGCAACGCGAGGCGGCGGGTGGTGGGATCGAGGGTGGCGAACAGCTGGTCGGCCACCACCACGTCGGCACCCGTGAGGCGGCGCATCAGCGTGGATTTCCCGGCGTTCGTGTAGCCCGCGATCGCCACCTGGGGCACGCCGCTGTCCATCCGGCGAGCGCGCTTCACATCGCGGGTCTTCGACAGATCCTTCAGGTCGCGCTTCAGCTTCGTGATACGGCGACGGATGTGCTGGCGGTCGATCTCGAGCTTCGTCTCGCCGCCGCCGAACCGCGTGCCGATCCCGCCGCCCGAACGGCTGAGCGCCTCGCCCCAACCGCGGAGGCGCGGGAGCAGGTAGTTGAGCTGCGCCAGCTCTACCTGCGCCTTGCCCTCACGGGAGCGCGCATGCAACGCGAAGATGTCGAGGATCAGGGCGGTCCGGTCGATCACCTTCACCTTGAGCCTCGCCTCGAGCGACCGGAGGTGCCCGGGAGTGAGCTCCTCGTCCAAGATCACCAACTCCGCGCCCGAGGCGCCCAACATGCCGTGGAGCTCCTCGACCTTGCCCTTCCCGATCCAATACTGCGGGTCGGGCTCCCGGCGGCTCTGCACCACCCGGCCGACCGTCTCGGCGCCGGCGGAGTCCGCCAGCGCGGCCAGCTCGTCGAGGTCCTCCTCGCGGATCCCCGGACCGACCCCCACCAGGATCGCCTTCTCGTGCCGGATCGACCGCCACGTGGCGGCGATGGGCGACTCCAAGATCCGATCGTCGGGTCGCGGGACGGGAGGGCGCTGTTGGCTCACGGCGGCGCTCAGCCCATCGAGGATACCGAAGTCGCGCAGGAGATCGTTCAGGCGGACCTTGTCGTCGGTGGCGTCGGTCCGGTAGCCGATGATCGAACCCGCACGGGAGGCCGAAAGGACCCGCCGGGAACTCGCGCGCGCGGTTCCCGGGGATGACGATCGCCCGCTCCGGGACCGAGCCGCGGTGTTCGATGGGCTCCGCGCCGGTCACGTCGATCACCGGGGTGTTCCCGGTGAGCACCACCCCGGCCCCGAGCACGGCCTCCCGCCCGACGCGCACCCCCTCGACCACGATGCATCGCGAGCCCACGAACGCCCCGTCCTCGATGATGACCGGGGAGGCTTGGATGGGCTCCAGGACCCCGCCCACACCCACGCCGCCGGCCAGATGCACCCCCGCGCCGATCTGCGCGCATGACCCGACGGTGGCCCACGTGTCGACCATGGTCCCGGCGCCCACCCAGGCGCCGATGTTCACATAGCTCGGCATGAGCACCACCCCGGGCTCCAGGTGGGCGCCGTACCGGGCGGTGGCGGGAGGCACGACCCGGACCCCGAGCTCCTCGTACCCGCCCTTCAGCGGGAGCTTGTCGTGGTACTCGAACGGCCCCGCCTGGGTCGTCGCCAGACCGCGCACGCGGAAGTAGAGGAGCACGGCCTGCTTCGCCCAGGTGTTCACCCGCCAGCCACCGCTCCCATCGGGCTCGGCCACCCGGACCTCTCCCCGGTCGAGGAGATCGATGGCGGCTTCGACCGCCTCCGCGTCGAGGTCGGCAGCCGGATCGCGAACGAGGGCCTCCCACGACCCTTCGATCCGGCGGGCCAGGTCGGCGAGATCGGTCACGCGCGCACCTCGGCGAGCGCGGCGTCGAGCAGCCCGGCGGCTTCCTCGCACTCGGCGAGCGTCGGCACCATGGCCATCCGGACGTACCCCTCCCCGTCGGGACCGAAGAACGCCCCGGGGGCCACCACGACACCGGTCCGCTCGAGGAGCTCGAGCGCCCACGCTTCCGATGACCGGGCGTCCGGGAGCCGGACCCACAGGTAGAGGCCGGCCACGCTCCCGGCGACGTGGATGCCGTGGCGCGCGAACAGCCGGAGGAAGACGTCACGCTTCGCCGCATACCGGGCACGGTTGTCCGCCACGTGATCGTCGTCGTTCCACGCGACGATGCTCGCCCGTTGCACGACCTCCTGCGGTGTCACGCCCACGGAAGGGCGCAGCTGCCGGAAGGCTGCGATGAGGTCCGAGTCACCCGCGGCGAAGCCGCTCCGGTACCCCGTCATCGACGAGCGCTTGCTCAGCGTGTTGAGGACCAGGACGCACGAGAGATCGCCCACCTGCAGCGCGCTCGCCGGAGGCTCGCCCTCGAACCAGAGCTCGCTGTAGGCCTCGTCGGACGCGAGGAGGACGTCGTGCGCCCGGCAGCGATCGGCGGCATCGCGGAGGAACCCGAGCGGTGCGATGGCCCCGGTCGGGTTGTTGGGGTAGTTGAGCCACAGGATGGAAGCGTGCCCCCAGGTCGCGTCGTCGAGGGCGTCGAGATCCGGGAGGAAGCCCCGCTCCTCCGTGAGGGGAAGGTGCAGGACACGCCCACCCGCGTATCGCGCTCCACGCTCCGGGATGGGGTAGCCGGGCGACGTCACGAGAACCAGGTCCTTGCCCTCCGCGGGATCGAGCACCGCCTGCGGCAACGAGAAGACGACCTCCTTCGACCCGAGGGTCGGGAGGATCGCGGCGTCGGGGTCGAGATCCACCCCGAAGCGACGCCCCGCCCAGCCGGCGATCGCCCGCCGGAGCTCGGGGATCCCCGCCGCTCGGGGGTACGACGACACCGGCTCGATGGCCTCCGCGAACGCCTCCCGGATCGCGACCGGGGTCTCCTCGCGGGGGTCGCCGACGCCGAAGTCGATCAACCGTCGACCGGCGTCGACAGCCTGCTTCCGGCGGCGGTCGAGCTCCTCGAACGGGTACGGCTCCACCGAGCGCATCCCCGGTGACAGATGGACCATGCTCACGCTCTCCTCGTGCCGCCGGCGGGATCGGGGGCCAGGAACCTCGACAGCACCTCGTAGGACCGGACGAGGGACGCCACGTCGACCTCCTCGTCGTCCCGGTGAGCGTACCCCGGGTCGCCGGGCCCGAAGTTGACGGCGTCGATGCCGGCCTCGGCGAACTCGGCCACCGGCGTCCAAGCCTGTTTCGGGCGGACCTCGAGGTCGCCGGCTCGGCGCAACCGCTCAACGAGAGCGTTGCGGATCGCCACGGGGCCGGGTGGAGCGTTCGACACGACGGTGAGATCGATCGCGTGATGACCGAGGAGCTCGCGGATCCTCGCCTCCGCCTCCTCCGGCGTGTGGTTCGGCGCATATCGGAGGTTGATCGTCGCGTCGACGTGATCCGGGATCACGTTCGCCGCGACACCGCCCTCGATCCGGGTGACATTCACTACCTCGCGGAAGACGAGGCCGTCGATCTCCACGTCACGCACAGGGAGATCGGCGATCGAGGCGAGCGCCGTGATCGCTCGATGGATCGCGTTGTCGCCCAGCCACGGCCGCGCGCTGTGCGCCGCTTCGCCGCGCACGCGCACGGTCGCGTTCAGGTTCCCGAGGCATCCGATCTCGAGCGCGTTCGCCGTGGGCTCCATCATCACCGCGAGCGACGCCGCCGCCAGCTCCGGCCTCCGCCGGAGCAGCGGCAGCAGCGCGCTCTCGTCGCTCACGATCTCCTCGCGACCGAAGAAGAGGAACCCGACGTCGAGATCGGCCGCGAGGGACCCGTCGTCAAGCCCGCGCATGACCTCGAGCATCACCGCGAGCCCGGCCTTCATATCGGCGGCACCCCGGCCGATGACCCGGTCCCCCTTGCGGCCGCCCGGCACGTTGCCCGCGATCGGCACCGTGTCCACGTGCCCCGCCAGTAGGAGGAGCTGGGTCCCGGGACGCTCGCCGCCGGGTACGTAGACGAGGCACGAGTCCTCTTCGTCCAGGCATCGGTACGATCGTGGCACCCCGGCGCCGACCATCTGGAGCACCGCGGCCTCGTCCCGGCTCTCCGACGGAACGTCCACGAGGGCCAGCGTCCGCTCCGCGAGCCGCTCCCCCAGGTCGCTCATGGACTCCGGATCACGCCAACCGGTCGAGGTCCACGACGCCATCGAAGACGTGGGCGACGGGGCCACCCAACAGGACCGTCCCGTCGTCGCCGCGCCGCACGTCGAGCACGCCGCCACGGAAGCGGACGCTCACGTGGGCCGGCGCGAACCCGGCCTCGTGGGCCGCCACGGCCACGGCGCAGGCGCCCGTCCCGCACGCGAGCGTCTCCCCCACCCCTCGTTCCCAGACGCGGACGTCGATCCCGTCGGGCGTGACGCGCGCGAACTCCACGTTCGTCCGTTCGGGGAAGAGCTCGTGGTGCTCGAGCGCGGGTCCGAGGTGCTCCAGGTGATAGCGCTCTGGATCCTCGTCGGTGAACAGCACGAGGTGCGGGTTCCCCATGCTCAGCGCCGTCGCTGCGAGCGTGAGCCCGCCACCCAGCTCGAACGGCTGCTGCTGGAACGTTTCCCAGGCCGGGCCGAACATCGGGATGGCGGCCTTCGTGAAGTTGGGTGTTCCCATCCCCACGGTGGCGCCGACGACGTGCCCTTCGTCCAGGTCGAGGGCCACGTGCCGGACGCCGACGGCGGTCTCGACCTCGAGCTCCGCTCCTTCCACGTGCTTGCGGTCGTGGACGTACGCGCCCAAGCACCGCATCCCGTTCCCGGACATCTCAGCGGCGGACCCGTCGGCGTTCGTGAGCTCGAATCGGAACGTCGCGGAGTGGCCGGGACCGACCCGGATCACGCCGTCGGCACCGACCCCGAGCCAGCGATCGCACAGGGCCGGCGCGTCGAGCTCGCCGGCGGGCGCATCGAGCTCATCGACGATCAGGAAGTCGTTCCCTGACGCTTGGTACTTCGCGAAGTGGAGCTCGCGCGTCACGCGGCCTCCAGGTACGCACGGATGTCGTCGAGCACGTCCACGGCCCCGCCCGCGCCCGCGTCGAACCATCGGACCCGCGGGTCGCGACGGAACCATGCCGTCTGACGCCGTGCGAGCTCCTTCGTCCGCTTCACCGTCGCCTCCACCGCCTCTTCGAGCGAGAGCCTACCGGCCAGGTGTGCCGCGACCTCGGCATACCCGATCGCCTGCGTCGCGGTGAGCCAGGCACCGAACCCGCGCTCGACGAGGGACCGGACCTCGTCGAGCCATCCCGCTCCCAACATGTGCTCCACGCGGAGGCCGATCCGACGCCGGAGGGTCGCGGTCTCGAGCCGGATCCCCGCGGCGCGGACCGCCCCGGCGTCGTAGCGCTCCCAGGCGGCCGCGAACGAGCTGAACGGAGCGCCGGTGATCGCGGTGACCTCGAGCGCGCGGATCGTGCGACGCACGTTCCCCGGCTCGATCCGCTCCGCCGCGACCGGGTCGGTCTCGGCGAGTCGCCGATACAGCTCCTCCGCCCCCAGGTCGTCGGCCTCGGCCTCGAGCGCCGCCCGCACGACCGGGTCCTCGGGCGGGAAGGCGAGGTCGTCCACCGCGGCCCGGAAGTAGAGGCCGCTCCCGCCGACGAGGAGCGGGCGGTCCACCTGGCGAAGGGTGTCACGGGCGGCGCGCTGGTAGCGCGCCACCGTGAAACGCTCCGAGGGCTCCGCCAGGTCGAGCAGGTGGTGCGGCACCCGCGCCCGCTGCGCGGGCGTGGGTTTCGCGGTCCCCACGTCCATCCCCCGGTAGACGAGCATCGAGTCGACCGAGACGATCTCCAGGTCGAGGTCCTCGGCCAGGGCGATCGCCGCCTCGGTCTTCCCGCTGGCGGTAGGGCCCACGAGGGCGAGCAGCACCGCTACCTCTCGATGCCGGCACCCACGGGCGCCTGCACGACCACGCCCCGCAGGTGGTGCGCGGCCGCCTCGGTGATCCGCGCGTCCACGAACGCACCCGGGGTCACCGCTTCGTCGAGGTGGACGATGCGGTTCGTCCGGGTCCGTGCTTGCGTCGAGGGGCCCTTCTTCGAGGCCCCCTCCACCAAGACCTCGAAGGTCCGCCCCACCTGCGCGCGGTTCTCTTCAAACGAGATCGACCTCTGGAGCGTCACCAACCGGTCGAACCGTTCCTGGACGACCTCCTTCGGCACCTGGTCCGGCATCGTCGCCGCACGGGTGCCGGGCCGCGGCGAGTACTGGAACGTGTAGGCCGCATCGAAACGGGCGCGCCGGACCAGGTCGAGCGTGTCGAGGAAATCCGCTTCGGTCTCGCCGGGGAAGCCCACGATGATGTCGGTGGAGACCGCGATGTCGGGGATCGCGTCCCGGATACGGGTCAGCCAGTCCAGATAGCGCTCCCGGCGGTAGGAACGCTGCATCGCTTTCAGGACCTGATCGGACCCCGACTGCAGCGGGAAGTGGATGTGCTCACACACCTTTTCGCTCTCGGCCATGGCGTCGATCACGTCCGGTGTGAAGTCGTGCGGATGGGGCGACGTGAACCGGATCCGCCGCAAACCCTCGATCTGGTCGACCTCGCGGAGCAGCTGCGCGAACAGGGGTCGGCGGGCCGAGCCCGGCACCGTCACGTCGCGCCCGAAGGTGTTCACGTTCTGCCCGAGCAGCGTCACCTCGACGACCCCTGTGCGCACCTGACCCTGGATCTCCGCCAGGATGTCGCCGATCGACCTCGACCGCTGCGGGCCTCGGACCAGCGGCACGATGCAGAACGTGCACGCGTTGTCACAGCCCGGGGAGATCGAGACCCACGCGCGGAACGCGTCGCCGCGGGCCGCCGGCAAGGCGCTCGGGAAGAGCTCCGTGTATTCGCGCACGTCCATCTGCGGGCCCTCGACCTCGGCACGCTTCAGGAGATCGAGCAGCTGCGGCAACGCGTGGGTGCCGACCACCACGTCGACCCACGGCGCCTTCTCCTGGATCAGCCCTCGATCCTTCTGGGCCAAGCAGCCGGAGACAACGATCCGGAGCTGGGGGTTCCGCTCCTTGAGGGGCTTGAGGTGCCCGAGGTTGCCGTAGAGCTTGTTGTCGGCGTTCTCCCGGATGGCGCACGTGTTCAGCACGATCACCCGCGCCTCGCCGGGGTCCTCGGTCGGGGTCATGCCGTCGGCCATCAGCAGACCGCCGATCCGCTCCGAGTCGTGCTCGTTCATCTGGCACCCGAAGGTGCGGATCAGGTACGTGGGTTCCATGGGCACTCCAGGCTACCGAGCGCCAAGGCCCCGAGACCGGAGCACTACCGCGCGAACTCCGTGGCCCTCGTCTCCCGGACCACCGTGATCTTCGATCTGTCCCGGGTACTGGAGCTCCTCCTCCACCTGCTTCGCGATGTCCCGCGCGATCACCTGGGCGGCGATGTCGTCGACGGCCGAGGGCTGCACGAGCACACGCACCTCGCGGCCCGCCTGCATGGCGTACACCTTCTCCACCCCCTCGAACGACTGGCAGATCTCCTCCAGGCGCTCCAGGCGCTTCACGTAGGTCTCGATGGACTCCCGACGCGCGCCGGGACGCCCACCGCTGATGGAGTCCGCGATCTGGGCGAGCACGGCATCGATCGTCCGCTGCTCCACCTCGCCGTGGTGTGACTCGATGCAGTGGACGACCTCGGGGTGCTCCTGCATCCGCCGGGCGATCTCCGCGCCGATGATGGCGTGCGAGCCTTCGACCTCGTGCGTCACGGCCTTCCCGATGTCGTGCAAGAAAGCGCCGCGCTTCGCGATCGTGGGATCCAACCCGAGCTCGGCCGCGAGCGACGATGCGATGTGCGCCGACTCCACCAGGTGCTTCAGCACGTTCTGGCCATAGCTCGTCCGGTACTGGAGCCTCCCGAGGAGCTTCACCATGCCGGGGTTGATGTCGGTGATCCCGACCTCGGCGACCGCGTCCTCGCCGGCACGCTTGATGCGCTCGTCGATCTCGGCGAGGGAGCGTTCGTGGACCTCCTCGATCCGCGCGGGGTGGATCCGGCCGTCCTGGACGAGCTTCTCCAACGTGAGGCGGGCGGCTTCCCGCCGGACGGGGTCGAACGAGCTCAGGACGACGGCCTCGGGCGTGTCGTCGATGATCAGGTTCACACCCGTTGATGCCTCGAAGGCTCGGATGTTCCGGCCCTCACGGCCGATGATCCGACCCTTCATGTCCTCGCTCGGGAGGGTGAAGACGCTGACCGTGGATTCGGCGGTCTGCTCGGAGGCGACCCGCTGGATCGCGATCGTCAGGATCTTCCGGGCCCGTTCCTCCCCGTCCTCGCGGGCCCGCTGCTCGATCTCGCGGACCTGGGCCATGGCGGCCCGCTTCGCATCGTCGACGATGTCGGCGACGAGCGACTCGCGTGCCTCCGTGGAGGTCATGCCGGCCACCTTCTCGAGCTGGGCGCGATGCTGGTCCGCCGCCTTCTCCAACCGGCTCCGGACCTGCACGAGCCGTTCGTCACGGGCGTCGAGTTCGGCGTCGCGAACATCGAGCTTCTCCGTCCGGGCGCGGATGTCGGCGTCGGCGTCGGAAGATCCGCCGTTCGAGCCGCGAGATCTCCTCGCGGCGTGCCTTGACGTCCTCCTCTGCCTCCTTGCGGATCTGCGCCGCCTCCGCCTTCGCATCCTCGAGTGACTTCCGGAGGGTCTGGGCCGACTCCTGCTCGGCCTGCGACAGCTTCTGATCTGCTTGGACGAGCTTGCTCTGGGCTTGGACCTCGATCGAGCGAGAGCTGGAACGGGCCACGTTGGCGCGGATCAGGAACCCGGCGCCGACGCCAACGATCAGGGCGACGACACCGACGATGACCGGGGTCATGGTTGCTCCCTGTGCGTCAGGGAGAGGACCCCTCGGTCCCGATGCGCACGGCGGCAGGTGAGCAGGAACGACGGCGCGACGGCCTACGTGGTCTCGCGCTCCCTACGGTGTGGGCGGTCGGATGCGGTCGCTCGGAGGTTGCTCACGATCATTGCCATTCGGTGAACGTCGGGTGTCCGGACGGGTACCTCTCGGTTGGTTGGATGGTTCCGCCCAATGTACGGCCCTGCCACCCGAGAGGCAAGGTTCAGTCTTCAACAGCCTCCAACGCAAGCGCTCTGGAGGCGGCCCGACGTGCGACGTCGAAGCCGTAGCCCCGGCGCACGAGGAACCCCTGCAGGCGTTGGAACGCCTTATCGGCCGAAAGACCGCGCAGCCGCGATACCCGCTCCTCTGCCAAGCGGTCGGCTCGCTCCTGCTCGTCCCCGACCGTCTCGTCCAGGACCGCGGTGGCGAGGTCGGCGGCGACCCCGGCTTGCGCCAGCCGCCGGGCGACCACCCGCCGTGCCTCCTTGCGCCGCGTGACGGCGTGCTCGGCCACGGACCGGGCGAAGGCGTCGTCATCGATCAATCCGACGCTCTCCAGACGCTGGAGGGAGTCCTGGACCTCCTCGTCCTCGAACCCCGCCTGCAGGAGACGGCGCTCGAGCTCCCGGCGGCTTCGTTGCCGTACCGCCAGGAGCCCGAGCGCGCGCTCGTGGCAGTCCTTGCGCTTGCCGCGGCCGACTTCCCCAGCGCCCGCGGTCACGCTCGGACTACTCCTTCGAAGCCTTGCCGACCTTGATCGTCTCCGGCTCCTCGTCGAGGACCAGGTCGGGCACCACCTCGATCGGCTGGTCGTCCTGCTCGTCGAACCCGTTCAACCCCACCGCGTCGCGGATCTTCCGCTCGATCTCGTCCCGCAGGTCCGTGTGCTCGGCCAGGAACAACCGGGCGTTCTCACGACCCTGCCCCAGCTGCTCGCCCTCGTAGGTGAACCAGGCCCCGGACTTCTTGATCATCTCGAGGTCGACCCCGGTGTCGAGCAGGGAGCCCTCGCGCGAGATCCCCTTGCCGTACATGATGTCGAACTCGCACTGCCGGAAGGGCGGCGCCACCTTGTTCTTCACGACCTTGACCCGTGTGCGCGAGCCGACGACCTCTTGGCCGTCCTTCAGGTTCTCGATCTTGCGCACGTCGAGCCGGACCGACGAGTAGAACTTGAGCGCCCGGCCGCCGGGGGTGGTCTCGGGCGAGCCGAACATCACCCCGATCTTCTCGCGCAGCTGGTTGATGAAGATGGCGGTGGTGTCGAACTTGGAGAGCGACCCCGCGAGCTTGCGCATGGCCTGCGACATGAGCCGGGCCTGCAGGCCGACGTGTGTGTCACCCATCTCCCCTTCGATCTCGGCCCGTGGCACGAGCGCGGCCACCGAGTCGATCACGACGACCGACAGGGCCGCCGAACGTACGAGCATGTCGGCGATCTCGAGCGCCTGCTCGCCGCTGTCGGGCTGTGAAACGAGGAGCTCGTCGATGTTGACCCCGAGCTCGCGCGCGTAGGTGGGGTCGAGGGCGTGCTCGGCGTCGATGAAGGCGGCGATGCCCCCCTGACGCTGGGCCTCGGCGATCATGTGGAGGCAGACCGTGGTCTTGCCCGATCCTTCGGGCCCGAAGACCTCGATGACACGCCCGCGTGGGATGCCGCCGACGCCCAGCGCGATGTCGAGGGAAAGCGAACCCGTGGGGATGGTGGTGAGGCCGGCGTTCATCGGGTGCTCACCGAGCCTCATGACGGCGCCCTTGCCGTGCTGCTTCTCGATCTGCTGGAGCGTGACCTCCAGCATCTTCTCGCGATCCACGCGGTCCTCCTTCTTCCCCTGGCCCATCCCCGAGGGGGGTCGGGTGAGCACGCCTGGCTGACGGGCGAGCACGCTAGTGGCCGGGTCTGACATAACTTACACCCCTGTCATTCGATGGGTACCGGGTCCGCAGGCTACTCGAACAGATGTTCGAACGCAAGCACGCAGGGAACCCGCCGCCTCATCCGGCACGGCGGGTCCCCCATCTCGACTTCGAGAGCGGGTATCGACCCCTAGGCTGCCTCGGCGGCGCGCCGCAACCCCTCGATGTCGATCTTCTTCATCGCGAGCATGGCCTGCATCGCGCGCTGCGAGCGGCCGGGGTCAGGGTCACCGAGCAGCTCCATCAAGGCGTTCGGGATGATCTGCCAGGACAGGCCGTACTCGATCCTTCAGCCAGCCGCAGGGCTGCTCCTCCCCTCCCTCGGTGAGCGCCGTCCAGAGGTAGTCGACCTCGTCCTGCGTCTCGCAGCTCACGAAGAACGAGATGGCCTCGGTGAACGCGTGGTGCGGCCCGCCGTTGAGCGCCGTGAACTCCTGTCCCTCGAGACGGAACGAGGCGGTCATGGCCGAGCCAGGGGTTCCCGGCCCGGCATCGCCGTAGCGGGAAACGTTCAGCACCTCCGAACCCTCGCTCGCAGCCCGTCCCCGGCCGTTAAACACCGAGACGTAGAAGTTCGCCGCCTCCTCGGCCTGATCCTCGAACCACAGGAATGGGGTGATCGTCTGCATGACCGTGCTCCTTCCATCCATCGCGTTCCGGTCGTCGATGCTCAGGTCCGTGGTCGCGTCTCCCATCTCGTCTCCTCCCTGGGCTCCCGGTCTCGGGCCCTCTCAACCCCTGGGTCGGAGCCGCCCCGTCCTTCTCGACATCGGGTCATCGCAAGGAGAAGGTGCCGAGCGGCTCGTAGCGAGGCGCCGGCCGTCCGAGGTGGCTCCGGAACAGGGTGACGTGGTCCACCTGCCAGGCCACGGGCTCTAGCTCCGTGGCGCCGAAGTCCTCCGGGAGCCGCAGCGGCGGATCGGACCGCGCCACGGTGAGATGGGGCGTGAACGCCCGGGTCTCGGGCGCGAACTCCTTCGAAAGCGCGGCGTCCAGCGCGAGCGCCACCTCGGCCATCCTCCCCGCTCGGTCGTCGAGCCCGGCCCACAAGACACGCGCGCGGCGTGCCGACGGGAACGCGCCCACCCCCTGGAGCCGGGTCTCGAACGCAGCGCACGACGCCGCGGCCTCGGCCACGCGCTCGGGGACCCATGCCGTCAACCGGGGCCAGGTCCTCCCGAGGAACTTCAGGGTCACGTGCTGGTTCTCGCCCGGCGTCCACCTGGCCTCGGGGAACGCGGCACGCCACGGCCCGAACGCCCGCGCGACCGCGTCCTTCGCTCCGTCGGGGATCTCGATCGCCGCGAAGAGGCGGAGCGGCTTCGCCTCGGGGCGGGTGCTCCGGTCTCTCGGCATGCCTCAGATCGTGGTGGACGACGCCGGGAGCGGCCGACCCTCGAGGTACCGCCGGAGGAGGTCCAGCGCCGCCTGCTGCGACCATCGCGTGATCCGCCCCCGCTCGCCCGTGATCGACATCCCGCGAGCGTGCGAGATGTCGTCGCCGACCAGGGCGATCCACACCGTGCCCGGAGGGTGCCCTCCGTGCTCTTCCGGGCCGGCCACGCCCGTCAGCGAGACCGCGAGGTCGGTCCGGAAGAGCCGGCGCACCCCCGCAGCCATCTCGAGCGCGCAGGCCGAGCTCACGGGGCCGGGGCCGTCGAGGGTGGCCGGCGCCACACCGAGTACGTCACGCTTCACGTCCTCCTGGTAGGCGACGACGCCTCCACGGAACGACGCCGAGGCACCGGGGGGCCCGGCGAGCCGGGCGCTCACCCCGCCTCCCGTGAGCGATTCGGCCACGGCGACGCTCGATCCCCTCGCACGGAGGAGACGCAGCACCGCCTCCTCGAGCGACTCGTCCTCGGTCGAGAAGACGACGTCGCCGAGGCGCGCGACGACCTCGTCGACCATGGGAGCCAGCATGCCGCTCGCCTCGTCCGGCGACGACGCCTTCGCCGTGAGACGCACCTTCACCTCGCCCATCGACGCCAGGTAGGCGACCGTCGGGTTCGACGAGCCGGTGAACAGGTCGTCGAGGACCTCCGCGACGGCGGACTCCCCCATGCCCGTCAGGTGGATCACGCGAGACGCGATGACGCCCGCCCCGGCTCGCTCCCGCAGCTCGGGCAGGATCACCCGGTCCATCATGTCGCGCATCTCTCCCGGGACCCCGGGGACCGCGTACAGGCGGGCCCCGTCGAGATCGGCCATCAGGCCGGGCGCGGACCCGAGCGGGTTGTCGATCGGCTCGGCCCCCTCGGGGACGTCCGCCTGACGGAGGTTGGACGCCGGCATGGGCGCGGAGGAGAAGCCCGCGAAGCGCTCGCGCAGCCACGCTTCGAGCTCGGGGCGGCGGTGCAAGGGAACGCCGAGCGCGGCCGCGACGGCGTCCCGCGTCAGATCGTCTTGGGTGGGACCGAGCCCGCCCGACACCATCACGACGTCGGCGCGCGACGCAGCCAGTCGCAGCCCTTCGACGATCCGGTCGAGGTTGTCCCCCACCACCTGGTGGTGCACGACGTCGACCCCGATCTCCGCGAGCCGCTCGGACATCCACCGTGCGTTCGTGTTCGCGATCTGTCCGAGCAGCAGCTCGGTGCCGACCGCGACGATCTCCGCCCTCACCCGCCGGACCCGCCGGGCGAGAACGTCTCCTCCCAGGGCTCGCCGGCGGGACCCGCCGTCCCGCGGTCGAGTCCGTTCACGGTGAGACCGATCAGGCCGCCGTCACTCGCGCTCACGACCAGCTCTTCCGACGCCGAGTACGTGACCATCTCGCCGGGGCGGAGCGTGACCGTCCCGTCGGGCACCCCGTCGATGACGGCGCCGACCCGGACGGGGGCGGTGGCCTCGATCGCGACATCGATCGAGGCTGTGCCGACGCCGACGGCGGTCGTGGAGGTCGAGGTGGGGAGCGCCGCCGGAGGCGGCGCTCCCCGCCTCGACACCAGCCCGACCGCCACCAGGGCGACCAGCACGACCGCGGCGGCGACCAACAGGAACCGCTGGTTGTCGCGGAACCGCGTGGCAGCGATCGCTTTCTCGACCCGTCCGAGCTTGCCGGGCGGAGGGGGCGGCTCGGGCGCGTCCGCGTGGGTCGCGTACGCCCCGAGCACCTTCTCCGGGCTCAGACCCAGGTACTGCGCGTACGTGCGGAGCGTCGCCCGCACGTACACTTCCTCTCCGAGCGCCTCGAAGTCTTCGTCTTCGAGCGCTCCGAGCTGCTCCGGTCGGAGCTTCGTGTCGCGGGCGGCGTCATCGAGGCTGACACCTCGGATCGCTCGGGCGCGCCGCAGCGCCGACCCGACCCCGATACCGGCGGGGCGCACCGTGTTCCCGGCCATGTGGACCAGATGGTACTTCGGGGACCCGGGCTACACTCGCGCCCGTGGACGACCTCGTCACCATCGTCGTCGAGATCCCCAAGGGGTCGCGGAACAAGTACGAGATGGATCACGTGACCGGACAGATCTTCCTCGACCGGATGCTCTTCACGTCGATGCAGTACCCGGCCGACTACGGCTTCATCGAGGACACCCTCGGCGGTGACGGCGATCCGCTCGATGCCCTCGTCTTCGCCGGTGAACCGACCTTCCCCGGCTGTCACATCCGCGCCCGCCCGATCGCGCTGTTCCGGATGACCGACGAGAAGGGTGAGGACGAGAAGATCCTCTGCATCCCCGACCGCGACCCGCTCTGGGGCCACATCCGGGACCTCGACGGCCTCCCCCTGAACCTGCTGAACGAGATCGAGCATTTCTTCCAGGTGTACAAGGACCTGGAAGGGCACAAGGTCTCGACCGACGGGTTCGAGGACGGTGCGTCCGCCGCCCGGGTGATCGCCGAAGCGCGCGATCGTTCCGCGCGCGAAGGCTGATCTCGAGCCGCCCTACCGCTCTTCGTTCTGGCGCTCGCGCGCGCGAGCCGTGGAACGGATGTCCTCGACGACCTCCGGCATCTCCTCGGCCAGGACGTTGAGGTCGACCGCGGAGATCACCACCGCGCGCAGGTCGGTCTTCGCCGTCACCGTGGCCATGCGACGCTGCTGCTCCACGAGCGCGATCTCGCCGACCACCTGCCCGGCCCCGAGCGTCCCGAGCACCTCGCCGTTGCGGGTGACCTCGACCTCACCCTCCTCGATCACGAGCACCTCGTAGGGCAGCTCCCCTTGGGCCACCACCACCTCTCCGGCCGCCACCGTGACCTCCTGGGTGATCGCAGCGAGGCGCGACAGGTCGTGATGGTCGAGCTCCCCGAACAGCGGGAGCGCCCTGAGTCGCTCGACGTCCAAGGGCCCGTCCATGGACGGCAACCTACCGCACCCAGGGGTGGCGAGGCGGTCCGTGGACCTGTGAGGATGCCCTCGTGTCAGGGATCGTGCGCCGTGGCGACCGGGTTCACCTCCGCCAACCCGAGGAGTCGGACCGCGCCGCGTTCGCCGTGGTGTGGACCGCGTCCCGCGAGCTCCACGACCCCTGGGTCGACCCCGACGACCCGGATCGTGCCTTCGACCGGCTCCTCGATCGCAACCGGACCGACACCGACCGATCCTCCTTCGTGATCCGGAACGACGACGGGGCGATCGCGGGGATGTACAACCTCTCCCAGATCTTCCGGGGTGGGTTCCAGAACGCGTACCTCGGGTACGCGGCGTTCGAACCCCTGGCGGGGCAGGGCTACATGCGCGAGGGGATGCACCTGCTCCTCGCCAACGCCTTCAGCGACCTCGGCCTGCATCGGCTCCAGGCGAACGTCCAACCGGGCAACGACCGGTCGATCGCGCTGCTGCGCGCCACCGGCTGGCGCGAGGAGGGCTTCGCGCTCCGCTATCTCAAGATCCGCGGCGAGTGGTGCGACCACCTGCTGTTCGCGATCGTCACCGACGAGGTGCCGGATCCTCGGCGGCGCCGGCCCTAGGTCCGAGGACCCGGAGGACGGTCCCAGGAAGTAGCCCTCTGGACGCTGGCGCGCTCGGCACGTGCCGCTACAGTCGCACTCCGGGAGGAAGCACGTGGAGCGCAACGACCTGCACGCCGAAGCGATGTTCGACTCGCCCCTCGCCGAGCTGCGGGCGCCGGTCGCCGCCCCGGACGCACTCGCCGAGGGCCCCGTCCGCTTCCTGCTCGTCTCCGGTCTCCAGGATCACGGCGCCTGGGGGATGGTCGGCGCGCACTGGCTGTCCATCGACGGCCGGCGCGGTGGGTTCCTCGTCTCCCCCGACGCCATCTGGCCCGGCTCGGAGATGGTCCGCTCGGTCAAGAGCGCGCTGGCTCGAGGGTGGACCCACGAGCAGGTCTATCGCTGGTGGCAGGAGCAGGTCGGCGTGGCGGGCACCATGATGATCGACCCCCAGCAGCACGCCGATTCCCTGTTCCAGGTCGCGCGCCGCGTCGGCGCGCTCTGAGCCTCACGCGCTCCGGCGTTCCTCCCACTCCTCGGGCGTGATCAGCACGTCGCGCGCCTTCGAACCTTGCGAAGGACCCACGATGCCCTTCTCCTCCATCAGATCCATGAGACGGCCCGCGCGCGCGAACCCCACCTTCAGCTTGCGCTGGAGCATCGAGGTCGATCCGAGCTGCGAGCGGATCACGAGCTCAGCCGCCTGCTGCAGGAGGTCGTCGTCGTCCCCGAGCCCGCTCGCGTCGCCGGAGCCTTCGGCGGGCGGCAACCCCAGCCCTTCGACCGTGTTCTCGTACACGGCCTCCCGCTGGTTCCTGATGAACTCGCTCACCGCACGGACCTCCTGCTCGGTGACCCACGCGGCCTGCAGCCGGACCGGCTTCGACAGGTTCGACGGCGCGAAGAGCATGTCGCCGTGGCCGACGAGCTTCTCGGCGCCGTTCATATCGAGCACGACCCGGGAGTCGGCCTGGCTGGAGGTCATGAGCGCGATCCGGCTGGGGATGTTCGCCTTGATCAGACCGGTCACGACGTCCACGCTCGGACGCTGGGTGGCGACCACGAGATGGATGCCCACCGCGCGGGCCATCTGCGCGATCCGGCAGATGGCATCCTCCACGTCGCGGGGGGCCACCATCATCAGATCCGCGAGCTCGTCGATCACGACCACGATGAACGACAGGTGCTCGTACCGGTGCTCCATGCCCGGAGGAATCCGCAACGTGCCGTCGCGCAGCCCCAGCTCGTACCCGTCGATGTCGCGCACGCCGACGGCCGCGAGCATCTCGTATCGCTGTTCCATCTCCCGCACGATCCATTGCAGCGCTTCGGCGGCACGCTTCGGATGCACGATGACCGGCGAGAGGAGGTGCGGCACCTCGGCGAAGTGCGAGAGTTCGACACGCTTCGGGTCGACCAGCACCAGCCGCACGTCGTCGGGGGTGGTCCGCATCAGCAGCGACGTGATGAACGAGTTCACGAGCGAGGACTTGCCGGCTCCGGTGGCACCGGCGATGAGGAGGTGCGGCATGGTGGCCAGGTTGACCATGCGGGCGCGCCCGTGGACGTCCTTGCCGAGCGCGACCTCGAGCGGGTGGGTCGCCTCCTTCGCATCTTTCGAGCGCAGGATGTCGCCGAGCATCACGAAGTCACGGTGCTTGTTCGGGACCTCGATGCCGATCGCCGACTTCCCGGGGATGGGCGCCTGGATCCGGACGTCCGGCGTGGCGAGCGCATACGCGATGTCGCTGGAGAGCGCGAGCACCTTGTTCACCTTGGTGCCGGCGGCGACCTCGACCTCGTACATCGTGACGGTGGGGCCGCGGTGGGCACGGGAGACCGCGGCGTCGACCCCGAACGTGAGGAGCGTGCGCTCGAGCGCCGACCGCATGCTCGCTTCGTCGCGCGCGTCGGCCGTGGAGGGAGGCGCGGTCCGGAGGAGGTCGAGCGGCGGCAGCTGATACGGGCCGTCGAGCGTCTCGACCGTCCGGCCGCGAGGGCGCCGACGCATGCTCACCGGCTCCGGTCGTTGTTCCGCTTCCGCGACGGTCGGTTCCTCCGGCAGCTCGTGCGGCGCGACCACGGCGGCCTCAGGCACCACGACGACCTCGTCGGGCTCGAGGAGGCCGAGCACCTCGCGGAGGCGGCGGACCGGGTGCCGCCGGGGCTTCTCCTCGCCGGGTTCGTCCTCGACCTCGGTCGGGGCGGGGTCCTCCTCCACGTCGGCGGCAGTGAAGAAGTCGCGGAGCCGCGCCCACGCGACCGCCACCGGCGTGCCCGTGAAGATGAGGGTCCCGAGCGCGGTCAGGCCCAGGCACACGATCGTGGCGCCGACCACGGAGATCACCTGTGAGAGCGGGTACGCCACGACCGCACCGACGAAACCGCCGGCCCACGCAAGAGCTCGGTAGCCGTCCGAGGGCGCCGGGTTCTCACCGAGGAGCGAGAGGATCCCGAGCGCACCCATGCCGAGCACGCTGAAACCGATGAACATCCGGACCCGCTCCTCGCGAGCGAGGTCGCGGAGCAGGATCACCCCCCACCAGAAGCCGACCACGGGGAACGCGACGGCCGCGACGCCGAACGCCGCACGCAACGTCCACGTGAGCCATCCGCCGACAGGCCCCGCTCGGTCGAACCAGATGCCGAGGGCGGCCAGGAGCCCCAGGACGAGGAGACCGATGCCGACGGCATCGCGCGCCCACGGGGACAGGATGGTGTGGACGGGGGTCTTGGCCGGCGCGCGCTTCTTCGGCGCGCTCCGCGCCCCGCGCTTCCTGGTCCCGCCCGTCTTCGAAGCCCGCGACGGCGACCGCCGCGAGGGGGAAGTCTTCGTGGCCACGGTTCCTCCGCTACACCTCCATGATCACCGGCAGGATCACCGGCTTCCGCTGGGTAACCTCGAAGAAGTACCGCTTCAGCACCCGGCGGACGTTCTGTTGGAGCACGGACGGATCCGTGACCTCCGCTTCCGCGCTCTCCTCGAAGGCCAGCATGACGCGTTCGCGCGCCTCTTCAAGGATGTCCGCCGAGCTCCCTTCGTGCACGAAGCCCCGATTCACGACGTCGGGACCGCTCAGGATGCGTCCCGTCTGGGAGTCCACGGTCACGACCACGACCACGACACCGTCTCCGGCGAGCTTGCGACGATCGCGAAGGACCTCGCCGCCGACGTCCCCGATCCCCAGTCCGTCCACGAAGGTCATCCCGGCCTGGACTCGGTCGATCTTCGCCACCGTCTCGCCGATCTCGAGGACGTCGCCGTCCTCCGAGATCAGCACACGATCCCGCGTGATCCCGACCTCCTCGGCCAGGCGCCCGTGGTGCTGGAGGTGGCGGCGCTCGCCGTGCACCGGCACGAACCACCGGGGCTTGACCAGGGAGAGCATCAGCCGGAGCTCTTCCTGCGACGCGTGCCCGGTGGCATGGACTGCGTCGGCAGGCACGTGGTACACGTCGGCGCCGCTCCGGTAGAGGGAGTCGACCACGCGGTGGATCGCCGGCTCGTTGCCGGGGATGAGGCTGGACGACAGCACGACGGTGTCGCCTTCCTTCAGCTTCACCCACTTGTGTTCCCGGGCGGCCATCAGGCTGAGGGCGCTGTACGGCTCGCCCTGTGAGCCCGTGCAGACGATCACCACGCGTCCGGGATCGAGCGCGTCGACCTCCTCGATGTCGATCCGATCGCGGTCGTCCAGGCGGAGGATGCCGAGCTCGCGAGCGGCCCGGACGCTGTTCTGCATCGACCTGCCGAGGATGCAGACCACGCGGTCATCGGCGAGCGCGGCGTCCACCACCTGCTGGATCCGGTGGATGTGGCTGGAGAAACAGGCCACGACCACGATCCCGGGAGCGTGCTCGATGATGTCGCGGACCACGGGCCCCACGGTCCGCTCGCTCGCGGAGTGGCCGGGCTCCTCGGCGTTGGTGGAGTCGGACAGGAGGAGGTGAACGCCCTTGCCGGCCTCTTCGGCGATGCCGTGGAGGTCGGTCGGGCGTCCATCGATGGGCGTCGGGTCGAGCTTGAAGTCGCCGGTGTGCAACAGCGTGCCGTTCGGTGTGTCGATGGCGACCGCCATACCGTCGGGGATCGAGTGGGTGACGTGGAAGAACCGCATCGTGAATGGCCCCACGGTCATGCCCTCCCCCGGCACCGCAAGGGTCCGCTCGGCCAGATCGAGCACCTCGTGCTCCTCGAGCTTCCCTTGGAGGAGCTCCAGGGTGAACGCGGTCCCGATCACCGGGATCGGGCGATCCAGGTCGCGGAGCAGGTAGGGAAGGGCGCCGACGTGGTCCTCGTGGCCGTGCGTGAGCACCACCGCCTCCACGGTGTCGGCGCGCTCGCGCACGTACTCCATGTTCGGCAGGACCAGGTCGATCCCCGGCATGTCCGCGGAGGGGAACGAGAGGCCCACGTCGAGGATCAGGAGCCGGCCGTCGAGCTCCAGGCAGGCCATGTTGCGGCCCACCTCCCCCACACCGCCCAGGAACACCAGGCGGCAGGCGCGGGTGGTCTCAGGAGAGGAGACCGGCATCCACCAGGGCCTTGCGAACCCGCTCCCGCTCCTCGGCCGTGGCGGGGACCAGCGGCAGGCGCGTTTCGCCGCACGGTCTGCCGACCATCTCCAGGGCGGCCTTGACCGGGATCGGGTTCGAGGTGACGAACAGCGCGTTGAACAGAGGTGAGAGGTCCTCGTGGAGCTTGCGCGCGGCGGGCACGTCGCCGGTCTCGATCAGCTCGATCATCCGGCGGATCTGCGGACCCACCAGGTGGCTCGCCACGCTCACCACGCCCACGGCCCCCAGACACACGTAGCCGAAGGTGGCCCAATCGTCGCCCGAGTAGACCTCGAAGCCCTCGGGGGCCTCCGCGATAAGCCTGGAGATCGACTGGAAGTCCCCCGTGGAGTCCTTGACCGCCACGATGTTGGGGCGCTCGGCGAGCTGCAGCAAGGTGTCGTGCTCGATGCGCGTCGCCGTGCGGCCGGGGATGTTGTAGAGGATCATCGGGAGCTCGGTGGCGTCGGCGATGTGCTCGAAGTGGGCCACCAGTCCTCGCTGCGGCGGCTTGTTGTAGTACGGCGTGACCACCAGGAGACCATCCGCACCGGCATCCTCGGCGGCCTGGGTCAGCTCGAGGGTCTCGGCGGTGGAGTACGTGCCGGTGCCGCAGATCAGCTGGCCGCGCCCGCGGATCGCATCGCCGACCGCCCGGAACAGCTCGGACTTCTCCTTGTACGTCAGGGTCGGTGATTCTCCGGTGGAGCCCGCCACGACGACCGCGTCGGAGCCGCTGTCGACCAGGTACGACGCGAGATCGCGCGCGCGATCCAGGTCGACGGCGTGGTCCTCCCGGAACGGGGTCACCATCGCGGTGACCAGGGAGCCGAACCTTCCGGTCATGCTGGTCCCCTCCTTCCACGGCGCACGGCCGTCGATGACAACCTGTGGTGGCGCCGGCCAGGCGTGGCCGCCGGACCGCCCTATGCTAGCCGCCGATGCCGCGCATCTACACGAAGACCGGCGACGACGGCACCACCGGCCTGCTCTACGGGGGCAGGATCTCCAAGTCCGACCTAGCCACCGACGCCTACGGAACGACCGACGAAGCCGTCGCCGTGCTGGGCCTGGCCCGTGCCTTGAGCGATGACGACACGATGCGGGCCGATCTCCTGACCCTCCAGCGCGAGCTGTTCGTGGTGGGTGCCGACCTGGCCACCAACCCGAAGCAACGGGCCAAGCTGGAACCCGAGGTTTCACTCGTGACCGAACGGATGGTGCAGCGGCTCGAGAGCCGGATCGATGACCTGGTGACGGCGCGGCCCCTGCCCGAGGTCTTCGTGGTTCCGGGCGCGAATCCCGCCAGCGCCGCCATCGACATCGCGAGATCGGTCGTGCGCCGCGCCGAGCGGGCCGTCGTCGCCATGGAGCACGCGCAACGCGACGTCAACCCGGAGGTACGGCGGTTCCTGAACCGACTGAGCGATCTGCTCTTCGTGCTCGCCCGCTGGCAAGCGGGCGAGGCGGAACCGCCCAGCAGGTGACGGTCACACGGGTTCGACCACCGGCTTGAACAGGCCCCACGACTCGTTCCCGAACTGGAGGACCGTGAGGCCCATCTCCTCGAGGGGTATCGGGAAGGTGAGAGGGATCTTCTTCCTGGTCGCCGGGGGCGAGCGGCGACGTCGCCGGTACCTCGACGTCGATCCTCTCCGCCAGTTGAGTGATGACGTAGAGGCGCGGATCCTCCAAGGTGAGCTCCGAGCCGTTGTCGATGGTCATGGTGCCCTCGGTGCCTGCCCACGAGAGGTGCACCACCACGCCCACGTGCTCGAGCTCGAACTCCCCCTTCACGACCTTCACTGGCCCTGTGGGGGTCGCGGTGCTGGAGGTGCTCGGCGGGACGTCCGTGGAGCTGCCGTCACCTGTACAGGCGGTGGCCGCCATGATCACGGCGGCGAGCGCGACGAGGACGGAGCGGTTCCGGGGACCCACGGAGAGGGGATGATACCGGCCGCCGGTTCACCCGAGACGGAGGCGCCGCCCGGGCTCCCGCGGGGTCAGAACGCGTACGGCGCCCACGGAGCCACCGGCGACGCGAACAAGGCGTCCGCTTCGCCGAGCGCCCCCGGGCGATGCTCCCGCACCATCCCCGCGCTCGCGAGCTCGATCCAGGTGGCACCGCCGAAGTACACGGCCCCGAGCGCGTTGACCGGGCCCGAGAGGTCCGGCTCGGCGCTCGTCCGCTCGCACACCGCCCGGCCGGCCTCGACCTCGAGCTCGTGGACGCCGTCGTTCACCGGAAGGGTGGCGTCCAGGACGCCGATCCGCAGCCGGCCGTCCCCACGATAGCCTCGGCCGGCGAGCGCCGCCCCGACGTCGACCGGGCGTGCCATGAGCGCATCGAACACCTTGCCCCGCATGGCACGTGGCTCTTCCAGGAGCCACTGGAGCGGTTCGTCCATCGGCCGGTCCCAGGTCTTCACGTAGGACACGAGGTCCACGTCGAGCAGGTAGCGCCACATGTCGGCCGTCCCCTGGTGGGTGGCGCCCGCCATCGCGTGGATCTTCAGCGCCACGTGGGGCAGACCCTGGGGCCAGTCGTGCTTCCCCGTATAGATCGCGTAGGCGTCCGGACGATCGTCGTCGTCGTGGTGGACCGCGATGAACGGCACGACGCGCTCGTCGTCGCTCTCGTCCGGGAAGACCTTCTCGGGGAACACCCACGCCACATCGCGATCATCGAGCAGGTTCGCACCGGGACGCGACGCCAGGGCGGCGCGGTACACGGTCGCGAGCGAGGGCAGCGCTTCGGCGTGGGTGAGGAGACGGGTCGTGCCCGCGGGCTCGTACCAGGGAACGAACGCCGCGCGTTGGGCGTAGACATCGAGCTCCATGCCCAGGGACGCGCGGGCGAAACCGAACCGCCCGTAGATGGCCGCCTCCGCCGCGAAGAGGGTCGCCATGGGCTCCCCTCGCTCCTGCACTTGCTCCAGGAAGCGCGACATCAGCCCCCGCAGCGCTCCCTGCCGTCGATGCGTCGGGAGGACTCCGACCTGCGTGAGACCCGCGGTCCGAACGGCGCCCCCGCCGGGGACGACCGTGTCGAAGGTGAACGCCGCCGCCCCGCCCACGATCCGGCCGGCGTCGACCGCTGCGAACGTGCGGTCGATCTCCTGGCGCGCGCGATCGGCCTCGGTGTCGTGAGGATCGCGCTCGCTGAACGCGTGCGTGACCGTCAGATAGAAGGCGTCGAGCTCGCCCGGCTCGATCGTGCGGAACTCCATGCGAGCAGCCTACGGGAAGAGAGCATCGCGCTCTCCCGCGGTCGTGCGACGGCTACTCCTCATCGTCGTCGGGCCGGCGGCCGCGGACGACCACCACGCCAACGACCACCACGGCCGCGGCCGCGATCAGCACGAAGATCCACGGCGAGACGCCGGAGCCCGTGCCGGCGTCACCGGAGGTCGCCGTCACGGGAACGACGCTCACGTACGAGTCGTAGTTGTAGCCGAAGATCAGCTTGCCCTGCGGTCCCGGCGCAGGCGTCCAACCCGTGAAGCGATCGTTCCGGTACGCCTGCAACTGTCCGGGGTACGCGAGCACCACACCGGGGACCTGCTCGTACAACCTCCGCTGTGCCTCCTGCACCACCGGCAGCCGTTCGTCCGGGTCCATGATGCTGCGCTGCTCGTCGTAGAGGCGGTCGTACGCCGGGTCCGCGTAGCACCCATCGCTCCACCCGCCGCACTGCTCCGACGTGAAGATCGACAGCTGATAGTCGGGGTCGGGATCGCCCTGCCAGTACCAGATGTACGCGTCGAAGTCGCCGGAGCCCCAGACCTCGTTCATCTGGTTCTGGTTCACGGCCTGGAGATCGACGTGGATCCCGATCGCGTCGAGGTAGCCGACGATCAGCTGTCCCGCTTCCACGGCCCCCACGGTGTCTTGATCGGCAGGCATCTCGAGCACCAGCGGCTCACCCGTCGCCGGATCGTCGCGGGTCCCGTCGCCATCGGCATCCGTGTACCCGGCCTGATCGAGGAGTGCCTTCGCTCCCTCGGGGTCGTAGGCGATCTCGTCCTCCGCAGGGATGTCCAGATGCCAGTAGGCGGACGCGGGCCGGATCACTGTGTCGCCAGGTGTCGCCGTCCCTTGGTACACCAGGTTGACCAGGTCCTCCTTGTCGATCGCCATCTCGATCGCCCTGCGGACGTCGAGATCACCGAGGGCGGGAAGGTTCGACGCTTGCTCGCCTTGGCCGCCGAAGTTGAAGGCGAGGTTGAGCCACCAGTCCGAGATCGTGGTGTGGGTGGTGATGGTGGGGTCACCCTCGAGCGCCGAGAACAGGTTCGGCCGGATGTCATTCGCGATGTCGATCTCACCGTTCTTCAGCGCTTGGACCATCGCCTCTTGGTTCGTGTAGAGGCGATACTCGATCCGGTCGACCGTGGGCTCGGGACCCCAGTAGTACGGATTCCGCTCCATGGTCCAGGACTCGCCGCTGTTCCACTCCGTGAGGACGAAGGGACCGCTGCCGACAGCGGGCGTGTTCGGCACGTCCTTGATCGTCCTGAGGTCCTCGCCGTCGTACCGCTCCCAGATGTGCTGGGGCACGATGTAGACCCAGGGCGGCATGCTCGGAGCGAACGTCGGCTGGTCCGTCTTCCAGATCAGCGTGTGGTCATCCGGCGTCTGGAACACGGGATCGTAGGGGAAGTAGCCGCGGTACTGCGGCACATGGTTGTCGATCACGAAGCGATACGAGAAAGCGACGTCCCGTGACGTGAGAGGCGTGCCGTCGCTCCACTTCAGGCCCTCGCGGAGGGTGCACGTCCACTCCATGTAGTCCCGGTTCGGCTCGCAGCCCTCGGCCAGGCTCGGTTGGGCGGAGAGAGTCGTCGCTCCCGAACTTCAAGAGCATGTCGTATTCGACCATGATGACCTCGAAGTCCGATGCGCAGCAGATCCGGAACGGGTTGTCGGTCACGAGGTCGACGGACGTCCCCACCCGGAGGGTGACGTCCTCATCCGAGGCAGGCGACTGCGCCTGCGCGACGGGGACCCCGAGCGCCACGACGGCGAGCGCGACCAGCAGGGCGGAACGAACCGACCGAACCATGGACCTCCTCCGCGAGCTGAGCCGGCGCGACGCTACCGCAGCGGGCCGGCCGTGAACAAGTCAGATGCCTTCGAAGACGTCTCCGATGACGACCGAGCCGGGAGACGACGCTGGCCACGCGATGATGAAGGCTTCGCGGCTCAACGCCTCGCTCATCTCCTCGTCGGCGACGTCGCCAGTGTCTTGGGCCTGCGAGCGGTGCTCCAGGATCGCTGCCCGCTTCCGGTCGATGACCGCCGAGCAGTCCACGATGACACCGACGTCGTCGTCCGGTACCCCGCGAGGGTGGTAGAGCTGCGTCGGATCGAACGGCTCCTCGCTCGCCGCGACCCGGCGCTGGTTCCACGCATCCATCCAGGACTGCGGGATGGCGTTGTGCAGGAGCCGACGGAGCCCGCTCCCCCCTTCGTCGCGGACACGGTGGAAAGCCTCGGTCGCCGCGCGGCCGACGGTGATGTGATCGGGGTGACCGGTGATGCCGTCGGGGCCGAAGGTGATCACGACATCGGGTCGCTCTTCACGGATGATCCCTGCGAGGCGAGCCACGAGGTCGTCGATCGGTGCATCCGCGACCGCGTGGTCCGGCAGGCCGAGCCAAGCGTGGCGGTCCGGCACGCGCCCGAGCGCGATCCAGCTCTTCCGGTCTTCCTCGCGACGGACCTCGCCGAGCGTCGCGCGCGTCGCCCCACTCCCCTCGGCGATCTGACCGGCCTCGCCGCTCGTGGCGTGGACGAGCACGAAGTGGAGATCCGGGTCGTCTGCGTGCAACGCGACGGTCCCCGAGACGCCGAAGGTGTCGTCGTCGGGATGCGCCACGATCGCCATGAGCCGCCGAGACATGGATCGGCGACCTACCCCAGCAGGCTGTCGAGTCCGACCGTCAGACCGGGACGCGAGCCGACCGTGCGGATCGCCAGCAGCACGCCGGGCATGAACGACGACCGGTCCGTGGAGTCGTGCCTGATCGTGAGCGTCTGACCCTGGCCACCGAACACCACCTCGTGGCGCGCGACGATCCCCGGCAGCCGCACCGAGTGGACGCGCACCCCGTCGAGGTCCGCGCCGCGGGCGCCGGGGTGCGCGTCGTCCCCCCCGGGGCCCCGCCAGGCACCTGTCCGCCCAACGGCGATCCGCTCGGCGATCGTGATGGCCGTGCCGCTCGGCGCATCGACCTTGCCCTCGTGGTGCGACTCGATCACCTCGGCGGCGTCGAGATGGGCGGCCGCCTGCTCCGCGAAGCGCATCAGCAGCACCGCACCGATCGCGAAGTTCGGGGCCACGATGACGCCGACGGGTGCGTCTTGCCACGACCCGTCGAGCGGGAAGCCGGTCGTCCCGACGACCACATCCACCCCGTGCTCGATCCCCCAGCGGATGTGCTCGGGCGCGTGCTGCGCGCTCGTGAAGTCGACGAACACCTCGGCCCGCGCTTCGTTCAGGATCTGGAGGTCGTCAGAGAGGACGAGATCGGTACCGTCGACCCCGATCACGTCGGCGAGCCGCTCCCCCGCCGCGCTCCGGGACACCGCGGCGACCAGCTCGAGATCCGGGGCCGCGGCGACCGCCCGGCAGACCTCGCGACCCATCCTGCCGGTGGCTCCCACGACCCCGACCCGGGTCACGCGAGAGACCCCCGGAAGGCCGTGGGTGCGAAGGGCCCGATCACCCCGAGCGTCATGGGCTGCGACAGGACCCGGTGGGCCACGGCCTTCGCGTCGTCGAGCGTGACCGCGTCGATCCTCTTCAGCGACTCACCGAGCGTGAGGATCTCGCCGTGCGCGATCTCCGACTTGCCGAGCCGGGACATCCGTCCGCCGGGATCTTCGAGCGAGAGCACCGTGGACCCCTTCACGTGGCCCTTGGCACGTTCGAACTCTGCCTCCGTCAGCCCACCGTCGCGGACATCGTCGAGCTCCGTGCGCATCAGGTCCACGACCTGATGGGCGCTGGGCGGCGTGGTCCCCACGTAGGCGCCGAACAACCCCGCCTCCGTGTACTGCGCGTGGTAGCTGTACGCGCTGTACGCCAGTCCACGCTTCTCGCGGATCTCCTGGAACAGGCGCGACGACATGCCGCCGCCGAGCGCGGTGTTCACGACGAGCAGGGCGAACCGGTCGGGATCGGTCCGCGGCAAGCCGTTCGTCCCCATCACGATATGGGCCTGCTCCGTCTTGCGGCGCCGGACGAGCGTGGCGCCCGAGGGCCGCGGGGGCCGGGTGTGGGACCGGAGGTTCCACGCCGAACGGCCACGCGGACCGAGCCGCCGGCCGATGTCCATGCGCTCGCGGAGCATCGAGACCAAGCGATCGTGGTCGACGTTGCCTGCGGCCGCCACCACCAGGTTGCCGGGCACGTAGTGCCGCCGGTAGAAGCGTTGGACCGACTCGCGGGTGGCGGCACGGATCCGTTCCTTGGTGCCGAGGATGGGACGGCCGAGGGGATGCCCCGGCCACAACGCCTCGGTGAAGACGTCGTGGACGACGTCTTCGGGTGAGTCCTCGTGCATGTCGATCTCGGAGAGGATCACCTGGGCCTCGGCGCGGAGATCGGCGCTCCGGATGGTGCTGTGCTCGAACATGTCGGAGAGGTGATCCACCGACATCTCCAGGTCGCGATCGAGCACACGGGCGTAGTAGCACGTGTACTCCTTCGCGGTGAAGGCGTTGATGTCCCCGCCCACCGCATCGAACGCCTCGGCGATGTCGAGTGCGCTGCGCCGCCGCGTGCCCTTGAACAACAGGTGCTCCAGGAAATGGCAGTGGCCGCTGATCACCGGTCGCTCGTCGCGCGATCCGGCCAGGACCCAGAAGCCGATCGAGACGGAGCGGACGCCGGGCATCCGCTCCGTCACGACGCGCAGACCCGAGGAGAACTCGGAGCGCGTGATCGGCATCGTCGCGGGACTCAGGCCTCGTCGCGCGGCGGGGTGTCGCCGCCGGTTCCGCTGCCCTCGCGGTCGCGGAAACGCTTGCCGTGGCGTTGCCCGCCACCGCCGCTGCTGCGCTCGCGGTCGCGCCCACCCCGATCGCGGCGCTCGCCCGAGCCGCCGCCCGAGCCGCCGCCGTCACCGGCCTGGCCTTCGGGCGCCTCCCACTCGGGGCCGACAGGCTTGAGGCTGATCTTGCCCTGCGCATCGACGTCTTCGACCAGCACGGTCAGGCTGTCGCCCTCCCGGACGGCCTCCTCCACGCTGGCGAGGCGCTTGCCCTTGCCGAGCTTCGAGATGTGGACGAGCCCGTCACGACCGGGGACCAGGTTGACGAACGCCCCGAAGGTCGTGGTCTTGACCACCGTGCCTTCGTAGGTCTCGCCGACCAGCACCGGACGCGGGTTGGCGATCTCCTCGATCATGCGAGCCGCCTCGTCCGCCCCGTCCGCCTCGTGCGAACCGATGAACACGGTGCCGTCGTCCTCGATGTTGATGTCGGCGCCGGTCATGGCGATGATCTCGTTGATCTTCTTGCCCTTGGGCCCGATCACCTCGCCGATCTTGTCGACGGGGATCTGGATCGTGATGATCCGCGGCGCCTTCGAGCTCACGGCGTCCCGAGGAGCGGGGATCGCCTCGAGGATCACGTCGAGGATCGTGAGCCGAGCCTCCTTGGCTTGCTCGAGCGCGGCAGCGAGCACGTTCGCCGGCATGC
Source organism: uncultured Actinomycetes bacterium (assembly GCA_963810635.1). GTDB lineage: Bacteria > Actinomycetota > UBA4738 > UBA4738 > HRBIN12 > AC-51. The sequence goes on from CAWEOB010000007.1 coordinate 160,484, forward strand.
CCGACACCTTCATGTCGAGCTGGATCGCCGTGACGAACTCCGCCGTGCCGGCGACCTTGAAGTCCATGTCGCCGAGCGCGTCCTCGGCACCGAGGATGTCCGTGAGCGTCACGAAGGTGTCGCCCTCCGCGATCATCCCCATGGCGATGCCCGCCACGGGAGCCTTGATCGGCACACCGGCATCCATGAGCGACAGGGTGGAGCCGCAGACGGACGCCATCGACGTGGAACCGTTCGACGCCAGCACGTCGGACACGAGCCGGAGCGCGTACGGGAACTCCTCCTCGCTCGGCACCACGGGGATCAGGGCCCGTTCCGCGAGCGCACCGTGGCCGATCTCCCGGCGACGCGGCGAGCCGACCCGGCCCGTCTCGCCCGTGGAGAAGGGCGGGAAGTTGTAGTGGTGCATGTAGCGCTTCGAGTCCTCGAGGTCGAGCGTGTCGATCATCTGGGTCATGCGGAGCATGCCCAGCGTCGCGACGTTGAGGACCTGCGTGTCGCCCCGCTCGAACAGCGCGGAACCGTGGGCGCGCGGCACGAGGCCCACCTCGGCCGACAGCGGCCGGATGTCCTTCGGGCCACGCCCGTCGAGCCGGACGCCTCGGTCGATCACGCGGCGCCGCATGACCTTCTTCTGGAGCGACTTCCATGCCGGCGAGAACTCCCCGGCCCGCTCGGCGAACACATCCTCACCCAAGGTGGCGGCAAGGTGCGCCTTCGCCTCGATCTTCACGGCATCGAACGCAGCGTCGCGCTCCGTCTTGCCCGGGAGGATCGCCGCCTCGAGCTTGGAAGCGAAGTTGGCCTCCAGCTCCTTCCAGAGGTCCTCGCCGTAGAGCGGGGTGGCCACGAAGGACTTCGGCTCCACACCGTGGGCCGCGATGAACTCCCGCTGGAACCCGACCAGCTCGGCGATCTCACGCTTGGCGACCTCGAGGCCGTCGGCGACGACCTCCTCCGTGGGAGCGAGGTGGCCTTCGGCCAGACGGGGCCAGGTGCCCTCGGGAGCTTCGCCCTCGATCATGAGGATGTCGACGGTCCCGTCATCTCCCACGGAGCCGGCGACCACGATGTCGAACGTGGCCTCATCGAGCTCCTGGAAGGTGGGGTTGACCGTCCACTCGCCGTTGATGAGGCCCAGGCGCACGGCGGCGACCGGACCGTCGAACGGCAGGCCGGCCAGACCGACCGCACAGGCAGCGGCGTTCATGGCGGGGATGTCGTACGGGTTGGCCATGTCCACGGAAAGGACCGTGACCACGACCTGGACCTCGTCGCGGTACCCCTCCTTGAACGTGGGCCGCAGTGGACGGTCGATGAGTCGGGCGGTGAGGATCGCGGTCTCGCCCGGCCGGCCCTCGCGCCGGAAGAATGAGCCGGGGATCTTGCCGGCCGCGTACATCCGCTCTTCGACGTCGATCGTGAGTGGGAAGAAGTCGATCCCCTCGCGGGGGTTCGAGCTGACACAGGTGGCGAGCACCTGGGTCTGCCCGTAGGTGACGACGACGGCGCCCTCGGCGAGCTTCGCGAGCTTGCCGGCCTCGAACGTCATCTCGTGTGCGCCGACCTGGCGCGTTCGTGTGGTGACCATCTCGGTCGATGTCCTCCTTGGACTCTTCGGGGTGGATCGGGTGACGCTCTGCGCCATCCAGGTGGAGGAGGATCGGCCGGTTGTCAGTGGTGAACCTCCGAGCCGCGCGTGCCGCGCCCGTGACGGGCGGTGCGGTTGCGGAAGCTCGCGACTGAGAACCGACCGGTGCGGGGCTGCCCCTCCGGTCAGCCTGGGTCGGTCGTGGGCATCAGCCTCCTCGCGAGGAGGGCGCCCCGTGGGCGCCCTCCGTGGTGTCTATCGGCGAAGACCCAGCTTCGCGACGATGTCGCGGTATCGCTGGATGTCTTCGCGCTTGAGGTATTCCAGGAGCCGGCGGCGGCGGCCGACGAGCATCAGCAAGCCGCGGCGACTGTGGTGATCGTGGGAGTGGAGCTTGAGGTGCTCGGTGAGGTCGGAGATCCGCTTCGTCAAGATCGCGATCTGGACCTCTGCGGAGCCCGTATCGCCCGTGGACCGGGCGTGCTCATGGATGATGTCGGTCTTCTGGTCTTTGGTGAGCGTCATGATCGAACGTCCATCTGGTTGATGAGCAAGGCTACCAGCGGAGATGGTCGCCTGACCGTGCTGTTCGGGTGTCAACCCGTGCCCTCCAGAGCCGTCCCGGCGGCCGGTGCTCCGACCGCGGTCTGGACCGATTCCACCAGCCACGCCCGGCGCTCCAGGAGGTCCTCTGCCGCGCGGGTCGGCACGACCAGGCGAGCGGGACGGAGCCTCGCTAGGCGGATCCGGCGGAAGCGATCCGCCGTGATCGCGGCGACGAGCCCGCAGAGCGGGCCCAGGACGAACGTCCACAGCCACGGCCGGGTCGTGTCGTCCACGACCGCATACCGGAGGACGAGCCAAGCGACCGGGAAGGCCACGGCACTCACCAGGAACTTGATCGTGGCGAGGGTCACCGGTTCCGCCTTCCTCCGCCCGGCCAGGTGGACGGCGAGCGCGGGGATCGAGTTGACGACCGCACCGACCACGGCGAACGGCAGCACGACCACGGTGAGCAGACCACCCGCGATACGGGCGGCGCCCACGCCGCCCCGAGGACCGGCCGCCACCGCTCGGTCCTCCGTGACGTTGGCCTCGAGCGCGCGGCGGTAGTCGGCCACCGCGCTCCGGATCCGTGCCTGCCCTTCCGGTGGGAGCTCGGCCAGCCGGCCTGACCGCTCCTCGAGCTCGGACAAGCGCGGTGACCACGACGGGCTCCCGCCCCGGCGGCGGAGGGAGACGCTCGCGGCGAACCACAGATCGGCCGCTTGCACCGCATCGTCGAAATCGAGTGATGCCTCGGCCAGGCGTCGCTCGATCTCATCGGTGAGCGCGTGCACCGCGGCCCAATCCCGATCGTCGCCGGGCCCGTCGGGCGCCAGGAGATGCGGGGCCTCGTCATCCAATCCGAGGGGACGCCCGATGCGCACGAAGGCACGAGAGCGAGCCGTCTGCTTCCGCTCGTAGATCGACCCCCACGGGCACGATGCGGATGCCGGCGGCACCGCGTGCCCGCGCTCCCAGGGCGATCCGGGCCGCGCCCGTCTTGACCGGGAGCAGGTGGGGCAGGTCGCTCGCCTGTCCCTCGGGGAAGATGCCCACCATCCCGCCCTCGCGGAGCACGTCGTCCGCCGCATGGAACGTCTGGACGTTGCGGCCGGTGGCGCCGTCGACCGATCGTTGCACCGGGATCGCTCCCGCGAGCGCCAGGAGGGGCCGGATCGGCCACACCTTCCACAGGCTGGCCATGGTCAGGAACCGAGGCATCCGGGGCAGGATCGCGGCCAGGAGCGCCGGATCGACGAAACCCCCGTGGTGGTTCGCCACGATCACGATCGGCCCACGTCGATCGAGTCGTTCGACCCCGCTCACCTCGACCGACCGGAACCAGCCGACCGTCATCAGGCGCGCGATCAACCTGACGATGCGGTCGGCGAGGGCTCGCACACGGGGATGCTCGCACGGCCGCGACTACGATGCGCCCGTGGTCACCCGGCGCGATGCGACGAGGAGCGATCGCCGCGGCGCCCTGAACGGCAGGGGACGAGCGCATCGTGGGCTGCCGGGGAGCCGTCTGCGCGCCGCTGCAGGGGTGATCGGTCCGGCGGTGTTCACGGCCGCCTGGGCGGTGAGCACACGACGCCAGCCCGTCTACTCGCTGGCGAACGAGCACATCAGCGGCCTCGCCGCCGCCGACGCCGCCGATCCCGCCCTCATGACGGCGGGGTTCGTCGCGCTCGGCGTTTCCACGGTGGTGTTCGCCGGCGAGCTTGACCGGCGTCTCGGTGGCGCGGGACGGTCGGGGTACGGTCCCGCGCTCATGGCGGCCAGTGGGCTCGCCCTGCTGGGCGCCGGGCTGTTCCGCCGGGACCGGGTGTCGAACTACCCGATGCCGGGGGATCCGGACGAACCTCAGTCGTGGGTGAACGACGTGCACGACCTGTCGTCGGTGGCCGCGGGCGCGTTGGCGCTCGGCTCGCTCGTGGCCCTCGCCGAGCGGTTCGCGGGAGACCCCGCGTGGCGCGGACTCTCGTTGCGCGCGATCTCGGCCGCCCTCACCAGCGGGGTGCTCTCCGCGTGGTTCGCCCGCGACGTCACCCGGCCCGGGAACGGGCTCGTGCAGCGCGCAGGGATCACGATCCCGCTCGGGTTCATGACCCGGGTCGCGTGGCGGATGCTGCGGGAGCCGGCCCCGTGAGGCGTCAACCGAGGGCCTCGGTGGGCACGATCTCCTGCGTTCGACGGACGTCGTCGCCGATCGCGTCGACCAGCGCGTCGACGGAGTCATAGCGGACCTCGTCGCGGAGGCGTGCCCAGAACTCGATGCCGAGCGGTTCGCCGGGCAGCTCACCGCCCTCGTAGCCGAGGAGGAAGGCCTCGACGTGCAGCGGCTCCACACCGAACGTGGGGTTCGTCCCCACGTCGAGCGCCGTCCGGTAGCGACGGCCCCCGTGCTCCGCGACACCCGCATAGATCCCCTGGCCCGGCAGCAAGAGTCGGGGCCAGGTCCGGAGGTTGGCCGTGGGGTACCCGAGGTCGCGACCACGCCCGTGGCCGGTCACGACCTCTCCCTCCAGGACGAACCGGCGCCCCAGGGCCACGGTGGGCCAGTCGAGTCCCCCGGCGAGGGCGTCGCGGATCGAGGTCGACGAGACGGTGTAGCCGTCGAGCCGCTCCAGAGGCACGGCCTCGGCGGTGAGACCGAACGGCGCCCCGAGCGCCGGCAGGGTGTCGATCGTCCCTTCCGCCTTGAAGCCGAACGTGAAGTTCGCTCCCATCGCAGCGTGGACGGCGTGGACCCCGTCCACGAGCACATCGCGCACGAAGTCCGGGGCCGGGATCAACGAGAAGTCGCGGTCGAACTCCAGGACGACGAGCACGTCGATACCCGTCTCGGCGATGAGCGCCGCCTTCCGCTCGACCGTCGTGAGCAGCCGGGGCTCCTGACCCGGCGAGAGGACCTCGCGCGGATGCCGGTCGAACGTGACGGCCACCGTGCGGACACCCCGCTCCTGCCCCCGTGCCACCACCCGGGCGAGCACCGCCCGGTGGCCGACGTGCACGCCGTCGAAGAATCCGACCGTGACGACGGACGGAGCCTCGTCGAGCGGCAACACACCGAGCCCACGCACGATCCGCATCGGCCGAACAGCCTACCTTCGGCCCCTTGCGCGGATATCGGCTGCGTGCAACCTTCCCCGGCGTACCGGAGACATCGACCCCGAGGGGAGGCACCGTGAAGCGACCCGGAGGCGTGACCTTCGTCGGCTGGCTCCTGGGGCTCCAAGCGATCACGTTGTGCCTCGCGGCGCTCGTCCTGTTGCTCGCCGGGCCCGAGATCACGGAGCCGTTCGAGTCGCTGGGGATCGGGGTCGGATCGTTGGCGGTGATCGGGTGGATCACCCTCGTGTACGGCCTGGCGCTCTTCCTCCTGATCTTCGCGCTCTTCGACGCCAGCCGGGTCGCGCGGACCATCGCGACGATCCTGCTGGCGTTCTCGCTCCTGAACGGGGTCGTGACCGCACTCAGCGATCGATCGACGGGAGGTCTCACCCTGATCTCGGCGATCGTCTCGTTCGTGGCTCTGGCGTGCTTGTGGGCGACACCCGGCGCGACCGAGTTCTTCGGTCCGCAGGGGCGTCCCGAGCGACGGTCGGCGTAGCGCCGCCGCTCCCCCGACCACGCCACGACCGTGCGCGGCGCTGTGCGACGATGCCTCCGTGGGTGTGACCGGAAGGCGCGTGCCTCGCTCGGGGTGGGCCACGATCGCCGTGACGGCGATCGTGGCCCTGGTGGGTGCGTGTGGGGGCGGGCCCGCCTCGACGGGCCCGCCCCCCGTCCACGGGATCGTCGTCGGCTCGTTCGACTTCGCGGAGAGCGAGCTCCTCGCCGAGATCTACGCGCAGGCTCTCGAGACCGAGGGCTATCCGGTCGTCCGGCGGTTCGGCGTCGGACCCCGCGAGTTGACGCTCCCCGCCCTCGAACAAGGTCTGCTCGACCTCGTCCCCGAGTACGCGGGGAGTGCGCTGTCCTACCTGGGCGGGACCCCCACCGCCGACCGGGACGAGACCGTCGACCGCCTCCGGGCCGCCCTCGAGCCCCGAGGACTCGTCGCGCTCGAACCCGCGCCGGCCGGGGATACGAACGTCTTCGTGGTGACCGAGGCCACGGCCGCGCGCCTCGGATCGACGAGCCTCAGTGGCCTTGTCCCGCACGCCCGCCAGATGACGTTCGGTGGACCCGCCGAATGCCAAGAGCGGCCGCTCTGCCTCCGCGGCTTGGAGGACGTCTACGGCCTCCGATTCGCCGACTTCCTTCCGCTCGACGCCGGCGGACCCCTCACGCTCCAAGCGCTCGCGGAGGGTCAGGTCGACATCGGCTTGCTGTTCAGCACGAGCGGGCGCCTCGCGACGGGAGGCTTCGTCGCCCTCGACGACGACCTGCATCTGCAGCCGGCCGAGAACGTCGTCCCGGTGATGGCGTCGGATGTGGAGGCGCGATTCGGGCGCGATGTCGCGAGGATCCTCGACGCCGTGTCGGGGTCCCTCACGGTCAAGGCCCTGCAGGTCATGAACGCGGGACTCGATCGTGGCCTCACCCCCGAGGGCCTCGCGCTCTCGTGGCTCGCGGCGAACGGCTTGGATTAGGGTCCGGCAGATGGAGACCTCGAGCGAGCTGCCCCCTTCCCAGCAAGGGCGTCTCCACTTCGGAACAGGGCGGGGGCGACGGCGTCCGTCCGGCGAGGCGCCGCCGCTGCCCCACAGGATCGGCCGGAGCGCCGGCCTGCTGATCGCCGCGGTCTGCTACTTCACCGCGACGGTGATCGGCGTCCTGGCGTTCGAGCCGATGGCGAGGATCTACAACGACGTCGACGGGGCGTTGGTACGGGCCTTCGCCGATCTCCGGACGGGGCCCCTCGTCTCCCTCGCACTCACGGTCAACCTGCTGGCCTCGCGGTGGACCATCAGGATCGTCCGGTGGTCGACCATCCTCGCCTTGGTGGTCTTCCGCCGGTGGCGGCACCTGTTCGTGTTCGTCGGCGCCCTCATCGTCCTGGAGATCGTGGCGTACGCGATGTCGGTCTTCATCGGCCGGCCACGCCCGTTCGGGGTCGAGGTGCTGGGGCCGTGGACGGGTTACTCGATGCCGTCGCGCCCGCTCGCGAGCTTGGCCATCTCGTTCGTCGGGATCACCTGGGCGCTGATCCCCCACGGCCGCGTCCGGGATCTCGCGAAGGTCATCGCCCTCGTCACCCTCGCGATCCTCATCGTCGCCCGGCTGATCCTCGGCCTCGAGGGTTTGAGCTCGGCGTTGTTCGGGGTCGTGCTCGGGACCGCGGTCGGGCTCAGTGCGTTCCGTCTCTTCACGCCGAACGACGTCTTCCCCGTCACGTATCGACGGGGCCGAGCGGCGCACCTCGATGTCGGTGGGGCTCGGGGTGAGGCGATCATCCGAGCCGTGGCCGATCAGCTGGGCGAGCACGTCGTCGCGATCCAGCCCGTCGGCCTCGAGGGTTCCGGTGGGTCGACACCGCTCCGCCTCACGATCGAGCTGCCGGACGGCGCGCGGCGGTACGTGTTCGCCAAGCTGTACGCGATGAACCACGTCCGTGCCGACCGCTGGTACAAGCTCGGGCGCCAGATCCTCTACGGTGCGCTCGAAGACGAGACACCGTTCGGTTCGGTCCGACGGTTCGTCGAGTACGAGGACTACGCGCTGCGACTCCTCTACGGGATGGGGTTCCCGTCACCGGAGCCGTACGGCATCGTCGAGATCACGCCGGAGCGCGAATACATGATCCTGATGGAGTTCTTCGATGGTGCCTCCGAGATCAGCGAGGCCGAGGTCACAGCGCAGGTGATCGATGAGGGTCTCGCCCTCGTCCGCAAGATGTGGGATGCGGGGCTCGCGCACCGCGATGTGAAGCCCGCGAACCTGATGGTGCAGGATGGACACCTCAAGCTCATCGACGTGTTCTTCGTGCAGGTCCGTCCGTCGCCGTGGCGGCAGGCCGTCGACCTCGCGAACATGATGCTCGTGCTCGCGCTCCGGTCCGATGCTCCCACCGTCTATGAGCACGCGCTCGCCTCCTTCACGCCCGACGAGGTGGCCGAGGCGTTCGCCGCCACGCGCGGCGTCGCGAGCCCTACCCAGCTCCGGACCCATCTGAAGGCCGACCAACGCGACCTGGTGAGCGAGTTCCGCAGCCTCGCGCCCCGCCGCGATCCCATCCGGATCCAACGGTGGAGCCTCCGCCGGGTCCTTCTGACGTCGTGGGTCGCCTTCCTGCTGGTCCTCGCCCTGGGGATGGTCGCAGCGAACTGGGCGGTCTTCACGTGAGCGTCCGCATGGCGCTCGGAGCCTCTGCGCTCGTGCTCGTGAGCCTCGCCCTCGCCGCCTGCGTACCGGGGGACAACACCCTCCCGGGTTGTGACGATCCCGGCGGGCGGGCCATCGTGCTCGTCGCCCAATCGGTCCCGTCGGCCACGCAGGTTCCCTGCATCGAGAGCTTGCCGGCAGGCTGGGAGATCGGCGGCGCGGATGTGCGGAACTCGGGCACGACCTTCTGGCTCGACTCCGTCGTGTCGGGGACACACGCCGTCGAGGTCACCCTCATGGAGACGTGTGACACGTCCGGTGCGAGCGAGATCGTCCCATCGGCCGACGAAGCCGGCGCCCACGTGCTCTTCGAGCCTACGAACCTCGATCCGTTCCGAGGTCGCCGCTTCATCGTGTTCGACGGAGGGTGCGTCACGTACCGCTACAGCTTCACCGGAGGCACCGCTGCGGCGGTCGCCCTCCAGATCGACGCTTCCCTCTCGTTCCTGCCTCGCGACGCCGTGAGCCATGCGGTGCGCATCGAGACGGGCCACACGCTCTGTGGTGCCGGCGCACCGCCGTGTCTGGATGGCGGATGAGCGACGACCCGATGCTCCGGAACCATCGCCGGGCGTTCCTCTGGTCGCTCCTGCTCCTCGCCGTCGGGGCCGGCGCCCTCTTCCTCGTGGGCCGGCATCCCCCCGAGCTCGCCCCCCTCACCACCCTGCCGGCGATCGGCCGCTTCGACGCCTCGATGCTCACGTGGATGGATGACATCCGGACGCAACCGATGACGTGGCTCGCACGGCTGCTGAGCATCATCGGGGCCGGTGTGGTCACGATCCCGCTCCGGGCGGTCGCGACCGTCGTGCTCCTGGTGCGCAAGCAGTTCCGCCGAGCGAGCGCGTTCGTCCTCACGTGGGTCACCGCCGAGGTCCTCATCGTCGTGCTGAAGAACTGGTTCCACCGTGGACGCCCGCCGGGAGGGCTGGTGGATACGATCGGCTACTCGTTCCCGTCGGGCCACGCCATCGCGTCGTCGGCCACGGCGGTGGCGCTCGTCCTCGCCTTCTTCCCGTCCGGCGAACGGCGGCGGCGCTGGGAGTGGATCGCCATCGCCTTCTCCTTCGTGATGGCGTTCTCCAGGGTCTACCTGGCCGCACACTGGTTCTCCGACGTCGTCGTCGGCACGCTCCTCGGGTCCGGCATCGCCATCTTCTGGGCGGCCGCGGTCACGGAGATCCGCGACCTCATCTTCCGTTCCGAAGGCAAGCCGATCCCTCCGGATGCGGCCGAGGCGGAACCCGAGGATCTCCTCCGGCCCTAGGTCGTCGGCGCCCGGTCAGCATCGACGCGGTCGAGGCGGAGGAGCACGTACGTCCCGGCTCCGATGACGGTCCCGAGCGCGAAGCCGCCCACGACGTCGAGGGGGTTGTGGGCGCCGAGGTACATCCTCGCGAACGCGACGAGCCCCACGACGACCCACGGGAGGATCCGCCATCGTCCTCGCAGGTACGGCGTGATCACCCACGCGAGGCCCGTCACCAGGATCATATGGCCCGAGACGAAGGAGAGACCGCCCGTGGGCGTGCTCCCCCGGACGGTCACGACCGGCTCGGTCGTTCCGGGCCGCGCGCGATGGACCCCCAGGACCTCCCAGACGACGCGTTCCGCCGCCAGCTTCAACGCGGTCACGATGAGCGCGGCCACCGCGAGCCTCGGCCGCCGCGCGAGGAGAGCGACGATCGCGACGAGCGGACCGACGCCGAGGACCCCGAGCAGCTGGATGGCCTGGGAAGGCGGTGACAGCCACTCGGGGAGACCGTTGATGGCACGGAAGACCGCCTGCTCGGGCGCCGGGACCTCACCGCTCGAGGCCACGATCGCGCAGAGCGTGAACACGACGACCGACGCTCCGATGGCGACCAGCGCGCGACCGCGGTTCACCCCGACCCCCGCTCCGAGGGTGCGATGACCATCTCCGGTCGGGCCTTGCCCCCGTCGTCGAGCCAGATCCCGAGCAGGCTGCCTCCCGGACCGAACACGGCGTACGGCCCATCGATCCCGGCCGGCCCGAGGACCCGGCCGTGGCCGGCCGCCTCCGCCTCGTCGGCTTCCAGCTCAACCGCCGGGAGATGCGCCACCGCCGCGGCGAGCGGCAGCAGCGGGCCGGGGACGTCGGGCGGCGCAGCTCGGTCCACGCCGAACGGCCCGATGGCGACGCGGCGGAGCCGCACGAGGTGAGCGCCGCACCCGAGCGAGGTGCCGACCTCCGCGGCGAGCACACGGATGTACGTTCCCGAGCTCACCGTGGCGACGAAGTCGACGTCGGGCATCCTCGCGGTGACGACGTCGAACCGATCGACGCGGATGGGGCGCGGCGCGGCTTCGAGCGCTTCTCCAGCGCGTGCCGCGTCGTAGAGCTTGCGCCCCGCGACCTTGACCGCCGAGTACGCCGGCGGTCGCTGGTCGGACACACCGAGCTTCAGCGCCATCGCAGCTCCCACATCCTCCGGGGAGACCGCTCCCACCGGGGCTTCAGATGTGACCTCACCGTCCGCGTCGAGCGTCGTCGTTTCCACACCGAGGCGGAGGGTGCCGTCGTAGGTCTTCGGCAGGTCGCCGAGGAACCGCAGCAGGCGCGTCGCGCGGCCGACCCCCATCAGCAAGAGGCCGGTCGCCATCGGGTCGAGCGTGCCGGCGTGGCCCACTTTGCGCGTCCCGAGTGCCCGGCGCACGTGGTCCACGGCGTCGTGCGACGTGATCCCGGCGGGCTTGTCGACCAGGAGGAGCCCGTCGGGACCCACTGCCTCGGTCACGGGGCGACGGGGTCGCCCCGCAGCGCGGCGGCGAGCCGCTCGATGGTCCCCTGGGGCCCGTGCGACGACGTGTACCCGGCGGCGAGTCGGTGCCCCCCGCCGCCGAAGGTGGTGGCAACGGCCGACAGGTCGTGGCGACCCCGTGAACGCACGCTCACCTTGAAACGTCCGTCGCGCTGCTGCTTGATCAGCGCGGCGACGTCCGCCTCCCGCGCTGAGCGGATGACGTCGATGAGGTCGTCGGTCTCGGCGGGGTGGACTCCCGCTTCGTGCAGGTCCGCCTGCGTGAGGTAGGTCCAGACGAGATCGACCCCCTCCATCAGTTCGAGCCGCCGGAGGGCCGTCCCCATCAGACGCAGGTACGGGAAGGCGTTGTCCTCGTACAGAGCCTGCGACAGGGCCGCGTGGTCGAAGGGGTGCTCGCGCAGGCGGGCCGCCAGCCGGAGCGTCTGCGGCGTGGTGGCCTGGTACTGGAAGCGGCCGGTGTCGGTGACCAGCCCGGCGTAGAGGCAGACGGCCGAAGCGTCGGTCATCTCCCCCCCCAGGACGTCGATCAGACGGATCACCATCTCGCAGGTGCTCGATGCGTCGGGATCGACCAGACGAACCGTGCCGTCGCCGTCGTTCGAACGGTGGTGATCGATCCAGATCAGCTCCTGCGCCCGGGCGGCTTGATGCCCCAACGGCCCGAGCCGGTCGAACGAGGCGCAGTCGCACGTGACCATGACGGCGGGGCTGTCCGGCACATCACGCACCTCCGTGAGGAGATCCGCACCCGGGAGCAACGCCGACCAGCGAGGAGGATCCAGCGGCTCGTTCGGGTAGGTGCAGATGGTTCGGATGCCGAGCGACCCGAGATGGTTGGCGAGTCCGAGCATGGAGCCGAGGGCATCGGCGTCGGGGTTCACGTGCCCGGTGAGGACCACCTCCTCGGCTCCCCGGAGGTACTCGGCGGCCCTGGCGAAATCGTCAGCTGTCACCCGGGTCCTCCTCGGTGTGGATCTTCTCAATCAGGTCGTCGATGCGCCGGCCCGTGACCATGGTGTCGTCCTCTTCGAAGCGCAGCTCGGGTGTCACCTTGAGCCGGACCTGTCGGCCCAGCTCGTGGCGGAGGTGGGGCGAGGCCGACCGGAGCGCGGCGCGCGATCCAGCCTTCGCCTTCTCGTCACCGAACGCCGTGTAGTAGACCCAGGCCACCCGCAGATCCGGCGAGACCCGCACCCCGGTCACCGTGACGAACCCGACACGAGGGTCCTTCAGCTTCTGGATCTCCTCGGCCAAGATCTCGCGGAACTCTTCGCCGACACGCTCGGTGCGGGCTCCTTGCGGCATGGGACCAGGGTACTCAGTCCTCGGGCCAGACGAGCTGCAACCGGGCGTCGATCACGTCCACCTCGCCCCACAGCTCCACGAGCTTCTCGACCTCGTGCATCACCCTGCGCAGGTGGCGTTGGTCGGCTCCGACCGCCGCGACCGCCAACGCGGTCCGCTGCCAGAGGTCCTGGTGCTCCACCTCGGCGACACTGACCGGGAACCGCTGCCGGATGGCCGCGGTGAGCGCCTTCACCACGTGCCGCTTCTCCTTGAGCGAGCGACATCCCGGGATGCGGAGATCGAACCGTTCGAGCGCGACCAGCACGGGCAGCCTCAGATGGCGCGGGCGATCTCCTCGACCTCGTACGCCTCGATGAGGTCGCCTTCCTTGACGTCCTGGAAGTTCTCCAAGCCGATACCGCACTCGTAGCCGTCACGGACCTCGGCCACGTCGTCCTTGAACCGCCGGAGCGACGCGATCCTGCCGTCGTAGACGACCACGCCGTCGCGCACGAGACGCGCCAGGCCATTGCGGCGGATCACGCCGCTGCGGATGTACGAGCCGGCGATCACCCCCAGGCGCGGTACCCGGAAGGTCTGACGGATCTCGGCCTCGCCGAGGATCTTCTCGCGTTCCTCGGGGCGGAGCAGCCCGGAGAGGGCGGCCTTGATGTCATCGATGGCGTCGTAGATCACCCGGTAGAGGCGGATATCGACGCCCTCACGCTCGGCCAGCTCACGCGCCGAAGCGTTCGGCCGGACGTTGAAGCCCACGATGATGGCCTCGGAGGTCATGGCCAGCGTGACGTCGTTCTCGGTCGTCCCACCACCGCTCCACGGACGATGTTGACCTTCACCTCGTCCTGCGGAAGCTTGAGCAGGGAGTCCTCCAGCGCCTGGAGCGAGCCCCCGACGTCGGCCTTCACCACGAGGTTCAGCTCCACCACGTCGGCCCGCTCGACCTCGCGCATGAGGTCCTCGAGCGTCCGGCGCCGGCTGGTGACGAGCTCGGCTGCCCGCGACCGGGCCTCGCGCTCCTCGGCCACGTGGCGGGCCTCGCGTTCGTCCTCCACCTGCCGGAACTCGTCGCCGGCACTCGGGACGTGGTTCCAACCGAGGATCTGCACCGGTTTGGAGGGGCCGGCCCGGTCCACGGGACGGCCGTTCTCATCCTGCATGGCGCGGATCCGGCAGTACGCCGTCCCCGCCACCAGGGCGTCGCCGACCCGGAGCGTGCCCTTCTGGACGAGCACGGTGGCGACGGGTCCACGTCCCTTGTCGAGGTGCGCCTCCAGGACGGAGCCGCGGGCTCGGCCGGTGGGATCGCCCTTCAGCTCCTGGAGGTCGGCAACGACGACGATGGTGTCGAGCAGCGCATCCAGGTTCTGATGGGCCTTCGCCGAGACGTCCACGAACTCGAAGTCGCCGCCCCATTCCGACGGGACGACACCGTGTTCCACCATCTGCGTGCGGACCCGGTTCGGATCGGCCTCGTCCTTGTCGACCTTGTTCACCGCGACGATGATCGGGACGCCGGCCGCCTTCGCATGGTCGAGGGCCTCGAGCGTCTGCGGCATCACGCCATCGTCGGCCGCCACGACCAGCACGGCGATGTCGGTCACGCTCGCCCCACGGGCGCGCATCGCCGTGAACGCCTCGTGGCCCGGGGTATCGATGAAGGTGATCTCCCGGTCGCCGGCGTGCGCCTGGTAGGCGCCGATGTGCTGCGTGATCCCGCCGAACTCGCCCGCGACCACATCCGTCGAGCGGATCGCATCGAGCAGCTTCGTCTTGCCGTGGTCGACGTGACCCATGATGGTGACGACCGGAGCACGCGGGAGGAGCTTCGACTCGTCGACCTCCTCGGGCTCCGCATCCTCGGCTTTCAACTCGTCGTCGAGCCCCACGATGTCCGCCGTGAAGCCGAGATCGGCCGCCACCAGCTGGATCGCTTCATCGGTGAGGGACGTGGTCGCCGTGGCCATCTCGCCCGCCATGAACAGGATCTTCACCACGTCCGCGGGCGACGCGCCGACCTTCTCGGCGATCACCTGCGGCGTGGCTCCGTGCACGACCTGCAGGATCGGACCGGTGGCGACCGCGGGTGCCGGTGCCGGCTCCGGCACCACCTTCACCACCGGGGCGGGGGCGGGCGCTGGGGCCGCGACGGGGGCGGGTGGCGCCTCGGCTTTCGCCGCCTCCTTCGGAGCCGCTTTGGCCTTCGGCTTGGGTTTGGGTCTCCGAGGCTGCGGCGGCGGCTCGAGCACCTCTCGCGACTTCACGGGCGCGGCGGTGGCTTTGCCCCCGGAGGCGCGCAGGCGCGGCAGGAGCTCCTCGGGCACGCTGGAGGACGCCGATTTCCCCTCGGCGCCCATGGACGCCAGGGCTCCCAGCAATTCCTTGCTGGTGACGCCCAGCTCCTTGGCCAGTTCGTGTACCCTCACGCGTTCCCCTGCTTCCCATCCACGATGCCACGTAGCTTACGAGCTTCGTCGTCACCCACCGCAGATCGAAGCGCATGGTCAACGGCGCCGGTCCCGAGCGCTCGCTCCACGCACGCGCGGGTGGGATGCACATACGTTCCCCGGCCCGGCATGGTGGCGGACCGATCGACCGCGGGTTCCCCACCCCGCCGTCGAGCGATCCTCACCAGGTCGGGTTTGGCGGCCTTCGTCCGGCAACCCACGCAGGTGCGCTCGGGTCGATGACGCGCGACGCCCACCCGCTCAGCCCTCCGCAGGCGCCTCCGTCACGGTGGCCTCCTTCGGCGCGCTCTCGAGAGCGACCGCCTCGGGCACAACCTCCACGGCAGCCGCGGGCTCCGGCGCGGTCGCAGGCTCGGGTGGAGCCGCAGGCTCCGGGACGGGTACCACCGGGGGCTCGGGCGGCGCCGAGGCCTGGGTCTCCGACTTGATGTCGATCCTCCAGCCGGTGAGCCGGGCCGCCAAGCGGGCGTTCTGCCCTTCCTTCCCGATGGCGAGCGACAGCTGGTAGTCGGGCACGATCACCTGCGCGGTCTGCGTATCGGGGTCCGTGCGGACCTCCTTCACCTTGGCCGGCTGCAGGGCATTGGCCACCAGCTCCCCCGGGTTGTCGGACCACGGGACCACGTCGATCTTCTCGCCGCGGAGCTCGGTGACGACGTTGCGCACACGGGACCCTTTCGGCCCCACGCACGCCCCGACCGGATCGACCGCAGGCTCGTTCGACCACACGGCGATCTTCGACCGGTGGCCGGGCTCACGGGCGACGCCGCGGATCTCGACGACACCGTCTTCGATCTCGGGCACCTCGAGCTCGAAGAGCTTCTTGAGGAGCCCCGGGTGGGTGCGGCTGACCACGATCTGTGGGCCCTTCGCTCCACGGCGGACCTCGGTGATGAACGCCTTCAGCCGCTCGCCGCTGCGGTACGGCTCGCTGGGCACCTGCTCCGCCTGCGGGAGCAGCGCTTCGACCTTCCCGAGGTCGAGCAGCGTGTACCGGCGCTCGGACTGCTGGACGATGCCGGTGACGATGTCGCCTTCACGCCCGGCGAACTCCTCGTAGGTCATCTCTCGCTCGGCGTCGCGGAGCTTCTGGAAGATGACCTGCTTGGCGGTCTGCGCACCGATGCGTCCCTTGAAGTCGTCGGCGACCTCGACCTCCTGCTCCGAGCGAACCTCCATGACGAGCGTCTCGCCGTCCTCGGCTTCGACCTCGTCGAGCTCCTGCTGGAACATGCGCATCTCGCCCGTCTCGGGGTCGATCTCGGCGCGGAAGCCCACGAAATCGTCGTCGGCGGTGGGGTTCTCCTGCTTCCACGCGGTCTTGTAGGCAGCCGCCATCGCCTCCTCCAGCCCCTGGAGGATCGTCTCGAAGGCGATGCCCTTCTCCCGCTCCAACTCCCGGAGCGCCGCGATCATCTCGGCGTTCATGCCCTGCTCCTCTTCAGCTCGGCGTCCCAATCGACGACCGTGCGCGCGGACGTGATGTCGCCGAGCGCGATCTCGCGCTCGGCGCCGTCCACCTCCAGCACGACGTGATCGTCGCCGGCGGCGACGATCACCCCCGTGTGGCCGCGCGCCCCGTCGACCGGCGTCGCCGTCTTCACCTGCACCTGCGTGCCCACGAACCGCTGGAAATGGGCGGCGGTCGTGAGCGGCCGCTCGATGCCGGGGGTGCTCACCTCCAGCTCGTAGCGTCCGCGCCCGAAATCCTCGAGGTCGAGCCGTCGGGACACCTTCTCGGACAGGTCCGCCAAGGTCTCGATGTCGAGACCCTCGGGCCGGTCGACGATGACCCGCAGAACCTGCCGGCCGTTCTCGCGACCGTAGGAGACGTCCACGAGCTCGGATCCGGCCCCTTCGACGACGGGGCGGATCAACGATCGCGCGTCCACCGACCCACCCCCTCGAAGAAAAAGGTGGGCGCGCGCCCACCTCCGGCTCGTACAAACCTCGCTCGTTGGAGTATACCCGCGCCCATGTGGTTTCCACGTGGCGCATCCCCCGGAGGACCTCGACCAGGGGACCGCGATTGACGCCCGTTCGGGACGCGTGCGACCATCCGCTCGATGCTGGCGTTCGGGATGACCTGGGTGTGGTGCGAGGGCTCGTGGAGCCCGGCCGCGCCGAGCATCTGACCCCAGCGACCCCGAGCCCCACGAGCCCCGGACCATCGGTCCGGGGTTCCTTGTGTCCGATACCTGTACGCCGAGCGAGGAGCGACCCGATGGACGAGGACCTGCGCATCCAGCCGGGCCCCGATGCCTTCGAACGGCTTTCCGCTTCGTGGCCGCTCGTCCCGGTCTGGACCGAGCTGCTCGCCGACGTCGTGACGCCGGTCGGGCTCTTCCCGGCCCTTGCTGGTGACGGTCCGGGGATCGTGCTCGAGTCGGTCGAGCGTTCCGAGCGCTGGGGTCGGTACTCGTTCGTGGCGGGAGACCCTGCGGCAGTCGTGGTCGTCGACGGGTCCGGCACGCGGCTGGAGGACGTGGCTCGGCCGCTCCTGGCCCGGCCCGGCCCCGGGGACCCCCGCACCTCGCTGATCGCGTTCGCGCGAACCTTGCGAGGGCCACGCCTCCCCGATCTTCCGCCGATGACCGGCGGGCTCATGGGCTGTGTCGCGTACGAGGCGGCGGGGCTGCTCGATGGACACCCGTCTCCTGCCGCGGAGGCGGCGCCCTGTCCTCCGATCTCGTTGCTGGTCGTCGATCGGGCCGTCGTGTTCGACCATTGGCGGCAGCGCCTGGTGCTGGTCGTGCACGCGCCCGCGGGCGGCTATGCCGCGGCGGTGGACGCGCTCCACGACCTGGCCGATCGGGTCGGTCGCCCGGGATCGCCTCCCCGGCCCAGGGAGCGCCGGGGGACGACCCTTCACCCGTTCGAGGCGAGCCGAACATGTCCGATCAGCGGTACCGCGACACCGTCGCGGCCTTCAAGGAGCACATCCTGGCCGGCGACATCTTCCAAGGCGTGCCGTCCCGACGCGTGTCGTTCCCGGCGCCGGGCGGTGGGTTCCCCATCTATCGCCGCCTCCGCGTGACGAATCCCGCCCCCTACATGTTCTTCCTGCGACTCGACGGGCGCGGGAGGTACGAGCGCCTGGAGCTCGCGGGATCCTCGCCCGAGCCGCTCATCCGCGTGGAGGGCCGGCGCGTCTCGGCCCGACCCATCGCCGGGACCCGTCCGCGAGGGCAGACGGAGGTCCGCGACCGGCTGCTCGAGCACGAGCTGCTGGCGGATCCGAAGGAGCAGGCGGAGCACGCGATGCTCGTCGACCTCGCCCGCAACGACCTCGGGCGTGTGTGCGTTCCCGGTAGCGTCCGCCCCAGCGAGCTGATGGTCGTCGAGCGATTCTCGAAGGTGATGCACATCGTCTCGACGGTCGAAGGCGAGCTGCGCGAGGACGTTCACCCCGTCGAAGCCCTGGCGGCGGCCTTCCCGGCCGGGACCGTCACCGGCGCGCCGAAGCGTCGGGCGATGGAACTCATCGCCGAGCACGAGCCCACCGCGCGCGGACCGTATGCCGGGGCCGTGGGATATCTCACGTTCGGAGGTGACCTCGACTTCTGCATCACGATCCGCACCGTCGTGGTCAGCGGAGGTGTCGCCAGCATCCAGACGGGAGCCGGCGTCGTCGCGGACAGCGACCCAGAGGTCGAGCTCCGAGAGACAGAGGCCAAGGCCGCCGCCCTGATCCCGGCGGTCGCCCCTACCATGGAGCCACCACCATGATCCTCGTCGTCGACCACTACGACTCGTTCACGTACAACCTGGTCCAGATGGTCGAGTCCCTCGGCCGTGAGACCGTGGTGGTGAAGTCCGACGAGGAGACCGCGAGTCGGCTCGTGGAACGGGCGCCCGAGGCCGTCATCCTCTCGCCCGGGCCGGGGCACCCGCGCGATGCCGGCTGCTTCACGGAGCTGCTCGAGCTCCTCCCCGCTGCCACGCCCGTGCTCGGTGTCTGCCTCGGGCACCAAGCGCTCGGCCTGCAGTGCGGCGGCACCGTCGACCGCGCCGGGCCGGTGCATGGCAAGGCGTCATTGGTCTTCCACGAGGGGCGAGGCATCCTCGAGGGTGTCGGCATCCCGTTCGAGGCGGGCCGGTATCACTCGCTCGTCGTGGAGCGCGACGATCTTCCCGCCGAGCTGGAGCTCACGGCGTGGACCGAGGACGGTCTGGTGATGGGGGCGCAGCACCGGGACCTGCCACGCTTCGGCGTGCAGTTCCACCCTGAGAGCATCCTCACCCCCGAGGGCCCTCGGATCGTCGAGAACTTCCTCGCGTTCTCGTCCGCGGACGCCTGACGACCTAGGGAGCCGGGCATCCCGGGCCGTAGACGAAGGCCGCGGAGCCATTCGACACCTTGCAGGCGCTCACATCCACGGCTTGGAACGCTCGCGCCGGGATCCGTTTCAGCTGGTCGAGCAAGCCGTTCGTCCAGCGTCCGTCCACGGTGCCTTGGAAGTACCAGTCGCTGCCGTTGTCGGCGACGATGAGACCGTAGGTCTTCATCGCCCGGAGGACCACGCGGGCCTTGGCGTTGTAGCCGGAGAGATCGAAGCCGGCCTTGAGCCGGAACCTCGCACCCATCGGCGGGCACGACGCTCCGCCGCTGCCGGCCTCGTGCCGCGCCGGCCACAGGTACCGAGACGAGGTGCAATCCGCCGTCATCCGGATGGCGTGATCCACCTGGCCGGCGGCCACCTCGTCGTACCGGAGGAGTCCCGGGAAGATCGGAAGCCCGGCGGCGTCGGCGCTCGTCCACCCGGCCGGTCGCAGATCGTTGGCGTGCGACCCCTCGAGATGGAAGATCGCACCGCTCCCCGCGGACGGGTCCCCTCCGTTCCAGCGTGCGGCGAACAGCTCGTAGAGGGTGCAGTCGCTCTCGTCGATCATGATCGCATGCCGGTCGGAGCCGCCCTCGATCGTGATGTCGGGTCCGAACGGATAGCGGTGACGGTCGCTCTCACCCGGCCAGGTGAAGTCCACGCGGACGGTGTCGTGGCCGGCACCCACCACGTCGAACGGGATCCCGTACGAGGGCGGCCCGAAATCGGGATGCAGGCGCGTCGGGCCACTGTGCATCGCTGCCTTCCAGTCGCGGCTGCGTGCATGGACGGGAAGGTTCGAGAGGTCGAGGTGCCACGCGTTGTTGGCGGGGAAGACGTCGCACGAGGTTCCCGGCACCTCCCTGGCCATCGCCGGCGGCAGCACCAGGGCGACCGACAGGAACGCCACCACCATCGACGTCGCACGTCCGATCCGCATGTTCCTCGTCATCGGCATCCGGGGCCGCTACGGTTGAGCACCATGTCGGATCGTGGCGGCGCCCGAGGTCTGCTCACGCGGCCACCGACCTGGCTCTTCGTGGTGCTCATCGCGGTGCGCGTCGTGGTGGTCGCCCTCATCATCGCGGACGCGCACCGGCACGCGGTGGACGACCCGGTGGTGCTGCGGGCCGAGCACGTCGCCACCTCTCCGGTGCGGCCGTACCGGGACTTCCCCGTCGGGGCCATGCCGCTCGAGACGCTCGCGGCGAGGGCCCTCGGTGGAGACGGCGCCGGCACGACGGCCGGCCGGATCGCGCTCCTCGCGTTCGCCGGAGACCTGGCTGCGGCCGGCGCCGTGTCCTGGGGTTGGGGACGGCGTCCCCTGGCCACGTACCTGCTGATCGGGCTTCCCCTGTTGACGTTCGTCTATCTCCGCTTCGACCTCGTCTCCGTCGCCCTCGCCGCATGGGGGGTCGCCCTCCTCCGACGGCGAGGCGACGAGCCCCTCGCAGGGGTGGCCCTCGGCCTCGGCGTGTGGACCAAGCTCTGGCCGCTCGTGCTCCTGCCGCTGCTCGCGATCGTTCGCGCCAGGCGCGCGGCGATGACGGTCGCTGCGATCGTCCTAGCCGGAGGCGTGGTCTGGTACCTGCAGGGGGGACCCAAGGGCCCGCTCCAGGTGTTGACGCAGCGCGGAGCCATCGGCTGGCCGGTCGAAGGCACCATCGGCAACCTCCTGACCCTCGTGACCGGATCCCCCGTCGCAGCCGAGGGCGGTGTGGCACGGATCGGCACCGCCTCCATCTTGGTCAAAGGCGTGCTGCTCGTGGGACTCCTCGTGTGCGAGGCAGCGATCTGGTGGCGCGCGACGGCCGATGATCGTGATGCGAGTGGGGGAACGGCGATCGTCGCGATCACGACCGTCTTGGTCTTCTCCCCGATCCTGTCGGTCGGCTACCTGGCCTGGCTCCTCCCGTGGACCGCGTTCGCGTTCGAAGGGGACCCTGCGGAGCGCCGAGCCGCCTCGCTCGCCACGGCGGCCATCGCGATCACGGGCCTGATCGGACTCACCTCGCCGCTGGCCGCGCCCGGCGCCTGGGAGGAACTCGCCATCCTCGCGCGGAACGGGTGCCTGGTCGCGGTGGTCGTCGCGTGGCTGGTCGCCGGCACCCCGATCCGCGGCCGAGAGAGCCGCGCCGCCGCTCAGTCCTGATCCACGCCGGCGGCGGCCTTCTCGGCCGCGACCCGGCGCGCTTCCTCGATCAGCCGATCGACGAATCGCTCCTCGGGGATCTTGTCGACGACCTCGCCCTTCACGACCAGGAACCCCTGGCCCTTGCCGGCGGCGATTCCGATGTCGGCCTCGCGCGCCTCACCGGGGCCGTTCACGACGCACCCCATGACGGCGACGCGGATCGGCGCCTTGAGCCCGTCCTTCTCCAGCGCCTCGTTCACCTGTCGCGTCAGCCCGATGACGTCCACCTCCGCTCGGCCGCACGAGGGGCAGGCCACGAGGTCGAGGCCCCGCCGCCGCAGCCCGAGGGAGCGGAGGATCGACCGTGCCGACCTTGACCTCCTCCACGGGGTCGTCCGTGAGCGAGACCCGGATGGTGTCGCCGATGCCCTCCGCCAGGAGGGCGCCGATGCCGACGGCGCTCTTCACGCCCCCCATCGGCATGGGGCCGGCCTCCGTCACCCCGAGGTGGAGCGGGTAGTCGCACTTCTCCGCGAGCTGACGGTAGGCCTCCACCATGACCATGGGGTTCGAGTGCTTCACGCTGATCTTGATGTCCGTGAAATCCTCGTCCTCGAGGATGCGCGCTTCATTCAGGGCCGACTCGACGAGCGCCTCGGGGGTGGGGTTCCCGTAACGTTCGAGCAGGTCCTTCTCCAGCGAGCCCGCGTTCACGCCGATCCGGATGGGTACACCGCGCGCCTTCGCCTCGCGAGCGATCACGCGCACCTTGTCCTGATACTTGATGTTCCCCGGATTGATGCGGAGCCCCTGGATACCGGCCTCGAGCGCCGCCATCGCGTACTTCCACTGGAAGTGGATGTCGGCGACCACGGGGACGGTGGACTTGGCCGCGATGGCCGTGAGGGCTTCGGCGTCCTCCCAGTGCGGCACCGCCACCCGGACGATGTCGACTCCCGCGGCGACGAGTGAGGCGATCTGCTGCAGCGTCGCGTTGATGTCGGCCGTCTTCGTCGTGGTCATGGACTGGACGCTGATGGGCGCACCGCCACCGATCGGCACGCGGCCGACGTGGATCTGACGGGTCCGCCTGCGCTCCACCATCCGTGCCAGTCTCCCAGGCCTCAGCCGCCGAACACGTGGAACGTGACCGAGCGCTCCTTGGGCTCGTCCATCTCGAAGAAGATCAGGCGCTGCCACGTGCCGAGCGATGGCTCGCCGGCTGTCACCGGGATGGCGTGGGAGGTGGCAGAGAGCAGCATCGCCTTGACGTGGGCGTGCCCGTTGCGGCGCTCGTCCTCGTGCATGTTCTGGGTCCGGATCTCGAAGTCATCGTGCTCGTAGTACACGCCGTCGTGGGGAACCAGATCGGTCAGGTGCCGCCGGAAATCCGCGAGGGCCCCGCTCTCCCACTCGTTGATGAGCAGCGCGCACGTGGTGTGGGCACAGAAGGCGATGACGGCGCCATCGGTGAACCCGGAGTCCTTGACCGCACGCCGGAGATCGTCCGTGAGGTCGACGAACTCGTAGCGGGACGGAGCGGTGAGCGTGACGATGGTGGTGACGGCCTTCACGGATCCCCCCTCGTGACGGTGGAAGCTGCCGGCAGGTCGAACGTGAACACGCTCCCCTGCCCCGGTTCGGACTCGGCGCGGATGTGACCCCCGTGGGCCTCGACGACCGATCGGGCGATCGCGAGCCCGATACCGGTGCCGCCCTCTTCGCGGGAGCGTGCCGGATCCACCCGATAGAAGCGTTCGAACAGCCGGGGGAGGTGCTCGGGGGCGATGCCGACCCCCGTGTCGGCGACGCGCAGTTCGACCGACCCGTTGTGCCGCTCGGCTGCGATCGTGACCTCGCCGCCCGGCGGCGTGAACCGGACGGCGTTGTCGACGAGGTTGAACAGCACCTGATGCAGCCGCTCCGGGTCGGCATCGAGGGGCGGGAGCCCCTCGGGGATCTTCCGCTCGATCCGCACGTCGTCGGCGTGATGGGACACCGAGATCTCGGAGATCACGCGGGCCACGAGCGGCTCGATCTCGACCGGGCCACGCTGCAGCGGCACCTCACCCGATTCCAGCTTCGACAGATCGAGGAGCTGCTCCACGAGCCGGCCGAGGCGTTCGGTCTGGACGAGCATCACCTCGAGCGTGCGGGGGTCGGGCCGCTCGACGCCGTCGAGCAGGTTCTCGAGATGCGCGCGGATCGCCGTGATGGGGGTCTTGAGCTCATGGGACACGTTGGCCACGAGGTCGCGACGGCTGCGCTCGAGATGTTCGAGCTCGGTGCTCATCCGGTTGAACGCCACGGCGAGCTGACCGACCTCATCGTGGGTCGTTACGTGAACCTTGGTGCTGTAGTCCCCGATCTCCATGCGGCGCGCGGCCGCAGCCATGTCCCGGAGGGGCTGGGTCATGCCACGGGCCAGCCAGCGCGCGGCCACCAGCGCAATCACGGCGGCCACCGAGCCCGCCAACAGGAATTGCCACCACACGCTCTGGAGGAAGCCGAGGGTGGAGGAGATCCGGCCGAGCGAACCGCGGGTGCGGGACGGCTGCATCACCGTGACCCAGCCCCCATCGCTCGTGGGGACCGATGCGTACGCGATCTGTCCTTGCACGTCCCAGTGGGGCACCCCGTCGTCGAACACGCGGGGCAGGACCCCGAAGGACGCGCCCTCGATCGTGACGATCCCATCGGAGCTGCGGTGCACGACCGCGGTCTCCGCAGGGATGTCGTCGAGCTGTCCGAGCGCCGCCTGGCGGGCCAACCGCAGCATGCGCACGGCCTCGCTCGACGCCGGCGTGTTCTTGAGGGCGAACCCGATGATCACGTAGGAGATCAGCAGCGTCACCGCCACCGCGAACACGGTGACCGACCCGAGCTTCGTCCGGATGGACGGCAGTCTCTGCAGAAGCGGCCGGCTCGCCACGAGCTACTCCTTGAAGGCGTAGCCCACGCCGTGGACCGTTCGGATGAACCGAGGGTCGTTGCCGTCTTCCCCCAACTTGCGGCGGATCCTCGCCACGTGGGAATCGACCACCCGTCCTCCGGCGTAGTCGCGGTACCCCCAGACCCGATCCATCAACTGGTCACGACTCAGCACGACACCCGGTTCACGCACCAGCGTCAGGAGGATCTCGAACTCGAGGGGGGTCAAGCCGATCTCATCATCATCGACCGTCACGCGACGCCGCTGCGGATCCACGGACAGCCCGTGCCGCTCGAACGGCCCCTCGTCGTGGCTGCCGCGCATCCGGTCGATCCGGCGCAGGATGGCCTTCACACGAGCGGCCAGCTCGCGAAGGCTGAACGGCTTCGTGAGGTAGTCGTCGGCGCCGACGGCGAATCCGGCCACCTTGTCCGCCTCCTCCGTCCGCGCGGTCAACATCAAGACGGGCGTCCATCGCTCCTTCTGGATCTCCTGGCAGACCTCCAAGCCGTCCATGCCAGGGAGCATGAGGTCGAGGACCACCAGGTCGGGCGCGTGCTCCGCGTGCAGCCGGATCGCCTCGGGACCGTCGGCGGCAACGATGACCAGATAGCCCTCGCTCTCGAGGCGTGCGCGGACGGCCTCGGCGATGGCTTCTTCGTCGTCCACGACGAGGATCGTTCGCTGGGTCACGGCGCAACTCTACGCGGACGGGGTCAGGGCAGGACCGAGGGCTCATGGAGAGATCGTGACGCGACAAGGACGTTCTACCAGGTCATGGGGGGTCCCCGGAGCCCTAGGGCGTCGGGAGTGGCTTCGTGATGTCCACGATCACCGTCGCGAGCACGAACGTCACGAGGAACGCCATGACCACCGCCGAGACCGGCACGACACGCCGCATGTCGACGGGACCTCCTCGCACCTTCTCGATCGCGAGCAAGGCCAGGTGGCCGCCGTCGAAGGGTGGCAGGGGCAACAGGTTCACCAAGCCGATGAATACCGTGACGTACGCCAGGATCAAGATCATGGTGGCCCAGTCGGCCACCGCGCCGACCTGCTGGCTGATCCCGACCACGGATGCCGGGTCTTGGATGTCGCGTTCCGCATCCGTGAACAGGAGCGAGGCGATGCGACCGACCCCCTGCGGCCCGAACACACGGCCGATGGACACGACGGATTCCCGTGCCGAGTCCCACACCGAGAGCACGCCCTCCTTCACCGCGAGCGGCACCGGGAGCGGCCTGGGCCCGAGGATCACGCCGACGCGCCCCAGCTCCATGCCACCGACGCACCCGTGGACGGGCATCATCGTCGTTGCCATCTGTCGGTCGCCGCGCTCGAAGACGACCGGGACGACGCTCCCCTCGTTGGCCGCCAACACCTCACGCACGCCCGCGCCGGTGGGGTCGTTCGCCGGCCCCACCCGGATCGAGGAATGACCCGCTCGCAGCCCCGCGAGGGCTGCCGGGCTCGGCACGCCGGCGCGGATCTCCGGGCGCACCGATGACACGAGCGCCGGCTGTTCGAGACCTCCCAGCGACATCCCCGACACCGCACCCCAGTGCCCACCGAGACAGTCGACCACGGGGATCAGCGCGAGCTCGCTCGTGCGATCGCCGCGTCCGATCGTCAGGGGGAGGGGCTTGCCGACGCTGGCGTCGATCAGATCGCCCAGCTCCGCGGCGTTCGGATACGCGACCCCCCCTGCGCGCACGATCGACGTCACCCGGTTGCAGACCGGCGACGACGGCCGGGGAGGCCGACCCATCGCTCAACGTCTCGGTCACCTCGGCGACGTCAACGGAATAGCGGAGGTCCCCGACCAGGATGTTGACCGCCGAGAACAGGATCGCCGCGACCAGGAAGTGCGAGAGCGGCCCCGATGCGATGACGATCGCACGTTGCCAGATGGGCTTGGCGCCGTACGCTCGCGCTTCGTCCCCGGGAGGGACGTCGTCGGCGAACGGGTTCATCCCAGCGATGCGCACGTAACCACCGAGCGGCAACGCCTTGACCCCGTACTCGATCCCTTTGCGGCGGGTCGACCAGAGCCGGGGTCCGAAACCCACGAAGTACTCGAGGACCCGGAACCCGTACGCGCGCGCGGTGGCGTAGTGCGCGAGCTCGTGGATCAGGATGACGCCGAGGAGTCCGACGAAGAACCCGACGATCGCGAGCGTGCCCACAGCGGGCTACCGCTCCTCGATGATCTCGGCCGTGCGATGCCGTGCCCACCCATCGGCACGCTCGATGGTGATGATCGAGACGACCTGGGCAGGCTCGTGCTCGTCGACCACCGTCTGGACGATCTCGACGATGCGGGTGAGCAGGATCTTCCCCTCGAGGAACGCCATGACCGCCACTTCGTTCGCGGCGTTCATGACCGCCGGGAACGTGAGACCCAGGCCGCCGACGCGGTACGCGAGATCCACGGCCGGGAACGCTTCGCGGTCGACCGGTTCGAAGGTGAGCCCGCGATCGGTCAGCGGGACCGGCTCGACCCCGGTGGACAGACGCTCCGGCCACGCGAGCGCGAGCTGGATGGGGAGGCGCATGTCCGCCGTGGCCATCTCGGCGCGGAGCGAGCCGTCACGGAACTCCGCCATGGCATGCACGACGCCCTCCGGATGGATCAGCACGTGGATCTGTGAGTACTCCAGATCGAACAGGTGATGCGCCTCCATCACCTCGAGTCCCTTGTTCATGAGCGTCGCGGAATCGATGGTGATCTTGGGGCCCATGGACCACACGGGGTGCTGGAGCGCCTCCTTCACGGAGGCCCGCGCGAGCTCGTTGCGGGTCCACCCGCGGAACGGGCCGCCGGACCCCGTGAGCACCACGCGCTTCAGGTCCTCACGACGCTCGTGTCGGAGCGCCATGGCCAGGGCGGCGTGCTCGGAGTCGACGGGCAGCAACCGTTCCGGCTCCCCCTTCACGAGGTCGGTAACGAGCTCACCGCCGACCACCAGCGACTCCTTGTTGGCCAGCGCCAGGGTCTTGCCGGCTTGGAGCGCCGCCAGGGTCGGAGCGAGGCCCGCGGAGCCGACCAGGGCGTTCAAGACCAGGTCGCCCTCGGTGTCTCGCGCCAGCACCTCCGCGGCGTCCGGCCCCACGATCAGATCGACGCCCTTGGTGGCACCGAGCTTCTCCTTGACGGCGGCGGCCGCATCCTCGTCGGCGATGGCCACGTACGGCGGAAGGAACTCCCGGATCTGCCCGACGAGCAGCTCGAGGTTCATCCCGGCGGCCGACAGCCCGACCACACGGAACCGGTCAGGATGGCGCCGCGCGACGTCGAGAGCCTGGGTGCCGATCGAGCCGGTCGACCCGAGGATGGTCAACGACTTCATGCGTGAAAGGGTACCCCGCCCACCGCCGGAACCGAGGACGCGCGGTCAGGCGCCGATGACGCGGAGCAGGAGGTACGCGGCGGGGGCGACGAACAGCAACGAGTCGATCCTGTCGAGGACGCCACCGTGTCCCGGGAGCACGCTCCCCATGTCCTTCACACCGAGATCGCGTTTGACGAGTGACTCCGCGAGGTCGCCCAGGGTCGCCGCCACCGCGACCACGAGTCCCAGGAGGAGCGCATCGATCTTCTGGTTCTCGAAGACCTCGATGAAGGCAGGAACGAGCGCCACGGCGACCACGAGCGTGACGATGGTGGCCCCGATCAGACCCTCGATGGACTTCTTCGGGCTGACCGTGGGAGCGAGCGCCCGTTGGAACGCGGAGCCGCCCCAGACGGAGCCCACGAGGAACGCGGCGGCGTCGAACACGAACGTGAGGCCGAAGATCGCCACCACGAGCGCACGGCCATCGACGAGCTTCAACGTGGCGATAAGGTATCCCGCCAGCAGCGGTATCCAAGCCATGTTGAGGACGGTGAGCCCGATGTTGCGCACGACGTCCTTGCGGTGGGCAGCTGGAACGGTCATGTACCAGCAGAAGGTGGCGATCACCCCGAGGGCGAACATGGCGGGCGTCGCCGCTTCACCGTGGAGGTACGCCGCCGCCATCATCAGTGCACCAGCGACGAGACCGACGGCCGTGGCGGGTTGCGCGTGGCGTTTCACCATGACGCCGAACAGCTCACCCTGAGCCACGAGCACGACGATCCCTGCGACGATCGCGAAGGCGGCGTTGCCGATCAGGAGCGCCCCGACCGCGATGCCGGCGAGGAAGAGCCCCGTGAGGAACGCCGCCGGCATGTCGCGCTCCCCCAGGTTCGGGCCACGGCGTTCGACGTCGGCGCCGACCTCGACGGCGGCGACATCCTGCCAGCTCGGTCCCGAGATGCCCTCGGTCCCGACGACCACCGTCCGAGGCGCCTCCGCGGGGGCGTGGAGGTCGGCGAGGATATCGTCCTCGACGTCGTCGGCAGCCCCGAGGTCGTCGAGGAGCCCGCCGTCGTCCTCGATCTCCGCATCCCCGAACACGTCGACGGGCTCGGTGGCGTAGGTCTCCTCGGAACGGATCGAGCCCGCGAAATGCTCCGCGGCGGCCTCGAGGTCTTCGTCGGAGGGCGCGGCCGCGACGGGCTCGACCACATCGACCCACTCCTCGGTCTCGATCGTCATGGTGGGCTCGGCAACATCGTCGCTCCCGGCCGGCCAACCGTCCCGATCGTCGTCGCCGTCATCGAAGAACCCCGCCTGGGTCGACGCCACGTCCGGCCCTTCCTCGACCTCCTCCGAAACGATGAGGATGTCCTCGATCTCCTCCGTCGGATGGCCGTGGATCACCTCGCCGCCCTCATCGGCGACGGGTCCTTGGTCCCAGGACGCGTCCTGCACGTCGGGGCTCCCGTCCCCCGGTTCCTCGGGTTCGGCCGACACGCGCACGGCCGGCTCACCCGTCCGCACCTCGACGTGTTCCTCCTGAGCCTGCGGTTCGCCGGCGGCCGGTTGCTCGGGCTCGTCCCAATCGACGTCCCGGATGGGAGCGAAGAACTTGTCGAGGTCTTCGAAGAGCTCGTCGCCGTCGCGCTTGTCGCCTGCCACCGGCCTAGACCTCCATGAGTTCTTGCTCTTTGTGGGTCTGGATCTCGTCGACCTCACCCACGAATCGATCCGTCAGCTTCTGGAGCTCCTTCTCGGAACGGACGAGGTCATCTTCCGAGATGCCGCCCTCCCGCTCAAGCTTCTCCATGGAGTCCTTCGCATGACGACGGACGTTGCGGACGGCGACCCGGGTCTCTTCCGCCCGGTGGTGGACCTGTTTCACCAGCTCACGGCGGCGTTCCTCGGTCAGCGGAGGGAACGACAACCGGATGATGTTGCCGTCGTTGCTGGGGGTGATCCCAAGGTCGCTGGTCATGATGGCCTTCTCGATCGACCCGATCGCGCTCTTGTCGAACGGCTGGACCTGGAGCAGGCGCGGCTCCGGCACGCTCATCGAGGCGAGCTGGTTGAGGGGTACCTCGGTGCCGTAATAGTCCACGGTGACACGGCTGAGGACCGCGGGCGTTGCCCTGCCCGTGCGGATCCCCGCCAGGTCGTCCTTCAAGTGCACCACCGCTTGCTCCATCTTGTGGGAGGCGTCCTTCATCTCGGACTCGAGCGTCATCCGACCCCTCCGTGCACCAACGTGCCGATGGGCTCGCCGGTCACGACGCGCCGGATGTTGCCCTCCTGGCTGAGGTCGAACACCACGATCGGGAGCTGGTTCTCCATGCACAGTGACACCGCGGTCGCGTCCATGACCCGGTACCCCTCCTGCAGGAACTCGGCGTAGCGCAGGGTGTCCAGGCGTGTCGCCGACGGATCCTCGAGGGAGTCCGCCGTGTAGACGCCGTCCACCTTCGTTCCCTTCAGCAGGGCGTCGGCGTGGATCTCGAGCGCGCGTTGCGCCGCGCAGGTATCCGTGGAGAAGTACGGGACCCCGAGACCGGCTGCGAAGATCACCACGCGCCCCTTCTCGAGATGCCGGATGGCACGCAGGGGGACGAACGGTTCGGCCACCTGACTCATGGAGATCGCGGTCTGGACCCGGCAGGGGACGTGGATCTTCTCGAGGGCGTCCTGCAAGGCAAGCGCGTTCATCACCGTCGCCAGCATCCCCATGTAGTCGGCCCGGTTGCGGTCGATCTGGGGGGCCTGACGCCCGCGCCAGATGTTGCCGCCTCCCACGACGACGGCCGCCTGGATGCCCAGGTCGACGACGTCGGTCAGCTGCCTGGCCACGAGCGTGGTGGCGTCGGCGCTGATCCCCGTGCCGGAGACGGGTGCGAAGGCCTCGCCGGAGAGCTTGAGGAGGACCCGATGGTAGGCGGGTCGTTCCGCTCCCAGGTCATGCATACCCGTCGCGTTCCCTCCGTTCGCCTCGCGGCCCAGCTTACTCCGCGTCCTCGCCCAGCCTGTATCGGACGAAGCGCCGGACGACGACCTTCTCGCCCGTCTTTGCGCCGAGCTCGTCCGCGAGCTGCTGGATCGTCTTCGAATCATCCTTCACGAACGGCTGGTCCATGAGGACGTTGTCCTTGAGGAAGGCCTCGATCTTGCCCGAGACGATCGTGTCGAGCACGGCCTCGGGCTTGCCGGCCTCCCGAGCCTGCGCCTCCGCGATCCGCTGTTCGGCTTCGAGCTGTTCGGTCGGGACCTCGTCGCGCGTGAGCCAACGGGGAGCCGAGGGGCTGGCCACGTGCAACGCCAGGTCCTTCGCGAAGGACCGGAACTCATCGGTGTTCGCGACGAAGTCCGTCTCGCAGTTGACCTCCACCATGGCTCCCACCGTGTTGTTGAAGTGGATGTACGACTCGACGAGACCCTGGTTGGCGGTCCTCCCGGCGCGCTTCGCAGCGCTCGCCAACCCCTTCTCGCGGAGGATCTCCGTCGCACGCTCGAGGTCACCATCGGCCTCCTGCAGGGCACGCTTGCAATCCATCATCCCCGCCCCGGTCGCGTCGCGGAGGGCCTTCACCATGGCCGCGGTGATGTCCGTCATCCCGGCACCCCTTCGACCGTCGACGATGGCTCTGCCGCTGACGTCTCGACGGTGGCCACCACTGCCGGAGGCTCGTCGGCGCCAGCCGGCGCGGACCCGGCGTCGCTTCCGGCCTCCGCCTCGATCTCCGGAGCGATCTCCGGCTCGTCGTCCCCGGGGACATCGGGCTCGAAGACCGTCGTCGCGGCGATCTCGGCCGCCTCTTCGGCGGAGGGCGTCTCATCGACGGCCGCGGGAGCGGCCTGCGGGCGTGGCCCCGACGGCGGGACCGGGCTGGCGACGCGCGCCGTCGCCTTCTCGATGAGCTCTTCCTTGGCCATGCCGTACCCCTCGGCCAGCGAATCCGCGATCACTCGGGTGACGAGGCTCACCGCACGGATGGCGTCGTCGTTGCCGGGGATGACGAAGTCGACCTCATCGGGGTCGCAGTTGGTATCCACGATGGCGATCACCGGGATGCCCAGCTTGCGGGCCTCCGTGACCGCGATGTGCTCCTTCTTCGTGTCGATGACGAAGATGGCGTCGGGGAGACGCTCCAGATCCTGGATGCCTCCCAGGTTGCGCTCGAGCTTCTCTCGCTCGTGGCGGAGACGGATCGCCTCCTTCTTCAGGAGCCGGTCGATCGCCCCGGTCTCCTCCATCTCCCGCAGCTCTCGGAGCCTGAGGAGGCGCGTCCTGATCGTGGCGAAGTTCGTGAGCATCCCACCGAGCCAACGGTTGTTCACGTACGGCATCCCCACCCGGGTGGCGTGCTCGGCCACGACCTCCTGGGCCTGCTTCTTGGTGCCGATGAAGAGCACGATCCCCGCGGCGACGTCCGAGCTGCTGGACGAAGTCGTGCGACTCCTCGAGCCCGGACAGGGACAGTTCGAGGTCGATGATGTGCATCGCGGAGCGCTCCCCGAACAGGTACGGCTTCATCTTCGGGTTCCACCTGCGCGTCTGGTGGCCGAAGTGCACGCCGGCCTCGAGGAGCTCCCGCCTGGTTACCACAGGCATGAGCTGACTCCTTTCGGTTTTCCCTCCGCCCGGATCCACCCGTGCCCGGCCCGCCGTTTCCGACGGGACCCCGGCGTCCGGTCCCCGAACGTGTGTGCTCGACGCGGTCCGCGTCGGCGGAGAGCAGTCTAGCAGCGGCGCTCTCAGCGGCGGGCTGGCGGGCGGGCGCGGACGACGGGGTCGGGCACGACGGCCGCCACGGTGACGTACCGGAAGGCGAATATGGCCGCCACCGCGACGTTGAGCAGGTTCAGGGCGATCACGATGAGCCACGCGCGCGCGTCGGGATTCACGCCGATCTTCGCTCCCAGGGATGCCGGCGACCAGGAAGGCGTACCCGGCGATCACGTACAGCATCGAGAGCGTGAGGTAGCCGGAACCGGGCAAGCGGCCGATCTGGACGGATCGTCGGAAGGTCTCGGTGAACGACCGGTCCTCGTCGGCCGCGATGGCTGCGACCGACCCCAACAGGTAGACACCCGCCACCACCACCGCGAGGAAGGCGGCGAAGCCGAGGCCCGGCCCGAGGAACGACGACGGGATCGACCGAGTATGAGCCCGAGAGACACAAGATGTTGACCATCAGCTCGAAGGGGAAGACCCGGACCAGACGGCGGGCCGACCACGAGGTGATGTCTCCGGTCCTGAACCGCTCCACCGCCATGGTGGTGACGGCGGAGACGAGGAGGGCTCGGATCGCGGCGAACCCGAACACGAGGAAGAACGAACCCAGCGCCGAGGCCAAGCCCAGGTCCTGCAGGAGGGTTCCCACCGGCGGCAGCGCGAACATCGCCAGCAGGAGCTTGAACGGGCCTTGGAAGCCGACCGCCACGAGCGTAAGCCATCCGGCCAGGAGGATCAGCGGGACGCCCACCAGCACGACCGGGGTCGAGAGCGCGAAGGCCAGGCCTCGGACGAACGACGGGGCCACGCGCGGCACGGGCGAACCGCCCGCGGGGCGGGCGGGCAGGAAGCTCTCCAGGAACCCTCGTCTCGGCGCCGGCTCGGGGAGCGCCTGTGGCTTGCGGTAGCCGGAGGCCTCCGCCGATCGACGCTTCTTGTTCCGGTTCGTCACGCCTCGGCCTCCCCCTCGACACCGTCATCGACGGGATCGTCCACGCCGTCGGCGAGATCGAGCGGTCCGAGACGGGTCCACAGCTTCCTCCCGAGGAGCCACAGGAGCACGGCCGCCGGCACCGCGGCGACCGCCCAGGCGCCAAGCAGCACCGGGAGGATGCCGGGACGGTCGGGCTCGGGATGCTCGTCAACGTGCCCGCGGCGTCGTGCTGCACGCCCACCAGTCCAGGCGTTGCCCCGGTCGTCGACGCGACGAGACGATCGGCGGTCGCCGCGACACCCAATACGACGTCATCGGCGACGGTCAGCTCGAACACGAGCTCTCCCGCATCGACATCGAGCACCGCGATGATTCCCGCGTCACCGGGGACCACCAGGTACCGGTCCACCCCGATGGGTGGGCCGGCGACGGGCGGGCCGAAGATGTTCAGGTTGAGGGCGAAGTCCCACTGTCGCTCGCCGTCGCCGATATCCAAGGCGTAGACCTCGCCGCGACCATCGATGGCAACGACCAGGTCCTCGAAGACGGCCGGCGTGAACCCTCCCGGATACCCGGTCGAGGCCGACCACGAGATCCGTCCCGTCGACAGGTCGAGCGAGACGACCGTCTGATCGCTCAGGGCCACGAACGCCGCGCCCGCACCGACGGCCGGCGAGCCCACGATCGAGCCGGCGATCGGCGGCGCGAAACGCCAGACCTCGTCGCCCTCGCCAGCGTCGAGAGCGACGAGATCCGACGATCCGCTCGCGTCGCTGGGCGTCGTTGGCACGAGCACGAGGTCGCTCGTGGCGGCGAGCGGCAAGCGGACCTCGTCCCCCGCTTCCGCCGACCAACGCTCGTCGCCGGTGACGACGTCCACGGCGAATGACGTCGCCCTCGTCGGTCCCGACGAACGCCTGGCCGCCGACCACGGCGGCTCCGGTGCGGCTGAGCGCCGGGAGTGCGTGTTCCCAGCGTCGCGCGCCCGTCTCCGCGTCCAGACCCAGCAGCACCGAGGTCGTGTCGAGGTCGACCGGGGGAACGGAGCTGGCGCTCGGCGTCACGCTCCCGCTCGGTGTCGCGTCGGTGGGCGTGGTGGGTGTGGACGATGCGTCGCCCTCACCACCGCCTTCGGTCACGACGATCACCATGCCGTCGGGGGTCTCGGCGGCGGCGGCGGGCACCGACGGGCCGAGCGCGCGGTCCACGGACCAGGCCTGGGTCCCGTCGTTCACGTCGATCGCCACCACGGACTCCGGCCCAACCACGACGGCGAGGTCTCCCACCACGATGGGGACTGGGAACCCCGACACATCCGCAGGCGCTCCGAGGTCGACGGCGGTCTCCCAGGTGACTGCATAGGGAGGAGGCGGCGCGTCGCTCGTCACACCCGTTCGGGCCGCGTTCTGCTGGTACTGGTCCCATGCGTCGCTCGTTTGAGCGTGCGTCGGTCCGGCGAGCCCGACGGAGATGCCGCAGGTGAGGAGGGCCGCTGCAGCCGCGGCCGAGGCGGCATGCACGGCACGTCGAACGAGGGGTCGGGCGCGCAAGGCCCGTCATCCTACCCGTGGAGCTGACCGGCCCCGTTCAGGACAGGAGCGGGGCCAGCCGGATGAACGATGTGACCGAGATGGGCGCCAGATAGTCGAGCGGATCTCGGTACTCGTCGGCGAGCAGGACGGCGAGATGGAGGTGCGGAACGTGGCTGCCCGCGTGCCCCGGCCCGCTCGAGGCGATCGGCATGCCCGCGGTGACGACATCGTTCCGCCGCACCATCAGGGCACCGAGGAAGGAGTATCGGGACTCGAGTCCGCCGCCATGGTCGATGGTCAGGAAGAGCCTGCCGCCGACCGGTCCCGCGAACGTCACGACCCCGTCCGATGTCGCCAGCACCGTGGTCCCCACGGCAGCGCCGATGTCGATGCCGCGATGACCCGAACCGAAAGGGGTATCCGGTGGATCGAACGGCTGGAGGACCGGGCCGCTCACCGGCCAGATCCACGTGCCCGCCGCGTGGGCGGGCGGTGCCGCGGCGGACGCCGGGATCAACCAGACGAGGAGCGACGCGAGGACCAGAGAGAGACGGCGCATGCGGGCGACGCTACGAGCCGGGAGGGTCGACGTCTGTGAGCGACGTCACAGGGTGGATCGGTTCGCTCCGTTCGGGCCGCGATCAGTCGAACTCGGACAGCTGTCCACGCAGCAGCCCCACGGCCTTGGTATGGATCTGACACACGCGGGATTCGGTGACACCGAGGATGGTGCCGATCTCGGCCAGCGTGAGCCCCTCGAAGTAGTAGAGCGTGACGACGATCTTCTCGCGCTCGGAGAGCGAATTGATCGCCGCCGCCAGCAGGCCCCGTGTCTCCTGGGACTCCACGCCCGTGCTCGGATCGAACCCCTTGTCGGCGAGGGTATCCACGAGCGACACCTGCTCGCCGCGATCGGCGCCCACATTCACCGTTTCGTCCAAGGCGAGCACGGAGACGAACGAGATCTGCGTGATGACCTCGTGGAGCTCCCCCAGCGAGAAGCCGAGACGCTCGGCGAGCTCGGCCTCCGTGGGCTGCCGCTTGAGCATGGACTCCAGGTCGGCGAGCGCCTTCTCGATCTCGCGCTGCTTGAACCGCACCGAGCGAGGCACCCAGTCCATGGACCGGAGCTCGTCGATGATCGCGCCCTTGATCCGAGGGATGGCGTACGTCTCGAACTTGTTCCCCCGACCGGGTTCGAACTTGTGGAGGGCGTCGATCAACCCGAACATGCCGTAGGAGACGAGGTCGGCTTGCTCGACCGAAGCCGGGAGTCCCGTGGCGACCCGGCTCGCGACGTACTTCACGAGCGGGGCGTAGTGCAGGATCAGCTTCTCGCGCGCTTCCCCCGACCCCTCCCCCTTGAACGCGTGCCAGATCGCGCCCAGCTCGTCGTCGACCTGGGGCGGGATCGTGATGTTCGGTGTCGCTGCCGCCGCGGCGGGGCGGGGCTTCGTCCTGGTCTTCTTCGCGGTCGCCACGGTCAGGCCCTCGGGTGGGAGCGCTCGTAGGCCTCGAACAGCCGGGCTCGGGAGACGTGGGTGTACCGCTGCGTGGTCGCCACGCTGGCGTGGCCCAGCAGCTCCTGCACGGCTCGGATGTCGGCCCCTCCCTCCAACAGGTGCGTCGCGAACGAGTGCCGCAAGGTGTGCGGGGTGACCCGGCGACCTGGCAACACGCGTCGCCCGTATCGTTCCACAACACGGCGCGCATCGCGGGTTCCCAAGGGGCCGCCTCGCCGATTGACGAAGAGGGCGCGCACGCCCGGCGAGGCCATCGACGACCGCGCCTCGTGGACCCAGACCTCGACCGCGTCGCGCGCGAAGTCCGACATGGGGACCTCACGTTCCTTCTCACCCTTGCCGCGGACGTGGACCCGGCCGCGGGTCAGATCCACACCCTCGATCGACAGGGAGCAGACCTCGGCGACCCGCAGCCCCGACCCGTAGAGCAGCTCGAGCACCGCCCGGTCTCGGAGCTGCTCGGCCCGCTCGCCGACAGTCAGCTCGTCGGCGGGTGCCGGCACGCCGGGACCCTCGACGAGCGCGGCAACCTCGGCGGGCCGAAGGACGGTGGGAAGCCGGTTGACCACCTTCGGTCGTCCGAGCAGGGAGGATGGATCGGTGGTCGACCGGCCATCCGCCAACGCCCACCGGTAGAACGTGTGGATCGCGCCGACCCGCCGAGCGATGGAGGCACGCGCGTAGCCGAGCGTGTGTTGGTGGGCGAGGAAGCGCCGCAGGACCTGTCTGTTTGCGCTCAAGAGCTGAGAGTCGTTGCGGTGAAGGAACAGCGCAAGCTGACCGAGGTCTCGCCGATAGGCGGCTACGGTGTGATCCGATAGACGTCGCTCGAGGCGTAGGTGCGATGCGAACGCCTCGATGAGCTCGGCTTCGGACGGGGGAAGGACATCCCTCGTGGCCACGATCAGCTCTCCGGTGGGGGCCCGCGTATCCTCCCAGTGCCCCGAAGCCTTCGCAATCACCCGCGGAAGGCTCAAGTCGCCATCCGCCCCACGTCATCCGGCCCGGTCGCCCTCCCCCACGCGGGCCGGGGCCAGCCCTCCGAAGGTTCGCTCGTACCGACCTCCGACGCCCCGGACGATCCCTCGGAGCTCGAGCTGGATCAGCAGCCCGACGGCATCGGCGATGGCCAGCCCGGTGCGCCGCGCGACGGCATCGGGAAGCATCGCGACCTCGAGTGCGTCGTACACACGCTGCTCCTCGGGTGGGAGACCGATGGGACCAGCTCGAGGCGGCAGCGAGCGCTCGTGGAGCCCGAGGTCGCGGAGGAGGTCATCGGCGCCGCGGATCATGACAGCACCATCGCGGATCAGCTCGAGCGGCGTCTCAGCGAGTGGGCTGGTGACCGGGCCCGGCACCGCGAAGACATCGATGCCCAGGTCCATGGCATGGTCGGCGGTGATCCTCGTGCCGCTCCGTTGCGCGCCTTCGACGACCACGACGCCGCGGGACAGCGCGGCGATGAGTCGGTTCCGTGCCGGGAACCGATGCGGTTCGGCGGGAACGCCGGGCGGGTACTCGCTCAGGAGCGTGCCGACGCCCTCGATCTCCCGCAAGAGCTGTCGGCTGCCAGACGGATAGGCGACGTCGATACCCGAGCCCAGGACGGCGACCGTCCGGCCCGCGGCGTCCAGAGCCCCTCGGTGAGCGATGGCGTCGATCCCGAGGGCGCCGCCGCTCACCACGACGACCCCGGCGGCGGCGAGACCCCGGGCGAGGTCCTTCGCCACGTCCTTCCCCAGCGCGCTCGGACGACGCGAGCCGACGACGGCGACGTGATCCGCGCCGAGTCCCAGCGGCTGGCCGCGCAGGAACAAAGCGATCGGGGGGTCCTTCAACCGGAGGAACGCGGGCCAGTACTCGAGATCCCCCGGGAAGGCGACCCGGGCACCGACCCGCGCGATCCTGCGCCGGATGTCCTCGACGTGAGCGTCGCGGAGGAACACCCGGTCCCGATCGGAACCCGTGCGACCTCTGCGGACCGCGTCGACGCAGGCCTGTGCGGAACCGACGTCCCATGCCAGGACGAAGAGCCGCCGCGGGGTGGTGCCGAGGAGACAACGCAACAACAGGGCGGCATCGGCCTCGTGGGGGCCATCGAAGAAGCCGGGAGGGAACGCGTGCGGGAGATCGGGCTCGTGGTCACCCGGCACGGGTGAGCTCCTCCTCGTCGTCGAACGCCGCCCGGTACGAGAGTGCTTCGGCCACGTGCCCCTCTCCGATGTCGAGGGAGCCCTGGAGATCGGCGATCGTGCGAGCGACCTTCACCACCCGATCGAAGCCACGACCGGTGAGCGCCATGTGGTCCACGGCATGCGAGAGGGTGCGCCGACCATCGCGAGAGAGACGGCAGATCCGCCGGGCCACGGGACCCGGCAGATGTGCGTTGCACACGACATCGAGGTCGGCGTACCGCCGGCGCTGCCGCTCGCGAGCTTCGGCGACGCGGGACCGGACCCGCGCCGACGCCTCGCCCGCACCGGCGCCCAGCAGTTCGTCCTTCGTGAGGCGCGGGATGGGCACACGGAGGTCGATGCGATCGAGCAAGGGCCCCGAGAGCTTCTGTCGATAGCGGGCCCGCTCGATCGTCGCGGCACCGGCACTGCTTCAGTGGATCGCCGGCGAACCCACAGGGACACGGGTTGGCCGCCGCGACGAGCGTGAACCGTGCCGGGAACTCCACGGAGCCCCCGGCTCTGGTCACCACGACACGACCGTCCTCGAGCGGCTGCCGGAGCGCCTCGACGGCGTCGCGGCGGAATTCGGTGAGCTCATCCAGGAAGAGGACGCCTCGGTGAGCGAGCGAGACCTCGCCGGGACGGAACGCCGTGCTCCCACTCCCCAGGAGCCCCGCGGTGGAGATGGAATGGTGGGGGGCTCGGAAGGGCCGGACGGTGAGGAGCCCGCGACCATCCAGGAGGCCGGCTACCGAATGGAGCTGGGTCGCTTCGAGCGCTTCGTCGCGCGTGGGCTCGGGCAAGATGGTGGGGAGGCGCCGCGCCAGCATGGTCTTGCCGGCGCCCGGCGCCCCCACCATGAGCACGTTGTGACCTCCGGCAGCGGCGATCTCGAGCGCCCGCCGGGCTTGCGCTTGCCCCCGCACCTCGGCGAGATCCACCCCGTCGCCGGCCTCGGTCGGCGACGGGGTGGCGTCCACCGGCGGCGGGCTCCAGGTGCCACGGAGGAAGCCAGCTACGTCGCCGAGCGACGTGGCGGGCACCACCCGCAAGCCGGGGACCTGCGCTGCCTCCGCCGCGTTCGCCGATGGCACCACGACGACCTCGTGGCGCGACCGCGAGGCGGCGATCGCGACGGAGATGACACCGGGCGTGGGAAGCACCTCGCCTTTGAGCGACAGCTCACCGAAGAAGACCACCCCCGCCACCTCCCGAGCCGGCACCTGGGCCGTCGCCACGAGGACGGCGACGGCGACGGGGAGGTCGAGGCCGGGCCCCTCCTTGCGGAGGTTGGCGGGTGCCAGGTTGACGACGATCCGGCGGAGGGGCCACTCGAGGCCCGCGTGCTCGACCGCCGGCCGGATCCGTTCGCGACCGTCCTGCACCGTGGCTCCCGGGAGTCCCGTCACCACGAGGGACGGGAGTCCGCGTCCGACGAACGCTTCGACGGTGACGGGATGACCGCCCACCCCGAGCACGGTGACCCCCACGACCCTCCCGTACATCAGGGGCGGACCGTAGCCGGCCGGTCTGACACGCGACGCTGGGAGCGGCCCGGCCACGTGGCCGAGCGACGCCCGTCAGCCGCTAGCATCCCGGCTCGTGAGCCGCGAGGACCTGCCCATCGTCCCCGACCCGGAGCTCCTCGACCCGCGCGATCCTGCGTCGCGACGCGCCCTGGAGCGCTTCGGGCGCGACGTCTGGGAGACGGCGCTGGCGTGGCTGTACGAAGAAGCGCTCGTCCGCCCGATCGAGCCGGAGGCCTATCGAGCCTCGCGTCGGAGGTTCTTCGGGGACTCGAACGGCCCGGCCCCCGCTCCGGCCTCGGGTGAGCCCGCCGCGGAGGTCCTCCGCGCCTTCCGCGAGCGGGTGGCGCCACAGACGTTCAGCGCGCATCATCCCGGCGCCTTCAGCTACTTCACGCCACCTCCCCTGGTCATGTCGATCGGCGGCGAGGTCCTGGCGCAGTGGATCCAGCAGGGCGTGGACGTGTGGCATGCCGGCCCGGTGGGCGCCTTCGTCGAGGAGGAGGTGGTCCGCTGGCTCCGAGATCTGATCGGGATGACGGGTCCCGAGGCCTGGGGTGTGCTCACCTCCGGGGGTGTGATGGCCAATCTGATGGCTCTCGCCATGGCCCGCGACATCCACCTCCCGGTGCTGCGCGGCTCCGACCGGGCCCCCCGTGGGAGCATGCTCGAAGGGGTCCGCGTCTACGCCAGCGATCAAACGCACTTCTCGGTGGAGCGCGGTCTCGATGTCCTCGGGTTCCCGGATGGAACGCTCCGCATCGTGCCGTCCGACGACCTCTTCCGGCTCCAGCCGGAGCCGGTGGCGGAAGCGATCGCCGAGGACCGCGCCGCGGGTCTCACACCCCTCGCGATCAGCGCCGTCTCGGGATCGACCAACACGGGGTCGGTCGACGACGTTCCCGGGCTCGCGGAGGTGGCGCGAGCCGAGGGCCTCTGGCTCCATGTGGACGCCGCGTACGGGGGCGCCGCTCGCCTCTCGGAGCGGGACGCGTGGCGCGTGCCCGGTCTGGAGCTCGCCGACTCGGTGACCGTCGACCCCCACAAGTGGTTCTTCCAGGCGTACGACATCGGTGGTCTGGTGGTGCGCAGACGGGACGATCTCCGGCGGACCTTCCATCGGTCTCCCGAGTACTACCGGACCGCGATCCCCGAAGAGGAGCCGCTCGATTGGTACCAATACTCGATCGAAGGCACCCGCCGTTTCCGGGCACTCAAGCTCTGGATGAGCTGGAAGCACCTGGGGACCCGGGGATTGGGCGGCTTGGTGGAGCACAACATCGACCTCGCGGCCTACCTCGCCGAGCGGCTGCGCTCCGTGCCCGACTTCGACCTGGCCGTCGAACCCGCCCTGTCCGTGGTGTGCTTCCGCCACCTCCCGGCCGGGTCGATCGCCTGGGCGCCGGAGCGGGTCGACCGCCATCAGGACGCGATCCAGCGCGCCCTCGAGGTCGACGGGACGGCGTGGGTGAGCACCACCCTGTTGCGGGGCCGGACCTACCTGCGAGCGGGGGTGGTGAACTACCTCGCCACGCGCGCAGAGGTGGATGCGATGTTCACGGCGCTGCGCCGACTCTCAGAAGGCATCCT
The DNA here is from genome assembly GCA_963810635.1 of uncultured Actinomycetes bacterium. Classification (GTDB taxonomy): domain Bacteria; phylum Actinomycetota; class UBA4738; order UBA4738; family HRBIN12; genus AC-51. Next base: position 202,253 of record CAWEOB010000007.1, read on the forward strand.
CGAAGAGCTCGACCCGCGCTGACCCGGACGGGTCGATCGCGACGCTGGCGACGTCGAACCGCACCTGTTCGGCGGTCGATCCGGGTGCGCTCGAGGAACGTCTCGGTCACCGCGCGGACCTTCTGCTGCTTCCGCGCGTCCACGGCCTCGTACCCGCCGCCGAACCGGGATCCGCGCCGCGCCTTGACCTCGCACACCACGAGCGTGTCACCTCGCTGAACGATCAGATCGAGCTCCCCGATCCGACAGCGCCAGTTCCGCGCGATCAACCGGTAGCCACGGTCGGCGTAGACGTGAGCCGCCGCCTCCTCGCCGGCACGTCCCACGTCCGAGCGCGTCACCACGAGAGGAACGATACGGCCTCCGACCGACGCGACCCGGGCGGCCGATGAGGGAGGGTTCAGCCGCTGGGCGTCTCGGGGATCGTCGTGTCCTCGCGCCGCAGCTCCTCGACGTTGACGTCGCGCCGGGTCATGACGCGGACGCTCGAGACGAACCGTGCGGGTCGGAACATGTCCCACACCCAGGCGTCGCTGAGATCCACCTTCACCCAGCCGTCCTCGGCGGTCGTCACGTCGACCTTGTTCGCCAGGTAGAAGCGACGTTCGGTCTCGATCACGTACGAGAACATCGGGAGCACATCCCGGTACTCCCGGTAGAGCTCGAGCTCCCGTTCCTCCTCGAACCGTTCGATGTCGTCTTCCATCGGCATGGACCTCATGCTCTCACGCCGTGACGGCGTCGGTGCGTCCGAAGCCCGGCAGGGCCACCTGCCCGACCCCCGCGAACGACAAGCGGTGGATCGGGGTCGGGCCGAGTCGGTCGAGCGCCGCCCAATGCTCCGGTGTGCCGTAGCCCTTGTTGTCGCGGAACCCGAAGTCCGGGTAGCGCCGATGCAACCGACGCATGACGCGATCCCGTGTGACCTTGGCCACGATCGACGCCGCCGCGATGCTGGCGGCCACCATGTCGCCCTTCTTGACGCCGAGCGACGGACACGGCATCCGCGACACGGGGAAGCCATCGGTCAGGACGTAGTCGGGGACCTCCTCGAGCGCACGGATGCACCGCCGGAGCAGAGCCAGGTTGCTACGCTGCAGCCCGCGTTCGTCGATCACCGCGGGCTCGATCTTCCGCACCACGTGGACGCAGGACGCGGTCGATCCGCGCGTACTGCTCTTCGCGCTGGCCGGGGCTCAGGAGCTTGGAGTCCCGGATGCCGGTGCGATCGAATCCCTCGGGAAGGATCACGGCCGCCGCCACGAGCGGGCCCGCGAGCGCTCCGCGGCCGACCTCGTCGGCGCCGGCGATCCGGACGAAGCCCTGACGCCGCAGCTCGGCTTCGTAGCGGTCAAGATCCTGCGACCCCGTGGCTAGAGACCTCCCCAACGGCTCGGCGGCCAGACGATCACGAACGCTTGGCCGATGACCTTCTCCTCCGGCACGAGACCCACCCCACCTTGCTCCGGCGTTAAGCGGGAATCGCCCGAACGCAGCCGGTTGTCGCCCAGCACGAAGAGCATGCCATCCGGAACCGTCACGGGCCCGTAGGGCCGCGTGTCGAGATCCGGGTCGAGGTACGGCTCGTCGACCTCGTCACCGTTGACGAAGAGCTTCCCGCGACGCAGCTCCACGATGTCGCCGGGGAGGCCGATGACCCGCTTGATGAAGTCCTCGTCCTCGGGCTGGGCCACGCCGACGCCCTCACCGAGCCAGTGCAGGAATCCCCGGAGGGGACCGCGATCCCGGTGCGGGTCGGGCGAGGGGTCGGCGAAGACGACGACGTCGCCCCGTTCGATGTCCCCCAGCCGGTAGCACAGACGGCAGACCAGGACCCGATCCCCCTGCCGGAGGGTCGGCACCATCGAGACCGACGGTATGAAGAAGGCCTGGATCAGGAACGTCTTGATGAGGATCGCCACGACGAGAGCGATCAGGATCAGGAAGGGGAACTCTCGGAAGAAGCCGCCCCGGCCGTCGTCGGTGGGCTCAACCTCCGAGGAGCCGGACGGCTCCGGCGGCTGCCGATCTTCGTCGAGGTGCTGCGGCTCGGCCGGTTCCGCGACGTCAGGGTGCGGATCCGTCACGTTCAGGCCTCGGCTCGCTCCTCGACCTCGTCGGGCTCGTCGGCGGAGGGCTCGTCGGCGTCGGGCGACGCATCGACCACGGCCTCGCCCTCGGCCACCTGGAGCCCCTCATCGGCTGCGGCGACCGCCTCTCCGTCGGACCCGTCAGGGCCCGGGGTGGTGGCGGCGTCGGGTTCCGGTGCAGGGGAAGAGCTGTCGTCGGGCGCCCATCCCTCAGCCTCGAGAGCAGCCTCGTCGGCCTCCTCGGCAGCAGCTTCCGCGTTCGCGGCGAGCTTCGCTTCGTCCACGCGGCGCTCCTTGATCCGAGCCTTCTTCCCGCGCAGATCGCGCAGGTAGTAGAGCTTCGCGCGGCGGACACGACCCCGCTGGACGATCTCGAGCTTGGCGATGGACGGCGAATGCAGCGGGAACGTGCGCTCGACGCCGACTCCGAAGGAGATCTTGCGAACCATGAACGTCTCGCGGATCCCGCCGCCGGATCGGGCGATCGACGACGCCCTGGAACACCTGCACGCGCTCACGGTTCCCTTCGACCACGCGAACGTGCACCTTCACGGTGTCACCTGGGCGGAAATCTGGGAGGTCCGTGCGCAGGAACGACTGTTCGATCAGATCCGTCTTGTTCATGGCAACGGTCGCTCAGTGTACCAGCGGGTCAGTGCTCGCCCGGAGGCTCTCCCCCCGGCTCGGGCGACGCATCGCTCGGAAGATCGGGCCGGTTGCGATGCGTCTTCTCCGCCGCGGCCTCCCGCCGCCAGCGCTCGATCTCAGCGTGGTTCCCCGAGACGAGGACGTCGGGGACCCGCATCCCCCGGAACTCCTGCGGGCGGGTGTAGTGCGGATGGTCGAGGAGCCCCGGGTCGGAGAAGGAGTCCCGTTCGTGCGACGCCGCCTGCCCGATGACACCGGGGATGAGGCGCGTCACGGCCTCGATGAGCACGAGGGAGGGGAGCTCACCACCGGACACCACGTAGTCCCCGATCGAGACCTCCTCCGCGGGCAGGCCATCGACCACGCGTTCGTCGACCCCTTCGTAGCGGCCGCAGACGATCGTCAGATGCGGCTCCGACGCGAGCTCGCGCACCAGGGGTTGGTCGAGCCGTCGTCCGGCCGGACCCATCACGAGCACCCGTCCGCGATCGGGGTCGAGTGACTCCACCGCCGCGAAGACGGGCTCGGCCTTCAGGACCATGCCAGGGCCTCCTCCGAAGGCTTCGTCATCGACCGTGCGGTGCCGGTCGCTGCTCCAATCGCGCAGATCGTGCACCCGAACCTCGATGAGACCGGATCGCACCGCCCTCCCGAGCAGGCTCTCGCGGAGTGGCCCTTCGAGGATCGCCGGGAAGATCGAGATGACATCGATGCGCACGTGCCGAGCCTACCGATGCACCGAGAGGGCGAGCTCGAGGTTGGAGCGTTCGTCTGCTGCGCCGGTCCTGCGCGCACGTGCGTCGTCGGCGGCCCGGGCGCCTCCGGCGCCCGGGCCGCCGACGACCCCTCCACCTGCCCCACGGAGACCCGGGCCTCGCCCGGGTCTCAGTGCTTGAACGGGAAGGGCAACAGCGCCACGACCAGGCCCGATGTCGACCGGATCTTGGCACGACGCTTCTCGGCTCGACGCGCGGCAACCGGGCCGCTGATGCGCTCTCCGCTCGCCTGGCGGACCCGCTCTTCGTTCCGGTACCGGGCGATCTCTCCGTTCAGCATCTTCGCCACCTCCTTCTCGACCTCGCGACCGTACGCCCGACCCACGGCGACCGAGCGCGATGCACGACACCAGGTGCCCGTGACGTGCGGCGGCGATGGACGGTGTTGCACGTCACATCCCTCCCTCCGGCACGTGGCTTGCACGCTCCCGCGATTCGGACGAGGATGCGCCCGGCCTGCCGGTGCCGGGCACCGAGCGGTGAGGGAGGTGCTGTCCGTGCAGTGGGTGGTGCTGGCCGCGATCGCGGTCGCGGGCGCCATCATCGGGGTGGACACCGTGCGACAGCGAGCGGCCGTGAGGCGCCGCACGCACACGGGACGGGTCCTGGCGGCTGCGCTCCCACGTTCGGCCGCCGGGCCCGACGTCGCCGCCCTCGTCGTCGACCGGCTCGCTCGTCCGGTCGAGACCCCCGATGAGGGACTGGGTGGGGTGTGGGATGACCTCGTCGATCGCCTCGACCCCGACACCTTCACCCCCACCGTCGCCGGCGGAACCGAGATCGCGGTGTTCCGCCTGCGGGGGGGCAACGACTACGCCGTGTGCGCCCGTCCCGACCGCACGCTCCACTTCTACCTGGAGCCGTGGGAGGCGGAGCTCATGCGGCTCATGGACGGCACCCACACGACGCAGGAGCTCATCGTGGCCCACCTGGAGGAGGTCGGCGATCTCGACCCCGGCGCCGTGCTGTCCTTGGTGGTCTCCCTCCACGAGGGAGGGTTCCTCGACCCCGCCCCCCTCGACCTGCCGGCCGCCCTCCGCGACCACCTCGATCCGGCGTCGCCCGGCCGACGGAAGATCCGGGGATTCCTGCGGCACCTCAGGATCGGGTGGGATGGCGCCGATCGTTTCGTTCGCGCCGTCTACCGCGGCGGGCTGCGGTTCACGTTCGTGCTCCCGGTCACGACCCTCCTCGGTCTGATCGCGCTCGCGGGGCTCGTGGCGTTCGGCGCCGTCTTCGTTTCGGGTCGCTACTCGATCTCCGGCAACGCGGCGCCCGCTGAAGCGCTCCTGCTCCTGGCGCTCGGGTTCGTCCTCACCTTCACGCACGAGCTGGGCCACGCCCTGGTGTTGACGCACTTCGGACGGCGGATCATCTCGGCGGGCTTCTTCATCTTCTTCGGGTCGCCGGCCTTCTTCGTCGATTCCTCCGACGGTCTCATGCTCGATCGTCGCCAACGGATCATGCAGTCGTTCGCGGGTCCGTTCGCCGAGCTGGTCCTCGCAGGCATCGCGTCGCTGATCCTGTTCGCGTGGCCGGACGCCTCCATCGCCGGCTTCCTCTACCGCTTCGCCGTGCTCAACTACTACGTGATCGTCCTCAACCTGATCCCCTTGCTCGAGCTGGACGGGTACTGGATCTTGTCGGATCTCGATCCAGGTCCGTGACCTCCGTCCCCGATCGCTCGCCTTCATCCAGGGCGACCTCTGGCACAAGCTGCGCATCCGCGAGCGGTTCAGCGCACAGGAGGTCGGCCTCGCCCTCTATGGCACCGTCGGGCTCCTCTTCACGGTGTTCTCCTTCTGGACGGCGGCCTTCTTCTGGCAGCACATCTTCGGCAGCATCATCACGGGACTCTGGGACGGAGGGCTCGGCTCACGGGTCCTCCTGGTGATCCTGGCGATGTTCTTCGCCGGACCCGCCATCCGCGGCCTGATCTCGCTCGTTCGAGCCCTCGTGAAACGGGTCCGCGGGCTGACGGAGCGTCTGCGGTTCGCACGGCAACGCGCGTGGCGCGTGGAGGCGGCGGAGATGATCGACGCCCTCCCGGCGTTCGAGGACCTCCCCGAGGACGTCCTGTCGGACATCGCCGGTCGTGTGCGGTTGCGCACGCTCCCGCCGGGCCACGCCGTCTTCCGCCAAGGCGACCGTGCCGACGCGTTCTACGTCATCCGCAGCGGCCAGGTCGCCGTCGAGGACACGCATCCGGACACCGGCGACACGCGGGTCCTCCGAACCCTCGCCCGCGGTGAATCGTTCGGAGAGATCGGGCTGCTCGAGGCGGCCACCCGGCGCGCGACGATCCGCGCCATCGACGACGTGCAGCTCTTCGAAGTGGACAAGCCCACCTTCGACCGGCTGCTCGCCGACGACATCGACGCCCCGGATTTCGCTCCGACGATGCAGGAGCTGGCCGAGCTCCGAGGGCTCGCCGCGTTCCGCACCCTCGCGCTCGACGACCTGGACGATCTCCTCGAGCATGGCGGGTGGGTCAACGCCGCGCCGGGCGAGATCTTCGTGGAACAGGGAGAGCCGGGCGACGCCTTCTACGCGATCTCGTCGGGCCAGGCCGACGTGATCAAGGACGACGAGAGGGTGGCCACCCTGGGGCCGGGCGACCACTTCGGTGAGATCGCTCTGCTCGAACATGTGCCGAGGACCGCGACGGTCGTCGCGCGGACGCCCGTGCGGGCGTTCAGATTGGATGCGGAGGGGTTCGACCGCGTCGTCGCTCGCTCGTTGCGGCGCGACCGACCCGACCGGGCACCGGACCGCGACATGGAGCACTGAGGGGGAACCGGGAATGGATTGTTGGCACTGCCGACGTACCGCCGTGGGCGCCTGTCGCTTCTGCGGTCGGGGCATCTGCGAGGACCACGCGCAGACACAGCCTTTCGTCCTGCAGCTCTATCGGGGTGGCGAGATGACCCGGGCGCTGGTCGTGGAGGACGCTCTGTTCTGCGGTGCGTGCACACCGCGTCCCGACCCGATCGAATCTGCCCGAGCTCGACGAGTGACGTGCGTCACAGGGTTGGCGGTGACCAACGACACGCTCCCGGCGTGACGAGGGTCCCACCGATGCTGTGTCGGGTGCTGCAGGATGTCGCCACGGAGGGGCCCACGGAGGTCCCGCGAACAGGAGGAACGGTCGATGGCGGACAAGAAGATCAAGCCGAAGAGCCCGGGTTCCCGTGAGCCGGCAGCCGGCGCACGGAAGGCCGAACGCGTGACCGCCAAGAAGACGTTGGCGAAGAAGACCCTCGCCAAGAAGACGCTCGCGAAGAAGACGTTGGCGAAGAAGACCCTCGCCAAGAAGACGCTCGCGAAGAAGACGTTGGCGAAGAAGACCCTCGCCAAGAAGACGCTCGCGAAGAAGCAGTAACCACGCGCGCAGAAGGTTCCGCACCAGGCTGAGGCCCGGGCCGACGGCCCGGGCCTCAGCCGTTGCGCCGCCTCTCCGGGCGGTACCCCGGGCCGCGACCAGCTAGGCTTCGCGAGATGGCGCGTGGGCACGAAGCCGCTCTCACGAAGGCGATGGCGGCCACGCCGATCTTCATGGGTGTGGCGCCGGCGCGCGTGGGCGACCTCGTGGCGGAAGGACGGGTCCGGAGCTTCCGACGCGGCACCTACCTCTGTCACCAGGGTGACGAGGCGGACGACGTGTTCTTCCTCGTGAGCGGGCGGGTCGAGGTGAGCTCGGTCTCGCCGACGGGTTCGCGCGTGCTCCATGCCACGGTGGACACCCCCCAGTTCATCGGCGAGCTCGGGGTGTTGGGCGAACTCCCCCGCAGCGCCGACCTACTGGCCCTCGACGACTCCGAGATCTGGACGCTCGACGGCTCGCGGTTCGTCGACCTGGTGGCCGGCGAGCCCGCCGCCGCTCGTCAGATGCTCGCCGCCCTCGCCCGACAGGTCCACGAGCATCAGGCGTTCTCCGACGATCTCCTGTTCCTCGATCTGAAGGGCCGCGTCGCGAAGCGTCTCCTCCAGATGGGGACCTCGACCCTCGCCGAACTCCCTGACGACGGGACGGAGATCGCCCGCATCACGCACGCCGATCTGGCGAGCCTCTGCGGCGGGAGTCGCGAGAACGTCTCCCGGATCCTCTCGGATTTCCAGAAGCGCGGCCTCGTGGAACGCGCCGGGAACCGCTTCGTGCTCAGGAAGGTCTCGGGTCTGGCGAAGATCGCCGACGTGTGACCCGAGGTCCATCGTCCGGCTCCGGCTCCGGAACGGTGAGGCCGGGCACGTCGCGGACGCGGATCGTCCTCGCACCGAGATCGACGTCGAGCAGGAGGTCCTTGAGCGCGGGGATCAAGTGTCTCGACGCCTTCGGGGTCGACCGCGACCCACAGGTCGTTCGCGGGGTTCGGGATCACCTGCTCGACGACCCCCAGCTCGCGTCCCGCTTCCGTCACGACGCGACACCCTTCGAGCTGATGGGGCCACCATTCATCGGGACCG
>CAWEOB010000008.1:0-287707 GCA_963810635.1 uncultured Actinomycetes bacterium
ACCCGGGCCGTGCTGGTCAACAGCCCGGGCAACCCGACCGGGGCCGTGATCCCCTCGGAGGACCTGCTGGCCCTCGCGCGCCTGTGCCGGCGGCGCAAGCTCACGCTGCTCTACGACGACACCTACGCGCGGCTCAGCTTCGTGCCCACGGACCGCAGCCTGCTGCAGGCCGTGCGCGCAGAGCTGGGCGAGCGCTTCGTGATCATCGGCACCGCGTCCAAGACCTACTGCATGACGGGCTGGCGCATCGGCTGGGTGATGGCGGGCAAGGAGCTGGTCGAGGCTTGCGCCGCGCTCGTCTCCCACAGCACCCAGTGCCCCGCCACCTTCGCGATGGCCGGGGCGGTCGAGGCGATGACCGGGCCGCAGGACGTCGTCGAGAAGCTCGCCGCCGAGTACCGCGCGCGCTTCGCCTTCATCTACGGGGCGATCGCCGGTATCCCCGGTCTCACCTGCGTCAAGCCCGGGGGCGGCTTCTACCTGTTCCCGAACTGCCAGAGCTACCTGACACCCGAGAACCCGACGACGCTGGCGCTGGGGACGCGGCTGCTCGAGGAGAAGGGCGTCGCGGTCGTCCCGGGCGAGGGCTTCGGGGCGCCGGGCTACATGCGGATCTCCTTCGCGCGCTCGATGGCGGAGCTGAAGGAGGGCGCCGCGCGGATCAAGTCGTTCCTGGCCGGCCTGCCGCGGCGGTGAACCGGTGACGCCCTTCGACATCTCGGAGGGAACCCCCGTCGTCCTCTACCTGCAGAACCCGAAGGAGAAGATCTGGGGCCTCCTGCTCTCGCTGGGAGCCCCCGGCATCGTGATCCGGGGCATCGACCTCGCGGCCTTCGACGACTGGATGCGCCAGGAAGCCCGCGGCGACGAGCTGCTCCTCGGCCTCACGACGCTGTTTTATCCGATGGGCCGCGTCGAGCGGCTCGAGAAGGACGAGACCGTCGGCCCCGTCACGAGCTACGCCGACCGCTTCGCCCGCGAAGTCGGCCGCTCGATCGGCGACTTCCTGAACCTCGACCCCGCCGGGGACTGACCCGTGGCCGTGGCAGACGCTATTGCCTGGCCTTGTAGCGGGCCGTGTAGGTCTTGTCGTCGGCTTTGATCTTGACCTCGTGGGCCGCGGGCTTGTCGTCAGACCACGACTTGAAGGCGTAGGTCACCCCGGCGAGCGCCTGTGGCGTCACCGCCTCGATGGCGCGCTTCATCCCGACGACCGCGACGAACTGCACCGGAGTCGTGGCCGGCTGCCCGTCGACGTTGACCACCAGCCCCGAGGGGATCGTCTCGATCCGCACCGTCGAGGTCTCGGGATGCAGGTCCACGAACGTCGTGCCCGGCCGGCCGGCAGAGTCCACGACCGTGAGCCGGATCCGGTAGAAGACGTTGGGCGACGTCTCGCCGGTCCTGGGGATCGTGAAGGACCCCCGCCTGGACCCGCTCGTCGGCTGCACGAACGGGTGGTTGTGGTCGTCGTGATGGAAGTCGACCTGCCACGTGAAGGCCGAGGCAGGAAGCTTCCCGTCCTCGGGGTCGTTGCCCTTGCCCTCGTAGTCGATGCCCTCGCCCGCGCGGTAGAGCCCGCCCGGGGGTTCCGTGATCGTCGCCACGGGCGGCTGGTTGGGCGTCACCGTCAGCTCCGCCTCGCGGCTCTGCGCGCCGCCCGCGCCGTTCGTGACCACGCACCGGAACAAGGCGCCGTCGTCCGAGAGCTGGGCCGAAGCCAGCGTATAGCTGGTGCCCGTGGCACCGGCGATGTCGGTGCGGTTCTTCTGCCACTGGAAGGCGAGCGGCGCGGCACCGGAGGCGCCGACGTTGAACGTGGCCGGCCGGCCCGCGGTCGCTGTCTGGTCCTGGGGCTCGCTCGTGATCTGGGGTGCCTGCTGGGCGGTGTATACGATCCTGTGGATGGCCCCGGACGTCGGCCCGCCGCCACGCGCGAGGTAGTAGAGCCCTTCGGGGCGGAAGCTCAAGTCCACTGGAGACGCGATGCTGGTGGCGAAGCTTCCCGCCGTGTCGCTCGAGGGGTGGTAGCGGCGGATCCAGCCCGTGCAGAAGTCCGCGTAGAAGTAGTCGCCGTCGAACTCGGCGGGCCACGAGGCCGCCGGATCGAAGAACGCCCCGCCCGTGATCGCGCACCCGGTGCTTTGGCCGCTCCCGTGGGCGTAGACGAAGAGCGGGCTTTCGAAGTCCGGGTTCACGGTCTCGCCCTCGGTACTCGGCCAGCCGTAGTTGGCGCCCTCCAGGCCGTCGTTGATCTCCTCCCAGGTGCTCTGGCCGACGTCGTTGATGAACATGCGCCCCGAGCCCGGCTCGAAGGCGAAGGTGAAGGGGTTGCGCAGGCCGAGCGCCCAGATCGCCCGGTTCTTGCCGCTGTGCCTGGCGTCGAAGAACGGGTTGTCGGCCGGGATGCCGCCGTCGGCGTTGAGGCGCAGCATCTTGCCGAGCAGGTTCGCGAGCGTCTGCGAGTTCGGCGCCGCTGGCGTTCTCGCCGACGGCAACGTAGAGCTTGCCGTCCGGCCCGAAGTGGAGGGCGCCGCCGTTGTGGATGAGCGCGCCGCTCAGGTTGTCCAGGTCGAGGATCGCCGTCTCGCTCCCGACCGGGCGACGTCGCCGTTAGCGGTGAAGCGGCTGACCCGGTTGTGGACGCGGCGTGCTGGTGGCCGTGTAGTAGACGTAGACGAAGTGGTTCGTCGCGAAGCCCGGGTCGAGCGCCACGCCCAGCAGCCCCCGCTCCCCGGCAGCGCTGACGCTGAGCGTCGCGAACGGCGTCGCAAGCAGCGATCCGTTCTTCACGACGCGCAGCGCGCCGCCCTGCTGGCAGACGAAGATGCGCCCGTCGGGCGCAAAGGCCATCGCGGTCGGGCTCGCCAGGCCGGTGGCCACGAGCGTCTCCGTGAAGCCGGCCGGCAGCGTGGCTGCCCGCGCGGCAGAGGCCGAGAGCGACGACGGCGACTGCCATGGCCAGCCCGGCGCGGATCCTCATCGACTCATCCTACTCCGCCCCGCCCCTCGGGCTTGTGAGCCGGATCGCTAAGGTACTATGGCCCCGTGATCTACCTCGATCACCACGCGACGACCCCGGTGGCGCCCGAGGTGGTGGCCGCGATGCTCCCGTACCTCGGGGAGCGCTTCGGGAACCCGTCGAGCCGCCATCACGCGAAGGGCGAGGAGGCCCACCGCGCGGTGGAGGAGGCCCGGGCGCAGGTGGCCGCGCTCGTCGGCGCCGCGCCCGAAGAGATCGTCTTCACGTCGGGCGCGACCGAGTCGGACAACCTGGCGATCCGCGGGGCCGCGCGGGCGAGCGCGGCCTCGGGACGGCACGTCGTGACCAGCGTGATCGAGCATCCCGCCGTCCTCGAGCCCTGCCGGACGCTCGAGCGAGATGTAGCGACGGACCACGGGCCACAGCGTAGGGTCGCCGGGCCACAGGTTCCAGCGTGCTCAGGCCACCCGGAACGGGACGTTGGGCTTCGTCGGGTCGACGTTCCCGGCAGCGTCGGTCGCTCGGACCTGCACCTTGTTGTTCCCGTTCGGCAGGTCCACGTCGAGCGACCAACCGCTCCCGGTGGAGCCCGGCGAGGCGAGCACCGCCGGCAGCCAGGCGATCGAGCCCCAGGACCCGTTGGCACGCAGGTACTGGCCCGAATCGACGTCTCTCACCGTCACGGCCACGACGCCGACCGCCCGATCGTCGGTGGCGTTGCCCCGGAGCTGGACGATGCCGCTCGGCACCGTCGCGTCCCGTGCCGGGTACGTGAGCGTGCCGTTGGGCGGCGTCGTGTCCGGAGGGAGCTCGGTCGAGACCTGGACCGTTGCCACCTTCACGGCCGAAGCGGTTTCACCTCGGTTGCGGGCGACCACCTCGATCCGGTAGGACTGGCCACGCGCCGCACCGGGGAAGACGTAGGCGTACGTAGACCTGACTCGCGGGCGCCGACGCGGCAACCCACGGCGCGAGGTTCATCGCTCGGCGTGGCTCCCACGACGCGTTCCGGCCGTTCCACCACAACCCGTCGGCCTCTCGCTGCACGGACACCTCGACGTTCGAGATGAACTGGGTGCTGGCCGCCGTGCCTGGGACGGTGATCGGTCCTTCCACAGCCGAATCACCTGACCGTCGGCGGGCGACGTGATCGTCACGGTGGGCTTGTGGAAGACGAAGGCCGGCTTCACGGTCGTCGCGTCGAAGACCGTGATCCGACCGTTCTCGACATCGGACACGTACAGCAGGCTCCCGCGGGCATCGATGCCCATCGGGTTGCGGAACCGGTACGTGCCGGTGCCGATCCCACCCCAGCGGCCGAGGTACGTCCCTCCATCGAGAACGCCTGGACCCGGCTCTGGTCGGCGTCGGTGACGTAGACGATACCGCCGACGATGGCGACATCACGCGGCGAGGTGAACTGGCCGTCCCGCTGCCGGACGAGCCGAACGTCGTACAGCAAGCTGCCAGCGGGCGAGTAGACCTTGATCCGGTCCTCGCTGTAGGTGGCGACGAAGAGGTTCCCCGTCGCGGGGTCGATCGCGAGGCCGTGCGCGCCGCTCCAGCCGCTGCCGTTGTACACGTCGATCTCGGTCAGCTCCGTGAACGTGTTTGCGTCGACGACCTTGATCTTGTCGTACTGCTCGTCGGCGATGTAGGCCTTCCCGCCGAAGAAGTCGATGTCGGTGACGTTCCGCGTGTAGCCCGGCGTTCTCGGGGGTCTTCGGACCTTTCGAGATGGTGGTCACGTAGGTGCCGTTCGGTCGTAGATCTTGATGACGCGACCCTCTTCCTGGCCGACCCAGACCCGCCGGTTCACCGGGTCGAACCCGATCGCGCTCGGGTAGTTCTGTCCGTACGGTTCGGTGCCGCCGCGGAAGCCCCACGACCCGGTGAGCGCTCCGTCGGGACCGAACCGCTGGAACCGTTGGTTGTAGGTGTCGGCGACCCAGAGGTCGCCGGTGGCAGGGTCGACGACCGCGTCGGCCGCGTGCGCGAGATGGCCCGGTGCCGCCGGCTGGGCAGGGCTCGGGTACGTCCCGAGCAAGCGCACCGTTCGGACCGAAGCGCTGGAAACGCCAGTTCCCGTAGTCGGCGACGTAGAGGTCTCCGGTGGCCGGGTCGACGTCGAGCTGGCGCGGCGCGAAGAACCTACCCGGCGCGCTGCCCGCGGTCCCCGATCGCCCGACACGTAGGTCCCGCCGAGGGTGAACTTCCGCACGATGTTCGCTGCGCGAGTCGGAGGTGTAGACCCACCCGTTCGTCTCGTCGAACGCGACCCCCCGCAGATCGGTGCCGAGGACCGTCGAGCCGAACGCCTGATCGAAGGTCAGGTGACCCGGACGAGCGGTTGAACTGGTACACCTGGATCTGCTGGTTGTTCGAGTCCGGCAGGTACACACGGTCATCGGAGGTGACGCCGATCCCGAAGATCGTCATCGCCCTCGGGAAGATGTTCGGCAGCGTCCAGGAGTTCAACCGTGTCCCGTCGTTGCGGTACCGCTGGATCGAGTAGCTGGTGGATTGGGGGCTCCCGTTCATCGATCCAGAGGTCCCGGCCTGGTCGACGTCGAACCACGAGTTCCACCCGCCACTCACCCGCACGGTGCGCAGGTGGTTGCCGATTCGATCGAATCGCTCGATCGAGTCATCCCAGTTGCTGGAGTAGTAGATGTCGCCGGTCGTGGGATCGACGCCGGTGGCCCAGACCTCACCAGGACGGACGGGCAGGTCGCCGAGGTAGCGTGCCCCGCCGTCGGCATACCGGCGCACCCGGAAGTTCAGGTAGTCGCCGACGATGACCTCGTGCGACACCGGGTTGAACGCGAGGCCCCACGCGAAGACACCCGGCCGCCCGATGCCTCCGATCGACCGGACGAACGCGGGCTGGCTCCACGCCGCGGACGCCGACCCGGCGGACACGAGGAGCGCCGACATCGCCAGCATCGTGGCGAGCGTTGCCGAGACGACGCGGTGCATCGACCGCGGCACATCCATCACCCTGTTCCCCTCCCGATCCCCGGTACGAGCCCCCACCCGGGGTAGGCCACTGTACCGACGCCACCGGATGCATCACATCGGCCGAAGGTCGGCTCGAGGACGCGACTCCCGATGGAAGCCCCTCGCCGAGGGCTGGTCGGATGGCTACGGGTGGGCGGCGGTGCCGGCTGCCTCGCCGGCGCCCTGCAACGCCTCTTGGAGGACGTCCCATGCGAGCACGGCGCACTTGATCCGGATGGGGTACTTCACGACGCCCTTGAGTGCCACGAGGTCACCGAACCGCTCCTCGCTGGGGTCCACCTCGCCGGCCATCATCCCGCGGAAGTCGTCGGCGAGCGACAGAGCATCCGGGACCGGCTGGCCGGCGACCGCCTCGGTCATCATCGATGCCGAGCTCTGGGAGATGGAGCACCCGGCGCCTTGGAACGCGATATCGATGACCTTCCCATCCTCTACATGGGCCGAGACCCACGACTCATCGCCGCAGAGCGGGTTGTTCCGCGTGCAGCTCAGCTCGGCGCCCGGGAGGTCGCGCTTGTTCCGCGGGTTCTTGTAGTGATCGAGGATGACTTCCTTGTAGATCTCGTCGAGCGCCACTCGTTGCCTCCGCGTCGATCTCGTGTGCGTGATCGTCTCGGGTCTGGCCAGCAACCTTAGACGGTGAAGATGTCGTCCGCGCGGGCGAGCGCCTCCACCAGCACGTCGACCTCGCCTTTCGTGTTGTAGACGTAGAACGACGCTCGGGCGGTCGCGGGCGTATCGAACCGCCTCATCACGAGTTGCGCGCAGTGATGTCCCGCGCGGATCGCCACACCCTCGTCGTTCAAGATGGTCGCCAGGTCATGGGGATGGACGTCGTGGTACCAGAAGCTCACGGCTCCGCCCCGGCTCGACGGGTCCTTCGGCCCGAAGACCGTGGCGCCCGCATCCAGCAACCGGTCGAGCGCATACCTCGTGAGCTCCTCCTCGTGGGCTCGGACCTGATCCATCCCGAGCGCCTCGAGGTACTCGACGGCCGCGGCGAGGCCAACCTGCTGCGCGACCTGCATGGTGCCGGCCTCGAACCGGTGGGGGATGTCGTTCCACGTGGAGTGGTCGTGGAAGACCTCGCGGATCATGTCGCCCCCGCCGAACATGGGATCCATGACCTCGAGATGCTCTCGCTTCCCGATGAGCCCTCCCGATGCGGTGGGTCCGAGCATCTTGTGTCCGCTGAAGGCCACGAAGTCGGCGTCCAACGCATCGACGTCGATCGCGAGATGCGGCGCCATCTGCGCAGCATCGACCACGACCACGGCGCCCACGGCATGCGCCGCGTCGATCAACTGACGGAGGGGCGTGATGGTGCCGAGCGCGTTCGACATCCCGGTGAGGGCGAACACCTTGGTCCGGTCCGTGAGGAGCGACCCGAGGTCCGAGAGATCGAGCTGCCCGTCGTCGGTGAGAGGGACATACCGCAACGTCGCCCCCGTGGCGTCGCGGCACAGCTGCCAGGGGACGATGTTGGAGTGATGCTCCATCTCGGTGAGGATGATCTCGTCGCCCTCATGGAGGAACTTCCTGCCCCAGCCGTGGGCGACCATGTTGATGGACTCGGTGGTGCCGCGCGTGAACACCAGGCGCGACGCCTCGTCGACGCCGAGGAACGAGGCGATCGTCTGACGGGCACCCTCGAACGCCTCGGTGGCCTCCTCACCGAGGTCGTAGATGCCTCGATGCGCGTTCGCGTTGTGCTTCCGGTAGAAGTCGGCCTCGGCCTCGATCACCTGCTCCGGCTTCTGCGACGTCGCGGCGCTGTCGAGGTACACGAGCGGCTTCCCGCTCATCTCGCGCGAGAGGATCGGGAAGTCCCGACGGATCCGTTCGACGTCCAGCCCGTGCTCGGTCACGTGGAGCTCACGTCCCTCCGTTGGTCTCGAGCCCGAGCTCGGCGCGCAGACCCTCGTACCCCTTGGCCTCGAGCTCGTGCGCGATCTCGGGTCCACCGGACCGTACGATGCGGCCCTCTATCATCACGTGGACCTGCTGCGGGGTGATGTAGTTCAACATCCGCTGGTAGTGCGTGATGATCAGGACGCCGAGCTCCGGGCCGACGAGCTGGTTCACGCTCTCGGCCACGAGCTTCAAGGAATCGATGTCGAGCCCCGAGTCGGTCTCGTCGAGCAGTGCGATCTGCGGCTCGAGCACGGCAAGCTGCAGCACCTCGTTCCGCTTCTTCTCCCCGCCGGAGAACCCCTGGTTGACGTACCGCTGCACCATGGCGTCCTCGATGCCGAGGCGCTCCATCTGGCCCTTCATGTGCTTGCGGAACTCGAGGGCGCTGATCTGCGTCCCCTTGACCGCCTGGTAGGCGGTGCGGAGGAAGTTCACCACCGAGACACCGGGCACCTCGGTCGGGTATTGCAGAGCCAGGAACAACCCACGCTTGGCCCGCTCGTCGGCCGTGAGGGCGGTGATGTCCTCACCGTTGAGGATGACCGTCCCTTGGGTCACCACGTAGCCGGGACGGCCCATGATGACGTTGCTCAGCGTGGACTTGCCGGATCCGTTCGGGCCCATCAACGCATGGATCTCGCCCTGCTTCACGACCAGGTCGATGCCTCGCAGGATGGGTTTGCCCTCCACGGTGGCGTGGAGCCCGCGGACCTCGAGGGTCGCCGCATGGTTGCCGTTCGTGCTCATCGTCGTCACACCTCGATCAGGATGTCGTCGCCGTGCAGGGTGACCGGGTAGGCGGCGACCGGCTTCACGGCAGGGAGGCTGCGCGGTGCCCCGGTGTTCAGGTCGAACGTGGAGCCGTGCTTCGGACACTCGATGGTCTCGAGATCCGGGATCGACGTCGCCCTCGTCCAAGAAGAAGTGCTCGTGGGAGCAGACGGCGTCCACGGCCCGGAAGCCGTCGTCGCCCAGGTTCACGACGGCCACGACCCGACCGTCGACGTCGAACCGACGGGCTTCCCCCACCGGCACATCGGCACGACCGCAGACACGCACCGCCGTCATCATGCCGACCTCCGGAGCTCGTAGGCGATCGCCGATTCCGCACCCTGGCGCACCTCATCGATGGCGACCCGGTCGAGCACCTCTTGGAAGAAGCCGGTCACGATCAGCCGCTCGGCTTCGGCACGTGGGATCCCCCTGCTCTGGAGATAGAAGATCGTGTCCTCGTCCACCGGACCCACGCTCGCCGCATGGCCGCATCGCACGTCGTTGGCCTCGATCTCGAGGTTCGGGATCGCGTCGGCCTTCGCGTGCTCGGACAGCACGATGTTGCGCGACGTCTGCATGGCGTTGGTCTTCTGGGCGTTCGGCCGCACGTGGACCCACCCGCTGTACACGGCACGGCTGGCGTCGCGGAGGGCCCCTTTGTAGAGGAGATCGCTCGTGCAGTTCTCCGCTACATGATCCTGGATCGATCGATGGTCGAAGTGCTGCGATCCGTCGGCGAAGAACACCCCGAGCTGCTCGGAGAACCCTCCCGGCGCGGCGAGGACGACCTCGTTCTCCACCCGCGCGAGATCGGCGCCGAAGCCGATCGAGAGGGTTCGGATCTTCCGCATCCCGGCCCACCGTGGCGCGGACCACGCCGAGGTGCGTCACGCCGGTCCCCCATTCCTGCAGCGACACGTAGCGGACGTGGGCACCGTCGCCCACGTCGATCTCGGTGATGGCGTCACTGAAGGCACCGCCGAGAGGCGGCGAAGCGAAGCGGTCGATGAACGTCACCTCGGCGCCGCGCCCGACCACCATCAAGGTGTGCGGGAACACCGCGGCCCCGTCGGTGTCGACGTAGGTGAAGGTCTGCAGCGGCAACGCCACCGCCACATCCGGCGGCACGTAGAGGAACGTGCCGCCCGCGCGGAAGGCACCGTGGAGCGCGGTGAACTTCGTGCGCTTGGTGGGCACCTGCTGATGGAGGTACCGCTCGACCAGGTCGGCGTGCTCCACGGCCGCGTCGTCGAGGTTCGAGAGGACCACGCCCTTCGCCGCAAGCTCTGGATCGAGGTGCGTCGTCATGGTGGTGGAGTTGTGCTGGATCTGGAGGCCGGCTCGTTCCCCTACAGCGCCCGCCGCCGCCAGGATCTCCGGGGGAACGCCGTCGAGATCCTCGGCTCGCTCACCACGTGTGAACGGCGAGAAATCGAGAGCGAACCCCGACAGATCCGTGTAGCGCCATTCCTCGGTTTCGTGCGAGGGGACCGGCAGGCTCACGAACTCCTCGTAGGCAGCGGTTCGGAGATCACGGGCGAAGCCCTCGCCAGGCATCCGGGCGAGACCGCTCTCGTCGAAGGTGGTGCGATCCGTCACGTTGCTCCTGTTCATGGACGAGGGCAGACCGCCGGGCGGCCTGCCCTCCCCTCCAACCTGTCCACGGCCGGGCTCTAGCCGACCGAACCTTCCATCTGCAACTCGACCAGGCGATTCAGCTCGACCGCGTACTCCATCGGGAGTTCCCGCGTGATGGGCTCGATGAAGCCGTTCACGATCATGGCGGTGGCTTCCGCCTCGGAGAGACCGCGACTCATCAGGTAGAAGAGCTGATCGTCGCCGACCTTCGAGACGGTGGCCTCGTGACCCAGGGCGGCCGTCTCATCCTCGACCTCGATGTAGGGATACGTGTCGGACCGCGAGATGTCGTCGAGGATCAGCGCGTCACACCGCACGGTGCTCTTCGCGTGGTGCGCCTCGGGCTCGACACGGACCAAGCCTCGGTAGCCCGTTCGCCCGCCGTCCTTCGACACGGACTTCGAGGTGATGACGCTCGTGGTGTGGGGCGCGGCGTGGATCGCCTTGCCACCCGCGTCGGTGTGCATGCCCTTGCCCGCGTACGCCACGCTCAGCACCTCGCCGCGCGCGCCTTCGCCGAGCAGGTAGATCGATGGGTACTTCATGGTGACCTTCGAGCCGATGTTGCCGTCGACCCACTCCATCACCGCGTCCTCGTAGGCCGCGGCGCGCTTCGTCACCAGGTTGTAGACGTTCGTCGACCAGTTCTGGATGGTGGTGTACCGGACACGCGCACCCTTCATCGCCTTGATCTCGACGACGGCGGAGTGGAGCGAATCCGACGAATAGATCGGGGCTGAGCAGCCCTCGACGTAGTGCACGTACGAGCCCTCGTCCGCGATGATCAGCGTCCGCTCGAACTGGCCCATGTTCTCCGCGTTGATCCGGAAGTACGCCTGGAGCGGGATGTCGACCTGCACCCCGGGCGGCACGTAGATGAACGACCCCCCCGACCACACCGCGGTGTTCAGCGCTGCGAACTTGTTGTCGTTGGCCGGGATCGAGGGTGCCGAAGTGCTCCTTGACGAGATCCGGGTAGTCGCGGACGGCGCTGTCCATGTCGGTGAACAGCACGCCGATGTCGTCGAGCTCCTTCTTGATCTTGTGGTACACGACCTCGGACTCGTACTGCGCCGAGACCCCGCCCAGGTACTTCTTCTCCGCCTCGGGGATCCCCAGCTTGTCCCAGGTGCCTCGGATGTCGTCCGGCAGATCGGACCACTCTTGGGCTTGCTTCTCCGTGGAACGGATGAAGTAGTAGATGTTGTCGAAGTCGATGCCCGAGAGGTCCGCGCCCCACCAGGGCATGGGGCGCGCCTCGAAGTGCTTCAGGGCCTTCAGCCGGTACTTCCGCATCCAGTCGGGCTCGGACTTCAGAGCGGAGATCTCTTCGACGACCGCCGCCGACAGGCCCCGCTTGGGCGTGAAGACGGAATGGTCGGCGTCCTTCCAGTCGAAGCGGTAGCCCTTGGCGAGCTGCTCGAGGTGCTCTTCCTGGCTGACTGCCATCACGTCATCCCCCACGGTCGGGATCGGTCCCGATCCGATAGCCGTTCGACACCCAATCTACCCGCGACGAGCCGTGAAAGTCCACCGGGGAGGTCGGATTTGCATCGCCTCGGCATGGCCCCCTAGGATCCACCGGACACCGGGCGGGTTCTCGAAGGAAGGGGCGACGATGGACGGCGGGGCGGGGCGTAGCTCGAAGAGCGGATCGAAGACGACCATGGTCAAGGTCCTCGCGGTCGTGATCGCGGCGACCGCGATCGCGGTCGCCGCGACCACCGGCGATTCGTGGGCCGTCCGTTCGATCCTGGTTCTGGTGGGCGGCGACATCGCCGTCCGGCTTTGGCGCTCGGCCTGAGCCGGCGGGTCAGCCCAACTCCACCGGCGCCCCCACCAGCGAGCCGTACTCGGTCCAGCTGCCGTCGTAGTTCTTGACCTTCGGATACCCCAGCAGCTCCTGGAGAGCGAACCACGTGTGGGAGGAGCGCTCCCCGATGCGGCAGTAGGCGATGACCTCCCGCTCGGGCGTGATCCCCTGGGCCCCGTAGAGCTCCCGGAGCTCATCGGCGCTCTTGAAGGTGCCGTCGTCGTTCGCCGCCTGGACCCACGGGATGTTCGCGGCCCCCGCGATGTGGCCCGGCACCTGCGACTGCTCCTGCGGGAGATGGTCGGGCGCGAGCTTCTCGCCGCGATATTCCTCGGGCGAGCGCACGTCGACGTAGGCCGTCTCGTCGTCAGGACCCGCGACCTTCTCGAGCACCTCATCCCGCAGGGCACGGATCTCGGGGCGGTCCGAGCCGCTGATCGAGAATCCGGTCTCCGGGTACGACGGCACCTCGCTGTGGAGCTCTCGGCTCTCGAGCTCCCACTTCTTCCGGCCGCCGTTGAGGAGCTTCACGTCATCGAACCCGCGGAGCTTGAGGAGCCAGTACGCGTACGCCGCGAACCAGTTGTTGTTGCCACCGTAGAGGACGACCGTCGTCTCGGGCCCGACCCCGGCAGAGGACAGCAAGGCGGAGAACCCGGCCTGGTCGAGGTAGTCGCGGCCCACCTTCGTGTGGAGGTCCGTGGTCCAGTTCCAGGACACGGCGCCGCGGATGTGGCCTTTGTCGTACGCGCTGGTGTCTTCGTCGACCTCGATCGCGCGCACGGTCGGATCGTCGAGATGCTCCTCGAGCCAGTCGGTGGACACCAGCACATCGGGGTTCGCGTACTCGGTCATGGTTCGAACCTTCCTTCCTTCGGCCTCTCGGCCGTCTTCCGTCGATCGACGGGGGGTGCTCGACACAGGCGGCGCAACGCTGGAGCGCCTCTCAGGCGCGCGCGCCCGGATCCGGACAGCAGAGTCGGCACGGGATCATGGCCGCCACGAGCCCGCGGCAGCGCGTCCTGATCACGTTCCCTACTCCTCCGGTCGGGATTGCAGGTGCAACAACTACCGCACCTGCACGCCGAGGGTCAACCGCCCGGAGGAAAGGTCAGAAGACGCCCAGGGCGGCCTTGGCCTCGTCCGACATCAGCTCGGGGCTCCATGGCGGACGGAACACGAGGTCGGGGCGGACCTCACCGAGACCCTCCAGGGGAGCCAGGAACGCCCGCATCTGATCCTCGATCAGCGGGCCGATGGGGCAGCCCATGGTGGTCAGGCTGTAGCGGATGTCGACATCGCCGTTGTCCTGCAGATCGACCTCGTAGACCAAGCCGAGATCCACGATGTTGATGCCGAGCTCGGGGTCGTACACCTGCTTCAGGGCCTCGAGGATCCGCTTTTCGGAGAGCTCCGGCGGACCGGTGCGGGAACTCTCGACCGCGCCGTCGGTCGGCTCGTCGAGCGCGAGGTCTTGGTCGTCCATACGGTCTCCTGCCTCCTCCGACCGGGCTCCTGCGGGGCTATGCTTCCCTTCACGATACTTCCCTGGCTGCCGAAGGAGATCGGATGCCGCCGATCAGCGCACTCATCGTCGATGATCACCCGGTGACCCGCGAGGGGCTCCGGACCGCTCTCGAGCTCTCCGAGGGCGTCGTGGTCGTGGTGGGCGAGGCGTCCACGGGCGAGGAGGCCATCGAGCAGGCGCGCAAGCTGGCTCCCGACATCGTGTACATGGACGTGCGCATGCCGGGGATGGACGGGATCGAGGCCACGCGCCGGATCCGCGAAGCGTCGCCCGACACGCGGGTCATCTTCGATCACCGTCGATGAATCCAGGAGCGCGGTCTCCGAAGCGATCCAGGCCGGTGTCTCTGGGTACCTGTTGAAGGATGCCTCGCCCGACGCCTTGATCGACGCCGCGCGCAACGCGATCAAAGGCAACGCGGTGATGGACCCGGGCATCACGAAGACGTTCATCCAGGAAGCCCAATCGGCCGGCGGTGATGAGCAGCGAGCCACGCCGCTCTCCAAGCGTGAGCGCGAGATCCTCCAGAAAGTGGCCGACGGTTCCACGACGCGGCAGGTGGCGACCGAGCTCGGCATCTCGCCGCACACGGTGAAGACGCACCTCGAGCGCATCTTCGAGAAGCTCGGCGCCAACGATCGGGCACAGGCGGTCGCCATCGCGATCCGCACCGGCATCGTGCACTGACCGCTGGTCACGTCGGCTCAATCACCCCCCAGGAGCGCCGATATCCCGAGCAGATGCCCACGCACGTGCTCCTGTGCGACACGGCTGATGAGGTCGCGCGCCTCCAGTACCACATGCTCAGGGAGGCTTCCGACCTCGAGGTCGAGGTCACGACGGACGCGTTCCGCGCTGTGGAAGCCACCGCACGGACCCGTCCCGACGTCGTGGTGTGCGATCTCGGCATGGAGGGCGTCGGCGGACCGGAGCTCGTGCGGCGCCTCTGTGCCGTCGCCCCGAGCACGCGGGTGATCGCCCGGGCTCTCTCGCTCGACCCCAGCCTCATCGCCGAGACGCTCGCCGCCGGTGCGGCCGCGTACCTCACCCGGAACGACGGGCCGAACGACGTCGTCGCCGCGATCCGTTCCGTGCAGGGCGGGGCGGTGGTCCTGTCCGGGAAGACCGCGGTCCCGTTCGGCATGGAGGTCAGCCGGACCCTGGCCTCGATCCGGGACCTCCAGGAGGAGCTCGTCGGCCTCCGCGACGAGGTGCGGCAGGGGACGTCGTCGAAGGCAGACTTCCTGGCGAACGTCTCGCACGAGCTCCGCACGCCGATCACGGTCGCGAAGGGCATCGCCTACGTCTTGCGGAACCCCAACGTCCCCGCCGACGAACGCGACGGCTTCCTGGACCAGTTGCAGACCTCCCTCGACAAACTCATGGGCATCGTGGATGAGCTGATCACGCTCGCCGAGTTCGAACGGGGCTCGTTCGAGCTCGAGCTGTCGACCATCGACCTCAGCCCCCTCGTGCGCCACGCGGTCGATGAGACCCGGCGGTCGTACCCGACGGTGACGATCGTCGACCAGGTCCCCGAGCAGCTCACCGCCTTCGCCGACGGCAGCCGGCTCGGCGGCGTGGTCCACGAGCTCCTCGACAACGCATGCCGGTATTCCCAGTCAGGGGGGACGGTGGAGCTCGTCGCGCGGGTGCTCGACGAGGGCGTCGTCGTGACGGTCACAGACCGCGGCGAAGGACTCGACCGCGCCATGCTGGCGCAGGCGTTCGACCAACCCTTCTCGACCGGCGAGGAGACACTCCGCAAGGAGCGATCGGGGATCGGTGTCGGGCTGCACCTGGCCCACCAGGTCGTGGTGGAGCACGGCGGGATCATGTGGTCGGACCCGCTCCCGGGGGGCGGCACGCGGGTTTCGTTCTGTATCCCGGCGAGCGAGGGGGCCCGGGTGGCGGCCCCGCCCCTCGGCGCTGCCTGAGTCCCGCGTTCGGCCTACGGTGGCGCGCTCGCCCCGACCGACGTATCCTCCCTGCGGGAGAGATCGACCCGGGTGCGGAACGTCATCCTCGGCATCATCGCATGCGTCGCGGCCGCCGGCTGCTCGGCGACCGATGAGCCAACCCCTCCCACCGCCCTGACGCTGTCCGTTCAGCCCACCGCGTCACCGTTCGTCCGCGTGGTGGCCGGGCATGTGAGCGGGCTCATCCCGGAGTCGTGGAGCGCCGTGCCGCTCGATGCCAGTCCACGTCAGGGGTTCGTCGCATCGCCCGATCCAGAGGCGTGGCGGGACCTCGGTCCCGGCGCGACGGGGATCGCGGCGACCTGGGTGGACGCCACCGAGGTCGGTCTGTCCCGTGACGCGTACTACCTCGCGGCCCGCGGTCCCCTCATGGCGGAGCTCATCGCGGCGCCCGGCTGCCGGGCGGAACGCGAAGTGGTGGTGGTCGACCACGTGCCGGCGTTCACGGGTGGTGGTTGGTCCTCGCCGGGGGACTACATCGCGAAGGCGGAGGGCGTCTGTCGCACCGACGGTGCCCCGCGGGTGCGGTGGTCATTCTTCGTCGCGGCGCCCGGCTACGGACCGGCCAAGGAGCTCGGCATCCCGAGCTCGGGCCTCTACGTCGCTGCGGCCATCACGCGCGACACCCCTCGGGCCAGCGACCGACTGGCGCAACTGCTCCGGCACGTGCGGTTCGGCGACGCAGGCTTCGGTGACTTCATCCGCGCCGCTCGCGGCATGACCGTCTGATCGGGCGGGAGTTCGTCAGCGTGGGCTCCGGTCCACGAACGGAGGCCGAACGATCGTCGCGGCTCCGCGCCTCCCCCGGATGTCGACCTCGACGACATCGCCCGTCTCCGCCGCGTCGGCGGGCCACAGGTACGCGAGCGCGATGCCCGTCCCCAACAGCGGCGAGAACGTGCCGCTCGTGACCTCGCCGATGAGGCCGTCGCCGCGGAACACCGGGTAGTGCGCTCGGGGGATGAAGCGCCGCTCGTGCATCCGGATCCCGTGGAGCCTGCTCGGGAGGCCCTCCTCGCGTTGGTGCGCCAGGGAGGCGCGCCCCCGGAAATCCCCCTTCTCCATGGCCACCGCCCATGAGAGACCGGCTTCGAACGCCGTCGACGTCTCGAACAGGTCCTGCCCGTAAAGGGGGTACCCCATCTCCAATCGGAGCACGTCGCGAGCCGCTAGCCCGCAGGGCCGGCCATCGAACGCGGCCGCAGCCTCCGACAGGTCCCGCCAGAGGTCGACGGCGATGTCCTGGTACGTGAAGAGCTCGTAGCCGATCTCGCCCGTGTACCCGGATCGGGTCACGATGACCGGGCGGCGCCGGTACTCGGATTCGACGCACTGCATGAACCCGAGACCGTCCGCCTCGGGGAAGAAGCCTCGCACCACGTGGGGCGACTCGGGTCCCTGGACCGCCACGAAGCACCAGTCCTGGTGGTACATCAGGTGGAGCCGCTCGTCCGCCTCCGCTTCGCCCAAGATCTGCAGGACGCGTTGCGTGTTGGACGCGTTCGGCACCACGAAGAAACGGTCATCACCCAGCCGATAGATGATGAGGTCCTCGATCACCCCGCCGCCTTCGTTGAGCACCAGGTTGTATTGGGCCTCGCCGACCGCGATCAGGGAGACGTCGTTCGTGACGACGCGTTGGAGCATGCCCAGCGCTCCCGGGCCCACCACCTCCACCTTGCCGAGGTGGGTCAGGTCGAAGAGCCCGATACGTTCGCGAACGGCGCGATGCTCCGCCAGCGCACCCTCGTACTCGATCGGCATGAGCCAACCGCCGAACGGTCCGAGCTTGGCGCCGAGCGCTCGGTGCTCGGCCTCGAGGGGTGTGTGCTTGAGCTCTTCGCCGGTCTCCACGCCGGGCATCGTACGGCCGACCGCTCGTGCGCGCAGGCGCTTCGGAGGTGACGGGTAGACTTGCCGGTCGGGATGACAGAGACGTACGACGTCGTCGTGATCGGGGCGGGTACCGGTGGCTATGCGACCGCGCTGCGGGCCGCCCAGCTGGGCCTGCGGACCGCGCTCGTGGAACGTGACGAGCGGCTGGGAGGCACCTGCCTGATCCGAGGATGCATCCCCACGAAAGCCCTGCTCCAGTCCGCCGCGGTGCTGGACACCGTGAACCGGGCGTCCGACTGGGGCATCAAGGCTGCGGGCGAAGCCGACTGGAGCGCCATCCGCCGCTTCGAAGAATCGATCGTCGACAAGAACGTCAAGGGCCTGACGGGTCTGGTGAAGCTCCGGGGGATCGACGTGGTGCAGGGCACGGCGCGTCTGACCGGAGCGCCGGGCGTCGAGGTCGACGGCCGCCGCCTTGAGACCGGGGACGTCGTCCTCGCTACCGGCTCCTTCCCTCGCCTCCTCCCGGACGTCGAGCTCTCAACGCATGTAATCACGAGCGATCAAGCCTTGGTGCTCGATCGGATCCCGGAGTCCGCGGTCGTGATCGGAGCCGGCGCCGTCGGCCTCGAGTTCGCCTCCCTCTACCGGTCCCTCGGCGCGGAGGTCACGCTCGTCGAAGCGCTCCCCCGACTCGCTCCCCTCGAGGACGACGAGGTCTCGAAGGAGATCGCGCGCGCCTACCGGAAACGCGGCATCACCACCGCGGCCGGCGCCGAGGTTCGGAACGTCCGCGACACGGGCTCGGGCGTCGAGGTCACCTTCGATGCCGGTGGGACCGACCGAGTGGTCGCAGCGGACCTCTGTCTGGTCGCGATCGGACGCGGCCCGGTGACCGACGGTCTCGGCCTCGACGAGGCCGGAGTCACGCGAGACCAGCGGGGCTACATCGTGGTCGACGAGGACCTGCGGACGAGCGCGGCGCACGTGTGGGCGGTCGGTGACGTCGCTGACACACCGCTCCAGCTCGCCCACGTCTCGTTCGATGAGGGCTATGCCGTGGCCGAGCGGATCGCCGGTGAGACCGTCGCTCCCATCAGGTACAGCGACGTCCCACGCGTCACGTACTGCACCCCGGAGATCGCGAGCGTCGGTCTCACCGAGGCGCAGGCCCGCGAGCGTGGGCTCGAGATCCAGGTCGAGAAGCTCGACTTCCGCGCGATCGGGAAGGCGAACATCGTGGGTGAGGGAGGGTTCGTGAAGGTCATCGCCGAAGCCGGCGGCGGACCCGTCCGCGGCGTCCACATGATCGGCCCCCACGTCACCGACCTCGTCGCCGAAGCGATGCTGATCACGAGTTGGGAGGCGACGGCCCTGGAGGCCGCCGCGCTCCATCATCCCCACCCCACCCTGTCCGAGGGCGTCGGTGAAGCCATGCTGAAGCTCGCCGGCAAGCCCCTGCACGCACCGTAGCCGAGGAGGAGCGTGGCCACGAACGTCGAACCTGCCGTCGCCGCGGGCGACCGCCCGCTCCCAGACGACCGCCTCCGGCACATGCTGTACCTGCTGAAGCTGGCGCGGTACTTCGACGAGCGGATGGAGGCGTTGTATCGGCAGGGTCGTCTGCCGGGCGCCATCTACTCCGGCCGTGGGCAGGAGGGCACGCACGTCGGGGTCGGATCGCCCTCGAGGACGGCGATTCCCTGTTCCCCACCCACCGGGACCTGACGGCGCAGCTGACGAAGGGCCTGGACCTGAAGCGCGTGATGGCCCAGTTCTGGGGACGGATCGACGGCTACACACGGGGACGGGACGGGAACAGCCACATCGGCGACTGGTACGGCAACAAGACGTTCACCGTGATGTCGCACCTCCCCATCGCCTACCCGGTCGCGATCGGCGCCGCGTGGGCCTACCAGCGGCGAGGCGATCGGCGGGTGGCCATGGCCATCTGCGGTGACGGCGCCACGTCCAACGGACGGTGGCACGAATCCTTGAACTGGTCCGCGGTCTTCCGCCTCCCGGTCGTGTGGATCGTGAACAACAACGGCTTCGCCTACTCCACCCCGAACCAGCGGGAGTTCCCGGTGGCAACCATCGCCGAGCGGGCGGCGGCGTACGGGATGCCCGGGGTCCGTGTGGACGGCGGGAACGTCCTCGAGGTCTTCGGAGCCGCGAAGGAAGCGGTCGACCGGGCCCGTGACGGCGGCGGTCCGTCCCTGATCGAGTCGGTCTCGCTGCGGTGGCGCGGCCATGCCGGTCACGACCCCGCCAAGTACACCCCCGAGGAGATGCTCGAGGAGTACATGGCCAACCGCGACCCGGTGCGGAACTTCGAGGAGTACCTGCTCGCCCAAGGCGTCGTGACGAAGGACGACGTCGAGGAGATCCAGGCCAGGATCGAGCGAGCATTCGACGAGGGATACGAGTTCGCGCTCGCCTCCCCGTTCCCCGAGCCGAGCGACGCCCTGAAGGGTAACTGGGTCGAGGACGGGTACTGGACATCGGAGCCCGGCCGCGGCGGCGGGACGGAGGCGGGCTGATGGCGACGAAACGAGCGGAGGCCAAGGTCGAGGCCGGTGCCGCGGGACACGGCGCCGAGCCCCGGGGCAAGCGCACCGACGATGGGCAGGCCACGTACCTCATCGCGATCGCCGAGGCGCTGTGGGAGGAGATGGAGCGCGACGAGCGCGTCTACCTCCTCGGCGAGGACATCGGGGTCTACGGCGGCGCCTTCAAGGTCACCGAAGGGTTCCTCGACCGCTTCGGCGAGGAGCGCGTGATCGATACGCCGATCGCGGAAGAGACCATCGTGGGGATGGCCGTCGGGTCGGCCATGGAGGGGTTCCGCCCGGTGGCCGAGTTCCAGTACGCGGACTTCATGTCGAGCGGGTTCGACGAGATCACCACCGTGCTGTCGCGCTACCACTACCGGAGCGGGGTCCCCCTCCCCGTCGTGCTCCGGGGGCCGTCGGGAGGCGGCGTCCGAGCCTCGAGCTTCCACTCGATCAACCCCGAGCCGTGGTTCGCGCACGCGGGCGGGATCAAGGTCATCTGTCCCGCGTTCCCGGCCGACGCGAAAGGGCTGCTGAAATCGGCCATCCGCGAGGACAACCCCGTGCTCTTCCTCGAGCACAAGTGGATCTATCGGCGGATCAAGGAACAGGTCCCGGAGGAACCGGACTTCTTGATCCCGATCTCACAGGCCAACGTTCGTCGCGCGGGCAGCGACGTGTCGATCATCACGTACGGAGCCATGGTCCACAAGGCGTTGGAGGCCGCCGATGCCCTCCAGCAGCGCGGCGTCTCGGCGGAGATCGTGGACCTGCGGACCGTCTATCCGTTCGACGAGGAGACGGTGCTCCGCTCGATCGAGAAGACCTCGCGCGCCGTCGTCCTGTCCGAGTCCTACCGCTTCGCCGGGATCGGTGCCGAGGTCGCCGCCGTGATCGCCGAGAAGGTCTTCGAACACCTGGACGCGCCGGTCGTGCGGGTCTCCCCGCCCAACCTGCCGGTGCCGTTCTCGCCTCCCCTCGAGGATGCTTTCCTTCCCCAGGTCCGTGATATCGAGGCAGCTGTGGAACAGCTGTCAGCATGGTGAGGGAGCTGCTCGCATGACGTCGATCCAGATGCCCCAGCTCGGCGAGACCATCGTCGAGGGCACGATCCTGAAGTGGCTCAAGAACGAGGGCGACCACGTCGATCGCGACGAGCCGCTCTTCGAGATCTCCACGGACAAGGTGGACACCGAGGTCCCGTCCCCGGTCGCGGGGACGGTCTCGAAGATCCTGGTCGAGGAAGGCGCCACGGTGCCCGTCGGCACGGCGTTGATGGAGATCGACGACGGGGGCGACGCAGGCGCGGGCGGCTCGTCGTCAGAGGGGTCCTCCATTGGCGATGCCACGTCCGCGGCAGCCGACACTGGCTCCTATTCCGGCGACGCCGCGACCCCTGCGACGGGATCGCTCGCATCGGCGTCGCCTCCAGGGTCGCCTGCGTCTACTGCCGCTACCGTCGCGGCTGGGGCGAGCGCACAGTTGCCGGATCGGGGACCGCGGAGCCGGATCCTCTCCCCCGTCGTTCGGCGGCTCGCGGAGGAGCACGGGCTGGATACTGGCCTCCGTCGCCGGCACGGGCGAGGGCGGACGGATCACCCGGAAGGATGTGGAGGCGGCGATCGCGGGTGGCACCGCGACGGCAGCGCCTGTGGCCGCTTCCGCGGGTGCACCTGCCGCGGCGGTCGCGCAGCCGGCGCCCGTGCCCTCGATCGCTGCGGCGTCCGGCGAGGACGTGCAGCCCCTGTCCCACATCCGCAAAGCCATCGCGCAGCACATGCTCGCCTCCGTGAACGAGACGGCCCGGGCGTGGACGATGGTCGAGGTCAACGTCGAGCATCTCGTGCGGCTGCGGACTGCGCACAAGGACGCGTTCTTCCAGAAGCACGGCGTGAAGCTCACGTACCTCCCGTTCGTCGTGCGCGCCACCGTCGATGCCCTGCAGACGTTCCCCCAGGTGAACTCGCGGATCGACGGGGACAACGTGGTCACGCCACGCGCCGTGAACATGGGCATCGCGGTCAGCTACGACGCCGGCCTGATCGTTCCCGTGATCGAGAACGCCGACGTCATGAACAGCGTGGGGATCGCCCGTGCGATCGCCGACCTCGCGACTCGCGCTCGGAGCCATCAACTGAAGCCCGACGAGGTGCAGGGGGCCACCTTCACCATCACGAACCCCGGCCCGTACGGGTCGCTCCTGAGCGTTCCCATCATCAACCAGCCCAACGTCGGGATCCTCTCGCTCGACGCCATCCAGAAGCGCCCTGTGGTCGTGGATGAGGATGCGATCGGCGTGCGGCACATGGTCTACATCTCGATGTCGTGGGATCACCGGCTCATCGACGGGGAGATCGCGACGCGCTTCCTCGCGCGCGTGAAGCAGAACCTCGAGTCGTGGGACTTCGCCGAAGACCTCGGCCTCTGAGATGCGCGAGGCCGCCTGGCTGCTCGAACCCGACGGGGTCGTCCCGTACGACGCGGCGAACGCAGCCATGCACGACCTCGCCGAGCGACGCCTCGCCGGCGACGTACCCGACACGCTCATCCTGCTGGAGCACCCGCCCGTCTTCACGGCGGGCCGCCGCGCCAAGCCCGACGAGCTGCTGTGGAACGAGGAGGCGGTCGGAGCCCGCGGTGGGATGGTCCGTCGCATCGACCGTGGGGGGTCCTTCACGTTCCACGGCCCCGGACAGGTGGTCGGCTACCCGATCCTCGACGTGGGCTCCAGGCCCGACGTGGGCGCGTACCTGCGGAAGCTCGAAGAGGTGGTGATCCTGGCTGCCCGCGACGTGGGCGTAGACCTCGAACGGCGCGCCGACGTCCAGACGGGTGTGTGGTCGGGTCGATCTGAAGGTGTGCGCGATCGGCGTCCGTCTGCTGCGAACCCGCGTGACGCTCCACGGCTTCGCCCTGAACTGCGACGTCGATCTGTCGTGGTTCGACGGCATCGTCGCCTGCGGCCTGCCGGATCACGGCGTGACGTCGCTCTCGGAGCTCCTCGGCCGGCGGGTGACCGTGGACGAGATGCGCCCCCGCATCCGGAGCCGGCTCGCCGAGGTCTTCGGCCTCGTCTTCCAGGCAGCCCCGGACGAGGTGGCTCGGGGTTTCGCGGCCTCCGTGAAGGTCTCCTAGGGGAACTCCACGGATCAGGTCTCGCGACGTCGGATCGCCGCGAGACTGATGATCACCCCGACGAAACCGGCGATCGACGCGATGAAGAACGCCGTCTGCTCTCGCTGGACCTCCGAGTTCGCGAACGCCGTCCCGATAGCCAGGAACGCCACCCCGACGCCGGCTCCGACGACGAGCGCAAGGATCGCCTCCAGGCGTCGGCCGGGCGGGAGCTGGAGAGCGACGATGCCCGTCAGCACCGAGGCGAGTCCGATGAGGAAGATCGAGCCGTTGACGGTGAGCGTTTCCATCGATCGAGCCTGACGGGGCCGGGGCACCCGTTCAAGGGTCTCCACCGAAGCATCATGTCACCGCAACCGCCACGCGACGATCCCGCTCAGGCGTCGGCGACGATCGCGTACCGCGGCCGGTGCGTCAGCCAGCCGGCGGGCCAACCCTCCCGGCGCTCGATCGCCCATTCCACATCGCGGAGTCGGGCGAGTCGGACACGCTGCCAGCCGGCCTCCAGGGCGGCCTCGAGGAACGGCGTCGGCGAGGACGTGTCGCCCAGGGGAAGGGCCGAGCGGACATCCTCCGGATACGACGCGTGGTGGTCGTCGGCGATCCCGCGGACGCGCTGCACGACATCGGCGATCGCATCCTTCACCCCGACCCACGGACCCTCGCCCGCCCAGGAGCCCTCGAGCAACACGAGGCGCCCCCCCGGGCGCACGGCCGCCCGCCACGCACCCATGGCTGCGACAGGATCGGGAAGGGTCCATGCGACATGACGCTCCATGACGGCATCGAAGGGGCCCGGCGGTGGGTCCTCGGCGGGGCCGTGCACGAAGTTCAGATCGAGACCGCGCTCCCCGGCCTTGGCGCGCGCCTTCGACAGCATCCCGTCGGACAGGTCCAGGGCGGTGACCTCGTATCCGAGCTCCGCCGCGAGCAGGGACATCGCGCCGGTGCCGGCGCCGACATCGAGGACGCGGGCCGGAGGGGGCGGCAGTGTCCGGACCAGCACCTCGCGCCACGCTGCTGCTTCGACCGGGTCGGATGCTGCGTGTCCTGCCGACGCGTCGTAGGTGTGGGAGTCCCGGTCCCACCACGCGCTGATCCGCTCCTGTAGCTCGTTCACGGCCACCTCAGAACAGCGCGGCTGCCAGCTTCGGACGGTATTCGGCGACCAGATCGCTGTCGTCGCCGAGCACCGAGAACGCCGTCACCATCGCTTGCCGGGCGGCATCGCGATCGTCCTGGAGAGCACCGACCATGGCGTCGAGGGCCTCGCGCCACCGGCCCTGCGCCGCGAGACGCTTCGCGGACGCGAGCGTGCCGGGTGCCGTGTCGTCGGCCCAATCGTGCACCTCGATCTGCGCGTGGAGACGCTCCGCCTCCGGGTCGGGAAGTAGCCGCGCGACGAGGGGGCGGGCTTCGTCGACCGCTCCGCGCTCCAGCAGCACGCGGGCGAGTCCGAGGGCGGCCTCGCGGTTGTCCGGTTCCTTCTCGAGGGCTTCCCGGAACCCCGCCTCCGCGCCTTCCAGGTCCCCGGCCTCGAGGACCGCTTCGGCCTCGCCGGCCTCCAGCTCCGCTTCGGTCGGCAGGATCGAGTCGACGAACCGGTTGATCTCGGCTTCCGGGTAGGCGCCGACGAACATGCTGACCGGCTGTCCATCACGGAACGCGATCACCGTCGGGATGCTCCGGCTCTGGACGGCTTGCATCAACGCCTGCCCGATCTCGCCGGCATCCACGTCGAGCTTGGCCAGCAGGAAGGCTCCTGCACGCTCGCTCGCGACCTTCTCGAGCATGGGCCCGAGCGTCCGGCAGGGCCCGCACCAGGCGGCCCAGAGATCGACGATGACGGGCCGTTCCTTTGACCCTTCGATGACGGTCTGCTCGAAGTCGGCATCCGTGACGTCGACGACGTGCTCGGTGGCGGTGCTCACGGTTACGGTTCCTCCAACGATCGTACGAACGAGGCTTCCGTCAGTGTGGGTGACGGCCTGCCGTGTGACAATGGCGGGGCGGGATCGCGCGGAGCCCCGGCAGGGAACCGCTTGAGTCGGAGGGCGTTCAGCACGACCGTGACGCTGGAGATCGCCATCGCTCCCGCCGCCCACATGGGATCGAGCACGCCGAGCATCGCCAGGGGAATCATGACGACGTTGTACACGAAGGCCCAGAAGAGGTTCTCCTGGATGACGCGGTAGCTGCGGCGGGCGAGCTCGAGCGCATCCGGCACCGATGTGAGGGCGCCCCCCAGCAGGGTGACGTCCGCCGCCGCGATCGCCACATCCGTGCCCGTGCCGAGCGCCAGACCGACGCTCGCCTGCGCGAGGGCCGGCGCGTCGTTGAGCCCGTCGCCGACGAACGCGACGGTGTGCCCGTCGGCCTGGAGACGGCGGACCTCGTCGACCTTCCCGTCGGGGAGGACGTCGGCGAGCACGGTGGGGATCGCCGCCTGGGCGGCGATCGCCTCCGCGGTGGGCCGACGGTCCCCCGACACCATGGCGACGTCGAGCCCGAGCCCCTCGAGGCGCGTGACGGCGTCTCGCGCCTCGGGCTTGAGCTCATCGGTGACGGCGACGAGACCGTACGGATCCCGGACCGCCAGACCGCGAACACCGTAGACCCTTCCTGGGCGAGCTCGTCCGCCATGCGGCCGAGAGCCGGAGGGAGCCCGACCGGACGACGCACCCGAACCTCGTCGCCCGCCACGATCGCGGTCGCTCCGGCGCCCGGCTGCACCTCGAGCGAGGTCGCCTCCGGGATCCGGACGCCGCGCGCCACCGCGCCGTGGAGCACCGCCCGGGCGATGGGGTGCTCCGAACCGGACTCCGCGGCGGCCGCCCACGACAGCACGTCATCCTCGCTGGCACCGTTCACCGGCAGCACGCGGTCGAGCGTCATGGTGCCCACCGTCACCGTGCCGGTCTTGTCGAGCAGGACCGTGTCGACGGCCCGGGCAGCTTCGAAGACCTCACCACCTCCGAACAGGATGCCGAGCTCCGCCGCGCGCCCGGTGCCGACCATCACCGCTGCCGGCGTGGCCAGACCGAGGGCGCAGGGGCAGGCGATCACCAGAACGGCGGTCGCATGGAGCAGCGCGGTGCCGGCCGTCGAGTCGCCCAGGGCCATCCATCCCGCGAACGTGATCGCCGACAGCGCCAGCACGATCGGAACGAAGACCGACGAGATCCGATCGGCGAGCCGCTGGACGGGAGCCTTCGAGCCCTGCGCCGACTGCAAGAGACGGACGATCTCCGCGAGCTTCGTATTGGCTCCGACCGTGGTCACGAACACCACCAGGCGGCCGTGTCCGTTGATGGAAGCACCGACGACCTCGTCCCCGGGTCCGACGTCGACCGGGACGGATTCGCCGGTCAGCAGGGAGAGGTCGACCCACGAGGTCCCTTCCTTCACGACACCGTCCGACGGGATCTTCTGGCCGGGCAGGACGATCGCTCGCATGCCCGGCCGGACATCCTCGATCGGGATCGTGCGCGTGTGCCCGTCGGGATCGATGATCGTGGCCTCCTTCGCCCCCCGCTCCAAGAGCGCCCGCGACGCGTCGGCCGCCGAGGCCCGAGCCCTCGCCTCGAGCATCCGACCGGTGAGGATGAGCGTGATGATCACGGCGCCGGTGTCGAAGTAGTGGTCCACGTCGGCCCCCGCCATCGGCTCGCCGAACGCCGCGTTCCACACGACCCAGGCGCTGTAGCCGTAGGCGGCCAACGAGCCCAGCGCGATCAACGTGTCCATGGTCGTCGTGCGAGCGCGGGCGGCGCGGGCCGCGGCCGCGAGGAACGGCCAGCCGGCCCAGAACTGCACCGGCGTCACGAGCGCGAAGGCCAGCCACATGGCGCCGTCCCACGCGGCGAGCGGACCGAAGCTCAGCGCCAGGATGGCAACGGTGAGCGGGGCCGCCACGAGGAGACGGCGGCGGTACCAGCGCTCTTCGTCATGAGGCGATCGGTTCCCGCTGTGCGGGTGGGCCGTGTAGCCGGCCGTGGCGACGGCCCGGATCAGCTGGTCGACCCCGCCGGGGGATCCGCGGACCGTCGCGGTCCGCGTGGCAAGGTTGACGGCGGCCGCGTCGACGCCGTCGACGCGGCCGAGCGCGGTCTCGACCTTCTGAACGCAGGACGCGCAGGTCATGCCCTCGATATCGAGGACGACCTCACGGGTTCGAACGTCGCTCATCCGGCCTCACCTCCCGGAGAACCGCTGCACGGCGGCCATCAGCTCCCCGATCTTCGCCTCGCCGTCGCCCTGTTCGATGCTGTCGGCGACGCAGTGGCGGACGTGGCCGTCGAGCAGCCCCATCCCCACCGCTCGGAGCGCTGCCGACACCGAGTTGACCTGGGTGAGGATGTCGAGGCAATACTCGTCGCGCTCCACCATCCGCTGGAGACCGCGGACCTGCCCCTCGATCCGCCGGAGCCGGTTCTGGAGCTCGTCCTTCTTCATCGCGTAGCCGTACACGGGTGCCTCCGTCATCGTTCCATCGGGTCGGGCCATCACATCCGCCGCTCGGAGGGGTCGCGGTCGAGGTATCGCTGCGGCTCGTCACGGAACCTCTCGAAACACCCCACCGAGCAGAAGTAGTACGTCGTGCCGTCGTGGTCCCAGGCCGCGGCGGCCGTCGCCGGGTCGACCTCCATGCCACACACCGGATCGGTCATGACCCCTCCGTCCGTTCGTCCCCAGTATACCCCCCCTGGGTATATCCGCCTGACCCGGCTCCCTCGCGGCGGGGACCGGTCTCCGGCCGGAGGCACCGATGTAGACTCGGCGCACGGTGCGAGGAGGCTCGGGATGTCCGCGCAGGTGACCGACGCGGCCCCTGAGGCGTTGGGGCCCACGGGCGACGATCTCCTCGCCATGTATCGCACCATGCTCACCGCTCGCCTCATCGACGAGGCGGCGCTGCGTCAGAACCGGATGGGGCGTGCGCCGTTCGTGGTCCCCGTGAGCGGACACGAGGGGTGCCAGGTCGGCACGGCGTGGCCCATGCGCCCGGGCATCGATGTCTGGGTTCCGTACTACCGGGACCTCGGTGTCGTGCTCCGCGCGGGCATGACGCCGTACGAGATCTTCCTCGGACTGTTCTCGAAGGCTGACGATCCGACGTCGGGCGGTCGGCAGATGCCCAGCCACTGGGGCTCGCGACGGCTCGGCATCGTGAGCCACTCGTCCTGCATCGCGACCCAGGTCCCCCACGCCGCCGGGATCGCGTACGCGTCGAAGTACCGAGGCGACGGAGCCGTGGTCGCGTGCTGGTTCGGGGAAGGGGCGACGAGCGAGGGCGACTGGCACGAGGGTGTGAACTTCGCCGCGATCCATCGCCTGCCGGTCGTCTTCATCTGCGAGAACAACGAGTACGCGATCAGCGTCCACCAGGACAAGCAGATGGCGGTCGCCGACGTGGCGACGCGGGCCGACGGCTACGGGATCCCCGGGAAGGTGGTCGACGGCAACGACGTCCTCGCCTGCTTCGAGGCGATGCGAGAGGCACACGACCGCGCGAGGAACGGCGAGGGACCGACCCTGCTCGAGTGCAAGACCTACCGGTTCCTCCCCCACACGTCCGATGACGACGACAAGACCTATCGGACGCGTGAGGAGGTCGCAGAGCATCGGGAGCTCGATCCGCTGGTCCGGTTCCGCTCCCTGCTGCGGGAACGCGACCTGTTGGACGATGCGTCCGCTGATGCGCTCTACGAGGAGCTGAAGGGCGAGATCGACGCAGCCATCCAGGCCGCCTGGGATGCGCCTGACCCCCTCCCCGACACGGCGATGCGACACGTGTTCGCGGACGAGGTCCCATGACCGAGGTGAACCTCGTCACCGCGATCCGCGACACCCTCCATGAGGAGATGGTCGCCGACGACCGCCTCGTCCTCCTCGGCGAGGATGTGGGCGCCCGCGGTGGCGTCTTCAAGGTCTCCGAGGGGTTCCTCGAGGAATTCGGGGAGGCGAGGGTGATCGATACCCCCCTCGCGGAGTCCGGGATCGTGGGGATCGCGATCGGGATGGCCCTGGACGGGCTGCTGCCGATCGCCGAGATCGAGTTCGCCGACTTCATCCATCCGGCCTTCGACCAGATCGTGTCCGAGGCTGCTCGGATGCGGTACCGGACCGCCGGGGACTGGACGGTTCCTCTCGTGATCAGGGCCCCGTGCGGTGGCGGCATCCACGGCGCGCTCTACCACTCGCAATCCATCGAGGTCTTCTACGCCCATGTCCCGGGTCTGAAGGTCGTGATGCCCTCGACGCCCGGCGATGCTGCCGGTCTCCTGCGGAGCGCGATCCGGGACCCGGACCCGGTCCTCTTCCTCGAGCACAAGAAGTGCTACCGGCTCATCAGTGGTGAGGTCGACGGCGGTGGCGCCTCGATCCCGATCGGCGTCGCCGACGTGAAGCGCGAGGGAACGGACCTCACCGTCATCTCGTACGGATACGAGCTGCATCGCTGTCTGGACGCGGCCGCGCGGCTCGCCGATGACGAGGGGATCCAGGCCGAGGTGGTCGACGTACGGTCGCTCGCTCCCCTGGACATGGACACGATCCTCGCGTCGGTTCGGAAGACCGCGAAGGCGATGGTGGTCTACGAGGACAACCGGACCTACGGTGCGGGCGCCGAGATCGCGGCCACGATCGCCGAACGAGCCATGTTCGACCTGGACGCGCCGATCGTGAGGATCGGCGGCCCCGACATCCCCGCGATGCCCTACGCCGCCGCGCTGGAGCACTTCTACATGGAGCCGGAGCCGGACCACATCTTCCGAGCGATGCGAGACCTCGCCAGGTTCTGAAGCCTCGTTCCGGAGCGCGGCGACCCTCCCTGACGCTGCGGCCGCCCGGGTGAAGGAGACCCGGCCGCCCGATCGAGCCAGCCCCCTGGTTCAGGGGCCCCTGACCAGGCCCGATAATGCCAGGAGCGTGCCCGAGCACACCCCATCCTCGCCCGCCCGGAAGCGGTCGAGCGGTCCGCGAGACCTGTTGGTCGTCGGACTGGTCGTCGCCGCGCTCTTCGGGCTGGGCCTCGCCTTCGATGTCTTCGACCTCATCGGCGGCGTGATCGTCGACTGGGTGTATCGGGACGAGTTCTTCGCGCTCGCCCTGATGTTGGTGGTCGGGCTCTCGATCGTGGCGCTCCGACGATCGGCGCAGGCCACGCGTGAACGCGCGCTCCGGCAGGACACCGAGGCCACCGCGGCTCGCACGGAAGCACGCTTCCGCACCATCGTCGAACGGGTGCCGGCGGTCGCCTACGTCCGCGAGGTGTCCGAGGAGACGGGCAGCGCGCCCGCTGTGTACATCAGCCCGCAGCTCGAGTCGCTCCTCGGCTACACCGCCGAAGCGTGGCTCGCGGACCCGCAGGCCCACGCCCGCAGCATCCATCCGGACGACGCCGATCGCGTCGACGCAGCGTGGGCCGATGCCGTGAACGGTGGCGACGTGTTCGCCACCGAGTACCGCCTCCAGCGGGCCGATGGTCGATGGGTATGGATCCGCGACGAAGCGAACCCGGTGGGGACGGGACCCAGCGGTCACCGGATCTACCAAGGGGTCCTCTTCGATATCACCGAGCGGCGGGAAGCCGAGCAACGGCTCCGCGACCTGGAGCATCGCTGGCGCACGCTGCTCGAGTCGCTCCCGGTGACGGCGTTCACGATCGAGTACGACCTCGACGACCCCGACGAGGTCCACAGCTGGTGGGTCGCCCCCGGGATCGTCCGGCTGGTGGGCGTCACGCCCGAGGAGTGGGTTGCCGACCGCCGCTCCTGGGCCGCCCACCTCCACCCCGACGATCGGGAGCGTGCGGTGGCCGACTGGACCGCCGCCATCGCGTCGGGTGAGCCGCGCGACACCGAGTACCGACTCATGCATCGCGACGGCCATCCGGTCTGGGTGCGCGAGCAGACGGCCGTCGCGGTCCGCGACGGGCGCCTGCGGGCTGACGGGGTCTTCATCGACGTGACGGCACAACGCGAAGCCGAAGCCGCACTCGGCCACGCGGAGGCCCGGTACCAGTCGTTGGTCGAGCAGGTTCCGGTCGCCGTCTACACCGATGCCGTCGACGATGTCTCGACGGCCCTCTACATCAGCCCTCGCTACGAGCAGCTCACCGGCTACACCCCGCAGCAACGCCTGGAGGATCCCGAGCTCTGGGTGCGGATGTTGCACCCCGACGACCGTGCCCGCGTCCTGGAGGAATCCGAGCGGACGAACCTGACCGGCGAACCGTTCGATGTCGAATACCGGATCGTGTCGGCCGCCGGCGAGATGGTCTGGCTGCACGACCACGCGGTGCTGGTCACGGACGCCGACGGCGGTCGCGTGTGGCAGGGCGTCCTCCAAGACGTCACCGAGCGCCGCCTCGCACAGGAAGCCCTTTCGCGCCGGGATGCGATCCTGCAGAGCGCCGGGTTCGCCGCGGAGAAGCTCCTCGGATCGTCCTCGTGGGAGGAAGCACTCCCCGCGGTCCTCGCGCGTCTCGGCGCAGCGAGCGAGGCTTCGCGCGCGTACCTCTACCGGAACGAGGACGTGGAGGACCAACCGGCGGCCAGGCTCGTCGACCGGTGGCCCGCACCCGGGGCCTGGGAGCGGGAACCCGACGAACTCCCCCCCGCGTTCTCCTGGAGCAGCTCCGGGTTCGAGCGCTGGACCTCCATCCTCGGCAGGGCTCAGGTCCTGCACGGACCAGTCTCCACGTTCCCCGAACCGGAGCGAGCCAACCTGGCGCGGTCGGGGGTCCGCACCCTGCTCGCCATCCCCATCTTCGTGCGCGACCTGTGGTGGGGGTACCTCGGGTTCGACGACCTGGAGCAGGAGCGCGCCTGGCACGACGCGGAGATCGACGCGCTCGCCGTGACCGCGAACACCCTCGGCGCCGCCATCGCCCGCCAGCTGGATGCCCGAGAGCTCTCCGAGACCCAACGCCGGTACCAGACCCTCGTGGAGCACATCCCGGCCATCACGTACATCGAGGAGACCGGGGTCGGCGACATCGTCTATGCGAGTCCGCAGCTGGTGGAGCTGCTCGGGTACACGGCCGACGAGTGGAACGCGATCTGGCCGACCATGATCCATCCCGACGATCGCGAGCGGGTGGTGGAGGAGGATCGCCGGACGGACGCGTCGGGTGAGGACTTCCATGTGCAGTACCGGGTCGTGAAGAGTGACGGCGAGACCGTCTGGATCGGCGATGAGGCCATCCTGATCCGCGGCGACGACGGGACCCCCATGTACTGGCAAGGGGTCATGTTCGACCTGACCGAGACGAAAGCCGCCGAGGCCCGGTTGCGCGAAGCGGAGGAGCGGTACCGCGGCATCGTCGAGCACGTCCCCGCGGCGATCTACGTCGACCGCGCGGATCGATCCATGGAGACGATCTACGTGAGCCCGCAGATCGAGGACATCGTCGGCGTGACGCCGGACGAGTGGATGGCCGACCCCGAGCTCTGGATCAGCCTCATGCACCCCGAGGATCGCGAGAGCGTCGTCGGCGGGTACCTCCGCGCGGCCGACGAGGCGACGGCCTGGAGCGCCGAGTACCGGCTCCGCACGAGAGACGGCCGGACCATCTGGGTCCACGATGAGACGACGTTCCTGCACGACGAGCACGGGGCCCCCAGCTTCATGCAAGGGGTCATCTACGACGTCACCGAGCGGAAGCTCGCGGAGCAGGCGCTCCGCGAGTCCGAGCAACGGGAGCGCGACGCCGCGGAGCGGTTGCGTGCCATCGACGAGATGAAGAACACCTTCCTCGCCGCCGTCTCGCACGAGTTGCGCAGCCCGCTCACCTCGATCCTCGGGCTGTCGCTGACCCTGGAGCGAACCCCTGCGCTGACCGGCGAGGACCGGGACGACCTCCTCCACCGCCTGGCGACCAACGCGCGCAAGCTCGATCGCCTCCTGAAGGACCTCCTGGACATCGATCGCCTGAATCGAGGCATCATGGAGCCCCAGCTCCGGCCGACCGATGTCGGCGCGCTGGTACGCCGCACGATCGAGAGCCTCGATCAACTGGCGGGCCGGGACATCGTGTCCCACGCGGAGTCCGTCGTGATCGCGATCGATCCACCGAAGGTCGAGCGCATCGTCGAGAACCTGGTGCTCAACGCCGCCCGCCACACGCCGAGCGACCGCCGGATCTGGGTGCGCGTCGAGCCGATGGACGAGGGGGTCCTCATCTCGGTGGACGATGACGGTCCCGGCGTGCCCGAGGATCTCCGGGGTGAGATCTTCGAACCCTTCCGCCAGGGTCCGACCGCCTCGCCGCACGCCCCCGGGACCGGGATCGGGCTCTCATTGGTGGGCAGGTTCGCCGAGATGCACGGCGGCCGGGCGTGGGTCACCGATCGGGAGGGCGGTGGCGCGTCGTTCCGCGTGTTCCTCCCGGGCCAGCCCGGCCTCGCGGTGCCCGGCGTGGCGGGCGCCGCCGTCGCCGTGACGCACGCCGACGTCCGCTGACGCCTGCCCGCGTAGACTCGGCTCGATGGCCGCGCGCGATCACAATCCCGCCAGGCGCCGACTCCACCTCCCCATCGTCGGTGTGACCAACGGTCCCTCGCCGGATGGCGGCGTGAACGTCGCGGGCGCGCGCAAGCCTCCCTGGCTGAAGGTGCGCCTGGCGAGCGGTCCGAACTACACGGAGCTGAAAGGCTTGATGCGCGGTCTCTCGCTCCACACGGTCTGTGAGGAGGCGATGTGCCCCAACATCGCGGAGTGCTGGGAGGAACGCGAGGCGACCTTCCTGATCCTGGGCTCGAAGTGCACCCGACGCTGCGGGTTCTGTGACGTGATGACCGCCAAGCCCGATCCCGTCGATCTCGAGGAGCCCGCGAGGATCGCCGACGCGGTACGCGAGATGGGCCTGCGCCACGTCGTGTTGACGGGCGTGGCGAGAGACGATCTCGATGACGGCGGTGCGGCCCTCTGGGCCGAGACCGTCCAGCGCGTGAAGGGGTCGGTCCCGGGCATCGGCGTGGAGGTG
This sequence comes from uncultured Actinomycetes bacterium, assembly GCA_963810635.1. Classification (GTDB taxonomy): domain Bacteria; phylum Actinomycetota; class UBA4738; order UBA4738; family HRBIN12; genus AC-51. The sequence continues at coordinate 34,167 of CAWEOB010000008.1, forward strand.
TTGCCGAGCGACTTCAAGGGCGGGGAGCACGACATCGCGACCCTCCTGGACGCCGGCCCCGACGTGTTCGCGCACAACCTCGAGACCGTGCGACGGCTCCACGATCGCATCCGGCCGGCGTTCGGCTATGACCGCTCGCTCGACGTCCTGCGGTTCGCCAAGCGCCACCGTCCCGACGTGATCACGAAGTCCAACCTGATCCTGGGGATGGGCGAGGAGCCCGACGAGGTACGCGGGGCCATGACCGACCTCCGGGACGCGGACGTGGACATCCTCACCATGGGCCAGTACCTCCAACCCACGACGTTCCACCTGCCGGTGGATCGATGGGTCACGCCCGACGAGTTCGCCCAGCATGCACGCGACGGCGAGGCGCTCGGCATCACGCACGTGGAGGCAGGACCATTGGTTCGCTCGAGCTACCACGCCGGCGCGCAGCTCCGGCGGGCCCTGCAGGCCGGCGTGCGCGCCTGAGGGACCGGCTCGCCGCCCGAGGGTCAGCGGAACGAGAGCGAGCTCGCGAGACGTCGCGCCAACACCGGGAGCATGGCGAGGGCGATCCGCGGCTGTTCCTGCAGGAGCGCGGTGAAGTCCTGTCGCGAGATGGCGAGACAGCGCACCTGAGTGTGCGCCCGGACGCGCGCCACGTGCGGTTCGTCCGTGAGGAGCGCCAGATCGCCCACGAACTCCCCCGGCTTCGCGATGACGATCGTCTCTCCCGAGGGCAGCTGCACCTCGAGCTCCCCCTCCTCCAACACGAACATGCCAGCGCCCGGCTGCCCGATCTCGATCAGAACCTGGCCGGCGCGCGCTTCGACCTCGTAGACGTGCTGCGCCACGGCAGCGAGGGCGTCGTTGTCGAGGTGGGCGAACAGCGGAAGCTTGGCGAGCTTGCCGGGGAGGTCGTCCATGCGCCGCACCCTACCGCAGCCGCGCGCGTGATCGGATCGGCGAACGATGGAGGAGCCGGCCTGTAAGCCGGATCCTGTGCGCGGGGCGCGAGCCCCGCCGGCGACCATCTCTCTCGGACGGCGCCGAAGCGCCGCCGCGTCGCGGTTCGCCCGCGCCGTGCGGCCTACCCGGGAGCTCGGACGGGCCGTCCTCGAGCGCTCCCTGCTCGGCCTTGCTCCGGATGGGGGTTACCGAGCCGTGCCGGTCGCCCGACACGCTGGTGGGCTCTTACCCCACCGTTTCACCCTTACCCCGATCGCCCGGGGCGGTCTGCTCTCTGTGGCCCTGTCCGCGAGGTTGCCCCCGCCTGGCTCTCGCCAGCATCCTGCCCTCCGGAGTCCGGACTTTCCTCGACCCGGCGCGAACGCCGAGCCGCGGCCGCCCGGCCGGCTCCTCCACGCGCAACGGTACCGCGGCACGTCGGGGCGCGTCGACGCCCGGGCGCTCGTCGGCCTAGGCGCCGCCGCCGGGACCCTGGTCGCTCAACCAGGCGTCGACGCCTGCGTTCGCGAGGCGATCCGCGTCGACGTTCTCCTCGCGCCGGACGTGCTCGAAGACGATGTGCTGGAACCCCGACGCGAGCTGCTGGACCCGCTCGTACAGCGGACGGAGGTGTTCGGTGCGGACGCGGTACCGCCCGGTGAGCTGGTTGATCAACAGCTGACTGTCGGACCGGAGCAGGACCTCCCGGGCTCCGAGCGTCCGGGCGCGCTCGAGCCCGAGGATCGCGGCCGTGTACTCGGCGACGTTGTTCGTGGCGCGGCCGAGCCCCTCGGCGATCTCCGCGACCACCACGCCTTCCGGCGTGGTCAGGATGGCGCCCGCTCCCGCCGGACCGGGGTTCCCCCGAGCCGCGCCGTCGGTGTGGACCACCAACGAGGGGTAGCCCGCCGTCACACCACCAGGATCCGTCGACAATGCTCACACCTCGGTATGCCCGCTTCGTGCTTCACGTGGTCGAGCTCCACGGACGACAACGCCTCGTGGCACCCTTGGCACACGCCGTCCACCAGCGCCGCCACGCCCACGCCCTTCTTGTGGGCTCGGAGCTCCTCGTAGAGCTCGAGGAGCTCGGGGTCGAGCTGCGCGGCCAACGCCGAGCGCTCGACCTGGAGGCCTTGGAGCTCGGCCGCGATCGAGGCCAGCTCGTCTCCGGACGCCGTGGCAACCTGCTGCACCCTGTCCCGGAGCTCGTCGGTCTCGGCCGACGCCTCCTTCTCGCGCGCCTCGAGCCCTTCGCGTTCCTCGAGGATCACGAGCAGCTCGATCCTCCCGGTCGCCCACCCGGCGTTGCAGGTTCTCGATCTCACGGCCCATGGCCTCGAGCTCCTTGGCGTTGGCGACCGATCCGTCGAACATCCGCTGGCGCTCCGCCGCCATCTTCTGCTGCAGGGAATCGATCTCGTGCTCGAGCTTCGAGCCATCCCGGTCCAGCACGTCGAGCTGGAGCTTGAGGTCGCCGAGCGCACGTTCGGCGGCGTCAGCCGCCGAACGTGCGGTGGTCAGGTCGTCGCCGGACTCGAGCGACCGCACCCGCACGGACAAACGCTCGATCCGAAGATCGAGCGTTTGTAGATCCAGCAGACGCGCGTCGGTTCCCATCGGCCGGCCAGCCTAGCCGATGGCACCCCGGACGATGCCGACTCAGCTCAAGCCGTCGACCAGCTCGCTGTTCGCGAATTGGCTGTTCGTCGACTGACCGAGGAACATCACCGCCGCGAAGATCGCCATCGCGATCAGCGCGAGCATCAACGCGTATTCGACAGCTGTCGCCCCCTCCTCCGAGCTGAACGCGTTCGCGCGCCAGACCTGCACACGAACGTACAGAGCCAGCATCTCGTCACCCTTTCCGTTCTCCGAGCCGGGCCATGGTATGCCCGCTCGTCCGCCCAGGACGACCGACCAAAGGCTCGACTTATCACTGAACATCGGCACGCACCGGTATCCCCCTTGAGCGACGTTAGGCTCCGCCCCGATGGACTTTCGACGTATCGGACTCTTGGTAGTCGCCATCGTCGTGGCCGCGACGTGCATCCGCCTCGGGTTCTGGCAGCTCGACCGTCTGGAGGGTCGCCGGGCGGCCAACGAGCTCGTCCGCGCGGGCCTGCGAGCGCCGGCCGAGCCGTTCGATGAGCTCGTGGGGGGGTCATCGACGCCGGAGGATCTCGCCTGGCGTCGCGCCGAGGTCTCGGGAACCTACGACCCCGCCGAAGAGGTGATCCTCTACGGAAGGACCCAGGACGGGCGCCAAGGCGATCACGTGCTCACGCCCCTCGTCCTCGCCGATGGGACCGCCGTCATCGTCGACCGAGGCTGGATCCCGTTCGATCCGGACCAGGAACCGCCGATCACCGGGCCCGCCGCAGCGCCGGACGGACCCGTGACCGTCACGGGGGTCGTCCTGGCGCCGGGGTCCGGGGCGGTGGCGGCGGGCCCGTCGCCGGGCGAGACGGCGAGGGTCACCACGGTGCAGCACGTGGATCTCGGCGTGCTGCAAGGGCAGGTCCCATACGAGCTCGCGCCCGTCGCGTTCCAGCTCCAGGAGCAGGTCCCGGCGCAAGCCTCGGGCCAGCCGGAGCCCGCCTCCCTGCCCGCCCTGGACGAGGGACCGCACCTGTCGTACGCGATCCAGTGGTTCGCGTTCGCCGCGATCGCCGTCGTCGGGTACGTTCTGCTCTTCCGGCGGGACCGTCGGGCCCGTGAGCGGAACGGGCCGGAGGAGGGGGCAAGCTGATGGGTTGTCTGTTCGTGATCTTCACGCTCCTGACGCCGCGCTTCCTCATCCTCATCCTCTGGCTCTTCTCCGACTACCTCGCGCTCGCGTACGGCGGCTGGTTCTGGCCCACGATGGGTTTCTTCTTCCTCCCCACCACCACGTTGGCCTACGCCGTCGCCCACAACGACCTGTCGACCGTGACCGGCGGCATCACCGCGGCCGGTGTCGTCGTGATCGTGCTCGGTGTGATCATCGACCTGGGACTCATCGGCAACGGCTACCGTCGGCGCTCGGCGTCGTAGGGATCAGGTCGGCGACCACAGCACCGAGGAGCCTTCGGCGACCTCGAAAGCTCGGGCGCCGTCGCGAGCCGGCTGCACCATGATCGCCGCACCCCCCGGTCCGTCCACCGGGAAGGCGATGGCACTCCCATCGGGCGCCCAGACCGTGCTGCTCTGGGCGTACTGGCTGAAGAACGGCGTGTACCTGCGCAGCATCGTCTCGGAGGGGTTGACCGCGTCCGTCGCGAAGCTTGTCGTGCCGTCCCACATCCGCCAGCGGAACGAGATCGAACCCTCGGTGTAGACGGGCTCGAGGATCGCCAGTTGCGAGCCGTCGGGGCTCCAGAACCACGCGTGCGCCACCCCCGTGGACACGCGTTCGACCTCGCCGGTCGTCAGGTCGACCACCGACACGCCGACGTCCGTGGCCCTCGACGCGACATCAGGGTCGTAGATATCGAACTCAGCGGGGGACAGCGCCTGGTAGGCCAGGCGCGTGCCGTCGGGCGACAGGACCATGAAGACGGCTCCCTCGGCGGTCGTGATCGCGTGCACTCGGGTCCCTCCGGCATCGAGCGACACGATCCGCTGACGCGAATCCGCGATCCTCTTGGACGAAGAATCGTGTCGAACCGTCGGGGCTCCATACCGGAGCCTGGAAGCTGCCGGGTCGACGATCGACGGGCGACGCATCGCCCTCGATGGTGAGCTCGTCGAGCCTGTCCTCACCCACATGCACGAGCATCCGCCGTCCGTCCGGCGCCCACGAGAAGAAGTACGGGGACCCGGCATCGAGCGGGCGGGCGGTGGCTGACGCGGAGGTCGCTCCCTCCACGATCCCCAACCCGATCCCGTCGGGGAGGCTCCCCAGGTACGCCACGTGATGCGACGTGGGATTCCATGACAGGTAGAACGGCACCATGTCGATCCGCGTCTCGACCCGCTCCTCCCCCTCCGGGCCGGTGGTGACGAGGCGGGGAACGGCGGAGCCCTCGCGGTCATCCACCTGCGCCCACGCGACCTTCGTGCCGTCCGGCGACCAGGCCGCCTGGAGGACGGCAAGGGAGCCTCCCTCGGCGATGACCAGCGTCGTGCGATCGGTGCCGTCCGGGCGCATCGTGACGAGGCTCCCTGAGGTGTCCTGGACCAGCAGCGATCCGGGGAGCGTCGACGCCTCCTCGGGAACGCTCGAATCCGCCAACGGTCGGCGGATCCGTGGTGGTCCCGGTGGAGGAGGTGCCCGTGCAGGCACCCACCACAGTCATCGCGAGCACCGCCGCAGCGATCCGCGATCTCGCAACCATCGCCCGATGGTAGGGCGGTTCCCGCGAAGCGTGCGGCGGCCCGGTCAGCTCACGCCGGGGAGGATGAAGCGGTCCGCGCTCCGAGCTCGCGGTCGAGGATCAGGAGCGCCGGACCGCTGTCGGCCGCGAGCCGGAGCGACTCCACGATCTGGGAAACGGCCTTCTCTTCCTCGACCTGCTCGGTGAGGAACCAGTCCAGGAACGCCTGGGTCGATCGATCGGCCTGCTCGTAGACGAACCCGATGTTCCGGGTGATCGCCCGCTCGTGCTCGAGCGACGCCTCGAAGACCTCGAGGGGCTTCCCGAACTCCGACGGTGGCTCGGCGACCGCCGCCAACCGGACGCGGGCGCCTCGGTCGGTGATGTGGTCGAAGAACCGCATCGCGTGCAGATGCTCCTCGTCCGCCTGCGCTCGCATCCAGGTGGCGAAGCCCGGGAACCCGGCCGATTCGAAGTGCGCGGCCATGGACAGGTAGAGGTACGACGAGAAGATCTCGCGGTTGAGCTGCTCGTTGAGCGCCTGTTCGAGCGTGACGTCCATCATCGACATCTCCTCGTGACGGGAGCGGCGGCCGGCCGGTCAGCGCATGGTACGCGAGCGGCGTGAGCCGGCGCCGTCAGTCGCGGTTGCGCATCGCCTCCGCGGCCATGTCCACGTATTCCTCGAGGGCCGCCCTGACCTCGGGGGGTGGGTCGAGCGACCCGATCGCCGCCCGCATGTGCAGGAGCCAGTGATCTCGCTCGTCGGGTCCGATCGCGAAGGGCGCGTGTCGCATCCGCAGCCGGGGATGTCCCCGTTCCTCGCTGTACGTCTGCGGCCCGCCCCAGTACTGCGCCAGGAAGAGGGAGAGCCGGTGACGGGCACCGGCCAGGTCGTCGGGCTCCGGGTAGAGACGGAGCAACACGGGATCGCCTTCGACGCCCTCGTAGAAGCGATCGACGAGCGACGTGAAGAACGGCATCCCACCGACAGCCTCGTAGAGCGATGCGGGCTCACTCACGCGCACGAGTGTAGGCATCCCGCCTACCATCCTCGGGTGCGCCACCTCTGGCTCCTGCGGCATGCGAAGTCCAGCTGGGAGGATCCCCAGCTGGACGACCACGACCGGCCCCTCGCTCCCCGCGGCGTCGAGGCGGCCGCCAGGATGGCGGCGCATCTCGACGCCGAGGACGTGCGCCCCAACCTGGTCCTGTGCTCGTCGGCGCTGCGCACGCGCCAGACGCTCGCCATCGTGCTCCCGGCGCTCGGACCCGAGCTCACGATCAGTCTCGAACGCGACCTCTACTCGTTCGGGTCCAGCACGCTCCTGGAGCGGCTCACACGGGTGCCGTCCGACGTGCCCGGGGTCCTCGTCGTCGGGCACAACCCCGCGACGGAGGAGCTCGCGAGCTCGCTCGCTCGATCCGGCGAGGCCCTGGTCGATCTCCGGATCAAATACCCTACAGGGGCTCTCGCCGCACTCGACCTCCACATCGACGCGTGGAGCGACCTGGCGCCGGGCTGCGGCGATCTGACGGCGTTCGTCACGCCTGCGTCCTTCGGCTGACGCGGGGTCACGCTCCTCCCACGACGGGCGGACCTGCGCCGGTACACTCGGGCCTTCGCATGATCGCCCGTGGCATCTCCCCCCGTTCCCGTTGGTTCGCGCTCGTCGCGGCCGTTGCCGTGCTGGCCGCGGGCGTCACGATCCCGCTCGTTCGACGAGGCCCCGGCGCAGGAGCGGTCGACGCCCCGACGTTCGCCAGATGCGCACACGTGTCCGCGCCGTACGACGTGGGGACCACGACGATCTCGGTGCATCGGGGGGCTCGGACCCTGAGCACCACGGTCTCCTACCCAGCGACATCCTCGGGCAACGGGACCCGGGCGGCCTGTGGGAAGTTCCCCCTGGTGGTCGTGGCGCACGGTTCCCAGGGGACCGGTGCGTCGGCGGCGGCCCTCCACGCCTACCTCGCGCGGGCCGGGTACGTCTTGGCGTCGCCCACGTTCCCCTCGGGCTCGGACGTGGACAGGATGGCTCGCGACGTCGGGCCCGTGATCTCCCGGGTGCGGGCCTTGAGCCGCCACGGCGACGTCCCGTTCGCCGGCCGCGTCCGCCGGGGCAAGGTCGGGTTCATCGGGACCTCGATGGGCGCCATGATCGGGTTCTCACTGTTCAAACGATGCTGCGACGACCCCCGGATCCACGCGGTGATCGGGAAGCTCGGGACCGCGATCACGTCGGGGCAAGCATGGGGGGCGGGGCCTCCCCTCCTGATGATCAACGGGACGGCCGACACCATCGTCCCGTACAGCGACGCACTCCGGACGTACCGCCACGCCAAGCGGCCGAAGGGTCTCATCGCGCTGGCCGGGATCGACCACAGCCTCCTGACCGGCAACGATCCGATCCTGACCGAGTCCACGCTCGGGTTCTTCGCGAGATACCTGCGCGGGCACCGCGGTGGCCTGCGTCGCGTCCAGCGAGCGGCGGCCGACTCACCCATCGCGACGCTCCGCAGGCACTGGTAGCGGGCGCGCCGGCCCGGCCCGATACACTTCGCCGCGTGACGGACCTCGATCCGACGTCGATGCCGTTCGAGCGAACGGGCCTATTCTCCGGTCTGTCCGACGAGGATGTGGCGGAGCTCCTGGCGTCCGGCGAGCGCGTCTCGATCGCCGCGGAGAGCCCGGTCTTCGAGAACGGCGACCGTGGTGACGCCATGTACGTCGTGCTCAGCGGCGAGGCGCGGGTCGACGTGGGAGGACGGTTCCACATCCTCAAGGCGGGCGACTTCTTCGGTGAGATCGCGGTGATCGCGCCGGGGCCGCGCATGGCCACCGTCCGCGCCGTGACCGGGCTGGACCTCCTGAGGATCCCCGGTGAACGCTTCGAACCGTTCCTGCTCTCCCATCCGAGCGTCGCGCTGTCCATGATGCGGTTCCTCGCCGTACGCCTCCGCGAGGTCGAGCAGCGCCTCGACGCCTGGATGGCCTGAGCGCATGCTCGGTCACGAGCTCTTCGCCGTCCCGCCCGAAGGGTTCATCGCGGCCCGCAACGCGATGGTCGCCGAGCTGAAGCAGGCCGGGAACGACGAAGCCGCGGCAACCGTGAAGGCCCTCCGCCGGCCCACGGTGACGGCCTACGCGGTCAACCACCTCGCGCGCTCAGACGCCGCGGGCATCGAGGAGCTCCTCGACGTGGGCCGACGGCTCGTCGCCGCGCAGCGCCAGGTGCTCTCCGGGCGCTCGGGTGCCGCGGCAGAGCTCCGCGAGGCCACGGATGCCCGACGTCAGGTCGTCCGCCGGCTCACCGACGCCGCCATCCGGGCGATGGCGGACGAGGGTCGCCGCGCGGACCAGCTCCAGGACGCGATCGCGTCCACCCTGGAGGCGGCGTCGGTCGATGAGGCACTCGGTGGACGGCTCCGGGAGGGAACGCTCGAGCGGGAAGCGATGCCGGCGGCGGGGCTCGGCGACATCGAAGGCTTGGCGGTGCTCGCCGGCGGGCGGCAGCCGAAGGCTGGCGCCTCGCCGGCGAGCACACCGGACCCGACGCGGGGAAGGCGGCGGAGCGAGAGGCCCGCGAGGCGGCCAAGGCCGCCGACGCGGCCGAACGCGCCGCGGGGAAGGCGAGCGAGAAGGCCGAGCGGCTACGGAAGACGGCCGACGACGCCGAGGAGGCCGCGCGCGGAGCGCGCGACGCGGCTCGGCGCCTGGGAGATGAGGCGCGGACCGCGCGGCGGCGCGCGGACCGCGCGGCTCGCGCCGCCGAGGCGGCGCGCCGCCGCGCCCGCTGAAGGGGTGGCGCGAGCCGACCGCACTCGGTCAGGATGGGGGCTGGCGAAGCTCGAGGAGAAGGAGGTCGTGGATGTCCGACAGCATCTACCGCGTGACCGAGGTCATCGGCACGAGCCCCGAGTCATGGGAAGCGGCAGCGAGGAACGCCGTGGAGACGGCGGCGAAGACACTCCGCGACCTCCGCGTGGGCGAGGTCGTGCGCTTCGACATGACCATCGAGGATGGCCACGTCACGCAATACCGCGCGCGCGTGAACATCTCCTTCAAGTACGAGGCTTGAGAGCGAGCGGCGCCGGAAGCCGCTACGAGTTCCAGAGGGAGACGCGGTTGCGCCCGAAGTTCGCCACCGCGATCCTGCCGTTGTTCCGTGCATCTGCACCTTGTGGTTCGGTGAGGCCCCCACCGACCGTCGCGAGGAGCGGATGCAACCCGTCAAGATCGAAGACCAGGATGCGATCGTGACCTCGATCGGCCACCAGGAGTACCTGACCGCCGTCCAGCGTCGCGGTCCGCAACCCGTAAGGCTGGCTGACTTCCTGCGCCCCAGACCCGGTACTCGCGATCACGCCCAACTGAGTGCCTGCCGCGTTGAACTCCCGAACGCCTTGGTTGTACGAAACGTAGATGCTCCCGCCATTCACGGCCACTCCGCGTGGCGCGGGCAGTCCGCTGATCTCTTCGATCTCGTTGCCACCCAGATCGAGGTGGAGCACCCGGTCGTTCCCGGTATCGGCAACCCAGAACGTTCCGTCCCCCGCGACCGCCGTCTGGTGAGGTCGCGAGAACTTGGGCGTGCCCGAAGGCCGGACGAAGCCAAGGCTCTGGCCATTGGCGGCGTTCAGCAACTGGAGCCGGTTGTTCTCGGAGTCGGTTACGACCACCGTGTCGCCGCCGTCCATCAGGGCGATCCCTCGCGGGAAGATGAACGAGCCGGCGGGGGTCCCGTACCCGCCCCACGCTGCGATCACATCTCCCTGCGCGTCGAACTTCTGGACCCTGTGGTTGAACCAGTCGGTCACGTAGAGCACGCCACCCGGACCGTAGACCAGGTCGAAGGGGCCATTGAATCCGCCCCTGGTCGGACGCTCCCCGCCAAGCGTCGAGTGATACCGGGGTGTGCCCCCGACGATCTTCAAGCGCTGGATCCGGAAGTTGAAGGTGTCGCAGACGTCCACCAGGTTGCCGTCCATGAACACGCAGTGTGGGGACCGGAACCGGTTCCTCGTGGTCCCGTAGCCACCGAATGAGGAACCCTGGACGTACGACCCGTTGTTCCGGAACCTCTGGATCCGCGCAGCCAGGCCCTCCGTGACCCACAGCCCTCCCCCGCTCGCAGTCAGCGAGCGTGGAGCGTCGAGCTGACCCATCCCGAATTCACGGACGCAATTCCCGTTCGATCGGTTCAGCTGGACGATCCGGTTGTTGTCGGTGTCGGCCACGTACAGGTCGCCGTTCGAACCGACCGTGACGTCACGAGGCCGGTCGAAGTCCGTGCCGAGGCATGACCTCACCGTCCATCGAGCGGCCCCACTCCCCTTCGCGAGCTTCACGACGGCGCCGTCCTGAGGGTCGGCCGGTGAGCTGCTGTAGTAGGTGTCGGCGACGTAAAGGTAGGACCTGTCGTCGGTGAGCCCATAGGCCTCTGTGAGGGTCGGCGTGGAGCCCAGCGAGTGCACCTTCTCGACATCACCGCGGACGGTGTCGACGCGGACCACACGGTCGTTGCCGGTGTCGAGGACCCACAGCTTCCTCGCGTTGCCGGCGTCGACGGTGAGGTCGCGCGGGTCCTTCCAATCGACCCCGCGGTTCCGCACCACGTGCTGGTGTCCGTTCGCGGTGATCGTGACGATGCGGCTCCGACCCGAGTCCGCCACGTACCGCTTGCCGTTCGGCGCGGTGTCGCCGCCGGCCGGGTACAGGGGGGCCACGCCGCCCGCGCGGGAGATCGTGCCCGCCGGGCTCGGCGAGATGACGCCGAGCGGTGCAGCCTCGACCGCTCTCAGCGGAACGAGGACGGTGACGAAGACCAAGGCGATACTCACCCACGTGGCGAGCCGCGCGAACAGGGTCAGGCGGGATCCCGGCATGCGTTCAGAACACCACATCCGCGGCCCAACGGCATCGCCCGATGGTCGGGAGAGACCTTCCGACCGTTCACCGTAGGTCGTTCGACTTCGACAGATCGGCCGACCGCAGCTACGGTTGCTTCCGAGAGCTATCCGCGTGCCCGCAGAGACGAGAGGTCGTTCCCCCCCACCGCCTTCGAGCGGCCGGCCTCGGGGAGGAGGGACGATGCAGCGGGTCGTGACGGTGGCAGCCCTGGTCACCCTGATGGCGACGGGCATGCTGGGCATGCCCGATCCGGCGGTCGCGGAGGATGAGGCCAGCTACGTCTCCATCCTCTTCGGACGGACGCAGTGGGTCCAAGCTCGGAACTGTCGCGCCGTGTCGAACGGCGTCGATCTCGGAGTGGTGGCGCAAGCTCTGGCCGCGCGCGGTCTGACGGCCACCGGGAACGTGGTCCTCAACCAGGTCCCGTCATCGGGCTACTGGTGCGAGGGAGGGTTCTCCCTGCACCCGGGCTGGGACCGGATCGCGACGCTCCGCACCGCCGGTTGGACGTTCGTCTCCGCGGGCCGGTCGTACTCGTACATGACCGGGCTCACCTACGCCGCCCAGGTCAACAACTCCTGCGGGAGCCTCCCGCTGTTCCAGGCTCGAGGGATCGACGCGAGCGGGCTCTTCGCCTATCCGAACGACATGTACTCATCGGCGATCCAGGCCGATCCGGTGTCGGGTTGTTTCGATTGGGGCCGCACCTACGGGACGGGGATCACGAACCGGTGGGAGGTCGGTCCCCCCTGGTTCCAGTCCACCCACACCGTGCAGGGGGCCCGCTGCACGAAGCCGAACGCAGGGTGCCCGTACGCTGCACAAGCGAAGTTCCAGTACACGCACCCCGACGCGATGGCCGCGACGATCCGCGGCCTCCAACCGGGACAGTGGTACACGGTGCAGTTCTACCGGTTCGCCATCGGATACAGCCTCCTCCCGAACGATCGGTTCCAGTGGGACTGCCGGGCGACGGATCCGGCGATCCACTGGGCCTCGCGACCGGAGGTCTACTGCTGGACCGACTTCCTGCGGGTGCTCGACGCGCTCGCGCAGGAGCGGAACGCCGGCGGCGTGATCGTCACGGATCCAGCGACGGTCGCCGACGCGTGGGGCAGACACGGAGCCCCCTCGTAGTAGGGTCCGGGACCAGCCGAGCGCGAGGAGCCGACCACGACCAGCGAGCAGCTCGCGTCCCTCCTGGCGGCCGTCGCGGTGTCGGCGATCGCGCCCGTCTTGGTCGCGATCCTGCCTGGCAGGATCCCGCAGGTCGTCGTCCTGATCGCGGGTGGGATCCTCATCGGGCCGGAGGTGCTGGGATGGGCCAGCGCGTCGGATCTGACGCTGATCTCCAACCTCGGCCTCGGCTTCCTCTTCCTGCTCGCGGGCTACGAGCTGGAACCGAGCCTGCTCCTCGAGCGCGCCGGTCGTCTCGCGCTCGTCGCCTGGGTGATCACCTTGATCGTCGCTCTCGGCGTGGTGGGGCTCCTGGAGGCCGTGGGCTTGGTCAAGGCATTCCTCCCCGTGTCCCTCGCCCTCACCACCACCGCCCTGGGCACGTTGATCCCGATCCTCCGTGACCACGACATGTTGTCGGGACGGTTCGGGCGGTACCTCTTCGCCTCAGGTGCCATCGGCGAGATGGGCCCCGTGATCTGCATCGCTCTGTTCCTGGGCGCGTACAACTCGCTCGTGGAGCTCCTCGGGATCGCGGCCGTGGCGGGAGCGGCGTTCCTGTTGACCCTGCTCCCGCGGGTGCTCGCCGGCACGCGTGTCGGCACCGCGATCGACCGAGGTCGTCACGCCACCGGCCAGACCACGCTGCGGCTCACGGTCCTGCTGCTGGTGCTCCTGCTGTTCGTCTCCGAGCGGTTCGGGCTCGACATCGTCCTCGGCGCCTTCTTCGCCGGGATGGTCCTGCGCCGGTGGGCTCCCGAGGACCAGGAGTCGCTCGTCGAGAAGCTCGACGCGGTGGGCTACGGGTTCTTCATCCCCGTGTTCTTCGTGACCTCCGGCATCAACCTCGACGTCGACTCGATCGTGCAGGCGCCGTTGCGCCTGCTGGGGTTCTTCGTGCTCTTGCTGCTGGTCCGCGGCGCTCCGGCCCTGCTCGTCTACCGCCGCGATCTGGTCTGGACCCGCCGGGTGCAGCTCATGTTCCTGACCGCCACCGCGCTGCCGCTCCTGGTCGCCTTGACGGAGATCGGCCTGCAGAGCGGCGCGATGCTCCCCGAGAACGCGGCCGCGCTCGTGGGCGCAGGCGTGCTGTCCGTGGCGCTTTTCCCGCTGCTCGCCATCCGGCTGCAACCGAAGGCACTCCGGGCCGAGCCCGCCCTGGGGCCCGTCCCCGACGAACCGACGTAACGCCGCCCCGCCGCGTTCAGTGACGGAAGGTGAACCCCGGTGGTGGCGGCGAACACAGCTGGTGGGCCCGCGTTCGCAGCGACGCGAGGGTCGCTGCGTTCGCTGCCGCACCCGCGACGTTCTGCAGCTCGTACGGGTCAGCCACGAGGTCGTAGAGCTCCTCTTCGCCCGTCGCGTACTGCACGTACTTCCAGATCTGGGTGCGGACGGCGCAGAAGCTGGGCGGGTTCGAACCCATGTGCTCGATCAACGTGTCCGTCCGCCACGGCGTTGCGGGGTTCGCGAGGAGCCCGAGCATGCTCGCGCCCTCGGACCCCGGCGCCGTCACGCCGGCGAGTGCGGCGAACGTGGGTGCCAGGTCGATGTTCATGACGAGGCTCGCATCGGACCGAGGCGTCGAGACCGCGGGGTCGTAGCGCACCACGAGCGGCACGTGGACCGCCTCCTCGTACGGGGCCAGCTTCCCCACGCGACGGTGCTCCCCCAGGAAGAACCCGTTGTCCGACATGAACACGAACATCGTGTTCTCGAGCCTGCCCGTGTCGGCCAGGGCGTCGACGAGGTCAGCCACGGCCTCATCGACGGCGAGGAGGGTCTGGAACATCCGCCGCCGGAGCGTGTCGAGTCGGTTGATCGTGTAGGCGTTCAGACGCGGCGCGTTGCGGATGTACGCCGGCTTGTCGGAGACGTCGGGCTCGTCGTAGTTCGGTGGCCGGAGCGGGGCCAGGTTCGGGAACGCGGTCGTATGGCGGGGCGCGACGACGGCTGTCTCGTGCGGTGCGTAGGGCGTGAACATGAGGAACAGCGGCGAGCCCTGTGGGGTGGTGCGGATGAAGTCATCAGCGTAGTTCGCCAGCACGTCCGTGGAGTAGTCGGCCGCCGTCGCCCCGTAGTGGACGAGCGTCCCGTCGACGGACAGGTCGTAGTTGGTGTACATCCCGCCGCCCACGTCCGTCGTCGCGAAGGCGACCCACCGATCCCATCCGGGTGGGATGTAGGAGGCTCGCGCAGGCGTGTAGCCGTTGAAGTACTTCCCGACCAACGCCGTGCGATAGCCGGCAGCGTCGAGCCAGGTGGCGATGGTGGACGAGTCCGTGAAGGCACCACCGAACGGTCCGTTGGGCCCGACGTTGTTCTGGTAGACGTGGGTGGTGTGCGGGTAGGCGCCCTTCAAGATGCTCGCGCGGCTCGGACAACAGAGCGCGTTCGCGACGGTCGCGTTCGTGAACGTCACCCCCTGCTGCGCCAGCAGCGACTGGACGTTCGGCATGGCCCACAGCGAGTCGAAGCGCTGATCGTCGGTCAGCACGAGGACGACGTTCGGAGCGTCGGAGGGCGGCGGAGGTGGTGGCGTCGCGGTGACCGAGAATCGCACCCACGGCATCGTCGGGTCGACGTTGCCCGAGGAGTCGGTCGCTCGCAGGCTGAGCGCGTAGAGGCCGGGCGGCCCCGTGAACACGTACGACCAACCCGTGCTCGATGCCCCCGGCGCGCTCAAGGTCGCCGGGATCCGGGCGAACGCTCCGAACGTGCCGTTGGACCGGAGCCAGAGCCCGGAGGTCCTGTCCTTGATCGAGACGTGCACCGTGCTCATGGCGATGTCGTCGGTCGCTTGGCCGCTGAGGACCACCGGATCACCCGCGAGGACCTGGTCCTGGCCGGGGACGGCGACCGTGCCGTTGGGGGCGACCGTGTCGGCCGCGACCGCGGACGGCGCGAGTCCCAACACCAGGAGCACGGCCGCGACCAGCCCGGCTCGCAGACGCCTCGCCACCGTCACCCTCCCTATCCAGGCCCGGGTTCGGACCGCCCATGCAGCCAAACACAACGGGAGGCTCCCCGCATCCCCCGATGGTCTCGGCGTGACCGAGCGGGGGGTGGCGCCGACCTCAACGGCGAGATCCCGCGCGTGTCTTCGCGTCGTGACGACCCTCTCCAACGACGTCGCCGGTCGGTACCGGCGACCGGGGGGTGGCCACCCCCGCATCCGGCAGCGGCTCCGCTATGGCGTCGATGGAGGTCGCCGGCATCGCCCTGCCCCGGAAGAACGCCGGGTTCCGCACCCGCCACCAGAGCATGAGCGGGAAACCGATGAGCAGGCTCCCGATCCCGATCACGAACGCAGGCCCCACTCCGCCGAAATCTCCGAACGCGAACCACGCGGTCGTGTACGAGTTGGCAGGGTCCCACAGGTCGAACGCCGAACGCACGAAGACGAACAGGAGCGCTGCGGCCCCGAGGACCGGCAGGACACCCGCGAGCACGAAGTGCTTCCAGCTACGTGTGAGCACCCGACGGAAGAGGATCGGCGAGGCCAACGCGGTGAGCCCGTAGTAGAAGGCGATCGCGAATCCAAGGCCGGAGATCGAGTCCCACAGGATGTTCTCGCTCGAGTCGATCGAGACGAGCACGACGTACCACGCAACGGACGCCAACCCCATGATCCAGGTCGACCACGTGGGGGTCAGGTACCGCGGGTGGATCGTGGCGAAGATGCGAGGCAACGCACCATGGGACGCCATCGAGAGCGTGGTGCGCGCGGTCGGGAGGATCGTCGTCTGCGTGCAGGCGATCGCCGAGATCAGGACCGCCACGATCATCAGCTTGTCCCAAGGGCTGCTGACCATCCCTGTCAGCACGTCATCGGGATTCCCCGACAGGAACCCCGGACCCCGGAAGGCCGTCGTGGCGAACGCGACCAAGACGTAGGTCGCGACGAGGACCAGCGTCCCGGCCACGGCCGCGATCCCCGACGAGGAACGTCCTCGCGTCTCCTCGGTCACGTTCGCCGCCGTGTCCCAGCCCCAGTAGATGAACAGCGCCAGGAGGACGCCCTGCGACAACTGTGACGCCGTGAGGGTGAAGGGGTTGAGCCACGACCAGGACGGCATGATCGAGTCGGCGGGGGCGGTGCCGGCGAAGACCTGGACGAGCGCCCAGATCGAGAAGCCGGCCAGGATCAGGATCTCTGCCGCCAGCAGTACGAATTGCGTCCGTGCCGAGAGCTCGATCCCGATCCACGTGATCAGCGTCATGACCAGGATGAACGCGCACCCCAGCAGCAGCAGCGCCCAGGTATTCGACGCCAGCGAGTCGAGGCCGAACAGGGCGAACGTGTAGTAGGCGGCGACCCAGGCGAGGCTCGGCATCACGACGATGTCCGCGATGATCACGCCCCATCCGCCCATCCAACCCGTGCGCGGTCCGATCGCCCTGCGGACCCATGCGAAGGTCGCGCCGCAATCCGGATCGACGCGGTTCAGGTAGTAGTACGCCGAGGCCGCGAACAGCATCGGGAGGAAGGCGACCAGCATGATCGCCGGCGACGCCACCCCTACCACGACCGCGGTCAGCCCCAGGGTGGCCGCCAAGCTGTAGGCCGGTGCCGTCGATGCCACCCCGATCACGGTGGCCGACACGACGCCGATCGCCCCGGACTTCAATCCCTTGCCGCTGGTCTCGATGACCTGGGGCGCGGGCTGCACGCTGCCCGCCGGCTCCGTCGACACGCGCATCGCACGGCCTCCCCCGTCTCGAACGCTTCCAGCGTGGACGTGCGTCGGCCTGAGTCGAAGGGTCTATCGGACGGGCTCCTGCGGGACCAGCGAACGACGCGGGCCCGGTCGGGGACCGACGAGGTCAGTAGCCGCGGCTCGTGTCGCCCGCGTCGTCGCTCCCATGGAGCGTCTCGGCGAACTGCGTCGAGGTCATCGGGCGCGAGAACATCGGGTAGTCGTACTGGATGGCGTTCTCGTGCTCGGCCTGCGAGGTCGCGGCGACGCAGTCGGTGAGCGTCACGACGTCGAACCCCTTCTCATAGGCGCTCCGCATGGTGGACTCGACGCAGCAGTTCGTGAGGAACCCGCCGAGCGCCACGGTCTCGATCCCCTTGCTCCGCAGGATGAAGTCGAGGTTCGTGCTGGCGAACGTGTCGAGCCCGCGCTTGCCTTCGATCACGATGTCATCGGCCTGCGGTGCCAGGTCGTCGACGATCTCCGCGCCCCACGTGCCCTTGACGAACGCCTTGTTGTCCACGACGCCCGCCAAGATGCCGTACGGGTGGTCGGTGATCTCGTGGTAGCCGTCGGCGAAGCTGATCGGCGCGTGGATGATCGTGGCGCCCGCCGCGCGAGCCTCGTCGGCGAGCTTCTTCGCGTTCTCCAGCATGTTCGTCGAGTCCATGACCCCCTCGACGGCGCCGTGGAGCGCTCCGCCGTCGGAGGTGAAGTCGTTCTGGAACTCGATCAGCACCACGGCGGTGGACTTCGGGTCGGATGCCATCGGGAACCCCTTTCGCTCGGCGACCTCGGATGAGCTCAGGGTAGTCCCGATGCTCCGAACCGTGAACCGCTCCTACGCGGCCCGGTCTCGGACGACGGCGTCGAACCGACAGGTCTGACAGACGCCCTCGCTCCGACCGAAGATGTCGCCTCCGGGGATCGGCTCCCCGCAGTTGCGGCAGGGTTGTCCCGAGCCCAGGCCCAGGTAGGCCCTGATGACGTTCCAGGTCTCCACTCGTTCCACCTCCTTCCGCTCTCGTGTCAACTTCATGCGACAGGTGGTCGCGTTACGACCGTACCAGCCAGGGGTAGGATTCGCGACACTTGGTCGCGTTAAGATGACGTGACAACCGGGTGAACGGACGATGACGTGGCGACAGCGGTCGTGCGGAGGCCGGGTGGCAGGAGCGCCAGGATCAGGTCGGCGGTGCTCGCCGCCACCCTCGAGGAGCTCGTCGCCGTGGGGTACGGCCACCTGAGCTTCGAGGGGATCGCGCGACGGGCAGGCGTTCACCGCTCCACGCTCTACCGGCACTGGAGCGACAAGCACGAGCTGGTCACCGAGGCGCTCCTGGCCCGCTCCGAGGTGACGGTCCCCATCCCGGACACCGGCTCGGTCCGCAACGACCTGCTGGCGTTCGGGAGGTCGATCGTCGCCAACATCACCGCCCCCGAGTACGAGGCCATCGTGCGGGCGGTCGCCTCCGACAGCACGACGGCGAAAGCTCTCGGCCGGCCGGCACGCGATTTCTGGGAGCAGCGCCTGCGACGCGCGCGCGTGATCGCCCAGCGAGGCATCGCTCGAGGTGAGCTCCCGCCGGAGACCGATCCGAACGTGCTGCTCGAGACGTTGGTGGGGCCGCTCTACCTCCGGCTGCTCATCACCCGGGAACGCCTCGACGACGCCTTCGTGGAGCGCGTGGTCGACCTCTTGCTGCGCGAGGCCGACGGCGGCTGACGAGAGATCGCAGATCTACTCGCCGCGGAGGCGTGTGGCGAGCGACTCGAGCATCGCCCAGGCGGCCTGTGGCTCGCTCTTCAGCAGCTCTCGAAGCGCATCTTGCGACACGATCAGGCATCGGATCGTCGTTTCGGCGACGACAGAGGCGGCGCGCGGCCGCCCGTCGATCATCGAGATCTCGCCGAAGAACTCCCCCGGCCCACGGTGGGAGATCGTCCGTCCGTTCCGCTCGACCTTCGCGGTGCCTTCCAGGATGACGAACAGGGTCTCGGTGCGCCCGCCTTCCCGCACGACCAAGGTGCCGGGCTCGTAGCGATCCTCCCCGGTGCTCTTGAGGAGCTTGCGGAGCTGACGCGTGGAGAGGCCGGAGAAGAGCGGGATCGCGGAGAGCGCTTCCAGCGCTGACGTCGGCATCGCAGCTCTGTGTAGTGAAGCGCGCGCGGAGCGTCAAGTCTCGGGGCTCAGCAGGAATCGCGCACCTGCGGCACTACGGATGAGCCTCCCTCCCACGGTCGGCATTGCGCCGATCTCCTCCGAACCGCTATCACTGCCTGACGATGAGCCACCCGGGAGATGCGTTCACGTGGGCTGAGACGCAGGTCGCGGCCGTGCGCGACGATCCGGCAGCACGCCTCGCCTTGGTGGAGCGGACTACCACAGGCCGACCGGCCGTGCGCCGCGACAGCTGCCGTTCCGCCGGGCAGCGTTGTCCTTCATGCGCTGGCAGGCTCGCCGCGGTGTCCTCGACCCCCTCGATGCCACGCCCCCGGGCAACGCGCTCGTCTCGGCGCCGCGCCTGGCGGCGGGACGGCTCGCTCCGCTCGGTCCTTTCGCGGGCGATCCCCGGCTCGGCGCGGCGAGCGTCTTCCTTCGCTCCGTCGGTGCTCCCGGACCGCTATCCGCTCGCACGCGACGTCGAGAGCTACATCGCCGATGAGCAGCGTCTCGGCCGGATGCGCGACGACGCCGTGATCGTCCCGCGGCTGCAACGCCTCTACGAGTGGTCGGCCGTAGAGCTCGGCGAGTCGCGCCTGCTCGAGCTCGTTCGCGACGGCAACCCCATCTACGCCTGGCCGTTCGAAGAGCGACACGTCTGGCGTTCCCCGCGGATGCCGTCTGCGGCTCTGGCGCTCCAGCGGGTCACTCGAGCGCGGTGAAGGAATCCGCGCCGCGTCTCCGCGGCAGCGGGCGAAGGTGCTGGCACAGGGCCTCTTCCGGTGTCACGATCCCGTCGAAGCGCGGCATGGCCGCTCGATCGAAGGAGTGAGTCATGGAAGGTGGATCGGTCCTCGGAACCCTCCTCGCCGGAGGGATCCTGTTGTTCCTTGGCAGCCTCATCGCGTTCGCCGGTTACCGGTTGTTCCTGATCCTGCTGCCGATCTACGGGTTCTTCTTCGGTCTGTCGTTCGGCGCGCACTCGGTGCAGGCGCTCTTCGGCGACGGCTTCCTGTCCACCACCACGAGCTGGGTGGTCGGCTTCTTCGCGGGGCTGTTGTTCGCGCTCCTCTCGTACCTGTTCTGGGTCTTCGCGGTCGCCTTGCTGGCCGGCTCGCTCGGGTACGCGTTGGTGGCGGGCTTCTTCTCGCTGTTCGGCGCCGACCTCGCGGTGCTGGTCTGGATCGTCGGCGTCGCGGTCGGCATCGCCTTCGGGATCGCCGCGGTGGTGTTGAACCTCCAGAAGGCCATCGTGATCGTGGCCACGGCCCTCCTGGGTGCCTGGACGGTCGTGGGGACCTTCCTGTTCCTGTTCACCTCCGCCACACCGCAGAGCATCGCGGAGAGCGGCGCGAAGATGGTGCTCGACGACCACCCGCTCTGGTTCCTGATCTTCGCCGTGGTGGCGGCGTTGGGGATGATCTTCCAGTTCCAGGTCAACCGTAACTACGAGATCGAGCGGTACAACCGCTGGGAGGCGTCGACGGGCGGCATGCAAGGGACACCGACACCGTGATGTAAGGCGCCTGCCGCGGAGCGCGAGGAAGCCCCACGCCAGGGCGTCCGGGCGCACGCACTCCCCCGACGGCGGGGCGTCCGACACGCTCGACGAGCGGGGCGCAACCCCCGTATCGTCAGGACGTGCGCCGAAGCGTCGTGGTCTTCGAACTCAATGAGGTGCCTTGGGAGATCCTCGATGACTACGTCGCGGCCCGACCTACCTCGCCCCTGGCTCGTGTGCTCGCACGTTCGCACTGCTACACGTCGATGACGGCCGATCGGGGCCATCTGTCGCCGTGGACGACCTGGCCGACCTTGCACCGCGGCGTCAACGACGAGCAGCACATGATCGCGAGCTTCGGCCAGGACCGCCGAGATGCAGACCGGTCGTTCCCCCCGATCTGGTCGCTGCTGCACGACGCCGGCGTCTCGGTGGGTGTCTGCGGAACGCTGCACACCTACCCGGCCCCTGACGATCTGGACTCCTACGCGTTCTACGTGCCCGACGCCTTCGCTTCCGAGCCGGTGGCGCACCCGCCGGAGCTCGTCGACTTCCAACGGTTCAACCTCGCTATGTCACGGGAGTCGGCGCGCAACGTCGACACCCACATCGCGATGAAGGACGCGACCGCGGTGGTCCTGCACAGCCGCCGGCTCGGAGTCTCGCCCGGCGACCTACGCCGCCCTCGGCAAGCAGTTGCTGGCCGAGCGCCGTCGGCCGGCGATGAGCAATCGTCGCCGGACCTACCAGTCGGTGCTCCTGTTCGACATCTTCGCCCGCCAGCTGAGACGGTCACGGCCGCGGTTCAGCACGTTCTTCACCAACCACCTGGCGTCCGCGATGCATCGGTATTGGGCGGCCCATCGCCCCGACGACTACGAGCAGTTCGGGCTGGGCCAGGAGTGGGTCGACGCGTTCCACGACGAGGTCATCTGGGCCACCGGCCAAGCCGCAGACACGATCGAGCGTCTAGCGAACCATGTCGACGCCAGCCCCGGTTCCCAGTTGTGGATCGCGTCGAGCATGGGACAGCGGGCGACCATGGCCGAGACCTTGGAGACCCAGCTGTACCTCACCCAACCGGACCGCTTGCTCGAGGCCATGGGCCTACCCGGGACGGAAGCGTGGCAGCAGCGACCGGCGATGCTGCCTCATTTCAACCTGGTCGTCGAGCCCGAGTACGTCACGGTGTTCCACGACGCGCTGCGAACGGTCTCGGTGGGCGGAGAGCCCCTCCTCTTCCGGCGATCCGACGACTTCTTCTCCCTCCAATTCGGTCACACGAACCTGCACGATCGGGTGGATGCGGTCGCGATCGCCGGCGAAGCGCGGCCGATCGCCTCGCTGGGTCTGGAGACGGTGGAGATCGAGGATCGCTCGGGCACCACCGCCTATCACGTTCCGGAGGGGATCCTCGCGGTCTACGACCCGGCCCACCCGCCGGCGGTCAACGGCTCCTCACGCCCTAAGGTTTCCGTCCTCGAGGTGGCGCCGGCACTCCTCCGGAGCCTGGGCGTCGACCCGCCGACCTACATGGCACGGCCGGGCATGCTCGCCGACCTGCTGCCCGTCTGACGGCCCCGCGGTCGTCGAGCGCTGAGCCATATCCGTCACCCCGAGACCCGGTAGAGGTGCCAGCGGTCGGGCACACCCTTCAACTCGTGTCCCCCCGCGTCCTCGTACACCAGCCCGGATCCTGCGGTGAGGTCCCGTACGGTCTGCGACACCAACACCTCAGCTGGTTGGGCTCGTCCGGCGACCCGAGCACCGATGTTGACCGCGATCCCGCCGACCTTGTCGCCGATGATCTCGACCTCGCCGGTGTGGATACCCGCTCGGACGTCGAGGCCGATCGGCTGAACAGCCTTCACGATCGCCTGCGCGCAGCGCACCGCCCGCGCAGGCCCATCGAAGGTCGCGAAGAACCCGTCGCCAGCCGTGTCGACCTCGTTCCCTCGGTACCGACCGATCATCGCGCGAACAGCGGCGTTGTGACGCTCGACCAGCGTCTTCCACGCGCCGTCGCCGGACGCCACCACCTTCTCCGTGGAACCGACGACGTCGGTGAAGAGCACGGTCGTCAGGACCCGCTCGAACGTGGCCTCCTCAGCGCTCACCGACCGTACGAACCGCTCGACCTCGCCGAGGAGGACGTCGACATCGCCGGCGTATGGCATCCAGTCCTCGCCCGGCACATGGACGAGCCGTGCGCCGGGATCCGCTCGGCGAGATCTGCGGACCTCGCACGGGCTGCCTCCGACCGCGACAGCACGAGGGTCGGAGCCTGCACGGTCGCCAAGA
The DNA here is from genome assembly GCA_963810635.1 of uncultured Actinomycetes bacterium. Lineage (GTDB taxonomy): Bacteria > Actinomycetota > UBA4738 > UBA4738 > HRBIN12 > AC-51. The sequence continues at coordinate 57,154 of CAWEOB010000008.1, forward strand.
CGCTCCGCACGTCGATCGCCTGCTCGAACTCGTCGAACGCCAGCGCGGAAGCGGGAGACGCTCCTTGTCGAAGAGCTTTGGCCTCCCATCGGACCCATGCGGGATCCTTCGCATGCGAGGGCGCGACGTTCTCGAGGAAGCGCTTCGCCATGTGTTCGGTTCCCCAATGCTCCTCGATCTCCGTCCGCCAACTCCCCAGCTCTTGCTTCGAGGTGCCGACCGGGTAGTCGTGAGCCCACGCGGTCCGAGCCCACGAGTTGTAGAGGACCAGCGCGAGGACCCGATCGGGGTGCGCCGCCGCGTAGAACGCGGCGAGGCTCCCACCACCGCGGTTACCGACCAGGACGGCTCGCTCGGATCCGGCACCGTCCAACACCGCGCGCAGATCGTCTGCCCTCATGTCGAGATCTGGCGCCCCCAGCACGCGATCGGACAGACCGGTGCCCCGTTTGTCGAACAGGATGACCCGGGAGAAGGACGTCAGGCGCTCGAGGAACCGAACGCCCCACGGGGCCTCGAACTCGACCTCGAAGTTGCCCGCCATCCCCAGCGTGTACACGAGGTCGACCGGTCCGCCGCCTCGCACCTGGTAGGCGATGTTCACGCCGTCGACGGTCTTGGCGTAGCGGATCTCGAGGATCTCCACGGGAGCATCCTCGACTCGGCCGCTGTTCCCCGCAAGCCGAAGGACCGCCGCGGCGGCGACACAGGTTCGTGGTGCGTTCGCTGGTCTCGCCCAGAAGCGTCAGCCCGGCCTTCGAGCGCGAGACTGACGTAGTGTCTTCCTGAGCCTCAACTGTTTCCTAGGTCGTCCTGGGACTGGAGCTGGCGCCGATGAGTCTGAGCTTCGAGGATGCCCTCACTGGCCTTCGTGACGCTTATCCGGACGGCGATCGCGTGGTGCAGGTGCGATTGACGGTCCACGGTGAAGACGGCCTGGTGGTGTACGGCTATGGAGGCGTGACGTACCAACCAGCCCGCGCCCCTGAACCGCGGTTCGTTGTCTACGGGTCTCCCACAAGGTCGCTTGCGGCGGATGCGGAAGGCATCGACGGATTCGCCTTTGATGGGGACAGTCTGGTCACGAGCGAGGCACCGGTACCTTCGAACGCGCGGCTGACGGTCCTCAACAACGAGGTGTTCGACACATCGCGGATCGGTGGCGCTGTTCCTCGAGACTTCCAGACGTTCCTGGTTGGTCGCTTCGACGTGTGGGGCATCCGGCTCGGCTGGGCCTCAAGGGGCATGGAACGAGCCATCGTGTTGCAAGCGGAGCGGCGATCTGACACCGGGTCCCTCATCACGCGTGTCGAGATGCATGAGGAAGGGTCCCTTCTTCGAGGCGAAGGTTCTGCCTTCTTCACGCCCGCCACCTACGCTGCCTGGGCCATGTCCTTCGGCACCACGGGACCGTTCAGGAATGAATAGGAGCAATCACCTCCTGGGACGAGAGCGCGGTCTCTGAGCACGTCTAGCCCGACCGCGTCCACGCATTGAGGACGAGCGGCGTGGGTGCGATCCCCAGTTCGTCGTCCCGCTCGAACGTGAGCGTGTCGCCGTCGATGTTCCATCGCATCACGAAGTGCTCGGTGTTGTCGAGGTTCAGTTCGACGATGTCGCCGTCGACCGTGAATGTCCCGGCGCTCTCATAGCTGTCCTTCGCGTTCTCTTGGGTGTAGGTGAAGTGACCCTTGTCGAACGTGAAGGTGAGATCGCCCCAGTTCTGATCGTTCACCTCGTCGGGCTCGTACAGGAGCGGCGAGCTCGCGAGCTCGTCCTCGGTGACGGACGTCGTCCAGACGCCGTCGAGAGCGGTGGCGACGTTGGCGGGGGCGTCGGTGGTCACCGGGCTCTCATCGCGGAAGGAGACGGTCGCGAGCATGTCCTCGAAGGCCGCGAACTCCCCTGTCGCATCTCCGGTTTCCTCGGTGCCGGTATGGCGTAGCCAGGCGAGGAGGGTCGAGTCGCCCGCGTCGATGACCGCCATCCGGAGGGTCAGGTCGGGTTGCAAGCCGTAGCATTCGTCAGCCGCGACGCCCTCAGCGGGGCAGCCGAGCGAGCCATCCAGACTGTCCTCGACGGTGGCCGTCACGAGTGTGGCCGGCATCCCGTCGACCGTCGTTTCGGATCGATCGGAGAAGGTCGCCCCGTCCTCGCTCTGGCCGAGCAGGTAGGTCAGATAGTCAGCAGGCGGCGGTGTCGCCTCCGTGCTCGCCGGGGACGTAGACCTCCACGGGCACGAGGAACCGCACAGCGGGGTCTCCCTCGGTCCCGGTCTCCCACGTGACGAAGTTCGCCGTGTCCGTGGTCGCCTCCGTCGGGAACAGATCTGGCACCATCACATCGAACGGCACGATGAACGCCTGTGTGCTGTAGGAGCCACCCTGCGAGGCGGTCGTCGAGCTCGCGTCGACCGTCTCCGAGTCCTTCGGATCGCCCCCGCACGCTCCAAGCGCCAGCGCGACGCTGGTCACGAGGACGACGGTGATCCGTTGGTACCGTGGACGTGCCGATGTGTCGCATGGGGCCTCCGTTCTACCAGGGCATTCCCTGGTGGACGCTGAGGGACTCGAACCCCCGACCTTCGCCTTGGGAGGCAAGGTAGACATGCAGGTCAGGACCTGAACAGGTCGCTTCGGACTTGACCCGAGTACCTGTCAGCACGTCGGAGTACCTCGGGCTCGTGCGTGACGCCGCCCGCGTCCTTGGAAGCAGGCGTTCGGGCTCGAACCTTCGACCTCCATCGGATAGGGTTCGCGCGCGATGGCCCAACAGATGCTCAACGAGCGGACGTTCGCCCACGAGTCGATCCGCGAGCTGTCGGGGGAGGGAAGCGTCCCCCATCGGATGTCCGTCGCGGCGACGGTTTCCAAGACGCTCGTCCTGTTCGTGGTGACCTGTGTGTTCGCCGCCATCGGCTGGAGCCGCGTCGGTACCGTGCTCCGCGCCACGTCAGGACCGTCCTGGCTCCTGGGCTACTTCGTGCTGATCGCGCTCTCGTTCCTCGCCATCGCGAGACCTCGGCTCGCTCCGATCGGAGGGCTCGTCTACGGCGTCCTCATGGGGCTGTGGATCGGGGCGATCTCGAGGGTCTACGAGGAGGCGTACGACGGCATCGTCGCCCAGGCGCTGCTGGCCACGATGGCGACGGTCCTCGTCTGCCTCATCCTGTACGCGCTCGGCGTCGTGAAGGTCACCCGCCGCTTCGTCCTCGTCGTGGTCGCCGCCACGATGGGCATCGCTCTCATGTATCTGGTTGCGTGGATGCTGAGCATCTTCGGCGTGAACCTGCTGCTGTGGACCGCTCCCTCGCCCGCGGGGATCGCCATCAGCGTGGTGATCTGCATCGTGGCTGCACTCAATCTCTTCATCGACTTCGCGGTGATCGACCAAGGCGTGGCCAACGGAGCTCCGTCGTTCATGGGGTGGTACTCAGCGTGGGGGCTGCTGGCAACCGTGGTGTGGTTGTACCTCGAGGTGCTGTACCTCCTCGCTCGGCTGAACCGCTAATCGCTCTCCGCACCGACGAGCCGAGTGGGCGCTGAGGGACTCGAACCCCCGACCTTCGCCTTGTAAGGGCAGGACAAACACGCAGGTCAGGCGCTTGGCCAGCGGGAACCGTCTACCTCTCGGTACCTGTGAGTACCTCGGAGTGCCTCCGCGTTGTTATGCAGGTGTTACGCACGTTGGCGGTCGGTGAGCCGCGATCATGCTCGCGCGGCCGCTCGGACGCCGCTGAGGCAAGCGGCGCCTACTGGACCCAGAGCTGATTCAACAGGATGCCCCACTGGAGGTTGAACTGGTAGTTGCCCACACGCTCGGAGACGAAGCCGATGGTGTTCGGATTCGTGAGCCAGACGTACGGAGCTTGGTCGACGATCGCACGATCGATCTCCGCCCAGAGAGCACCGGCCGCAGCCGGATCTTCGACCTGCATCCTGGTCGCTTCCTCGGCCAACTCATCGATCTGCGGATCACAGAATCCCGACAGCGAGGGTTGAGGACGGCGTCACACGTGAAGAATGGGTTGACGAAGTTCGATGCAGCGTTGAAGTCGGCGCTCCACGCGCGCAAGAACCATCTGGAACTCGTTGCCGAGGGCTGTTCAGGGCTATCGAGTGAGATGCGCTGCACGCTGCCGCGGTAGCCGAGCTTGCCGAGCAGATCGACCATGTACTCCCCCATATCCGCTCCTTGAGTGCTCCAGTACGCGGGGGGGTACTCGAACACGACGCGCATCCCCGGCCGTGCCGGAACGGCGAACGATCGCTCGGGCTTCCTCGATGCCCACGCCTGGGGCGGACCAGAGCCCCTTCCCACCAGGCCCCGGGTCCGAGGTGAATGGGCAATACGGTTCATACCCGGGGAAGTTCGGAGGGAGCTGCTGACACGTGGGCCGGAAGGCTCCGGTGCCGAAGATCTGCACCACCCGGTCTCGATCGATCGCCATGTTCAAAGCCCGCCTCACCTGCGGGTCGTCGAAGGGAGGTGACTGGGTATCCAGCACGAGGAACTGCGTCTGTGCGTTCAGAGACGTGTGGACCCGCGACGCGAACCGTACGAAGAGCCTGTCGAGCTGATCCGAGCTAGCCGAGTCGTACGTGAGATCGGCGTCCCCGGAGGCCACCGCCTCCACCTGATCCTCGGCATCGACCCCGAACGTCCATTCGATCCGGTCCACGTATCCATCGGGTTGGGCGGCGGGAGACCACACCTCGAAGAGAGGGTTGCGACTGCAGCGTGAGCCCCTTCGCGGTCATCGGTTCTTCCAAGACGTAGGGGCCGGTGCCGGGGACACCCTCCATCATCTGCTCTGCGTCCGGGACGGAGGGTGGGATCGGGAAGGACGAGGGCGTGGTGAGCTTGTAGAGGAACTCCGGGTCCGGTTCGACCAGGTTGAATGTGATCGTGGTGCCGTCTCGGCCTTCGTCGGTCTCGATCCCTCTGGACAGATCGCAGGTTTCGGGCGCTTCGCGGCAGGCCTCAGCCCCGACGAGCCCTTGGAAGAGGGCAGCCGCAGCCGGGCTCCAGAAGGAAGACTCGCTCGATCCCTCGTTGGAAATCGACGGCTGCAACCGTTTCGCCGTTCGAGTAGGGGATCCCCGGGAGAAGGTCGAACGTGTACTTGAGGCCACCGTCCGTTGGCGTCGGGATCGACTTGGCTAGATCGGGAACGAGTTGAGTGCTGACGCCACCGACCGGCTCGAACGCCACGAGACCGTCCCCGAGCAGATGCAGGATGCTCCACGTCGGCGGAGTCATACGCGCCCGAGGGGTCGAGCGACTCGGGCGCGTAGTTGCCGAGCACGCTCAGCGTGCCTCCCCTGTGTGAAGTCGACGTGTCACGAACGGTGACCCACAGATCGCTTCCCCACCGCTGCCATGCCCTGTGGCGCGCTCTCGATGACCGTGCTGGACGCGGACGACTGACCGGGCTCGATCCGGGAGAGCGTCCCATCGGCTTCGTTCGCCACCCAGACGATCCCGCCAGCGACCGCGATCTCCGCCGGGTCGTCCCCGACCTCGATCGTGTCGACGCACGGAGTTGGTGTCACTGGCTGATCCGCGACACGTTGTCATCGAGCGTGTTCACGACCCACACTTCGTCCGCAACCACGGTCAGCGACCCTGGCGCGGTGCCCACAGTGATCAGCTGGGTCACTTCGTTCGTCTCAGGGTCGATGCGCACCACCTGGTTCGACCCGGCCAGCGCCGTCCACACGCTCCCGAACCCGGTGGTGATCCCGCGGGGGTCGAGCCCGATCGCGATCTCGACGACATCGCCGCTGTCCGGATCGATGCGCGAGACCGTTCCGTCGAATCGGTTGCTCACCCAGACAGCACCCTCACCGACGGCCATATCCGCCGGACCGTTGCCGACCTCGATCGTCTCGACGATCTCACCCGTGTCGGGGCTGATGCGGGAGACGGACGGCCCACCGCTCTCCACGACCCACACGGAGCCTTCCCCGACGGCGATCGCCGTTGGGTTCTCACCGACCGGGATCGTGTCGACGATCGCCTGCTCCTCCGAGTCGATGCGGGTGACGGTATCGGCGTCCGGATTGGTTACCCAGACATCGTCCTGCCGATGCCGCGATCGACCCGGGGCGGGTATCGAGCGCCATCGGTCGCCAGCGACGCTCACCGGAGTCTGGGTCGAGGATGCCGATCGAGTTGGGAGCGATCGCGGAGCTGCCTCCAGCGTTGCGAGCCAACGGGACGGCGACGAGGGCCACGATCAAGGTGAAGGCGGCCACCGCCGCGACGAGCTTCCATCGGCTTGCGAGGTGTCGTGGGTATCGTGCTGAGTCGGACGTAGGGTGCGATCGCCTAGCGCCGCATCCTCCTCCTCAGCACGAACGACGACGACCTGGATCGGCCGCTCGAAACCCTTCAGCGGCATCTGCTCGCGTTCCGTGTACCGGATGCCCTCGATCTTTCGAGCCAGGTGCACGAGTTCTGCGCTCGCGAGGATCTCGCCCGCTTGTGCCTTCGAGCACAGGCGTCCAGCCACGTTGAGCGCTGCGCCCCGGTACCCACCCTCGACGGGCACTGCCTCGCCGGCGTCCAGCCCGATCCCGATGGTGAGCGGCAAGGTTGGATCGGCGACCGTCTCCTCGACGAACCGCTGCTGCAGCGCCACCGCCCCTCGTATCGCGGAACGCGGCGAGGTGAAGACCACGACGGCCTCGTCGCCGCGAAGCTCGATGACCCGCCCATGAAGCCCTCGACGAGTGCGCGGACCACCGAAGCGAAACGTCCGGCCAGACGAGCTGCTCCCTCGTCCCCATGCTCTTGGGTGAACCGCGTGTAGCCCCGCATGTCGGCGATCAGGAAGGCATGGACGTCGGTATCGGTCGGTGCGTCCGATACGACGTCCGAGCCGGGACGGGGTCCGCTCGGTGGCAGCCCCGGGTCACTCGGGGTATCCACGTGGCGAGTATCGGCCTCTCGGGCCGCGTCTGCCAGTCATCGCCCGTGCGTCCTACGTTGGGTTACCCGGCCGTTCGTGGTGGGCGCTGAGGGACTCGAACCCCCGACCTTCGCCTTGTAAGGGCGACGCTCTTGCCAGCTGAGCTAAGCGCCCGCGTTCGCGGTTGCCGTGTGGCCGCACGCCCGGCACACCACGTCGCCGAGCTGGACCGACAGGCGCGTCCCGCCGCACGCCGCGCACCGGTCCAGGCCCTCGGCCCAGTCCGCTCGCTCGCGCTGGCAGTCGGGACAGATCAAGACCTGCCGACCACCCCTGACCGCCCGGACCCACGGCGCCGCACGCTTGTCGGGGTCGAAGGTCGGACGGCCGCACAGGACGCACCCCGGCCGGTTCCCCGGCTCCGGGATGCCGTCGAACGGCTCCACGGCCAGCAAGGATACGCCCGCGTCCGACCGAAGGCAGCTATCCGGGTCGTTCGTGGACGACGCGCCCCGCCGCGATCGTGGTCACGACCTCCGTACGGTGGATGGGACCGGCCGATCGATCGAACAGGTTCCGATCGAGCACCATGAGGTCGGCGCGCTTGCCCTCCTCGATCGACCCCGCGTCGTCGTCACGGTTCACGTACGCGCTCCCCCGCGTGAAGGCGGCGATCGCGTCCGGCAGCTCGATCCGCTGGTCTTCGTGGAGCGCGGGGCCATCGTCGTCGCCCGGCGCTCTGCGCGTGACCGCGACCTCGATCTGCCGGAACGGATCCGGTGTGCTCACCGGCCAGTCGCTGCCGAACGCGAGCACCGCGCCGCTGCGCTTGAGGTCACCGATCGGATACAAGCGCTCCACGCGCTCCCCCACGCGCGGCGTCACGAGCTCGTCGATCGCGGGATCCGGCTGAGCCCAATAGGGCTGGACGTTGGCAACGACACCGAGCGACCGTAACCGCGGGACGTCCGTCGGGTCCGGGAACTGGAGATGCGCCACATGGTGACGCCGGTCGTTGATACCGTTCCTGGTCCGGGCCGCCTGCACGGCGTCGAGCGCGCTGCGGATCGCCCGGTCACCGAGCGCGTGCTGGTGGACCTGGAATCCCAGCGCGTCGAGCGCTGGCACCACCTCGTTCAGCACATCGGCGTCAACGAACTGGATCCCGGTCGCGTGCTCCACGCCGAACCGCCCCTCGTAGGCGGCGAGCATCGCGCCGCTGCCGTTCTCCGGACAGCCATCGAGCATGATCTTGACGGTCCCCGTCTCGACGTTGCCGCCCGCTCCCCACTCGCGCATCTCGCCCAGATCCTCGATCTGCTCGACGCCGCGATGACGGTCCCACCAGAGCGACGTCACCACCCGGACCGTGAGCTCATCGTCGTCGTCGAGCCCTCGGTAGGCGCGGAGCAGCTCCGGCTCGACCCACGCGTCCTGCCACCCGGTGATGCCGAGGGCGTGGAGGTGGCGCTGGGCGACGCGCAGACACTCCATCCACTCGGCGGTCTCCGGCGCCGGGATCAACCCGCGCAGGAGATCGTACGCGGCTCCCTCCTGGAGGCACCCGGTGGGCGAGCCATCGGGATCGCGGACGAGGTAACCATCCCAGGGATCGGGCGATGCTGCCGCGAGACCCGCCAGCTCGAGCGCCTTCGAGTTGACCCACGCCCCGTGGACGTCGGTGTTGAGCAGGAAGACCGGACGGTCGGGGACGATGGCGTCCAGGTCTTCCTTCCGGGGACCGTCCGTCGCCGCGAAGACCGGCCCGTACCATCCGCCCCCCACGATCCAGGGGAGATCGGCGTGGGCCGCTGCGAACCCGGCGATCCGCTCCCGGTAGGCGCCGGCATCCTCCAGGTCGCTCAGATCGACGTTCAGCAGGTTGCGACCGGCGATGGCCGGGTGGACGTGGGCATCCTGGATCCCGGGCAGGACCATGGCACCGGAGATCACCGACGAGACGGGACCCACGCGCTCACGGACCTCGGCTTCCGTCCCGACCGCGACGATGCGATCGCCCTTGATCGCCACCGCGCCCGCCCACCGACGCGCGGCGTCCACCGTGTAGACGTCGCCGATCACGACGAGGTCGGCACCGATCGCGGCCATGGCGCGGACGCTAGCAGGCGTCCCGGGAGAACCGTCAGATCGCGAGGTGACGTGACCCTCCGAAGGGTGTGAGGTCGGATGTGACGTCGGCGTGGAGCTTGGCGACGGTCGGAGAACCCGTCGGCGTCGAGGTGGCGAACCAGGGTCGATGGCCGAACCCGAGTCACGTCGCTCCGCCCTGCCGTTCGAGCAGGCCCGCCTCCTCCTCAACTACGGCGAACCTGCGACGACGTGGGGATCGCGACCGCGCGAAGGAGCAGCTCCGAACGGCTCTGGACGCGTTCGAGGCGATGGGCGCAGAGCCATGGGTCGCGCGGGCGCGGAGCGAGCTGGCGGCGGCAACCGCGCCGCAGCAGGAGCGCGGGTCATCGGACCCGGGGCAGCACACCGCACCTAACGGATCGTGATACCGGCGCGCATCCCGTAGGCGTAGTGCCCCGGGAGGTGACACCCGAGGATCATCGACCCGGGTTGCGCAGGGTACGTGTACGTCGTCTCCATGATCGCGCTGGGCGGCACGCTCATCTCACCCGGCCGTGGCGGATGGAAGGCCTCGGTGCCCAGCTCGTGCGCGTCCTGCACCGCCTGGTCGCCGATGATGAACTCGTGGTCGATCGGATCCGTGTTCTCCACCACGTACCGGACGCTCTCGCCGGGTCGCACATCGAGATCGCCGTCGATCACGAAGCGAGAGTGTTCGAGGCGGACGTGCACCGTGTGCACGTCCGCCGGTGCCGCAGCGAGTGCTCCCACAGCGGTGACCGCGGCGAGGATCACGAACGTGATCCCCGCCGCGACCTGGCGCCCGGACCGGGTCACGCCGCCAGCCCTCCGCCGCGCGACGATCGCCGGCGCCCCTCCACCGCGCCGAACACCAGCAACGCCGCGAGCGCAGCGAGGGCGAACCACAGCCCTCGCGACAGACCCGGCTGGATCAGGTCCGAGGGGCGGTCGTACCCGGCCGCCAACGGATCCGGCTGACCGAAGCCGCTCGCGTCGATCGCCAGGTCGTGCTGGAGCTTCGACGCCTCCTCGTTGATCCGCACGTAGGTCAGCCACATCCCGCTCTCGGGCAGCCACTTCATCCCGCGGTCCGACCGGAGGTCGGTCAGGAGCGAGGTCGAGGCCACACCGCTGACCTCCTGGATCAAGCCCTGCTGGCCGGGATCACCGGTGGCCGCTACCGCCTGGGGCAGGGTCGCGGGCCGTTCCTCCGTCAGCAGGAACACATCGGCCTCGATCAGCTCGGTGGGCTGCCGGCCGAGCGCAAGGATGCGCAGTGGCACCCAGGGGTTCGGCGTCGGGATCTGCACGTGGATCGGCGTGCCCTGTCCCCGGCGGACCCCCTGCTCCTGGGCACGCTCGATGTTGAATCGCGCCGCGAGGAAGATGGGACTCCGGGTCGCGTAGAAGTCGAGCACTTCCGGCGCATCGGGTGGCAGGAAGTAGCCGTGCTCCCGTGCCCACTGACCGACCGCGTCACCGCCACCCTTGAGGACCGTGATGTCGAGCGCGTCGATCTCGGCCGTGAGGAGCACTTGCGCCGGCGAAGGAGTTGCGGCCACGGCACCGTCCTCCGCCGCGAAGGCGAACCGCTCCACCGGCTGCACCTCTCGGAGCAGCCGTTGCAGGGTCCATTTCCCCGCCGCGGTGACCTTCGTCGGGACACCCGGCAGCGGCACGATCGAGCCGACCTCCGAGGCGTCCTTCCCCGCGAACTCGAACGAGGTGATGTAGTGCTCCACGCCGTCGCTGTAGGCCGCGAGCGTGGTGGTCCGAACGAGGTTCAGCGTTCCGTTCGGGGTGACGAGACCTCCGCATGCGAGCGCCGGGAGCGCCGTGAGGAGGACGAGGAGCGCGGCGATCGCGAGAGCGCGCCGCACGAAACGAGTGGGTCGCATGGCTCCCCCTTCCGTTGGAAGGTCGTTCGACGGCTCCACGTGGAGCAGGGGTTCCCGCGCTCGACCACTTTCCGCGGGCGTGACCGCTCAGGCTGGCGTTTCGAACCGTTGGCCCGCGTCGAAGGATGTCGTGTCGTGACCTCGTCGGACCGAGACCCGTCCGAGCCCGGTCACCTCCCACCGCTCGCCGTCCCCCGTGATCGCGGTCCGCTCATCGATCCCCACGAACCAGGTGTCGTCGGGGATCCGCGTCGTCGTCCACCAGGCGAGACCCGGGATCTTGCGGGCCCGATCCCAGTGCACCCCGAACGACACGTGGGGGACGAGACCCAGACCGAAACGCCACGACGATCCCGGGCCCTTCCCGTCGTCGCGCGCGCGGCTGGCCACCATGGCGCCCGCGCTGCACCCGGCGTAGATCCCTCCGCGCTCAAGCATCGCGGACATGGCTGCGAACAGCGGCGTGCCGTCGAGGACGCTCGCCAGATAGGAGGGCTTGCCGCCGCTGAAGTAGATCATGGAAGCCGCTTCGACCCGCACCGCGAGGTCCTCACGCTCGGCGTCCTCGCGCCTCTTCACCGGGAGGACCGCTGCGGTGACTCCTGCACCCGCGAAATGCTTCTCGCCCATCCTTGCCCATCGGTCGAACACGGCGTCACCCTCGGTGGCGCTGGCGGTGGGCAGGATCACGACCGAACCGTCACCGCTCGCGTCCCGGAGCAGCCGGGCCTCGACCTCGTGCGACCAGGGCTCGAACTCGCCCGAGCCGAGCAGGAAGAAGGTCCGGTCCGTCACGACGGCGAAGCGTAACGGTCAGGTGACCGGGGCGCCGACGACATCGTAGGTGGCTCCGGCCGCCACGCACCCCAACGCGGCCGGGTCGGTGAACGACCAGGTCCCCTCGATCTTCACCGCCGTCCACTCGCCGTCGATCATCCGTGCCTTGATGACCTTCACGTTGACCCGGAACGACGAGGTCGTGCGTGTCCCACCGCACGTGATCCCGAGCTTCCCCGATCCACTCCCGTCGTAGCGGGCACGATCCCGAACCAGGTCCATCGGTCCGAGCGTGGGGTTGAGACCCTTCCACGAGACATCGCACGGCCCCTGGGTGCAGTCCGGCCGGAACCGCCATCCGGCGGTCCCATGCTTCCTGACCCCGCTGATCCCGTAGGAGGAATCGAGGTTCATCCTCACGTTGAACACACCCTCGAGGCGGGCCTCGGAGATCTTCGGAACCTCGGTGCGGACGGCGATCGTCGCCGGATCGGACGCGACGTCGTCATGCCACGTGACCACCGCGTACCGGTAGCGGGTCCCCGGGTCGACCGACTCGTCCACGTAGCGCGTGACGTCACCGTCGACGATCCCGAGGGCGACCCCGTCGCGAGCGATCCGGTGCTCGAGGCCTTCCGTGTCGTTCATCGGACGCCACGTGAGCGTGACGGAGTCCGTGGACACCTCCGCGGTGAGGCTCTGGGGGCTGTTCACGACGGGAGGCGGGCTCTCGGACGTGGGGGTCGGCGTCGTGGTCGAGGCACTCTCGTCCCCACCCGAGTTGATGACGGCGATCGCGGCTCCGGCCAGCGCGATCACGAGGATGGCGGCGGCGATCGGAACGAAGCGCCGAGCGGAGCGCGGCTTCTGCGGGGGCGGTGTCGGCGGGAGCTGGTCCAGCGGTGGCGCCGGCGGCACCGCGAAGCTGGGCACGGGCGGAACGGGTGACGCGACCTCGGGGCTCGACCCGACGTCCGCGGTCGGTCCCTGGGTCGGGACGGGATCCGAGGCCGGCTCTGTGGCCGGTGCGTCGTTTCCCTTCGGAGGGGTGTCGTTATCCATCAACCCCGGAGTATGCCAGAGGGTGTCTCCGTTCGCGCCGGGGGAAACCCTGGACCTTCCCTTCCACCCCAGCAGCCGAAGCGTTCAGGCCGGACGTCAGGCTGGGTCGGCCTCGGCAGTCCCGGCTGATACGACCACCCGTCCGGCCGCGTGCCGTCCACCCTTCCCGCCACGCGAGTCCGGGGCGGCCGGGCGGCCGTCGCCGCGGCGGGCCCGCCATGCCGCCACGGTCATCGCACCGATCCCGAAGATCGATCCCAGCCCCCACCACACCACATTGAGGAATGGCACCAGACCGATCGCGGCCCCGATGCCCCACCCCGCGAAGAGCGCCCCCACGCGAGAGCGGGGCTCCCGGACCAGCAAACGACCGAGGGTGTACGTGAGCCAGGTCTGACCGACGAGCCAGAGCAGCCCGAGTCCCAGGAGCACCGCGAGCCCGAAGGGCAACCCGATGATCGTCGCGGCGGCGGCGACCGCGGCGAGGGGGATCACGATGACGAGCACCAGCCCCCACCCGATGGATGCGAAGGGAGCGCTCAGCCCGGCGTGTGCGACGCGGTCGGCTCCCCTCGGCGCGAACAGCAGGAGGACCAAGCCCGCGATGAGGATCGACGCGGCCATCGCCGCGGACGCCAGCAGGGCGCCGAGCACCCGCGTGGTGTCGGACAGGGTGAAGGAGACGCCTTGGCGGACCTGACCGCCGACCGTGGCCCCTTGCACCACGGTGACCGCATCCCCACCCAGGACGTCGCCGCCCACCTGGGCGGTCGCCTGCAGGCGGATGACGCCGTCCAGGGCAACCACATCGCCGCTGACCTGCCCCGCGACGGTCACGGGCCCGTCGAGCACGACCACGTCGCCTCGCACCACGCCCGCGATGTTGGCGCTGCCGCTGAACACCACCACCTGTCCGACCACGCGTCCTCGCGGGACCACGGCGTCGCCGGAAAGGATCACCTGATCGGCCGGCGTCGCGGGCTCGCGAGCCTGGGCCCCCGCCGAGGTCGCCCACGACATCACCACGATGACCACAGCCGCCAGCAGCAAGGCACCGCGTCGCATGCTGCGGCATCCTAACGGGGACCCTGCCACGCCCCCGCAACGGCCATGCTTCTCACGTGTCGGCTTCAACGGGTAGCGTGGGCGGGTGAGCCTCCGGGCCTTCTCCCCTGCCACGCGCGCCTGGTTCGAGTCTTCCTTCGAGGCGCCCACCGATGCCCAGCGCAAAGGCTGGGCAGCGGTCGCGAGCGGCAGTCACACCTTGCTGCTGGCGCCCACCGGTTCGGGCAAGACGCTCGCCGCGTTCCTGTGGGCGATCGACCGGCTCTCCCACGAGCCACCACCCGCGCGCGACCGGCGCACGCGGGTGCTCTACATCTCGCCGCTGCGAGCCCTGGCGGTCGACGTCGAGAAGAACCTGCGGGCGCCGCTCGCCGGCATCCAGCATGCGGCGGACCGCGGCGGGCTGACCCTCGCCCACGTGCCCACGGTGGGCGTGCGCACGGGCGACACCGATGCGCGCGAACGGCGTCACCTGTTGAAGGACTCCGCCCGACATCCTCATCACCACGCCGGAGTCGCTGTACCTGATGCTCACGTCGTCGGCCCGCGAGACGCTCCGCACCGTCACCACCGTCATCGTCGACGAGATCCACTCGGTCGCCGCCACGAAGCGCGGCGCCCACCTGATGCTGTCGCTCGAACGGCTCGAAGGCATCGCGGAACAGCCGTTCCAGCGGATCGGCCTGTCCGCCACGCAGCGACCGCTCGACGAGATCGCGCGCTTCCTCGGCGGGTTCGAGGAGCCGGGTCAACCCCGCCATGTCGTCGTGGTGGACGCCGGCACCCGGAAGCCCCTCGACCTCGAGGCGATCGTCCCGGTCCAGGACATGGCCGAGATGGGGAAGCCGGTCGACGACGTGCCATCGGACCCACGTGCGGCCGCCGCCGGACCCGAGCGCACCTCGATATGGCCGTCGATCCACCCGGTGCTCCTCGAGCTGATCCGCGGGCATCGCTCCACCATCGTGTTCGTCAACAACCGGAGGACCGCCGAACGCCTGGCCGCCCGCCTGAACGAGCTCGCGGAAGAGGACCTGGTCCGCTCGCACCACGGGTCGCTCGCCCGCGAGCAGAGGATCGAGGTCGAGGACGCACTCAAGGCCGGAGACCTCCGAGCCATCGTCGCCACCTCCTCGCTCGAGCTGGGCATCGACATGGGCGCGGTCGACCTCGTGGTCCAGGTCGAGGCTCCGGACTCGGTGGCGAGCGGACTGCAACGGATCGGGCGGGCGGGCCACCAGGTGGGCGCTCCGTCGGTCGGCAAGCTCCTGCCGAAGTACCGCGGCGACCTGTTGCAGACCGCGGTCGTGGCCGAGGGCATGCTCGCCGCCGACATCGAGGCCACGCGCTATCCGCGGAACCCGCTCGACGTGCTCGCGCAGCAGATCGTCGCCATGACCGCCGTCGACGCGTGGCAGGTCGACGACCTGTTCGCAGCGATCCGGCGCTGCGCGAGCTTCTCCGAGCTCTCCGAGGACGTGTTCATGGCGGTGCTCGACATGCTCGCGGGGCGCTATCCATCGGATGCCTTCGCCGAGCTTCGGCCGCGCGTCGTCTGGAATCGGGCCAACAGCACCGTGAAGGCCCGCGAGGGGGCCGGACGGCTCGCGATCACCAGCGGCGGCACCATCCCAGACCGTGGCCTGTTCGGCGTCTTCACCACCGACGGCTCCCGTGTCGGCGAGCTCGACGAAGAGTGCGTGTACGAATCGCGCAAGGGTGAGGTCTTCCTGCTCGGCGCCACGTCGTGGCGGATCGAGGACATCACGCGCGATCGGGTCGTGGTCACCCCCGCGCCGGGGGAGCACGGCAAGCTGCCGTTCTGGAAGGCGCCGGGGCCCGGGCGCCCGGCCGAGCTCGGCCGGGCGATCGGGCGGTTCACGCGGGAGCTGCGCTCGAAGCGCCGCGACGCGGCGCTGGACACGTTGCGGCACGACCTCGGCCTCGACGAGTGGGCCGCGACCAACTTGGTCAACTACGTTGACGAAGAGAGCGAGGCCACCGGCGGCGTGGTCCCGGACGACCGGACCGTGGTGGTCGAGCGGTTCCGCGACGAGCTCGGCGACTGGCGGGTCTGCATCCTGTCGCCGCTCGGCTCACGGGTGTTGGCGCCGTGGGCACTCGCCATCGAGGCGCGCCTGCAGGATCGCCTCGGGCCGGGTGCGCAGGTGCTCTGGTCCGACGACGGCATCGTGATCCGGCTGCCCGAGGCCGTGGACCGGATCCCGGTCGAGGACCTGGTGTTCGAGCCGGAAGAGATCGAGGAGGCCGTGGTCGCCACGCTCCCCGGGACCGCCCTCTTCGCCAGCGTGTTCCGCGAAGCGGCGGCGCGAGCGCTGCTGTTGCCGCGGCGACGCCCCGGCCAGCGAACGCCGCTGTGGCAACAGCGTCAGCGGAGCGCGGACCTGCTCACGGCGGCAGCCCAGCATGCCGACTTCCCGATCCTGCTCGAGGCCACGCGCGAGTGCCTCCGCGATCACTTCGACGTGCCGGCCTTGAAGGACCTGATGCAGGGGATCCGCTCACGGTCGCAGCGCGTCGTGGCCGTCGACACGGAGCGCGCCTCGCCGTTCGCGCAGTCGCTCCTGTTCCGCTGGATCGCCGTCTACATGTACGAGGGCGACGCGCCGCTGGCCGAGCGCCGGGCGGCGGCCCTCTCGCTCGACAAGGACCTCCTGCGCGAGCTGCTTGGATCGGAGGACCTCCGCGATCTCCTGGACCCGCGCGCCCTCGACGAGGTCGAGCTCGAGCTGCAGCGGCTGGCCGACGGACGGAAGGCGCGCGGCACAGACGGCGTGCACGACCTCCTGCGGGACCTGGGGCCGTTGACCCGGGAGGAGATCGCGGCGCGGTGCGATGCCGACGCCGCGGCCGCCGTCGATCGTCTCCTCGAGGACGGGCGCGCCATCCCGGTCCGGGTCGCCGGCGAGGAGCACCTGGCGGCCGTGGAGGACGCGGGCCGGCTCCGTGACGCCCTCGGCGTCCAGATCCCGCTCGGCGTCCCCGCCGCGTTCACGGAACCCACGGACCAGCCGCTGGAGGCGCTCGTCGCCCGGTTCGCGCGGACCCACGCCCCGTTCCTCGCACACGACCCTGCGGCTCGGTTCGGCGTCGCGGCCGAACGGGTCCGCGCGTCGCTGGAGCGCCTCGAAGCCGAGGGTCGGGTGCTGCGCGGCGAGTTCCGGCCGGGCGGGTCCGAGCGCGAGTGGTGCGATGCCGACGTGCTGCGCCGCATCCGCCGGCGGTCCTTGGCTGCCCTCCGGAAGGAGGTCGAACCCGTCGATGGCGCTGCGTTCGGCCGCTTCCTGTCCGCGTGGCAGGGCGCCGACCGGCCGCACGGTGGCGTGGACGCGCTCCCCGAGGCCATCGCACGACTCCAAGGCACGTCGATCCCGGCGAGCATCCTCGAGTCCGACGTCCTGCCGGCGCGGGTACGCGGCTTCCGCCCCGCCGACCTCGACGCCCTGACCGCCAGCGGCGACCTCGTGTGGATCGGCGCGGGGGCGCTCGGCGGCGCCGACGGCAGGGTCGCGCTCCTCTACCGGGAGCAGGCTCCACGGCTCGCGCCCGAGCCGCCTCCGCAGGACGAGCGACCCGAGGGCCCGCTCCACGATGCGATCCGGGACCATCTCGCCACCCGCGGCGCCTCCTTCTGGCCCGACCTGGTGCAGGCGGCGGGGACGGCCGATGAACGCGTCCTCCTCCGGGCGTTGTGGGATCTCGTGTGGGCAGGCGAGGTCACGAACGACACGCTCGCCCCGTTGCGGGCCTTCGTCCGGGGCAGCGTGTCGCGCCGGAGCTCGCGACCCGGGAGCCGCCCGCGGCCGGGAGCCCTCCGGCGGAGCGGACCGCCGGCCGGCGCCGGCCGGTGGTGGTCCGTGACGGACCTGGTCGTGCCAACGGAAGGAGTGAAGACGCCGGCCGTCACCGAGCGGGCGCACGCCAGGGCCGCCCAGCTCCTGGATCGCCACGGGGTGGTGACCCGCGAGGCCACGCTCGCCGAGGCCACGCCCGGCGGGTTCGCGGGCGTCTACCCGGTCCTGAAGGCGATGGAGGAGTCGGGGAAGGCCCGGCGCGGCTACTTCGTGTCCGGTCTCGGGGCTGCCCAGTTCGCGCTGCCGGGCGCCGTGGACCGGCTCCGCGCGCTCCGGGAGGAACCCGCCGTGCCGGAGGCGCTCACCCTCGCTGCGGCCGACCCCGCCCAGCCCTACGGCGCCGCTCTCCCCTGGCCCGAGGGCGCCGGCAGACCGTCCCGCGCCGCAGGCGCGTACGTCCTGCTGCTCGGAGGCTCGCCGGCGGCCTTCCTCGAACGTGGCGCGAAGACCCTGGTCACGTTCGCGGGCCACGACACCGCGTCGTGGGCGGATGCGCTCGTGTCGCTGGTGAAGGACGGCCGGCTCCGGCGCATCGAGCTCCGGCAGATCGACGGGATGCCGGCCGGGGACCACCCCGCGGCAGCCACCCTCCGCGCGGCCGGCTTCACCGACGGGTACCGGGGGCTCACGCTCCGCGGCTGACCCCGTTCGGCCGTCGCCCCACCCGACCTATCCTGGCGACATGCCCGAGGGAGACACGATCCACGTGACCGCGGCCTCACTGCGGGGCGCCCTCGGCGAGCGACCCCTGACGGGGTTCGAGGCACCGCGCACGACCGGTCCTCCACCGCTTCTGGGCGAGCGGATCGAGCGGATCGAGGCCCGGGGCAAGCATCTCCTGATGCGTTTCGAGGGTGGGATCACGCTGCACACCCACCTCGGGATGGATGGATCGTGGAGGATCGCGGCGCCCGGCACCGCGCCGACCCGTTCGCGAGGTCCGGGTCGCTCGGCTGCGGTGTCGACCGATCCGGCCGTGGCCATCTGTCGAGATGCGCCGGTCGTCGAGTTGCTCGACGCCGTCGACCTGCGCCATCACCCGCGACTGGCCGCCCTCGGCCCCGATCTCTGCCTGCCCGATCCCGATCTCGACGAGATCGGACGCCGCCTGGCCGCGCTCGCCGACCCGGCGACGGAGATCGGCGTCGCGCTGCTGGACCAACGTGTCGCCGCCGGGATCGGCAACGTCTACCGGTCGGAGGTCCTGTGGGCGTGCCGGACGGATCCGTCCGCGCCGGTGGGCGCCGTGGACCTCGACACCCGCCGAGCGCTCTACGCGACCGCGTGCGCGATGCTCCGGCGGAACCTCGGGGGCGGACCGCGACGGACGGTCCCCGAGGGTCTCGCCGTCTACGAGCGCACCCACCGTCCCTGCCGCCGGTGTGGGACCCCGATCACCTCGAGGCGGCTCGGCGAGCACGCCCGGACGGTCTGGTGGTGCCCAGGCTGCCAGGGTGTCGCCGGATGAGCACGCCGGGACGGGTGCTCGGCGCCCGCGGCGAACGGTGGGCGATCGCTTCCCCCCACGCGGCGGCCACGGGGGCCGGAGCGGCAGCGTTCGAAGGGGGAGGGAACGCCATCGATGCCGCCCTCGCCGCGGCCGTCGCCCTCGCGGTCGTCTACCCACGGGAGTGCGGCGTCGGCGGCGACCTGTTCGCCCTGGTGGAGCGTCGCGGGCACGACGGCGGTGAGACCCTCGCGGTGAACTCGTCGGGACGCGCTCCGCGCGATGCCGACGTCGCGGCGCTCCGAGCGGCGAACGGCCGAACCATGCCGTCGCGAGGCCCCGACACGATCACCGTCCCCGGCGCGGTCGCCGGCTGGGACGCCCTGCACCGGCTCGGCGCCCGGCTCCCGTGGGCCCGCGCGTTCGAGCGGGCCATCGAACTGGCCGACGGGGGCACGCCGCTCCCTTCGTCGCACGCCTCGGGCTTGGCCGACCCGGATGACGCCGCGAGGTTCCGATCCGACCCCGGGATGGCCATGGTCTTCTATCCGGGCGACGAACCGCTCCCGGAGGGAGCCCCGCTCGTCCAACCCGCCCTCGCCCGGACCCTGGAAGCGCTGGCGTCCGGCGGCGCGGAGGCCCTCTACCGCGGAGCGGTCGGTGCGGCCTACGTCGAGGGCCTCCGCGCCGCCGGATCCCGCTGAGCGTCGACGATCTCGCGGCGCACCAGGCCCTGGTCCTGCCCCCGCTCCGGGGCGCGTTCCGCGACCTGCGCGTCTCGGTCACACCGCCGAACTCCCCCGGCTACTCGGTGCTGCAGATCCTGGCGGCGATCGAACGGATGGAGCTCGATCCCTCACCGCTCGGCCCCGCAGCGGGGACCTTGGCGCGCGTGTTCGAGATCGCGATGCGCGACGTCCGCCGGCACCTGGCCGACCCGGATCGGATGATCGTGCATCCATCGACCCTGCTCGAGGACGGCCACCTCGCCGGGTTCATCGACGAGGTGCGGGGTCTCCGCGGAACCGTCGGCGGGCCGACCGGAGGCGACGGCGACACCATCGCGCTCGTCACGGCCGACGCCGAGGGTCACGCGGTCTCGCTCGTGCAGAGCCTCTGGATCGGGTTCGGGAGCGGCACCCTCGATCCGGCGACCGGGATCCTGGCCCACTCGCGGGGCGCGTGCTTCACGCTCGATCCGGAGCGGGCGGGGGTCTTCACGCCGGGCGTGCGACCCCCCCACACCCTCGTCCCGGTGCTGATCCATGACCGTGCGGGCCTCGTCGGCGTGACCGGCACCATGGGCGGGTACCAGCAACCCCAGGTCGACGTCCAGACGGTCATCCATGCGTTCGTGGAGGACCTCAGCCCCGCTGAGGCGGTCGCCGCTCCGCGTTGGGTGGTGGACGACCTCCCCGACGACGATGGTCTCCGACCGTCCGTCGTGGCCGAGACCTCGGTCCCGGTCGCCGCGGTCGATGCGATCCTCGACACCGGCGCCGATCTCGTCCGGGTCGAGGATCTGGGCCGTTCCGTCGGTCATGCCCACCTGCTCCGGGTGACGTCGGGAGGACTCGAAGCGGGGTCGGAATCGAGGGCCGACGGGAACGCGCTCGCAGGCTGAGCACCCCCGATCGGGAAGGCACTGACCCGAACGGACCCCCCGGACGGGGCATCGGGCTCGCGAGGGGGCCTCAACGGCCTAGCCCGTCCGGCCGGTGGCGGCGCCGACGGCACCTTGGGAGACTCGTCGTGTCATGCCGCATCCCCCGATGACACCCCCCGGCTCCGAGCTGCGCCGCGTCCGGAGCCTCATCGCGGACCTGGACGGCATCGTGTGGGAGGCGGACGCAGGGTCCATGACCTTCACGTTCGTCTCCGAAGGGACCTCCGAGATTCTCGGCTACGCGCCGGTGGAGTGGCTCTCGGAGCCGAGCTTCTGGGCGGACCACGTCCACCCCGAGGACCGGCAGCGCGCGGTCGGCCGCTTCGTGCGGGTCGCCACCGAGGGCGGCCACTTCGACCAGGAGTACCGGTTCCTGGCGAAGGACGGGGGCTGGGTCTGGCTCCGCGACATCGGCCACGCGGTGAAGGACGTCAACGGCGAGCCGGCCTTGATCCGCGGGCTGATGGTGGAGATCGCCGGCCAGAAGGCCCTTGAGTACGAAGCGCACGAGGCCGAGGATCGGTTCCGTCGGGTCGTGGAGCAACTGCCCGCCATCGTCTACCTCGAGGCGGTGCAGCGCGTGCCCGAGGAACCCGGTCGGATGCTCTACGTGAGCCCCCAGGTGGAATCGATCCTCGGGTTCACGCCGGACGAATGGGTCCGCGACCCGATCGCGTGGGCCCGGCAGTTCCACCCCGACGACCGCGCCCGCATCCGTGAGGACTACGCCCGCGTGGAACGCACGGGCCGTCCGCTGCCGCGCCGAGTACCGGATGTACACGAAGACCGGCGAGATCCGCTGGTTCCGCGACGAGGCGGTGCTGGTGCGAGACGCCGATGGTGAGCCCATGCACTGGCAGGGGATCATGTTCGACGTCAGCGCCGAGCGCACCAGCGAGGAGCGGGCCCAGGAGTCGGAGGAGCGGTACCGGGCCCTCGTGGAGCAGATCCCAGCCATCGTTTACCAGGAGAACGTGACCGGCCCACCGCTCGAGCTGATGTACATCAGCCCGCGGGTCGAGACCGTCCTCGGGATCGCACCCGAGGCGTGGATGGACGACCCGCAGACCTGGCTCCGGGCGATCTCACCCCGACGATCGCGAGGCGGTCCTAGCGGAGAACGAACGGGCCGACGAGACCGGGGAGCCCTTCGCGATGGAGTACCGGATGGAGGCGAGCGACGGCCGCGTCCTCTGGTTCCGCGACGAAGCCGTCCTGATCCTCGACGCCAACGACGCGCCGCAGTACTGGCAGGGCGTGATGCTGGACATCACCCGGCGGCGCGAGGCCGAAGCGCACGTCGTGGAGGCCGAGGCGCGCTACCGCGCGCTCGTGGAGCAGACGCCCGCCGTCGTGTACATCGACCCGATCGACAAGGGACCGACGATCTACATCAGCCCCCAGGTGGAAGCGATGTTCGGCTACGCCCCGGCCGAGTGGTACGCCGAGCCGGGTCTATGGTCCCGCATCGTCCACCCCGACGACCGCGCCATCTTGGAGTCCGAGCCGGCGATCGACGCTCCCACCGCCAGCTCGTACCGCGTGGTCGCGAAGGACGGGAGCACCGTCTGGATCCACGATCAGTCGACCCTGATCCTCGATGAGGACGGGAGCCCGCGCTATTGGCTCGGGGTCCTCATCGACGTCACCGAGCAGCGCCGGTCGCTCGAGCTGTCGCGGGCCCTGGAGCTCGAGCGCGACGAGGCGGAGCGCCTCCGCCTCGAGGACGAGATGAAGACCACGTTCCTGCAAGCGGTCTCGCACGACCTCCGGACACCGCTGGCCGCGATCCTCGGTCTCGCCGTCACCCTCGAGCGCGAGGATCTCGAGATCGAACCGGACGAATCCCGTGACATGGCCCACCGGATCGCCGCGAACGCCCGCAAGCTCGACGGCATCGTGAGCGACTTCCTCGACCTCGAGCGGCTCAACCGCGGCGTGGCCACACCGGCGTTCGAGCAGCTGGATCTCGGGGCCCTCGTCCGCGAGCTCGTCGCCAACTCCGAGCTCG
Organism: uncultured Actinomycetes bacterium; assembly: GCA_963810635.1. Taxonomy (GTDB): domain Bacteria; phylum Actinomycetota; class UBA4738; order UBA4738; family HRBIN12; genus AC-51. Next base: position 79,983 of record CAWEOB010000008.1, read on the forward strand.
TGGCCGGACGCCGCCTGGCGCTCGATGTCGCCCCGCTCTCGGTCCCCGCCGATCCGACGATGGTGGCCCGGATCGTCGAGAACCTCCTCGGAAACACGGTGAAGCACACCCCCGGCGACTCGCGGATCTGGGTCCGGCTGGAGCGGCACGAAGCGGGTGCGCTCCTCATCGTCGAGGACGACGGGCCCGGCGTCGCCGAGCAGGACCGCCTGCGCATCTTCGAATCGTTCCGACAGGGGGTGGGAGCCGCGAGCGGCTCGGGCGTCGGCCTCGCGCTGGTGGCGCGGTTCGCCGAGCTCCACGGGGGTCACGCGTGGGTCGAGGAACGTGACGGCGGCGGGGCGTCCTTCCGTGTCCTGTTCGGCTGGGATCCGGGCGCCCGTGAGGACGTGCCGACCGTGATGCCTGACGAGCGAGCCGACGACCAAGCGTGACGGTCAGGTGACCCGTCGGAGCTCGGCCGACAGGTGGACTGCCATCGGTGTGGTTTCGGTCGCCATGTCGATCCGGTAGCCCATGACGTCCCCCGACACCGTGTAGCGGCGCACGAGACCGGTGACGGCCAGGCCGGTATGACTCCGCCCGATGGATCCCGCCGCCGTCGTCACCTCGAGCACGTCGCCCGACACGGATCCGTGAGCGACCTCGACGACACCGATCGGGTGGGCGAGCACCAGCTCCACGGCTCCGCCGGGCGCAGGGCGGACGAAGCCACGCTCCATGTGCAGGACGGTCTCGTCGTCGGCCGACCAAGCGCGCTGCTCGTACGCGAGCCAGGGCTCACCGTGGAACGAGAAGGTCATCTCCTCGCCGTAGTCGAAGGCGTCGAGGGTCGGGTACTCGCCGCGCCCCCCGCCCCGCCAGGTGCCGAGCAGGAACGCCAGATGGTCGAGGTCGGCGTGCACGCCGCGACCGGTCAGCGCTGCGGACCGTCGAGGCGGTCGATCACCCCGCGGAGCGCGATCTCGATGCGCTCGAGCCGCTCCTCCATCTCCGAGATGCGCTCGGTCGGGAACCACCGATCGTCGGCACCGCGGTGCAGTTCCACGACCTGTGCCCGGGTCGTCGACAGGATGGCGAGGTCGTCTTCGGTGATGGTGGAGATCGTCCTCGGAGATGGACATCGGCCGCGTGGCCGGCAGCGACGATGCGGGCTCGCCCCGGAGACGGGCCTGGAGGTCGAGGAGGTTGCCGAGCACGACCTCGTGACCGGGGTCGCCAGGCTTCCGCTCGCGCCGAACCATCCGCTGGCCCCCCTCCCTCTCGTCCTCGTGGTCCACTCGCTCCCGGTCGGTGCTCCGGCCGGGAGCAGGGTCCGGATGATAGGGCACGCGGCGCCGTCGGTCGATACGGCATCCGGTACCTTTCGACCGTGGCGATCCTGACCCGCATCAACGTGACCGCTCTCAAAGGAACGGCGCTCGAGCATCCCGAGCGTGTCGAGCTGACGCCGGAGGGTGTGGCCGGTGACCGGCGCCTCTTCCTGATCGACGAGCGAGGCGAGCTCTTCTCGGCCCATGACTTCGGCCCCTTGATGAAGGTCCACGCCGCGCACGATCCGGATGCGGGATCGCTCTCGCTCTCCTTCCCCGATGGTTCGGTCACGGACGGGCCGCTCGACGGCGGCAGCGCCGTGACCACCGACTTCCACGGCCGGCCGGTGCACGGCGCGAATTACGTCGGCGGGCCTTTCGCCGGTGCGCTCTCCGCGTTCGTCGGACAGGACGTCCGCCTCGTCCGCACCGACCGCGAGGGGACCGGAACCGATGTCCACCCGCTGACCCTGGTGTCGCAGGCATCCGTCCGCGAGCTGGCACAGCGCGGCGGCCATACGGGCGATCTCGATGCCCGCCGCTTCCGCATGACCCTCGAGATCGACGGCACCGAGCCCTTCGAAGAGGACACGTGGGCAGGCTGTGCGGTGCGGGTGGGCGATGCGGTGCTCCGCCTCCACGGACCGGTTCCACGCTGCCGCGTCACCACGTACGGTCCCGAGACCGGCGTGAAGGACTGGGACACCCTCACCCAGATCGCCGGCTTCCGACCCCTCATGTCGGACGAACGGGGGATCCCGTTCGGGATGTACGCGCAGGTGGAACGGGCCGGGAGTACCCAGATCGGGAATCCGGTCGTCCTCCTCGGCGACGAGGAACTCCGGAAGTGAAACCCCTGCAGTAGAGAACCTTTCCCGGTTCTGGGTATGCGCCCAACCCCGTGGCATTCCGATGCCTCAACCACGTAATCGGAAAGAAGCGTGCGGACCCCGTGCGCCCCAGATCCAGGAGGATCACACATGAAGCTCCGTCGCACCGGCCGCAAGGCCGCAGCCGTCGCCCTGTTCGCGGGCGTCATGTTCGCCGGCAGCATCGCGCTCGCCGCGTGGATCGCCACCGGAACCGGGTCGGGCGCCGCGAAGGCGATCACCGCCACGGACCTCGTCGTCGTGAACGGGACCGCCGTCGCGGACCTCTACCCCGGCTTCAACAACGGCGACCTCAAGCTCTCGGTCACGAACCCCAACCCCTACGCGGTCCAGGTGACCTCGGTCCAGCGGACCGCCACCGCGATCACGTCGAACAACGCGACCTGCGACACGAACGGGAACGGCGTCACCATGGACAGCGGATCGATCGCCGTCGGACCCGTCTCCATCGGCGCCGGCGCCACCGTGAACATCTCGGTCGACGACGTCATGAACATGTCGACGGCCTCCGACAACGCGTGCCAGGGCGCCACGTTCCAGGTCCCCGTCACCGTCTCGGGCACCAGCGCCTAGAGCGAGTCGTGAGGACGCGCCGGCCGCGGGGCGGGAGCTCAGCGGTCGGCGCGTCCCTCGATGTGCCGGGGGAGGTGCACGAGGCATGACGCGAGATCGACAGACGGTGCTCCACGCATCCGTGGCCCTCGTGGTCATGCTCGCCATGTTCACGCTGGCTCGCCATCTCCCCGAGTCGGGGGCGAGCCCCATCATGAAGGGCACGGCCCCTTCGTTCCGGGTCACTGGGACGGTCAGGGGCCTCTACCCCGGTGAGCACGTCGCCCTGCGCGCGAAGGTCCGCAACCCGTACGCCTTCGCGATCGTCGTCGAGCGCGTGCGTGCGAAGGTCAGCAGTCCGGTGGCGGCGTGCCCGAGATCCGCGGTGAAGATCAAGGCGTGGCGCGGGTCGCGCCGCGTGAAGGCGCACGCCATCGTTCGGGTGGCGTTGCCCTTCACCATGCGGCGCACCGCACCGGATGCGTGCCAGGGCGTGCGGTTCGCTCTCTCCTACACGGGGAAGGCCACGAGAGCGTGAACGCGAAACGTCGGTTGCGGGTCGTCGTCGGAACCATCGCGGTGATCGTGGCTGCTCCCCGGCATCGCCACCGCGGCGTGGCTCGCCCACGGCACGGGCGTCGGCGCCGCGAAAGCTGCATCGGTCCCCGCGGGTGCGACGCCCACCGCGAGCGTCACCGGCCGCAACGTGGCGGTCTCGTGGAGCGCGGTCACGTTCCCGGACGGCGTCGGTGTCGGCGGCTACCGGGTCGCCCGCTACGCCGCGGGCACCGGCACCCCGGCGACGGTCCTGTCCGCATGCACCGGAACCATCAGCGCGTTGACGTGCACGGAGGCGGCGGTTCCACCCGGCACCTGGCGCTACGGGATCACGCCGGTCCGCAACGCGTGGTCCGGCGCGGAGAGCGCCTGGAGCACGAACGCCGTCGTCGGGTCGCCGTCCTTCTCCTTCTCGTCGTCGGCGGTCATCACGTCGCTCCCCTCCGTGCGAGCGGGGAACCTCGCGAACTACGTGACGGGCGAGACCGTGCAGTTCCGCCTCGACTCCCAGGCGGGAACGCTCCTCACCGGATCGACCGCGCCGAGTCCGATCGGCGCCGCCGGGAGCGCCACGACGTCGGTCACGATCCCCACCGGCACGACCGACGGCACCCACACGATCTACGCCGTCGGGTCGAGCGGCTCGGTGGCCAGCGCGACCGTCACCGTCGATCGGACCGCGCCCGTCGTGAGCGCGGCCGTCATCGGGAAGTCTGCCGGCGGCGTGACCGGCTACCTCAAACAGGCCGGCACCTACTACGTCTACGGGCAGGTCACGGACGCGGTGAGCTCCGTCTCCACGGTGACGGCCAACGTCTCGACCGTCACCTCGGGATCGACGGCGGTGGCGATGACCGCCGGCTCGTACTCGGCGGGCGGCGTCTCCTACAACTACCGCAGCGCCCTGCTCACCGCGACCTCGGCCCTCACGAGCACGAACGGGACGCGCGCGTTCTCGATCACGGCCACCGACTCCAACGGCTTCTCGGGAACCACGAGCGGCTTCTCGGTGACCGTGGACGTCACCGTCCCGGCAGGCTCCGACGTGCAGACGGCCAACGTCGGTGGCGGGACGGTGGGTCGGCCTGAGAGCGGTGACACCATGACGCTCACCTACACGGAGACCATGGAGCCGATCTCGATCCTCGCCCTCTGGGACGGAACATCGACGTCCGTGACGGTGCGGCTGAACAACAGCGGCGCCAACGACCAGGTCCAGGTCTGGAACGCGGCCAACTCCGCGCAGCTGCCGTTGGGGACCGTCGGTCTGAACGGGAACTACGTCGGCGGGAACCGGACCTTCACCGGCTCCACCATGACCCTCTCGGGCGGCGTCATCACGATCACGCTCGGGACCGCCAGCGGCACCGTCAACACGGTCGCCGGCAATGCGACGATGAGCTGGACACCTTCGGCGACGGCCACGGACCGGGCGGGCAACGCGTGCTCGACCACGGCGGTGACCGAGGGCGGGGCGGCCGACCCCAACTTCTGACCGGTGGCCCGTCGGGGGTCACCGATAGGATGTCGGGGGTCATGCCCCGTGCCCGCTCCCGCGCCCTCGCGGCGCTCGCCCTGCTCGCCCTCTTCGCCCTGGTGGCCACCGCGTGCGATCACTACGCCGCCGCGGGGGTCGCGTCGGGGTCTCCCGTGACGCCCCATCTCACGCCCGCGCCCGTCCGTGCCGTGGAGACCGACCCCGCATGTGCGTCGCCCTCCGGAGCCGACGTTCCGATCACCGTCGATCTCCTCCGCACGGGAGAAGGCGCATGCGTGCCCCCCGCCGAGGCCTTGGTCTACCGGTGCGATCCGACCTTCGACCCCATGGCCGTGCTCGATGTCCACGGGACGCAGCGGCGGTACCTGGGAGGGCGGTACGCGGTGCCGCTCGACGGGCTGCCGGCCGGCGCGCATCGGATCGGCATCGGGACGAGCGGGCGTCTCTACGAGATCCCGGGCGTTCCTCCCGCGCTCGTGGTGGAGACCGAGGGCACGTACGAGCGCTGGCTCGCGCTCCCGGACCCCGCGTTCGTCGGATCCACGCCCGAGGCCACGCTGATCGGCGACTCGATCGCCGACGGTGCGTCCCAGACCCTCGACGACCGGCTGTCGACGTGGTCGCTCACCATCGACGCCGAGATCGGACGCACCTCCTCCGGCGGCGTCGCACCCGCCGAGGCGATCCTGGGGCTCCCCGACGCGGTCGTCTTCGAGCTCGGGGTCAACGACACGAGCGCCGACGCGTTCGCGACCAACGCCCAAGCCTCGATCGACGCCGTGCGCGACGCCGATCTCATCGTCTGGGTCACCGCCCATGGTCCGGAGCCGGAGACCGACGCCGTCGATCGCGCCATCGTGGAGGCGATGGGTGGCATCGCGAACGGCGCCGTCGCCGATTGGGACACCGCCGTCCCGCCGGAGGCGCTCTCCTCCGACGGCGTCCACCTGCTCGATGGCGCGGGGACCGAGTTCGTCGACTTCCTGGCCCCGTTCCTGGAAACCTGGCGCGACGCGGTGACCGGTCACGGTCCCGACCGCTGCGGCGCACAGCTCACCGCCGGCCTGTAGTCGATCGCTCCGGCTACCTCACGCCGGGAGCACGAGGACGACCGACGCTCCGCCCCCGGGCCGGTTCGACGCCTGGACGTTCCCACCGTGGCACTCGGCCACCGCCCGGACGATGGCGAGACCCAACCCCGTGCCGCCGTCGTCGCGTGCCCGCCCGTCGTCGGGTCGGGCGAACGGCTCGAAGGCTCGCGGCAGGAACGCCGCAGGGAAACCGGGCCCGGTGTCCCACACCTCGATGCGCACGGTGCCGTCCTCACGGAGCGCACCCACGCCGACCTTCCCGTCGGGCGGCGTGTGGCGGACGGCGTTGTCGAGCAGGTTCCCCGAGCGCTTGGCTGAGACGTGCCACGTCGACCTCGGCACCGAGCCCGGGCGGGACGTCGTCCTCCAACCCGATCTGCTCGAGCGCGGCGCGCGCTCGGACCGCCGTCGAGCGCCGACGAGATGAGCTCCTGCAGCGCCACCGGCTCCCGGTGGACCGGCAGGTGACCGCTCTCCGCCCGGGCCAGCACGAGGAGATCGTCGGCCAATCGCGACAGGCGCTCGGTCTCCTCCGCCGCGCTCCGCACTGCGGCTTCAAGCTCCTCTGCCGTCCTCGACCGTCGGAGCGCGAGGTCGAGCTCCACACGGAGGTTGGCCAGCGGGGTCCTCAGCTCGTGACTGGCATCCGCGGCGAAGCGACGTTCCCGCTCGATCGCCGCTTCGAGCCGGCCGAGCATGTCGTTGAGGGTCTCGGCGAGCCGGGCGACCTCGTCACCGGTGTCGGGGACGGGGAGCCGCCGGCCGGGTTCCGAGGCTCCGATCTCCGCGGCCTCCCGGCGCATCGTCTCGATCGGCCGGAGCGCCGCGCCCGTCACGAGCCACCCGATCAACGTGATGATCACCAGCGCCAGGGGACCGACCACGGCGAGCAGGATCGCGAGCCGAGCGAGCGCTTCCTGGCGATCCTCCATCGAGGCACCTACGACGACCACGCGCCCGTCCCCGGCCGGGATCGCGAGGAGTCGGACGGGCACCGTCTCCTCCGGGGTGACGACATCGCGATCCAGATAGGTAGGCCCCGCCACGGCTGCCGACTCCCCTGCGTTCAGGAGCGGACGGTCGTCGAGGCCCTCCGAGGAGATCAGGAGCGCTCCCCCGGGTCCCAGCACCTGCGCGAAGGCATCCTCCGGATCGACCAACCCACCCGAGGATCCGAGCGACGTCTCCCCGCGCTCGAGACCGGCCAGGACGGCGGCGGCTCGGGAGCGCAGACCCGCATCCACCGCGTCGCGGAGATCGGCGCGGAAGCGATAGAAGACGAAGGCGCCCACGAGGACCAGGACGGCCGCGACGGAGACCGCCGTGACCAACGTGAGCCGTGTGCGGATGGCGAGGCGCATGTGTTCAGGCTTCCCGGAACCGGTAGCCCGCGCCGCGGAGCGTCTCGATCGAGTCGGTCCCGAACGGCAGGTCGATCTTCTTCCGGAGGTAGCGGATGTACACGTCCACGACGTTGGAATCGCCGTCGTACGCGAAGTCCCACACGTGCTCGATGAGGCGCGTGCGGCCGAGCACCTCCCCGGCGTGCCGCATCAGGTACTCGAGGAGCGCGAACTCCTTGGGGGTGAGGTCGATCGTCGCGTCGCCTCTGGCGACGCGACGAGCGGCCGGGTCCAGCGTGAGACCGGCGACCTGCAGGGTGGCCGGGCGTTCGCCCGCGCCCCTGCGGGCGACCGCCCGCAGGCGCGCGAGCAACTCCTCGAAGGAGAACGGCTTCGTCAGGTAGTCGTCGGCGCCGGCGTCCAGCCCCGCGACGCGGTCTCCGACCGCGTCGCGCGCCGTCACCATCAGCACCGGGCTCCACACCTGCTGCTCTCGGAGCCGGCGGCACACGTCGGACCCGTTCCCGTCGGGCAGCATGACGTCGAGGAGGATCGCGTCGTACGACGTCTCGCCCGCGGCCCACAGCGCCTCCGCAGCGTCGTGCGCGACATCGACCGCGTAGCCCTCTTCGCGCAGTCCTCGCTCCAAGAGGCGGGCCATCTTCAGTTCGTCCTCGACCACGAGCAGCCGCATCGTCACCTCCGCGACGCCGTCACCTTGGGAGCGCAACCGTGAGAGGAGGATGAGACACCGCGGGGCGCACGGCAACGCTTCCCCGGCAGGCTTAGGGCCGACGCCGACGCTGGTCACGCCCTACGGTCGTTCCCGTCCCCCGTCCGGGGGCCTACCCTCGAGCCATGGACCGACCCATCCCTCCCCCACACGGCTTCACCCTCGGAGCCGAGCCGCCTCCGGACGGGTCCGCGTCGGCAGACCTCGCCGTCCGGGTCGAGGAGTTGCAGGAGCAGCTCGAAGCTCTGGCCCTCGAGACGGAGGAAGCGATGCGTCGCGCGCGATCGGCTCTCGACCGCGTGCAGCAAGCCGACACGCAGATCGGCAACCTCGAAACGCTTCTCGCCGCCGCCCATCAACGCGAGGAGGAGCTGAACATCCAGCTCCAGAGCGAGCGGATCGAAGAGTGCCGAGCTGGCACTGCTGCCCGAGCCGGCGGACACCCAGGAGATCGGAGCCGCACGCGACGCCGCCGAGCGTCGCGCGGACGAGGCGATGCGACGGGCGGCACTCGTCGAGCGAGAGATCCTCGCCGCCTCGAACGAACGCGATCGGTTACGCGATCGTGTCGCCGAGCTCGGGATGCATCTGAGCTCCGCCCTGTCCGAGGCGAGCACGGCGGCCTCCGAGCGCGCCCGCGCCGACCGGGTGCAGGCCGAGCGCGACGCTGCCCGGGCTCAGGCGGAGGCGGAGCGTCGCCTCACGGTGGCGAGTCAGACGCGGGCGACACGTGCTGAGGCCCGACTGGCCTTCCTGGAGTCCCCCATGCTCGCGGCCGACCGGCGACTGGCCGAGGCGACGAAGAAGCTCCGCGGTGTGCTCCTCGGGAACGGCCTCGACGAGCCCGACCGGATCGTGGACATCAGCGACCACGCGACCCTCGACGTCGATCCCAAGCCCTCAGACGAACGCGGCTGGTAGCGGTCGAGTCGCCGATACCGATCGATCGGGAAGAACGCAGCGTCAGGGTTACGTCACGTCCCACTCTGAGCGTTCGCGATGGCGTCCAGGATGACGTCGACGGTTCGCTCGCCCGCCGGATCGTCCGCGTCCACCACCCATCCACCGTCGACGACGTCATGGAAGACCGGGGCGTAGTGGTTCGCTCCCTCGAGGGTCACCAGATCGACGTCGTAGCCGAGCTCGCGCAGGTCGACCTCCGCGTCCTCGGATTGCCACGCGGCACAGGTGGTGTCCTTCTCACCCGCGATGAGATGAACATCGGCCTCCTCGTTGCCCCACCCCTCGGTGTCGAACCCGGTCGGCTTCCCCTCGTACTCGTAGTGGCAGCCGGAGATCGCCACGATGACGTCGGGCCGGGGCACCTGGCTGAAGCAGGTCACGAACTCGCCGGTCGGATCGAGCTCCTCGGTGAGACCGATCGCGAGCGCGGCCGTGGCGCCGAGCGACCATCCGACGAAGGTCACCGGCTGATCGAGGTCGCCGCCGTGCTCGGCCGCGATGCTGCGGGCGAACCGGTAACCACACTCGAGGTCGAGTGCCGCCTGTTGGACGCCCTCCTCGGTGCTCAGATCGGTGCGATACGTCGGTGCGAACACCACCGCACCGTGCTGGGCCAGTCGGGTCGCGATCTCGGCCATGTCCTGGCCTTCTCCTCCGACGCCGTGCATCGCCAGGACGACCGGCCACGGCCCCCCGGCATCGGGCTCGAACACCAGGATGTCCTGTGTGGTCTGGTGCGACACGACCTCGGACGTCACCTCGAAACCGCCACTCCCCGAGCCGCCTGCCGCTGCACGCCGCGGCGACGAGGGCGACGCCGGCGAGAACCGCCACGACGGGGAAACTCGTCCGCCGCATGCCACCACCTCCCGGAGTCGTTGCACTTCGAACCTCTCGCGTCCGGGGCGACCCACCAAGAGGCGAGGGGCCCTCGCGCGTGGGGACCTGTTCGGAGAACCGGATGGACCTACGCCTCGGCGGCCCTCGCCCGTCCCGTGGTCGCGCGTGCCTCCATCCGGGACCGGATCCGCATCCGGACGATCACCGTGTCACGCGCGAAGGCGTCGAACGCCTCAGGGTTGCCCTCGGCCAGGCCGAACCTCTTCTCGAACCGAGGGAACCGCGCCATGTACCGGTGCACGCCTTGGAGCACCGTCTCGGGGTCGGTCGAGTACGTCGCCACGTCGGCAGTGGCGTCGAACGCGTGCCGGCGGAGCAACACCTGTACCGGGGCGCCGCCGACGAGGTTCCGCCACCAGCTCTTCTCGGGACCCGCGCCGGACATCACCCAGAGGACGTCGCCATCCTGCACGTATTGGACGGGAAAGGTGAAGCGCCTCCCCGTTCGCCGGCCGGTGACCGTGAGGAGCACGATCCCCCGGTCCACCATGCGGGAGAACGGCGAGCGAAGGATCCGCCGCATCGTCGCGTTCACCCAGAGCGGGACCTTCGGGGCCTGGTGTTCCGCGGTCGTGGTCAGGGTCGTCATGATCACCACCTCCTCGTGCCAGGCTCACGCGATGCTCGGACGATGATCATGGGCGAAGGTCTCGGCTGCTTCGGGCCGACCGGGCTCAGGTCGGTCAGTCGGGTCTGGTTGGTTGTGGGGCCGCCTGGTCGTGCTGTTCGCCCGGATCGCGCGACAGGCCTACTTCGACACGGTGTTCGATCATCGTGTGCGACGGTGTTCAGCATTCGTTCGGTTTGACGATCCCGCGTTCGGCCATTAGACACTCGCCCCGAGCAGCACCGACGAGTTCGGTTGGATACGCCCGCAGGACGGAGGAGAGATGGGTCCATCGATCGGCGAGCCGGGGGCATCGGCACGCGGGAAACGCCCACCCATCCGTCGGAGGGTCGCCATCGTGCTCTCTCTCGTCGCCGTCCTAGCGTCGTTGGCAGGCCCGGCCGAAGCTTGGACGCTCAGGATCAGGACCGATGGGAACGACAATCCCAGGCGGGCGGACATCCGGCGCGTCGTGACCGACCTATCGACCAGCACCGTGCTCTTCCGGATCGATACGTGGCAGCGGTTCTACGTCAGGGGTCCGCAGAGTGGCTACTTCATCGTCCGGTTCGATTCGGGTGGCGACCGGGAACTCGATCGCGTGCTCGAGATCTACCCGGGGCCCCGTGGGTACACCTGCCTGCTTGAAGAGGCCGAGCCCGGGGAGATCCAACGTATTTCGTCGGTGACCGTCACGCTCGGCGTGCGAACCAGCGATCCGTCGAGTGCAGGCTCCCGCGTTCGTGGTTCCCTCGGATCGACCGGGCGGTGCGCTTCTACGTTGTCTCGGCAAATCGCAACCCGATCGATCGAGCGCCGGACCAGGGCATGTACGTCTGGTTGTGACCAGCGGATCCTGACCTGCACGTACCGGCTCAGGAGCCGGTGGCCTCGTGCTTGGCGACGAGGTCCGCGATGCCCACCACATCGTCGAGGGCGATCAGATGCTCGAGCGCCCCTTGAGGGATGCCTCCGATGAGTGACCCTTGGCCCCGACCTGTGATCCAGCCAGGCTGGTCGTCGAAGGAGGACGTCTCGCGGCCGTGGATGCTGCCTTGGATGACGAGCGTCTATGGGAGTGAGCGCCCGCCTCAGCCCGTCCTCAGCGCGGACTAGGCTCCATCCATGGCGGCGTTCCCCGACATGCTCCGAACCGACCGTGAGCGTCGCGGGTTCACCGTCGCGCAGGCGCCTGTCGGGTCGGTGTGAGGCCCGCCAAGTACCGCGAACTCGAGGCCGGCACCCGGTCACCGACGTGGCAGACGTGGGACCGCGTCTGCGAGCTGCCACGGGTGGCTGCGGATATTCGCTGCCAGGATACGGCGGTGAACGACGCCGCGAAACCATCTGCGGCTGTCGGCTCACGTGGTCGACGCACGCCTGGGGTGTTGCTCGTCGGAGGTTTCGCGGCCTTGATCCCGGGATTCGTCGTCGCCGCTCGGTCTCAGACCGGAACCAGCTACATCGCTCCCACCTTCTCGACCCGTGTAGGCGAGGTCTCCGTCGTCACGGGGCTGTCCCTCACACTCCTCGGCCTCATGTGGTTCGAGCCCCTCTTGTGGAAGGCGGGCGACCGAGTACTCGCGGGTCTGGGGACGGCTGCCTACGCCGTGGCGACGGTCTCGTGGATCATCGCGACGGGACGGGAGATCGCGCTGCACAAGTGGACGTACGACCTGGAGGTCGCGTTCATCATCGCAGCGGGTTTGTCCATGTTGGCGTTCGGAGCTGCGGTGGTCCGGACACGAGTCGATCCCCCGCTGGACGGGCTTGGTCGCGGTGGGGTGGAGCGCCGCTGGGCTGATCCTGTTCGCTCTGCCTTCCGAGAACTACCCACCACTGTTCGTGCAGTTTGTGCCGCTCCTGTTCGGGATCGCCCTACTCCGAGCGCCTGGACGTGCTGCTTCGACGGGCTCCAGACGTTCATGACCGGGTGCGGCAGTGACCGACCCGGCCATGCGCCAACTCGACGGGACCTCGGACCGGGCGGCCGACGTGACCTCTTGCGGGTCCTCACGTCAACCGACAACGTCCGGGCCGACGTGATCCGGCAGTTCCACGAGCGCGGCCAGGAGAACATGGTGGACCTCCTGGTGCTGCTCGAGGAACAGGAGTGGAACCGTCAGTCGATGATCGAGGAGTTGCGCGGTCATCGAGGGGCCCCTCGAGCGTCGTGGGGTGGGCGTCGGGAGCCCGTCTAGGCTCCGGTCCGTGGCGGTGTTCCCCGAGATGCTCCGGACCGATCGTGAGCGTCGCGGTATGGACCAGGCGTGTCCGGGGGGCCTGCTCGTCGCGGATGGTGAGGCTGCCTCGGCGGCCCCACCATCCGCGACTCGGTACGACGGAGACTTCGCTGTTCTTACGCGGCGCACGCCGGAGTGTCGGCCGGGATCAGCAGCGAGCCTGCGGCCGGAGCCTCGAAGAACGTCGCCACGATCACGGTCTGCCCGCCCGTGGGGTTGTAGGCCGAGTGGACGTGCCCGTGGCCGGCATCAACGAAGGCGGTCCCCGTCGGGTAGGTCCGCTCGCTGCAGTCGGTCTCGACGAAGACGAGCGTGCCCTCGACCACGTTGACGAAGACCGGTCCCGCGTGGCTGTGCCACGGGAACCGCGCTCCCGGCTGGATGGTGAACCGTGCCGTGACCGTTCGCGAAGGATCCACGACCTTCACGACCTCGGTCCCGTGGTGCTTCGCCCTGATCTTGATCTGCATGTCGATGTCGTCCGGGAACACGCTGCGCGGCGTCAGGAGCTCGGTCGCGATCGGGGGCGGCGCCTCCTGCGCGGCGAGCGGCAGCATCCCGGTGCCGATCGCACCCAGGGTGAGCAGAGCTACTGTCAACACAAGCGCGGACTTCTTCATCTGCGGTCTCCCTTCCGTTCCTCGCATCACGTGTCCGAGCCTCGTGGCCTTCCTCCTTTCGATTCCTGATGAGCGCTCGTTCATCGCGACGCTATGAGGTCGTTCCGGCCGGTCCTACGGTGGCGGCCTGGCGAACGCCGGGATGCTGCCATCCGGCTCGATACCGTGCTAGGTCGCTTGACGTGGCCCGAGCGAAGACGGACCGGGTTCGTACAGGTCGACCTCGGTGGGGCGGGGTGGACTCGAACCACTGACCGACGGATCATAAGTCCGCTGCGCGGGTACAGGTCAGGTAGCAAACCCATTCCTACCAGCGGTTTCCTGTCGCAGCGTTTCCAACGATTCGCACTTCTTGCTGACGGTCTTGCGGATCCTCTGTGGACTGCCGGCGAACGGCCGAAACGAGCGGAGGGCCGAATCGTCACGGTGAACGTTGTCGTGTTGGCGGGACCTTTAAGCTGCAACACAGCGCTCCAGAACCGCTGTCGTCGGAGGAGGTCCCAAGACACGCTTCGTGGTGGGAGGGCGTCAGTCCACGCGGACGGCGCCGAGCGGCCGGTCGTAGCCATACATCGAGTCGATCCGCACACCGCCGTCCCCCGGGCCAGTCGTGTGGATGATCTTCCCATGGCCCACGTACATCGCGATGTGTGACGAGGCGCTCGAGTAGTAGATCAGGTCACCGGGCCGGACATTCGACAAACGGATCCGGCGCAGGTCCCGGTACTGCAGCGACGCGGAGCCGGGAAGGTCGACGCCCGCCTGCGCCCAGGACCACTCCGTCAGGCCCGAGCAGTCGAGGCCGTTCTCCGGGATCCCCGAGTACAACACGTACCGCACACCGAGGACGGAGTACGAGGCCTGCACCGCGATCTCGGCGGGCGTGCGGCCAACGTAGGCCTCGGTGATCTCGCTCCATCCGTGGCCGGGGATCCTGAACCGGAATCGGTAGGGTTTCGACGGATCGAAGTCGTCCTCCGTCGGCTCCCAGACGAAACGCATCCGTCCGAGGTCGGTGATTCGGACCGTGTCGACCTCTTGCCACGTCTGGGAGCGCGGACGCCTGACCATCAAGACGGCATCGACACGGGAGTGGGAACCGCTGACCCTGCCTCGGATCCAGACCCGCTGCCAGTCGCCGAAGAACCCGGTGTCGACGCAGTCGGCGGCCCTCCGTGGCGCCGTGCACGCCGAGAACGACGTGGTCGGGTGGGCGATGGCGGGGGCGGCGAGCCCCACGACCAAACCGGCCATCGTCGCGGCGAGGATCGCCCCCCGAACGGGACGGCCGGCGGCGGTTCTCCATATGAACAACGCGGCGCATCTGAGCACGCCGCCGCTTGCCGAGTCAACCTGACCATCTCGCCACTCCCCGGATAGGAGCAACCGGCGTACTTGGCGTGGGGCGCTACGACGACGATCGTGCCGTTCGTTCCCGATCGGAGCGCTGCTCGAGCGTGATGGAGTTCGCCATTTCGGTGCTCGCTTTCGGGTACACGTCGGAGTTCCACGCCTGAGGCGTGGTCCTCTCGTGTTCACCGAGTGGCACCTGGGTGGCGCGGGCCCGAACGAGGCGCACCGGCCGCTAGCCGGCTCGTTCAAACCGAACCGTCAGCGGTGGGTCAAGGAGGCAGATCGCGTTCGAACCCTAGACCTCTAGGCTCGCGAAGTCCGGAGCACGGTCGATGCACGGCTGAGCCCGGGTGCACGGGGGCGTGGTCACGTCACGGGTGGTGACCACGATCGTCGCCCCCGGGCCGCCAGTGACGCCGTAGGCGCTCGGCACGCTAAGTACCGCCGTGCGATGACTCGGATGCATGCTCCGTCCGAACCCGTGGGGAGACCGGACGATCCAGCCATGTCCGTGGTCAAGACATAGGAACCGCCAGCGGACGACGTGGTCGCCGGCCGATTCATCGACCGAGACGAAGATCCGATTCCCACTCACGCCCGAGGAAGGCGCACCCGTAGCCGTGGGTCGTCTTGACCCTCACCCTGATCTCGCCGTCCCCATGGACGGCATGCACCGACGTGATATCCAGCCGGCCCGCGGCATCGAAGGAATCCACCACGTTGACCGCCAACGCGGAGGGGCGTCACCGAAGGCACAAGGCACCGGCCACCATCAGCACGATCTTGCGCATGAGCCCCCTTCGAACAGCCCCCGACCAGCGACCGGGCGAGCATAGGGCTGGGTTGGTTGACGGTCAAACAGACCGCCATTGCGGCCGCGCAACCGTCTCCAGCTTCTTCGCGGGAAGTCGGAGACCCAGTCCTGGCTCGTGTGTGAAGACTTCGAGGTGCGCCCCCCACGGTGGCCACCGAGTCGTCCAAGGACCTTGCGCGGGGTCGGTGAGGAGGCTACCGTCGCGCTCGGCCTTCCCCCGTGAAGCAACGAAGGAGGTCGAAGGATGCGCCGAGTCTTGGCGATCGTCCTCGCCGTTCTGCTGGTCGGCTCCCTGTCGGGAACGAGTGGCGCCGAGGGTTCGATCAAGGTGAGGACAGACCCGAACGACATCGCCGGCCAGCCTGACATCCGGAACGTGAGCACCGATCTCACGTCGTCCCATCTGTACGTGCGTATCGACACGTACGGGAGGCTGCGGCGTCGAGACAATCCCCAATTCTGGATCGACCTGAACACCACCGGGGACCGCCGTGTCGACCAGTCCATCGAGATCATCTACGTGTACGGATTTGGGTGGGCCTGCATCGTGCATCCCCCCCCGGAGCTGTTCCGTGCTGCGTCGCACCCGAACGGCCGGACCCTCTCGTGCACCCTCCCGCGTCGATGGTTCCCCGACATCCATAGGGCCGTGCGATTCACGGTGTTCTCGTCCTTGGGTGGCGTCCGGGTCTCCGACCGTGCACCGAACGAGGGAAGGTACATCTGGCTGTAGCGCAAGGCTCGACATCTGGGGGGGTGCTCAGGGGTATAGGCGCTCCGCTAACCCTCGGTATCTGCGCCTTCCGCATCCCCCGACGTGCACGTTCCCTGGTGGGGCGGGGTGGACTCGAACCACCGACCGACGGATTATGAGTCCGCTGCTCTGACCAACTGAGCTACCGCCCCTGAGCGATGGGCATTCTGGCACGCCGACGTGGCCTCCCGCGGCGCCGCCCCCCTCCGCTCGTCGCTCGCTCGTTGCGTGTTCGCTGACGCCTGTTGTGTGGACTACGCTCGGCGTCGTGGAGCGGTCGGAGATCGTCGCTGCCCTCGCCTCGACCGGGTTGTTGAAGGGGGTCGACCTCCCCGGCCTCGAGCAGGTCGCCGCCATCTGCGAGGTTCGCGTCACCCCTCCGGGACAGCACGTCTTCTTCCAAGGCGACCTCGCCACGGAGTTCTTCGTGGTGATCACGGGCGCGGTACGCGTCTACATCCAGGCACCCGGCGGTGAGCTCGACGCGGCGCTGGTCCGAGCCGGGAGCATGTTCGGGGAGATCGCCATGCTCGACGGTGGCCCACGTTTGGCCTCCGCCCTCGCGGTCGAACCCACCACCGTCCTGGCCATCCCTCGCGGCTCGTGGCTCGAGCTGATCCGGCGCGATGTCGTCCTCTTCCACCACGTGTTCGCCGCCCTCGGCGCATCGTCACGCCGCTACATCGACCACATGGTCGAATTCCTCTTCCTCGACGTGACGGTCCCCGACACACCCTCGTGGACGGACGACGCCGGCCCAACACCCCCTCAGCCGTTCGGATAGCCGGCTGCTCCCGAGGAGAGGGAAGGAGGACCGATGGCCCACGGTTAGGTGGAGCACCATCGCGAACGAGACACCAGATCCGGTCGGGACGTACGTCTCACTCACTGCGGCTCGTCGGTGACCCTGCTCTCCGCTTCCTTCTTGAGCGCCGTCAGCATCGAGGTAATGGCCGAGCCGATGTTCTTGCGGCTGTAGCCCTTGAGCAGGCTGGCGATGAAGCCCTCCCAGGACTCCTCGGACCGCACGAACGTGCCGCCGTCGCGCGGCTCCAGGTGGAACACGTGGACGGCCTTGATCGTCATCGTCGTACCGGTCCATCCGATCTCCGCGGGCGGCTCGACCGCTCGGAGGGTGGATGTGAGCGAGGCCGGCCCCGACTTCCATCGGAACGTGGAGCCGACCGCCACCGGGCCTTCCAGGTGCGCGGATCTCACTTCAGCGTTCCACCGTGGCCACCCATCGATATCGGACAGGACAGCCCAGACCGTTGCTGGCGGGGCCGCGATCTGGATCTCGCCAGCGCCCATCGCTGGAGCGTCTCGGGTGATCTCCACGAACAGGCACTCTAGTGCCGTTCCTTGGCGCGGCGCGTCCGAAGGCCGATCAGGGGCAATCCGCGAACGTCTCCACGGCCTGGACCCACGCGTAGCCGGCCGAGAGACCGAGCACGGTGTCCGTCCCGGGGCCACCGTTCGCGAAGGCCGGGTCCGAGGCCGAGAAGCCGCAGAAGTTGAGCACGTCATCTCCCGCGTTCCCGAACTGCTTGACGTTCCTCCCGATCAGGAGATCGTCGCCGCCCTGGCCGAAGAGGTAGTCGTTGATGCCGTACTCACCCGCGAAGATGCGGTCGTTCCCACCACCGCCGTACGCGCGGTCCGAGCCCTTCCCGGCGTCGATGGTGTCGTCGCCCGCATCCCCTCGGATCTCGTCGGCTCCTTCGCCACCCCGGAGGTAGTCGGCCCCGTCCCCGCCGCTGATGGAGTCCGCACCTTCCCATCCGAGGACGATGTCGTCCCCACCGAGTGCGCAGATCACATCCGGCCCGGTCGTCCCTCTGAGGTAGTCAGGGCCTTCGGTCCCGGTGATCGTGCAGGATGGCACGGCGGCTCGCGGAGCAGCCGCCCCCGCCGGCGCAGCCAACGCAACGACGATGGCCATGAAGGCGAGCGACGCTGCAGCTCTCCCTCTCACCGGGGCCTCCTCGGATGTCACCAACCCGACAGAACCAGCTGAGGGATCGTAGCTCTCCCACCTGCTCACGGGCATCAGACGAACGTCCAGGAGATGGGCCCATAGCGCCCTCGCTCACCAGGCATCGAGCCAGGCGCCTGAGCGCCATCCGACCAGCGCCCTGAGACGGAAGACCCATAGCCGCTCGGACACCGTGCGCGTAGGGTGGACCGGAGACCGGGGAGGGGTCGTGAAGAACCGAGCGAAGATCGCGGTACTCACCGCCATGGTGCTTGTCGTGCTGCCGGGCCGAGCGTGGGCCGCGCCGAGCGACATCGACACCACCTTCGGCACCGATGGGATCGCTTCAGAGTTCGCGGGTTGCGGTGGGTCCTGCACCTTCCCGAACGATGTCGCGATCCTCGCCGACGGCCGCCTGGTCGAGGTCGGCGTCGTCAACACCGAGTCCGAGCAGTTCTTCGGCATCGGCGCGGCGGCCGACGTGTTCAGCGCAGACGGCGCCTGGGAGAGCTACGTCTTCGGCGCTTCGCGACTGGACCTCAACGCGTACCGCGCCATCGCGCCGGCTCCGGATGGCGGCGCCGTCGTGGCCGGCTACGCGCAGCGATGCCTGGACGGGGCCGACCCCTGCGAGAACCTGTCCACGAGCTTCTTCATGATCTCGAAGGCGCTCGCCGACGGATCCCCGGACACCTCGTTCGATCACGACGGCGTCGTGGTCACCTGGATGGCGCCGGGCGGTGGGTACGCCAACGGCGTCGCCCTCCAGCCTGACGGCAAGATCGTCGCCGTCGGACCGGTCACGGACGCCGCGGGGAACCCATCGATCGCCGCGGTCCGCTACCTCCCGAACGGCGCGCGCGACCCCTCCTTCGGCACGGACGGGCGCGTCGTCCTCCCGGGAGGGACCGCGAACGACGTGGAGGTCGCCGACGACGGCACGGTCGTGATCGCGGGCAACGCATCGCCGACGGGATTCCTCGTGGTCCGGCTGCTGGAGGACGGCTCCCCGGACCCGAGCTTCGGCGACGGCGACGGCATCGTGACCGGGCTGACCGGTCGGACCGCAGGTGCGAACGATGTGGCGCTCGCGCCCGGGGGCAAGATCGTCGTCGGCGGCATGGTGGAGAAGGACGATCCCGTGCTCGGCACCGTCCGTGGCTTCGGTGTCCTGCGACTCACCTCGTCGGGCGACGCCGACCCTCGGTTCAACAACGACGGCCAGGTCGTCACGTTCGTCGAGGACGGTTGGGCATGGGTCGACGAGCTCGTCGTCACGCCAGAGCGCGAGGTCGTCGGTGGCGGCGGGTTCGGTGTCGTTCGCTACACGAAGAAAGGGATGCGCGACACCGCGTTCGACGGGGACGGCCGTGCAGACTATCCGTGGGTGATCGAGGGGCTGGTGCTCCAAGGGAACAAGCTGGTGATGGGGATCAACAGCGGGGACTACGGCATGTCGCTCACCCGCATCCTGCTGTGACCTCCCGATGAGGAGGAGCCGTGATGAGCACACCGCGCCGAACCATCCCGATCCTGACCCTCGCTCTGCTCGCGGTGGTGGTGGCGACCCTCGCCACGACCTCGGCGACCGCGACTCCCAACGACCGGAGGATCCTGTACGTCAGCGGAGGTGACATCCACAGCATCCGCCCGGACGGCACGAGCGATCGCCGTCTGACGTTCACGGCGAACAACGGACAGCCCGCGTGGTCACCGGCGGGAACGAAGATCGCGTTCGTGTCGATGCGCGACGGCGACCGTGAGATCTTCACGATGAACGCCGACGGCAGCGGTCTCCGCAAGCTCACGAACAACCACCGGATCGACACGCAGCCAGCCTGGTCACCCGACGGCCGGACGATCGCGTTCATCCGCGACTACACGTTCCTCCGCTACGACCAGGATCCGACGGTCGGCGCCGCCCTCTGGCTCATGGCCGCCTCGGGCGCGAACCCCCGCCGCATCCCGCTCCACGGAGGGGTGTTCGACACCTTCTTCGAAGCCCTCTACCAACCGGTCTGGGCGCCCGACGGGCAGCACATCGCCGGCATGGGCATCGAATGGATCCCGACCCAGGACTACGCCCTGTGGGTGTTCGACCTGAGCGGGAACCCGACGGCGATCCTGCCCGGGCACTACGACGCGCCCGCCTGGGCGTCCGACGGCGACGCCGTGGGATGCAGCTACGACGGGATCCACAAGCTGGCCGCGATCGACGCGACCTACGGGGACCTGCTCGTGCCGCTCGACGTCTGTTCGTCGCCCTCGATGAGCGGAGGCTTGAGATTCGCCGTCTACGCGGCCGGCGGCACGCTCCGCGGACGACGGCTCGCGGACGGCAACGACGTGGCGCTGGCGACCCTGCGGCCCTCCCCCGCCCCGGGACCGTGGGATGTGTGGTCGCCGTACGACTGGTCGCCGAACGGCCGGCTCCTGGTGGCCGCCACCCCCGCGGGACTGCTCGTGACTTCCCCGGACGCGTCCTTAACCCGCCTCCTGCCCGTCACGGGTCGGGACCCCGATTGGTGAGCCGCCCTAGAAGCCCTCGGCGTACTCGTCGTCGGTGAGCGGCTCCATCCACTCCGGGGCGCCGCCGCCATTCACGGCGACGTGCGACATCGGGGCGTCGGGTGACGCCCCGTGGAAGTGCACCTCGTCGGGACCGACGTAGAGGACGTCGCCGGGCTCGAGGACGTGTCCGGGCTCACCCTTGGTGCGCACCCTCCCTCGGCCGCTGACGCCGTAGAGCCACTGCCCGCCCGGATGCCGGTGCCAATGGGTCCGTGCACCGGGCGAGAAGTGCACGATCCCGATGTTCGTCCCGTCGGTCACCGTGAGGGTCCCGCGCAGCCACACCTCCCCCGCGAACCGCCCGTCGTCGCCGCGCTCGAACGTTCCGTCCCGGTTGCTCGCGATCTCCACACTGCCCTCCCGTCTCCCGATGTCCGCCTTAGCCGAGGATCCGTGCGTCTCCGTAGCCCGACCCGAGGGGCTCGCCGCGTTCGAACCGGAACGGGTCGAACGCGGCGAGCCCCGGGTCCGTCTCCGCGCCGAGCACGAGCTCGGCGAGGTGCTTGCCGAGGGCCGGCGCCAGCTTGAACCCGTGGCCGCTCGTGCCGGCATCCACGAACACGTGCGGCGCGACCTCGCCGATGACGGGCTGCCAGTCGGGGCTCACGTCGTACAGGCTCGCCCAGCCGCCGTGGACGTCCGACACGGAGAGGCGAGGGACCCGGCGGACCACCCTGGCCGCCAGCCGCTCCACCTCGTCGGGCCGGATCTCCGGATCGAAGTCCTCCGGGTCGACCTGGGGCTCCGGAGCCAGCGGGCCGACCAGGAAGAGCTCGTCCCCCTCGGGGCGGAAGTAGTAGCCACCGGCCACGTCCCCATGGGCGGGGGCCTGCTCGGCGCCCGCCCACCGGAACGTGGCTACGACATGCCGTTCGACCGTGAGGGGAAGGTCGGCGCCCACCTGCAGGGCCAGCAGCCGGGTCCACGGACCGGTCGCCAGCAGGACGGCGCCGCACTCGACGCGCTCCCCATCGTCCAGCGTCATGGTGGCGCTGGTGCGATCGGCGTCGAGGCCCGTCACGGCTCTGCCGAGACGGGCCTCGACGCCGCCCCGCACCGCCGCCCGGAACAGACCCTCCGTCGCGGCGTGAGGATCCGCATAGCCGGCGTTCCGTTCGAACGCGCCGATCGCGATGTCGGATAGATCGAACCCGGGTGCCGCCGCCGCGAGCGCCTCCCCTTCGAGGAGATCGGTCTCGATCCCGAGCCTGTTGAGCTGCACGACCGAGGCTCGGACGGCGTCGGCGTCGGCAGCCCGATGCAGGTACAGCAGTCCGGTCCGCCGGTACCCCGCATCGATACCGGTGAGCTCCTCGAACCCCTCGAACATGGCGATCGAGTCGCGGGCGCACGACGCGAGGAAACGGTTCGTGTAGTACGCGCGGCACACGGCGCTCGACCTGCCCGTGGGACCACCCGCTGGCGTTCCCCGCTCCACGATCACGGCCCGGGCACCGGTCGAAGCGAGATGGAAAGCGACCGAGGCGCCGTGGATGCCCGCTCCCACGATCCCCACGTCGAACGCCGTCACGGCCGCGAGCGTACGACGGGCGGTCGCGCCGCGACCTCCGATCGTGGGAGCATCCGACGCGCCTGCGATAGGAGGGCACCATGCCTGGCTTTCAACCGGACGACATCCATCGCATCGCCTCGGCGAGCGACCCGCGTCTGTCACCCGACGGGACCACCGTGGCCTACGTCGTGACCTGGATCGACCCCGAGGACAAGGACTACCGGAGCGCGATCTGGAGCGTGACCGTCGACGGGTCGACGCCACCGCGTCGGGTCACCCAGGGTTCGAAGAAGGCGGGATCACCTCGGTGGGCGCCCGACGGCCGGAGCCTCGCCTTCGTCTCGGACCGCGATGCGAAGACCGCCCAGCTGTTCGTGCTGCCCGCCGACGAGCCCGGCGATGCGCATCGGCTCACGGACCTCCCCGAAGCCGTCGAGTCACCGGTCTGGTCACCGGACGGCGCGTCCATCGCGTTCGTGAGCCGCGACCACGACCCGAGGGATGACGAACAGGACGACCGCACCCGGGCGCCTCGCCGGATCACGCGCATGCGGTACCGACTGGACGACGAGGGGTGGCTCGTCGACCGGCCGGCTCACGTGTGGGTCGTGCCGGCCGACGGGTCGGGCGAGCCGGTCAAACTCACCGACGGTGAGCCCGAGGACGGCTCGCCCTCGTGGTCGCCCGACGGCCGGCGTCTCGTCTTCGTGTCGACACGACACGAAGACTGGGACATCTCCCCGGCGAGCGACCTCTACGCGATCGACGCGTCGGGAGGTGATCCCGAGCTGCTCACGACGACCGACGGCGGCTGCAGCTGTCCGTCGTGGTCGCCGGACGGCACCAGGATCGGGTTCCTCTTCACCCCGGGGCTCTGGGACGAGCCGCGCCACGCACAGGTGGCGGTGCTCGATCTGCAGACGCGTGCGAGGACGCTCCTGACCGAGTCGCTCGACCGCAACTGCGGCCCGTTCCCCCCGATCCGCGAGGCCCTCTGGGACGGCGATCGGATCGTGTTCGCCGTGGAGGACGCCGGGAACACGATCATCGTCCGTGTGGCGGCCGACGGGACCGAGGACCCCGAGCCGATCCTCGACGCACCCCGCTGGGTGACCGGCTACGACGCCGGGCCGGGCGGGATCGTCGCGTCCACCGAGAACCGGCCGGAGCACCCGGCCGAGGTCTTCGTCGGTGACCGGCGCCTCAGTCACCACACCGAGGAACTCACCGGCTCTGCCGAGATCGCGACGCCGACCGCCTTCACGGCGATCAGCGCCGACGGGACCGAGGTTCCCGCATGGATCATCAAGCCCACCGACGTCTTCGACGGCCAGGTCCCGGCCATCCTCAACGTCCACGGCGGTCCGTTCACCCAGTACGAGCCCGCGTTCTTCGATGAGTTCCAGGTCCAGGCGGGGGCCGGCTACGCCGTGATCTTCGCGAACCCACGAGGTGGCTCCGGCTCCACCGAGGAGTGGGGCCGGGCGATCCGAGGACCCGTCGGCGGGCCGGGATGGGGCTCGCGCGACTACGAGGACCTGATGGCGGTGGTCGACGAGGCCGTGAAGCGGTTCGACTTCATCGACCCCGACCGGGTGGCGGTGGCCGGCGGCTCGTACGGCGGGTACATGGCGTCATGGATGGTGGGGCACACCGACCGCTTCGCCTGCGCGATCTCCGAGCGGGCGGTCAACGACCTCGGCGGCCTCGACGGCACGTCGGACTTCGCCGGGTTCTTCGGCGGTGAGGTCGGCGCGACATCGTGGGACCAACCCGAGGCATACCGCCAGGTGTCACCGCTCACGTTCGCGAAGGACATCACGACGCCGCTGTTGATCATCCACTCCGAACAGGACCTGCGCTGCTCGATCGCCCAGGCCGAGGAGCTCTTCACCGTGCTCCGGTTCATGGGCCGCGACGTCGAGTTCGTCCGGTTCCCGGGCGAGGGGCACGAACTGTCGCGCTCGGGGAGCCCGATCCACCGCGAGCAGCGCTTCAGGATCGTCCTGGACTGGCTGGATCGGCACCTGAAGGTCTGATCGCCCGCGGTCGCCCGACCGCTCGCCTGGCTACGATGGCGCCGTCCGACTCCGGAGGGCCATCGTCGATGACGGAGCACCGCACCGAGACCGACGCGCTGGGCGCGATCGAGGTCCCGAGCGACCGCTACTGGGGTGCCCAGACGCAACGCTCGCTCCATCATTTCTCGATCGGCTGGCCCGACGCCGACCGCATGCCCGTGGAGATCGTGCGGGCGATGGGGATCCTCAAGCAGGCGGCCGCGCTCGCCAACGTCGAGAACGGACAGCTCGACCCCGAGCTCGGCCGCCTGATCGGCGACGCCGCTCGGGAGGTCGCCGACGGGTCGCTCGACGATCACTTCCCGCTCTACGTCTGGCAGACGGGATCCGGCACGCAGACCAACATGAACGCGAACGAGGTCATCTCGAACCGGGCGAACGAGATGGCGGGCGGGGAGCTCGGCTCGAAGACGCCGATCCACCCGAACGATCACGTGAACATGTCGCAGTCATCGAACGACACCTTCCCCACCGCGATGCACATCGCGGGCGCGCAGGTGGTGGTGGAGCGGCTCCTCCCGCAGGTCCGGGACTTGCGCGATGCGCTCCAGGAGCGGTCGAATGAGTTCGACGACATCGTCAAGATCGGGCGGACGCACCTGCAGGACGCGGTCCCGCTCACGCTCGGCCAGGAGTTCGGCGGCTACGCGGCCCAGCTCGATGCCGACGCTGCGCGGATCGGGTCGGCGCTCGACGGCCTGTACGAGTTGGCGATCGGTGGGACGGCGGTCGGCACGGGCCTCAACGCCCCGGAGGGGTTCGGCGGAGTCGCGGCCGCGAAGATCGCGGAGCTGACCGGCCTGCCGTTCCGTGCGGCCGCCAACCCGTTCGCCGCTCTCGCCGCCCACGACGCGGTCGTCTTCATGAGCGGGGCGCTCGCGACGCTGGCCGCGTCGCTGATGAAGATCGCGAACGACGTCCGTTGGCTCGGCTCGGGTCCGCGGGCCGGCATCGGTGAGCTCCGTCTGCCGGAGAACGAGCCCGGCTCGTCCATCATGCCGGGCAAGGTGAACCCCACCCAGTCCGAGGCCATGACCATGGTCGCGTGCCAGGTCTTCGGCAACGACACGGCGGTGAAGCTCGCTGGCTCGCAGGGCAACTTCGAGCTCAACGTGTTCAAGCCGGTCATGATCCGCAACCTGTTGCACTCGGCCGTGCTGCTGGCCGATTCCTGCCGGAACTTCCGTGAGTTCTGCGTGGTGGGTCTCGAGCCCGACCGTGTGCGCATCGCGGAGCTATTGATGCGCTCGCTCATGCTCGTCACGGCGCTCAGCCCGACGATCGGCTACGACAAGGCGGCGGAGATCGCGAAGAAGGCCCACCACGAGGGGACGACGCTGAAGGAAGCTGCCCTCGCCCTGGGACATCTCAGCGAAGCCGAGTACGACGCGGCCGTGATCCCCGAGGACATGGTCTAGCCGCTGCCGGTGGCGACCGAGCGATCCGGATCGCTGACCCACCCCGACCACGAGCCCTCGTAGAGGCGTGCGTCGCCGAACCCGGCGAGCCGGAGCGCCAGGAGGCTGTGACACGAGGTCACGCCCGATCCGCAGTGGACGATGGCCGCATCCCCTGTCACCCCGAGCGCCTCGTACCGCCGACGCAGCTCCTGCGGGTCGAGGAACCGTCCCGTCCCCGGATCGAGGTTCCCCGGCCACGGCGCGTTGACCGCCCCCGGGATGTGACCGGCGACCGGATCGAGCGGCTCCACCTCGCCGCGGAACCGCTCGGCCGCCCGCACGTCGATGACGGGCGCGCTCCCCACCCGGATGGTGAGCTCCACGGCGTCGGCATCGACGATCCGATCCACGGGCCACATCGCCGGATGGAAGGTGCCGCGAGCGGGTTGCGATCCGGGGCCCCGCTCCAGGTCCCGTCCTTCCTCGATCCACGTCTTCAGACCGCCGTCCAGCATCGCCACGCTCCGGCCGGTCACCGACAGCATCCACCACAGACGTGCGGCGACCGACCCCTGCACGTCGTCGACCACGACGATGTCCATGCGCTCGTCCACGCCGAGGCCCGCCATCGATGCGGCGAACGCCTCCGGCTCCGGGAGCGGGTGGCGTCCCCGCTCGTCGCCCGCGGGGGTCGCGGACAGGTGACGGTCGAGGTCCACGAAGATGGCGCCCGGGATGTGACCGTCCTCCTCGAACGTCCGCCGCGCGGCGACGATCCCGCCCTGCGGGGACCACCGGACATCGACCACCTGGAGCGAAGGATCCCGCAGATGCTGGGCGAGCCACGACGGGGGTACGAGCAGATCGGGGAGGGTCATCGCACATCCTCGAACGAGACGACGACCGGCGAGTGATCCGAGGGCTTCCCCTCGCCGGCCGTCGGTTTCCGTTCGTTGCGGTCGACCTCGACCGAGGTCATCCGCGAGGCCACGGGGACCGAGCCGAGCGCCAGGTCGATGCGCAACCCCCATCCCTTGTGGAAGGCGCCGGCCGTGTAGTCCCAGTACGTGAAGGGTCCCGCGACGTCGCCGGCCGCCGCACGCCCGAGATCCGTCAGCCCCCACCCCTCGAGCGCTCGGATCCGCTCGCGCTCCGGCTCGCTCGCCAGGTTCTGCCCCCTCCAGAGCTCGGGATCCCAGACATCGCGATCATCGGGAGCGACGTTGAAGTCGCCGCAGACGACCAACGGCTCCGACGGGTCCCGGGTCGCGGCCAGCCACGTCCGCAGGGCATCCAGCCAAGCGAGCTTGACCTGGTACGCGGGGTCATCGACGGCCTTGCCGTTCACGACGTAGACGCACACGACGCGGACGTCCCCTGCTGCGGCCGAGATCACCCTCGACTGCTCGGGCACCGGATCGCCGTCGAAGCCCGTCCGGACCTCGGCGAGCCCCACCCGGGAGAGGATCGCGACCCCGTTGTAGGCGCGCTGCCCTAACGTGGCGCAGTCGTAGCCGGCCGCCGCGATCTCCAGCGTGGGGAACGCCGCGTCCTCGACCTTCGTTTCCTGCAGGCACACCACGTCGGGTTCGTGACGACCCAGCAGGGCGATCAAGCGCGGGAGCCGCTGCCGGATCGAATTGACGTTCCAGGTGACGATCTTCACGGGCGGCACCCTACCCGGCTCCCGTGGTGATGATGGCGGAAGATCCATCGGGACCCGGCTGCACCCTCTGGTTCCCAGGTATCCTCATGCGGCTAGGACCGTAGAGCGTATGGAGGACCCCCCGTACGGCCTAAGGCGATACCACAAGCTCCGCACGTTGTACCGATGCTCTACCCCCCGAACAGGCGTCAGAATCCTCCTCGCGGTGGATGCCGATGCGTCGAACGTCGTAGGGGGCGCGGGCGTCGGATCATCGTAACGACCAGGGTGACGGATCCACGATCCAGGGAGGGATGGACAACATGACACAAGGGCTCCGTAGGCGAGGGGTGGCCGGGCTCGCGATCCTCGTCCTCGCGACACTCATGGTGCTGGTGCCGGCGCTGGAGGCATCGGCCGCCGTGTTCCCACCGCGCTTCCTGCGTTCGATCGGCGGCAGCGGCCGGCCCGGCGTCTTCGCCTGGGGCACGTGCTTCAGCCCCGTGACGCATCGCATCTACGTCACGGACTACCTGAACTTCCAGGTCCGGATCTACGACCAGCACGGGAACCACCTCAGGGCGACTTCTACCGGCCGCGACCAGGACGGGCAGCCGTACACCTGCGCGGTGAGCCCTATCGACGGCTCGATCTACGTCGCCGAGCTGAAGGACAACCCGTACTCGAACCGCATCGCGAAGTACGACCAGAACGGCGAACTTCCTGTACGAGATCCGGCCGACCGGATCGTCGCTGCCGTACTCCGTGTGGATCACCGTCGACGACCAGGGCTACCTCTGGTCGCTCAACAGCCACTACTGGAACGACGATCGCCGACCCGCCCAGGATCTCGAAGTACGTCGAGAACGACACGCACACCGGGGCGAGCCGCGACGCCACGCAGGACATCGTCGTGATGCCGCCCGACGTGTTGACGGACGACGACGTGCCACGGCTGTACGGCATCGACCGGATCGCCGACGGCACCTTCTACGTCAGCGACGCGTGGAACCGTCGCGTCTACCACTACGGGCCGACGAGCGCGTCCTTCCCCCAGGGTGAGCTGCTCGGACACGTTCGGGGCCGCGCAGACCGGCGGCGACAACCGCGGCGTCGAGGTGAACGAGGCCCGCAACGCGGTCTACGTGGTCGACGCGGAGCACTCCGACGTCGACGTGTTCAACCTGGACGGGACCTACCGGTTCTCGTTCGGCAGCGAGGGCAACGGCGCGGGCGAGTTCGCCGGCGGCGGTCGCCAGCTCGCGATCGACGACGACGGGGAACGTCTGGGTCGCCGACTTCGGTGGCTTCGAGACCGAGAAGTACACGTGGAACGGGACGCCGCTGTTGCGGGCGCCCCGATCCCGGCGGAGAAGCCGCCGGTCGGGCTCCTGGGCCAGCCGCGCGACGTGGCGGTCGACGACCAGACCGGTCGACGTGTGGGTGGCCGACGCGTGGAACCAGCGGTTCCAGCGGTTCTCCGTCGACGGGCCAGTCCCTCGGCGCACGTGGGGACAGCGCGGACCCGGCGGTCCGTTCGACATGAACTACCCGCGCAGCATCGCCATCAACCCGTCGAACCGGCAGATCTGGGTCGCCAACGAACGCGGGCACCACATCCAGGTCTACAACTACCCGACGAACCAGACGGCGTCGCCGACGTACGTGGCGCAGATCGGCCAGATCGGGAGCGACGACACGGACCCCGGCCACTTCCGCTGGCCCGTGGACATCGAGTTCTACCAGCCGCCGACGGGCAACATGCGCGCCATCATCGGTGACCGCATGGCCGTCCAGCGTGAAGATCTTCGACGCGGTGACGCGCCAGGAGATCCTGATGATCCCGCCGCGAACCACGGCACGGCGGTCGACCCGGCGACGGGCAACATCTACGTCGTCAACCCCAGCAACGACCGGATCGAGGTCTGGAACCAGAGCGGGACCCAGGTCATGAACGCGGACGGCATCACGCCGGTCCGGTTCGGCAGCAGCGGACGCAGCCGGGCCAGTTCCGTGACCCGGTCGACGGCGTCATCAGCCAGGGCGTCCTGTACGTGTCGGACGAGGGCCTGTCCAGGCGTTCAACACGCGTTCCAGCCTGGATGGCCGACGTTCCTCGCGAAGTGGGGTTCGACCTACGGCGACAGTGCCTACGATTTCCGTGGGGCCGTCGGTATCGATGTCGGACGCGCAAGGTCGTCTCTACGTCACCGACACCGGCAACGACCGCATCCAGGTCTTCGACCCGAACCTCGCGAAATTGCAGGACGCGGTCAACCCCTCCATCCCCGACGATCACGAGCCCGGCCAACCAGAGCGTCGTGTCGCCGCTCGGGCCGGTGACCATCACCGGAACGGCGATCGACAACGCCTCCGTGGGCAACGTCGAGCTCTCGATCCAGGACATGGAAACGGCACCCCGACGGGCCTGTGGTGGAACCCTGCGCAGTCCTCGTGGGTGACGTCCAACAGCCGTGCCGATCCTGGCGGCCCAGACCTTCACCACGGCACCGGGGACGAACGTGACGTGGCGCTACATGTTCCTCGGCGTGACGGCCGGACACGAGTACCTCGTCCGGGCGAAGACCCGCGACTCGAACGGGGGCCTGAGCCAGATGACCCAGACGGACGTTCGGCACGCCGGGAACGGCACCCGTGGCGGCGCCGCCGCCCCCGCCGGCCCAGGACACCACTCGTCCGAACGGGACTGCTGACGTTCCCGATGTTGAACGCGCAGCTCCGCCTTCGCGCCGGTCACGTTCACGGGGACGGCCACGGACAACGTGGGCGTGAACCAGGTGCGCATCTCGTTCAAGCGGCTGTCCAACAACCAGTACTGGAGCGGGTCGTCGACCGGCTCCGGGTTCAGCATCGACGTTCCGCTACTGGGACACGACGCTCGACACCCCAGGTGGCACGTCGACCGGCTGGACCTGGGCTGGACCCCGAGGTCGAGCACCGTCCCCGGTGACTTCCAGATCCTCGTCCAGGCGATCGACGCGGCGGGCAACGTCGACAACTCCACGCCGAACGTGCGGTTCACGGTGACCGCCAACGGGCCCGACACGGTCGAACCGGACACGACGATCTCGACGCCTGCGAACGGGGCCACCTTGCCGACCGGCATGTTGGCCATCACCGGCACCGCGACCGACAACGCCGCACTCGGTTCCGTCCGGATCGGGATCCGCGACACCAACACCAACCAGTGGTGGAGCGGCTCGGTGTGGACCGCCTCACAGGCGTACGTGAACGCGACGCTCGCGGCGCCCGGTGCGGCGTCCTCGAACTGGAGCTACTCGTTCAACGCGCCGACGGGCAGCTTCGAGATCACGGCGGCGGCGGTGGACACCTCGAACGTGGTCGACACCACGCCGGCGGGACCCACCACGTTCACCGCCGCGGGGGCGCCGGACACCTCGGCACCCGTCACCACGGTGACCTCGCCGCTGAACAACTCGTCACAACCGGTGGGCGTGGTCATCATCACGGGCAACGTCACGGACAACGTGGCGGCCACCACGGTGCGGGTCTCGATCCGCAACAACGCGACCCTGCAGTGGTGGAACGGAACCAACTGGGGTCCGTTCACCTGGGTGCCGGCGACGTTGACCAGCCCGGGGAGCCCGACGTCAGGTTGGACCTACACGTTCAACGCACCGGCGGCCGGGAGCTTCGGCCTCCAGGTCCGGTCGATCGACGGCGCCGGGAACCTCGGCGCCAACTCCACCTGGAGGAGCTTCATCCTCACCTGAGCCCGTAGCGACCGAAGGGAACGAGGGGCGGCCCCGGAAGGGGCCGCCCCTCGTGCTTCCGGGGGTGTCCCCCGCGCCGGTTCGTTGACCGCCTCGCAGGCCCTGCTAGCCTGAGGAGAGATGCGCCGAGCGACAACCTTCCTGCTCCCCTTCCTCGTGGTGTCCGCCATGAGCGTCGTCAGCGTGGGGCATCCGAGGTTTGCGTCGGCAGAGGCCATCCCCAACGTCCTCCTGATCGTGTCGGACGACCAACGCACGGACACGCTCGGGATGATGCCGGCCGTGGACCGGTGGTTCACGCAGGCCGGAACCACGTTCACGAACGCCTTCGCGACGACCCCGCTCTGTTGTCCGTCGCGCGCATCCTTGCTGACCGGTGCGTACACGCATAACCACGGGGTCGACGACAACGCCGGCGGCGAAGACGTCGTCACGATCCAGGATTCGATGATCCAGGGGTCGCTCGCGGACCTCGGATACCGGACCGGGATGTTCGGGAAGTTCCTCAACGGGTTCCCGAACGACGTGAACCCTTCATCCATGGATCGATGGGCGATCACCCCGCGGCTGTCCTACTCGGGGGCCGTGTGGAACGTCGACGGCTCGCAGCAGGTCGTCCAGCAGAACTCCACGAGCTTCATCGGCGACCAGGTCCTCGGCTTCCTGGATGAGAGCGAGGCGTCGGATGCCACGCCGTGGTTCGCGTACGTCGGCTTCATGGCGCCGCACATGCCGGCCACGGTCGAGCCCCGGTACGACAACGCCCCGCTCCCCCCCTTCGAGTGGCCGCCGGGGGCCCGCGAGCGCGATCGGACCGACAAGCCGACCTGGGTACGCCAACACCCGATGGCGACGATGGATGAGATCCAGGCGACGAGGGAGCCGCAACTCCGGTCGTTGATCGCGCTCGACGATCAGGTCGCCCGTGTCATGGACCGGCTCGACGCACTGGGCGAGACGGACGACACCCTCGCGATCTTCCTCTCCGACAACGGCGTCCTGTGGGGCGAGCACGGCAGGTTCGGGAAGATCGTTCCGTACGAGCCATCCATCCGCGTCCCGCTCGCGATGGCCTGGCCCGGACATCTCGCGAGCAGTGCGATCGACACCCGTCTCGTGGGCCTGCTCGACGTGGCGACCACGATCGCGTCGGCGACGGGTGCCACGCCGCGCATCGTCCAGGACGGGATCGATCTCTTGGATCCCACCGCCAACCGATCACGGATCCTCCTCGAGTTCACGCAGATCCTGGGATCTCCGTGCCCACGTGGAACGGCTATCGGACGGCGCACTCCGTCTACGTGGAGTACCGGACGTCGGGCCGCCTGAGGTTCCGCGAGTACTACCGCCTCGACCTGGATCCGTACGAGTTCCGGAACCGCCTGCGTGACGGCGATCCCTCGAACGATCCCAAGATCGCGAACCTCCACCGGCGCCTCAAGCACCTGGTGTCATGCGTCGGGAGCGCCTGCGTGGTCTGACGTGCTCGCGGCCGTCCGCGGCCGGTCGGCGCCGGCTGCTCGCGCCACCTCGGCTCAGGCGTTCGTGGTGATGTAGAAGGTGATCGACTCCGAGCCCGACGCCAGCTGCCCATAGCCTCGCGCGTTGCGGTACGGGCCGGTCCCGCCGGTGATCGCGAGCCGGAACGATTCCCCTTGAGGGTTCTGCAGGAACCGCGGAGGGATGCGGACCATGAGGGCCAGCTGGGAGCTGCCGAGCTGCGCCACGGCGGTGCACAGGAGGATGGGCTTGGGGTCGACGCCCGTGAAGGTACACGCGGACACGAGCGAGCCGACCTGCTTGCCGCCCTGCCGGAGCACGTTCCGCGAGATCGTTTGATCGCCCAGGCTGAGTCCCGGCGGGTCCTCGTCGACGTTCGCCTGTTCGACCGGGACGACGTTGTAGTGCGCGGTGGTATGCGTGACCCGCGCGATGGGTCCTCCCGAACCCGCTGCCGCCGCCCCGCTTACGAGCGTCAACGAGACGATTCCCACGAGCAACCATCCGATCTGCTTCACGACCGGTCTCCTCTCCAAGATGCCGACGGAACGTGCCGCTCAGCGTCGACGAGGGAACGATGCGTTTCAACCATCGCGTCATCGGGGAATGCGGCTGCGGTGTTTGAAGGGGGTCCAGGGCGATGGCACGATGCCCGAGGGGAAGGGGACCGTCCCGAACTCCCTGGAAAGGGGTTCAAACGTGAAGAAGATCCTCGTATCTGGCGTGATAGCGGCATCTCTGGCGCTGGTGCTGAGCTCGTGTTTCGCGCTGCAGGGCTTCAGCGTCTTGTCGGCGACCCTCGCACCGGGGGCCAACACGAAGGCCCAGTTCGTGATGCACCCGTTCCAGAGAGCCAGGATGTACAGCGGGTACAACATCCGGACCCTTCACCAATTCGTTCTCGTCGGAGTGCCAACGGGCGGTCCTCTGAGCGTCGGGAAGGCGACGTGGGGAACCAACGGGACGTTCGGCGGTCCTCAGAGCATGCCGGCCGCAGGTGGGCTCGCAGCTGCGATAGACCTTGCCGGAACGTGTTCCTCGAACGGCATCACCTTCGACAACATCACCAACACGACGTGGAAGGGCTTCTTGACGCTGAACCCGGTCAACGACAAAGGGAAGGTCGGGATGAAGACCATCACGCAGGTGGTCGTCAAAGCGGCTTCCGATGCGACCTCGGGGAGCCAGCCGGTCGTCGGGGTGACGGGCGCCTGGCTCGACGGTGGAGACGGGCTCCTGGATGGCAATGACGACATCTTCGGGTGCACCGGCATCGCGTGGGTGAACGTCTTCGTGACGTAGCGGTCGACGTCACCTGATCGAACCAAGGAGGGGGCGGACCCGAAGGGCCCGCCCCCTTCGTCGTCCCGTCGAAGGTCGAAGCGCCCCGCGAGGTCGGAGCCGACGGTCCCCGGGAACGGGGGCCGGGCGGCAGATGAGGATGCGTCGCCCCGGTGGGACGGTCACGGTGTGGCCTTCTGAAAGGGGCAACCCATGAGACTCACGTGGAGGGACGGCGTGGCCTCGCTCCTGCTGGTCTCCCTGGTGCTCGTCGCGTTCGCCGTGATTGGCGGGTGGTCGTGGCCGATGCTCGGAAGTGTGCGCGCCGGTGTCGGCGTGGTCTTCGTGATCGGGATGGCGATGTGCATCCTCGGCAGCCGTTTCGAGGCCGACGAGATGACGAAGGACCCGTACCTCGTCGGCGCGTCCGTGCTCGGGGCGGCGGCCCTCGTGCTCGCCGTGATCGGCGTGATCACCGGCAGCGAGGCCGTCTTCGTGGTGCTGATCGGCGTCACCGCCCTGTTGTGGGTCGTGTCGACGACGCGGCATGCCGTGGAGGGCCAGCACCACGCCCCCGCGCATCCTGTCGGTGCTTGACGTCGAGATCTCGGGTGGGGTCGACCCGCCCGGAGGGAGGTGTTCGGCGATGAGAACGAAAGCAGGGCTCGTCCTGTTCGCCGTCGTGGCGCTGATGCTGGCATGGATCCCTGCCGCGTCCGCTGCCGGAACGACTGCCGAGCAGAGGATCTGGTGGTGCTGTCCGGTGACGCCCTCGTCATGCAGGGTGATGTGGTCGACACGGTCGTGGCGCTCGATGGGGCGGTGACGGTGAACGGTGACGTCCTCGGAGACGTGATCGCGTTCCACGGTCCCGTCATGATCGACGGTGCAGCCGACGTCGGCGGCGACCTCGTCGTGCTCGACGGAACGCTGACCGTGATGGCAGGTGCGACGGTGAGCGGGGACATCGTGGCCGACCAACCGGTGATCAGCAGCGAGGCCACCGTGGCGGGGACCGTCCGTACCGTGGATGACCTCGCCTGGGTCTTCGGGTCGGGCTCCCTCGCGTTCGGGTTCGCGATCTGGCTCGCCATCGCGGTCTCCGTGCTGCTCCTCGGGCTGATCATCCTGGGTCTCGCACCCAGGGCCCTCGACGCGGCCGTGGGCGCGGGTCGCACCGCGATCGGTCCCACGATCGGCCTCGGCGCGCTGGCGTTCTTCGGACTGCCGCTCGTCGCGGTCCTGGCGATCTTCACGGTCGTGGGCATCCCGCTGGGCGTGGGGATCCTGCTCGCGCTCGCTCTGATCCTGGCCGTCGGGCAGGTCGCGGGTGTCGCGATCCTCGGGCGGTCGATCATGAGGACCGGGTCGCTGGTCCGGGCGTTTATGGTCGGTTGGGCCATCGTGGCCGCCGTGACGCTGATCCCGTTCGTGGGCGGGGTGGTCTGGTTCGTGGCCGGCGTCTACGGGCTGGGCGCGATCGGGGTGGCGGTCTGGCGGGCTCGTCGGTCACCGGTGGAAGCGCCGGTGCCGCCGATGCCGGCAGCTCCCGCTGCCGCCTGACCGGTCGTTCGGCGCCGGGGGGTTGCCGGTGCGGCTCCCCGGCCCCGAACCGCGGGCGCGCGCCTCACGGCGCGCGCCCGCTCCCCTTCTCATCCTCACCTCATCGCCCGTCCGTCACCGTGGACGCCATCGGACGAGGAGGAGACACGCATGAGAGACAGGATGCTGGGGATCGGCCTGACGATGCTGCTCGTGCTCGCGATCTGGCCGGCGGGGGTCGCGGCGGCCGGCACGACCTGCCCCGTGCCGCTCCCCCAGGGCAGCGATCCCGTGACGCTTGACCCCGCCGGGTTCGTGAGCCGGATCGACAACGTCTATTGGCCGATGGCCCCGGGGACGACGTGGGTCTCCCGCGAAGACGACCTGCGAGGGAGCGTGCAGAAGGTCCGCGTGGTCGTCACACCACGCACCAAGCGCATCGAAGGCATCGCGGTCACGGTCGTCCACGATGTGGCGAGCGACCACGGCGAGACGGTCGAGGACACCTGGGACTGGTACGCCCAGGATGTGTGCGGCAACGTCTGGTACCTGGGTGAGAAGACGAAGGAGTACGAGAACGGGCATGTCGTCAGCACGGCCGGCTCATGGAAGCACGGCGTGCACGGAGCCATGGCTGGCGTCGTCGTCCCCGCGGCCCCGCACGTCGGCCTGAGCTACCGGCAGGAGTACCTCGCCGGAGAGGCCGAGGACGCGGCGACGGTGCTGAGCCTCCACGAGCAGGCGCAGGTCCCGTACGGGCACTTCCGCCACGTCCTGCTCACGAAGGAGTACACGCCCCTGCACCCGCGGGTCCTCGAGTACAAGCTCTACGCGAGGGGGATCGGGCCGGTCCTGGCCTTCGGGGTGTCGGGCGGCTCGGGCACGGAGGAGCTGATCCGCTACCGGGCCGGGTAGCTCGTGCGAGCATCCGGCATGGCCGCGTAGACTCGGATGCTTCCGGTCCCGAGGAGGGCAGATCGATGGCGAAGGACGATCCGAAGGTGCTGTACATCGCCGCGTACGACGATCCCGACAGCGCGAAGAGCGACTTCGACTCGCTGAAGGAGCTCGAGCATCACGGCGTGATCTTCCTCGACGAGGCGGTGCTGGTCAGCCGCGCCGATGACGGCAAGATCTCGGTCAAGGAGAACGCCCACGAGGTGGCCGGCGGCAGCATGGTCGGTGCAGCGGCCGGCTTCGTGGTCGGCCTGATCTTCCCGCCCGGGCTCATCGCGGCCACCCTGGTCGGCGGCGGCGCCGGTGCGGGCGTCGGCGGCCTCATGTCTCACCACCGCGAGCACGAGATCAAGAAGGACGTGGAGGACGTGCTCCCGGTCGGCTCCTCGGGGATCGTGACCGTCTTCGACGTCACCTGGAAGCCGAAGGTCAACGAGGCCCTGTCCAAGGCGTCGAAGGTCGACGACGAAGAGGTCGACGCCGAGAGCGTGGAGAAGGCGAAGGAAGCCACCTCGTCGTCGTAGCCGCAGACGCGGGCCCCGGAAGACACGCTCGTTCGCGTCACGAAGTTGCCGGACGGAGGCACCGAGTAGGGTGGAGTCTCCGACTGGGAAGGAAGTGCCTCATGAGCGTGCTCATGACTTTGCGTGTGACCGGAGACCCGAAGAAGCTGGAGGAGTTCGCCGAAGGCGACTCACCGCTCAACAAGATCCGTGACCGTGCGGTCGACCTCGGCTGTACGTCGCATCACTTCTACGGTACGGACGACGAGATCATGGTCGTGGACGAGTGGGCGGACGAAGCATCGTTCCACGCGTTCTTCGACGCGTCACCGGAGATCAAGGACGTCATGGGCGCCGCCGGTGTCACGGCGCAGCCCGAGATCAAGATCTGGCGCAAGCTCGAGACACGCGACGACGTCTGAGAGCTCGCACGTTGGGTGAGCCGGAGGCGGGGCCGATCGAGCCTCGCCCGCCGGCCACCGGCGCCCGTCAATGTCGGCGGATAGTTCGGGCGATGTACGACGGATGGATCCTCAGCGCCTACGTCGAGCGCATGGTGGCATCCGGTGGCATGGGTGTGTACGGTCCCCACCCATGAAGCGCATCCTGATCCTCCTCGCCGTCGCATCCCTCGCCACCGTCGCCATGGAGCTGCCCGCCTCGGCGGTGCCGGCCCCCGGCGAGCCCTTCTATCCGGATCTCATCACCCGAGCTCCGTTCGGGTTGCGGCTCGTGGCCGGCAAGGGCGCGCCCGGCCGGCGGTTGTTCTTCTCGAACACCATCGGGAACATCGGGGACGGTCCTCTCGAGCTGCGGCCCGAGAACGACGCGGCGTCGGGAACGACCAACGCCATCCAGGAGATCTACACGCGCATCGGCCCCCGGACCTCGCCCAAGGGAGGGGGGAATGTCGGCCTCACGCTCGTCTCATCGTCGGTGATCGGCACCTTCGACTTCCACCCGGCGCACAACCACTGGCACATGGACGACTTCGCCCTGTACGAGCTGCGCTCGATCAACCCCGACGGCTCGACCGGTCCCGTGGTCGCCACGACCGACAAGGTCAGCTTCTGCATGATCGATACCGACACCATCGACTCCACGCTCCCCAACTTCGGCATGGGGCTCACCCACAGCTGTGGGCAGAACTCCCGTCAGGGCGTCCGGGTCGGGATGGGCGATACCTACTCGTCGTCCCTGCCCGACCAGTTCATCGACATCACGACCGTCGCCGACGGCACGTACCGGCTGGTCTCGGTGGCCGACCCGAACGCGGCGGATCGTCCCGGCGGCCGGTTGCTCGAGAAGAACGACTCGAACAACGCTGCATCCGTCGACGTCCGGATCACGCGGACCGCAGTCACGATCGTGCCCGGAAC
Source organism: uncultured Actinomycetes bacterium (assembly GCA_963810635.1). GTDB lineage: Bacteria > Actinomycetota > UBA4738 > UBA4738 > HRBIN12 > AC-51. The sequence continues at coordinate 118,317 of CAWEOB010000008.1, forward strand.
GGCGCTGACGGGGATCGACGCTCCGTAGCGGGGACGGTGCACCTTCGTGCTGAACCTGGTCTGTAGATAGGGCGGGTGGCCGAACCGAGAGCCACGTCCGGCTCGAGAAACCTCGAGGGACGTTCTCCTTGGGAGGAAGAGCGTGAGCTCCGCGTGGCCAGCGGCTCGTGACGAGATGGTGCATGTCGGACTCGCCCGGGGGGCGAGTCTCGAGCTCGACGAAGAGAGTGCGCGGCGCTGGTTCGAGGGCCCCAGCCCCTACGCCGCCATCCGCACCCCCGCCGCCTCCAACAGACCCAGCCCTGCCGAGCGCGCACCTTCCTCGATAGTGGCCCTTCCGGCCGTTGCGCGTGGGTGCCACCAAGGGCATACTCAGCTGATGCTCCTGCTCGCGCTCGCTGCGGCTGGGATCGGCGTCGTGATCTACGCGTGGGTCTCTCCAAGCCCGAGGGTCATCGTCATCGCCTCGGTTCTCGGAGGTGTCGCCGGTTTGGAGCTGATGCTCTTCAACGCCGCCCGGCAGGGCATCACCTCCCTGTCGGAGAGCGGTGCCTTCATCAGGGTCTTGGACGTAACGCTGGTCCCCGTCGTGTGGGCTCTCTTGGGAGCCGCTGCGCTGGTTGGTGCTCTAGTTGCTGTCGTGGGCGTGCTTGCCTATCGAGAGGCCAGGGCAACATGGAGCCGCGAGACAAGCACCAACTGACCGTCCGCCGAGTTGCGATCTAGACGCCACCGATTGAGCGGCTCGAGACGTGGAGTTCAACCCGACGCGGCGCATATCGGCGCACGTTCCGTTTGGCACGACCATCGAGAACCGCTGAAACCGCCTTCGCTAGAGAAGCTCCGGGGGTGGGACTCGAACCCACAACCTACGGATTAACAGTCCGCCGCTCTGCCAGTTGAGCTACCCCGGACCGGAACACCGGGCAGTCTACCAACGCCCTTCCGCACACCCGCGCTAGGCTGTCGCTCCGCCATCGACCCGGAAGGACCGCCATGAAGCTCCGTTCGTTGTTCCTCTTCGGCGCCGGCGTGGCCGCCGGCCTCGCCATCGCGAACAAGATGCACGAGGACGATCCCGAGGTGCTGCACGGGCCGTCGAAGCAGCGGTCCGCCGCCAACCCGGCGCTCCGGGTCGTCTCCACCTCCGCGCAGCGCGTCGCCGACCGAGCGACCGTGGCGAGCTTGGATGCGATCCGACGGGCCAGGGTGTCGATCCGCGGCCGGTTGGCCGATGACTCCTACGACGACGCCGCCTGGAGCTGACGCTACCAGTGGGCGCTGAACGTCACCGCCGGGGCGTTGCCGGCGAAGCAGTCGGTTGAGGTCACGTCGTCGAGGACGCCGAACTGCGTGTCGTTCGGCGGATCGTCCTGCAGGAAGAAGCACGTCCCGCTCACCGAGTACGCCGCGAGCGTGAGGACCCCCCCGGCGTTGTCCCTGCTGACCGTGGTGGGACGAGCGCTGGTCGCGGCGGCGTCCACCCAATCGAGCGAGGGCTCGGTGTTCGCCAGCATGACGAGGCTGGCCGCCGCGTAGTCCTCCTCCGTCGAGAAGATGATCCGGCCGGCCATCAGCGCGGCCCGGACCGAGGTCTTCGCCGCCGCGTTCTGCGCACGCTCGCGGGCGCCGAGCAAGGTCGGGATCGCGATCGCCATGATGACGGCCAGCACCATCATCGCCACGAGCAACTCGATGATCGTGAAGCCGTCATCGTTTCGGCGGCGTGGCGCACTGAGGGGGACCCGCATCTCCCGGTAGGAATCGGCACATGGCACTGCTCACGGCAACCGTGCATCAGGTACTTCGGTCCGCCTCACTCCAGGTAGTCGCGCAGCTTCTGCGACCGGCTGGGGTGCCGGAGCTTCGAAAGGGTCTTGCTCTCGATCTGGCGGATCCGCTCCCGGGTCACACCGAACTCCCGCCCCACCTCCTCGAGGGTCCGCGGGTGTCCGTCGGCAAGACCGAACCGGAGCTGCACGACCTTCTTCTCTCGCTCCGAGAGCGTTTCGAGCACGCCCTCGAGCTGTTCCTGCAGGAGGATGAAGCTCGCGGCATCCACCGGGACGACGGCCTCGGCGTCCTCGATGAAGTCGCCGAGCTGGGAGTCCTCTTCCTCGCCGATCGGGGTGTGCAACGAGACCGGCTCCTGCGACACCTTCTGGATCTCGCGCACCTTGTCGGCGCCGATCCCCATGACCTTGCCGATCTCGTCGGGCGTCGGCTCGCGCCCGAGGTCCTGGAGCAGCTGCCGCTGCACGCGGACCAGCTTGTTGATGGTCTCCACCATGTGCACGGGGATGCGGATCGTCCGCGCCTGGTCGGCGATGGCCCGCGTGATCGCCTGACGGATCCACCAGGTGGCGTACGTGGAGAACTTGTACCCCTTCGAGTAGTCGAACTTCTCGACCGCGCGGATCAGACCGAGGTTGCCCTCCTGGATCAGGTCGAGGAACAGCATCCCCCGGCCCACGTACCGCTTGGCGATGGACACCACCAACCGGAGGTTGGCCTCGATCAGCTTCTTCTTCGCCAGCTGCCCGTCGCGCTCGACCCGGTGGCAGAAATCCTCGAGCTCCTGGTCGGACTTGGGCTTGTAGCTCTTGGCGATCCGGTCACGCCCGATGCCCTCGACCTTCCCGAAGGCGGTGAGCTGGTGGTCGCGGATCTCCCAGACCTTCGTCACGAGGAAGCGGAGCTCCTTGGGTTCGGGCTTGCCGTCCTCCGACACCTCGACCTGGAGCGCCGTGGACAGCTCCCCGGCTTCGATCCGCCTGGCCAGGTCGACCTCCTGCGCCGCGTTCAGGAGGGGGACCTTCCCGATCTCCTTCAGGTACATGCGGACCGGGTCGTTCGTCGGTGCGCGGAGCAGGTCGACCTCGATCCGGACCTGCGTGGCGGCATCGGTGTCGTCACCCGGCACCTCGATGACCTCGATCGCCTCGGCGGTGAGGTGCTCCTGGATCTGGGACAGGAACTCCTCGATCTGCTCGGGCGTGAAGTCGTCGACGGGGACCGTCTCGAGGAGGTCCTCGGAGGTCACGAAACCCCGCTCGCGACCCTTCGCGACGAGCTGCTCCTTCACCTCATCGAGGCTGGGCAGATCCGTGACCGCAGGGCGGCCCTGATCCACCGGGAGCTCCCGTCGGTTTTCGCGGGCAGGATCGCTCACGTGAGGTCCTGGGGGGGCTTCAGCACGACCGCACCAGTGTACGGAACGGCGACCCGCGCGACCCGGAAGCTACGCCGGAGACTCGCGCAGGCGGCGGAGCTCGGCGTCCGCCTCCACGAGCTGCTTGAACAAGTCGTCGTAGCCATGGTCCTCGGTCGGATTGAGCTTCTGGACCTTCATGCGGAGCGCGTCGCTGCGCGCCGACAGGAAGTAGCCGTGGATGCTCCGCCACACGGCCTCGGCGTACTCGGGCGACGGATCGCCGTCGAACGGCTCGACGGTGAGCGACGCCGCCCCGGCCGCCAGCTTCTGATCCGCGGCGTCGACCACGGAGGTGATGTCGCCGTTGGCTCCCTTCAACGCCACGAAGAGGCGGCGGTTCGGCTGGGCGCGGAAGTGCTCCTCGGTCAGCCGGTCCGCGTACGCCGCGTACACCTCGGCATCGCGTGCGAGGAGCCGGAGCATCTCGCGCTCGGCCCGTTCGGCCGCGCTCCCCTTCCGGAGGGTCTTCGCGACCTCCTGCGGGCGGCCGCCGAGGCGGCGTTGGAGCGACCGGAGCACCGAGGTCTCAGCGACGCCCGCGAGGTCGGCGAGCAGACCTGCGTACTCGGAGCGCCGGACGGGATCCTCGAGACGTTCGAGGAGGGGCAGGGCGTCGGCGACCGCCGCGGACTGGCCCTCGATGGTGGCCAGGTCGTGGCGGCCGACGGTGCGCCGGATCATGTACTCCACGAGCGGCCGCGCTTGCGCCGCGGCCTCGCGCACGGCGTCGGCCCCGTGCTTGGCCACCATCTCGGCGGGATCGAGCCCCTCCGGCATGATCATGACGAACGCTCGGATGGGATACGTCTCCTGGAACGCGAAGGCCCGCTCCGCGGCACGGGCGCCGGCCTCGTCGGAGTCGAAGGCGAGCACGGCCCTCCTGGCGAACCGCGACAGCAGCTCGAAGTGCCTCTCCCCGAGCGCCGTGCCGCACGTGGCGACCGTGTTCTCGATGCCGGCCTGCGCGAGCCCGATGACGTCGGTGTACCCCTCGACCACGAACGCCTCGCCGGCGCGCGAGATGGACGCGCGGGCGCGGTGCAGGTTGTACAGGAGTTCGTGCTTGCGGTAGATCGGCGTCTCGGCCGTGTTGAGGTACTTGGCTTGGTCGGCGGCGCGCGGGTCGCTGGGAAGCACCCGTGCGCCGAACCCCAGGTGGCGGCCCTGCAGGTCCTGGATCGGGAACGTGATGCGACCGCGGAAGCGGTCGCGCACGGTCCCGTCCTCACCGCGCGCGGCCAAGCCGGCTTCGAGCAGGAGCTCGGTCGAGACGTCCCGGGCCTGGCTGAGACGCCGGAGCAGGAAGTCGGGGTAGCCGGGCGCGTAACCGATCTCGAACATCTCGATGGCCTCGGGGGTGAGCCCTCGCTCGGCGACGTAGGCGCGGGCGTCGGCGGCTTCGCGCCCTTCAGCGAGCATGCGCCGGTAGAGCGTGGACGCCTCCTCGTTGGCGCGGAAGAGCGCCTTGCGGTGCTCCGCCGCGCGGCGCTCGGCGAGCGAGTCACCCTCGTAGCGAAGGTGGACGCCGGCCGTGGCGGCCAGCCGTTCGATGGCCTCCACGTAGCTGAGCGACTCGAGCTCGCGGAGGAAGGTGATGGCGTCGCCGCCCTTGCCGCACCCGAAGCAGTAGAAGACCCCCTTCGACGGTGACACGCTGAACGACGCGGTCTTCTCCTGGTGGAACGGGCAGAGACCGCTCAAGGAGTCGTGCCCCGACTTCTTCAGCGTGAGGTACTGCCCCACGAGCTGGACGATGTCGGTCCGTTCCTTGACGGCCTCGATGTCTTCCTGCCGGATCCGCGCCAACGCCTCAGGGTCCTCGCTCGAGGAGCCAGCCCCGGGGAAGGAAGAGCCGCTCGTAGGTGCGGAGGGCGTACCGATCCGTCATGCCGGCGATGTGGTCGGCAACCCGGGTCGGCGGGTCCCCCGGCGCCCGATGGTACTCGGGCGGGAGCTCGTCCGGATGCTCCAGGAAGTAGCCGAAGAGATCGCGCAGGAGCTTCACCGCCTTCTCGTGATCCTCCCGGGCGCTGGCCCGCAGGTACACCTCGGCGAACATGAAGTCGCGGAGCTCGTCGAGCGCACGGAAGACGTGCTGCGACAAGCGGATCTCGGGCTGGTCGGCGCTCTGTGCCACCAGGTCGCGCACGAGGGTGTCGATGCGCAGCGAATGGGTTACGCCGAGCGTGGCGAGGGCCGCGGCGGGCAGCTCGTCGAGCTGGAGCACCCCGGCTCGCACGGCGTCGTCGATGTCGTGGTTGACGTAGGCGATGCGGTCGGCGAACCGCACGACCTGCGCCTCGAGCGTGGACGGCGGTGGCATGGACCAGGGGTGGTGCACGATGCCGTCGCGGACCTCCCAGGTGAGGTTGAGACCCTCCCCGTCGTTCTCCAGGTACTCGACCACCCGGAGCGACTGCTCCGAGTGCCGGAACGGACGTCCGAGGAACGGCGTCAGCGCCTGCTCACCCAGATGACCGAACGGCGTGTGTCCCAGGTCGTGACCGAGCGCGATCGCCTCGGTGAGGTCCTCGTTGAGCCGGAGCGCCCGCGCGGCGGTCCGGGCGATCTGGCTCACGTCCAGCGTGTGGGTGAGGCGCACCCGGTAGTGGTCTCCCTCGGGGGCCAGGAACACCTGGGTCTTGTGCTTGAGCCGCCGGAAGGCCTTCGCGTGCACGATGCGATCGCGGTCCCGCTGGAAGCAGGTGCGGAGATCGTCGGGAGCCTCGGGCCGCTCGCGGCCTTTGCTCTCCGCAGCGAGGACGGCATGCGGGGACAGGGTCTCGTGTTCGATCTGCTCGGAGCGTTCGCGGGGGGCCGCCACGGGGTCATGGTAGCGGCCGTCTCCGACGCCTCGGACCTCGACCTGGTCCGTGGTCACGCCCGTATACCCTCCCGGGAGCGAACCGCCGAGGCACGGCGGTCGAGGCGAACGAGGAGGGTCGGATGCGGGCTCGGGTCATGGTGGGGATGGTGCTGGTCGCTGTGATGGCGGCGTGTGCCTCGGACAGCGAGACGCCATCGGTTCCGACGGCCGACTCGTCGCCCTCGACCTCGTCCTCCTCGTCGTCCGCCACCCCCACCTCGTCCAGCCCGTCTCCCTCGGAGGAGCCGGTCGCCGACGTGGTCATGTCGAACTTCTTCTTCGCCCCCGAGGAGATCACGGTCACGAGCGGGGACGAGCTCTCGCTCTTCAACGCCAGCGCGTCGTCGTCGCACTCGTTCACGGTGCTGGGGCAGGGCATCGACGTGATCGTCGAGCTCCAGACAGGTGCCGATGTGACCATCGATCTCGAAGCGGGCACCTACCCCTTCTTCTGCAAGTTCCACGATTCGGCGGGCATGGTCGGAACGCTCGTGGTGGAGCCGATCGCAGCCTGAGCGGTCACGTCCGGCCACCCGGCCCGAGACTCAGCTCCCCAGCAGCCGGTAGTGCAGATAGGCGAAGGTCTCGCGGAGGTACCCCTGGCCGCGGCTCTCCTCCGACGTGGCGCCGGAGGTCCAGGTGGCCGACGCGTGTCCGGCGAGACCGAGGTCCTCGGCCATCGCCTCGATCCGAGCGTTGTGCCACGGATCCGAGACGAGGAACGCCGACCCGTGACCCTGTTGGTGGAGCCAGCGCGAGGCGGCCTGGAGGCTCTCGAACGTGGTGCCACCCTCGGCGAGCGCGATGACGGCGTCGGCCGGGACGCCCTGCTCGATGAGGTACGTGCGGCCGGCCTCGGCTTCGGTGGTGCGGTCCCCCGGCTGCTTGCCGCCCACCGTGACGACGCGATCCGCGCGGCCCTGCTCCCACAACAGGACGGCGTGGTCGAGCCGGCCGCGGAACACGGGAGATGGCTCCCCGTCGTATTGGGCGGCGCCGAGGACGACGATGGCGTCGGCATGGTCCAGGTCGCTCGCACCGTCGTGGTGAGCTGCTCGCCACACCGCCACGGCCGAGCCCAGGACGAGCAGGAGGGCGACCAGGACGAGCGACCCGATCACCGCCAGGAATGGATGCCTGCGGATCAGGTGCACGGGCCCAGGCTACTCGGCCCACCCGCACCCCTCGGGCGAGCCGTCCGGGATCCACGGCATCTCAGCGTCGGTAGATCCGAGCCCCTCGGGGCCCGAGCAGCATGAGGTAGACAGATCCATCGGGGGCCGTGGTCAGGTACCGGACCTGGGCCTCGGTCGGGATGCCGGGATCGGGGAGTCGCTCCCAGACGAGAGCCGAGCCGTCATCGGACACCTCGAGGTACCACCAACCGCCGAGAGTGAGATCCTCGTCGCGTCCGCTGGTCACGATCCGCACGGAGGCGGACAGTCCATGGGGCCGAGCTCCCTGCACCCAGACCGCGACGCTGTGCCGGAGCACCGGCGACCCCACCCGGCGGACGAGCCGGAACCGGAGCGGGAGGACGCTCGAGCCGTCGTCGGCGAGGAACGTGACCTCCAGACGGTCGGGCAGGGACCGGAGGTGCACGTCGAGCGGCGAGGCGATGTCCATGTTGTTGCCCCCCGACAGCGGAACACCTGCGCGCTCGCGCACCGAGCCGAGATCCGGATTCACCTCGACCCACCCCGACGGACCGCTGCCCGCGGGATGGTCCGCGGTCGAGCCGAACCCGTGGAGCTCGCCGGTGAGCGTGGGGGTGCCGGGGACGAGCGAGTACAGGATCGCGGGTTCGTCGCCGAGGGTGACCTCCTTCATGGGCCGCTGATCGCCCCCGTCGAAGACCGTCACGGCGGACGCCGCGGTCAGGATGTTCCCGCGGAGCACAACGAGCGAGCCGTCACGGACCTGGAGGTCGCGGACCCTCCACACGCCCCCCACCGGGAACCGGCCGAGCGACCCGAGGTAGTCGCCCGTGGCGGCGTAGTGGGCGACCCGCCCCTTGACGTAGTCGAGGATCCACACCGACCCGTCGCGGTCCACCGCGAACGAAGGCGGCACGCCGCCGACGTAGGCATCCGACGCCTCCGGCACGTACCCGAGCTGCGCCTCACGAGATCCGAACGGGATCTCCGTCACCAGCCGCCAGGCTGCGGGTCGCTCCGCCAGGCTGGCGGTCAGCACGACCGGATCCAGCTCGACGGGAGCGGAGCTCGGGGCGGGCGAAGGAGCCTCCGTCACCCAATGGGTGACGGAGGACTCCGCGCTCCGCTGCCCTCCCTCGCAGGCCGCCAGGAGCGACACGACGAGGAGAACCGCGGCCCATCGCCTCACGGGACCTCCACCACGGGTCCACCCCGCGCCTGGACGGCGCACCGCGGCCAGCAGTCCGCGGTCCATCCGTCGCGGCGGGCCGCCTTGTAGGCGGATTGGCTCCGGTAGTCGCGCTCGAAGATCCCGATCGCGGGGGAGATGCTGCCACCCACGGCCTCGAGCACGATGTCCGTGTTCCTGCTCGTGCCCACCGTGTAGAGCAGCGCCACGTGACCGTTCTTCGCCAGCGCGTCCATCGGGAGCATGTTCGCCTTCGCGATGGAGGCGAACGGCCACCCACCCTGGGGGTCCCGGAACTCATCCGAGTGATAGGGGCCGTGGATGTTCATGAGCTTGCCGTACAGCCGGCCGCCGCTCGCCCCCTGGTTGGGCCGCAGCTTCCACGCCTTGAAGGTGAGGCCGCTGCAGTCGGGCCCCTCCGCACCGCTGTTCGCGTTGTCGTCGTCGGCGGGCGTGTCGTCGCGGTCGTTGTCGTTCCAGCACCCCCCGCCCATCTCGTACCCCTCACCGACGGCGACGAGCGCGTACGCGCGGGAGTCCGCTCGTTTCCAGTAGGTGATGTCCTGCCAATCGCTGGAGCAGTTCTGGTCGACCCACGACGCCGAGGCGGGGATCGCATCGGCAACCGTCGCCAGCATCGCGAGCAGCACGAGGACGATCGCGGTGCGTCTCATGACGACCTCCTTCCGGATCCGTACCGGACGACGTGCACGCCGTCGGGTTCCGTTCGCAGCTGATAGAGGGCGCCGTCGGGCGCCGCACGGAACCGAGAGAGCGCCATGGACGTGGCGTATCCCCCGCCGGCCGTCAGGAAGGTACGGACATGGAGGGAACGATCGACCCGGATGACCTGATACCGGTCCGGGGCGCCGGAGCGGTCGCGGTGCACGTGCACCGCGATCACGAAGCCGCCCACGCCATCGGCCTCGGCGAGGGCGACGTCGCCGAAGCGCACGTCCCGCGCATCCGGCACGAGCTCGAGCGCCCGCCGTACCCGGTTCCCGTTGACCGTGCCGATGCGGATCCGGTCATCGGTCCCGGAGACGAGCAGCTGGCTGCGTCGGCCGAGCGGACGGCCCATGGTCGTCCCCGGCCGACGGGTCGCCTCGCGGCCGCCTATCGCGACCCACGCGTCGAGCGGCAGGACGCGCACGAAGGCAGCGCCGCCGGCCACCTCGATCTCCGACGGCATGCCGGGGAGATGCTTCGTGACCACGCGGATGTCGCCGCGCGGGCCGATCGCACGTACCGTGCCACGGAACGAGGAGCCTGCCCCTCGCGAGGCGAGGTAGGCCGTCCCGTCCCGCGCCACGGCGACGTCGGCCCAGGATGAACCGGACAGGGGAACCTGCCGCACGAGCCGGTCCCCGCGGAACTCGGCGACCCGTGCCTGCAGGGAGTCGACGAGGACGATGGCACCCTGGCGTCCGACATCGAACGAGGACGGCCCCAGGGTGGGCGATTCGTTGCCCGGACGGAGCCCGGCGCGGAGCGAGCCCGTCCCCCATGGCAGGAACAGCACCTCCCGCCCGCGTCGCACACGACCGAACGGGACCGCCGGCACCCGCACGGTGGGCAGGTGCTCCGCGACGTACACGCGCAGCGCGCGCGACGGTCCCGTTGCCGTCGCGGTCGCTCGGCCCGACGCAGCGCGCGCCGAGACCCGGAACGCGATGCTCCCGGAACCGGTGCGGGCGTTCAGTGCCCGGCCGAGCGGCGCCGACAGGTCGAACCGGAGACCGGTGTTGGCCGGCGCCCGGAACGTCCGCCACCCGGATCCGCGTTCCCGGAGACGCAGGACCGCCGTCGCCGGACATGCCGATCCGTCCGCGGCCGCACACACCACATCGACCGGTAGCCGCACCTCCTCGCCGGCTCGCACCAACACGGGCGTCGTGTGGAACACCTCGAGCCTCGCCACGCCTACCGTGGGTGCCGACGCACGCCGCGCGATGACGGCGCGTTCGGGCATGAGGAACAGGAGCGCCAGGCCGAGCACGGTGACGAGCGCGGCAGACCACCTGAGACTCCGCATCCCAGGCCACCTCCTTCGATCCGGGGAAGGAACGGGGAAGGCGAGGGAGGACCGCGGAGACTACGCGGGACCACGTGAGCCGACAGTGAGGGACGTCACACCTCCACCAAGATCACCCACGCCGTACGTAGGAAGGGTGCATCCGCCGTCATCCATCTGCCCCACATGCAGCTTGACCGTGGGAGAAGCCCGTGCGTAGGGTCGGAAGGTCATGACGACCGTGCCCCCGGTCGGCGATCCCGGCCTGCGGGGCGAAGGGAGGGGTTCCCATGCACCGACGAGCTGTTGGCCTCGCGGCAGTGATCCTGCTCGTGGCCATGCTCGCTCCGGCACCCGCGACCGCTCAGCGGGCCGATAGCAGGACCGCCGAGGCCGATGTCGGCGTCCGGCGCCTGCCCGCTGACTACAAGTACCCGGACATCTCGCTGCGGGACGCGCGCAGGATGGTCCGGCAGGCCGCGAGCCCGGCGGCCGCCAGCCAGCAAGCCGCTGCGGTCGGCGACACGGTAGTCCTGGTTCGCGCTGGATGACGCGGCGGGCTTCTACCTGAAGGAGTACACGCTCCGCGGCGATCGGGAACAACATCGAGGTCTGGGTGGCGAGCGAACCCGACGACGGCGTGTCCGCGGGCACGGACTTCCCCGCCGGGGACTGCCGCAACGGTGCCCGGACGGAGATCACCGACGACCAGGTGAACTCGCTGATCCAGGAGTTCGACGGGAACATCTACCCGAAGGAATCGGACACCTTCAGCGTGCCGCCGTCGCGCGACGGCTCCGCCTCGTCGGCCGGCGCCATCGGCCTGCCCGACGACTACTGGTCCGGCTCCGGCGACAAGATCGTCACCCTGGTGGACAACGTTCGTGACGGCAACTTCTACGACACGAACAACGCGAACGGCTTCTCGTACATCGCCGGGTTCTACTCCTCCGGCGTGGACGACTTCGTCGACCGTCTCGTCATGACGATCGACGCGTTCGACTGGATCCACCGCACGGGGGCGAACCCGCCGCACGAGCCGACCACCGACCTCTGCACGAGCGCGCCGGCGCGGCCGTTCCTGTACGAGGGGGTCTTCGCCCACGAGTACCAGCACCTGCTGCTGAACTACGTGGACACCGGGCGAGACGACCTGGATGAACGAGGGCCTGTCCGACTGGGCCCAGACGCTCACCGGCTACGTCGACCCGAGCGTCCCGATCACGGATCTGGGGTCGGATAGCCACATCCAATGCTTCCTCGGTTGGCTGGGGATCCAGACCGACTTCAATCCGATACCTCGCGACGGTGGTCCCGAGAACTCCTTGAACCTGTGGGGAGATCAGAACGACTTCGAGTGGGAGATCCTCTGCGACTACGGGGCCGCCTATTCGATGATGGAGCTCCTCGCCGACCGGTTCGGGACCGACTTCATGACCGCGCTGCACAACGACCCCGCGCACGGGTTCGAGAGCGTCCAGGCGCTCATGGACGACGCGGGAAGCTCCATGTCGGTCAGCCAGCTGATCGACACCTGGGCCGCGACGGCCGCCCTCGACGGCGTCCTCGATGACGGCGCGAAGCTGAAGGGTGGACGACGGCGGGACTTCCAGGTCTCGACGCTGGACGCCTCGATCAACTGGGACACGGCGCAGACCTACTCGACGCCGGGAGCCCCGCCGAACGGGTCGGACTTCGTCCGGCTGCGGAACGCGCACGGGTATCTCTCGGCGAAGCAGGTGAGGCGCATCTCCTTCGATGGGGTCGAACAGCTCCCGACGCTGCCGATCGAATGGGTCGTGGATGCGAACCCGCCGGGTCAAACGGGCGACCCCGCGCTGTTCTCCGGGACCGGGGACAACCTGGACCGGGCGATCGTGCAGGAGGTCGACGTCCCCGCGGGAACGCCGCAGCTGACGTTCGACACCAACTGGAGCCTGGAGTCGGGCTTCGACTACGGCTACGTCCAGGTGTCGACCGACGGCGGCGCTACCTACACCTCGATCCTGTGTGACGGCATGGTGGAGGGCGAGGCGCCGTTCGGCCCGGCGTTCAACGGAGAATCGGGCGGGTTCGTGAGCTCGTTCTGCGACCTGTCCGCCTACGCGGGGCAGACCGTCGTGATCTCGTTCCGCATCGTCACCGACGGAAGCGTCTTCGAGGACGGCTTCTGGGTCGACGATGTCGCGCTCGACGGTGGATCCATCTCCGATGGCTCCACGCTGGACGGATGGAGCTCCCTCACGGAGTTCCGACCGATCGACGTCGAGGGCTACACGGTCCGACTCGTGGCGTACTCGGCCTGCACGCACGCTCGCCGAGCCAACCACCACCACCACCACGATGGCGGGTGCGTGGCCCGGATCGCGAAGCTCCACCTGAACGACGCCTTCGATGGCTGGCTCTCGGGATGGCGGCTCCGCAAGGCGATCGGGAGGGATGCCAGGATCGTGTCGGCGATCGTCACCTACCACGACGGCACCGAGTCGGTCCTGCAGTACGCGCCGTACACCTTGAGGGTGAACGGGGTGGTGCAGCCCGGCGGCTGAGCCGCCGGGCGGTCACGCGGGAAGGGGGCGGCCTCCGGCCGCCCCCTTCCGCTACTTCCGCTACTTCCGCTACTTCGAGGCGACCTCGGCGGTTCCCACCGCGGCCTGGCCCGCGGCGAGCCGCGCCGTCTCGACGCGGAAGGGCGAGCAGCTCACGTAGTCGAGTCCCAGCTCGTGACAGAACACCACGCTGGCCGGGTCGCCGCCGTGCTCGCCGCAGATGCCGAGATGGAGATGCGGGTTCGCGGCGCGGCCCTCCCGGCTGGCGATCTCCATCAGCCGTCCCACGCCGGGCCGGTCGATCGTGACGAACGGGTTGGCCGGGACCAGCCGCCGCTCCTCGTACAGGCCCACGAACTTCCCGATGTCGTCGCGGCTGAACCCGAACGCGGTCTGCGTGAGGTCGTTCGTGCCGAACGAGAAGAACTCGGCGTTCTCCGCGATCTCGCCCGCCGTCACGGCCGCGCGCGGGAGCTCGATCATGGTCCCCCACTCGAGGTGGGAGAGGGTCACGCCCGCGCGCTCGAGGACCTCCTGGACGACGGGCTCGAGCTCGTCGCGCATCTGCCGGAGCTCCGGAGCGGTGGCGACGAGGGGAGTCGATGATCTCGACCTGAGGATCGCCTCCTCCCTCCGGACCTCGACGGCCGCCTCTGCGATGGCGCGGACCTGCATCGCGTAGAGGCCCGGCTTGAGGATCCCGAGCCGGACCCCTCGCAGCCCCAGCATCGGGTTGGTCTCGTGGAGCTGTCGGACCCTGGGGAGGGTGTCCTCCTGCTCGGCGACATCCTCGCCGCGCTCCTTCCCGATCGCGACCTCGACCGACAGCGCGGTGAGATCGGGGAGGAACTCGTGCAGCGGCGGGTCGAGCAGGCGCACCGTGACGGGCAGCCCATCCATCGCCCGGAAGATCCCGACGAAGTCACCGCGCTGGAGCGGGAGGAGGTCGTCGTACGCAGCCTGCTCCTCGTCGGGGGTCTCCGCGAAGATGATCCGGCGGACGGCCTCCACGCGCTCCTCCCCGAGGAACATGTGCTCGGTGCGGCACAGACCGATGCCTTCGGCGCCACGCGCGCGCGCGTTCGCCGACTGGTCCGGCGTGTCGGCGTTCGCGCGCACGCGGAGACGCCGGCGCGCGTCCGCCACGGCCATCAGACGCTCGAACGCCTTCCAGATCGGCTGCTCGCGCGCCTCGGCGTCGCCCGAGCGGGCCTTCTCGAGCAGCGACTCCTCGAGCGGCAGCTCACCCACGAAGACGTTCCCGGTGAAGCCGTCGATCGTGATGACGCCGCCTTCGGCGACGAGCGTGTCCCCCGCGGTGAACACCTTGTCGTCCAGGTCGATCCGGATCTGATCGGCGCCACAGACGGCCGGGATCCCCTCCCCGCGGGCGACCACGGCCGCATGCGAGTTGGTGCCGCCGGCGCTCGTCAGGATGCCCTGCGCGGCGATCATGCCGTGGTAGTCGTCGGGCGTCGTCTCCCGGCGGACGAGGATCGACCGCCTCACCTCGTCCCGCCCACGCTTGGGCTTCGTCCGCGGTGAACACCACCTTGCCCGTGGCCGCACCCGGCGAGGCGTTGAGACCCTTCGCGATCGCCCCGGATGCTTCGGCGCCGACGCGCCGCTTGAACAGCTCTTCGAGACGGTTCGCATCCACGCGCAGCAGGGCGGTGTCCTCGTCGATGAGGCCCTCGCCCAACATGTCGTACGCCATGACCCACTCGGCGAACGCCGTGCGCTTGCCGATCCGGGTCTGCAGGATCCAGAGCTTGCCCTTCTCGATGGTGAACTCGATGTCGCACATGTCCTGGTAGTGCTTCTCGAGCGTGTCCATCACCTGCATCAAGCCCGCGTACGAGGCCGGGTCCAGCTCCTCGAGGTCCGCGAGCGGGAGCGTGTTGCGGATGCCGGCGACCACGTCCTCCCCCTGGGCGTTCGGGAGGTAGTCGCCGTACGGGATCTTCTCGCCCGAGGCCGGGTCGCGCGTGAACGCCACCCCGGTCCCCGAGTCGTCCCCGCGGTTGCCGAACACCATCGCCACGATGTTCACGGCCGTGCCGAGATCGTCGCTGATCTTGTTCTGCCGCCGGTAGTCGCGGGCGCGCTTGCCGTTCCACGACCGGAACACCGCGTCGATGGACAGGCGCAGCTGGTCCTTGGGATCTTGCGGGAACTCCTCGGAGGTGTGGTCCCGGTAGATCGCCTTGAAGCGGTCGATCACGGCGGCGAGGTCGTCGGCATCCAGGTCGGTGTCCTGGGCCCCCTCGAACTTCGCCTCCTTGGCCTCCTCGAGCGCGTGCTCGAAGGCGTCGGCCGGCACGTCCATCACGATCTTGCCGAACATCTGGATGAACCGGCGGTAGGCGTCGCGGGCGAACCGGACGTCGCCCTCGGTCTGCTTCGCGAGGCCGTGCACCGACGCATCGTTGAGCCCCAGGTTGAGGACCGTGTCCATCATCCCGGGCATCGAGAACTTCGCACCGCTGCGGACGCTGACCAGGAGCGGGTCGTCCGCGTCACCGAGCTCCTTGCCCATCGCGTCCTGGAGGTGGCGCAGGTGCCCGCCGGCCTCCTGGAGCATCTCGGGCGGCGCCACGCCACCGTTGGCCAGGAACGTGAGGCAAGCCTCCGTGGTGATCGTGAACCCCGGCGGGACGGGCAGCCCCATGTTCGTCATCTCGGCGAGGTTGGCGCCCTTGCCGCCGAGCAGGTCCTTCATGTCCCGGTTGCCTTCGGAGAAGTCGTAGACGTACTTGGTGGTCACGGTTCGCAGGCCTCTCGTGCTCGTTGGCGGACGCGGAGCGTTCAGTCTACGGCGGGGTCTGCCGACGACCCATGTGGGAACGGTGATACACATCACTGTGTATCGACCGAGGAGGTCGCAGGATGGGCCGGATGGTCCGCACCAACATCGTGATCGACGAGGCCCTCGTCCGGGAGGTCATGGAGTCGTTCGGGCTCGAGAGCAAACGGGCGGCCGTCGACTTCGCCCTCCATGCCGTGCTCGGCGACGAACGGCATCCGATCACCGATCCCTGGAAGGCCGCGGCGGAGCTCCGAGGGATGTGGGCCGACATGACCGACGAGGAGGCGCGTGAGATCTGGGGCGACGAGGTACCCGACACCGACGAGGAGCTCGGTCGTTGATCCTCGTTGACACCTCGGCGTGGATCGAGGGAATCCGCCGCACCGAATCTGCCGTCGACCTGAAGCTGGTGGCGCTGCAAGCGGCGGAAGCCGACCTGGCGGTCACCGAGCCCATCATCCTGGAGCTCCTCTCCGGCGCGCGCTCGGCGCGAGAGCTGATCGCCACACGGAGGCGCCTCCTCGCGTTCCCGATGCTCCGCGTCGGCGGACTGGAGACCTACGAACGCGCGGCGGCGGTCTGGCGAACCTGCCGGGCGGCAGGAGAGCCGGTCCGCACGACGATGGATTGCCTGGTCGCCGCCGTCGCGATCCGGGAGGGCGCGACGATCCTCCACCAGGACCGCGACTTCGACACCATCGGGCGGCACACGGAACTGCAGGTCGAGCCCGTGGAACCATCCGTGTAGCCGCGCAGCTGTGTACGCTCCGCCCCAACGAGCGGAGTCGACGGAGGCGAGCCATGGCGCACGCGAAGGACAAGGGCGGGTCCAAGAACACGAAGAAGAAGGCTCAGAAGAGCATCCAGGAGAAGCGGGCCGAGAAGAAGGCCAAGAAGGACCAGTCGTCCCGCACGACGTGGCCGCAGCCCACCGAGGGCTGAGATCGCGTCGCCGGCTCAGATCGTGATGGAGCCGAGGCCCTCCACGAGGTCGTCGAGCCGCGCCCGGTCGGTCGTGGCCACGAGCGTGATCTCGTCACCGTCGCGGAGCCCTTCGGCGGGCAGATCGCCCGCGTCGATCCACTGCCGGAGCGCCGCCGCGAACCCGTCCGCGTCCTCCGGCGTGTCCCAGGCCGTCCGCAGCACCACGACCACGTCCTCGCCGTCGGACCACGCGCGGTAGACACCGCCGTCCCAGCCGGCCGCCGCCTCGTCTCCCGTGGCGTCGTCCAGCCGGAGGTGGAGCATCGCGGCCAGCCAGGCCTCCCCCACCTGCATCGCGTCGAGATCCCCCCACCCCTCCCCGAGCGCCTGGGAGAGGTCCGGGATGTCGACGTCGATGGGCGGCGATGCCGGGAACGTCTCGGGGTGCAAGATCTCCTCCGTGGTCGCCGGGAGGTCCTGGAGGGCCTCGTTCACGGCCTCGTCGCCGCCGCGCAGCGACCGGTCGAGCACGAAGGCCTGTCCCGCCAGGTACGGCCACTCCTGGAGCTCCTGGACGAACGGCGGTACGTCGGTCGGACCCCCACCCGCCCCGAAGGCGTCCGCGAGGGCATCGGCGAGGTCGCCGAGGTCCATCTCGGGGAACTCGACCAGGACCTCGGTGGCGAAGTACTGCGCGCTGCCCTCCACGACGCCCAGCGCGGCCTCGAACTCCTCGTCGCGGCACGCGAGCACCAGCGGATCGAGCCGCCCGAGATCGAAGTGCTGATCGTCGATCGCGTGGGTGAGCTCGTGGGCGAGGGTGAGCCGCTCCACGAGCCCGACGTCCCCCTCCCCCAGGTACACGAGCTCGCCCGTCGCAGGATCGTAGAACCCGATGACCTGGCCCGTCAGGTAGGAGCGGTACGCCTCGCGGAGATCGGCGTCGGGAGGGAGCACGCCCAAGGTGCGCCACGCGAACGTCCGCCTCGCGAGCGGCTCCTCCGGGTAGGAGATCTCGAAGTTCTCTTCGAGGCGCCGGTCCATCTCGTCGTCCGAGATCGCTTCGGCCGCCGGGTCGCGCCGGAACTCGAGCCCGCGGACCTGCTCGACCTGGTCCATCACCTCGGCGATCTCGGGGGGGACCTCGCCCGGTGGCACGACCTCGGGATCAGGGATGTCCGGGGGCTCACAGAGCCCGCGGATCGCGCCGGCAGCCGAGGTGGCGCCGCCCGGCTCGATGTCCGGGAGCGCGAGGTCGCCGGCGCTCGACGACGGGGAGCCGGTGGCCGGTGACGTCGGCCGCCCCGTCACCGTGACGGTCTGCTCCGTGCAGGCCACGACCGACGCGAGCAGGGCGAGGCCGGCGAGCACGGCCCGGAGCTTCGCGGTCATCCTTCCTTCTTCGGCAGGAACGCCCCGGCGATCGCAGCCACGATGGCGCCGACCGACAGCGCGATCGACACCCACAGCAGCCGGATCGACGCGAGGAAGTCGAGGACCGACATCAGGAGCACGGCGCCGGCCGCGAGCATCAGCGCGAACGCCAGCAGGTACAGGCTCGGCCATCCCCGGGCCTTGTCTGTCACAGGCGTTCCCGGAGATAGTCAAGCAACTTGACGACCGGCAAGCGCTCCTGCGTCATCGAGTCGCGCTCGCGGACGGTCACCGCTCGGTCCTCGAGCGTGTCGAAGTCCACCGTGACGCAGAACGGCGTCCCGACCTCGTCCTGGCGCCGGTACCGGCGGCCGATCGACCCAGCGTCGTCGTAGTCGCACATCCATGCCGGCTTCACCAGGTCGAACACCTCGCGGGCGGTCGGAACGAGCTTCTCGTTCCGCGACAGCGGCAGCACGGCGACCTTGGTTGGCGCCAGATCGCGGTGAAGCGCCAGGTAGGCGCGCTTCTCGGTCCCGCCCTTCGCGGTGGGCGCCTCCTCGACGCGGTAGGCGTCGACCAGGAAGGTGAGCATCGCCCGGTCGACCCCTGCGGCCGGCTCTACCACGTACGGGAGGAACTTCTCCTCCTTCTCCTGGTCGAAGTACGTCAGATCCTCGCCGCTCGCTTCCTGGTGCGCGTGCAGATCGAAGTCGGTGCGGTTCGCGATACCCTCGACCTCCTGCCAGCCGAACGGGAACTCGTACTCGACGTCGGAGGCGGCCTTCGCGTAGTGCGCCAGCTCATCGGGCTCGTGCGGGCGGAGCCGGAGCTTCTCAGGCCGCACACCCAGGTCGAGGTACCACTGGAGCCGGCTCTGGGTCCAGTAGGCGAACCACTCCTCATCCGTTCCCGGCGCGACGAAGAACTCCATCTCCATCTGCTCGAACTCGCGCGTGCGGAAGATGAAGTTCCCCGGCGTGATCTCGTTGCGGAACGACCGCCCGATCTGCGCGATCCCGAAGGGCAGCTTCTTCCGCGAGACCGTCTGCACCTGCGAGAAGTCCACGAACATGCCCTGGGCTGTCTCGGGCCGCAGGTAGACGGTGGCGTCGTCCTCCTCGACGGGGCCCATGTGGGTCTTGAACATCATGTTGAACTGCCGGGCCTCGGTGAAGCCGTGACCGCCGCAGTTCGGACAGACAGCCTCGCCGGTGTCGTCGGCCTCCAGATGGTCCTCGCGGAACCGCTGGTGACAGTTGAGGCATTCCACCAGGGGGTCGTGGAAGGCCGCGACGTGACCGGAGGCCTCCCAGACCTTCGGGGACATGATGATGGCCGCTTCGAGACCAACGATGTCGTCACGGAGCTGCACCATGGATCGCCACCAGGCGTTGCGGATGTTGCGACGCAGTTCCGTACCTAACGGGCCGTAGTCCCACGAGGACCGCAGACCGCCGTAGATCTCGGAGGACTGGAACGCGATGCCCCGTCGCTTCGCGAGGGACGTGATCTCATCCATCAGGTCGGGCATGACCCGATCTCCTTTCCCGGCCGCTGGCCGCGACCGCTGGCGTGCAAGGAATGCTACCTGCGGCGATGCTCCGGCCCGGGGCCCGGGGAGGGACCGCCACGGAACCTCCACGGGGACCGATACCGACCTTCGGCCTAGGCCGTGAGGGCTCGGAGTACCGACCTCCGGACCTCACGAGCGGGCGGATGCGAGCCGACCTTCGAGATATGGACACCTGTCCGCGATGCGGTGCCGCGCGCTCTGCCGACCTGACCTGGTGCGGCCAGTGCTTCCTGCGGTTCGACGACGAAGGTGCCTCGCGGGGCGACTCCACGGTGCTCATGTCGTTCGGCGAGCAGCGCACCGGACTGCCGATCTGGGCGCGCGTGCTGGTGACCGCCGCGGTGATCGGCGGCGGATGCGTCCTCATCGCCGCGTTCGAGCCATGGTGGGACCACGGCGGCGCTATGTGGGTCCTGGGCGCCGTGCTCCTCATCGTCTACGCGAGCGTGGGTGGGGTCCTCGTGGCCCGGTTCTGGGCTCCCGAGACGTTCACGGCACGCGAGGAGCGGGTCGTGTTCCTGGACCAGCGCGCGATCGACGACGTCGAAGCACGCCAGCGGTCCCTCGCCACGCGCCCCGAGCCCGACACTCCCGGCCGCTGACCCATGCCGCCCGGGAGGCAGTGCCCGTCGTGCGGCGCGGCGCTCCCCACGGACATCCGCTGGTGCGGACGCTGCTACGCCCCCATCCGCGAGTTCACGCCGCGGGAGCCCCTCCACCACGGTGACTTCGTCGATCTGCCGATCGTGACCGGCGGGCACCGGCCCCATTGGTCACGATGGGAGCGGAGCGCCACCACCCTCGGGCCGGTCGGCCGGGTCATCGCGACAATCCTCTTCCTGCTCTCGATCCCGTTCGCGATGTCGTTCGGGATGATGCTGTACCTCGTGACGTTCCCGGTGCTGGCCGTCGTCGTCCTCGGAGGCATCTGGGCGAAGGGGTGGGTGGTGCCGGACGAGCCCCCGGAGCGTCCACCGCTCCCGGTCGTCGAGCGGGAGGTGATCGAGCAGCCCCTCACGACAGCGATGCGCGTCTTCCGGGTGTGCGTGTGGGCGGTCGTCTTCGGCGCCTGTGCGCTCTTCGCCTACGGGCCGATCCCGGTCAAGGTCGCGGTCCTGGCCCTGTCGACGATCGCCGGGGTGTACGCGTTCTTCCGCGGGTTCCTCTCGCGCTGAAGGTCACGCGCCGGTGTCGAGACAGGGGCGGTCCGCCGCGAGGATCGACGGGGCGACGTCGGCGACGCGAGGGGCTCGCGCCACGTCATGCGCGATCGAGACCTGCCAGCCGCCCCAGAACAGCGCGAGGATCGTCAGGGCGATCAGCGCCGTGCGCCGCAGCTCCGGCAGCTCCGCGGCGGCGGCGGCCACCGCTAGGGCGAGCACCGGGAGCAGGAACCGCGGGGCTGCGCCGGAGACGAGGAGCACGTACACCGCCGCCAGCGCGATGGCGGTGACCAGCCCGAGCCGGGCCGCCACGCGCGCGCCGGCGCGGTGGCCGTACGCCGCGGTGACCCCGAGCCCCAGCACCACGGCCCACCAGGCGACCGCGGCCAGCGGGATCCGGCCGACCCGAGGTCCGTCCGTCGGTGCCAGGTACCGGGCCACGCGATCATGGATCCCGCCGGCGCCGTCCACGTGCCCGCAGCTGCGGGCCACGTCGAGCGCGGCGTCGACGCCTCCGTAGCGGATCGACATCTCGACGAGCCACGGCAGGCACCCGAGCACCACGGCCGCACCCAGCCATAGGAGCCAGACCGCCCGCCCGCGCACCCACAGCACCACGACGGCCGCGGCCGCCACGAAGACCACCGCATCGACCGGCCGGACGAGGGCCGCGAGCGACAGGAGGCCGAGGGCCCACCAGGAGGGGCGGTCGTTCCCCGACACGAGTCCTCGCGCCAGGAGGCCGCCCGCCGCCAGGAGGAGCACCGCGGACCAGAGGTTCGGCATCACCTCCGACCCCGAGACCACGAACGGCCAAGAGATCCCCACCACGAGCGCCGTGGCGGCGGCCGCCGGACGCATCAGGAGGGGACCCCAGCATGCCGCCGCCGCCACGAGCGCCACCGACGACGCGACGGCGAGCACGATGCGCATCGCTTCGAGCGACAGCCCGAGCTGCACGAGCGGCCAGATCAGGACCACGATCCCGCGGGAGCGCGACGCGACGAACGGCAGCACGGGGAAGCTCCGATCGACCTGCGAGACGTAGACGGTCTCGTCCCAGCCGAGCGCACGATCCATCGGGATCAGCAGGAGTTGGAGCGCGATCAGCGCGACCGCGACGACCGCGGAGGGCACCCACCAGGTCCGCGCCGCCGCCCGGACCCGCCCCATGGGCGGCTCAGGCGTCTTCGGCGAGACCGCCGTAGCGGCGCTCCCGTTTCTGGAAGTCGCGGATCGCCTCGAAGAGGTACTCGCGATCGAAGTCGGGCCAGAACACGGGGGTGAACCACAGCTCCGAGTAGGCGACCTCCCATAGGAGGAAGTTCGAGACTCCGCATCTCACCGCTGGTCCGGATGAGCAGGTCCGGCTCGGGCATGTCGACCGCGTAGAGGCGGCGGGCGATCTCGCGGTCGTCGATCTTCGACGACTTGAGCGTGCCGTCCCGCACCTCCTCGGCGATCTCCTTCACCGCGTCCACGATCTCGGCGCGCCCCCCGTAGTTGAAGGCGATCGTCAGCGTGGTCCCCGTGTTGTTCCGGGTCAGGTCTTCGGCGTCTCGATCTCCTTCAGGACCGAGCGCGGGACGCGCCAGTCGCGCCGTCCGATGAAGCGGATCCGCACGTTCATCCGGTGCAGCGCATCGCGACGACGGCGCAGGAGCCCCCGGTTGAAGTTCATGAGGTACAGGACCTCGGGGGCGGGCCGCGACCAGTTCTCGGTGGAGAACGCGAAGACGGTGAGCCACTTCACGCCGACCTCCACCGCGCCCTGCACGGTGTCCCACAGCGCGTCCTCGCCCGCGGCGTGACCGTCGGTGCGCTGCAGACCCCGCTGGGTGGCCCAGCGGCCGTTGCCGTCCATCACGATCGCGACGTGGGCCGGGACCTTCGTGCGATCGATGTCGTGGAGGTAGCTGCTCACGGCGCGGTCCTCACGAGCATGGGGACCGACTTCATCCGTCGCTCCAGGTGGTATTCGGTGAACCCGAAGAGGAGCCCTCGCGCCTCACGGCGGGTCCGCTCGTCCGAACCGAGGTCGACGCCGGCGTCGGCGAGCTCCACCGACGCGAGATGCGCGAGCAGGCCCAGCGCTTCGGAGCTGGTGCCGACCGCGCCGGCGTCGGCGCACGTGGGGCAGACCGCCCCACCGAGACCGCTCGACCACAACCGGGCGTCGGGGGTGCCGCAGACCGCGCACGCCGTGATGGCCGGATGGAACCCCGAGAGCGACAGCATCTTCAGCAGGAACGACTCGGTGACCGACGCGGGGTCGGCGGGCCGCGCGTCGAGGGCCCGGAGCCCCGACAGGAGCAGGAGCACCAGACGGACGTTCCGCTCGTGTTCCTCGGCGACCTTGTCGACGGCCTCGAGCATGGTCTCCCCCGCCGCGAACAGCGACAGGTCCTCGCGGATGTGCAGGTGCGGCGCCAGGATCTCGGCCTGCGTCACGGTGTCGAGCGACCCGCGGCCGCGGTAGAGCATCAGGTTCACGTGCGTGAACGGCTCGAGCCGGCCGCCGAACCGGGAGGTGGTCTTGCGGATGCCCTTGGCCACAGCCCGTACCTTGCCGGAACCCTGGGTCAGGATGGTGACGATCTTGTCGGCTTCGCCGAGCTTGATCGACCGCAGGACCACGCCCTGCTCCTTGTACGGAGGCATGGGTGGATGGTAGTCGGGGGGGTGTGGCGGGCGTCCCTGCTGAGGTGTGCTGTTTCCGTTGCGGCCCCCGATGGCGGGACGGCTACGGAGCCTTCGCGTTCCCGGTGACGGCGAAGAGGTGCCACGGCTCGGGTACGCCCTTGAGCGCATGGACGCCGCGATCCTCGAAGATGAATCCGGAGCCGGCGACCAGGTCTTTGACCGTACTGGAGACCAGCACTTCCCCGGGCGGCGCGAGCGACGCGACCCGCGCACCGATGTGCACGGCCACCCCGCTCACCTTGCCGTCCACCATCTCGCACTCACCCGTATGGAGACCGGCGCGGATCTCGATACCCAGGTCACGGACCGCCCCCGTGAGCGAACCCGCGCATCGGATCGCGCGGGCCGGGCCGTCGAACGTCGCGAGGAACCCGTCTCCGGCCGTGTCGACCTCTCGTCCGTGGTATCGCCCGAGGAGCGCGCGAACCGTTCCGTGGTGTCGCGCAAGGAGCTCCGCCCATGCCGCGTCGCCCAGGGAAGCCGCCTGCTCGGTCGAACCGACGATGTCCGTGAACAGCACCGTCGCAAGCACCCGATCGATCTCGGTCTGCTCGGCGCGGACCGACCGCACGAATGCCTCGGCCGCATCGAGCAGCTCATCCACGTGACTGACCATGGGTATGTAGTCGCGGCCGCGCACCTCCTGGTACTTAGCACCCGGGATCTTCTCGACGAGATACCTGGCGTGTTCGGGCTCGGGATCCGCATCGGGCCGGCGCAGCACGAGCGTCGGGGCCTGCACCTCACCGAGGATGGCACGGACGTCGATCGAGTACCACATGTCGTAGAACTCGAGCGCCGCACCGGGTGAGGCTCCGTGTCGGAGGGCTTTGGCGAACCCGGTGATGAACGCTTCGTCGTCGGCCAGCGACGGCGCCTCTTCCTCGCACCAGGTGCGAGCCAGCTCGAGCGATCCCCATCCCTCGGCGAACCCGTCGCGCTCGGCCAGGAACTCCTCCCGCGTCATCCCAGCCGGATAGTCAGGAGCCCATGCGTACCGCGCATGCGTCCCGTAAAGGATGAGGGCCAGCACCCGGTCCGGGTAGGTCGCGGCGAAGAACGCGGCTAGCGCGCCACCTTCGGATTCGCCGAACAGGACGGCTCGCTCGGAGCCGACAGCGTCGAGGACGGCTCGGAGATCGTCGGCTCGCATCTCCAGATCCGGTGTCTGCCGCCGATCGGAGAGTCCGGTCCCGCGCTTGTCGAATAGGATCAAGCGCGAGAACGACGACAGCCGGTCGAAGTAGCGGGCCACGATCGGGAACTCGATCTCCACCTCGAAGTTCCCCGTGAACCCCGAAACGTAGACGAGGTCGACCGGCCCCTCACCCCGCACCTGATACGCGATGTGGACGCCGTCGATGGTCTTGGCGTACCGCGTCTCCGGGATCACGCTATGAGTTTCGACCGCCCGCCCGGGAGACGGCAAGCCCCTGTCACCGTCAGGCACCCATCGGGTGCCAGACGGTCTTCGTCTCCATGAACGCCGTGATCTCGTAGGGGCTCTGGGCTCGTGGGTCGAACGCGTCGACCGCCGGGGCGCGATGGACCCGTTTCACGTTCTCGGCTGCCGAGGTCTCGGCCTCCACGGCGATCTCCTCGGGGCACCCGGTGAGGTCGACCGCGTTCACGTCCATGTGGCCGCAGAGCCACGGGGTGAGCTCGGCGGCATCGCCGGTCAGCAGGTTGATGACGCTGCCGGGGACGTCGGACGTGGCGAGGACCTCGCCGAGCGAGACCGCTGCGAGCGTGCCGCGTGCGGGCACCACCGCCACGACCGCGTTGCCCGACACGACGGCCGGCGCGAGCCGCGAGACGAGGCCGAGGAGCGGCGGGTCATCGGGCGCCACGATGCCGACGACCCCGGTCGGCTCCGGCACCGAGAAGTTGAAGTACGGCCCCGCGACCGGGTTCGACCCACCGAGCACCTGGGCGATCTTGTCGCTCCAGCCCGCGTACCAGACCCATCGGTCGATGGCGGCGCTCACCTCGCGCGCCGGATCGGGCGCACCGACGTCGCCGAGCTCCTCCTCGAACTGCGGCCGCCGCCCCTCCATCAGCTCGGCGACCCGGTACAGGACCTGGCCGCGGTTGTATGCCGTCTTCGCGGCCCAGCCCCGCTGCGCGGCGCGCGCGACGACCACGGCGTCCCGCAGATCCTTCCGGGACGCGCGCGCCGCGTGCGCCAGCAGGTCGCCGTCCTTGCCGTGGACCTCCATCGTCCGCCCGGACTCGCTCCGCGGGAACTGGCCGCCGAGATAGAGCTTGGCGGTGCGCCGGACGGCCAGGCGGTGGGCGGGCCGGTCCTTCGACCGATCGGTCACGGCCGGCCCTCCAGCTGCAGGTACGGCTCCAGGCCGTGACGGCCGCCCTCGCGGCCGAACCCGCTCTCCTTGAAGCCACCGAACGGCGACCCCGGGTCGAACCGGTTGAAGGTGTTGGCCCACACCACGCCGGCCCGCATCCGTTGCGCCATCCACAGGATCCGCGATCCCTTCTCGGTCCACACGCCGGCCGACAGCCCGTACGGCGTGTTGTTCGCCTTCTCGACGGCCTCGTCGGGCGTGCGGAAGGTGAGGATCGACAGCACCGGCCCGAAGATCTCCTCGCGCGCGATCCGGTGCGACTGCGAGACGCCGGTGAAGAGGGTGGGGGCGAACCAGAACCCTCGCTCCGGCAGCTCGCAGGGCGGCTGGTACATCACGGCGCCCTCGTCCACGCCGCTCTGCACGAGCTCGCCGATCTTCTCGAGCTGGGCCTTCGAGTTGATGGCGCCCACGTCGGTGTTCTTGTCGAGCGGATCGCCGACCCGCAGCGTTCCCAGACGCGCCTTCAGCTTCTCGAGGAGCGGCTCGAAGACCGGCTCCTGCACGAGGAGCCGTGAGCCGGCACAGCAGACGTGCCCCTGGTTGAAGTAGATCCCGTTCACGATGCCCTCGACCGCCTGGTCGATCGGGGCGTCCTCGAACACGATGTTGGCCGCCTTGCCACCGAGCTCGAGGGTGAGCCGCTTCCCCGACCCCGCGGTGGCGCGCTGGATCGCCTTCCCGACCTCGGTCGATCCGGTGAACGCGATCTTGTCGACGTCGCCGTGCTCGACGAGGGCGGCACCGGTGGCACCCGCGCCCGTGATGATGTTCACGACGCCGGGCGGCAGCTCGGCCTCCCGGATCACCTGCGCCAGCAGCAACGCGGTGAGCGGCGTGGTCTCGGCCGGTTTCAGCACCACGGTGTTCCCGGCGGCGAGCGCGGGCGCCAGCTTCCACGCGGCCATGAGCAGCGGGAAGTTCCACGGGATCACCTGCCCGGCCACCCCGACCGGCTTCGGGACCACGTGCGGGAACGCGTACTCGAGCTTGTCGGCCCACCCCGCGTAGTAGAAGAAGTGCGCGGCCGCGAGCGGCAGGTCCACGTCGCGGCTCTCCTTGATCGGCTTCCCGCCGTTCATGGTCTCGAGGACCGCGAACTCGCGCGAGCGCTCCTGCAGCTGGCGGGCGATCCGGTAGAGGTACTTCGCTCGCTCGGCACCCGGGAGATCGCGCCAGTGCTCCTCGAAGCCCGTGCGGGCCGCCGTGACCGCGAGATCCACGTCCTCCGGACCGGCCTCCGCGATCTCGGCGAGCGGCTCCTCGGTGGCGGGGTCGATCGTCGCGAAGTACCGGCCACTCTTCGGCTCCACGAAGTCGCCGCCGATGAACAGCCCGTACCGATCCTCGAGCCGGACGAGGTCCGTCGCCTCGCGGGCGGTGGCGTACTCCCACGTGGGTGTGGACGCGACCGGTGCAGCGGGCGTCGGCTCGATCTCGCTCATCCCATCCCTCAGTCGATGGTGAAGTAGTCGGGGCCCTGGTAGCGGCCTGTCTTCTCTTTGTTGATCTGCATCAGCACGTCGTTCAGGAGGCTCGAGGCGCCGATCCGGAACAGCTCCGGGTGCATCCAGTCCGGGCCGAGCGTCTCATGGAGCACGACCAGGTACCGGAGCGCATCCTTCGCGGTGCGGACGCCGCCCGCGACCTTGATCCCGACCGTCCGCCCGGTGTCGTGGTGGAAGTCGCGGACCGCCTCCATCATGCAGAGGGCGTTCGGGAGGGTGGCGTTGACGCCGATCTTGCCGGTGCTCGTCTTGATGAAGTCGGCGCCGGCCGCCATCGCCAGCATCGAGGCCTGCCGGATCCGGTCGTACGAGCCGAGCTCGCCGGCTTCGAGGATCACCTTGAGGTGCGCGGCGCCCGCGGCTTCACGTGCAGCGCTCAGCTCCTGGAAGCACTCGGTGTACGCGCCGCCCAGGAACAACGACCGGTTCAGCACGACGTCGATCTCGTGCGCGCCGAGGGCCGCGACCTCCGCGATCTCCTTCACCTTCACGTCCAGAGGACCGAGCCCGCTCGGGAACGAGCCGGCCACGCTCGCCACCTTCACGGAGGTGCCGGCGACCTGCGCGAGCGCCGTTGGCACGAGGTGCGGGTAGACGCACACCGCGGCGACCGACGGGACCGCCGGGTCGAGCGGATCGGGGTGGATCGCTTTCGCACACATGGCCACGATCTTGCCGACGGTGTCCGTGCCCTCGAGCGTCGTGAGGTCCATGCAGCGGATCGCGAGGTCGAGGCCCCAGAGCTTGGCGTCTCGCTTGATGGACCGCGTGGCGAGGGCGGCGGCCCGCTCCTCGAGCCCGACCGCATCGACCGAGGCCGTCCGCATCACGAGCCGCGCGGCCTCGGCGGGTTGCGCGACGGGTGTGAGCGGCGTGATCGGGGCGGCTTCGGACATGACGCGACCCCGGCATCGTAGCCGACCACCGTCGGTTGACGCCGTCCGCTAGCCTCCCGAGCCATGCGGAGATCCGTGGTGTGGGGGGTCGTGGTCGCCCTCGCGGTTGGCGGCGTTGCCTGTTCGTCCGACGATGGCGGCGATGCCTCGTGCGAGTCCCCGACCGCGACCACCGATGTGACGGTGACCGACTTCGCGTACACGCCTGCCTGCGTGGAGGCCTCGGAGGGCGACACGCTCACCGTGGTGAACTCGGGTGAGACGCCGCACACCTTCACCGTGACCGTCGTCGATCTCGATGTGGACGTGGCCGCTGGCGCCACCGGCGAGCTCGCACTCGACGGGGTGGCCGCGGGCACGACCTACGAGGTCATCTGCACCTACCACCCGCAGATGGTGGCGGCGCTGAAGATCACCTAGCCGCTCGCAGCGGCCCGTTCCCGGTCGGCGCGCGATGCCAGGAAGGCGCCCGTGAGCACCATCACGATCCCGATCAACCCGATGGCGGCCACCTCGTCGTCGCGGATCGCGACACCGAGGATCAACGCGACCACCGGGATCAGGTAGGTCGCGAAGGACGCGCGGGTGCTCCCGACGCGGCCGACCAGCCGCCCCATGAACACGAAGGCGATGCCCGTGCCGACCACGCCGAGCGTGAGCACGGCCGCGAACGGCCCCCATGCGAACGACGAGCCGGAGATCGACGCCAGACCGAAGGGGGCCGTCCAGATGCTCGCGTAGGCCAGCATCCACGCCATGGCGGGCAGCGACCCGTATCGCTGCTGCAGCGGGGTCGCGATGTTGATGGCCACGCCGTAGCAGAGCACCGCCGCGAGCAACATCGCGACCCCGATCGCCTGGCTGCTCCCTTCACCCGCGGCGGACAGGGCGATCGCGGCCACGCCGGCCGCACCGATGATGAGCCCGACGATCTGCACCCGGCCGGGGAGCCGCCGGAGCATCAGCGTGGCGATGATCGCCGCCACGATCGGAAGCCCCCCGTTCAACATCCCCGTGACGGCGGAGCTCACGTGCTGCTGCGCGAGCGGGAACAGGGTGAACGGGATCGCCACCCAAAGGAACGAGACCGCGATGAGCCGCGGGAGATCCTCGCGGGCGACCCGCACCCTCGCGCCGGGGAGCAGCCACAGCGCCGCGGCACCGGCGGCCACCCGCAGCCACGTGATCAACCCGGGGCGGAAGGCGTCGAGCCCGGTCGCGATCAGGATGAACGACGACCCCCAGATGAGCCCGATCGACAGGAACAGACCCCAGTCCAGGACCGTGAAGGTCCCGCGGTGCGTTCCTTCGCTGGTGGAGAGAACCTTCGTCAACGAGACCTCGCTCGAGCGCTGCTGTGATCGATCAGAACCCGAGACGCTCCAACGCCCGAGGGTCTCGCTGCCATTCCTTCAGCACCTTGACGTGCAGGTCCAGGAAGACCTTGGTGCCGAGGAGCAGCTCCATCTCTTCGCGCGCACGTGTCCCGATCGTCTTCAGGGTGCGGCCCCCCTTCCCGATCACGATCCCCTTCTGGGACTCCCGTTCAACAACGAGCGTGGCGTGCACCTTCGTGAGATCGCCGAGCATCTCGATCTCCTCCACCATCACCGCGATCGAGTGCGGGACCTCCTGGTGGGTGACGGCCAGGGCTTTCTCGCGGATCATCTCGGCCAGGCGGACGTCGAGCGGCTGGTCGGTGATCTCCTCGTCGGGATACAGGGGCGGCCCTTCGGGGAGCCGCTCGAGGATCAGCTCGCGCACCAGGCCCACGCCTTTGCCGGTCTTGGCTGACACCGGGACGATCTCCTCGTACACGCCCAGCTCCCCGGCGGCCGCCAGCTGCGGGACCTCCTCGTGGCCCTTGATCGCATCGATCTTGTTCACGATGCACAGGGCCGGCGCCCCGGCGGTGACGACCTTGTGCTCGAACACGAAGGCGTCTCCCTTCCCGATCCCCGCGGCGGCGTCCACGACGTGCAGCACGACGTCCACCCCGGCGACGGCATCGCTCACGCGGTCGTTCAACCGGGTCCCCAGCAGGGTCTTCGGCTTGTGGTAGCCGGGCGTGTCCGTGAACACGACCTGCGCGTGCTCCGTGGTCCAGATGGCGCGGATCTCGCGACGCGTCGTCTGCGGCTTCTCGGAGACGATCGCCACCTTCTGACCGACGAGCGCGTTGACGAGCGTGGACTTGCCCACGTTCGGCCGCCCCACCACGGCCACGACGCCCGAGCGCGACGGCTCGGTCATGCGTCGTCGAGATCGCGGGGGCCGAACGCGTCGGGGAGCAGCTCCGCGAGCGACCAGTACTTCCGGACCGAGCCATCGGCGGACTCGGCGATCACGGCCATCCCGGGGCCGAACTCGTTCAGCACCTGGCGGCACCCGCCGCAGGGCGGGGTCGGCGTGTCGGCGTCGGTGACCACCGCAACCGCGCGGAGGTCGGTCACCCCGGCAGCCACGGCCATGCCCACCGCGTTGCGCTCGGCGCAGACCGAGACGGGATAGCTGGCGTTCTCGACGTTCACCGCGGCGAACACCTGGTCGCCGGCGAGGAGCGCCGCTCCCACGTGGAAGCCGCTGTACGGCACGTAGGCGTTCGCGCGGATCTCCCGGGCGGTCGCCAGGAGCCGGTCGATGGTGGCGTCGTCGATCGAGGTCATGGTGCGGGTTCCTCCTGTGGTTCCGCCGGTGTCGCCTCGGGAGTCTCGGGAACCGCCCGCGTGATCACGACCGTGTTGACGCGCCGGCCGACGACCTCCTCCGCACGGAACCTGACCCCTTGGAACTCGCACTCCTCGCCCGCGTCGGGGATCTTGCCGAAGATGTCGAGCACCAACCCGGCGATGGTGTCCCATTCCTCGTCGGGCAGCTCCAACCCCAGCAGCTCGTTGACGTCGTCGATCGAGGTCTTGCCCGACACGCGGTAGACACCGTCCGAGATCTGTTCGATGTCCTGCTCATCCACGTCGTACTCATCAGTGATCTCACCGACCAATTCCTCGAGCAGGTCCTCGAGCGACACGATCCCCGTGACCGAGCCGTACTCGTCGGTCACCAGCGCTTGGTGGAACTTCTCCTTCTGCATCTCGCGCAGGAGGTCGGCGACCTTCTTCGACTCAGGGACGTAGCGCGCCGGGCGGACGATCTCCGTGAGCGGCATGTCGCCCTTCCCCTGATGAACCGCCTTCAGCACGTCCTTCGCGAACACGATCCCGATCACATCGTCGAGATCCTCGTGGTAGACGGGGATCCGCGAATACCCGTGCTCGAGCACGAGCGCTTGGACGTCGCGGAGGGTCTGGTCGTCCTCGATCGCGACGATGTCGGGCCGGGGCACCATCACCTCGCGCGCGATCGTGTCCCCGAACTCGAAGATCGAGTGGATGAGCTCCGTCTCCTCCTTCTCGATCTCACCCTCTTCCGACGCCATCTCGGCGGAGGCCCGGAGCTCCTGCTCGGTGATGTACGGGCCCTCACGGAGTCCCTTGCCGGGCATGACCACGTTCGCGAGCTTCAGGAGCCCGTTCGCGAACGGGCCGAGAACCCGGCGGAGGAACACGACCACGGGGCCGACGGCGAGCCCGACCCGGTCGGTCTGCAGGATCGCGAACGTCTTCGGCGTGACCTCGGCGAAGACGAACAGGATCAAGGTCATCGCGATCGTCGCGACCAATTCCCCTGCGCGCTCGGAATGACGGACCGCGAACGAGGTCGCGAGCGTGCTCCCGCCGATCGTCGCGAGCAGCGTGAGGAACAGCACGACGTTGAGGTACGGCGCGGGGTCCTCGACGATGCGCACGAGCGCTCCGGCGCCGCGGCGTCCCTCCTCGGACAGGCGGAGGGCTCGCACCCGGCTGGTGCGCGTGATCGCGACCTCCGACGCCGCCAGGAAGCCGACCCCGAGCACGCACAGCAGGACCGCCAGCAGCTGCGTCCAGTCGGTCGCCGTCACGGCACCGAGACCCCGCTGTAGCGCTCCTGCCGCGCCCACATCTCGGCGCGCTCAGCGTCGACCTCGTGGTCGTAGCCCAGCAGGTGCAGGATCCCGTGCACGAGGAGGAGCCGGAGCTCGTTCGAGGATCCCCCGGGTTGTTGCGAGCGGCGACGGCCGGGCAGATCACCACGTCACCGAGGAGTGCGGTGCCGGTGGCTTCAACCTCCTCCTGGTCCTGCGCGAAGCTGAGGACATCGGTGGGCCCGGGCTCGTCCAGATAGCGGACGTGGAGCTCTTCGATCTCGGCTTCGTCCACGAAGCTCACGGAGAGCTCGCCCTCGACGCCTTCGCCGGCGAGCGTGGCGCGGGCCAGGTCCGTGAGACCGGCCTCGTCCACGGGCAGGGTCTGGCGGTTCGAGACGAGCACGGCCGTTCGGCCGCCCGTACCTCGGGGTCGGCTCACGGACTCAGCCATCGTCGTGGCCCGTGGTCCGTGGCTCGTCGACGCGCAGGCTCTGCTGCCCGTACCGCCCGTAAGCCTCGACGATGTGCTGCACGATCTCGTGCCGGACGACGTCCTTGCCGCCCAGGTGCACGAACGCGAGTCCATCGATGCCCGTGAGGATCTTCTTCGACCACGTGCAGGCCGCTCGACTGCCCGTTCGGGAGGTCGACCTGCGTGGAGTCGCCGTTCACGACCGCCTTCGAGCCGAAGCCGAGGCGGGTGAGGAACATCTTCATCTGCTCCGGTGTGGTGTTCTGCGCCTCGTCCAAGATGATGAACGCGTCGTTCAGCGAGCGGCCCCGCATGAAGGCGAGCGGCGCGACCTCGACCACACCGCGCTCCATGAGACGCGGGAGGGTGTCGGGACCGGTCATCTCGTACAGCGCGTCGTAGATCGGCCGCATGTACGGGTCGATCTTCTCGTACAGGGTGCCCGGCAGGAACCCGAGCCGCTCCCCCGCCTCGACCGCCGGCCGCGTGAGGATCAGGCGCGAGACCTGCCGCTCCTGGAGCGCGCGCACGGCCACGGCCACGGCGAGGTAGGTCTTGCCGGTGCCCGCGGGCCCGATGGCGAACGTCACAGTGTTGGAGCGGATCGCGTCCACGTATCGCTTCTGCCCCACGGTCTTGGGGGCGATCTTCTTGCCGCGCCCGGAGAGCAGCTGGTCGCCGAGCACCTCGCTCGGCCGCGGCGTCTCCTCGCCCGGCTCCGCGACGCCACCCGAGACCATCGAGATCGTCTGGCTGACCGAGTCCTCGGTGAGATCGTGTCCGCGCTCGAGCAGCTCCAAGAGCTCCTCGAAGATCTGGGCGACCCGTTCGGTCTCGGCGGCGGGTCCGCTGATGGTGATCTCGTTCCCGCGGACGAGCACGTCGGACCCGAACGCGGCTTCGATCAACTTCAGGAAGGCGTCGCGCTGGCCGAGCAGGGCCACCATCGGCTGGTGCCCGGGGACCAGGATCTTCACTTGGTTGGTGGCGGTCGCCACGTGCCTCTTCGATCCGGGGCGCTGCCCCGTTCCCTCCTGCTCGACGAACGTGGCCGTCCTCCGGACGGCCTCGCACATCCTACTCGCTCCTCCGGCCCGGTCATGGGTGGTTCAGCGCGGGGTGACGAGCGGTCCGAGCGGCGCGCCGCCCAGCAGATGGAAGTGCAGGTGGAACACCTCTTGCCCGGAGTCGGGCCCCACGTTCGTGATGAGACGCCACCCGCTCTCGTCGATGCCCTCGGTGCGAGCGAGGTGGGTCGCCGCCTGCATCAGGTCCGCCAGGACGCCGGCGTGTCCGTCCTCGACCTCGGCCACCGACTCCACGTGCTCCTTCGGGATCAGCAGGATGTGCGTGGGCGCCTTCGGGGCGATGTCGCGGAACGCGAGCACGTGGTCGGACTCGCGCAGGATCTCGGCGGGATCTCCCCCGCGACGATCCTGCAGAACAGGCAGTTGCTGTCGGACATGGCGTTGAGCCTACCCTCGGCGCGGAAGCCCGTCGGTCAGAACTCGGGGCGGCGCAGCTCGCCGCTGCCGGCGCGCTGCTCGCCGCGGATCTCCGCCAAGCGTTCCAGGAGCTGACGTTCTTCCTTCGACAGATCCCGCGGCGTCACCACGTGGAGGGTGACGAACAGGTCGCCTCGACCCCGGCGGTTCACGTTCGGCACCCCCTTGCCCTTCACGCGGACCACGGTCCCGGACTCCGTGCCCGCCTCGATGCGGATGGTCTCCGGTCCGTCCAGGCTCGGGATCTGGATCTCGGCACCGAGCGTCGCCTGCGTGACCGTGACGTCGAGCACCGTGAACAGGTCCTGCCCCCGTCGCTCGAAGGCCTGGGACGCCTCGACCGAGAGCCGGACGAATAGGTCCCCGGGCTGCCCTCCGGCCGCGCCGACGTGTCCCGCACCGGCGACGCGGAGCTCCATGCCGTCGGACACGCCGGCGGGGATCTCGACCGCGACCGACACCCGGTCGCGGACGCGCCCTTTCCCGGAGCACTTCTCGCAGGGGTCGGGGATCTCCTGGCCCGTCCCGCCGCACGTCGGGCAGGGCGACGTGGTCATCAACGTGCCGAACACGCTCCGCCGCACACTCTGGACCTCGCCCGCACCGGCACATGTCCGGCACGCGATCGGCGCCGTGCCGGGTTCCGCTCCCACGCCGAGGCACCGGTCGCACTCGACGAGTCGTTCGAGCTCGATCTCCCGACGGACCCCGAACGCCGCCTCGTCGAACGTGAGCACGTCCACGACCGCGAGGTCCTCGCCGCGCCGCGTGCGTGACCGCGGACCCTGCCGCCGGCTCCCGCCGAACCCCCCGAAACCACCTTGCCCGAAGAACATCTCGAAGATGTCCGAGATGTCCGTGAACGGCTGGCCGCCGGGCCCGCCCGTGGTTCCGAACGCGTCGTATCGAGCGCGCTTCTCCGGATCCGAGAGGATCTCGTAGGCCCCCGCGATCTCCTTGAACCGCTCCTCGGCGCTCGGATCACGGTTCACGTCGGGATGGAGCTCGCGCGCCAGCCGGCGGTACGCCTTGCGGATGTCGTCGTCGGAAGCGCCGCGCGAGAGCCCGAGCACCTGATAGAGATCGCGCGTGGTCGCCATCGGCTACTGGTCGAGCTCCGAGGCGAGGTCAGAGAGGTGCTTGGCCACGGCGCGCACGGAGGCCATCGCCGACAGGTAGTCCATCCGCGTCGGTCCCACGATCCCGATCGTGCCGACCGTCGTCTCGCCCGCCTGGAAGGGCGCCGTCACGATCGAAGCCTCCCATTCGCCGGTGGACGGGTGCTCCGCCCCGATCGTCACGCGCACGTCGTCGGCGTCGGCCACGTCCTGCAGGACGCGGAGCAGCTCCTGCTCGCGCTCGAGGGTCTCGAAGAGGCGGCGGAGGGTCTCGCGGCGCCACGTCTGGGTCTCGTCCGCCAGGTTCGCGACGCCCCCGATCACGACGTGGGAGGAGCGATCGCCCACCGTGGCGACGCGGAGCACATCGGCCACTGTGAGCAGCAGGTCGTGCTCCTCGGAGGGCGCGGAGGCGGCGAGCTGCAGGAGTTGTGCCTGTGCGTCCAGATAGGTGAGACCGCGGAGAGCCTGGACGCGGCGCTCGGTCTCGTCGATGGAGCTGGCGTGCAGCCCCTCGGGACGATCGAGCATCTGCTTGTCCACCCTCCCGTGCTGGCCGACGGCGAGCACCATCAGGGTGGGTCCCATGTCGATCAACTCGATCCGGACGACCTGCTCGTCCGAGGCACCGGGGGGCACGGCGAGCCCCGCGTACTGCGTGAGCCTGCCGAGCAGCTGGACCGAGCCCTTCAGGACCTCCTCGAGGTCGAGGATCGCTTCGGCGAAGTGCGCCGCGATCGCGCGACGCTGCGCTTCGCGGAGACGCCCGCCGGCCGGGAGCGTGTCCACGTAATGGCGGTACCCGGCATCGGTGGGGATCCGGCCCGCCGACGTGTGGGGGTGCGTCAGGTAGCCGAGCTCCTCGAGCGCCGCCATCTCGTTGCGGATCGTGGCCGATGAGACGCTGAGCCCCGAACGTTCCGTGATCGTCTCGGAACCGACCGGTTCCCCCGTGCGGACGTACTCCTCGACCACGGCGTGGAGCACGGCGGACTTGCGAGGGCCGAGCTCGGGACGATCGCTCACCCCCGTAGGATAGCTGGCACTCCCGGCCGGAGAGTGCTAACGGCGGCTAGACACCGGAGCAGGGCACAGCCGCGATGGCATCGCCGAGCGCCACGTTGGCCGCGGTGGAGTCCTCGCCGGAGGCGATCACCGCGACCATGTCCTCGGTGGCGACCACGAGCTGATCCACGAGAGCGGCCGTCTCCTCGTCGCCCTCGGCGCGGAGCGCCTCCGCGTCGGCGGTCAGCCGGGTGGCGGCTTGCTGGAGCGATTGCTGTCGGATCACCTGGAAGTCCGCCCGGATGTGCGCGCAGGTGGTGGCGAGCGCGGTGGCGGACCCATCTCCGTCGCCGTCGGTTCCCCCGTCGTCGCCGTCACCCGAGGAGACGAGGAAGGCCGCCACCACCACCACGAGGACCACCCCGGCGCCCAGCAGGATCTGCCAGGCCGGGAGGGCCGGCTTCCTGCGTGGCGGCCGGTTGTGGGCGCCGCAGCTGGGGCACGTCCACGACCGGACGTCGGGCTGCATGTGGAAGGCGGTGCCGCAGCTCGAACACCGGACGAAGGCCCACTCCGTCGCGCATCCCGCGCAGAGGTAGCCGTCGCCCTGGATCGACTGTTCGGTCTGGCAGCGCGGACACGTGACGTCGGTCATCGCGGAGCCACCCTATCCGTTGGCCGTTCCCGCGGCCGCGGCCGGCCTAGCGAGGCGGGCGGCGGCGCCGGACCGTCACGCCGGCCCAGACCGCGAGGCCGGCGGCCAGCGCGACCGCGACCGCCACGGGCGCGGTCGCCTGATCGATGGCCATCCCCGGCGGCGGGGGGTTGCACAGCTCGTCGGTGCGGGCATCGAGCTCGGCCTGGAGATCGGCGGCGCCGTCCGTGCCGGCCAGGTTGTTCAGCTCGTACGGGTCATCCTGCCGGTCGTAGAGCTCGTGCTCATCCGTGATGTAGCGGACGTACGTGTAGCGTGCGGTCCGGACACCGCAGAACGTGGGGATCGGGTTCGCCCCCTCCATGTGCTCCAGCGGGACGGCGTCGCGCCAGGGGGTCGTTGGATCGGCGAGCCGATCCAACAGCGAGGAACCCTCGGTGGCCGGCGTGGGCTCCACGCCGGCCACCGCCGCGATGGTCGGGGCGATGTCGACGTTCGCCACCAGCGCCGCATCCGTGCGCGGCGCTGTCACCACCCGGTCGTCGCGGACCACGAACGGCACGCGGATGGCTTCCTCGTACGGCGTCTCCTTCTTGTCCCACCCGTGCTCCCCCCATTGCAGACCGTTGTCGGAGGTGAAGATCACGAGCGAGCTGTCGAGCCGGCCGGTGTCCTGCAGGGCGTCGAGGAGGTGGGCGACCTGGTCGTCGACCGAGAGCAGCGAGCGGTATTGGTCGAGCCGGAGGTCGTCCACGTACGACGGGACGATCGGGTCGACCTGGTGCAGCCATGCCGGCGTCCCCTCACCCGGTACGCCGAACGACGGCGGCCGGTGCGCGGGGAGGTCCTTGAACTCGTTGCGGTAGCGGTCCAGGTAGGTGGCGGGCCAGTGCGGCGCTGCGGGCGCGTAGACCACGAACAGAGGTCCCGGCCGCTGCCGAATGAAGGCCTCCGCACGCGACCCGAGGACCGTCGTCGAGTAGTCCCACGGCGACGAGCCGAAGGAACGCGTCCGGCCGTCCACGTTCAACCGGTAGTCCTGGAACTGCGAGTGGTAGAAGGCCACCCAGCGGTCCCAGCCGGGCGGGACGTAGCCCGACAGGGCCTCACGTTGGTAGGCGTCCAGGTACTTGCCGAAGAAGCCGTTCGTGTACCCGGCCTCGTCGAGCCAGGTCGCCACGGTGGAGCGATCGTCGAACGAGCTCATCCCCCCGTACGGAGGATCTGCCGGTAGACGCCCGTCGAGTGCGCGTGGCGGCCGGTGAGGATGCTCGCGCGGCTCGGGCAGCAGAGCGACACGGGGACGATCGCCTCGGTGAAGGTCACGCCCTTGCGGACCAACTCCTGCTGGACCGTCGGCATCGACCACAAGGTGTCCCACCGCTGGTCGTCGGTGACGATCAACAGGATGGTCGGCTGCTCGCCCGCCGGGACCTGGACCGCGGTCGCGTGCCGGACCCAGGGTGCGACGACGACGATCAGCGCCACGACGGCCATCGCCGCCGCCATGCCTGCACGCCGTCGCACACCCCCGGTTGACATGGGACGCAATCCAACCACAGGGTCGTTCGCCTCCAGCTCGTCGGCGGTCACGTTCCGATGGTGTTTACGAGCGCGCGCCCACGATGAAGGTGAACCGGGCAAGAAGCAGCCCCGCGTGACCCTCGACCGCGGCTTCGATCAGCGCGTCAGGCCGAGCACGAGCTCGTTCAGCAGGAGCATGCCGCGCTCGGTCGGGACCAGCTGACCGAAGTCGTCGACGAGCAGACCGCTCGCCACGAACGGGCCGTAGCGCTCCTCGTCGAACCAGCTCGCCGGCACGCCCTCGAGGATCCGGAGCCGGAGGAAGACCTCCTCCAGGTAGGCATCGCTCGGGTCGAGTGATTCGCTGCCACCGATCGGGAGCTCACCCGCTTCCACCCGCTCGAGGTACGTCTCGGGCGGGCGCACGTTCCACCATCGGACGTCGTCGCGGTACGAGTGCGCCCCGGCGCCGAGCCCCACGTACGGACGCCGTTCCCAGTACCCGAGGTTGTGGCGGCACTCGTACCCGGGGCGCGCCCAGTTCGAGATCTCGTAGTGCCGGTACCCGGCGTCGCCGAGGAGCTCGCACGCCAGCTGGAACATGTCGGCCTGCAGGTCGGGGTCCGGCGCCGGACGGGCGCCGGCCGCGACCTGCCGTCCCAGCGCCGTGGCCGGCTCGATCGTGAGCGCGTACGCGCTCACGTGCTCGGGGGCGAGCATGATCGCCTCGCGGAGCGTGCGCTCCCACGAGTCGATGGTCTCGCCGTCGGTGCCGTAGATCAGGTCGAGACTGAGGTTCACGTAGTCCGCGGCGCGCGCGGCCGCGAACGCGGCCCGCACCGACGCGGGCTGGTGCACGCGCTCGAGCGACGCGAGCACCGCCGGGTCGAACGATTGCGCCCCGAGCGACAGGCGGTCGAAGCCTGCCTCGCGCAGCGCCCGCAGTCCCGCCTCCTCCACCGTGTCGGGGTTCGCCTCGATCGTGACCTCGGCGTCCTCAGCCAGGTCGAACCGGTCGCGCAGGTGCATCAGCAACGAGCGGAGGTCGGCGGGGACCATCGTGGTCGGCGTCCCGCCACCCAGGAATACGCTCGCGAAGCGGGTGCCCTCCCAGCCCGGGGCCGCGAGCGACGCCTCTTCGAGCAGCCCGGTCAGGTAACGAGGCTTCAGATGGTCGAGCTCGGCGTACGCGTTGAAGTCGCAGTACCCGCATCGGGTGAGACAGAAGGGCACGTGGACGTAGATCCCGGCCGGCTGCCCGTCGGCGGTTGCTTCCTCGTCGCTCACTTCTTCCCCGCCTTCGAGCTCTCGTCCACGCGCAGCGCGGAGATGAACGCCTCCTGCGGCACGTCCACCCGGCCCACGCGGCGCATCCGCTCCTTCCCCTTCTTCTGCGTCTCCAGGAGCTTCCGCTTCCGCGTGATGTCGCCCCCATAGCACTTGGCCAGCACGTCCTTGCGCTTCGCCTTCACCGTCTCGCGGGCGATCACCTTCGCGCCGATCGTGGCCTGGATCGCCACGTCGAACAGCTGCCGGGGGATCAGCTCCTTCAAGCGCTCGGTCATCCGCTTCCCGTACTGGTAGGCCTTGTCGCGGTGCACCACCGCGCTGAAGGCATCGACAGGATCGCCGTGCAACACGACATCCACCCGGACGAGTTTCGATTCCTGGAACCCCCAAGGCTCGTAGTCGAGGCTCGCGTAGCCGCGCGTCCCGGACTTCAGCTGGTCGAAGAAGTCGAAGACGATCTCCGCGAGCGGCAGCACGTAGTGGACCTCGACGCGCTCCGTGGTGAGGTACTGCATGTCGACCATCTCGCCCCGGCGCGCCTGGCACAGCTCGAAGACGGCACCCAGGTACTCCGCCGGCGTGATGATCGTGGCGTAGACGATCGGCTCCTCGACGGTGTCGTAGAGGCCGGGCGACGGCATCTCGGCCGGGTTGCGCACGACCGTCGTGACCCCGTCCTTGATCACGTGGAACTCCACGTTCGGCGCCGTCGAGATCAGCTCGAGACCGAACTCGCGCTCCAGGCGCTCCCGGACGATGTCCATGTGGAGCAGCCCAAGGAACCCCACCCGGAATCCGAACCCGAGCGCCTGTGAGGTCTCGGGCTCGTAGACGAGGGCCGAATCCGACAGCTTCAGCTTGTCGAGCGCTTCGCGGAGCTCGCTGTAGTCACCGCCCTCGGACGGGAAGAGCCCCGACCACACCATCGGCTTCGGCTCGCGGTAGCCGGGGAGCGGCTCGGTCGCGCCGCCCTTGCCCGCGAGGGTCGATCGTGTCGCCCACCTTCGCCTGGTGGACGTCCTTCAGCCCCGTCACCAGGTAACCGACCTCGCCCGGCCCGAGAGCATCGACGGGCGTGGCCTCGGGCGCCATCACGCCGGCCTCCTCCGCCTCCGACGTGGCGCCCGTGGCGAACATCCGGATCTTCGCGAAGCTGGGGAGCGTGCCGTGCTTGATCCGGACGTACGTGATCACGCCCCGATACGTGTCGAAGGCGGAATCGAAGATGAGCGCCTGGAGCGGCGCGCCCGGGTCTCCTCCGGGCGGCGGGACCTCCTCGACCACGGCCCGCAGCAGCTCGGTCACGCCCTGGCCGGTCTTGGCCGACACGTGCAGGATGGCCGCGGGCTCACGGTCCAACAGGTGTGCCAGCTCCTCGGCACGCTTCGACGGCTCGGCCGCCGGGAGGTCGATCTTGTTGAGCACGGGGATGATGCGGAGCCCCGCGTCGCGTGCCAGGTGGTAGTTCGCGAGGGTCTGCGCCTCCAGTCCTTGCGCGGCGTCCACCAGCAGGATCGCCCCCTCGCAGGCCTCCAGCGAGCGGGAGACCTCGTAGGTGAAGTCCACGTGACCGGGCGTGTCGATGAGGTTCAGCTCGAAGCCGTCGTGGAGGAGGCGGACCGCCTGGGCCTTGATCGTGATCCCCCGCTCGCGCTCCAGATCCATCTTGTCCAGGTACTGGGCGCGCATCTCCCGCCCCTCGACGGTATGGGTGAGCTCCAGCATCCGGTCGGCCAGCGTCGATTTGCCGTGGTCGATGTGCGCCACGATGCAGAAGTTGCGGATCCGGGAGATGTCGGTCGGCACGACGCCCATGGTACGGGGGTGGGGACCGGGGCCCCGGACGTGCCCTGCACGGCGACTGGTAGCCTGGTCAGCCGTATGGCCAACATCAAGTCACAGATCAAGCGCAACCGGCAGAACGCCAAGCGCCAAGAGCGCAACAAGACGGTCAAGAGCTCGCTGAAGACCTCGCAGAAGAAGGTGCACGCCGCCGCCGCCGAGGGCGATGTTGAAACGGCCACCGCCCTCCAACGCGAGGCCGCCCGCTCGCTCGACAAGGCCGCCAGCAAGGGCGTCGTGCACAAGAACACCGCGGCACGCCGCAAGAGCCGCCTGGCGAAGACGGTCAACGCCGCCGCCGCTTCGTAGCGACCCCGCCACCGGCACCCGTCGGAAGTTCCGCCGGTCCGCGCCGAGGTGCTGCTAGCGTCCGGTCGTGCGTCGTGGACTCCTGGCACTCGGGGTGTTCGCGATGTTCATCGTCGCCGTCCTGCTCTTCCGCGGGGGTCCGGCCCAGGTGGAGGCGACCGCGATCCCCGACGGAGCCTGGGAGACCGCGAACTGCGGCTCCATCCCAGATGGGTTCGGCCTGTCCGAGGCGCGAGCCGAGTGCTTGGAATCCGGCGGCGATGCGCGGTTCCAGATGACCGTCGAGAACGGCACCGAGGGAGGCGTGGCCGTCACGTCGTGCACCGTGGTCGCGACCGGATCCGACGGTGCCTCCGTCGGCGAGGGACCGATCGTCGTCCCCGTGCGCGCTGTGTACGGGGTGCCCTACACGGCCGCGTACCTGCGACCGGGGGACACCGTGACCCTGAAGTGGTTCGTCCCGAGCGCGTCCCCGAGCGAGGACATCCGCTACGAGGCGACCTGTGACTGGTCACCGTTCTCGGGGCCGCTCCCCCTCTAGGCGGCGTCGCTGCCCGCGATCGCCGCGACCAGCACCGGCATCACGATGTCGCCCGTGGTGCCGGACTTCAGCGCCCGGTCGGTCTCGGTGATCCGCGCGTGGAGATCGAGCAACTCGTCCAAGGAGTAGTTGCGCGCCTGTTGCGCGTAGCGACGAGCCTGCCAGTCGAAGCGGAGTCCCGCGCGCTTGGCGAGCTCGGCCGGCGGGAGCCGGTCCGGGAGCGACCGGACCCTGATGAGGTCCCGGAGACGGCTGGAGATGCCGCCGAGGACCATGAGGGCCTCGTCGCCACCTTCCTCCATGGAGCGGAGCGCCCGGATGGCGCCCGGGAGAATCCTTGCCGAAGGCCTTGTCGCAGAGGTCCCAGGTGCGTTGCTCACCGAGCCCGCGGAACTGCCCG
Source organism: uncultured Actinomycetes bacterium (assembly GCA_963810635.1). Classification (GTDB taxonomy): domain Bacteria; phylum Actinomycetota; class UBA4738; order UBA4738; family HRBIN12; genus AC-51. The sequence continues at coordinate 161,250 of CAWEOB010000008.1, forward strand.
TGGACCTCCCGAGGACCGATGCGCTGACCGGGGAAGGCGTCACCCAGCTGCTCGATGGATGCCGCGAGCTGCCCGAGGTCCTCGCCGACCGTCTCGACCAGCGCCCGGGCGGCGGGACCCATGAGCTCCACGTTCGATGCCTTCGCTCGCTGGAGGAGCCATCCCTCGAGCTCCTTGCGCTGGACCTGGACCTGCCGCACCTCACCGACGGGGGCGACCAGCTTCTGCAACGCCGCCGGCACCTTGCCGCGCTCGGCCACCGTGCAGGCGAGGATGAGCGGGGCGTCGGGGTCGGGCAGGGCGAGGTAGGCGGCCAGCTCGGCGATCGCCTCCTTCGGGAGATTCCTGCAGTCGCTCACGAGGAGGGCCCGGCGCTCACCGAACAACGACGGCGTGGCCAGGTCCTGCAGCTCCCCGCCCTGCCACGCCCCGGCGTCGACCTCGTTGGGACGGACTCCGGCGAGCAGCTGGAGGGCGGCCTCACGCAGGAGGAACGCGTCCTCGCCCCACAGCAGGACCACGGGCGCGGTGGGCTTCTTCGGCATCGGTCGGACGCTACCACCGGGCTCGGACCTCGGTGGTCGCGGTCTCTCCGCCGGTCGGAGCGGCTGGCCACTGCTTCAGAACCGCGTGGGTCTCGGCCGATATCCCTACAGAACGCCAACGAGTGGAAGGGATCGCCGGGTTGTTGACGCGTCGAGAGGGGAAGATCTCCCGCATGCGGGAGGAAGCGCTCGCCCTCCGTGCGTCGGCACGGGACTGTGAGGCCGATGTGGCCGCGGGATCGACACGGATGGCGGGGTACGCCGAGGCGTTCCGCTACATGGCCGAGGAGATCGAGGCGAAGATCGCCGAGCTTGAGCGGGCGTCGTAGCAGCAACCCCCCGCGAGGGTGCCCGAGTATGCGGCTAGGTACCTTGGCTGTCCGTCGGGGGAAGCGCCGCCTCCAGATCCCAAGCCCGTGCCGATGCGATGGGTAGGCGGATCACGACGCCGGGGCCACGGCTCTCCACGAAGGCGGCGCCACGCGTCTCCCCTAGGTATCGGGGCGCGATCGCCTCGCGGGCCTCGCGTACCACCGTCGGATCGCTCGCCCGCGTCACGCGCCCGGCCACCTTGACACCTCGGAATGGCGGGACCGTCTCGAAGACGGTCATGACGGCGCGATCGTCGACGACGAGGCGCCGGAGCTTCGGATCGTCGGCCGCGACCACGACCTCGAATGCAAGATCCGTGCAGCGATACCAAACGGGAGAGACGTCGGCCGAGCCGTCCGCCCGATAGGTGACGAGTGCCGCGGGCGAGGGAGCATCCAGCAGCGAACGTGCGTCGTCGAGGCTCACCGCGTGGATGGTATCCGGGGTGGCTGTACCGTGCCGGGCGAGTCGATCGCAGATGTTCCCCGATGGGCCCTTGGGTTTCTGGCGGTTCGCAGGACCGATATCCTCGCCCGACCGATGGACGGCTACGTGGTTGGGCCAGGCGGATCGGTCGGCGAGGACCCGGACGTCAAAGCGGGACGCCGGTCGACAGGCGGAAGTTTGACCGTGATCGAGTCTCGCACGGACGGCGGCGCGCCGTTGCATGTGCACAGCCGCGAGGACGAGGCCATGTACGTGTTGGAGGGCTCCATCTGGGCACGTTGCGGCAACGATCGCTTCGAGGTGGGACCGCGCTCGCTCGTGTTCCTTCCTCGCGGTGTGCCCCACGAGTGGGACGTCATCGGGGACGAAGCGGTCGTGCTCCTCATCACATCCCCCGCTGGCCTCGAGGAGTTCGTGCACGAGTTCCACGAGGGAGAGGGCGATCGCGAAGAGATCGCAGAACGGTACGGGATCGAGTTCCGGTGAACGCTCGCTTGGGTGCGCGAGCGTTCGCGAAGGTACCTTGAACCGTACGGATCAGGGAACGCCGGGACGGCGAGGAGCGTCAACGACCGGCTCGGGCGCATGCCACACTGCCTCGACGTTGTTCTGATGCACGTCGTTGACGAATGCCGCGTAATACCGCTCGGAGTACTGCGTCCAGACCCCGGGCTCGCCGCGGACGGTCGCGCCGTTCGCGACGGCGGCCGCGAAGAATGCATCCACGGCGTCCCGGCCCTCGGCGGAGAACGCAACATGCGCCGCTGTCGTCACGGGCTCCCCACGGCAGATCGTGAAGTCGTCCAGGTCCTCGGGCCCGTAGGAGACACAGTCGTCCTGAACGTAGAGCTCCTCGTAGCCGAGTGGGGCGAGGGCGGCTGTATAGAGCCCCCGGCTCGCGTCCAGGTCTGCCACGATGAAGAGCACGTGATCGACGACGACGCGGCGAACCGTCATCGGTTCACGCTATCAACACCGGGCCTGAGGTCGCGACCGCCGGGAAGCCGCGCGCCCACTCCCTCGAAGGGCGGGGGTGGCCTAGGACGTTGTCATCGGGGCGCGACGCGATCGCGAACAGGTCGGCGACGACGTCATCGAGCGGCCGGCTGGCATCCAGCTCATGCGTGCAGCCCTCCCTGAGGAGCGGCTCGACCCTGGCGAGGTCATCCGAGCGTTCGGGGATGTCGCTTGACGAGGATGAGGGGCTCTGCTCGGATACCGAGGTCGAGCTGTTCGGCCGTGCAACGATGGTGGAGGAGGATGCCACGTGGCGACGTCTGATCCGATCGCCGACATCATCGGGGACTATCGAGCCTTCGCGGCGATGCAGCGCGACCGTCTCCTTGCCCGCGGCATCGACATCGCGCCCTACCCGCTCAGCCACCTGGCCGTCCGCGTCGCCGATTGGGACCTGTACGTCCACCAGCGGACCCTGCTCGAGCGCCATGCGAGGGCGAACCACGAGAACGTTTGGAACGGGCGTCCGATCTCGCTGATCGTGCTCGCCGAGCCGCTCGAGGTCCTCGACGGGGCTCCGGTCTCGCGCATCGAACTCATCCCGCCCGTTCACCAGCGCGTCTACCGGATGGGTCTCGAGCACCTCGGCGTCGTCGTCGGTGAGGAGATCAACGAGTTCTCGCGAGTGCATCGGGCCGTACTGACCGGCCAACAGTTCCAGAGTCCCAACATCGAGCCGGTCTACGTGCTGTTCGAGGACTTCACCCACGTGAAGTTCTACCGGCGCTCCTTCTTCGACGTCGTCGAGGACGAGGAAGGGCGCTTCGAGGGTTTCAGCCACGTCGACGACTGGGTGCCACAGCGGCTGGTCACGGCCACCGGCCCGAACCCGCTCCCGCGGTAACCGGAACTGCCGGCGACAGGAGGGCCCGCCGGGCGAGCGTTCGGGGATGTTCCCCGAGCTATCGGGGGGCAGGCTCTGCGGGCCCAGAGGCTACTCCGATGGCTGGCCCTCGGGCTCCAGGTCCACACGGGGCACCCACGGCCCTTCCATGACCACGGCCTCGTCGTCGCCCGGCCAGGGTGGTAGGGCCGTGCAGGTGAAGACGAGGGGCACATCCCCAGTGCAGCGATACTGGAAGGCTGTGCCGAGCGAGATGTCGATACACACGCCGGGGATGAGCCGGGTGATGCTCTCACGGCCGTCGGGCGCCCTGCGCCAGACTTCTCCCTCGCCCGAGAGGACGTACCAATACTCGTCGATGGTCCGGAAGCGGCAGGCGCGGCCCACCATCCCTGGCGGCACGGTCGAGTGGATCATGTTGCCGTGCGGCCCATCCATCAAGAAACGGATATGAGCTCCCAGGGGCGAGCGGCCGCGCTCCGCGGTTTCGACGGTGGTGGTCTTCACGTGGCAACTCCCGTCACGGGACGAAGTCAGGCTAGCCGGTCTACGACCGTTGCGGGTCGCCGCAGGCTCGGTGTTTCGGAGCAGCGCGAACGCCGACCAGGTCGGCGCGGATGGCTGCCGCCACCGGTCACGACCAGGGCCAGAGGCCAGCCGAGCTGACGATCCCATAGACGCCCAGGGCGGCAAGGATCACGGGAAGCTCCGCCACGAGGCTCCAGGAGCGCTCTCGTGTCGTGCGACCCAGGAGCAGGGGGATCGCGATCCGAGAGCGAGCATCGCCCAGCCCGGCTCGCGGACGAGCGTGGTGCGCAGGACACGGTCCAGTCCCTCCGCGGTGAAGACGCCGCCCAGCAACGCGAGGGCGGCGATCCGGCGCCACGGCCGGTCACCGCGCCACCACCACCCGGCCATCCCGTAGACCGGTCCGCCCACGAGCGCGATCACCACCCAGACGGTCACCGAGCCGGCGTCCGCCGCGGCGCGATCCACGAGCACGGGGGCCGACGCGTAGTAGCCGACGACGGCCGCCACCAGCGTCATGGCTCCCGCGGCCGCCGCGACGCGATCGCTCGGCATGAAGGAACCGACGAAGAACGCGGGAACGAGCCAGACCGCGCCGGAGTTCGCCCACGTCTTCCAGGGCCCCGAAACGACACCCTCCGCAACGAGGGTGAGGACTCCGACCGCGAGCCCGACCACCGCGACCAGAGCGAAGATGCGCACCAGCCTCCAGGGTTCGGCGAGCGTTCCGGACACGGTGCGACCAGTCTCGCAGGGAGGCGGAGCACCCTGGTCTTCAGCGGGAGGGGACGACGGGCGGCACACCATCCCGGAACCTGACGGTGATCGTGCCGTGCTGATCGGTGCGCCAGACCACGCCGCCCACCGCCTCGAGAGCCTCGAGCGTGGACAGCACGGGGTGGGCGAGGGTTGCTCAATGTCCCTCGAGCGCGAACCGGAAGGTTCGCGAGGCTTAGAGCGACGTCAGCCCTGTCCCACGGATGAGCCGTAGGCCGGTGACAACGAGCCAGACGAGCCACGCAGCTAAGCCCAGAAGCCCGACGAACAGCAGAGGCGAGCCATCCGCGATGGCGAGGTTTCCGGCCCCGGCCAAGATGAGCACGCTGCCGCCCGCCACGCCTAGCAGCCGCTGCCACGGCCGCGTCAAACCGCTGGCGTGGGTGGCCAATGCCGCGCCGATGAAGGTCGCCCCGAGCGCGGGCAGCGCGAGCGCGAAGGCCGCGGCATGGAGCTGCCAGGCCATCTCGAAGGCGGGGGTCGGCTCCGCCAGGCCATCCGCGGCGAGCACGACCGCGATGTGCGTGGTCATGACGAGGGCGGATACCGCCGCGAGTGTCGCTCCGGCTGCCACCGCGAGCCGCGACCAGTCAGCCCCTGCGCCGCCACGGCGCTGCACGAGCCCGTGCAGTCCCGTGACGAACAACAGGAGCAGCGGCAGGATCACGGCCTCCAGACCCACGGAGACGGCCACGACGCCCCGGTTCTCGGCGTGGTAGGCGAGGACCTCACCAAGAGGCGTGGCGTAGGTGGGCGCTTCAGGGCCCACAAGAAACACCGCGTTCTGAACGACCACCGACGCGGCTAAGGCGACCGCGGCGGCGCCGACGATTCGCGTCGTGGACACCCGGTTCCCCGCGGCCACTGCTGGTGTCGCTGCCTCGCTCACTCGAGTTCCTCCGATCGCTGACTTGGTGTCTGTGTTCACCTAAGTGGGAGTGGAGCAGCCAGCCCGGCTTACGGATTGCTCGGACTGGGCGGCTGCATCATAGGCACTTGGACCTGCATCGCCTGCTGGACCTTCACGAACGCTTTGCCCAGGTGGTTCTCGATCAGTTCAAACAACTCTGTGGTGGCCGAGCGAGACCTTCCCGGACAGGATCGATCGTCATCGTCATCGGTCGGGCATCACGACCGGCACCGAACCTTCGAACGTGACGGTGATCGTGCCGTGATGGTCCGTCCGCCAGACATCGGCGCCCGCTGCGACGAGGGTGTCCAGCGTCTCGGGCACGGGGTGCCCGTAGTCGTTCTCCCCGACCGACACGATCGCCACCTGGGCACCGACCGCCTGGAAGAACGCGGGAAGGCTGGTGGCCGCGCCGTGGTGCGGGACCTTGAGGACCGGGGCACGGAGGTCGACCCCCGTCTCGAGCAGCACCTGTTGAGCGGGCTCCTCTGACTCGCTCGCGATCAGGACCTCAGCCCCGCCGAGGGTGATCCGCAGCACGAGCGCGTCGTTGTTCGTATCGCTCTCGGTGCCGGACCAGCAGCGGTCAGGCGAGAGGACATCGACGTGCACGTCGCCGACCGTGAACATGTCCCCCGCGCGAGGGTTCGCGACGTCGATCCCCTCGTCAACGATGGCCCGGTCGAGATCCGCTTGGAGCGACGAGGCGTCGGGACAGCCGGGCTCGACCACGAGCCCCGTCGGGATCCGTGCGAGCACAGCCGGCAGACCCACGATGTGGTCGGCGTGGGGGTGACTGGCCACGACCACATCGAGCCGCTTCACCCCGAGCGCCGCGAGCTCCGTGGCGACCTGATCTTCGTCGGGCCCGCCGTCGACCAGGATCGAGGCTCCGCCGGGGCTCGTGACGAGCGCGGCGTCGCCCTGCCCCACGTCGAAGAACCGCACCGTCAGGCCGCCGGGCGGTCCCTTGCCGACGGCCGAGGTCCAGACGACGAGGGGCAGCACGGCGAGCGCACCGACCACCGCGGCTCGAGGCGGCCGCCATCGGAGCCGGATCGCCAGCGTGATCGCCGCGACCAGCGTGCCGCCGACCACGAGGACCGCCAGGCCGCCCCCCGACGTGACGTGCGGCACCGGCGCCCTGCCGAGCGTGTCGGCGATGGCCTCCAGGTACCGCATGGGGAGCTGAGCGAGGCCGGCGACCAGCCGGCCGAGCGTCTCCGAGACGAGACCGGCGCCCGCGGCGAGGAGCCCGAGCAACAGCGAGGGCGCCACGGCGGGGGCGGCAGCCACGTTCGCCGCGATGGTCACCAACGGCACGTCGTGGAAATGGAACAGCAGGACCGGTGACACCGCGAGCTGCGCGGCGAGGGTGGTGCCGGCGGCCACGGCCAGCGGCCGTGGCAGGACCTTCCCCAGTCGCTCGCCGAGGGGACCGGCCAGCGCCACGAGCCCGCACGTGGCGGTGACCGAGAGCTGGAAACCGATCGATCGGACCAGCCAGGGGTCGAGCACCAGCAGCACGAGGACCGCGGCCGCAAGGACCACGGCGGTGGAGCGCGGCCGGCCGAGCAGGGTCCCGAGGAGCGCGGTGACGGCCATGGCCCCGGCCCGCATCACCGACGGCTCGGCGCCCGTGAGTGACCACGAAGAACACGACCGTCGTGATGCCCACGGCCGCTTGGCCGATCCGCGCCAGCCCCACGAGGGATACCAGCGCGAGCACGGGAGCCAGCACCATGACCACGTTGCCCCCCGAGACGACGAGCAGGTGTGTGAGACCGGTGGCTTGGAAGTCGCGCTCCGTGGCTGGGTCCAGCTGGGAACCGTCCCCGAGGGCGAGCCCGAGCAACAGACCGGCTTCGCGCGGGGGGAAGACCCTCTGGATGGAGCCACCCACGATCCGCCGGGTGGTCTGCGTGGCGCGGACGAACGGGCTCGGCGAGCCACCGAGCCGTTCGAAGGTGCTCGCGCGCACCGCCACGGCGATCCCGCGTCGATGCAGCGTGTCGGAGAACGCCGGGTCGTCAGGGAGCTCCAGGGTCCCCCTGACGCGGACCAGGTCACCTCGCACCGCCGACGGCGGCGCCCCGTCACCACCCGCCCAGACCGTCTCGCGCACGGCCGTGGTTCGATCGTCGAGGGCGACACTCGAAACGTCGAGGAGGACCCGCCACCCGAAGGCGCTCTCGCCCGGGTCCTCCCGAAGCGTCCCCGTGAGCTCGACCCCACGGGGTGCGAGCCCCGCGAGGTAGGAGCTCTCTCGGCGGTGCTCGGCAACGCCGTTCCAACCGATCCCGCACAGGAGCACCCCCACCAGGACGAGGCCCAGGGCGGGCAGCGGCCGCCCTACGGGGTCGGGGGTCGGCGCGGCGACCGCCGCGACGGCCCCCGTGGACGGCCTGGGCCGGAACCCGGCGGTGGTGAGTGGGTCGCGGCGCCGGGAACCCGGCGCCGCGACCCACGCCGCCACGAGCGAAGCTAGTCCGACCGCGAGCCACGCCCACGCCGGGAACGGCCGGAGCGCACCCGGCCGGGCGTCCCATCCGAGCAAGCCCGCCCAGAAGGCCGCGGCGGCGACCGGGAGCCCCCACCCTCCCACCCGGCGAACCTCAGACCGTCACCTGGTCGCGGATCTCCTCCAGGGTGGACGGCCCGATGCCGGGCACCTCCTCGAGCTGGTCGACGGAGGCGAACGGTCCGTGCTCGTCGCGATACGTGACGATGGCGGCGGCCAGGACCTCACCGATGCCGTTGAGCGTCTCGAACGCCGCTGCGTCGGCCGTGTTGATGTTGACGGTGGTGCCTGTGGTCCCCGCGGTGCCACCGGCGCTCCCGGTGCCGGGCACGATGATGGTCTGTCCCTCCTTCGGCACCATGATCTGCTGGCCGTCGGTCAGCGGCGCGGCGAGATTCAACAGGGTGAGATCCGCTCCGCTGCGCGGACCTCCCGCGCGCTCCACCGCATCGATGACCCGAGCGCCGGCCGAGAACTCGTAGACCCCGGGCTCGCGCACCCAACCGGTGACGTCGACGATCAGCGTCGCCGCCGAGGTGGGCGTGACGGAGCCAGGTGCGCCCGCCGCCGGCACCGCGCCCGAGACCGGAGGGGCCGGCGCTTGGGTCATGGCGACCTCGACCGGCTTCGGGAGCGAACGCAGGTACCAGAGGCCGGCCCCGGCGAGCGTGGCGACGATCACCACCACGAGGCCGGCCAGCTCACCGCGCGAGAGGGCGTCGATCCGTTCCCTGAGCCCCTCCATCCTCGCGACGCTAGCCTGGGCGCCGGCACACCTCCGTGACGCCCATCACGGTCGTGGCACGGTCGTTCGGTCTCGCCACGCACGCGGACTCGTGGTGGAATCAAGACCGTGGGTCTCCGGGCGGGTGACATCGGGTTCGACGAGCTGGCCCTGGCTGCGCGCAACCACGGCATGCCGCTCGAAGCCCTCCACCTCGACCTCACCCCCGCCGGGCTCCACTACCTCCTGATCCACTACGACATCCCGATGGTGGATCCGGCGGCGTTCCGTCTGCGGATCGAGGGTTCCGAGGCGCTCAATCTCTCCCTCGACGATCTCCGAGCTCGCCCCCGGGTCTCGATGCCGGTCACGCTGGAGTGCGCCGGGAACGGCCGGGCGCTGATGTCACCGCGACCCCTCAGCCAGCCCTGGCTCCTCCAGGCGGTCGGCACGGCCGAGTGGACCGGCACGCCGCTCCGACCGCTCCTGGAGGAGGCCGGCGTCCCCGACGGCGCCGTCGACGCCGTGTTCACGGGGCTGGACCACGGGCTCGAGGGCGGCGAGGAGCAGGACTTCGAGCGCGGTCTTCCTCTGGCCGAGGCGCTGGCCGACCAGGTGTTCGTGGCGTACGAGATGAACGGCCAGCCGCTGCTGCCCCAGCACGGCTCTCCGCTGCGCCTCGTCGTTCCCGGCTGGTACGGGATGGCGCACGTGAAGTGGCTCACGCGGATCCGCTTCACCCGCGAACGCTTCGAGGGGTACCAGAACCGGCAGGCCTACCGCGTGCGCGCGTCGGCCGAGGACGTCGGCGAGCCCCTCGGGAGGATCGTCCCCAGGAGCCTGATGGTCCCGCCCGGACATCCAGAGTTCCCCACGAGCGAGCGGTACCTGCACCCAGGCCCCGTCACCCTGGAAGGACGCGCCTGGTCCGGCTTCGGAGGGATCGACCGCGTGGAGGTGACGACGGACGACGGTGCCACCTGGAGCGACGCGGCGGTGGCATCGACGCTCGGACCGCACGCGTGGTCACACTGGACGATCGACTGGGATGCGATTCCCGGCACCCACGTGCTCGCGTCGCGGGCGACGGACGCCAGTGGCCGGGCGCAACCGGACGAAGCGACATGGAACACGGGTGGCTACTCCAACAACGCGCCCCAGCGGGTCCGGGTCACGGTCCTCGACCACTGACCGGCCGCCGGGAACCCTCGCGCGGTGTCCCGCACGCTCGCCGGTTGCCCGGGTCGGGAGGCGCCCGGTTCCCTCTCAGGGAGCCGCGCAACCCGCGACGCGCCAGAGTCGATCCGCGGCGGCCTCCATCCCACGTGTCATCTGCCGTATCCGGAGCCGGTAGACCGTCGACTGCTTGGCGATGAGCCGCTCGATCCTCGCGATCTCGGCCCCGTGGTGCGCCTGCGGCCTGGTCGACGTCGCCGCGATCCGGTGGAGGGTGTCGTACATGTCGAGCAAGAGCGGATACTGCCCTTCCACGGCCCACGAGAGCTTCGGATACCCGGGCGATCGGATCAGGTACTGGCGGAGGTAGGGACGACGGCTGGAGTCGAAGACGGAGGAGTTCAGGCTCACCCAGAACAGCTGCCGCAGCGCACGGTTCGGGTGACCGGCTCGGAGCTCATCGAGTCCGGCGGAAAGCAGGACGAGGTCGAGCTGGGGTTGCTCGTGCGGATACGACGTCCCCTCGGTGAGGTACAGGGCGGTCAGCCGGTCCTCGATGATGGTCACGGCCGAGCGTGTCGCCGACATCGCGCAGGGTGAAGGCGGGACCCCTTCGGCCTCGGCCCAGGCGTCGGAGAGATCGCCGTACGCGGCCTGGATTCCGGCGGCATCGGCGCCGAAGGCTCGCATGACGTCGCCGTCGAGGCTGGCCCCGAGGGTCTCGAGTCGGCCGTCGAGACCGTACGGGATGGTTGCTCGATCGAGGTCGAAGGCGACGCCCGCCTCGGCCTCGAGCACCGGAGCCAGCGACGCGAAGTCCAGCGTCGCGAGGTCGTCGTCGTTGGTGTGGTACCGAGCCCAGTAGTCGTCGCCCGTGGCGCTGAACGTGACGCTCGGCGCGCCCCTCGCCTGGTAGACGAACCCGTCGTTCCACGAGAAGACGTCGTGGATGCCGTAGTCCTCGATCAGACCGTCCGACACGCTGCGATCGAGACTGGCGCCGACGGCGTCCGCGATCTCGTAGCTCGTGGCCGCGTCGATCAGGTAGGGGGGTGAGTGCACCTCCCAGTTCAGGACCGCGACCGCATCCGTTCGCCAGTCCGGGTGCGAGCGGGTCATGCGCCACCACGCGCCCTGCAGCCAGTCGGCGTACGCGTTCGCGAGCCCGTACTCCTCACCCGTCACCGGGGCGAAGACCCACGTGTAGTACGGGCGGTAGCCGCTGTCCTTCACGGCCTTGGCGAGCGCCAGCATCATGGCGACGCCGACGGAGTCATCACCCGCCGACGTGAACCACGCGTCGTGGTGCGCCGTGAACACGATGACCCGGTCGGGGTCGCCCCAACCACGGATCTGCCCGATCGACTGGTACCCGGTCGCGTCCAGGGTGTTCGTGGCGTGGAGCGTGACCCGGGCCCGGACCGGCCCTCGGTCCATCGCGCGGAGCAGCGCGCGCGCGTGCCGCTTCGAGATCGTGATCGTCGGAGCGCAGGCGCGCAGGCCGCATTCGCCGTCGTTGGATCCGAGCGCACGCCCTCCCCCAGCCGCGTACCACACGTGCCCCGGTCCCGAGGCGATGATCGCCGCCTCCGCGCCGTGGGCCCTGGCTTCCTCGGCGATCAGGTTCGGCCAGAGTCCGCACGGTTGTCGAAGTCCCACCACGCGAACACGATCTTGCCCCGAACGTCGAGGCCCTCGTACTCGGGCGCGGTCCCGTAGCCCACGTTGACGACCCGACCACGAACGCCCGAGGGGCCCGTGCCGGGGACCCCGCCCAGAGATGCCGCACGGAAGGTGCGGTCGAGACCGAGTCCGCGGACGACCGCCGAGGCGCCCTCGAAGAGCCAGGCGTCACCCGTCACCTCCTCGGTCGTGACGTCCTCGAGGCCGAGAGCGTGCATCTCGCCCGCCAGGTACCGGGCGGTTTCCTCATCCTGCGGCGTGCCGAACACGCGGAACCCGTCCGGCACCGACCCGATCTTCGGTCAGGTGGGTCGTGATCTCCTCGACGTAGGCCATATCGAGGTGGTCGAGGGGCGACGCCGATGTGCGCGCCGCGCCGGTCGCAGGAGCCACGGGCGCGGCGAGGGCGAGGGCGACGACGCAGGCGGCAGCGGTGCGAGATGAGCGCTTCATCGGTTCCCTCCCCGGGAACGTCGACAGGAACGTCGACCGGGTCGCCAGAGGGCCGGATCGTAGACCTTCTGACGTCATCCTGTCAACGCCGCTGACATCTGCGTTGACATCTCCCCTGCCAGGAAGGATGCTTCGCGTATGCCGACCGGCAGGACGTTGGAGAGCGGCGCTCGTCTGTCCCGCGAGGCACTGGTGGATGCGAGCCTCGCGATCGTGGCCGAGGAAGGGCCCGACGCGCTGACGCTCCGCCGCCTCGGCGCCGAGCTCGGGGCCGACCCCACGGCCCTGTACCGCCACTTCCGCGACAAGGACGAGCTGCTGACCGCGATGGCAGACCGCCTCCTGATCCACGCGATCGAAGACCTCCGACCCACGGGCGAGTGGCGCGAGGACCTGCGGGCGATGACGTTGCGGATGCGGGCGGTCTACCTGGCCCACCCGCGCCTCGCGCAGGTGGTCGCCGGATCGAGCTCACCGTTCCCCAACGAGCAGCGGCTCTCGGAGACGACCTTGTCGATCCTCCGCTCCGCCGGGCTGTCGGACGAGGAGGCGGTGCGGACCTTCGAGGTGCTCGAGTCCTACACGATCGCCGTGTCCACGCTGGATGCCGGTGCCGCCCCGGAGTCGGACGAACGCTGGCGCAGGTCCTTCGCGGCCCTCGATCCGGATGCGTACCCGAACCTCACGGCGCTCGCTCCCCTGCTGTATCGCGATGCCGATGCCACGTTCCAGCACGGGCTCGACCTCCTGCTGGACGCCGTGGCTGCTCGGGTCGACGACCGACCGACGTGATCGTCCGCCGAGCGACGTCAGGCTCGCGTCACGAAGTTGACCAGCTTCGGAGCGCGCACGATCTCCTTGACGACCTCGCGGCCTTCCAACGCGCGACGCGCGCCGGCGGCACCGCGCGCCGCGGCCAGCGCTTCGTCCTCGGACACGCCGGCCGCGACCTCTACCTTGTCGCGGACCTTGCCGTCGACCTGGACCACCAGCGTGACGGTGTCCTCGGCGGCGAGGGAGGGGTCGAACGTGGGCCACGCGGATGCGTGGACCGACGACCCCTCTCCCAGCACCTCCCGCCACAGCTCCTCGGCGGCGAACGGCGCGAACGGCGCCAGCAACGGAACCAGAGCACGCGCGGCGACCCTCGCACCCCCGCCGCCATCCAGGGACGAACGCATCTCGTTGGTCAGCACCATCAGCTTCGAGATGGCCGTGTTGAAGCGGAAGCGGTCCATGTCGTCGGTGACCCCGCGGATGGTCCGGTGGGTCAGACGGACGAGCGCCTCCGGTTCCGCCGCCGAGGTCCCCGCCGCGTCGTCCACCGCGGCGAACACCCGGCCCAGCCAGGAGTGCATGCTGGGGCGCTTGTCGGGCTCGCCCGCGATCAGCGCCCAGTCGATATCGTCCTCGAAGGGTCCCGCGAACAGCATCGTCAAGCGCATCTGGTCGGACCCCCAGCGTTCCACGAGCGGCATGGGCTCCACGATGTTGCCCTTCGACTTCGACATGGAGGCCCCCGCGAAGATCACCTGCCCCTGATTCATCATCTTGGGGAACGGTTCCACGAAGCTCACCATGCCCAGGTCGTGCAACACCTTCGTGAAGAACCTCGTGTAGAGCAGGTGCAGGATGGCGTGCTCCACGCCGCCCGTGTACTGACCGACCGGCATCCAGCGCGCGACATCCTCGGGCCGGAAGGGTCCTTCCTCGTACCCAGGCGAGCAGTACCGGAAGAGGTACCAGCTCGAGTCGACGAAGGTGTCCATCGTGTCCGTGTCGCGCGTGGCCTCACCGCCGCACGTGGGACAGGCAACCTGCTTCCAGGTGGGGTGGCGCGCCAGGGGTGATTCCCCGCCGGGCTGGAAGTCGACGTCGTCGGGCAGCAGCACGGGGAGGTCGGCGTCGGGGACGGCGACCTCCCCGCACTCGGGGCAATGCACGATGGGGATCGGGGCTCCCCAGAACCGCTGCCGGGAGATCAACCAGTCGCGGAGACGGAAGTTCACCGCGTGACGGCCGCGGCCTTCCGTTCCCAGCCACGCGGTCACCTTCGCGATGGACGCGGGGGACGGCTCGCCGTCGAACGGGCCGGAGTTCACCATGACCCCCTCGTGCGGCATCGCCTCGGTCAGGGCGTCCGGATCCACGTGCTCGCCCGGAGGCTCGATCACGACCCGGATGGGCAGACCGTGTGCGCGGGCGAACCCGAAGTCGCGCTCGTCGTGCGCCGGCACCGCCATGATCGCGCCCGTGCCGTACTCCATCAGCACGTACGGCGCCGCGTAGCACGGCACCCGCTCGCCGTTCACGGGGTTCACCGCGTGCACGCCCAGCGGCGCGCCTTCCTTCGTGTCGGCCTGGGCGCGGTCGACGGTCGACGTGGCGCGCGCGGCTTCCACCAGTGGCCGCACCTGGTCCCACGTGCCGCCCAGCTCGGCGAGCCGCTGGACGGCCGGGTGCTCCAGGGCGAAGACGAAGAACGTGACCCCCCATAAGGTGTCCGGGCGGGTCGTGAAGACGGTGATCTCCTCACCGGTCTCCTCGATCGTGAACGTGACCTCCGCACCCTCGGAGCGCCCGATCCAGTTCCGTTGCATCGTGAGGACCCGGTCGGGCCACTCGACCAGCTCGTCCACGTCGTCAAGCAGCCTCTGCGCGTAATCGGTCGTCTTGAAGAACCACTGCGTCAGCTCGCGCCGCTCGACCGGCGTCCCACACCGTTCGCACGCGCCCGCGATCACCTGCTCGTTCGCCAAGACGGTGGCGTCCTTCGGACACCAGTTGACCGGTGATTCCTTCCGGTAGGCCAGCCCTCGTTCGAACAACCGCAGGAACAACCACTGCGTCCACCGGTAGTACTCGGGATCGCACGTCTGCAGCCGGCGGGTCCAGTCGAACGACATGCCCATCCGCTTGAAGGACGCAGCCTGCTGCTCGATGTTGGCGTACGTCCACTCCTTCGGGTTCACACCGCGCTTGATGGCGGCGTTCTCCGCGGGCAGGCCGAACGCATCCCACCCGATCGGGTGCAGGACGTTGAAGCCGCGCATGACCCGGTAGCGGGCGATCGCGTCGCCACCGCTGAACGCCTCGGCATGACCCATGTGGAGGTCCCCGGACGGGTACGGGAACATGTCGAGCGCGTAGAACCGCGGGCGGGGATCGTCGGGGTCGTCCGAGGCAAGGTACCGGCCCTCGTCGTCCCAGACCTTCACCCACGTCGGTTCGAACGCGGTGGGGTCGTAGCGGCGTGCCATGGAGGTGGCATGGTAGCCGACCCTCGCGTCGCCTCCGGAGAACCCTGGCGGCACGACCGCGCCCGGGAGGGCTCAGCCGGCTTCGGTGTGGATGTCCGTGCCGTGCACGGCGCCCGTGGGCAGGAGGCTGCCCCTCGCCACCAACGCCGGGATCTGGTCCGCGGGCACCGCTCTGGAGAAGAGGAACCCTTGCGCCAGCCTGCAGCCGTTGCTGCGGAGGAACTCGAGCTCGCCGAGGGTCTCGATCCCTTCGGCCAACGGCACCATGTCGAGGCCCTGCGCGAGCTGGATCATGGCGCGCACCATGCTGGCCAGGCTCACGTCGCGGTGGACCTCGCGGACGAAGGAGCGATCGATCTTGAGGACGTCGACCGGCATGTGCTTCAGGCGCGCGAGCGATGAGTAGCCCGTCCCGAAGTCGTCGAGCGCCAGACCGAAGCCCCAGGCGTGCAGCTCCGAGAGGATCCTCTGCGTCCGGTCGGGATCGGCCATCGCGGTGGACTCGGTGATCTCGACCACCACGCTGTGGGGGTCGACGCTCGCGTGCCGCAGCTGCGTCATGATCTTGTCGGCGAGGTGCGCCGACCACATCTGGCGCGGCGAGAGGTTGAACCCGACCCGGAGGTCGACGCCCGCCACCTTCCACTCGGCCTGCTGACGGGCGAGCTCCGCGATCACCCATTCGCCGATGGCCTCGATCAAGCCGAGCTCCTCGGCGAGTGGGATGAACTCACCGGGCGCCACCAAGCCACCCGTCGCGTCGACCCATCGGATCAACGCCTCGACCGACTCGATCTCACCGGTCTCCACGTCGACGATCGGCTGCCAGTGGAGGACCCAGTGCTCCTGTTGGACGGCCTCCCGGAGCCGGTTGGTCAGTGAGATCCTCTGGACCGCGTCGTGTCCCTCTGCGGCGAAGATCGACGAATCCCCCCGGCTCGTGGTTCTTCGAGGCGTACATCGCGTGATCCGCGTTGCGCATCAGGGTGTCGGCGTCGCCGGCATCCTGCGGGAACAGGCTGATGCCGATGGATCCGGTGGCGTGGAACGGGGTCCCGTTCAGGTCGAACGGGTCCTCGAGCGCTTCGCGGACGCGCAGGGCGACCGACTCCGCCGATCTCCATGCCGGGATCGGGCGCCCCGGACCCCTCACCGGCGCGCTCGAGGTCCGCCAGGAGCACCAGGAACTCGTCGCCACCCTGACGCGCCACGGTGTCGGTCTCCCGGGTGCACAGACGGAGTCGGTCGGCCAGCTGTGCCAGGAGCAGATCGCCCGCGTGGTGCCCGAGCGAGTCGTTCACGAGCTTGAAGTTGTCGAGATCCAGGAACAGGACGCCCACGCCGAGGTCGTAGCGGCGAGCGCGTGCGATCGCGGCCTCGAGCATCTCCTCGAAGAGGTGCCGGTTCGGCAGGCCCGTGAGCTTGTCGTGGTAGGCGAGGAAGACGACCTCCTCCTCGGCCTCCTTCCGCTTCGTGATGTCGAAGATCACACCCTGGATCAGCCACGGGTTGCCCGCTTCGTCGTCGATGGGGAAGGCCTGCTCCAGCACCCACCGGATCGTGCCGTCCTCGTGGACCATCCGGTACTCGTGGCTCAGGGGCTGATGGGCGTTGTACGCGTCCTCGTACTCCTCCCATGCGCGGTCGAAGTCCTGCGGGTGGACGTGGTCCCGCCACACGTAGGGGTCCTCGAGCCACTGTTCCGGCTCGATGCCCAGCAGGTCGCGCACCTGGGGGCTCACGTAGATCGACGACTGATCGGGATCCACGGGGTCCAGGTACACCACGGCGGGGATGTGCTCGACGAGGCTCCGGTACTTCGCCTCCGCCTCGAACCGGGCCTCGGCCGCGACGTGGCGCGCGGTGACGTCCCGGAGGGTGACCACGAGGAGCCGCTCCGGCCCGGCGATCTCACCCACGTGGATCTCGACCGGTACGTCCCCTCCGTCGGCACGGCGGCAGATGGACTCGAGCCGCGTGCCGGCCTCCATGTCCAGGACCTCGGCGGCGATGAACAGCTCGACCGGCTTCCCGATCATCTCCTGCCGCATGAACCCGGTGAGCAGCTCGGCCTGATGGTTGGCGTACTCGATGCGTCCGTCCGCACCGGCCACCACGAGGCATTCGGGGGTGGCCTCCAGCAGTGAGCCCGGCTCGATCAACCTGGCCAGCCTGGCAGCCACGGTCTCCGAGGCGGCTGCCTCCTGGGCGGCGTCGGTCTCCCCTGCTCTCATGGTCACGATGCGCGTCGTCTCCGGTCCTCGGCACGCCGTCGTCCGGCAGGCCCCTTCCAGCGGTCCCGGGCTTCTCGGTCCCGGGGATGACATCGACCGGTTGGCCGACCGACCTGAGGTTCCCAGCCGAGGAGTTCGGCTCCGGGGGTCAGGAGGCCGGCATCAGAAGCTCGGCGTTCGCTCCTCGAGCCCCCACGGTGAGCCGTACGCGGTGAGGAGGTCGAGGAACGGATCCGGCGCGAACGCCTCGGGGCCGAGCACACCGGCACCCGACCACGTACCACCGGCGAGCAGCTCGAGCGCCACCACCGGGTTGATCGCCGTCTGCCACACCACGGCCTGCGCGGCGTCGCGCCCCCAGGTCTCCTCGTTGTCGACGACGTGGTTGAGGTAGACCTCGCGCGGCTCGCCGTCCACCCCGGCACCGGTGACCCACGTGCCGGCGCAGGTCTTGCCCGACATCCGAGGGCCGAGCGTGGCGGGGTCGGGCAGACACGCCGCCACGACGTCCCGGGGCGACACCTGGACGCCTCGGACCGTGACGGGGTCGGTCGAGTCCAAGCCGAGCTTGTGGAGGGTCTTCAGCACCTCGATGAACTCGTCACCCAAGCCGTACTTGAACGTGGCCCGCCCGCACTCGACCCAACGCGGGATGAGGAGCACCTCCTCGTGCTCGACGTGGACGCACTCGACCGGACCGATCCCCTCGGGGAACGTGAACGTCTCCGGCTCGCTGAACGGCGGCAGCGTGAACCAGCCCCTACCCTTCTCCCACACGACGGGCGGGTTCAGGCACTCCTCGATGGTGGTCCAGATCGAGAACCCGGGCGCGAAGTCGTAGCCCTCGACGACCAGGTTGGCGCCGTCGCGGACGCCGGCTTCGTCGATCCTCGAGAACAGATGATCCTGCGCGTAGCGGGCGAACACGTCCGAGAGCCCGGGCTCGACACCGATCCCCACGAGCGCCAGGAGGCCGCGCTCCTCCCAGAGGGCAGCCTTCTCGAACTGCTCGTCCCCGAGCTTCACACCGGGGAGCTCGTGGGGCCTCTCGGGATGCGGATGGGACAGCGACATCGCCATGTCCAGGTAGGTCACGCCGGCCTCGAACGCGCCGTCGAAGATCGGCATGACGAACCGAGGATCCACGGCGTTCAGGACGTGGGTGATGCCCTCCGTCGTGCACAGCTCGGCGACCTGCGCCGCATCCGACGCATCGACGTGGGCCGCGCTGAACCGTCCGGTCCCGGCGTCGTAGCGGTCCACCACGCTGGCGGCGCGTGCCAGGTCGTGGTCCGCGAACACGATGCGCTCGTAGAAGTCACGTCGCGCCGCGATGGGCGCGAAGGCGGCGCCCACGCCACCCGAGCCGACCACCAGGACCCTCATGCACGCTCCCTCGATGCCGCCCGCACTGTCGGTCCGAGTCTACGCACGGGCGCCGGCCGAACGCGCCGCCGGAGGTCACGACCGGTGGCAGCAGCACGGTCCGTCACCCCCGGGACCTTCGGGCCCCGGGCCTCTCGCGGGCGTGCACTACGTTGGAGCCGCGGGAGGTGAGGGTGATGCGGCGTTCGCGACGGCTCGTGGTTCTGGTGGCGGCGGTGACGACCCTGGCGGTGGGGGTGCCGGCATGGGCGGCGCTCGACACCACACCCCCCAACGGAACGTTCACGGCTCCGTCGCCGGGCCAGGTCGTGACGTCGATCCCGGTGACGCTCCGCGGGAACGCGACGGACAACGTCGCCGTGAGCGCGGTCCACGTGGCGGTGGTCAACCGGACCACGACGCGGTGGCTCCGCGCGAACGGGACCTGGGGCGTCGGGCAGGTCTGGCTCCCGGCGACCGTGGCCACACCCGGTTCGCGGTCGACGTCGTGGTCCTTCACGTTCACGGCCGCCACCGGCTCCTACCAGGCGACCGCCCGGGCCCGGGATACCTCCGGCCGGGTGGACCCCACGCGTCCGTGGCGCTCGTTCTCGATCGCGGTCACCCCTCCTCCTCCACCACCCCCACCTCCGCCACCGCCTCCGCCCGGAGGCGAGCCGAACGTGGTGCTGAGTGCCTCACCGATGATCGAACGCTGGGACACGCTGTGGTCGATGCCCAACGTCCAGTCCCTGCTCGTCGGACACGGCGTGACGTTCTCGAACGGGTTCGTCGCCAACGCCCTGTGCTGCCCCAGTCGGGCGAACATCCTGAAGGGTGCCTACTCGCACACGACCCGCGTCTATCAGAACTCGGGTACGCAGGGGCCGTTCTCGGCGTTCGACGACTCGTCGACGGTCGCGACCTGGATGGACGGAGCGGGTTATCGGACCGCGCTGGTCGGCAAGTACTTCAACGGCTACGACCAGACGCGCGCGACCTACATCCCGCCTGGATGGGACAGATGGGTGGCCTTCGCCACGGACGATGTCGGCGGAGGCAAGTACTTCGGCTACGGGTTGAGCGTGGACGGCACCTACACGACGCGCGGCTCGGCCTCGGCGGACTACTCGACCGACGTACTGGCCGGCTACGCCGACGATTTCATCCGGTCGACCGCTCCGTCGTCACCGCTGTTCCTCTACTTCGCGCCGTACGGGCCGCACGAACCCGCCGACGCCGCTCCGCGCGACGCCTCGACGTTCGGGAGCCTGGCGCCCTACCGTCCGCCGAGCTACGACGAGGCCGACGTCTCGGACAAGCCCGCCTACATCCGGGCCATCCCCCGCTTCGGGTCGACGAACGTGTCGCGGATCGACTCGATCAGGCGGAAGCAGTACCAGGCCCTCCAAGCCGTGGACGACGCGGTCGGGCAGCTCGTGGAGGCTCTCACCGATACGGGACGGCTCTCCAACACGATGATCGTGTTCATGGGTGACAACGGGTTCCTGTGGGGCGAGCACCGCTGGGGCCGAATGGGCCGGAGAACAAGCAGGTGCCCTACGACGAGAGCATCCGGGTCCCGTTCGTGGTCCGCTACGACCCGCTGCTGGCGGCGCCCCGGACGGATCCGAACCTCGTCCTGAACATCGACCTGGCACCCACGTTCACGGCGCTCGCCGGCGTGGCGGCACCCGGGAGCGAGGGACGGAGCCTGCTCCCGCTGCTGCAGGCGCCCGGCGCCCCGTGGCGCACGGACTTCCTGATCGAGCACAGCCTGTCGAACCTGCCGAGCTACTGCGCGGTGCGGAGCACGGATTCCCTGTACGTGCGCTATGCGACCGGCGAGCAGGAGCTCTACCTGCTCGCGACGGACCCGTTCCAGCTCGTGAACCAGGCCGCGAACCCTGCGTACGCGTCGATGTTGGCGACCCTCCGCGCCCGCGCGCAGGAGCTGTGCTCTCCGCCGCCTCCGAACTACTCGTTCACGTCGACCACGCCGGTCGGGATGTCCAGGGACATCCCGACCATCTGAGCCGCTCGGTCACCGGGTTCCGGGTCGTGCCTACGGCACGACCCGGAACTCGGTCACCCGTTCGTTCGTCTGCTCCACGACGTAGAGGCGGTCGCCCACGAGCTCCATGCCGTGCGGCCGCAGGAGGTTGCCGTTGCCCGGCCCGCCGAAGGCCCCTTGGAAGACACCCGCTTTCGTCCACACCTTGACGCGGTGGGCGTCGACGTCGGCGACGTAGACGAGGTTCCCCCCCACCTCGACGTCGGCGGCGCGCAGCAAGATGTCGCTTCCCGTCCGGCTCGGCGCGATCCGCCCGAGGAATTGCCCGGTCGACGTGAAGTGCTGGACGTCGCCGCGGAGCGAGTCGCTCACCCACAGCGTGCCGTCGGCGTCCCACGACACGCTCCGCGGGAACCTGAACTGCCCGTTGCCGCTCCCCATACTGCCGAACATCGACAGTGGCTGGCCGCTGGAAGACAGGAGCACCACGCGCTGGTTCTGCGTGTCCGCGACCGCGATCCGCCCGTCGGCGCCCACGTCGAGGCTATGCGGGTTCTTGAACTGCCCGAGACCGGCGCCGAAGCCACCGCGGGACCATTGGAAGGCCCCGGTGCTCGAGTACTTCTTGATCAGGTGGTTGTCGGTGTCGGCCACCACGAACGAGTTGTCACGCCGGTCGACCGAGATCCCGCGCTGGTAGTTGAACGAGTAGTTGCCGCCGCCGCGGGAACCGAACTCCTGGAGGAACGTCCCGTCCGCCGCGAACTTCTGGATCCGCCAGTTGTGGGTGTCGGTGACGTAGATGTTGCCGGCCGTGTCGACGGAGACGCCGCGCGGCTGGTTGAACCCGCCCTCGGGCGGGCCGGCCTCGACGCCCGGCACCTGGAAGAGGAACTGGCCGCTCGGCGAGAACACCTGGGCACGGAACGCCGGCATGTCGCCGACCCAGACGTTGCCGTTGCCGGCGACCGTGATGTCACGTCCTCCGCCGGGGAACTTCCCGGGACCCGTCCCGAACCCACCGAACCGCTGCAGGAAGACCCCGTTCAGGTCGTACTTGTTGACGTAGCCCGTGGAGGCGTCGACCACGTAGACCCACCCGTTCGCATCGTCGATGGCCACGCCACGAAGATCGGGGTTGGCGCCGAACTGTCCCGGCGCGGAGCCGCGCGAGCCGAACTGGCGGACGAAGGCCCCGGTCGCCGTGAAGACCTGAAGCCGCGCGTTGTAGTTGTCGGCGACGTACAGCCGGCCCTGACCGTCGATGTCCATGCCCCGCGGCTGGCGGAACTGGCCCGGCCCGGTGCCCATGCTGCCGAACTGGAAGAGCTCCTGGCCCTGGGGATTCACGGCGACCACATCGTGCTCCCATTGGTCGCTCACGAAGACGGTGCCGTTGTTGGCCACGGCCAGGTACGAGGGGTACTGATACCGACCGGGGCCGACCCCGTTGCCACCGAACTCGAAGAGGAACCCGCCGCCCGACGTGTACTTGTCCACGGTCTTGTTGCTGTCGACGTCGCCGAAGTAGACGTCTCCGTTGCGCGGGTCGACCGCGATGCCGTACGGCGACTGGTGCTGGCCGGCGCCGAGGCCGACGTTGCTGTCCGTGACCACGTCGCCGAGGTACGAGCCGGTCACCGAGTACCGGGCGATCCGGAAGTTCCAGTAGTCGCCCACGAGGACGGTGCCGTCGTTCTGGGTCGCCATCCCCCAGGCGTACAGCTCGGCGTGCCCGGGACCGCCGATGGTGCGGACCGGCGTGAGCGTGACGGCCTGCGCTGCAGGGGCGAGCACGATCGACGCAGCGACGACCATCAGGAAGACGACCACTCTCTTCATGGAACCCTCCGCTCCGAGCCTCGGCGGGACGCCACGACGTCACCCTTCGATGTCGTAGGTCGAACGTCCCAAGGGGAGTACGAGTCTCGCGCACGGTCGGGTCGTCGGCATCGGCCGGAAGGCCAGGCCGAACGGCGGAGGGACGCGGCATCCGGGGAAGGCAGGCCCCGACCTTCGGCCGGGACGGCCGCTCAGCCCGAGATCGTGAAGTCGTGGATCCGGTCGTTCACTGTCTCGGCCACGTAGAGATGGCCGTCCGCGATGTCCATGCCCATGGGCCCGAGGACGGCGCCGGCGCCCTGGGACGTGGCGCCCGCCCCGAGGAACGTGCCGTCCTTGTCCCACACCAGGATCTTGTGGCCCTTCGTGTCGGACACGTAGATGTGGGTCCCGGAGACCTGCACGTCCATCGCCTGCTGGATCGCGGGCTCGCCGGGATCGTCGGTGAGGCCGATCTCCTCGAGGAAGTCTCCGTTCGCCTCGAAGTGCTGCACGGTGTTGGTCGCCCGGTCGGCGACCCAGATCGTCCCGTCCTCGGGATCGACGGAGATCCCGTGCGGATCCTCGAGGTAGGGCGCCCCGAACGTGCGGCGGACGTCCCCGTCCTCCGTCAGCTGCAAGACCCGGTGTTGACCGAGCAGCGGCGCGTAGATGTCTCCGTTGTCGGCCACCGCGAGCGACCACGCCTTCTGCTGACCCTCGGGGGCCGTGCCGGCGCCGTAGGACCACAGGAAGTCCCCATCGGCGTCGTACTTCACGATCGAGCCCGTGTCGGAGTCGGCCACGACGACGCAGGTGTAGGTGGCGCAGCCCGGCCCCACGGCGATCCCACGCGGGTAGTTGAAGCCGTACGCCTGGGGCCCGCCGCGGATCCCCCACTCCTCGAGCGCGGTCCCGTTGGGCGCGAACTTCTGGAAGCGCTGGTTCATGGTGTCGATGACCCAGATGTATCCCTGGGAATCCACCGCCACGTCCGAGGGCGTGTTGAAGCCACCGAGCGCCGGCGGCTGCGGCGTCCTCGGCACCTGGAACCGGTACCGGCCCGAGCGCGAGAACACGTGGACGCGGAACTGCGCGAGATCGGCGACCCACACACGACCCCGGCCGTCGACCGCGACGGAACGGCCGCCGGTCGGGAAGCGCCCCTCGCCCGTGCCCTTCCCGCCGAAGCGCGTGAGGAACGTCCCGTCGAGATCGAATTTGTTCGTGAAGCCCGTGAAGGCGTCGACCACGTACACGAAGCCGCGCTTCTTGTCGACGGCCACCCCGCGGAGGTTGCCACTGCCCCCGCCGCCGAACCGATCCCCACCGAAGTTCTTCACGAACGTGGCCGAGGCGGCGGTCGTGCCGCCGCGGCGCAGGCGCCAGATCTGGGCGCGCGCGTTCCCACTGTCAGCGATGTAGAGCCAGTCGTCGTGCCCGGGCGCGCACCGACGGCAGATGTCGATCCCTCGCGGGGTGCGGAACTGACCGTCGCCCCTCCCGGTGGCGCCGAAGCGGAAGAGCTCATCCCCGCTCGCGTTGTTGACGCTGATCCGATGGGAGCGCGAATCCACGACGACGACGCGCCGGTCGCTCGTGACCGCCGGGTAGGCGGGGTAGGTGAACCTCGAGGGTCCCCCGAAGTCGAGCAGGAACGTCCCGTCGACGCGGTACTTGTCGACCGTGCGCTGGGCATCGACGTCACCGAAGTAGAACGTGTTCCCGTTGGGCGTGGCCGCGATGTCGTACGGAGCCAGATGCGAGCCGCGTTCGCTCCCCTCCGTGTCCGCGACCAGCTCGGTCACGAAGTCACCGTTGGAGCGGAAGCGCTTGATCGCGTAGTTCCAGTAGTCGCTGATGAGGACGTCGCCGTCCGGCAGCGGCTCGGCACCCCACGCGTAGAGGAAGGCGTGCCCGTCCACGTTCTGACCGATGAGCCGGGAGTGGGTGAGCGTGGCGGCCCCTTCGGCGGCCGGCGCGATCCCGATCGCGACGAGCGTGAGGACGAGCAGGCCGAACCCGGTTCGGCGGAGCGCGCGCCCTCGCCGGACCCGGTCCTTCAGCTTCGTCATCGTCCCCTCCACGCGACCGGCTCGAGCCGGTCGGTCTCTCTCTACCCTCCCAGGTGGGACCGCGAGGGACCAGTCGCCCTTGGTCCGGGATGCGACCCGACCATCGTCCTGCCGCTGGCAGACCTGCTCCGGCGGACGCGGAATGCGGCTCCCGTGTGGTTCGATGCGGGCGTGGACGGGGGTAGGTTGACGGATCCGAGCGATGTCGTCCTCGAGACCGAGCGGATGTTCCTGCGGCTGCTCACGACCGACGACCTGAACGCCCTCGCCGCGCTCTACGCGGATCCGGAGGTCCGTCGGTACTTCCCCGAGGGGACCCTGTCGCGGGAGGAGACCCGCGAAGAGCTCGACTGGATCATCGATGTCTACTACCGGCGGTTCGGCTACGGGCTCTGGGCGACGCTCCTGAAGCGGTCGGGCGCCTTCATCGGGCGCTGCGGGCTCCTGCCGTGGGCCGTCGTGCCGAGGCCCGGGGGCGAGCTCGAGCTCGACTTCGTGGGTGAGGACGGCGATGAGCCGGACGGGGTCGAGGTCGAGGTGGCCTACCTGCTGGCTCGGGAGCACTGGGGCGACGGGTTGGCCACGGAAGCCGCCCGGGCGATCGTCGGCTATGGCTTCGAGCGGCTGGGCGTTTCCCGTCTCATCTGCTTGGTCGATCCCGACAACACAGCATCCCTCAGGGTCGCGCAGAAGATCGGCATGGTCCCGGACGGCGAGGTGGAACAGGACGGCGAGGTCTTCCCCCTCTACTCGATGGTGAACCCGTTCGGCTGACTCGCGCCCACTACGGGAGGATCCTCGCGTACGCCGGCGTCGTGTAGATCGACTCGACCCCGTCCGCGAAGCCCGCAGCCACGATGCGGCCGTCTCGCTGGAGGGCGAGCGCCTCGATTCCAGCGTCGGTGAGTGTGCCGACCCGTACGATCCCGCCGACGCCGAACGTCGGATCGAGCGCACCGTTCGGACGGTAGCGCGCGAGCACGAAGGCCCGGGTGTCGTCCCATCCACCGGCCACGAGCTTGCCGTCGGTCTGGCGGACGAGACCACCGAGGGATCCCGCCACCATCCGGGAGGCGCGTGAGCACGCGCCCGTCGGTGTCGAACGAGAGATCGATCCGACCGCTCGGCATCAACCTCGCCAAGGCGAACCGATGCTCACCTGCCTGGTCACGCGCCGACGCTGTGCCACCGACGACGATCCGGCCGTCGGGCCGCACGACGAGATCGGAAACCACCGCGCTGCGCGGACCGAAGGCCACGGTCGCCACGCCCGCGTTTCCGAACGTCGTCTCGAGACCACCGTTCGCGCCCAGACGCGCGACCGCGAACGTGGGCCTCCGTTCACCCCCCGTGAGCTCGATCGACCTGTTCGCGGCCACCAGCACACTCCCGTTGGTGTCGATCGCTGCCGCCCGCGCCTCCCACAGGCCCCCAGGAGCCGAGACGAATGAGCGCCCGGCCGTGCCGAAGGAACCGTCCAACGAGCCGTTCGAGCGGAAGCGAGCGATCGCGGCGACCCCGTTGCGTCGAACCGCGTCGCCCACCACGACGATCCGGCCGTCTCGGCGGACCATCAGGTCGTTGGCATCGGCATCGCCCCATCCCATCTGCGTGACGACGACGCCGTCACCCGAGAACGCCGTGTCGTACGCGCCGCTCGGCAGGAAGCGGGCCACGAGGAACCTGGAACGGGATCAAGGCGCCGGTGTCGGTGAGCATCCCCGCCCAGCCGGCGACGACGATCGCTCCATCAGGCGTCACGGCGGCAGCACGGAACGATGTCGCGTCGAACGAGGCGAGTGGCGAGCTGTCCCCGGCAACGGGAAGCGGCTCGCCCGATGGCGAGAGGAGGTCGATGGTGGCGAACGGCCCAGCCGTCTCGAAGGCGATGTTCCCGACCGCGAACAGCCTGCCGTTGGGAAGCACGACCACGTCGTGGGCGGACTCGGCTCCGTCGCCCGAGTCGTCCGGCACGGCGACGCCGCTCTCACCGAACGTCGGATCCAGGTCGCCGGCCCCGGCGGACGCGGGGAACGCGATCGCGAGCACGAACAGGCAAGCCACCAGTCCGGTGAACGAGCGCATGAGATGCATCGAGATCCTCCTCCGGGGACGGCGAGACCACAGGTCGGTGGAACGGACCGTCCCTCGTCCGGAAGCGTGGACGACCGATCGACGACCGGCACCGGGCATCCGGCCCCCGAACCTCGGGACAACCTCCAACGATGTGACGTGGCGACGCTCCGCCGGGCGTGCCGGGCGGTGGAACGCGAACCCGCCGGCTCACGGGTTGATGCGGTACACCAGGATCTGTTCCGTCCAGGTGGCGGTCACGTAGAGGTTGCCGTCGGGTCCGATCTCGATGCCGTGGGGGCTGCTGCCCGTCGGGAACGATCCCACGAACGCCCCGCCCTTCGTGAAGACCTTCACCGCGTTCGCGTTGTTGTCGGAGACGAAGACGTTGTTGCCGCTCACCGCGCAGCTCTGCGCGTCGTCCAGCTGGTTGTTCGCGGCGCCCTTCGTCCCGATCGAACCGAGGCTCCCACCGGTCAGTGTGTAATGGAAGACCTTCCCCACAGGGCGGTCGACGATCCAGAGCGTGTTGTCGCTCGTGTCGTAGCAGACGCCGCGCGGCTCCCGGAACACCCCCCTGGCGATCTCACGGATCGGCGCGCCGTTCGCGCTCAGCACCTGCACCGATCCATGCGCGAAATCGCTCGCATAGACCGTGCCATCGGGGCCGACCTCGACCCCCATCGACTTGAGGCCGCCGAAGCCCTGGGACGTCCAGAGCCAGACACCGGCGTTCGAGTACTTCTTGATCCGGCCTGCGTCGGAGTCGGCGACCAGGACGCTGCCGTCGCGTCGGTCCACGTCGAGCGACTTCTGATAGTTGAAGCCATAGTTCCCCGACCCACGCGAGCCCCACGTGAGCAGGAACGCGCCGGTGGGCGAGAACTTCTGGTTCCGCCAGTTGTGCGTATCGCTCACGAAAGCATCCCCGGCTGCATCGAGGCCCACGTCGGTCGGCGCGTTGAACCCGCCGGTCGGCGGTGGCATGGCCGGCGACGGGGCGACGAGCAACGTCGCACCCGACGGCGAGAACTTCTGGACACGGAAGTTCGGCATGTCGCCGACCCACACGTTCCCCTGGGGATCGCACCGCCACCCCGCGGCCGCCATCGATGAACTTCCCGGGGGCCGTCCCGAGCCCGCCGAAGCTCAGCAGGTATTGTCCGGTGGTCGTGTACTTGTGCGTGTAGTTCGAGACCCCGTCGACGATGTACACGTAGCCGTTCGCGCGGTCCACCGCGAGCCCGCGAGGATCCCCGTGGGACCCGCCGAGCTCTCCGTGCCCGCCGACCCGCCACTGCCGGACGAAGGAGGGACACCCGCTCACGTTCGTGTTGAACACCTGTACGCGCATGTTCACATCGACGATGTAGAGGTTGCCGGCGCCGTCGAGCGCCGACCCGCGCGGCCGGCTGAACTGGCCGGGCCCGGTCCCCGGCGAACCGCACTGCGCGATGAACGAACCGTCCGGATTGTGGATCTCGTAGTTGTCGGCCCGTGCATCCATCACGTAGACGCGCCCGTCGTTGCGCACCGCGATCCAGGCGGGGTAGCGGAACCGGTTGTTCCCCACGCCGCCGGACCCGAACGTGAGCAGGAACTGCCCATCCGCGGCGTACTTATCGACGGTATAGCCCGCGTCGACGTCACCGACGTAGAAGTCCCCGTTGCGCGGATCCACCGCGATCCCGTAGGGCGCCTGGTGCGTCGAGCCCCGGATGCTCAGCACACTCGGCGAGCCGTCGAGGTTGAACGCGCGCACGTTCGAGTTCCAGTAATCCCCCACGATCATCCGGTTGCCGATCGGCTGATACGCGACGCCCCACCCGTAGACGTAGGCGTGACCGGTCCCGCGCGCGGTCCCGATGGTGCCGATCCTCGTCAGCGTCAACGCGCTCGCGGGGCTCTGGGTCGCGATCACCATGCCCGTCACGAGCACGACCACGGCGACCATGGATGACAGCTTCGACCTGCGCATCGCGATCCTTCCCCGGCTCGACACGTTGCCTTACGAGGGTATGCCCAAAGCGAACCTCCTGCACGAGGCCGAACGGTCCACGTCACGCGGGTCGGATGCGATCCAGCTGAACCAGCTACGCGGGGGCGATCTCGAGCCTCTTCGCGCCGTCCAGCCGCATACGCCGACAGACGGCGAAGAAGGCGTCGGCGAAGCGCCGGAACGGACGATGCCGCTCGACGGTCGCGCAGCCTCTGTGTGAGACGGTTGGTTCGACGACGCTGCTGGTGTGCGCACGAAGGGAGTCACCTGGATGAGGATCGCGGTGCTGGGGGCTGGCGGTGGAGGGCTCGCGGTCGCCTACGAGTGGGCGAGTCAGGGGCATGAGGTCGCGCTGTATGCACAACATGCCCATGAGCACCATCTGGCGCCGGTCCGCGAGCGCGGCGGGATCCAAGCCGAGGGCAAGCTCGAGGGCTTCGTCTCTCTCGCCACGGTCACCACCGATATCGCCGAGGCGCTGGACGGTGTGGACGTGGTCTTCGTCGTCGGCCCCGCCTACGCCACAGAGCCGTTCGGCCGTGACACTCGCGGTCACCTGCGGCCCGGGATGACCGTCGTGGTCTGCCCCAGTTCGTGCGTCGGCAGTCTTGCCTTCAAACACGCTGCCGGGTTCGAGATCTCCACGACGAGAGCGTCGTCGTGGGCGAGACCAGCACGCTGCCGTACGCCGCACGCGCATCGATGCACGCCAGTGTGCAGATCTTCCATCGGTTCGACACGGGCTTCTGGGCCGCTGCCGCCCCGCGCAGCAACACACCTCGCCTGCTCGAGGTCCTGCGGCAGGTGTACCGCAACACCGACGAGGCCGCGGGGATCTTCCAGACCACGCTGCAGAACGGCAACCCGGTCATCCATCCGGCCGTCACCTTGCTCAACGCCGCCCTCATCGAACGCACGGGTGGTGACTTCATGTTCTATGAGGAAGGGGTTACCGAGGCGGTCGGTCGCCTCATGGAGGCGGTCGACGGCGAGCGGCTATCCGTCGCCAGGGCCTTGGGCGTGGAGATCCTCGCCGAGCCGGATCTCGGGGTTCAGCAGGGCTACATGACCGAGTCCAACTACTCCACCGGCTACTCCACCGCACCAGGCTTCCGTGGCATCAAGGCGCAGGACGAGCTTCATCACCGCTACCTGACCGAGGACGTGGGCTACTCGATGGTGTTCCTCACGGACCTGGCTCGGCACCTTTCGGTGCCGACCCCCACCATGGATGCCGTCATCCGCATCGCCTCGATCGTCGCGGGTGAAGACTTCGCCACCCAGCGTGCCCGCACGATGGACACGATGGGCCTGTCCGGCCTGACGCGAGAACAGCTCGCGGAGTACTGACCGGGCGATAGGTCCACGTGGATGACGAAGCGCGACCGGTGCTGTCCGTCGGCGGCCGCTCTCGCGCGCGCACGGAGTGGCACAGCAAGTGGCACGACCCGTAGCAACGGTCTGACCTGCGGATCTCGGTGGACCCAAGGGGACTCGAACCCCTGACCTCTTGGCTGCCAGCCAAGCGTTCTACCAGCTGAACTATGGGCCCGTGCGCGAACCAGTCTAGCCGCCCGTTCCGGGCGTCGGCGGCACGCTCAGACGGCCTGAGCGCCGTCTTCCCAGCCGAGGCGCGGCGCGTCGCGCCACAGCCGCTCGAGGTCGTAGTAGTCGCGCTCCTGGGTGCCGAAGACGTGGACGACCACATCCACGAAGTCGAGGAGCCACCAGCCCGAGTCCGCCTCGCCTTCGCGACGGACGGGCTTGGCCTGGAGTCGCTCGCGGACGGCGTCCTCCACGGACTCGATGACCGTCTTCAGCTGCCGTGGGTTGTCGGCCGTACAGATCGACGAAGTAGTCCGTGATCACGATCAGCTCGTGGACATCGAGGATCACGATGTTCCGAGCCTGCTTGTCGGCGGCGGCTCGAGCGGCGGCGAGCGCCACGGCGCGCGCGGCCGCCAGGCCGTCGCCCCGTGCTGCCCGTTCCGTCACGCTGCGAAGTCCTTCCCGACGACGATCGTTACGTCTGCGAGCCCCGATGGTACCTGGGTCACGTGGATGACCCCGACCCCCAGGAGGCCGTGCACCCGGCGGGCATCGCGCCGGTGCTCATCGCCGAGGGCGACGACCTCGGTCAGCTCGTGGTCGAAGGACTCGGCGTTCGTGGACAGAACGACCCGGAATCCCTCGGGGATGATCAATGTCGCGATGTCCTCACCGATGCCCGGTGTGCCGCTGCCGTTCTGGACCAGCGCCGGGATGGGCGACGCGGTGCCGAACAGCGAGCCCACCAGGTCGTCCAGGTCGGGTTGGCGAGGGACCATCACGGTATCGGCGATGACCTCGGTGGGCGCGGTCTCGACCGAGGCGCTGGCGGCATCGGCCCAGATCGCGGCGGCGCCCTCCGCGTCGTCGGTCTGCAGCTCGACGCCGTCCAGGGAGGGCGCCGCCGCGAGCAGACCCTGGAGGACCGCCTCCCAGCGGCGCGTGGTCTCGTCGGAGGGCGCGCCGA
Organism: uncultured Actinomycetes bacterium; assembly: GCA_963810635.1. Lineage (GTDB taxonomy): Bacteria > Actinomycetota > UBA4738 > UBA4738 > HRBIN12 > AC-51. Next base: position 192,603 of record CAWEOB010000008.1, read on the forward strand.
GGTACCCGGCTGCCTGACGGCCGTTCATGTCGGTGTCACCCGGACCGAGCAGCACGCCGGCGATCGTGGTGGCCTCCGGGACGTCGACCGTGATCCTCCGGCCTCGTCCACGAGCGCGGCGAGCTCCTCGAGATCCATCGAGGCGTAGCGCTCGGTCCACGTCCCGACCACGTTCGACACCGCGACGTGCATCGAGTCGGCCTCGAGCCCGGCGGCCGCGCCCATGAGCACCTCTCCTTGCCCCGGCACGACCACGGTCATCTCGGACGGGAGCACGAGCGCTGCGGGCGCTCGATCGTCACCCGCACCGACCACGGCGGCCACCGGTAGGTCGCCGCCGGTGACGGCGAGCGCGAGCAACGCGGACGGTGCATCCCGCTCGGCGCCCACGGCGGCGTCGCCGGACGGGGAGCCGGCCGGTGCGTCGCCGCCACGTGTGACGAGGACCGCCCCGACCACGAGCGCGGCGGCGACCACGATGGCGGCGGCGAGGGACCGTCGGCGGCGCCTGACCGCGCGCCGGCCGGCGCGCATCGAGCGCGTGCCCGGCGCCCGGCCGCCTCCTGCAGCTCTCACCGGTACAGACCTGCCTTCTGCACGTAGCTGTTGACGCCCTCGGGGACCAGGTACCGGATCGGCCGTCCGGCCGCGACGCGGGCCCGCACATCGGTGGACGAGATCGCGAGGGCAGGGATGTTCATCACGGTGATCTCGGGATGGCTGTTCGTCGCGTGAGCCTCGAAGGCGGCGATGTCGTAGCCGGGGCGCGTGGCGGCGATGAAGTGGGCCAGGTCGAACATCTCGCCCGGGTCCTTCCACTGGAAGATCTCGAGGACGGCGTCGGCACCGGTGATGAAGAACAGGTCCGTGTCACCGCCCGTCTCGTCCTTCATGGTGCGCAAGGTGTCGATCGTGTAGGTCGGTCCCTCCCGATCCACCTCGGCGCGCGACACGCGGAACCGCGGGTTGGACGCCGTCGCGATGACGGTCATGAGGTACCGGTCTTCGGCCGGCGACACCTCCCCGCGCTCCTTCATCCATGGACTCCCGGTCGGCACGAACAGCACCTCGTCCAGCCCGAACTGGTGCAGCGCTTCCTCGGCGGTGACGAGGTGCCCGTAGTGGATGGGGTCGAAGGTGCCGCCCATGACGCCGAGCCGGCGTCCGCTGTCTCGGCCCATCGTTCCCGAATCCTACCCGCAGGGTCCCGCGGAACCGGTCAGCCGGCGCTGCGTCGCAGCGCGTCCACATGCTCCTCGTAGTGCTCGATGCCGTTGGCGCGGAACCACTCCTTCGCTTCGACGCTCGGGGCGACCGCGCCGGCGAGGGCCTCGCGGAGCCGGGTCCGAGCCCGCTCGAGGCGGTCGCGGACGGCGCCCGCGTCGAGCGCGCGCCCTTCCTCGAGGAACCGGGCGTTCAGGTCGTCGACGACCTCGTCGCCCTCCCCGAGGGTCCAGCCGTGATCGCCCGCCACGTCGGCGGCGCCGATCTCCTGCCACGCCGCGACGTGGAACGCGAGGTCGGTCGCGGACCACCCCGGCGGGTCCACGACGGGCGCGGTCACCGGGAGCGCATCGAGCGCGGTCGCGAACACGATCCAGGCATCCGTCTCCTCCTGCAGGAGACGACCGACCTCGGGATCGGACGGCGAGCCGGCGGCCCACGCGACGAGATCGTGCCCGTGCTCCGCGTAGTGCATCGGGCCGGCCTCTTCGAACCACCCCCATGCCAGAGCGTCGACCTCCTCGAGGGCCTCGAACGCGTCGCGGGCTCCCCGGCGAGCCTCCTCGAGCAGGCTCCGCGCCGCCGCGGCCGACATCGTCCGCGCCCGGACGGCGTGCTCGGCGTTCATCCGGTCGACGTACCCGGGGGTCTCCTCCTCGGCGGTCACGGCGTCGTAGGTCCCCGCGCCGATCAGGGCGAGCACCCGCGCGCAATCCTCCAGCCAGGCCGCGACGTGGACGAGCTCGTCGCGGGCCGACCAGCCTTCCGGCGTCACGGTCGGCTCTTCGAGCCGGACCGGATCGAGTCCGTCCAGCACCTCTCCGAACCGATGCCACGCCTCGGCTTCTTGGGCCAGCAGCCGTTCACGATCCACGTTTCACGACCCTCCCTCCGGATCCCCCGTCTCCGCGAGCACCTCATCGTCCTCGTCGGGGATCCACTCGAAGACCCTGCCGCGGATCTCGACCTCGTCGCCGCGCCGAGCGCCCAGCTTCGTCAGGTGCCGCGTGATCCCCTCCCTCCGGAGCCGCTCCTGGAGGGTGGCGACCTGTCGGTCGTCGTCCAGGTCCGTCTCCATCACCCAGCGCTCGACCGAGCGACCCTTCAGGTGGAAGACCCCAGCGTCGTCGCGCTCCACGGTGAACCGAGCCCTGCCGGGCCGCAGGACCACGTACGAAGCTCGCGCCGGTTGCGCCTCCGCGGCCTCCCGCGCCAGGAGGCCGAGCCGAGCCAACAACGCGTCCACGCCGTCGCCCGTCATGGCCGAGACGGGGAGCGCATCGGGGTCGAGCGCTGCTGCTGCGGCCGCAGCGTCGTCCACGAGATCGGCCTTCGAGCCCACCACGACGGCCGGGCGGGCGGCGAGCTCGGGGTCGTAGGCCGCCAGCTCGGACCGGAGCGTCGCGAGGTCGGCGGCGGGATCGTCCATGGTTAGATCCACCACGAGCACGAGCGCCCGGCACCGGACCACGTGGCGCAGGAACCGGTGGCCGAGTCCCTTCCCTCGATGCGCCCCCTCGATCAGCCCGGGGACGTCGGCCACGACGAAGCGGTCCTCGTCGGCTCCCGCGACGCCGAGGTTCGGCGACAGCGTGGTGAACGGGTAGTTCGCCACCTTGGGTTTGGCGGCCGTCAGCCGTCCGAGGAGGGTCGACTTCCCCGCGTTCGGCAACCCGACCAGACCCACGTCGGCCACGGTCCGCAGCTCGATCCGCAGGCGGCGTTCCTCACCCTCCTCGCCCGGCTCGGCCGCCCGCGGGAGCCGGTTCCGGGGTCCGGCGAGCTCGGCGCTCCCGCGCCCACCGCGGCCGCCGTGCGCGACCACCGCCCGGGAGCCTTCACCCACGAGGTCGGCGAGCACCCCCTTGTCGTCGAAGGCGACCGTGCCGTCGGGGACCGGGATCACCAGATCGGCTCCCGACGCGCCATGTCGCCGCGACGAGCGGCCCGGCGTGCCGGGTTCGGCGCGCTGGTGCGGATGGTCGGCGAGCCAGCCGAGGTCGTGGACGCCCGTCGAGACCTCGAGCACCACGGACCCCCCGTCGCCTCCGTTCCCGCCGTCGGGGCCGCCCTTCGGCTTGAACGGCTCCGAGTGACGTGAGACGGACCCGTCGCCGCCCTTGCCGGCGAGGACCTGCACCGTCGCTTCGTCCACGAACGCCACCCCGATAGCGTAGGTGGTCGGCCCAGGTGGTCGGCGGCGCGGCCCCGGCGCATCATGATGGGATGCTCGAGCCCGCCACCGTGTGGATGGTCGAACTGAAGACGAGGTCCAGCCTCGATGAGGTGAAGGGGATCCTGACGCTCGATCCCGACGCCCTCCGGTTCGTCTCCCCCGCCAACGGGACCGAGCTCGGGATCCCGTTCCAACGGATGACGTCCGTCAAGCGCCTCCGGATGTCGCCGGTCATCCTCGTGCGATGGAAGGATGAGGATGACCGCACGATCGCGTTCTACTTCGCACCGCCTCCGCCGCTGCTCCCGGCCGACCACCGCGACGCGACGCTGCCCCGGGCGGGGGTGCTCGGAGCGCTCGGAGGGCGCCCACCCAGCAAGCGGCGCCAGCGGCGCGAGAACGCGACCTACCTCACGCAGCACGGCGGGCAGCTCAAGCCGATCATGATCGCGTGGGCATCGGAGGTGCGGACCCGGGTCGCCGCATCGCGCGGCGGGTGAGCGCTCAGCCCGCGGCGGCGGCGGTGCTGAGGCTGGGTGCGATGGAGGCGTAGGTCCGGCCGCGCGACTGCGAGAACGTGACCACACCGGGGCGCGTGGCGAACAACGTGTCGTCGCCGCCCTTGCCCACGCCCTCGCCCGGGTGGATCCGGGTGCCGCGCTGGCGCACGATGATGGAACCGGCCGTGACGGTCTGACCGCCGTAGGCCTTCACGCCGAGCCGTTTGGAGTTGGAGTCGCGGCCGTTGCGGGACGAGCCGCCGCCCTTCTTGTGTGCCATAGCGTCCTCCAGGCTACCAGCGGTGCCTCAGGCGCCGAGCGTCACGTCCTGGATCTCCAGGAGCGTGAGTTGCTGGCGATGGCCCGCCTTCTTCGCGTACCCGGTCTTCGGCCGGTACTTGAAGACCTTGACCTTGTCGCCTTTCGTCTCACCGAGGGGCTTGGCCGTGACCGAGGCCTTGGCGACCGCGGACCCGGCGTGCGTCTTCCCGTCGTCGTCCACGACCAGCAGGGGCGTGAACGTGATGGTCTCGTCACCGGCGACGAGCTTCTCGACCTCGATCACATCGCCGGACTTCACCTTGTGCTGCTTCCCGCCGGAGCTGATCACCGCGTACATGCGTCATCGACCTTCCTTCATGGCTGTGCTCCCCGAGCTCAGTTCACGTCGTAGGTGAGGAGTGATCCCCCGACCTTCGCAGTGGGGGCAGGTCTCGGAGAACGATTCGACCAGGCCCGAGGATACCCGCTTGCGCGTGACCTGCATCAGCCCGAGTGGGCCGATCTCGAAGACCTGCGAGCGGGTCTTGTCGAGCGCGAGCGCGTCGCGCATGGTGTCCTCCACCTGCTTCTTGTTCTTGTCGAGCAGCATGTCGATGAAGTCGATCACGATGATGCCGCCGATGTCGCGCAGCCGCAGCTGGCGCGCCACCTCGCGCGCCGCTTCGAGGTTGGTGTTGACCACCGTCTCCTCGAGGTTCGTCTTGCCGACCGACTTCCCCGTGTTGACGTCGACGATGGTCATGGCCTCGGTCCGCTCGATCACCAGGTAGCCGCCCGACGGGAGCCAGACCTTCCGGTCCAGCGCCTTGTGGATCTGCTCGACCACCCGGTGCTCCTCGAACGCCGGCAGCGGGCCCTCGTGGAAGCGCAGCTTCTCCGAGAGGTCGGGGGCGACCTCGCCCAGGTAGATCGCGATCTGGTCGCGGACCCGGGGCGAGTCGGTCACGAGCGCGCGGAACTCCTCGTCGGTGAAGAGGTCGCGGACGACGCGGAGGGTGAGCTCCGGCTCCTCGTACAGGACCACCGGGGCCTTTCCCTTCTTGGCCTTCTTCTGGATGTCGTCCCAGATCTCGAGGAGCCTCCGCAGATCGCTCTCGAGGGCCTCCTCGGTGGCGCCTTCGGCGGCCGTCCGGACGATGACGCCGTGCTCCGGCGGCTTCACACGCTTCAACAGGGTCTTCAGGCGGTTCCTCGCCTCGTCGGGGAGACGCCGGCTGATCCCTTGGAGGTTCTGGTTCGGCGCCAGCACGAGGTACCGGCCGGCGAGGCTGAGGTTGGCCGTGAGGCGCGCACCCTTCCCGCCCATGGGGTCCTTCGTGACCTGCACCATCACCGCCTGCCCGGCCTTCAGCAGCTGTTCGATGCGGGGGGCGTCGCCCTCGATGTCCTCGGGCGAATAGTTCACCTCGCCCGCGTAGAGGACCCCGTTGCGACCCCGACCCACGTCGACGAAAGCCGCCTCCATGCCCGGGAGCACGTTCTGTACGCGTCCCAGGTAGACGTTGCCCACCATCGACGTCGCGCCGATCCGGGTCACGTAGTGCTGGACCAGGACGTCTTCTTCGAGCACCGCGATCTGATCGCGCTCGCCGTTCTCGGTGATGACCATGAGCTTGTCGGTGACCCGCGGCGGGGTCGGGGTGGGTTCGCGCCGCCGCCCGCGGCCTTGGCCGCGGGCACGCGGGGCGCGGATCCCACGGGTGGGACCACCGGTGGCGACGCGCTCCTCCAGGGAGCGCTGGCGGGCCTTCGGCTCCGCCTGCGCGGCCGCCGGTGAGGCCCCGTCGGCCGTGGCGGCTCCGGAGGAGCCTCCACGGCCTCGTCCGCGTCCCCGGCGGCTCCGACCGCCACCGGAGGTGCCGGACGGAGCATCGGTCGCAGCTGCGCCGGACACGGAGGTGTCGGGCAGCGCGTCCTCGCGCTGGGTATCGGAGGTCTCGGTGGCGTCGTGCCCGGCGGTCGGCGGTCGCGTGGCACTGCCCCGCCCGCGGCCTCCGCGGCGGCGGCGGCGCGGCGCGCCCTCACGGGCGTCACCGTCGGTCGCTCCCGACGGAGCGTCCGCCGTCGCCCGGTCGGGACCGGTTCCCGCTTCGGGGGCGGTCGACGCGGCGGGCGTCCGCCGGCCCGACCCCTCGGTCCGGGTTCGATCCTCGGACGATCCTCCGCGAGGCGGGCTCCGCCCCGGGCTCGTTGCCATCGCCTGCGCCCTGCTCGGCGCCTGCGGGTCGGGACCCGCCGCGCCCTCGCCCGCGGCCTCCGCGGCGACGGCGGCGCGGCGCGCCGGATGGCGAACCCGCACCGTTGCCGCTCGTCTCGATGGCGGCGTCGCCCGGAGCCGTCGCCACCCGTGGCGACGGCTCCTCGGTCGATCCGGTGGTCGGCCTCGGCTCGGCCCTCACCGGCGACGGCGAGCGTCTCGCCTTCGCCGGCTCGGTCTCCGTCGCGACCTTCGATTCCTTCGGCGGTTCCTTCGGTGCCCTCGGTTCGCTCGACCGATCGGGGCGGTCCTTCGGGGGCTCGGGCTTGGTCGCGACCGGGGCCGCCACTTCGTTCTTCGTGTCGGGCTGGGTCTGCGGCACCCGGACCGCGGGCCTTCCTGCCCGGAATTCGTCTCCCACGTTGCTCCTTCCGCGTCAGCGGCGAGGAGGCATCCGCGTTGCGAGACCGGGGGAACGGGGTGCCCACAGGACCGGATGCCCACGATGGGCGAGGTCCTGTGTTGGACGTCTCCGGCCCGCGCAGCGGGTCATCCCGCGCGCCGGGCCTCGTGCGTCGTTGCGCACCTGATCCGTGTCCTTGTCCGGCGCTCGCGTCCCGCTTCGGCGTGTCCGGGTTCCCGGACCGGCCGGCGGCGGTCGCGCGCCTCATCGACTCGTCGTTCAGATCACCACCGGCCGGCCGGAGCCTGTGCGCCGATGGGCAGGTCTGCGTCCGAGGATAGCAGCCGAACCCCCCGGGAGGAGGGAGGCGGGGGCGAACGAGGAGGGAACCCGTCGTGACCATGCCGAGGGGGGCGGGTTCGTTCCGGTGTCCCCCATCCAACCCACAAGGCTGTCCACCGAGGCGAACCGGGCGTCGGCCGGATGGCGCGGCCTGAACGCCGCCCCCATCCTCAGGTCATGCGGATGCAGGCGACCGCGTCCCCGGCGGTGCCCGCCACGATTCGGGTCCTGGTGGTGGACGACAACGTGGCCTTCCGTGACTCCTTGGCCTCCTTGCTCGAGGGCGAAGAGCTCACGGTGGTCGGCCAGGCAGGCTCGGGCCTGGAGGCGATGGAGCTCGTCCGCACCCTCGCCCCCGACGTCGTTCTCATGGACGTGCGGATGCCCGGGATGGACGGCATCGAGACGACCCGGCGCCTGAAGGCGCTGCGCCCGTCCCTGGGGGTCGTCGCGCTCACCGGGATGGAGGAGCAACGCGCGGTGCGCGACATGCTCGTCGCCGGGGCCTCGGGCTACGTCCTGAAGGACTCCGACGGCGACGAGATCATCCGGGCGATCAAGCGGGCGGCGTCCGGCGGGGCGCTGCTCTCGCCGGCGGTCACCCCGACCGTGATCGAGGAGCTGACCGAGGCGCTCGAGCGCGAGCGCCGGCGCGCCCGTCAGCTCGAGCTGGCGCAGGAGGCGTTGCTGGAGCGCGCGGCCCGTCGCCAGCAGCTGATCGGACGCCTCGGCCACGAGCTGCGGACCCCGGTGACGGTGATCCTCGGCCTGGCGCAGACCCTCCAGCGGGCGCCGATGGAAGGCGAGGAGCTGGACGAGGCCTTGGGCGCGCTCGTGGAGCGCGCCGAAGGGCTCGCGCGTCTCGTGCACCGGTTCGAGGCCGCCGTCGAGGCGGGCTTGACCGAGTGGGCCGACGTGGTGGCGCTCGCCCGCGAAGCGGGCGAGCGCGATCCCCGGGTCCGGGTCGAGGCTCCGCCTCGACCCGTCATGACCACGCTGAACCGGACGGCCGGCCAGCGCATCGTGGAGGAGCTCGTGGAGAACGCGCTCGCGTTCTCCACGGACGACGGCGAGGTCGTCGTGCGGGTCTCCGTGAACGGCGATCGTCCCGAGGTCCGGGTGATCGATCGCGGTCCCGGCATCTCCCCCGACGACGTCGAGCGGATCTTCGAGCCGCTGGAGCAGGCCGAGAATCTCTACACGCGGACGCATCAGGGTGTGGGGCTCGGACTCAGCTTGGCCCGTCTGTCGGCCCGCGCCATGGACGGCGATGTGGTGCTGGAGTCGGGCGGTCCCGAGGGCTCCACGTTCCTGTGGATCGTCTCGGGCGGTCAGCCCGCGTGCGAGACGCCCGCGTCCGACCCCGCCACTACTTGAACCGCCGCATGTGGATGCTCTCGAGCATGCCGATCGAGACGAACGTGACCAGCATCGACGATCCCCCGTAGCTGAGGAACGGGAGTGGGAGACCGGTGATCGGCATGATCCCGACCACCATCCCCACGTTCACGAACATCTGGATCGCGAACATGGCCGCGATCCCGGTGGCCACGTACGTCCCGAAGGGGTCCTTCGACAGGTACGCGACCCGGATGGCTCGCCAGAGCAGCAACGCGAAGAGGGCGAGCACGATCATCGCGCCCACGAACCCGAACTCCTCCCCCACCACCGTGAAGATGAAGTCGGTGTGCTGCTCGGGCACGTAGTCGAGGTTCGTCTGGGTGCCCGTCAGGTAGCCCTTGCCCAAGAGGCCACCGGAGCCCACTGCGATCAGCGACTGGTCCAGGTTGTAGCGCACGTCCTCGGGCACGTTCTCGCGGTCGAGGAACGCCCGCACCCGGTTCAGCTGGTAGTCCTGGATCACGTGCGCCTGGAACGCGAGCACGATGAGCACCAGCGAGATGGCGGCGAGGGCCGCGAGGTGCTTGGTCGCGGCTCCCGCGACCACGAGGACGGCCACGGTCATGGCGACGAGCACGATCGCCGTCCCGATCTCCACCTTCGCGACCACGAGCCCGACGGCGAGCGACGACACGAGGACCACCCGGATCACGTCGCGGAGCTCCGGCCGGGGCGTGCGGAGCTCCGACAGGATCGCGGCGATCATCACGAGCATGCCGAGCTTCACGAACTCGGGCGGCGTGATCTGCAGCAGGTTCACGCCGGGGATGTCGATGTAGGCGCCCGTCGGGGAGGAGACGCCGGGGATGAGGAGGACGGCCTGCAGCAGGAGCGTGGCCGCGTAGAGGAACCCCGCGTACACCTTGAAGAACCGGTAGTCGAACGCCGCGATCACCAGGACCACGACCAGCCCGATCACCGCCGCGAAGGCTTGCTTCTTGACGCGCTCGAACGGATCCAGTCCATCTTGGCGAAGCGTCTGGTTGGTGGCCGAGTACAGCAGGAACAGCCCGATGACCACGAGGCCCACGGCGAGGAGCAGCAGCACCCAGTCGACGTGCCGGATCGGCCGCCGCTCATCGGACCAGACGCGCCCGCGACGAGGTCCATCAGCCGTCCACCTCGTTCGCGACCGCGCAGCCGAAGTGCGGAGAGTCCACCGGCGAGATGCCCTCGAGGCGCTCGATCACGTCCCGGGTGATCGGCGCCGCGACGTTCCCTCCGAACCCGCCCTGCTCGACCATGGTGACCACGACGTAGTCGGGATGGTCGACCGGGCCGACCATGGCGGCGAACCAGGAGGTGTCCTGGAACTCCGGCGACCCGCGCTCGGCGGTCCCCGTCTTGCCCATGACGGTCACCCGCGAGAGCGGGAAGCCGTTGAACGCGCACGCCGCGGTGCCGCTCGTGACGACGGTGGCGAGCGCGTTGCGGATGTACGAGAGCTCCCCGGCGCTGTACGGGAGGGTCTTCCCGCACCGGTCCCCCGGGTTGCGGACCATCCTGCCGTCGGTGGTCTCGATGCGGTCCATCAGGTGCGGCTTGCAGAGGTGCCCCCCGTTCGCGATGGCCGCGTAGGCCCTCGCCATCTGCAGCGGTGTCGCCTGCAGGTCGCCCGACCCGATCATGGTCAGGATGTCCCCGCCCGGGTTCCAGCCGTAGGGATACCGGTCGGGGTGCTCCTCGGCGTAGGCGGCGTCGGGCACGAGACCCGGCGCCTCGGCCGGCAGGTCGAGCCCGCTCGGCGCGCCGAACCCCCACTCGCGGAGCCGCTGCTGCAAGGGCTGCCCATCGGCCCCGAGCTGGTTGTTCACGTACCGGTAGTAGAACTCCGAACCGAACCCGTAGAAGACGGTGTCGCAGGACACCTTCAGGGCCTCGGCGAGGCTGATCGTGCTGTTCGAGACCGACCAGTTCTCGAACACGGCCCCGGACTCGTCCCCAGGATGCACGTACTCGGAGGTGCAGGGGTAGTACCCACCGAGGGACGCGACGCCCTCCTTGACGGCGACCAGCCCGGTGATGGGCTTGAAGGACGAGCCGGGCGCGTAGCCGAGTTGGGTGGCCCGGTCCACGAGCGGCGCCAGGTCGCCGTTCGAGAGGTAGGCGGACTGCGCAGGCGTGAGCCCCTCGACGTACCAACCGGGATCGAACGACGGGAGGGAGGCCATGGCGCGGATCGCCCCGGTGTCGGCATCCATCACGACGACCGCGCCGGCGTTCGCGCGGAGCGGCCTGCCTTCGGAGTCGACCTGGCTCCGCGCTCGCTCCATCCCCTCGCTGAGCGCGTCCTCGACGGAGCGCTGCTCGTCCATCTCGAGGGTGAGATGGACATCGGCCCCCGGCTGCGCCGGCTCGGAGCCGAGCGCCCGGTGACCTCGCCGTCGGCGTTCACGATGAGCTTCTGGACGCCCTTCGTGCCCCGCAGCCAGCGCTCGTACACGACCTCGAGCCCCGCGCGCCCGATCATGTCGTTCTGCCCGTAGCCCCGCGCCTTGAGCCGGTCGTAGTCCCCGGCCTCGATGAGTCCCACCTGGCCGAGGATGTGCGCGGCCAGCGTGTGGAAGGGGTACGAGCGCACGGCGACCGACTCCACCGTCACGCCGGGGAAGAGCTCGGGATGCTCCTGGATATAGAGCTTGACGCGAAGACCGCGGGAGGCGTGCCCGAGTGGGGCGGGCTCGTCCACGAACTCCGCCACCGGAACCGCCTGGAACGGGTAGTAGCGATCGTCCTGGAGGCTCTCGCGGAGGTCGGAGACCGGCACGTTGAGGAGCTCGGCGAGCCGCAGCATCACGGCCTCCGCCTCGTCGCCGAGCTCGTCGCGGGTGACCTGGACCTCGAGGCTCGGCTGGTTCAGCACGAGCGGGGTGCCGGACGCGTCGACGATCAAGCCGCGGTCGGATCGGTGTACACGAAGCGGATGCTGTTCTGCAGCGCCGTGTCCTTGTACGTGTCCGAGGCGAGGACCTGCAGGTACCAGAGCCGCGTGGTGAGGGCCACGAACATCAGCGCCACGAGGAAGGCGAGCACGCGCAGGCGTGAGGATGACCGCTCCACCTAGAACCGCACCACCTTCCGCGGGCGCGAGCCCTCGAGGATCCGCCGCAAGAGCGGGTAGACGATCGGGGTCAGCACCGCGCCGTAGACCGCGGTGAGGAGCGCCACCTTGATCCCGTACCCCACGGGTTCCTCGAAGTTCCCGAGGAGGAAGGAGACGACCTCGTAGAACGCCACGCCGACCGCGGTCGCGACGAAGACGACCAAGGTGGGGATGAGCGGCGAGGCGGACACGATGAACTGCCGGCCCATCCCCACGCCGTACCCCACCAGGGTGAGCGTGAGCGCCGTGATCCCCTTCGGCTGGTTCATGAGGAAGTCCTGCGCGAGCCCGGCGGCGAAGCCCACCACGGCTCCCTCGTTCGGTCCCTCCAGCAGCGCGACGATCGTGGTGACCATGTAGAGGAGCTCGGGACGGATCCCGAGCAGACGGAGCTCGGCGAAGACGGTGGACTGCAGGAGCAGCGCGGTGACGATCACCGCCGCCAACACGAGGACCCGACGGAGCACTAGGCGCCGCTCTCTTCGGATGGGTCCGTCCTTGAGCTGAGGACGAGCACGTTCTCCAGCGCGGAGAAGTCGACGGCGGGCCGGACCGAGACCGAGACCTGCAGCCCGTTCGAGGCCTCGTACACCTGCGACACGGTCCCGATGAGGAGGCCCGGCGTGTAGATCCCCGCTGGCCCGCGATCTGGTAGCTGACCGTGAAGACCTCGACCGGATCGGCGGTGAGATCGATCTCCGTGCCGATCGAGACGTCATCCATGCGGAGGTCGTCGTCCCCCTGACCCTGGACGGACCCGACCTCGAACGAGTCGCTCAGCCGCGCCGCCACGGTGGACCGCGGGTCCACGATCAGCTGCACCTCCGACGACAGCGCGTTGACCGAGATGACGTGCCCGACGAGCCGGGCGGACGCCGCGCTGCCCGTGACGACGGGTTGGTCGACCTGGATTCCATCGTCCGCGCCCTTGTCGAGCGTGATCGTCCACTCGTGGTTCGAGACCCCGTTGCCGATCACGACGGCCGACACCGCGTCCGGATCGAGGGTCCGTCGGAGCCCGAGCTGGTCGTACAGGTCTTGGAGCCGTTTCTGCAACAACTCCGACGTCGCGATGAGCGTCTGGTAGTCGGCCACCTGATCCTTCAACCGTTGGTTCTCTTCCTCGAGCGACGGGAGGTGGGCGAGGCCGCTGAAGAAGTCGGCCACCGGCCGGGTCGCCCCGGTCACGGCTTCTTGGAGCGGGCTCATGGCTGCCTGCGCCGAGCGCCCGACACCGGCCAACGGTCCGTCCGTCCCCTGTCGGTAGTCCAAGGTGATGATGGCGAGCGATGCGCACACGAGACCCGCGACGAGGAGCCGCGTGCTGCGCGGACGGGGGCGCGTGACGGCCACGGCCCGAACCTATCTCCGGCTGCTCGGGCTCACCAGGACCCGCTGCAGGACCTCGAACTCTTCGAGGCACTTGCCCGAGCCCAGCACGACAGCTTGGAGCGGCGTGTCGGAGATGCGGACCGGCATGCCGGTCTCATGGCGCAGCCGCTTGTCGAGGCCGCGCAGCAGTGCGCCGCCGCCGGTGAGGACGATGCCTCGATCCATGATGTCGGCGGACAGCTCGGGGGGGGTTCGGTCGAGCGTGGTCTTGATGGCGTCGATGATGGCGTTCACCGGCTCTTCGATCGCCCGGCGGATCTCTTCCGCCGTGATGGTGATGGTCTTCGGCAGCCCGCTCACGAGGTCGCGACCCTTGATCTCGGCCACGAGCTCCTCGGGCATCGGGAAGACCGATGCGATCGGCGAGCTTGATCGCTTCGGACGTGCGCTCGCCGAGCAACAGCGAGTACTCCTTCTTGACGTGCTGGATGATCGCCTCGTCGAGCTCGTCGCCGCCGATGCGGATGCTGGTGCTCGTCACGATGCCGCCGAGCGAGATGACGGCGACCTCGGTGGTGCCACCACCGATGTCCACGATCATGTTGCCCGTGGGCTCGTGGATCGGCAGCCCGGCACCGATGGCCGCCGCCATGGGCTCCTCGATGATGTAGGCGCGGCGGCTCCCCGCCGCGATGGTCGCTTCCTCCACGGCGCGCTGCTCGACACCCGTGATCCCCGACGGCACGCAGACGACCACGCGGGGCTTGGCGAGCAGGCGGCGCTTGTGCACGCGCTGGATGAAGTACCGGAGCATCTTCTCGGTCACGTCGAAGTCGGCGATCACGCCGTCCTTCAGGGGGCGGACCGCTTGGATGTGGCTCGGGGTGCGGCCGATCATGCGCTTCGCTTCGGCCCCCACGGCAAGGATGGCTCCGGTAAGGGTGTTGATCGCGACGACGCTCGGCTCGTTCAGGACCACCCCGCGACCGCGAACGTAGACGAGCGTGTTCGCGGTCCCGAGATCGACGGCCATGTCGCGACCAAGGAACCCTAGAACCCCCTCCGTCCCCTGGTTCCGGGACGTGGGAGAAGAAGATCGTTGAACCCTCTCGGCCATGGGCTCTCGGGAGCATTCAACAGGAGGGGTCGTCGGGGTGGCAACCTGCGGGAGCGCGGTGGGGAAGAAACCACACCGCCGTCACAGGGCCACGTCGGCCTGGGTATCAGCCGGGTTGACACCCTCGGCGGTCGTCTACGCAGAGCTTGTCAGGTGTTTGACACCCTCGGTGTCGCTCCACGCGAGCCTTTGTCAGGTACCTCACGGCAACCACGGCCTTCGTTGTCGTGAGACACCTGACACGGGACGGCGTGGGTTGCCTCGCAGCGTGTCAGGGGGGTGACGACCGAACCGTCGGCGCGGCCGGGGGTACCCGCGATCCGATCTGTGGATAGGCATCCCCGCCCGTGGATGCGTATGCGGTCGTGTTCCCGGGACAGGGGTCGCAGTCGGTGGGGATGGCCGACCCGTGGGTCGGCCATCCGGCCGGGCGCGCGGTGCTCGAGGAGGCCTCGGAGGCCATGGGTCGCGACGTCGTGGCGGGATGCCATGACGACGCGGCGCTCGCGACCACCGCCTTCGTGCAGCCGGCGCTCCTCGCGGTCGGGCTCGCCGGCTTCGCCGTCTGCGAAGCCGACGGCATGCCGGCCCCGGTCGGCGTGGCCGGCCACTCGCTCGGCGAGTTCGCCGCGCTCGTGGCCGCCGGCGTCCTCGCCCTGCCGGAGGCCCTCGACCTGGTCGTCGTCCGCGGCGAGGCGATGCAGCGCGCCGGCGAGGCGAACCCCGGCGCCATGACGGCGCTCCTCGGCGTGGACGCGGTGGCCGCCACCGCCCTCTGCGACGAGGTACGGGGCGAAGACACGCTCCTCGTGGCCAACCTGAACTCGCCGGTGCAGGTGGTGGCGAGCGGCTCGGTCCCTGCGATCGAGCGGCTCGAGGCGCTCGCGAAGGATCGGAAGACACGTGCCGTCCGCCTCCCGGTCGCCGGCGCCTTCCACTCCCCCTTGATGGAGCCCGCGGTGGCCGCGATCGACGAACGCATCGACTCGCTCGCGTTCCGGCCACCTCGCTTCCCCGTCGCCGAGAACGTGTCAGGAGCGCTGGTGGACGATCCCGGTGAGCTCGAGGCGCTCCTCAAGCGCCACGTCATCTCGCCGGTGCGGTGGGAAGACTGCGCGCGGGCGCTCGCCGGCGCCGGAGCGGCGACCTTCGTCGAGCCGGGCGCCGGCGACGTCCTCACGAAGCTCCAGAAGCGGATCGACCCGGAGGTCCGTGCGATCGCGGTCGGGTCGCCCGACGCCGCCCGATCGCTCCTCGGGGCGTCGGGTTCGCCCTGACGCGGGTCCGATAAGCTCCCTGGCCGTGACCAGACACGCCACCATCACCGGCGTCGGCTCGTCGCTTCCCCCTCGCTCGGTCCCGAACACGTGGTTCGAGGACAAGGTCGCGACGTCCGACGAGTGGATCCGCGAGCGCACCGGGATCGAGGCGCGCCGCTTCGTGGACGACGGCGTCGTCGCGTCCGACCTCGCGGTGGAAGCAGCGCACCTGGCCCTCGACACCGCCGCCATCTCGCCCGACCAGATCGACATGATCATCTGCGCGAGCGTCACCGGCGACACCCCGTTCCCGTCGACCGCCGTGTGGGTGCAACGGAAGCTCGGGTTGTCGTGCCCGGCCTTCGATGTGAACGCGGCATGCGCGGGCTTCTCCTACGCCCTCAGCACCGCGACCGCGATGGTCGAGGCCGGCATGGCCGACACGATCCTGCTCATCGGCGCCGAGGTGTTCAGCAAGATCCTGGACTTCACCGACCGGCAGACGTGCGTCCTGTTCGGCGACGGTGCCGGCGCGGCCGTCGATCCAGGCCGCCGAGCGGCCGGGGATCGAGAGCACGGTCCTCGGAGCGGACGGGCGCGCGGCGGAGATCTTGATCATGCCGGGCGGTGGTTCGCGCGAGCCGGCCACCCCCGAGAGCGTGGCGGCGGGCCGGCACAACATCACGATGCCGAACGGCCGCGAGGTGTTCAAGCGCGCCGTGACGGAGATGGCCGCCTCGTGCCGCCAGGTGCTCGAGAAGAACGGTCACACGCCCGACGACGTCGACCTGCTGATCCCGCACCAGGCCAACGCGAGGATCATGATCGCGGTCGCCGAGCGTCTCGGCATCCCGCTCGACAAGGCGGTGGTCGACGTGGCGGGGATCGGGAACACGAGCGCCGCGTCGATCCCCATCGCCTTGGACCGTGCCTATCGTGCAGGACGGATGCAGGAAGGGGACCTCGTGCTGTTCACCTCGTTCGGAGCCGGGCTCACATGGGGAGCCACCGTGATGCGGTGGACCATGCCTCGGGTGGGCGGATGACCCCCAAGGTCGCGGTGGTCACGGGCGGCTCCCGCGGGATCGGCCGCGCGTGCGCCATCGCGCTCGCCGAGGGCGGGTGGACCGTGGCGGTCGGCTTCCGCACGAACGAGCAGGACGCGAAGGAGACCCTGGGGTCCCTCGAGTCCGCGGGCACCCCGGGCCTGGCGGTCGAGCTCGACGTCACGGACGAGGCGAGCGTGCAGGAGGCGTTCCGCCGCGTGGCCGATGAGGTCGGCAACGTCACGGGGCTCGTCAACAACGCCGGCCTGTCGCGCGACGGCCTCCTGCTCAAGTACCCGATGGACGTCTATGAGGCGACCATGGCGACGAACCTCCGTGGAGCCTTCCTCTGCTCGCAGGCCGCGCTCCGCGGGATGCTCCGTGAGAAGTGGGGGCGCGTCGTGAACATGTCGAGCGCCGTGGCCCTGCACGGCAACGCCGGGCAGACGGTCTACGCCGCGACGAAGGCGGGACTCGTGGGCCTCACACGCTCGCTCGCGCGCGAGGTGGCCACGAAAGGCATCACGGTCAACGCGTTGTGCCCGGGGTTGCTCGACACCGAGATGACGTCGCACCTCACGGAGGAAGCGCGCGCCTACTACCTCGACCAGACGCCGCTCGGGCGGGCCGCTCGGCTCGAAGAGGTGGCCGCGGTGGTGCGGTTCCTGATGTCGGAAGAGGCCTCGTACGTGAACGGCGCGGTGATCCCGGTGGACGGTGGGCTGACCGCCTAGGCACTAGGCTGTGCCGCCAAGGAACCACCGACGGAGACTGGCAGGGACCAGCCAAGGAGACGCAGGAGGAACGTGCAGATGACCGATCGAGCAGAGATCGAGACGGGGGTCAAGAAGGTCCTCGCGGAACAGCTCGCGGTGGATGAGGCACAGGTGGTGCCCGACGCCCGGTTCCAGGAGGACCTCAACGCCGACTCGCTCGACCTCGTCGAGGCCGTGCTCGCCCTCGAGGAGGAGTGGAGCATCGAGATCCCCGAGGACGAGATGGAGCAGGTGAAGACGGTCGGCCAGGCCATCGACATGGTGGCCACCAAGCTCGGCGTGAGCTGAGCACCCAGCCGCGCCACGGAGGAGCCGTGCCCGAACGCGCCCGAGTCGTCATCACCGGCATCGGCCCGGTCACGCCGGTCGGCACCGGCGTGGATACCTTCTGGGAGGGCATGACCTCCGGCCGCAACGGCGTGCGGACGATCACCCGCTTCGATCACGCCGATCTCCCCGTCAGCGTGGCCGGCGAGGTCCCGGACTTCGAGCCCTCCGACTGGCTGGACACCAAGGAGGCGCGCCGGACCGACCGCTTCACGCAGTTCGCCATCGCGTCGGCGAAGCTCGCCTGGCAGGACGCCGGCGACCCGGAGGTCCGGTCCGAGCGGGGCGGCGCCGTCTTCGCCACGGGGATCGGAGGCATCGAGACGCTCCTCGTCGCCTACGACGTCCTGAAGGAGAAGGGACCCCGGCGCGTGTCTCCCATGATGGTCCCGATGCTCATGGCGAACGCCCCGGCCGGGCACATCGCCATGATCTACGGGCTCACCGGTCCCAACCTCTGCACGATCTCGGCGTGCGCGTCGTCGAACCACGCGATCGGCGAGGGCATGCGGATGATCCGCGACGGCTACCTCGACCTGTGCGTCGTCGGCGGTTCCGAGTCCGCCACGATGCCGCTCACCGTCGCCGCCTTCGCGCAGATGACCGCGCTGACGAAGAACCCCGATCCCGACTCGGCGTCGCGGCCCTTCGATGCCGAGCGCAACGGCTTCGTGCTCTCCGAAGGGTCCTGCGCGCTGATCCTGGAGTCCGAGGAGCACGCGCGGGCGCGCGGCGCCCGCGTGTACGCCGAGGTGGCCGGGTACGGCGCCTCGGCCGACGCGTACCACATCACGGCACCCGATCCGAAGGGATCGGGTGCCACCCTGGCCATGCGCTGGGCCCTCGCGGATGCGGGCGAGGAGCCGAGCGCGGTCACGTACGTGAACGCGCACGGCACGTCGACATCGCTGAACGACGCGTCGGAGACGGCGGCGATCAAGGCCGCGCTCGGCGAGGAGATCGCCCACCGCGTGGCCGTGTCATCGACGAAGTCGATGACCGGCCACATGCTGGGCGCCGCCGGGGCCGTCGAGGGCGCCGTCTGCGCCCTCGCGATCGCTCACGGCCGCATCCCACCCACGATCCACTACGAACACCCCGATCCCGACTGCGACCTCGATGTCACGCCGAACGAGGCGCGCGATCTGGACGTCACGCTGGCCGTGTCGAACTCCTTCGGGTTCGGCGGCCAGAACGCCGCCATCGCCTTCCGGAAGGTCGCCTGAGGGCATGCGGACCGACGCGATCCGTCACCACATCTGGGCGACGCGCAACCAGCTCGGCGCCTGCGCCGCGCTCACCGTCGACGAGCTCGCGACGGCGGTCCCCGGCACCTACGGCACCATCCTCGACACGCTCCGCCACATCGTCGGCGGGGACTGCTCGTACCTGTTCGTGATCAGTGGCGGGAGGTTCGGGACCACCGAGCTCGACGAAGAGACGATGACCGTGCCCGAGCTGCTGGCGACCTTCGATGAGAACGCCGTCGGGTGGGAGACGCTCCTCGGCGAGGCCGAGGACGAGGATCGCCGGGCGGTCCGTCATCGTCCCGACGGCAGTTCCACGACCGCCGCGCTCGGCATCCGGTGGGCGCAGGTCGTCCACCACTCGAGCGACCACCGGAGCCAGGTGAACACGGCCCTCACCGACCTCGGACACCAGCCGGAGGAGTTCGACGTCTGGGCCTACGGGCTCTCGGTCGGCCGGGTCTCGGAGGAGCCGGACCCGGAGTGAACGGGTGAGCCGGCGCCGGACCGTCCGGCGCGTCGCGCGGGCCGCGCTCGGTGCGGCGCTGCTCGCCGGGAGCTACCTCGAGGCCAGGCGTGACGCACCACCTCCCTACGAGGAACGCGTGTTCCGGCTCGCGAACGGGGCGCCGGACGCGATCCGGATCCCGGTGCGGGCCATCATGCAGGCGGGGACCTTCGGGACCGTGCCCGCGGTGGCCACGGTGGTGTTCCTCTCGGGGCGGCGGCAGCTCGGGGCCAAGGTCCTGGTCGGTGGGACGCTCGCGTGGTTCGGCGCCAAGGCCATCAAGCCCTACGGGGGGAGAGCCCGGCCGGCCGGCGTGCTCCCCGACGTGATCATCCGTGAGGGCATCGAAGGTGACCTCGGGTGGGTCTCGGGACACGCGGCCGTGGCGACCACCATGGCCGGCATCCTCGCCGACGATCTCCCCGGCCTGCGGCCGGTGCTCGGGGCCGTGGTGCTCGCGACGGCGTTCGGCCGGATGTACGTGGGGGCGCACCTGCCCCACGACACGGTGGGCGGAGCTGGCCTCGGGATGATGATCGCCTCCCTCCTGCCCCCGACCCACGACGCCGCCTGACCGGGGCCGCTCGCCGACGCAACCCTCGCGCGGCTCACTGCCCCGCATGAGCGCGCTCCCTC
The DNA here is from genome assembly GCA_963810635.1 of uncultured Actinomycetes bacterium. GTDB lineage: Bacteria > Actinomycetota > UBA4738 > UBA4738 > HRBIN12 > AC-51. The sequence continues at coordinate 212,479 of CAWEOB010000008.1, forward strand.
CTCCTCCCCCCGATCCCGGTGCCTCGCCGGACATGTGGGGCGCTGCGCCACGGCCCGGCGGTCCCGCGTCGCCGCGACGGACCGACTCAATCCTCGAACGATCGGAACCATGAGCCGCCGTTGAACTCGGCGACCGCAGCCGCGCCCACCGCGGTCTCCCCCAGGAACCGGATCCGTGCCGGCTCGCGCTCTGAACCCGCGGCGAACCAGCCGTCGGCGAGGGGGACCAGCTCGGCTTCGGGGTCACCGTCGGTCGCGGCGCTCGGCCACTGCAACGCCAGCCGACCTTTGCGCAGCAGGACCCGGAGGACGGGGCACCACGGGTCGTCGTTCCGGTAGATCCCGGCGTACCGACGCCACGTCTCGGGCGGAGGCTCCGGCTCGGGCCCACCGTACGCCTCGCCACGGAACCACGTGTCGCCGTGGAAGGCCTCGACGACCTTTCCGTCCGCGTCGCGGCCGAACACGAGCGGGAACCGCTCGAGGGCTTCGTGGGGCACGAGGAACAGGTCACCTGCCTCGAACGACAGCGGGTCGCGCTCGAGCGCCACATGGACGGGCCCGACCTGCAGCCGGAGCTGGCCTTCCGCGGCCCCGACCTCGAGCACCCTGCCGTCCTCACCCCGGTAGGTCCCGGTGTAGTCCGCCGCGTTCGCCACGTCGGTGGGAGCCGGCGGGATGGGGACGGCGGGGAGCGGACCACCCACCACCGCGGCGCGTACCGTGGCGAGCGCGAACCGGACCAGTCCGTACGTGGAGCCCGCGCCGTTCTGCAGTGCGACGCACGCGAGACCCTCCTCGGGGACCGTGACGAGGTAGGCGGTGTAGCCGACCATGCCGCCCGAGTGCGCGACCCACCGGACGCCGTCGACCTCCTCGGTCCACAGGCCGTATCCGTAGGTCCCCCTGTCACCATCGTCCACGCGCGGTTCGACCCACTCGACGAACATCGCGTCCGAGAGGATCCGCCCCCCGCGCCCATCCGGGACGTCGCCGCCGGCGAGGATCAGCCGGGCGTACGCCGACATGTCGAGCACGTTCGAGACGATCGACCCGTCGGCCGTGAAGCTCACGATGCGGGCGGCCGGGCGCAGCGGATGCCGGATCTGGACGGGCCGGTCCGTGTACATCGGCTCGTAGCCGGTGGCGAGGTCGACCCACGCGCCGTCGGTGATGGCGCCCACGGTCGACGTCATGCCGAGCGGCCCGGCGATCCGTTCCTCGAGCAGCCGGTCGACGCGCGTCCCCGTGATCTCTTCGAGGCACGCCCCGACGATCTTCCACCCGTCGTTCGAGTAGAGGAACCGCTCGCCCGGTGCCGTGGTCGGCGGGTTGATCTTGAGGCGGTGCAACGTGCCGGCCTGGGTCACCGCATCCTCCGTCCCGATGAGCAGGCCGGCGGTGTGCGTCATGAGGTGGTGCAGCGTGATCGGCCCGAAGGGCTCGGGGAGCCCGAGCCACGGGAGGATCTCGTTCACCGAGACGTGCAGGTCGAGGTGCCCCGCCTCGACCTCCTGCAGCACGACCAACGAAGCGAACGACTTCGAGATGGAGCCGATCTGCGATCGCGTCTCGGGCCGGACGGGCGCACCAGAGGCGACGTCGGCGAGGCCGCGGCACACGACCCCGAGGACCTCCTCACGATCGGTCACCGCGAGCGCGAGGCCGGGTGCATGCGACACGGGGAGGTGGTGCTCGGCGGCGGCGCCGATCCGTTCGAAGGCGTCGACCAGCCCCGAGGTCATACGCGCCGCCTCAGGCGCCGAAGAACAGGGCGAGCTCGCGCTCGGCGGACGCCGGTGAGTCGGACCCGTGCACGAGGTTCTCGCCGATCACGGTGGCGAAGGCGCCGCGGATCGATCCGGGCGGGGCGTCCACCGGGTCCGTCGGCCCCATCAGCGTTCGCCAGCAGGCGATGGCGTTCTCGCCGGTGATCTTGGCGACGACGACCGGGCCGCTCGTGATGAAGTCGACGAGCTCACCGTAGAAGGGCTTGTCCCGATGCTCGCCGTAGTGCTCCTCGGCGGTCTCGCGCGGGATCAGGCGCAGATCCATCCGCTCGATCGAGAGGCCCTTCACCTCGACGCGGCGCAGCACCTCGCCGACCAGGCCGCGCTGGACGCCGTCGGGTTTCACGATCAGCAGGGTGGATTCGATCGCCATGGGGTCCGGTCCCTCTCCTCGCTCGGGTCGTCGTTCGGGGCGCGTCGGCGCGGAAGTCTACCGAGGGGTCACCGGCTCGCGAGCGCGCGCTTCGCGTCGGCGACCGTGAACAGCGAGCCGGTGACGAGGATGGCGTCGGAGGGGCTCGCGGCCGCGCGAGCGGCCGCGAGGGCCACCGCCACCGAAGGGTGGACCTCCGCGGGGCGCCCGAGCGCCCTCGCCGCCTCGGCGAGGGCGCCCGGTTCCCCGCTCCGCACGCTGTCGTTGCGGGTCGCGTAGACGGCGTCCGCCAACGGCGCGAGCGCCGCCACGATCCCCGCCGCATCCTTGTTCGCGCTCACGGCGAGCACCAGATGGAGCCGCTCCCAGGTGAACGCGCGCTCGAGCGCCTCCGCGAGGGCGCCGGCGCCGGCCGGGTTGTGCGCCCCGTCGAGCAGCACCAACGGCTCCCGCGCGACCACCTCCAGGCGCCCCGGCGACCGCACGGCGCGCAGACCCTTCCGGACGCTGGCCTCGTCGAGCGCCTGCCCGGCGAGCACCTCGAGCGCGACGACGCCGGCGGCGGCGTTCGCCACCGTGTAAGCACCGAACAAGGGCACGTAGAGGTCGTCGTACGTCGCGTGGATCCCCCGCACGCGGAACGACTGCCCGCCGACGGCCAGGAGCTCCTCGTCCACCTCCCAATCGGCGCCCTCATGCAGGAGCGTCGCGCCCACCTCGTCGGCCCGGCGCGCGAGCACCACGGCGACCTCAGGATCCTGCGCTCGGATCACGCCGGTCTTCCCTTCCTTCAGGATCCCTGCCTTCTCACCCGCGATGTCGCCGAGCGTCGGGCCCAGCTCCGCGACATGGTCGAGACCCACCGGGGTGATCACGGCGACGTCGCCGGCCACGAGGTTCGTGGCGTCCCACGATCCGCCCATCCCCACCTCGAAGACCCCGAGGCCCACGGGCCGATCCGCGAACCAGAGGTACGCGAGCGCCGTGACCGCCTCGAAGTACGTGACCTCGCCGAGACCGAGCCCGTCCACCAGCTCGAGGAACGGCTCCAGGTGCTCCCATTCATCGGCGAACTCCTGCTCGGTCATGTCGACGCCGCAGATCGAGAACCGCTCGGTGATCGTGAGCAGATGCGGCGAGGTGAAGACCCCGGTCGTGAGCCCGTACGCGCAGCCGACGGCGCCCGCCACCCGGGCTGCCGTCGTCTTCCCGTTGGTGCCGGTCACGTGGATCGTGGGGTACGTCAACTCCGGATGGTCAAGATAGTTGACCAACTCACGGATCCGATCGAGCGAGGGGCCCGGCATGTGCTCGGGCTGTCGGGCGTCGAGATGCCCCCGTGCCTCGTGGAACCGCATCAGGTGGGATCGGGTGGGGCCAGCACGACCTGCACTGACGGCTCCTCACCCGCCACGAGCACGAACTCGCCCACGTTGCCGGCCTCGCGGAGGTCCTCGAGCGTGACCCGGAGGGCCTCGAGCCGCTCCTGTCTGTCCGTCACCGTCACGACCTTCACGGGGACGCGCAGCGACACCTTGGCGAGCGCCTTCTCCTTCCGGATCGCGGTGAGGACCTGGGCGGCCACCTCCGCGATCGTCACGGTGGTCCCCTCGTCGACCACGATCTCATCCTGCTGTGGCCAGGCCGCGTGGTGGATGGAGCCCTCGCGCCACCACGACCACACCTCCTCCGTCACGTACGGCAGGAACGGCGCGAACAGCCGGAGGAGGACGTCGAGCGCGCCGCGGAGCGCGGCCATCGCCGATCCGGCGCGCTCGGGGCCGTATGCGCCGTACGCACGCTGCTTCACGAGCTCCAGGTAGTCGTCGGTGAAGCCCCAGAAGAACCGCTCCGTCACGTCGAGCGCCTTCGCGTGCTCGTAGTCCTCGAACGCGGACGTGGCCTCGCCCACGACCTCGCGCAGCCCGGCGAGCATCGAGCGATCGAGCGGGTCGGCGATCTCCCCCTCTTCGGCCTCCATCCCCAGGACGAACCGCGACGCGTTCAGGATCTTGATCGCGAGTCGGCGACCGACCTTCATCTGGTGCTCGTCGAAGGTCGCGTCGATGCCGAGCCGGGCGCTCCCCGCCCAGTAGCGCACCGCATCGGCGCTGTGACGCTCGAACATCTCGATCGGCGTCACCACGTTGCCCTTCGACTTCGACATCTTCTTGCGGTCGGGATCGAGTACGAAGCCGCTGATGGCCGCGTCCGACCACGGGAGGGAATCGTGCTCGAAGTGCGCCTTGAGCACCGTGTAGAAGAGCCAGGTGCGGATGATCTCGTGCGCCTGGGGCCGGAGATCCATAGGGAAGGTCCGCGCGAACAGGTCGTCGTCCTCTTCCCAGCCCGCCGCGATCTGCGGGGAGCACGAGGAGGTGGCCCACGTGTCCATCACGTCCGGGTCGCCGCCGAACCCTCCCGGTACGTCGCGCTGTTCCGCCGTGAAGCCGGGCGGCGCATCGTTCTGCGGGTCGATGGGCAGCGCCGACTCCTCGGGCACGATCGGGTGGTCGTGATCGGGCTCGCCGTCGGGGCCGATCGGGTACCACACGGGGAACGGCACCCCGAAGTAGCGCTGCCGGCTCATGGCCCAGTCCTGGTTGAGACCCTCGACCCACGATGCGTAGCGCGCGCCCATGTGGGCGGGGTGCCAGCGGAGCTCCTGCCCGCGCGCGAGGAACTCCTCTTTGTAGGGCATCGTCGAGATGAACCACTGGCGGCTCGTGATGATCTCGAGCGGGCGGTTGCCGTTCTCGTAGAACTTCACGACGTGCCGGACGGGCTGCGGCTCGCCGACCAGGGAGCCGGCATCGCCCAGGAGCTCGGCCACGCGCTTGCGAGCCTGTTTCGCGCCCTTGCCGGTGAGCTCGGCCATGGCGGCGTTCGCGGCCTCGGGGTCGCGGCTCTCCCAGCCCGGCTGCCCGAACCGCCCCTCGATCAAGGTGCCATCCCGGCGGATCACGACCCGCGACGGCAAGCCGAGCTCGCGCCACCACACCACGTCGGTGACGTCGCCGAACGTGCAGATCTGCGCGGCGCCGGTCCCCTTCTCAGGGTCGGCCAGCGCGTGGGCGACGACCGGCACCGGCACGCGGAACAGCGGGGTGAGCGCGGTCTTCCCGACGAGCGACGCGTACCGTTCGTCGTCCGGGTTCACGACGAGCGCCACGCACGCCGGGATCAGCTCGGGCCTCGAGGTCTCGATCCGGATCTGGCCGGAGCCATCGTCCAGGTCGAAGGCGACGCGGTGGTAGACGCCGTCGATCTCCCGGTCCTGGATCTCCGCTTGGGCGACCGCGGTCCGGAAGTCGACGTCCCACATCGTCGGCGCCTCCGCCTTCGACGCCAGGCCCTTCCGCAAGAGCCGGAGGAACGACCGCTGGGAGGCACGCCGAGCCCGTTCGCCGACCGTGGTGTACGTGTGACTCCAGTCGACGGACAGGCCCACCAACCGGAACAGGTTCTCGTAGGCCTTCTCGTCTTCGGCGGTCAGCCGCTCGCACAGCTCGATGAAGTTCCCGCGGCTCACGGCAACGGGCTTCTCGTCGGGTCGTTCCAGCGTCGAGACGTCGAACCCCGGGTCGTACGGGAGCGACGGCTCGCACCGCACGCCGAAGTAGTTCTGCACGCGACGCTCCGTGGGGAGCCCGTTGTCGTCCCACCCCATCGGGTAGAAGACCTCGAATCCCCGCATGCGCTTGTAGCGCGCCATCAGGTCGGTGTGCGTGTACGACATCACGTGGCCCACGTGGAGCGAGCCGCTCGCGGTGGGCGGCGGCGTGTCGATCGCGAAGATCTGCTCGCGCGTCTTCGAGCGGTCGAAGCGGTAGGTGCCCGCGGCCTCCCACCACTCGCCCCACTTCGCCTCGAGACCGTCGAGCGACGGCTTCTCAGGGACCTCCATGGGGGCAGAGTCTACGGAACGGCTCTCAGGCGACCGTCGGGTCGTCCGGTGCGGCCAGCCGGCTCCCGAGTGGGACGCCGACCACACCACCGATCCGGGCGTTCAGGAACTGCCCCCACACGAAGAACCTCGCGGCGAGGTAGAGGTACAGGAGGATCACGATCGCCACGCCCAGCCCGCCGTAGAGCGAATCCACCTTGTCGAGGTGGTCGGCGAAGTACACCTTCGTGGCGAGCGAGAGCCCGCGGAGCCCGACGGCGACCAGCAGTGCGCCCGGCACGACCGCGAGCCACCCGGACCCTCCGTTCGGCAGCAGGTGCATCGCGACCACGACGAGGACCGCGACCGCGAGGGTGACGAGGATGATGACGAGCAGATCCAGGGCGAAGCCGCCGCCGAACAAGGCAGGTGCCAGCGCCTGCAGCCCGAGACCCAGGAACATGATCCCGAGGAACGCGAACGCTCCCTTCATCGTGGCGCGAGCCGAGCGGATGGGCAGCTGCCAGGCGATCGTCGAGATCAGCATCACCGCGCGGACCGCGCTCCTCGCCGCCCACACCGTGAGCCAGGCGCTGAGGACGAGCAGCCAGATCCTCCCCGAGTCGGAGGTCGCCACGGCCTGGGCGATCACGCTGGCGACCGCCGCGCTGAGACCTGCCTGCCGAGCGAGGTCGTCGGGCGCGGTCTGCCCGAGATCGGTATAGAGCCCGAACAGACAGATCAGGAAGAGCATGGCGGGAACCTCGAAGAGGAAGATCCGGTACGCGAGGCCGCCCGACAACAATGGTCCGCCGCGTTGTCGATCCATGTCCCAGGCTTCGACGGCGGTCCGGACCCAGCCGCGGTGGGCCCGTTCATGCTCGAAGCGCGTCTGGGCCTGCTGCTGGAGGTCGTCGGCCTTGGATCGGAGGTCGGCGATCCGCTCGCGCGTGGTGCGGGAGGAGGGCTCCGCGACCGCGGAGCCCTCCGGCGGCGGTTCGGGTGGCGGTGAGGACGGCTCGGGGCCGCTCCGCGGCCCCGAGCCGTCCTCACCCCGCGGGGACTCGCCCACGGCTACCCCGTGTCGGGCGCCTGGCCGAGAGCTTCGGCCGTGCGCCACACCGCCAGCTCGAACAGCCCCGCCAGCACCAGCAGCAGCAGGAAACCCCAGAACGACAGATCGAGCCACCAGAAGAGGACGACCGCGACGGCGGCCCCGCCCATCATGAGCACGTCACGGTGTCCGGCGACCCACTGCGCGGCCGGGCCGGCCTCGCTGCCCTGCATCATGCCCACCGCGCTCGAGAACACATCGGCCATCCCTCGCCGCAACCAGGCGGCCCATGGATACGGCCCGGTGAGCAGCGCGATCACGATCGTGATGAGCGCGATCGCGAGCACCCACCCGGTGTACCGGAGGAAGTCGCTCAAGATGACGTCGGCAGCAGCACGCACGGCCGCCTGGGCATCGCGCGCGGCGTTGTCGACGAGGCTGTCGAGCGCCACGATCACCGTTCTCCGCTCGAGGACCAACAGGACCGCCGCGCCCGTCATCAGCTGCAAGAGGGTGCGTCGACGGCGCTGCGAGAGCGCGAGCGCGCCCGCCGATGCGAGGAAGAACAGGACCACGAACGCGACGATGAGCTTGTTGGCGGCGTTCACCGAGTCCTGGACCGCGGCCAGCGTGTCCGAGTCGTAGATCTCGATCGTCCCGAAGTTGTCCGGCAGGTCGACCCCCAGCGCGGTCTCGAGCTTGTTCACGGCTTCGCTCGGGATCATGTCGGCCGTGATCTCGGGGAGCGTGACCGGGCGCCCGAGGAGCTCCGACGCGAGGTCGGACACGCCCTGCAACGCCTGGTTCACGAGCGGCAGGGTGTTGATCACGACCTTGCCGTCCGTGAGCTGGACGGCGTCGTTCTCATCGCCGTTCAACACGGCCACGATCTGATCGTGCGCGACCCGGTTGGCCTCAGCCCAGAGCTCCTGGAAGGCGGGGCTCGCGAGCAGCTTCTCGACCTGGACGCGGACGAGATCCCGCACGGACTGCGTGATCGGGGCGGCGAGGAACGCCAGGCGCTCATCGAAGCTTCCCAAGGCGGTCGACAGCCGCCCCTCGACATCGAGGGCGACGAACGCCTGATCGGTCGATCCGGGCCGCGAGGTACGCCTGGACCGCGGGTTGCTGCGCCACCTCCGAGACCACGTCGACGTACCGGTCCGTATCGCGCAAGGTGCGACGCGCCCACGCGCCGGGCATCGCGCCGGCGAGGCTGACGAGCGCCACGACCAACAAGACCACGGTGAACACGGTGCGGAGCTTGGAACGACGTTCGCCCTTCGCCCGCTCGGCCAGGTCATCGCGCTCCTGGCGCAGCCGGTCGCGCTCTTCCTTCAGCGCCTGGACGTCCTCGTCCGAAGGGGGCGTCGCCTGGGCGACCGGCTCGGTCGTGGCCTCGTGGGCCTCCGGTGGGGTCGGGGGCGGTTCGGGTGTGCCGCTCGGGGGCTCGGGCGGTGTGGGCCCGTCGGGTCCGGGTGTGTCGGTCATGCCGCCGCCACCTCTCTGTCGACCTCGCGCCCGGCGTGCCGGACGGCGAACGCCAGCCCGATCTGCGCGAACCCGCGGAACATCGCCATGAAGCCGACCCACAACAGGATCAGCTCTGCCCGGGCCGGGAAGTACCGCTGCGACACCCAGAAGGCGAGCAGGACCTCCAGGATCCCGACGATGAGGCCGAGCCACCAGAGCTCGTTCTCCGGCTTCGAGACGATCGAACGGGTGATCTCGAACGACCCCATCAGGACGAGCAACAGCCCGAGGACCGAGGCGAGCGCGTAGAACGTGTCGAAGGGGTTGATGAAGCTCCAGATGGAGCCGATCAGGAACACGGCGCCGAGGATGAAGTGGAACCATCTCCATCCACCGGCCACGGCCATCCCCATCATGAGCTCGTTGACGGCAGCGCCGAGGAACAGGGCGCCGATCAGGAACCCGACGGCGGCGACCGACGTGTAGTTGAACCGCAACACGACGAACGAGATCAGCAACCACAGGACGCCGGTGAGCAACAGCAACCACCAGACCCTGGACGCTTCCTTGGCGAACATCCTCTCCTCGGAACGCATGCCCTTCCCCTCTCCGATGCGCAGGCTACGACTGCATCATGATGGACGGGTGACCCTCGGCGCGACAACGCTCCGCCGGAACGAACCTAGACTCCCCGCGTGACCAGCTGCCCGGCCTGCGGATCGGCCATCGAGGACGGCGCCCGGTTCTGTCCCTCGTGCGGCGCATCGCTCACGACGCGGTGTGCCACGTGCGGCGCCGACCTGCCCGAGGGAGCGCGTTTCTGCTCGGCCTGCGGGACGGCCGTTCCCGACGCGGCGCCGACGCCCTCCGGTGACGAGCGCAAGCTCGTCACCATCCTGTTCGCCGACGTCACCGGGTCCACGGCCCTCGGCGAGCGGCTCGACCCCGAGCGGTTCCGCGAGGTGATGTCCGCCTTCGCCTCGGCGATGCGCGAGGAGATCGAGGCCGAGGGCGGCACCGTCGAGAAATTCATCGGCGACGCCGTCATGGCCGCGTTCGGCGTGCCGGTCGCTCACGAGGACGACCCCGCTCGCGCGTGCCGGGCGGCCCTGCGCATGCTCGAACGTTTGGAGCGCCTGAACGAGGAGCTCGCCGCCACCCACGACGTCCGCCTGCAGATGCGGGTCGGCGTCAACACCGGCGAGGTCCTCGCGGCGACCGCGCCGCGCCCGGGGGAAGCCATGGCGACCGGCGACGCGGTCAACGCTGCCGCCCGGCTGCAGTCCGCCGCCGAGCCGGGACGCGTGCTGGTCGGCGAGCGGACCGCCGCATCGGCCAGGGGCTTCCTCTTCGGTGCAGCCGTTGCGCTCGACGTGAAAGGGAAGCGCGACGCGGTCCTCGCGCGAGCGCTGCTCGGCCCCGGCGACGGTGGCGAGGTCGCCGTCCGCGGCGTGCCGGGGCTCCGAGCGCCGATGGTCGGACGCGACCAAGAGCTGCTGCTGCTGCAGACGGTCCTCGCTCGCGTCGCCACCGAGGCGCGTCCGCACCTCGTGACGATCTACGGCGACGCCGGGGTCGGCAAGAGCCGGCTCACGTGGGAGTTCGCACGATGGGCCGAACAGCAGGAGCCACCGACCCAGGTCGTGCGCGGTCGGTGCCTCCCGTACGGGGAGGGTGTGACGTATTGGCCGCTCGCGGAAGATCCTGAAGGCCCACGCGGGGGTCCTCGACTCGGACCCCTCGGAGCTCGTCTTGGAGAAGATCCGGAAGGCGGGGAAGGAGCTCTTCACCGCCGAGGTCGTCGCCGACCCGGCGCGCGCGACGGCGGCGCTCGCGTACGCCGTCGGGATCGTGGATCCTCGATCCGGTTCCAGGACCTGGAACCGCGGCAGGTGCGCACGGAGCTCCACCAAGCCTGGAGCTCATTCTTCTCGGGGCTCGCCGCCGACGGCACCGTGGCCGTCGTGATCGAGGACATCCACTGGGCAGATCCTGCGCTCCTCGATCTCCTCGAGGAGGTCGCGGACCGCGCCATCGGCCCCATCCTGTTCCTCTGTCCCGCGCGACCCGAGCTGACAGGCTCGCGCCCGACCTGGGGCGGCGGGCGCCGGAACGTGTCGTCGCTCGCCCTCGACCCGCTCACGAACGAACAGGCGGGCGAGCTCGTCGGCCTGCTGCTGACCATCGACGACCTGCCCCGATCGGTGCACGCGAGCATCCTCGAGCGTGCCGAGGGCAACCCGTTCTTCCTCGAAGAGATCATCCGCCACCTGATCGACGATGGGAGCATCGTGCGTTCCGGCGACCGATGGCGTGCCACCAGGGGCATCGAGGACGTGCACATTCCGGACACCGTGCAAGGCGTCCTCGCGGCGCGGATCGATCTCCTCGACCCCACGGCCAAGCGTGCCTTGCAAGGAGCGGCGGTGGTCGGCCGCGTCTTCTGGCCCGGTCCGGTCCGCCAGCTCCTGAACGGTGACGCGGCCGAGCTCGACGCGACGCTCACGGTCCTGCGCGATCGCGAGCTGGTCCTCCCCAGGCTCGGCTCAGCGATCGCCGGTGAGCAGGAGTACATCTTCAAGCACGTCCTCACGCGTGACGTGGCCTACGAGGGGCTCCCGCGCCGCGAACGTGCGGATGCGCACGCGAGCGTCGCCGGCTGGCTCGAGGAGACGGTGGGCGCGCGGTCGGGCGAGTTCGCCGAGCTGCTCGCCTACCACCTCGCCACGGCCGTCACCGCCACACGTGAGGCGGGTGATGAGCCGAGCCGGCCGCTGTGTGCTTCGGCGCACCGGTGGCTCCTCCATGCCTCCGCGGATGCACGGTCGCGACTGGTGACGAAGAAGGCCCAGCGCTTGGCCGAGGAAGCGCTCCAGCTCGCGGCAGACGATCTCGAGCGGACCGACGCGCTCGAAGCACTCGCGGAGGCGTACTTCATCGATTACTCGGGGCACGCCGCGTACCGATACTTCCGCGAGGCAGCCTTCCTCCGGGCGGCCGCGGAGCCCGCAGATGCCGCCCGCGTCACCTATCTGGCGGCGCGGGCCTGCGACGTACCCCAGCGGTGGCCCGGTTCCATGTCGAGCGAGCTTCCGCCCGAGGCGGAGGTCCGTGAGCTCTACGACCTCGGGCGCTCGGTGCTCCCCGACGGAGACTCCGAGGCCCGCGTCCGGCTCCTCGCGATCGGCGCGGGCTGGTCGTTCGCGTATCCGGACCCCGCGTCATCCGAGGAGGACCTCGCGGCCATGGAAGCGGACGGGGTCGAGGCCGCCGAGATGGCACTGCGGCTGGGGTTGCCCAACCTCGCCTCGGCGGCGCTCGACACCGCGAACGCTGCGTGGGTCTCCCGGGGGTGGTACGGGAGGGCATGGCCCCTGTTGGAGCGGCGTGCCGAGGTGCTCCCCCAGGTGACCGAGATCCTCGAGATCGGCGACTTCTACTCGACGGGCGGGTGGGAGGCCTACGAGCTCGGCCGCTACGCCGACGCCCTGCGCAGCGTGGAGACGGGGCTGGAGCTCGTCGCGGGTCGCGGGCCGAACGTGGAGCTGCACAACCGCTCGTGGCGAGCCGCCGCCCTCTACCGGCTCGGTGGGTGGGATGAGGTCCTCGCCGAGTTCCGAGCGATCGATGCCTTGCTGGACGAGGATCGGCGTGCGAGCCCGCCCTACTTCGTTGCCCATGCGTTCGCACTCGTCGGGACCATCCACGAGGCTCGCGGGGACCGCATCGAGAGCGACCGGGCGGCGGCGCTGCTGACCTCCCTCGCGACCTCCTTCGCCGGCCGCCTCCACCCCTTCCTGGTCCGCTTCCTCGTGGAACGTGGCGAGCTCGACCTCGCGCGCTCCCGGCCGCGACCCGTGAACTGGCGGGTGCACGCGGCGGACGCCTACGAGGCCGCCGCGGAGCTCCTGGTGGCGGAGGAACGGTGGGTCGACGCACCGGAGCTCCTCGCCGAGATGCGGGAGCACGCGCGGGTCGCACCGGCGCCGTCGGTCCTCGCCTTCGCCGACCGGCTCGAGGGGCGGGCGGCGCTCGCGGCCGGTGACCCTGCGCGGGCGGTCGAGCTCCTCACGGCCGCGAGCGCCGGGTTCACCGACCTCCAGACACCCTGGGAACGCGCCCTCACCGACCTGGATCTCGCTCGCGCCGCGCACCGGGCAGGGCGTGACGAAGAGTCGCGCGCGACCCTCGACCGCGCGCTCGCGACGTTCGAAGAGCTCCGCGCGGCACGCGACGTGGAACGTGCGAGAACCGTACGAGCCGAGCTCGGCTGAGCTCGACGATCAGGAACCGTCGAAGACGAAGAGGTCCGCGCCGTCCACATCTTGCAACGTCAGCTGGTTCCCGGCGATCTCGTACGAGTCGGTGGCTTCCAGCGACGCGCTGTACGCCTGCTCCTGCTCATCGATGTCGGTCCCGCACGTCATCATCGTCGAGGAGATCGACGACAAGGTGATCGAGCTGCCGTCCAGGGCGTACGAGCCGTTCATCTGGTTGCACCCGCCGTTGGCCGTGAAGGTCTCGTCGTCGGCCAGGACCAGCGTGAGCTCGGTGCCGGCCAGGACGGAGCCGACCACGTCCGACCCCGGGACCGCGATGGTGGTGAGCGTCCAGGTGGTCCCCACCAGGGGCAGGTCCTCGGCTTCCGGCTCCTCTGCGAACGTGAGGTCGGTGTCACCCCCCGAGAGGGTGAGCGAGCCATCGCTCACGGCGTAGGTGGTCACGTCGCCGAGCGCCGTCAGGTACGCGGTCTCGAGCGCCATCAGCGCGTCCTTGCACGCCATCTGCGTCACGGCGAAGTCGCCCAGGGTGAGCGAGCTCCCGTCGGTCTCGTACCCGCCGCTGTAGGTGTTGCACGCGGCGCTCCCGGCCGCCTGCCCCGCCTCGAACGTCAGGTCGACGCGTGCACCGTCGGGCACCTGGCCCACGAGCGCCTCGATGGATGCATCGCTCAGGACCCACGTCACACCTTCGAGCGAGCCGCCGGCGCCGGAGCCGCCGGGGTTCTCGGTCGGGTTGTCCTCGCCACAGGCGACGAGGACGATCAGCGCCAGCGAGAGGGACAGGATCGCGGTCCGCTTGATCGTCATGCGGCGGTCACGCGGTGCGCTCTTGGCGCTCGCCCCGGGCCTTCTTGGCCTGGCGCTCGCGCGGCACGAGCGTGGGGTTCACGCCCGTGAGGACCACGTCGCGGTCCACGAGGCACTTCGTGACGTCTTCGCGCGACGGCAGCTCATACATCACGTTGAGCAGGACCTCTTCCATGATGGCGCGGAGACCGCGGGCGCCGGTGCCGCGCTGGATCGCCTGCTCGCTGATGGCCGTGAGCGCGTCCTCCGTGAACTCGAGCTCCACGCCGTCGAAGTCGAAGAACTTCTTGTACTGCTTCACGTAGGCGTTCTTCGGTTTCGTGAGGATGTCCACGAGCGCGCCGGCATCCAGGTTGTCGACGTGCGTGATGACGGGCAGCCGACCCACGAACTCGGGGATGAGCCCGTACTTCAAGAGGTCCTCCGGGAGGACCTGCGAGAAGATCTCGCCGATGTCCTTCTCTTCGCGCGACAGGATCTCGGCGCCGAAGCCCACGCCCTTGCGGCCGATGCGGCTCTCGATGACCTTGTCGAGCCCCGCGAAAGCCCCGCCGCAGATGAACAGGATGTTGGTGGTGTCGACCTGGATGAACTCCTGGTGCGGGTGCTTGCGGCCGCCCTGGGGTGGCACGCTCGCGGTGGTGCCTTCCAGGATCTTCAGCAGTGCCTGCTGCACGCCCTCGCCCGAAACGTCGCGCGTGATGGAGGGGTTCTCCGACTTGCGCGCGATCTTGTCGATCTCGTCGATGTAGATGATGCCGGTCTCGGCCTTCTTCACGTCGTAGTCGGCCGCCTGGATCAGCTTCAGCAGGATGTTCTCGACGTCCTCGCCCACGTAGCCGGCCTCGGTGAGGGCGGTGGCGTCGGCGATCGCGAACGGGACGTTCAGCATGCGCGCGAGCGTCTGAGCCAGGTAGGTCTTCCCGCACCCCGTGGGGCCGAGGATCGATGATGTTGGACTTCTGGAGCTCGACCTCCGAATCCTTCATCCCGACCTGGATCCGCTTGTAGTGGTTGTAGACCGCCACGGACAGGACCTTCTTGGCCTGGTCCTGCCCCACCACGTACTCGTCGAGGAACGAGAAGATCTCGGCCGGCTTCGGCAGCTCGTCGAGCTTCAGCTCGGCGGTCTCGGAGAGCTCCTCCTCGATGATCTCGTTGCAGAGGTCGATGCACTCGTCGCAGATGTACACGCCGGGGCCGGCGATGAGCTTCTTCACCTGTTTCTGGCTCTTCCCGCAGAAGGAGCACTTCAGCAGGTCCGAGTCTCCGAACTTCGTCATCTACCCCGTTCCTCTCCGAGACGCGACCGGGCCCTCATGAGCCCGGTCGTGTGTCGGGGATCATGACGCATCACGCCGGATTATCAACTCCCGTTCGGGCTGATGCTAGCCACCTCGGACGTGATCCCGCGAGCGGAGATGATCTCGTCGATGGCGCCGTACGCCTTGGCCTCGTCGGCCGTCAGGATGAAATCGCGGTCGGTGTCCTTCCCGACCTTCTCCATGGACTGCCCCGTGTGCGTCGCGATGATCTGATCGAGCAGGCCCCGCAGGCGGACGATCTCCTTCGCCTGGAGCTCGATGTCGACCGCCTGCCCTTGCGCGCCGCCGTGCGGCTGGTGCAGGAGCACGCGCGAGTTCGGGAGGGCGTAGCGCTTACCGGGTGCACCCGCCAGGAGGATCACGGCCGCCGCCGAGGCGGCGAGCCCCATGACGAGCGTCGACACGTCGGGCTTGATGTACTGCATCGTGTCGTAGATCGCGAGGAGCGAGGACACGTCGCCGCCCGGCGAGTTGATGTACAGGTTGATGTCCTTGTCGGGATCCTCGGACTCCAGGTGCAACAGCTGCGCCATGATCAGGTTGCCGACGTTGTCGTCGATCGGCGTGCCCAGGAACACGATGCGATCCTTGAGCAGGCGGGAGTAGATGTCGTACCCACGCTCGCCGCGGCTCGTCTGCTCGACCACGGTCGGAACCAGGTAGTTCTTCGCGGGCTGGATCATGCGGTCTCCTCTGTCGCCTCCGCGGCCGCGTCCTCGGTGTCGTCCGCCGCCTCGGGGCTGTCGTCGTTGGTGGTCTCGGTTGCTTCGTCTCCGGTGTCTGCTTCTTCTTCGGCTGCCGGAGCCTCATCGATGATCTCGGCATGCTCGACCAAGATGTCGAGGGCCTTGGACCTGATGATATCCCCGGCGAGCGTCACGATCTGACCGCTCTGGTCGAGTTGCGTGGCCAATTCCTTCGGGTCGCGGTCGTAGGCCTGTGCGAGGGAACCGATCTCGGCCCCGATCTCCTCCGCGGTGATCTCGATGCTCTCGGCCCTGGCGATCCCTTCCAGGACCAGGTCCGCCTTGATGCCCCGCACCGCGTGGTCGCGGCTGTCCTCGGCGAGACGATCGCGATCCATCCCTGCAGCTCGAGCATCTGGTCGAGCGACATGCCGTAGCGGGCGGCGCGCTCCTCGGCGTGCTGCATCCGGTGGCTGGTCTCGTCGTCGATCAACGAGTCCGGCAGCTCCACGTCGACGCGGTCGATCATGGCTTGGAGCGCGCGGTCGCGGATCACGCCCTCGGACTCGCGTTCCTTCGCCTCGTGGATCTTCTCGCGGAGATCGGCGCGGAGCTCGTCGAGCGTGTCGAACTCGGACGCGGTGGTGGCGAAGTCGTCGTCGGCGACGGGGAGCTTGAGGGCCTTCACGTCCTTCACCAGGACCGTGAAGTGTGCCCCGGCGCCGGCCAGCTCCTCCGGGAGGGAAGGCGGAAGGGTCCCGTCGAAGTCGAGGATGTCGCCCGGCTTCTTGCCCGGCAGCTGCTGGTCCATGGCCTCGCCGAGCTCGCCCGAGCCCACGGAGTAGAGGTAGTCCTCGCGGGTGAGCGACTCGAGCTCCTCGCCGTCCTTCGTCACCTTGACGTTCACGGTCACGAAGTCGCTCTCCTGGACGGGCCGCGTCACCGGCTCGAGTTCGGCGAACTGGCGCCGCAGCCGCTCCTGCCACGCGTCGACCTCGTCGTCGGTGACCTCGACGGCCGGCCGGGTGACCTGCACGCCCTTGTAGTCGGACTCCGTGAGCTCGAGACGCGGGCGCACCAGGACCGTCGCGGTGAAGATGAAGGGCTTCCCCGGCTCCATCTGCTCGACGTCCACGTCGGGGTTCCCGATGGGTGCCAGATCTTCCTCGCTCACCGCGGCCCGGAAGTACGTGGGAACGGTGGAGCTCACGAACTCTTCGAGCACCACGTCGCGGCCGACCTGCGCATCGATGATGGGCTTGGGGGCCTTGCCCTTGCGGAACCCGGGGAACTTCACCTCATCCGCGATGGCCCGATAGGTCTGGTCGAGATCGCGCTCGAACTCGTCCGGCGGGACCTCGATGGTGAGCTTGACGGTGTGTTTCTCGGTTTCTTCGACGGTCGTTTGCATGGCGTGGGACAAGGCTACCCGAGGCGACGCCGAGTAGGCTGCCCGGCCGTGCACGAGGAGGAGCTCGCCTTCGCGAACGAGACGGCCGACCGTGCCGCCGAGATCGCGCTCGGCCTGTTCCGGGGTGAGGAGCTCGAGATCCGCCGCAAGGCGGACCTCACGCTCGTCACGCGGGCGGACACCACCATCGAGCGGATGGTGCGGGAACGGCTCGCGGAGGCCTTCCCCGACGATCGGATCGTCGGGGAAGAGGAGGGCGGTGACCACGACCCGGCGGGGCGCGTGTGGATCGTGGACCCGATCGACGGGACGGCGGGCTTCGCGCGCGGCGTACCCGTGTGGGCCACCCTGATCGGGCTGCAGGTGGACGGCGTCGGCGTGCTCGGGCTGGCGAACGCACCGGCGCTCGGTGAGCGCTACGCCGCCGTGCGCGCGCAGGGCGCCACGATGAACGGCGCACCGATCCACGTGAGCCAGGTGGCGACGGTGCAGGAGTCCCACGTCCTGCACGGGGAGCTCGCCGACCTGCTCCGCGGCCCCTACCGCGAGGCTTCGCTCGCCCTGTTCGACGATGCCTGGCGCAACCGAGCGTTCGGTGACTTCTGGGGGCACATGCTCGTCGCGCGTGGTGCCGCGGAGCTGATGATCGAGCCCGAGCTCTCCCTCTGGGACTTCGCCGCGATCCAGGTGATCGTCGAGGAGGCGGGTGGGCGCACGTCGACGTTCGAGGGCACGCCCCTGGTCCACGGCGGCTCGATGCTCACCTCGAACGGCGTGCTGCACGACGAGGTGCTCCGGCGGCTCGCCGGCTGAGCCCGGCGCGCTTCGTCGCCTCGCGGATCAACACCTCGATGACGGTGCCGCGGTCGCCGGCGCGCGCCAGCGCGGCGGCGGCTGCGGCGACGTCCTGCACGCCGACGCCGGTGAGATCGCACACGGTGAGCTGCTCCGGGGCGCTCCGCCCCGGAGCAGCGGCAGCACAGACGGCCCCGAGCTCGACGGCCCGGCCGGCCTCCTCCGGCGCGTGTTGCAGTTCCCCCAGCCGGAGGCACTGATCCTTCGCGTCCACCACGAGCACGTCGGCCCGCTGCAGGATCTCGGGATCGAGCTCCTGCTTGCCCGGGCCGTCGGAGCCGACGGCCGTGACGTGGGTCCCGGGCGCGAGCCACCCGGCCCGGACGAGCGGCTCGCGGGAGGCCGTACAGGTGACGACGACGTCGGCACCGCGCACGGTCTCCTCCACCGTCCCGACCGGGATCCCGCGCACGGCGGCCGCAGCCGCGGCCGCCTTCGCGGGATCCTCCCCCACACCCGCACCTCGGCCACCGACGGCCGCACCACCCGCAACGCCTCCACCTGCCGGCGTGCCTGGATCCCCGTGCCGAGCACGGCGACCACGGCGGCATCCTCGCGGGCGAGGTGGCGTGCCGCCACCCCGCCCGCCGCCCCCGTCCGGAGGTCCGTGAGGTACCCGCCATCCAGGAGGACGGCGAGCGGGGCGCCGGTGGCCGCGTCGAACACCACCACGAGCCCATCGATGGCGGGCGGCTCCTGCCGGGAGAAGCCGCTCGCCACCTTCACCGCGTACACGTCGCCGCCATGCAGGTAGCCCGCCTTCACGTGGATCTCACCGTTCGACTCCGGGACGTCGAGGTGGATCACGCCGGGGAGCTCGGCGCGCCCGGTCGCGTAGGCCACGAATGCGGCCTCGACCACGTCGATGCACGCCGCCATGTCGAGCGCGGCCTCGACATCCGCTCGACCGAGGATCCGTACCGTCCTCACGGCGCGGAGCCTCCCGCGGATCACTCGGAACGGTCAACCCGGGTCGATCAAGCTCACGCGCGAGATCCACGGAGCCGGCACGATCGCGCTCGGGCTCCGGCCACTCGGGTTGAGGACCATCGGCCAGGAGGGGTAGCGTCGTTCCTGTCCCCCCGTCGGGCACGTCGAGACGAAGACCAGAGGAGCGTCCGATCATGGCGAAGATCGATCGGTTCGAGATGGAGCGCTACCAGTCGCTCCATTGGCACGAGGTCGAGCACGACCTGTCGGAATCGGGCGTCTCCCCGCTCACGGTCCGCGAGTTGCTGGGCCCCTACGCGGACGCCGAGATCTTCATGCAGACGGCCCTCGGCTACCCGCTGTCGGAGGGATCGTCCGAGGCCCGCCACCACATCGCCGAGTGGTACCCCGACGCCGGTCCCGAGAACGTGACCGTGATGAACGGCGGCTCCGAGGCGAACCTCCTCGCCCTGTGGTCGCTCCTCGGCTCCGGCGACCGCCTCGCGTTCTTGATCCCGAACTACCTGCAGGGTCTCGGCCTCGGGCCCGTCTTCGGCAAGGGCGTCGACACGTTCCGGCTCCGTGTGCAGGACGGCCGGTGGGCGCTCGACCTCGAGAGCCTCGAGCGGGCCGTCGGCCCGAAGACGAAGGTCGTGATGGTCTGCAACCCCAACAACCCAACCGGCGCCGTCCTCACCGAGGCCGAGATGGACGCGGTGATCCAGGTGGCGGCGCGTCGCGGCGCCTGGATCGTGGCCGACGAGATCTACCGGGGCGCCGAGGTGGACAGCGACATCACCAGCCCCACGTTCTGGGGCCGCTACGACAAGGTGGTCATCACGAGCGGGCTGTCGAAGGCCTTCGGGATGCCGGGGCTCCGTGTCGGGTGGGCCGTCAGCACGCCGAAGTTGATCGCGAGGATCTGGGACCGGCACGACTACACCACCCTCACGCCCGGCATGATCAGCGACAAGCTGGCGGCGTTCACGATGCACCCCGACGTCCGCGAGAACGTCTTCGCGCGGACGCGCGGGATCATCCGGGCCAACCTGCCGCGGCTCGAGGACTGGATCGCCCAGCACCCGTACTTCGACTACGTGCGCCCCGTGGCGGGGGCCATCGCCTACGTGAAGTACCGGCTGCCGATCCGCTCCTCCGACCTGGTCGAGCGGATCCGCGAGGAGCAGAGCGTCCTGCTCGTGCCCGGCGACATGTTCGGTCTGAAGAAGGGCATCCGGATCGGCTTCGGCTACGACATCGAGGCCGCGCTCCGGGGGCTGGCCCGGGTCGACGCGACGCTCGGCGCGATCGCCGCCGAGGCCGGGGTCGGCACCCCAGAGGATGCGGAGCCTCCGTCGGCCGAGATGCCGTTCATCGCGGCCGTGCCCGAGCCAGCCCCGATCGAGGAGCCCGAGCAGATGGTGGAGATCCCGCCGGCGACGAGCGACGACGAGCCGATCCTCGTCGATGAACCGGACGCGATGGCGGAGCCGGCTCCTCTCGACCGTCAAGGTTGAACGTGGGCGGCGCGCCCACCCGCTGCGCGTGGGCGCCGCTCGCCGACCCGCTCTACCTCGCGTACCACGACGAGGAGTGGGGCGTCCCCGTCCACGACGACCGGCACCTCTTCGAGATGCTCGTGCTCGAGGGTGCGCAAGCAGGGCTGTCCTGGTCGACGATCCTGCACAAGCGCGAGGGCTACCGGAAGGCGTTCGACGGCTTCGATCCCGCGAAGGTCGCTCGCTTCACACCCGCCCGCGTCGAGCGTCTCCTGCAGGATCCCGGCATCGTCCGGAACCGGCTCAAGGTGGAGTCCGCGGTGCAGAGCGCACGCGCCACGCAGGAGGTGCAGCGTGAGTTCGGCTCGCTCGACGCCTATCTGTGGACGTTCACGGGTGGCACGCCGTCGGTGAACCGCTGGCGCCGGATGGAGGACATCCCCGCCGAGACGGACGCCTCGCGCGCGATGTCGAAAGACCTGAAGCGTCGCGGGTTCCGGTTCGTCGGGCCCACGGTCTGCTACGCGTTCATGCAAGCGACCGGCATGGTCAGCGACCACGTGACGTCGTGCTTCCGCTACGCCGAACTCCTCGGAGCGGTCCTCGACGGGTGACCCGGACCACCAAGAGTCGCCCCGGTGGTCCGTCATACCAAGCCCGCTCAGCCGAGCGACACCGCGACCTGCTCGAGGTGGTCCCACGCTTCCTGCATGCCACCTTCCATGCCGGAGTTCAGGACCATGTCACGGATCTCCTTGCTCGGGTGATCCACGAGCAGCGTGAGGGTGGTGCGCCCGTCCTCCTCCGTGAACGTGTACGTGCACACCACGTCCCCCTCCGTTTCGGGCGCGCCCTCGTAGACCTCGGTCGTGACGACGCGCTCGTTGGGAACGATCTCCCGGTACTCACCGTGGAACGCCACCTCGAACCCCGCGTTCGCCTTCATGACGTAACGCCATGTGCCGCCGACGCGAAGATCGACCTCGACGCTCGTGACCTCCCCCCGGTCTCCGCTCCACCAGCGTTCGATGAGCTCGGGCGTGGTCCAGGCCTTGTAGACCAGATGCTTGGGCGCGTCGAAGTCCCGCGTGATGAGGATCTGCGTGTCCGTCGGGAGCGTCACCAGAGCTGTGCCACTACTCGTCACCGCCACCATCTCCTTCCTCGTGCTCCTTGAGTTCCTCCAACACGGCGTCCAACCGTTCGAAGCGCTCCGACCACGACCGCTCGTAATGCTTCACCCAGTCGTGGATGGGCTTCAGCGACTGACCGTTGAGGCGGTAGATCCGCTGCCTCCCTTCATCGCGGACGTCCACGAGCCCCACCTCCCGCAACACCCGCAGGTGTTTGGACACCAGCGGCTGCGTCATCCCGAGCTGCGCCACGAGATCATTCACCGGCCGTTCCCCGCCGATGAGGACATCGAGGATCTGACGACGCCGAGGCTCCGCCACCGCGTTGAACGCATCCGCCGTGGTCGCCGCCCGTGCCATGAGCCCGACCATATATGTCTATATAGGTATGCGTCAAGACTCCTGAGCGAACCCATCGCCTGACCTGCGGTCATCTCTTCGGCTAGGATCCGTCCCACACCGGGGCGATGGAGGTCGGATGCCCGAACAGCGGTCACCGCGCAGGAGCGCGCGCACCGAGGCGAAGCGCCAAGCGATCGTGGAGTGCGCGATGCGCCACTTCGCTGCAGATGGCTACGCGGGGGCACGGATCGACGACATGGCGGCGGAGCTCGGGATCGCGAAGGGCTCGGTCTTCCAGCACTTCGGGTCGAAGGCGGGCCTGTTCCTGGCGGCGTTCCAGCGAGCCACCACCTCGCTCCCCCGTTGGCTCGACGCGCCCGACCGCGTGAAGGCCGAGGGCTTCTTCGCCGTGATCCGCTACTGGTACGACCGCTCGCAGCACCTCATCGAGGAGGACTTCGTGCCGTACCGGGTCTGGATGATCGGGGTGTCCGGCACGGATCTGGCCCTCAAACGAGAGATCACCCGGTACCTCGTGAGCGAGGACCCGGAGGGAACCGTCGAGTTCGTGGAGTGGGGCCAGGAGCGTGGCGACATCCGCGCCGACGTGGAGCTCGACGCCATCGTCTCGATGGTGGACTGGGTCTCGAACTCCCTGCAGGACGCCCTCGTCACCGAGGAGCTCGACCCCGGCCTGTTCCACCGGCTCCGGGAGCAGCCGGATCGTCAGCGAGCCCGCCTCGACCAGTTCGTGCTGCTCCTGGAGAGCGCCCTGGCCGCTCCACCGGCTCGACCCGCCTGACGGGTGAGCGCCGCATCAGCATCCGCGGTCAGTCAGTCAAGGGCGGAATGACCTCGATCCCTTCCGCGACGAAGCGACGTCCTTCGCATGTCGTGGTCACCCGCAAGGACCCGCCTCCCCAGAGGGACTCCTCGATATCCTCCTGCGTGATCGGCACGCCGAGGCTGGGCGGCACGACGATGAGCGATACTCGGTGTTCTCGTATCGCCGAGCCGATGACTCCGCGACCAGCAGTTCCACCTGATACGGCGGCACGGGATCCGGTTCCGTGTTCGCATCCGGGCCGGGGATCGACAACCACGGTTCCGCTACGTAGATCGGCGAGAGCTCGGGATCGCATCGCGGCATCGTGAAGTAGCGGTCGAGCGCGGCAGGGTAGTGGTCGAGATCTGCGCTCACGTAGATGACCTCGGGGTCCTCCGTGTCGACGACCGCCCGACGCGGTTCAACGCCCGGAAGCCGCGCAACCTCGTTCCAGAGGTCACGGAGCGTTTCGGACTGTCCCGTGAAGCATCCGGGGATCCTCGATCCGTCCCACGGCCTCGCCGGGGGCCGGGTGCACGATCGCATTCTGCACCGAGTACTCGCGGCCTTCGAAGAAGGCAACCTCGTAGCACGGGTCGACCACGCCCGGTGGTGCCGTCGCCGAGCGTCCGCCGCTGCACGCCGCGACGACGACAACCGGAAGGAGCAGCGGAACGACGGTTCGGAGTCCCACGGGACAAGGATGCGCCCAAACGCAAGGAGGTTCCAGGCAACCTCCGGCGCGGGTCCTCTCGCGGCCAGGACGCCCGCGCCACGGGCGGACAGGGGATCGTGCCGGGAAGCGGCCAGGGCAGGTCCGGACGTCCGGCGACGATTCGGGGGTCGCTCACTCGATCTGACGGTTCTCGCGCGGGATCTTCCGCAGCGCGTCGTCGGCGTCCTCGTTCGTGACAACCTTCCGCCGGTAGTTCCGGAGCGCGAAGCGGTCGCAGGCCGTCTCGGCCCGTGACTTCCGCCCAAGTTCCTCCTTCAGGTACCAGTGCATCCACTCGTGCAGGTACAGGAACCGGAGCACCTCGCGCGGGGTGCGGAAGGTGAGCCCCTCGGTGAGCCAGATGAAGCGCATCCCCTTGCCGGGACGCCGCTTCGCCGCGTACGGGACGATCTCGCCGAACGGGTGGAACGGCTCCGGGACCTGCAACACGATCCTCCGCGTGTCGAACTCGGTCCAGGCCGAAAGGTGCGGCCGGTCCCGGTAGCGGAGCGGCTTCACGTGGAGGCGGTAGCCGGGCGCATCGGGCAGGCCGGTCAGCGCCCTTCGCACCCGCTCGGGCGGCAGGTCGGGGAGCTCCGAGGTCGTGCGCACGAACGGCAGCCTACGGGCGTCCGCCGACACGGCCAGCCGCCCGGGGTCTCTCTCCCGGCAACGGGGCCTTCCTCGATAGCATCGGCGCCCACATGGCGGAGGAGCGCAGCTACCGGCACGGCGTGCGCGCCGTCCTGCCCCTGTCCGTCGCCGTGCTCGGGTTCGGCATCTCCTACGGGGTGCTGGCGGTGGGGGCCGGCATGGGAACGGCGGCGCCGATCGTGATGTCGGTCACCACCTTCGCGGGGTCGGCCCAGTTCGCTGCCGCGTCGGTGCTCGGCGCAGCCGGCACCGCCGCCACCGCCATCCTGGCCGCCGTCCTGCTGAACGCCCGCTACCTCCCGATCGGGATCACGGTCGCGCCGTGGATCACCGGCGGCTTCTGGTCCCGCCTCCTCCACGCCCACCTCACCGTGGACGAGACCTGGGCGGTCGCGGCGGAGGGGCAGGGCCGATGGAACCCGCAGGTGTTGATCGGCGCGGGGGTCGTCCTGTGGCTCGCGTGGGTCGGCGGCACGGTGGCCGGCGTCCTGTTCGGCGATGTGATCGGCGACCCGAACCGGTGGGGACTGGACGCGGCCTTCCCCGCCCTGTTCCTGGCCCTGCTCGCACCGCAGGTGCGCGACGCTCGGCCGGCTGCCGCGTCGCGGCGCCGACTCCGGGACCGGCCCACGCTCCTGGCGGCGATCGGCGGCGCCACGATCGCCCTGATCCTCACGCCGTTCACGCCCGCGGGCGTCCCGATCGTCGCAGCCAGCCTCGCGTGCCTGCCGGGGCTGTTCAGGAAGCCGGCGTCGCCATGAGCCAGGTCTGGACGGTCGTCGTCGTCACCGGCATCGCGACGCTCGCGATCAAGGCCGCCGGTCCGGTCCTGCTGGGTGGCCGGCCGCTCCCGGCACGTCTCGACGGCGTCGTGACGCTGCTCGGACCGGCGTTGCTCGCCGCCCTCGTCGCGGTCAGCACGTTCGCCGTGAGCACTCCGGACGGTCAGGAACTGGTCCTCGACGCCCGGGTGCTCGGTGTCGCGGCCGCTGCGGTCGCGATCCGCTTCAAAGCCCCGGTGCTGCTGGTGGTCGTGATCGCCGCCGCCGTGACGGCCTCCGCTCGCGCGATCGCCGGTTGATAGCCTCGCGCCCTGTGACGCGCTATCGCGACCTGGGTCTCACGGTCGGGATGCTCCCGACCGGCCCGCTCAACGCCATCACCGATATCGACGGCGTGTCCGTGGGGACGACCACCGTGATCGCGGGCGACGGTCCGTTGGTGGTGGGACAGGGGCCGGTCCGCACCGGGGTCACCGTGGTGATTTCCCATCCGGAGATCGGCGCGCACCCCGTCTTCGCCGGCTGCCATCGGCTGAACGGCAACGGTGAGATGACGGGGCTCGAATGGGTCCGCGAGTCGGGCACACTCACGACGCCGGTGGCGATCACGAACACGCACAGCGTCGGCATCGTCCGCGACGCCTTGGTCGCCCACGAGCTCGGTCTCCGCGACGACGCCACCTCGTACTGGAGCCTCCCGGTCGTGGCCGAGACCTACGACGGCGGCCTCAACGACATCAACGGCATGCACGTGACGGCCGCGCATCTCCATCAGGCGATCGCGGTGGCGGCCGGAGGGCCGGTGCCGGAGGGCAACGTCGGCGGCGGCACCGGGATGATCTGCCACGGGTTCAAGGGTGGTACGGGCACCGCGTCGCGGATCGCGGGTGGCTGGCGCGTCGGCGCGCTGGTCCAGGCGAACCATGGCCGGCGGGAACGCCTGTCGGTCGACGGCGTCCCGGTCGGGAAGGAGATCGGCACGGATGTCGATCCCCGATGCCTGGGACCAGGTCGACGCCCTGGCCGGCGGGTCCGGCTCGATCATCGTCGTGCTCGCCACGGATGCTCCGCTCCTCCCCCATCAGCTCGATCGCCTCGCGCAGCGCGCGGTGATCGGGATCGGCCGGGTGGGCGGTGGTGGTGAGCACTCGAGCGGTGACCTGATCCTCGCGTTCTCGACCGCGAACCGCGACGCGCTCCAGAGCTCGAAGATCGAGCAGCCGCCGGACGCCGTGGCGATCGCGATGCTGCCGGACGGGGCCGTCTCCGACCTCTTCTGGGCCGCGATCGAGGCGACCGAGGAGGCGATCGCTGAACGCGCTCGTCGCTGCCGAGACGATGACCGGCCGCGACGCGATCACGGCGCACGCCCTCCCGCATGACACGCTCGTCGAGGTCATGACCCGGTACGGACGCGGCCCCTCAGGTTGACGCGGGCGCGGGCTCGACGTCGACCTACGTGAAGGCGGCGATCTCGGCGCGGAGCTCGGCGCGGTCCGCAGCGCTCCCCGCCGTGAACGACGGCGTGTAGACCTCGACGTACTCGGCGTGCATCGTGCGCGCATCGTCGAAGACCGCCGACCAGTCGTAGCGCTCCGGCTGGAGCATCTGGGCGGCACGACGCGGCGGCGCCGGATCGTGGAGCAGCGGCGAGGTGTGGTCGCTGAGGTTGTTCGCCAGCAGGACCATCCGGCCCCGCCGCGGGTGGTTCATCACCCGGCGCATCAGGTCGACGTACATCTGCCCCGGGACGAACCCGGCCCACGGGAACTCCACGTGCATCCTCGCGGGTGCTCACCCGGAACCCGTGGTTCAACAGACGGAGGTGGGTGTTCCGCGCCTGCCGCGTACGAGTACCCGGGTTCGTTGAACATCTGGTCCACCACGCCCATCTCGGACCACACCAACCCGGGCCACGCCAGGTGGAGCAGCGCGAGGTGATGGCGCCTCGACCATCGGGCGAGATGGTCGACCAGTCGCGTCCAGCCGCGCTCGAAGATCCGATTCGGACCGCCGGAGCGGTTGAACGGCAGCGGCACGAGCTGGCCCGCGCCCACGCCGAACGTCTCCGACCCGTCGTAGACGAAGGAGTTGCCGCGCCAGAACCGAGGTGTATACGAGCCCGCGATGAAGCGGACCGAGAGCTCCTTCGGCCGGGCGATCCGCAGGGCGCGTCGCAGGACCCGGAAGTCGTAGTGGCCCTTCCGTCGCTCCAGCAGCGTCCACGGGACCCGGAGCGAGAGTCCGGTCACACCCCGCACACGGAGGGCCGCCTCCAGCTCCGGGCGCAGCCGCCCGAGTTGGCTGCGCGACATGACCTGCTGGAGGACCCAGGTCCCCTGGACGCGGTGGCGAGCACGCGCCATGGCGCCTCGCTCCACGGGACGCGGCGATGCCTCCGTCGACGTGAGGGTGGTGGCGAGGAGGAGGACGAGAACCGCCGCGGCGAGCCATCGGGGGTGGTTCCGCACCGCCCCATCCAACCACATGGGCCCTCGGGGTCACCACCCCGCCCCGGGCGCGACGATGCTGAGCGACGCCACTACCATCGGGTCGACGATCGACGGGAACCCGACGCAAGGGAGGGCACACCCATGGACCAGGAACGGCCGGACGAGCTCACCGACGACGACATGCGGACCGAGATGCCCGGCGGCGGCACGCCGATGCCGGGCGGCGACGGCCGTGACGGCGACGCGACCGACACCACCGACGGCGACGCGAAGGACGCGGACGGGACCGACTCGCAGGACGCCGACGGGACCGACGGCGACGCGACCGACACCACCGATGGCGACGCGAAGGACGCGGACGGGACCGACTCGCAGGACGCCGACGGGACCGACGCCGCGTCGTGAGCATCACGACGCGGCGTCGCGAGGACGTCGCGCCGAGCCCGCTCGAACGCTGCACGGGTCGATCCGGAAGGGTTCCTGCGTGACACGTGGGGTCGCCGGGCCGCGGTCAGGCGGGGATCGTCGGCGGACGCCTTCGACGATCTCCTCACGCTCGACGACGTCGACCGCTTCCTGACGACGACGGCGCTGCGGACCCCGTTCTTCCGTCTGGTGAAGGCCGGCGAGCATCTCGACGAGGCGTCGTACACGCGATCCGGCAGGGCCGGATCGCGTGAGGTGAGCGGCCTGACGGACCCCGCACGCGTCGCCGCCCTCTTCGAGGGCGGCGCCACCATCGTGCTCCAGGGCGTCCATCGATGGTGGGAGCCCGTCACCCGCTTCTGCCGGGACCTCGAGCTGGAGCTCGGTCATGCCTGCCAGGTGAACGCGTACATCACCCCGCCCGGCGCCCAGGGTCTGGCGCTGCACCACGACCCCCACGACGTCTTCGTGCTCCAGGCGTTCGGACGCAAGCGCTGGGAGGTGCACGCCGCGCCCGCCGAAGGCGATCGGCCGCCGCTCGACGTCACCGTGGGACCCGGCGACACCGTCTACCTGCCGACCGGCACGCCCCACGCCGCCTCCACCCAGGACGAGCTCTCCGGGCACCTGACCGTGGGCGTCCACGTCACCGCGTGGCGCGACGTCCTGACGGACGCCTGGGCGCTGGCCGCCGCCAACCCGTCGTTCGACGAGCCGGTGCCGGCCGGCTGGACCCGGGACCGCGAGGCGCTCGCGGGCGAGCTCGAGCGCCGGCTCGGCGATGCGGTCGGCGCGCTCGGTCGCGTGGATCCCGCAGCGGTGGTCGGCGCCCGCGCCGAGCGGTTCCTCTCGCATCGCGTTCAGCTCGCCCGCGGCACCATCGCCGAGCGCTCGGCCCCGCTCGGGGTCGACGACGACACGGTGGTCCGCCGCCGGCCGGGAGCGTTCTGCGAGGTCCTCGCCGGACCCGAGGACCTCGTCGTGCTCCTCGGCGACCGACGCATCACCATGCCCAGCTGGTTGGAGCCGGCGATGCGGAGGATCGAGGCCACGCCGGAGCTGCGGGTGGGTGACCTCGCCGACGTCGTCGGCGAGGTCACCAGCCGCCGCGTGCTCGTCCGGCGCCTGATCCGTGAGGGGCTCCTCACCGCGACGGCGAGGGAGACGGTCATCCAGGATCGTGGACGGCGTGGCGACGGCCGCTGACCGCTGCGTGCTGCGCAGCCTCGCCGCGGATGAACCCCTGCCCGGCACGGCGTCCACCATCCGTCGTTGGCTGCTCCTGGAGCACAAGGGTCCGTGGGGCGAGGAGCCCCTCCGGGAGGCGCGCCTCCCGCCCGGGCTCGCGCTCGCGTTGCAGGGGTGGGAGCGCCGGACGGGGGGACGGGTCCTGTTCATCCGCCGGGCCGGGAGCGGCCCGGCCCCCGCCACGCCCGCGTGCTACGCGGTGGACACCGCGGCCGCGTGGATCGGCGCCCGCCCGATCGCTCGTTTAGACGATCTGATCCGGATCGACCCGTCCGACCGGACCGCGTTCCCCGACGCGGTCACCACGCCGGTCGTCGTCGTCTGCACGCACGGCCGGCGCGACGTGTGCTGCGCCGAGCGTGGCCGTCCGCTCGCCCGAGCGGCGGCGGAGGCCTTCCCGGACACGACCTGGGAGAGCACCCACGTGGGCGGCGACCGTTTCGCCGGCAACCTGGTCGCCTTCCCCCACGGCCTCTACTTCGGTCGCGTGGCACCGGAGCGCGGGCCGGAGGTGGTCGCCGCCTACGTCGAGGGCACGGATCATCCTCGACCTCTACCGAGGGCGGGCCTCCGACCCGATGCCGGTGCAGGCGGCCGACCACGCAGTCCGCGTGCATCTCGCGCTCGATGGTGTCGACGACGTCCGGCCCGACGGCGTGGAGCGGCAGGGTGCCAGCGTCGTGGTGAGGCTCGCCACGCCGTCAGGCGTGGCGAGCGTCACGGTGGAGCGCGTCCTCGGCGACCCGATCCGGATGACGTGCCACGCGGAGCGGGCGGAACGCCCGCCCGCGTGGCGCGTCACCGACCTCACCGTCTGAGGGCGCGGCCGGCTGAGGAGCTACGCGGTGGCGGCGGTGGAGGAGGCCGCCGAGAGCAGCGCGTCGACGGCTCGCGCGACATCGCGCGGATCGAACGGCTTGATCATGACCATGTCCGCGCCCCCGTCGAGACAGCGCTCGCGCTCGTCCGACATCGTCACGGCGGTGAGGATGAGGATCGGGACATGCTTCGTGGCCTCGCTCGACCGGAGGATCTCGAGCACGTCGTAGCCGTTCAGCGTCGGCATCATCAGGTCGAGGACGATCGCATCGGGGTTCTCCGAGCGTGCCATGGCGACACCGCGCTCACCACCGTCCGCGTACACGGTCTGGTGGCCGTTCGCCTCGAAGGCATACCGGAGGATGGTCCCGACGACCGTCTCGTCATCGATCACGAGCACCCGTGACATGTGGCCTCCGCGGATTCCGCCGGCGGTTCCTCTCCAAGGACATCGGCTCGGAGGGGGTCGGCCTGAAGGTGGGGGTAAGCTCCCCTCCCCAAGGGCCGATCGGGGGACGCGGTGGAGTACCTGGTTCCGGACGGTGTCGCCGCCGCCGCCGCCATGAAGGCCGGCGGCGCGACGGTGCTGGCCGGCGGCACCGACGTCTACCCTCAGCACGTCGGCCGGCCGCTGCCGGAGACGGTCGTCGACATCGGTGGGATCGAGGCGCTCCGAGGCATCACCGAGACCACGGATGCCTTCCGGATCGGCGGGCTGACCCGATGGGCCGAGATCGCGGCCACCGCGCTCCCGTCGTGCTTCGACGGGCTGCGCGCCGCGGCGCGCGAGGTCGGTTCGGTCCAGGTGCAGAACGCGGGCACCGTTGGTGGCAACCTCTGCAACGCGTCCCCCGCCGCCGACGGAATCCCTCCCCTGCTGACCCTCGATGCGGCCGTCGAGATGACCTCGCCGTCGGGGACCCGCGTCCTCCCGCTCGAGGACTTCCTGACCGGGTACCGGCGGACGGCGCTCCGGCCCGATGAGCTCGTTACCGCGGTGCTCGTGCCGCGGGCGCGGGAGGAGGCGCGGGCCGGCTTCGCGAAGCTGGGGCTGCGCCGGTACCTGGTGATCTCCGTCGTGATGGTGGCGGTCACCGCACGCATCGACGAGGGGATCGTGACCGACGCGCGGGTGGTGGTGGGCGCCTGCTCCCCCGTCGCCCGGCGCCTTCGGACCCTCGAAGCCGACCTCGAAGGCCGGCCGCTCGAGGGGATCGGCGACACGGCCACCGCTGAGCACCTCACGGCCCTCACGCCGATCGACGACGTCCGGGCCACCGCCGCGTACCGGCTGGACGCCGCCCTCACGCTCGTGCGTCGGACGCTCGACGGCATCGGCGGTACGCGATGAGCACCGTCACGTTCGCCGTCAACGGCTCTCCCGTGGAGACGACGGCGACGGCTCGTCGGCTCAGCGAGTACCTCCGCACCGAACGAGGGCTGACGGCCACGAAGGTCGGTTGCGATGCGGGCGACTGCGGCGCGTGCACCGTGCTCCTCGACGGGGAGCCGGTCAGCGCCTGCATGACCTCGGTCGGCGGCCTCGACGGTCGCGCCGTCGAGACCCTCGAAGGCTTGGATGCGAGCGGCGACATCGCGCAGCTCCAGCGATCGTTCCTCCAGCACGGCGCCGCCCAGTGCGGGATCTGCACCCCCGGCATGCTCGTGGCCGCGGCCGCCCTGCTGCGCGATGCCGCCGAGCCCACCGAGCACCAGGTGATGGACGCCCTGGGTGGCGTCCTGTGCCGGTGCACCGGGTACCGCAAGATCATCTCGGCCGTCATGACCGCGCACGGGTCGGAGGCCGACGACGTGCCGCCGCCCGTGGGCAAGGCGGTCGGCCACCGGGTCCGGCGCGTCGACGGTCCGGCCAAGGTCCGCGGTACCGACGCCTTCGGCGACGACGAGGCACCCGGCGATGCACTCGTGATCCGCGTCGTCCGGTCCCCCTACCCCCGCGCCCGGTTCCGGCTCGGCGACCTCGACGGGTTCGTGGCCGCGAACCCGGGCGTCGTCGCGCTCTTCACCGCGTCCGACGTCCCGGGCCGCAACGTCTTCGGGGTGATCCCGGCGACGGCGGACCAGCCGGTGTTCGCCGAGGACGAGGTGCGGTTCCGCGGCGAGGCCGTGGCGATGGTCGTGGGCGACGCGGTCGCCACGGGCGCGCTCGACCTCGCGACCTTCCCGGTCGCCTGGGAGGAGCTGCCACCCGTCACCGGTCTGGACGAGGCCGCTCGGGACGATGCGCCGCTGCTGCACGCCACGCGCGCGGGCAACGTGCTGATCCGCGGGAACGTGCGGCAGGGTGATCTCGACGCGGTGTTCGCGGACGCCGAGGTCGAGGTCGAGGGCGCGTTCGAGACCGGGTTCATCGAGCACGCCTACCTCGAGCCGGAAGCCGGATCCGCGGAGCGGATCGGCGACCGGGTCGAGGTGCGGGTGACCACCCAGTCGCCGCACATGGATCGCGACGAGATCGCGGCCATCCTCGGCGTGCCCGAGGATGGCGTGCGGATCCTGCCCACGGCGGTGGGCGGCGGGTTCGGGAGCAAGCTCGACCTGTCGGTCCAGCCGTACCTGGCGCTCGCCGCGTGGAAGCTCGGCCGCCCGGTGCGTCTCGCCTACACGCG
Source organism: uncultured Actinomycetes bacterium (assembly GCA_963810635.1). GTDB lineage: Bacteria > Actinomycetota > UBA4738 > UBA4738 > HRBIN12 > AC-51. The sequence goes on from CAWEOB010000008.1 coordinate 244,879, forward strand.
ACCCGAGTCGATGATGTCGACCACGAAGCGCCACCCCTCGCGCATGCGCGTGCGGATCGGCGCGTCGCGCGACGGGCGGTTGCGTGCGATGGACTTCACCGGCGAGTTCGACACGGGCGCCTACGCGTCCTGGGGGTCCACGGTGGCGAACCGGGTGCCGGTCCATGCCGGTGGCCCGTACCGCTACGACGCGTACCGAGCCCGCACCGTGGCCGTGCACACGAACGCCCCGCCCTCGGGCGCGTTCCGCGGGTTCGGGGTGCCGCAGTCGACGATCGCCACCGAGTGCCTGCTCGACGAGCTCGCCGACGCCGTGGGGCTCGACCGGCTCGAGTTCCGGCTGCGGAACGCGCTCGTGGCGGGTCACCCCACGGTGACCGGCCAGGTGTTCGACCGCGGCGTGGGCTACCGGGAGTGCCTGGAGGCGCTCCGGCCGCACTGGCAGCGGGCCCGCCGCGACGCGGCGGGCGCCGCGGACGTCCCGTCACCCGGCACGGGCCGGACCCACGCGCGCGGCGTGGGTCTGGCCGGCATGTGGTACGGATGCGGCAACACGGCGCTGCCGAACCCCTCCACGATCAAGGTCGGCCTGCGGCGCGACGGGCGCATCGTGCTGTTCCAGGGGGCGGTGGACATGGGGCAGGGCGCGAACACGGTGATGACGCAGATCTGCGCCGACGCGATCGGCGTCGATCTCGCCGCCATCGAGACCCTGGGCGCCGACACCGACAGCACGCCCGACGCCGGCAAGAGCTCGGCGTCGCGGCAGACCTTCATCTCGGGCAACGCCACCTACCTGGCCGGGACCGGCCTCCGCGCGCGCCTGCTGGCGCTCGCGGAGGCCTCCGACGAGGCCCACCTGGAGCTCGACGGCCCGCGGTTGGTGGTCCACGATCGTGGCGACGCCACGATCGTGGACCTCGACGTGCTGCCGACCGATGCCGACGACCTGGTGGCCGTCGAGACGGCCACCTACGACCCCCCGACCACGGCCCTCGATGAGGACGGCCAGGGTGCTCCGTACGCCCAGTTCGGCTTCGGAGCGCACCTCGCCGAGCTCGAGGTGGACCTGGAGCTCGGCACCGTCCGCCTCCTCCGGGATCACCGCGGCCCACGACGTGGGCCGCGCCGTGAACCCCACGTTGATCGAGGGCCAGGATCGAAGGGGGCGTCGCGCAGGGGATCGGGATGGCGCTCATGGAGGAATACCTGCCCGGGCGCAACGAGAACCTGCACGACTACCTGATCCCCACCATCGGCGACGTGCCCGAGAATTCGTGAGCATCCTGGTGGAGTCGGGCGACCCCGAGGGCCCGTACGGGGCCAAGGGCATCGGCGAGCACTCCCTGATCCCCACCGCGCCCGCCATCTTGAACGCGATCCGCGACGCCGTCGGTGCCGGCGTCCGGCGCATCCCCGCCACCCCCGACCGGGTGCTCGAGGCGATCGCGCGAGGAGCCCGATGACCGACGCCACCGACACCGTCCTGTGCGACGCCTGCCCGATCCGCTGCGTCATCAAACCGGGGCGTACCGGCTCCTGCGATCGCTACGGCAACGTCGACGGGGTGCTCACCCGGCTCGACCCCCTCCTCGTGCTGCAACACACCCGGGACCAGGGTGGGGCGCTCGTGCCCTTCGCCGCCCGGGAAGGCGACTGGGAGGGCGAGCTGGTCCCGAGCGGCGACGTCTTCGTCACCGGGGCCGGCTCCGGCACGACCTACCCGGACTACAAGCCGGCGCCATTCATCGTCTCGGCGAAGGTCGACGGCGTCGACATGGTCACGGTGGTGACGGAGGCGATCTTCTCCTACTGCGGCGTCGACGTGAAGATCGACACCGACCGGCACATCGGGGCCGAGCGCCAGCTGGTGCGAGCCGATGGGGAGGCGGTGGGCCACGTCACCACGGGGCAGTACGGCTCGCAGATGCTCTCGCTCGGCGGGGTCAACCACCTCACGGGCGGCTCGAAGCGTGAAGGCCTCGCCACGATGCGGGTGCTGCTCGCGCTCTGCAGCGGCGAGCCCGCCGAGCTCTCCGTGGACGAGGGCGCCGACCTCGTTCTGCAGGCCGGCCGGCCCCCCATCATCAATGGCGTCACCGAGGAGCGGATGCGTGTGGGGTGCGGCTCGGCCACGATCGGGATGTTCGCGCAGCAGTGGTTCGAGCATGTGGACGAGGTCGTGGTCGTGGACGATCACATCACGGGCGTGCTCTCGGAGCACCAGGCGGGCCGCTACCTCGATATCCCGCCGACCGGGATCCGCGTGAAGGGGCGGCGCTCCACCCCCGGCCGGTACTTCAACGTGGCGCAGCCGGGCACCGGCTGGGGCGGCACCGACATCGAGGACCCGCTCACGATCCTCGACGCGTTCGACCCCGCGGTGGCCCGCCCGGGCCTCACCCTCCTGATGATCGGGACCACCGGCGAGCACTTCGCCTATTTCGTCCTGGACGATGAGCTCCAGCCGGTCGCGGCGGAGCTGCCGGAAACCCTGCGCGGCTCCGTCGAGAGGATCCAGGAGAACTGCGAGCCGGCCATGACGTCGGTCCTGTTCATGGCGGGGGCCGGCGGGTCGCTCCGCGCCGGCGCCACCGTGAACCCGGTCGCGCTGACGCGCTCGGTGAACCAGACGCTCACGAAGGTGACGTGCGGCGGCGCGCCCGTCTACGTGTGGCCGGGAGGCGGCATCACGTTCATGGTCGACGTCACGCAGGTGCCGCCGGGAGCGTTCGGCTACGTGCCGACCCCGGCGCTCGTCGCCCCGCTCGAGTTCACGATGCCGAAGGACGACTACCGTTCGTTGGGCGGGCACATGGGGTCGGTTATCGATCGAAGAGGTGCTCGCTCGCCCGGACGTCCGCACGCTCCCGCGATGAACGACACCATCGGACGTCCGCACGCTGCCCCGATGCGAGGCCCGGTCGCGGCGACCACCGCCGACGGCTCGCGCCTGCACCTGCAGCACGGCCCGATCGACCTGATCATCGAGGCGTTCGGCGAGCCGGAGCAGGTCGCCGAGGCCTACCGGCTGGCGTGGGAGCGTTTCCGGGGCGTGCTCGACGAGCTGGTGGAAGAGCTGACGGCCCTGCGACGCCCGCTGGGAACCGGCGGCGCGCTCGCGGTCGGGTCGCCCGGCGGATGGCCGACGCCGTGCGGCCCTTCGACGGTCGGTTCGTGACGCCGATGGCCGCGGTGGCCGGGGCGGTCGCGGACGAAGATCTGCTCCGAGATGGCGGTGTGTGAGCTCCGCCGCGCCTACGTGAACGACGGTGGCGACATCGCGCTGCACCTGACCGACGGCGAGAGCTTCGAGGTCGGCCTCGTTCCCGTGCCCCACCGTCCGGCGCTCCTCGGGAAGGCCACCGTCCGGGCAGCCGACCCGGTGCGCGGCGTGGCCACGAGCGGGCGCCACGGCCGGAGCTTCTCCCTGGAGATCGCCGACGCCGTGACCGTCCTCGCCGCGGACGCCGCGCGTGCGGACGCTGCTGCGACGTTGATCGCGAACGCGGTCGATCTCCCCGGCCACGAGGCCGTGCGACGCGAGCGTGCAGTCGAGCTCGACCCGGACTCCGACCTCGGCGACCGGCTCGTCACCATGGACGTCGGACCTCTCAGCAGCGACGAGATCAACGACGCGCTGGCGTCGGGGAGGGTGGAGGCCGAACGGATGCGGTCGCACGGTCTGATCGTCGCCGCGGTCCTCTGCCTCATGGATCGGGTCGAGGTCGTCGGATCCCCCGACGGCTCCGACGGGTCGCGGCCCGCCGGAGGGCCGTGCTAGCGTCCGCCGACGGGGGGTGAGGGTCACGGACATCCGCAAGATCGTCACGATCGTCGACGACACGCGTCTCGAGGCCGGGCAACCGGTCGACCCGCCGATCCGGCGCGTCGTCACCGCCGCCGTCCTGGGCAACCCGTTCGCCGGCCGCTACGTCGAGGACCTGGGCGAGCTGATCCGGGACAGCGTGGAGCTCGGCGGGATCATCGCCCCCCTCGCCGTCGCGCAGCTCGAGGGTCGTCCCGTCCACAGCTACGGGAAGGGCGGCATCGCGGGCATGGCGGGCGAGCTCGAGCACGTGGCCGCCATGCTCCACCCCGAGTTCGGCGCGCCGCTCCGGGCGGCGTGCGGCGGGGGCAAGGCGATCATCCCGTCGGCGAAGAAGCGGGGCGGCCCCGGATGCACGCTCGACGTCCCCCTCCACTACAAGGACGCCGCGTTCGTCCGGACGCACTTCGATGCCGTGGAGCTCCGGATCGTCGACGCTCCCGGCGCCGACGAGCTGGTGATCGCCGTCGCCGTGACCGATGGCGGGCGGCCCCTGCCGCGCGTCGGCGGCCTCGAGGTGGACGACATCGTCGGGGAGGACGGGCTCCGGTGAGCCGGGACTCGGCCGCGGCATGAGTGACCTGCTGATCCGCAACATCGGCACGATCGTGAGCGGCGACATCCAGGCGCCGATCGCGGACGGCGACACGATCGTCGTCCGCGACGGGGTGATCGCCTCCGTCGGCGTCGAGGCGGAGGCGGATGCCGGCGACATCGAGAGGATCGTCGATGCGGCCGGCGCCACCGTGATGCCCGGTCTCTGCGACGACCACGTCCACCCCGTGCTCGGTGACTTCACGCCCCGGCAGCTCCAGGTCGATTTCATCGATTCGTGCCTGCACGGCGGCGTCACCACGATGCTGTCGGCCGGCGAGCCCCACACGCCGGGCCGGCCCACCGACCCCGCGGGGTGAAGGCCCTCGCCATCCTGGCCCACCGCTCGTTCGCGAACCTCCGTCCCTCGGGGGTGAAGGTGCACGCGGGGGCCGTGCTGCTCGAAGCCGGTCTGACCGAGGCGGACTTCGAGGAGATGGCCACCGCGGGCGTGCACCTCGTGGGGAAGATCGGCATCTCGGGCGTGAAGGACCCCGCGGTCGCCGCCGAGATGACCGGCTGGGCGCACGCGAACGGGATGTCCGTGATGGTGCACACCGGCGGCGCCTCGATCCCCGGGAGCGGGATCATCGGCGCCGACTTCGTGGTCCAGGTTCGGCCCGACGTGGCGGCGCACGTGAACGGCGGTCCCACCGCGCTGCCGCTCGCCGACGTGGAACGGATCCTCGACGAGACCGACGCGCGGGTCGAGGTCGTCCACAACGGCAACGTGAAGGCGGCCGGTGAGGTGGCCGCGCTCGTCGAGCGCCGCGGCGAGCTCCCCCGCCTGGTGGTCGGCACCGACAGCCCCGCGGGCTCGGGGGTCCAGCCGCTCGGGATGCTCCGCACGGTGTCCTGGGTCGCCTCGTTGGGCGGTGTCGATCCCGCGGTCGCCGTCGCGGCGGCCACCGGGAATGTCACCGCCCTGCACCGGCTGAACACCGGGGTGGTGGCGGCCGGCCGCGAGGCGGACCTGCTCGTGGCCGATGCGCCGCTCGGCTCGCAAGCAGCCGACGCGCTCGGAGCGCTCGCGATCGGCGACACCCTCGCGGTCGCGATCGCGATCATCGACGGCTCACCGCGCTTCACGAAGAGCCGCAACACGCCGCCACCCGTGCGGGCTATCTCGATCTCGTAGGGTTGGCCCTCGGCATGTCGAGAACGGGACGCCGGCTCCGACCCACGCGTGAGAGCACCCGCCTCGGGGTCGCAGGATCGAACGGAGGGAACGGATGAAGTACATCGTGATGATGTTCGGGGACCAGGCCAGCATGATGGAGATGAAGTCGATGGACTGGATCAAGGAGATGGTCGTGTTCATGGAGAAGGTGAACGACGATCTCCACGCGTCGGGTGAGTTCGTGGCGGCGGAGGGTCTCGCCGACGCGAGCCAGGCGAAGGTCGTCAGGATCCAGGACGGCATCCCCGTCGCCACCGACGGACCCTTCGCCGAGTCGAAGGAATCGCTCGCCGGCTACTGGATCATCGACGTCGAGGACGAGGCGCGCGCGATCGGGTTCGCGAAGCACGTCGTCGCCTTCACGGAAGGCCCCATCGAGGTGCGCCAGGTGATGGAGGGTCCGCCGGATGAGTTCCGTTGAGGCGAGGGCCGAACGCCCCGCTCGAGGACCTGCTGCGCGAGCTCGCGCCGCAGGTCCTCGGCTCCCTCGTGCGACGTCACGGGCGGTTCGATGCCTGCGAGGACGCGGTCCAGGAGGCGCTTGCTCGCCGCCGCGCTCCAGTGGTCGGAGGACGGGGTGCCCGACCACCCGCGCGCGTGGCTCCTGACCGTCGCCTCCCGCCGCCTCGTCGACGGGTGGCGGAGCGAGAGCGCTCGGCGGAACCGGGAGGGGTCCGCGGCCGCGCTCGAGCCGCCCGACCGGGCGCCGCTCTCGGACCGCGACGACACGCTCACCCTGCTGTTCCTGTGCTGCCACCCGTCACTGTCCGTTGCCGTCGCAGCTCGCCCTCACGCTGCGAGCCGTCGGCGGGCTGACGACGGCGGAGATCGCGCGCGCCTTCCTGGTGCCCGGAGGCCACGATGGCGCAGCGCATCAGCCGCGCCAAGCAGAGCATCAGGAGCGCCGGTCTCCGGTTCGACCTGCCGCCGGGGCCGCGAGCGAGCCGACCGGCTCGCCGTCGTCCTGCACGTGCTCTACCTCATCTTCAACGAGGGCTCCACGACGAGCTCGGGCCCGGACCTGCATCGGACCGACCTCACCACCGAGGCCATCCGTCTGGCGCGGCTGCTCCACGAGCTCCTGCCCGGCGAGGGCGAGGTGGCCGGCCTGCTCGCCCTGATGCTGCTGACCGACGCGCGCCGGGCGGCCCGGACCGACGACGACGGTTCGATCGTGCCACTCGCCGAACAGCGCCGCGATCGCTGGGACACCGCGCAGATCGAGGAAGGGGTGGCCCTCGTCACCCGCACCCTCGGCACGGCGCCGATCGGCCCGTACCAGCTGCAGGCGGCGATCGCCGCGGTCCACGACGAGGCGCCGAGCGCCGACGAGACGGACTGGCCGCAGATCCTCGCCCTCTACGACGGTGCTCGAGACCGTCGCCCCCGGCCCGGTCGTCACGCTCAACCGAGCCGTGGCGGTCGCCATGGTGCACGGGCCGCGAGCCGGCCTCGGCGCTGCTCGGCACCCTGGACGACGATGCGCGCATGGCCCAGACCCACCGGCTCGACGCCGTGCGCGGGCACCTGCTCGAGCTCGCGGGGGACCCGACCGGCGCCCGCGCCGCCTACGAGCGCGCCGCGCGGATGACGGCGAGCATCCCGGAGCAGCGATACCTGGCGCTGCGGGCGGCGAGGCTACGCTAGGGCGTCGCCGGCCCCGGCACCAGCTCGGCGCCGGCCGCGACGACCTCACCCAACGCCCGGTGGCCGTCGCCCGGCTCGAGGTCCACCGCCCGCACGAGGTCGGTGGGTACCCGGACCGAGAAGCCGAGGGTGAGGCCGTCGAGCACGGTCGACTTCACGCAGTAGTCCGTGGCGAGGCCCACCACCACGAGCCGCTCGATCCCCGCCTCGCGGAGCAGATCGGCGAGCTCCGTGGGCCTCGTCTCCTCGGTGGACGGGTGGCGCGTGGAGAAGCCCGAGTAGCCGTCGTGCCCGTCGACACCCTTGCGGACGACGGGGCCCTCCACCACCAGGTCGCGGTGGAACCGGGCTCCCCAGGTCTCGCCGACGCAGTGCACGGGCCAGACCCCGCCGTCCTTGGCGAAGTGGGGGGTGGTCTCGGGATGCCAGTCGGCCGTGTAGACGACCAACGAACCGCCGGCCTTCGCCCGTTCGATCTCGGTGTTGATGGCCGGCACGATCGTCTCGCCGTCACGCACGTAGAGGCTCCCATCGGGGAGCGCGAAGTCGTTCTGCACGTCGACCACGAGGAGCGCGGTCCGAGGATCGTAGGTGAGCTCGCTCACGACGGGCGGATGATAGCCGCGGTGCCCCTGCATCGCATGCTCGGGCGGCCGTGGGCTGCGGGCCGGTCGCGGAGGTGGCAAGCTGTGCGCCGATGACGCACCACATCGGCGACCTGGCGGAGGTGCTCGAGAACCTCGACATCTTCGGAACGCATCCCGAGGACGTCATCGCCCCCTGTCCGTCGGGGTTCCGGCGGGTGTCGATCAGCCAGGGCGTCGATTCGTACCTCTCGCTCCAGGGATTCGCACCCCATCAGATCGCGTACGCACACACCCACCCCGACTCCGAGGAGTGGGTGGTCGTCCTCGCGGGCTCGGGTCAGGGGCTGCTCGCGGAGAACCCCGTCCCCCTCGCGCCGGGGCTCATCATCGGCCGCGCCGCCGCCCACCCGCACGGCTTCCAGAGCGGCGATGAAGCGCTCCACCTCCTGTCGCTCCAGCTGCCGAGGCCGGCGGAGGCCACGACCACCTGGGACCAGGCGGGCGAGACCACCGACCCGATCGATTGCGCCGTTGCCGGTACCTGCCGCCGCTGCTGGCGATGCGGCGGTCACAGCGCGAACGTGCGAGCCCAGGTCTTCCTCTGCGAGAACTGCGGCCTCGAGTTCTGATGCGGCGGGCCGCCGTGGCCGCGCTCGTCCTCGCCCTGTCGGCGTGCACGTCGATGTCGCCGGCTCCGTCCGGGACGGGGACGCCGTCGCCCACGGTCCCATCGCCGGCCGGCACACGCACGGCCAGCACGGCCCAGCCCTCCCCCACACCGTCCCCGAGCGATCCTGCGACCGGCGTGGTCGCGACGGCTCCGGACCGACTCCTCTTCGAGGCCCCCGCCGGGACGTCGTTCCTCGTGCGCGGCGCCTATCCCCCGGTGGAGTCGGTCTGCCGCCATCCCGAGCAACCGACGCTCACGGCGCGCTACCCCGGCGCGCTCGAGATCCGGCGCGACGACGACGGCACGATGTCGCTCACGGTGACCCTCCCGTTCGAGGAGTACCTCGAGGGAATCGCGGAGGATCCCGCCGTCGTGGCCGATCGCAGCCCTCGAGGCGCAGGCGGTCGCCGCCCGCTCGTACGCCCTCGCGAGCACCGGCTGGAGTGGCGAGCAGGGAGCCACGCTCGACACCCCGATCTGTGCGACGTCCGCCTGTCAGGTCTACCGCGGCATCCCCGTCCCGCCCGTGCCCGGGATCCAACGCTGGTACCGCGCGGTGCGTCGCACCGAGGGTCGGTCGCTGCTCTCGGGCGGCCGGCCCGCCGAGACCCTGTACTTCTCCACGTCGAACGGCCGGATCTATGGCAACGACGAGGTCTTCGGGAGCGCGCCGCTCTCGTACCTCCGTCCGGCCGTCGAACACGACGACGACGCCTCCCCGCTCGCTCGGTGGAGCGCCGCCATCCCCCTCCGTGAGCTCCGGACGTACCTCGCGCGTGCCGGGGCGTGGCCACGGCATCAGACGATCGCGGCCGTCGAGGGCAACGGCTCGAGCGTGACCGTCTCCGGCCCCGGCGGGACCCGGACCATCGATGGCAGCACGTTCCGCGATGCGGTCAACACCTGGGCACCCTGTCTGCGGCCGGCCAGCTACCCGTCCGGCGGGCTCCCGGTCACCATCCCGTCACGGTGGATGACCGTCCACAGCTCCGGACCCACCGCCATCGTCACGGGCCGCGGGTGGGGGCACGGGGTCGGCATGGTCCAGTGGGGCGCGTACGGGAAGGCGCGCCGGGGCTTCTCCTCCGAGCGGATCTTGGCCTTCTACTACGGCGGGCTGCGGCCGACCCCCTACCCGGAGCCGGGCTTGATCCACGTCGAGGTCGCGGACGGTCTCACACGGCTCCGGATCCTGACGGCGGCCGGCGCCACCCTCGAGGGTGAGGACCTCCTCCCAGGGGTCGTCACGGTCACGGGCGGCGACGACCTCACGGCCACGGGATCCCGGTCGGCCGCTCCCTGACCACCAGGTCCCGAACGCCCGGTCCCGAAAGGCAGGGGCCTTCGGCCCGGGTCAGCCCCCCACGGCCGCGCCAGGCTTGCTGCAGGACCGGCAGATGGCCGCGCCCAGCGGAAGGACATGAGGACGGGAAGGGAGACGGCCATGGAAGCGCTCGTGGTCTACGAATCGATGTACGGGAACACCGCGCACGTCGCCCAGGCGATCGGACGGGGCCTCCAGGAGCACGGCGTGGCCGCACGGGTCGCCACCGTCGGCGACGTCGTGCCCGAGAGCGTCGAGGAGGTCGACCTCGTGGTCGTCGGCGGCCCCACGCACGCCCACGGGATGTCGCGGGAGTCGACGCGCGCTGCCGCGCGCAAGGACGAGAAGAACAGCTACGAGCAGCCGACCGTCGGTCCCGGTCTGCGGGACTGGCTCGATCGGTTGCCTCCCGGAACGCGTGCCGCGGCAGCGTTCGACACGCGGATCGATGCCGCCCCGGTCCTCACCGGCTCGGCGGCGAAGGGGATCGCGCGCCATCTCACCCGGCGCGGCTACCACCTCGTGGTGCCTCGCGAGAGCTTCCTGGTCAACAAGGAGAACCGTCTGACGGCCGGCGAGCTCAACCGTGCGGAATCCTGGGGTGCTGCCGTCGCGCTCGAGCTCGCCCAGCATCCGGTCGAGGTCTGATCGTCGGCCGCCGCGCCCGTGCGGTCCATGTCGCCTAGGCTGCCTGGCGTGCCAGGTCTCGAACGCGTTCCCGCCGATGTCCGCACGGTGCACCTCGACACCTTCACGGCCGCCCATGCGGCCACGATCGTCCGCGAGCTCGACGCCCGAGGGATCGTCTGGTGGACGAAGGAGCCCGGCTTCCTCAGCCGGTTGTGGGAGTTCGGCGGGATCCACGTGTTCGTCGACCGCGCCAAGCTGGAGGAAGCGCGCGAGGTCGCGAACGAGGTGCTCGCCCGGGACGCTCCACGTCCCGGTTGAGTCTCGGAGTCGCATCCCGCCGTCGACGCGACGGACGCGACCCATCCATCCCTTATCGAAGACTTAGCCCGTGGTTCGAGCGGGGTTGTCTCGACCGTTCGTAGCGTGGTGTTCGACAGCCCGGAAGGGGCAACGAGCAAGGAGGACGGGATGAACAAGAAGTCGGCTCTCCTCACCGCGAGCGGCCTCGCAGCCTCGTTCGTGGCCGGGGCCGCGGCCGTCTCCTTCAGCTGGGGCATCCCGTCGGTCGCGACCGTCGCCGCCGGCGGCACCGGGGTCACCGCAGCGCCCCTCGGCCCGATCGTGAAGCACCGGACGGTCGTGATCCACAAGAAGTCACCGGCTCCCGCACGGTCGCAGACGGTCGTGCTGCCCGCGAGCACCCGATCCCAACCCGCCGTCGTCATGACGGGCGGCAGCCCCACGACCGGGATGAGCGAGGACGACGGCTACGGCGAAGACGGCGGCGATGACTGATGACCGCCACGCCGCCGACCCGACCGGCCAAGCCGAAGCGAGCGAGCCGAGGCACGATCCGCGCGTGGGCGTGGGTCATGGGAATCGTGAGCGTCGCGGCACCGTGGACGATGTTCGGCATCTCACCGAAACCCGCCGCGAGCGCGGCCACCGCACCGCGATCGCCCGCGCAGGGAGCCACGCGGCCGGTCGTGGTGGTCGTCACGAAGAAGATCGTCTACTCGCGCTCCGCTCCATCCTCGTCCGCGAGCGCGCCGGTCCGGTACGTGAGCGCGTCCGCGCCGTCGGCTCCGGCCGCTCCGGTCGCCGTGTCCTGCGGGACGCCACCGTGCTGAAGGAGAACGTCATGGAACCGATCCGTCGCTCGTTCACCTCCATGGGCACGCACGTCCAGCTGATCGCGGCGCCCGGCAGTGACCTCGACGCGGTCCACGGTGCGTTCACCGCCGTCCGCGAGGTCTTCGCCGAGCAGGACGTTCGCTTCTCCCGCTTCCGACCGGAGAGCGAGCTCTCCTCCGTGAACGCTCGGGCGGGCGAGTGGGTCCACGTCTCCGCACCGTTCGCCGCGCTCACGGCGATCGCTCTGCGAGGTGCGAGCGAGACGGACGGCCTCTTCGACCCGACCGTCCTCCCGGCCCTGGTCGCGGCCGGCTACGACCGCGACTTCGCCGAGCTCGCACGTCACGACGACGAGGAGCTCCGTTCGATCAGGCGCGATGTCGCGTATCTCCGGCTGCAAGACACACCCGCGTGCGGAGCCTGGCGCGACGTCGTCCTCGAGGGCCAGGACCTCCGCATCCCCGACGGAGCCGCCCTGGACTTCGGGGGGATCGCGAAGGGCTGGACCGTCGACCTCGCGGCCGAGCGCATCGAGGGGCTCCCCTGGGCGATCGTCGACGCCGGGGGCGACCTGCGGATCGTGGGAGCAGGACCCTCCGATGGTCTCGACGTCGCGATCGAGGATACCCGAGCGCCGGGGCCTCGAAGCCATCCGGCTGCGGGTCGCGTCGGGAGCGCTCGCGACGACCTCGGTCACGGTCCGCTCGTGGGGTCCTGGGGCGCATCACGTGATCGACCCGCGGACCTCCCTGCCCGCCATGACGGAAGTGGTGCAGGCGACCGTGTGGGGGCGCACCTGTGCCGAGGCAGAGGTCTGGTCCAAGGCGGCGTTGCTCGCCGGGCCCGACATCCTCGACCGTGTCGAGGGATGTCTCGTGCTGGCATCGGGCGAGGTCGTGACGAACCTCGCTGAGGCGACGGCCGGCGGAGCGCGCCAGGACGAGCGGGTGCCGGCATGATGACGTGGAACCTCCTGCGTGCCGCCGGGATCGGCGCGTACCTGATGCTGTGGGCGTCCGTCACGTGGGGATTCGCCTCGACCACCTCGATCTTCGGCAAGCGGGTGCCCAAGGCGACGAGCATCGCGCTGCACCAAGCCTTCGGGACCCTGGGCGTGGTGCTCCTCGCCGCGCACCTCGGTCTCCTCCTCATCGATCCGTTCATGCCCTTCTCGGTCACGGATCTCGTCGTCCCGATGCGCGCCGCGTACCGTCCGGTCGGCGTTGCCTTCGGCATCGGATCGATGACCGCGCTCGTGGTGGTGCTCACGTCGTCCTGGGCTCGCAAGCGGCTCGGCACGACGTGGTGGCGGCGTCTGCATGCCTTCTCGGTCCCGGCGTTCTCGCTCGCGCTCGTCCATGGCCTGATGACGGGAACCGACACCCCCCGGCCCGCGATGTTCTGGATGTACCTCGGGACCACCGGGATCCTGCTCTTCCTGGTGATCGCGAGGGCGCTCACGGTCGGCATCCGCCCCGTCCGTGCCCCGGCGCCCGAACATGCGGTTCGTCGGTCTTCGGCGACCGCAGGTGCCGAGCTCGTGTCCCCGCGTGCCTGATGGCGACGAGGTTCGGGCCCGGGACGCTCCGCGTCCCGGGCCCGAACCTCGCAGACCACCGGCGGCTACGCCGGCGGGAGCAGCACCGCGTCGATGACGTGGATCACGCCGTTCGACGCGACGATGTCGGTCTGCACCACCTGAGCCTCGTTCCCCTGCCCGTCGGTGATCGTCACGGTCCCGTCGGTCACCTCCACGGTGAACGTCGCTCCGTTCGCGGTCTCGACCTCGCCCGATGTGACGTCGGCCGCCATGACCTCGCCCGGCACGACGTGGTACGTCAGGATCCCGGCGAGCTGCTCCTGGTTCATCGGCTCCAAGAGCGTCTCCAGCGTCCCCTCCGGCAGCGCCGCGAAGGCCTCGTCCGTGGGAGCGAAGACCGTGTACGGACCCGCGCCGGCGAGGGTGTCGCCGAGGTCCGCGGCCTGCACCGCGGCCAGCAGGGTCGAGAAGTCGGGGTTGCTCGCCACGACGTCGGTGATCGTCATCTCCGCCTCCATCGCCGGCGCGGTGGTGTCGCCGGCGGGTGCCGACGACGAGCTGTCGTCGCTGCTGCAGGCGGCGCCGAGCAGTGACAGCGACGCCACCACTGCCAGGATCGTGATCAGCTTCTTGTGCATCGGGATCTCCTCCCATCCGTGGTCCGGGTCCGGACCGTTCTCGAGCCACCTTCGGACGAGGACTCGAGCCGGACGCACCCGGGTCGGTCGTGCATAGGTTCGGGGCAGATATCCATGCGGATACGGCGGCGGAGCGCCGAGCGGGAGGTCCCGCGTGCGCCGAAGCGCCTGCGTACGTCATCTCCCCCGTCTGCGGCTCGACGATGGCGGCCGGATCCTGCTAGACCTCGGGCAACACGACCTGAGGGGGAAGTGGCATGGAGCGACGCTCGACCTTCGTCTGCATGGCCCTGGTAGCCGCGATCGCAGTCTCAGGGATGGCGGCCGCGCTACCGGGCAGTGGCGCGACCGGTTTCCAGACGACACAGCCGTCGATGCTCACCGCGGTGGAGCCGGAATCGGCGATCACGCCGCTGCTGACCGTCGGAGACGTGCCTCGCGAGCGGCTATCGCTTCGAGGCCATCCCGGACGGGATCTCCGTGCGCACGCGCGGGCAAGGGACAGGTCGATCTCTACGTGAACCACGAGACCAGCAAGGTGCCGTTCCCGTACAACGCGGCGACGCCGACGGCGGCCAACGGCGAGAACGACTTCGACAACGCGCAGGTGAGCCGGCTGACCCTCGACCGGCACTCGGCCGGAGTGCTCAACGGCTCGTTCGCCATCTCCAGCAGCTCCGGCTACCAGCGCTTCTGCTCCAACTACCTCGCGACGAGGAAGGAGGGGTTCGACCGAGACATCTTCTTCACGAACGAGGAGTCGCCCGACTACGTGTACCGGCAGGAGGCCTCGTGGCCGCCGCGTGATGGGGAGCCCGACGAGAGCGAGAGGCGGCGTCGTCGTCGCGCTCGACGTCCAGACCGGCAAGCATCGACCCGATCTACGGGATGGGCACGGCACAACCACGAGAACGCCGTCGCGATCCCCGGGTACGGGAAGCCGGTCGTCTTCTCGGGCGACGACACGTTCACGAGCGGTCCTCTCACGGGCGTGCCCTTCCCGTCCGTGGTGCCATCCGCAGTCGCAGCTCTACTCGTACATCGCGCCGAGCGCCGAGCTCGCTGCTGACCGACAAGGGCGACCTCTGGGCCTTCGTGTCCGACACGCCCGGCGTGAAGAACTACTACGACGTCGCTCCCGGTTCGGGGACGTCCGTCACCGGGCACTTCATCAAGGTGCCGAAGGACATCGCGACCGGCCACAACCCCGACGGCTCGGAGCTGAAGGCCGCCGACAAGGGCTACCCGCTGCCGCCGACGAACGGCAGCTGGCAGACCGACCTCCGTTCAACCGACGCCGGTCGGCATCGACGGTCCGCAGTGGGTGCTCGAGTACTGGAGCGACATCAACAACGTGTTCCAGTTCGTCCGCGTCGAGGACATCGCCTACGACAAGCGGCCGGGCATGGGGAACGTCGTCTACATCGTCGACTCGGGCCGAGGCCGGACCGCCGCCCAGAGCCTCGACACGCCGAACTTCAGGTCGACGAACGGCCGGGTCTGGAAGATGGTGCTCGACAAGAAGGACCCGACGAAGGTGACGTCGCTCACCGTGTTCGTCGAGGGTGACGACAACCCGGTCAAGACGCTCACCGAGGTGCATCAGCCGGACAACATCGAGACGACGCAGAACGGCCTGCTCCTGACCGAGGATCCCGGCTCGAGCCAGCAGTTCCCGGCGGGCTCCACGGATCCCGCCGCGACCACGGCGCGGCTCTGGTACGTGCCCGTTCTCGGGTACGCCCGAGGTCGTCGTGAAGGTCGACCAGTCGGCCGACGGCGGACCGACCGACGTCGACGGGCGTACGGCCGGGAACTGGGGCGCCTGGGAGACGACCGGGATCGTCGACGCCTCGGCGGCCTTCGGCCCCGGCGCGTTCCTGATCAACGTCCAGGCGCACACGCTCTGGGTGGAGAAGGCGCCGGGCGACGACAACAACGGCGACGGCCAGCCCGACTTCACGTACAAGCGCGAAGGCGGTCAGCTCCTGCTGCTCAGGATCCCCTGGGCATAGCGACAGACCGGAACGGGAGGGCCCTCTCCGAGGGCCCTCCCTCTTCATGCGGTGCCCCCTGCCAGGGCTGACATCCATGCTCCGGCCCGGGCAGCGCAATCGACCGGGTCGATCGATATGACCTGCCGGCCCCGTGTCGTCTGGCCCTGCCGCGACACGCAGGACCTGGACGACGATGGCGCCACGAGAAGGGAAGGGTGGCGACCATGTCCACGGTCACGGAGTACCTGGATGACAAGGGCATCGCCTACGAGCGTCTCCTCCACGAGCGGGCGTTCACCGGACTCGAAGAGGCACAGGCTCTCGGGGTCGAGCCTCACGGCGTGCTGAAGACGATCCTCCTCGACGTGCGAGGTGACCATGTCGCCGTCGTCCTGCCGAGCGAGGAACGGCTGGACATGCACCTGGTCCGCGACGTGGTCGACGATCCTGAAGCGACCCTGGCGACCGAGGGCGAGCTCACGAGCGGGTTCGGCTTCGAGCTGGGCACCCTGCCGCCGATCGCACCGCTCCTGGGGATCGACCTGATCGTGGACCCGACGGTCCGTGACCAAGGGCCGGTGGTGTTCGCGGCGGGCTCACAGACCGAATCCGTCATGGTGGATGCCGAGGAGCTCTTCGCGAACCAACCGGTCCGGTTCGCGAAGGTGTCGGAGGGCTGGGTCCTGCGGAACGAGGGGTAGCCGACCTCGCGCTCAGGAACTCTGCTTCGGCAGCTGCGGGATCAGCCAGCCCACGAAGGCCGATGGGCTCCGCGTCTGCATCCACAGACGACCCGGGCCCGTGAAGGTCGCGACCAGGCCCTCACCCGAGAGGATCGTGGACTTCCAGCCACCCACCTTGTTGACCTCGTACCCGATCCCCTCCTCGAACGCCACGATATGACCGGTGTCGATCTTGAAGACCTCGCCCGGCTCGAGCGAGCGATCGGCGATGGCGCCGTAGCTCGAGACCAGCATGTCGCCCGTTCCCGAGCACCGGAGGAGGAACAGTCCCTCCCCCGAGAAGAAGGTCTTCGCGCCGCCCCACTTCGTGTCCACCTCGACGGTGGTCTCGGAGGCGAGCCACGACCCCGACTGGACCATCATCGCCGCGGACCCTTCGAGGGGCATGTGGACGATGTCCCCCGGCAGCGTCGGCGACACGGCCAGCTCACCGCCTTGCGGCGCCCGGAAGGTGTTGATGAAGAAGCTCTCCCCACCGAGCACCGACCGCTTCAGCCCGGACATGATCCCGCCCTGGACCTTGGTTTCGATCTCGACGCCTCCCGACATCGCGGTCATCACGCCGGCCTCGGCCTTGATCTCCCCTCCCGCCGGGATCGTGATCGTCGCGAGCGCGAACGCGGGAGAGAACCGGATGTCGACCTGCATGGGCAACGCCTCCTCGTCGGATGTGTGGCGAGCCTACTGGGACGAGGACGCGGCGGCGGTCAGCGCCGGCGCGGGTCCGGGAGCGGCTCGAGGCCATAGAGGCGCCGGCCCGCGGCCGACATCCTCGATGCCTGCTCCTCGGTGAGGAACCACGCTGGCTGGGGGGGCGCCTCGCTCGCCTGCTTCTTCTGCCGGCGACGCTCGCGCCGTGACATCGGCTCGGGTGCGGGCTCTTCCTTCGGGGGCCGGGGCACGTGGGGATGCCTGATGGCGACCGGCTGGTGGAGATCGAGCCCGTACGTGTGGTCCTCGGTGATGCGCTCCTCGGTCTCCGCCAGGACCGGGCCGATCGGGTTGGCGTCCGGCGCCGGAGCGGGGGCTGGGGCAGGGGCAGGAGCCGCGCTCAGCGACGCGGGCGCGGCGATGGGGGGCGGTTCGAACGCCCGGATGGGCTCCACCGGTTCGGAGGGCGCGATCTCGACCCTGCGTGCGATCGGCTCAGGGGCAGCGATCGGCTCTGGGGCGGCGACCGGCTCGGGCGCCGCCCATGGCTCCGAGGGCGCGACGGGCTCAGGGGCGTCGATCGTTTCGGCGGCCACGATCTCCATCGCCGCGGCGAGCCGCTCGCCGAGGGCGCTCCGGTCCGGTCCACGGTCGGTGCCGGCAGCCGCCGGCACCGTGTCCGGCGCCGCGTCGGCCGGAGGCGGGATGATGATCCCCAGCTTCGCCCCGCCGTTCGTCTTCGGACGCGGGGGTGCGGTCGCCGCTGAGGCCGAGGCCGCGTTCAGCCCCGCATAGGGCCCGGTGTCATCCCACAGGCCGGAAGCGCGCGACTCGGCGGCCAGCAGCCGCGCCTCCTCCTCCTCGCGGCGGTGGAACTCCTCGGCGAACCGCTCGGCACCCCAGGTCATCGCGGCCCGATGGGCGTAGGCCATCAGCTCGAGCTCGAGGCGCTCCCGCTCCAGCTCCTCGGCGTCGGGCTCGGCGAACGGACCGTCCCCGAGCCAATCGGGGACCGGGTTGGCCGAAGCCTGCCGGACCTCTCCCTCCGTCTTCACGGAAGAGGTATCGGCACGCAGGCCCCCGTGGCTACAGCGTTCGGGGCAACTCGCCCGACGGAGCAACGGACCCTTCTGCCCGGTTCCAGGTCCCCTCGTTCGGGCTCTGGCCTCGCGGATGGCGTCGCTATGCTCGCCGTGTGGAGCGCACCACCGGGTACGCGCGACTGGGGTCCGACCGGATCGCCTACGAGGTCTGGGGATCGGGGTCGATCGATCTGGTGCTCAGCGCGGGCAGCTTCGGCGCCTTCGACACCGACTGGGAGGATCCCCAAGCCGAGCTGTTCTTCCGCCGGCTGGCTTCGTTCGCTCGGGTGATCCGCTTCGATCGACGGGGCACCGGGGGGTCGGATCCCCTGCCGCTCGACGCGCTCCCCCCGTGGGAATCGTTCGTCGAGGAGCTCGACTGCGTGATGCACACGGTGGGCTCCGAGCGGGCGGCGATCATGACGTCGTACGACGCGGGACCCATGGGCATGCTGTTCGCGGCCACGAAGCCCGAGCACACGGCGGCGCTGATCCTCGTGAACACCGGCGCCAAGTACGTCGCCTCCGAGGACTACCCGATGGGCGTGCCCGCCGACGCCGCGGACGAGCTCAACCGGACCATGGCCGATCGCTGGGGCAGCGATCAGCACGTGGTGCTGCAGGTCCCCAGCCGCGCCGACGACGAGCGATTCCGGACCTGGTACGCGAAGAAGACCCGATCGATCGCCGGTCCCGCCGCGGCCGCGGCCTACTTCCGCGCCATGTTCACGGCCGACGCGCGGTCGCTCCTCCCGGCGATCCACGTGCCGACCCTCGTGCTGCATCGGACCTCGTATCGGTTCATGCCGCTCGAGCACGGGCGGTACCTGCGCCGACCACATCGAGGGCGCGAAGCTCGTCGAGCTCCCGGGTTCGGACGGCCCCCTCTACTGGGATCACGCCGATGAAGCCCTCGATGCGATCGAAGGGTTCCTGACGGGCGTCGCTCCTTCGGCGCCGACCGACCGGGTGCTGGCCACGGTGCTCTACACCGACATCGTCGATTCCACGCAGCTGCTCGCCCGGATGGGGGACGCGCGGTGGCGGGGCATCCTCGACACGCACGACGATCTCGCCGGGCGGTTGGTGGACGAGAACGGCGGCCGCTTCATCAAGAGCACGGGCGACGGTGTGCTCGCCACGTTCGACGGCCCCGGGCGCGGGATCCGGTTCGCCACCGGCTTCCGCCAGCAGCTCCATCCGCTCGACCTGTCGATCCGTTCGGGCATCCACACCGGCGAGGTCGAGGTGCGCGGCAGCGATGTGGGCGGCATGGCGGTGCACCTCGCCGCGCGGATCATGGCGCAGGCCAACGACGGCGAGATACCTCGTCTCACGGACCGTGAAGGACCTCGTGGTCGGCTCGGAGCTCGCGTTCGAGGACCGAGGCGTGCACCAGCTCAAGGGTGTCGAGGGCGAGTGGCAGCTCCTGGCGGTGAAGACCCCGGCGTGACGGATCCGTCGATCTGTTCGGCGGGAGCACGCGGAAGGCGCGCTCCCGCCGAACCGTCAGTGACTACGGAGCGTGCGCGATCTGGACGGCCGTGAAGACGTCGGTCTCGCCGACACCGGTCTGCTCGATGTTGCTGTCGCGTCCGTCGGTCCAGGCCGCATAGATCACGCGGTCGTTGGCAGCGACACCGCTGTAGTCACCGATGAACGCCCCCGAGGTGAAGAACCCGAGATCGGGACTCCAGGTCGCCGTGCTGATCCGCTTGTTCCACCACGTGGCTCCATCGTTGTTCGACGTCGCCTGGAAGGTACCGATGTCGTGGTTGGCCGGATCCTGCCGTCGATCCAACCAGATGGCCACGAACCTCCCGCTCGGTGTCGCCGCGATCCAGGGGAAGAACTGGTTGTTCCGAGCCGGGTGCCCGTTCGCAAGGCTGATCGTCGCGGCGTCGGACCACGTCGACCCGCCGTCGTGCGACAGGCTGACATCGATGTTCCCGTTCGCCTGGCCCCCGAGGTAGTTCGTGTAGACGTAGGCCAGCGTCCCGGTCTTCCCGCTGTAGGCGAGCGCCACGGTGTTCGGTGTGCGGAAGGCCGTGGTGGGGATCAGGTCGGACGGGTCCGGGTTGTCGGCCCACTGCCCCGGCTTGTTGACCCTCACCGGGTGCGCCAAGAAGGTGGCGCCACCGTCGGTCGACCGCTGGAAGCGCAGCCCATGGTCGACGCTGGAGTTGCACTCCTCCAGGACGTAGGCGATGTCCAGGGCCCCGCTCTTCTCCACGACCGGCACCGAGAACTGGTTCGCCGACGGACCCACGCCGTCGTCGCCGAAGCTGTCCGGCACGACGCTCGTGTGATGCCACGACGCGAGCGACGGATCGAACGAAGGCACACTGTCCGTATAGGCGAGCTGGATCGGGCAGCTGTCGCTCGAACCGTCGGCCAGGAGGTGGAACCGCGTGTAGGTGACGTACAAGCGCCCGTAGTGCGGGCTGGTCGGGTTGTTGTCGACCGTGATGTATTCCTTGTCGTTGAAGGAGTTCGGGTCGGCCTCCCCCGTGTTCGGGTCGTAGTTCGTGGCCGCGATCGCCGTCCGGCGTCCGGGTGTCCACGTCTTCCCGTCGTCGAGCGACATGAAGATCTGAACCTCCGACGGAGCCTGGGTGCGGAAGAAACACAGCTGCGCGAGGTAGAACGCTCGATCCCGGCGGCTGTAGGCGACGGCGGGATCCCCGCCGCTACACGCGTCGCTCGTGGGCCGGAAGACCGGGACCACGCGTGTGCTCTGCCAGGTCCTGCCACCGTCGGCGGTCCGCATCACGACGACCCCGCCACTGACGTAGTCGTTCGCGCCCGCGACCGCGACCATCGGGTTGGCCGTGCTGTACGCCACCGACTCTTCGTTCTGCGGCATCTCCGGGAAGCTGTCGTCGTTCATCTGGACGTTCTGCGACGTCATCGATCGCGCGACCAAAGACGATGACGCGAAGCGCGACCGCGCGCTGATGACGGCCGGATCGAGACTGGCCCGGACGCCGTTCGAGATGCCCCCCGGGTAGTGTCGAACGTGCTTCACCCACAGGGGCCTCGGGGTCGCCGCGAGGAGGTGTGGGGGTGCCGCCAAACCGACCGTGGCGACGACGGTGACCGATGCGATGAGCAGACGGAGTCCTCTCATGCGCATCCTCCTTTCCTAGGCCCCTTGTTGGGGGGGCGGGCCGACGGACGTCGAAGGATCCGCTCACCACTGTCCTCCCGGGCCTTCGGTACGGTCAAGGGGGCGGGGGCCGGTCCGAAGGACCGGCCCCCGACCACCGCGCGAGGTTCACCCGACCGCAGCGCCCTCGCGGAGCGCGAGCACGTCCTCCGTCTTGATCGACTTCCCCCCGATGCCCCAGTCGCCGCTGCGCACCTCTTCGACGACGCACCACGTGACGCCGCGCATGTTCTCGCCCTCGATCGTCACCAGCGTGTCCGTGAGGCGCTCCACCATCGCGTGCTTCTGCTCGTCGGTGAACACACCTTCGATGACCTTCACCTGGATGAACGGCATGTCGTGACCCCTTCCGCGTTGTCGCGCCCCCCTGAAGGGCGCTCCGATCTCGGTCCCATCCGGTCCGTGCTGCCCTCCTCCCTCGTTCCGTGATCGACCGGACCGGGCGAAGGTAGGCAAGCGTCGTGTGACGGCCCGTGTGAGGCTCGCACCGTTCATCGCGGCCGTGCCAAGCTTGCGCGACGCCGCCGCCGGAGGGACCGTGCCGCTCCACATCCATCTGCTCGGAGCCCCGTCGCTCACCCGCGATGGCGATCCCGTCCACCCCGGTCCGCGTGGCCGGAAGGCGTGGGCGCTGCTCGCGTACCTGGTGCTCGCGGAGCGGTCACCGAGCCGTCAGCACCTCGTCAACCTGCTGTTCACGGAGGCGGATGACCCGGCCGGCGCCCTCCGATGGAACCTCTCGGAGTTGCGCCGGATCCTCGGGGACGACGTCCGTCTCGGGGGTCGCGACCGGGTCGCGGTGGATCTCGCCCCTGACTGCGTCGTCGACGTGCACATGCTCGCGTCCGGGTCGACGGGGGAGGCCGTCCGACTCCCCGGTTTGGGCCACGATCTCCTGGAAGGCATCCAGGTCGAGGCGAGTCCCGGCTTCGAGGCGTGGCTCCTCAACGAGCGCCGGCGCCTGCTCGCGATGTCGAACGCGATCCTGCGCGAAGGCGCACTCCGGAGGCTCGCCGTGGGCGACGCGGAGGGCGCCGTGGGACTCTCGCAGCGTCTGGTCGAGGCGGACCCGTTGAGCGAAGAGGCGCACGTCCTCCTCGTGCGGTCGTTCGCCGCCACCGGGGACCCCACGACCACCGCCCTCCAGGTGGAGCGATCCTCGACGCTGTTCCGCGACGAGCTCGGCGTCGACGTGACGGAGATCCTCGCGGGCGCGTCGGCGGTGGGCTCGGGTCCCGCCGCCGAGCCTCAGATCGCCGGCCGCGCGGGCTGGCGGGCGCTGCTCGAGTCGAGCGAAGCCGCGGTCGGTGCCGGGGCGGTCGAGGTGGCGGTCGACGGCATGCGTCGGGCCGCAGCGGGCGCCCACGACGCCGGCGACACCGAGCTCGAGGCGCGCGCGAGCCTCGCGCTCGGCACCGCCCTCGTGCATGCGGCCCAGGGTCGCGACGAGGAGGGCGCCGCCGCGCTCCATCGTGCGATCGCCGCCGCCGACCGGACCGGTCTCACGTCCGTGGCCGCCGCCGCCAACCGCGAACTCGGCTACGTCGAGTTGCTGCGCGGCGACTACCCCCGCGCCGAGATGTGGCTCCGGGACGCGCTCGAGCTGGCGGGCGACGATCTCGTGGAACGCGCCCGCGTGCGCGGCGCCTATGCGGCGTGCTTGTCCGACACGGGCGCGTACGGGGCGGCGGCGACGGAGTTCGCCGCCTCGATCGACGACGCGGAGCGATCCGGGCAGCACCGGCAGATGGCGTGGTCGATGACGTGGTTGGGGCAGTCACAGCTCCTGCGAGCCCAGGACGCGGAGGCGGGGCCCACCCTCGAACGCGCGCTCGGGCTCGCGCTCGAGGAGCGCTGGACCGCGTTCGTGCCCGCCCCCGAAGCGCTCGTCGGCGAGGTCCACCTGCGCGCGGGCGACCCGGAGGGCGCCGCGGAGCGCCTCGATCACGCGTTCGCCCTCGGCTGCCAGATCGACGACGCGTGCTGGGAGGCGTACGCGATGCGCGGCTTGGGATTGCTGCACGCGGCGCGCGGTGACCTGGACGCAGCCGTCGACGCGCTGCACGAGGCGGGGACGCGATGCGACCGGCAATCCGACACCCATCGCTGGGTGCGCGGCTACACCCTCACGGCGCTCTGCGCTGCAGGGGTCGCCGTCGGACATCTTTCAGCCCGAGCCTGGGTCAGCGAGCTGGAATCGCTCGCCGGCCGCCACGGCTGGCGTGACTTCATGGTGCACGCGTACCTGCACCGGCGCGACCTGGGTGATCCGGAAGCGAGGGAGACGGCCGCGTCGCTCGCGACCGAGGTGGACAACCCGCACCTCGAGAGCCTGCTCGGCGACGATGCACCGACGATGCTGGACGATCTGCTGGGTCGCTCGGCGCGGCCCTGAGGCAGGCTCAGCTCACCGTGAGGGGCGCGGGACGAAGGGCTTCGAGGCCGCCACGATCTGGAGGATGTCGTCGCCGTAGCGTTCCAGCTTCGCGGGACCGATCCGCGGATCGCGGCCAGATCCGCCCAATCCTTCGGCATGTTCCGGGCGATGTCGCCGAGCGTCTGGTCGTGGAAGACGACATAGGCGGGCACGCCCTCGGCCTTCGCACGGGTGCGACGCCATTCCTTCAAGCGATCCATCAACATGCCGTTCCCGACCGGCTTCCGCCCGATAGACACCGGCCGCGCCTCCTTCGTATCCATCCAGCCTAGTTCTTTCAAGAAGGGACTGCGCGATGCGCGTGTGTCCGTCGGCCACGTCAGGAAGAGGAAACGCCGCGCCCGCGTGATCCCTACGTAGAGGAGACGACGCTCCTCCTCAGGGTCCGCCTTCGCCCTCCCCGACCGGAAGGGCAGCTCGCCGTCGAGCAGGCGCGGCAGGAACACCGCTTCGAATTCCAACCCCTTGGCGCGGTGGTAGGTGAGCAGGTTCACTCCGCGGCCGCTCTGCTCGGTCGAGAAACGACGGTGCAGCTCCTCGAGGTAGGAAGGGATGTCTCCATCCGGATCCGCCCGCTCGAACTCCGCCGCCAGCGAACAGAGCCGCGCCAGGTCGGACTGCCGCGTGATCTCCTCGTCGGCGTCGGGCTGCGACCCCGGGTCGTACCCGAGCTGCTCGGTGAGCGCCTCGACCGCGGCCAGCACTCCGTCGCCGCCGGCCCGCTTCAGCCGCGCCAGCACGGCACGCGGACCCGGGCGTCGTAGGAACGCCCCGTCGCGCACCTGGTACGGGATGCCTGCCGCCGCGAAGGCTTCCTCGAACGGCTCCGAGCGCGCGTTGATCCGGTAGAGGATGGCCATCTCCTCGAGCGGCACCGTCTCCTCCGCGTGGAGCCGCCTGACCGCCACCACGATGGCGTCCACCTCGGCCGCCTCGTCCGGTGTGGCGCTCGCCACCGGCGCAGGCCCCGAGGGACGCGTGGCCCGGAGCGTCTTCGGGAACCCACCGAGGTGCTCGGCCAGCCGGTTCGCCGCAACGAGCACCTCCGGGGAGGACCGGTGGTTCTCCTCGAGCTTGATGACGACCGCCCGCGGGAACCGGTCGGTGAAGCCGAGGAGGTAGGCGGGCGTGGCGCCGGTGAAGGTGTAGATCGACTGGTGGTCGTCGCCCACCACGCAGAGGTCGTCGCCATCGCCCAGCCACCGGTCGAGGAGCGCGGCCTGCAAGGGGTTGACGTCCTGGAACTCGTCCACGGTGAAGGCGTGGAACCGAGCACGGATCTCCTCGGCGGCGCCCGGGTGCTCGTCGAAGAGCTGGATCGCGAGCGCGAGCATGTCCTCGAAGTCGAGCGACTTCATGGAGTCCTTCCGCCGCTCGTAGCCCTCGTAGATCCGGAGCATCAGGTGCTTCGGGATCGGAGGCTCATGGTCGCCCAGCTCGGCCAGATACCGCTCCGGTGGGATCATGCGGTTCTTCGCCCACTCGATCTCGCCGGCGAGCTCGCGGCGCGGCAGGAACCTGTGGGGCGGCGGCAGCGCGTTCGCGAGCGACGAGATCACCGGGGCCTTGTGGTCAAGCACGTTCGGCAGGGGCGTGCCGGCGTACGTGGGCCAGAGCGACGACAGCTGCGAGAGAGCGGCGGCGTGGAAGGTGCGGGCCTCGACCCCGGCTGCACCGAGCGCGGCGAGACGCTCCTTCAGCTCGCCCGCCGCCTTCGTCGTGAACGTGACCGCCAGGATCTGCGACGCTCGGAAGGTCCCACTCGCCACCTGGTGGGCGATCCGGTGGGTGATGGTGGTGGTCTTGCCGGTGCCGGCGCCCGCGAGGATGGCTACCGGACCGCGGATCGCGAGCGCCGCCTCGCGCTGGGCGGGGTTCAGCCCGTCCAGTGCGGCCTCGACATCGATCACCGCCCGACGGTAGCACCGCGGTGCGTCATGACCGCGAGATCGAGGCGTCCCCGAGCACGCGAGCCATCACCGTGGCGGTCCCGTGGGAACCCTGCCGAACAGCCCATGGACCCGCTGCCGCTCCGCGCCACGATGCGAGTAGAAGAGAGGTGGTGGCCATGATCTGGCG
This sequence comes from uncultured Actinomycetes bacterium, assembly GCA_963810635.1. GTDB lineage: Bacteria > Actinomycetota > UBA4738 > UBA4738 > HRBIN12 > AC-51. The sequence goes on from CAWEOB010000008.1 coordinate 270,810, forward strand.
CCGCTGGAGCATCGGTCTCGTCACGTCCGTGGTCCTTTCGATGGTCGCATGGGCGGTGGTGCCCGCGGGTGCGGGTGCGGCCGATCGTCCCGACCTGGTGGTCGGACCGGCGGCGGCGACCGCTGGCGCCCATCTGGAGATCGACCGGGACGGGGTTCGGGGCCACCGAGGGCGTCGACGTCTTCTTCGACCTCGCTGACCTCCGGCTGCGGATCACGGACCCCCGCGGCGGGTTCACCGCGTCGATCGTGGTACCGAGTGACGCCGTCCCCGGCGTGCACTGGATCTCTGCGCTCGGACGCCGGAGCGGCGCGCTGGCGCGCGCGGAGATCGAGGTCCTCGGCACCGCATCGTGGCCGCAGGAGGCACTCGACGCGGGGCGCACCTCGTGGACCCACGACGAGACGGCGCTGACGTCCGACACGGTGGCAGGTCTCCGACCTGCCTGGACGACCGCGCTGGGGTCCTTCGGGTACGTGCAGAACGCCGTCGCCTCCGCGGACACGGCCTACGTCGTCGGGGCGACGATGCCGAACGAGGAGGGCTGGGATCAGCAGGTGAGCTTCCTCGCCGCCATCGACCTCGAGAGCGGCCGGGTGCGGTGGCAGCACGGGTTCCCGGGTCTCTCCGTGTCCCACGTCGCGCTCGCTGGGGACGTGCTCGTCGTCGGTGCGACGCGAGCGTGGCAGGAAGACGTGCGGTACTACCCGGCTCGTCTGCTGGGCCTCGATGCCGGGACCGGAGGAGCGCTGTGGAGCCGTGAGTTGTCCGCATCCCGTGAGACGAGCATCCGTGGGCTCGCGGTGGACGGCGACACGGCGTACGTCAGCACGAGCCACTATCGGTCCAGCGCGTCGAGCTACGCCCTGCGAGCGGTGCGTGTGAGCGACGGCGCGGTCCGGTGGGACGTCGCGGGCTCGCGGTTCCTCGGACCCCTGGCGGTCTCCGAAGGAACGATCGTCGTGGGGTCGGATGGACTGGTCGCGTTCGACGCGGCGACGGGTGCGCAACGCTGGCGTTCGTCGGCCGCGTGGGCCTGGTCCCCGATCGCGGCGAGCGAGGGCCGGGTCTTCGCACAGCTCAGCGGAGAGGAGGGTTCGTCGGTCGCGGCCTTCGACCTCGTGGACGGAAGCATCCTGTGGACGTTGCCGGTGGAGTACTGGTGGCTCACGGGGATCGCGAGCTCGCCGGGTCGGCTCCTCATGACCCTGACGTACGGGGAGAGCCCGACCGGGGAGATGTGGTCGGTCGACCCCGCGACGGGTGCCATGGAGTGGAAGGTGCCCGGGGAGTTCTCGAACGGCATCGCGGCGGCGGGCGACGTGGTCTACACGGTTGGTGGGCTCTCGATGATCGCCCGCAGCGTCCGGACCGGCGAGCGCCTCGCCATGGTCGATGGTGTGTCGTCGGTCTTCGGCATCGTGAACGGCCGGGTGCTGTCGAGCACCGCCGACATCCCGGCGGTCGTCGCGTACGCCACGCCGGCACCTCCTGCGCCGCGGGCCCGCGCGCTCGTCGCCGATCCCGCGCTCCAGCCGGACCGCGGCATCGAGCCGCACGAGGCCCTCACCGACGGATGGACGCCCGTCGCGATGGACGCCCTCGCCGGAGACCTGGCGGTCACCGGCTCGGCGATCTTCGAGGGCGCCACCTACCTCGGCACCCTCGGGAGCGAGAGCGGTGGCCTGTTCCGACTGACCGACGACGGAACGATGCGCCGGATCGGCGAGCCGGGGTTCGGTGACCCCGCGAACGCCGCCCTGCAGCCCGTCGTGGCGGGAGGAAGGCTCTTCGTCGTCACGACGAACGACACCGCCGGTCTCGAGGTCTGGTCGTCGTCGGACGGCGAGGCCTTCGACCTGGTCGCCGACCGGGGATTCGGCGACGTGTCGAACCGCACCGCCACGCCCCTGGTGATCGACGGTCGCCTCGTGCTGGGTGTCGTGAACGATCGGACCGGCGCCCAGCTCTGGGCCGCCGAGACGGCGAACGATCCCGCGTTCACGAAGGTGCTCGGTGTGCCCGCGTCACCGCTCGACGGGCTCACCACGACACCGGTCGTGTTCGACGGGTCGACCTACGTCGGCACCCTGGGCCTCGGCGTCACGACCCTCTTGCGGAGCGACGGCGGGCGGTGGGAGGAGGTCGCGGTGTCCGGCGTGACGCCGGCGACCACCGCACTCTCGCCCCAGGTGGTGTTCCAGGGAGCGATGTACGTCGTGGCCGCATCGCCGGACGGCCTGCACCTGCTGCGGACCACCGACGGCGTGCGGTTCGACCCCGTCGGAGACGGCTTCTCGGGTTCGCGACAGGACGCCGATGTGGACGGCCGCATGGTCGTGTTCGGCGACGACCTCTACCTGATCGGCTCGTCGCTCGATCCGCGCGTCGCGGTCGGCGCGTCGGCGATCGAGGTCGCGCCCGAGCACGGGTTCGAGCTCTGGCGGTCGACCGACGGCCTGACGTGGCAGCTGGTCGATGAGCCCGGTCTGGGTGACCCGCACGACATCGGCGCCGTGCCGCTCGTCGTGGACGAGACGATGTACCTGGCGGCGGCGAACCACGAGGAGGGCGACACGCTCTACCGCTCCACCGATGGGACCTCGTGGGAGGCCACGTTCCGCGAGGCCTCCACGTCGCACGCGAGCGTGGGCCTCACGCCGGTGCTCAACCATGGGTACCTGGTGCTCTTCCACGGTGACCTGGCCGAAGGTCTCACCGCGTGGCGATCGACCGAGCCGGTCACCACTCAGCCCGCCTCGAACGCCTGGGTGTGGACGCTGGCCCTGGTGGTGCTGGCGCTCGCGCTCGGTGTCGTCGCCATCGTGTCGAGGCGGCGCCGCGGACCGAAGCCCTCGACGCCCCCGACCTTGGGCCCGACGGTCGAGCACGAGGAGGTGCCCCGGCATTCCGTTGGATCGGGCCTGCACTGACCGTTCCCGGGGAGGACGCGTCGGTTCAGGCTTCGTCGAACGGGCAGCCGCAGGTGCCGATCCAGACGACGCCTCGGTCCGCGTCGATCGCCACGCTCGACGCGAAGAACCCTTCGGGCATGTCGATGTCGATCACGTCGGCATCCTCATCGTCTTCGTCCAGGACGTAGACGTGATCGGCGGCGGCGACCCAGATCTTCCCCAGGCCGATCTGCGCATCGGCGAGCGTCCCGTCGAACCCGATCGCGCGTCCCCGCTCCCCCGTCCTCGGATCGAGCGGGGTGATGGCGGACGCGCCCCGGTCCACGAGCCAGAGCTGGTCGGGTGAGCTCCCTTCCTTGGGCCCGACCAGGAACGCTTCCTCGGGGATGTCGAAGGTCTCGAACGCCTCGTTGGCGACGTCGAACCGGATGATCTGCCTGTTGTCGCAGTCGCAGATCCAGACGTAGTCGTCGAACGGGACGACCACCCGCGGGGAGACCGCGCCCGACGGCCAGGTCTGCATCTCGAGGGTGATCGGATCGACACGCCCGAGATCTCCGTCGCTCGTCGCGAACCACACCGCGTCGGGACCGACGGCGAGCACGGGGGCACCCCCTTCCACGGCGATCGTGTCCACGACCTCGCCCGACACCAGGTCCACCTTCTCGATCGACTCCGTCTCGCTGCGCGAGCCGAGCCACTGCGATCCGAAGCCGATCGCTGATGACTCGTGCTGCTCTCCCACGAAGAACGATTCCTGGAGCGCGCCGCTCTCGAGGTTGCGCGTGCGCAGCTCCGACGGCGTCATTTGGAACAGCGTCCCGTTCTCGATCGAGAGCGCTGACCACAGGTGATCGGTGAGCAAGCCGTCGTCGACCGTCGAGTCGATCTTGGCCATGGCCGCGTCGAGCTTCACCAGGCTCGTCGCGGGGGGCGGCGATCCGGTGGGACCTGCTGCCTCGTCCGGCTCACCGCGGGCGAGGACCGCCCACCCGACCACCACGCACACGAGGACGACCATCCCCACCCCGATCAGCGTCGCGACGCGACGACGCCGCCGAACGGCCGTCCCGGCGTCGATCGATCTCGAGCCGAGCCACCGCATCCGCGGGATCGATCGGCGACGGGACCGGCTCCCCGTCGATCGAGCGGACGGCCACGAGCTGCCACGTGCCCGGGACGCCCTTGAGCTCGTGCGCGGCCACATCCTCGAAGCCGATCGACGAGCCGTGCATCAGGTCCTTGACCGTGCTCGTGACCAGCACCTCGGCAGGACCCGCGAGCGACATCACACGCGCGCCGATATGCACCGCGACGCCGCCCAGATGTCCCTCGATCGTCTCGACCTCGCCGGTATGGATCCCGACGCGGACATCGATCCCCAGGTCCTGGACCGACCGGGCGATCTCCACCCCGGCCGCGATCGCCTGAGCCGGCTCGGTGAACGTGGCCAGGAAGCCGTCGCCGGTGAAGTTCTCCTCGTGCCCGTGGTGGGCCTTGAGCTCGGTGCGGACCACCTTCCGGAAGCCGGTGAGCAGCGTGCTCCAGCGGGCGTCGCCGAGGTCCGAGGCGACGTGCGTCGATCCCACGATGTCGAGGAACAGGACGGTCGCCAGTCGACGGCTCTGCGCGGGTGGACTCACGGGCGTATCTTGCGGAGGAAGCCAGGGCGCCGCAAGCCAGACGCGCGAGAAGGGGTCGCCATGCCAAGCACATCCGAGGACTTCGACCGGGACGCCTGGAAGGCGGACACCAGCAACGGACAGATCCCGTTGGAGCGCCTGGCAGAGGTGCCGGACGGCGGGCTCGACGTGGACCGCAACGCACCGAACGTCATGGAGCCGCACGCGGCCGCGAACATGGGCGCGTTGCTCGCAGCCGCTCGAGCGGACGGCGTTACCATCACGATCCGTTACTCGTACCGGACGCTGGACAAACAGCGGGACAAGTGGGATGCGTACCAGCGGGGGGGCAACCTGGCGGCGAAACCCGGGGAGAGCAACCACGGCGAAGCGCTCGCGGTGGACTTCAACTCGACCGACGAGAACGTCGCGTGGCTGGTGGCGAACGCGGCGAGGTTCGGATTCAGGAACGATGTGCCATCGGAGCGTTGGCACTGGACCTACTACGGCGGCGGACCTGCGGAGGTGGACGACGTGGCGCTCACGGAGGAACAGGAACGGACGTTGGCCGAGGCGAAGCTCTTCTTGGACGAGCTTCGGGCAACGCTGGGCAAGGTGAAGGACCCGACGAAGAAGGCGGCCACGGAAGCCACCGGGGCTCGCGTGGCGCGGACGGTCCTGAGGTCCGAAGCCGCCGTGAAGGACGAGAAGGACGGCTGAGCGAGGCCACCCGCGCGCAACGCGACCGGCCCCCGCCGAGATCGAGCGACGTGGGTTGCGCGCCCCGGCGATCTGGGTTTCCATACGGGGCATCTCTCCCGAAGGAGCATGGATGTCTCGGATGCGGATCGCGGTCGGTCTCGCGCTCACGATGGTCCTCCTGGCCACGAGCGTCGCTCTGGCGGGGACCGTGGTGGTGCCCACGGAGGTGCTCGGTGGGCCGGGTCACCAGCTCCAGCCGTTCACGAACGGCGCGTACTTCGCCTACACCGAGGAGACGCGGCAGAACGGCAACTGGTACGACAACGCCTACCTCCGCACCGTCGCCACCGGCCACACCGTCCGGTTGAACAGCGCGCGGAAAGGTGGCTGGACCGGGTCGTTCGATCCCGGGACCAACCGCGTCATCTTCCAGCAGTGGAACGCGCACGGCTCGGAACTGCGGATCTACGACGCCGACACGCATTCGCGGAGCACACCGGGGGCCGTCAACTCCCCCCGGTGGGAGTGGAGCCCGTTGATGTCCTCACGGTTCATCACGTACTTCGAGAACCGCGGCCCCAACGAGGAACGCGTTCTCTTGAGGATCTACGACCGCATGACGCACGACACGCGGACGATCGACGAATGGATGCGGCGCAGGAGCCTGGAGCTCCTCGAGAACGGCTCGGTCGGTGAGCAGTACGCGAGCTGGACCGTGTGCACGTCGGCGGGAGGGTGCTCGGCCCACGTCTACGACTCGGTGACCCACGAGACGGCGAAGATCCCCTCGCCGGCGGATCGGCACGAGTACGCACCGGTGGTTGACGAGCTGAACAGCCTCGTGTACTTCACACGCGGGCGGAGCGGGTGCGGCAGATCGGCTGACATCTATGCCCAGGCGCTCGACCTCACCGGGACCGCCACGAGGATCGTGGATCTTCCGGGCGGCTTCGACACCGGCTGGACCGCCTCGATCTACGACAACCCGGTGACGCACCTCATGGACCTGTATTACGCCCAGATCGACTGCGATCGGAACCTCGCGCGGGACATCTGGGTTGCGGCGGGGGTGGCACCGGGCACGCCCTGAGCGGCGGCCCATCGGGGACCCGGTCGTCCCTCGAACCTTGGGCCGTCCGTCCGCTCTCCCGTTCGCACCGGCGTGCCACGCTCGGGACAGCGAACGAAGGAGGGATCCGTATGCGTACGGACACACGTCTTCCCGAGATCCAAGTCCCGGAGGCACCGTCGGCGCCGGCCCGCGGCGACCGGTTCCCGATGGTGAGCCTCGCGGTCGTGGCGGTGTGGATCGCCGTCGGCGCCATGAGCCTCTTCTCCCCCGACCTGATCACGGGCTCGGAGCACGAGCACCTGCCCCTCGTGGCGATGACGGTGTGGTTCTGGGCCGCCATCGCGACCGGCTTCGTCGTAATGACGGGCGCGTCGGGTCGCGAGCCGGGCGACGGCCGGTGGCGTGGCTTCGCGCTCGTGATCGCGGCCATCTGGGCGGTCGTGGCGGTGGCGTCGATTCTTCACCCCGACGATCGTCACCGGCTCCGACCCGACCGAGGTCCCGATCGCGGGTCTGCTGGCGCCCGTCGCCGCGATGATCGGCACGGCGTTCGCCTGCCTCTTCGTGGCAAACGCGTCGAAGAGCTAGCGGCGTCCGGGTTCGTCAGTCGCCGGAGCGATCGGCGGGGCATCGAGGGCTCGCCCGCTTCCATCATGCGGGCGAGGTCGTCCTGATCCAGACGCTCGCGCTCCCGCAGATCGGGGAGCGAGTCCAGCCCGTACAGACGGCGGCCGGCCGCGGACATCTGCGCGAACTGCGCTTCCATGATCGCTGACGTGCGGTCCACCTGCTGGGGCTTGGCTGCCTTCCGCTGCTTCTTCTCTCGGCGACGGTCGCGACGCGACATCGTCGGAGCCGGGGTCGGCACCTCCTCGGCGGGCCGCGGGATATCGGGATGCCGGGCGGCGGTCGGACGACGGAGGTCGAGGCCGTACGGATGGTCCTGGTGAGCGAGGATCGTCGGTCTCGGCCAGGACCGGCCCGATCGGAGATGCGGACGGGATCGGGGCCCGGTACGGCTCGGGAACGATCGCCGTGGGAGCCGTATCGACCGGCGCCCTCTGGCCCGGCAGCTGCTCACCGGAGGCGTTCCCGTTCAAGGCCGGTTCGAAGGCGGGAGGTTCGACCCGCCTCTCGGCCGGGGCGGACGCCGGGCGATCGATCGACCCGTTCGTCGCTGGTCCCCCACCGTCATCGTGCTTCGCGAGGAAGATCGTCCGCAGCGCGTCGACGGCGTCCTCCGCGAGGATCAATCCGGCCACCTCGGTCCCGTCGGACGAGGCGAGACGCGCGTGGAGCGCGGCGTTCACGGGCTCGGGTGTTCCGCCTTCGTCGGGCGCGGTCGTGCCCCCGTCACCGTACGGTACGGGGGCAGGATGCCGGACCTCGCCCTCCGTTCCCACCCTCGACGTATCGGCAGGACATCCCGTCAGCTAGAGCCCTCCGGCCGTTCACGGGGAGCGGTCGGCCAGAGAACCCCCTGCTGTGGAGCACGACCAACCGGCCCCAGCGAGTCTGGAGACGCTCGTGGTTGCGGGTCAGCCGGAGCACTCGAGCGGCTGCACGCCGAGGAGACCTTCGAGCTGCGCCGCCACCTCCTGATCCGTCGGACCCTGCTGCGAGGTCAGCGACACGAGCCAGCGGGCGCCATCCCGCGCGTACAACTGTCCCGTCCTGTCCTGGAACTGATCGCAGGTCGCCTCGATCGCTTGGGGCGACAACGATCGTTCTGATACGGAGGTCCCCGAGCTCATCACCGCCCGACGTCGAGCAGAGCGCTCGGACCGTCGGCACGCCCTCGAACATCTCGCCGATGGAGCACGGGGCCACGGACGAGAGGGTCTCGACGGCCCGCACGAGATCGAGCAGGTCGGCGTTCCGGCCGACCTCGGCCGGGGTGGACGGATCCGCGGCCTCCGACTCGTGGTCCGACGCGAACCGGTCCCACGCCAAGACGCCGATGATCCCTCCGAGCACGAAAGCGATCACCAGACCGACCGCCGTGTACCGCTTCGCCATCAGCCGACAGTACGCGCGGTCCGTGACGCGTTCCAGAACCTGTGCGCAGCCTCCCGCGACGGCGTTCAGACGCGGGTCGGGGCGATCGACGGTTCCAGTGGCGGACCACCGAACAGAGCCAGTGGCCCTCACCGAGCGGAGCGAGCATGTACGCGCCCGATCGCGCGCTGCCCGCCCTCGTCGTCGCTGTAGAGCAGCTCGATCGCGAAGATGCGCGGCGAGATCGCGGCGCTGAGGACGTCCCGATACTCGGGATCGTCGCGGTCGCGGATCGCCCCTGCCAGAAGCCGACGTCATCGCCGGGGATGTACAGGTCCCGGAGCTGCCGGCGGAACCCGTCGGGCTCGGCGTGCGGGTGATCCTGCTGGAGGTCCTCGAGGACCAGGTGCCACCCGTGGTATCACCGCGACGCCCGACCCAGTTGCGCACCGACATCGCGAGGTAGACGTTGCCGTCGGCGGCCTCGACGACCCCGCCGCCGCCCGGGAGCTTCGCCCAGTGCTCGTCGCCCCACATGATCTTCTGGTCGGTGTCCGAGAGGCGGGACGGGACCAGGAACGGCCGGATCCCGATCTGCATCGAGTACTCGGCGACGCGGGCGGCACGGTTCGCGGCCCGGACCGCCACGAACGTGGCGAGGGCCAGGATCAGCGTGCCGAAGGCGGTCGCGAGCGAGGCGAAGGTCGACCAGTTCCGCATCGTCCGCCAAGGTAGCGGGACAAGCCCATCCGGATCGGGGGCCGACGACTCGATGCCGTAGCGCTCGCCCACCTCCGCGAAGGTCTCCGGGTCGGGAGGGAAGCCCCGCGGGTCGTCGCCGGTCGCCGGCCGCCGAGCTCCCGGCGAACCGCTCGAAGCCGGCCGGGCCGCGAGCAGCAGCACCGGTCGGGTCGACGTCGACCCTGAACGCGTGCGGGATGCCCATCGGCGCGAACACGAAGCACCCGGTGGTCGCCTCGATCACCTCGTCGCCGGCGTGGAACGTCATCGCGCCGTCGATGATGAAGAACGCCTCGTCCTCGCGATGTGGATGTGCAGCGGGGCTCGGCGGCCGGCGTGACGAGCACCTCGAGGGCCGCGAACCGCCCCGCGAGTCGTGCCCGAGGTCTTCACCGTGAACCGACCGCCAACGTCCACAACGGTTCGCCCTCGCCGGGCGAGCAGGTAGGGCCGAGGCTCGTCGCCGCTCATCGCGTGTCCTCCTCATCGCCGGTCGTGGAAACGAGATACCGCGAACGCTACTCCCCGCGAGCGGATCGCCGAGTTGCTCCGTCGTGACAACAGGAGTAGCGTCCAAGCGACCTCGAGCCGCGAGGGAAGCGTGAAACGCATCCTGATCCGCGGGCTCGCCCTCTCGATCCTCGCTCTGCTCGCACCGGTGGCGCACGCCGACCCGCCGGTTCCGTCGCAGATCATCTACGTCGACACGAGGCGGCGACTCCCGACGACGTGCCGGTCGACCTCACGTCCTGCTGCCAGCAGGACCCGGACATCCGCGCGACCACCCGGAGGGTGTTCCGCGGCGACCATGGGCGCAGGTGGCTGTCGATCACGATCCGCTGCGTGCGAGGTAACTTCCTCGGGTACTGGACCGTCGTCGTCCACCTCGACTCGCGCCAGAGAGGGGGCCGCGAGGACGCCAGGATGGCCGTCGCGGCAAGCTCGGGCAGCCGGTCCCGCGAGATGCTGTCGGGTCCACAGCATCGGCGAGTCCCACCACACGAGGCGAGTGGAGTCAGCTCGACCCATCGGCCGGTGGGCCGGTCACGTGCCGAGTGAGGCTGGCGTGGGCGGACCCCGAGAGCTACTCGCTGGTACCTGACCTCGCGCGGCGGCGGGGAGGGCACGCGGACTGCGGACGGCCACCTGGAACTGCGAGGGCGGTCTTCCGTGGTTGGGAACACGGCCGCGGAAACCGGCGGAGGATCTATCTCAACTTCGCGCAGTTCTTCGTGTGCTCCGTGTACGCCATCTTGAGTCCCAACCTCCGACGATCGCCCAATCTTCGGCGTCGCCGATTCCTCCTACTGCTGACGATGATCAGTCCCCGCCGAGAGGTGGTTGAAGGCCTGGATGCACATCCCGACGACGATCAGGAGCATGACCAAGCCCGGGATGACCAGCGCATAGATCACGAACACGGCCTTGAGGATCCAGAGGATGACCTCTCCGACCTGATCCATGGGACGACTGAGTCGCCTCCACCACGGCACGCTCGCCGGTCGCCGGATGGATGGGCGCACGGAGCGGGAACCCGATGGGACCAGGCACGGGGTCCCGTTCGAAGACGCTCTGCACGGACCCGAACGGCAGGAGGTCGACGCCGTAGGTATCGAGGAGCTCCCGCTCTACGTCGGCGGCGTTCGAGCCCTGCGGAGGCCCCGGTCGGCCCGCCGGACGAAGCCCGGGAACGGTCCGTCCTCCAGTCGGCAGGTGCGCGGCGCAGAGCGGCACACACGCACCCTCGGCGCCCACCAGCACGCGCGCCGCACGCCCCTCCCCCGCGCCCTCGTGCGCGCACGCGCCGCAGAGCAACCGCAGTCGCGACGGGTACGCGTACTCGGCACGCCACCCCGTGCGGTGTTCCACGATGCGGCCCCACATCGACACCATCCCGATGACCGGGACCGGTGGTAACGACCCACCCGAGAGCACGAGCGAGCGGAGCGTGTCGGCTCGCGTAGATCCCACACGAGCACGCGAGGACCGGGCTCCGATGCCCATCCGGAAGCTCCGCCCCCGCCATCCAACACGCCGCCCGGAACGGCTCGAGCGGGGGCCAGATCCCGCGACCCGCTCCCACCGGAACCAGCCGCAGCGCGCGCTCCTGCGCGACCGAGGCCGGCCGGAAGCCCGGGGATCCGACTGCCACACGAGTCCCCACGCCCGCCAACCGACGATCGGCTCGACGAGGGATCGCCCAGGACTGGCGGTCGCGGCCGCTGCTCTGCACGCGTTGATTCCTCGCACGCCGGCGGGAACGGCCTCGGGCTCGGGCACGCCGGCCGGCTCTTCGACCGGCAGCCCGCCGGGTACCGGGAGCGTCACCGGCACGATCTCGATCTCCCGCTGCGGCTCACCGATGTTCACGGTCCGCTCCTCCTCGTTCCGGAGGTCGCCGATGCGCACCGACAAGCCGCAGAGCTCGATACTCCAGGACCAGCTCGTACGCGCGCCTCGGTGGCGGCATCGAGCGCCTCCCGGGAGCGTTCGCGCGCACGTGCCACCTCCTGGGCCGCTTGCAGATGGCGGTCACCGTCGGACGCATCTGGAAGCTCCCCTTCGGAACTGCTCGCCCGTCAGCAGCCAGCCGGCGAACACGATGTTCGACAACGCACGAGGACCTCGCGCCCGCCGGACCAGCGCGAGCGCTTCGGTCGACGGGTACCCGAGCTCGATGAGCGCCCGGCCCACCAGGAGGCCGGACCGGTTCAAGCCGGCCATGCAGTTCACGACGACCTGCTTCCCCGCTCGGACGAGGGCGGCGACCTCGACCGCCAGGTCGCGGATCGCCTGAGGGTCCGTGATCCACGGCAGGTCGTCGATGGCGTGGAACACGTACGACCGGTCCGTGAGATGGCTGCCCCGGTCCCAGCCGCCGAGGTCGAACACCGCCTCGAACCCGAGCTCGAACAGCTGCTCGGGTGCGAAGGTGTTGTCGGCCTGGAAGAGACCGGGGATCACCTCGTCGAACGGCGATGTGGGTAGGGCGAAGGCGTCGTCGAGCGACGGGGAGGGAACGCTCACGGGGGGAACCTCCTTCGTGGTGCTCGGGGGGAACGCTGGAGTTCTAGGGTAGAGCCCGAAACTTTCGGTTGTCAACCCATTATCTGGGAGTGCACCCGAGGAGTATGGTAGCGTCCGGGTATGACACCGGAAGGGACCACCGAGACGCCGGTGCCCCGCAAGCCTGAGAAGCCCCGGCTGCGCCCCAACGAGGACCCGGCCTTCTACGAGGCGCTCGGCCGCGCGATCAAGGTCGCCCGCGCCCAGCTGGGACTCGAGCGGAAGGAGTTGGCCGAGCAGGCCAACGTCTCCTACGCGTACCTCTCGGACATCGAGACCGGCCGCGGCAGGCCCTCGTCAAGGTCGCTGCTGAAGGTGGCCGAGGCACTGGGCCGGACCGCGAGCGAACTCCTCCAAGAGGCCGAGTCCTACCAGGAGTTCGCTGAGATGCAGGACATCCCGAACCTGCCCGCGACCGGCAGCTGGTTCCACGCGTCACCCCGAGAGGGCCCCGACGTGGGTCCGCCTCGTAGTCCCAGCACCCCGCGATCTCCGAGACGCGTGGCGTGTTCGGCTCGAGTCGTCGGAGGCCAGCACACGGCAGGAGCTCCACAGCCTCGTCGACGAGCTCTCGCTCGAAGACGTGGTCACACTCCTCACCCTGGCTCGCCGTCTCAGACCGGAGTAGCAGCGGTCGAACATCCGTTCGTGTCAGTGGAGCCCCTCACCATGGGCTCCCGAACCCCCGGCGCGTGGTCTCGGCCACGCGAGCAAGGAGCCTTCCCCCGATGCAGCCCGCGATCCCCACTTCCGACGGCGCCACCGTCACCGTCCCCGAGCTCCTGAGCGACCTGATCGAGATGGGCGGGTCGGACCTCCACCTCATGGCTGGTTCGCCGCCGCTCGTGCGGGTGCATGGGGAGCTCGTCCGGTTGGATCGCCCGCCGATCCCCTCTCAGCTCCTCCAGGAGATCGTCTACGCGATCTTGCCCCAGAAGCTCGCGGAGCGGTTCGAACAAGAACTCGAGCTGGACACCTCGTACTCGTTCCCGGGACGAGGCCGGTTCAGGTTGAACGTCTACCGGCAGCGGGACGCGATCGGCGCGGCGTTCCGGCTGATCCCCGCGCACATCGCCACCGTGAAGGACCTCGGCCTGCCGCCCATCGTCGCGGAGCTCGCCCGGGCACCCCGCGGCTTCGTGATGGTGACCGGGCCGACGGGCTCGGGCAAGTCGACCACGCTCGCCGCCATGGTGGATGTGGTGAACAGCGAGCGGGCCGCCCACGTCATGACCGTCGAGGATCCCATCGAGTTCCTCCACACGAACAAGCGCGCCGCGGTGAACCAGCGCGAGGTGGGTCAGGACACGCGCGGGTTCTCGCAGGCCCTCCGCCAGGCGCTCCGCCAGGATCCGGACGTGATCCTGGTCGGCGAGATGCGCGATCTCGAGACGATCAAGACGGCCATCTCGGCCGCCGAGACCGGCCACCTCGTGTTGGCGACGCTGCACACGCAAGACGCCCCGCAGGCGATCGACCGCATCGTCGACGTGTTCCCCTCGGAACAGCAACAACAGGTGCGGGTGCAGCTCTCCACCACGTTGCAGGGCGTCGTGAACCAGCAACTCGTGCCGACCGTGGATGGTCTGGGTCGCGTGGTGGCGGCGGAGGTGCTCGTGGCGACGCCCGCGGTGCGAGCCCTGATACGAGCGAACAAGGTGCCGATGATCGTCGGCGCGATGCAGACGGGCAGCGCGGACGGGATGCAGACGATGGATGCCGCGCTCGCCCGTCTGGTCCGCCAGGGAAGGATCACGCACGAGGCCGCCGCGGAACGCTGCCACGACGCGGCCGAACTGCATCGCCTGGTAGGAGTCGCGACCTGAGGCCACACCATGAGCTTCCTCTGCCCATCGTGGAGGAGCTCCTCGCTGCAGGACCTCAGGCTCCCTCGTGACCTCGGATGCTCGGCGGGAGCGGCGGGGCCCCTGGGCGTCGCGTTCCGCGGGGATCGCGGTCCATCGGTGGAGAGAGCGCCGGCCTCTTCGAGGCACGGTCCTCGGCCTCGTTCCGCACGTAGCGCAGCTCGCGCGGCGGCTCGGCATGCTCCTTCCGCCATCGCTCCATGTCCTTGCGGATCGCACCCGGGAGCTCGATCAGGAACCGCGCGAACCCGACCACCAGACTGCCGAACGCCACCAGGACGTACACCGCCGTGAACGCCTCGACCAGCCACACCACGAGGCGGATCACGTCGGCGAGCTCCGCGTGGAGCCCACGAGCACCGGGAGCACCTGGCCGATCCGACCCTGGATGACGGCATCGGCGTGCCGGTCGAACGGTGTCTCCCCTTCGTTCACGATCACGAGCGGGATCTCCTTGCGGAGCGCGACGCCGCAGAGGAGCGATGCCGGCGTGACCGTGAGCGACGTGCCGATCGCCATGAACAGGTCGCAGTCGGCGGCCGCCTCGAAGGCAGCGGCCAGGTCCTCCTCGCGGAGTGACTGACCGAAGGCGACCGTCGCCGACCGTTGGATCCCGCCGCACGCCGCGCAGGGCGGGTCGGTCTCCCCCGCCCGCACACGGTCGAGCTGCTCCCGCATCGGCGTCTCGTGGCCGCAGTCGAGGCACCGCGCTCGGTGGATCGTGCCATGCAGCTCGATCACGAGCTCCGGGCTCGAGCCGGCCGCCTGGTGGAGCCCGTCGATGTTCTGGGTCGCGAGCGTGCGGAGCCTGCCGGCCCGCTCGAGCTCGACCAGCGCGGCGTGGCCCGGGCCGGGGGTCGCCTCCCACACCGGGTGGTGCAGCCGCTCTTGCCACGCCTCGCGCCGGACCTCCGGATCCGCCAGGTAGTCGGTGATCGTGACCCTTCGCATCGCCGCCGGCTCCTTGGTCCAGACCCCGTTCGGCCCGCGGTAGTCGGGGATGCCCGACTCGGTGCTGATCCCGGCGCCGGTCAGGACCGTGATGCGGCCGGCGTCGGCGACCCACGAGGCGACCGTAGCGATCGCGGCCTCGAGCTCCACCTCGTCCATCTCGACAGACATATCAGGCCGACTCCTCGTCGGAGGCATCGGCAGGCCCGACGTAGAGAAGGATCAGACCGTCGGCTCCGACGAGATCGGTGATGAGCGACTCCATCGCGAACCGCAGGCGAGGGACCATCCGGTCGAGCATCGCGGTGGGCGGTGCCACCTGGAGTTGGATCGACGATCGTGCCCATCAACTCCGTCGGCGCCATCAGCCGCATCGAGCCGAAGAGCGGATGATCCGTGAGGGCGGTCCCGAACAGATCGAGGCTCAGGTAGCAGCGCTTCCAGTCGGCGGATGGATCGAAGGAAGCGATGAGATCGATCGCGGTGCGCTCATCCGCACCCGCCGGCTCCTCGAGGTCATCGAACAGGACCTCCACTAGGTGATCGACGGCTGCCGCCCAGCCGCTCAGCTCGGGGTCAGGGAACCGACGCGGCTCGCCCCGATGCTCCCGCTCCTCGGCCAGGTGCAGTCGGCAGCGCGTGGTCGTCGGGACGGCCGGTCGTTCGCAGCCCGGCTCGACGCAGGCGAGGCGGATGGGAGCGTCATCATCGTCGGGTGGGGGGAAGACATGTCGACTCCTGCGTCGGGAAGGTCTCGGCAGGATGCGGCCTGGGTCTGACACGAACGAGCGTTCGTGTGCGGGGCGACGGCGCCCGGGCTGCGGGTGCAGCTCCGTCACGGGGGCGCTCGGTCCTCGAGCATGGTCCCGTCGGGTCGTCGGAACACGGGGATGCCGTCCTCCACCGCGACCCGGAACCCACCGCGTCGATGGATCGCGTTGTGGTGGTGGCGGCAGAGCAGTGCGAGATTCGCGACCGAGGTGGAGCCGCCATCGGCCCAGTGGACGACGTGATGAGCATCGCACCAGGTGTGGGGTCGGTCGCAACCGGGGAACCGGCAGCCGCGGTCGCGGACGATCACCGCTCGCCGGATCGCGGGTGACACGACCGGTGTGCGCCTTCCCACGTCGAGGGGTTGGGAAGCGCCGGCCATGACGACGCGGGTCACCGAGGCGTCGCAGCCGAGCCGCCTCGCGACCTCCACCGGGACCGGACCGGTGCGGTCGAGGGTCGCGGAGCCCGAGCCCAGGATCCTGCAGCTTGCCGACATCCACGGTCACCACCAGGTGGGGACGCTCGCCGGCCACCGTGGGCCGGTCCGCCAGGTCGAGCCACTGACGGCAGATCTCTCCCAGCGCGTCGGCCCGACGCTGGGCGGGCGTGCGCTTGTCCTCTCGGTCCGACCGCGCCCCGGCATCGACCACGGCACCGATCGCCGTGAGCAAGCAGCTCGCCGCACTCCGGGTCCAGGTTCCCGTCCACGCGCACCATGCCCTCGAAGCTCCGAGAGGCATGGAGCGACCGACGCGAGCGCACCACCTCCTCGGGGTCGTCTCCCCGATCGTGCTCTACCCGCTGGCGCCAGAAGGTCACCACCCGCTGCAGCTCCTCGACGCGGTGACGACGAGCGGCCTCCACCAGCAGATCCTCGTCGCGGGAGAAGGCCTCGGGGCAGACGTCGCGGGCCGCCACGAGCGCCCGGGCCGAGGACAGCGACACGTCGCCGGCCTCGACGGCACGTCGCGTGGCGGGCATCCGATCCAGCGCGCGAGCCAGCTTGGCCGCACCTGTCGCCGGGCCCCGGGCCACGCCGAAGCGCTCCGACATCCACGCCCCGACCGAGAGATGCCCGTCGCGGGCGAACAGCTGCCGTCGTTCGATCTCCGCCAGGTAGCGGAGCCGCTGGAGCTCCAGCAGCTCGGAGACGCGTTGCAGCTCCTCGAACGTCTCCTCGATCAGGGCATCG
>CAWEOB010000009.1:0-11700 GCA_963810635.1 uncultured Actinomycetes bacterium
CACGCCCTCGATCCCATCGCTGCGGTGCACCTCATCCTGGAGGCAGGTGGCGTGTGCGTCCTCGCTCATCCCGGGATGTGGAGAGGCGTGGACTCCGTCCCCTTGGAGTTGATCGAGAGCATGGCCGATGCCGGCATGGAGGGCCTCGAGGTCGACCATCCGGATCATCGACCCGACCAGCGCGCGTCGTATCGCGCTTTGAGCGAACGCCTCGACCTCGTCCCCACAGGGGCGAGCGATTGTCACGGAGCCCGGTACGACTATCGGCTCGGGTGTGACTCCACCCCCGCCGATCTCGTGGGCGAGCTGGAGGCTCGCCGCGCCGGATGATGGGGGGAATCCCCCAGTTCCTCAGACGCGTTCATCGCGCGATGCTTACGCGCACATGCGGATCGGGATCGTCGGTACAGGGCACGTGGGGCTCGTCACAGGCGTGGCGCTCGCCAGCTTGGGACATCGCGTCGTGGCCACGGACGCCGATGCGAACAAGATCCGGTTCCTGAACACCGGCAAGGCGCCCTTCCGCGAGCCGGGCCTCGATGAGCTGCTCGGCAGCACGCTCGCCGAAGGGAGGATCGCCTTCGTCGAGTCGCTCCCGGACGCGGTCGCGGGAGCGGACGTCGTGTTCGTCTGCGTGGGGCGACCCACCGTCGGGAACGGCGATCGGAGCGTCGGGGCGGTGGAAGAAGCCGTTCGGTCCATCGCGCGGGCGGCGACAACGGGCTTGGTCGTCGTCGTGAAGTCGACGGTCCCTCCCGGCACGACCGATCGAGCCGCCCGGGTGATCCATGCCGAGCGCCCCGATCTCGAGGTGGATGTCGTATCGAGTCCCGAATTCCTCCGCGAAGGGCACGCCATCGACGACACCCTCGCTCCCGACCGGCTCGTGATCGGCAGCACGTCCCCCCGAGCGACCCGACGCCTCCTCGACCTGTACGAGAACATGGTGGCCAACGGAGCCCGACCCTTCGTCACGGGCCCGGCGACGGCGGAGCTCTCCAAGCTGGCGTCCAACGCGTTCCTGGCGCTGAAGATCTCGTACGCGAACTCCGTCGCCCGGATCGCCGCGCTCGCCGGGGCCGACACCCGCGACGTCACCCAGATCATGGGTGCCGACGCGAGGATCGGTGAGGCCTTCCTCGGCGCGGGTCTCGGTTTCGGTGGGTACTGCCTCCCGAAGGACGTGACGACGCTCGAGCGACAGGCGGCGAAGCTCGGCTACGACTTCGGTCTCCTCCGGGAGGTCACGCGGGTCAACGACGAGGCGCTCGCGGCCGTGCTCACCCTGATCGAGGAAGCCGTGTGGAACCTCGAAGGGAAGATGATCGCCCTCTTCGGGCTCGCCTTCAAGAGCGGCGTCGACGACGTCCGGGGCTCGCGGGCCCTCGCCCTGGCCGAGCTGCTCGTCGCCGGTGACGCCAACGTCGTGGGGTTCGATCCGATGGCTGCGGAAGCCGCCGCCGAGGCGCTCCCGTCCCTGCAGATCGAAGCCGACCCCTATCAGGCTGCCGAAGGTGCCTCGTGCATCGTCGTCTGCGAGGACGCCTCGCTCGTCTCCGGCCTCGACCTGGAGCGCCTCCGCTCGGTGATGGCATCCCCCGTCGTCGTCGATGGGAGGAACAGTCTCGACGGTCCGGCGCTCGCGGCCGCGGGTTTCCTCTACGTTCCGGTCGGCGCCGCTCCGCTCGGCTGAGCCTCCACGAGTCATGCATCCGACGTAGATGCGGTACGTCGTCGTCCAGTGGTTCCCTCGACGCCGTGCGGCTAGGTTGCTCCCACGGACGCCAGGAGGAGTGCAGTGACCGACATCGATCCGATCAGTGTTCTCCTCGCCGACGAGCAGGCGCTCTTCAGGGAAGCCGTCCGGGTCGTCCTCGAGGATGAGGACGACATCGCCGTGGTCGCGGTCGTCCGTGATGGCCTCCAGGCGGTCGCCGAGGCCGAGCGGACGTTGCCCGACGTCGCGTTGCTCGATGCGGGCCTCCCGAACTGCGATGGTGTCCGGGCGACGGCGCTGCTCCGTGAGCGCGTTCCTCGGACCCGCGTGATCATCGTCGCCCCCACCGGGGACCTCGATGTGCTCGTCGCTGCCCTCGAGGCAGGCGCGAGCGGCTTCATCACCAAGCAATCACCCCTCGCGGAGCTCATCGACGCGACGCGCGCGATCCACCGAGGCGAAACCTTGATCCCACGCCCGATGCTCGGCGCTTTGCTCCAGCGGTTGCTCTGTCATCGGAGGGATCAAGACGAAGCCCTCCGGAGACTCTCCCGGCTCACCCGCCGCGAGCGCGAGGTCCTCGCACTGCTGGCCGAGGGCGCCGACAACGATCGCATGGCGCAGACCTTGGTGGTGAGTCCTCAGACGGCGCGAACGCATATCCAGAACGTCTTGGGCAAGCTCGAGGTCCATTCGCGACTCGAGGCCGCGATGTTCGTGACGCGGAACGGGATCCAGAGGATCTCCGTGCCCGCCGACCGCTGAGCGAGGTCATCACCTCGGCCTCGCTCGCGTCCACCGAGCGTCCGGTGTCGCCTCGGACCCCACCAACCCCTGCCGCACGGCGAAGCGGATCAGGTCACCCGCCGTGTGGATCCTCAGCTTGGCGAAGAGGTGTTGCGTGTGGGTCCGCACCGTGTTGGGGGTCACCTCGAGCGCCTCGGCGATCTCGCCTCGCGTTCGTCCTTGCGCCAAGAGACCCAGGACGGTTCGCTCACGCGGTGTCAAGGTCGCGAGCAACCCGATGCCTTCCGAGGAAGGGCCGTCCCCGACCGAGAGCGGGGGAGGTGTGTGCAGCGCAGCCAGGAGCTCCGCCGCTGAGGAGGACCGCGGAAGGGCCCCTGGAGGCGCATCGTTGTCCGAGGCCAGCATCACGATGCCTGGGGCCGGCACGCGCCGGACGAGCTGGCGCACGAGGGCTTCTGCGCGGAGGCGCTCCGGATGCCCGAGGAGCACGACGCGATCCGGTGACGAGCGGCCCACCAGGGACAGCGCACGCACACCATCGCCGACCGCGCCGACCACCGACCAGCCCGCCGTCGCGAGGAAGGCTGCGATGGCGTCCGCGAAGAGCATGTCCGCCGAGACGACGAGGACGGTGGATCCCGTCATCGAGGGTGCAGCTCCGGGCCGGTGATCCGCGTGATGTTGTCCGGCCCCTCTCCCTGTGCCGCCTTCAGGGACAGCCACCGTCGCGTAGCCTCGGCACGCGAATGGACCTCGAGCTTGCGAAGGATGTGTCCCACGTGCGTCCGGACGGTGTTCGGGCTCAGGCTCAGGCGCACCGCGATCGCCCGATCGTCGTGGCCGTCGGCCAGATGCCGCAGGACCTCCCGTTCCCTCGCGGTGAGCAGCATGAGGCGCGCGGCGGCAGGCTCGAAGCGCTCGGCGCCTGCGCGTCTGAGCATCGCGAGCAGCGCTCGATCGTGATGGACGAAGGTCGCGTCGGGATCGTGGAGACACGCGATGAGCTCGGACACGGCCAACCCATGGCCCAGGCAGCCGACCGCGCCGGCAGCGACCGCATCCATCAGCACCTCACCCGCGTCGGCACGCGTGAGCACGATCACGGGAACGTGCTCGCGGAGCCGTCGCGCGAGCGCGAGCCCGGAGCCGCGGTCGAGGTCGAGCTCGGTCAGCACGAGGTCGGGCTCGAGGTGGTCGACCAGGTCCGCGGCCTCACGCTCGTCGGTCGCCCACCCCACGACCTCCTGGCCGGCTCGGGACATGGCGACCGCCAACGACTCGCAGAACGAGGGCACGGGGTCGACGAGGAGGAGCCGACCTTCCACCCGCAGCATGATAGTGAGTCACGCCGGACCACGAGCCGACCCGACGGGCACTGCGGACGGATCGCCGAGGAGGTGCGATGAGCGACGCCACGCGGCCTGGCAACACCTGAGCGGAGCAGCTCGAGGACCTAGGTTGGGTCTCCACGGACTACTACCGCCTCCAGGGGGTCGACATCGGACTCCGCGCGACGGACGAGGGGTTCCTCCGTGGCATCCGGGGCTTCCTGGAGCCGCAGCTCCTGCCGGAGCGCCCCGAGCGCTTCCTGCTGTTCTCGGCGGACTGCGGCGTGCGCAAGGTCCTCCCGGGAGGGAAGCGACTCCGGGGTCGCGTGCGCCTCTACATGAACTCGCTCCTCGTGTACAGCGGGACGATGGACGAGGAAGCGGCGGGCCGCTTCATCGGTCTGTTGCGAGACATCGAGACGAACAACTCGAACGAGTTCGTCCGGATCCGCGGCGTGGCGGTCACCACCGGAGAGGGCCAAGCGCTCATCTTCCCTTCCGAGCCCCACCGGCAGCTCCCCTCTCTCGCCGCCGAGCTCGTTCGCGCCGGCGCGGGGTATCTGGGGGACGAGGTGGTCCATCTCGACCCGGTCCTCCACCGCGTGCATCCCCTCGGTCTGCCGCTCCTGCTCGACGCGGCCGACCTCGACCGATTCCCGGAGCTCGCGCGTCAGCCCTCGAAGGGGGCCGAGCAAACGGGAGACGTCGTCCCCTCGATCCGGCGACCCGTGTTGCTGCGCGAGCTCGGCGGCCATCCCGCTCGCCCGACGCCACTCCGACGGGTCCTGTTCCCCGACTTCCGACCCGGCTCACCCACGACCATCGAGCCGATGTCATCCTCGGGGGCGTTGTTCGCTCTCTCACAGGCGGCGCTCAACCTCAACATCTGGGGTGAGCGCGCCCTCATCCTCTTCCAGCGGCTGCTCTCCGAGGTGGACGTTGCCCGATTGGTCGTCGGCGATCTCGCCGCCGCGCGGGATCTCGTGATCGACGGTGTCCCGCGCGGGGAGGTGACGTCGTGAGCATGGAGGAGCTCGAGCTCATCCAGCCAGGCGGTGGCTGAGGCGACACCTTCGACCCAGGCTGGGTCGCATGGGACTACTACCGCGTGTTGTCGGCCAAGATCTTCGATCCGGTCGACGCACGCAGGCTTCGCCGAGACGATGCGCTGGCATCTGGAGCGGTTCCTGGTGGAGCCGTTCCCGGGGTCGGCCTCCTACACCCTCGACGTCTACCCGAGCACCGAGGAGGAGGGTGGGGATCCGGCGTCGTTCGGGTACCACTTCGACAACGTGTTCCGTGGGAAGGCGGAAGAAGGGTTCCTCGGGGATCTCGTGGGGCTCGCGCTCTGGGAGCACTGGCAGGCGTTCCCGGTCGCGACCCGCGACTTCTTCTTGCTCCACGCGGGCGCGGTGGTCATCGACGGGGGCGCCGTTCTGATGCCCGCCCCGCCCGATGCCGGCAAGACGTCGCTGACGCTCGCCCTCCTCCGAGGTGGTGCCGCCTACCTCTCCGATGAGTTCGGCGCGATCGACCCGGTCTCCGGGCGTGCCTATCCCGTCGCGCGCCCGATGGCCCTCGACGAGCGTGCGTTGACGTGGTTCCCCGGGGTGGAGGACCGACTGGTCGACAAGGGAGTGCCGGTCCGCGTCTCCAAGCGATACCTCCGCCCCGAAGACATCGGGGCGACGACGGGTGCTCCCGCCCCGGTCCGTGCGCTGGTGGTGCCCGAGCCCGATTTCCGTGGTCCGGTCCGGCTCGAGCCCCTCACCGTGGCGGAGGCCCTGGAGTCGATCACGCCGATGGGGCTGAACCTCGCCGTGTACGCGGAACGAGGTGTGGCGCTCCTGTCGCGTCTCCTCTCCGACGCACCGAGCTTCCGCATCAGCGGGGGCGACCCTGCCTCGCGCGCAGCCGCGATCCGAGGAACACTCGGCTGATCCGTTCTGTGGTCGGTCGGCCAGAGTCAGAGAGGGCGCATCCAACCCCGTCCCTCAGGGACAGCTCAGCTCCAGGGAAGGCTCAGCTGTTCTGCGCACACGTGACGGGCGAACAGGTGGCGCCGCCGACGTAGCAGACCCGATGCTCCTTGTGCCAGTTCTCGCGGACGAAGCTCGTCGACTCGCAGAAGCTCCCATCGCAGCAGACCCGGTCGTCGGATCCCCGGCCACTCGGACACGCGGCATCACAGACCTGGCTGCAGGCGAGCGCGCTCGCGACGAAGGTGGTGCCGCCGGTGCTCCCCTGCGATGCGTTCTTGCACGCTTGCATGCAGCCCCCGAACTGCTCTTCCTGTCCCGGGTTCTGCTGCACACCGTTCGTGAACCACGGCCCCGCCGAGTGCCGGCACTCGCTCGGGCTCCCCGCCTGTGCGAACGCCGGACGGGCGACCACGGTCTGGATCGACCGGAGCCGCCCACGCGGCCGCAGCGCCCGTCAGGGCGGCCTTCCGCAGGAAGTCTCTCCGATCGATCCCCTTCGGTTCGTCGTCCACGGTCATCTCCTCGCTCGACGATCGGGTACGGCACGTTCCGTCATCGATCATCGGATGCTAGGGGGAGCATCTGGCGCCCGCCATACGGGGTGGAACGTATCTTGCGGGCCGCCCGACGACGCACACGCGTGAGCGAGAGGTGCTGCTCAAGGGCCCGAGCTCCGGCGACGTACGATGGACGCCGTAGGCGAGGCGTTGCTCTCTCCGACGACGAACGATCTCGTCTAGTAGTTCCGAGCGCACGAGACTGGGGAGCAAGTGGCGCCGCCCACGTAGGCGACCCGATACCTCCCGACGCCCGGGTGCTGGTTCTCTCTGACGTAGTTCGTGGACTCGCAGAAGCTCCCGTCGCAGCAGACGCGGTCGTCGGACTGCGGTCCGTTCGGACAGGCAGCCCCGCAGACCTGCATGCAAGGGTCTCCGTTCGCCCACGTCGAGGGATGGGTTCCGATCGTGCCGAGCGTCGCGTGGTGGCATGCCTCCATGCAGCCGCCAGCCGCGTTCCGTTGGACTCCGTTCGTGAACCAAGGCCCCACCGAGTGCCGACATTCGCTCGGACTGCCCGTCTGCGCGAACGCCGGACGGGCGACCACGGTCTGGATCACGGGAGCCGCCCACGCCGCGGCCGCTCCGGTGAGGGCTGCCTTCCGGAGGAAGTCCCTCCGGTCGATCCCCTTCGGTTCGTCTCCCACCTGGTTCCCTCCTGAGTAGGCATGCTGCCGCCACCGATCGGCTGGATGCTAGGTCTTGCCTCCCGCGTTCGCGATACGTGACCCGACGTAACTTCCCGGGTGGAACCCGAGCTGGTCGGCAGGGACATCGGCCCTGTTCCGTGACCGTGTTCCGGGTCGCCGTACGATCCGCGACGTACAGGTGGCCGTGTGGAATGACATCGGGATCAGCTCCCCTCCACCATCGATGTCCCGGCGTCCTCGACGAGCCCGAGAGCTTCGAACTCGGCCACGACGGAGGCGACCTGGGCAGCGACCTCGTCGACGTCGAGCGAGTACGTGTCGGCGATGTCGGTTCCCAGGCGGAGCACGGATGCGGACCCATCACAGAGGCGCCAGATGATCCCGCCGATGCGTTCAGGTGATGCACGAGGTCGCCGTCGTGGTTGTAGAGGATCAGGCCATCACCCATATCGAGGTCGAGCACATCGGCGCATCGCGCCGGTCGGTAGTGCAGCGGGACGGCGAAGGTGTCCGCGGGTGAGTGATCGTGTGCGATGTCTTCGCTCATAGGACGTGCCCGAACCCAAGCCGCGAGATGCGGATGCGGATCATGGTGGCACGCGGCCCCGGCCAGCGCATACGTCGACTGCGGTAAATCAACCGCGCACGTCGCTCGACGTATCGAACATACGCATGGCCCCCTCCTCCGGACCGTACGAGGTTCTCCGTAGGGAACATACGCTCGCCGGTCGATGAGTGGCGTTCGAGGCCACCCTAGACTCGGGCGCTCCACGACCGAGGCCGAGTGGGTGACCAAGTGACGATGGATCCCGGACAAGCGCGTCGCACCTGGCCGTCCCGGCTCGTGCGACACATCCGACACAACGTCCCTCTGGTCCTGCTCGACATCGCGATCGTGTTCGCGGCGTACCTCGCCCCCTTGGTGCTTCGGTTCGAGGGAAGGGTCCCGGCCGAATACTGGGATCGCTTCTTGGCGTTCGTCGGCGTCGCCATCGTCATCCATCTGGTCGCGAACGCCCTCTTCGGCCTGTATGGCGAGGTGTGGCGCTACGCCTCCGTCCCCGAAGCCCGGCGGATCGTTCTGGCCGGTCTGACCGCCGGCGGCTTCGTCGTCGCGCTCGACTGGTTCGCGACCGAAGGGCTCCGACCGGTCCCGATCTCGGTGGCCATCCTCGGAGCCATCCTCTCGCTCATCGGGTTCGGTGCGTGTCCGGTTCCAGAGTCGGCTCTTCGCCTTCCGCCGCCGGCAAGCGGTGAACGGCCGCAAGGCGGTCCTCGTCGTGGGCGCGGGCGATGCGGGGGCGATGATCGTGCGGGACCTCCTGGCGAACCCTTCGCTCGGGATGTACCCGTTGGCGATCGTCGACGACGATCCGCGGAAGCGTGGCAGGAGCCTCCACGAGGTGCCGATCGTCGGAACGAGCGATGACATCCCCGAGCTAGTCACCCGGCTCCACGCCGATCAGGTGCTGCTCGCGATCCCGTCGGCGACCCGCGACCTGATCCAGAGGGTCGCGGCATCGTGCGAGGAGGCGCAGGTCTGACCCTGACGGTCCTCCCGTCCGTCCACGAGATCGTGGATGGCCGGGTGTCCGTCGGCGACATCCGGGACCTCCAGATCGAGGACCTCCTCGGCAGACAGCAGGTCGAGATGGACGAGGACGTCGTCGGACACATGCTCGCCGGCCGGCGCGTCCTCGATCACCGGAGCCGGCGGATCGATCGGCTCGGAGATCGTCCGCCAGGTCCTCGCGTTCGAGCCGGCGGAGCTCGTGCTGCTCGACCACGACGAGACGCACCTGCACGACGTGATGGCGGGCCTCGGACCCTCGCGGCGGGTCGCCTGCGCGCTGGCGCGACGTCGGCGACCGGGACCGCGTCCTCGACGCGTCTTCCGCACCACCGTCCCGAGGTGGTCTTCCACGCCGCCGCGCACAAGCACGTCCCGATGCTCGAGGCGCACCCCGCGGAGGCCGTCCGGACCAACGTGCTCGGCACCGCGCAACGTGGTCGAGGCCGCCGCGGCGTGGGGTGCCAGCGCTTCGTGCTTGATCTCGACCGACAAGGCGGTCCGCCCGGCGAGCGTGATGGGCGCATCGAAGTGGTTCGCCGAGCAGATCGTGCGCAGCCTGCAGGCAACGGCGGGCCGATGATGTGCGCGGTGCGGTTCGGCAACGTGCTCGGCAGCCGGGGCAGCGTCATCCCGACCTTCGTCCGGCAGATCGCGACGGGCGGTCCCGTCACCGTGACCGACCCGTCGATGACCCGCTACTTCATGAGCATCCAGGAGGCGGTGTGCCTGGTGCTGCAGGCCGCGGCGATGTCGCAGCGGCGGCGAGGTGTTCATGCTCGAGATGGGCGAGCCGGTCAACATCCTCGATCTCGCCCGCC
This sequence comes from uncultured Actinomycetes bacterium, assembly GCA_963810635.1. GTDB lineage: Bacteria > Actinomycetota > UBA4738 > UBA4738 > HRBIN12 > AC-51. The sequence continues at coordinate 9,373 of CAWEOB010000009.1, forward strand.
GGCTGATCCGGCTGTCGGGCCGCGTGCCGGGACGTGACATCGAGATCGAGGTCGATCGGCGCGCGGCCGGGGGAGAAGCTCGTCGAGGACCTCCTCGACCCGGAGGAGCACCCCGAGCCGAGCGGACACGTCGGGATCATGGTGTCCTCGCCGAGGATCCGGATCGGGCGGCGCTCAGCGGTCGCTCCGCGAGCTCGGGTCGCTGTGCGACGAGGAGCCTCTCCTCGCCGACCGGATGATGGAGCTCGCCGCAGGTCGGGCTTCGCGGATCGACGTGGTGCGACTATGAGCAGCGCGACCGTCGTCGTCGGCCATCGTGAGTCGATGCTCGCGGAGGGGATCGCCGCCGCGCTGTCGCGCTGTCCCGGGATCGTTCCGATCGGATCGGCCACGACGCCGAGCGAGGTCATCCGGCTGGGGGAGCGGCGCCGACGCCGTCGCCGTCGATGCGCGTCTGCCCGGGGCACGGCGAGTCGCGGCGAGGCTCCGCCGCACGGGCGTCCGCGTGGTGTTCCTGGGCGGGGACGGCTCGGAGCCGCGGGACGCCTCACGTGTCGACGCGCGAGCCGGTGACCTCGCTCGCGTCCGCCCTCAACCCGTGGGCGGGCAGCGCCGGAGCAGACGCCCGACCCGCTCACGTGCCGCGAGCGCGAGGTGCTCTCGCTCGTCGCCGAGGGGCTCGCGGCGAAGCAGGTCGCCCGCCAGCTCGGGATCAGCCACAAGACGGTGGAACGTCACAAGACGAGGATCTTCTCGAAGCTGGGCGTGCCGAACGCAGCTGCAGCGGTCGGTCACCTCGCTTCCGTTCAACGGGAAGGTGATGCCGCATAGACGCCATGGCGTACATCCGCGCACTGCGACGTCGGTGGAAGATCGATCGTCGCCTGCGTCCTGATCGCGTTGCCGATCGGATGGCTGGTCAGCCTTGGCACGTCGTCGCCGTCGCCGTCCTCCACTTCCGACACGTTCTCGTACACCGCCACGACCTACGTGGAGCCGACGACCACGAGCGCTTTCCGCGTGGGGAGCAGCAGCCTGGGGAGCTATGCGGCCAGGGCGACCCTCGGAGAGGTGCCGCGGAGGGTCGTGGACGCGCTCAACTACCGGGGGACGCCGGCAGAGTTGGCGAGCCAGGTGGACGTGGTCGCCGATGAGGAGTCCCAGTGGCTGGCGATCACCGCGACGTCGCCGTTCGAGCACCGCGCCGAGCAGATCGCCGACACCTTCGCGAAGGAGCTGGTCGCCTACCTCGGAGAGTTGCCTCAGGCAGATATCGACTCCCTGGAAGAGGATCTCGCCGACGTCAACGACCAGATCGACGCCCTCGACGGTCCCGGACCTTCGAGGGACGACAACCGGCAGGAACTGAGCAACCTGGAGGTTGAGCGAACGGACCTCGAGAACCAGCTGAGCGCCCTCCAAGCCGAGAGCCACCCGCTGCGCATCCTCGAGAACGCCACCGCCGAGGTCGTGCAGCCGACCAGCGGGGGAACGGCGCCGGTCGGGAGGGGCTTCCGCGTCCTGATCGCCGCGCTGGTGGGACTCGTGGTGGGCATCGCGATCGCGTTGTTCCGCGAGCGCCTCGACCCCCGGATCCAGGATCGCGAGCAGGCGGAGTCCGCGTTCGGACTCCCGGTGCTGGCCGACATCGCCAAGACTCCTCGACGCTCACGGCGCTCGGTGATCGTGACCTCGAACCCCGGAGCACCGACGTCCAACGGGTATCAACTCCTGGCCGCGGGGCTCTCGTTCGGACGCCATCGAACCGCCTCTCGACCCGGGACGGCCGACGACCGGCGGAACACCCGGACCATCCTCGTGACGAGCCCGGTCGGCTCCGAGGGGAAGGCGACGACCATCGCGAACCTGGCGGCCGCCTTCGCCGGCGTGGGGAAGCGGGTCATCGTCGATCTCCTGTGTCCTCGACGTGCCGAGCGTTCACGGCGTACTCGGCGTCGAGCAGGGGCCCGGCCTTTCCGACCTGCTGGACGAGACCGCAGAGCTCGGGTTCGACCAGGTGCTGCACGAGACCACCGTGCCGGGCGTCCGACTCGTGCCGGCCGGGTGGAAGCACGATGCGACGAAGGGTCATTCCCTCTTCAGCTCGATCGGGATGGACCTCCTGTTGAAGGACGCTCGATCGGCCGCCGACGTGGTCCTGGTCGAGGCCGCGGCCGTTCTCGCCAACAGCGATTGGGCGCAGCTCATCCCCAAGGTCGATGCGGTGCTGGTGGTCGCTCGCGTGGGCTCGACGACGTGGGGCTCCGCCGAGAGAAGCGCCGACCTCCTCGAGATGAGCAAGACCAAACTGAAAGTTGAGCTGCTCCA
>CAWEOB010000010.1:0-86692 GCA_963810635.1 uncultured Actinomycetes bacterium
TAGCAATACGTAACGCTTTTTGTAGTCTTTGCTTGGCTCAGTTACGTATTGCTTGTGGCCGTCTGGGTCCTCCACGCTGACGACGTAGTAGCGGTCATCCATCCCGACCCCCCCTCGATGCCGGAGCCTTTACCCGGGCGGTCGGACAGTCAAGCCTGGACGGGCCGCGTGAGCGGCCGTTTCCCCAACCATTTCCCCACCACGCCGCGGAGCCGGCGTATCCAGACCTCACGAGCCACACTAGGTCAACCCGTTCCCGCTGGTAGATGGCACTGGACGACATTGGACGCAACCGCACCCCACGTACGGACATAGGTTGAGGGCCTAGTGGGCCTCACGGCCCGTGCAGGTTCAAGTCCTGTCTCCGACACCGTCTGACCTGCGGGAACGCGAGAAGCCCGAAGCAAACGCGCCCTCCGGGGCTTCCATTCCCCCTCCATTCCCCCACGAGATGTCTTTCGGCTGATCCAGCGGGTTGTGCATCTCGCCGCCGAGCTCGCCCGCGTAACCTCCGCTCGTGGACTGGTTCGGTGCAGGGCTGGGTGGTGTCACCCTCCTCGTCGGGGCGACCTACCTAGGCGAAGCGTTGCTCTATGAACGACCCTGGGTTCGAAAGAGGAGGGGCGAGATGGAGCGGTCGGTGCAGGAACAGAAGGCCGAGGGCTACAAGTTCAACCCGGTTGCCCCCTTCATCTGGCTCGAGAGGACGCGGCTTCGAACGGCCGTCTTCGGCCTGCTCCTTGTCGCCCTCGGCGCATGGTGGCTCCACCAGGCGGGAGCCTTCTGAATCGGTCGTGCGTCACGCCGCCCGCCCTCACAGCGGCCCTCGATCGCGTTGACGAGTACGGCGCGCGAGCCCCCGGTCTACCTCGTCGAGAAGCTGCACGAGCTCGCCGGCCGGCACGGTTGGACGATCGGCCTAGGCGGCGTAGCGCACGAGACTCGACCCGCTGGCGTCTCGGTGTGAACCCAGATTGATTCACTCCCGCCACCCTCGCACCCTTGCTTCGGCGAGGAGTTCAGGGTCGTCCCATGGCATCTGCTGCCGGTCACGGGAATCGAAGAACGTCATCCAGCCGTAGGAACAATTTGAAGGGTGCCTTCAGCCTGCCTCGTCGGGAGGTTCGACCCATCTGAGCATCGGTGCGGATCCAGGGATGCTTCAGGATCTCGTCTTGGATCTCCGGACTGCCTCGGATGAAGGACACGTCGAGGTCGTAATCGATCCCCCAACGCGCCCCTTGCAGCAGTTCGTGGACGTTCGTGTCGTTGATGTGGCGGAGCCCTCTGAGGTCAACAACGAAGTCCAGCCGTTGATCCACGAGCGATCGAAGTGCGCCGAAGATCGCGTAGGCCCAGACAGCGTCGCCACTCAGGCGTACGTACGTGATGTGACCGACACGATCGAGCTCGATGGCGAAGGGATGCGGCTCTTCCGTCACGACCTGCCTCCTTCCTAGATGTTCCGAAGAGGACGTCAGCGAGGGCCGCTCACGCCACCAACCTCGAGAGAGATCGGCGCTGGATCGGGCGTCGCATCGGCATCGCGAAGAGTAGACCCGGCGGCCTGAGCTGCGCGAAGCACCGGCGCAGGGAGCCGACGGTCCCCCCGGGACGGGGTCGGGAAGCCCGCCGAGGGAGGTGACCCACGTCTATCGTGAGGCCAGGATGGGAACCACCGTCGGTCTGCCGCGCATGACCGCGTTCCCCGGTGAGCGCCGAGACTTCCTGCCCGCTTTGGTCCGCGCCCTCGAGCGAGCCGGCGCGGAGGAGATCCTCCTCGAGCGAGGGTACGGCGAAGGTGTCGGGGTGGCCTCCGACGACTACCTCGACGACTCGCGCACGGTGCGCTTCGCGGACCGCGAGGAGTGTCTCGGCCAGCCGGTCGTCCTCGTGCTCCGCTGTCCTCCCGACGCTGACCTCGACCTCCTCCAGCGGGGATTCCTCCTGGTCTCGATGCTCCATCTCGCGACCCGTCCCGCCCGCATCGTTCGACTCCATGCCCTCGGCGTGCGTGGCTTGAGCCTCGACTCCGTCGTCGACGATGCCGGGCGCCGCCTGGTGCAGAACATGGAACTGGTGGCGTGGGCCGGCGTGGGCGCTGCCTTCAAGGAGATGGCGCGCCGGTATCCGGGCTTCGCGCACCCCGGGAGGCCCCCCCTCCGCGTCACGGTGCTGGGGTCCGGCGCCGTCGGGACGGCCGCCGTGCACGTGGCGACGATGTATGGCGATCCCACCCTGCGGACACGTCTGCACGAGCAAGGGGTTCCGGGCGTCGAAGTGGTGGTCGTGGACTACGACCTGAGCGGTGTCGAAACCTACATGCTCAAGCGGCTCCGGATGACAGACCTCCTCATCGATGCCGCGCACCGGCGCGACCCTGCCGTCCCGGCCGTGCCGAACGCGTGGATCGGGGTGATGCCCGAGCACGCCACCCTCCTCGACCTGGCGGCCGACCCGTATGACGTGGAAGGGGATCCACCGACCCTGAAGGGGCTCGAAGGCGTGCCGCACGGCTCGTTGGAACGGTTCGTGTTCGAGCCAACGGACCCAGCGTGGGACCGTGTGGCCCCACCGGTGGATCGGACGCATCGCCGGTTGGCGTTGTCGTGCGACGCCTGGCCCGGGGTCCGGCCTCGAGACAGCATGGAGATCTACGGCGAGCAGCTGGAGGACGTCATGGACGTGGCGCTGTCGTCCGCACCGGGAGACTCGGATCCCCGATCGGGGCATCACGCTGAGCGGGCGGTCGCGCGGGGAGAGATGGAGCGATGGCTACGGGCGCACACGGGCTGACCGTCGGCTTCCCGCGGATGCACAAGGAGGCGGGAGAGCGCCGGGATCACCTCCCGGACGTCGTCGCGGCCGTGGCCGGGTCGGTGGACCGTGTGATCGTCGAAGCGGGCATCGGCGGCGGGATGGAGCTGTCCGATCTCGACTACACGCTCCGGCATGAGCGGATCTCCGTCGGAACCAACGAGGATGCGTTCGCCCAGGACATCGTCGTGACGCTGCGCTCGCCGGAGACGAGCGAGTTCGTGAAGCTCCGTCCCGGGGCGACGCTGATCGCGATGCTCCACTACCCGACGAGGCCTGCGCGTGTCGCCGCGCTCGCTGAACGAGGCATCGAGGCGGTCTCGCTCGACGGGATCGTCGATGACGCAGGGCGGCGCCTCGTGGTCAACGCGGGAGCGGTCGCCTGGAACGGGCTCGAGGCCGCGTTCGATGTGCTCGATCGGACGTGGCCGCCTCTGCGATCACACGATCGGGGGCCCATCCTCGTGACGGTCTTGGGCGCCGGAGCGATCGGACGGCATGCGGTCGAAGCGTCATCGAAGGTCGGGAGCCGAGCCAGGCAGGAAGCGTTCCTCGCTGCCCGGCTCCCCGGCGTGGTCACGAGGACGGTGGGTCGCAACGTGACGGCAGACGTCGACCTGATGCAACGTCTGCTCGCCGAGACAGACGTGCTCGTCGATGCCAGCCAGCGGGACGACACGGCCCGCCCCCTCGTCCCCAACCCGTGGATCGGATGGCTCCCCGCTCACGCGGTCATCTGCGATTGCGTCGTCGATCCGTACCTCCTCGACGAGATCCCCCCGACGGTGCGCAGCGTGGAGGGGATCCGCGCGGAGACCTCGACCGCTACGTGTTCGAGCCGAGGATCCCGCCTGGTGCGACACGATCCCCGCCGGGGTGCCCACCGAGGAGCGGCGCCACGTCGTGTCCTGCTACTCGTGGCCCGGCGTCCACCCGCGGGAGTGCATGGAGCTGTACGGGAAGCAGCTGGCTCCACTTCTGCAGGTCCTCGTCCAGCGGCATGGCGCGGCGGGGCTGCGCGAGAACGGGGACTACCAAGAGCGCGCCCTCGCGCGGGCACGGCTCACCACCTGGCTCTGTCGCGGATCCCCGTCGGGGCACGGAGCACGGGGTCCGCTCGGGTCGCGGGAGCCGTCGTAAGATGTCGCGCGTGAGCTAGCGAACCTCTCTCGTTACGGCCGACGTCCCGGCCGGTGTCCTCGATGACCGAGGAGGTTCCTTCGGTGTACACCCGTCCCGCTACCGATCTCGCGCCCCGCCGCACGCCAAACCCGGAACGACCATGAGCACGCTCGAAGCACGGACCATCACCGTCGAAGCCGGCGGCCGCCCGGTCGTCGAGGATCTCTCGCTGTCCCTGCGCGCCGGCGACAAGGTCGGCGTCGTCGGGCGGAACGGCGCCGGCAAGACCAGCCTGCTCAAGGTCCTCGCGGGGGAGGAGCCGGCGAGCGCGGGTTCGGTGATCCGTCGAGGGGCGGTCGGCTACCTGCGGCAGGATCCTCGCCAGCATCGTGCTGAGGACGACGACCAAGCGCTCGAGCACATCCTCTCCGCTCGTGGACTCGGCGAGCTCGCCACCTCCTTGGAGAAGGCCCGGATCCGGCTCGAGGAGTCACACGCCGACCGGGAGGTCAAGAGGTTCTCGCGTCTCGAGGAGGAGTTCCGGACGCTCGGCGGCTACCAGGCGGGATCGGAGGCCACCGCCATCGCGGTCGGCCTCGGTCTCCCGCAGGACCGGCTCTCGCTCCCCGTGCGGGCGCTCTCGGGTGGAGAGCGGCGCCGGCTCGAGCTCGCTCGGATCCTGTTCGCGGGTTCGGACCTCCTCCTCCTTGACGAGCCCACCAACCACCTCGACGTGGACGCGAAGCTCTGGCTCACCCGGTTCCTCGGTATCTACAAGGGTGCCCTGATGGTGGTCAGCCACGACCTGGAACTGTTGGACGCCAGCATCTCGCGGATCCTGCATCTGGATCGGGACGGGGTCGTCCAATACCGGGGGACCTACTCGCAGTACCGGACGGCGCGTCGAAGGGACGAACAGCGGCTCACCAAGGTCGCCCAAAGGCAGGAGCAGGAGATCAGGCGTCTCAAGACGCTGGCCGACTCGATGCGCGGCCAGACGGTTCGGCGGGCCCGGATCGCGAAGTCCCTCGATACGCGCGTCTCGAAGCTCGAGACGAAGAAGGTCGAGGGTCCCGCCCGCGAGAGGAGCGTCCGCTACCGTTTCCCGCCGCCGCCTCACGCCGGGCGGACCGTGCTCGTAGCGGAGGATCTGACGAAGTCGTACGGCGGCGGCGAACCGGTCTTCGCCGACGTCACGTTCGACCTGGGCAGGGGGGAGCGGCTCCTCGTCATGGGTCTGAACGGCGCCGGCAAGACGAGCCTCCTCAAGATCCTGACCGAGGAGATCGCTGCCGACGCAGGCTCCGTCCGGTGGGGTCATGGCGTCGCGTGGGGCTACTACGCCCAAGAGCACGAGGGTCTCCGCGACGGCGTGTCGGTCCTCGACCACGTCCGGGCGTCCTCGTCGGCGGACGATCAGACCCTCCGCGGCCTGCTCGGGATGTTCGGTCTCCACGGCGACGTCGCGTTCCAAGACGCCGGCACGCTGTCCGGCGGCGAGAAGACGAAGCTCGCCCTCGCCCAGCTCGTGGCGGGCAGGAGGAACCTGCTCCTCCTCGACGAGCCAACCAACAACCTTGACCCGCAGTCACGCACCGCGATCGCGGAGGCACTCCAGGGGTGGCCGGGAGCGATGGTGCTGGTGAGCCACGACACGGAGTTCGTGGAAGCACTTGCACCACAACGTGTCCTTATCATGCCGGAGGGATCGCTGGACTTCTGGGGGGACGGTTACGTCGACCTGGTCGAGCTCGCATGACGACGATCTTTGACCGGCCGTTCAGGATATGCTTTCGCCCCCCGAGCCCACCCGAACCGAACCCAGGAGCGGTGCTTGCCGACCAACGGAAGAGCAGACCTCGTCTTCGTGAGCGGGGGCATCTACACCGGCGACGCCCCCCGGAGCTGGACACAGGCGCTCGCGGCCAAGGACGGCTGCATCGTGGCGCTCGGATCCGACGACGAGATCGGCGACCTCGTCGGCCCAGCGACCGAGGTGGTCGATCTCGCCGGGAAGATGCTCGTTCCCGGCTTCCAGGACGCACACGTTCATCCGGTCTCGAGTGGCATGGAGATGCTCCTGTGCGATCTCACGGAGCTGGGTACGGCGCAGGAGTACCTCTCGCACATCCGCGACTACGCGGCCTCCCACGAGGATGGGTCGTGGATCTTGGGTGGAGGGTGGTCGCAGGATGCGTTCCCGCGAGGGTGTCCATCCAAGGACGACCTCGACGCGCTTGCCCCTGACCGGCCGGTCTTCCTCACCAACCGCGACGGTCACGGCGCATGGGTCAACGCGGTGGCTCTCGAGATGGCAGGCATCGACCGGGCGACCGTCGACCCCCCGGATGGTCGCATCGAGCGTTTCGACGACGGGGGACCGCAGGGAACCCTGCACGAGGGCGCGCAAGAGCTGGTCACCCGGCTCATCCCGCCCTTCGAGCCCTCCTTCATCGCTGAGGGTCTCCGACGGGGCCAGGAGCACCTGCATTCGCTCGGTATCACCGCCTGGCAGGATGCCGACGTCGCCGTCGACGAGGCGAACGGCGGGAACTACGGGGCGTACGTCGCAGCGGGTGCGTCGGGCGAGCTCACGGCACGCGTCGTGGGGGCCCTCTGGTGGGATCGCCACCGGGAGCTCGACCAGATCGAGGACCTGCTCGAGCTGCGCGACCGGGGCGCGGCGGGACGCTTCGCGGCCACGAGCGTGAAGATCATGCTCGACGGCGTCTGTGAGACCTTCACGGCCGCCGTCCTCGATCCCTATCTGGACGCGTCGGGCAACCCCACCGAGAACCGCGGGATCTCCTTCATCGATCCCGACCTCCTGAAGGAAGCGGTCACGCGGCTCGACACCGAGGGGTTCCAGGTCCACTTCCACGCGTTGGCGGAACGGGCCGTTCGCGAAGCCCTCGACGCGGTCGAGGCGGCACGGGCAGCCAACGGCATGAACGACGCTCGCCACCATCTCGCGCACCTCCAGGTCGTGCACCCTGATGACCTGCCGCGCTTCCGGACACTCGGTGCGGTGGCGAACGCGCAACCCCTCTGGGCTGCGCACGAGTCGCAGATGGACGACCTGACCATCCCGTTCCTCGGTGAACCGCGGTGGACGTGGCAGTACCCGTTCGCGAGCCTCCTCCGTCATGGCGCGATCCTCGCCATGGGGAGTGACTGGTCGGTCTCCACCGCCGACCCGCTCGCGGAGATCCACGTCGCGGTCAACCGGCGCATGCCGCCGGATTACCTCCACCGTGTGGAGACGAACGAGGTCTTCCTCCCCGAGGAGCGCCTCGACCTCGCGACCGCCCTCGCGGGATTCACCACGGGATCCGCCTACGTGAACCACCTGGACGCCGAGACCGGCTCGATCGAGGTCGGCAAGCGAGCAGACCTGGCCGTGATCGACCGCAACCTGTTCGACCGGCCGGCCGACGAGATCTCGTCGGCTCGATGCCAGCAGACCTTCGTCGACGGCGTCCGCGTCCACGCGGCCTCCGATGCCTGACCGACCCAGCACGAGCACCAACGAGAGAGAAGGGGCAAGGGGATGACCGAACCGTTCGACATGGGACTCGTCCAACGCGGGGCGAGGAACCGACGCACCCCGTACTTCGATGCGACGCAGCGGTACGGACCGAAGGGATACACGGTCTACAACCACATGTACTTCCCGATCCGTTTCGACTCGTTCGAGGCCGAGTTCGACACGCTCCTGAACGCGGTGACGCTCTGGGACGTCGCCGTGGAGCGGTGCCTGGAGATCTCCGGTCCGGACGGGTTCCGCTTCGCCCAGCTCCTGACGCCGCGCGACCTCTCCACCTGTGCGGTCGGCCAGGCGAAGTACGTGCTGATCTGCGACAGCGACGGCGGCATCGTGAACGACCCGGTCCTGACGAGGATGGACGAGAACACCTTCTGGTTCGCGCTGGCCTCGTCGGACGCGCTCCTCTTCGCACGGGGCCTGAAGAACGCGTACCCCGATCTCGACGTCACGATCCGCGAGGCGGACGTCGCGCCGCTGCAGGTCCAGGGGCCGCGGTCGAAGGACCTGATGGTGAAGCTCCTCGGAGATGGCATCCTCGACCTCAAGTACTACTGGTGGCGGAACGCGGAGATCGCCGGGGTACCGGTGGTCGTCACGCGGACGGGATGGACCTCCGAGGTCGGCTACGAGGTCTACACGACCGACACCTCCCGCGGCGTGGACGTCTACGAAGCCATCATGAAGGCGGGGGAGGAGTTCGGCATCAAGCCCACGGGCCCGAGCGACATCCGCCGCATCGAGGGCGCCATCTTCAACTGGGGCGCGGACATGACCTACGAGGACAACGCCTACGAGATGGGGCTGGAGCGATTGGTCGATCTCGAGACGCTGTCCGACGACGCTTGCCTGTCGGCGGCGGCGTACCGGCGGATCCGAGACCGGGGTGTGTCGCGTTCGATCAACGGCGTGACCTTCGATGGTGATCCGTTCCCCGCCCTCAATAACGTGAAGTGGCCGGCGTTCTCCGGCGATCAGCAGGTGGGCAAGGTCACGTCGGCGATCCACTCGCCGCGGCTCGGGCTGAACATCGGCTACTGCTGGTTGCCCACACAACTGTCCGTCGACGGCACCACCCTCGAGGTCGAGACCGAGTGGGGGACCCGGCGGGCCACCGTCACCCCGATGCCGTTCGTCGACCCCAGCAAGGAGATCCCCGTGTCCTGACGGTACGGTCAGGGAGGATCAGGACACCCGGACCCAGAGCGGAAGGGAAGACCACGATGGTCAACGAACGCGAAGAGATGCTCGACGAGAGCGCCACCCTCTATTTCGGACCGTGGTACCGGCGTTCTCCATTCTTCGATGCGACGCGACGAGCCGGCTGCACCGCGTACGACATCTACAACCACATGTACCTGCCGGGGTACTACGACGACCCCGAGACCGAGTACTGGCTGCTCAACGACAAGGTGACCATGTGGGACGTGGGCGTGGAGCGCACGGTCGAGGTGAGCGGCCCCGATGCCGACCGGCTGATCGACATGATCACGTGTCGCGACCTCACGAAGTGCGCCGTCGGTCAGGGCAAGTACATGCTGATCACGGCCCCGGACGGCGGCATCGTGAACGACCCGGTCCTCCTGCACGTGGCGGCCGACCGCTGGTGGATGCAACTGGCCGACTCCGACGCCGGCCTGTACGCCCTCGGCGTGGCGGCCGCATCGGGCTTGGACGCCCAGGTCACCCTGCCCGACGTGCACCCGATGCAGGTGCAGGGCCCGATGTCGGCGAAGACCTTGGAGAAGCTCGTCGGTCCGGCCATCTACGACATCAAGTACTACTGGTGCGAGTCGTTCGAGATCGACGGCATCCCGGTCGTGATCAGCCGCACGGGGTGGACCGCCGTCCCAGGCTTCGAGGTGAACCTGCTCGACGGTTCCCGCGGGGATGACCTCTGGAACGCGGTCGCCGCCGCCGGGGAGGAGTTCGGGATCCGGCCGATCGCGCCCTGCGAGGCGCGTCGGATCGAGGCGGGCATCTTCAACTACGGCTCCGACATGACGCTCAACGACACCCCGTTCCATGTGATGGGGCTCGAACGCCTCGTCGAAGAGCAGCCGCAGGACTACCTCGGGAAGGCGGCCCTCGAAGAGCTCCGTCGGAGCGGCGTCGACCGCAAGCTCGTGGGGATCGAGCTCCCGGGCGATGAGCTCCGCGCCGAGATGTCGCGATATTGGGACGTTTCCGCCGATGGGACGAAGGTGGGCCACATGACCGATGCGGTCTGGTCACCGGGCCTGGAGAAGAACATCGGCTACGTCTGGGTCCCGATCGGTCTCGCCGAATCGGGGAACCAGCTCGATGTGGAGACCGAGAGCGGCGACCACCTCATCGGTGTCACGGCAGCGATCCCGTTCGTGGATCCCCGGAAGGAGCGTCCAGCCGGTTCCCTGGCGGCCACGGGTTGAGCACCCTCGGCGTCGGTCGAACCGCGATCCACGCCGCGGCGAAGCCTTCGAGATGACAACGTCCTTCGGAGGTTCGCGCATGCGCAAGATCATCCTCGGGGCAACGGCGCTGCTGGTGCTGGCGACCGCGTGCTCCCTCAACCTCTCGGATCCAGGCACGGCCGGCTCGGCCGATCCGCTCGTCTCCGCCCCGTCGGGTTCAGAGCCGGTCGGGTCGGTCGAGTCCGTCGTCGCCCGGGTCTTGCCGGCCGTGGTGAACGTCACCACCGACGTCCTCACCACCGACCAGTTCGGCAATGCTCAGCAGGGTCAAGGTGTCGGGACCGGCTTCATCGTCCGCTCCGATGGCGTCATCGTGACGAACTGTCACGTCGTCGAGGGCGGCACGAAGATCACGGTCTCCACGTCGGAGGAGGAACCCACGCACTACGACGCTCGGCTCATCGGCGCCGACTGCCTCAACGACGTCGCCGTGCTCAAGGTGGACGAGACCGGCCTCCCCACCGTCCCGCTCGGCTCTTCCGAGAACCTGAAGCTCGGCGAGTCGGTGATCGCGCTCGGCTACGCCCTCGCCCTCGAGGGTGGCCCGAGCGTGACGACCGGCATCGTGTCGGCGCTCGGCCGGACCATCCAGGCGCAGGACCCGAACTGCGACGTCTGCGGTGAGGATGGCATCCGGACCTACACGGGAACCATCCAGACCGACGCGGCCATCAACCACGGGAACTCCGGAGGGCCGCTGGTGGATCTCCAGGGACGCGTGATCGGGATCAACTCGGCCGGCAACGACGGGGCGGAGAACATCGGCTTCGCGATCGCGATCGACAACGCGAAGGAGACGGTGCGCGAGGCCATGACGGACCCGCTCGCCCCCGCCGCCTACCTCGGCGTGACCACGCAGCCCGTCACGCCCGACCTCGCCTTCCAGCTCGGTCTGGGCGTCGACGCCGGCGCCTACGTGGTGTCCACGTCGGGCGACGGGCCGGCGCAGGGCGCCGGGATCCGCGAAGGCGACGTGATCGTCGGTCTGAACGGCGAGGACGTGACCTCCTCCGAAGACCTCGGTCGTATCCTCGCCGGCCTCGACGTCGGCGACCGGGTCTCGGTGGAGCTCGTCGACGGTTCCGGAGCCACGCGGACCGTCGACGTCACCCTCGACTCCCGCCCGCTGCCGGTGGGCCCGCTCCCATAGGGAGCGGGCCCCATCCACGCCGGTCGACCCGGGCCTCGACGAGGCCCGGGTCGCCCTCACCCACCTGCGCTAGCCTGACCCGATGAAGGTCAGGCTGCGGAACCCCGACCGCGAGGTCGACGTGGTCGGCGGCCGTTCCGTCCGAGAGGTGCTCGCCGAGCTCGAGGTCGACCCCGACGCGGTCCTCGTGATCAGGGCAGGGGAGCTGGTCACCCGTGAGTCGATGCTGGACGACCATGATGCGCTCGAGGTGCGTCCGGTGATCTCCGGGGGCGCCCTCCCGTGAAGTGCACGCGCTGCGGGCACCCTGCCGTCGTCGAGATCCGCCGGCACAACGCGGCCTACTGTCGGCTCTGCTTCATCGCCGTGTTCCGCCAGCAAGTGGAACGGACCATCGACCACTGGGAGATGATCGCGCCGGGCGACCGCGTCCTGGTCGCGGTCTCGGGCGGGAAGGATTCGCTCGCCCTCTGGGACGTGCTGCTCGATCGGGGGATCGATGCCGACGGTCTCTATCTCGGACTCGGGATCGGCGCCTACTCGGATCGATCCCACGAGCAGACGCGTGCCTTCGCCGACGCTCGCGGGGCCGACCTCGTGACGGTCGACGTCCGAGAGACGTACGGTTTCGACATCCCCACCGCCGGCCGCAAGGGAGCACGCTCCACCTGCGCCGTCTGTGGTCTGTCGAAGCGCTACGCGTTCAACACCGCGGCCGTCGAAGGCGGTTACGACGTCGTGGCCACCGGTCATAACCTGGACGATGAGGCTGCGACGCTGCTCGGGAACACGCTCCGCTGGAACACCGAGTACATCGCGCGCCAGTCGCCGGTGCGGGCCGCTCGCGACGGCATGGTGAAGAAGGTGAAGCCTCTGCACCGCCTCTCGGAGCTGGAGACGGCGGCCTACGCGTTCCTGCGGGGGATCGACTACGTGGTGCAAGAGTGTCCCCTCGTCGCAGGGAACACGCAGTTGCGCTACAAGGAGGCCATGAACACGATCGAGGCGCGCTCCCCAGGAACCAAGGCCCAGTTCTTCCTCGGGTACCTGGACCGCGGCCAGCCTTTGTTCCGGGACGAGGATCGCGCGGACGTCGGAACGTGCGCGAACTGTGGTCAGCCCACCACGGCCACGTTCTGCGCGTTCTGCCGTGCACGTGCACAGATCCTCGGCGAGCGGTTGGAGCCGCCCGGCGAGGGCCCGACCGACCGGCAGGTCGCGGAAGCCCTCGCCGATGAGGTGTTGCCGGTGGAGCTCTACGCCGCGGCGGTGGAGGCGGGATGAGCTCGCCGTTCGAGCCCGGGGAGCGCGCGCTCCTGATCGATCAGCGCGACCGCCAGTACCTGCTCACCCTGCAGCCGGGGGAGACCTACCACACCCACTCCGGCACGCTCCCGCACGACGACATCCTGGGCCAGGACGAGGGCGTCCGGCTCGAGACCTCCAACGGGATGATCTTGGTCGCGTTCCGACCCCGGTTCGCGGACTACGTGCTGAAGATGAAGCGCGGGGCCCAGGTCGTCTACCCGAAGGACCTCGGCCCGATCCTCGTGTACGCCGACATCTTCCCCGGCGCTCGCGTGCTCGAGGCCGGAACGGGGTCCGGCGCCCTCACGATCGCGGTGTGCCGGGCGGTGGGGGAGGACGGCCGCGTGGTGTCGTATGAGGTCCGCGAGGAGCATCGGGCCCAGGCGATCCGCAACGTGGAGGGATTCTTCGGGAAGATCCCCGATCGTCTGGATCTCCGCGAGGGCGACATCACCGAGATCGGCGGCTCCGGAGAACGGTTCGACCGCTGCGTCTTGGATCTTCCGGAGCCCTGGGGACCGCTCCCCGCGCTCCGTTCTGCGCTCGAGCCGGGCGCCGTCCTCTGCGCGTATCTGCCCACCACCATCCAGGTCCAGCAGCTCGTGCTCTCCCTTGCACCACAAGGGTTCCAGCACATCGAGACCTTCGAGGTCCTCCGGCGTGGATGGCACGTCACCGAGCGGAGCGTCCGCCCGGACCACCGGATGACCGGGCACACGGGATTCCTCACCGTCGCTCGCCGAGCCGGCTGAGATCTCTAGGTTCTTGGAAGATGGTCCTAAGCCGTCCGGCCGATCGTGCCGTAGATACAGGTTGAAGAGCGACGCGCCAGCCTCCCGGACAGGGTCGGCATCGCGTGCGAGACTCGCCCCTTCGGGGGAGGTGTGAGATGGGTGACCAGGTAGAGCGGTACGACCGGCAGGTCAACGAGCTCCAGGCGCAGGTCAAGTTCCTGGAGGAGGAGGTCGGCCTGCTCCGGCGCCGACTGACGAACGCCCCCCGGCAAGTCACCGTGCTCGAGGAGAAGCTCGTCGAGACGCGCGAGCAGCTCACGAAGGCCATGGGGCAGAACCAGAAGCTCGCCGACGCCCTCCGGTTGGAGCGCGATCGGATCGAGGCGCTCGCGGAAGAGGTCGCCAAGCTGAGTCAGCCGCCCGCCACCTACGGCGTCTACCTCCGCACGAACGATGACGGTTCGTTCGACATCGTCACGGCCGGCCGGAAGATGCGGGTCCTCCCCGCTCCCGAGATCGACACCGAGGTTCGGCCCGGCTGTCAGGTGGTGCTCAACGAATCGCTGAACGTCGTGGACGTCCTCGAGCCCGACCGGGCCGGCGAGGTCGTGAAGGTCAAGGAGAAGCTCGGCGAGGATCGGGTGCTGGTGTTCGGGCGCGGCGACGAGGAGCACGTGGCGTACCTCGCCGGCGACCTCCTGGCCACCAACGTCAGGGCCGGCGACCTCGTGCTCTTCGACCCCCGGTCCATCACCTGCGTCGAGCTCCTGCCCAAGGAAGAGGTCGAAGAGCTCGTCCTCGAGGAGATCCCTGATGTCGGGTACGACGACATCGGCGGTCTCGAGGGTCAGATCGAGCACATCCGCGACGCGGTGGAGCTGCCGTTCCTGTATGCGGAGCTCTTCGCCGAGCACCAGCTCGACCCCCCGAAGGGCGTGCTCCTCTACGGGCCTCCGGGTTGCGGCAAGACCCTCATCGCGAAGGCGGTCGCCAAGTCCCTCGCGGACAAGGTGCGCGAGCGCACGGGCCGAGACGACGCCCGCAGCTACTTCCTGAACGTGAAGGGCCCCGAGCTCCTCAACAAGTACGTGGGTGAGACCGAGCGGCAGATCCGCGAGATCTTCCAGCGGGCCAAGGAGCGCAGCGAAGAGGGCCTGCCGGTGATCGTGTTCTTCGATGAGATGGACTCGATCTTCCGGACGCGGGGGACCGGCATCTCCTCCGACGTGGAGTCCACCATCGTGCCCCAGCTGCTCTCCGAGCTCGACGGCGTCGAGACCCTGAAGAACGTCATCGTGATCGGCGCCTCCAACCGCGAGGACCTGATCGACCCCGCCATCTTGCGCCCCGGTCGTCTGGACGTGAAGATCAAGATCGAACGGCCGGACTCCCAGCAGGCCTCGGACATCATGTCCAAGTACCTGCACCCCTCGGTGCCCATCCATCCCGACGAGCTCGAGCGCTACAGCGACGTCCAGACCACGTGCCGGCGTCTGATCGAGAAGACCGTGGATCGTATGTACGCGCCCAGTGACGAGAACCGCTTCCTGGAGGTCACGTACGCCAGCGGCGACAAGGAGGTCCTCTACTTCAAGGACTTCAACTCGGGCGCCATGATCGAGAACATCGTGCGCCGGGCGAAGAAGGACGCCATCAAGCGGTTCCTCTCCACCGGGGAGAAGGGGATCCGCAGCGAGGACCTCCTCCGTGCCATCCGGGACGAGTTCAAGGAGAACGACGGATCTCCCGAACACCACGAACCCGGATGACTGGGCCCGGATCTCCGGCAAGAAGGGTGAGCGGATCGTCTACGTCCGCACGCTGCTCGGCAACGACGGCGAGGGCCGCCAGGTCGAGCGGGTGAACGCGGGCCAGTACCTGTAGACCGGCGCCCGGGGTAAGGTGGCCCCCATGGCCATCCCGAAGGTCTTCGGGACCGAAACGGAGTACGGCATCGCGGCGGTCGGGCAGCCCGATTTCAACCCGGTGCTCTCCTCGTCGTTGTTGATCTCGTCGTACGCCGGGTCCCTTCGCAGGATCCGCTGGGACTACGAGGACGAGTCGCCCCTGCGTGACGCTCGCGGGTTCGAGCCTGTCCAAGCCCGTGAGGTGAGCGAAGAAGACCTCGGCCTCGCCAACGTCATCCTCCCGAACGGCGCTCGGTACTACGTGGACCATGCCCATCCCGAGTACTCGACCCCGGAGTGTCTGACCGCTCGCGAACTCGTGGTGCACGACAAGGCGGGAGAGCGGATCCTCGAGCGCTCGCTCGATGTCCTGGCTCGTGACATGCCGTCGGCGCCGGCCCTGTCGATCTACAAGAACAACAGCGACGGCAAGGGGAACTCGTACGGGACCCATGAGAACTATCTCGTGGACCGGGCGACGCCGTTCGCCGATATCGTGCGCGATCTCACCCCGTTCTTCGTGACGCGTCAGGTCTTCACGGGTGCCGGCAAGGTGGGCCTCGAAGCGCAGTGGGACGATCGCGGAGGCCAACGGTTCCAGCTCACGCAACGAGCCGACTTCTTCGAGACGGAGGTCGGTCTCGAGACGACGTTGAAGCGCCCCATCATCAATACCCGCGATGAGCCCCACGCGGATCCGGAGCGGTACCGCCGGCTCCACGTGATCGTCGGCGACGCGAACCTGTGCGAGGTGGCGCAATTCCTCAAGATCGGGACCACGGCGCTGGTGCTGAAGATGACGGAGGACGGATTCCTGCCGGACTTCTCGCTCGTGAACCCGGTCGCCGCCATCCATGACGTCTCGCGCGACGTGGAGCTCCGAACGGAGCTGGAGCTCGCCGACGGACGGAAGATGCGGGCGATCCAGCTGCAATGGGAGTACCTCGAGCTCGCGCGCAAGTACGTGGACCGCGAGGACGACACACCGGAGAACCGTGAGATCGTCGACCGCTGGGAGTCGGTGCTCCAGGGACTCCAAGACGACCCCATGTCGCTCGCGCGGCAGCTGGACTGGGTGGCCAAGCTGCGGATCCTGGAGGGGTACCGGGAGCGTGACGGCCTGCAGTGGTCCGACCCGAAGCTCCGCGCCGTGGACCTCCAGTACCACGATGTGCGGCGCGACCGCGGCCTGTACCAGCGTCTCGACCAGGCGGGCAAGGTGGAGCGGCTCACCACCGACGAGGAGGTCGAGCGCGCCATCATGGAGCCACCCGATGACACCCGCGCATACTTCCGGGGCCGATGCATCGAGCGCTTCCCCGAGGCTATCGCCGCCGCCTCATGGGACTCCATCATCGTCGACACCGGACGAGACGCCCTCCAGCGGATCCCGATGCGTGAACCGCTCCGCGGCACCCGCGCTCACGTCGAAGACCTCCTCGAGTCGTCGGCGACCGTGGCTGATCTGGTGGACAAGCT
Source organism: uncultured Actinomycetes bacterium (assembly GCA_963810635.1). GTDB lineage: Bacteria > Actinomycetota > UBA4738 > UBA4738 > HRBIN12 > AC-51. The sequence continues at coordinate 16,515 of CAWEOB010000010.1, forward strand.
CCAGACGTAGCCGGGGTTCGGAGGTCGCGAAGGTAGGATTGGGCCCCTGAAAGGAGCTCTCGTGCCCGAACAGGAGCAGAAGCGGATCCAGAAGAAGGGTGGGGGCGAAGCCGGCGACGACGCCGGGCAGGTCGCCGCCTCCTCCAAGGCCACCGAGCTGCAGGACGAGATGGACGAGATCCTCGATGAGATCGACGCGGTCCTGGAAGAGAACGCTGAGGAGTTCGTGAAGTCGTACGTGCAGAAGGGCGGGCAGTGACCGAGCGGGTCGATCTGCCGCTCACGGGCATCCCGTTCGGCGCCAGTCCCTCGTTCGTGGATCTGGTGCGTCGCGAACGGCCCGAGGTCCTGGCCGCTCGGTTCCCGGAGGGTGCCCTCGCGGATCTTCGCGTTGCGCACGGGACCACGATCCTCGGTCTGAAGTACGCCGACGGGATGCTCATGGCGGGTGACCGCCGGGCGACGGCGGGCAACGTCATCGCCGACTCGAGGATCCGGAAGGTCTTCGCCGCCGACGACTACTCCGCGATCGCCATCGCCGGCGTCGCGGGACAGGCGACCGAGCTCGTCAAGCTCTTCCAGCTGGAGCTGGAGCACTACGAGAAGATCACCGGAGACCGCCTCTCGCTGGAGGGCAAAGCGAATCGGCTCGCCCAGATGATCCGCTCCAACTTCCCGATGGCGCTCCAGGGCCTCGTCGTGGTCCCGCTCTTCGGCGGGTACGACGAACGGCGCTCGGAGGGCCGGATCTTCTACTACGACGCCACCGGCGGGCGCTGGGAGGAGGAGGACTTCCAGACGACGGGCTCCGGGGGTCAGCCGGCGAAGAACTCGCTCAAGAAGCGCTGGAAGTCGGGACTCTCGCGCGACGACGCGATCCGCGTGGCGGTGGAGGCGCTGATCGACGCATCCGAGGACGACGCGGCGACCGGAGGACCGGACCCCGTGCGTCACGTCTGGCCGGTGGTCATCACCGTGACGGCGACCGGGGCCGAGGATGTGCCGGACGCCGAGGTCGCCGCGGCCGCCGAAGCGTTGCTGCAGGAGCGGGCCACATGAGCTTCATGCCGTACGTCGGACCCGAGCAACGCATGAAGGAGTTCTCGGAGTACGCCCACAAGGGCATCGCGCGAGGCCGCTCGGTGATCGGGTTCGAATACGCGGAGGGATTGCTGTTCCTCGCCGAGAACCCCAGCGCCACGCTGCACAAGATCAGTGAGATCTACGATCGCATCGGGTTCGCCGGCGTCGGGAAGTACAGCGAGTTCGAGGAGCTGCGGATCTCCGGGATCCGGCTGGCGGACCTGCGCGGCTATCAGTACGGGCGGGAGGACGTGAAGGCGCGGGATCTGGCGAACGCGTACTCCCAGGCGCTGTCGGCCATCTTCACCCAGCAGATGAAGCCGTACGAGGTGGAGATCCTCGTGGGGGAGGTCGACGGCGAGGCCGGTCAGTGCTCGCTGTATCACGTGCTGTTCGACGGCTCGGTCTCCGACGAGAACGGCTACGTCGCCATGGGTGGGCATGCCGAAGAGCTCACGGAAGCCTTGCGAACCCGCTACCAGGAAGGATGGGACCTGCGGACGGCCGTGCGCACCGCCGTCGACGTGCTCGCCAGCACCCCCGAGCCGCGTGAGCTCGCCGCGGATCAGATCGAAGCGGCATCGCTCGATGCCAGCCGTTCCCAACGCAGGAAGTTCCGCCGGCTCGAGCCCGGCGAGCTGGATCAGCTCCTGGCGGACTGAGGTCCCCGGGTCCCGAGCCGCGCGGGCTTACCCTGGTCACCATGGACCGGCGGATCTTCGGAATCGAGAACGAGTACGGCGTCACCTGTACGTTCCGCGGGCAGCGCAGGCTCTCGCCCGACGAGGTCGCCCGCTACCTGTTCCGGAGGGTCGTGCACTGGGGCCGGTCGTCCAACGTGTTCCTCGAGAACGGCGCGCGGCTGTACCTCGATGTCGGCTCACACCCCGAGTACGCCACCCCGGAATGCGATTCGATCCGGGAGCTGGTGGCGCACGACAAAGCGGGGGAGCGGAATCCTCGAGCATCTGCTCGCGGCCGCGGAGATGCGTCTCCACGAAGAAGGGATCAGCGGGCAGGTCTATCTCTTCAAGAACAACACGGACAGCGCGGGCAACTCGTACGGGTGCCATGAGAACTACCTCGTCGCACGGCATGGGGAGTTCGCGCGGATGGCCGACGTGCTCATCCCGTTCTTCGTCACGAGGCAGATCTGGTGCGGTGCCGGGAAGGTCCTGCACGGACCGCGCGGGGCTCAGTTCTGCATCTCCCAGCGCGCGGAGCACATCTGGGAGGGAGTGTCGAGCGCCACGACGCGCAGCCGACCCATCATCAACACGCGGGACGAGCCCCACGCCGACGCGGAACGGTACCGTCGGCTCCACGTCATCGTGGGCGACTCGAACATGAGCGAGTGGACGTCCTTCATGAAGGTCGGGATCACTGATCTGGTCCTCCGGATGGTCGAGGCCAACACCGTGATGCGCGATCTCACGCTCGAGAATCCGATCCGCGCCATCCGCGAGATCAGCCACGACACCACATGCACGAGGAAGGTCCGGCTGGCGAACGGACGCGAGCTCTCCGCACTCGAGGTCCAGAACGAGTATCACGACAAGACCGCGCGGTTCATCGAGCGCCGCGGCGCGGATGAAACGTCGTCGTTGCTCCTGCGAGAGTGGCGCGACGCCCTGGATGCGCTCGCGGAGGATCAGCCGGAGCGCCTCGTCCGGAAGGTCGACTGGATCACGAAGCGTTCGCTGATCGAGCGGTACATGGTGAAGCACGACCTCCCGCTCGGATCACCGCGTGTCGCGCTCCTGGATCTCGCGTACCACGACGTCAACCGGACCCGCGGGCTCTACTACCTGCTGGAGAAGGGGGGGAAGGTCGACCGCGCCGTGGATGACGTCGCGGTCGAGCGCGCGATGCGGGAGCCCCCGCAGACCACGCGTGCCAAGCTCCGCGGCGACTTCATCCGGCAAGCGAAGGCGAAGCGGCGCGACTACACGGTCGATTGGGTCCACCTGAAACTGAACGACCAGGCGCAGCGCACGGTGCTCTGCAAGGACCCCTTCCGCAACACGGATGAGCGCGTCGAACAGCTCATCTCCCACATGTAGGATGCGGCCGCGCGTGCGCGCGCCCTTGTCTCGAGATCGCCACGAGCACGGGACCGAGAGGACGTCCTCTGTCTGAACCCTCTGGATCGGGCCGACGCCGGCTCGCCGTCACCGGAGACGTGTTGGCAGCCATCGTCGTCCCGGCGGTCCTGGTGGCGGCCGTCTACCTCGCGCCGTTCGTCGCCGATCCCGAGCGTCTGCCGTTCGGGAACGACACGGCCGGCTACCTGTGGAGGGCGTCCCTCGTCCACGATGCCGGGATCGAGGCTCTCGGTGACGCCGACCGCGGGCTCGGGGAGCGTCCCACCCATCCGATCGTCGTGTCAGCGTTCCGAGGCGTCACCGGTGCACAGCCCCTCACCGCGGCGTGGGTCGCACCCGCGGTCCTGGCGGTCGTCATCGCCCTCGCCGCGGGCGCCCTGGCGAGCTACGGCCTCCGCGAGCCGCGTCGACGCTCCGCGGCGTACGCCATCGGGGTGGGCGCGTCCGCGTTCATCGCCTGGACGGCCGTCGGCTACGCGGCCAACCTGATGCTGGACCCCGTGGCACTCGCGCTCTTGCTGGCCGCGATCTTGGCGGCGTTCCAGTGCCGAGGCGTGCTAGCCGGGATCGCGCTCGTGCTCGGAGCGACCCTCATCCATTGGATGTTCGCGCTCGTGGTCGTCGGACTCCTCCTGGTGTTCGCGCTGGCCCTCGCGGCCGGTGCCCGTTCGGGGGACCCCTGGCGACCGCCAGCCCACGCTGCCCGTCGGGTCCTCGTGCTCCTCGGGGGTGGCGTGGTCGCCGGGATCGTCGCCCTGGGCCTCGCGCCGACGTTCCCTTCGCACGTCTTCTTGGTGGAGCCGGGAACGAGCGGCGACGTGAAGGCTCGCCTACGCCTGCCGAGCTTCGCCCTGTGGCTCACGCTTCCCCTCGCGCTCGTCGGGGGCGTGCTCGGCCTGTCGAGAGGTTCGGGTCAGCGCCGGTGGGCCGCGGGGGTACTGCTCGCGTGGGGGGCCCTCGCTCCCGTGAGCCTGATCGCGTGGTACGTCCTCGACCTGCCCGCTCCTCCGTATCGGTGGACGGCCTTCGCCCTCGGGGTGCCGTTGCTCGTCGTGTTCGCGGCCGCCTGCGTCGGTGAGCGGGTCCGGGCACGGTGGGCGCATGTCGGCCGCGTGCTGACGATCGTGCTGCTCGTCATCGTCTCCGGTGGACTCGCCGTCGCGGGCGCACGGATCTGGGACCGGGCGGACGCGGGTCTCGAGGCCGCCGGGTTCGTGCAGCTGGAGGCGATGGCTCGATACCTCGACGGATCCCCCGGGGAGCCCCCCGTCTTCCTGACGACCCCTTCGAACGTGCCGAGCGCGGTGGTCCCGCAGGTTCAAGCGGGCGTGTCGGCCGCCGTGTTCGGACGCCTGTCCTTCCTCCCCGGGCCGCTGCCCCGGACTACCCCGACCGCCACGGACGACCTCCCCGAGGGGGCGATCGTGCTCTACCTCTCCGCCATCGACCGGCGGCCGGCCCCTCCCGGAGACGAACTGGTCCCGGGCGTCGTGATCGTGGTGGGGCCGCCGCCGGCGACGCCCATCGCCGTGCCGACGGTTCCCCGCTCGCCGTCCGCGAGCGCGATGGCGGGATTCGTGCTCGTCTGGCTGCTCATGCTCGCGATCGCGGGGAGCGGTTGGGCGGGCTTGATGGGGGTCGATCCGATCGGGAGGATCGCGCTCGCGCCGACGTTCGGGGTGGCGCTCCTCGGCCCGATCGGTCTGTTGACGGGTTGGGCGGGTGTCCCGTTCGATCGTCCCGGCTCCGCCGGGCTCGTCGCCCTGACCGCCGCGGTCGGCTGGGGGAGCGACCTGCTGGCGCGACGATGGCATCCGTCGGTGGAGCGGTCGAACGACCGCGTGTAGTTTGCATCGGATGGAAACCTCCCCGGGGGGGCCGGTGCCTTCAACCGCGGCCCTGGTGGAAGCCGCCCCTCAGGCACGGCCCGGGTCGCGCGACACCCACGCCCGCCGAGAGTGGATGCTCGACGCCCTGTTCGCCCTGGTGCTGCCGACGTGTCTGGTGGCCACCATCTACCTGCTTCCCTTCGTCCGCGATCCTTCGACGCTCCCGTTCGGGCTCGACACACCGGGCTACATGTGGCGAGCATCGGCGGTCCACGAGGACGGGATCATGGCGCTCGGCGAGGAGCGTCGTGGGCTCGGGATGCGACCCGGCGACCCCATGGTGGTGGCAACCTTCATGGGGCTCACGGGGAACGATGCCCTCACGATCGTCTGGATGACGCCCGCCCTCCTCGCCGTCGTCATCGCCCTCGCCGCGGGAAGCCTCGCGAGCGATGGGCTCCAGGAGCCACGCCGGCGCTCGTTCGCCTACGCGCTGGCGGTGGGCGGTTCGAGCTTCGTCGCATGGACCGCGGTCGGGTACGCGTCGAACCTCATGCTCGATCCGATCGCCCTGACCATCGTCCTGCTCGCCGTCCTCGCGGCCTTCCGGGGCAAGGGTGTGGCGGCCGGAGCGCTCATGGTCGTCGGCGGGATCTTGATGCACTGGCTGCTCGCGCTCGTCATCGTGGGTCTCCTCACGGTGTTCGGTCTCATGCTCGGCCTGGGACACCGCTTCCCGGCTCGTTTCCGACCCCCCGATCGCTCCGGCCGGCGCGTCTTCACGATGCTCGGATCCGGCGTGGCGGTCGCCGGGGCGGCGTTCGCCTTGGCGCCGGAGCTTCCTTCCATCGTGCCGACGGTCGATCCCGGTCAGAAGGGAACGAAGAAGATCGTCGAACGGCTGCCGTCGATGGCCCTGTGGCTGACGTTGCCCCTCGCGGCCCTGGGATCGATGGCGGGCATGCGGGAACGGGCGGTCCAGCGGCGCTGGACCGCGGGGCTGCTCGGTGCCTGGGCGCTGCTGGCGCTGGTAGGTGTTGTCGGTTGGTACGTCCTCGATCTTCCGACGCCGCCCTATCGCTTCGCTGGGTTCGCACTCGCTATCCCGCTCCTCATCGTGCTGGCTGCCGCGATCGCCGCTGATCGCATCCGCGCCAAGGGAGGGGCCATCCGTGGGGCGATCGCCGTCCTCGTGGTGATCGTCGTGGCCGGTGCCATCGCTGCCTCGGGGGCCGGCGTCTGGTGGAGCCAGGAGTCGCGGCTCCAAGGGGGATGGTTCGGCCAGTTGGAGACGGTGCAGCGGTACGTGACGGCCACGGACTTCGAGGGGCAGGTGTTCCTCACCTACCCCGCCAGCAGGGCGTCCGCGGTCCGCACGGCATCGGTCCGCGCAGCGCTCCCGCGCGAGCTCGCCCACAGGACGCGGTTCGAGCAGATCGTGCTCCCCGGCGTCGGTACGACGCTCGCGGTGCCCCCCGACGCCGCGGTCCTGTTCCTGTCCCTCTTCGACGGTCGCCCCGCGCCACCGGGGACCACCCTCGCGCCCGGCGTGATCCTCCTGCAGGGCCCCGTCCCGCCTGGTCCCCTCGAGGCGGCGCTGGCGCGGACGGCGCCCCCGCCCTCGTCGCTCGTCTTCTTGGTGCTCGGATCGCTCGCACTCCTCGCGCTCATGGGGAGCGGTTGGACCGGCCTCACCGGTGTCGATCCCGTGGGACGCGCCGTGCTCGCGCCCAGCTTCGGTCTCGCGATGCTCGTCGTCATCGGCTTGCTGTGGAGCCGCTCGGGGCTGGGCTTCGACCGCCTCGGATCGATGGGCCTCGTCGTGCTCGTGACCGTGGTGGGCTGGGTGGTCGACGTCGCCGCCGGATGGTTCACCCGCAGGAGGGGCGTGGAACCCGTCGAAGGGAGCGCCTAGAACGTCACCAGGATCGCGGCGATCGTACCGAAGCTCAGGAGCACGCCTGCCACCGCGAGGGCCCACACGACGCTGGTGGGGAGCGGGGCGAACGCTCCGCGTGCGAGCGCCCTCCGGACGTCACGATGGCGGATGGGTCCGTAGAACATCAGGAACATCCCGTACAGGCCGAACCCGATGCCGAGGACCGTGTACGGGCCCGCTTGCGTGTCGAGGAGGACCGGGAGGAGGCGTCCGACCGCGAGGCTCACGGCTAGCGCGGCGAGTCCAGACCGGAGCCACGCCAGGAACGTGCGCTCCTCGGCCATGTACGTTCGACGGGAGGTTTCGATCTTGTCCCGATCAGCTGCCGAGAGACCTGCGGCGTCCGTCATGGATGCATCCTGCATCAGCCGGACGGGCGGCGCCAGTGTGCCGCTCCATCACGTCCACACGAGGCTCCGGGGGCTCGACGAGGCGCGGCTATGATGCCCGGCGATGTCGGCCGATGACGCCATGGAACCGCTCGAGCGTCTCCTGAACCTGGTCGGTCTGCTCCTGGAGACGCCCCGTCCCCTGACGTTCGACGAGATCCGCGACACGTTGGACGCGTACGGATCCGACAACCTCGATTCAGCCAAACGCAAGTTCGAACGCGACAAAGACGTCCTGCGCGAGTTCGGGGTGCCGCTGCGGATGGCGGACACCGATGCGTGGGGCGTCGAACAGGGATACGAGATCTCGAAGGACGAGTACTACCTGCCCGAGATCGCCTTCACGCCCGAAGAGGTCACGGCGTTGTTCGTCGCCGGGCAGAGCGGAACCGAAGAGCTGGCGGCCGAACGAGGTGTGCGCAAGCTCCTGTACGGCTCCGACGGAGGGATGCTCGTCGGGCGCGCCGGCGGTCCCCTCGTCGCGGGATCCGACACCCGAGGCCCGCGGGTGATCGCGGCGGCGGAGGCAGCCAACGACCACCGGCGCGTCCGGTTCGGCTATCGAACGTCCCAGGGCGTCGTCGCCGACCGAGACGTCGACGCCTACGGTGTGGTCTTCCGAGGAGGTCACTGGTACCTCGTGGGCGCCGACCGAGAGCGTCGGGAGATCAGGGCGTTCCGACTCTCCCGGGCCACGTCCGACCTCCGGGACGTGGGGGAGGGGACCGCGCCGCCCGAGGGCTTCCGCGCGGTGGAGCGGATCCAAGGAGCGCCGTGGGAAGGGGCCGGCGGCGAGCGGGCCCTCGTCGCCTTCTCGCCCGACGCTGCGGTCTTGGCCGAAGGCGCGCTGGCGGGAGCGGTCCGCGAGCGTGAGCGCGACGACGGTTGGGTGATCGTCGGCATCCCTGCGTCCGATGAGGAGACGCTCGCCTCACTCGTCCTGGAGTACGGACCCAGCGCCGAGGTGCTTGAGCCATCGGCGCTCCGTCGTGAGGTCATCCGGCGCCTCGAGGAGCTCGCCCGTGCCTGAGGGGACCCGGCGGAAGGGCGACACGACCGCCGACCGTCTCGGCCGGATGCTGGTGGTGGTGCCGTACCTCGTCCAGCACCCGGGGACGACGGTGGGCGAAGCCGCGCGCCTGTTCGACGTGGATCCGACACAGCTCCGACGGGACCTGGACCTCTTGTTCCTGTCGGGCCTGCCTCCCTACGGCCCCGGGGACCTGATCGATGTCGAGATCGACGACGACGGTGCCATCTGGATCCGGATGGCCGATCACTTCGCACGTCCGCTCCGGCTCACGCGTCAGGAGGCTCTCGCGGTCCATCTGCGCGCGACCGAGCTGCTCGCCACGCCGGGCGTGCCCGAGGCGCCGGCTCTGGAACGGGCGCTCGGCAAGCTGCAGGCATCCCTCGGCGGGGCCGAGGGGATCGAGGCGGCGGGTGCGGGGACGGCGCCGCGGTTCCTGCCGAGCCTCCGCGAGGCAGCGCAGGATCACCGACGGGTGCGGATCGACTACGTGGCGGCATCGTCGGGCGAGCGCTCCTGGCGGAGGGTCGACCCGGAAGCCGTCTTCGCGAGCCTGGGGCGATGGTATGCGGCCGCCTGGGACGTCGATGCGGACGCGGAGCGTCTCTTCCGGATCGACCGCGTCGCCGGCTTCCAACCCACCGACGAGACCTTCGAACCTCGAGGGCTCCAGGGTGCGGGACGAGCCCTCTACACACCGGGGGAAGGCGACGTCGAGGTCCGGCTCCGGCTGCGCCCATCCGCCCGTTGGGTGGCCGAGTACTACACCACCGCCGACCCGCTGGAGCTCGACGACGGTTCGCTCGAGGTCACCCTCTCGGCCAAACAGGTGCGCTGGGTCGCGCATCTCCTGCTCCGCTTGGGGAGCGAGGCCGACGTACTCGCACCCGCGGAACTGGTCGACCAGGTCCGAGAGCTCGCCGCTCGGACGCTGGCGATCTACCGCGCGTGACCCGCAGGAACACCTCATCTGCGGTAGGCGAGGACGCTCAAGCCCTCTCCGGGCGCCGCCGATGCTTCCGGGGAGATGACCACGATCCGCACAACCTGCCCCCGCTGCGGCGAGGTGGACATGGGTCCCGAAGCCATCTGCCTGAGCGTTCGATCGAACGGCCGCGAGGGAAGCTACCGCTTCACCTGCCCCAGCTGCGCGGACGACGTCGAGAAGCGGGCGGATCGGAAGATCGTGGCGCTCCTCGTCTCCGCAGGGGTCGACATCGACGGGAACGGATACGGCACACCGCATCCGGAGCTCTTCGACGATCTCGGCGGCGAGGTGCGGGGCGACCTCGGCCCGCCGTTCTCGATCGACGACGTGATCGAGTTCCACTTCCTGTTGGACGACGACGCCTACATCCGGGAATTCCTGGCCAGCAACGGCACCTGAGACCCCGCGGGGTCCGCCGACGTCCCCAGGCAGGTAGCATCCAAGCGTGCCGACGACCTGGATCCTCGTGTGGTTCATCATCGGAATCTGCACCACCGTGGCGCTCATCGGGTTCCTGCTCTTCCTCGGGTGGCACGGCGTGCTGCTCGGAAGGACGTTCCAGCGGCTCAGCGATGAGGTCCGGCCGCTGGCGGACGACATCTCCCGGGCCACCGACCGTCAGTCGCGGCGGATGGACGAGCTCCGGACCAAGGCGGCAGGACTCAGGTTCGGCAAGACCCGCAGGTAGAATCGCTCCCGAGCGCATGTTCAACATCGGCGGTCAAGAGCTTCTCGTCATCCTCGCCATCGCCCTGATCGTCGTTGGCCCTTCCAAGCTGCCCGACCTCGCGCGGTCCCTGGGCAAAGGTCTCCGCGAGTTCCGCAAGGTCCAGGACGATGTGAAGGACATGGTCCGGTTCGACCTCGATCCGGGCTCGGATCGTCCGGTGTCGCGAGGCCCGGTGCGGCCCACGAAGCCGAGGGTCGGCGGAGGACCCGGAACGGCCGCGACCGACGAACCCCCTGCGACGAACGGGGCCGCCGAGGCGCCCACCTCGGCCGATCCCGGCGACGCGGCGACCGCTCCCGGCGAGAGCGCATCGGGCCCTGGCGACGCGGCCGCGGGGCGGACGGCAGACCCGACATGAGGGTGATCCCGCGCCGTCGCCGCTCCGACGAGGAGCGCTCCGGCACCATGACCCTGCTGGACCACCTCGGCGAGCTGCGCCACCGCCTCATCATCTGCCTCATCGCGCTGGCCGTGTGCGCCGTCCCGGGCTGGTTCCTCTACGAGCCGCTGAAGGAAGCGCTCCGAGCGCCGTACTGTGACTTCGTCGCGAGCAACCCGAGCTTGGTACCCCTCAGGAACTGCGATCTCGTCTTCAACGGCGTGATCGACGGCTTCACCACCAAGATGAAGATGGTCGTCTACATCGGTCTCGTGATCGCGCTGCCCGTGATCCTGTATCAGCTCTGGATGTTCATCATGCCGGGCCTCACCGCGCGTGAGCGGAAGTACGCGTTCCCGTTCGTGGCGTCCTCCCTGATCCTGTTCGTGACGGGTGGGATCTTCGCGTACCTCGTCCTCCCGAAGGGACTGCAGTTCCTCCTCGGGTTCGCGGGAGAAGGGGTGGGGCCGATCCTCACGTTCGACAAGTACTTCGGTTTCGTCGTCCTGGTGCTCCTCGCGTTCGGTGTCTCGTTCCTGCTGCCGGTGCTCCTCGTGTTCCTGGAAGTGGTGGGGGTCCTGACGCCGCAGGTCCTGTCGTCCTGGCGACGATGGGCCTTCCTCGGGATCTTCGTGTTCGCCGCCATCATCACGCCGTCCGCGGACTTCCTGACGCTGTTCGCGCTGGCCATCCCGATGTATCTGTTCTACGAGGCGGCTATCATCATCGGCCGCCTCCTCCAACGACCGAGGACCACGGACTGATGGCGATCAAAGGCAAAGGGAAGACGAGATCCAAGACGGTTGCCCGCGCTCCCCGGCGGGAGCCGGTCGCGGTGCCCACGCCCTTCTTCCGACGCAGATGGGTGCAGGTGGTGGCCGGCGTCCTGCTCGGGATGGGGATCGTCCTGTTCGTCGGGTGGGTGCGCGCGGAGCTGCGTTCGAGCTCGGAGGAGGACCGGAAGGCCGAACAGCTCGCCCTGCGGACGGCGGCGACCCAGGCGTGGAGCACGGAGCTCGAGACGCAGATCGGCGCGGTGGGGACGATCCAGCCTCCCCTCGAGCCCACCGTGGCGGCCGACGTCGTGACGGCGATCACGAAGCTCGAGCGGGGGAAGGACGCGGGCATGACGGCCGAGGAGTTGGAGACCGCGGCCGACGACCTGGGTACGGCGGCCGACGCTCTGGACGGGTTCGACCTCGCGGGCACGCTCGCCGATCAAGGCTTCAACGCCCAGCAGGTCGATCAGATCGTGACGAGCCGTCTCGAGTTCGTGCAGGCGCTCCGTCAGTACCAGCGAGCGGCCCAGATGGCGGCGCTGGCGCTCGCGACCGAGGACCAGGATCTCGCTGCACGATTGGCGGGAACGGCGAAGGAGACGGCGGATGCGGCCGCCGAGCTCCTGTCGGACGGGTGGAGGAAGTACCAGCTCGCTCTCTCCCTCGCCGGCCTCGGAACGACGCCCGGCGTCCCGGTCGGGTAACCCCCCGTGCCGCACGCCGGTCCCGTCGTCGTGGTCGCGAACCCGACCGCGGGGCGTGGGAAGGCCGGCCGCCAGATCGGCAAGGTCGATCGTCTCCTGCACGCGGTCGGGGTCGACCACGAGATACGGATCAGCGAGTCCGGAGCCGGGCTCGAGCGCCTGGTGCGCGAGGCAGCCAGCGAGGGCGCAGCCATGGTGGCCGCGATCGGCGGGGACGGGACCATGGGACTTGCCGCCAACGGTCTCATGGGAACGGGGGCGACGCTCGCTCCCATCCCGTCCGGGACCGCGGACGATTTCGCGAGATCGTTGGGCCTCCGCTCGCCCGAGGGCGCCGTCAAAGCGATCGCCGACGGCAACGTCGTCTCGATCGACGTCGTCCACGTGCGGGCGGGTGCGGAGGAGCGGCACTTCGTGAACATCGCCGGTTGCGGGTTCGATTCCGAGGTGAACGAGGCCGCGAACGCGATGCGGATCAAGCTCGGCGGCACCGGGACGTACGTGGCGGCCCTCGTCAAGACGCTCTCACGCTTCACGCCGGCAGCGTTCCGGATCGAGCTCGACGACGAGGTCATCGAGGGACCGCACATGCTCGTGGTGATCGGCAACTCCATCAGCTACGGCGGCGGCATGAAGGTGACGCCGGCCGCCTCGGTGGTCGACGGCGTCCTGGACGTCTGTCTCCTCGGAGCGCTGTCGAAGACAGCTTTCCTGCGCGCGTTCCCGAAGGTGTTCCGCGGCACGCACGTCTCCCACCCCAGCGTGCGGATGGCGCGAGCGCGGCGGATCTCGGTCGAGGCCGACCGCCGCGTGATGGTGTACGCGGACGGCGAGCGGGTCGGGCCCGCGCCCGCGATCTTCGACGTACTCCCCGGCGCCCTGCCGGTCGTCGTCGGACCCAACGCCAAGGCGGTCCGATGACGGACGGGCTGTTGCTGATCCATGCCTTCCCGCTCGATGCCAGGATGTGGGGCTCGCTCGCCGACCGTGATCATGTCGTCGCGCCCAACCTCCCCGGCTTCGGAGGTACACCGGGGCCGGACGGGGACGTCCTCACGATGTCCATCGCAGCCCGGGCTTGCTCTGAGGCGCTCGATCGGGCCCACCTCGACCGCGTCGTGATCTGCGGTCTCTCGATGGGTGGCTACGTCGCCTTCGAGCTCTGGCGCACGGCGAGGACCCGGATCGCAGGTCTCATCCTCGCGAACACCCGGGCCGAAGCGGACACGCCCGAGGCCGCGGCGAACCGGAGGACGCTCGCAGAGCGACTCCGGACGGAGGGGAACGTGCTCGCCGACCGGCCCCCTCCACTCCTTTCCCCCGACGCTCCGGTCGAGCTGCAGGAGCAGGTCCGCTCCTGGATCGCGGACCAGCCACCTCACGCCATCGCAGCGGCCGCGTTGGGCATGGCGGAACGCCCGGATGCTTCCATCGATCTCCCGGGTATCGACGTCCCCACCTTGGTCATCACGTCGGATGCGGACGCCCTGATCCCACGGGAGATCTCGGCCCCGATGGCGGACGTGATCCCCGGGAGCCGGCTCGAGGTGATGGAGGGCGCCGGGCACCTGACGGTGCTGGAGCGCCCCGAAGCCTTCGCACGCCTGATCCACCAGCACCTGACCGCCTGCGGCGTCGTGCTCTGAGATCGCGCCGGCCCGTCGGGTGACCGAGCCGGACCTACACTGGTGGGCGTGACCTCCCCGTCCTCCTTCGCTTCGCGATACCCGTTCGCCCTGGATGCCTTCCAACTGGACGCCATCGATGCGATCGATCAGGGGATGTCGGTCCTGGTTGCCGCGCCCACAGGGAGCGGCAAGACGGTGGTGGCCGAGTACGCCATCGAGCAGGCACTCGAGGCGGGTCTGAAGTGCTTCTACACCACGCCGCTGAAGGCGCTGTCGAACCAGAAGTACGGGGACCTCGTCGCGGCGTACGGACCGCCGTCGGTCGGTCTCCTGACGGGTGACACGACGCTGAACGGCGATGCGCCCGTCGTGGTCATGACCACCGAAGTGTTGCGGAACATGCTCTACGAGCGGAGCGACTCGCTCCACGGGCTCACGTCCGTCGTCCTGGACGAGGTCCACTACCTCCAGGACCCGTACCGCGGGGCGGTGTGGGAGGAGGTCCTGATCCATCTCCCGGCGTCCGTCAGCGTCGTGTGCCTCTCGGCCACGATCTCGAACGCCGAGGAGTTCGGAGAGTGGGTCCAGACCCTCCGAGGACAGACGCGGGTCGTGATCGAGGAGAAGCGACCGATCCCGCTGGAACATCACTACCTGATCGGACGGACGCTGCATCCGATGCACGTGGAGCAGGACGGCGTCCCTTTGCCGAACCCTTATGTGGTGTCCCTCGACCAACGCGACTTCCGGGCCAAGACGTCGACACGTCGCCGAGGTGGCCAGCAGCATGGCTCCCGAGGACCCCGAGACGGACATCGCGGCGTGTACGCGCCTCGACGAGAGGATGTTGTCGACCTGCTGGCGGATCAGGGGATGCTGCCGGCGATCTACTTCGTGTTCAGCCGAGCCGGGTGTGACCGGAGCGTCCGCTGGCTCGTGGACGGGGGGGTTCGACTCACCACGCGCGAGGAGGCCGCCGTGATCCGTGAACGGGCGGAGACGGGGGCCGCGTGGATCGCCGAGGACGACCTGGTCGCCCTGGGCTTCTACGACTTCCTCGAAGGCCTCACCGCCGGCGTCGCGGCACATCACGCGGGCATGCTGCCGGTCTTCAAGGAGACGGTCGAGGAGCTGTTCGAACAGGGTTTGGTCAAGGTGGTCTTCGCCACCGAAACGCTCTCGCTCGGCATCAACATGCCGGCGAAGACCGTCGTGATCGAGGACCTGTGGAAGTTCCAGGGGGAACGGCACGAGCTGCTCACGCCGGGGGAGTACACCCAGCTCGCCGGGCGTGCGGGACGACGCGGGATCGACCCCATCGGTCACGCGGTCGTGATCTACCAGCGACAGGTGCCCTTCGAGCGCGTGGCGGGGCTGGCAGCCACGCGCACCTACGACCTCGCGTCGTCGTTCCGACCCTCGTACAACATGGCGGTCAACCTGGTCCGCAACTACGAGCCGGAGCAGGCCCACCAGCTGCTGAATTCCTCGTTCGCGCAGTTCCTGGCCGACCGAGGCGTCGTGGCCCTCGAACGAGCCAAGGAGCGGGACCGAGAGGCCCTCGAGGGCTACCGGAAGAACCTGGTCTGTCACCTCGGCGACTTCGAGGAGTACTGGGGCCTCCTGCAGAGGGCACGAGAGCTGCGGGAGGCGGACCGGCGCGGGCGGGAGGCGGAGCGAGGTCGCGAGATCCGCCAGGCGGTCGGCGAGCTCGAGCCGGGCGACGTGATCCACGTTCCGCGGGCGAAGCGCCGCGGCGTCGCCGTGGTGGTTTCGTCGCGCGACGGAAAGCCGACCGTCCTGTCCCAGGACCGGACGTTCTTCCGCGTCGCGGCGAAGGACTTCGAGGAACCGCCCGCGGCTCTCACGCGGATCCCGCTCCCACGCTCGGGTAGCGTCCGGAGCTCGCGGTACCGGCGCGACGTTGCCGCGAAGCTGGTGTCCCTCCAGGTCCGTGCGCCTTCGAGGCCGGCCCGTGCAGCGGCCGACCCCAAGGTCGAGCGCGAGGCCGCGACGCTCGAAGACCGCGCGCGCGCCCATCCTTGTCACGCGTGTCCGGAGCGCGCGAAGCACGAGCGTTGGGCCGAGCGCACGACGAAGCTCGAGCAGCAACTGGCCGGGGTGGAACGCAGGATCCGGTGTCCGCACCGAGACGCTGGCGAGACAGTTCGACCGCGTGCTCGGCGTGCTGGAGGATCTCGGGCACGTCGACGGATGGTCGGTGACCGAGACAGGTCGTCGCCTGACGCGGATCTACGGTGAGGGCGACGTCCTGATCGCGGAGGCGCTCTCCGCCGGCATCTTCGACGATCTGTCACCGAGCGAGGCAGCCGCGCTGATCAGCACGGTCGTGTACGAGGCCCGGGAGCGCACGCCCCTCACGGGAGCCATGCCCACGGAGCTGACGGCCGACCGCTTCGAGCGCCTGTCCCGCGTCTGGCGCCGCGTCCGCCGGGCCGAGGACGCCCACCAGGTACAGCTGTGTCGCGAGCTCGAGGCCGGGTTCGCCGAGCCCGTCTTCCACTGGGCGGAGGGGAAGTCCCTCGAGGACGTCCTCGAAGAGACGGAGATGGCCCCGGGTGACTTCGTCCGCAACTGCAAGCAGCTGGCGGACCTGCTCCACCAGATCGAGGACGTCGCCGGTGGCCCCACCTCGGAGCTCATGCGTCGCGCCCACGGGTCGGTGGTGCGGGGCGTCGTCGCCTACACGGGGCTGTAGTCGCTAGCATGACGGGCCCGATGAGTCGAAGTCCGTTCGGCCCCCTCGCCGTGATCGCCGATCCTCGCGCCGGCGGCGGCCGCGTGGCCGACGAGCTCCCCGGCGTCGAGAAGGCGATCGGGGCGCGCGGCATCGAGTACCGTTGGCAGGTCTCCGACACGCCGGCGGACACCACCCGGAGGACCGCCGATGCCCTCGATCACGGATTCCGATACCTGGCGGCGGTCGGCGACGACGCCACGGTCCAGGACGTCGTGAACGGGATGTTCCGTGGGGGCCACCCCATCGTGCCGGACGCGGTCCTCGCGGTCATCCCCGCGAACTCCGCCTGCGACCTCGTCAAGAGCTTCGGTCTCCCGACCGACGCCGTGGACGCCACGGCACATCTCATGGGGGAAGAGACGTACCCGTTCGACGTCATGAAGATCCAGAGCGTCGACGAGACGGGAGAGCCGGTGGTGCGCTACGCCCACAACGTCGCGCAGATCGGCTTCCACGCCGAGGCGACCGCTCGGACCGCCCGGCTCCCCGCGCGCCTCGGGAACGCGCGTCGCTTCCTCGGCTTCTGGGGGGCCTACCTCCGGACCCGGGCTGTCGATCTGGCCATCGAGGTGGACGGCCGGGGACATGCGCTCCGGGGTTGGAGCCTCGTCGTCGGGAACGGCCAGTTCGCCGATGGCGGCATGCGCCTGTCACCACGGTCGTTCCCCGGCGACGGCGTGATGGACGCGCTCGTCTTCACCGGCCCGAAGTCCGATGCCTACCGGCTGTTGCCGAGGATCTTCCGGCACGGCGACCACGTCCCGGATCCCGGCATCAAGGAGCTCAGGACCAAGCTCGTGCTCCGCGTCGATGCCGGGAGACGGCTCCCGGTCGTGGCGGACGGTGAGTACCTGGGGACGACGCCGGTGGCCATCCAGACGGTGCCACGACAGATCCTGCTCAAGCTATGAGCGAACGCTACGACATCCGCATGCGCGAGGCGGCACGAGAGGCTGCAGCGCAAGATTTCGAGGCGGTGGTCGTGGCGCCCTCACCCGATCTGGCCTACCTCACCGGCTACGACCCGATGCCGCTGGAGCGGGCCACCCTGCTGATCCTGCGGGACGGCCAGGACCCCGCCCTCGTGGTGCCGGAATTGGAGCGGCCGCTCGCGGCGAGCTCCGCGTCGGGGGCGTCCTTGGAGCTCGTGAGCTGGATCGATGGCGTCGATCCGTACGCCCGGGCTGCGGCCCTCCTGCCGGCCAGCGGCCGGATCGCCGCGAACGACCGGATGTGGACGGCCCACATCCTCGCCCTGCAGGCGGCGCTGCCGGAAGCCACGTTCGCTCCGGCATCCGCCGTCATCGGACGGCTCCGGTCGAAGAAGGACGACGACGAGCTCGCTGCTCTCCGTCGCGCCGGTCGTGCTGCCGACGAGACCTTCCGGCAGATCTGCGACCTCCCGTTCCTCGGGCGGAGGGAGGACGAGGTGGCGGACGATCTCGCACGGATGCTCGTGGAGAACGGCCACGATCGGGCGGAGTTCACGATCGTGGCCAGCGGCCCGAACGCAGCCTCACCGCACCACGAGCCCGGTGGCCGGACCATCTTGCCGAACGATGCCGTGGTGATGGATTTCGGTGGTGAGCTCGGCGGTTACTTCAGCGACACGACGCGAACGGTGGTGGTGGGGGAGCCCTCCGCGAGCTTCTCACGCGTCTACGAACTGGTCCTCGAGGCCCAGCGGACCGCCGTCGACACCGTGCGACCGGGCGTCCAGATCCAGGAGGTCGACCGCGCCGCTCGTGGCATCATCGATGCCGGCGGCTTCGGCGAGCGATTCATCCACCGTACGGGCCACGGGATCGGCTTGGAGGTCCACGAGCCGCCGTACGTCATCGAAGGCAACGATCTGCCGCTCGAGCCTGGCATGACGTTCAGCGTCGAACCGGGGATCTACGTGGAGGGCGAGTTCGGCGTCCGGATCGAAGACATCGTGGTCGTCACGAACGACGGCGTGGAGCGCCTCAACCGTTCCACACGTGAGCTCCGGATCGTGGTCTGATCACGACGGCGTCAGCGACACCCAGAACGCGAACTCGCCCTCGTAGCCGACGGCCCCCGGCGCACCCTCACCGACGAGGACCTGGCCTCCGTACCCGTTCCCCGAGATCGTGTAGGCCTTGTACGTGATGCCCTGCTGGCTGTAGTCGATCTGCGCATCGATGGTCCACCCGTCGGATGCGAGTGCGTCGTCGAAGTAGTCCTTGACGTCGTCGACGCCGCTGGTGGAGGAGAACCAGACCACGAACGTGCCTCCTTGGGAGGCCGATCCCACGGGTGCGGAGCCGTCCGGGAGCGGGAAGGATGCCGGGAACCCCTCGGGCAGCTCGCCCGTGCCGATGGTCACGCTCGGTCCATCGGTCGGCCCCTCGGAAGGCTCGTCGGTGGGTGCCGGGCCGGTCGTCGACGTTCCGCCCGCGGTCTCCGAGTCATCCCCGGACGCACAGGCCGCTGAGAACGCGACGAGCGCGAGCAGGATCGGCACGAGTCGGACCTTCAGACGCACGGGCTTCCCCTTCCTCTTCCGTGGCAGTCGCTCTGGCGACCCGGTGAGGCGTATGCCAGGTTGGAGTCATCCTTGGGATGGGGCTCCTAGCCCGGTCGGCTGAGCGGTCGGACCCGGGTTCCCTCGGACGTATCCATGACCTCGAGACCGAGCGCCTCGAGGTCGCCACGCAAACGGTCGCTCGTGACATAGTCCTTCGCGGCCCTGGCGGCGTCACGCTCGATGACCAACGCCTCGACGGCCGGAGGTGGCTCCCAGCCCGCGGCTGCCTCGCGCTCCAGATCGAGGCCGAGCACCTCGTCCCACGCCGCGAGGAGCGCGTACTTCTCACCGGAAGGGACGTCGGCGGCGTGGTCGAGCTCGTTCACGAGCGCGACGGCTCCCGGCATGTGCAGGTCGTTCGAGAGCGCTTCGCGGAACCGCGCCTGGAACCCTTCGGCGCGCTCGCCGAGCGCATCCGCTCGGGGGAGCTGATCGACCATGTGGCGGCGCAGCTGCTTGACGCGCTGATCCGCCGTCTCCATGGCGTCCCAGGTGAAGTCCATCTCGCTCCGGTACTGCGTCTGGAACGCGAGCCAGCGGAAGGACAACGGGTCGATCCCGCGGTCCACGAGCTCATCCACCATCACGACATTGCCCGTGGACTTCGCGATCTTCTGACCCGACAAGCGGAGATGACCCGCATGGACCCAGAGCGACACGACCTCGTGCCCAACGGCTCCTTCGGATTGCGCGATCTCGTCCTCGTGGTGGGGGAACCGCAGGTCGGTGCCGCCCGTGTGGATGTCGAAGCGGTCGCCGAGGTACTTCATGGACATGGCCGAGCACTCGACGTGCCACCCGGGGAAGCCCTCGCCCCACGGGCTGGGCCACTTCATCAACCGTCCTGGGCCCGCTGCCTTCCACAGAGCGAAGTCGGCCGAGTGCCGTTTGAGCGGGTCGGTCTCGAGGTCTCGGTGTCCAGGCTTCAACCGGTCGAGGGTGTTGCCCGACAGCTTCCCGTACGCCGGGAAGCTCCCGACGTCGTAGTACACGGAGCCGGTATCGACGACGTAGGCATGCTTCCGTTCGATCAGCCGTTCGGTCAGCTCGATCATCTCCGGGATATGTTCGGTGGCCTTCGGGAACGCGTCGGCCGGACGGATGCCGAGCCGGTCGGCGTCGCGGAGCACGGCCTCCGTGTACTTCGCCGCGATCTCCAATGGCTGGAGACCCTCGTCCTCGACCGCGAGCAGCATCTTGTCGACCGCTTCGGAGGAGGACTCATCCGTCATGTGGCCGACGTCGGTGATGTTCATCACCAAGGTGACACGGTAGCCCTCGAGCTCGAGCGCACGGCGGATCAGGTCGCCGAGCATGTACGTGCGGAGGTTCCCGAGATGCGCGGACCGGTACACGGTGGGTCCGCACGAGTAGATCTTGACGTGACCGGGTTCGACCGGGACGACCTCTTCGACGGTACGCGACAGCGTGTTGTAGAGCCGCATCGGCCCAGGATACCCGGGTGTCCCGGGCCCCCTCGAAGGGGCCGGCTCCCCTCGCTGCCTCGACGACCCGGTCAGGGCCTCACGGGCCGGTCTTCGAAGGGGATCGACAGCGCGATGGTGGTTCGGGTCACCACGCCGGCCTTCTCCCGCAGGCGACGGATCAACTCCTCCAGATCGCTCGTCGTCCGCGTCCTGACCTTCAAGAGGTAGTTCGCCTCACCCGCCACTGAGAAGCATGCCTCGACCTCGGGGATCTCCGAGATGCGGTCCGGGACGTCGTCGGGCTGGGTCGGGTCCATCGGCGTCACGGCGATGAACGCGGTGACGAACAGTCCGACCGCCTCGGGGTCCACCACGGCTCGGTACCCGCGGATGACGCCGGCCCTCTCCAGCTTCCGGACGCGCTCATGGACGGCGCTGGCCGACAAGCCGACGCGCTCGCCGACATCCGCATACGTCGCCCGGGCATCCTCCTGGAGGGCGGCGATGATCTCGAGGTCGCGTCGGTCCAGCACGGAGACATCGTACGGGGACGCGCCCGGGGGAGCGCCGAGAGCGCGCCGGGTGACCTGCCCGGGGGAGGCCAACGTCACCCGGACCGGGGATCGCATCTGGGTGTCGGTCCGTGTTTGGATGCACGTCGACGGCGCTCCGCCTCCCTGGACGTCCGCGACCGGATGGGGGCCAGGTGCGCAACGGCACCGATGCATGGCGGCCCCGGATCGAGCTCACGGCGATCCGGAAGCCGGACGGCGGTGTCCGTTGGCTCGCCGCGCTCGACCCGATCACCGAGCGACGCTACCGGGACGCCGTGCGGCCCGCGGTGGCCCGGATCGAGCGGATGCTCGATCCGGGCGTGATCGGCAACCGCGCAGCGCCCACCGGGCGCTTGCGCCCGGTGGGCCCCGCCCGCCACCGGTGGAACCGTCGGATGGCCGAGCTCGCGATGGGTCGCTCCGCGCTGCTGCGGAGCGACGTCGAGGCCTGCTACCCATCCATCTCGTCGGGGGTGGTCGGGCACGCGCTCGCGCGCTCCGGGATCGGGTCGCATCACGTGCGCGAGATCACCGGGGTCTTGGAGGAACTCGAGCGATCGGGCCTGCGAGGCCTCCCGATCGGGCCGGACGCCTCGGCGATCCTCGCCAACGCGGTCCTCGCCGAGGCCGACAGGGCGGCCCGGCACGCCGGCTCCAGGCTCGTGCGTTGGGTCGACGACGTCGTGTTCGTCGGTCCCGACCGCCGGACCGTCGTCCGTTCGTTCGACGCCTGGGCGGCGAGCCTGGTGGACCGGGGCCTCCACCCGCACGACGGGAAGACCTTCCTCGTCCTCCCGGGCGGTCGTCCGCCCGGGCACGCGTCGGCCCGCCCGTCGCGCGGCTCCGGCGCCATGCGATGATGCTCCCGCCGTGAGGACCCTCTACCGCGCAGCACGTGTGCACACCCTGGGCCACCCCCGCACGGGGGAGTGGCTCCTGGTGGACGGGCGTCACGTTCAGCGGGTCGGGAGCGGCGAGCCCCCGGCAGCCGACCGCACCGTCGACCTGCCGGGGACCACGGTCCTGCCCGGTTTCGTGGACAGCCACGTCCATCTGACGGGCACCGGACTCTCCTCCCTGAACCGGGACGTCGTGGCAGCCCGCTCGAAGGAAGAGCTGCTGGCACTGGCGCGAGGTCGCGCCGCTGTCGGATCTGACCCCGTCGTGTTCCTCCAGGGGTACGACGAGACGGCGTGGGACGCACCGACCCTTCCCTCCCTGGCTGAGCTCGACGCGGCGTGCGATCGGCCGCTCGTCATCCGGCGGACCGACGGTCACCTCAGCCTGGCGAACTCGGCTGCGCTCACGTTCGCGCAAGCCCTCGACCTCGATGGCTGCGAACGGGACCCGCAGGGTGAGCCCACCGGGCGGGTGACGCGAGCGGCGAACGAGGCTGTCGGCCGGTGGGTCGCCGCCACGCGGAGGTCGCACCGCATCGAAGAGCTCCAGCTTGCTGCCGGTGCGCTCGCGGCAGCTCGCGGGGTCACGGGTATCCATCAGATGGCGATGCCGCGGGAGGAAGGTGATGAGGACCTCGAGGTCTTCCTGCGGCACCGAGACCGGCTCCCCGTGGACGCCACCGTGCTCGTCGCGTCCACCGACATCCCTCGCATCATCGATCTCGGCCTCCCTGCGATCGGCGGCGACCTCCCTGCCGACGGGTCGATCGGCGCTCGGACGGCGGCCCTCCTGGAGCCGTACGCGGACGCGGAGCACCACGGCGCCACGTACCTCGCCGACGATGAACTCGCGGAGTTCTTCCACGAGGGCCACAACGCCGGCCTGCAGGTCGGGATCCATGCGATCGGCGACCGCGCCATCGAACAGATCCTCACCACCTGGGAACGCGTGTACCGCTCACTCGATTCGAGGGAGCGACGTCATTTCCGGGCCCGCCGCCACCGGATCGAGCACCTCGAGATGCCCTCGTCGGAGCAGATCGAGCGGGCTGCCGCCCTCGGGCTCGGCGCGTCGGTCCAGCCCGCGTTCGATGCGGCCTGGGGGTTCCCCGGCGGCTTGTACGAGACGGGCGTCGGCCAGGAACGAGCGGCACGCATGAACCCGTTCCGATCGATGCTGGAGCGTGGCCTCGTCCTCGGAGCCGGGTCCGACTCCCCGATCACGCCCTTGGATCCCTGGCTCGCCGTCGCGGCCATGGAAGGACACCACGCGCCCTCCCAGCGCCTCACCCGCGTCGAAGCGATCCGGGTGCACACCGCCGGCAGTGCCCGGCTCGGGCATCAGGAAGAGAAGAAGGGTGTCTTGGAGCCCGGGATGCACGCGGACTTCGCCGCGTACGACGTCGATCCGCTCGAGGACGTGCCGGTCGACGGGCTCCGCCCCGTGCTCACCGTTTCCCTCGGCCGCGAGGTCTTCGCCGCGTGAGGACCTCGTCACCGTTGCGTTCGCGTTCCTGTCACTCTTTCTTCACCGGAGGCCTTGACCCCTTCCCCGTGGGCTCGTTACCGTGCGCCCTGCGTCACCGCCCCGGCGGAGGCGCGGAGGACCCAAGAGGCTGAGTAGAGAACGCGGCGCCCCGGCGTCGCGGCCCCAAAGGTCTCTTGGGTCCTCATCTGTTCCCCCTTCCGATCCGCTCCCGTTCGGGGAATCTCCGCGCCGCGTGTGGCGTTCCTGTGGCCGCCCTCGGGAACCCACGACGGACGGGTTGCACGGCGACGATGCAGGTGTAGGATGCGCGCGCCAACGAGGGGTTGAAGGGACCCCGGAGGATCCGGATGAGCGCGGACGACATCGACGATATCGACACACCGGCCGACGACGACGACCTGGCCGACGATGAGGGCACCCTCGAGGAGCTCGAACCGAGCCCGGAGGACCTGGCCGAGACCACCGTTCCCCCCGAGCCGGGCCTCGGACAGGTCGAGTCCATCCAGGACCTGCTCGCGAAGCAGGAGAGCGCGACGGAGACCCAGGAGGCGGCCACCGAGGACGAGGACGAGGCGGCGGTTGCGACCTTGACCCGTGACGAGCGGCTCGAGCCGGTGGACGCGCGAGTGGTCCCGATCCAGAGCACCGAGTTCACGTGCACGAACTGTTTCCTCGTGAAGCACCGCAGCCAATTGGCGGACAAGAAGAGGATGCGCTGTCGCGATTGCGCGTGATCCGGTGACCCCGCGCCCGCGGCTCGCGGTCGCGTTGGCGGTCGCGGTCGGCAGCGGGCTCGCCCTGTCCCTCGCATTCCCACCGGTTGGAGCCTGGCCCCTGGCGTTCGGCGCCGTCGTGCCGCTCCTCCTTCTGCTTCGCACCTCGCCTCCCGGGCGAGGGTTCCTGGTGGGCCTGGCGTACGGGCTGGCGGCCTACGGCGCGATCATCTACTGGATCCTGCGGTTCGGGGAGTTCGCCTGGGTCGCGCTGACGCTCCTGATGGGCCTGTCCGTCGCGCTGTTCGGGCTCCTGCTGCCGTTCGTGACCCGCCCCGGACACCCGATCCGCAACGCCTTCGGCGTGGCGGCGCTGTGGACCGTCGTCGACGTCGTCCGTTCGGCCTGGCCGCTCGGCGGGTTCAGCTGGGGTGGGCTCGGCTACTCGCAGGTCGACGACCGCCTCCTGCTGCCGCTCGCGACGGTCGCCGGCGTGTGGGGGATCACGTTCATCGTCATCGTGGTGAACGCGCTGCTCGCGGAGGCCCTCGCCGGCGGGGGAGGGGCGCGGGCTCGCGTGGGCCGCGCGGCCCTGGCGGGAACCCTCGTGGTCCTGCCCGCCGCCATCCCGTGGACCCAGGCGGACGGTCCAGGGCTCGACGTGGCGGCGATCCAGGTGGACGTCCGCGTGCCGGAGGGGACCTCCAGCGTCGAGGAGGACCTCATCGTCGCACGACGCTTCGTGGACCAGCATCGCACCTTAGCGGAGGACCCCCCGGATCTCGTCGTGTGGGGGGAGGGAGCCCTGGATCCGGCGGCCGCGGCCGATCCGGCCACGGCCGCCGCGGTCCGCGAGGTCATCGCCACCGTGGGCGCGCCGACGGTGGCGGGCGCCGTGGTGAACCTCCCGGACGGGAGCCAGCGAACCAGCGTCCTCGCGTTCGACGGTGAGGGCAACGTGGTGGATCGCTACGACAAGGCGCACCTGGTCCCGTTCGGCGAGTACGTGCCGTGGCGTGACCGGCTCAGGTGGATCAGCGCGACCGACCAGATCCCCGTGGACCGGGTGCCGGGGGACGGCCCGCGCACGATCGACCTCGCGACGATCCCGACCTTCGGGACCCCGATCTGCTTCGAGAACGCCTTCCCCTCGTTGTTCCGAGGCTACGTGCGTCGTGGTGCGACGTTCGTCGTGGTGCCGGTCAACAACGCCTCCTACGGCTTCACGGCCGCCGCGGACCAGCATCTGCAGATGAGCCGGATGCGAGCGGCCGAGACGGGGCGCTGGGTCGTCAACGCGGCCGTCTCCGGGCCTTCCGCCATCATCGACCTTCAGGGGAGGGTGGTCGCGAGCCGAGAACTGTTCCAAACGTCCATCCTGCGGAGCGGGATCCGGACCTCGCAGGCGCAGACCTGGTACGTGCGACTGGGGGACTGGGTGCCGTGGCTCTCCCTCATCTTCGTCATGGGTCTCGCGACCATCCCTCGCCGACGTGCCGAGGTCCGGGGAACACCCGGGCCCCTGCCGCCGTCTCCTCGGACGCTCGTGATCCTCCCCACGTACCAGGAGGTGGCGACGATCGGTGCGGTGCTGGCGGGCGTTCTCGCCGTGCCCGAGCAGGTCGACATCCTGGTGGTGGACGACTCCTCGCCCGATGGGACGGCCGACGTGGTCCGATCCATCGCCGAGACCCACGCACGCGTTCGCCTCACCACACGGCCCGCGAAGTCCGGTCTCGCGTCGGCGTACCTCGTCGGGTTCCACGTCGCGACGGGCGAAGGCTACGACCTCGTCGTCGAGATGGATTCGGATCCTGTCCCACGACCCCACGGAGCTCTCCGGGCTGCTCGCCGCCGCCGAGCGCCATGACCTGACGGTCGGCAGCCGTTACGTCTCCGGGGGCTCCGTCACGAACTGGAGCCGCTCGCGGCTGGCCCTGTCCCGTGTGGGCAACGCGTACGCACGCTTCATGCTCTCCGTCCCCGTCCACGATGCGACGAGCGGCTACCGCGTGTACCGACGCGCCCTCCTCGAGGAGCTGCTGGACACGCCGATCCACAGCGACGGCTACGGGTTCCAGGTGGAGCTCGTCATGCGGGCCGACCGTCTCGGCTTCGACATCGGCGAGGTGCCGATCACGTTCCGCGAGCGCGAGCACGGGCATTCGAAGATCTCGCGCACCATCGTGGCCGAAGCCCTGTGGTCGATCACACGCTGGGGTGTCTCGCTGCGCGGCGGCGGTCTCCCGCACTCCTGACGGTGTCCGGAAGGGCCCCGAGAAGCCCCCGACCCGACCCCGCTCGCCGCCCCCTGCTTGTGCCGATAATGGACATTATGGAATGTCGCGCGAGAGGGATCCTCCTCCTCCACGCGGACTACCGTCGATGACCCACCCCGACGACCCGGGAAGTGGCACCTCCTCCGGGTGCTTGCATCGGGTACCGTGGGCTGCAACCGTGACGAGCGACCCGGGGTGGACACGCCTGGTGTCCCCGGGACCTGGGGTTGCGCGGAGGGTGACTCGTGGCACGCGACCGATGGCGGAGGGGCATCTGGTTCGGCGCGCTCGCTCCCGTCGCGCTCATCGTCGCCCTGGCCGGAGCGGCGTCCGCGCAGGTCGCCGAGGCCTCCCCCGACCTCACGATGACCGGTTCTTCGTCCGCCGGTGGTCCCCTCGCTCCCGGAGAGCGTTTCACCTACGACCTGGTCGTCGGGAACGGGGGGGGTGGGTGGGCGAGCGAGGTCTCGGTCCTGTCCCCGGATCCCACGTGGCCTGCGCGTGGTCAACCTCCTCCCCACCATGGAGGGCGGTCGGTGCTCCGTCGCCGGCGTCGGCGTGGTGCTCCGTTTCCTCGTGATCTGCGAGCGCCGAGCCCTCGCACCGGGAGAGACCTCCGCCATCGCCATCGATGTCGAGGTGGTGACCGACGCGTTCTGTCTCCCCCTCACCCTGCGCGCCACCGTGACGGCGGCCGACGAGCCTGGGTCGAACGTGGACACCTCCAACGCCGTCGTGCTCACCGATGGGACGCGGTGTCCGGCGGCGGTGGGCCTCGCCGTGACGGGGCCGCGGTTCGCCCATGACGGGGACCGTCTCGATCTGATCTTCCTCGTGTCGAACCGCGGCCCCGTCGATCTCGCGGGCGTGACCGTGTCGGACACCGCGTGCGATGTGCCGCCGCACCCCACGACCGGTGGCGCCGGTGACGAGATCCTCTCCCCCGGCGCCACACGGACGTACGCATGCGTCGCGACCGCCGAAGGGGCAGGACGCACGCGGCACACGGCCAGGGTGACGGCTCTCGATCCCGCCGGCGCCAGGGTGACCGACGCTCGCTCGACGGTGGTGACCGTCCTCGCGCCCTCGATCCGGATCGTGGTCAGCTCCTCGCCGGGATCGGGCCGTCCCGGGTCGGTGGTCGTCCGTCGCTACCGCGTGACGAACACCGGCAACGCGGAGCTGCGGGAGATCGTCGTTCGGAACGCGGACGAGCGGGTCGGCACGATTCACCGCCTCCGCCCGGGAGGCACGGTCACCCTCCGCCGGGTCGGCGTCTTCCCCTCGGTCGAAGGCCGCGTGGCCCGGACCGCGCGGGTGACCGGACGCGATCGCCTCGGCCTCGCGGTCTCGGATACCGCGCGCACGGTCATCAGCGTCCTGCCTGCCCCCCCACCGGAACCCGGGCCCGGCACGGCGTTCACGGGTCCGTCGGAGCCCTCGCTCCCGATGTGGCTCATGGGTCTGTCGGGGGCCCTCGGCGTCCTGTGCCTGTGGGCGACGCGGCGTCGCGACCCCTCTCCCTGAGCCCGGCGACCCACGGCCGGGAGGCCGGTCACCAGCGCAGCTTCAGGTGGCGCGCGGCACGGGTCTCGTCGAGACGGCGGACCGGCGTGGTCACCGGTGCCTCATGCAGGAGATCGGGATCGGTCCGCGCTTCACCGGCGACCTGCTCGAGCGCAGCGGCGTACGCATCGAGCGTCTCCTTCGTCTCCGTCTCGGTGGGTTCGACCATCATGGCCTCCTCCACCACCAACGGGAAGTACACGGTGGACGGGTGGTAGCCGAGGTCGATCAGCCGCTTCGCGACGTCCATCGCTCGGATCCCGGTCTCATCCTTCAGACGGGAAGCGGTCGCGACGAACTCGTGCATCGGTCGTTCTTCGGAGAAGGCGAGTGGGAACACCGGCTTCACGCGCTCGGCGAGGTAGTTCGCGTTCAGGACCGCCAGCTCGCTCACCTCTCGGAGACCATCGCTCCCGTGCAGGAAGACGTAGGCGTACGCACGCACCAGCACACCGATGTTGCCGTGGAAGCCGTGCATGCGCCCGATCGAGGTCGGCACCTCCCCGTCGAGACGGAACACGCCGTCGTCATCCCGTTCGACCCGCGGCACCGGGAGGTACGGAACGAGCGCCTCGACCACACCCACAGGCCCGGCTCCAGGCCCTCCCCCACCGTGCGGTGTCGCGAAGGTCTTGTGCGTGTTGATGTGCACGATGTCGAAGCCCATGTCCCCCGGGCGCGTCCGTCCCATGATCGCGTTGAGGTTGGCACCGTCGTAGTAGACGAGGCCGCCCACGCCGTGCACGAGCGCGGTGATCTCCGCGATGTCCTCCTCGAAGAGACCGAGCGTGTTCGGATTCGTGAGCATCAACCCGGCCACCTCGTCGTCCACGAGCCCGCGAAGGGCTTCCACGTCGATCAGCCCACGAGCATCCGCGGGCACGGTGACGGCCCCGTAGCCCCCCAGTCGGACGCTCGCAGGGTTGGTCCCGTGCGCCGCCTCGGGGATGAGGATCGTCGAGCGACCTCGACCACGGTCGGCGTGGTAGGCCCGCATGATCAACAAGCCGGTCAGCTCGCCGCACGCACCTGCGGGCGGCTGCAGGGTCGCCCTCGCCATGCCGGTGACCTCGCAGAGTGCTCGCTCGAGCAGCCAGAGCATCTCGAGCGCTCCCTGGGTGGTGGCGTCCGGCTGGAGCGGGTGCAGCCGCTGGAACCCCGGCAACGACGCCACCGTCTCGGCGACCTTCGGGTTGTACTTCATGGAGCAGGACCCGAGGGGATAGAACCCCGTATCGACGCCGTAGTTCTGCTGCGAGAGACGCGTGTAATGGCGGACGACGTCGAGCTCAGCCACCTCGGGCAGCGCCGGTGGTGTGGCCCGTCGATGCTCGGCAGGGAGCTCCACGGGTTCGACATCGAGCGCTGGGAGCGACCAGGCGCGGCGACCCGCGCGCGAGAGGTCGCGCAGCGTCCCGGCGCCGGGCGGGCCCTGCCGACGCACCGGAGCTCCCTGGGCACTCACGCTGCCAGCACCTCCCGCAGGGCGTCGACGTACCCGTCGATCTCGGCACGGGTTCGTCGCTCGGTGACGGCCACGATCAACCCGTCGGCGTCTCCCGGCGCCAGCACACCGGCGAGGTACCCGCGCTCCACCATGGCGTCCCGGACGGTGACGGCAGGCGACGGCAACCTGATCGCGAACTCCTTGAAGAACGGCGAGTCGGGGAACATGGACGTCACACCGGGGATCGACAGGAGACGGGCGCTCGCGTACGCGGCCTTCGCCGCGCACTGCCGGCCGACCTCCTCGAGACCCTCGGGCCCGAGCCATGCCAGGTGCACGGTGGCCGCCAGTGCCATCAAGGTCTGGTTCGTGCAGATGTTCGACGTGGCCTTCTCGCGGCGGATGTGCTGTTCGCGCGCCTGCAGGGTCAAGACGTAGCCGGTCGCCCCGTCGACGTCGAGGGTCTCGCCGACGATGCGGCCGGGCATGCGTCGGACGTCGGACAGCCTCGCCGCGATCATCCCGAGGTAGGGCCCTCCGTAGTTCAGATGGTTCCCGAACGGTTGGCCTTCCGCGACCGCGATATCGACCCCGAGTTCGCCGGGCGGGGCCAAGACGCCGAGGGAGACGGGGTCGAAGACCTGGACCACACGGGCTCCTCCCGCGTGCGCCGTCGCCACCACGCTGCGCACATCCTCGAGGACCCCGTAGAGGTTGGGATGTTGGACCACCACGGCCGCGACATCGGAACCGATCTCCGTCGCCTCGCCGACGACCTCGGGCTCGTACCCGGAACCCCGTCCGTAGGTGCGCAAGGTGTCCACGTATCGGGGGTCGACACCCCGCAGGACGACCACGCGGCTCCGAGCCCCCTCACGGCACATGTTGACGGCCTCGACGAGGGCGGTGGCGCCGTCGTACAGCGAGGCGTTCGAGACCTCGAGACCGGTCAGCTCGCACATCATCGACTGGAACTCGAACAGGGCTTGGAGCACGCCTTGCGACAGCTCAGGCTGATACGGCGTGTAGGAGGTGTAGAACTCCGAGCGACCGGCCAGCGCTCCCACGACGCTGGGGACGTAGTGGTCGTACGCTCCCCCGCCCGCGAAGCAGACCAGCTCGTCGGTGGAGACGTTCCGCGACGCGAGCCGGGCCAGGTCTGCCACGATCTCCTGCTCGGAGACACCCGGCGGGAGTTCGAGGGAGCGTTCGAGACGGAGCGCCGCTGGGATCTGGGCGAAGAGGTCGTCGACGGAACCGAGCCCGAGAGCCTCGAGCATCTCCTTCACATCTTCGTCGGTGTGGGGCGCGAACCTCACGGCAGGAAGTGTACGGGCGGGCGCCAGTGAGCGCGCCGGTTCATCCTGACGCGTCCTCGAGGCCGTACTTCGTCACGAGCGACAGGTAGTCGCGTTGGTAGAAGATCTTGCAGGTCACCTCCGGGTAGCGCTCGCGGAGGCGTCGCACCTTCCGGTTCTTCTTCGTGACGAGCTTCTGGTTGAGCGTGGTGATCTCGATGTAGAGATCGAACTCGGGAAGGAAGAAGTCGGGTGTGAACCGTTGGACGACCGCGCCGTCGCGGTCCCACGCGATGTCGAACGAGGTCGGCTCGTACTCCCAAGCGATCTGATAGAAGTCGAGGAGACGCGCGAACTGACGCTCGGACGCGTGCGCGAAGCGGACGGTATCGGACTTGAGCTCTGCCGCGAGCGGTTCCGGGCTCACGCTCTCCCTGTCGCGACCCGTCGTCGCGTCCGGCTCGGCGCCTCGCTCACGGCGCTCTCGACGTCATCCCACACCTTGTCCAGCGCGATGGCGAAGACACCCTGTCCCTGGCGGAGGAGATCGACGACCGCCTCCGGTGAGTGCGCCTCGTAGACACCGTCTCCGTCGGACATCAGGGTCACCGCCGCGAGGGGTCGGTCCATCGATCGGAGGTGCTCAACGGCCTTCCGGATGCGCTGAAGCGATACCCCTGCGTCGATGAGATTCTTGATCACCCGCAGGGTGACGGAGATCCTGGAAGGAGTAGAGGCGCTGCGTCCCGCTCCCCGATGCGTCTCGGACGGAGGGCACGACCAGATCCGTTCTGGCCCAATAATCCAGCTGGCGGTAGGTGATGCCGACGATCCGCTGAACCTCCGGTACTCGGAACCCCTGCTCGGTCATGCACCACGCTCCTGGGGGAAGTCGGATCCGTCGCCGGATCACGTCGATGTCATTCCGGGAGCCTACGGGCAGGGTAGGGTTCGGTCAAGGTATGCCGCCCCCGACCGACCCGATTCAAGCAAGACCGCCATTCGGCCGATGTGTTGGTGGTCAGACGGGACTAGGTTGGGACGACCCATTCGGGAGCGACTGACGTATGCGCAGAACGATAGGGCGAGCGATACTCATCATCGCGGTGCTGGGGCTGGCGATCGGCCTCCTCATCCCGCAGGCCGTTGCGGACGGGAACGCGCCAACCCCACGAGGGCAGATGCGGCGTGAGACCAATGCGAGCCGCATCCATCACGACGTCGCCAGGGTCCGGATCAACCGGGAGATGTCCCAACTGGCCCGCCAGCACAGCCTGGCCATGGCCCGACGCGGGGACCTGTTCCACACCAACAGCCCCACCTCCCTCTACCTGCGGGGCGTCCGGTGGCACGTCTGGGGCGAGAACGTCGGGGTGACCTCCGGCGGCCCCGATGGTCTGCAGCGCGCATTCATGGCCTCCGCGGCCCACCGCCAGAACGTCCTCAACCGCAGCTTCCACAGGGTCGCCATCGGCGCCGTGCGCGTCGACGGCCTGCTCTGGGTCACCGTCTTCTTCTACGGTTGAGCCGGCCCGCTTCCGGCCACGACGCCCGCGACGTCAGGCGGTTCACGGAGCGAAGTCTTCGGGCGTGACGTTGTCGAGGAACTCGCGGAACTTCTCGACCTCTTCGTCCTCGTCGCCGGGGATCAGGATGGCCGCTTCCTCGAGCACCTCTTCGCTCGCGAAGATCGGCGTCGAGGTGCGGACCGCCAGAGCGATCGCGTCCGAGGGACGGCTCGAGATCTCGTAGCTCGCGGTCCCCTGCTTGAGCTCGATGGTGGCGAAGAACGTCGATTCCCGAAGCTCGGTTACCACGATCCGTTGCACCTGGATCGCGAGATCCTCCAGGATGCTCTTCATCAGGTCGTGCGTCATCGGTCGCGGGGTGACCACCCCTTGGAGGCAGAGGGCGATCGCAGCAGCCTCCGCGGCGCCGATCCAGATCGGGAGGTAGCGCTCTCCCCCGCGCTCGCGAAGCAGCACGATTGGCTGATTCGTGGGGAGCTCGACGCGAACGCCGGTGAGTTCCATCTCGATCATGGCCGTGAGGCCAGGGTAACGACGGCCCCTCGAACGGGCAACTCAGGCCGCGTCGACGCCGGTGAGGAGGGGCACGAGGATGTCGGGGTCCGACGCGAAGGCCGTCATGTCGTTCACCTGCAGGATGTCGGGCAGATTCCGATAGCGCTCCCGGTAGTCGAGGCCATACCCCACGACGAACCGATCGGGACAATCGAAGCCCGCGTACTTCGGCGTCAGTGGCACGATCCGCCTCGCCGACTTGTCCAGGAGCGCGCACAGCTCGATCGAGGCGGCGCCTCGGCCGCGCAGGACCGAGAGGAGGTAGCGCGACGTCAGACCCGGTATCGACGATGTCCTCCACGAGGAGGACATCGCGGCCGGTCAGGTCCGCGTCGAGGTCCAGCAGGATCCTGGACACGGCCCATGGACTCCTGGGCGCCTCCGTAGCGGCTGATGGCGATCAGGTGCGTGTCGAGCCGCAGATCGATCGCACGGATCAGGTCCGCGAGGAAGATCACGCCGCCTTTGAGGACCGAGACGAGCACGGGTTCTCGCCCCACGTAGTCCCCGGCGATCGTGCGGCCGAGCTCCTCAACCCGGCGGCGGATGTCCTCGCGTCCGAACAAGACGCTCGCGACCTCCGCCATGTCCGACGGAGCCTAGCAGGGGCCTGACGACGAACGGGGAGGCGAGGAGCCGACCCCGAGCGGTCAGTCGGTGACCGATCCGATGGCCGACCCGACCGCTCGGCCCACGGAAACCGCGGTGCGGACCCACCACGGCCCCTCGACGGCCGGTGGTGGTGGCACCGAGGCCACGACGAGCGGCACCGATCCGATCGTGAGCCCCCGTGCGCGCACCGTGTACGTCGCCACCGTCTCCCCGGGGGCCGGCGGGAAGGCAGCCCCCGGGGAGACCGTGACGGTCATCTCGAGGTCCTCCAGTTCCGCCGTCGGCACCAACGCCTGGAGCGAGTCGCGGGCGACCACCGGGACCGTTCCGCCGCGGATGCGAACCGTCCCGAGGTCCTCACCCTCCTGCACCAGCATGCTGCTGCGTGAACCCCTCGAACCCGTGATCGAGGAGCGTCGCCGCGGCGGAGAACGGCTCGTCCGGCGATCCGAGCACGATCGCGATGAGACGGCGACCGTCGCGCTCGGCCGTGGCGATCAGACAGAAGTCCGCCCCGGCAGTGAAGCCGGTCTTCGTGCCGACGGCCCCCGGGTAGAGCCACAGCAACGCGTTCCGGTTCTGGACACGACGGTCGCGTCCTTTGGGCGCGGGGATCTCGTGGAACCGGGTGGCTACGATCGAGCGGAACGCGGGCTCGGCGTCGGCCGCTCGGACCAGCGTCAGCAGGTCGCGCGCCGTCGACCTGCCACGGTCGTCCAAGCCCGTCGCGGAGAAGAACCTGGTCTCCCCCATCCCGAGGCGCTCGGCTCGCCGGTTCATGGCGGTCACGAACCGAGCCCGATCACCGGAGACGTGGATCGCCAGGGCGTCGGCGGCATCGTTCGCGGACCCCAGCAGCAGGGCGTAGAGGAGGTTCCGCACGCTGACCCGCTCCCCCGCCCGAAGGCCCAGCGTGGAGCTCGACCCGTAGTCGCCTTCGTGGAACACGGCCGCCGGGATCCACCCGGACAACGTCGTCGAGGTCCGTCCGCTCCAAGGTCAGAAGGGCCGTCATCACCTTCGTCAGGCTCGCGATCGGCTGCGGGGTCCGCGATGCCTTCCGGAAGAGGACGGAGCCGGTTCCCTCATCCACGAGCACGGCGGCCCGTGCATCGATCTCCGGCCGGGCGAGGGGGTCCGATGGCGTTCCGAGCGCCGAAGGGAACGGCGACGGACGACCGTTGACGGGGGTCGGTGGCGGTGGCCGCAGCCGCGGCTCGGCCGAGACGGCGAACGCCGTCTGACCGGCGAGCACCATGGCCACCACACACGCGGCGACGAGCCGCCGGCGACGGAGCGGGTTCACGCGGAGGTGAGGTGCTCCCGGAGGGAGTTCCGGAGCAGCGCTTGCTTGAACTTCCGCGTGGTCACCGTCAGGTCAGCGAGCGTCTGCGCCGCTGCGCGACGAGCATCAGGGTTCTTCTGACGGAGCATGGGGGCGACGAGCGCCTCGAAGAAGGCAGACTCGCGGTCCGCGAAGTGCTTGTACATGGTGAGGTGGCGCGGTTCGATGCCGTAGCGGAGGAAGTCCTTCACGATCGTCAGGACCACGTAGTCGTCGCCGTCGTAGTAGCGACCTCCTTCCGGCCCGTGCACGCACACGATCCCGAACCCTTCGAGCTCTTTGATCCTCTCGCGCTCGACGCCGGTGGCGGCGGACATCTCCTCGAGCGACATCTGGAGGCCGGTGGGCGCCTCCGCGAGCTCCTGACCGCCGCCGTTGCCATCGGCGGCGGGGTCTTCGCCGCCGGCGGCGTCCTCGATCGAGAGGTCGTCGACGGACTCACCGGCGTCGAGCTTGGCGAGCCGCTCCTTGATCACCTTGAGCGGCAGATACTCGTCACGCTGCATCCGGAGGATCGACTTCAACCGCTCGACGTCCTGTACGTAGAACTTGCGATACCCCGACGGCGTCCGTTCGGGCTCGATCAACCCTTCCGACTCGAGGAATCGGATCTTGGAGATCGTGATGTCGGGGAACTCCGCCTTCACCGCGACGAGAACCTCACCGATCGATTGGTAGTTCCTGGTTCCGGCCATATGGACTCCTTCAGCTCCCCGCCGCGAAGAACACGAGTTTGAACTTGCCGATCTGCACCTCATCACCGGTCGCGAGCTTCGTGGCATCGACCTGTTCGCCGTTGACGTAGGTGCCGTTGAGGCTGCCCACATCGACGACGAACCACTCCGCTGGCCCGCGACGCTCGAAGACGGCGTGCGAACGCGACACCGTGACGTCATCGAGGAAGACGTCGTTGTCCGTGTTGCGACCCGCGGTGGTGCGATCCGCATCGAGGAGGAATGTGGAGCCCGCATTGGGCCCCCGCTTCACGAGGATCAGTGCCTGGCCCGTCTCCAGGACGTCGTGAGGGAACGGGAACTCATCGTGACCTTCATCATCACCCTCGATGGGCGGAAGCGACACGGTGACGTCGCCCTGAAGGGGATGTCCGCACTCGGCGCAGTAGCGCGCATCGTCGTGATTAGGATGTCCACAACGGGTACAGAACACCGTGAAGTTCCCCTCCGAGGGCAGGTAGGCCTGACGGTTGGAGTGGAGGAAGAACACTCCACCTTCGATGCCGCTCGACGCTATCGTACGGCATCCCAAGGGTCAACCTGTCGGGTCGTCCACCCTCGACCATCGATGACCCTGACCCTCGACCCACGCTCGACCCGGTCGAGGGTGTGCATCAGTCGTTGCAGCGCACCGTTTTCGCGGCGCCTAGCCCTCCTCGACGAAGGTGCGATAGGCGGTGGCCTCCATGAGGCCATCGACCACCTGCTCATCGGAGACCTCGATCACGACGAGCCATCCGTCGCCGTAGGGCTGCTCGTTCACGAGCTCGGGGCGATCGGCGACCAGCGGGTTCCGCTCGACGACGATGCCGGTGACCGGGCTGTACACATCGGAGACCGACTTCGTCGATTCGACCTCGCCGAGAGGAGCATCCGCGGTGACCGCCACACCGACCTCGGGGAGGTCGACGTACACCACGTCACCGAGAGCGTCCTGCGCGAAGTCGGTGATGCCCACGCGGACCCGTGCGCCCTCGGCGCGCGCCCACTCATGCTCCTTCGTGTACCGAAGATCCTCCGGGAACTCCACGACGCTCCTCCTGATCGCGCGACCACGGCCGGGCCGGATGGGCGGGCCGATTGCACACGATAGTGCGTCACGGCGAGCGCCGGGCCGACAGGGCGCGACGGAGATCGCCCGCGTACACGTACGCCGCGACGTAGTACTCGATGATCCCAACCGTGAAGGCGGCCCAGCCAGCGACGATCGCGGTCGCCGCGAGCGGGAGCTCCAGCGTTCCCCATGCCACCCAGACGATGGCGGCCATCAGGGAGAACGTGGCCAGCTTGCCGATCCATCGCACCTCGATCCGGACACCTCGGGTCGCCACCGCGGCGACGGCGACCAGGACGACCAGGTCGCGGAGCAAGATCGCGAGCGCTGCCCAGAGCGGGAAGAGGTCGCGGATGACGAGCGCGATCAGACCGGCCGCGATCGCGAGACGATCCGCCAAGGGGTCGAGGACCTTCCCGAGCTCGGAGACCTGATCCGTCCTGCGGGCGAGCCAACCGTCCACCCAGTCCGTGGCGACGACCACGATGAACAGGATCAGCCCTTCGGTGGTGGTGTCCGGATCGATGATCAGGGCAACGAAGACAGGGATCAGCAGGATCCGTGCCATCGAGATGAGGTTCGGGATCGTGAAGACGCGGCGGGACGGGGTCGCCCGCGGTTCTGCTTCCCTCTGCATCCGTCGGGCCGGCCGGATTCGAACCGGCGACCTTCTGACCCCCAGTCAGACGCGCTAACCAAGCTGCGCCACGGCCCGTGGTGCTCGATCGAGACCCCTGATGGGGGGTCCCCGAGCGCACCGAGTCTACGGCAGCCGCTGCAACCACCCAACCGACGTGCCGCCGAGCTGCTCTCAGCCCTCGCGCGTGGGTCGGGACCGCCGTGGCCGGAACGTGAGCTCGATCGGCACCCCTTCGAGACCGAGCTCCTGTCGCAGGCGGTTCTCGAGGTACCGGCGATACGACGGGTCGGGCGCCCGTGCTCCGCAGAAGAACACGAACCGAGGAGGGCCGGAGGAGACCTGGGTGGCGTAATGGAGCGTCCCGGTGTTCCTCGGTGTCGGCCTCGCCGCCTGCGACTCCTGGACGATCTCGTTCACCCTCGACGTCGACGCCCTCAGCGTCCACATGTGGTGCAGGTCCACCAAGAGCGGCGGGAGACGGTGGACCCCTTGACCCGTGAGCGCGGATGTTCGGACAACGTCGGTGCGCGCGAACGGTCGAAGGGTCTGCTGGAGGTCCTTGTACACGCGGTCCTTCTCGTCGACCTCGTCCCACTTGTTCGCGGCCACCACGAGGGCTCGGCCCGCATCCATGACGCGGTTCGCGATCTTCTTGTCCTCGGTCGTGAAGCCGTCGGCCGCATCCAGCACCACGACGGCGACGTGGGCCCGGTCGATCGCCTCCGCAGCCCGGAGGAAGCTGTAGTACTCCACGCCACGCACGCTCGGTCCCCGTCGCATGCCCGCCGTGTCGACGAACCGCACCCGGCCGAGATCCGGCCACTCGACAACCGAGTCCACGCTGTCACGGGTCGTGCCGGGGAGGTTGGAGACCACGCTCCGCTCCTGTCCAAGCAGCCGGTTGAACAGGCTCGACTTCCCAACGTTGGGTCGCCCGACGATCGCGAAGCGAGGCTCCTCCAGGTCGGGAGCCGCCTCTCCTTCCGGCGGGAAGACGTCCACGATGCGATCGAGGAGCTCGCCCGTCCCGTGGCCATGCAACGCCGAGACGGCGAGCGGTTCGCCAAGCCCGAGCTTGTGGAACCGTGCGACGTCCGCCGCGTCGTTCGGCGAGTCGGCTTTGTTCGCTACCAACAGCGTGGGGACCGTCGCACGCCGCAGGCGGCGAGCCAGATGGGCATCCTCCTCGGTGATGCCCGCCCGAGCGTCCACGACGAGCAGGATCAGATCCGCGTCGGCCATGGCTCGGTCGGCTTGCTGCCCTGCGAGCGCCTCCACGCCGCGCGCTCGGCGGAGGAAGCCGGCCGTGTCCACCAGCCGGAACCGACGACCGCGCCACGCGGCTTCGAGCTCGAGCCGGTCCCGCGTGACCCCCGGCTCGTCATGGGCGATAGCGACGCGCCGGCCGACGAGACGGTTGACGAGGGTGGACTTCCCGACGTTCTGTCGCCCGATCACGACCACGACGGGCAGGGGATCGGCCACACGTGGTGCCGTCACGAGGAGACCTCGCCGACGAGCCACGGAGCTCGCGCGCGCACGACGTCGAGCGCGCGATCGAGCGTCTCCCCGATCCCGCTGGCGCCCGTGTCGAGGACCACGGCATCGGCCGCCGGGACGAAGGGGTTCGTGGCGGCGTCGTCGCGATCCCGCTCCCGGAGAGAGGTCGCCACATCATCCTCACCCACCGCGCGCTGGTCCGCGCGGCGGTCGGCCCTCTCGGGCGCCGGGGCGATCAAGAAAATCTTGACCACGGCGTCTGGGAACACGACCGAACCGATGTCGCGCCCTTCGATCACGGCTCCCCCCTCCCCCAGGGTCCGCTGGATCCGGCGCATGAGATCCCGCACACCCGTATGGCGTGATACCGCCGATACCGTCGCCTCGACCTCCAGGGTCGTCAACAGGTCTTCACCGAAGCCCTCCACCACGAGTTCGGCCTCGGGCGGGGAGGTCACCGTGAACCTCAACCCCCGCGTCAGCTCGACCAGTCCAGGGCCGTCATCCACGCCCACCCCCGCGCGGAGCGCCGCCGCAGCCAGAGCCCGATACATCCGGCCGGTGTTGAGATGAGGGAGGCGAAGCGCTCGCGCCAACCCCGCCGCGAGCGTCGACTTCCCGCTCCCGGCCGGCCCATCGATCGCGACCACGCGGTCCACGGTCAATCGAGCACCTCGATCGCAGCGCCGAGGCGGCGGAGGGTCGCCACGAATCCCGGGAAGCTCACGTCGGCGGACTCCATCCCGGCGATCTCACAGGCTCGATGCGCTCCGAGCGCCCCCGCCACGAGCGCCATCGCGATCCGGTGGTCGCCGGCCGTCGCGGCCCTTCCCCCGGCCCATCGCGCGCCGCCGATGAGGAGGTCGTCGCCGTCCTGCTCGGCGCGACCTCCGAGCCCGCTGATGCCCTCGGTCATCGAGCGGAGCCGGTCGCTCTCCTTGAGGCGCAGCTCGCCGGCACCGCGGAACCGTGAGACGCCGTTCGCCTGGGCTGCCAGCGCGGCGAGAGCAGGGACCTCGTCGATCACGAGCGGGAGCTCGTCGGGACCGACCTCAGTGGGCTGCACGCCATCGACCCGATGCACCCGGAGCGTGCCGACCGGTTCCCCCATCTCTTCGGACTCGACCTCGAGGCTCGTCGACACCCCCATCCGAGCCATCACCTCGAGATAGTGCGATCGCGTCGGGTTGAGCCCCACGTCGCGGATCGCGACCTCCCCGCCTGTGGTAGCCGCGGCGACCACGAGGAACGCCGCGGAGGAGAGGTCGCCGGGGACGCGGCCATCGAAGCCAGGGTGGGCGAACGCCGACACCGTCACCGAACGGGCGTCCAGGCGAACGGGCGCTCCCAGCGCAGCGAGGAGCCGCTCGGTGTGATCGCGCGTCGCCGCGGGCTCCACCACCGTGGTCTCACCCGCCGCCGCCATCCCCGCCAGCAGGATCGCGCTCTTCACCTGGGCCGAGGCCATCGTCATCTCGTGACGGATCCCGTGCAGGTGGCCCCCCTCCACGACGAGGGGAGCCGATCCGTCGTGGGTGGTGACCGACGCGCCCATGCGACGGAGCGGCTCGGCGATGCGTTCCATCGGTCTCGACGACAGGCTCGGATCCCCCACCAGCACGCTGCGGAACGGTGCGGCAGCGAGGACCCCGGCGAGCAGGCGCATGGACGTCCCGGAGTTCCCGCAGTCGAGGTCCGCGTCCGGATGGACGAGGCCGGACCACCCCTCACCCTCGACCTCAAGG
This sequence comes from uncultured Actinomycetes bacterium, assembly GCA_963810635.1. Taxonomy (GTDB): domain Bacteria; phylum Actinomycetota; class UBA4738; order UBA4738; family HRBIN12; genus AC-51. The sequence goes on from CAWEOB010000010.1 coordinate 56,796, forward strand.
GTCGCGACCCGGGCTTTCGGATCGGCTCCGTTCCACGTGGAACCGCCAGCCTCGACGGCGGACGGAGCGTTGCGAGCCCACAGGTCGAGGGCAGGTCGAGCCTTCGGGCAGACCTTCGCCAAGCACGACGCTGTCGATCGTACGTCGAGGGAAGGGGGAAGCCCGACCAGACGGCTGGCTCCATCCGCCGTCGCAGCGAGGATCAACCACCGATGCGCGATGGACTTGTCGCCGGGCACGGCGGTCTCGCCTCCGAGCGTGGACCCCGGGCTCACTCGGATGCGCATGACGTCACCTCGTCAGGCCAGCCGGATCGGGTCGTAGCCGCCACCACGGAGCACGCCCGCGGCGTGATCGGCGGCAGCCGCGGCGACGGTCAGGTGGACGGTCCCCCGGCCACCTTCGGGCGAGTGCACGATCTGCAGGTCCTCGATGTTCACACCGCCGTCACCGATGGTGGCGGTGATGCGAGCCAGAGCGCCGGGCTCGTCCGGGATCTCGACCTGGAGGACCGCCACGCCGGCGCGGACCTGCGGCTTCGCGGCCAAGCGCAGGCGAGCGCTCTTCGCTTGCTCGAACGTGCGCTCCACATCGGCACCATGGTCGCCCGTCACCTGATCCCGGAGCTCCTGGAGGCGACCGACGTAGAGATCGATCGCCCGGGCGATCTGTTCGCGATTGCCGAGCAGGATGTCGCTCCAGAGGGAAGGATCGGAGGAGGCCAGACGGGTCAGGTCTCGGAACCCGCCGGCGGCGAGCAGCAGGATGTCCGGTTCGTCGGCCTCCTCGGTCGCGGCGAGGCCCATGAGCGATGTCGAGGCGATCTGCGGCAGGTGGCTGACGAACGCGACCAATCGATCGTGCCGCTCGGGCGACAGGCGGACGGGACGGGCACCGATCGTCCGAACGAACGCCTCGAGGGTGTCCACAGCAGCCGGCCCCGACGACTCGGTGGGAGCCACCACCCACACGATCCCATCCACCACGCTCGCGGTGGCGTGCTCGGGCCCCGAGCGCTCCGACCCTCCCATCGGGTGCCCCGAGACGAAGCGCCCCAGGTCCGCCGGATCCGCCAGCCCCGCGACCTCGTCGGTGATGCGACCCTTGATCGACCCCACATCGGTCACCACGGCTTCGCCTTCGGCTGCGAGCGCCGCCGCGACGGTGGCCGGGATCGACGGGATCGGCGTGCACACGACGACCAGGTGCGCATACCTCACCGCCTCCTCGAGGGTTCCCGCCAACGCCATGGCGCCGCTCGTGGCGGCCCGCGCACCGACCTCGGCATCCACGTCCCACCCGAGGACGCTGATGCCGGCGCGCGCGGCGGCCAGGCCGATCGACGCGCCCATGAGGCCGGTGCCGATCACCGCCAGCCGGGTGACGGCCCCTTCAGCCGATACCGAGGTCATCGCGCAGCGCCTCCGCCCCGTCGAGGTAGACGTGGTCGATCGTCGACAGGGACCGCTCGCTGTGGAAATGCATGAGGACCCGCACGACCGCCGGCATCGACCCGACCACGGGGATCTCTCGTGCGCAGAGCAACGGGACCACGCCGAGATCTCATCCGCCTCGCCGCCTCAGCCGGGAACGCGGAGCGCAGGTCATCGGTCACCGTGAACAGGATGCTGACGAGATCCTCCCGGTCGATCCCGTTGCGCTCGATCAGGGACGCCAACAGCCGCTGCGTGCTCGACAGCAGAGCCTCCGGATCGTCATGCGGCACGACGATGGCCCCTCGAGCTGCACGGACCCTCATCGCATCCATCCCCTCGCCCCGGCTCCCTGCCACTGATCCTCGGTGCGCCGTGTCGGTCCCGGCGCGCGACCAGGCTACATGGAGGCAGAACGGGAACGGGCGGCCCGACGTTCGCCCTTCCGCGCGGCCTTCCCCAGGGCGAGCACCTCGTCGGCCGTGAGCTCGCGCACGGCTCCCGAAGCGAGACGTCCGAGGGTGATGGGCCCGATCCGCAGACGGACCAGGCGCCGGACCGGCAGGCCGACTTCGGCGAGCAAGCGGCGCACCTCCCGCTTCCGCCCCTCGGTCATCACCAGGCGCAGCTGCCCACGATCGCTCCGGGCATCCACGATCCTGACCGACGCAGCGCGCGCCGGTCCGTCGTCGAGGTCGACCCCGCGCCGGAGGGCGGCGAGGTGCTTGGAAGCCGGTCGCCCGTCGACCTCGGCCAGGTACTCCTTCTCCACGCCGAAGCGTGGGTGGGTCAGCTTGTTGGCGAGGTCCCCGTCGTTCGTGAGGAGGAGCAGGCCCTCGGTGTCCTTGTCCAACCGCCCGACGGGGAAGACCCGCGGACCATCGGCGGGGAGGAGGTCCCGGACGTTGGGCCGGCCCTGTGGGTCGCGCAGGGTGGTGACCACACCAGCGGGCTTGTGGAGCGCGAAGTACCTCACGTTCGGATCGAGGTTGACCTCAACGCCTCGGAGCGACACACGATCGTGCTCGGCATCGATCCTGTCGCCGAGCGTCGCGACCCTCCCGTTCACGGTCACGAGACCCGCGGCGATCAACTCCTCCGACGAGCGACGCGAGCCGAAGCCGGCGCGCGCGAGCGCCTTCTGGAGGCGCTCCTCGGCCATCCGGACCTCAGCCCTTCAACCCTCGTCGAGGGTCGCGGGTTCATCCATGGGTGGTCCGACCGCCTCCGCGGAGAGGTCCTCGACCTCCTCGACCGCGTCGACCTCCTCGACCGCGTCGACCTCCTCGACCGCGTCGACCTCCTCGACCTCCTCGACCTCCTCAACCGCGTCGACCTGCACCGTGAGGCGGTCGGGACGATCCTCGCTCTCCGCGGCCGCCCCGAGCAGCGGAGCGAGTGACGGGAGCGCTGCCAACGACGGGAGCCCGAGGCGTTCGAGGAACCGCGGGGTGGTCGCGAACAGCACCGGCCGGCCGGGAGCCTGGTCACGGCCTGCTTCTTCGATCAGTTCCCGATCGACCAAGGCTCGGAGCACACCGTCGGAGTTCACACCGCGGATGCCGTTGACCTGGTGGCGGGTCACGGGCTGCTTGTAGGCGACGATCGCGAGCGTCTCCAGCGCTGCCTTGGTGAGGCGTGCTTGGCGTGAGGACAGGACGAACCGCTCGACGGTGGCCGAGGCTTCGGGGTGGGTGAACAGCCTCCAGCCACCCGCAACGTTCCGGAGCACGAGGCCCGACCCTCGCTCCTCCAGCTCCTGCCGGAGGGCTTCGCACATCGCATCGACGGTCCGTCGATCGACCTCGAGCGCCTGGGCGAGCACGGAGGTGGCCAAGGGCTCGTCGGACACGAAGAAGAGCGCCTCCAGAGCCCGCCGGTCGGTCACCGTGGCACGGTCGTTCACATCTGGTCCGTTCACGTCTCGTTCACCTCGAGCTCATCCCTTCCACTCCAGGTCGATCTCCCCGAAGGTCGCCGCCTGCTGCAGCTCGACCTTCCCTTCACGGTACAGCTCGAGGATGGCCAGGAAGCGCATCACGACGTCGATCCGCTCCCGACAATCCGCCACCAGCTGCCGGAACGACATCTGCCCGATCTGCATCTCGTTGATCCTGTCCTCCACCAAGGTCATCGCCTCCGCCACCGTGTACTGCACGGGGGTCACGTGCGACAGATCGACCATCGGAGGTGGGCGGAGCAGCTGCGCCGCGACGCGGGCCAGACCGTCGACGGTGATCGACTCCATGGGGTCGGGATACAGGCGGGAGAACTCGCTCCCGGGTCCGATGTCGCGCGCGAAGTATCCCGCCTCGTCCTCGAGACGCCGGGCGATCTCCACCGCCACCTTCCTGAACGCGCGGAGCTCGATGGACCGGGCATACGCGAGATCGGGCGATGCTCCGACGAGATCTTCCTCGTCCGGGTCGACGTGCCTCGGCGTCAGCCGGGCGACCTTGAGCTCCAGGAGGACCGCACAGATCGCCAGGAACCACGTCGCCTCCTCGAGGTTCCAACGCTCCGCGTCCTTCGCGTGAGCGAGGTAGCGATCGGTCACGGTGGCGATCGCGATGTCGCAGACATCGATCTTCTGATCCAGGATCAGTTCAGCCAGCAGGCGGAACGGTCCGTTGAAGCCAGGCAGGTCGACGGCGAACGCGTCGGAACCGTCGGTGGGCGCCCGTTCGCTGATCTCGCTCATCTCGCGAAGTGCATGGCCGCCCGAACGGCCTCCAGCGTGGCGAGCGCGACCGGCCGGGCCTTCGCGGCCCCGGCGGCGAGGACCTCCGCCACGAGACCCGGCTGCGTCTCGAGCTCCTCCCTCCGATCCCGGAACGGTCGGAAGCGCTCCACGAGATGATCCGCGAGCAACGTCTTGCAGTCGACGCAGCCCAGCTCGCCCGTCCGGCACGTCGCTTCCACCCGATCGACGTCGTCGGGCGAGAAATGCCGATGCAGGGCGAAGATGGGGCAGATCTCCGGACGTCCCGGGTCACCGCGTCGCACCTTCTCGGGGTCGGTGACGAAGCTGCGGACGCTCGCCCGTACCCCATCCTCGTCGTCACGGATCCAGATGGCGTTCTCGAGGGACTTCGACATCTTGCGGCCGTCCGAACCGGGGATCAGCGGCGTCTGTGAGAGCAGGGGCTGGGGTTCCACCAAGACGTCGCCGTACAGCCGGTTGAACCTGCGCACGATCTCGCGGCTGACCTCGAGATGCGCGACCTGGTCTTCCCCCACCGGGGATCAGCTCGCCGCCCACGATCGTGATGTCGACCGTCTGCAGGACCGGATACGCGAGGAGGCCGAGATTCGCGACCTCGCGCTCGGTCATGTCACGCAAGCGTTCCTTGTAGGACGGCACGCGTTCTAGCCAGCCGAGCGGTGAGATCATCCCAAGCAGCAGGGTCATCTCCGCCACCTCGGGCAGATCGGACTGGCGGTAGATCACAGCCTGCTCGGGATCGAGCCCGGCCGCGAGCCAGTCGAGCACGAGCCCCTCCACGAACCCGGGGAGCTCGTCCGTCCGGTCGTAGTGCGTGGTGAGCATGTGCCAGTCGGCGATGAAGAAGAAGCACTCGTACCCGGGATCGGATTGGAGGCGGAGCATGGTCTCGATGTTGCCCGCCCAGTGACCGACATGGAGCGGTCCGGTCGGTCGATAGCCGGTGAGGACGCGCTTGGTCCGCACCTCGGTTGCGAGGGCGCTCACGATGACGGGGATGATAGCGCGGGGCCCTCGAGCCACCGGGATGCGGGCCCTAGAACGGCGGACACGTGAAGCCCGAGAACACGCTGCAGAGGCCGTCCACCAGCGAATAGATGATGGCCGAGAAGATGCCCGCCACGAGGAACAGGGCCAGCAGTACCCACAGCGGGAGGTATTGGTCCATGTTCTGGTAGACGGAACGCGCCGGCTGCGGCAGAGCCAGGGCCACGAGGCGCGCACCATCCAGCCCCGGGATCGGCAACAGATGGAAGATCGCGAGGCACAGGTTCGTGAACTCGAACGCGACGAGGATCGAGAAGACCTCGCCGCTCCCGAGGCCCACGACTCGGATGCCGAGCCCCGCGACGAAGGCGAGCAGGACGTTGGCGACCGGCCCCGCGAACCCCACGAGGAGCGTGTCTCGGGGCTGCCGGCGCAGGGAGCCGGGGTCGAGAGGAGCCGGCTTCGCGTAGGCCACGGGCGGCGGCAGGAAGGTCCCGCCGAACGCCCAGAGCACCAGGACGAGCCCGGGGACGAGCCCGCTCCCGAACGGCTCGAACCACGAGCGAGGGTCGAGGGTGAGCCGGCCCCAGAGCCGTGGTGTGGGGTCGCCGAGTCGCGTGGCCATCCGAGCGCGGGCGTACTCCCGCGCGCTGAGCCCCACCAGCAGCGACACGGCGAGGTACGCGGCGAACCGCAGGCTGGTGCCGGTCATGCGGGGCGGTCTTCCAGCCAGGTGTAGACGAGGGGAGGCGGTGTCACGGGACCGTCGGCGAGGTCGAGGGCCGACCACGTGCGACGCGCGGCTTCCGTCGCGTCGTCCTCGGACCGAGCATGGATCGCCCCGATCGGTTCCCCTGCCTCCAGCCGGTCGCCGATCTTCGCGCGCACCACGATGCCGACGGCCGGGTCGATCGGATCCCCCTTGCGCATCCGGCCCGCGCCGAGAGCGCCACTCGCCAGACCGATGTCCTCCGCCCGCACGGCGGCGAGCGTACCCGACCGCTCGGCCAGGAGCGGCACGACGAAGGGTGCGGTCGGCAGCACCCCTTCGGGATCGTCCACCACCCGAGGGTCACCGCCCTGGCCGACGACCATCGCCCGGAACCGCTCGAGGGCTTCGCCCGAATCGAGCGCTCGCTCGGCGCGCTCACGCCCCTCGTCGAAGGACGGGCCCTCGAGCGCTTCGAGCGCTCGAGCGACGAACCACACCGAAAGGTCCCTGAGACGACCCCGGAGCTCTCCGCGCAGGATCTCGACGGCCTCGACGATGTCGAGCGCGTTGCCCATGGCGTCCCCGAGCGGTTGCGACATGTCGGTGACGGCCACACCGCAGCGTCGCCCGGCCCCCCGCGCCAGCTCCAGGCACACCTCCGCCAGCCTCCCGGCGTCCTCGGTCGTCCGCATGAAGGCGCCCGAGCCGGCCTTGACGTCGAGCAGGATCAGATCGGTCGACACGGCGAGCTTCTTCGACATCACGCTCGCGGCGATCAGCGGGATCGAGGGCACGGTCGCGGTCGCGTCGCGGAGCGCGTAGAGGGCACCGTCGGCGGGAACGAGGTTCGCCGACTGGGCCGCCACGGCGCAACCCGCCTGAAGGACCTGCCGTTCGATCTCTTCCGGCGTCAGGTCGGTGCGGAGCCCCGGGATCGACTCCAACTTGTCGAGCGTGCCGCCCGTGTGCCCGAGCCCCCGTCCCGAGAGCTTCGCGACGGCCAGCCCGAGAGCGGCCGCAACGGGGGCGAACACCAGCGTCACGCCGTCGCCCACCCCACCCGTGGAGTGCTTGTCGACGGTCGGTCGGTCGATGCCGCGGAAGGTGACGGTGTCGCCCGATGCGATCATCGCCCGCGTCATGGCGAGGGTCTCCGTGGCGTCGAGGCCCTTCAACAGACTCGCCATCAGGAACGCTGCTGCGGGGCCGTCACCGATCTCGCCCGCCGCGTACCCCTGGACGAAGCGTTCGACGTCATCCGGGTCGATCGCGTGACCGTCACGCTTCGCGGCAACGACAACTCGCGGATCCCATCGGGTCACGCCGAAGGTCCCCTCATCCCCGACCTCTGAACCCGATGCGGTCGGCGAAGCTCGAACCGGTGAGACCGGGCGCCTCGACCACGAGGAGGTCAGCCACGGTCTGTCCGAGATCGCCGAACGATGGACGCGTGCCGATCTCGTGCGGGCCGCCCGGGAGGCCAGCGGCGAGCAGCGGTGTTCGCTCGCGGGAGTGATCGGTGGATGGGGTCGTCGGATCGCATCCATGGTCCCCGGTCATCAGCAGGACCCCTCCATCGAGGGCGCCGATCACGTCGGGCAGGCGCCGGTCCAACGCTTCGATCGCGCGCGCATAGCCCTGCGGGTCGTTCCGGTGACCGTACTTCGAGTCGAAATCGACGAGGTTCGCGAACACGAGCGACGGCCCCGGTCGGCCGAGGAACCCGATGGTGAGGTCCACCCCGTGCTCGTTCGAGTCGGAGTAGCGAGCCTCCGTGATGCCCTGGTTGCTGAAGATGTCCTGGATCTTGCCCACGCCGTACACCGCGACCCCACCGTCGCGGAGGTGATCGAGGACGGTCGGTCCCGGCGGCGGCAGGCTGAAGTCCCGTCGCTCAGGCCGTCGCACGAACGCCCCCGGCGCTCCCTCGAAGGGTCTCGCGATCACCCGCCCCACGTCGTGCGGACGCGTCAGGAGCCTGCGCGCCTTCCGGCACCACTCGTAGAGCGTCGCGAGCGGCACCACGTCGACATGGGTCGCCACCTGGAATACGGAGTCACCGCTCGTGTAGACGATCGGGTCTCCCGTTCGCAGGTGCTCCTCTCCGAGCTGCTCGAGGATCTCGGTTCCCGACGCGGGCACGTTGCCCAGGATGGAGCGGCCGATCGCCGCCTCGAAGGGTTCGACGATCTCGGGAGGGAAGCCCTCCGGGTACAGGGGGAACGGTTCGTCGAGCGCGATCCCCATCATCTCCCAATGCCCGGTGGTGGTGTCCTTGCCCGCCGACCGCTCGGTGGCGCGCCCGTACCCCGCACCAGGCCCGGCTCGCGGCGACACGCCCTCGATCTGGGTCAGGTACCCGAGGCCGAGCGCTTCGAGGTTCGGCGCCACGATGCCCCCCACGGCCGCCGCCGTGTTGCGCAGCGTGTCCGAGCCGGCGTCGCCGTAGTCGTCCGCGTCCGGAGCGTCTCCGATACCCCAGGAGTCGCACACGAGCACGCAGACACGAGGCACCTGCCGATCGGCCACCGATCAGCCGACCTTCCGCTTGCAGTCGATGCACAGCAACGCCCACGGGATAGCCTCCAACCGCTCGCTCCCGATGGGCTGCCCGCATCGCTCGCAGGTCCCGTACGTGCCGTTCTCCATCTTCGCGAGGGCGCGCTCCACGTCGTGCAGGTTGGAGCGCAGGGCACGGACGACCGCGATCTCCCTCGACCGTTCCTCCGTGCTGTGGGAACGATCCGCGAACCCCGCATCCGCCTCGATCGAGACGTCATCCGAGTCCGGATCCGCCCCGTGCTCGATGACCTCGTGCCGGAGTGCCTCGCGCTGACGTGCAAGCTCGTCCCGCAGCGCCGGGACCATCGCCGGGTCCACGCTCATCGCTCCCTCTCCTCGCCGGGCACTTCTTCCCCCCGCTCCCCCGGTCGGTCGCCGCGACGAGCTCGGGGATGCGACGTGTAGTACACCGCACGGAGATGATCCTCGGACACGAGCGTGTAGATCTGCGTCGTGGCAACACTCGCGTGACCCAGCAGTTCCTGCACCACTCGGACGTCGGCACCCCCGTCCAGGAGGTGCGTGGCGAACGAATGTCGCAGGTCGTGCGGCGTCACGCGCCGATCGATCCCCGCTCTCCGAGCGTACCCTGCCAGGAGCACACCGACCCCTTGGCGTGTCAGGCGGTGGCCGCGCGTGCTGAGGAACAATGCACCTCTCGACGCGGTGGTCACGAGGGAGGGCCGGGCACGCGTCACGTACGACGACACCGCATCGCGCCCGTATCGGCCGAGCGGTACCTCTCGTTCCTTCCCGCCCTTCCCGAGGACCCGCACATACCCGTCTTCGAGGTCGACGTCGTCGACGTCGAGCGACGTCAGCTCGCTCACCCGCAGGCCGGCGCCGTAGAGCACCTCGAGCCACGCCCGGTCGCGCAACCCGGCCGGTGCCGCCGGGTCGGGGGCCTCGAGCAGACGGGCGACGTCATCGACGGTGAGCGGGTGCGGCAACGCGCGCGGAACGCGCGGGCGCGTGACCGCCGTGGCGGGGTCGACCTCGGCCGCACCTTCGCGGACCAGGAACCCATGGAACGATCGGACGGCCGACAACGACCGCGCCACGCTCGTGGCGGCGTACGGACGCTCGTTCTCGCCGTGCGTCGTCGCCGAGAGCGACGCGAGGAAAGATCGGATGACCGCCTCGTCGACACCGCTCACGTCGCCGATCCCCCGGCCGGCGAGGAACGAGAGGTAGCGTCGCAGATCCCGCCGGTACGCGGCGAGGGTGTTCGCGGCCAGCCCCCGCTCCACCGCCAGATGATCGAGGAACCGCTCCGCATCCCTCGCGACCGGATCCACAGCGCCTCAGGTCGGCGGAACGCGGGTCGCGACGAGCAGCAGGGCCAGCGCGCTCGCGGCGTTTCGGACCCGTCCTTGCCGAGCGGCCGCGACCGCGTCCGCGAGGGGCATCCGCACGAGCTCGATACCTTCCTCCGGCGATTCCTCCGGCTCGGGTTCCACCTCGGCCCAGAAGAAGTGCATGTACTCATCGGTGAACCCGGGTGAGAGGTAGTTCCCGCTCATGAACTCGATCGTCCGATGCCGGTGACCGGTCTCTTCGAAGAGCTCACGGATCGCGGTCGAGAGGGCGTCCTCGCCCTCGATGTCGAGGAGGCCGGCCGGCACCTCGACGAGGTGATCGCGGACGGGCGGACGGAACTGACGCACCAGGAGCACGTCTCCGTCGGGCGTGACCGGGACGATCGCGACCGCGTCGTGCTTGTGGACCAGCTCGTACGCACCCAGGAGCGGCCAGGTCTCGACGTCGACCGAGAGGTAGCGCCCCGACCAGACCGTGCGCGCATCCTCGGGCTCGGGCTTCCCCGGAGACACGGATCTACCCCGTGACGACGATGGTCTCGCCCGACGCCGCGCGGCGCGCCCGATATCGCCCGGCGGCGCCCACGAACTCACGGAACAAGGGGTGCGGCCGCGTCGGGCGCGACCGGAGCTCCGGGTGGAATTGCCCCGCGACGAAGAACGGGTGATCGGGCAACTCGATGATCTCCGCGAGCCGGCCCTTCTGCGACGAGCCGCTGATGACCAGGCCGCCGGCTCGGAGCGCGTCGAGGTACGCAGGGTTGACCTCCCAGCGGTGACGATGGCGTTCCTCCACGACGTCGGCGTCATACGCCGCGGCGGCAGTGGTGCCCGGTTCCAGGTAGCAGGGCTGGGCACCCAGGCGCATGGTGGCCCCCAGGTCGGTCACATCCTTCTGCTCGGGCAGGAGGTCGATCACCGGATGCTCGCAGGCGGGATCGAACTCGCTCGAGTTCGCTCCCTCCAGACCGCAGACGTGGCGGGCGAACTCGATCACCGCGCACTGGAGCCCCAGGCAGATCCCCAGGAAGGGGATGTCGTGCTCGCGGGCGAAGCGCACGGCGTCGACCTTGCCCTCCACCCCTCGGACACCGAACCCTCCCGGGATCAGGATGCCGTCCATGTTCCGGAGCGCGTCGTCGGTCCCGGCTCCCCCCAGATCGTCCGAGGCGATCCAATGGATCTGGACATCGGCCCCGTGGTGGATCCCCCCGTGGCGAAGCGCCTCCATGACCGACAGGTAGGCGTCGCGGAGGTAGACGTACTTGCCGACCACCGCGATGTCGACCTGGTCCGTGGCGGCGTGCACCCGGTCGACCAGCGCTTCCCATTCGCTCAGATCGGCGCCCTCGTTGAAGCGCAGGTGCTCGGCCAGCAGGGTGTCGAGGCCCTCCTTATGCAAGGTGAGCGGAACCTCGTAGATGGACGGAGCGTCGGGAGCACTGACCACCCCGGCGATCGGCACGTCGCACAGGAGCGAGATCTTCTCCTTGAGGTTCCTCCCGATCGGCCGGTCGGAGCGGCACACGATGGCATCGGGCTGGAGCCCGAGCGACCGGAGCTCCTTCACGGAGTGCTGGGTCGGCTTGGTCTTCAGCTCGCCGGAAGGTCCGATGAACGGCATCAACGAGACGTGGACGAACGCACATCGATCGCGACCGATCTCGTTGCGAAGCTGACGGATGGCCTCGAGGAACGGCAGCGACTCGATGTCACCCACCGTGCCACCGATCTCCACGATCTGCAGGTCCGCCTGTTCGGCTTCGGCCAGGGCCCGCACCCGTGACTTGATCTCATCGGTGATGTGCGGGATCACCTGCACCGTCTTCCCGAGGTAATCGCCGCGGCGCTCCTTCGCGATCACGGCGCTGTAAACGGCCCCGGTCGTGAAGTTCGAGCCACGATGGAGGTCGGCGTCGAGGAACCGCTCGTAGTGGCCGAGGTCCAGATCGGTCTCGGCGCCGTCATCGAGGACGAAGACCTCGCCGTGCTCGAAGGGGTTCATGGTGCCCGGGTCGACGTTGACGTACGGATCGAGCTTCTGGAGCACGACCTTGAGTCCGCGGGACTTGAAGAGACGGCCGAGGGAGGCGGTGGTGATCCCCTTGCCGAGGCCGGAGGCGACGCCGCCCGTGACGAAGATGAACTTTGCTTGTTCCCTCACCACGGGAATCGACTGTAGCAGACGTGGGTGGCCCCTCCCGGAGATCGGCCACGTTCCGGTCCCCGGCGGTCGATCGTCGGGGCCGAACCCACCTCAGGCCTGGCTCCCGGCCGTGGCCCGCACGTGCGCTGCCTCTGCGAGGAGCTCCTCGGCATGGGAGGCGGCGTGCTCGGAACCCTCGAGCCCGGCCAGCATCCTCGAGAGCTCCCGGACCCGCTCCCCGTCGCGGAGGGCAGCCACCGATGCGAGCCCTCCTTCCTTGTGCACCCGGATATGCCGGTCGGCGAAGCAGGCGATCTGCGGGAGATGGGTCACCACCAACACCTGTCGGCTGGCGGCGAGGCGAGCGAGCCGACGGCCGACGGCGAGCCCGGCCTGGCCGCCGATCCCCGCGTCGACCTCGTCGAACACGAGCGTGGGAACCTCGTCGAGGTCCGCCATCACGCTCCGACAGGCGAGCATCACGCGGGAGAGCTCGCCGCCGCTCGCCGCGCGGGCGAGCGGCAGCACCGGCTGTCCCTCCCCGGCCGCCAGCCGGAGCTCGACCCGCTCAGCTCCTGCCGGTCCGCACGCAGGGAGGGGCTCGAGCTCGACCTCGATCGCCGCGGTGGGCATCCCGAGGTCCCGGACCTCGGCCGTGAGCGCCTCGCTCAGCCCGGGGGCAGCGGCGCGGCGGCCCTCGGTGAGTTGCCCGGCGCTCGCCTCCACCTGGACCTGCGACCGATCGACCTGCACGAGGAGCTCGGCGAGCCGCTCGTCGGCGCCCGTCAGGGACGCGATCCGCACGGATGCATCCGCCGCGAACGAGAGGACATCGACATCCGTGGCTCCGTACTTGCGCTGCAAGGCTTTCAGCGCGGCCGTTCGCTCCCGGACCTCCTGCAGACGCCCCGGGTCGACCACGAGCGACTCACGGTAGTCGCGGACATCGCGCCCGATCTCGGCGACCTCGGCCGCCAGACCTCCCGCCCGGGCGGCCAGATCGACCGCCGCCGGATCGAGGCCGGCGATCGCCTCCAGGCCGGCGGCCGCGCTCGCCGCGGCGTCCGCCGCACCCCCCTCGTCGGTCAAGCTCTCCCCGACCGCATCGGCGAGTTCCACCAGCCGCTCGACGTGACCGAGCCGTGCCTCCTCGACCTCGAGCGCGGCGGTCTCTCCCGGGGTGGGTGCGACGGCTTCGATCTCCCGGACCTGGTACGCGAGGAGGTCGAGCTCGCGTTCGCGGTCGCGCGCAGCCTCCGCGAGCTCGTGGAGGGCTGCTTCCGCATCGCGCAGGCGCGCCACCGAGGCAGCGACCACACCCGCCACGGCCAGGTGGTCCTCGCCCGCGAAGCGGTCGAGGAACCCCGCCTGCACACTCGGCTCCATCAGACCGAGGGTCTGATGCTGCCCGTGAATCTCGACCACCCTCCGGCCGAGCTCCGCGAGGGCCGACGCGGTGGCGATCTGGCCGCCCACCCGCGCCTGGCTCCGTCCGTCGGCGCTCACGCTGCGAGCGAGCACGAGCTCTCCGTCCTCGGCCCACTCCTCCGACTCGCGGGGTGCGTCGGCGACGGCCTGCACGCGCGCCGCCGCGGCACCGGGACGAACGAGCTGCGCACTCGCGCGGGCGCCGATGGCCAGCGAGATCGCGACGGTGATGAGGGTCTTGCCGGCGCCCGTCTCACCGGTCAGGACGTTCAGCCCGGGGTCCAGCTCGAGGTCGAGGTCGTGGATGACGCCGAGATCGGTGACGTGGAGCTGACGGAGCACCGGCGCATCGTACCCTCGGCGGCCGACACGTCCTCACGGGGCCCTACTCCTCGCCGTCTCCTTCGGGGTCTCCCGGCAGTCCGAACTTGTCCCGGACCCGCGTGAGGAACGGCTCCCCGTCGCCACGTCGGACGAAGCGGACGGGGCGGTTCGAGGGGCGGCGATCTCGACCCGAGTACCGATCGGCGCCCCCACGCTCTCGCGTCCGTCGGCGGACATCAGTGCGGGCTCGTCCCCGACCACCTCGAGCGTGACGACCTGCGATGCCCCCAGCACGAACGAGCGATCGAACACCATGTGGGCCGCGATCGGTGTCACGACCAGGCACTCGACATCGGGGCTCACGATCGGCCCTCGCGCCGAGAACGAGTAGGCGGTCGAGCCCGTCGGGGTGGCCACGATGACCCCGTCGGCCGAGAACGTGGTGACGTAGGCCCCGTCGACCTCCATCCGCAAGCGCACCAGCCGGTGACGGGCCAGCTTCTCGACCATGATCTCGTTCATCCCCCACTGCGCCGGGAACGCGGCCGTGTCCTCGGCCTCGGCCACCACGGCCAGCCGTTCCTCGATGTGCGCCCGCCCCGCCACCGCGTCCTCGATCAGACCGGCCGCCACGCCGGGCTCCGTTTCCGTCAGGAACCCGAGCCGCCCGACCTTCACGCCCAGCACGGGGGCGCCGATGCCCGAGGCGACGTAGGCGGCTCGGAGGAAGGTGCCGTCGCCGCCGACCGCGACCACCAGATCGACGGCGACGGGATCCGGCACCAGATCGGTGGTCTCGACGCCATCGGCCGCCAGGGCTGCTCGCAACGTGCCGGCCGCCTCCACGGCCTGTGGTCGACCCTCGTGGACGACGAATCCGACCCGGCTCACGGACGAAGGCCCTCCCCTTCGATGACCGCCGCACCGAGGTCCGCGGTCGGAGGCACGCCACGCTCGAAGCGAACCAGGAACTCGACGTTGCCGGCCGGTCCCGGCAACGGCGACGCCATCGCGTCCGTGGCGCCGAGCCCGAGCTCGCCGGCGGCGTCGACGACGTCTCGGAGGACCCGGCGCCAGACCGCGGCGTCGCGGACGACGCCCCCCTTGCCGACGGCGCCCGGCCCGGCCTCGAACTGGGGTTTGACGAGGAGGACGAACGAGGCGTCCGCGGCGGCCAGATCCGCCAGCGCCGGCAGGACGACCCTGAGCGAGATGAACGACAGGTCCGCCACGACCATCTCGGGCGCGTACGGCAATCTCCTCGGCTGAGCTCGCGGATGTTCGTCCGTTCCATCAGGACGACGCGCGGATCGTTGCGGAGCCCCCACGACAGCTGGCCGTACCCGACATCCACGGCGATGACCCTCGCCGCGCCGCGTTGGAGCAGGCAATCGGTGAAGCCGCCGGTCGACGCCCCCGCGTCGAGACAGGTCAGGCCCTCGGGGTCGAGCGCGAACCGATCGAGCGCCGCGGCGAGCTTCCCGCCGCCGCGCGAAACGAACGGACGTCGAACCGAGCCGAGGTGCACCGGAGCATCGTCGGCGACCATGGTCGCCGCCTTCGTTGCGGGGACCCCGCCCACCGTGACCAAGCCTGCGCGAACGGCCTCCTGAGCCTCGGTCCGACTGGTCGCCAAACCTCGCCGGACGAGCTCGGCATCGAGACGCCGGCGCGGCACGACGCCGCTCCTACGACGTACTCGAGGACGGTGGGGAGGCGGCGGCGCCGTCCGTCGTGATCGGGTCCGTCGTCTTCGCGGTGGAAGGTTTCGCGCTGGAGCGCTTCGCGGTCGAGCGTTTCGCCGTGCTCTTCTTGGCCGCGGCCCTCTTCCGGCCTGACGCGGTCATCCCGGCCGCACGCTCCAGCTCCCGCACCCGCTTCTTCAACGCGTCGAGGTCGTCACGGCTGGCGACACCCGTCTGCTCCATCTGCCGCTGGACCTCGCCCCGGATGAACGAGGTCATCCGCTCCCGGTTCCGCTGCGACCACTCGAGGATGTCGGCGGCCGTCTTCGCCACCTGTTCCTTCGCCGCGTTGGGTTCGAAGCTCTTCGCCAGCTTCTGGGCCTTCTCGGGGGTCATGTTCCCGACGGCTGCCTCGATGGTCCGCCGAACGTCGTCGAGCCTGGTCATCTTCGCCTCCGCTCCGGATGGTTCCACCCCAAGCATACGGGAGGCCCCTGCGGCCCGATCAACCCTCCCGGACGAGCACGCGCAGGTCGTCGAGCACGTACGTGGGCAGGACGGGACCCGCCTCCGCTTCCTCCCTGGTGCTGATGCCGGTGAGCACGAGTGCCGAGTCCCAACCGAGGCCGGCGGCCCCGGCGATGTCGGTGTCCAGACGGTCGCCCACGAGCATGGGCCGGCCGCCTCCGGCGGCTCGGTGGGCAGCCTCGAGCAGGGGTGGGAACGGCTTCCCGACGACCTCGGCGCGAACGCCGGTGGTGGTCTCGATCGCCGCCACCGTGGCGCCCGCTCCCGGCCAGGCATGGCCGTCCGCTGCCGGAAACGAAGCATCGGCGTTCGACGCCACGAAGGCAGCGCCCTCCTCGATCAGGACCGAGGCGATGCGCAGCGCGTCGTAGGTCACCCCGCTGTCCCATCCCACCACGACCACGTCGGCCGCGCGTGGCTCACCGATCAGGATCTCGACCCCACGGCCGGCGAGCGCCGAGCGGAGGCCCTCGCCGCCGATCACGTAGGCGGTCCGGAGACCCCGCTCCCCGACCAGCTCCGCCGTGACCATCGCGGACGTGACCACCTCCTCGTGCGACGCCTCGACCCCCACCGAACCGAGATGATCGGCCAAGGCTCGGGGGGTCCGTGCCGAGTTGTTCGTGACGAAGGCCAGCCCCTTCCCCATCGAGCGCAGCGCGCGGATGGTCTCGGGCGCGCCCTCGACCGGGTCGCTCCCCCGGTACAGGACGCCGTCGAGATCGAACAGGAAGGCGTCGTACGCGTCCGCGATCATGTGGGTCAGGCCGCGGTGAGTCGCGCGAGCGCGCGCTCGTAGTCCTCCACCCCGGGGTGCAGCGCCACGGCGAGCTTCGCGTGGCCGACGGCGCGCTGGCGCTGGCCCGTCCGCTCACACGCGAGCGCCAAGGCGAAGTGCGCGTAGTCGTCGGAGGGCTGCAGCTGGACGGCCTTGGCGAACTCTCGGCGCGCCGACTTCGGCCGCCCGCTCATGAACAGGGCCCGGCCGAGCGCCTCGCGGATGGATGCCTTCTCAGGTTCGACGAGTTTCGCTCGTTGGAGGAGCAAGGCGGCGGCATGCGGGTGGCCATCGCGGAGCATGGTCCTGCCTCGGTCGAAGAGGTCGTAGGCGTTCTCGACCGGATGGCTGCTGCTATACAGGTCGTGTGCCACAGGTCTCTCCGATCGACGCTCTCGTCTACGACACGGCGGTCGCCGGCCCCCTGGATCGGCTCACCGCTCCTCCGTACGACGTTATCAGCGAGTCCCGCAGACGTTCCTACCTGGACGGGAGCGCGCACAACATCGTGCACCTCGATCTCGCCGAGGGGAGCGATGATCCGAGCGCTCCCGATAGCCGGTACGCAGGCGCGGCCGAGCTGCTCGCCGAGTGGCGAGCGAGGGGCATCCTCCGCCCGACCGGCTCGGCCTATTTCGCCTACGAGACGCGGTTCGCGCTCGACGGCCACGATCGGATCCTGCGCGGCGTGTTCTGCGCGTTGGAGCTCGAGCCGTGGGGCGGTTCGGTCCTCCCCCACGAAGAGACGATGGACGGCCCGATCGAGGACCGCCTTCAGCTCCTGCGCGCGACCCGGACCCATCTGTCCGCGATCTACGGCACGGTGTCGGGGCCGAGCCGGCCGCTCGCGGAGCTCCTCGGAAGCGTCGCCTCAAAGACCCCCATGTCCTTCGTCCGCGATCGCGAGGGTGTCGAGCATCGTCTGTGGCGGCTGGAGCCGAGCGAACCCGTACGAGCCTGGTTGGCCGACGAGCCGTTGCTCATCGCCGACGGGCACCATCGGTTCGCTACCGCGCTCGCGTATCGCGACGAACGACGTCGGGACGATGGCCCCGGACCCTGGGACCGGATCCTGACGCTGGTGGTGGACGCAGGGAGCCAGGACGTGACGGTCCTCCCCTACCACCGGGTGCAGCTGGACGGGGATGCACCTCCGGGCGGCGACCGGGTGGCCGACCTCCGCGCAGCCCTGGCCGCCATCGACGACGCAGCCATGCGTTTCGCGACGGTCACGCGAGCACACGACGAGATCGTCTACCGCGTGCACTCGCTCCCCGGCGATCCCCCGATCGTCTGTGCGTTGCATGAGCAGATCCTGGACCGCACCGCACCCGGCGACGCCATCCGTTTCACCCACGACGCTGCCGACGCCGACGAGGTCGTCCGCAACCGCCAGGCGTCGGTGGCGTACCTGCTGCCGGCGACCACGCCGGCCCGCATCCGCGCCGTGGTGGAACGAGGCGACCGCTTGCCGCGCAAGTCCACCTTCTTCTGGCCCAAGCCGCGGACCGGCATGCTGCTCATGCCGCTGGACACGCCCGACCCTTGAGTTCGACCGCTATTCCACCGGCACCATCTCCAGCTTCTTGATCCCCGTCGCGACCACCTCGGTGAGGCTCCTCGCTCCGGCTCCGCTCCGGTAGAACCGGCGGACGAGCTGACCATGGACGAGCACCGGGTCGCCTTTGGCGATCCCCTTCAGCGCTCGCTTTCCAACCGTGGCGTGCCACGCCGCGACCGGGAGGGGGAGGTGTCGCTTGCCCACCTCCGGAACGGAGACCCGAAGCTCGGTGACCTCGTCGCCCGAGGGCATCCGGCGTTCGACCGGATCCGCCGCAACGGTGCCCGCCAAGACGACGACGTTCACCGTGACCATCGGACCTCCCCTTCGGGACCTCCTCGTTCCGCGCCGATCCTAGCGACCCCTACCGACACGGCTGTGCCACACTGCCGCGCCATGGACCCTCGGCAGCCGATCCTCAGCGAGGTGGCCCCCGGCATCACCGCGATCGACACCGCGATGGTGGGTGAACGCGAACTGAACGCCGTGTATCTCCTGGCGTCCGGGGAACCGACCTTGATCGAGTCCGGTCCCGGCGCGGACGGGCCCGTCGTACTGACCGCGCTCGAAGCGCTCGGGATCGGCCCCACGGACCTCGCACACCTGATCGTCACGCACATCCACGTCGATCATGCTGGTGGAGCCGGCGCTCTCCTCGAGCGGTTCCCGGCCGCCACGCTCTGGGTGCACGAGCGCGGAGCGCCTCACCTGGTGGACCCGCGGAGGCTGGTCGCCAGCACGGCTCGAACCTATGGAGAGGCTCGCATGCGAGCGATGTACGGCGAGACCCTGCCGTGCCCCGCCGACCGGATCCGCCTCCTCGCCGATGGTGCGCGGATCCCGATCGGCGGACGCTCCCTCGCGGTGGTCCACACGCCGGGGCACGCCTCCCATCACGTGGCCCTGCACGATGAGGAGACGGGCGCCCTCTTCACCGGCGAGGCGATCGGATCCTTCCTCCCCTGGGCCCACTGCTACCGGCCCGCGCTCCCACCGCCGGAGGTCGACGTGGAGGCCGGTCTCGCGAGCATCGGGCGGATGCGCGAGCGGTCGCCGTCGATCCTCCTGACCTCGCACTTCGGCCCGGTCGACGATCCGTCCGAAGGTTTCGACCGCGGAGCCGAGCGGATCCGCACGTGGTCGGAGACGGCGCGGACCGAGCTCGCCGCCGACCCGGCGATCACGGTCGAGCGGCTCGGCGAGATCCTCCGGGCGCAGGCCGAGCGCGAGTTCGGGTCCGATGCGCCGCCCGGGACGCCGTTCGAGCTGGCGCGGTACGACGCCCTCGGCTCGATCGCGATGAACGCCGGCGGCCTCCTCCGCTACTGGCGGAAGCGCTGGGAACGTGGAGCGGGTGGGGAGGGACCGGGCGGCGGCGATCCTCAGGCCAGCTGAGCGAGCCGCTCCGCCACGTCGAACGCGGCGGCATCGTGGCGGAGGATCCTCTTGAACTCCCGGGCGGCGTCCTCGGGTCTCCCGGCGCGCTCGAGGATGTCCCCCTTCACGTACCACAGGCGCAGCGTGTACGGCTCGGAGACGTCGTCGCGGGTCCTGGCCCGCCCCAGATACGCGAGGGCCTCAGCGTAGCGACCTTGATCCGCGAGCGCCGATGCAGCCACCACCACCGCCTCGGCCTTCACCTCGTTCGCGGCCCCGCGCTCGTGCAGGACCTCGTCCGCCAACGGGACCGCCTCGGCGGGCCGACCCAGGCCCCGCAAGCAGTCGGCGATGAGGTGGTTCTGGTCCACCCTGCCCGTGATGCGCTTGTAGGTCTTGAGCTCGCTCAGGGCCTCCTGCCAGCGGCCCTGCCCGTAGTAGGCCAGGCCGAGGACCTCCCGCACGCTCGAGGAGCGGGGTGACAGCCGTTTGGCCTTCTCCGCCTCCGCCGCGGCCGCCCCAGGGTCGCCGCGCTCGAGGAGCTCGATCGCCCGGGAGAGACGGGAGACGGCGTCGGGGACGGCGGTCGGCTTCGTGGAGCTGCGGACCTCGTCGAGGATGTCACGCGGCAACGTCGCCGACTTCGACGACGATCCACGCGGCTTCCCGCCGGCACGTGGCTGCAGGGATCGTGGCATCGCGGGGTCAGCCTACCGAGTGAGGCTCGGCCGCAACGGGCCCACAACGTGATGGGCCGCCCCCTTCGGGGGCGGCCCATCACCACGATGTCTCGGCAGCGACCTACTCTCCCACCCAGTCGCCCGGGCAGTACCATCGGCGCTGGAGGGCTTAACTTCCGGGTTCGAGATGGGACCGGGTGTCTCCCCTCCGCCATGACCACCGAAACCTGGTGTCCCATCGGGACGATGTTGAGGGTGCCGCCCTCGAGCAGAGCTCGAGAACTGCGATAGCGAGCGCGAGCAAATAGGGTCAAGTCCTCGGGCTATTAGTACCGGTCAGCTCCACACGTTGCCGCGCTTCCACTTCCGGCCTATCGACCTGGTGGTCTTCCAGGGGCCTTACCTGGTCTCCCAGTGGGAGGCCTCATCTCGGGGCGAGCTTCGCACTTAGATGCTTTCAGCGCTTATCCCTTCCGAACGTGGCCAACCAGCCATGCCGCTGGCGCGACAACTGGCACACCAGAGGTTCGTCCGCCCCGGTCCTCTCGTACTAGGGGCAGCTCCCCTCAAGCCTCCTACGCCCACGGCGGATAGGGACCGAACTGTCTCACGACGTTCTAAACCCAGCTCGCGTACCTCTTTAACGGGCGAACAGCCCGACCCTTGGGACCTGCTCCGGCCCCAGGATGAGACGAGCCGACATCGAGGTGCCAAACCCTGCCGTCGATATGGACTCTTGGGCAGCGATCAGCCTGTTATCCCCGGGGTACCTTTTATCCGTTGAGCGACGGCCCTTCCACACGGCACCGTCGGATCACTAGGCCCAGCTTTCGCTCCTGCTCGACCTGTCTGTCTCGC
Organism: uncultured Actinomycetes bacterium; assembly: GCA_963810635.1. Taxonomy (GTDB): domain Bacteria; phylum Actinomycetota; class UBA4738; order UBA4738; family HRBIN12; genus AC-51. The sequence continues at coordinate 77,899 of CAWEOB010000010.1, forward strand.
AGTCAAGCTCCCTTGTGCCCTTGCACTCGACGCCTGATTGCCAACCAGGCTGAGGGAACCTTTGGGCGCCTCCGTTACTTTTTAGGAGGCAACCGCCCCAGTTAAACTGCCCACCAGACGCTGTCCCTGATCCGGATCACGGACCGCGGTTAGAGTCCCAACAGGTGAAGGGTGGTATTTCAAGGTTGACTCCACCCGAGCCGAAACCCAGGCTTCAAAGCCTCCCACCTATCCTACGCAACACGTGCCAGAACCCAACATCAAGCTGCAGTAAAGGTCCCGGGGTCTTTCCGTCCTGCTGCGGGTAACGAGCATCTTTACTCGTAGTGCAATTTCGCCGAGTCCCTGGTTGAGACAGCGCCCAAGTCGTTACGCCATTCGTGCAGGTCAGAACTTACCTGACAAGGAATTTCGCTACCTTAGGACCGTTATAGTTACGGCCGCCGTTTACCGGCGCTTAGGTTCAGAGCTTCGCGGCCGAAGCCACTAACCTCTCCCCTTAACGTTCCGGCACCGGGCAGGCGTCAGTCCGTATACATCGTCTTGCGACTTCGCACGGACCTGTGTTTTTAGTAAACAGTCGCTTGGGCCTGGTTTCTGCCACCGCTTCGAGCTCACGGCGAGAAGCCGATCACCCTACCGCGGTCGTCCTTCTCCCGAAGTTACGGACGCAATTTGCCGAGTTCCTTAACCAGGGTTCTCTCGATCGCCTTCGTATTCTCTACGTGCCCACCTGTGTCGGTTTGGGGTACGGGCACCTGGATCACTCGCTAGAGGCTTTTCTCGGCAGTATGAGGATCACTCGCTTCGCCTGGACGGCTCGGCATCGTGTCTCAGGATATGGCTCCCCGGATTTGCCTAGGGAACCTCCCTACCCACTTGCCCCAGGACAACCATCGCCTGGGTCGAGCTACCTTCCTGCGTCCCCCCATCGCTGGCCTAGTACCGGAAGGGTCGGTAGCCCCCGAAGGGGTTCCCTTAGCGTTCCGGATTGGGCCTGGGCGCGATCAAGGTGGTACCGGAATATCAACCGGTCGTCCATCGCCTACGCCTCTCGGCCTCGGCTTAGGTCCCGACTAACCCTGGGCGGATGAACCTTCCCCAGGAACCCTTGGACATTCGGCGGAGGGGTTCCTCCCCCTCTTTCGCTACTCATGCCGGCATTCTCACTTCCCACGCGTCCACGGCTGGGTTACCCCGCCGCTTCACTCGCGTGGGAACGCTCCCCTACCGATCCGCCCACTTGGACCCACGAGGCCTCCCTCGTGGGCCGGGTGATACGGCGAATCCCGCAGCTTCGGTGTCGTGCTTGAGCCCCGTTACATCGTCGGCGCAGGATCACTTGACCAGTGAGCTGTTACGCACTCTTTCAAGGGTGGCTGCTTCTAAGCCAACCTCCTGGTTGTCTGGGCGATTCCACATCCTTTCCCACTTAGCACGAACTTAGGGACCTTAGCTGGCGATCTGGGTTGTTTCCCTCTCGGACACGGAGCTTAGCCCCCGCAGCCTCACTCCCGGGCTCTGGTCCGACGGCATTCGGAGTTTGACTGAGGTCGGTAAGCTTGTAGGCCCCCTAGCCCAATCAGTGCTCTACCTCCGTCGGAGAACGCCCGAGGCTGCCCCTAAAGGCATTTCGGGGAGAACCAGCTATCACCGAGTTTGATTGGCCTTTCACCCCTACCCACAGGTCATCCCCCAGGTTTTCAACCCTGGTGGGTTCGGTCCTCCACGAGGTCTTACCCTCGCTTCAACCTGCCCATGGGTAGATCACTCGGCTTCGGGTCTAGAGCACGCGACTGTGCGCCCATTTCGGACTCGCTTTCGCTTCGGCTTCGTCAGGAGACTTAACCTTGCCGCGTACCGCTAACTCGCCGGCTCATTCTTCAAAAGGCACGCCGTCACCCACCCCTGGTTGCCCAGGACAGGCTCCGACTGCTTGTAGGCTCACGGTTTCAGGTGCTATTTCACTCCCCTCCCGGGGTACTTTTCACCTTTCCCTCACGGTACTGGTTCACTATCGGTCGCCAGGGAGTGCTTAGCCTTAGGGGGTGGTCCCCCCAGATTCACACGGGATTTCACGGGTCCCGTGCTACTCGGGAACACCACGCGGAGATCCGATCGGCTTTCGACTACAGGGCTGTTACCTGCTGTGGCGGCCCTTTCCAAGGCCTTCGACTAGACGTACGGATTTTGTAACTCCTCTGAAGCCGCCGACGTGAGGTCCATGTGGGTCCCACGACACCCGACGACGGCAACGCCGGCAGGCTATCACACCGCATCGGTTTAGGCTGTTCCCCGTTCGCTCGCCGCTACTAGGGGAGTCGCGGTTGCTTTCTCTTCCTCGCCCTACTGAGATGTTTCACTTCGGGCGGTTCCCTCCTCGTGTCCTATGTGTTCAGACACGGGTGACCGGGCATGACCCCGGCCGGGTTTCCCCATTCGGACACCTCCGGATCAAAGCCTCTTGGCAGCTCCCCGAAGCTTTTCGCAGCCTGACGCGTCCTTCATCGGCTCCTGGCGCCAAGGCATCCACCGTGAGCCCTTCATAACTTGACTGTTCGTAGATGCTCGCGCTCGCTATCGAGTTCTCAAGGTGCTCGAGGGCTCGCACCCTCAGAGCTGAACAGTGCGCTGTGTCCAGCACCCATCGCATCCACTTGCAGAAGGTTCCTGCGTGGCTGGGTTGCGATGGAAAGCCAATGGATCAACCTGGAGTCTCCCGGCATGCATCCGGTCGCATGGGACATCGACCGCGCCGGGTGCCAAATGGCTCCTTAGAAAGGAGGTGATCCAGCCGCACCTTCCGGTACGGCTACCTTGTTACGACTTCACCCCAATCGCGAGTCCCACCTTCGACGGCTCCCTCCACAAGGGTTGGGCCACCGGCTTCGGGTGTTACCCACTTTCGTGGTGTGACGGGCGGTGTGTACAAGGCCCGGGAACGTATTCACCGCAGCAGTGCTGATCTGCGATTACTAGCGACTCCAACTTCACGGGGTCGAGTTGCAGACCCCGATCCGAACTGAGCCCGGCTTTCTGGGATTCGCTCCCCCTTGCGGGATCGCAGCCCTTTGTACCGCGCATTGTAGCATGTTTGCAGCCCTGGACATAAGGGCCATGATGACTTGACGTCATCCCCACCTTCCTCCGGTTTGGCACCGGCAGTCTCCCTAGAGTTCCCGGCATGATCCGCTGGCAACTAAGGACAGGGGTTGCGCTCGTTGCGCCACTTAAGGCAACACCTCACGGCACGAGCTGACGACAGCCATGCACCACCTGTGCAGGCTCCGAAGAGCGCCGGCTTTCGCCGGTTTCACCCTGCATGTCAAGCCCAGGTAAGGTTCTTCGCGTCGCATCGAATTAAGCAACATGCTCCGCCGCTTGTGCGGGGCCCCGTCAATTCCTTTGAGTTTTAGCCTTGCGGCCGTACTCCCCAGGCGGGGTGCTTAATGCGTTAGCTTCGGCACGGACGGGGTTGATATCCGCCCACACCTAGCACCCATCGTTTACGGCTAGGACTACCAGGGTATCTAATCCTGTTCGCTCCCCTAGCTTTCGCGCCTGAGCGTCAGGAAAGGCCCAGAGATCCGCCTTCGCCACCGGTGTTCCTCCTGATATCTGCGCATTTCACCGCTACACCAGGAATTCCGATCTCCCCTACCTACCTCAAGCCGAGCAGTTTCGGATGCAGTTCCGTGGTTGAGCCACGGGATTTCACAACCGACTTGCTTGGCCGCCTGCGCGCTCTTTACGCCCAATGAATCCGGACAACGCTCGCCCCCTACGTCTTACCGCGGCTGCTGGCACGTAGTTAGCCGGGGCTTCTTCTGCAGGTACCGTCACTTTCGCTTCGTCCCTGCCGAAAGAGGTTTACAACCCGAGGGCCTTCATCCCTCACGCGGCGTCGCTGCGTCAGGCTTTCGCCCATTGCGCAAGATTCCCCACTGCTGCCTCCCGTAGGAGTCTGGGCCGTATCTCAGTCCCAGTGTGGCTGGTCGTCCTCTCAGACCAGCTACCCGTCGTCGCCTTGGTGAGCCGTTACCTCACCAACAAGCTGATAGGCCGCGGGCCCATCCCTCACCGGCGGACCTTTCCCGGCCGAACCATGCGGCTCGGTCGGAGTATCCGGTATTAGCTCCGGTTTCCCGGGGTTATCCCAGAGTGAGGGGCAGGTTGCCCACGTGTTACGCACCCGTTCGCCACTGATCCCGGGGCCGAAGCCCCGTTCACCGTGCGACTTGCATGTGTTAAGCACGCCGCCAGCGTTCGTCCTGAGCCAGGATCAAACTCTCCGTAGAGATCACGTCCTCCCGATCGCGGGTGTGACCCCGAATCGGTCGAGCGCATTCCTTCTGGAGTCGGCCGTCGAGAAGAGGCACCTCCCCGACAGCCTTTTCCTGACCCGCCCGGCGAGCCGGGCGGTTCATGTATCTGTGTACGGTCGTCTGGATCGAGTCGTGGCGAACCACTGTTTGATCCGCTGTTTACAACCTTTAACTGCCGAACCTTCTTGAACAAGAACCCTACCGGGATGCACAATCCGCACAAGATCGTGAGCAGCCAGAAGTCGTCTATATACGCGAGCACGGCCGCTTGCTGTTGGACGAGCCCATAGATCGTGCTGGTACGCGAGCTCGGTGGCCGACACCGGGTCCATAGTGGCCATCAAGCCGTTCTTGATCTGCGTAAACATGGCCTGGAATGCCGGGTCGTATTCGGTCGTGTGTGTGGTAAGCACCGCCTGGTGAATCTGCTGATTTCGGGCCAGCAGCGTCGTCATGATCGCGATCCCGACGCTGCCGCCCGTGTTCCGCATCAGGTTATAAATCCCGCTCGCGTTGCCTATCTGGTCCTGAGGCAGCGTCGCCATCGACATCGTAGTCAATGGGACAAAAACAAATCCCATCGCAATGCCGCTGATAAGCATCGGGACAATAATATTAGTCTGGGCGATGTACAGATTGATCAGCGTAAACAGGTAGGTCGAAAAGCAAAGGACGGTGAACCCAAAAGTGATCAGGTACCGCGTATCTACCCGCGAGATGAGCCGGCCGACCACGATCATCGAGATCACGGCACCGACACCACGCGGGCTGACGGCAAAGCCGCTTTCGACCGCCGGATAGCCAAGCAGTGTCTGCAGGAACAACGGCAAAAGTGCCGTCGAGCCATAGAGGACAACGCCCACCGATGCGATGGCCGCGCACCCGATGGCAAAATTCCTGTTCAGGAACACGCGAAGATTGACGATAGGCTCGGGTGTGTAGAGCTCCCACGCTATGAACGCCAGGATGGACAGCACGGAAACCGCGGCCGTAAAAATGATCAGCCGAGACTCGAACCAATCCCTTTGCTGCCCGAGGTCCAGGGTCAGTTCAAGCGTGCCGAGTCCAAGAGCCATCAGGCCAAACCCGGTGTAGTCGATCTGTCCGGGTTTTTGGTTCTTCAAATAAGGCGGGTCCTCGACAAAAGCGTTCGCCATGAACGCGGCGAGCAGCCCGATCGGGAGATTGATGTAAAAGATCCAACGCCAGGAATAGTTGTCCGTGATCCATCCGCCCAATGTTGGACCGATGATCGGGGCGACCACGATGCCCATTCCATAAACAGCCATCGCAGCGCCCGGCGGTTTATAGGCGGAAAACTTTCGAGCAGCACCGCTTGGGCAATGGGCTGCAATGCTCCGCCTCCCATTCCCTGCAGGATACGGGCGATGATAAGGACTGCAGATTCAGGTGCGCGTCCGCACAAGGCCGATGCCAGCGTGAAAATAACGATGCAAATGATAAGGAAGCGTTTGCGGCCGATGTATTTGCCGATCCAGCTGGTCGCCGGCAGGATTATCGCGTTGGAGATGAGATAAGAGGTAAGGACCCACGTCGCTTCTTCGGTCGTCGCCGACAGGTTACCTGCGATATGCGGTAACGCGACGTTCGCGACCGACGTGTCGAGAACTTCCATCACCGTTGCGAGCATTACAGAGACCGCAATGATCCATGGATTAAAGCTCGGTACCCATTGCGGCTGAGCGGCTGTTTCTTCCATTTACGCCCTGCCGCTACCTTACTTTTACCGATGGCTCAACCGACATGCCCGGCACCAGCCGCTGGACATTCTCCGGAGGGTCATCGAACACGATCTTCACCGGCACGCCCTGCACGACCTTTACGAAATTGCCCGTGGCATTTTCCGCGGGCAGCACACTGAATTTTGAGCCCGTGCCTGCCTGAAAGCTCTCGACCTTCCCGTGAAAGGATTCGCTAGGATAGGCGTCGACTTCTATATCCACCGGCTGCCCGATCTTCATGTACTCGAGTTGCGTTTCCTTAAAGTTTGCGACCACCCAAACCTCGTCTGACTGCGAGATCGCCATCAGCGGTGTCCCGACCTGAACGAGCTGCCCTTCTTCGACGTTCTTCTTTGTCACAAATCCATCTTCGGGTGCAACGATCTTTGTATAAGATAGCTCCAGTTCGGCCTGCTGCACCGCAGCCTCAGCCCCCTGGATCCCGGCCTCCGCCGTCTCGACCTGAGATTGGCTTACCTGTATCTGCTGCGGAGCCGAGTCAGCCTGTTCGAGCCGCCCCTCGGACTCGCCTACCTGCGATCGGATGACGCCGGTCTGTGCTACCGACTGATGGTAGTTCTCGTCCGCTGTATGAACGTTCGCATTCGCCTCGTCCACCCGTGACTGAGCGGCGAGAACCTGCTTCTCGGCCTCGTCCAGTTTTGCCCGGGCCGTCTGCAGCATGTTCGTCGCCTGATCAAGCGATTGCCGCGAAATATCTCCTTTATTAAAGAGAGCCTGTCTCCGGTCGAATTCGACTTGTGCGAGCTTTAGGTCCGATTCGGCCTGCGGCACCTGTGCGTGCGTCTGTGGCAAGCACAGCCTCTGCCGTACGGGCCGCCGCCCGTGCCTGATCGACCTCGGTACGCTTCGCACCTGAGGCCAACTTCGACTGCTCAACGTTGCTGCGTGCGGTCTCGACGTTCGAACGGGCTGTTGTTTGACCTGCTATTGCCGTCTTTTCAGTTAGATGGGTGTTAGCTTTGGCCAGATCTCTCTGGCGGCGTGCGGTTTCAAGCTGCGCCTTTGCCTGCTGCAGTCTGACCTCGAAATCCGCAGGGTCAAGCTCTACGAGCAGATCACCCTTGTGAACAAATTGATTGGATCTTACCTTGACCGATCTTACATATGCGGCGACCTTCGGACTTACTTGAACAATGTCTCCGTCAATAAATGCGTCGTCGGTCGATTCGAACTGTCGTGCGTAAAGCCAATAAACAAGGCCGCCGAACGCAATAACAAGCAGAGCAGTTCCGCCGATATACAAAAGCTTTCGGCGCTTTCCGTTTCGGACCGGCCCCTTCTCCGCATCTTGTGGCAGTTCAGCCTCATCGGCCGTAACTGTTTGCTCTTCTTCTATTTCGACCGGTTTGTTCGCAGGTTCCTGATCCTTTTGTTCCACCACCTTGTCACTCTTCACATGTCTAGAATAGTAAGTAAGTAATCACTTACCTTAACAAGCGAGGGGCGTTTTGTCAAATTTCGGGTCCTTCGCATTCGGAGGAGGCATATTCTATACAGGCACATTCATATAAATTCGGGGCGTTTGTTACCATAACGTTGACGGCGGTCCGGATGATGGAAAAAGAAAATATAAGAACTTATCGTGTCCCGAGCGGGCTGACGGTCCTGACCGACCGGATGGAAGGAGTGAGGTCTGCGACTATCGGTTTCTTCTTCCGGGTCGGCTCGCGCAATGAACCGGCCGAACTAAACGGGATGACGCATTTTATCGAACACTGTGTATTCAAGGGCTCTAACAACCGATCGGCCCTTGAGATAGCTGTGGAACAGGACCGGCTTGGGGGAAACCTTGATGCATTTACAACGCACGAGGAAACAGGCTTTATCATGAAAGTGGTGGACGATCGTTTCGACCAGGCTTTCGAACTGCTGGCAGACATGACACTTCGACCGAGGTTTGACGAAGCGGACCTTGCGAACGAGAGCCGGGTCATAATCGAAGAAATAAAGATGAACGAGGATTCGCCCGATGAGGTACTGGGCGATATCTTCCACCGCGAGTTTTACCCCGGCCACGCCGCTGGGCCTTACGATCACCGGTACGCCCGAAACTGTCCGGACGTTTACCCGCGAAAAAACCATCGAGTTTCACAGGACCGCGTTCTCACCAGATAATCTGGTCGTCGCCGCGGCAGGAAATGTCGATCACGACCACCTCGTGGCGCTGATCGAAGAGCATTTGCCGGACAAACGATCTCTGATCGCTGAGCCAGCGATAAAGAGCGAACGCCGCTCCGGTCCCCGCCGCACCCGTATTGTCGAACGTCGGCCGGACCTTGAACAGGCACATCTGCTGATGGCAACACCGATAGTTGCCGCGCGAGACCCGCGGCGGTATGCGGCCGACATGCTGGCAAATATCCTCGGCGGCGGCACATCGAGCAGGCTGTGGCAGCACGTACGCGAGGAACGCGGCCTGGCATACAGCGTTGGTGCGTCGACAGCGATGTTCCTTGATTGCGGATTCTTGGCGGTCTCGGCGGCCACTTCCCCCGAGCAGGCCGGCGAAGTGGCGGACATCGTGACCGAAGAAATGGCCGCCATTGTTCGCGATGGCGTAAGCCGAGATCGACTCGACCTGATGAAGGACCAGGCACGCGCGCATCGATCCTGCTTGGCCTGGAGGATTCCGCCGGACGGGCCACCGCGTTGGCCCAGTCTGAGATGGTCCATCGACGACAGATCTCGGTCGAGGAAACACTT
>CAWEOB010000011.1:0-6321 GCA_963810635.1 uncultured Actinomycetes bacterium
GCGAAGGGGTGGAACCGTTGCTCGGCGCGTCGCTCACGCTCCGGGGCCGGGGCGATGAAGGCCGCCCCCGCCACCCCGCCGCGCGCCAGCCCACGACCGACACCCACGTCGTGCTGCTCGCGCAGGACGCAGAGGGATACAGCAACCTCTGCCGGTTGATCACCGATGCACACATGCTGGGCGAGCGCAGCGATCCGTCCGTGTCGGCTTCGCAGATCTGTGCGCATGCGGCGGGGTTGGTGGCGTTGCTCGGGCCGCGTTCGACGGCGGGACGGTTGGCCGTTTCCGGGCAGATCGATGCCGCGTGCGTGGTTGCCGGGCCGTTCCGGGAGGCGTTCGGAGCCGATCGGTGCTTCGTGGCGGTGGAGCATCGGATGGAGCGTGACGCTCATGACGAGGTGCGGGCGATGTTGCGGTTCGCGGAGCGGCTCGAGGTCGGCGCCGTGGCGACGAATCCGGTGAAGTACCTGGTGCCCGAGGACGCGTTCCTCGCGGACGCGCTCGAGTGCATGCGGAAGATCGTGCCGATCGCGCAGAACCACGTCGGGCGGGAGAACGCGGAGGGGTACCTGAAGTCGGCGCGTGCGATGCGGACGCTGTTCCACGAGCGGCCGGATCTATGCGACACCCCGCTGCGGATCGCCGAGACGTGCGCGTTCGACCTGGGGTTGAAGCGGATGCACTTCCCGGACTTCCCGGTGCCGGAAGGGCGGAGCGCCTCGTCGGTGCTCGCGGAGCGGTGCCGGCGGGGGATCGAGGACCGGAACGTGAAGGCGACGCAGCCGGTCCTGGCTCGCCTCGACCACGAGCTCGCGATGATCGACGAGATGGGCTCGTCGGCGTTCTTCCTCACCGTGGCCGACATCGTCGCGGACATCAAGGCGATGGGCATCCGCTGTGCCTGCCGGGGCTCGGCGGCCGGGTCGCTCGTCTGCTACCTGACCGCCATCTCCGACGTGGACCCGGTCCGCCACGACCTGCCGTTCGAGCGGTTCATGAACCCGATGCGCGACGAGCCGCCCGACATCGACATCGACGTGGAGTCGGCGCGCCGCGAGGACGTCTACGACATGGTGCTCTCGCGCCACGGCGACGACCGCGCGGCCTGCGTCGCCATGATCGACACGTACCGGGCCCGCTCGGCCGTCCGCGAGGTGGGCAAGGCGCTCGGCCTGCCCGACGCCGAGCTCGGGGTCGTGGCCAAGGCGTTCCCGCACATCTCGGCCAGCCACCTCCGCGAGGCGATCGACCGCCTCCCGGAGCTCCACGGCATCAACCTGCCCATGCCGCAGCTCGAGCTGCTGTTCCGCGTGGCGGAGCGGCTGGACGGCTTCCCGCGCCACATCGCGCTGCATCCGTGCGGCATCGTCCTGTCGAACCACGAGCTGGTGGACCGGGTGCCGCTGGAGCGGAGCGCGAACGGCCACCGGATGATCCAGGCAGACAAGGACGACGTCGAGCTGCTGGGCTACCTGAAGCTCGACGTCCTGGGCATCCGGATGCTCTCGTCGATGCGCCACGCCCTGGACGAGATCGCGCGCACCACCGGCGAGAAGGTCGACCTGGACCGGATCGCCACCGACGACATCCAGACGTTCGAGCTGATCCGCGCCTCGGACACGCTCGGCTGCTTCCAGATCGAGTCGCCCGGCCAGCGCGAGCTGCTCCAGAAGCTCCAGCCGACCCGGTGGGAGGATCTGATCGTCGACATCTCGCTGTTCCGTCCCGGGCCGGTGAAGTCCGACATGATCCAGCCCTACCTCCGCCGCCGGATGGGCATGGAGGAGCCGGTCTACATCCATCCCGACCTGCGCCCGGCGCTCAGCGAGACGCACGGCGTGATCGTCTACCACGAGCAGGTGATCCGGGCGCTCGCCGCGATCGCCGGCTACGACCTGACCTACGCCGATCACATCCGGCGCCACCTGGACGACGAGGACATGATCCCGGGGTTCCGCGCCGACTTCCTGGAGAAGGCGACGGCGCGCGGTGTTGACCGAACCGCTGCCGAGAAGGCGTGGGCCGCGGTGGCGGAGTTCGCGAGCTTCGGGTTCTGCAAGGCGCACGCGGCGGCGTTCGCGGTGCCCACGTACCAATCGGCGTGGCTGAAGGCGCACTACCCGGCGCATTTCCTGGCCGGGATCCTCACGCACGACCCCGGCATGTACCCACGGCGGCTTCTGCTGGAGGACGCCCGGCAGCACGACATCCCCATCCTGCCGCTCGACGCCAACGTGAGCGAGCCCGAGTACGTGGCTGAGGAGACCGCCGACGGCGTCTTCGGCATCCGCTTGGCCCTGCAGGATGTCCACGGCATCAGCGACGCCGAGATCCGCTCGATCATGCAGGGGCGCGCCGACCGTCCGTTCCGCGACGTGGGGGACTTCCTCCGGCGCACGACGGTCTCCCGGCCGGTGACCGAGGCGCTCGCCCACGCCGGTGCGTTCGACCGGCTCGCGACGCAGCCGAGCCGGCGCGCCGGCCAGAACCGCCGGACCCATCTGTACGCGGCCATGACCACGGCGCCCGAGCGCGAGGGGGACCAGCTCACGCTCGCCGACGCCGCCGCGCCCGCGCACCGGTTCGCCGATTACTCCGACGCCGAGGTCGTGCGGGCGGAGCTCGAGGTGCTCGGCCTGGACGCCACCCGGCACATCGTCACGTTCTTCGAGCCGCTCCTGGCCGACCTGGGCGTGACCCGGACGAAGGATCTGCACGCGTGTCGCGGCGGGCAGAAGGTCATGGTCGCCGGCGTCAAGGTGGCCTCGCAGACGCCGGCGATCCGCAGCGGCCAGCGGATCATCTTCCTGACGCTCGACGATGCCACCGGTCCGATCGAGGTCACGATCTTCGAGTCGGTCCAGCCCAAGGTCGCGAAGACCGTGTTCCACTCCTACGCGATGGCCGTCTGGGGGCAGCTCCGACGGACCGGCGTGAAGGGCGTGAGTATCATCGCCGAGGAGGTCTGGGACCTCACCGCGTTGCACCGCGCGAGGGGTGAGGGACGCTTACGGGAAGCGATGGAGGCACCGACGGAGCCTGCCCTGCCGGCACGCCGGCTCTGGCATTCGAGCCCGGGCTCCGCGGGGTGAGCGCCGAGCCGATCCTGCACGTCGATATCGACTCGTTCTATGCGTCGGTAGAGGTCCTGAAGGATCCGTCGCTCGCCGGCAAACCGGTCGTGGTCGGGGGACCGGGCGCGCGCGGCGTGGTCGCCTCGGCGTCCTACGAGGCCCGGAAGTACGGCGTCCGTTCCGCCATGCCCGCCGTTCGGGCTCGGCGCCTCTGTCCCGACATCATCTTCCTGCCGTCGGACTTCGAGGCGTACCGCGCCCACTCGCACCGGTTCCGCGAGGTCCTGTGCTCCTACACCCCGCTCGTGGAGCCGATCTCGCTCGACGAGGCGTTCCTGGACGTCGCGGGCGCCACGATGCTGTTCGGGTCCTCGGCCGAGATCGCGGGGAAGATCCGGGCAGACGTCGAGCGCGAGGTCGGGGTGACGTGCTCCGTCGGCGTCGCCCCCACGAAGTTCGTCGCGAAGCTCGCGTCCGACGACTGCAAGCCGAACGGGATGCTCGTGGTGCCCGCGGACGGCGTGCTCGGGTTCTTGGAGCTGCTGCCGGTGGGGCGCCTGTGGGGGGTGGGGGAGAAGACCGGCGAGACGCTCGGCCGTCTGGGGATCCGCACGATCGGCGACCTGGGCCACACGCCCGAGTCCATCCTGGAGCGCCTGCTCGGACACGCGTCCGCGCACCACCTGTCCCAGCTGGCGCACGGTGTGGACGACCGCGACGTGGTCCCGTACGAGGCGCCGAAGTCGGTGAGCCACGAGGAGACGTTCGAGCGGGACCTGGACGCCGACGAGGACATCCTGCGCGAGCTGCTGGACCTCTCGGGGCGGGTGGCGACGCGGCTGCGCGAGGACGGCTACCGCGCTCGCACGGTCGTCCTGAAAGCCCGCCTGGCGAACTTCCAGACGCTCACCCGGTCCCGGACGCTCCCCGACGCGACGGACATCGGCGCGGACCTCTACCAGACCGTTGCGGAGCTCTACGGAGCGCTCCCTGGGCAACGCCGGCGGATCCGCCTGCTGGGCGTGGCGGGGACCGGGCTGGTCCCGGCGGGGGCCGAACAGCTCGCGATGCTCCACGGGAAGCGGTGGGGGGACGTCGAGCGCGCGATCGATCGGATCGAGCGGCGGTTCGGTCGAGGCGCGGCGCGTCCGGCCTCCTTGATCGAGCGAGATCGCAGGAACTGAGCCGTGCTTCGGCACTCAAGGTCTCCGTTGCTTCGCTCGACTCCTATAATCGGAAGCGATGACCTCTCCCAGGGCCAGGCCAAGAGCCTGAGGCCAGAGAGCCTGAGGTAGGAAAACGGATGCCCCTCAGCGAGCACGAACAGCGGATCCTCGAGGAGATCGAGAAGGGCCTCGCGCGGGAGGATCCGCGTCTGGTCGAACAGGTCGGCAGGACCGACCTCTACACCCATCTGTCCCGTCGCATCCGGATGGCCGCGCTCGGCTTCTTCCTCGGCCTGTTGCTGATCCTGCTGTTCGTCGTCTCACCGTGGATCGCTGCGCTCGGTTTCGTGATCATGGTGCTGTCGGCGCTCCTGATCTATCGCTACCTCGGACAGCTAGGTCGCGATCAGATCCGCGAGATGCAGACGTCCGGGCGCCTCACGCTCGCCGGTGTACTCGGTCGCATCGGCGCGCGATTCGGTCGGCGTCAGGCGCCGCCCGGCGACGATCCGCTCAGCTAAGCCGGCACGACGTCGACGCAACGACGCCACATCGCGACGACCACCCGATGCGACGCGACACCATCTCGTCGGCTAGCCCGTCCGGGTGGTTTGTCCACGTCTCTGACCTCAGCGCTTGCCACCTTCTCGCGGACTGCTGTACAACAGGGCTTCCCTTCCCCTGGGGCGCGTGACCGTTCACCGCACGTTGAGTCTTCAGGCGATGGGCACGTGCCGACGCATCGATGGTTTGGCAGGCGAAGTTCGTGAAAGGGCGCGCGTCCATGGAGGGATTCACGGCTCATCAGGCGAGCAAGTTCACCGGTTGCACGTCGCGGCAGTTGCGGTACTGGATCAGATCGGCTTGGTGGGACCGTCGGTGCAGGGCACCGGTGGACGGCCCGGGGTGCCACGGCTCTATTCGTTCCGCGACCTGGTCGCACTCCGCGTCGTGAAGTCCCTGCTGGACGGCGGGATGTCGCTGCAGCGGGTGCGGCGCGCGTGGGAGTTCCTGAACAAGAAAGCGGGCCTCGACCGGCACCTGTCCGACGTCAAGCTCGTCACCGACGGGCAGAGCATCTTCAAGATCTGCCGTCGCGACGGTGAGGTCCTCGACGCCCTCCGCGAGGGGCAGATGGCGTTCTTCGTCGCGATCGATGACATCGCCTCAGGCGTGCGCACCAACGTCGCGCAGTTCAGCGAAGACCGGGAGCGATTCGTGAGGGCGCTGCGCGAGGCTGCGGTCCATACCGCGACCGGCTCCTGAGGAACGATCCCTCTAACGACGCAGCCGGTACTGACCGGCGATCCGCTGTGTGATCGGGGTGCGCTCGCGCAGATCGTGCAGGACCGTGTCGGCGGCCTCCGACGCCTCACGGACGTCGGCGCCGACCGGCTCGTCAGGCGCGTAGGCGGCGCGGCCCGCGATCGACGTCAGCCGCTCGAGGTGCCCGTCCGTGATCGAGCCGCTCGACGCCAGGCGACGCCGATACTCCAGGAGCGTCTCGCCCGAGGTGCGCGGATACCCCAGGTCGGCGGCTCGCTCGGCGGACACGTCGTACGTCGCCAGGATCAGGGCACGTGGCTCGTCTCCGGCCCTGCGCAGGCGGCGTCGACGGCGGAGTGCCCGCACGGGCGGGATCAAGAGCGCCACGACCAGCGCCAACCCGAGGAGCGCGAGGGCGACGAGCCCGGTGGGCACGCGCCTCCTCTGCTCGCTCGGGGCCTCGATGGGCGGCAACGCGATGATCGGCACGCCCGCGAACTCGCGCCGGGCGAGGTTCTGCAGCTGTCTGGGCAAGCCGCTCAGTGTCCCCGTGGTACCGGGGGCGTCCACCGCTCCGTCGCCCCCGCCGCCGGGACATCCCGGGGTCCCGGGCGGGCAGCTCACGGCCGGGTTCTGGTACGCGTTCGCGATGGGGTTCGTGCGGTTGGGCGTCGGCTCGAACGCGAGCCGCCCATAGGTCGGGAACTGTACCTCCACCCAGGCGTGGAGATCTTCCGTGGTGACGTGCCACGCCCCGGATTTGGGGTCGCGTTCTCCCGGCGTGTATCCCTCGGCGAGCCTTGTGGGGAACCCCA